>NZ_JBZAJF010000001.1:0-2211807 GCF_058215735.1 Nocardioides sp. Z30_9
ACCCCGGGTGTGTTCGTGCAGCGGGTGGTCGAGCTGACCCCGGAGCAGGCCGCGGACAAGCGGATCGAGAAGCGCACGGTGCGACCCAAGGGAGAGCCGGCATGAGCTGGAGTCGTGAGGAGATGGCGGCGCGGGCGGCCTCGGAGCTGGCCGATGGCAGCTATGTGAATCTGGGGATCGGTCTGCCGACGTTGGTGCCGAACTATGTCGGGGACGACGTGGAGCTGGTGCTGCAGTCCGAGAACGGTGTCCTGGGCACCGGCGCCTACCCGGTGGAGGGTGAGGAGGACGCCGATCTGATCAACGCGGGCAAGGAGACGGTCACGTTGCGTCCGGGTGCCTCGTTCTTCGACTCCGCGACCAGCTTCGGGATGATCCGCGGTGGGAAGATCGATGCGGCGATCCTGGGGGCGATGCAGGTCTCGAGGACCGGCGACATCGCGAACTGGATGATCCCGGGGAAGATGGTCAAGGGCATGGGCGGTGCGATGGACCTGGTCCATGGCGCGAAGCGGGTGATCGTGCTGATGGAGCACAACGCCAAGGACGGGTCCTACAAGATCGTCGAGGAGTGCTCGCTGCCCTACACCGGCCGGGGAGTCGTCGAGCGGATCATCACCGACCTGTGTGTCCTCGACGTCACCGAGAACGGTCTCGAGCTCGTGGAGCTCGCCCCCGGAGTCACCGAGGACGAGGTCCGCGAGAAGACCGAGCCCGAGGTCCTCAGCCCGCGACGATAGGCTGCCGTAGGCGGCATACTGACCTCCGCCGACGAACCCCCAGCCCAGGAGGAGCCGTGTCCGTCCGCGCCGTGCGTGGTGCCACCCAGCTCGAGACCGACACCCGCGACCACATGCTCGACCGGGTCGCCGAGATGGTGCGGGACGTGATGACCTCGAACTCCCTGGAGCTCGAGGACTTCGTCAGCATCATCTTCACCGCCACCTCCGACCTCCACTCCGAGTTCCCGGCGTACGCCGCCCGGCAGTTGGGCTTCGACGACGTACCCCTGATCTGCGCCCGCGAGCTGGAGATCGAGGGCTCGATGCCCCGGGTAGTGCGGATGATGGCGCACGTCGAGACCGAGCTCTCCCGCAAGGACGTCACCCACGTCTACCTGCACGGTGCCGCCGCGCTGCGACGCGACCTGAACCGGGTCCGCGAGGTCCCGGATGCCTGACCGGATCAGCGATCGGCATGGCTGAGCCTGGACAGGCTCGCGCGGAGCTGGTCGGTCCGGTCCACGTCGTCGGCGCCGGCCTGCTGGGGACCTCGGTCGGCCTGGCCGCGGCCGGGGCCGGGCTCGAGGTGTGGCTCAGCGACGCCAACCGCGAGCACGTGCGCACGGCGAGCGGCCTGGGCGCGGGCATCCCCGCGCCCGCAGCCGGGGTGGCCCAGCTCACCGTCGTCGCCGTACCTCCTGACCACATCGCGTCGGCGGTGGTCGAGGCGCTCGAACGCGGCGGCGTCGTCACCGACGTCGGCAGCGTGAAGAGCCTGCCGCTGGCCCAGATCGCCGACCACGTCGGGGAGGACCTGCTGGCGCGCTACGTGGGCAGTCACCCGATGGCCGGCAGCGAACGCTCCGGACCGCTGGCCGCGACGGCTGCCCTGTTCGACGGCCGGCCGTGGGCGATCACCCCGCACGTCCACTCCTCGCCCGACGCGGTGGCACTGGTGGAGTCCCTGGCCGTGCTGTGTCGTGCGGAGCCGGTCCGGCTCTCCCCGGTCGAGCACGACCGTGCCGTCGCACGCACCTCCCACCTGCCGCACCTGCTCGCCGTACTCACCGCCGGGCAGCTCGCCGAGGCCGAGCCCGAGCACCTCTCGCTGTCGGGTCAGGGGGTGCGCGACGTCACCCGGATCGCGGGCGGCGACCCCGACCTGTGGAGCCAGATCCTGCGCGCCAACCACGCCGCCGTGGGGGAGATTCTGCGCGACGTGCAGGGGGAGCTGGGTCGTCTCGTGGAGGTGCTCGCCGCCGACGACCCCGACCAGCTCGGGGAGATCCTCACCCGCGGTGTCGCAGGCACCCGCGCGATCCCGGGCAAGCACGGTGGTCCGCTGCTCCGCACCGCCTCGGTGTTCGTCTCGGTGCCCGACCACCCCGGAGAGCTCTCCCGGCTGTTCGCCGACGTGGGCGACATCGGGGTCAACATCGAGGACCTGCACATCGACCACGACCCCGGCCGACCGGTCGGCCTGGTGGAGCTGGTGGTGCAGGACACAGCAGCGGAGTCGCTCCGCGCCTCGCTCGAGACCAGGGAATGGGTCACTCACCGGTAAGGTTGAGGTTTGCAGCAACGCCCCCGCCGGGGGACTCGAGACAGCGGGAGTTCAGCGCAGTGTCCATCACCGGATCCACCACTGGGATCAGCAGCGTCGTCGTGGCGATGGACGGCCCCTCCGGGTCGGGCAAGTCCAGCACTGCTCGCGGCGTCGCGACGCGCCTCGGCCTGCGCTACCTCGACACCGGCGCCCAGTTCCGCGCGATGACCGCCTGGATGCTCCAGCACGCCGTCGACCTCGAGGACCCGGACGCCATCGCGGCCCGCTCCGGCGAACCCGAGCTCGTCTCCGGCACCGACCCGCAGGACCCCACGATCACCGTGGACGGCGACGACGTCGCCGTCCGGATCCGCTCCCAGGAGATCACCGACCACGTCAGCGCGGTCGCCTCGGTGCCGCAGGTTCGCCAGCGCCTCCTGGAGCTGCAGCGCTCCATCATCGGCGCCGGCGGGATCGTCGTGGAGGGCCGGGACATCGGCTCCGTGGTGGCCCCCGACGCGACGGTGAAGCTCTTCCTCACCGCTGACCCGGCAGCCCGCGCGGCCCGCCGTACGGCGGAGAACGGCGCCGGTACCGTCGAGGCGACCCAGGCCGACCTGCTCCGCCGCGACGCGATCGACAGCGGCCGCGCCGCTGCGCCGCTGCTGATGCCCGACGGCGCCATCCACCTCGACACCACGCCGTACACCCTCGACGAGGTCGTCGAGCAGGTCGTCGACATCATCGGGCAGGCCGTCGCGGCCCCCGCCGAACCCACCCGGTCCTCGGCGTCCTCAGCGTCCTCAGCGTCCTCGGGGGCGCCGGGATGAGCCGGTCATGAGCCCGGCTCTCCCCATCGCCGGTGGAGAGCTGCCCTCGACCATCGGGGTGCCGGCCCCGCGCACGGGACTGCTCCGCGGCGGTCGTCCGGTCGCGCAGCGGCTGCTGCGGGCGTGGTACGACGTCGAGCTGTACGGCGCCGACCGGGTGCCCTCGACCGGACCGCTCGTGATGGCGGCCAACCACGTGGGCTGGATCGACGGTCCGTTGCTGGCGATCTTCACACCGCGGCCGGTGCACGCACTGACCAAGCAGGAGATGTTCGACCGGCGTGGCCTCGGAGAGTTCCTGCTGGCCGCGGGACAGATCCCGCTGGACCGGTTCCGGGTCGACGTGGCGGCGATCCGCAGCGCCGTCCGGACGCTCCAGGCAGGGCGGGCCGTCGGGGTGTTCCCCGAGGGCACCCGCGGCCCGGGGGACATGACCTCCCCGCGTGCCGGAGCCGCCTACCTGGCGCTGGTCACCGGAGCCCCCGTGGTCCCGGTGTCCTTCCTCGGCACGCGGGTGCCCGGCGGCGCCGACGGGTCGATCCCGCCGCGCGGCACCAGGATCGCGATGACCTTCGGGGAGCCGGTCCACCTGCCGAAGAGCCCGTGGCCGCGCACCCAGCACCAGGTTGCCGAGGCGGCGCAAGCCGTGACCTCGGCGATCCTCCAGACCATCCGAGAGGCCCAGGAGAGGACCGGCATGACCTTGCCCGGTCCGCTGGGTCCCAAGCGTGAGAAGAAGAAGGCATGAGCAACGACATCGACAGCACCGAGTCCGCCGACGTGCGGGTTCCGATCCTGGCCGTCGTCGGCCGCCCCAACGTGGGCAAGTCGACGCTGGTCAACCGCATCATCGGCCGACGGGAGGCCGTGGTCGAGGACAAGCCCGGCGTCACCCGCGACCGGGTCTCCTACGACGCGCACTGGAACGGCCGCGCGTTCACCGTCGTGGACACCGGTGGCTGGGACCCCGATGCCAAGGGGCTGGCCGAGAGCATCCGCGCCCAGGCCGAGATCGCGGTGAACATCGCCGACGCGGTGATGTTCGTCGTCGACGCCGGGGTCGGGGTCACCGACCACGACGAGGCCGTGGTCCGGATCCTGCGCAAGTCGGGCAAGCCCGTCGTACTCGCGGCGAACAAGGTGGACGACCAGCGGGCCGAGGCCGAGGCCTACGGGCTGTGGAACCTCGGGCTCGGTGAGCCGATCCCGGTATCCGCACTGCACGGCCGGGGCTCCGGCGACCTGCTCGACGCGGTGCTGGAGGCCCTGCCGGAAACCCCGCAGGAGTCCTTCGAGCCGGTCGGCGGGCCGCGCCGGATCGCGATCATCGGACGCCCCAACGTCGGCAAGTCCTCGCTGCTGAACAAGCTGGCGGGGGAGAACCGCGTGGTCGTCGACGACGCCTCCGGCACGACCGTCGACCCGGTCGACGAGCTGATCGAGCTCGGCGGCAGGACCTGGCGGTTCATCGACACCGCCGGCATCCGCAAGCGGGTGAAGACCGCGTCGGGGCACGAGTACTACGCCTCGCTGCGCACCGAGACCGCCATCGAGCGCGCCGAGGTCTGCATCCTGGTCATCGACGGCTCCCAGTCAGTCTCCGAGCAGGACATGCGGATCATCCAGACGGTGCGCGACTCCGGCCGCGCGCTGGTGATCGCGTTCAACAAGTGGGACCTCGTCGACGAGGAGCGCCGTTACTACCTCGACCGTGAGGTGGAGCGCGACCTGGTGCAGGTGCAGTGGGCGCCACGGATCAACGTGACGGCCCGCACCGGCTGGCACATCGACCGGATCGTGCCGGCGCTGGAGAAGGCCCTGGAGGGCTGGGAGACCCGGGTCACCACCGGCCAGCTCAACTCCTTCCTGGGCCGCCTGGTCGCCGAGCACCCGCACCCGGTGCGCAGCGGCAAGCAGCCCAAGGTCCTGTTCGGCACCCAGGCCACCACCGCCCCGCCGATCTTCGTGCTGTTCACCAGCGGCAAGCTGGACGCCGGCTACGAGCGCTTCATCGAGCGCCGCCTGCGCGAGGAGTTCGGCTTCATCGGTACGCCGATCCAGCTCGAGGTGCGCCCGCGGGAGAAGCGCAAGCGCTAGTCCTCCGAGACCCATGTAAATCGGGGTTATGGACGCTCATCAAGGCCGGGACCGGCCAGTGAGCGTCCACAAGCCGTGCGAAGTTAGGGCCGTGGGAACGGGGGCGACCAGCCCGATTCGGGGACGACGCAGGGGCTGGGGTAAGGTTCCATTCGCCTCGCCAATCGACCAGAACACCGGATTGATCGAGGCTTTCGGGCTGTGGCGCAGCTTGGTAGCGCACTTGACTGGGGGTCAAGGGGTCGCAGGTTCAAATCCTGTCAGCCCGACCGAATTCAGGCTCGGAGATCTGTGATCTCCGAGCCTGAAAGCGTCTGAGATTTGATACACCCTCCACTTCCCCTCCACTTTCAGATCGCGCCCCCGGCGAATCCCGGTCCGGCACCCACGGTGCTCCTGACGGTTCCGGATGACTCCCGTCGGTGCCGGAGCGCGTGCGCACCTGTCCTGCATGGACACGATGTCGAACCCAGCGGCCGCCTTGGAGCCACTGCTGAGCACCCAGCAGCTCGCCGACTACCTCGGCGTCCCGGTGAAGACGATCTACGAGTGGCGCACAGGCGGTCACGGGCCGTGCGCCGTGCCGGTCGGTCGACATTTGAAGTTCGCGGTCTCCGACGTTCAGGCCTGGGTTGCACAACAGCGCGAGAACTCCCCGGGGCGCGTGCTCGAGCGGGGTGATCTGATGCCCAGACCGCGCACCCCGATCGGGACCTTCGGGCAGATCGAGTTCACCAGGATGCCCAATGGCACGGTCCGGGCACGTACGAGGTGCAAGGACGCCGATGGCAGGCTTCGCCGCATCGAGGTCGCCGTACCCACGCGCAAGCACATCATGGAGGTGAACCACTTGTAGGGTGCGGCCATGGAAGAGTCGGTCGCGCAAAGGCTGCATCAGGTCATTCAGCCGGTGCACTCCTTCATATATTTCGCCCCGGAGCCGGCCTCGGAGTATGCCGCCCTCGGCTACACCACCCACGCGGGCTACTTTGCCGGACGCGGAGCCGCGCTTGGGCCGGTCAGCGCTGAGGTGCTCACCGCGACCTTCTTCAACTTTCGCCATGACACGGTCGTCGCGGGTACGCCTTCGGACTGGACGCGGGCCGACACCGACGCCATCCAGCAGGCGCGTTACCGCGCAGTCGGGGCGGCGCTGGACCGGTTGGCCTCGGGGGTGCTGTCGGAGACTGAGATCGCCGAGGCGACGGACTTGTGTCAACGTGCCTGCGACCGGATCGGATACGAGGGCAAGCCGCTCGCGGCTGGCAACCGGTCGGCTCCACTGCCCGCCGACCCGCTCGTGAAGCTCTGGCAGCTCCTTGCCGTCATCAGGGAATGGCGCGGCGACGCCCACGTCGCGGTCCTCTGCTCAGAGCCGCTCACGGCACTGGAGGCCCTGGTGCTCGAGAGCAACCGGTCGTTGCCGGTCAAGCTGCTCAAGGCGACGCGTGGTTGGTCGCAGGACGAGTGGAGCGGCACCGTCGAACGACTGGCTGCGCGGGGACTGGTCACCTCGGGCGGTGAGCTCACCGATGCCGGCAACCGGTTCCGCGACGCCATCGAGGAACGCACGGACCGAGCGAATCTGCCCCTGTGGGAGACGATCGGTGAGGAGGCAACGATCCGGTTGCACGACCTGTTGGTCCCCCTGCGTTCAGCGATCGTCCGGAACGGCGGCTTCGCACGTCGCGACGCAGCGTTCGGGTGAGCTGTCGGTCGGCGGGCTCGTCAGTGCCCGTCGGCGCGACTTCGCCAAGCCACGCCATGGGGGTGGGAGAGTCATGGTCGTTCCACGCCGGCGCTCCGCACGCTCGCTGTACGGGCGCAACATGCGCCAGCTGGTTCTGAGTCAGGGGCTGGTGAGCGGGCCTCCGACGGCCCGCCAGTCGATCAGGCCGCGGCTCATGTTGACCGCCTCGAAGCCGTTCTCCAGGAGCAGGTTCGCCGCGCCCGCGGAGCGGATGCCGCCCGTGCAGAAGGTGATCAGCAGACGGTCGTCGGGGAGCTCGAGGCAGCGTTCGGCAAGCTCCTCCAGCGGCAGGTGTACGGCGTGCGGGATGTGCGCCCGGTTCCACTCGAAGTCCCGTCGGACGTCCACGATGAGCGCGCCGTCGGCGACCCGTCGTACCGCTTCGGCGGCGGTGATGGCTGGGGGTCGGTGCAGGTAGTGCCGCAGGCTCATCCTCGCCGGCCCTCCAGTTGCAGGTTGACCAGCGTGAGTGGGCCGCTCAGCACTGGCACGAGCGCACCGACACGGGTCCGCGTCCGCAGGCCACGACACAGGAGCGCGGTGACAGCGACGGTCAGGTAGAGCGCTCCGTGGATCGGGCCGAGGAGCCCGGTCACCGAGGGGTCGTGTGCGGTGGGGAGATTTGCCAGCAGTGCGAGGACGCTGATGAGCTCGAGCGCGGAGAGCGTGCCCAGCACGCGCAGCGGGGTCACGGCGTGCTCGATCCTGGGCGGATGACCATCAGCACCACCACGACGGCCCACAGCAGGTTGAAGACGCCCGCGAGCATGCCCAGTCGACGCAGCTGGCTGCCGTCGTCAGGTGAGCCGAGTGCCTCCTCCTGACGCGGCGTGATCTGCAGCGCGAGCAGGCCGCCGGCGCCGGCGGTGAGCACCATCGCGATGACGACCCAGACCTCCGTCGTACGGCCCTGTACGCCGGCCAGCGCGAGGCCGACGACAGGGACGACGAGCGCCAGGACGCCGTAGAAGCGGGTGATCCGGTGCAGCAACCGCGCGGTCTCGAGGCTCCGCTCGGTGGCTCCGGCGCCGCCGAACATGACGGTCACGGGCGCGTAGCGGGGGAACAGGCTGGTGGCCACGGCGACGGGCCCGACGAACAGGATGCCCGCGACGACGTGGAGGGACAGCAACAGTGACTCCATAACCTTCAGGTTATCTGAAGGTGGTTAGGACTCGCCGGTCACCCTGCCCATGTGTGCACGGAGCGCCTCGGTCAGCTCGGGGTGCCGCGCGGTGAACTCCACGTCGAGCTGCTCCACCACCTGTGCCGCGCGAGCCAGCAGGTCCTCGCCCTCGGCGGTCACCCGCAGGCTGGACGCGGACCCCGCGTGGGCGGTGCCGTCGTCGACGAGCCCGGCGTCGACCAGCGCCGCCACCATCGTGTGCGTGCTCTGCACCGTGATCCGTGAACGGCGGGCGAGCTCGCTGAAGGAGATGCCTGGAGTCCCGCGGACGTGGCCGAGCAGCCCGTACTTGCGGGTGGTCAGGCCCAGTGGCTTCAGGGCGCTGCTGAACGATTCCTCCCACACCCGGGTGATCGTCAGCAGCGCGACGACGGGGCTGAACGGAGGCGGCGCGGGCATGTGGGCAGGTTAGACGAGGAGGCGGACGCTCTCGGAATCCGTGGGAGCGACGGTCGTCCACCAAGCGCTTGCACCTTTCGATGGAGCCCGTGAGGTTCATGCCTTTGCCTCAGGTGGGCAGCGGCGCAGACACCTAGCGTCAAGGGGAAAGCGCATCCCAAGAGCCACAGAAGGGAGCGGTCATGACCGCCATCGACACCACCACGAGTACGCCGCCTCGCGCAGACCGGCTCGGCCTCATCCGCCGCCACCCCCTGCTGTCCTTCTTCATCCTCGCGAACCTGCTGAGCTGGATCGCCTGGGCGCCGTACGTGCTGTCGGAGGACGCCCTCGGTGTCCTTCCCATCCACATCAACGAGATCGCCGGGATGCTTCCCGGTGCCTACCTGGGGCCGATCTTCTCGGCCTTCCTCGTCACGGCGATCACCGACGGGCGGCAGGGAGTGCGCGACTGGGCCGGACGTCTGCTGCGTTGGCGGGTCGCTCCGCGCTGGTACGCGGTCGCCCTTCTCGGGATCCCCGCGGGGATGCTGCTGACCGGACTCGCCTTCTCCGGGGGCGACGTCCACGCACCCTCCGCCATGGCGCTCGCCATGTACGTCCCCATGCTGGTCGTTCAGTTCGTCACGACGGGACTGGCCGAGGAGCCGGGCTGGCGCGACTTCGCCCTGCCGCGCTTGCAGGCCCGTTTCCGTCCCCTCGTCGCGTCGATGATCCTCGGCCCCATCTGGGCCGTGTGGCACCTGCCCCTGTTCTTCACGCCCTGGGGGGACTACCCGGATGCCAGCTGGACCCGGGCAGCGGCATTCCTGCTGTTCTGCGTCGGGTTCAACTTCGTCATGACCTGGATCTTCAACCGGACGGGGGAGAGCCTGCCCGTGGCGATCCTCGCCCACGTCAGTGTCAACTCCTTTGCCTCCCTGATCTGGGGCGAGATGTTCCCCGGGATCGACGGCGACTCGTGGACGCACGCACTGGCCGCGGGAGCGCTCGTCGCCGGGGGAGCGGTGATCATCGGCACGCGCGGCCGGTTGGGCTACTCCGGGCCGCTCACGAGGTAGGACATGGAGTCACCGCGACCCCGGGGCCCAACCGGGCCTCGGGGTCCTGCGCTCAGGACCCGGTCCTCGAACCCGATGGCCCTGCTGCACGACGATCTCATCGGGGCCGGTGGCCCCGGGCGTTCGTGGCGAAGGGTCACCCTGCCCGCGGCCTCGGGGACGGTTGGCGTCTACCCCTTCGGAACGCTCCGGGTCTGGGTGATCTGCTCGGCGAGTTGTCGCAGCTTCAGGTTCTTGTTGCGTGACAGCCTGGTCAGTACGTCGAAAGCGCGGTCAGCGTCCAGGTCGAACCGCTCCATGACGATGCCAGTTGCCTGGCCGATCACCGTCCGGCTACCCAGTGCCTTCTCCAGGTTCTCCACTTGTTGGGCCCCCGCCAGGGCAACACCGACGTGCGCTGCGAGAGCGAGACCGTCGTGCTCGTCGTCGGCACTGAAAGCGGAACGGACCTTGCCGTAGAGGTTCAACGCGCCGAGGCTGTCACCGCTGGAGAACAGGCGGTAGCTGACGATGCTGAAAAGTCCTAGTCGCCCGGAAACTTCGCGACCCCAGTCCGGCCACCGCTCGTCGCGGGACAGATCGCTGCTGCGAACGGTGTCGTGCTCCTGCAGGGCGTCGATGCAGGGCCCTTCCTTCAATTCATGTTGCAGGGCGTCCACTTCGCGAAGTGAGTCGATGCTCGTCGCGTGGGTGTCGACACGCTCTCCGCGGTAGACGACGCACACGCCAGCGGCGTCGCAGCCGGGCAGGATCTTGGTTGCGATGTCCACCGCGCGCTGCATCGCTTCCTTGGGGCTGGCCTCGTCCTGCATCCCCCTGGCCGCGGTTGCCAGCTCGACGCTGAAGTCCTCGTAGTTAGGCATCAGAGCAGGATGTCCCAAGGGCTGACGCCGTGCCAACCCGGCACGCGCGGGACGAGGCGTCGTGTAGAGCCCTCCCGCTCAGTGGCTTGTTCAACTGCGGCTGACCGAGTCGCGCGCAGTCATCGGGCAGGCCATGGGGCTACTCATGCGCGCGGCCAGCCTCACTGACGTCGCAGCCTTCCAGGTGTCTGTGCCTTCGCTCGATGAACGCCAATAGCAAGGTGCGCGTCCTCGCGCAGCGCATGGTCGATGAGGCCGGCAAGGCCGGGCTGCCCCTGCGCTCCCGGGCAGACGGCTGAGCCTCGCTCGAGGTTAGGCCTCGATGTCACCAGCGCGGCGCCGCTGGCGAGCGGCGGCCGGGGTACTGAGCGCTGGCGTCCTATCGGGCGCGTCACCCCGGCCCTCATGAGGAGTAGACGTGGAGAAGTCGATGGTGTTCCTCATCCCCGCTCCTGGTCATCGCGATCGCAGTGATGGCCTGCTGGTGATCGGCCTGCTGGTGATCAGCCAGCTGGCTACCTAGAGACGGCGGGTGCCGAAAGGGCCCCGGTCACCTGGTGGTGTCCGGGGCCCCTCAACAACTGTGGGTCAGCGAGCGTCGCGGTCGTCGTCGAAGAAGTCGCGGCTGCCGGACTTCGCGAGTCCCCGGCTGATCATGTAGCCGATGGTCAGGAAGGTGACGTAGCGCCAGGCCTCCTGGGCTCCGAAGTCGCTCGAGTCGACCATCGCCGAGGCGATCAGGACGGCGATGACGGCGACGACGTAGGCGATGAGCTCGGTGGTCTTGAACGACGCCTTGGTCTCGGTGCTGACGCGGCGGGCCGGGCTGTAGGCGTGGTCGCCGGTCGCGTGGTGGTCGTTGTGGGTGGCGGTGTCGATGTTCGACATGGAGACTCCTGTTGCGTAGTGCAGGCACAGATGCCTCGCTGTTGAAGCGCGTAGTGCAAGCGTGAATGCCCGCCAGTTGGCGGGACACGTACACATTGCCCCCAGGGAGCGCGCTCAACCGAAGTATCCGAGTGATCCGAGTCTCACTCAGAGAATCAAGGCTAGAAATGCCCGAGTAGCCACGCGTCTCGGGGCTCGGTGCCTACCAGGCGTCTGGGGTGTCCTGGTCGGGGTCCGGTGTGTCGCCCGGGTCCTCCCCGGGGGCGATGGGGTTCACGGAGGGTTCGGAGTCAGTGCCCGGGTCGCTGATCGGCTCGCTGGTTGTCGTTGGCATGGCTGCTTCGTACGTGGCCCCGATGGACGGTGGGCATCCGTTGCTGAACAAGTGTCCTCACTGCGTCCTTGCGCGTCCGCTGAGCACGAGTACGCAGTTCAGCACGGCTACAACCCGTCTGGCTCCGAACCAGATTCGCAGCCTCCACCTGCTCGAGGGCACCACACCGGAGTCGGAGTGACGCCGAGGCGGTTGGCGACCCAGCCGATCGTGCTCGGTGGTCGCCATATCGGTGGGCGAATCTGGTTGCCCGTGGGCCGCGGACAGAGCTTGCCTGACCTACACACGTGAAAGGGAGCCGCCGCTTCCGGCCCCGACGTACCCGACCTGCAAGCACTCACCGGCATCAAGCACACGTCACCGTTCTGTGGCTACCTCTGTTACTTCGCCACGCCGAGAAAGCCCTGCTCGCCGTCGAGGTACTGGAACGCGTCGACGCGGGCATGCTGGCGCCCTCTCGGGATGCCAGATTCCGGTTACGCGGGTTCGGTCCACCGGCGGCTGCCGGAACCTCAGGACAGCGCCTTGAGGTTAGCCAGCACGATCCCGTGGATGAACAAGCTCAGATCAGGCGCACGGGATCTCACCGACGCGGTGGCGGAGCTGTCCCAGGATGCGGCTGAGAATTCGTGACACCTGCATCTGGGTCACCCCTAGCCTCTCGCCGATCTCACGCTGGCTCAGTCCTTGGTAGAAGCGCAGGCGGAGGATCAGCCGGTCACGTTCATCCAGCGTGCGAAGCACGGGATCGAGCATCAGGCGGGCCTCGGCAGTGTCGCGGTCGCTGTCCTCGTCGGGCACCAGGTCGCCCAAGGTCGCGGTGTATCCCTCGCCGCCGACCGGGTGGTCCAGGGAAGTCACCGTGAAGTAGCCATCGCTCGCCAGGGCCTCGATGACGGATTCGGCGGGCTCGTCCAGATGCCGGGCGATCTCCAGAGGCTGAGGGGATCGCCCCAGTTGGTGGGAGAGCTCAGCTTCCGCGGCGTTGATGCGGGCCTGGAGCTCCTGGATCCTGCGCGTGGGCCGGATCATCCAGGCGTGGTCGCGGAAGTGCTTGCGCAGTTCTCCACGGATCGTGGGGGCCGCATAGGACAAGAACTCATTGCCGGTGGTGACGTCGTAGCCTCGCGCTGCCTTCGTCAGGGCCATCGCGGCCACCTGTCTGAGGTCTTCGAGGGGTACGCCGCGGGAGCGGTAACGAGCCGCTTGGGCGTGGGCGTAGTCGAGATGCAGCTCGATCACGGTGTTCAGCAGCTCGCGCCGTTCGTGCTCGCACGCGCACGTCTGGGCCAGCTCGAAGAGCTCGCGGGTGCGGACAGAGCGTTCTTCGGATGCGCTGTGTCGTACCGCGTTGCGGGTCTGTAGGGAAGCAGTCATGGCACACCAACCGTGACGTCTCCAAGGAGACGGAGTGGTGAGTGCCGCTCGTTTGGAGCACCCAGGAGCCTGGTCGATTGGCTTCAACGAGGCAGACGTCGCCCAGAGGGGCAACTTGGTGTGTAAGTCTAATCACCGTGTGGCCGGCCCGGCAAACACCGAGGCCCCAAGTTGGCGCTTCAGGCGCCTGGGCTCGGCACATGCGTGCTGGGACGCTCGCCCCGGCGCATGATCGGCAGCCGCTCGACCCGGCCAGCAGCCTGCGCCAAGGCGTGGCTCGAGCGCTGGAGGGTGCGGGCCAATCGGGGTTGGCTGCGGGCGGTGACCTCGAGAAGGTCACGCTCCGCCGACTCCTCGGTCGTGACGCCCGGCCGCTTCCCGCCGTCGACCTCAGCCTGTCGACACCAGGCGTCCCCACCCCAGCAGCGTCGCTACGTCGGCGGCAATGGCCGGCTTGGCGATGCAGAGCTCGCGTGTGTCGCCGACGATGGATGCGCGACTTGTTCGAACGGGAGCGCGTTGAGGATGGTGGGCCTCTCTCGGGCACGACTTCATGCTCCTGAGGGACTTGGTGGGAAGTGCCTCGCTGAGGTTGGTCATGAAGCTCCGGGTCAGAGCTCGGCAACGACCTCGACCCGGTCGCCCTGGCAAACGACGCGGGCGGTCGTGTCGTACTGGTTGCCCGCGAGCTGAAGGCGCACCGGGTGCCCCGTGGTGAAGTTTCGCCACCACGTCTTCCGGCTGGGAACCCCCACGTCGATGCGCACAGTGCTGCCGTCGACCACGTACTGCGTGACGAGTCGGTGCGGCTGACCTGAGCGTCGGCCGAGGTACTCGACCACGGCGAGTCTGCGTCCCAGACGCCGACCAGCCTCGCTCTGGAGCACCGGGATGAGCAGCCGGTTGAACACGAGGTTCGTCGGGGCGAACGGTCCGCGGGCGGATGACCCCATGTGTCGATCGTCCTGCGTGCGTGTCGAGGTGCGTAGTGCCGAAGGTCCCAGGCCAGGGCGTGCTGCAGGACTTCGGTCCCTGTCGCCTCGGGCGGGGTTGGGTCATCGTTGAGCTGTCCACGGACGATGCGGAGGACCCGATGCGTGGTTGGGCAGTCAGCGGCAGGGCCGGTGGGCCGGGAAGACTGGTCGAGGTCGAACGCGACCAGCCTGCTCCCGGGGCGTTCGAGGTGGTCGTCCGGGTCGAGGCGTGCGGCGTGTGTCGCACGGACCTGCACCTGGCGGACGGAGATCTGGCTCCTCGCGCCGCACGTCGGATACCGGGACACGAGGTGGTCGGCAACGTGGTCGCGGTCGGTGGCCAAGCGAGCCGGTTCCGCATCGGGGACCGGGCCGCGATCGCCTGGCTGCGCCACACCTGCGGCGTGTGCGGCGCCTGCAGACGGGGCCGGGAGAACCTGTGCCGTTCCGCGTCGTTCACCGGGTGGGACGCAGACGGCGGGTTCGCGGAGTACGCCGTCGTACACGAGGCGTATGCCTACGCGCTACCCACGTCCGTGCCGGCGGAGCAGCTCGCCCCGCTGCTGTGTTCGGGCATCATCGGCTACCGCGCACTCAAGCGAGCGCAGCTTCCTCCGGGAGGCCGCCTGGGCATCTACGGGTTCGGTGCCAGTGCTCACCTCACGGCCCAGCTCGCCCTTGCCCAGGGTTACGAGGTCCACGTGCTGACGAGGGGTGAGTCCGCGCGCCGCCTGGCCCTCGAGCTGGGAGCAGCATCGGCCGGCGCGGCCACCGACGCCCCGCCCGTACCGCTGCACGGCGCGGTGCTCTTCGCGCCGGCCGGTGAGCTGGTGCCGGTTGCGCTGGCGGCGCTGGAGCAGGGCGGCACCCTCGCGGTGGCAGGCATCCATCTCGGCGACATACCCGTCCTCGACTACCAACGACACCTGTTCCGCGAGCGCACGCTCACCAGCGTCACCGCCAACACACGTGCGGACGGGGAGGAGTTCTTGCGGCTGGCCGCTGCGGTGGGAATCACGCCGCACGTGACCGGCTATCGGTTCGAGGAGGCCGACCGGGCACTGGACGACCTGGCCGAGGGAACGCTGACGGGTGCGGCGGTCCTGGTCCTCAGCTGAGGGCGCCGCGGTCACGACTGAATCGGTTCCTGAACAGCGCAGCGGTGCGCCCCACGTTCAGGCTCACTTCTCGGACAGCGTGAGAGTCGTGGCATAGGCGTCCGACTCCACGTGCAGGTCCCGGTCGGTCTGGGAGGAGACCACCTGGGCCAGAGCCTCTTGCGGCAGGGGAGGGATGACGACGAGGCGGGCAGCTGGTCTCGTGCCCGTCGTACTGCTCGTCAGCCTGAGCTGGTGCTCCGGGGACAGATCGGGCAGGACGGCAGCGAGGAGCGCCCTGCCGAGGGCGGTGTCGCGCTCGGCGTCGAAGCCGGGGCGGATGTCGATCCGGCCTCCGGCCGTGCGGAAGAGCTGAACCTGGCGCCGGAGCTCAGGGGTGTAGAAACCCGGGATGTAGAGGTCGTCGCGGGCCAGGTGCTGCAGGGTTCGGGCTCGTTCCCGCGACTTCGGGTCGCTGTGGCTCAGCGAGCCTTCCGCGATCTGGTCCAGCCACGGGGCGATCTCGTCCCTGGTCATGGCGAGGTGCCGGTCGGATGCCTCCACCAAGGACTTCTGCTCATGGCTGGCGGCCATGGCGACCTGGAGACGTCTGCGCTCCCGGTCGACGACGCGACCGGCCCGGCTGACGAAGGCGCCGATGAGGCAGGAGCACACTGCCGGTGTGACCGTGGCCTGCAGGGCCCCGGTGGCCTGCAGGGTCGAGGTCGAGGGGTCGATCCAGATGCTCAGCCAGACCGTGAGCAGCTGCGGGACGGTCAGCAGCCAGATCAGTCGGAGGGGTACGAAGTAGGCGAAGATGAACAGCGGCAGCTCCGCCAGGGCGATCGGCCACGACGCGTATCCCTGCGTCGCGCCCGGCCCTGCGAGGTAGAGACCGATACCCGTCAGGGCGCTGAGCCCACAGCTCCACGACGTCAGACCCAGCACGGTGGGCGCCCGGGTCTCGATGCTGCGGACGGCGCAGACCAGCACGACCACCAGCGTCGGGGCGAGCATCGCCAACGGCAGCGGGTGACTCGCCTCGTCGGTGTGGCGCGCGGCCAGGATCAGGTGGGCGACCACCATGGGCGCGACGATCCGTCGGGCAACGCGCCTGTTTCCCGTGGCTGCCCAGATGTTCTCGTAGTGCGTGGCGGTCGTCGCTCGGGCCGGCTGCGGTTCTGCGCGCGGTGACCAGGTCAGGGTCACGGTGGTGCCATCTCGGGGGTCATGGGTGACCGTCGCGTGGCCACCTGCGGTTGCCATCCGTCCCAGGATCGAGTGCTTGATGCCGAAGCCGGTCAAGGCTCCGCTGATGGGGCGACCGTGGTCCACGACCTGGACCCGCACCCCCGACGCGTCGGCGTGCACGTTCAGGTCGACCTCGTCCACGCCTGCATGGCGCACGGCGTTGCGACAGGCCTCGCGGCTCGCTCCTCGAAGAGCGGCGAGGACGCCGGTGGGTACGACGCAGGCGTCATCGGTCGTGTCGAGCCGCAGTCGCACCCGGAGGGCGCTCTCGGCCTCCAGAGTGGTCCGGAGCTCTCGCACCCAGGCATCGAACGAGACCTGGGTGCGAGGGGCTGCTCGACTAGGCATCTGCTCGATCGAAGGAGGCGACCGAGCGGACAGCCTCCTTGCAGGCGCGGCGTACCAGGAGACGGTCCTCGAACGGCAGCTCCGAGACCGCTCGCAGGGCGCTGAGCACGTCGTCGTGGAGGACGCGCCGGACCGCGTCGGCCGCAGCAGCCTCGGTCTCCTTGCGTTCGAGGTCCAGCTCGGCGGCCGCAGCGGCTGCGGCGGACCGATCCGCGCTGCGCGCAGCGGACACCACGGACGCCCCGAAGGCTGAGCAGGCGATCACGGTGCACGCGTTGAGCACGAGGGTGTCCAGTGAGGTCGACAGCACGTCTGCACCCTGGGCGCCCGGCTGGAGGAAGACATAGGCGTAGAACGCGGGCGCCAGGCACAGCGCGACCACCGGCGGCCTGAACGTCATGGCGCAGCACAGGCAGTAGGCCACGAGGACCAGATCGCTCGGGAAGCGAAGCGGGGTTCCGGCAACGCCGGAAAGGGGCAGGCTGCACAGCACCGTCAAGCCGAGCAAAGTCACGTTCACAAGACCTGAGCGCCCCCGGACCAGCTGCGCCGCGACCCACAGCTGACAGGCGGCGACGAGCAGGAAGCCTGCCTGTGGTGTTCCGCTGAGGTCCTCGGACATGGCGACGCCCAGCGACACCGCAGCGAGACAGATCAGGCCCATGCCGAGCGGGAAGAACATCGCGCGCCGGACGCTCAGGGCCATCGGACCGTCGTCCGGAAGCCAGAGCAGGAGCAGGTCGAGGCGCACGTCCACGATGTTTCACTGCGAACCCCGCGGTGACCTGCGAGTTCTCACGCCGTGGGACACGATCTTGGCTGCTGTCAGCGGTCCTCGTCCCAGTTGGCGATCATCACCGCGAGCGGTGGGATGACCGCCGCGACGGCGGACATCACGACAGCCGCCGTCGTGGACCAGAGCCGGACCAGGCCCCACGCCAGCGCGATCAGGGTGATGCAGGTGCCCATCAGGGCCAGGTACCAGCGCCGGCGCCGTCTCAGGCGGGCGCTGTGCGCCTCGCGAGCGTCGCTCACCGTGAAGCGTCGGCGGTCGTGCTCCATCACCCCAGTCTCACACCCACAGCGTCCGCCGCACGTACTCGGTCGGGTGCGGTGACAGGGCGCGGAGCCAGCGACCGACCAGGACGACACTGACCCCCAGGAGGGCGGCACTGGGCCCTGCATCCGCAGCCAGGGTGACGTGTCCGTCCTCGACGAAGCCGGCGAGGACACCGGCCCACAGGGCCGCGAACAGGGTGACGATCTTGATCAACGCCACTGCGGCCAACGGGCCGGCGACCCGGTGCCCGCGCAACAGCATCACCCCGACTGCCGCGACGGCGGGCAGCACGATCACGAGGTCGAGGACGTAGACCGGGTACGCCGCTCCACCGGGTCCGGCCGGTGAGGGCGCAGCCCCGCCGAACGCGAACGGAAGCAGGACGCTGAGCCACAGGGCGGCGAACATCGCGGCGACGGCGACGAGCAGCCAACCCGTGGTGCGTTCCAGGCGCCGGCTGGGCACCCGCGGCCACGCCTCGGCGCGGAGTCGCAGCAGGCCGTCCAGGAAGGCCGCTCCCGAGACGGTGACGATGACGGCGTACACGAGGAAGAACCGGTTCATCGGGAGTCCGATGAGGTAGATCGCGTAGCTGTAGGCGACATAGGCGAGCAGCCCGAGACGAACCAGGTGGGCCCGCGGTGAGGTCCGCCGCAGGAGTACCAGCAGCAGGCCTGCGACCCCGATGCTGCACAGGTCCTGGGCACGGGCAGCCACTACGGTCTCGTGGGCGATTCCTCTGTAGGGGTCGGCCGCGACGAAGCCGTAGACCGACGAGGCCACGATGCCCGAGGCGAGGACCAGGCCCGTAGCGACGCCCCACGACCATCGTGGAGGCGAGGCTGCCAAGGTCAGGGTCGGGTGGTTGAGCGGAATGGTCATGGCAACCTCCTCGATGAGCCCTCCTGGCGAGACCTCTCAAGTCAGTCAGGTGAGAGCCGGTCGCTCTCAACTTCAGCCTTGGGCATCCGGGAGCGATCGGCCAGGGCACAGGGACTGCTGTGCCGGGACCAAGTGCCCATCTACGCGGGCCACCCCCGTCGGCCAGTCGGCGCACGCAGGTCACCGGGCCAGGGACTTGCCCCACTGCTCCGCGCGGTCCAGCTCCCCGTCGAGCAGCGGACCCGGGCTGTCGACGACGTAGAAGCTCTCGGTGGTGACCACCCGGCCCAGGTGGTGGCGGCGTACCTCCTTGCCGGCTGCCTTCGCCGCGGAGCCCGGGAGGTGGCGCACCTTGGTCACGCGGGTGTCGAAGGTGGCCACGTCGAGGTGGTCGGACTCCGGCAGCCGATCGAGCCATTCGCGCAGCCCGGGCTTCTCGTGGCCCGGAGCAGCGCCCTGCTGCACAGCGGTGTCCCGGGTCGCAGGCCTCGTCATCGAGAACGCGTGGGTGGGGCCGCCCATCACCACCAGGTCGATGCCGTCTGGGATCGGGACGGGGGCGTGCGCCACCTCGACGACCTCCACGTCGCCGAGCCCACGAGCGACTGCCTTCGCGACCTGTCCGGTGTTGCCCCACATCGACTCGTAGACGACCAGCGCGCCCATCACCCTGCTCCTTCCATGTCGAAGACCAGGCGCGCCGGCACTTCGCCGGCGAGGACCTCGGTGAAGCACTCGTTGACGTCCTCGATCCTGCGGCGCGCGGTGATCACCCGGGTGCGGCCGGCTGCGTGCAGGGCAAGACAGTCCGCCAGGTCGTTGCGGGTCCCCACCAGGGACCCGATCACCGACTTTCCGCTCAGCACGGTCTCGAAGATGGGGATCTCGAGCGTGTTCTCGGCGGGCAGGCCGACCAGGACCATCCGGCCGTTGGGGTTGAGTGCAGCGTGCGCGGCGCGCATCGCGCTGGGGGAGGGGACCGTGACCAGGGCGACGTCCACACCGCCGATCGCCGCCAGCTCGGCCTCTTGGTCCCCGCGGGCGTCCACGACGTGATCGGCACCCAGGTCCTGGGCGAGCCGCAGCTTGTCCTCGTGGACGTCGACCGCCACGGTCGTGGTGCCGAAGATCTTGGCGTACTGCAGGCCCAGGTGGCCGAGTCCTCCGATGCCGACCACCATCGCTGTCTCGTTCGGCTGGGGGTGGGCGACCTTGAGCGCCTTGTAGGTGGTCACCCCGGCACAGGTCAGAGGTGCGGCGTCGATCGAGCTGACGCCGTCGGGCACCTTCACGACGTGGCTCGCGTAGGCCAGGGCGTACTCGGCGTAGCTTCCGTCCATCGTGTAGCCCATGTACTGAGGAGTCGTGCAGTAGGTCTCCCACCCACCGACGCAGTAGCGACAGTGTCCGCAGGCACGAGCGAGCCACGGGAGCGCGACCCGGTCACCGACCGTGAGGGGCACCTCGGTCTCGCCCATCTCGGTGATCGTGCCGACTCCTTCGTGGCCGGGCACCAGAGGGATCTTCGGCTTGACGGGCCAGTCCCCGTGGGCTGCGTGGATGTCGGTGTGGCACAGCCCCGATGCCTCGATCCTGACGAGGACCTGGCCGGGTCCGGGAACGGGGACGGGGACGTCCCGGATCTCCAGGGGTGCCCCGAGCTGGGGGACGACTGCTGCCTTCATGGGTTCCTCCTGCAGGTGATCGCTCCCTCGACGCTAGGGCGGCCAGCTGCTCCCGGGCAGGGACACCGGACCGCCCGAACGGGGACCTACGTCCCGAACCGTCGACTCGTGACCGGGCGACGACCTCCGAGGGCCGGGTCGCCCCGGGTCGCCGGGTGTGTCGGTGTTTGCGAGAGCGCTATCGTCCGAAGGGGGATGCCCGCACCGGTGCGCGCCGGGATTGCGACGGTGGCACGGCGAGCCGAGCAGGTCCTCGATCGCCGGATCCCCGGAAGGAGTCCGCGATGTGCAGGTGGCTCGCCTACACCGGTTCACCGGTGCTCGTCCACGATCTGCTCTACCGGCCGAAGCACTCGCTGATCGTGCAGAGCCTGAGCTCCACGATGGGTGCCGAGGCGACGAACGGCGACGGCTTCGGCCTCGGGTGGTACACCGACCTTCCTGCTCCTGGTGTCTTCCGAAGCGCCGAGCCTGCGTGGAACGACCGCAACCTCGAGGAGATCTCGGCACACATCAGGTCGCACTGCGTGCTCGCCCACGTCCGTGCCTCCACCGGCTCACCGGTGCAGCAGAGCAACTGCCACCCGTTCCGGCACGGGCGCTGGCTCTTCATGCACAACGGAGGCATCCAGGACTTCATCAGGTTGAAGTACGACTTGGCGATGGCTGTGGACCCCGTCCTGTTCGGCGCCATCGAGGGGTCCAGCGACACGGAGATGTTCTTCTACCTGGCGTTGACCCTCGGCCTCGAGGAGGACCCGGTGGGTGGCGTGAGTCGGGCCGTGGGGCTGATCGAGGAGACCGGTCGTCGCCACGGCGTGCAGTTCCCCATGCAGATGACCGTCGGGATGACCGACGGTGAGTCGTTCCACGCCTTTCGGTACAGCAGCGAGGGACGCTCCCGCACGCTGTTCCACAGCACTGAGGTCTCGACCCTGCAGCAGCAGTACCCCGACAATCCGCTGCTGCGGGGGCTCTCCGAGGACGCCCGGTTGGTGGTCTCCGAGCCGTTGAGCGACCTGGAGGGTGCCTGGCGGGAGATCCCCGAGTCGACGTACCTGGTGATCCGGAGGGGCGAGCAGCAGATGCTGCCGTTCGCCCCGACAGCGGTCCGTGGTGGCGGTCGGGACGCCCCCTTCCAGGCCTAGGTGTCGTCGTACCGCTCGTCCTGCTCGGGAGCGTCGAGGGTCCGCCGACGCTCCTGAACGGTTCCGACGAGCACGCGGGCAACGACCCCGATGAGCACCATGTTCGCGATCATCTGCAACGTCACTGCCGCTCGGGCGGCGTCGCTCCGCGCCGCGATGTCGCCGAACCCCACCGTGGCGAAGACACTGACCGTGAAGTACACGGCGTCGAGACGGGACAGGGTCTCGGTGAAGCTGTGCGGATCCGCGCGGTCCACGATGACGTACGACGAGCTGAAGCTGAGCACCAGCAGCAGCACGCTGATCGTGATCGCCTCCACTGCACGGAGCCCCGGGAAGGGCGACCGGGCGACCAGCACGATCTGCCAGGTGACGACGAGGGCCAGCACCAGCAGGGACAGGGTCAACCGGATCGTGGCCGCGTGACCGAGGCGCGGCTCCATCGGCGCCGTGACGTAGACGAGGACGAGGACGCCGGTCAGGACGAGGATGCGCGCGATGCAGGCAGTCAGCTCTCGGGCGGGGCCCGCGCGTCGGACGACTGCAGGACGTGCTCCGAGAGCCTCGCCCACCGTGAAGCGTCGGCGGTCCTGCTCCATCACCCGATTCTCCCACTGTGCTCCTCAGGCAGTGGGGGATCGTCGGGTCGCGGCGAAGGGCGCCTCAGGTCGTGACGTGGCGGTGGGGCGCGCGGGTGAACCAGCCCACGGTGATGCCGACGAGGACCCCGATGACGGTCTCCACACCCCGGTCGAAGAGCAGGGTGCTGGTCGGCGCGGGGGAGACCAGGTGGACCATGAGCAGCGCCAGCGGCGTCACGGCGATCAGGGCGATGGCGTAGTTGCGCCCCACCCAGAGCTCGGCGCCCGCCTGGAGGACGACCACCACCAGGATCAGGGCGAGACCGGGAAGGTCGGCTGCCAGGAGCGCCGCTGCGAGCCCCAGGCCGGCCAGCGTGCCCAGGACCCGCTGGGCGCCCCGCGCGAGCTGGCCGGTGAAGTCCTGGTGGGTCAGCGGCACCACGGCCGACACCATCGCCCAGTAGGGGTGCCCGATGCCCGCGGCGGTGGAGAGCGTTCCTGCGATGGCGCAGCTCGCCACGACCCGCCCTGCGTGGCGCGTCGCGATCGCGCTCAGTGGGACCCGACTCCGCGCGTGGTTCGCGGACGCGTGGCGTCCCGGCCGGGCCGCGCCGAGTCCGCCCACGAGGACCGAGAAGGCCGCTGAGGACCCCGCGACCGCACCGGCGATCCAGAGGTCGGTCGGCTGGGACGGGATCGAGGCGCAGGCGGCGAGGGCGAAGACCACGAATAGGGATCCAGGGGGGTGCCAGTCCTGGGCGTCGGAGAGCAGCGAGGCGAGTCCCGCGGCGGCCGCCGTGACGGGGATGGCGAGCCAGTCACGATGCGACGACAGGCCGACAGCCACACCGACCAGCACCGAGCCGGTGAGCACCGCGCCCACCGTGAGCTGCATCCTCAGGCGCGAGAGATGGACGTGGTTGCGGCCATACAGCGAGGTGAAGGCACCGAAGGCGGCGTAGATGGCCCAGTCGAGGTGGCCGACCGACCACAGCGCCAGCAGGGGCACCGCCACCAAGACGGACGCGCGGGCGGCGACGCGGTGCGAGCCTGCGTGCGGCCCGACGCGCAGGACGCGTGCGATCAGAGGTGGTCCCGACATCGGGAACCATCTTCTCCCAGTGGTCAGCTGCCCCAGCGCAGGTGGTAGGCCATCAGCGGTTGCATCGCCGCCAGCAGGTCCCGGCCGCGCGGGGAGAGCCGGTAGCGCACCGAGACCGGCGTCGTGGGGATCACCTCGCGCTCGACGAGGTCGTGGGCCTCCAGCTCGCGCAGGCGGGCGGTGAGCAGCCGCGCGGAGATCCCGTCGACGGCAGCCTCGATCTCGCCGAACCGCGTGGCCCCGCGACCGAGGGCCAGCATGATCGCGCCCGTCCAGCGGCGACCGACGAACTCGAGGGGGGACGTGGCCTCCCGGCAGGTGGCGTCGTCGATCGAGTCCTGGCGTACGGCGGTCGAGCTCCTCGTAGTCACTTACTCATCGTAACCTACTTACGCGTGGTTGGCGCTTCGTCGGCGTACGACGCATGCTGGCGTCATGCCCGACTACGGTCACACCTTGCGCTTCGGATCCTTCATCACGCCGACGGCCGGCTCGCCGCAACGGCCCGTCGAGCTCGCAGTGCTCAGCGAGGAGCTCGGCCTCGACCTCGCGACGTTCCAGGACCATCCCTACCAGCCGTCCTTCCTGGACACCTGGACGCTGATTTCGTACGCCGCCGCCCGCACCGAGCGGATCCACCTGGCCGGCAACGTGCTCAACCTGCCGCTGCGCCCGCCCGCCGTGCTGGCGAAGTCGGTTGCCAGCCTCGACCTGCTCTCCGGTGGCCGGGCCGCGCTGGGACTGGGCGCCGGCGGGTTCTGGGACGCGATCGAGGCCTACGGCGGCACCCGGCGGACCCCCGGGGAGGCGGTGGACGCCCTGGCGGAGGCGATCACCGTCATCCGCGGCATCTGGGACACCTCGGACCGATCGATGCTCGCCGTCGACGGCGCGTACCACCGGGTCCGCGGCGCCAAGCGCGGCCCGGCGCCCGCGCACGACGTGCCGATCTGGCTGGGCGCGCTCAAGCCGCGGATGCTGCGCCTGATCGGCCGCGCGGCCGACGGCTGGCTGCCCTCGCTGCCCTACCTCCAGCCCGGCGACCTGCAGCGCGGCATGGCGGTGATCGACGAGGCCGCCCGGGAGGCCGGCCGGGACCCCGCGGAGGTCGTGCGGCTGCTCAACATCCCCCCGGACACGGACACCGACGAGCTGGTGCGCCTGGCCCTCGAGGACGGCGTCAGCACCTTCATCGTGATCGGCGACGACGAGGACGGCCTGCGGCGCTTCGCCGCGAGGACCGGCGAGCTGCGCGAGCGCGTCGCCGAGGGACGCGAGAGCTCCGGGGTGCGCGAGCGTGTCGGCCGGGCCCGTGGCGCCTCGGCCCTGGCCAAGCGGCTCCCCGGCATCGGGTACGACGAGCTGCCGCCCGAGCTGGCCGAGCGCGCCGTCGAGCCGGGGGACCCGGGGTACGCGCGCTACACCTCGAGCTACCTCCGCGGCGGTGCCCCCGGTCTCGCGCTGCGGCCGCGGACGGTCGCCGAGGTGCAGAGCGCGGTCGCCGTCGCGCGTGAGCACCGCGAGCTGCCGCTCGGCGTCCTCAGTGCCGGGCACGGCGTCTCCGGCCGTTCCCTCAACCGCGGCGGGCTGGTCATCGACGTCAGTGCTCTCGACACCGTCGAGGTGCTCGACGCCGAGACCGGACGGGTCCGCCTCGGCCCCGGCGCCCGGTGGGTCGACGTGGCCCGCACGCTCGCGCCGTACGGGCTCGCGATCAGCAGCGGCGACTACGGCGGCGTGGGTGTCGGCGGGCTCGCGACCGCCGGTGGGGTCGGGTGGTTCGCGCGCAGCCACGGCCTGACCATCGACCACCTGACCGCGGTCGAGATGGTCCTGGCCGACGGGCGCATCGTGCGCACCAGCGCCGACCAGGAGCCCGACCTGTTCTGGGGCGTGCGCGGCGCCGGGGCCAACTTCGGCATTGCCACCTCCTTCGAGCTCACCGCTGCCCGGGTCGGCACGATCGCGTTCGCCCAGCTCGCCTTCGACGCCGACGACACGGCGACCTTCCTGGAGCGGTGGGGTCGGGAGATCGAGTCCGCCGACCGCAGCGTCACCGGCCAGGTGATCCTCGGCGCTCGACGGGACGGGAAGCGGATCGCCCAGGCGATGCTGGTCGTGGACTCCGAGGACCCCGACACCGTCGTCGAGCGCCTGCAGCCGATCGCCGAGATCGCGCCGCTGGTGCAGCAGCAGGTCGCGCTGGCCACCTATGACCAGCTGATGGGGCTGTTCAGCAGCGACGAGCCTCAGCGCGGTCGGAGTGAGCCGCACATCCACTCCGGCCTGGCCGACCACCTCTCTGCCGAGCTCGCGACGGAGGTCGCAGACCTGCTCGACGCGGGCACCTCCTACTACTTCTCGATCCGCGCGGTCGGCGGCGCCGTGTCCGAGGTGCCGAGCGAGGCCACGGCGTACGCCGGTCGCAGCGCCGCGTTCTCGCTCTCGGCCTTCGGCGCCAGCTCGGCCTTCGACGCGGCCTGGGAGCGGCTCGTCCCGCACCTGTCCGGCAGCTACCTCAGCTTCGAGACCGGCACCGGACCGCAGTGGATCGAGCGGGCCTTCCCACCCGCCCACCTCGCGAGGCTGCGTCAGCTCAAGGGCCGCTACGACCCCACGGGCCTGTTCCGCGACAACTTCTTCATCGCCCCGGCCGACGTCGAGGAGGGCTCCGCCGCCTGACTTCTCCGCACCCTCTCCGTTGGGCCGTGCTGCCTACAGTTGAAAGGGTGGCAGGCAGCCCCCGCAGGTCCAGTCGGCCGGGAGTCGGACTCGACGACGTCCTCCTGGACGTCAAGCTGTCGGTTCCCGAGCCACGTCCGGGGCTGGTCAGCCGGGCGACGCTGACGGACACGACCAGGGACTGCGGGGTCGCCGTGGTCGGGGTCACCGCAGCCGCCGGCTACGGGAAGTCGACGCTGCTGGCCGAATGGGCCCGGCGCGAAAGGCGCGGGGTCGGGTGGATCTCGTTCGACGCGCACGACGACGACCCGAACGCCCTGCTCTTCCTGCTCGCCTCGGCCTTCGAGCGCGCCCTCCCCGAACAGGCCGGCCTGGCCGCAGCCATGACCGGGCTGGGCACTGCTGCGCTCGGACGGGGAGCCCCGCGCCTCAAGCGTGCATTCAGCCAGGCTCCGGCGCCGTTCGTGCTGCTGCTCGACGACCTGCACGAGCTCAGCTCACCGCAGTGTCACGACGTCCTCGACGTCGTGCTGTCGGCGATCCCGCCGGGCTCCCAGGTCGTGACCGCCAGCCGTCACGCCCAACCACACCTTCCTCGCCTGCGCGCCCACGGGGACGCCCTCGAGCTCACCGCGACCGACCTCGCCCTGGACGCGAGTGCTGCGGAGCGCATCTTCGCGGCGGCGCGCGTCGAGGTCACCCACGAGCGCGCCCTGGAGGTGACGGAGCTGACCGAGGGCTGGCCGGCGGGCCTGCATCTGGCTGCCCTGATCGAACGTGACGGGCGAGAGCGGGAGTGCGACGTCACCGGGAACGACCACTACATCGCCGACTACCTGCAGCGCGAGGTCTTCCACCGCCTCGATCCGGCGACCCAGCGGTTCCTGCGGCGTACCGCCTTCCTCGACCAGCTGCACGGCCCGTTGTGCGACGCCGTCCTGGAGGAGTCGGACTCCCAGGACCGGTTGCGCGCCCTCGCAGGCTCGAACTCGTTCGTCGTCGCCCTTGACCGGCGCAGGGAGTGGTACCGCTACCACTCCCTGTTCCGGGACTTCCTGCTGGGAGAGGTGCGCCAGCATGACTCGGAGATGATCGAGAAGCTGCACGTGCGGGCTGGGGACTGGTTCCAGTCGCACGACGCACCGGCCCTGGCGGTGGAGTGCCTCCTGGACACCGAGGAGCGCGACAGGTGTGCGCAGCTGGTCGCAGAGCTCGTGCAGCCGACGTACGCCGCGGGGCACGTCTCCACGGTGCAGCGATGGCTGCGTGCGCTCGGTGACTCCACGATCGCGGCCAACCCACCCCTCGTCGTGCTCGCCGGCTGGGTCGCCGCGTCGGTGGGGGAGCCGCTCGCCGCCCAGCGTTGGGCCGCCGTGGCGGCCGACGCTGCACACGACCTTGCACCGAGGCAAGGGGAAGCGTCGTTCGCGTCCTCGCGCTCGATTCTGCGCGCCATGATGTGCGCCGAGGGCCCCGAGCAGATGATGGCCGACGCGACCTCCGCGGTGGCCGCGGAGACGCCGTGGAGCCCGTGGCGTGCCACCGCTCTGTGTGTCCTGGCCGAGGCACACCTGCTCGCCGGCGCGCCTGCCCGGGCCACGACGGCGTTGGAGGAGGCGACTGCGACCGGACTCGCCTTGGGGAGTGCTGACGCGGTCGTGCTCAGCGAGTCCGGTCTGGCCCTCATCGCCATGGACGACGGACGGTGGGCCGAGGCGACAGCGCATGTGGACGTCGCGCTGAGGTTGTTGGACGAGCACTTGATGGAGGACTACGCGATCAGCCTGCTCCCGCTCGCGGCCGCGGCCCGTCTGGCGGTGCACCAGGGCGACCTCGTGGACGCCGATCATTTGCTCACTCGCGCCATGCGGGCCCGTCCGGGGGCCACGTTCGTGCATCCATGCCTCGCCGCCAGGGGCCGCCTCCAGCTGGCAAGGGTGTACTGGACCCGTGGCGACCACAGCAGCGCCCGCCACCTCCTGCGCGAGATCGACGACGTCCTGCGTCGTCGTCCACGACTCGGGACCCTGGTCGACGAGGTCACCGCCTTCCGAGAGACGACCGTAGCCGCGACCACCCGCAGCGTCCGCCACGACGTGCCGCTCACACCCGCAGAGCTGCGCCTGCTGCCGTACCTGCAGACGCACCTCAGGATCACCGACATCGCGCAGCGGCTGCACGTCTCGCGAAACACCGTCGCCTCCGAGGTCTCGGCGATCTACCGCAAGCTCGGCGTCACCTCGCGGGGCGAGGCGGTCCAGCAGGCGACCTCGCTCGGCCTGCTCGGGCAGGAAGCGGCGTCATGACGGGCGTGACCAGCCGTCCGGCAGGTCGTCGATGTCGTCCCCCAGCGCCAGGGCCACGTTCGTGGCGGCGGTCGACACGCGCACCGGGCCGATCAGCGGCAGCAGGACGAGGAGGACGTCGACGATCTCGTCGAGGCTCGCCCCAGCGCTCAGCGCACCGTCGGTGAGTGTCCCGTAGGCGCTCACACCGCCACCACCCATCGTCACGAGAGCACCGAGCCGCACCAGGGCGGTGGTCTTCGGGTCCAGGTTCGGGACGAGCCAGCTGTCTGCGTCGCCGGGCGCCCTCTCCAGCTGCGCCACCTGGGTGAGCGCCAGCCGGTGGAGCCGCTCGCTGTGATCCATGCCTGAGTCTCGTCTCGCGCACAGGTGCGCCGGGGTCGGTGTGTGCTTGGGACGCCTGCCTGATGCTGATCGCCCTACTGGATGGTCTCCTCGGTCTCGAGCTCCGCGACGAGCTCCTGGAACGAGTCGAGCTTGTTGGGGCAATAGGTCTCGATGACGGCGAGGTCGTAGGCGATGAGGCTCGGGTCCATCACCACTCGTCGCAGGTTGTTGGAGTTGTTGCCGAACTGGAACAGCGACAGCTGGTGCTGGAGCTCTCCGGCGTTCTCACAGCTCACTCCGCCGTCGGTGCCGTAAAGGGTGGTCGCCGTCTCGACGTCGAGCTTGGGAAGTCCGGCGTCGGTCAGGTTCCGGTTGAGCTGTTGGGCCAGGCTCTTGGCTCGGGCGCTGTCGGGGCCGCTCGCGGCCCCACCCGCGCTGCAGGCGGAGAGGCCCAGAGCCACCCCCACGGCCATGGCTGCCATCCGGAGTGCTGCGGGACGGGCCGCGCGTGATCGCTTCGTCGTCATCGAACTCAGGCCTCCTTGACCGGTGCGTCGGAATGGGTGTTGTCCGGGGAGGTCTCGATCTTCCACTCCGGCTTGCGCAGCTTGTACAGGACGAACGGCCACACGCCGAGGAGGACGATGCCGGCCACGAGGATGAGGACGTAGACGCCCTGGGGTGTCGCGTCCGCGTTCCCCGAGGGCTCCACGAACCCGAGCAGGAAGGCGGCGAGGCTCGCGAGGAACCCGATCGACCCGATCACCGGCATCGCCGGCGTCCGGAAGCCGCGCGGCACATCGGGGTGCGTACGCCGCAACCGCATGGCCGCCAGGAACATCACCATGTACATCAGCAGGTAGAGCTGCACGGCCATCGCGGTCAAGATCCAGAACACCGACTGCACCGACGGCAGCACCGCGAACAGGACCGCCATGGCGGTGACGATCAACCCCTGCACCATCATGATCGGTACCTGCATCCCGCGGCTGTTGGTGCCCTGCAGGCGCGGAGGCAGGTAGCCCTCCTTGCCCACGAGGAGCAGGCCCTTGCTGGGTCCGGGGATCCAGGTGACCACGGAGGCAAGGATTCCGATCACGATCAGCAGGGACATCACCACCGTTCCCCAGGGCATCCCGAGGTGCTTGAAGAAGACGTCGAAGGCCTGGAGCACCCCCTGGGTGAGGTTGACCCCGGACTTCGGGACGCCGACGGAGATGGCCAGCGTGGGCAGGATGAAGACGAACAGGATGAGCACGACCGAGAGCACGATCGCCTTCGGGAAGCCGACACTGGGACGGCGCATCTCGGTGACGTGGACCGCGTTCATCTCCATGCCGGCGTAGGAGAGGAAGTTGCTCACGATGAGCACGATGCTGGCCAGTCCGGTGAACTTCGGGAACCACTCCGCGTCCGAGACTGCCGGGAGGTGCGAGGTGCCGCCGTCCTGCCAGTAGATGAAGGCGAAGATGATCAGGGCAGCGGCCGGGACGATCGTGCCGACGATGAACCCCCAGGTCCCCACCTTGGCGAAGGCGTCGACGCCCCGGGTCGCGATCAGGGTCGAGAACCAGTACACGATGAGGATCACCAGGCCGGTGAACAGGCCCGAGTTCGCCAGGCCCGGGTCGAAGACGTAGGCAAGTGCGGAGGCGAAGAACGCGAGCTGTGCGGGGTACCACGCCACGTTCTGCATCCACTGCTGCCAGATCGCGAAGAAGCCGATGCGGTCGCCGTACGCCTCCTTGACCCAGACGAAGACGCCGCCCTTCCAACCGCTCGCGAGCTCGGCGGCGACCAGGGCCACCGGCACCATGAACAGGATCGCGGGGAGCACGTAGAGGAAGATCGACGCCCAGTCGTAGGCGGCCATCGCCGGCAGCCCACGGACGCTGGCCACCGCCGTGGCGATCAGGATGGCCATCGAGGTCCAGCTGATGTACGCGCGCTTGGGCGCCGAGCTCTGCGCAGCCTGGGGCTGCTGACCGTCGTCCCGAGTAGCCATCTCAATACCTTTCGATGGTTGCCGTGAATCTTCGACGCTAGAAGGCCCTGCTGCGTCGGACATCACTCAGAATCAATGATTCAGCGCAGGCAGCAGGACGGCTGGTACGCCGTGCTCTACTGGAAAGGGCCGGTGGAGCGGGCCGCCCGGCCAGGGCCTCAGCAGCGCAGCCCGACCGTCAACGCACCGAGGTGGTGCTGTCGTGAACTACTGGGTCAGTGTCATCTTCCGGGCCATCCCGCTGGCGATGATGGGCGTGTGCGTCGGGTTCGGGGTCTACGTCTGGAACGCAGGTGATGCGCCGGGCAACTTCGTGGCCGGGCGGGTGGTCACGTTCCTGGGCGCGATCTGCCTGTGCCTGTTCTGCACCGCCGCCACGATCATCCGGCAGCTGATCGGACGCTTCAACGCCGTCGACAAGGTGCTCTACCCCGCGCTCGGCTACCTGGCGGGGATCACCGCGGCGGCGTACGGCATCTCCGTGTTCGCCGGCGTCTCGGGCAGCGGCCAGAACCCCGAGTACGTCGCCGGGCACGTCGTCCTCGGGCTCGGCCTGATCTGTGGCTGCGTGGCCACCGTCGCGGCCGCCTCCACCAAGTTCAGCCTGATCCCCGTCAACTCCGCCAAGCCGGCGGGGGACCGGACCCCGCCCAAGGAGGCGTTCTCCCGAGGTGCCGTCGCCGTTCTCGCCGCCATCCCGGTGCTCCTCGCGGCGGTCGCGTGGGTGTTCGCGTTTGCGAACCTGTTCGCGACCACCTCGCCGAGCAGGTTCACGGTGGGGCACGTGGTCGCCGGCCTCGCGATGATCTGCACCAGCCTGATCGGGCTGGTGTGGAGCATCCTGCGTCAGGTCCAGAACTCCTACGGTTTCCGCGACCGGGTGATGTGGTCGTGGTTGGTGATCGCGATGGGCGCCGCCGGCATGGTCTGGGGGATCGTGCTGCTGTGGCTGGACAGGGAGCCCTACTACCGAACTCCCGGGTTCGTGCTGATCGGCCTGGGGCTGGTCTGCTTCAGCATTCTCAGCAAGGTCGGCCTGCTCGCGCTGGTGTGGCGTCGTACGTTCAGCCTGGCCAACCGGGTGCCCCTGATCCCGATCGTGACGGCTCTCAGCTGCCTGTTCCTGGCGGCGTTCGTGTTTCAGGCTGCGTTCACCGACACCAACGTCTTCATCGCCGCACACGTGCTGGTCGGGCTGGGTGCGGTCTGCTTCACGCTCTACTCGATCGTCTCGATCCTCGAGAGCGGTACGTCATCGGGCCAGGACTGAGGCGCGGACCAAGGACGAGAGGTTGTCAGGGATGGACGAGCCGCAAGCCCCCAACCGTTCGGTTGGCACGCTGGGGTTGACCTTCGTCGCGGTCGGCGGCGTGGTCGGGTCCGGAGTGCTGTTCGCCCCGCTGTTCGCGGCGCAGCAGGCCGGACCTGCCGCCATCATCGCGTGGCCGATCGCAGGTCTGATGCTGATCACGGTCGCACTGGTCTATGCCGAGATCTCCGCGATGCTGCCGGTGGTCGGGGGCCTCGGCCTGTTGCCCACCTTCAGCCACGGCAAGGGGGTGGGCATCGCCATCGGCTGGGTGGCGTGGGTGGGCTACGTGACCGCCGCGCCGATCGAGACCCAGGCCATGCTCGAGTACGTCAGCAACGAGCCGGCCTTCGACTGGCTCTTCGTCGCCGAGGCCTCCTCGAGCGGAGAGAGTCCGCTGAGCCTGCCGGGGGTGGTGGCGGCCGCCGTCGTGCTGATCGCCTTCACCGGGCTGAACGCGTTCGGCGTGGCGCTGTTCACCCGGGTCAACAGCGCGCTCACCTGGGTGAAGGTGATCATCCCGGTGGTCATCGCGGGCGCACTGCTCACCAACTTCTCCACCGCACCCATCCGCGAGACCGGGTTCGCTCCGGAAGGGATGACCGGGGTGCTGAGCGCCATCACCACCGGCGGTGTCGTGTTCGCGTTCCTGGGGTTCCGGCACGCGCTGGACCTCGCCGGTGAGGCCCGCCGGCCGCAGGTGACGATCCCGGTGGCCCTGGTCGGGGGCATCCTCATCTGCATCGTGCTGTTCACCCTCCTCCAGCTCGGCTTCGTCGGCGCGGTCAATCCCGAGAACCTCGGCGGCGGCTGGGCCGGCCTGGACAAGGGCGGGGTGAACGGGCCGCTCGCGGCTCTCCTCACCGGCCTGGGGATGGCGGCGCTGGCCAAGCTCGTGGTGGCCGACGCCGTGCTCGGGCCGTTCGGCGCGGGCCTGGTCTCCACGGCCTCCACCGGTCGGCTCGCGGTGGCGGTCGCCCAGAACGGTCTCTTCCCGCGCGCCCTGTCGGTCTTCAACCGGCACGGCGTTCCGATGCGCGCGATGGTGCTGAACTTCGCGGTCGGGCTGGTGCTGCTGCTCGCGTTCCGCGACGGGTGGTCGGAGCTGCTCTCCTTCAACTCCGGCGCCATCGTGCTGTCGATGTGCCTCGGGCCGGTCACGGTCCTCGCACTGCGCCGGCAGGTCCCTGACCGGGCCCGGCCGTTCCGGCTCCACTCGGCGTCGGTGCTTTCACGGGTCGCCTTCGTCGTGATCACCCTGATCATCTACTGGACCGGGTGGGAGACGATGATCAAGCTGACCATCCCGATCGCTGTCGGTGTCGTGGTGCTCGTGTGGCGCGTCGTCCGCGAGCCGCAGCTGCGCCACTCGCTGGCGTTGGGATCGCTCGCCTGGCTGGGGCCCTACTACGCAGGCGTGCTGGTGCTGTGCTTCCTGGGCAGGTTCGGAGGTGGCCGCGACGTGCTGCCCAACGGGATCGACATGCTCCTGGTCACCGTCTTCGCGCTGGTGTTCTTCGAGTGGGGCCTGCGCTCGGCCCTGCCCGCGGCCGTCGCTGCGGCGAAGGTCGCCACGGTCCCGGAGGTCCGGCCTGTCCGGGGCGGCTGACGCGTCAGGCCACTATCGAGCGCAGCCGCCGGCAGGCGTCGTCGTAGGTCGCGACGAGGTCGCTGGAGCGACCCGACTCCCGGTCCGTCGCCCACCGGTCGAGGGCGGTGCGCACGACCGCCGAGCCGGTGGCGACCACCAGTCGCACCTCGAGGTCGTCGTCGGCACCGAGTAGCGCGACGAGACGGGTTGCCAGGCCCTCGACCCGCTCCTCGTCCATCCCGAGGACGGCGAGGTGCAGAGCCGGCTCGGTGCACATCAGCCGTCGCAGCCGGAGCATCTGCTGCCCGGCCTCGCTGCGGCCGTCGTCGAAGCTGGTGAGGATCTCGCGCCACACGCCCTCGAGCTGGGGGAGCAGAGCAGTGTCGGCCCGCAGGGAGTCGAGCATCTCCTCGACCCTGTCCTCGAGCTCCTGCTGCGGGAGCAGGGCGGCGCGCTCCTTGGTGGGGAAGTAGCGGAACACCGTGCGGGGAGAGACGCCGGCGGCCTCGGCGATGTCGTCGACGGTGGTGCCGTCGACGCCGTGCTCCTCGAAGAGCCGCAGCGCGGCGTCGCCGATCTCGCGCGCCGTCTGGCGACGGCGGCGCTCCTGGAGGCCGGGGGTGGCGTCGGTCACGAGGCCCATTCTAGGGAATGCCGGCGTTCGCCGCCGTGTTGACAGTCACTGCCAGCAAACACTCGACTCACGAGGAGCACAGTGACGACCAGCACCACCTCCGCACCACCGGCACGGGGCACCGACCGGACGGCACGCCTGATCGCGCTGCTCGTCGGCTCCGCGTTCGTGGTGATCCTCAACGAGACCATCATGAGCGTCGCGTTGCCGGAGCTGATGCGGGAGTTCGACGTACCCGCGACCACCGCCCAGTGGCTGACCACCGCCTTCCTGCTCACGATGGCGGTGGTGATCCCGGTGACCGGGTTCCTGCTCGCCCGCTTCCCGCTGCGGCGGGTGTTCATGGCCGCGATGGTCTCGTTCGCCGTGGGCACCCTGCTGGCCGCGCTCGCGCCGACCTTCGCCGTGCTGGTCGCGGCGCGCGTGGTGCAGGCAGTGGGTACGGCGCTGATGATGCCGCTGCTGATGACGACCATCCTCAACCTCGTCCCGCCCTCGCGGCGCGGCCGGATGATGGGCACGGTCTCCATCGTGATCTCGGTGGCCCCGGCCATCGGGCCGACGATCTCGGGCATCATCCTCGACCAGCTCGACTGGCGCTGGATGTTCTGGCTGGTGCTGCCGATCGCCCTGCTCTCGCTGGCGCTGGGCACGGCCTGGGTGCGCAACGTGACCGAGCCCGTCGACGTACCGATCGACGTCGTCTCGGTGGTGCTGTCGGCGCTGGCCTTCGGCGGCCTGATCTACGGGCTGAGCAGCCTCGGCGAGGCAGCCGCGGGCGACACCCCGGTTCCGTCCTGGCTGCCGCTGAGCGTGGGCGCGGTCGCCCTGGTGCTCTTCGTCGCGCGCCAGCTGTCCCTGCGCGAGCGCGCCCTGCTGGACCTGCGCACGTTCGCGAACAGCACGTTCACGATCGCGGCCGCACTGATCGCGGTGAGCATGATCGCGCTCTTCGGCACGCTGATCCTGCTGCCGATCTACCTGCAGTCGGTGCTCGGCCTGAGCACCCTCGACACGGGCCTGGTGCTCCTGCCCGGTGGTCTGGTGATGGGTCTGCTGGCGCCGTTCGTCGGACGGCTCTTCGACAGGTTCGGTCCCCGGCCGCTGGTCGCACCGGGTGCCGCCGTCACCTCGGTGGCGCTGTGGTTGATGTCCACCCTGGACACCAGCACGACGCAGGGGACGGTCGTGAGCATCCACGTGCTGATGAGCATCGGCCTCGCGTTGATGTTCACCCCGCTGCTCACCGCGGCGCTCGGCTCACTTCCGCACCACCTCTACTCGCACGGCAGCGCCACCATCTCGACGATCCAGCAGGTCGCCGGCGCTGCCGGCACCGCGCTGTTCGTGACCGTGATGACGCAGCGCTCGGTGGCCGACATCGAGGCGGGCGCCTCGGTGGTCGACGCCACCGCCGCCGGGATACACGCGGCCGTCTTCTACGGCGGCGTCATCTCCGCGGCGGCGGTGCTGGTCGCGCTGCTGGTGCGTGGGCAGAAGGCCGTCGACTGACCGGGCCGGAGGCCCAACCGGCGGGAGCCCAGGACTGACGGGCCCTGCCGCCTCCGGCGCCTAGGAAGGGACGATCTCCACCGGGCACCGTGACTCGTGGAGGACGGCGCGGCTCACGGCTCCGAGGTGGTGCACACGGCCGCCGTGGGTCGGCCGGGCCAGCAGCAGCCGGTCCGCTCCGGAGGAGGCGTTGACCAGGGCGAGGGCCGGCTGCGCGTGCACGACCTCGATGCGCACCGCCACCTCGGGGTAGTCGCGGCGCAGCTCGTCGACCACGGGTGTGATCAGCTCCTTGGCCCGGGCCTCGTACTGGTCGGCGCTGGCTCGAGCGGCGATCATGTCGTCGTACCCGGACTGCAGCTTCCAGGCGTGCAGGACGACCAACTCGGCGCCGCTGTGGCCTGCTGCCGCGAGCCCCCCGGCGAGCAGCGGCGCGGCGGTGTCGACCGACTTGAGCCCGACCACGACTCGGCCCAGGTCCTTGCCGGGCGCCCACTCAGGAGCCACCACCACGACCGGGCAGGTGGCTCGGGCGGCGACGCCGCCGACCACGTCGCCGGTCCAGAGCCGGCCCACGAAGGAGCGGCGCTCCGCGCCGAGCACCACCATCAGCGACTGCTCGGCGCTGGACACCAGCGTGGTCACGGGGGTGCCCGAGAGCAGCCGGGTGCGTACGGCGAGGTCCGGGGCCGCTTCCCGGGCCGCGGCGGCGGCCTTCTCGAGCAGGGTGTGCCCGTAGCTCGACAAGGTGGCGTCGTCGATCAGCGGGATGTCGCCGCGGAGGTCGCCGTACCCGGGGGTGGCGTGCACGATCTCCAGCTCGGCTCCGCGGCGAGCCGCCTCCAGGGCGGCGTAGGTGACCCCCCTGGTGCTGGCGGGGGTCGCGTCGATCCCGACGACGAGGCGCGCGGCGGTTGTCTGAGTGTCCATGGGACTTCCTTCCTGGCCTCCTCCAGTGTCGCGGATCTCCCCCAGCGAGGGGAGGGCCGACGGACCCCCGGAAGCCGACGGAGGACATCTCGACGCTGTGGGGGCTTCCCTCCAGGCGGTGGTTGCACCATCTTGGTTCCGAACCCCTGAGCGAGGAGCACGAGATGGGCCGTCTGATCGGGATCATCGTGGTGGTGTGGTTGCTGATCGGCGTGTTCGCCGCCTACCAGCGCGACTACTTCACCGACAAGGCTGAGGTCGACTGCAAGAAGGTGGGCGACACCGCGCTGACGGTGGTGGCGGGCCCGTTGAACTACGCCGGGGTGAACCCGAAGGTGGAGTGCCGGGTCCCGAAGCCGTCCGAGTAGGGCACGGCCCCGACGTCGTACTCATCGGCCGGCGTCCGGATCCACCAGCCCGGCCCGGTGGGCCAGCACGACCAGCTGGGCCCGGTCGCGGGCGCCGAGCTTGGTCAGCAGCCGGCTCACGTAGGTGCGCGCGGTCTCCCGGCTGAGGAAGAGCGCCTCGCCGATCTCCTCGTTGGTCAGTCCCAGCCCGACGTGGGTGAGGATCTCCAGCTCGCGCTCGGTCAGGCCGGCCAGCTCCTCGTCCCGGCGGCGCCGCGTCGGGAGCCGGGCGATCCGGCTCATCATCTGTCGCAGCACGCCGGGCGCCATCTCGGCCCTGCCGTCGGCGGCGTTGCGGACCGCGCGGCGGAGGTCCTCGGCCTCGAGGTCCTTGAGGAGATAGCCGTTCGCACCCGCGGCCAGGGCCTCCACCACGTCGTCGTCATCGTCGAAGGTGGTGAGCACGAGCACGGGGGTGGCGGCGAGGAGCGGGTCCGCCCGGATGGCCCGGATCGCCTCGTGGCCGTTCATCTGCGGCATCTGCAGGTCCATCAGCACGACTGCCGGCCGCAGCTCGCGCGCCATCGCGAGGGCCTCCAGACCGTTGTCCGCCTCGCCGACCACCTCGAGGTCGTCGGCGATCTCCAGGATCGCCCGCAGCCCCGCGCGCAGGAGGCGCTGGTCGTCCACCAGCAGGACCGTGGTCACGGCGCGGCCGCCAGGGGGATCCGTGCCCGCACGACCCAGCCGTCGGGTCCGGCCTCGACCCAGAGGTCGCCGCCGAGGTCGAAGACGCGCTCGCGCATGCCGCTGAGCCCGTGGCCCCCGGCGAGCTCGGGTGTCGCCGTACGCCCATCGTCGTACGCGGCCCGATCGCGTCCGTCGTCAGCCACGCAGACCTCCAGCGTGCCCGGCGAAGCCTCGGTGATCCGGATCCGGATGCTGCGTCCACTGGAGTGGCGCAGCACGTTGGTGATGCCCTCCTGCACCAGCCGAAAGACGGCGGCGTCGACCTCGGGGGACAGCGTCACCGGGTCGGCCTCGATGCGGACGTCGTACCCGGCCGTGGCCGGCGCCCGGGTCAGCCGGGCGAGATCCCGGAGCCCGGGAGCGGCCTGGGGGCGGTGCCCGTCGCGCAGCACCCCGACGGTTCGCCGCAGGTGGGAGAGGGCCTCGGAGACCGCCGTACGAACCACCCCCAGGGACTCGTGCCGCTGGGCGGCGTCGGCCTGCTCGTCGGCGGCCAGGCCCGCGTGCAGCGAGGCGAGCGTGAGTGAGTGCCCGATGGAGTCGTGCAGGTCGCGGGCGAGGGCGAGCCGGTCCTCCCGGCTGCGGGCGTCGGCGTCCAGCACCCGCTGCCGGTTCAGCAGCCGGGTCACCTGGTCCCGGCGGCGACGCAGCTGCCGGCCGGTGCGCAGGCTGTGCCCCAGGGCGATCACCGCCGCCATCAGGGTCACGTGGGTCGCGAGCTCGTAGCCCAGGACGTAGGCGATGCTCTGCTGGTCGATGACGCGGTACGCCGTGGAGCCCACGAGCGCGACCAGCGCGGCGACGAGCGCTGCTCGGGTGTGCCCGGTCTCCGCGGCGGAGAACAGCGCGGCCGCGACCGGGACCGCGACACCGAGCGCCGGGAACCCGGCGGCGTGGTAGCTGAAGAACCCGACGAGAGTGAGCAGCAGCATCAGCAACGGGTGCGTACGCCGCACCAGCATCAGCAGCCCGAGGCCCAGGGCCCAGGCGTAGGCCAGCGGGTCCACCGGCCCGCCCTGCCCCTGGTCGGAGGACACGATCACCGCCAGCACGGTGGTGACGACGACGCAGAGCAGCAGGTCGATCCGCCGGGCGCTCATGTCGATCACTGCCACGGCTTGCATGCTAGATCGGTGGCGCCGCGATCGGCAGGCGCGTGAGGCGACGAAGGAGTCGCTCCGGAGCGATCGGGTCCTCGCCCCAGGCGGCCTGTGCCACGGCGGCAGCGCTCCTAGCGTGATCAGTCCGAGGTCGGACAACGTTGGAGAGGAGTGCGGGGATGGAACGTCTCGCGCTGGCATGTCGCCGCTTTCGTCACGCCGTGGTGGGGGCGTGGATCGCGGCGGTCGTCGCCGTGTCTGTGATCTCGGGAGCCCTCGCCGGGGACGTCAGTGACGAGTACGACCTGCCCGGCTCAGAGAGCCACCGGGCCACGCAGGTGATGGAGGAGGCCGGCTTCGACTTCCGGTCGGGCACCCAGGCACAGCTGGTGTTCCGGGTCCCGGAGCCGGACGTCGGGTCCGGAGCGGGCGAGGAGTTCCGCAGCCGGGTCGACCGGGTCGCGGACGAGGTGAGGCAGCAGATCCCGCGGGCTCAGGTGACCAGCCCCTACGAGCCGGGCGGCGGCCGCCAGGTCTCGGCGGACGGGACCATCGGCTATGTCTCGGTGGACCTCCCGACGCTGCCTGCCGAGCAGCTGGCCGGCGTGCAGGACCGGCTCGCGGAGATCCGGGAGGGCCAGGACGGGCTCGACCTGGAGCTCGGCGGCGTCCTGACCGACCAGGAGACCGCGTCGGGACCGCCGGCCGAGCTGATCGGGATCCTGGCGGCCGTGGTGATCCTGCTGCTCGCGTTCGGGTCGGTGTTCGCGATGGGGCTGCCGATCCTGGTCGGGATCGTGGGAGCGGCCAGCGGAGTGGCCGTGGTCGGTATCGGTGCCCGCTGGGTGGAGATGCCCAGCTTCGCGGCGCCCGTCGCCGCGATGATCGCGATCGGTGTGGGCATCGACTACGCGCTGCTCGTGGTGACCCGCTACCGCGAGGCGCTGGTGGCCGGGGAGGGCCCGGTCGAGGCCGTGGTCACGGCGCAGACGACCGCGGGACGGTCGGTGCTGTTCGCCGGGGTCACCGTGGTGATCGCCTCGCTCGGCCTGGTCCTGATGGACCTCAAGCTGATCACGGGCGTCGCCCTCGGCATCGCGGGAGCGGTGCTGCTCACCATGGCGGCCGCGGTGACGCTGCTGCCGGCGCTGCTCGCGATCGTGGGCCGCCGGATCGACCGTCTCTCGGTGCACCGCCGCCGAGGGACCAGGAGCTCAGACGGCATCCTGGCGCGCAGGTGGAGCCGCCAGATCCAGCGTCGTCCGCTGCCCTGGGCGCTCGTCTCGGTGGCGGCCCTGGTGGTGATGACCGTCCCCGTGCTCGACCTGCGGCTGGGCTTCTCCGACGCGGGCACCAGGCCCGGCTCGGACACCGCGCGCCGGGCCTACGACCTGATGTCCCAGGGGTTCGGTCCGGGCTCGAACGGCCCGCTCGTGGCTGCGGTCACGCTGCCTGCCGGGGCTGGGACCGAGGTCCTCGATCGTCTCGGCCGGGACCTCTCCGACGCCGCGGGCGTGGCCCGGGTGAGCCCACCCGCCATCAGTGACGACGGCGAGGTCGCGGTCCTCCAGGTGGTGCCCGCCACGGGCCCGCGCGACGAGCGGACGACCGACCTCGTGCACCGGTTGCGGGACCGGGTGATCCCCCCGGTCACCGAGCAGACGGGTGCAGAGGTGGCCCTCGGGGGCACCACCGCGGCGGCCGTCGACTTCGCCGACTACACCGCGGACCGACTGCCGCTGTTCCTCGCAGTGGTGCTCGGGCTGGCGATGCTGCTCCTGCTGGCGGTCTTCCGGGGCGTCGCCGTCGCGGTGAAGGCGGTGGTGGCCAACCTGCTCTCCATCGGGGCCGCCTTCGGCGCGACCGTGGCGGTCTTCCAGTGGGGCTGGGGAGTGGACCTGCTCGACCTCGGAGGAAGCGCGCCCGTCGAGGCGTGGGCGCCGATGATGCTGATCGCGATCGTGTTCGGCCTCTCCATGGACTACGAGGTGTTCCTGCTGTCCCGGATCAAGGAGGAGTACATGAGGACCCGTGACAATGCCTCCGCGGTGGCGGAAGGGCTGGCGCGCACGGCGCGGGTGATCAGCGCGGCCGCCGCGATCATGATCTGCGTGTTCGGCAGCTTCGTACTCGGCTCGAGCCGGGAGCTCCAGCTCTTCGGGTTCGGGCTGGCGTTCGCGGTGCTGGTGGACGCGACGCTGGTCCGGCTGGTGCTGGTGCCGTCGCTGATGGAGCTCCTGGGGGACCGCAACTGGTGGCTGCCCGGGTGGCTCGACCGGTTGCTGCCCGAGCTGGTCCTGGAGCGGCGTACGACGCCTCCGGTGCCCGCTTCCACACCCGCCGGGAGGACCCATGTCTAGCGTGCGACTGACCGCCGGCGAGGTCGACTACCTCGACACCGGGGGCTCGGGACCGGTGCTCGTCCTGCTGCACGGCGTGAACATGGACGCCAGCCTGTGGGCCGAGGTGGTGGAGCAGCTCGCTCCGGACTTCCGGTGCGTGGTCCCGACGCTGCCGCTGGGCAGCCACCTGCGGCCGATGGAGCGACCCGAGCTGGTCACCCACCGGGGCGTCGCGGCGCTGGTGGGGGAGCTCCTGGAGGCGCTGGACCTGCGCGAGGTGACGCTCGTGCTCAACGACTGGGGCGGTGCGCAGTTCCTGCTCGCCGACGGCCCGACCGACCGGCTGGCGGGAGCAGCCCTGGTCGCGTGCGAGGCGTTCGACAACTTCCCTCCGGGTCAGCCGGGGAAGGCCATGGCGATGAGCGCGCGGCTGCGGGCGCTGCTGTGGACCGCGATGCAGCTGCAGCGCTTCGGCTGGTTCCGGCGTGCTCCCGGCGGCTGGGGATGGATGAGCAAGCGACCGGTGGCCACCGACGTGATGGACCGCTGGTTCGCACCGGCCCAGCGCGATCCTGCGATCCGTCGCGACCTGCGCAGGTTCGCACTCTCCACGCCGACCCGGGCGGAGCTGGCGGACCTCGCCTCGCGACTGCCCACCTTCACGCGGCCGGTGCTGGTGGTGTGGGCGAGCGAGGACAGGCTGATGCCGCGCGAGCACGGCCCCCGGCTGGCGGCCCTGTTCCCCCGTGGTCGCCTCGTCGAGATCGAGGACAGCTACACCCTGGTGCCCGTGGACCAGCCCAAGCGGCTGGCCACGGAGCTGGCCGGCTTCGTCCGCACCGACGTACTCGGCCCGGACCGCGAGGTGCGGTAGTCAGCCCATCGCCTGGCCCTCGATGTCGTGCTTCTTGGTCGCGTTGCTGGTCGGTGGACCGAAGGTTGCTGACTGACCCGGCTTCAGCGGTGAACGTGCAGCCGCAGGGCCAGGGAGGGGGCGCCCGGGTCGTCGCCGTCGACGACGGCCAGGAGCCTCGTCCCCGGGTCAGTGGACGCGAGCGCCATCAGTCCCTCCACCTTGCTCACGCGTCCCTCGACCAGGGGCAGGAGCGAAAGGTCGGCGATCATGTCGCCCTCCAGGCGGACCAGCGCTGATCCCACGACCGGGCCGTCGTCGCGCGGATTGGCACTGGCCTCGGCGGCGGCGCTCGCGAGGATGGACCCGTCCGGGAGGGTGACGGCGTCGGTGATCGCGAGACCCACCCCGTGGACGGTGCCGAGGTCGTAGTGGCGCGGGTGGGTCACTGTGACGGAGTCCGCCGGGACCTGTCCGCGCGCAACCGCCAGCAGCTGGGAGAGGTCGAGATCGACGCTGCCGGAGGGCAGGCCGGCGGCGGGCATCCCGCGGTGGAACCACCGCAGTGAGGATCCGACGACGCAGGCGCCCTCCAGGTTCAGGTGCTCGGGCCCGACGTCGAGGGCTGCGGCGACGGCGGCGTACAGCGGCCCGAGCTCGGATTCGATGGCCCTTGGTTCGCCTCGCTCCAGCCTCAGCAGCACGGCACGCATCCGGGCGGGTGCGGAACCCGATCCCAGGATCAGCAACGTGGGGTCGCCGTCGACTCCCACCTGGCACGCAGCCTCGAGGTCGGGCTTGAGGTGCTTGGTCCCGGCCGCCTCCGCGAAGACGTCGAGCCCGGCCACCGGGGCGAGCAGGCGCACAGCGGACACGCCCGCCTGCTGGAACCAGGCGCCATGGGTGGTGTCGTCCTGGACGACGAGGTGGCCGGCGCCGAACGGTGCGACGGCTGAGGCCGCTCGCACCGGCGATCCGTCACCGAAGTGAAGCCGCTCGACACCTGCCAGCTCGATCTCCACGCGGCCAGCCTGCCGGAGTCGAGCACCTCACGCCATGGCACCCCGGCGCTGGACCGCGTCCCGCACCCACCCGCGCACGAGGCGGACGGCAGACTGGTCGGCTTGGCGGCGAGCTCCTTCAGGTCGGTGAGCCTCGACCCGCCGCTGGTCTTCCATCGCAGTGCGTTCGGTCTTCGCTGACGCCGTCGAGCCGGGTTCGAGCTTGAGCGCAACCGGTCAAGGCTCCAAGTCGAGCAGCTCGGCCGCGGCCCGTTGAGCCCGGCTGAGGACCCGCTTGGGCGAGGTCCCCAGTTCCTCGGCGGCCTGCGCGACGTCGTCGTACTCGGGGGTGGCGCTGACGACGTGGCCGTCGAGCCGAGCGAGCTTGACCCTGACCCGCTCCCCGGAGACGTCCACCGCCACCTCCTCACGTTCGAGGGCACGCCGGTCGACGGCGACGCGTCGCAACCCGATGGTGGAGGTGTGCTCGAAGACGATCCGCTCGAGGCGCTCGGCCTTGCTGGCCGTCGTCAGCACGGACAGCGTGTGGGCGGGACGCCCCTTCTTCATCAGGATGGGGGTCAGCCAGGCATCCGCCGCGCCCGCGGCCATCAGGGTGGTGAGCACCGCCGGCCACAGCCGTGGGTCCAGGTCGTCCACGTTCGCCTCGAGCACCACCGACGGCGCGGCGCCGTCAGCCGGGTGGCCGGGGCTGTCCACCGCGGATCCCACCACCAGGCGGGTGACGTTCACGTGGTCGGCCGGGTCCTGGGTGCCGGCGCCGGTCCCGATCCGTTCCGGACGCAGGTGCGGCAGCGGGCCGAAGGCGTCGGCGAGGGTCACCATCAGAGCCACGCCGGTCGGGGTCGCGAGCTCGGACTGGACGGGACCGCCGAACGCGGGAGCGTCGTGTGATCGCAACAGTTCGAGCACCGCGGGTCCCGGGATCGGGATGGGCCCGTGGGCGCCGCGCACCCGGCCGCCTCCGAGAGCGATCGGGCTGCACACCAGGCGACTCAGGCCCAGTGACTGGACAGCGGTGACGACCCCGACGATGTCCGCGATCGCGTCCAGGGCGCCCACCTCGTGGAAGTGCACCTCGTCCAGCGGTACGCCGTGGGCCGCGGCCTCGGCGCGTGCCAGCGCGCGGAACACCGCACCCGCTTGGGCGGCGACGGGCTCGACGGCGCCCTCGAGCAGGGAGAGCACGTCAGGCAGCGTGCGCTGGACCGTCGAGCGTTCGGTGCTGACCACTGCCTTGGTGGCGGCGAGTCCGCCGCGTCGGGTGCGGGTGGCGGTGACCGTGACCTTCTCGGGCAGGCCCAGGCGGTTGATCTGCTCCTGGACGAGGGCCGGGTCCACTCCGCTGTCGATGCAGGCCCCCAGCAGCATGTCGCCGCTGACGCCCCCGGAGGCGTCGATCCATCCCACCGACCGGGTCATGGTCGTGCCTGGCGCGTCAGCGCCTCGTTCATCGAGCCGGACCGGAAACCGTGTGGGTCGACCTCGACCGCGTCGAAGCCGGTGACTGCTGCGAGGAGGTCGGGTGAGTCGGTGACGACCGGGACCAGGTCGGCGTCGACCTCGACCCGGGCACGATCGCCGAGGTCGCGCACGCGGACGTTGCCCTCGGGGAGTCCTGCAGCGGTCATGGCCGCGCGCAGGTCCTCCTCGGCCCGTTCGATCCGGTTGAGGCGATCGGTGCTGATGGACAACCCGTAGGCCACCCGGCTGGACAGGCAGGCCGCGGCCGGCTTGTCCGCGGTCGCCAGGCCCCATGCCCGGGAGGCTGCTCGCACCTGCGCCTTTGTGAACCCGGCGTCCGCGAGCGGGGTCAGGGCGCTGGCGAGGACAGCGGCGCGGATGCCGGGCCGGAACCCGGCCACCAGGTCGTCCGCGTTGGTGCCGGTGGCCACGGAGGCGATCCCGTGCTCCTTCGCCAGTGGGAGCAGCACGTCGAGCAGCTCGGCCTTGCAGTGGAAGCAACGGTCAGGGCCGTTGCTGACGTAACCGGGCCGCTCCATCTCGTTGGTGTTCGCGGTGAGATGGCGGACGCCCAGCCCACGGGCGAACGCAGCTGCCTTCTCGAGCTCGCTCGCCGGCAGCGACGCCGACACCGCGGTCGCCGCGACGACGTGCTCCGGGCCGAGGGCACGCGCAGCCGCGGCAACCAGGAACGCAGAGTCGGCACCACCGGAGTACGCCACGACGAGCGAGCCCAGCCCACGGAGCCGGAGCTCGAGAGCCTCCAGCCGGGAGCGCAGCTGCGCGTCGACGGGCGACAGATCGGGGGATCGATCGGTCACCGGGACTCCTCCGGAGCCGCCGTCGCGGGGCCACTTCTGCGGAGCATCCGGACCGCAGCACAGCCGGCCCCGAACCCGTTGTCTATGCCGACCACGCTGACGCCCGGGCTGCACGACGCCAGCATCCCCAGGAGCGCGGTGACGCCCTCGAGTCCTGCGCCGTAGCCAGTGCTGGTGGGCACGGCGATCACGGGCGCGGGAGTCAGCCCGGTGACCACGCTGGCCAGCGCGCCCTCCATGCCGGCCACCACGATCACGAGGTCGGCCGAGGCGATCCGGTCGCGCAGCGCCAGGACCCGATGGAGCCCGGCGACCCCGACGTCGGCGACCGGTGTGGTCGCGAAGCCGTAGGCGGTGAGCACGGCCGCCGCTTCCCGCGCCACCGGGAGGTCGCCCGTGCCCGCGGTCAGGAGGAGCGGGTCCCCCTCGCGGGGGGCCTGGACGCGCCACGTGAGGGTCGTGAGCTCGGTGCCGTGGGCGTCGTACGCCACCGTGGTGCAGGTTGCGCCCGGATGCACCGCCAGCACGGCTGCCGCCTGTGCGGGATCGGCGCGGGTGAGCAGGACCGGACTGTCGTCGGGTTCGGCGAGAAGACCGGTCACGGCCTCGACGCACTGGGCCACCGACTTGCCGGGCGCATAGACCGCCTCGGCAATCCCCGTCCGGGCCGCTCTGCCGAGGTCCAGGCGGATGTCCATGCGGGGGATCATCCCATGTGCCGGCGGCGCGGCTCACGGCCACCGGGTGGTGCAGCTCCCGGCATTGGTTCGCGTACTCCCGGCGAGCCTCGGCCGCGCACAGACACCCCATCTGCCACGTTGGCCCCACCAGGCATACCCGCTCAACTGATTTGTTCCAACGCATTGCGATGCCTCAACTGAGTACCTGTACGGATGCGCGGTCCCACACCCAGGACGAAGGATGGAGCCATGAGACGACCACTGCTCCTGCTTCGCGACATCGGGTTCCGCACGGCCGCACTGCTGCTGCTGACCGAGGGGGTCGCCGAGATACTTTCGGCGCTCAGTCCCGGTGACGGCCTCGGCACCGGCCTCACCGTCATGTTCGTGCTCGTCTGCGCGGCGGCGGCCTGGGGACTCTGGGACGGGTTCCACCGGCACCCGGCACGACTGTGCGTGACCTGGGTGGTCACCGGCGTGCTGGTCTCGCTGGGATCGACCCTCTACTCGCACCTGCGGTTCGACGAGGGGTCCTGGTCCGGGCTGGCCGACCGGCTCCTCGACGGGCTCGGGTTCTGGTCCGCGCTCGTGTTCGTCCCCGCGATCTGCTGCGGGCTCGTGCAGTCCGTCATCGGCTCAGGGACTCCCTCCCGGCGGCGGTTGCAGGATGCTGGTTCTCGCAACCGGTGAGTGAGGAGCACGACATGGGTCCGTTGGACTGCGCCGGGGTCAACCCGGAGGTGGAGTGCCGGGTCCCGGAACCCTCCGAGTAGGAGACCTCAGCCCATCACCAGGCCCTCGATGTCGTGCTTCTGGGTGATCGGCTCGAGCTCGTCGACCACGGGGCAGGAGAGATGGTCGCGGACCCGCGGGGGCAACGCATCCCAGTAGCCCGTGGTGACGGCCAGGTCGTGGTGGGCGTCGTTGCCGGCGCCCGGAGCGTCCACCCCCAGCACCAGCACCGGTCGGGACACCTGCGAGGTGTTCGGCGTCCCGCGATGGATCGTCAGGGCCGACCGGGCCGAGATGTCCCCGACCCGGGGGTACTTGCGTTGCGCGAGCTCCTCGAAGCGGGCGTACTCCGACTTCGCCGGGAACTGCTCGTGGTCGAAGTCGTCACCGCGGTCCCACTGGGTGCCCAGCGCGATCTCGAACGGGCCCATCTCCTCGGTGGTGTCAACGGTGGTCAGGTTGAACGCCAGCGAGGTCAGCCGGTGCTCGTCCTTGGTCTCCGGGGGACTGGGGAAGTCGCGGTGCCAGGGCTGCAGCGTCGCGCCGGGGAACGGGGTGTCGAACCCGACCTCGACGACCCGGTAGTCCGGACCGAGGATCGTCTCGCACACGGCGCGCACCCAGGCGTGGTCGACCAGGTCGACGAAGCCGCGAAGAGCCTCGGGGTGGATCTCGACGTACCAGCGGTTCGGACCGCGTCCCACGGCTCCGCCCTCGCGGGACCTGGCCTCCTCGAACGCGGCGTCCACGTCCTCGCGGACCTGCTGCACCCAGCCGGGGGAGAAGGCGCCCTTGCAGGCGATGATCCCGTCGGTCTCCAGACCGCGGCGGATCTCCTCGAGGTCGAACTCTTCGTCGGTGGCGGTGGTGTCTGTCATGGCACGCTCCTGTGACGGGGTTGGTGAGGTGGAGCCTCAGCGCCGGAGGGTCCACGCCCGGACGTCGAGGAAACGGGCGGTGAAGCCGGTGCCCCCCATGGAGACCAGCCCGATGCGTGGGGTCTGGCCGAGGTCGTGGGTCCAGGTGCCGCCGCGGACCAGGCGGCTCCCCGGGGTGCCGGTGTACGCCGTGTAGCGGTCCTCCCCGGGCCGCTGCTCCACCACGATGCGCAACCGGGTGACGGCACCGGGCGGACCGACCACCCCGTTGCCGTAGCGCGGGTACTCCGGTGGCGCCATCGGCACCTCCTTGGCCCACTCGGTCTGACGCGTCTCCCAGATCGAGGCGTGCACCAGCTTGACGAAGGTGTCGTCGGCGCGATCGTCCCCCGAGGTGAGCACCAGCCCTGCCTGCACGTAGTTGTGGCAGCAGCCCTCCGCGGGCAGGTTCAGTGCGACGTCGGCCTCGACCACGAAGTCGCCGCGTGGGGCGGGCCGGCTCAGCACCGACGCGGTGTTGTCGTCGGCGTGCAGGTCCGCGGCCTGGGTGTCGAACCGCAGGGCGCCGTTCTCGATCGCCCAGGTGCCGGGTGCCGGTTCGCGGCGCCAGCTCCAGGTCGCGTCGAGGCCGCCCGCGAAGTCCTCGGAGAAGCCCGGGAGCGCCCGTCCGGGCCCGACCGGTGCCGGCGGCTGCGGGCGGTAGCGGCTCGGGTGCCCCTTCCGGTTGGCCGGCGCGGGCATCCTCGTGTCGGACGCCCAACGGCCGGCACGCACCTGCGGCCAGCCCTGGACCCAGTCGAGCGGGTCGAGCATCGCGGGGCGCCTGGTGAACCCGGGGTCCGGATCGAAGTAGGGGTCGGTGCGGTCGGCCGCGTGGTAGACGGTCCACCAGCGGCCGGCGGCGTCGCGGAACACCGAGTTGTGGCCGACGCCGACCCAGCGGTTGCCGTTGGGGAGCAGCACCGGGGAGCCTCCGACCCGACCGGCCAGCAGCGAGTGCCCGTCGCGGCCCCGGAACGGTCCGAAGGGTGATCGCGAACGGGCGGCGAAGACGCCGTACGACGTCAGCGGGCCGTTGCAGCAGTTCGTCGCGGAGCCGAACAGCCAGTACCAACCGCCGCGCTCGACGACGTTGGTGCCCTCGTAGCGGTTGCCGATCGTGATCCTGGTCGGGGTGCCGGCGGTGCGGGCGCCGTTCCGGTCGAGGACGACCCGGGTCGCGTGCACGCCGCCGTTGTAGCTGCCGTAGTAGAGGACGCTGGAGGTGCCGATGTCGTCACCGAGGATGTCGGGGTCGTAGGTCCAGAAGAACCCGCAGTCCGCCCCTGGGTCAGGTCGCGGACCCACCAGCGGTGCCGCCGAGGTCCTCCACGGGCCCAGCGGGCTGGTGCTCACGGCCACGCCGATCGCACTGTCCTCGGAAGAGGCGCACGCGCCGGGGCCGCGCAACGAGTCGTCGGTGTCGGTGACCACGAACGTGAGGTAGTACAGGCCGGTCGCCCGGGAGTGCACCACGTCCGGGGCCCACAGCCCGGCGCCGTCGGCGGCCCAGGCGGGCGGCTGGGGGAGTGCGTCGCCGACGTAGGTCCAGTTCACCAGGTCCTTCGAGCGCAGCATCGGCATCGGGTGGAAGGCCAGCTGCGGGGCCACGGCGCGCAGTGCCGCCAGCTCCGGGTCGTCCGCCTCGCTGCGTGGGGGCACGGGACCGGGCCGGACGCTCCTGGCCCCGGGGTCGGCGTCCGGCTGGACGAGGTCGGTGTCGTTGAGCGGGTCGGTGGTGCAGTACATGAACCACGAGCCCCGGTCCCGTCCGGCGCCGCGCGGCACCGCCGGATCGGCGCAACTGTCCACGGTCGCGCCCCCTGCACCCGGGATCCGCGGGGCCAGCGGGTTCCGGTAGCTCCCCGGGCCCGGTGCACCGGTGCTCGCGTCCGCTCCAGAGGGACTCCCCAGCGCCAGGAGCGTGGCGAGTACGGCGACCAGGGTCGCCGTACCGGTGCCGAACCCGAGACGGGTCATGGATGACAACGTCGCAGGCATCCGGCCCACCTGGCAAGGGGCCCGGGCCCGGGACTCGGTGTGGTCCACATCGTGCTGGGTACGTTCCTCCGCGTGACCCAGACACGACTCGTGGCCGACCTGATGGTGGAGCGTCTGCATGCCTGGGGGGTGACCCGGATCTTCGGCTACTCCGGTGACGGCATCAACAGCTTCATGGGGGCGTTGCGGCGCGACGAGGGCGGTCCGCCCCTGATCCAGGCGCGGCACGAGGAGAACGCGGCCCTGATGGCGGTCGGGCACGCCAAGTACACCGGCGAGGTGGGGGTGGTCACCAGCACCCAGGGGCCGGGGGCGGTGCACATCCTCAACGGCCTCTACGACGCCAAGCTCGACCACGTCCCCGTGGTGGCCCTGGTGGGTCAGCAGCAGACCTCGGTCCTCGGCTCGGAGTACCAGCAGGAGATCGACCTCACCAGCCTGTTCAAGGACGTGGCCGCCCAGTTCTGCCAGACGATCCTCTCCGCGGACCAGGCGCCGATGGTGCTGGACCGGGCGTTCCGCACCGCGCTCGCCACCAGGTCCCCCTGCGTGGTGGTGGTGCCGCACGACGTGCAGAAGCTGGAAGCCCCGTCCGAGAAGGCCCAGGAGCACGGCGTGGTGGTGACGACGCCGGGGTGGCGACGACCGCACGCCGTGCCCCGCGAGGAGCACCTGCGCGAAGCTGCCGAGGTTCTCAACTCCGGCGACCGGGTGGCCCTGCTCGTCGGCCAGGGTGCTCGCGACGCCGGCGACCTCGTGGCTGCCGTTGCCGATCGGCTGGGCGCCGGAGTGACCACGAGCCTGCTGGGCAAGCCCTGGTGGGACGAGGGACTGCCCAACAGCTGCGGGGTGATGGGCCACCTCGGCACCACCGCGTCGGCATGGCTGATGGAGAACTGCGACACCCTGCTGGTCGTGGGGAGCAACGACCCCTGGACCGAGTACTACCCACCGCCGGGTGCGGCACGTGCCGTGCAGATCGACCTCGACGGACGCCACCTGGGCAACCGCTACCCGATCGAGGTCGGCCTGCCCGGGGACTGCGTCGACACCCTGGAGGCGCTGCTGCCGCTGCTCGAGGAGCGACCCCGTGGTGACTGGCGTGAGGAGGTGGAGTCGCGGGTCACCGAGTGGCACGAGATCGCCGAGAAGCGCGCGGCCCTCCCGGCGGATCCGCTGAACCCCGAGCACGTGGTCCGGACACTGAGCGACCACCTGCCCGGTGACGCGCAGGTGAGCGTCGACGTCGGGTCGGTCGTCTACTGGTACGCCCGGCACCTGCGGCTGCCCGACGGCGTGCCGGCGCACCTCTCCTCGACGCTGGCCTCCATGGGCTCGGCCCTTCCGTACGGCATCGCGGCGAAGCTGCACGCACCCGACCGCCCGGTGATCGCACTCGCCGGCGACGGGGCGATGCAGATGAACGGTGTCGCCGAGCTGATCACGGTGAGCCGGCTCTGGCCCGGTTGGGCAGACCCACGCTTCGTGGTGCTGGTGTTGCGCAACCTCGACCTGGCCGAGGTCACCTGGGAGCAGCGCGAGATGGAGGGCGAGCCCCGGTTCGACGAGAGCCAGTCACTTCCCGACTTCCCCTACGCCGAATACGCCAAGCTGCTGGGACTCGAGGGGATCAGGATCACCGATCCCGCCGAGGTCGACGACGCCTGGCGGCGCGCCCTCGCGGCGGACCGGCCGACCGTCATCGAGGCCGTGGTGGACGCCGACGTACCGCTGCTTCCCCCGTTCCCCGCAGGGAAGGAGAAGCTCGACAGCTTCCGCCAGGGCCTCGACGCCGAGGGGGAATCCGGCAAGGCCGCCCGCGAGCTCCTCGACCGACACGCCGAGATGGAGGGTGGCTGAGGCCGCGCCGCGGTCCTCGTCCTTGACAGCCGGTGCCGGGCGGGGGAAGCCTCGTTCGCAGAGGTGGTGGTCTCATGGCCCCGAAGCGACGGCAGTGTGCCGCAATGCAGGAGTACGAGCGTCTCCTCGAGGAGGTGCCCTCGTTCCGGGCCAACCAGCGGCGGGCGGAGGAGTTCACCGCTCGTGCGTTCGCCTCCGGCGATGCAAACAGGGTGGCGCGCAGGCTGGTCACGATCCCGACCGTGGTGCACGTCGTGCACAAGAACCCGCGGCAGAACATCAGCCTGGCCCAGATCCGGAGCCAGATGACCGCACTGAACAAGGACTTCCGGTCCACGAACCCTGACGTCGCCAAGGTCCCCGCGCCGTGGAAGGGCCTGGTGGGTGACCCGAAGGTCAGGTTCCGCCTCGCAACCACCGATCCCCACGGCAAGCGCACCAACGGGGTCGTGCGCGTGCACACCGACCGGGCGTCGTTCGGTGCCGGCGATGCGGTCAAGCGGGCCAAGGACGGGTCGGTCGCGTGGCCCGCGGACAAGTACCTCAACATCTGGGTGTGCCAGCTCGGTGGCGGGCTGCTCGGCTACGCCCAGTTCCCCGGCGGGCCCAAGGCGACCGACGGCGTGGTCATCCTGCACTCGGCCTTCGGCACGGAGGGTACGGCGGCGGCGCCGTTCAACCGGGGCCGCACCCTGACCCACGAGGTCGGGCACTGGCTCAACCTGCGCCACATCTGGGGCGACACCCTCGACTGCAGCGGCGGCGACCGGGTCCCGGACACACCGAACTGCGCGGGGCCGAACGTCGGGAAGCCGTCCTTCCCCACGGTCAGCTGCAGCAACGGACCCAACGGCGACATGTTCATGAACTACATGGACTACGTCGACGATGCCGCAATGTTCATGTTCACCGCGGGTCAGGTCGCGCGGATGAGCGCCTGCCTCGCGGGTCCACGCAAGTCGTTCCTCGGGGCGTAGCGACTGTGCGCAGCGACCAGGTCAAAGGGCGGTGGGTGCACGTCCAGGAGGAGGACACCGAGGACAACATGGTGTTCCGGCCCGCAGGCACGCCCCTGCCTCCGGCTCGCGGACGGGTCGCCTTCGAGCTGCGCGCGGACGGCAGCTTCGCGGAGTCCGGTCTCGGCGCCGCCGATGCTCCGGAGGAGGCCACCGGCAGCTGGTCGCTCGACGGCGACACGATCACGTTGAGCGAAGGCGCGGCGCAAGGCGTCCCACGCAGGATGGAGGTGCTGTCGGCCGACGAGGAGCGGCTGGTGGTGCACAAGCCTGCCGCCGACCAGGACGGGTGAGCAGCAGTCAGCTCGAAGCGGGTGACCGACGCGGACGAGGGTGTCTGCGACGTCGGGTGGTCCGACGCGGACGAGGGTGTCTGCGACGTCGGGTGGTCAGCTCACCGGGGTGCGGGGAGCTCGGCGTGGTGCACGGGCTCCGGTGTGTCCGAGGATGCTCCGGATCATCACGGCCTCGGTGCTCTTCTCGTCGCGGATGCGCTCCAGGACGGCATCGACCTGGGCGTCGTAGGTGTGCGACGACACCTCGTGGTTATTGGTGTCGGGTCGGGGTGTCGTGCTCATGCCTCCAGTCTCCGTGCACCGGAACCATGAGCCCAAAGAACGAGACGGGGCTCACTCACCCGCCGCCTGGCCGTTGGCTGAGCCCCTCCCACTAGTGGATGTGTGAGCCGCCGTTCACGTCGTAGGTCGCGCCCGTGATGTAGCCGGTCTGCTCGCGGCACAGGAAGGTGATCAGATCGGCCACGTCGCTGACCCGGCCGCTGCGACCTACCGGGATTCCGGCGACGAGCTGGGTCCTGGAGTCGCCCTCGAGGGCTCCGCCGGTGATGTCGGTGTCGATCAGCCCGGGGGCCACGCTGTTGACGGTGATGCCGTGCGGACCGACCTCACGGGCCAGGGCTCGGGCGAAGCCGAGCTGGGCGGCCTTGGCGGCGGAGTAGGCGACACCACCGAAGACTCCGCCGCCTCGTTCAGCCGAGACCGAGGACAAGAAGACCACCCGTCCGAAGCCGCGATCGGCCATGCCGGGGGTGACTCGGCGGGTGATGTTGTAGGCACCGCGCACGTTGACCGCGAAGATGCGGTCCCACTCGGCGCCGGTGACGTCGTGGAAGCGAGTGGGGGAGGTGATCCCGGCGTTGTTGACCACTGCGCCGATCGGAGGCGCGGAGCTCTCGAGGGCGGCCAGAGCGCTCTCGACCGAGGCCTGGTCGGTAACGTCGCCCACGAGTCCGAAGGCCTGGACGTCGTGTGCGGTGGCGATCTCGTCGGCTGTCTCCTTTGCGCTTGCTTCATCGAGGTCGAGGATGGCGACGTTCCACCCGTCCCCTGCGAGGGCGTGTGCGGTGGCGCGGCCGATGCCGCGCCTGGACGCGGCTCCGGTGATGATCGCGGTGAGGTCGGAGTGGGCCATCGGGTGTTTCCTTTCGGCTGTGGTGCTCAGAGGGTGGGTGGGTCGCCCGCGTCGTTGACGCTCTTGCTCCCGGAGGCCTGGAGCTCGGCCCTGACCCGGGAGACGATGGAGTCCGTGGACAGTCCGTAGCGGTCGTGCAGCGTCGGCAGTGCACCCGCGGCCAGGAACTCGTCGGGCAGTGCCACCGGCACGATGCGGTTACCGACGCCGGCGAAGGCGAGCGTGGCGGCGACCGACTCGGTCAGGCCACCGACGACGGAATGGTTTTCGCAGGTGAGCAGCAGTCGGTCGGTGCGCGCCGCAGCAAGTACCGCCACGGTGTCCAGCGGCTTGATCGTGGGCACGTGCAGCACCGCCACGTCCACGTGGTCGGCCTCCAGCCTGGCAGCCGCCTGCAGCGCCCGCATGGTCATCAATCCGGTGGAGATCAGGACCACGTCGCGGCCGGTGCGCAGCTCGGCCGCCTTCCCGAGCTGGAAGGTGTAGTCGTACTCGTCGAGGACCCGCGGCACTGCTCCGCGCAACAGCCGCAGGTAGGTGGGCCCAGCATGGTCGGCGAGCTGGGGCACGGCCTGCTCGAGGTCGACAGCGTCGCAGGGGTCGACGATGGTGAGGTTCGGGCAGCCGCGCAGGATCGCGAGGTCTTCGGTTGCCTGGTGACTCGGGCCGTACCCCGTGGTGAGCCCCGGCAGCGCTCCCGCGATGTTGACGTTGAGGTTCGGCTCGGCGATGTCGAGACACAAGAAGTCATAGGCCCGCCGGGTCGCGAACACCGAGTAGGTGGAGGCGAACGGCACCAGGCCGACCTCGGCGAGACCGGCAGCGGCCCCCATCATCGACTGCTCGGACATGCCCATCTGGAAGAACCGGTCGGGGTGCGCCTCACGGAAGATGTGCATGTCGGTGTACTTGGCCAGGTCGGCGGAGAGCCCGACGATCTCGGGGCGCTGCTCGGCCAGCTGTGCCAGGGCGTGGCCGAACGGGGCCGGGGTCGTCTGCTGCCCAGGATCGGCGAACGAGGCGATCATGGCTGACGTCTTGAGCCTGGGCGGTGCCACCCGGGTGCTCGACTGGTCGCTGGTCTGGTTGGTGGTCATCGGGTGGACCCCTCCTCGAGCTGGGTGCGGGCGACCTGCCATTCGTGTTCCTCGACGCGCATGAAGTGCGCCTTCTCCCGCTCCATGAGCAGGGGTACGCCGTAGCCGATGCGGGTGTCGCAGATCAGCACTGACGGGGAGCCGCGGTGCTCGGCGATCTCGTCGAACGCGGCCACCAGGGCGGCGATGTCGTTGCCGTCCACGCGCAGGGCGTGCCACCCGAACGCCTGCCACTTCTCCAGCACCGGTTCGGTGCGCAGCACCCCGACGGTGGGCCCGTCGGCCTGGAGGGCATTGACGTCCACGATGGCGGTGACGTTGTCCAGTCCGTGATGAGCACACGCCATCGCGGCCTCCCAGGTGGAGCCTTCGTCGAGCTCACCGTCGGAGAGGAGGTTGAACACCCGGGCCGGGTTGCCCTGGTGGCGCAGGCCCAGGCCCATGCCGGTGGCCACGGTCAGCCCGTGACCGAGGGAGCCGCCAGAGATCTCCACCCCCGGGGTGTAGGAGGCCATGCTCGACATCGGCAGGCGCGAGTCGTCCGAGCCGTAGTTGTCCAGCTCGTCGAGGGGGATGGTGCCGGCTTCGGCGAGGGCGGCGTACAGCGCGATGGCGTAGTGACCGATGGAGAGCAGGAACCGGTCGCGGTTCTCCCAGTGTGGATCCTCGGGACGGTGCCGCAGCTGGTCGCAGTAGATGACCGCGAGGACGTCTGCGACGCCGAGCGCCTGGCCGATGTAGCCCTGGCCCTGCACCTCGCCCATGTGCAGGGCATGACCCCGGACCCGCTGGGCAGCGGCGCGCAACCTCTCCACTCGTTGTTCGGTGGCCTCCGGGGCCGGCGAGCCAGCCTGGTCTGTGTGTAGCGACGTCACGACGTCACTTCCCTTTCCTGGATGGGTTCTGCGAGACCTGCGCGCAGCCGCTGGGCTGGGAGTCCGCGTCATCCAGCGTGACGGCGATCACTCTTGATGTCAACACTAAATCGTCCGAAAGATGACTGTTGACATTCAGCAGTGATCCTCGTCACTATGAAATCCAAGGCACGTTGACCTGACCCTCACCGCCCGATGGAGATCACGATGAACACACCGCATCTGTCCCTGCAGGAGCGATGACATGGTCGGCACCACGGCGCTCCTGATCCACACCGCGATCACGGTGGGCATCGTCGTCGGGCTCATCGTGATCGCCAAGCTGAACCCGGTCATCTCGCTGGTGATCGGGGCCCTGTACCTCGGGCTCGCCGCCGGACTTGGATACGAGGCCACGACGGTCGCCATCTCCGCAGGTTTCGGCAACCTGATGGCCGAGGTGGGCCTGATCATCGGCTTCGGGGTGATGTTGGGCGCGCTGTTGTCAGCGATGGGGACCCTGCACCGCGTGGTGGAGGGGATGCTGCGGCTCGTCGGGGCGAAGCGCTCGCCCTACGTGGTCGGCCTGGCCTCGGGAATCGTGTTTCCCGCGATCTACTTCGACGTCGCGCTGATCATCTTGGGGCCGATGGCGCGCTCGATCGCCCTGCGGACCGGCATGAGCATCGCTCCGCTGGCCGGGGCTCTGGCCATCGGCCTCGAGGTCGGTCTGCTGATGGTCCCGCCAGGTGCGGCCGCACTTGCGATCGCAGCCTCCCTGGACCTGTCGCTGGGCACCATGCTCCTGTGGGGGGTCCCGTTCGGCACCGTGGTGATCATCGTCAGCGTCCTGCTGCACACGCTGCTGATGCGCTTCACCTGGAACGACGCGAAGGATGACGACCCGCTGACCGACCCCGAGCACACTGGCGAGATCGCGGGTCAGGGCCTGCCATCGGTTGCTGAGAGCGCGCCGGACCAGGCAGTCATCGCTGAGCACCAGGGGATCTCCCCGGCTGAGGGCGGGGGTGGCGGGGCGACCGTGACCGAGCGTCGGCGGGGCAGCGGCGGTGAAGCCGGTGTGCACGACGACACAGCGAAGCAGCAGCCCCTGTTCATCGCCTTGATCCCACTGCTCGTCCCGGTGGCCCTGATCGTCGCGGACACCAGCACGAGTGCAGCCGGCACGGAGATCGCGCTGCTCGGGTTCCTGGGGAACCCCGTGGTGGCCCTGCTGATCGGGTTGCTCCTGGGCGTCGCGATCGCTGTGCCGTCGCTTGGGCGGACGGGGGTCGAGGAGGTGATCGTGGCAGCGGCTGGGACCAGCGGCGTCATCCTGCTGTTCACCGGGGTCGCCGGTTCGCTGGGACAGGTCATCGCGGAGACCAACGTCGGGGGCCTCGTGGCCGGTCTCTTCAGCGCCAACGCCGCCTTCCCGCTGGTCCTGGCCTGGCTGGTCGCGGCGATGCTGCGACTGGCCCAGGGTTCCGGGTCCGTGGCCGCGATCACCGCAGCGGCCCTGCTGGCGCCGGTCGTCCAGGACCTGGGCCTTTCCGCCGTGCTGATCTGGCTCGCCGCGGCATCCGGAGCCGCCTTCGGCGGGCAAGTCACCGACAACACCTTCTGGATCTTCAAGACCTTGCTGGGCCTGTCGGTGCGCGGTGCCTTTCAGGTCTACACGGTGGCCCAGGCGGTGCTGTCCTTCGTCGGTCTCGGCGCGGTGCTCCTGCTGAGCATCTTCGTGTGACGGCAGCCTCAGTCGCCGGCGTAGACGTCAGCCGCGGCGTTCATGTGGTCCGCCACGATGCGCAGTGCCGCCGCGATGTCGCCCTCCTCGATGGCGTCGACGATGGGCGAGTGTCGGTGCTCGGACATGATGTCCGGTAGGTCGGTCGCGTCGTGACTCATGATGGAGACCCTGATCCGTCCCTCGAGATGGCGCCAGGTCTCGACCAGCATGGTGTTCTCCGCCAGCTCGCACAGCAGCAGGTGGAACGCGAGGTCTGCTTCCACCCGCTCCAGGAAGTCCACGTCCTCGCTGCTCAGTCGGGCGAGTGCGGCGCGCAGGGCCGCCACCGATTCGTCGCGGTTCGCGGACTTGATGATGTTGGTCGCAGCCAGCCCTTCCAACGCGGCACGGACCTGGTAGAGGCCGCGGATCTCCTCGGCCGAGAGCTTGTTGACGCGGAGACGCCCACGGGAGGCGGCCTCGACCAGCCCTTCCTGCTCGAGGTGCCTCAGTGCCTCGCGAACCGTCCCGCGGCTGACTCCGAGATGCGTGGCGAGCTCCACCTCGCCGAGGTGGTCGCCAGGGCGGTACTGGCCGTTGGTGATCGCAGCCCGCAGCGCCGCGAGGGCCCGCTCGCGGAGTGTGCTGCGGTCGAGGCTGACCAGAGGCTCGAGGTTGCTCAACACTGCTCCTGACGAGTGGGGTGCGCCTGGATTCGTAGTACGGCGCCTAGTGTCAACATGCGAATGTTAGCAAGGGGTTCCTCGCAAGCCCGCCAAAACGGGCCAGCGTGCTCGCCGTGCCGCGCTACGGGGCGGCCGGGGTGACGCTGTCTCGGTAGTCCGGCGGGTCTTTTCTCCGTGGCGGGGGCTGCTACGCCGGGCGGCGGGCATGGCCAGCGGCCTGCGGCTTCGGCGACGTACGTCGCATCCCGGCCATCTATCTACACCACGGCATTCGGGTGGAGGGCCCGGGGCCCGGGTTCGGAGTGTCGGCACCCGCCGGTAGGTTATTGCGAACTATTCGCAATAACGAGGAGCTCGGCAGCGTGGCAGGGGGTCTGGCGGCGGCAACGGGGGCAGCGCAGCAGGCGGCGTACGACCCGTTGGGGATCCGGCAGCGCAGGCGCCGGACGACGACCTGGCTGGTCGGCCTCACCGTGGGACTGCTCGCCACGATCGTGGCAGGCGTCGCCTCGGGCGCGGTGTTCATCCCGTTCACGACGGTGGTCCAGGTGCTCGGTCATCACCTGGTGGGACAGCCGAGCGGCGCGTCGTGGAGCCTGCCCACCGACGCCATCGTCTGGCAGGTGCGCCTTCCGCGGGTGCTGCTCGGTGTGCTCGTCGGTGCCGGCCTCGCGGTGTGCGGGGTGGCGCTGCAGGCGATGGTGCGCAACGTGCTCGCCGATCCCTACCTGCTCGGCATCAACTCCGGTGCCTCGAGCGGGGCGGCGGCCGCGATCCTGTTCGGCTTCGGTGCCGGCTTCGGCGAGCACGCACTGCAGGTGAGTGCCTTCTCCGGTGCGCTCGCCGCGTCCCTGCTGGTCTTCCTGGTCGCGCGCAGCGGTGGTCGGGTGACCTCGATCCGGTTGCTGCTCGCGGGTGTGGCCGTGGGTTACGCCCTCTATGCCGCCACCAGCTTCCTGATCTTCGCCTCCGGGTCGGCCGAAGGGGCGCGCTCGGTGCTGTTCTGGCTGCTGGGCTCCCTCGGGCTCGCCGAGTGGAACAGCGCGCTGGTCGTGGTGGCCCTCGTCGTCGGCGGGACGGTGCTGTCGCTGACCCTGTGGGGCCGGCGGCTGGACGCCCTGGCGATCGGTGACGAGACCGCACACACGCTCGGGGTCTCTCCGGAGCGGTTCCGCACCCTCCTGCTGGTGGTGGTCTCGCTGTGCGTGGGCGTGGTGGTCTCCGCCGCAGGAAGCATCGGCTTCGTGGGGCTCGTCGTACCCCACGTCGCGCGGCGGGTCGTCGGAGCCGTCCACACCCGCGTCGTCCCGGTGGCCGCGCTGATGGGAGCGATCCTGCTCGTCTGGGCCGATGTGATCGCCCGGGTCCTGCTCCAGCCCCAGGAGATCCCGATCGGGATCATCACCTCCCTTGTCGGGGCTCCGTTCCTGCTCCTGCTCATCCGCCGACTGCAGTCCACCGGTTCATGAACCCAACGAGGAGCACCATGAGACGCCGATCAGCCCTGGCCGCCGCGGCCGCTGCGCTCGCGCTCGCGACGACGGCCTGCGGGTCCGCAGCAGCACCCGCCGATGGCCCGGGCGCGGACGCCGAGACCGTCACCGTCGAGAACTGCGGCGCGAAGGTCACCTTCACGGCAGCACCGGAGCGGGTGGTCCTGCTCAGGAGCGGTGCCGTGCCGTTCCTGCACGAGCTCGGCGTGCTGGATCGAGTCACGGCCAGGGCGGGGCAGTACCCCGAGGAGTACTACGACGAGGACACCCTCGCCGAGCTCGAGGACATCCCGCTCCTGACCGACAAGGTCGACACCAGCGGGCACCTGCAGATCTCGAAGGAGGTCGTCATCAGCCAGGAGCCCGACCTCGTCCTCGGACAGGTGGAGAACCTGTCCCGGAGCAGCCTGTCCGCGGTGGGCATCCCGCTCCTGGAGGAGCCCGCCCTGTGCGAGCAGGCCACGCAGAACCCCGACTTCGACGACGTCTTCTCGCAGATGACCACCTACGGACGGGTCTTCGGCAAGGAGCAGGAGGCCGCTGCCGCAGTGGCCCGGCTCGAGAAGCGCCTGGCCGAGGTGCAGCGCAAGGTCGGCGCCTCCAGCGGGCGAACGGCCGCGGTGCTCTATCCCACCGTCGGAGGTGGCGTCACCTACGCCTACGGCAACAGGTCCGCCGCCGACCCGCAGCTGCGCGCGGCCGGGCTGGAGAACGTCTTCGGTGACGTCGAGGAGCGGGTCTTCGAGGTCACCCTCGAGGCGCTCCTGGACCGGGACCCCGACGTCCTGGTCCTGCTCCACAACGACGGCTCCCCTGCGCAGGTGGAGCAGGCGGTCACCGAGCTTCCCGGTGCGGAGCGGCTCACCGCCGTACGGGAGGGCGAGGTGATGACCCAGCTGTTCAACTTCACCGAGCCGCCCACACCGCTCACGGTCGACGGGCTCGAGCGGATCGTGGAACGGTTCGGGCCCGGATGATCCGTGCCGAGAAGCTCGCCTGGTCCTACGGGCTCGACGAGGTCCTGGCCGGCGTGGACATCGCAGCCGGACCGGGCCGGGTGCTGGGCCTGATCGGCCCCAACGGCAGCGGCAAGACCACGTTGCTGCGCCTGCTCTACGGGGCCCTCCGGACGTCCACGGGCGAGGTGCGGGTCGACGGTGACCGGCTCGGCGAGCTCACTCCCCGGGAGACCGCGCGCCGCCTCGCGGTGGTGGTCCAGGAGTCCGGCGCTGAGTCGACGATGACGGTGGTGGAGATGGTGCTGCTCGGGCGGACCCCGCACCTGAGCGCCTTCCAGCGCACCTCCGAGCACGACCACCGGATCGCGGCGGACGCGCTGAGCCGGGTCGGCGGCCTCCACCTCGCGACTCGCGCGTTCGCCGACCTCTCGGGTGGCGAGCGGCAGCGGGTGCTGATCGCGCGCGCCCTCGCCCAGGAGGCCACCCACCTGCTCCTCGACGAGCCGACCAACCACCTCGACATCCGGTTCCAGCACGAGGTGCTCTCCTTGGTGCGTGGCCTCGGGACGGTCACGATCGTGGTGCTCCACGACCTGAACCTGGCGGCGCGCTACTGCGACGACCTGGTGCTGCTGGACCAGCAGGGCGGGGTCGCTGCCAGCGGTGAAGCGGGCGACGTGCTCGAGCCGGACCTGCTCGCACGGATCTACGGCATCGGCGTACAGCGCGTCGATCTCGACGGCGAGATCCATCTCCTGTTCCGCCCGGACGCGGGGGAGTGCTCGCCCTCCTGATCACCACCTGTGACGCTCCACCGCACGACGGGTCAGGTCACGGTGGTCGTGACCTGACCCGCCGATGCGGCCGCGACCAGGGCCTAGCGGCGGCGCTTGAAGACGTCCTTGGGGATGTAGCCCGTGACGACCTGGGTGCGGTCCACGACCTCGGCGTTGTGGTAGTTCACGGCGATGGAGGCGAACGAGTAGGCCTTGGGCACGGTGAGCCCCTGGGTGGTCACCAGGAAGTCGACGGTCTTCTCGACCGCCATCCGCATCGCGCGGTCGAGGTCCCAGTGGATGCCCATCATGATCCAGTGTGTGTCGTTCTCGGCCCAGGGCAGCTCGGTCTCGGTCTTCTTGATCAGGGTGATCCGGAAGTTGCCGACGCACGAGTGCTCGACGGCAGTGCCGCTGACCTCGCCGTCGCCCTGGCAGCTGTGCGGGTCGCCCATGAACACCTGGCCACCGGGCTGGAACACCGGCAGGTAGAGCGTCGAGCCCGAGCACAGGTCACGGACGTCCATGTTGCCGCCGAACGTCCAGGGCGGCGTCGAGTTCTGCACCCCGCTCTCCGGCGGCGCTGCGTCCTCGGTGTTGCCGATGAAGACCCCGCTCTCCGGCGCCACCGCGATGATGCCCGGGAAGGGCTGGGCCGGGATCTTCAGGCCGCCGGAGAAGAACACGACGTCCTCTCCCTTGTGCTTGCCCACGCGATACATGTGGGTGCGTACGTCGGGCCACACCCCAGCCGGCATGTTCGGCGGGATCACCGCGGGGATGTCGAGGCCGACGTCGCCCTGGCGCCAGCCGGGGTAGAACTCCGCCATCACGCCGCTGGTCGGTGAGGTGTTGTTGAAGCCGTACGGCGCACGCGTCTCCACGTCCATGATGTCGATCGCGAGCGTGTCACCGGGCTCGGCGCCCTCGACGTAGATGGGACCGGTGAGCACGTGGCCGCCGTACTGCCGTCCGCTGGCCGTGCGCTCGGCCCGGGTCTTCCAGAACTCGATCGCGTCGGGCAGGACCGCCTCCGGTCCGGCACCGAAGGCCGCGAAGTACTCGATCGGGTGCGTCGCCTGGGTCGCGCCCTGGTGGGAGAGCATGTCGACCCGGACGGTCTTGCCCGACCTGATCACCATGCCCGGCTTCGCGCCGATCGGGAACCCGCCCCAGTGCAGGTTGGCGGGGGTCGCCTTCAGGTGGTGGTCCCAGCGCCCCTTCTTCCCCGGAGGACGCCCGTGGTGCCGGGGGCCGTTGGCCTGGGCCGGTGCGGCGGCGCTCGCCGCGATCGGGGTGGCGAGTCCGGCAGCCAGCAGGCTGCGCCGGCTGGCTGAGCTCCAGTGGTTGGACAAGGTGAACTCCTTCGACGTGGATGTCGGCGCCCGAGACAGGGAGCCGTGCGTTGCGGCATCTCCGCGCAGCCGTGGCTGCACGGACCCACGTTCGCCTGCTCACATTTCGGGCACGTCACGGCTGTGCAAACAGTCGACGCGACCGGTCCGAGTTACTGGGTGGCGTCCCTATGGCATGGGCGAGAGTCGGGTCACCGTGCGGGGATGTCATACCTCGATGACCTGACAGAGGAGCACTGAGCGCGAATCGCGAGCTGAGCAGATGCGGCGGTGGGCAATCGTTGCTCAGTCAACATCCTATTCGCGCACGTAGCGCCCTTTGTCGATTTTGGCCTGGCATCAACCACCGGCACTCAATAGGACTTGGCACGAGATTCGGTGTGCGAACCACCAACTCCGTGCAGGACCCGAGACGGTTGCCGTTCTCGGGTCCTCGGCCCATAAGCGCCGGCCGCAGTCCCATCACCCTCCCACGGGCCAGCAGCTCTGGGCAGCCGCGTGGCGAACGTGCAGGTGGGGGTGTGGCCAGGCGGAATGGCTGCCACGCGCCCAACAATGTAATGGATGCACGGATTCCGGATTCGTGTGTGGTGGGCGCGTCCTTCGCGTGCTGGGAGTTGTTGTCGGCGTCATCGACCCATCGCGCAGTGGGGCAGAAACGAGCCTGATTGTTCTGGGTTTGGCACTCGGGGACGTGGTCTGAGAATGGCACATCGTATGCAATGCGAGAGCGAGGACGCCGGCGCCTGACTCAACCAGAGGGTCCAGTGTTACGTCAATCACAATCAATGGAGCCTTCCTGTATACATTTCTGTAGAACCTTGCTAGCCTCCCCGAAATCGTCTGCAGTCAGGGATCGAATTCTGCTCTGAAGAGGGCATTCGGACCCGTAACCGCGGGTGCCGATGCCACTCGAGAGGACCAAAATGAAGTTCACAAGAATCCAGGGCGTTGGCTTTACGCTCGCCTGCCTTGCGGTCGGAACGCTGTCAGCTTGTGGCGGTGATGCTGCGAGTGACGCCACGTCGCCAATTGATATCGGGGTGATCTTCGCCCAAACAGGGGAGGCGAGCGCGCTGGGCGTCTCCGCACGCACCGGCGCCGTCGCCGCGGTCGAGCACGTGAACAAGGACGGCGGAGTCAAGGGCCGTGACCTGAAGATCCACTTTTGTGATGACGGTGGAAAGGTCACCGGTTCGGTGAACTGTGCACGAGAGCTGATCGACAAGAAGGTGGTCGCCATAGTCGGCCCCATCACCAGCCCGCTCGCCCTCGCTGCGGCTCCTTTGGCTGAGGCGGCGAAGATCCCACAGTTCGGCGTGGCGTCCGCCAGCGACCTCACGGATCCAGTCCGGCCCTACTTGTTCCGTGCGAGCTCTGGCAATAGCGATGAAGTGCAGATGATGGCTGACTGGGTCAAAGAGCAGGGTGTCAAGAAGGTTGCGCTGATTACGGACAGCGGAGCATCGGGTCAGGACCAGGCCGAACTGCTCACCAAGGAGTTGCCAACTCGGGGCGTTGAGATCGTTGGGGCGGAGAGCTACCAGCTCACGGACACGGACATGACCGCGCAACTCACCAAGTTGAACGGATCCGGTGCGGAAATGTTGCTGGCTCCGGGGTCAGTGCAGCCGGTCGCCATGGTCGCAAAGAACAGAGCAGCGCTCGGTATGACGATGCCAATCGTCTCCGGTGCAGGGATTTCAAGCGAGTCCTTCACGAAGCTCGCCGGGAAGAGCGCGGAGGGCATCATTGCGTTCGGGTGGAAAGTCTCGGTTCTCGACCAGCTGGAGACGTCGGACCCGCTGTACGAGGCCATCGACCTCTTCGCCAAGAATCTTCCGTCCGGCACTGCGCCAGACGCGTTCAGTGGATTGGCCTGGGACGCAGTGCACCTCCTGGCAGTTGCAATGGAGACGCTCGAGGATCCGACTGATGCCAAGCTGGTTCGGGACGCGATCGAGAAGACGACCGACCATGTCGGAGCGACCGCCGTGTGGGGCTATTCATCGAAGAACCACCGGGGAAACGATCAGTCGGGATTCATCGTGTCCACGCTCAAGAGCGGCAAGTGGGCACCTCTCACTGACTGAGGACGCCGGTGCGGACCGGCGGAAATCCCGCCGGTCCGCTCCGATCGGTGCACGCAGAAATCCGTACCCTCACTGAAGGACCCTCCATGGACGTCTTCGCCCAGTTGACCGCCACCGGCATCGTCAACGGAATGATTTACGCGTTGGTCGCATTCGGCTTCATCGCCATCTACCGGGTGACGAATGTGGTCAACTTCGCGCAAGGTGAATACCTGATGCTCGGCGGGTTCATCTTCCTCGCCTTGGGTCGCCTAGGACTTCCTTGGCCCATCTCGATCCTCGGGGCAGTGGCTGTCACTGCGTTGGCGGGGATGCTCATGCACAGAACGGTCATCCAGCCGGCCGGGAAGAACGCGAGCGTCGAGGCGCTGGTGATCATCACAATTGGCGCGTCGTTGTTGTTGCGCGGAGGTGCGCAACTCATCTGGGGTTCAGACCCCATCACTGTCCCAGCCTTTGTAGCCGGGGAACCGGTCAAATTCCTCGGGATCTCGCTGGCTCGCCAGTCCTTCTGGGTCGTGGGTTTCGGAGTTGTTGTCTGCCTTCTGCTTTGGTTGTTCTTCACTCGAACGACTTTGGGTCTAGGGCTGCGGGCATGCGCGGACAGTCGAGCGGGGGCAGACCTGGTGGGCATCGATAGTTGGACCATGGGGCGGACGGCGTTCGCGCTTGGGTGCGGCTTAGCCGGACTAGCAGGTGTGCTTATGGCGCCCCTCTCATTCGTGTCCTTCAGTGTCGGCGTGATGCTGGGGTTCAAGGGCTTCACCGTGGCAATTCTGGGTGGTCTGCGCAGCTTCTCCGCGGCCATGGTGGGTGGTTTGGTGCTGGGAATTCTCGAGTCGTACTCCGCCGGTTACGGATCGTCCGCCTACCGCGACGCGACTACGTTCTTCCTCTTGCTCGTCGTGCTGATTCTCAGGCCGCAAGGATTCACGCGCGGCCCGAAGCCGAGTCACGCTGTGATTGGCGGTGGAGCGTCGCACGATGGGATGGCGGCCGTGGCGGGCGGGCTCCGTCGCCACTGGCCAGGTATCGCGGTGGCGGCGCTGATCGTCGTGCTCATCCCGAAACTCGTGGAGACCTCATCCGTGTCCGCGTTCGTCTTCGCCGGGCACTTCGCCTTGGTCGCCGTGGGGGTTGTGCTTCTGCTCGGATACACAGGGCAGATCTCCCTTGGGCACGCAACTCTCATGGGAATCGGGGCGTACAGTTCCGCCATCCTGACGAGTCGCTGGGGATGGACACCTGTGTTCTCGCTTTTAGCGGGAGTAGTTGCCGCATGCGTAGTGGCGTGGTTGGTCGCCAAGATCTTGTTCCGCTTCGAAGGCTTCTACTTGGCTATGGTCACGCTTGGACTGGCCGTGATCTTCACGGTGACTGTCTCACAGCCGAACTCCTTCACCGGAGGATCCAACGGACTGCCGGGGTTGGTGCCCTTCCGGATCGCTGGCTTTGAAGTGATCGGGACGGAGCACAGTTTCTATCTGGCTTGGGCAGCGGTGTTGATTGCCATCGTTCTCGCGTTCCAGCTGATCGACTCGCGTTTCGGCCGGTCGATGCGGGCCATCAAGGGGAGCGAATCTGCAGCAATCGCGGCAGGGATCGATCCCGCTCGAGTCAAGCGGCAGGTATTCGTGATGGCCGCCGGGTTGGCCGCGATTGCTGGGTCTCTCTATGTGCATTATGCCTCTATCGCTGACCCGGGCAGTTTCGACCTCTTCAGGGCGATCAATATCCTGGCGATGAACGTGGTAGGTGGCATGCAGACCATCTGGGGGGCGGCGCTTGGCACCGTCTTCATGACGGTGCTGCCACAGACAGTGCAGCAGTTGGTGCCGGGCCCCAGAGCGGGGCAGATCGAACAGGTTGTCTTCGGCCTCATCTTGATGACTGTCATGGTGATGAAGCCGGAGGGACTGTCCGGTCTACTCAGGTCGGGGACGCAGTTCGCACGTCGAGGAGTTCATCGGCTCCGGCCCGGCCTTCGGGATTCAGCAGCCTCGACGCTCGTCCCCGACGGGCCAGAACTGGTCGACAGCGAAACGCTTACCCGTCCTCCGGCCGTCACCAGCCTTTTAGCGCCTCCACAATGGAACCTCACAGCGACCCGGTCTGAGCCGGGACAACCCTTGCTTCAGGTGGCCGGACTCGGCAAGGCCTTCGGTGGGTTGCAAGCTCTGAAACCGCTCGACCTGACCGTGACCAAGGGATCGATCACTGCGCTCATCGGCCCTAACGGTGCGGGAAAGACCACCGCGTTCAACTGCATTTCCGGTGCTATCAGGCCGGACACGGGAAAGGTTTCCCTGGACGGTCAAGAGTTGGTTGACCTATCACAGCACAACGTGGTTCGGCACGGTCTGATGCGGACGTTCCAGAATGTGCAGCTGTTCGGAAACATGACGGCGTTGGAGAACGTGATGGTCGGTTGCCACTCCTGGACCGGGGCGGGCGTTGCCGGGGCAATGTTGCGGGTCGGGACGCACAAGCGTGAGGAAGCGAAGATCGCCGAGGCAGCCCGATTCTGGGTCGAGTACGTAGGTCTGAGCGGTGTTGCAGATAGGCCAGCCGGGACATTACCTTTCGGCCATCAGCGAATGCTCGAACTGGCGCGCGCCATGGCCGCCCAGCCTCGGATCCTTCTCCTTGATGAGCCGGCAGCAGGCCTGAACCGGGTAGAGAAGAACGGCCTCAGCGAACTGATCCTGCGTATCCAATCTCTTGGTGTGACTGTGCTGTTGGTTGAACACGACATGACCTTGGTGATGCAGCTCGCCGAGTCCGTGGTGGTGCTCGACCACGGCTCCGTCATCGCGCAGGGGTCGCCTCTTGCGGTGCGCGAAGACAGTGCCGTGGTGCAGGCCTATCTGGGAGCGAACGCATGATCGAGTGCACTGATCTGTCCGTTCGCTACGGCGGGATCCGAGCCCTTAGCAACGCCAGCCTATACGTTGCCGACGGCGAATTCGTCGCCCTGACGGGAGCCAACGGGGCGGGTAAGTCCAGCCTCATCAAGGCGCTGATGGGCATTGTCGATGTTGCCGAAGGGGAGATCCAGTTCGACGGGGAACAGATCACCCGGCTGAGTACGCAGCGGCGGGTACGGATGGGCATCGGCCTCGTGCCCGAAGGGCGTGACCTGTTCGCGGGGATGACCGTGCGCGAGAACCTCACCCTCGGGGCCTACCAGCATTTGGGTCGGCGCCCCCAGATTGGCGGCACCAACCTTGAGCGGATCTTCACCATGTTCCCTCGGCTGGAGAAGCGCCAGACACAGGTAGCAGGGACGCTCTCCGGTGGCGAACAGCAGATGCTGGCTCTCTCGCGAGCTTTGATGGGACAGCCGAAGGTGCTGATTTGCGACGAACCCTCCACTGGGCTGGCGCCACTGCTCGTCACTGAGATCTTCTCCACTCTTCGCTGGCTGTGCAACGAAGGAATGACCATTCTGCTCGCGGAGCAGAACGCTGCTGCGGCCCTGGAGATTGCCGACCGCGGCTATGTCCTTGAGAACGGCGAAGTGGTCATGCAAGGGCCGTCCCGGGAACTGCTCAACGACCCGGCAATCATCAATGCATATCTCGGGGAAGCACCTCGAGATGCCGGCTAGGAATCAAAGGAGAAACCCATGAAGTTGATCACTACCCTGCGCCACCTGGACCAGCCACCTACCCCGGCGACAATCGCTCGGTTGACCGATTTCCTGGACAATGAAGTGATCGATCTGGCCGTCACGTACGCCGACTTGAACGCTATTGCTTTCATGTTGTCAGCAGACGGCAGTCACATGCTCTCCTTCACAGCGTGGCCAGACGCGGTGTCCACGCAGGATGCCGAGGTCAGTTACCAACATCAGCACAACAGTCAGTTGATCGAGGAGATGCTGCGGGTGACCCGTCCGAGGGAGCAGGGACACTATCGAGTCTTGACTTCGCGCAACCTCGGAGGGTCGATCGTCGTGCCCCGGGGACCGGCATGACATTCCCGCCGCCACAACTGGCCGTCCGTCCCACAGAACTGGATGGTGCACGTCTCAGCGTGATTGCGGGTCCGTCATCGACGGCGGGGCAAGGGGCTGAATCGCTGCTTGCGGTGCTGTCCAAGCGCCACTACCTAGGTTCGGTGGAGGTCAGGCGGGTGACATCCGATGATCTAGGAGGCCAGTCAGTGACGGCCCAAGAGATCGCGAACAGTTGGGATCTCGTTGTCTTGCTGACGATCGAGGACGCTGAATCTCTGTGGCTCGTGGATTTTGGACTCACCTTGGAGGCGCTCGGCACCCCCTGTGTGGTTCTGGTGATGGAGACGGCCAGGCCTGCCGCAGACAGCCGGCTCGCCACGCTTGGTGCTCCATCGATCCCCTTCGTCGAATTGTCTGATGGTCAGCTGGGGGTGCTCGGATCTCCGGGGCCGGTGGTGACGAAGGTTGAACGAGGCCTGACGAAGAGCACAGAGCCTTCACCCGCCCCGAATGGATCCCTGAGCTCAGACTCGCCCACCGGCTCTGGGATCGAGTGCGCATGCTGAGTGAGGACGACAAGGTCGTGCTGTTCATGCGCCAGGGATGTCACGTATGTGCTCGGGTAAAGAAGCATCTGGCGGAGCGTGGCATCGATTTCACCGTCCGCGATGTGGATCGCGAGACCCTGACTCCGCGTGAGCTCTGGGAGATCTTCAACCGCAAGGCGAGCCGGCTACGCGTCCCGTTCACGGTCCTGAACGATGGTGAAGATGTCGTCCTTGGGTACGACCCGCTCCGGCTCGACGGAGTGTTCCAGCACGGAGACCACGGTGGATGGCAAGCATCGAGCCCAGTGATCGAGCCTCGAATCTACGACCCCTTCGCAGAAGGTGGGCTTGACCCCCTGTACTGGGAGATTGCCGGGGGAAGGATTTCGGAGCCCGAGATCGGTGACGGATGGCTAAAGATGTCAGCCGGGACGTCGCCGTCGCAACTGAGATCGCGTGAGCGCTTCGCGACGCCGCCTGGCTCGCGCGTCACTTTTGAGGTGCGGATGTCTGCGGAAGCAGGGGAGTCTGGCTACGGTTCCATGACAGTTACGGATGTCGCAGGCGGAATGCGGTTCGGGTTTCGCCTGGAGCGCGGAATCACGTACGCCGAGCACGAGCGACAGCTCATCGCCGGCGTGACCTTGAAAGAAGAGCAGTATCGGCACCAAGTGCTGCTCACTCTCCCTGATCCGACAAGTGAAGCTCGCCACTACGCCGTTCAATACACTCACTCGACAGGTGCGGTGAAGTGGCTCGTCGATGGCTTGTGCGTGTACTGGGCCACGGCGGCCACTCCGTTGGAAGGTTGCACGCTGGAGGTGGCAGCCGCGTCGGCTCAAGTGCGGTTGGGACCCTGGGTGATCTCTGCCGGGTGAACGCTGACGGGCATGTCACTGTGCGGGACCTCGTTCGTTGGCAGACCGCACGCCCCAGGCGGCCTCGACACGGCGCCACGGCTCGTGCCCGGCAGTCGAATCCCTGGCGTGCACGTCGGCCATGCGCGACGTTCAGACGCCAGACAGGTGGTCGCCAATCAACGCCCTTACCCGTGAAGTGAACGGCGACCTTGCGTCGGTCCAGACATCGATCCCGTGACGATGACGACGCATCCAGGACGAAGGACAGATGCTTGTATACATACGACGCAGGTGACTTCCCCGTTGGCCAATTAATCCTTGCTATCGAGGGCGATTTGCATACAAACTGGCAGTCTTCAAGTGAAAGAGGTAATCGTGTTCATCAGCCCCAAAGCCCCCGAGGACATGCTCCCCGTAGCCCGTGAGGCGTGGGAGAAGTCGTCTGCTGGTGCCCGACACTTCGTGGAGGCGGTGACGCACGCTCCGGAGCACGCCGAGCGCCTGCTGCCGTACTACAACGAGCTCCGGTTCAACACGATCATCGGGCCGAAGACCTCCGAGCTGCTGCGGCTGGCGATCGCGCAGACGACCCAGTGCCCGATCTGCCTGGCCGGTCGTCGCGAGGAGGCCTTCGCCGAGGGGCTGACCGAGGAGCAGATCGCGGCCATCGTCGCCCCCGACGAGGAGTCCTTCACTGCGGCCGAGCTGGCCGTGGTGTCGTACGGGACCAAGTTCGGCGCTGACCACTTCGCGATCGGGGAGGCCGACTTCGTCGAGCTCCGCCGGCACTTCACGGAGGAGGAGCTGATGGAGATCTGCCTGCTGAGTGCGCAGTTCCTGGGGCTCGGGCGGATGGTGATGGTGCTGGGGCTGGAGAACCCGGTGTGCCCGATCCCGGCGCCTCCGACCGGGCTGGTCGCTCCCGCCGAGGCCTGATCAGCCGGTCGGGTGGCAGGCCGCTCAGGCAGAGGGCGGACCGGTCTCGTCGCCGTCCTGGGGGTCGTTCCCGACGGTGCTGACCACCGTGCTCTGTGCCGCCGTGATGTGCGCGCGCATCATCGCCTCCGCCCAGGCCGCGTTGCCGGCCCGCAGGGCTGCGACCAGGTCGCGGTGGTGCGCGTGCGAGGCGGTCCGCCGCTCGTCGGAGTAGTTCTCGAAGGTGCGGTGCACCAGCGGCATGTCGACGATGCCGCGAAGCAGCGTGTCGAGCTGGGAGTTGCGCGAGGCATTGACGATCAGCCAGTGGAACTCGCTGTTCAGGGTCTTCACGACCTCGAGGTCCTCGGCTGCCTCCATCCGCGCAGCGAGGTCGCCGAGCGCTTCGACCTCCTCGGGGGTGATGCGCTCGGCGGCCAGCCGGGCGGCGTGCGCCTCGAGGAGGGCGCGGATCTCGTAGAGGTCCTCGAGCTCGCGGGCCGACCACCCGGCAACGCGGGCTCCCCGGTTGGGCAGGAACTCCACCAGGCCCTCGGCGTCGAGCCGGCGCAGGGCTTCGCGTACCGGGGTGCGCGAGACGCCCATCTCCGCAGCGAGCTTCTCCTCGCGCAAGCGGGTGCCGCGTTCGAGCTTCCCGTTGAGGATGCCGTCGCGAATGGACGAGTAGGCGGTCTCCGCTGCGCTTGCCACCTCCGCAGCCTAGTGGCCTGCGCTCCCGCGAACGGCGGGTCTCACGGCACCGGGCGGGCCAGCGTCGTCGAGGGACTCTCGCCGAACTCCTCGCGGTAGCTGATCGAGAAGCGCCCCAGGTGCAGGAGCCCGTGGGTCAACGCCACTTCCTGCACGGTGGTCTCGCCCGGTCGGGCCGCCCGCAAGGTCTCGTACGCCCTGCGGAGCCGCACCCGGCGCAGGTAGGTCATCGGGGGACAGTCGTGGTGCCGCTTGAACCCGTCCTGCAGCGCGCGGACGCTGAGATGGACCTCGCTCGCGAGCGTGACCGTCGTCCAGGGTTCGTCGGCCCGCTCCTCCAGGAGCTGTGTGGCGCGTTCGATCGGGGTGATGACCGCCGAGGGGACGGGGCGATGCAGCTCGTCGCTGTAGTTGTGCCGGTGCGCGAGCAGGAAGCTGTCCACGAGCAGTGCCTCGACGTGGCGTTGCACCGCGGGCGTCGCGCTCACCGGGGTCGGGCGCTCCAGCTGCGCGACCACCAGCGGGAGTGCGGGCGCCAGGGCCTGGGCGACAGCATCGGCCTCCATAAGGGGTTCGGGGCGCAGCGGCTCGCGCAGCCGGTGCCCCAGGAGGGACTCCAGCTCGTCCTCCACGACCCGCTGGGGGAGGAGCAGCGTCAGCACGCGACACCCGCGGGACCAGTGGGCGTCGGTGACAGCCCCGGGTCCGTAGACGAGTGCCTCGCCGGGTGACGCGGTCACGGGCGGGGCCCCGTCGGCGGCACCGGTCGCCCGACCTCGCAGGGTGAGGTTGACGTGGAAGCCGCTGGTCCGGCCGGTGACCACTCGGGCACCGACGCCGAACGACAGCAGTCCGGTCGTCGAGGTGGCCAGGCCGGTCTCGGTCAGGTTCATCTGGAAGTCGCCGAGACCCTGGGCGGGCAGGATCAGCCGGCTCGGGACCTGGTACGTCGCGGCGACGGTGGCCTCTGCCTCTGCGGGGTCGGTCGTCCGCACCGTCGAGACACGCTCCGTCGCGCGCGGGCCCCGGCGTTTCATCACGGTCACTTTAGTGGGAGATGCCCGCGTCTATCCGATTCGCGCACGGTGCTGCGCCAGGTACGCACCGGGTCTGCGGTCACCGGACGACGACGGGTCTCCGAACGTAGTGTCCGGAACCGCGAGCCGACGTCGTCCGGGAGCGTCGTGCTGCGCCGAACCCTTGGAGCTGGCCCACGCCCATGACCACCAGGACACCGCCTGCCGAACGCACCCGGAGCCACCAGGCATGGCAGCTACCCACGCTGTGCCTCACGGCGATCGCCGCGGCCGGACTACGTCTCGAGCCGATGTCCTCCATCCCGGCGCCGACGGCGGTCGGCATGCTGCTGGTGGCGGCCTCGCCCCTGCTGATCCACGTCGTCCGGTGGTGCGAGATCCCCCGGCGCCGGCACATCCTGCTGCCGCTGCTGACCGTGGGGGCGGTTGCCCTGATGATCTTCGGGTCCGTCTCCGTGATGCCTTCGGTGGTGCTGGTGGCGGTGGCCCCCGTGCTGTGGACGGTCTTCGAGTTCGGACGACGTGGCACCGCCCTGGCCGTGCTGGCGGTGGCCGGCCTCTTGGGAGCAGCCTTCCTGGGCGAGGCCACGGTGCCATCCTCGGGTCTGGCCTGGACCCAGCTCGCCCTGCTGCTCGCGGTCGCCGCGGGGCTGTGCTTCGGGGTCGATCACGTCGCGAGTCGGCTGCGCCGCGAACGCCGGGTGCTGGAGGAGCAGTCGACCCTCCTGGAGAGCACGCTGGAACTGGCACATGACCGGCTTCTCGTCGTACAGGCGCTCCTGGACTCGGTGGACGCGGCCATCATCGGCTACGACCACGACGGGGAGGTGATGCTGGAGAACGCCGCCGCGCAGGACCTCGCTGCTCGGGTCGGAGTGCGAGTTTCCGGGGTGGACACTGGTGGGCCGATCCACCTCTACCGTGAGGACCGGGTCACGGCGGTGCCTTCGGAGGAGTGGGTGTCCGCGCTGGCCAGGAGGGGTGAGGAGGTGGGTCCCGAGACCTTGTGGTGCGGCCCACCCGCGGACCAGGTGGCCGTGATGGTCTCCGCGCGCCAGATCCATCGTCCCAACGGTGATCGGCTCGGAGCCGTGGTGGTCGGGTGGGACGTCAGCGACATCGTCGAGGCCGTCCGGGTGCGCGAGGAGTTCCTCACCACCGTCTCCCACGAGCTGCGGACGCCGCTCACCTCGATCATCGGCTACCAGGAGCTGATCGCCGAGGAGCTGCAGTCACAGGACCCCCAGGTCGCGGCCATGCTCGCGGTGGCCCAGCGCAACGCCGGGGTGCTGTTGTCGAGGGTCTCCCAGCTCCTGCAGGCCTCGGGTGCGGAGGCGCCGCAGATCGAGATCCGGGAGCTGGACGTCTCGACCTTGCTGGACGACGCTCTCGACAAGCACCGCACCGCGGCCACCTCGGCCGGCATCCGCCTGGCCACCGTGGTGGAGCCCGGAGTCAGTGCACACGTGGATCCGGACGCGTGGGAGCAGGTGGTGGACAACCTGGTCTCCAACGCCATCAAGTACACGCCCCGCGACGGCGAGGTCACGGTGTGCCTGGGGCGCTGCGACGACTCGCTTGCGCTACAAGTGGTCGACACCGGCGTCGGCATGTCGCAGACCGAGCAGCAACGAGCCTTCGAGCGCTTCTACCGGACGACGTCCGCGAGGGACCAGGCGATCCAGGGACTCGGCGTCGGGTTGTCGATCGTCGAGGAGATCGTCGACGCCCACGGCGGAGGGATCAGCCTCTCCAGCACTCCCGGCAGGGGCACCACCGTGAGCGTCGACCTCCCACTACGGCCGGCCTGAGGACCAGGTCAGCCCATCGCCTTCCGGATCGCGTCGCGGGTGCGGTCGATGACCGAGGCGAGCGGCCCGGCCATCAGGTTGGTGGTCATCGAGCTTCCGACCGAGGGGTGGGGGTGCGTGGGAGCGATCGCCTCCGCGGCGCGGACCCCGAGGGCCATCTTCTGCAGCATCCGTGGGCCGTTGTTGCTGCGCAGCAGGGGGAACTCTTCGCGTTCCTCGGCGTCGGCGTGGGCCAGCACGGCTGACTTGAGCTTCGCGAACCCCGCCTCGAAGCCGGGCTCGCTCACCTTCATCCCGTCGAGGTCCGCCAGCATCTTCTTCGACTCGGTCTCCTCCTCGAGGCGCGCGTCGACGACGGCGTTGCCACCCTCGGCGGTGCGGACGTTGGGGTGCGTGACCAGCTCCTCGGCGGTCTCGTGGACGGCGAGCAGGCGACGCAGCTCCTCGAACTTCTGCTGCTTGGCGGCGCCTTCGGCGCTCTCCACCTCGGCGAACAGGGTGCGGATCAGCTCGTGCTGCTCGATCAGCAGGTCCACGACATCACGCTCTGGGGTGCTCATGGTGATCCTTTCGTGCATTCGGGACTTCGCGGGCCGAGGCAGGGGTACCCAGGTGGATGCCGATCCACGCGCCGGCGTCGTGCCGCCCCGAGGTCAGGTGCAGGGTCAGGTGCAGGGTCAGTACGACGAGAGCTCGCCCACCCGGTGCCGGAGCTGGCCCAGCACCCGGCTCAGGATCCGGGAGACCTGCATCTGGGTCACCCCGAGCTTCTCGCCGATCTCGCGCTGGGTGAGCCCTTCGTAGAAGCGCATCCCCAGGACGAGCCGATCGCGGTCGCCGAGCGTGGCCAGCACGGGGTCGAGCATCAGGCGGGCCTCGGCGGCACCGTGCTCGTTGGCACTCGCGGGCAGCAGCTCGCCCAGGGTGGTGGTGGTGCCGTCGCCGCCCACGGTCTGGTCGAGCGAGGTCATCGTGAAGTAGCCGTCGCTGGCCAGAGCCTCGATCACCGACTCGGTCGGCACCCGGAGGTGCTGGGCGACCTCGGCCGGTTGCGGGGAGCGTCCCAGCAGGTGCGAGAGCTCGGCGTCCGCGACGCTGATCCGGGCCTGGAGCTCCTGGATCCTACGGGTGGGGCGGATCATCCAGCCGTGGTCGCGGAAGTGCTTGCGCAGCTCGCCTCGGATGGTCGGAGCCGCGTAGGACATGAAGTCGAAGCCCGAGGTGACGTCGTACCCTCGCGCAGCCTTCGTCAGGGCCATCGCGGCGACCTGCTTCAGATCCTCGAGGGGTACGCCGCGGGAGCGGTACCGGGCCGCCTGGGCGTGCGCGTAGTCGAGGTGCATCTCGACCACGCTGTTCAGCAGCTCGAGTCGCTCCTGCTCGCTTCCGCACGACTGGGCCAGCAGGAACAGTTCGCGAGCCCGGTCCGAGCGTCCTTCGATGGAGGAGCGACCTGAATGGTCGTGGATCTGGGGATAGGTAGTCATCGCGCGCACCAAAGCTCAGGTCTCCGCGTGGAGACCGAATGGTGAGTGCCGCTCGACTAGAGCACCCTGGAACCTGGTCGAGTGTCTGCAACGAGGTCATCGCCACCGAAAGGCAGCGGTGCCACTCACTCTAGAGGGTCGGTGTCTGCCGACAAAGAACCCGCTCGGAGGTCACTGGTCCACCCTGGCGGCGAGCAGGTCCAGCAGCCGGTCGATCTCCTCGACGGTCGGTCTGACGACGGAGAACACGAACAGGTCGCTCTCGGCTGACCGGCCAAGTGGCCTTGCGCCCGCGTTGGTGCCTCGGCGATGGGTACAGACACCGTCACACCGCTCGGGCTCCCGGAGGCATTATGCGCATCGTCATCACCGGCGAGAATGGCAATCTCCGCTCGGCTCGGACGCGCCGATTGGCTGCCGGCGGCGTACACGACTTGGACTACCTCGACATAACAGGCACCCGCCGGGTCATCGCGGCGCACGAGGTGGCGGGGCACGGAACTCGCGTCCCGCCTACGGCCCGGCAATGTGGGACAGCGGACAGCCGGCAGCGCGCTGCTTCGTCATGGCGTCCTCGTCGGGTGCCCGCCGGGCGCAGAATCTCGTGCGGGTACTTCCCTTGGACCGTCGGCTGAAGTGACTGACGCGAAGAGCATCCCAGTCGAGCGCGCATCGCGGCCAAGCTCACTCGCACTACTGCGGGCTGCGCACATCGGACCAACCGTGGCCGTCACGGTGCTGGCGGCACTGCTTGCAACCGCCGCCGAGCCCAACGCTTCCACCGCGTTCCTGGTGACCGCGGCGGTCCTCACCGGGCAGCTGACGATCGGCTGGGCCAACGACCTGCTCGACCGCGAACGCGACACGCACAGCGGGCGCAGCGACAAGCCGCTGGCCACTGGCGAACTGCGCCCAGGGCTCGTCCAGGTGAGTCTGGTCCTGGCCGGCGCCGCGTGCGTCGTGCTGTCGTTCTCCGTGGGCTGGCGCAGTGCCGTGGTCCATCTGCTCCTCGGGGTGGCAGCTGGGCACGCCTACAACCTGGGGCTGAAGTCCACCGTGGTGTCGTGGGTGCCCTATGCATTCGCCTTCGGCACCCTGCCGGCGGTCGTCACCCTCGCTGGCACCCCGCCCGAGTGGCCGCCGTGGTGGCTGATGACTGCGGCCGCGACGCTGGGCGTCGCCGCGCACTTCTTGAACACCCTCCCGGACTTCGAGGACGACGCCGCCACCGGAGTCCGTGGGTTGCCCCATCGGCTGGGCCAGACGGCCTCGCGCGTGGTCGCGACCACGCTGCTCGTGACAGCTTCCGCGACGGCGATCCTGGGTCCAGGCTCCCTGTCCACCTGGAGCTGGGTCGCCCTGGCCACGACCGCAGGACTAGCGGCTGTCGCCCTGATCGGGCCAGGCAAGGTGCCGTTCTACGCGGCTGTCGTCATCGCCTTCCTCGATGTCGCGCTGCTGACGGTGATGACCTGATGCGCTATGACCTCGCCATCGTCGGCGCCGGACCGGCCGGTGCCGCCACTGCCATCGGCGCCCTGCGAGCCGACCCCTCGCTCTCGGTGGCGTTGATCGACCGAGCCGACTTCCCACGTGACAAGACCTGCGGCGACGGCATCGCCCCCCATGTGGTCGACCTGCTCACCGCAGTCGGTGTCACCAACCTGATGGAAGACCAGGTCCCGGTTCGACGTCTCCGGCTCACCAGGCGGGGCCTCAGCGTGGACCGAGCGATGGCACGTCCGGCCTGGGTCGTGCCGCGGACCGTCTTCGACCACCGACTGGTCCTGGAGGCATGCTCCAGGGGTGCCGATCTCGTCCGCCACCGGGTGCGTCATCTCGAGGAGGGCGCGAACTCGGTCGTCCTGGACGATGCTTTCGAGGCCAGTGTGCTCGTAGGCGCCGACGGTGCGCATTCGGTCGTCCGACGGGCCGTCGGCGCCGGCGGCGGGCCGATGGCGGTGGCGATCCGTGGCTACGCGCCCACCTGCCAGGACCGCGCGGGAGCCCAGGTCATCGTCTTCGGGACGCAACGCCAGCCGTCGTACGCCTGGTCCTTCGACCGCGGGGACGGCACCTCCAACATCGGGTACGGCGAGATGCAGACCCGTCGTGGGGGGCGGCCGAGCCGTGCCCTGCTCCTGGAGCAGCTGGAGACGCTGCTTCCCGGCTCGACGATCGGGGGGCGCGGGTGGCGGGGACACCACCTGGCGCTCTCGACCTGGCGAGGTCCCCATCGAGGTGGCGGGCGTCTGCTGTTGGCAGGTGACGCCGCCGGACTCGTGAACCCCATGACCGGTGAGGGCATCTTCTACGCCGTGGCCACCGGCCTGCATGCCGGACGAGCGGCTGCGGAAGCCCTGGCAGCCGACGGTGGCGCAAGCGCTGCGCGTCGGCAGGCGAAGCTCGACCAGGCATTGCTCGCGGGACACCTCCGGCACACGGATCTCGCCGCCAGGCTGTGTCGCTCGGGCGCGGTGCTCGACGCCGGGCTGCGGGCAGCCGCTGCAGACCAGCGCGTGTTCGACGACCTGGTCGAGCTCGGGCTCGCACGGGGCCGCATCAGCGCCACCATGGCCTTCGGCCTGCTCAAGGCCGCGCCACGCGTACTGACCAACCGACCTTGCAGCAGCGACCACGTCGAGGAGACACGAGCATGCAGATCCTGAGCGTCCGGGGGGTCCTCCCCGAAAACCGTTACCAGCAGTCCCAGATCACCACAGCGTTCACAGAGACGATGCTCAACGGTGCCGTCGACCGGACGGTTGTCGAACGGCTCCACCGCAACGCGGGAGTCGAGTCCCGACACCTCGCTCTGCCGCTCGAGCGATACGCCGAGCTGCGCGACTTCGGCGAGTCCAACGACGCCTTCATCGAGGTGGGAGTCGAGCTCGGAGCGCAGGCCGTGACCGAGGCGCTCAAAGCCGCTGGGCTCACCCCGGGGGACGTCGACCTCATCGTGTCGGCCACCGTGACCGGCCTGGCCGTCCCATCGCTGGAGGCGCGCGTCGCGTCGGTCATCGGGATGCGACCGGACGTGGTCCGAATGCCGCTGGTGGGCTTGGGCTGCGTGGCCGGCGCCGCAGGGGTCGCCCGCCTGCACGACTACCTGGTGGGCCACCCGGACAAAGTTGCCGTGCTGATGTCCGTCGAGCTGTGCTCCCTGACCTTGCAGCGCAACGACGCCTCGATCCCGAACCTGGTGGCCAGTGGGCTGTTCGGGGACGGTGCCGCGGCCGTGGTGGCGGTGGGCGCTGACCGAGCAGCCGAGGTGGCCTCCGACCCATGCTCGCCCCGGCCCGAGGTCCTGGCCAGCCGCAGCAGGCTCTACCCCGATTCCGAGCGCACGATGGGCTGGGACGTCGGCGCCACCGGGCTGAAGATCGTGCTGGACGCCAAGGTGCCTGACCTGGTGCGCACCTACGTGGGCGAGGACGTGCAGGACTTTCTCGCCGACCACGGGCTCGGTCACGCGGACATCGAGTGGTACGTCGCCCATCCGGGAGGCCCGAAAGTGCTGGAGGCGCTCGAGACCGCCCTCGACGTCAGCCGGGACGCTCTGCAGCTCACCTGGGACTCACTCGCGCGCATCGGCAACCTTTCCTCCGCCTCGGTCCTCAACGTCCTCGCAGACACCCTCGCAACCCGGCCCCCGCGGCCCGGTTCCTACGGCCTGATGCTCGCGATGGGGCCCGGATTCTGCTCCGAGCTCGTCCTGCTCCGCGCGCCGGAGGAGGTCGCCGCATGAGCGGGGTGCTGTTCACCGTCCTCATCGGAGCGGTGGCAGTGGAGCGGCTGGCCGAGCTCGTCGTCTCCAAGCGCAACGCTGCGTGGAGCTTCGAGCGCGGTGCGGTCGAGACCGGGCAGAGGCACTACCTCGCGATGGTGATCCTGCACTCTGGGCTGCTGGTGGGAGCACTCGTCGAGGTCTGGGTGCTCAGGCCGGACTTCGAGCCGGCCCTGGGCTATCTGATGCTGGTCGTCGTGGTGGGGTCGCAGGCGTTGCGGTGGTGGTGCATCCAGACCCTCGGACGTCGCTGGAACACCCGGGTGATCGTCGTGCCGGGGCTACCGCTCGTGACGGGCGGTCCATACCGTCTGACGTCGCACCCCAACTACGTCGCGGTCGTCGCGGAGGGGCTAGCGCTTCCGCTGGTGCACTCGGCGTGGATCACCGCGGTCGTCTTCACAGTCTGCAACGCCATCCTGCTCGCGGTGCGACTGCGGGTGGAGAACGAGGCGCTGGTCGCTGCTGCACCACGGTCCCAAGGCGCACACACGTGACGGACCTGCTGGTCGCTGGCGGCGGACCCGCGGGGCTGGCGGCAGGGCTGTACGCCGCACGGGCAGGGCTGAAAGTGACCGTTCGGGACCCGCGGGGCAGCGTGATCGACAAGGCCTGCGGCGAAGGACTCATGCCGGGTGCGCTCGCGGCCCTGCTTGGCCTCGGCATCGACCCCCCAGGTCACGAACTGCACGGCATCCGCTACGTCGCCGGTGAGCGAGCCGCCGCGGCCAACTTCCGGAACGGTCCCGGCCGAGGCGTGCGGCGCACGAGCTTGCACGCGAGCATGCGCGAAGCCGCCGTCCACGCCGGCGTGGTCATCGAGCAGAGCACCGTGACCGACGTGGTGCAGGACGACTCCGGTGTGGTCGTGGACGGGACCCGGGCACGGTTCCTGATTGTCGCCGACGGGCTGCACTCACCCTTGAGGCGGTCCCTTGGCCTGGAGACGCGACCCGCGTTGCTCCGTCGCTACGGACTGCGTCGTCATTTCGCCATGGCTCCCTGGACGAGCCACGTCGAGGTGCACTGGTCCGACTCGACCGAGGCCTACGTGACCCCCGTCGGTCCGAATCTCGTGGGGGTCGCGATGCTCACCTCGACCCGTGGGTCCTTCGACTCCCATCTGGCCCAGTTCCCCGCCCTCGGGTCCAAGTTGTCGGGACACGAGGGCGGTGCGGTCATGGGCGCCGGCCCGTTGCGGCAACGGGCAACCCGCCGCGTGCACGGACGATCGCTGCTCGTGGGAGACGCCGGAGGGTACGTCGACGCGCTGACGGGCGAGGGAATCGCACTTGCCCTGGCCCAGGCGCGATCCGCCGTGCGCGCCATCGCTGACGATGCCCCGGGACGATACGAGCACGAGTGGCACGCCATTACGCGCCGCTACCGACTGATCACCGCTGGACTGCTGGGAGCCACCCGCGTGCCTCCGGTCCGTCGCGCGCTGGTGCCTGCCGCGGCTCTTCTTCCCGGTGTGTTCACGGCGGCTGTCGACGCCCTTGCGAAGCCGGCATGAGCGCGGCGCCCGAAATGGTCGTCCTGGTGGACGACAGTGGCAAAGCGATCGGCACCGCCCCGAAGGCGACCGTCCACCACCGCCAGACTCCGCTCCACCTGGCGTTCTCCTGCTACATCTTCGACCACCAGAATCGCCTGCTGCTCACCCAACGGGCGCTGGTCAAACCGACTTGGCCCGGGGCCTGGACGAACAGCTTCTGCGGTCACCCCACCCCTTCGGAGGACATCTTCGAGGCCGTCAGGCGACGCGCCCGCCAGGAGCTGGGGATCACTCTCGACCATCTGCAGCTCACTTTGCCGAAGTTCCGCTACGAGGCCACGATGGCCAACGGCACGCGCGAGAACGAGCTGTGTCCGGTGTTCACGGCCACGACACCGGACGCGGTGCTGCCGGAACCCTCCGAGGTCGCGGACCTCAGGTGGGCCGACTGGAACGCCTTCCGCGACGAGGTACTGGAAGGACGCCGCGCGATCTCCCCGTGGAGTCTCCAGCAGGTGACCCACCTCGCAGCGCACGAGACCGGCACCGGGTTCGAGACGGCACCGACGTCAGACCTGCCCCTCGCGGCCAGGACACCCGAATCCACCACGAAACTGCGGTATCCGGAGCCCACAGATGAGTTCCGGACACCGCCTGTCTAGTGTCGGCTACTTGACCTCGGATCGGCGCAGGGAGAGCAGCCCGACGACGAGGGGAATGACGATCCAGATCATCGTGGTCGAGCCGAGCATCGCCCACTCCTTACCGGTGTTCATGGCGCCCTCGAGGAGCGCCACCTGCGTCTCGTTCCAGTCGATCCACGGCTGCAGGTCCTCGAACCACGGGCGCACCTGGGCCAGGAGGACGAGGACGCCCGGCAGGACCAGGGAGACGAGGAAGTAGCCCACGATCGCTGCCACGGAGCTGCGCAGCACGACACCGAGGGTGAAGCCGATGGCCATGCCGATCAGGTTGAAGAGCACCATCTGGGGCGCCATCGACAACGAGATGTCCCACACGGTGTCGACGCCGGCGAGCGCGGAGCCGGCCACGTTGCCGAGGGCGCCGATGGCGAAGGCGGCGGCCACGGAGCCGAGGCCCACCAGGAGGGTCGCGATCGCCTTGGCGCCGATCACGCGTCCGCGGCTCGGCACCAGCGTGAACGTGGTGAGCCCACTGCGCTGGCTCCACTCATTGGTGACGGCCAGGATCGCGATCATCGGCAAGATCAGCGACATCGGGAACCCGCTCGCCCTCGTGAAACTCTCGTAGGTGATGTCACGGTCGGGAGCGAAGACGAGGACCGACCCGGCCGCGATGGGCGTCAGGAAGCCGATGCTGACGAGCAGCCAGAAGCCCGAGCGGGTGTTGAACATCTTGCGCAGCTCGACCGTGACCAGCCGGGTGGTCGGGATGGGAGGGGCGGTCCCGCGGACGGGGGCGGCCTCGTTGGTGTCAGGGGGGACGATCGTGGCGGTCATGCGGCAACTCCTTCGCGTTGGGTGTCGGCAGTGAGCGACAGGAACATGTCTTCGAGCCCGGCGCCCTCGGCGGACCGGAGCTCGGTGAGGGCGATGCCGGCGGTCAGCGCCACGGCCCCGACCCGAGCAGGGTCGGCATCGGTGCGGACCGAGCCGTCTCCGGCGAGTGTGCTGGTGATGCCGGCCTGCTCGAGTGCGTGAGTGAGGTCGCTCGGTGACGTCGACCGGGCGAGCGTCCCGGCGGCTGCGAGGAGCTCGTCCTTGCTGCCGGACGCGACGATCTTGCCGTTGCCGATCACGACCAGGTCATCGGCGACGACCTCGATCTCGTGCAGCAGGTGCGAGGACAACAGGACGGTGCCGCCCTGGCTGGCGAAGCCCGTCAGCAGGTCGCGCATCCACCGGATCCCGGCGGGGTCGAGTCCGTTGGCGGGCTCGTCGAGGATCAGCACCCGGGGGTCCGCGAGGAGTGCGGTGCCGATGCCCAGTCGCTGGCGCATGCCGAGGGAGTAGTTGCGCACGCGGCGCTTGGCCTCCGGTGATGTCAGGCTGACGAGGTCGAGCATCTCGTCGACGCGGCGGCGGGGCAGACCCATGGTGTCTGCGGCGATCGTGAGGATCTCGCGTCCGGTGCGACCGGCGTGCTGGGCGGAGGCGTCCAGGAGGACGCCCACCTCGAGGCCGGGGTTGGGGAGGTCGGCGAACCGTTCTCCGTTGATGGTCGCGGTGCCGGACGTCGGGACGGTCAGTCCGACCATCATTCGCATCGTGGTGGACTTGCCGGCGCCGTTGGGGCCGAGGAAGCCGGTGACGCGACCGGGCAGGGCGGTGAAGGAGACGTTGTCGACGGCGGTGAAGCCGGCGTACCTCCGGGTCAGTGACTCAACAGTGATCATGTGACAACCCTCGACGGGTCGCGGCGTGCGCACATCGGCGTCGAGGCCGGACCCTCGTCCGCCGTTGGGAGGAAGGGGTCTCGTTCTTTCGGTCGGTACCCGACGCCTCTGCAGTCCCTAGGGTGGGCAGGTGACCACCGCCCTGCGCTCGCTGTGGGACGAGCCCCGCGCAGCCGCCGTTCCCGCACGGGGGTGGCGCGACTGGGTGCTGGTCGGCGCGGTGATGGTGACGGCGCTGCTCGAGGGAGTCCTCCGCGACGACGTCACCTGGCGGGTGTTCGTGACGATCGTGGTAGTCGGGCTCGCACCGGTGCTGCTGTGGCGGCGTACGCACCCGTTGACCTGCGTCGTGGTGGGCTTCGGCGTCGGTATGGCGTTGGGACTGGTGACTCTGACCAGCGGCGTCCCGGCCCTGGGCCTCGACACGATGATCTACGTCCTGGTGCTCGTCTACGCGTTGGTCCGCTGGGGCTCAGGGCGCGAGATCGTGATCGGGCTGGCGGTCGTGCTGGTCGCTGGGGTGATCGGCACGTTCGCCGACTACACCGGGCCTGCCGAGCTCATCGGTGGGTTCGGCGTCCTGGTGGCCGCGGCCGCGGGCGGAGCCGCCTTCCGCTACCGCGCCGAGAGCTGGCGCCGGGCGCTGGACCAGATCCGCAGCCAGGAGCGGGTCGGCCTCGCGCGCGAGCTGCACGACATGGTCGCCCACCACGTCTCGGCGATCGCTGTGCAGGCGCAGGCGGGCCGGGCGATGGCCGGGCAGCGACCTGAGGCGGGGCTCGAGGCGTTGGCGGTCATCGAAGGTGAGGCGTCGCGGACACTCGCGGAGATGCGGGCGATGGTCAGGGTGCTGCGCGACGGAGCCCCGGCGGAGTACGCCCCCCAGTCCGGCGTCGCCGACCTGGCGTCGCTCGCCCGCCGAGACCCGATCCCGGTCGTTGACGTAGAGGTGTCGGGAGACCTGGACGAACTCCCGCCCCAGGTCGACGCGGCGGTATACCGGCTGGCCCAAGAGTCGCTGACGAACGCCCTGCGGCACGCCCGCAACGCCTCGCGGGTGGAGATCCGGGTCGTCGAGGGTGGAGGAAGGCTCCGGCTGCGCGTGACCGACGACGGACAGATCGACTCGGTGTGGCCGGCGAGCCACGGCTTCGGGCTGCTGGGGATGACCGAGCGCGTTGAGCTGCTCGGCGGCACGCTTCACGCCGGGCCGGCGCCCGAGGGCGGGTGGACGGTCGACGCCGAGCTGCCGACGAAGGTCCGCAGATGACGGTGCGAGTGCTGGTGGCCGACGACCAGGACCTGGTGCGGACCGGGCTGTCCATGATCCTTGAGGCCCAGCCCGACATCGAGGTGGTCGGCCAGGCCGCCGACGGACCTGCCGCGGTCGAGCTGGCTCGTCGGCTCCGCCCCGACGTGTGCCTGGTCGACATCCGGATGCCCGGGCTCGACGGGATCGAGGTGACCGAGCTCCTCGCCGGGCGGGGCGTCCCGGACCCGGTCGCGGTGGTGGTGATCACGACCTTCGACCTCGACGAGTACGTCCACGGCGCGCTTCGGGCCGGCGCCCGGGGCTTTCTGCTCAAGGACGCCGGGCAGGAGCTGCTCGTCCAGGCCGTGCATGCCGCCGCCGCCGGCGATGCCCTGATCGCACCGAACATCACGCGACGGCTGCTGTCCACCCTGGCCGCCAGGGAACCGTCGAATCGACGTACTCAACCGATCCAGCCGCTCACCGACCGCGAGGAGCAGGTGCTGGTGCTGGTCGCCCGCGGCCGCACGAACGCCGAGATCGCCGCCGACCTCTTCATCGGCCTGACGACCGCCAAGACCCACGTCGCGAGCCTGCTGACCAAGATCGGCGCCCGCAACAGGGTCGAGATCGCGATGTGGGCCTACGACACCGGCCGGGTCGGGGACTGAAGCCGCCGTCCGAGGACTCGGAAAAGCCGTAGCGCCGTAAAAGCAGGACTCGATGAACGCGGTCTCGTCAAGAAGATGCGCCGCCAGCCACGCATGGCGTGTGCGGTGAGAACCGTGACCGCCCGACTCACTCCCGCCGGTGGAAGCGCACCTTCCCGTTGGGCAGCCGGTGTCCAGGGTGCACACGCCTGCGGCGTCGCGGGTGCGATCACCTCGAACAGGTGCCGGCCCAGGAGGCGCAGCATCTTGGCGTCGTGATCGGCGTGGACACCCGTGCTCGGGTTGACCTGGGCCTGTCCGGGTACTGCGGCCGCATGGACGTCGAGGCTGCCTCTACCACCCGTCCGCTCGCGCTCGTCACGGGCGCCTCCAGCGGCATCGGCTACCAGCTCGCGCTGGAGCTGGCGCGACGCGACCACGACCTGCTGATCACCGCGGAGGACGCCGAGCTCGACGCCGCCGCCGCGGCGATCCGCGGGCTGGGCTGCTGGGTCGAGGCCGTCCGCTGCGACTTGCGCGAGACGGCCGGCGTGGACCAGCTGGCCGCTGCCCTCGCAGCCGTGGGCCGCCCGGTCGCGGTGGTCGCCCTCAACGCCGGGGTCGGCCGGGGTGGCGCGTTCGTCGACAACGAGCTGGCGAACGAGCTGTCGGTCATCGACCTCAACATCACCTCGACCGTCCGCCTGGCGAAGCTGGTGCTGCGCGACATGGTGAGCGTCGACGCCGGGCGGATGCTGGTCACCTCCTCGATCGCCGCCGAGATGCCCGGGTCGTTCCAAGCGGTCTACAACGCCTCGAAGGCCTTTCTCCAGTCCTTCGTCCAGGGTCTTCAGGACGAGCTGAGGAGCACCGGCGTCACCCTCACGCTGCTGATGCCGGGACCCACGGAGACCGAGTTCTTCGATCGTGCCGAGATGCAGGACACCAGGATGGGACAGTCCGACAAGGACGACCCCGCGACCGTGGCACGGCAGGGAGTGGACGCATTGTTCGCCGGCAAGGCGCGGGTCACCGGGGGTGGCGTGCGCACCCGGCTGCAGGACGCTGCCAGCAAGGTGGTGCCGGACCGGCTGAAGGCGGCCATGCACCGGGGGGCGGCGCAGCCGGGCTCAGCCGACTGAGACTGGCTCGTACGCCGGAAGGTCAGCCGGGTCAGCGCGTCGATTCCTTGTTGGCGTCGTCGACCATGCGCTGCGCGATGTCACGGATCTTGGTGTTGGAGTGCGACGACGCCCGGACCAGCAGACCGAACGCGGCGTCCTGGCTGAGGTGGTACTGCTGCATCACCATGCCCACCGCGGTGCCGATCACCGTGCGTGACGCGAGGGCCTCCTGGAGACCGGAGATCTCGGTGGTGAAACCCAACGCGATCGCGGCGTGGGAGGCGAAGAGCCGGCCGAGGCTGATGGCTCCCGGGTCGATGTCCTCGGTGGTGGTCGAGTAGACGTTGAGACCGCCGACAGTGCCCTCGGAGTCGAGGTAGAGCTTGAGGCCGAGCTGGGACCTCAGGCCGAGTTCGACGGCTCGCGGGACGTACCCCGGCCACCGCGTGTCCTGCTCGAGCCGGGGCGCCTCGACGACCCAGGCGTCGGAAGTGTCCTGGAGGCTGTCGAGACAGGGGCCCTCGCCGAGCGCGTACTGGAGCCGGTCCAGCTCCCAGACCAGCTCGTCCGTCCCGACCCGGGTCGTGACGTGTCCGTCCTTGTCCACGGTGGAGATGCCGACCGCGTCGAACCCCGGCAGGGAGTCCTTCGCCGTCTCGACGATGTTGCTCAAGTGCTCGTCCACGGTGGAGCTCGCGCGGACACTGCGGGCTGCCTGCTCGAGAGCCTCGTTGAAGTCGGTGGTCATGCGGCGTCTCTTCCGACAAATGGGTGACGTCGTGCGCCAAGGACAGGCCTGCTGATCTGACCAGCGCACCGCGGCGACCGGTGTTGAGTCGCTGAGGGCCACGCCATCGTAACGCGGAAGTCCGGCAGGGCCACCGGTCCGCTACTCACCCCGGGACGATCGCCGACCGGCGTGGACGCACCGAAGCGCCACCTCCCGCCCGCTTGCTGCCGATGGGTTCGGGGTACCGGAAGTGTTATGGCGCCCAGCGAGTCGCACAGCGATGATGCGATGCAGCCCGTTGCGGAGACGCGGGTGGCGTTGGACTGGTTGTCCTCCTGCGACCCGGACCGGCAGATGGGCACCTCGATCGCCGAGGTCGGCCGGCGGGTGCGGGAGATCGTGCCGGAGTGCTTCGCCCTCAGCGTGGGGCTCGTCGAGGACGAGCTCACCTTCACCTTCGTGGCCGAGAGCGCGGAGGACGCTGCCCTCGACGCGGTGCAGTACCTCGAGGACGGCTCCCGCGTGCAGGCCGCACGGAAGGACGCGCCGCAGGAAGATGCGCCGTCGCCGATCGACGAGACCAGCTGGCACCTCTACGCCCGAGCCGAGGAGCCGGCCGGCGTCACGACCACCCTGTCGCTACCGATCATGGAGGGCGAGAAGGTCGTTGCCGGGGTGAGTCTCTACGCCTCGCAGGCCCAGGCCTTCGACGGCCACCACGAGGAGCTCGCCGAGGCGTGCGGTGCCTGGGCGAAGGGAGTCGTGACCAACGCCGACCTGTCCTTCACCAGCCGGTTGCGTGCGGCCGCTGCTCCGGCGCGCTTGCGCGAGCAGGCGTCCATGGACGCCGCCATCGGGTTCGTCGCGGCTCGTCAGCGGGTCGACACCGCCACGGCTGCGGCTCGGATCCGGGACTCCGCGACCCACGCAGGGGTGCGGGAGTCCGACGTCGCCAGGTTCATCGTGGACGCGGATCCCACGGCAGATTCCTGACCCCGGCACAGCCCGGAGGTGTACTCTCAGCAAGCCCCAGCAGGTCCGACAAGTGGCCTCTGTGGAGGGTATGCAGCGTCAGTGACTCGACACCCTCTCTGTGCCCCTTCATCCAGTTCGGATAGCAGAGTGGACAACGTGGACGACAGAACTCTGAGCGCCGCCCTCACGCACGCCGCGCGCTCGATCGGCCAGGCAGGCACCCCCGAAGAGACGTTGCAGAACATCGCCGCGACAGCCCTGCTGTCGATCCCGGGGATCGACCACGTCGGGGTGTCGGTGATCGACGAGCACGGCGCCCCGCAGACCCGGGCCGCCACCAGCGAGCTGGTCTGGACGCTCGACGAGCTGCAGTACTCCCTGAACGAGGGACCGTGCCTGCAGGGCCTCCTGGAAGCGGAGGTGGTCGAGGCTCCCCGGATCAGCGAGGACCCTCGCTGGCCCCGCTACGTCGAGGCCGCGGTCGAGCTCGGCCTCAAGGCCCAGCTGGCCGTCAGGCTGTACGTCGACGACCAGGGCACCGTCGGTGGCCTGAACATGTACTCGACGCAGTCGGAGGACATCGACCCCCAGGCGCCGGGAATCGCTGACCTGTTCGCGACGCACGCCGCTCTGGCGCTCGGCAAGGTCAGGATCATCGACAACCTGACCGAGGCGCTGCGCACCCGCGAGGTGATCAGCCAGGCCGTGGGGCTGCTGATGGCGAGGTACCAGCTCGATCCCGACGCCGCGTTCGGCTTCCTGGTGCGCACCTCCTCGCACTCGAACACGAAGGTGCGCGACATCGCGGCCATGATGATCAAGCACCACGTGGCGCAGGTACAGCGGCCCGACTCCAAGAAGTAGTCGGGTCGGGCCGCCGCCACCTCATCAGTAGGTGAGCGTCACGCTGGCTCCGAGCTTGGCGTAGGAGGTCAGCCAGATCCTGCTGGCGCCGTGCCCGGACAGGACGTAGCCGTTGGCCGGGATCGGCAGGTTGCCGATCTGGTTGGCCACCTGCGTCACCTTGCCGTCGACCACCGCGGCCTCGTAGCCGTACTCGTTCGTCCTGGTGCTGGCGCCGTACGCCGGCGTGTAGCGGATCAGGGCGTCGGTCGACCGGTACACGTTGCTGCCGGTGATGTTCCGGGTCTGGGTGCCGATCCTGACCGCCTTGGGAGCCGTCGTGGGCGTCGCTGTCGGAGTGGGGGTGGGTGTCGGGGTGGGTGTCGGGGTGGGTGTTGGGGTGGGTGTAGGAGTCGGAGTCGGAGTCGGGGTGGGTGTCGGGGTGGGTGTCGGCGGGGGAGTCGGGGTGGGTGTCGGTGTCGACGTACGAGCCATGACTGCGCCGACGGTCTTGACCTGGGTGGACGCGGGCCGGGTGGCCAGCCAGTCCACGAACGCGGTGAAGGTCCCGAGGTCGATCGAGTTCGCCGCGCAGCCGGAGCAGATGCTGTGGAAGACCAGGGGCACCCAACCGCCCTTGTCGTTCTCGGCCTGGGTCACGTAGGTCTTCAGCATCTCCAGCGTGGTGTCGGACTGCACGGACTTGTTGGTCCGCACCTGGTAGGGATCGGCGGGCGGGATGGTCTCCGCGGTGGCGCAGGAGAGGCAGCCATAGCCGGGTGAGCGCAAGCTCCCGACACCCCGGGCGCTGTCGTAGCCGCAGTTCTTGACGATGCCCTTCACGGTCGCGTTGGTCGAACCGAAGGGATAGGCGAAGCTGGGGACGCCGCCTCCTAGCCCCGTCCGGTCGTCGCAGATCTGCCGGGTGGCCTCGGCCGTGGTCACCGTCGGGAGATCGGCGTGCGTGAGGGTGTGTCCACCGACCTCGTGCCAGGTCTTGAGGGCATCGACCTGCGCCCGGCTCATGTACGACGACGAGGTGCCGATCCGGGGGCTGTTGATGTAGAACGTGCCCTTCATGCCTCGCGCCTTCAGCACGTCCGCCGCCGGGACCTGGTTGGAGAACGTGTCGTCGAAGGTGAACGAGACCACCGTGGACTTCGTCGGGGCGGTCGGCTCGGCCGCGGCTGTCACGGCAAGTGTGGTCGTGGTCGTGTCGGTGGCCCCCGCGGTGTCGGTGACGGTCACCCTCATCTCGTAGGTGCCTGACTTCTTGAAGTGGTGGCGCACGGTGGAAGCCGGTTGGGAGAGGGTGCGGCTGCCGTCACCGAAGCTGAACTGGTAGCTGGTGATGCGCCGGTCGTCGACCGAGGACCCCGCGTCGACCACGACGTCGCCGGCGCCGCCCTTGGTCACGGTCAGGTCGGCGACCGGCGGGCGGTCCGGACCCGGTGCCGCGGCGACCACCTCGACGGTCTTCTGGGTGCTGGCTGGTCGGCCCTCGGCGTCGCGCACGGTGAGCTTGACGGTGTAGGTGCCGGGTTTGCTGTAGACGTGTGAGGCCGTCGACGGCGGCTCCGGGGGAGTCCGGCTGCCGTCGCCCCAGGAGACGCCGTAGGCGGTGATCTCCTTGTCGTCGCTCGAGCCGGACCCGTCCGCGACCACGGTCAGGGGTGCCGCGCCTTTCGGGGGGTTGAGCACCAGGTCGGCCACGGGCGCCTGGTTGGGCGTCGCCGCAGCGACGCTCTGGTCGTTGTTCATGGATCCGACGACAGGTGCAGCGATGACGAGCAGCGCAGCGACCACACCGATGTGACGCTTCATCTCTTTGTTCTCCTCCAGGGTTAACCCCCCCCGGACAGGAAGAACATTCCCATTTGTGTCCGCGTCATCCCATGCCGGGTTCCGGGTGGTCTAGAGCGTTCCACCCGGGAGGATCACAACGTGAGACAGATCCGGCTGGGGGAGTGACTCCTAGGCTCGAAGCATGGCCAACGGTGAGCACGACCGGTTCGTCCGTGCACCACTGATCGCCGGGGCCGATGCGGCGCTGAAGCTGGTGCTGCTGTGGTTCCTGGTGCTCGTGCTGATCGATCCCACCTGGGGACACCTGGACGGGAAGGCGCCCACCGCCCGTGCGCTGACCTATCCGCTGGTCGCCTTCGCGATCCCGGCGTGGTGGCTGCTCCGTCGTCCCCGCAAGCCCTACCCGTGGCTCTCGGACCTGTTGCTGACCTACCTGGGGTTCAGCGACATCCTGGGGAACCGGTTGGACCTGTACGACCGGGTCGTGTGGTTCGACGACTGGATGCACCTGAGCAACGTCACCTGCGTCTCGGCGGCCCTCGTGGTGCTGACCATGCACGGCACCACCCGCCTCGGACCGGTCGTGGAGCGCTCGGTCGCGCTCGGCATGACGGCGGCCCTGGGGTGGGAGGTGTTCGAGTACTTCTCATTCCTCACCCGGTCCTCGGAGCTGCCCATGGCGTACGCCGACACCCTCGGCGACCTGGTGATGGGCTGGTTCGGCACCCTGCTCGCGGCCCTGCTGGTGCACGCGTTCTGGAGAACGCACATGTCCGGGCGTCTGGCGTCACGATCGCTCCCGCGCTCCGTGACGACGCCGTCCGCCCGAGCCGCGATGTCCTCGGAGTCCCTCAAGGCGCGCTGGTAGAGCCCCGGGGGACGGGAGGGAAGAAGGTCCTGAATCGGCGTGCCCGTGGACCCTGCTGACCTGAGTTCCCGCGCGCCAGCATGGGAGGAACCCGGCGAGAGGATCCCGCGATGTCGGATCGCGACCCCGTCCTGGTGGGTGTGGACGGTTCCGAACCGGTCACCGCAGCCATCCAGTACGCCGCCCAGGAGGCCCAGCGCCAGGGAGCCACGCTCGAGCTGGTGCACGTCGTCCCCCGGCACCTGCCGCTCGCACCCATCCGTGGGGTGTCGGCCGCAGAACTCGACGAGATGGGCCACCGGATCCTGGCTGCGGCCACGGAGCGGGCACGGTCGTTGCTGGGCCCTGACCGCGTCGCCACCTCCCTGCACCACGGCACCCGGGTCTCCACCCTGCTCGAGCTCGCCGAGCACGCGCGACTCGTCGTCCTGGGCGCCGGGCAGCGACCAGCACTGGAGAGGCTGCTGACCGGCTCCACGCTGACCGGCATCGCCTCCCGGGCCACGGCCCCGGTGGTGGCGGTGCCGGCCACCTGGGTCCCGGGGGAGGAGCGCCACCGCGTCGTGGCGGGGGTGAAGTCGACCCAGCACTCGCCCGAGCTGATCCGCCGTGCACTGGAGGTCGCCGACGAACGGGACGCCGCGCTCGTGCTGGTGCACGCGTGGGAGCTGCCGGGGGAGTACGACGACCTCGTCTCCGGTCGCGTGGAGCAGGACGAGTGGAGGCGACGTGCGGAGGAGATGGTCCAGCACAGCCTCGAGGAGCTGCGCGAGGAGTTCCCCACCACGCCGGTCGAGGTCCGCGTCGTCCACGGCCAGCCGGCCCGGGCGCTGCAGGCCGCGTGTGCCGAGGCCGACCTGCTGATGCTGGCACGGCGCCACCGGGGAGTCCCGGTCGGTCACCTGGGTGGGACGGGGCGCGCGCTGCTGCGGGCGGCGCCGTGTCCGGTCCAGGTGGTCCCACCTGCCGACGTGCCCGTGGACCTGGAGGGCCTGGTCCTGGAGCGGGACGGGCACGTGGAGAAGTGACTGTCCCGGTCGTAGCCGTCGCTCGGTGGCCGACCGGGTGACCCAGCCACTCGCCCCGGCCGGCCTGACGACGGCCGAGGTGACGGCCCGCCGCAACCGCGACGGGACCAACGAGGTGCCTGCGCCGCGTGGCACCCCCGCCTGGCGGCAGCTGCTGGCCCAGCTGACCCACTTCTTCGCACTCATGCTGTGGGTGGCGGCACTGCTGGCGCTGGTGGCCGGGATGGCCTCGCTCGCGGTGGCGATCGTGGTGATCGTGCTCCTGAACGGTGTCTTCGCCTTCGCCCAGGAGCGCAAGGCCGACACCGCGGCCGCTGAGCTGGGCTCGATGGTCCCGGCGTCCGCGCGGGTGCGGCGCGACGGTGAGGAGACCACGGTCGAGGTCGCCGAGCTGGTCCGCGGCGACGTGGTCATCCTCGAGGCGGGCGACCGTGTGGGCGCGGACCTGTGCCTCCTGGAGGCGCACGACCTCACCCTGGACGAGTCGATGCTGACCGGGGAGAGCGTCCCCGTCCCGCGCAGTGTGGGCGAGGAGGTGTTCACCGGGACCTTCGCCGTGCAGGGGGATGCCACAGGCGTCGTGGTCGCGACCGGCACCCACACCCGGCTGGCCGGCATCTCTGCACTGACCACGCAGGCGAGCCGTCCACCGAGCCCGCTCAACGTGCAGCTGCACAGGCTCGTCCTGGTCGTCGCCGTCGTGGCAGTCTCGGTCGGGATGGTGCTCAGTGCCACGGCACTGGCCCTGGACTCGAGCATCACGGCCGCACTGCTGCTCGGGGTAGGGGTGATGGTGGCCCTGGTGCCTGAGGGCCTGTTGCCGACGGTCACGCTCTCGCTGGCCCGCGGCGCACAGCGCATGGCCCGCGTCAACGCCCTGGTGAGGCGGCTCGACGCGGTCGAGACGCTGGGCGCCACCACCTTCATCTGCACCGACAAGACCGGCACGCTGACGCGCAACGAGATGGCCGTGGTGGAGGGGTGGACCCCTGCAGGCCCCTTCCAGGTCAGTGGCGTGGGCTACGACCCGCAGGGGGAGGTGCGGGGCGAGGGCGACGCGGTCGCCGGCGCGGCCACGGCGGCCGCGGGAGCCACCGGGTGCATCACCGGGGGGAGCGTCCTGCGCGAGGGCAGCTGGACCGCCGAGGGCGACCCGATGGATGCCGCGCTGGACACGTTCGCCCGGCGGCTGCGCCTCGCGCCCCAGGACCGGCCCGCGTCGAGTGCACGCCTGCCCTTCACCTCCACGACCATGTCGAGCGCTGCGGCGCTGGGAGGAACGGGCTACGTGATGGGAGCGCCCGAGGGCGTCCTCGGCCGCTGCACCGGCATCGCCAGCGACAGCGAGGAGTGGTCGCGCCTGGCGGAGATGTCCGGGCGGGGCCTGCGGGTGCTCGCGGTTGCCCGCACCGGGACCGCCGAGCCCGTCAGTACCGAGGCCGAGCTGGCCTCCGCGGTCCAGGAGCCGCTGACGCTGCTGGCACTGATCGCCATCCAGGACCCTCCCCGCGACGAGGTGCCTGCGGCGATCGCGTCCTGCCACGGGGCCGGGATCAGGGTCGCGATGATCACCGGGGACAGCACGACGACCGGAGAGGCGGTCGGTCGCCAGGTCGGTGTGCTGGGGCCCCAGGGCGTGGTGGTGCTCGGGTCCGACCTGCCGGGGACCGACGAGGCCCTCGCGGAGCTGCTGGACGTGCCGGACGGTGCCGTGGTGGCCCGGGTGACGCCGGCCGACAAGCTGCGGATCGCGCGGGCGCTGCGCACGCGGGGACACGTGGTGGCGATGACCGGCGACGGCGTGAACGATGCCGCTGCGTTGCGCGAGGCCGACGTCGGCGTCGCCATGGGGAGGTCAGGCAGCGACGTGGCCCGTCAGGCCGCCGACCTCGTCCTGCTCGACGACAGCTTCGCCTCCGTCCCGATGGCGATCGCCCTGGGGCGCGGCACCTTCGCGAACATCCGGCGGTTCCTGACCTTCCACCTCACCGACAACGTCGCCCAGCTGGTCCCGTTCGCTGTCTGGGCGATCACGGGGAACGACATCCCCCTGGCGATCGGTGTCCTCCAGGTCCTGGCCCTGGACATCGGCACCGACATGCTCCCGGCGCTGGCGCTGGGGGTGGAGCCCGCCGACGACCACACCATGCAGGACCCCCGACGGACCGGGGACGTGGTCGACGGGCGGCTGCTGCGGCGCGCGCTGCTGGTGCTGGGGCCGACGGAGGCGACCGTGTCCATGGTCGCCTTCCTGACCATCCTGGTCACGGGCGGCTGGAGCTACGGGGAGGAGCCATCCTTCTCGCTGCTCGCGGTGGCGTCCGGCTCGGCCTTCGCGGTGATCGCGGTGGCTCAGATGGCCAACGCGTTCGCCTGCCGCAGCGAGACGAGGCCCGCCTGGCGGATCGACCCTCGGCGCAACCCGCCACTGTTGTACGCGGTGCTCGTCGAGGTGGTCCTCCTCGTGGCGTTCGTGGGGATCCCCTGGCTGGCGGACCTGCTCGGGGGCACCTGGCCCTCGATGCTGGGCTGGGCATTCTGCCTGCTGGCGGCGATTGCGATGCTGCTGGTGGACGCCGTCCACAAGCGGGCTGTCGTCTGAGGCTGCCTCAGCGGCCGAGCAGCCGCCGCAGCCAGCTGTCCTGGGACGCCGTCGCGTGCGGGTGGCCGGCGCACCACTGGCCGGCCGGGACCGACGCCTTGACCTGGGCGACGTGCTGGCCGCAGCCGGCCCAGGTGGTCTTCTTGCAGGTCTTGCAGGTGGTCGGGCGACACATGTGGAGCTCCTCCTGGATACCTAGGGGGGTATAGTGAGAACGACGATAACACCCCCTGGGGTATCTTTCTCTCCTCGTGCCGCGACGCCGGCACGGGCCACACCCCGGACTACCGAAGGACTCAGCAGATGCCGCAGCTCGATCCCGAAGAGATGGGTGCGGTCATCAACCGCATCAAGCGCGCGCAGGGCCAGCTCGGTGGCGTGCTCCGGATGCTGGAGGAGGGCCGCGAGTGCGAGGACGTGGTCACCCAGCTGGCCGCCGTCTCCCGCGCCCTGGACCGTGCCGGCTTCGCCATCGTCGCCGCCGGACTCCAGCAGTGCCTGACCAGCGGTGAAGGTGTGGACAGCCTGGACGTGAAGAAGATGGAGAAGCTGTTCCTCTCCCTGGCGTGACCGCGGGTCGCTAGATGACCAGGGGACGCGAGCTCAGCGTGGTCTCCAGCTGGGGTGCCGCGGACATCAGCAGCCCGCGTCGCCACAGCCGGTGCACCAGCACACCCGCGACCAACGACCCGATGGATCCCAGGGCGAGGTCGCCCAGGGTGTCGGCGTACGCGTGCTGCTTCGCCGAGGACTTGCTGATGAAGGCGAAGTACTCCGCGATCTCCCAACCGACCGCTGCGGTGACGCCGAACGCGAGCGACCGCTCGACCACTGCGGCCAGGGTCGAGCTGTGCCGCATCGTCAACAAGATGACGGCGGCGGTGAGCAGACCCGTGTTCACCAGGTGCATCATGTCGTCGAACCACACCACCGAGTCGTACAGGTCCAGCCTGTTGCCGAGCGTGTCGGTGAAGCAGGTCGAGGTCACCATCAGGTCCGCCACCCAGGGGAACGATGCCCGGTCGCGCCAGAACACCCACCAGATCAGGGGCACGGTGAAGGACAGCGCCGGGTAGGCGACTGCGCGAAGCCCTGCGGCCTTGTCCTCGACGTTGCCCAGCTCGGGGAAGAGCAGGGAGATCACCAGCAGCACCACGAGCCCGATCTTGGCCGTGACGTCGAGTGCCGCCACCACCGGCGGAGTCGTGTGGCGCAGCGCCTCGGTCTCGTTCATCGGACGCAACGCTATGTCACCCTTCGCCAGGTTCGAGCACCAGCAGTCCTGGGGCTGGTGATGCTCGTGAGACTCGTCACGAGTTCTCGGTGTAGATGTCGGGCACGCCGTCCGCGTCGTCGTCGCGTTCCTCGTCCTCCTGGATCCGGCGGTAGACCCGGTTGCGAGAACGCAGCACCACCGTGGCGAGCAGGGCTGCGAGCAGGGAGCCCGCCAGGACCCCCACCTTCACGTGCTCGTCGGTGGCGCTGCCGGCACCGAAGGCGAGATCGCCGATCAGCAGCGAGACGGTGAACCCGATGCCGGCGAGGATCGAGACCCCGAGCACGTCCACCCAAGCCAGGTCGTCGTCGAGCCGTGCGTGGGTGAACCGCGCCATCAGGTACGTCGAGCCGAAGATCCCGAGCATCTTGCCGACCACGAGGCCGGCGACGATCCCGAGCGCGACGGGGTCGGTGAAGGCGTCCGCGAGGCCGTCGAGACCCCCCACCGTCACCCCGGCCGCGAACAGGGCGAACACCGGGACCGCGAAGCCCGAGGAGAGTGGACGGAGCAGGTGCTCGAAGTGCTCGGCCATCCCGGGCCCGGCGTCCGGGCCGCCCGCGGCGTCGCTGCGGACGACCGGGACGGTGAGCGCGAGGAGCACTCCGGCGACGGTGGCGTGCACGCCCGACGCGTGCACGAGGGCCCAGGCGGCCAGCGCGAGGGGGAGCAGCAGCCACCAGGACCGGACCCGGCGCTGGACCAGGAAGCCGAATACGGCGATCGGGACCAGGGAGAGCAGTAGCCAGACCAGCTCCAGCGAGCGGGTGTAGAACAGCGCGATGATCGTGATCGCGAGCAGGTCGTCGACCACGGCCAGGGTGAGCAGGAACGTCCGCAACGCGGCCGGCAGGTGAGTGCTGATCACGGCCAGTACGGCGACGGCGAAGGCGATGTCGGTCGCGGTCGGGATCGCCCACCCGCCCAGCGCCTCGCTGCCCGAGCCAGCGGCGAGGTTGACCGCGACGTACACCAGCGCGGGGACCGCCATGCCGCCGACCGCGGCCAGCACGGGAATGGCAGCGCGTCGGGGGTCGCGCAGGTCGCCGGCGACGAACTCGCGCTTGACCTCGAGCCCAGCCACGAAGAAGAAGATCGCCAGCAGCCCGTCCGCGGCCCAGGTGCCCAGGCTGAGGTCGAGGTGCAGTGCCGCCGGACCCACGGTGAAGTCCTTGAGGGCGGTGTAGCCCGAGGCCCACCCCGAGTTGGCCCAGACCAGAGCGACCACGGTCGCCACCAGCAACAGCGCCCCGCCCACCGTCTCGTGCCGCAACAGCGCGGTGATGCGCGAGGTCTCCGACCAGGTCCCCCGGGACAGGAGGCCTGGTCGTCGAGAGTCTGGGGCGCGTTCAGTCATGGGGTCCTTCGGGGTCGCCGGCTTCGTTGCCGACCAGACTTCCCGGCGCACCGCGTCCAACCCTACTGACCCGATTCGAGGTTCAGGCGGCCGCCTCGATCTCCTCCGGCTTCGCCCGGCCGTGCCGGGGTCCCATGGGGGCGTGGGGGCGGGCGGTCGCCCTGTTCACCCAGCGATCCACCACCAGCAGGTTCACGATCAGCCCGACCGCACCCCAGATCGCCAGGACCAGGAGGTCGCCCCAGACACCGATCCCGTCGAAGTAGGTCAGGGACCGGGCGATGTCGACCGCGGCAGGCAGCGGCAGTACGTCGGCGAGGGGCCGGAAGAACTCCGGAACCATGTAGACCGAGAGCCCACCTCCGGAGGCGGGTACGCCGGCGAGCATCACCATCACCATCACCGGGATCAGCCCACCTAGGCCGAGGCTGCGGATCACGATCGCCGAGGCCCAGGCGATCGCGAAGACGGTGAACGCGCCGTACCCGATCATCTGCAGGGCGTTGCCGTTGACCGCCCCGATGATCACGTCGAAGAGGAACCACAGCCACACCGAGATGCCCACCGACCACCCGGCCACGAACGGCAGCAGCTGACGGGTGCGGGTCAGGTCGGGAGCGCCCCCGCGCATGACGGCGAAGAACAGGAAGCCGGCCATGATCCAGCTCATCCCGACGTACATGCTGTTGGAGCTGTTCACGTCGTCGTCGCTCAACGGTGCGAGGTCCTCGACCACCAGCTCGGCGCCGCTCGCGGCGGCGACCCCCTGGAACATCTGCGTCACGGCCGACTGCTGGCTGGCGCCGGCACCCGAGGCGGTCAGCAGGGTGGGGCTCTCCCCGGCCTTCGTGGGCAGCACGTACGCCGCCACGAGGTCCTGGCTGCGGATGCCGTCGGCTGCCTCGTCGGCGGTGAAGTTCAGCTGCAGGTCGGCGTACTGGCCCAGGGTGGGCTCGACCGAGGCGGCGAACTGCACCGCCTGGGCGTTGGGAGCCACCACCGCGACCGGCATGTCGCGGACCTCCGGCTGGTGCATCGAGAGCCCCATCAGGGTGACCACGGAGACCAGGATGCTGAGTGGGAACAGCGCGGCCGCGATGACGCGGGCACGGTAGGACGCGACCGGGCCGCCCGAGAGCGAGGCGAGCGGGGCATCGCGTCCGATGTGGACGGGGCCGGCGATCACCACGTCGCCCGACTTGCGCTCCTTGGCCACCGCGAGCAGCAGTGCCACGACCAGCAACCCGGCGAGCGTCGCGACGTGCTTCCAGAACCCCTCGCCGTCGAAGTACACCGCCGAGCGCAGCGCCTCTCCGGCGGCAGGCAGCGGCAGCACGCCGTGCAGCCACTGGAAGAAGCCGGGCTGGGAGTGGATCGACATCGCCAGGTTGGAGGACGGCATCCCGAAGATGACCCACAGCAGCATCCCGAGCAGTACGGCGAACGGGCCCATCACCTTGGTGAGCAGCAGCTGTGCGACACCCACCGCGGCCACGGCAAGTGTGCCGACACCGAGGAACAGCGGGTAGTGGCCCTCGACCGCGCCCACGATCGGACCCAGGATCAACCAGATCAGCGAGCTGGTGAGTGCGCCCCAGCCGATCGCGATCGGGAAGAACTTGCGCACCCGCAGCAGGTTCGGCGTGCCCATCATCATGGTGCTGAGCGGGACGTAGCCGGCGAGCATCATCCCCATCGCCGCGAACAGCACCATCGTCCCGGAGCCGTCACCCTCGGGCAGTGGCTCCGGGTCGACCGTCTCCACCTGCCAGCCGTTCGCCGCTGCGGCGGGGCCGAGCAGCTTGTCGACCACGGTGGCCTGGGACGCGCCCGCGGCCATGGTGCGGTGCACGGTCGCCTTGCCGTCCGCGCTGTCCGGGATCGCGATGGAGCCGGCGATCTCCTGGTCGTGGACGAGGTCCTCGGCCTCGGCGGCGTCGCCGACCAGCCGCACCTCCAGGGCCCCGTCGGAGTCACGTTCCAGATCGGCGGCGAACCGCTCCGCCACTGCGCCCTGGCCCACCACCGCCACCGGCAGGTCGCGCGGGTGCGGGTTGTGCATCGTGCCCATGTACGTCGCGTACATCATCGTGATGATGATGAACGGCATCACGAACAGCGCAGCGAGACGGCCCTTGCGCTCGGCCGGCGACTCCGGCGGGGGAGGCGGGTACTTCACCGAGTAGTGGTCCGTGGGAGGAGTCAGCGAAGCAGTCGAGGTCACTCGTCGAGGCTAAGTCACATGACTTAAAATGGCGGGATCGCACTAGGGTTAGCCGGGTCACAGTCCACCGGGTGGCGTCACGAGAGGGGAGCGATGGCCCGCAACGACGGCCGGCAGAGTCTCCTCGACGCCGCCGAACGGCTCTTCGCCGAGCGCGGGATCCCGACGGTCTCCGACCGCCAGGTGGCCGAGGCTGCGGGCAACAGCAACCACTCCGCGGTGCACTACTACTTCGGCGGCCGCGAGGGACTGCTGATGGAGCTCATCGGGCGGCACCGGCAGACCCTCGAGCCGGAGTACCGGCGGATGTTCGAGGAGTCGGACTCGTTGCTCGGCGACATCCGGGCGCTGATCATCCCGCTCACGGCGAGCTTCGCCGAGCTGCCCACCCCCACCTGGCGGGCCCGGTTCCTGGACCAGGCCCTGCACGACCCGCCCACCGCGCAGCTGCTGCGCGAGCGTGGTGACCGCGAGTCGGTGGCGGCGGACGTGGTGAGGTCCGTGGTCAGGCGCCTCGCGCACCTGGACCCGCAGATCGTCGAGGGCCGGGCCCGGCTGACCACCCACGTCGTCAGCACCGCGTGCGCCGAGGTCGAGGAGCAAGCGGCCGACACCGGAGAGCCTGCGCGCTGGCACGAGGTGGGCGTGTTCCTGTGCGACGCGATCGCGGGCATGCTCCAGGCTCCGATCACCCGGCCCTAGGGAGCCCTGCGGGACCTCGGCCTCCGTGCAGGCCTGAGCCGGTTCGCCCGCGCAGGGCCAGGCACAGTGGCAGGATGCGCGACATGCCCGAGACGAGGCCTGTGCGCCCCCGCGTCCTGTTCCCCGAGATCAGCTCGCGTGCCTGGGAGCACCCCGCGGACCGCGGTGCACTGGTCGCGCTGCGCAAGCTCAAGGGCTTCGACACCGTGCTCAAGGCGCTCTCGGGGATGTTCAACGAACGGGCGGTACGCCTGCAGTTCCTCGGGTCAGGGATCCGGGTCGATGAGCGGCAGTTCCAGCGCCTGCACCTGCTGCTGGCCGACGTGGGCAGGACCCTGGACGTGGCCGAGCTGCCCGAGATGTACGTCGTGGCCGACCCGAACCTGAACGCCATGACGATCGGCATGAACAAGCCGATCGTCGTGCTCACCAGCGCGCTGGTGAACCTGCTCGACGAGGACGAGCTGCGCTTCGTGATCGCGCACGAGGTCGGTCACGCCGCGAGCGGGCACGCGGTCTACCAGACCCTGCTGCAGCGGCTGCTCGTGCTCACCGGCGTCGTGAACGCCACCGTGATCGGCGGTCTCGGCTTCCGGGTGATCGTCGCCGCGCTGATGGAGTGGTCACGCAAGGCCGAGCTCTCGGCCGACCGGGCCGGTGTGCTGGCCACCCAGGATCCCGGCGTCGCGTTCCGGGTGCACATGAAGCTGGCCAGCGGCGGCAACCTCGACGACCTCGACACCACGTCGTTCTTCGCCCAGGGCATCGAGTACGACGAGGCCGGCGACCTGCGGGAGTCGCTGCTCAAGCTGATGCTCGTGGAGAACCAGTCCCACCCGTTCGCCGTCGTCCGGGCCTGGGAGCTGCGGCGATGGGTGGAGAGCGGGGAGTACACCCGCATCCTCGGCGGCACCTACCCGCGTCGCACCGAGGACGACGGCGCCAGCATGAGCGAGTCGGCGCGCGAGGCCGCCCAGAGCTATGCCGAGTCCTTCCGCAGTACCCAGGACGCCCTGGGCCGGTTCGTGCACGAGACCGCGGGAGCGCTGGGCAGCCTCAAGGGCTGGCTCGACGAGACGCTGCGCCGACGGCCCTAAGGCAGCTCACGACTCCCTTGGGCGACCGATGTCGCCCAGCCAGAGCGCCGCGGGTGCGTGCGCCGGCACGGCGGGGGAGCGCGGAGCCACCGGGGACACCCGGGCGTAGGGCGCGCCGAGCGGAGGACGCGGATCAGGCTCGCCTCGGTTGGGCCAGAACGAGACCGCGCGCTCGGCCATCGCGGTGATGGTCAGAGAGGGGTTCACGCCGAGGTTGGCCGAGACGGTGGAGCCGTCGATGACGTGCAGGTTCTCGTAGCCGTGCAGCCGGTGGTGCGCGTCGACCACCCCGGTGGAGGAGGTCTCGCCGATCGCGCAGCCGCCGATGAAGTGCCCGGTCGTCGGGATGTCGAACATGTCGGCCCAGCCCGCCCCCGCGATGCCGTTCATCTGCCGCGCTGCGCTGCGAGCGAAGGTGTGGGCCTCGGGAAGCCACGTGGGATTGGGCTCGCCGACCCCCTGGCGCGTGGTCATCGTCCGTCTGCCGGTGATCCGGCGCTTGCGTGTGTAGGTCGTCAACGAGTTGTCGGCGCTCTGCATCACCAGGAACGCCACCGTCTGCTGCGACCAGCGTCGTGGGTCGTGCAGCCGGCGCAGGTCGGCTCGGCGCGCCCACATCTCCTTGAGGGCGACCGCCATCCGCCTGCGGTCGGGCACGGGGTCGGTGAGCACCGCCATCATCAGGCCCATGGTGTTGGAGCCGTGGCCGTAGCGGCACGGCTCGACATGGGTGGACTCGTCGAGGTGGATCGAGGAGGTGATCGCCACGCCCTCGGAGTAGTCGATGTCGTCCCCCCGGGCGCGCACGCCGAGCACCGCCTCGGAGTTGGTCCGTGAGAGCTCACCGAGACGGGGTGAGATGCGTGGGAGGCTGCCGGAGTCGCGCAGCTTGTGCAGCAGCTTCTGGGTGCCCATCGCCGCGGCCGCGAAGACGACGTGCTCGGCGGTGAAGGTACGCCGGCCGCGGCGCGTCGTACGCCCCGTGCGATGGGTCTCGACCGCATAGCCGCCCGAGTCCCGGGGCCGGACATCGGTCACGGTGGTCAACGGGTGGACCACCGCCCCGGCTTCCTCGGCCAGATAGAGGTAGTTCTTCGGCATCGTGTTCTTGGCGTTGTGCCGGCACCCGGTCATGCACTCGCCGCAGTGCAGGCAGGCGTTGCGGTCGGGACCGGCGCCACCGAAGTAGGGATCAGGCACCCGCTCACCGGGACCGGTTCCGAAGCTCTCGCCGAACAGGACGCCCACCTGGGTCTGACGGTAGGTCCGCGAGACGCCGAGCTCGTCTGCCACCGACTGCATCAGCTCGTCGGCCGGGGTCACCCGCGGGTTCTCGTCCACACCCAGCATCCGCTTGGCCTGGTCGTAGTGCGGCGCCAGCTCGTCGGCCCAGTCGGTGATGTCGCGCCACTGCGGGTCGTCGTAGAAGGCTCGGGGCGGCTCATAGAGGGTGTTGCCGTAGACCAGGGAGCCGCCGCCGACCCCTGCTCCGCTGATCACCAGGATGTTGCGGAGCAGGTCGAGACGCTGGATGCCCGTCAGGCCCAGCGCGGGGGCGAACAGGTAGTCGCGGCTCTTCCACGACGTCTGTGCGAACTCGTGGTCGGCGAACCGGCGTCCTGCCTCGAGCACGCCGACCCGGTAGCCCTTCTCGGTGAGCCGCAACGCGGTGACGCTGCCGCCGAAGCCGGAGCCGATGACCAGGACGTCGTAGTCGTGCCCGGGGATGGAGTCGGGGGTGGAGTCGAGGGCGGAATCGGGGGTGGAGTCGGGAATCGGGGGCTCCTCGGGTCGTCCGGCATCAGCGGGGCTGCGTCGCGAAACGTAGGGCCAGAATTGACACGCGTCAACTTCATGCACGATGGTGCCCGTCCCATGACCTCGAGGGTGGAGCTGAGATGGCGGACGACGACCTGATGGCACGGCTGCCGGACGGCTGGGAGCTCGACGACGCCAGCCCCGAGGAGATCGAGGAGGAGCGGCAGGTCCGGGTGCCGTTCACCGAGAGCCTGCGCGAGCTCGTGGACCTCGGCATCCGCAGCGAGGTCGGCCTCGACGACGTACGCCGGGCGCGGGAGCACATCGAGGCGGCCAACGAGCTCCTGCGGGGCAAGGTGGCCCCGCACTCGTACGGCGTCCGCATCGGCAACGGGACCGGCCGCAACTGGGGCAACGCGATCATGGGGCTGCGCAACGCGATCGCACCGCCGCTGGCGATCGAGAGCGACGGGGTCAGCCGGTCGTGGTGTGAGTTCACCCTGGGAGCCGCCTACGAGGGCCCACCCAGGCTGGTCCACGGGGGAGTCACCGCGCTGGTCCTGGACCACGTGTTCGGCGCCGCAGCGGGGGCCGACCAGGTGCCGCGGATGACGGGGACCCTGTCGATCCGCTACCGCCGCGGCACCCGCCTCCACGTCCCCCTCCGCGCCGAGGCGTGGGTCGACCGTGTCGAGGGGTGGAAGTCCTTCGTGGTCGGGCACCTCGCCGACGAGGAGGGTGTCACCGTGGAGGCCGAGGGAGTCTTCATCCGGCCCCGCTGGGCACGCGTGTAGGCCGCGGCAGACGGTACGGTCGAGCGATGACGGACAACGACCCCGGTTTCATCGAGCTCGTCGGCGCCCACCAGCCCGAGGCGGAGGACGGGACCGCGCACCTCTCGGTCGAGGTGGACGAGCGGCACCTCAATCCCGGCGGCACCGTGCACGGCGGCATGCTCGCCACGCTGGTGGACACCACCATGGGCGCCGCCGTACGCAGTGCCATCGACGAGGAGCTCCCGGCGACCAGCCAGCTCACGATCACCTACCTGCGACCGGGCAAGCCCGGCACCCTCGAGGTGACCGCGAAGGTGAGCAAGCGGGGGGACAGCCTCACCGTGTGCGAGGCGGACGTGGAGCAGGACGGGAAGCCGCTCGTGCACGCGCTGGCGACCTTCGCCCTGGTGGGGAAGAAGTGACCAAGGTCACATCCTGAACCATCGTTGGTCCCTCCGTTGCTGACCGTCCCCGACGAACAGTGGAAGGTGTGGCGCCGGAACTCGGTCCGCGCCAACGCGTCGGCGGTGAGGGGCCCAGGCGATGGCATCAGCCAGCACCGGCACCCGGACCGGAGCGCCCGTCGTGCCGGCTCGCGCGTGGATCACGCTGGTCCTCGCCACGGTCGGCTTCGCGATCAACTTCTGGGCCTGGGCGCTGCTGAGCCCGCTGGGCCCGCTGCTGCGCACCGAGGGCCGTCTCGGCGACCTCTCCGAGTCCGACGTGGCGCTGCTGGTGGCCGTGCCGGTCATCGTGGGCTCCCTGGGCAGGATCCTCGTCGGCGCCTGGACCGACCGGTTCGGGGGCCGGATCATGTTCCCGCTGGTCTCGGTGGCCACGATCTTCCCGGTCCTGTTCATCGGGTTCTTCGCCCTCGACAGCTACGCCGCCCTGCTCGTCGCCGGCTTCTTCCTCGGGATCGGCGGCACGGCCTTCGCCGTGGGAGTGCCGATGGTCAACGCCTGGTTCCCGCCGGAACGCCGTGGCCTGGCGACGGGAATCTTCGGCGCAGGCATGGGCGGCACCGCGATCGGCGCGCTGACCACGGTCACGCTGTACGACGACTACGGGGAGTCGTCTCCCTTCGTCCTCACCGCGTCGTTCCTGGCCGTCTACGCCGTGGTGGCCTGGGTCTTCATGAGGGACGCCCCCGGCCGGACGGTCCCGGAGGGAAGCCTGGGGAGCCGGCTCGCGGCCAACGCCAGGCTCCCGATCACCTGGCAGGCGTGCATCCTCTACGCCGTCGCATTCGGTGGGTACGTCGCGTTCTCGGTCTACCTGCCGACGTACCTCAAGACCGCCTACGGCCTCGAGGCCGGTGACGCCGCCAACCGGATGGCCGGCTTCGTGGTGATCGCGGTGGCGATGCGTCCCGTCGGGGGGTGGCTCTCCGACCGGTTCGGCGCCATCCCAGTGCTTGCCGTCGGCTACGCCGTCGTGGTCGCCGGGGCCGGGGTCGCCGCGGGGAACCCGGTGCTCGAGTGGCTCGGCACGATCGCCTTCCTCGCCATGGCCGCAGCCCTGGGCTCGGGCAGCGGCGCCACGTTCGCCCTGATCGCACAGGTCACCGACCCCAAGCGCGTGGGCGGGGTGACCGGGCTCGTCGGCGCCGCGGGCGGTCTCGGCGGGTTCGTGCCTCCGCTGGTGATGGGCTACATCTACGGCCAGACGGACTCCTACGCCATCGGGCTGGTGCTCCTCGCCGTCGCCGCCGCGCTGACGCTGGTGCTGACCCTGACCGTCGTACGCCGGACCGCTGAGCGGAGCCGCACATGACCGAGATCCTCGACCCGCTGGGCGACGCGATGATCCGCAGCCGCCGGTTCTTCACCAAGGGTGAGGTCTCCGACGACCTGCGCACCCTGCACCGCAAGGGTGGCCGCGGGGCCGACAGCTTCTACCGCGACCGGTGGAGCCACGACACCGTGGTGCGCTCCACCCACGGGGTCAACTGCACCGGGTCGTGCTCGTGGAAGGTCTACGTCAAGGACGGGATCATCACCTGGGAGACCCAGCAGACCGACTACCCCTCGGCAGGCCCCGACTCCCCGGAGTACGAGCCTCGCGGGTGCCCACGTGGTGCCGCGTTCTCCTGGTACACCTACTCGCCGACCCGGGTCCGCTACCCCTACGTCCGCGGGGTGCTGCTCCAGCTGTACCGGGAGGCCAAGGCGCTGCACGGCGGCGACCCGGTGCGTGCCTGGGAACACATCGTGGAGACCCCCGAGCTGGCGCGCGCCTACAAGTCCGCCCGCGGCAAGGGCGGCCTGGTCCGCGCCACGTGGGACGAGGCCACCGAGATCATCGCGGCGGCCCACGTGCACACGATCAAGGAGTACGGCCCGGACCGGGTCGCGGGCTTCTCCCCGATCCCGGCGATGTCGCTGGTCTCGCACGCCTCCGGGGCCAGGTTCGTGAACCTGGTCGGCGGCTCGATGCTGAGCTTCTACGACTGGTACGCCGACCTCCCGGTCGCCTCTCCCCAGGTCTTCGGCGACCAGACCGACGTGCCCGAGTCGGGGGACTGGTGGAACGCCGGCTACCTGATCATGTGGGGCTCGAACCTGCCGGTGACCAGGACGCCCGACGCGCACTGGATGACCGAGGCGCGCTACCGCGGGCAGAAGGTGATCGCGGTGGCCCCGGACTACGCGGACAACGTGAAGTTCGCCGACGAGTGGCTGTCGGCGAAGCCGGGCACCGACGGGGCCCTGGCGATGGCGATGGGGCACGTCGTGCTCAAGGAGTTCTTCGTCGACCGGCACACGCCGTACTTCACCGAGTACGTGAAGAAGTACACCGATCTGCCCCACCTCGTCCGGCTCGAGGAGGGGGCGGACGGGGTGTTCCGGCCGGGGAAGTTCCTCACGGCCGCGGACCTGGTTTCGACAAGCTCAACCACCGAGGACGGCTCAACCACCGAGGACGGCTCAACCGGCGGGGCGGGGGAGAACGCGGAGTTCAAGACCGTCCTGGTGGACGCGCGGACCGACGAGGCGGTGGTGCCGAACGGGTCGCTGGGGCACCGGTTCGGTGAGGCCGGGGTGGGGAAGTGGAACCTCGACCTCGGCGAGGTGGACCCGAAGCTGTCGTTGCGCGACCCGGTGGGTCCATCGGTGCGGGTGCGGCTGCCGCGCTTCGACACCCCCGACGGTGCGGCTGACGACCTCGTCCGCGGGGTCCCCGTGCGGCACGTGGCGGGGCACCTGGTGACCACGGTCTTCGACCTCCTGCTCGCGCAGTACGGCGTGGGGCGCGAGGGGCTGCCCGGCCAGTGGCCCACGTCGTACGCCGACGCGGACTCGCCGTGCACCCCGGCCTGGCAGGAGCAGATCACCGGCGTCAAGGCGGAGACGGCCGCGCGCATCGGTCGCGAGTTCGCTCAGAACGCAGCCGACTCGAAGGGCCGCTCGATGATCGTGATGGGGGCCGGCACCAACCACTGGTTCCACTCCGACACCATCTACCGGGCGTTCCTGACCCTGACCAACCTCACCGGCTGCCAGGGGGTCAACGGCGGGGGATGGGCGCACTACGTCGGCCAGGAGAAGGTGCGCCCGATCACCGGCTACACCCAGGTCGCGAACGCCCTGGACTGGAACCGGCCGCCGCGCAACATGATCCAGACCGCGTTCTGGTACCTGCACACGGACCAGTTCCGCTACGACCCGTTCGGTGCCGACACGCTCGCCGCGACCACGGGACAGGGCCAGCTGGCCGGCAAGACCACCGCGGACGTGATCGCGCAGAGCGCCCGGATGGGGTGGATGCCGTCGTACCCGACCTTCGACCGCAACCCGCTCACGATCTGCGAGGACGCTGCCGCCGCGGACAAGCCGGTGGCGCAGTACGTCGTCGACCAGCTCCGGTCCGGGGACCTGTCGTTCGCCGGGGAGGACCCGGACGCCCCGCAGAACCACCCGCGGATCCTGTCGATCTGGCGCGCCAACCTGCTCGGCTCCTCCGGCAAGGGCAACGAGTACTTCCTCAAGCACCTGCTCGGGACCGGCTCCTCGCTGCGGGCGACCGAGGCGCCGGAGGGCCAGCGGCCCAAGGACGTCCGGTGGCGCGAGGAGGCACCCGAGGGCAAGCTCGACCTGCTGATGACGATCGACTTCCGGCAGACGAGCACGACGATCTACTCCGACGTCGTCCTGCCCGCGGCCACCTGGTACGAGAAGCACGACCTGAACACCACCGACATGCACCCGTTCGTGCACTCGTTCAACCCGGCGATCGCGCCGCCGTGGCAGACCCGGACCGACTGGGACGCCTGGCAGAGCATCGCGGCGAAGTTCAGCGAGCTCGCCGCCGGCCGCCTCGGGGTGCGCAAGGACGTGGTGGCGGTGGCGCTCACCCACGACACCCCTGACGCGATGGCCAACCCCCACGGCGTGGTCCGGGACTGGAAGAAGGGGGAGTGCGACCCGGTGCCCGGCGTCACGATGCCGAAGCTCGTCGAGGTGACCCGTGACTACGGTGCCGTCGCGGAGAAGATGAACGCCCTCGGCCCGCTGATGGACACGTTGGGGGCGACCACGAAGGGGGTCACCTTCGAGCTCTCCGAGCAGGTCGACTACCTGCGCCGGAAGAACGGCGCCGTCCGCGGGGGAGTGGCCGACGGGCGGCCCTCGCTGCTGCGCGACGTGCACGTCTGCGAGGCGATCCTGGCGATGTCGGGCACCACCAACGGCAAGCTGGCGACGCAGGGGTTCAAGACGCTGGAGCAGCGCACCGGCGTACGGCTCGCCGACCTCGCCGAGGAGCACGCGGGCAAGCAGATCACCTTCGCCGACACCCAGGGCCCGCCGGTGCCGGTGATCACCTCGCCGGAGTGGTCCGGGTCGGAGTCCGGCGGCCGGCGCTACTCGCCGTTCACGATCAACGTGGAGCGGCTCAAGCCGTGGCACACGCTGACCGGGCGGATGCACTTCTACCTCGACCACGACTGGATGGCCGAGCTCGGCGAGTCGCTCCCGGTCTACCGCCCGCCGCTGAACATGGCGTCGCTGTTCGCCGAGCCGGTCCTGGGCACCACCGACGGGTCGGCGGGCGTGGAGGGGCTCGCCGTGCGTTACCTGACCCCGCACAACAAGTGGTCGATCCACTCGGAGTACCAGGACAACCTGTTCATGCTCTCGCTTTCCCGCGGTGGCCAGAACATCTGGATCAGCGACCGCGACGCGGCGAAGGTCGGGATCGAGGACAACGACTGGATCGAGGCCGTCAACCGCAACGGGGTCGTGGTCGCCCGGGCGATCGTCTCCCACCGGATGCCCGAGGGGACGGTGTTCATGTACCACGCACAGGACCGGCTGATCGACGTACCGATCGCGGAGGCCTCCGGTCGCCGGGGCGGGATCCACAACTCCTTGACCCGGCTGCTGGTCAAGCCCAGCCACCTGATCGGCGGCTACGGCCAGCTCGCCTTCGCCTTCAACTACCTCGGCCCCACCGGCAACCAGCGCGACGAGGTCACGATCATCCGGAAGCGCTCACAGGACGTGGAGTACTGAAGATGCGAGTCATGGCCCAGATGGCGATGGTGATGAACCTCGACAAGTGCATCGGCTGCCACACCTGCTCGGTGACCTGCAAGCAGGCGTGGACCAACAGGTCCGGCACGGAGTACGTCTGGTTCAACAACGTGGAGACCCGGCCCGGGCTCGGCTACCCGCGCACCTACGAGGACCAGGAGCGGTGGCAGGGCGGCTGGGAGCTGGGCAGGCGGGGCCGGCTCCGGCTCAAGGCCGGTGGCCGGTTCAAGAAGCTGCTCACGATCTTCGCCAACCCCAAGCTGCCCTCGATCGACGAGTACTACGAGCCGTGGACCTACGACTACGCCACCCTCACCGACGCCCCGGCCCAGGAGCACTCACCGGTGGCCCGGCCGAAGTCGCTGATCTCGGGGAAGGACCTGAAGATCGAGTGGTCGGCGAACTGGGACGACGACCTCGGCGGCTCCACGAAGACAGCCCACCTCGATCCGATGCTGGAGAAGATCGGCGACAAGGTGAAGTTCGAGTTCGAGCAGACGTTCATGTTCTACCTGCCGCGGATCTGCGAGCACTGCCTGAACCCGTCGTGCGCGGCGTCGTGCCCCAGCGGCGCGATCTACAAGCGCGAGGAGGACGGCATCGTCCTCGTCGACCAGGACCGGTGCCGCGGCTGGCGCGAGTGCGTCACCGGATGCCCCTACAAGAAGGTCTACTTCAACCACCGCACCGGCAAGGCCGAGAAGTGCACGTTCTGCTTCCCGCGGGTCGAGGTGGGCCTGCCGACCGTGTGCTCGGAGACCTGCGTGGGTCGGCTGCGCTACATCGGTCTGGTGCTCTACGACGCCGACAAGGTCCTCGCGGCTGCCTCCACCGAGGACGAGCACGGTCTCTACGAGGCCCAGCGTGAGGTGTTCCTGGACCCCGCCGACCCCGAGGTCGTCCGCGAGGCCGAGAGGGCCGGGATCCCGCACGACTGGATCGAGGCGGCACAGCGATCGCCGATCCACGCGCTGATCAACACCTTCCGGGTGGCGCTTCCCCTGCACCCGGAGTACCGCACGATGCCGATGGTCTGGTACATCCCGCCGCTGTCGCCGGTGGTGGAGGTGGTCCGCGAGACCGGCGAGGACGCCGAGGACCAGCGCAACCTGTTCGCGGCGATCGACGCGCTGCGCATTCCGGTGGAGTACCTCGCGGAGCTGTTCACCGCCGGCGACGTACGGCCGGTGGACGCCGTGCTGCACCGGCTGGCCGCGATGCGCTCCTACATGCGCGACATCAACCTGGGCCGCGACCCCGACGGGTCCATCCCCGAGTCGGTCGGGATGAGCGAGGAGGACATGTATGACATGTATCGCCTGCTCGCCCTCGCCAAGTACGACGAGCGCTACGTGATCCCGCCCGCGCACGCGGAGCAGGCGCACTCGCTCGAGGAGCTCGCCACCGAGTGCTCGCTGAACTACGAGGGCGGCCCGGGCATGGGCGGCTCGGGACCGTTCGGGGAGGGCTCCGGCGCCCCCACGCCGATCGCGGTCGAGAACTTCCAGATGCTGCGCAGCCGGCAGACCTCGGACTCGATGGCGGGTCCTGAGGGCAAGAACGAGCGGGTGAACCTGCTCAACTGGGACGGCAAGGGCTCACCCGGCGGGCTGTTCCCGCCACGCGCCGGCGAGGGGGAGGACGAGTGACCCGGCGCAGCCGGCCGAGGCCGGCGCACTCCGAGCAGACGCTGACGCTGGCCTGGCAGGCGGCGTCGCTGCTGCTCGACTACCCCGACGAGCCGCTTCGCGAGCAGCTCCCGGTGCTGCGCTCGGTCGCCCGGGCGCTCCCCGACCCGGTCGGCCCCTCGATCGGGGAGTTCCTCGCCCACCTCGCGGCGACCGACCTCGGTGTGCTGCAGCAGGACTACGTGGAGACCTTCGACAGCAGACGGCGCTGCAACCTGTTCCTGACCTACTTCGCCCACGGCGACACCCGCAAGCGCGGCATGGCCCTGCTCCGGTTCAAGCAGACCTACCTCGAGTCCGGGTTCGAGCTCAGTGATGCCGAGCTGCCCGACCACCTCTGCGTCGTGCTCGAGTACGCCGCGACGATCGACCACCGTCGCGGACGGGACCTGATCCTCGACCACCGCGCCGGCCTGGAGCTGCTGCGCCTCTCGCTGGGCGGCCTCGGCTCGCCCTGGGCCACGGTGGTCGACGCGGTGTGCGCCACGTTGCCGCCGCTGCGGGGCGAGGAGCAGGACGCCGTACGCCGACTGGCCGCCGAGGGTCCTCCGGAGGAGGAGGTCGGCCTGGCCCCCTTCGCCACCCCGGAGTTCAGCCCCGGAGCACCGCACGGCGAACAGGTGGCGCTCCCGATGCCGACCTTCCCGGGAGCGCGAGCATGAACGAGTTCCTCTGGATCATCGTGCCGTACCTGTGCCTGGCCACGTTCGTGGTGGGGCACTTCTGGCGCTACCGCTACGACAAGTTCGGGTGGACCACCCGGTCCTCGCAGCTCTACGAGAGCCGGCTGCTGCGCATCGGCAGCCCGCTGTTCCACTTCGGGATGCTCGGCGTGGTCGGCGGCCACGTGCTCGGCCTGCTGATCCCGCAGTCGTGGACCGACGCGGTGGGGATCAGTCCCGAGGCCTACCACGTGATCGCGGTCGTGGGCGGACTGATCGCGGGGCTGATGACGGTCGTGGGGATGGCGATCCTGGTCTACCGGCGCCGCACCGTCGGCCCGGTGTTCTCCGCGACCACGGGGATGGACAAGTTGATGTACGCGTTCCTGGCGACGGCCATCGTGCTGGGCATGTGGAACACCGTCGCGGGTTCCATCCTGACCATCGGCGGTGACTACAACTACCGCGAGGGCGTCTCGGTCTGGTACCGGTCCTTCCTCGCCTTCCAGCCGGACGCCGACCTGATGGGCGAGGCGCCGCTGGGCTTCCAGCTGCACGCGCTGGTGGCCTTCGGGTTGTTCGCGCTGTGGCCGTTCACCCGGCTCGTGCACGTGTTCAGTGCCCCGCTCGGCTACCTGACCCGGCCCTATATCGTCTACCGCAGCCGCGACGACACGCAGCTGGGCATGCACGGGCCGCGCCGCGGCTGGGAGAGCATCGACCGTTGAGGCCCCGTTGAGGCCCCGTGCCCCACGACCACGCACAGATCGGAAGCAGATGGACAACACCTCACTGACCGCGCTCGCCCGGGAACAGCTCGACCTCGCGCGCTCCTCCTCCAGCGGCCGCAGCGCGAAGACGGTGTACGGCGGTCAGGAGCACATCCTGCGCCAGACGGTGATCGCCCTGGTCGCCGGTCAACTCCTCGACGAGCACGAGAACCCGGGCGAGGCCACGGTGCACGTGCTCCAGGGCCGGGTCCGGATCGTCTCCGGCGAGATCGTCCGCAAGGGCGCGGCCGGCCACCTGGTCGTCGTGCCCGACGCCCGGCACACGCTGGAGGCCGACGAGGACTCGGTCGTGCTGCTCACCACCGCCCTGCACCGCTGAGCGGCAGGTCGCCGGGGCCTCAGCCCGCCGGGACGAAGCCCTCCGACTCCTCGCCGTCGATCAGGTAGCGGCCGTCCTCGAACTTCAGCTTGAGCACGGTCGGGCCGGGCCCGTTGGCGAAGTTGTCGAACCGGACCTGGTAGCTGACCACCAGGTCCTCCGGGTCGGCGGAGATGCTCAGCACGCGACCGTTGGTCGCCGGCGTCCAGAACCGGCGATACCTCTCGAACCCGCCGCTCTCCCGCTGGAACTTGGGGGTGAGCATCTGCCAGGACTGCGCCGGGTCCTCCGCCACCGCGCGCACGTAGTCGCGGATGAAGGTCTCCATCCCTTCCGCGGTCGGCTGGGGGGCGGCGCTCTCGGTGGCGGAAGGAGTCGGCGACGGTTTCGGTGTCGCCTGGTCGGTGGCCGGGTCGTCGCCGGAGAGGACTGCGTACAGCGCCACGGCGACGGCGAGGAGCAGCGCCACCAGGGCCAGCCCGATCCCGAGCGCCCGGCCCCGGGGGCCCCGGGAGCGTCGCTCGCGGGCCGGAGCCACAACAGCGGGCGCGACGGTGGTGAGCGGTTGGGTCGAGGACTCCGCCCGGGGCGGCACCGGGTGCGCGGGGTCGCGCAGGAAGTCGCGCACCTGCTCCATCGTCCAGCGCCGGCCGGGGTCGCGGACCATCGTGCCCTCGAGCATCGGGTTCATCCAGCCTGCGTCGATGCGCGGCGGCTCCTCGTTCACGATCCGGTAGAGGCCCCCGAGCACGTGGTCGCCGATCTCGTACGGCGGCCGGCCGGCCAGGAGATGGAAGGCCGTCGCCCCCAGTGACCACACATCGGCCGACTCGGTGCTGCCCTGGCCGGTGGCCACCTCCGGGGCGAGGTAGGCCGGTGACCCGGTGACCAGGCCGGTCTGGGTCAGGGAGGGGTCGGTGGCGATCCGCGCGATCCCGAAGTCGGTGAGCTTCGCGTTCCCGGAGCGGTCGACCAGCACGTTGGAGGGCTTCACGTCACGGTGCACGATGCCGGCGGCATGGGCCTCGACGAGGGCGTCGGCGACCTGTCCCAGCAGCGGCGCGGCCTCGTCGGGGGAGAGAGCGCCGCGCTGCTTGACCAGCTCGGCGAGGGTCAGCCCCTCGACGTACTCCATCACCAGCCAGTGGGCGTCGGTGGCGGCGTCCACGACGGTGTCGAAGACCGCGACAACGTGCGGGTGGTTGAGGCGGGCGCTCAACCGCGCCTCGCGCTCGGCGCGTGCCAGGTCGGTGCCGTCGGCGCCCGGCAGCATGCCGATCCGCTTGAGGGCGACCGGCCGCCCGAGCACCTCGTCACGACCGAGCCAGACCACGCCGGTGCCGCCTCGGCCGACCTCGCGCTCGAGCGTGTACCTACCTGCGATCACGGGTGTCCTTCGGTCGAGATGTCGATGCCGGGGACCATCGTAGGCAACGGCGTGGCGATGAGATGGGTGTGTGACCCACCGGCGGGCTGGGTACAGGTAGGAGTCCACCTTCCCCCAGTAAGTAGGAGTACACATGGATGTCAGCAAGCCCGCCAAGGCTGTGAAGGACGCGGTGGAAGCAACCGCCGAGAAGGCTGCGGAAATGCTGACCCCGAGGGTGCCCGGAGTGCCTGGAAGCGCACCCGCGCCGCTCGAGGAGCCGACCGAGCCCAAGCCGCCGCTGCCTCCCAAGGACGAGCAGGGCGCCCCGGACACGCGGACCCCCACGGGAGCAGAGACCGGCGCACCGGTCACGTCGGCCGCCCAGCAGGGCGCCTACCTGACCACCGCGAACGGTGCGCGGCTGCGGGACACCGACCACTCGCTCAAGGCGGGGGAGCGCGGCCCGACGCTGCTGCAGGACCACCACCTGCGCGAGAAGATCACCCACTTCGACCACGAGCGCATCCCCGAGCGGGTGGTGCACGCACGTGGGACCGGCGCCCACGGCGTCTTCGAGGGCTACGGCACCGCCGACGACGTGACCATGGCCGGATTCCTGAAGAAGGGCAAGAAGACCGACGTCTTCGTGCGCTTCTCCACGGTCCTGGGCAACCGGGGCTCGGCCGACACGGTGCGGGACACGCGTGGGTTCGCCACGAAGTTCTACACCGAGGAGGGCACCTTCGACCTGGTCGCCAACAACATCCCGGTGTTCTTCATCCAGGACGGCATCAAGTTCCCGGACATCATCCACGCGGCCAAGCCCCACCCCGACCGCGAGATCCCCCAGGCACAGAGCGCCCACGACACGTTCTGGGACTTCGTCTCGCTGCACACCGAGGCCCAGCACCACACGATGTGGAACATGTCCGACCGGGGCATCCCCCGCTCCTACCGGATGATGGAGGGCTTCGGCGTCCACACCTTCCGCCTGGTCAACGCCGAGGGCGCCACGGTGCTGGTGAAGTTCCACTGGAAGCCGGTGCTGGGCGTGCACTCCCTGACCTGGGAGGAGGCGCAGATGCTCGCCGGGATCGACCCCGACTTCCACCGTCGGGATCTCTACGACGCCATCGAGGCCGGCGCGTTCCCGGAGTGGGAGCTCGGCATCCAGGTGATGCCGGACATCCCCGAGGAGACCTTCGAGGGGATCGACCTGCTCGACCCCACCAAGATCGTTCCCGAGGAGATCGCACCGGTCCAGCCGATCGGCAAGCTGACCCTGAACGCGACCCCGTCCGACTTCTTCTCCGAGGTCGAGCAGGTCGCCTACCACCTCGGGCACCTGCCTCCGGGCATCGACGTCACCAACGACCCGTTGCTCCAGGCCAGGCTGTTCTCCTACCTGGACACGCAGCTGACCCGCCTCGGCGGGCCCAACTTCGTGCAGATCCCGATCAACCGGCCGCACGCCCCGGTGAACTCGATGCATCGCGAGGGCTTCCACCAGCACGGTGTGCACAGCGGTGTCGCGGCGTACAAGCCGAACTCGCTGGACGGCGGCAACCCGTTCGTCGCCGGTCCCGAGGACGGCGCGTTCGTGGACACCCCGGTGCGGGTCGCGGAGGCGACCAAGGTGCGCGCCAACCCGGTGTCCTTCGACGACCACTACAGCCAGGTCCGGCTGTTCTGGGAGAGCATGACGCCGGTGGAGAAGGAGCACATCATCCGGGCGTACACCTTCGAGCTCGGCAAGTGCTACGAGCAGGCCATCAAGGAGCGCCAGCTGCAGTGCCTGGCCAACATCGACCCGGTGCTGTGCGCCGAGGTCGCGACCGGGCTCGGCCTGCCTGCACCGGAGCCGACCGTTCCCCTGGCCGAGGTGACGCCCAGCCCGGCGCTCTCGCAGATCGGCGGCGAGTGGCCGCCGGACGGCCGGATGGTGGGCATCGTCGTCGACCCCGACGGCGACCTGTCCGGTGTCCCCGAGCTCCGTGCCACGATCTTCTCCGCCGGGATGGTGCCGTTGCTGATCGCACCCCACGGCGGGATGGTCGACGGCATGCCGGTGCAGCGCACCTTCTCCACGGGCCGCTCGGTGGAGTACGACGTGCTGCTGCTCGCCGGCAACCCGGTGCCGGCGCCCGACGCCGTGATCGCCCGTGAGTCCGAGGCGGGTGCCTCCACCGATGCCGACCTCGACCCGCGGGTGATCCTGATGATCGAGGAGTGCTGGCGTCACGGGAAGGTGATCGGCGCCTGGGGCGAGGGAGTCGCTGCTGTGCAGCGCACCGTCGCCGCCGGTAGCGTCGGCGTGGTCACCGGGGAACGTGCCAGCGCGGTGTTCACCGAGGTGCAGCAGCAGATGGCCTCGCACCGTGTCTGGGAGAGGTTCCCCGCGACGGTCGCCTAGGAGCCCACGTGTCGCAACCCGGTCTGGACGCCGACAAGGATGTCGTCGCGGGGGAGGAGCGTCCCTCGGCGAGGACGCCGCTGAGCCGCGAGCGCGTCGTCGAGGCGGCAGTCGCGTTCATCGACGAGGAGGGGCTCTCCGGGCTGACCATGCGTCGGCTCGGGGAGCGCCTCGACGTGGAGGCGATGTCGCTGTACCGCTACGTCCCCGGCAGGGACGCGCTGCTGGACGCGGTGGTGACCCACATCGTGGACGAGATGCGCGAGGACCCGGACCTGGCCCAGGAGCCCGCGTCCGGGTGGCAGGACTTCCTGCAGCGGATGGCGCACGCCGTCCGTCGGGTGGCCCTGGCCCATCCCAAGGCGTTCCCACTGGTGGCCTCGCGCCCCCCGGAGGCCCCGTGGCTGCGTCCGCCGCTGCGCAGCCTGAAGTGGGTCGAGACCTTCCTCGAGGGGCTGGTCGCCGAGGGCTTCGACGACGACTCGGCCGTGGCCGCCTACCGGGCGTTCACCAGTTTCCTGCTCGGACACCTGCTGCTCGAGGTGGCCAGCCACGGCGCCGACCTCGGCCCTCTGGACGTGGTCGAGGAGACCGAGGCCCCGGTCCTGGACGCGCTGGCGGGGTATCCCCTGGTGAAGCGGCTTCGGCGGGCGCTCTCGGAGGACCAGGCGGCGGTCGAGTTCGAGATGTCGCTCGAGGAGCTGCTCAACCGGATCGCGTTCACGGTGAAGTCGCCGTCACCGTGAACCAGCCTCCCCGCGCCTGTCGTAGCGCTCGTAGGTGGCGATCATCTTGCCGTCGGGGTCCAGCCGGCGCAGGATCGCGTCGGTGATCTCCCCGAGTTGGAGCACCTGGTCGGGGGTGAGCGCGTCGATCACGTGCTGGCGCACGGTGGCCACGTGCGTGGGGGCGGTGCGGGTGACCGTGGACAGGCCGTCCTCGGTCAGCGTGACATCGGTGGCGCGTGCGTCCTCGGGCGCCGGGGCCCGTTCGACCAGGCCGCGTTCCTCGAGTCGGCGTACGACGTGGGAGAGCCGGGGGAGGGTCGCGTTGGTCTGGCGGGCCAGCAGCGTCATCCGCAGCGTCAGTCCGGGCGCCTCGGAGAGCATCGCGAGGACCCAGTACTCGTAGTGCGTCAGGTCCGCGTCACGACGCAGCTGGGAGTCCAGTACGCCGGGCAGCAGCTCCAGCACGGCGGCCATCCGCACCCACGAGGACAGCTCGGCCTCGGTCAACCAGTTCGGCTCCATGGGTCCATCGTCGCAAGAACGTGGCCGGTCCGGCCGCACGGCGGGCCGGTCCTCGTCCATCGTCCACCAGCTCGTCGTCGGGACGTCCTAGTTCAGGTCAGGGTACGGCGGGCAGGGCCGGAGCAGGGCCCAGAAACGTTCATCGAGCTGGTGTGGGGACCAGCCGTCGTTCACGCCGTAGTGGTTGGCAGGCGTTGCATCCATGCAGTTCGTGCTCCTCGGGACCGGGACCGGACGAGCGTGTAACGAAGCGGACCGGCGGGGGTCACGCGCGAATCCGGTTCCTCCTGAGTCGCCGCAGGGTGCGGTACGCCACGCCCGCGGCGAGGAGCCCCGGGACGGCGACGATGACCGGGTTGTCCGGACGGCCACGGAGCGGGGAGCCCAGGGTGCTCTCCAGGGCGTCCACCCGGTCCGCGCCCAGCAGGATCAGCCAGTGGGCGGCGCGGGCCTCGCTGTAGCGGGCGTAGGCCAGCTTGCGCAGCCGGCCGGAGAGCCCCTTGGGTGGGCAGCTGGTGCCGAAGACGGGCGTCAGGAAGGCGTGCTCCAGGGAGCGCTCCCGGGGCCAGGTCTCCGGCTGCCGGTCGGGGAACTCCCAGTGGGCACCGGTACGCTCGGGATCGAACTGCAGCTTGGGCACCGAGGGCCGGTCCCGGGGGTCGAGGTCGACTCCCCAGCCGGGGATCCGTGCCCGGAGGTCATCACTGGACTTCGACAGCGGCGGCTTGTGCGGCCCGTAGGTGTAGCTCTCGGTCATCGTCGGTCTCCGTCACTCATGCGGGGGTGGGCACGATCAGCGGCTTGATGCACCCGTCGAGCTTGGCCGAGAAGATGTGGTAGCCCTCGGCGATGTGCTCCAGCGGAATCCGGTGGGTGACGATGTCGCTGGGCTTGAGGTGGCCGTTGCGGACGTGCTCGAACAGGCGGGGCCACTGCCGCTTGACCGGGCACTGGTTCATCCGCAGGGTGAGGCCCTTGTTCATGGCGTCGCCGAACTTGACCGCGCTGAACATCGGGCCGTAGGCGCCCATCACCGAGATGGTGCCGCCCTTGCGCACCGAGTCGATCGCCCAGTTGAGCGCGATCGGCGAACCGCCCTGCAGCTTGAGCTTCGCGGACGTGACGTGCTGGATCAGGTTGCCGTCCGCCTCCGCGCCCACGGCGTCGATCGCGACGTCGGCGCCGAGGAAGCCGGTGAGCTTCTTCAGCTCCACCACGATGTCTGCGTACTGGGTGAAGTTGTAGGTCTCGGCGTGGGCGAACGTGCGGGCCTTCTCCAGCCGGTTCTCGAGGTGGTCGATCACGATGACCCTGCCCGCTCCCATCAGCCAGGCGGACTTGGCCGCGTACAGCCCCACGGGACCGGCGCCGAAGACCACCACGACGTCACCCTCGGCGATGTCGCCGAGCTGGGCCCCGAAGTAGCCGGTGGCCAGGGCGTCGGTGAGCAGCACGGCGTCCTCGTCGTCCATCCAGTCGGGGATCTTGCTCGGCCCCACGTCGGCGAACGGCACCCGTACGAACTCGGCCTGGCCGCCGTCGTACCCGCCGGTGGTGTGGGAGTAGCCGTAGATTCCGCCCACCGCTGTGGCGTTCGGGTTCACGTTGTGGCAGTTGGAGTAGAGGCCGCGCACGCAGTAGAAGCACGACCCGCAGAACACGTTGAACGGGACCATCACCCGGTCGCCGACCTTCAGGTTCTGCACCGAGGGACCCACCTCGTCGATCACTCCGATGAACTCGTGGCCGAAGGTGTGCCCGACCCGGGTGTCCGGCATCATCCCGTGGTAGAGGTGCAGGTCCGACCCGCAGATCGCCGCCAGGGTCACTCGGACGATCGCGTCGTTGGGGTGCTCGATCCGCGGACGGTCCTTCTCCTCGACGCGGATCCGGTACGGACCGCGGTAGACCATGGCTCTCACGTCGACCTCCTCAGGCTGCTCGGTCCGGGGGCGGTACCCAGGCCGCGCGATGCCAATCGCCGCTACGCGCCCAGCTCGATGGTCTCGCCGCGGCGTACGGGACGGACCAGGTGCGCGAGGCCGGTCGCCTCGGCCAGCTGCTCGAAGTCGGACAGCGGGGAGCGGAAGACGCGGTAGTCGTCGTAGTGGACCGGGATCGCCTGGCGGGGCTGCACCCGGCGCAGGAAGTCGACGCCCTGCTCGGCGTCCATGGTCACCGTGTGGAACAGCACCCGGGTCCCGCCGAGGTGCACCACCGCCACGTCGATCTCGGGGTGACGGGAGGCGATCTCGTCGAGGTGTGCCCCGGTCAGCGTGTCACCGGTGAGGTAGACCCGCCGCCGGACCCGACCACCCTCACTGTGCTCGAGCAGGCTCCCCATCACCGGGGGCAGCAGCCGGCCCATCACGCCCCGGGCGTGGATGCCGGGGAGCGCGGTCACCGTCAGGGACTCCTCACCGCGGGTGAGGGTCCGGGAGTCCCACACCGCGATCCCGTCCGCCGCGAAGCCCCAGTCGGTGAGGCGGTCGGCCGCCTCCGGCGTGGTCAGCACCGGTTGCGCGCGGGACAGCTCCGCGCGGGCGACCCGGTCGAAGTGGTCGCCGTGCAGGTGCGAGAGCACGACGGCGTCCAGGGCCGGCAGGTCCGCCGGTGACATCGCCGGATCGGTCAGCCGCCGGGACCACAGGCCCTTGCCGAGATAGGCGCGCTGGCCGCGGTGCAGGAAGTTCGGGTCGGTGAGCAACGTGAACGACCCGAGCCGGATCACGGTGGTGGCGGTCCCGACGAACGTCAACGTGTCCACGCGGCTGTCGTTACCCAGCGACCCCCGACGCATGCGGCACCTCGACGTCGGCCTCCATCGCGGCGACGAAGTCGCGCTTGACCTCGTGCTCCGGCCCGTCGCACAGCAGCCGGACGACCACCGGGGTGCCCGGGGGCACCACCTCCAGGGACGCGGCGATCGCGGGCATAGCCGACTCGTCGCCGACCATCAGCAGCCAGTCCGCCTCCGGGTCGGGGCGGTAGCCGCCCGCGCACGCACTTCTGCCGGGTCGAAGACCGGGCCGTATGGCGCCCCCGGTGGCGCGAACGCGAGGTTCACGTAGGCGTCGGTCGCCTCGACCATCGCGAAAGCGTCGAGGTCCCCGCCACCGAGGACGACGCGGACCAGGTTGGGGGCGAGGTGACGGGTGTGCAGCACCTGTCCGTGCATCAGCGGTGTCCGCTCACTTGCCGGCGCCGTCGATCTCCGCTATCCGAGCCGACGCGACCTGGGTCACGGCCTCGTCGAACGCCGGCACCTCGCTGCGGAGCTTGGCGAAGGCCGAGGTGGGGAACGCCAGCGTGACGAGCGGTTCCAGTGCGGTGACGGTGGCGGTGCGCAGCCGGTGGGCGATCGGGGCGATCTCGCCGACGAAGTCGCCCGGTCCCAGCTCGGTCACGGTGTCCTTGCGCAGGCTGACCCGGACCCGGCCCTCCAGGATCAGATAGGCGGTGTCGGGTGGCTCGAGTTCGTGCACCATCGACCAGCCGGCGGGAACCGTGACCACCGTGCCGCCGGCCCAGACCTGCTCGACGTCCTGCTCGCTGAGTCCAGGTACGTCGCGCAGCGAATCGTGGACCGGCGCGGACGCGTCCCGCTTGTTCATGTGGCTCTCCTCTGGTCGTGGTGGATTCTGGCACTTGAACTTCAGCCAGTGCCCGGTGCGTCCGGGTGCGTAGAGCCCGTCAGCACGCTTGGCCACCACACCCTCCCATCCATCACCACAGATCTTGGAGAACCACTCCTCGCCAGCGTCCACACGGTGGGACAGCGGCCGGAGGGGGTCCGACCAGTCCAGCGAGGCCAGGAGCAGCCGCTTGCGGTCGAGCAGGGGCTGGGAGCGCAGGTCCCTGCCGTTGAGCTCGAGGAGGTCGAAGACGTAGAACCAGACCGGGATCTCGCTCGCCCGGGCCCGTTGCTCGTCCTCGATCCGGATCCGGGGCCGCAGCAGGGCGAAGCTGGTGCGCTCACCCTCGAAGGCGACGATCTCCCCGTCGAGGACGAACCAGTCGTGGTGCTGCTGCTGGAGCGCGTCGGTGACCTCCGGGAAGGTGTTGGTGATCTCCCGGCCGCTGCGCGAGTACAGGCGGATGCCCTCCGCGTCGCGCACGGCCAGGCACCGGTGACCACCGAGGCTGCGCTCGTAGATCCAGTCACTGCTCCAGAACCGGTCGTGACTCAAGATGGCCACTGCTGGCCTGGGCACCGCCGAGGAACCCTGCATGTGATGGCAGTACCCGCGGACCGTCGTACACATGAGTGCGCGCCGGGTGCTGCCTCGCGCTCAGCCGAGGGAGTCGACTCGCGTCGAGGGCTCCGGGAGCCGCAACGCCACCACGCCTGCGAGCAGGAGCAGCGCCGCCAGCACCGTCAGGGACGGGGTGAAGGATCCCGAGGAGGTCCGGGTCAGCGACATCAGCACGACGAACACCACCGAGGACTGCCCGGCGAGCTGGATGAGCCCGTTGGAGGTGCCTGCGGGGGTGGGCGCCGTGATCTCGGCGGCGTACTGCAGGCCGACCGGCAGCGCGCTGGTCATGAAGAACCCGAGGACGAACGCTGCGGTGAGCAGTCCGGCGAGGGAGTCGGCCAGGGCCATCGTCAGCAGTGCGGGAGCGGAGAGGCCGAGCGCCGCCGCGATGTAGGGCACCCGCCGCCCGGAGCGGTCCGAGAGAGCCGAGATCGCCATCGCGCCCACCACACCGCCGAGCAGCAGCAGCGCACCGGTGTTGCCTGCGTCCGTCGAGGAGAACCCACGTGGGCTGACGATGTCCTCGATCCACGTGGAGAGGCCGTTGAAGACCCCCATGGTCACGAACGCCATCACCAGGAACGCCACGAACGGGCCGACGGTCAGGGCGTGGCGTACGCCGGCGAGCGGGGGCACGGCCGCGCCGGTCCCGAGGGCGTCCGGCAGCTCGTGGGGCGAGGGCCGGTCCCGCGCCACCAGCACGAAGACCACGCCCCCGAGCAGGGCGAGCCCGCCGTACACCAGCTGCACCTGGGCGATGGACATCGACTTCACCAGGGTGGGGGTCAGGGCGAGCCCGACGCCGGCCCCGACCAGGTTCGACAGCGTGACCAGGGAGACCGCGGTGGCGCGCTGGGAGAGCGCGAACCACTGGGTGGACATGGTGGTCCAGGCGTTCAGCAGGAAGGGCTGCGCGATCGCGGCCCCGATCGTGGCCAGGATCGCGAACGCGTAGTGCGGACCGGACAGTCCCCGTGCCACCCCGGACACCCCGGCCAGCAGCGCCCCGAGGCCTGCCGCGAACCGGAAGCCGCGACTGGTGATGGCGTGCGAGGCGATGAAGGAGACGGGCAGGTAGGCCACCATGAACAGGATCGCGAACACCCCGATCGCCCCGGCGGAGACGCCGTAGTAGTCCTGGGCGGTGCTCGAGACCGGGGCGTAGCTGATCCACAGGGTCTGGATGGTGGCGTTGACCCCCATGAAGGACGCCAGCACGACCCATCGGTAGCCGGAGACACCCACTTGTTCGCGTACGACCACTGGACCCTCGTATCTGCTCGGCGAACGCGGTTGCTCCGGGATCGCGCGCGGTCACGCTACCGTCCGTGCTCGGTTCCGTGCATGCGTCGCGGTCCGGCCGGGTAGGAAGGCTCCATGTCCACAGCCCGAGTCCCGGAAGTCCCGCGTGCCGAGCTTCGCCCCTCTCGCCTGCCGGGCCTGCTCTACGGCCTCGGCCTCGGTGGCTTCGTCGACGGGATCGTGCTGCACCAGATCCTCCAGTGGCACCACATGATCAGTCACACCGCGGACCACCCGATGACCACGCTGGCCGGACTGGAGATGAACACGCTGGCCGACGGGTTCTTCCACCTCGCGACGTGGGTGCTGGTGCTGGCCGCGTCGATCCTCACCCTGGTCCAGTGGCGCCAGGGCCGGCTGGCGCCCAGCTGGAGCTTCCACTTCGGCCTGGTCCTCGCCGGCTGGGGGATCTTCAACCTCGTCGAGGGGATCATCGATCACCAGATCCTCGGCGTGCACCACGTCCGCGACGACCTCGGTGGGCCGCTGTCGTGGGACATCGGCTTCCTGGTGTTCGGCGCTCTGCTCGTGGCCGTCGGCTGGGCGCTGCAGTCGAGGGGTTCGCGCAGCCTGCGGCGTCAGTGACTCTCGGTCCCGCGCCGTGACTCGAGGGCCGCGGGGATCCAGGCGTCGCTGACCAGGCCGGTCACGACCGAGTACACCGCCTTGTGGGCCAGGTCGACCGCCCGCTCGTCGGCGGGCCACGTCATCGGCGGAGCCCCCGCGCCGGTGGCGTTCTCCATCGTCTGGTCGAAGGCCAGCCGGACCACGGCGTGGGTGGCGCTCGCCTGGGCGCCGCGGATCCCGGTCACCGACCAGACCCCGCGCAGGGCGCCGAGCGCCGCACCCGTGCCCCAGTGCATCGCGTGGTTCCACGCCGGGGGAGTGGCCGACTCCGGTGGGCGGCGGCCCACGAGCGTGAGCAGGGTCCGGCCCGGCACGTAGGAGTTCGCGCGCCGGGTCAGCCGCTGCTCCACCTTCTCGGCAGCCGTCATCGCCAGCACCCCCACGAGCCCGGCCACGGCACCACGCCCGGCAGCCTGGAGCAGGGCGGTGCCCCTGTCCGTCGTACGCATTGATCGACCCCCTCGAGAGGCCCTCCCGGTACCCCGAGAGACGGACCCGATGCGTCCCAGGGACCCGGGGAAGGGTTGCCTTCCGTGTGAGGGGGTCCGCATCCGGGTAGGACGTACTCACATTCCCTCTCACTTCAGGAGCCCCATGTCCACCGACGCCATCGTCCTGCTCAAGAACGACCACAAGGAGATCCGCAAGGCCTTCCGCGACTTCGAGAAGGCCGGCGAGAACGCCCACGTCACGAAGGGCAAGCTGGTCGACAAGATCATCGAGCTGCTGACGGTGCATACCTACATCGAGAACGAGGTGATGTACCCCCGCGTGCGCGAGCTGCTCCCCGAGCTCGAGGACGACGTCCTCGAGTCCTACGAGGAGCACCACGTCGCCGACGTGCTGATCATGGAGCTGGCCGCGATGAAGCCCGACGCGGAGCGGTTCACCGCCAAGACCACTGTCCTGATCGAGAACGTCGACCACCACATCGACGAGGAGGAGAAGGAGTGGTTCCCCAAGGTTCGCGAGGGGCTTGGTCGCAAGCTGCTGCAGGATCTCGGCGCCGAGATGCTCGAGGCGAAGAAGTCGGCTCCCAGGCGACCTTCGCAGCCGAGTGCCCTGAAGAAGACCGTCGACGCGGTCATCTCCTGAGGCCGTAGGAGCAAGGTCCCCGGGCGCAGGGACAAGGGGCCCTTCCACCCGCCCGGCAGAAGCGGGTGAAATGGGGGCGGAGAGGGCGCCCGGCCCGCCCACGAAGGAGGAGCCATGTCACCCGAGGACCCGGTCCGCGAGCTCAGTGCTGAGGCCTGCTGGGAGATGCTGCGGACCGAGGAGTTCGGGCGCCTCGCGTTCCTCCTGGTCGACGAGGTGCACATCACCCCGATCAACTACGCGGTGGACGGCAAGACCTTGCTGTTCCGCACGGCCGAGGGCAGCAAGCTCCTGGCCGTGGTGATGGGCCGCGAGGTGGCGTTCGAGGTGGACCAGTACGACGAGGTGAGCGCGCGCAGCGTCGTGGTGCGTGGCACCGCACGGCTGCTCCCCGAGGACGAGGCGCACCGGGCGGAGAACGTGCCGCTGAGGCCCTGGGTCCCGTCCACGAAGTACAACGTCGTGGAGATCGCGCCCAGCGTGGTGACCGGTCGCGAGTTCGAGCTCGCCCGGCCCTGGCTCCACCTCCGCCCGCACAGCTGAGGGCGGCGGCTCAGCCCGGTCGCACGCGGATCCAGTCCACCAGCAGCACTGCCGGCAGGTCGGGGTCGTCGGTGTCGTTGCCGGGCCAGTCGCCCCCGACGGCGAGGTTGACCAGCAGGAAGTGGGGGTGGTCGAAGGGCCACGCTCCGGGCACGTCGTCGGGGGTCAGCCGGTGGTACTCCCGGCCGTCGAGGAGCCAGACGATCGAGTGCTCGTCCCAGTCGACGGCGTACTCGTGGAAGTCCTGGGACAGGTCCACGCCTGCGTCGACCGAGCCGCCGACGCCTCCCTCGAGTCCACTGAACCCGGGACCATGGGCGGTGCCGTGGCAGTGCCGCGGGTCCGCCCCGACGTGCTCCATCACGTCGATCTCGCCGCAGGCGGGCCACTCCACCCCGTCGATGTCGGCGCCGAGCATCCAGAACGCCGGCCAGGTGCCACGACCGCCCGGCACCTTGATCCGCGCCTCGACCCGGCCGTAGGTCGTGGCGAAGCCGTCCTTGGTCACGAGCCGTGCGGAGGTGACGGTGCCGTCGGGCTCGCGACGAGCCGCGATCGCCAGGTGCCCCTCGCCGTCGAGAGCGGCGTTGGCCACCTCGGCCGTGTAGACCTGCTGCTGCCGGTCACCCCAGCCGCCTCCGCCGACCTCGTGCGCCCACACCTCGGGGTCCGGCGGTGCCCCTCGCGGTCCGTCGAAGTCCTGCACCCACATGGGGCCAGTATCGGATGGTTCGAGGTCAGGCGACGGGTGCGTTCTCGTCGTACGACGGCAACGACACCGTGACGGTGGTCCCGCGTCCGTGCGTGGACGCGATCGCCATCGTGCCGGAGTGCGCGGCCACGATGGAGTCCGCCACGGTCAGTCCCAGGCCGGTGCCGGGCACCGCGAGTCGGTAGGCCTCCGTGGAGCGGTAGAACCGGTCGCGGGCCCGCTCCCGGTCCTCCTCGGTCATGCCGATTCCCGTGTCGGTGACTGTGAGCGCGAAACCCGTGGACGTGGGCGCGAGGCACACGCTGATCGACCCGCCGTCGGGGGTGAACTTGATCGCGTTGGCGCCGATGTTGGACACCACCCGTCGCAGCGCCGCAGCGTCGCCCAGCACGACGGCAGGCGCGTCCGGCACCTGCACCCGCATCGTCAGGTCACGGCCGCCGACGAGCTGGTCCAGGCCCTTCTCGGCATCGACGACGAGCGCTGCCAGGTCGTGCGGCTCGAGGCGGAGGGACTCCTGGTCAGGGGACCCGTCCCGGTCCAGGAAGACGAGGTTGTCGACCAGTGATGCAAGCCGTGTTGCGTTGCGCAGCACCGTGGCGACTGCGTCGGCCTGGGCAGGTGTGAGCTGTCCGAGGTCGCCGTCGGCGAGCAGCTCGCTGTATCCCCGGATCGAGGCGATCGGAGTACGGAGCTCGTGGCTGATCGTCGAGACCACCTCGTCCTTCATCCGGTCGGCCTCCTCGAGCCGGGCGACGGACTCCAGCTCCCTGCGCAGCGCCGCGGCCTGGGCGGCCTCGGTGCGCAGCCGGACGGAGATGTCCTCGCCCGCGCAGAGGAAGCCCAGCAGCCGGCCCTCGTCACGGATCTCGGTGAAGCTCAGCGACATGGTCCTGCGTTCACCGCTCCTGGTGACCAGCGTCCAGTCCCGTGGTGCCCCGTGGCGGACCAGCGCAGGGACAAGCGTCGCGAGGTCGGCCGGGACCCCGAGGGCCTCCGCGTGGCGACGGACCTCCTCGGGCGTACGGACCCCGACCATGGAACGCCCGATGACGTCCTCCGCCGGGTAACCCAGCATCATCTGGGCCCCACGGTTGAAATGGGTGACGACGAAGTCCGCGTTGGTCGCCACCAGAACCGTGTCAGTCGCCGCATCGAGGATCTGGCTGACGGTCGCCGTGGCGCTCGCTGCCTGCTCTGCTCGCGCCTCGAGCTCGGCCTCCTGCTCGTTGCGGGTCCGCACCAGCTCGCGCTCGTAGGCGCGCCGTCCAGTGGCGTCGAAGACCGCGACCCGGACCAAGTGGGGCTCGCCGTCCGGTGATAGGACCACGGAGGCGTTCATCAGCACGGGCAGGCGGGTCCGGTCCGCGCGCACCAGGTCGAAGGCGACCTCTTGGGCCGACCCCTGCATCCGCAGCAACGGGGCGTAGTGCGTCTCGTGGAAGATCCGGCCACCGACGCTCAGCAGGTCGACCAGGCGGCGACCCAGCAGATCGTCGACCTCCATCCCGAGCCAGCTGCAGAAGGTGGCGTTCACCTTGACGATGCGACCGTCGGGGGTCGTCGACAGGTATCCGCAGGGCGCGTGCTCGTACTCCAGAGCGGGGTCGTCCTCGAACGGCACCCTCGGGACGCCGTCGACGGCTTGCTCGAGCGACATGGCTACGCGGCCGCGTCTCCCCGGCTCAGGAAGTCGCTGATCGCCGTGACGGTCTCCTCGGGCGCGCTCAGGTTCGGGCAGTGTCCCGAGGCGGCCAGCTGCACGAAGGTGGCCCGGGGGACCGCGCTCGCGACGTACGCGCCGACAGCGGGTGGGGCGATCGCGTCGTCGCTGCACTGCAGGACCAGCGTGGGTACGCCGATCCGCGGCAGGTCCCGACGGTTGTCGGAGAGGAAGGTGGTCGTCGCGAAGCGCCGGGCGATCTCGGGGTCCATCCGGCAGAAGCTGGCGGTGAGCTCCTCTCCGAGGGCAGGTCGATCCGGGTTGCCCACGATCACGGGTGCCATCGCCGCCGACCACCCGAGGTAGTTGCTCTCCAGGGACTCCAGGAGCTCGTCGATGTCCTCCTGGGTGAAGCCACCGGCGTAGTGGTCGTCGTCGATGTACCGGGGAGAGGGGGCGACCATCACCAGGTCGGAGAACCGCTCGGGCGCCTCGATGACTGCGAGTGCGCCGATCATCGAGGACACCGAGTGACCGACGAACACGACGTCCTCGAGGTCGAGCGCTCGGACGATCTCCAGGACGTCTGTGGCATAGCCGCTGAGGTCGGCGTACTTCTGCGCGTCGAAGGCAGAGGAGTCGGAGCCGCCCGAACCGATGTGGTCGAAGGTGATCACGCGGTAGCGGTCGGTGAACGCCGGCGCCACGTGGCGCCACATGCCCTGGTCGCAGCCGAAGCCGTGGGCGAACATGATCGGCTGGCCGTCCACCGGGCCGGAGCTGGAGACATTGTGCCGAGAGAGGACATCCATGGTCGGGAATTTAGTACAAACCGGACGCCGGAGGAATGGATTGCCGACAAAGCTCTGATTGGGCGCGTGGGGGAGTGGCGGGGCGGCTCGGCTCCCGACAAGAGTTCGTTGCCACAGCCGGTCGAGGCCATCCGGTCGCACGAGTGCAGAACACATCTTGACTCGAACAGGTGTTCGATGGAGAATGACGTATGGCAGTCGTTTCCACGCCCGAGACCCATCGGGTGCTTGCGGGCCTGGAGACGAACCTGGCCGCGCTGCGCAGTGCGGAGTTCGAGCGGCTCACGCTGGCTCGTGAGTGGGCGCTGGCGCACGTGGTCACCGACCCGGACCAGCTGCGGGACTCACGTCGCCGACCGGCGCCTCTGGGAGCAGCCGCGCTCCCGGTCGACGAGTACGCAGCCGCGGCGGGTCTACGTGACCGACGGCCGCGGCACCAGACGACTGCCCGGCCGGCCGACGACACCGAGAGTCGACCTCCGTTGGCCGAGCGCTGCGTGAGTGCTGCCTGAGTAACGTGACGCCCATGACCGATGACTGCACTGTCGCCCTGCTCGGCACCGGCACCATGGGAGCCGGGATGGCCCGCAACATCGCGGCTGCCGACCTCACCCTCCGGGTGTGGAACCGGAGCCGGGAGAAGGCCGAGCCGCTCGCCGACGTCGCCCACGTGGCGGACTCGGTGGCCGAGGCCGTCGAGGGCGCCGATGTGGTCCTCACGATGCTGTACGACGTCGACAGCGTCGCCGAGACGATGGAGCAGGCCCGGGGACACCTCGGCGCCGATGCGGTGTGGCTGCAGCAGAGCACCGTCGGGGTCGAGGGCGCCGACCGGCTAGCGGGCCTCGCCGAGGACCTCGACGTGACCTTCGTGGACGCTCCCGTGCTCGGCACCCGCAAGCCCGCCGAGGACGGCACCCTGGTGGTGCTCGCCTCAGGACCGGACAGCGCCCGACCCCGGGTCGCCCCGGTCCTCGACGCCATCGGCAGCCGCACCATGTGGCTGGGCGAGGCCGGCGCGGGCAGCCGGTTGAAGCTCGCGGCGAACGCCTGGGTCGTCACCGTGCTCGAGGGAGTGGCCGATTCGCTGGCGCTCACCCGGGACCTCGGGCTGGACCCGGCGCTGTTCCTCGAGGCGGTCGGGGGCGGGCCGCTGGACTCGCCGTACGTCCAGCTCAAGGGCAAGGCGATGCTCAGCGGGAGCTTCACCCCGGCGTTCGCGCTGGCCGGTGCGCTCAAGGACGTCGACCTGATCCTCGCCGCGGCGAAGGGTGCCGGGACCGACCTCGGCCCGTTGCCGGGGATCCGCGACCACCTCGCCAGGGCCGTCGACGCCGGGCACGGCGACCTCGACATGTCCGCGACCTGGCTGGAGCACTAGTCGAGCAGGTCGAGGCCCGTCCGCTCGCGGAGCTCGTCGAGCGTGGCGCCGTACGTCGCCCGGACCCGCACCCCCTCCGGGGTGATCTCGAAGACGCCGTGGTCGGTGTAGGCCCGGCTCACGCAGGCCACCCCGGTCAACGGGTAGGTGCAGTCGGCGACCAGCTTGGAGGTGCCGTCCTTGGCGAACAGCGTCATCATCACGAACACGTCCTTGGCGCCGATCGCGAGATCCATCGCGCCGCCCACGGCCGGGATCGCGTCCGGGGCGCCGGTGTGCCAGTTGGCGAGGTCGCCGCGGACCGAGACCTGGAACGCGCCGAGCACGCACACGTCGAGGTGACCGCCGCGCATCATCGCGAACGAGTCCGCGTGGTGGAAGTACGACGCACCGGGCGTCTCCACGACGGGGATCTTGCCGGCGTTGATCAGGTCGAGGTCGATCTCGTCGCCGACGGCGGCCCGGCCCATGCCGAGCATGCCGTTCTCGGTGTGCAGCGTGACGCCGCTCTCGAGGTCGAGGTGGTCCGCGACCAGGGTGGGCTGACCGATGCCGAGGTTCACGTAGGCGCCGGTGGGGATGTCCGCGGCGATCAGCTTCGCGATCTCGTCCTTACCCAGTGGCTCGGACGAGAGCTGCTCGGCGCTCATGCCGCGGCTCCCTGCTCGATGCGGACCACCCGGTCGACGAAGATGCTCGGCGTCACGACGTTCTCCGGGTCCAGCGAGCCGGTGTCGACGACGTTGCTGACCTGGGCGACGGTCGTGGTCGCCGCGGTCGCCATCACCGGCCCGAAGTTGCGCGCGGTCTTGCGGTAGACGAGGTTGCCGGACCGGTCCGCGGTGTGCGCCTTGATCAGCGCGTAGTCCCCGGGCAGGGGGTACTCCAGCACGTAGTCCCGGCCATTGATCGTGCGCTGCTCCTTGCCCTCGGCCAGCGGCGTGCCCACACCGGTCGGGCCGAAGAAGGCTCCGATGCCGGCTCCGGCGGCGCGCATCCGCTCGGCGAGGTTGCCCTGGGGCACGACCTCGAGCTCGATCTTCCCCGCGCGGTAGAGGTCGTCGAAGACCCACGAGTCGCTCTGCCGGGGGAAGGAGCAGATGATCTTGCGGACGTTGCCGGTCTTGAGCAGTGCGGCGAGCCCGACGTCCCCGTTGCCGGCGTTGTTGTTCACAACGGTGAGGTCGGTGGCGCCGTGGCGGCGCAGTGCGTCGATCAGCTCCATCGGCTGGCCCGCGGGACCGAAGCCGCCGATCAGGACAGTGGCCCCGTCGGGGATGTCGGCGACGGCCCGGTCGGCCGCGTCGGCCTGCTCCAGCACCTCGGTCACCGGTCGTCCCCCTGGTTCACGTTCTCCAGCACCACGGCGAGGCCCTGGCCGACGCCGATGCAGATGGCGGCGACACCCCAGCGGTGGTTGCCCTCGCGCAGGATCTTCGAGAGCGCGCCGAGGATCCGGCCCCCGGAGGCGCCGAGTGGGTGCCCCAGCGCGATCGCGCCGCCGCTGATGTTGACCAGCTCGGTGTCGAGTCCCTCCTTGGCCCAGGCGTCCATGCACACCAGCGACTGCACCGCGAACGCCTCGTTGAGCTCCACCGCGCTGACGTCGGACCAGCTGATCCCGGCACGCGCGAGCGCCTGGTTCGCGGCCTCGACGGGGGCGTAGCCGAAGTCCTGGGGGGCCACGGCGTGGGCGCCACGCCCGGCGATCCGGGCCACGGGTGCAGCGCCGATCAGGCCGGCCGCGCGCTCCGAGCCCAGCAGTACGGCGGAGGCGCCGTCGGTCAGCGGGGAGGCGTTGCCCGCGGTGATCGTCCCGTCCTTGCGGAACGACGGCCGCAGCTTCGCCAGGGACTCCACGGTGGAGCCGGCGCGCACGTTCTCGTCCCGGGTGGCGTCGGTGCCGGGGACCGGCACCACGTGGTCGTCGTAGAAGCCGCGCTCCCAGGCCGCGTGCGCGAGGTTGTGGGAGCGGACGGCGAACTCGTCCTGCCGCTCGCGGGAGACGTCGTACCGCTCGCACAGCTGCTCGTTGGCCTCACCCAGGGAGACCGTCCACTCGGCCGGCATCTGCGGGTTGACCAGTCGCCAGCCGAGCGTGGTCGAGACGGCCTCGACGTTGCCGGCGGGGAACGCGCGGCTCGGCTTGGGCAGCACCCAGGGCGAGCGGGTCATCGACTCGACGCCGCCGGTGAGCACGATCTCGGCGTCGCCGGTCTCGATCATCCGGGAGCCGTTCATGGCCGCGTCCAGGGAGGAGCCGCAGAGCCGGTTCATCGTGGTGCCGGGCACGCTGACCGGGTAGCCCGCGAGCAGGCTCGCCATCCGGGCGACGTTGCGGTTGTCCTCCCCGGCGCCGTTGGCGTTGCCGAGCACGACCTCGTCGACGGCGGCCGGGTCGAGGCCCGGGTTGCGCTCGCGTACAGCGGTGAGCACGGCCGCGGCCAGGTCGTCGGGGCGTACGCCCGACAGGCCCCCGTTGAACTTGCCGAACGGCGTGCGCACGGCGTCGTAGACATAGGCGGACATCAGGCTTCCTCTCCCTGTTCGTCGAGCTCGGCCAGCACACGCTGGGCGATCCGGAAGGCGGTGTTCGCGTCCGGGACGCCGCAGTAGATCGCGGTCTGCAAGATGAGCTCCTTGATCTCGTCGTTGGTCAGCCCGTTGGTCCGCGCCGCCCGCAGGTGCATCGCGAGCTCCTCGTGGTGGCCCCGGGCGATCAGCGCGGTCAGCGTGATCAGCGACCGGCTGCGGCGGTCGAGGCCGGGGCGGGTCCACACCCCGCCCCAGGCGTACTCGGTGATGAACTGCTGGAACTCCCGGGTGAGGTCGTTGGCGCCGGCCAGCGCGCGGTCGACGTGGGCGTCACCGAGGACCTCGCGGCGCACCACCAGCCCCGCGTCGTACGCCGAGACGGGACCCGGCTCCTCGCCGAGGAAGTGCTGTCGCAGCAGGGCGGCGACGGCGTCCGGGCGTTCGGCCGGGGCGAGGTGGGCGACGCCCTCGAGCTCGACGAACCGGCCGTCGCGGACCCCGTCCGCGAGGGCCCTCAGGTTCGCCGGGGGAGTGGCCACGTCGTCGGACCCAGCGACGGCGAGGACCGGCGCCGTGATCTCGCCGAGCCGGGAGCGCACGTCGAACTCGGCGAGGGCCTGGCAGGTCTGCACGTAGCCGCGGTCGTCTGCCTCGGACAGGGCGTGCAGCAGCGCCGAGCCCACGTCGGGGGAGCGGTCCAGGAAGCCGGCGCCGAACCAGCGTTCCGCGGACCCGGCCACCATCACCGGGGTGCCCGAGGCCTCCACCTGCTCGATCCGGCTGGTCCAGGAGTCGTGGTCGCCGACCTTGGCGCCCGTGCACAGCAGCGCGGCCCCGGCCACGCGGTCGGGATGGTCGAGCAGGAGCTGCAGGCCCACGCAGCCACCGACCGAGACACCGGCGTAGTGGAACCTGCCCCGGAACTCGTCGCGCTGGTCGAGGATCTCCTCCACGACCCGCAGCACGCCCGCGGCGAGCTCGGCCATCGTGAACGGCTCCTCCCCGACGCTGTGGTTGTAGCCGTGACCGGGCAGGTCCCAGGCGACCACGTCGAAGGCGTCGGTGAGGCCGGCCGCGCATTGGGTCCACAAGGTGGCGGCCGAGGTGCCCAGGGAAGGGCCCAGGACGAGCAGCGGCAGCTCGGCACGGTGGGCGGCGCCGGTTAGGCGCACCGCGGTGATGGTCGGGACGGTCACGTCTTCTCCTGGTGCTGCTCGACACGGGCGCGGTCGAGGATCTCGTCGATGATCCTGCCGGTCGCGCCCAGGTAGTGGCTGGGGTCGAAGTCGGGCTGCTGGCGTGCGCCGTCGCCGAAAAGGTCGCGGATGCTGCGCTGCTCGGCCAGCAAGGCAGAGCTGCGCTGCCGGACCAGGGACGCCATCTGGCCGGTGTCGACGTGCAGGCCCGCGAGCAGCTCGGCGGTCTGGGAGCCGGCGGTCACGGTGTGCCGCGACAGCGTGGCCAGCGCCGACCACTCCGTGTGCCAGCCGCCGTCGGGTCGTTCGTCGACGCTGGTGGCGGCAGCGAGGTGCACCTGGGCGGCGCTCGCCGGCGCGGCGAGGGCGGCGCGACGGATCAGCACCGAGAGCACGGGGTTCGCCTTCTGCGGCATCGTCGAGGAGCCACCCCGCCCATCCACCGGGTCCTCGGACAGCTCGCCGAGCTCAGGCCGGGCGAGCAGGAGGACGTCGTTGGCGATCCGGCCCCACGCATCGGTGGCCCCGACCAGCGCGTCGGCGTACGACGTGAACGGGGCGCGGTTGGTGTGCCACGGGACGCCGTGCTCGAGGCCCAGAGCCCGTGCTGCTCCGGCGGCCACGGCCGAGGCGTCGGTGCTCGCCCCGGAGAGCGCGACCAGCTCGTGGGTCGCGGCGAGGGTACCGGCGGCGCCGCCGAACTGGGCCGGGAGCCGAGCCGCTGCCCGGCGTACCTCTGCACGTGCGTCGAGGACGCCGTGCAGCCACTGCGCCGCCTTGAGGCCGAAGGTGACGGGCACGGCGTGCTGGGTCAGGGTGCGCCCGGCCATCAGGTGCTCGCGGTGCCGCTCGGCGAGCAGCACCAGGCTGTCCACCTGGGAGTCGAGGTCCGCGACCACCCGGCGGGCGCAGTCGCGGGCACAGAGCACCAGGGCGGTGTCGAGGACGTCCTGGCTGGTCAGCCCGCGGTGCACCCACGTCGCCGCCGCCGGGTTGCGCTCCCGGAGGCGGCTGCGGAGCAGGGCCAGCATCGGCAGCACCGGGTTGCCGGACGCCTCCGCGCCCAGCGCGACCGCGTCGGTGTCGCGCGCGGTCACCAGGCCGGCGAGATCGTCGCGGGCCTCGGCCGGTACGACGCCCGAGGTCACCAGCGACTGCAGCCAGGCTGCCTCCACCCGGACCATCGCGGCGAGCACCGAGGCCGGGGTGAACACACGCTGGGCCCGCTCGTCGCCGGGCCAGAGCAGGTCGGGCATCAGGCCCCCGGGAACTGCAGGAAGACGGTCTCGCCCTCGCCCTGGAGGCGGATGTCGAAGCGGTGGCCGTGCTCGTCGGCCTCGGTGACCAGGGTGCTGCGGCGGTCCTCGGGGAGCGAGGCCAGCAGCGGGTCGTCCGCGGTCGCGGGTCCCGGGAGGTAGGCGCGGGTGAACAGCCGGTTCAGCAGGCCGCGGGCGAAGACGGTCACCGCGAAGAACGGCGCCGCACCGGCCTCGGTGGGTCCCGGCGGCAGGGTGGTGAACGAGTAGTGGCCGTTGTCGTCCACGGCCGCGCGGCCCCAGCCGGTGAACGTCCAGCCGTCACGGCGCAGCGAGCCCTCCACCTGGGGAACGGCGCCGTCAGCGTCGGCCTGCCAGATCTCGATCAGCGCGTCGGGGACCGGCTGCCCCGCGCCGTCGGTGACGGTCCCGTGCAGGCGGACGGCGTCCCGGTGCCCCGGTGGGACGAGCTCGCTGTCACCGGGGAAGGGCAGCGCGTAGCCGTAGAAGGGGCCGACGGTCTGGCCCGGAGTTGCGGGAAGCGTCTGGGTCATCGCTGGGCCTCGTCTTCCATCGGGGTGCGGTGGGTGCCGGTGAGCACGATGTCCCACCGGTAGCCGGTGGACCACTCGTGGCGGGTCACGTCGTGGTCATAGCTGGCGACCAGGCGGGCCTGGGCGTCGGGGTCGACGATGGACTGGTAGATCGGGTCCAGGGCGAACAAGGGGTCACCGGGGAAGTACATCTGGGTGACCATCCGCTGGGTGAACTCGGTGCCGAACAGCGAGAAGTGCACGTGCGCGGGCCGCCACGCGTTGTGGTGGTTCTTCCACGGGTACGGCCCGGGCTTGATCGTGCTGAAGGTGTAGCGGCCCTCGCCGTCGGTCAGCGTCCGGCCCGCGCCGGTGAAGTTCGGGTCGAGCGGGGCCGGGTGCTGGTCGCGCTTGTGCACGTAGCGGCCCGCGGCGTTGGCCTGCCAGATCTCCACCAGCTGGTGGCGCACCGGGCGGCCCTCGCCGTCCACGACCCGGCCGGTGATGGTGATCCGCTCACCGATGGGCTCACCGGTGTGCTGGATGGTGAGGTCGGACTCGGCGCCGGCGACGTCGCGGTGCCCGAAGCACGGCGCCCAGAGCTCGATCGTCTCCGGGTCGGCGTGGTGCAGGTCCTTGGTCGGGTGCCGCAGCAGGCTGCTGCGGTACGGCGCGTAGTCCAGCCGGGGCTGGGTCTCCACTCCGGCCGCCGGGTCGTAGGCGGCGGCGATGCCGGCCATCTCGTGGCTCATCTCGGCCTGCGAGGACACGGCGGAGTCGGAGTCGGTGGCGGGCGCGTGCGGCGCGGTCTCCTGGGTCTGGGTCACCAGACGAACCTACGACGAACGGCCTGTCGCCGTCGCCGCCGGTTTTCACTGAGCGGAAGGCATCGCTGGAGGTCTGCGAGCGCCCGCTGCGACGGTGGTGGAACCCCCGACAAGGAGCTCACCCATGGCAGCACCCTCCAGCACACCCGTCCGCTCGGAGACCGGCATCTGGCCGGTCCTGCTCTGCTGGGTCGCGGTGGCCCTCGACGGCTTCGACCTCGTGGTCCTCGGGGCGGTGATCCCGACGCTGTCCAAGAGCGGCGACCTCGGCTTCACCGACTCGACGCTGACGATGACCTCCACCGTCGGTCTCGTCGGGGTCGGCATCGGGGCGGTGGCCGTGGGGCCGCTGACCGACAGGTTCGGCCGCCGTACCACCTTGATCAGCAGCATCGCCGCGTTCTCGGTGCTCACGCTCCTGATCGCGGTGGCCCAGGACGTCACCCAGTTCACGGTCCTGCGGTTCCTCGCCGGGCTCGGCCTCGGCGCCTGCCTGCCCACCGCGCTGGCCTTCATGACCGAGCACGCCCGCGAGGGCCGCGGGGGGAGCGCGGTCACCCGGATGATGACCGGCTACCACGTGGGTGCGGTGCTGACCGCCCTGCTGGCGCTGTGGCTGATCGACGACTACGGCTGGGAGTCGATGTTCGTGGTGGGCGGTGTCGCCGGCCTGCTCACGCTGCCCGTGCTGTGGTTCAAGCTGCCGGAGTCCACGACGTTTCTCGAGGCGGTGGCCGCCCGCGAGCGCGGCGAGGTCACCGTGGCGGTCCGGAGCCGCGACGTCATCAAGGGCCGCTACCTCGCGGTGAGCGCCGGTCTCTGGGTCGCCTCGTTCATGGGCCTGCTGCTCGTCTACGGGCTGAACACCTGGCTGCCGAAGATCATGGGGGAGGCCGGCTACTCCATCAAGGCCGGCACGGGACTGCTGCTCGTGCTGAACGTGGGCGCGGTGATCGGCCTGCTCGTGGCCGGACTGATCTCGGACTCGCGCGGCAACAAGCCGACCGTGCTGCTCTGGTTCGGTCTCGCGGCGGTCTTCCTGGCGGCGCTGTCGATCAAGATCGAGAGCTCTTTCCTCGTCTACGCCGCGGTGCTGCTCACCGGCATCTTCGTGTTCAGTGCGCAGGTGCTCGTCTACGCGTTCGTCGGGCACCTGTACCCGCCGCAGATCCGCGGCACCGCGCTCGGGATGGCGGCGGGGATCGGCCGGGTGGGGGCGATCGTGGGACCGTTCCTCGGGGGCGCGCTGGTCACCGCGGGGATCGCCTACCCGTGGGGCTTCTACGCCTTCGCGGTGGCCGCAGTGCTCGCCGTGCTCGCCCTGGCGACGGTGCCGGCGCACGTGCGGGAGAGCTAGCGGCCCCTGAGAGGATTGGGGTGTTCCCCCTCCCCGAGAAGAAGGACCCTCGATGCCGCTTGACCCCGTCTGGCTCAGCTCCTACCCCGAAGGGGTTCCGCACACCCTGGAGTACGCCGACACCACCGTCCTGGACCAGTTCGAGGCGACGGTGCAGCGATTCGGCGACCGGCCGGCGATGGACTTCCTGGGACGCACCACCACCTACGCCCAGCTCGACGAGCGCGTACGCCGTACCGCCGAGGGGCTGCGTCGGCTGGGGGTCGAGGCCGGGGACCGGGTGGCGCTGCTGCTGCCCAACTGCCCGCAGAACGTGATCGCCTTCTACGCGGTCCTGCGGCTGGGTGCGGTCGTGGTCGAGCACAACCCGCTCTACACCGCCAGCGAGCTGCGGCACCCGTTCGCCGACCACGGCGCCGAGGTCGCGATCGTCTGGGACAAGGCCGTACCGGTGGTCGAGCAGCTGCAGGAGGACTCCGCGGTGAAGACCATCGTCGCGGTCGACCTGACCCTCGAGCTGCCGCTGCTCAAGCGACTTGCCCTGCGGATCCCGGTGACCAGGGCGCGGGAGTCACGCGCCCAGCTCACCGGTCCGGCGCCGCACGCGATGCCGTTCGCCGAGCTGGAGTCCGCCCCGCCGATCGCCGACGACCACCCGCGGCCGGTGGCCGAGGACGTCGCGCTGCTGCTCTACACCTCGGGGACCACAGGCGTGCCCAAGGGTGTCCCGCTGCGGCACCGCAACCTGGTGGCGAACGTCGTCCAGGGCCGCGCCTGGGTGCCCGGCCTGGTGGAGGGTCGCGAGAGCTTCCTGTGCGCGCTGCCGATGTTCCACGCCTACGGCATCACCATCAGCGTGCTGTTCGGGGTCAGCCTCGGCGCGAAGCTGGTGCTGTTGCCCAAGCCCGAGATCGGGCTGCTGATGGACGCGTTCAAGCGCGAGGTCCCCACCTTCGTCCCCGCCGTGCCGCCGCTCTACGCGCGCATCGCCGAGGCGGCCGAGGAGCGCGGGATCTCGATCAAGGGCGTGCGCTACGCGCTCTCGGGTGCGATGCCGCTGCCGGCCGACCTCGTGGAGCGCTGGGAGGCGGCCACGGGCGGGCTGCTCGTCGAGGGGTACGGGCTCACCGAGACCTCCCCGGTGATCGTCGGCAACCCGATGAGCTCCGCGCGCCGGCCGGGGTCGATCGGGGTGCCGTTCCCCGACGTCGAGGTCCGCATCGCCGACCCCGAGGACCTCTCGGTCGACGTGCCGCCGGGGGAGCGGGGCGAGCTGCTCGTCCGGGGGCCGCAGGTCTTCGAGGGCTACCGCGGCATGCCCGAGGAGACCGCGGCCGCGCACCACGAGGGCTGGTTCCGCACCGGGGACGTGGTGGTGATGTCGCCGGACGGGTTCATCACGATCGTGGACCGGATCAAGGAGATCATCATCACCGGCGGCTTCAACGTCTATCCCAGCGAGGTGGAGCGCGTCCTGCGCGAGCACGCCTCGGTGGAGGACGCCGCCGTGGTCGGGATGCCGTCGACCAGTGGCAGCGAGCAGGTCGTCGCGGCCGTGGTCCTGGTGCAGGGTGCCGACCTCGACGTCGAGGAGATCGGCACCCACCTGCGCGAGGCGCTCTCGGCGTACAAGGTGCCGCGCCGGATCATCGCCGTGACCGAGCTGCCGGTGAACCAGATGGGCAAGGTGCTGCGCCGCGAGGTCTCCTCGATGCTCCGCGACGAGTGACCTGACCTCCACCCAGTGGAAGGATGGGGTGCATGGCGGGCAACCTGTCCCAACCGGGCACCTCGGTCACCAGCAGGGCTCTGGCCCTGCTGGGCGCCTTCGACGGACGTCACCGCCAGCTCTCGCTGACCGAGCTGGCCGCGCGGGCTCGCCTCCCGCTGCCCACCGCGCACCGGCTGGTCGCCGAGCTCGTCGAGTGGGGCGCCCTGGCGCGCACAGCCACGGGTGAGTACGTCGTGGGGCGGCGCCTGTGGAGCGTGGGGCTGCTCGCCCCGGTGAACACCGGCCTGCGCCAGCTCGCCTCGCCGTACCTGCACGACCTGTACGGCGCGACCCTGGCCACCGTCCACCTCGCAGTCCGCGAGGGCAACCACGTGCTCTACCTCGACCGGCTCTCCGGCAACGCCTCGGTGCCGGTGGTGAGCACGGTCGGGTCCCGGCTGCCGATGCACGCCACCGGGGTCGGCAAGGTGCTGCTGGCCCACGCGCCCGCCGAGGTGCAGGCAGAGGTCCTCGCGCACCTGGACCGGGTCACTCCGTACACCGTGAGCCAGCCGGGCGCGCTGCGGCGCCAGCTCGTCCGGGTGCACAAGGACGACTACGCCACGACGCAGGAGGAGATGAGCCTGGGCGCCTGTTCCGTGGCGGTGCCGGTGCGCGCGCGTCGGCAGCTGGTCGCCGCCCTGGGTGTGGTGGTCCCGGACCTGCGGCGCACCCGCGCCCAGCTGGTCTCGGCGTTGCGGGTCGCCTCCGGCGGTATCGGCCGCGCCCTGAACGAGCAGGTGGATCCGGACGAGGGGTTCCACTGAGCGAAAGGCCGGGGTGGGACCTCGCCGCTGCGCGCCGGATGATCGAGGAATGCCGCCTGTCCAGGAACGCACCACCGTCGCCGTCGTCGGAGGCGGCCCCGCGGGGCTGATGCTCTCCCACCTGCTCGCCCGCTCCGGGATCGAGTCCGTGGTGGTCGAGCTGCGCTCGCGCGCCGAGATCGAGCAGACCCACCGGGCCGGCATCCTGGAGCAGGACAGCGTCCGGATGCTCGTCGAGACCGGTGTCTCGGACCGGGTGCTCCGGGAGGGGTACCGGCACGAGGGCATCGAGCTGGCGTTCGGGGGCGGCGGTCACCGGATCGACTTCGAGGGTCTCGTCGGCGCCTCGGCGCAGCTCTACCCCCAGACCGATGTGTTCACCGACCTCGCCGATGCCCGCGAGCGCGACGGCGGCGACGTCCGGTTCGGGGTCAGCGAGGTCTCCGTCGCCGACGTCACCGGCGAGGCTCCCGTGGTCCGGTTCACCGACTCCGGTGGCCAGGCGCACGAGCTGCGCTGCGACTTCCTCGTCGGGTCCGACGGCTCCCGCAGCGTCTGCCGGCAGGCCTTCCCCGAGGCCAAGCGGCGGCAGTACTTCCGCGAGTACCCCTACGCCTGGTTCGGGATCCTCTGCGAGGCCCCGCCGAGCGCGCCCGAGCTGATCTACAGCCACTCCGAGCGCGGCTTCGCGCTGATCAGCCAGCGCACCGAGTCCCTGCAGCGGATGTACTTCCAGTGTGACCCCGCCGAGAACCCCGCCGACTGGTCCGACGACCGCATCTGGGAGGAGCTCCAGGCCCGGGTCGGGGCCAACGGGTACACCCTGCGGGAGGGTCCGATCACCTCGCGGACGGTGCTGCCGTTCCGCAGCTTCGTCCAGGAGCCGATGCGGCACGGGAACCTGCTGCTCGCCGGGGACGCGGCGCACACGGTCCCACCCACCGGCGCCAAGGGGCTCAACCTCGCCCTCGCCGACGTGCGGGTGCTCGCCGAGGTGCTGGAGCAGGTCGTCTCCCGCCGGGATCCGGACCTGCTCGACGACTACACCGAGCGCGCGCTGGACCGGGTGTGGAAGGCCCAGCACTTCTCCTACTGGATGACCACGATGCTGCACCTCGCACCGGAGGCCAGCCCGTTCGACCTACGCCGGCAGACCGGCGAGCTCGCCATGCTCACGTCGTCCCGGGCCGGGGCGACCTACCTGGCGGAGGGGTACACCGGCTGGCCGGCGCCACGCTGAGGGAATGCACACTTCGCGAGAAAAGCCCATAAGGGACATAACCGGTCCAGACCGGTGTCGACGAGCCATAGCCATTCTGGGTCAAAACCCATAGTCACTTCGGGCTATTTCCGCGTGTTGCTCTTAATGACAAATCGGACTTGCCGTTCTCTGGAGTGAAGGCAAGGGAGTTCCAAGATGATTGCAACAGAAGCGGCCCTGTACGGGTCGTCGAGTGCCAGCGGATCTGGCGCAACGGTGGTGCTGGTGTGCAGCTGTGGCCAGGAGATCGGCGGGAGCAAGCGGGTGCACTGCCCGCGGTGCGGCTGCTGCCTGAACTGACGATCGCCGTAGGGTGACCTCCGACCAGTCAGGAGGGACCCTTGGCCCAGCAGCCGAACCGTGCAGGCGCTTCCGCGACCTCCGCGGTGTGGACGCTGCCCAACATCGTCTCCATGGTGAGGTTGGCCGGCGTGCCGCTGTTCCTGTGGCTGGTGATGGGCCCCGAGGCCGACGTCTGGGCGCTGGTCGTGCTGATGGTCTCGGGCTTCACCGACTGGCTCGACGGCTACCTGGCGCGACGGCTGAACCAGACCTCGAAGCTGGGGGAGATCCTCGACCCGGTCGCCGACCGGCTCTACATCCTGGCCGCGGTCATCGGACTGCTCTACCGCGACATCATCCCGTGGTGGGTGGCGATCCTGCTGCCCCTGCGCGACGCGTTCCTGTGGTGCCTGGTCCCGTTCCTGCGGACCCGTGGGTACTCCGCGCTGCCGGTGCACTATCTCGGCAAGGCGGCCACCGCGGCCCTGCTCTACTCCTTCCCGATGCTCTTCCTCGGTGACGGCGACGGCCCCGTCGCGGTCCTCGCGGAGGTCTTCGGATGGGCCTTCGCCATCTGGGGGATCGGGCTCTACTGGTGGGCCGGCCTCCTTTACGCTTGGCAGGTGCGCAAGCTGATGGCCGACAGGGATCGGCGCGCTCCGGACTTCTCGGACACCTGAGGTGGCCACCCCCGACCGGCTCCCGCCACAGGCGGCGATGGGCCTGCTCGACTACCTCACCACCCACACGCTCGACGAGGACTACGCCTTCGCCTCCGAGCAGAAGCAGTCGGCGGACACGCGGCCACCGCCGCGTCGTCCGGGCCTGGTTGCCGCCGCGGTGATGGTGGTCTTCGCGTTCCTCGTCGTCACCGCCGCCGTCCAGACGGCGCGCAACTCCTCGCGCGACGAGGGCGAGCGCCGCCAGCTCGCCGAGCAGGTCAGCTCCGCGCGGGCGCAGCTGGAGGACGAGCGTGCCCAGCTGGTGAAGCTCCGGGTGGAGGCCGCGACCCTGGAGTCGCGGCAGCTGCGCAGCGACACCTCGGCGCGCGGGCTCCTGGCGAACATCAACCTGCTGGGGATCAAGGCGGGGACCGTGGCGGTGCGCGGCCCCGGCGTACGGCTGGTGGCCGACAACGCCCCGAACGCGGACAGCCCGCGCAACGAGGTGCTCGACACGGACCTGCAGCGGCTGGTCAACGGGCTCTGGGAGGCCGGCGCGGAGGCGATCGCCGTCAACGGGCAGCGGCTGACCAACCTGAGCACGATCCGGCTCGCCGGCGGGGCGATCACGATCAACGCCCGCTCGCTGCGACGTCCCTATGTCGTCAACGCGATCGGCAACCCGGACACGCTGCCCGCACGTTTCGCAGAAACCTCCAGCGGTCAGGCATGGTTGGACCTGCAACGCGAGGTCGGCCTGCAGCTGAGCATCACGCCGCTGTCCTCTGTGCGACTTCCCGGAACCGAGGTCTCGTTGCGCTATGCCAACAGTAAGTAGGAGAGCGTCATGATCGCGATCATCGGGCTGATCGTCGGCGTCGGGCTCGGGCTGTTCCTGACACCCGACGTGCCGCTGTACCTCGAGCCCTACCTGCCGATCGCCGTCGTGGCCGCGCTCGACGCCGTCCTCGGAGCCTTCCGCGCCTTCCTCGACGGGATCTTCGACGACAAGGTGTTCGTGATCTCGTTCATCAGCAACGTGCTCATCGCCGGCATGATCGTCTTCCTCGGCGACAAGCTCGGCGTCGACGCGCAGCTGTCCACCGGCGTCGTGGTCGTGCTCGGCATCCGGATCTTCTCCAACGTGGCCGCGATCCGGCGCCACATCTTCCACGCGTGAGCCCGATGAGCGATCCCGAGACCCCGGAGCAACAGGAGACCCGTCCGGCCACTGGCATCGACCGGTTGCGCCGCGCCTTCTTCCGGCCCTCGCGCGGGCAGGCCGTGGTCGCGGTCCTGGTGGGGGTGCTGGCCTTCGCGGCGGTCACCCAGGCGCGGCTGACCGGCGACGACGACACCTACGAGGGGCTGCGCCAGGACCAGCTGATCCAGGCGCTCAACGGGCTCCAGTCGGCCTCCCGCAAGGCCGAGCGCGACATCGCCGAGCTCGAGGCGACCCGCGACCAGCTGCGCAGCGGCAGCCAGCGGCGTACCACGGCCCTCGAGCAGGCGCGCCGCGAGCTGCAGACCCTGGGCGTGCTGGCCGGGACGCTGCCGGCGACCGGGCCCGGGGTGCGCGTCACCGTGGAGGACCCCAAGCGGGAGCTCAGCCTGAACAACCTGCTCGACGGCATCGAGGAGCTGCGCAACGCCGGCGTGGAGGCGATCGAGATCAACGACCGCGTCCGCGTGATCGCCCAGACCTCGTTCGAGGACGACCCCGACGGCATCAGGGTCGACCGGGTGGTGCTCCAGGCGCCCTACGTCATCGACGCCATCGGAGACCCCGACACCCTCGCCGGCGCCTTGAAGTTCCAGGGCGGGTTCACCGACGACGTCGAGGCCGAGTCCGGCACGGTCTCGGTCGAGAAATCGGACCGGATCGACGTCAGCGTGACCCGGACCCCGGCGAAACCCCGCTACGCCGAAGCGGTCCCCGGGCAGTAGCCTCGGAGTCCCGACAACCGAGGAGCAGCGTGATTCCCGAAGAGCTGAAGTACACCTCCGAGCACGAGTGGCTGCGCGAGCCCGGTCAGGCCGAGGGATCGGTCCGCGTCGGCATCACCGACTTCGCCCAGGACGCGCTCGGCGACATCGTCTTCGTGCAGCTTCCCGAGGTCGGCGACACGGTGACCTCCGGCGCCGTCGTGGGGGAGCTGGAGTCGACGAAGTCCGTCAGCGAGGTCTACGCGCCCCTGGGTGGCGAGATCGTCGCCCGCAACGAGGCGCTCGACGCCACTCCCGAGCTGGTGAACACTGATCCCTACGGCGACGGGTGGCTTTTCGAGATCGTCGCGGACAACTCCGGTTCCGCCGACCTGCTCGACGCCGCGGCGTACCAGGCGACACTCGAAGCCTGAAGCCCACGACGCTGGTAGGTTGACGCCCAGAACCCTGACCCTTCACTGCGGCTTCAAGGTTCAGCGCACGGATTCCGACGAGGACGGGAAGATCGAGATGGCCTATTGCTCGCAGTGCGGGAGCCAGAACCCCGACACCTCCAGGTTCTGCTCGCAGTGCGGCACTCCGCTGGCTCCAGCCGCCAGCGAGACCCCGCCGGTCGACGCCACCACCACGATCACCTTCGGTACGCCGACCAAGGGGGAGACCGACGACCGGACCTCGCTCAACGCCGCGGACGCGGCTGCGGTGGATGCCCTTCCCGCGCACAGCGCCCTGCTCGTGGTGCAGCGAGGGCCCGGCGCCGGCAGCCGCTACCTGCTCGACTCAGACCTCTCCACCGTGGGCCGGCACCCCGAGAGCGACATCTTCCTCGACGACATCACCGTCTCGCGTCGCCACGTGGAGTTCCGCCGTACGGGCGGGATCTTCCGCGTACACGACGTCGGCAGCCTGAACGGGACCTACCTCAACGGCGACCGCGTCGACGACGCGGAGCTGCAGAACGGTGACGAGGTGCGCATCGGCAAGTTCCGGCTGATCTTCTTCGCCAGCGACGCGAAGGACAGCTGAACGTGCGCCAGACGGCCCAGAAGATAGGCCGGATCACCATCGGGCAGGCAGTCGCCGACCTGAAGGCGGAGTTCCCCGACGTCGACATCAAGGAGTCGAAGATCCGGCACCTCGAGAACGAGGGCCTGGTCGAGCCGGAGCGGACCCCCTCGGGGTACCGGAAGTACTCCGTGGAGGACATGGAGAAGCTGCGCTACATCATCCGGGCGCAGCGGGAGCACTACCTGCCGCTCAAGGTCATCCGCGAGCACCTCGACGCCCTCGACCGCGGCCTCGAGCCGCCGCCCCTGAGCGGCTCGCCCAGCATCCCGGGCGCGCTGATGGCCAACCCGTTCCCCGGTGTGGAGTCGCTGCTCTCCGGGCACTCCGAGGTGCGGATCTCGCGGCGCGAGCTGGTCAAGACCGCCGAGATCACCGAGGAGCTGCTGGACGCGCTGGAGAACTACGGCCTGGTGCGCCCGCGCCCGGGCTCCAAGCACTACGACGCCGATGCCCTGGTGATCGCCAAGGTCGCCGGTGAGCTGGCGGCGTACGGCATCGAGCCCCGGCACCTGCGCTCGTTCAAGACCGCAGCCGACCGCGAGGTGGGGCTGATGGAGCAGGTCGTCTCCCCGATCCGGCGCAGCCGCGAGGAGGGCGCAGAGGGGCGAGCGGCCCAGACCATGGACGAGATGGCCGTGCTCTCGGTGCGGTTGCACGCCGTACTGGTGAAATCGGGCCTGCGATCCCTGCGCTGACTCCATCGCCGGACCAGTAGGCTGAACTCGTGCGCGAGGTAGAGGTTGTCGGAGTAAGGGTCGAGCTGCCCTCGAACCAGCCGATCGTGCTCCTGCGGGAGCTGGCAGGGGAGCGGTACCTCCCCATCTGGATCGGCGCGGTGGAGGCGACCGCGATCGCCTTCGCCCAGCAGGGCGTGGTGCCACCGAGGCCGCTGACCCACGACCTGCTGCGAGACGTCCTCGAGGCGACCGGCAACGAGGTCACCGAGATCCGGATCACCGAGATGCGCGACAACGTCTTCTACGCCACCGTGGTGCTGTCCTCGGGGGTCGAGGTGAGCGCCCGTCCCTCCGACTCCATCGCCCTGGCGATGCGGACCGGGTCCAAGATCGTCTGCTCCGAGGAGCTGCTCGACGACGCCGGCATCCTGGTGCCCGACGAGCAGGAGGACGAGGTGGAGAAGTTCCGTGAGTTCCTCGACCACGTCTCGCCCGAGGACTTCGAGAAGGACCAGGGGCAGCCGCCCGCCTGAGCGGACCTTCACCCTCAAGTTGAACTTGAAGGTTTGGCCGACACGCCGCGCGCCTCTTTGACCAACCCTCAAGTGAAGGTTTACCTTCACAATGTCTTCGCTGTAACTCCAAGGCTGCGATTCTCCTGACCCAGGTCAGCAGGAACCCTCGTCCGGCCACCCTTTCGGGGGTTACGCTCAGTGAAGTTGACTTCGGAGGTAACAGTGGGCATCAAGTACGAATCGCAGTCGGACAAGGTGGCGCTGGAAGCAGCGCTGCACGCCGACGAGCAGGGTCTGCTCTTCGACGACGACGTCTCGACGCTGCCCCAGGACCTCGGTTACCGCGGCCCCACCGCCTGCGCCGCAGCCGGCATCACCTACCGCCAGCTCGACTACTGGGCCCGCACCGGCCTGGTGGACCCCACCGTGCGCGGCGCCGCCGGCTCCGGCACCCAGCGCCTCTACGGCTTCCGCGACATCTTGCTCCTCAAGGTGATCAAGCGCCTCCTCGACGCAGGCATCTCGCTCCAGCAGATCCGCACCGCAGTGGCCCACCTGCGTGCCCGCGGCACCGACGACCTGACCCGCGTCACCTTGATGAGCGACGGCGCCACCGTCTACGAGTGCACCAGCAACGACGAGGTCATCGACCTGCTCCAGGGTGGGCAGGGCGTCTTCGGCATCGCGATCGGGGGAGTGTGGCGCGAGATCGAGGGGTCGCTGGCCGAGCTGCCCTCCGAGCGCACCGCCGAGTCCGCGGTCGAGTCCGCCGACGACGAGCTCGCGACGCGGCGCAAGGCCCGACTCACAGGCTGATAGATTCGGTCCTGCTGACAAACCCGCATGGGAGAGCTCCCGGACGGCTCGCAGAGCCACCCGGGGCGCCGAAGGGGCAACTCCTCCCGACAACCTCTCAGGCTCAAGGACCGTGCGGGCTGGCACTCAGGAGCAGCATCTGTTGTGACTGAGGGGAGGCGTACTCACCGTTGCCGGTAGATCGCCTCACGCTCAGGAGCCACATGTCACAGCGAACCCTCGCCGCAGCCCTGGACCAGCGCCCGTTCAGCGAACGCCACATCGGCCCGGGCGAGCAGCAGGTCGCCGAGATGCTCAAGGCGCTGGGGCTCAGCAGCCTCGAGGCGCTGATGGACGACGCGGTCCCGGGGCGGATCCGCTCCTCGGGCCTCGACCTGCCCCCAGCCGCGACCGAACGCGCCACCGCCGCCGAGCTGCGCGAGATCGCCGACCTGAACAACCCGCTGGTGCCGATGATCGGCCTGGGCTACCACGGCACGATCACCCCGCCCGTCGTACGCCGCAACGTGCTGGAGGACCCCTCTTGGTACACCGCGTACACGCCCTACCAGCCCGAGATCAGCCAGGGCCGGCTCGAGGCGCTGATCAACTTCCAGACGATGGTGGCCGACCTCACCGGGCTGGAGACCTCCAACGCGTCCCTGCTCGACGAGGGCACCGCGGCCGCCGAGGCGATGACACTGGTGCGGCGGGCGAACAAGAAGGCCACCGGGCCGTTCGTGGTCGACGCCGACGCGCTCCCTCAGACGATCGAGGTGGTCCGTACCCGCGCCCGGGCGATGGGCATCGAGGTCGTCGTGGCCGACCTCTCCGACGGGGCGCAGGGCCTGCCCGACGGTGAGCTCAGTGGCGTCCTGGTGCAGTACCCCGGCGCCTCGGGACGGGTCCTGGACCCACGGGCGGTGATCGAGGAGACCCATGCCCGCGGCGGCCTCGCCGTGGTCGCGGCCGACCTGCTCGCCCTGACCCTGCTGGAGTCCCCGGGCACCCTGGGCGCGGACGTGGCGGTGGGCTCCTCCCAGCGGTTCGGCGTCCCGCTGTTCTACGGCGGCCCGCACGCCGGTTTCATGTCCGTGCGCAAGGGCCTCGAGCGGCACCTCCCCGGTCGGCTGGTCGGCGTCTCCGTGGACTCGGCCGGGCGCCCGGCGTACCGGCTCTCGCTGCAGACCCGCGAGCAGCACATCCGCCGCGACCGGGCCACCTCCAACATCTGCACCGCCCAGGTGCTGCTCGCGGTGGTGGCCTCGATGTACGCCGTCCACCACGGCCCCGACGGCCTCACCCGGATCGCCCGCGGGGTGCATGCCCAGGCGGCGGTGCTGGCCGAGCGGTTGCGCCAGGGAGGCGTCGAGGTGGTTCACGACGCGTTCTTCGACACCGTCCTCGCCCGGGTCCCGGGCCGGGCGGCCGAGGTGGTCGGGGCGGCCCGCGCCGCCGGGGTGCACCTGCGGCTGGCCGACGAGGACCACGTCGGGATGAGCACCTCCGAGGTCACCGACGCAGACGTCCTCGACGTGGTGCTGGGGGCCTTCGGGGAAGGCTCGACCAACAGGGACGGCTCGATCGGTGGGGACACCGTCGTGGAGGCTCTCCCCGCCGCGCTGCGTCGTACCACCGACTTCCTGACCCACGAGGTGTTCAACACCCACCGCAGCGAGACCTCGATGCTGCGCTACCTGCGCCGGCTCTCCGCGCGCGACTACGCGCTGGACCGCGGGATGATCCCGCTGGGCTCGTGCACGATGAAGCTGAACGCGACCACCGAGATGGAGCCGGTCAGCCTGCCCGGGTTCGCCGACCTGCACCCGTTCGCGCCGGCCGAGGACGCGCTGGGCTACCGCCGGCTGATCGACCAGCTGGAGTCGTGGCTGGCCACGGTGACCGGCTACGCCCGTGTCTCGATCCAGCCCAACGCCGGGTCCCAGGGCGAGCTCGCCGGTCTCCTGGCGATCCGCGCCTACCACGACGCCAACGGCGAGGGGGAGCGCCGCGTGTGCCTGATCCCGGCCTCGGCGCACGGCACCAACGCGGCCTCGGCGGTGATGGCCGGGATGAAGGTCGTGGTGGTGAAGTCCGCCGACGACGGGTCGGTCGACATGGACGACCTGCGCAAGCAGTGCGAGGAGCACCGCGACGACCTCGCCGCGATCATGGTCACCTACCCCTCGACCCACGGCGCCTACGAGGACACCATCGTCGACCTGTGCGAGCTGGTGCACGCGGCCGGCGGGCAGGTCTACGTCGACGGCGCGAACCTGAACGCGCTGCTCGGGTATGCGCGTCCCGGCGAGTTCGGTGGCGACGTCTCCCACCTGAACCTGCACAAGACGTTCTGCATCCCGCACGGCGGCGGCGGGCCGGGCGTGGGCCCGGTCGGGGTACGCGAGCACCTGGCGCCGTACCTGCCTTCGCACCCGATGCACCCCGAGCCGGAGAAGCGCACCGGGATCGGGCCGATCAGCGCCGCGCCTTACGGCTCCGCGGGCATCCTGCCGATCTCCTGGGCCTACGTCCGGATGATGGGGGCCGAAGGGCTGACCCAGGCCACGGCGGTCGCCGTGCTCTCCGCGAACTACGTCGCGCACCGCCTCGGCGAGCACTTCCCGGTGCTCTACCGCGGGCACCACGACCGGGTGGCGCACGAGTGCATCCTCGACGTCCGCGGGCTGACCAAGAGCAGCGGCGTCAGCGTGGACGACGTCGCCAAGCGGCTGATCGACTACGGCTTCCACGCCCCGACGATGAGCTTCCCGGTCGCCGGCACGCTGATGGTGGAGCCGACCGAGAGCGAGGACCTCGGGGAGCTCGACCGGTTCTGCGAGGCGATGATCGCGATCCGGGGCGAGATCGCGCGGGTCGAGGCAGGGGAGTGGACCCCGGAGACCTCGCCGCTGCGCGGTGCCCCGCACACGGCGGCCTCGGTGCTGGTCGGCGAGCAGGAGCGGGCCTACCCCGTCGAGCTCGCGGTGTTCCCCGCCGGCCCGGACCCGGACAAGTACTGGCCGCCGGTCGGCCGGATCGACCAGGCCTACGGCGACCGCAACCTGGTCTGCGCCTGCCCGCCACCCGAGGCGTTCGCCGTCGAATGAGGGAGCACCACTACCAGGCGGTCCTCGACCGCTACCAGGCCGAACGCAGGCTGCCCTCGATCGTCGCGGGCGTGCTCGAAGGTCCCGAGCTTGCGTGGAGCGGTACGGCGGGCGCGGGGGCGACCGTGGACACGCAGTACCGGATCGGGTCGATCACCAAGACGATCACCGCCGTGCTCGTGATGCAGTGCCGCGACGACGGGCTGCTCGACCTCGACGACCCGGTCGCTCGCTTCCTGCCCGAGTCGGGCTACGGCGCCGCTACGGTGCGGCAGCTGCTGGCGCACACCTCGGGGATGCAGAGTGAACCGGCCGGCCCGTGGTGGGAGCGCTCGGAGGGCGTCCCCGTCGAGGAGCTGCTCGCGGCCAACGACGGGTCCGACGCGGTGTTCGGGCCAGACGAGCACCACCACTACAGCAACCTGGGCTACGGCCTGCTCGGCGAGGTGGTCGCGCGGCTGCGCGGGCGCCCCTGGGCCGAGCTGGTGCAGGAGCGGGTGCTCGATCCGCTCGGCATGACGCGGACGTCGTACCTCCCGCAGGAGCCGTACGCCCGCGGCTTCAGCGTCCACCACCTCGCCTCCACCCTGACCGAGGAGCCGCTGCACGACACCGGCGCGATGGCTCCCGCGGGCCAGCTCTGGAGCACGCTGTCGGACCTCGTCAGCTTCGCCGCGTTCCTGATGGCCGGCGAGCCCGACGTGCTGTCGGTGCGCACGCTGGCGCAGATGCGGCAGCCGGTGCCGCCCGCGATCGACTACGGGCTCGGCGTCCGGCTGGTGCCCTACGCCGCCGGGGTGCTCGCCGGCCACACCGGCTCCATGCCGGGGTTCCAATCCACCGTCTTCGCCGACCCGCTGAACCGGGTCGGGGTGGTCGCGCTCACCAACGGCACCACCGGGTTCTCCGGTCCTGAGCTTGCGCTCGCGCTGCTGGGCGACCACACCCCCGCGGCGATGCCGCAGTGGCGCCCCGCGGACTCGGTGCCCGAGTGGGCCGCCGAGCTCCTGGGCTACTGGCACTGGGGGAACTCCGCCTACGAGGTCCGCTGGAACCGCGACCGGCTGGAGTGGCGCGACCTCGCCCGCGGCGCCGTGGCCGAGCAGTTCGGCCTCACCGGCGACCGGATCATCGGCCTGGCCGGCTACCACCACGGTGAGACCCTTCACGTCGTACGCCGCGACGACGGATCGGTGGACCACCTCGAGTGCGCCACCTTCGTCTACACCCGCACGCCCTACCCGGAAGGACCCTGACACCTGTGACCCCGAGGAAGCTCTACCGCACGCTCGCCCTGGCCGAGGTGGTGACGTGGACGCTGCTGCTGCTCGGCATGTTCCTGAAGTACGTCACCGAGACCACCGAGGTGCTCGTCCGGATGGGCGGGGGAGTGCACGGTTTCGTGTTCCTGGCCTACTGCGCCACCACGGTCCTGGTCGCGGTCGACCGTCGCTGGAGCCTGGGCCGGCTCGCGACGGGACTCGCCTCGGCGGTCGTGCCCTACCTGACGATCCCGTTCGAGCGCTCGGTCGAGCGGGCCGGGCTCCTCAGCGAGAGCTGGCGGCTGCTCGAGGAGGAGCCGCGTGGACTCACGGAGCGCCCTGTGGCCGGTGCGCTGCGCAGTCCTGTGCTCGCAGCCGTGGTCACGGTCGCGGTGCTCGCGGTCGTGTTCAGCGGCCTGCTCATGGCGGGTCCGCCCACCGAGTGGGGTCAGTGACCCGCACCTGAACGCGGGGTTCGCCCCGGATCGCTGCGGCCGTTTCCCCGGCCACGACCCACGCGCGCCGTACGGCGCTAGGGTTTGGGCGAAACGGGGCATATCCCCGGGTTGGTCCCCTGAATTCGCATTGCCAGGACCACGTCAGACCGGAGGTGACATGCACAAGGGCGACCGTATGCACCCGATCGACGTCGTCCGGGTGCTCGTCCCGACCGGAGAGCCCGACCCCCGGGCGCTCCAGGTCGCCTTCGCGGTCTTCGTTTCGGCGGACTTCGCCATCCGCGGGGCCGGTGGACGAGACATCCAGCTCCTGGACTGGCCCGGCGTCGGCCTGCTGCTGGCCGCGGTGACGACGGTGCTCGCCTTCGCCGTGCCCTGGCGCAGGCTGGGCCGACCGCAGCTGGTGACGGTCCTGCCCGTGCTCGACATCGCAGCGATAGGTGCGGTCCGGATCAGCGAGGACGGCAGCGCTGCCGGCATCCTCATCGTGGTGCCTGCCCTGTGGCTGGGTCGCCAGCTCGGCCGGCGGGGCGCGCTCGTAGCGGTCCTGGCCGTGGCCGCACTGGCCGCCGCCCCGAGCCTGGCCGTGCTCGGCGCCGATCCGGTCGCGGTCGCGCGGGCGGTGCTGATCACGGTCGTCGCCGGATGGAGCGCGCTGGCAATCGCCTACAGCATCGAGCTGATCCGCGACGAGCGCGACCAGGCCGAGCTCCGCGGGGCCGAGCTGGCTCGGGCGATGGAGACCATCGAGCAGCACCAGCGGGCCTCCCAGGCCATCTTCGACACGGTGGACGTCGGGCTGGTGCTGCTGGACCGCGACGGGCGCTTTCGGGGACAGAACCAGCGGGTCGCCGACTTCTTCGCGCAGGCCTACCCCGACGGGCACCACGGTCGCGCCGGGCAGGTCGGCTTCGTGTACGGCGAGGACGGCGTGATGCCCCTGGCGAAGGAGGAGACGCCGACCTATCGCGCCGCCCAGGGCGAGGAGTTCGAGGACCGGCGTACGTGGGTGGGACCCGACCCGGCCGACCGGCGGGCGCTGTCGGTCTCCGCCCGCTCGCTGCGTGGCCCGGACGGTGCGTTCGAGGGGGCCGCCCTGTCGTTCAAGGACGTCACCGACCTGATGCGGGCGATGGCGGTCAAGGAGGACTTCGTCGCCATGGTCTCGCACGAGCTGCGTACCCCGCTCACCTCGATATCGGGGTACGTCGAGATCCTCAAGGACCGCCCCGACCTGCCGGCCGGAGTGGTCGAGCAGCTGGAGGTGATCGACCGCAACGCCGAGCGGCTGCTGCGCCTGATCGGCAACCTCCTGCACACTGCCCAGCTGAAGTCGGGTCGCACGCTGCCGATCGTGCGGCGCAGGTGCGACCTGGTGCAGATCGTGCGCGACTCCGTGGAGGCGATCGCGCCTGCCAGCGCTGCCGCGGGGGTCAGGCTGGAGGTGGACCTGCCCGAGCAGCTGTGGCTGCTGCTGGACCGTGTGCGCATCGGCCAGCTCGTCGACAACCTGTTGGCCAACGCCGTGAAGTACACCCCGGCCGGTGGGGACGTGACCGTGTGCCTGCGTGTGGACGGCTCGCGGGCCCGGCTGGGCGTGCGGGACACCGGCATCGGCATCCCCGCTGCCGACCTGGAGCAGCTGTTCACCCGGTTCTTCCGGGGCGAGGCGGCCGAGCAGCTGGCCATCCAGGGCGTGGGACTGGGGCTGAGCATCAGCCGGAGCATCGTGGAGAGCCACGGCGGCGTGATCGAGGTCGACAGCGAGGCCGGGGTGGGCAGCACCTTCTCCGTCTCCCTGCCCCTGGCCGACTGAGCCCCCACCGGGGCGCGGCAGCCTAGAGAGCCTGGGAGACCGAGCTCATGTTGAAGTCGGGGACCCGGAGCGCCGGCATCGCCGTACGGGAGAAGTAGTCCTCGCCCCACTCGCGGGAGAAGGCGGGGACGGTCCCGGAGGCATGGGTGAACCTGTTCAACAGGTCGATCGGGCTCTCGTTGAAGCGGAAGTTGTTCACTGCCCCGACGACCTCGCCACCCTGCACGCGGTAGACGCCGTCGCGGGTGAGGCCGGTGAGCAGCATCGTCTGCGGCTCCACCTCGCGGATGTACCACAGGCAGGTGAGCAGGAGCCCGTCGTCCATGCTGCCCACGAGGTCGGCCTCGGTGCCCGAGGCGCCCTCGACGTCCAGCACCAGGTTGTCGACCCCGGGGGTGGTGGGCTGCCCGGTCAGCTCGGCGGTGTGCCGGGTCTGGATCAGCGAGGTCAGCCGACCGTCGCGGATCCAGTCGACCGGCTGCAGCGGCAGTCCGTTGTCATAGACGCTGCTGCGGTCCGAGGACGCGCCGGCGACCACGAAGGGCTCGCACTCCAGCGCCGGGTGTGCGGGATCGCTGTGCAGCCGCACCGAGGCACTGACCAACTGTTCGCCGATGCGGGTGCCTCCGCCGGGCTTGGAGAAGAGCGTCTGGCCGTCGGCGGCGTTGCGTGCACCGGCGCTCCAGTAGGCGTCGATCATCAGGTCCGCGACGGCCGAGGGCGGAAGGATGGTGTCGTAGCGACCGGCGGCAAGATCCGTGCGCCGTTCCCCCCAGGAGAGCCGGCGCGCGAGGTCGGCCGACATCCGGAGCCCGTCGACGTCGGCGAAGTCGCGGGTGGCGCCCCCCACCCACGCGCTGTTGGTGAGCTCGGCGTTCTTGCCGGTGCAGCCGTAGTGACCGGTGGGCTGCTCGTGCCGCAGCCGCAGGCCGGTGGAGGAACCGAGGTAGGTAGTGGTGACCTCGTGGAAGACGAAGCCGTAGAGGATCCGGCGCTCGGCCTCGGCCTGGCCGAAGGCCTCGCCCAGCTGCGCGGCGAACTGCTCGAAGACGCCGATCGAGGTCTCACCGGGCGCGTCGTCCCAGTCGCGGGCCGCCGTGCCCGCGACCAGCTCGGCCCGGTCCTCGGCCTGGTCGGCGACGGCCGCGGCCCGGTCGGCGCCGGCCACGAGGGCTGCGACCTGGTCGAGCGACGCGGCGGTGCCGCTCACCGAGGCGTTCCCGGCACCCTGGAAGGCGATCACGGTCACGTCGACCGAGTGCATCACCCCGTTGGTGGTCAGGGTGTTGTTGGCCCACCGGAGGTTGGCGCTGGTGCTGTCGTTGACGATCACGACGCAGTTCTCGGAGGTGGAGGACTCCAGCGCGTGCTCGACGAGGCGCTGCGGGCCGCCTCCATGCCTGGACAGAGCCATCACAGCGTCCCCTCCTCGCTCGTGTTCAGGATGCGGATGTCCCGGAACAGCGCCGAGGGACACCCGTGGCTGACCGCGGCCACCTGACCCGGCTGGGCCTTGCCGCAGTTCGCGGCACCGCCCAGGACGTACGTCGAGGGCCCGCCGACGGCCTCCATCGAACCCCAGAAGTCGGTGGTGGTGGCCTGATAGGCGACGTCGCGAAGCTGGCCGCGGAGCTGCCCGTCCTCGATCCGGTAGAACCTCTGGCCGGTGAACTGGAAGTTGTAGCGCTGCATGTCGATCGACCACGACTTGTCGCCGACGACGTAGATCCCGCGTTCCACCTTGCTGATCAGTCCGTCGGTGTCGGGACCGTCGGCGGCCGGTTGCAGCGAGACGTTGGCCATCCGCTGGATCGGGACGTGGCCGGGGGAGTCGGCGTACGCGCACCCGTTGGAGCGGCCGTTGTTGAGATCGGCGCCGTAGGTGTGCGCCATCTCGCGGTCGAGCTGGTAGCCGACGAAGATCCCGTCGCGGACGAGGTCCCAGGACTGCCCCTCGACGCCGTCGTCGTCGTAGCCGACGGTGGACAGACCGTGGTCGGTGACCCGGTCGGCGGTCACGTTCATCACCGGGGACCCGTAGACCAGGTTGCCGAGCTTGTCGGGGGTCGCGAACGAGGTGCCGGCGTAGTTGGCCTCGTAACCCAGGGCCCGGTCGAGCTCGGTGGCGTGCCCGATCGACTCGTGGATGGTCAGCCACAGGTTGGACGGGTGGATCACCAGGTCGTAGATGCCGGCGTGCACGCTGGGGGCCGCGAGCTTCTCGCGCAGCAGCTCGGGCAGCTGGGCGCGCTCGAAGTCGAAGTCGAAGCCACCGTCGGTGAGGTACTCCCAGCCGCGGCCCACCGGCGGGGCGATCATGCGCATCGAGTCGAAGGTGCCCGAGGCCGCGTCGGCGCCGTGCACCTCGATGTCGGGCTCGAGCCGGACCCGCTGCTGGGTGATGGAGGAGCCGGCGAGGTCGGCGTAGTACTTGTTCTCCTGGACCTGCTGCAGTCCGCCGGTCGCGTGGTCGACGCCCTCGGCCGCGATCAGCTCACGGGTCCAGCCGGCGAAGAGTGCGGTCTTCTCCGCAAGCGGCACCGCGAGCGGGTTCACGTCGTACGCCGAGACCCAGGTGACGCCCTTGTGCACCGGCTCGGGGGCCAGCTCGACGGGCCTGCGCGTCATCGACGCCGCCACCTTGGCGACGGTGACCGCGGTCTCCGCGACGGTGACGGCCTCCGACTCGGTGAGGGCGACCCCGGAGGCGAAGCCCCAGGCGCCGTCAAGCACGACCCGGACCGCGAAGCCGAGGTCCTCGGCGTCCTGGGCGCCCTCGAGGATGCCGTCGCGCACCGAGAAGTGCTGGTAGCGGTTGCGCTCGAACCGGAAGTCCGCGTGGGTCACGCCGAAGTCCTGGGCCCGGGCGAGAGCAATCTGGCCGAGTCGTTCGTAGGGCAGCGCCAGGAACGTCGGATCGATCTCGTTCGATGCCATGTGCTCGACCCTAGCCAGTTGCCAGCGAGAGCCGGAGGGTGGAGCCCCGGCGCGCCTTGAGCACCTCCAGCTGTGCGGGCACCCGGTTGCGCAGCTCGGCGACGTGGCTGACCAGTCCGACGACCCGGCCACCGTCGCGCAGCGAGTCCAGGGTGTCCATCACCGCGTCCAGGGTGGTGGCGTCCAGGGCGCCGAAGCCCTCGTCGATGAACAGGGTGTCGAGCTGGGTGCCGCCGGCCTCGTGGGAGACGGTGTCGGCCAGGCCGAGGGCCAGGGCTAGGGAGACCAGGAACGTCTCCCCGCCGGAGAGCGTGGCCGGGTCGCGACGCTTGCCGCTCCACTCGTCGCGGACCCGCAGGCTCAGGCCGCCGCGCTGCTCACCGGCGCCCTTCTCGTCCACCTGCTCCAGCAGGTAGCGCTCGCCGGTCATGTCGCCGAGACGCTCGTTGGCTGCGGCGACCACCTGCCGCAGCCGTTCGGAGAGAACGTAGGCGGAGAGCCGCATCTTGAGCTGGTTGTCGGCGCTGCGTCCCTCGACCAGGGAGGCGAGCCCGGCGGTGACGGCGTGCTCCTGCCTGACGGGCAGCCACGCGGTGACCTCGCGGTCGAGCTCGACGCTGAGAGCGGTCAGCCGGGTGCATCGCTGCGTCGCCTGACGGGCAGCCGCGTGCGCGTGGTCGCGGACGTCATCGGCCTCACGGACCGCGTCCGCGAGGACCTCCAGGTCCGGGGCGGGAGTCGCGAGCGCCTCGACGACGACTTCCTCGGCCAGGACGCCCTCGGCTGCGGTGCGGGCGGCACGCCGTGCGTCCAGCCGCGCCGTGCGGGCCGAGGCCTCACCGCCCGGGAGCACGGCCGCCAGCGCTTGTGCCAGCGAGGCGAAGCCGGCTGCGACGGCCGCGGATTCGGCCGCCTCGGTGGCTCGCTGCAGCTCACGACCGGCCCGGTCGCGAGCGGTCAGCGCCTCGCGGGCCTCCTCCAGGACGCGGGCCGTCCCGGTGTGCTGCTCGACCAGCGCGGTGACGGAGTGGGTCCCGGGGTGCGCGGCGAGGAGCTCGCTGAGCTGCTCGGCGAGCGGCTCGCAGCGCTCGGTGGCCTCGAGGTGGCGGGCCCGGGTGGCCTCGAGGGTGGCGCGGGAGGCCGCCAGCGCCGACGTGAGCTCGCGGTCGCGCCGCTCCAGGGCGGTCGCCTCCTGCTCGAGCCGGGCGAGACGTCGCGCCGCCTGACGGCACTCGTGCAGCGCGGTGTTGGCCTCGGACAGCGCCTGCTCCCAGTGGGCGAGGTCGTGCCCCTGGCTGCGGGCCTGGGCCGCAGCCAGCTGGGAGGCCAGCGCGGAGACGGCCTCCTGGCGGGCGAGACGCTCGAAGTCGGCGGTCTCGTGACGCTCCCGGGCCGTTTCCTCGTCGGCGCGGCTCGCCGTCGTGGTGGCGGTGGCGGGGGAGGGGTGCTCCGCGCTGCCGCAGACAGGGCACGAGCACCCTGCCGCCAGCCCCACCGCTAGCTCGGCAGCCATCCCGGAGATGCGGCGTTCGCGGACGTCTAGGTAGTGGTCGCGCAGGTCCTGGGCCCGGTGCACGCTCTCCTCGAGGAGGGTCTTGGCCTCGCCCAGCCGGGCGGATACCTCCAGCACCAGGCCGGCTGCCTCCACGCCTGCCTCGGCGGTGGCCACCGCCTGCTCGTGGTGCGCGGCACCCGATGCTGCCTCGCGGGCCTCCTCGAGCGCGGGCAGGAGGGACTCGCGTCGTACCTCGAGCTCGGAGTGCTCCTGCTCGGCGGTGGCGATCTTCTCCTCGGTGCCGGCGACCTGCGCCGCCAGCATCCGCAGCCGGTTGCGCTCGTCGTGGAGCTCGGCCTCCCGCGGCAGCCAGGTCTCGGCCACCGCCCTGGCCTCGTTGGCCAGGGACGCGGCCCTGGCCAGTGCCTCGGAACGGACCTGCTCGGCTGTGGTGCCCAGCAGCGGCGCCACGGCGACGAGGTGACGACCGGCCGCGACGTCGGCGGTGAGGGCGGCCTCCGCGGCGGTCTCGGCCTGGAGCGCGAGGGGCAGCACGGAGCCGGCGCGACGGTGTGCGTCGACGGCCTCGGCCAGCTCGGCCTCGACGTCGGCGGTCTCCGCCAGCTCGGCAAGGTTGCGCCGGGCGCGCTCGCCACGGGTGCGGGCCTCGTGCACGCGCTGCCCCTGCTCGCAGTCCTGGCGTGCCTGCTGGAGACGCAGGTCGGCGTCGCTGAGCTGCAGCTCGGCCTCACGTGCGTGGTCAGCGGCGTCCCGGGCGAGGTCGTGGGCCCAGTCCACCAGCACCCCGTCGTCGACCAGCGGGTCGAGGTCGTGCAGGTCCCAGCCGTCGGGTACGCCGACCGCGGCCGCCTCCTGCAGCCGGTTGACCACCCCGGCCGTGCGGTCGTGGCAGACCTGGCAGCGGCGCCGCAGGCCGGTGCGCCGGTCGGCCAGCCAGGTCTCGACGTCTGCGAACCGCTTGGTCCGGAACAGTCGCTGGAGGACGGCGTGGCGTTCGGTCGAGCTCGCGCGCAGGAACGACTGGAACCGCCCCTGGGGGAGCATCGCGACCTGGGTGAACTGGGTGCAGGTCATCCCGAGCAGGGAGGAGACCAGCTGGCCGGCCTCGTCGAGCCGGTTGGTGTGGGTCGTCCAACCGTCTGCTTGCTGTTCCTCCACCAGCACCCGGGCCTGTTCCTTCGTGGTGCCGGTGCCGCGCCGCTTGGGCCGGTCCCAGGCGGGGGAGCGGGTGAACCGGAAGGTGCGCTCGCCGATGCTCAGCCGCAGCACGACGCGGGCCTCGGCGGTCGGGTCGGCGTGGTCGCTGCGCAGGTGGCGGGCCTGGTGCCGGTCGCCGGGGACCTCGCCGTACAGCGCGAAGCAGACCGCGTCCAGGACGCTCGTCTTCCCCGCGCCGGTGTCGCCGGTGAGCAGGAACAGTCCCCCGGCAGCGAGCTCGTCGAAGTCGACGTGGACGGTCTCGACGAACGGACCGAAGGCGGTGATCGACAGGTCGTGCAGGCGCATCAGCTGCTCACCACGCTGTCCAGGTTCGCGACGAGGTCGGGGTCCTCGGAGCAGCACTCCAGGGCGGTGCGCAGCAGGTCGGACTCCTCCTGGGTCGCGGGGGCGCCGCGCACGTGGCGCACGAAGTCCAGGGACACGTCGTGGGCCGACCTGCCCTGGGTGGAGGTCTGTCCCGGAGTCGCCTGTCCGCCCGTGGGCGCGAACCGGAGGGAGAGGGTGTGCGGGAACCGGCTGCGGACCCGGTCCATCGTGGCGGTGGGGCGCACGGGATCGGTGAGCGTCGCCTGGACCCAGGACTGCTCGTGCGCGGTGAAGCGGGCGTCGGTGAGGAGCTCCTCGAGCGTGCCGGTCAGGCAGGCGAGCGGCCGCGGGACGGGAGCGTCCACGAACGTGGCCTGGACGGAGCCTTCGGCGTCGAGGTCGACCAGCCAGGAGCCCTTGCGGTGGTTGACCTCGGAGAAGGAGTAGGCGATCGGGGAGCCGCTGTAGCGGACCGAGTCGGTGAGCACCGAGCGTCCGTGCAGGTGGCCCAGCGCGGTGTAGTCGATGCCGTCGAAGAGCTCGGTCGGCACCACGGAGATGCCGCCGACCGCGATGTCGCGCTCGCTCTCGCTGGGGACACCGCCGGCGACGAAGGCGTGCGCCAGAACCACCGAGCGGGTGCCCGCGGGGCGGGTGGCGAGGTCCTCACGGATCCGCCGCATCGCCTCGGCGAGCGCCGCGTGGTGGGAGCGCTTGGGCAGCTCCCACGCGTGCTTGAGCACGTCGGGCTCCAGGTAGGGGATGCCGTAGACCGCGACGGGTCCGTGCTCGTCGGCGAGCAGCACCGGCTCGGCGACCCGGCCCGCGTCGGTGCGCAGGTGCACCCCGGCGGCGTCGACCAGCCGGGAGCTGAAACCGAGCCGACGGGCGGAGTCGTGGTTGCCGCTGGTGACCACGACGCGTGCCCGGGAGGCGGCCAGCCGGGTGAAGGCGTCGTCGGCGAGGGCCACCGCGTCGACGGGAGGCAGCGCGCGGTCGTAGACGTCGCCGGCGACGACGACGAGGTCGACCTGCTCGGCCTCGACGGTCTCGATCAGGTGGTCGACGTACGCCGCCTGCGCGGCAAGGAGGTCCTCGCCGTGGAACGACCGGCCCAGGTGCCAGTCGGAGGTGTGCAGGATGCGCATGCGGCAACGCTAGGAGAGGCCACCGACAGAACCGGGTTCCCCACGCCGTAGGTGGGGAACCACACGCTGGCGCGGGTCAGCGCGAGCGGCGCGACTTGGCCTTGGCCTTGCGGCGGGCCCTCGACTCCTTGCTCTTGTCGGTGCCCCGCAGGGCGTCGACGGCGTTCTTGATCCGGACCTGGTTCTCGGGCTTGCGGGCCTGGTCGAACACGGTCTTGGCCACGCCGATGGCGGAGGCTGTGCGCAGAATCTTCATGGATGACGGGGTACCCCGTCTGGCCCGGCGTCACTCCTGATTGTGAGATCGGTCCTAGGCTCCGCGCATGAACATGGACGAGTACCTCACCTCCGACGCCACCACGCTGGCCGAGCACGTCGCCGCCAAGGAGGTCACGCCCGCCGAGCTGCTCGCGCTGGCCCGGGAGCGGCAGCAGGCCGTGAACCCCGCGATCAACGCCGTCGTGGCGCCGCTGGCCGGGGTCGCGGACGCGCAGGCGGCCGACCCCGACCTGTCCGGGACGTTCGCCGGGGTGCCGTTCCTGATCAAGGACCTCGCCCAGGAGTACGCCGGGTTCCCGACCTCGAACGGGTCGCGCTCGCTGCGGGCCGACGTAGCCGACCGGCACTCGCTGGTGACCCAGCGGTTCCTGGACGCCGGGTTGGTCGTGTTCGGAAAGACGAACACCCCGGAGTTCGGCGCCAAGGGAGTCACCGAGTCGGAGCTGTTCGGGCCCGCGCGCAATCCGTGGAACCTCGACCACACTCCCGGCGGCTCCTCGGGTGGCTCCGGCGCGGCGGTGGCGGCCGGGATCGTGCCGGCTGCCGGCGCGAACGACGGCGGGGGATCGGTGCGGATCCCCGCCGCGTGCAACGGCCTGGTGGGGCTGAAGACCAGTCGCGGGCTGACGCCGTACGGGCCGCAGAGCGGTGAGGTGATGTTCGGGATGGTGACCCAGGGCGTGGTCTCCCGCACGGTGCGCGACAGCGCCGGGATGCTCGACGCGATCACCGGCCCCGACCCGCGGACCGGCTACGAGGGCAAGCTGCCCGCCGCGTCCTTCACCGACGCGATCCGGCAGGCGCCGGGGAAGCTGCGGATCGGCTACTGCGCCACCTCGGCGATCAACGCGAACCCGGACCCCGAGGCCGTCGCCGCCGTGGAGAGCGCCGCGCGGCTGCTCACCGAGCTCGGCCACGAGGTCGAGGAGGTCACGCCGCCGCACGACGACGAGGCCCTGGCCCGGGACTTCCTGACGATCTGGTTCGCCCAGCTCCACGGCCAGGTGGCCGACATCAAGAAGCGTCTCGGCGCCCCCGATTCCGCCTTCGAGGCCGACACCCTGGGGTGCGCCGAGCTGGGCCGCTCAGCAGGAGTCGGCGCGCTGCTGGCGTCGCTGGCGAACGTGAACTCCTACATCCACGCACTCGCGGCCTTCCACGAGACCTACGACCTGTTCGTCACCCCGACGCTCGCACAGGCCCCGCTGAAGATCGGCGCCCTGGACACGCCCGACCGCCTGAAGAAGGCAGCCCGCGTCGTGGCCAAGGTGCGCGGAGGCAAGGCGCTCGCGGCCTCCGGCATGCTCGACCAGATCGTCCAGGAGAACATCGGCTGGGTCCCCTACACCCAGCTCGCCAACCTCACCGGCCGCCCCGCGATCAGCGTCCCCCTCCACTGGACGGCCGACAACCTCCCCCTCGGCGTACAGCTCGTGGGGCGCCTCGGCGCCGACGGCCTCCTCCTCCAGCTCGCCGCACAGCTGGAAGAGGCCCAGCCATGGTTCCACCGGTACGCCGACCTGGACCCGCGGCTGGTTGGCGGGGGAGTGAGCTGAGGTTTGCGGGTGGGGTGAGGTTCCTGGGGGTAGCCCACTCCGCCGCGAACACCGCCATGGGGCGAACGAGCTAACCAGTGCGCGGACAGGCACGGGTCAACTAAATCGAAGGACGCCGACCCAGGCACCGGCATACGCTCGCTCGACCACCTCAAGGATAGAGATCGCTCGGGAGTACACATGCGCTGGTTCTCGGCGTTCGGCCTGCTTCTCGTTGGCGGAGCAGCTGGACTCGTGCTTGGGGTCGCCATTGGACATGGTGAGGCATCCGAAGCAGAAGCGCCGTGGGGTCAAGGGCCGCCTGAGGTCTCGAATGCTTTCTGGGATGAAGTTGCCGTGGGCAAAGCGGGTAGCAGTGTGGAGCCCGAGTCCAACTGTAAGGAGTTGGCGAAGCAGGAGTTTCGCTGTTACGCGCGATGGGCGCCTGTAGGCCAAGTTGATGTGTTCACCTACGAAGGCACCGTCAACGTCTATCCAGATGGGCGGATCATCGTGTCTGGCCTCACCCGCCAGCCTGATGCCCGGGTCACGGGATAACCCGTTCGGGCCTGGACAGGTCACGGCTGAGGGCAGTGTGTTTTTCGCCGCGAAACGCGGCAACATTCCTCCGTTCCCAAACTTCAACGGTCGGGGCAGAGCCAACTCGCGTGCGCATGAGGCGATGTTGCCAACCGACTCTGACGAAGCCCTCCGTGGGGCCTACGGCACTGAAGTTGTTATCGCGGAGCCGAGATGCGTCAAAGGTGCCTTCCGACGAGCCACTCAATCACCAAGGAGTCGCACATGGAGGAACTTGTTGCCGCTGGGGCCCGGAACCTCCTTCACCTCAACAAAGGGCTGGTCGCGCACGAGCAGACCAAGTCGGGGATATCCGTAGTTGCGAGAGTCGAAAGTCGGATGGTTGGCAACGAGTTGGTGTCCGACTGTGGACAACAGCGCCCAGCCGTCATCTTCGAGTCGTGACGACACTGCGGCTCGCAGCATCTCCGCAAGAGTGGGAACGTCGCCAGCTGCAGGCGCCGCAGGTTCCATCGTTGATTCCTCGGCCGCTTCGCTGAGGTGGGTGCCAGGCTGCTCTTCTGCCGTCTGCATCTCCTTTTCGATGTCATCGGCGCCGGCGAGCACGTCCAAGAAGGTGAAGCGATCACATGCGCTACTGAACGATGCGGCCGCGCTCTTGGACCCGATCCCCACGACGCGCTTTCCAGCCTCTCGAAGCCGCATGGCCAAGCGCGTGTAGTCGCTGTCGTTCGCGACCAGGCAGAAGGTGTCGACTTGTCCGGCGTGCAGTAAATCCATCGCATCAATTACGAGCGCGATGTCGGTGGCTCCCTTGCCTGGCACGTACGCGATCTGCTGCATCGGTTGGATCGCCAGCCTCACCAGGACTGAGCGCCATCCCTTTAAGTAAGGGCTTCCCCAGTCGCCATATCCGCGCTTGACGCCGACGAGTCCATGTGTGGCGGCCTCAGCCGCGATGGCTGCAGCCTTCTGCCACGAGACGTTGTCGCAATCGACGAGGACCGCCACCCGTGCTTGTGGCACCTGCACGCCGCCTATGCTCATGAGCGCTTCACTTTACGGATGGTGGTTAGAGACAACAACTGTCCCAATGTGCTCCCTACTTGTCGAGGTGCGTTTCACCACCGCCTCGGCTGACAACTGTCTTGCCTCTCGACGCTCTGGTCGATTCCATGCCGCAAGAGGAACGTCCTTCGAACGTGGCCGCTCAGCCCCGGATCGCCGGCAACCCAAGAGGATCTGACGGGCGTTCTCTGCACACGGTTCTTACCCAGGCGTCGCCGGACCTCGCCTAGCGCTGGGACCTAAATCGCCCGCAGACCCGCGGTGATGAGGACTGCGACGACGACGCATAGCACCAGCGAGTGGCGTCGCCAGAGCATCAGCCCGGCCACGGCAACGCCGACGGTGTGGGCACCTACGGACCATGAGCGTCCGCTGGCGAACACCGCGGTCACGACCAGTGCGCACAGAAGAGTCGGCGCCATCAGCACGATCACGCGGGTGAACCATGGCGGCAGCTTTCGGCCGCCAAGGAGTACCGGGCCGAAGGCCTTGATCAGTGCGGTCAGCGCGGCGCACCCGAGGATGAGGACCCAGACCTGGGTGTAGGTCAGCGTCACGCCGGCCTCCGCGCCAGACCGATGAGCGCCGCGGTGCTCGCGGCCAGGATGGGGATGCCCGGGGGAGTGATCGGCACCAGGGCAAGGGCGATGAGCCCCCCGCCCATGGCCGCCCAGCGAGATGTCGGATCCCGGAGCTCCGCGATCAGCAGCGAGAGGAAGAACACGGGGTAGATCGCGTCGAGGCCGAGACGGTGCGTGTCGCCAAGCGCGTCCCCGAAAACGGCGCCCACAACCGAGCCGAGCGCCCAGGTGACGTACTGCGGGACGGTCGTGCCGAAGAGCAGCCACCGGTCGAAGGTGCCGTCGCCGCGATTGGCGAGCGCCCACGAGGAGTCGACGACAGTCTGTCCCTGCGCAGCCCGTTTCCACGGGCCACCCGGCAACGATGGCGCCAGTGCAACACCCATGGCCAGGAACCGCGCATTCATCAAGCTCGCGGCGGTCAGTGCGGCGGGAATGCCTCCTCCGACAGCCACCACGGACAGCATGGCGAATTGCGCCGAACCGGCGAAGACGATCACCGAGGTGGTGACGGCCTGCGCGACGCTGAATCCTGCCTGTCGGGCCAGAACGCCGAAGGAGAGGCTGAGCAGGAAGCCGACCACCGCGAACGGGACACCCAACTTCATGCCGCGGCGAAACGCTGCACGCGCCCCCTCATCGCTCGCTGCCACCGCTGCAGTCTAGGAACACTGTTTCCGATGCGCTTTTCGATGAACCGCGGTGCCGGCGCAGGTCTACCTTACGAAGATCCGAGCGGGCATGTCGCCCGACGACGAGAGGAGCGGCATGTCATTCCAGGCGTACTTGGACAACGTCGAGGAGAAGACCGGCCTCACGCCGCGTCAGATCATGGACCAGGCACATGACCATGGACTTCGCGAGGACACCAAGGCCGGCGAGATCGCGGCCTGGCTCAAGTCCGAATATGGACTTGGCCACGGGCATGCGATGGCGATGGTGCGCGTGATCAAGAGCGGGCCGAAGATCGGCAACAAGCACGTCAATTCATCCGGCAGCCACCGCGATGAGTCCGACACACTCTGGCTTGACGGCCGCGCCACGAAGCCCTGATCGCCTTTCCGGCAGTTGCAAAACTCGTGGGCCGACCGCTTCCACCCCCGATCTGGGCACCCGCGAAGGTGCGTCCTTCCGTAGCCGCGATGAACGTACCGAGGCGGCCCAGAACGCTGCCCCTACTGCGCGCCAGGGAACCCGTGCTGGCGCCAGGCCTCGTAGGTCACCACAGCTGCGGAGTTCGACAGGTTCAGCGATCGGCGGCCAGGCACCATCGGGATCCGGAGGCGGTCCGTGACTCGGGCATGGCTGAGCACCTCGTCGGAGAGGCCGGTCGGTTCGGGTCCGAAGAGCAGCACGTCGCCCGGCTGGAACTCGATGTCGGTGTACCAGCGGGTCGCGTGGGCGGTGAAGGCGAACACTCGCGAGGAGGCCAGCGCAGGGCTGGTCAGGGCGGCGTCGAGATCGGGGTGCACCACCACCGAGGCCAGGTCGTGGTAGTCCAGGCCGGCGCGCTTCAGCTTGGGTTCCGACAGGTCGAAGCCGAGAGGTTCGACCAGGTGCAGGGTTGCTCCTGTTCCGCTCACCATCCGAATCGCGTTGCCGGTGTTGGGCGGGATGCGGGGCTCGAGGAACATCACGTGGAACACGCTGCAAAGTATCCGACGGCGGGCAGCGGCCCGGAGGCCGGCGTCGATCGGTCGAGCCACCTGCTGGCCGGGGTCACTCGCGTCTGTGGAAGCTGACCTTGCCGTTGGGGCGGTGTCGGATCTCGAACCGCGGGTCGTGCACCCGGCGGTGGTGGTGCGGACACAGCAAGCGACCGGTAGCGACGCTGGTGTGGCCGCCGTCGGCCCACCGTTTGTCGTGATGGGCGTGGCAGAGACCCGCCGGGGTCTCGCAGTGTTCGGCGGTGCAGCCGCCGTCGCGGACCGCCATGGCCAGACGCATGGCCTCGCTGTGCAGCCGCCGACGTCGCCCTACGTCGAGGACCTGGCTCTGCCCGCCCAGGACCATCGGGATGATCCCTGCCCGGCAGGCCAGCCGCCGGGCCTCGCTCGCGGAGATGCGGCCGCCGGTGTCCAGGGTGCACATGCCCGCGGCGTCAAGGCGAGCCATGAGCTGGTCGAGGGTCATGGTCACGACGATGGTGGCCCCACACCCGCCGGCCTGGGGCAACGACTTTGACGGGATCGCTTCCAGTAGCTGGGTGAACGCGATCCCGTGGCGGACCGGGGTGGGGAGGTCGGGGTCGATTCCGGTGTCATTGATGCCCACGGCTCGCGAAGGTGACGTGAGGGCGAGGATCATTTTGGTGAGGATCTGGCCGTGCAGTGCGGGGATCCGGAACCGTCCGTGGCAGGTGCCTTCGTCGTCCTCGTGCATCGTCAGCGTCGTACGCCGCAGGGCCTCCGCCTCCTCACGCTCCAGCGCCCTGCCCTCGAACTCCTCGGCCAGCTCAGGTGCGATCACCTCGAACAGGTGCCGACCGAGCAAACGCAGCATCTTGGCGTCGTGATCCGCAGCCAGGCCGACGAGGTGGGCCTCCGCAGCAACCCGCTGCTCGGCCGAGACGGCGAACGGGCCGGTGCGGGGGAGACGATCCAGGGAGGCGACGATCGCCCGAGCCTGGGGCAGGTTCACCCCACCGGACGCCATCGCGGCGGCCAGCACCTCGTGGTCCTCCAGCTTCAGCGCGAGGTTGAGGTCAGAGCGGGCGTCGCGGCGCGTCTGGTGGGTCTCGACCGCCAGCCAGTCCGCGGCCGTCGCTGCCCCGGTGTCCACGGTGGCCTCGCTGCGCTCGGCCCCGGCGAGCAGCCGCAGGCGGAGAGCATCGAGCTGGGCTTGAGCATCGGTGAGCTCCACCAGGGCCTCGCGCTTGTCGGCTGCGGTCATCGACATCATCGGGACAGAGGCCAGTCCGTCGAGACGTCCGCGCAGCCGGTGGGCGAAGTCGACCACCGGGTGGAGGTGGTCGATCGGCCGGCTGCTCATAGGTGAATTCAAGCACCGAGCACTGACACAAATGGCCCTCTGACCTGCGGTTATGTCCGCGTTTCGAGACCCGAAAGTGCCCCTGTTTCCCGCCGACAGGTCTGGCCCGCGGCGACTCTGCATGGTCATGATGTCGAGATGGGACGCACGGCCCCGGGATGGCTGTGCCGGCAGGGAGGAGAGTCCCGATGGTGACGTTCGCCGGGGTCGACCACGTCTCGTTCACCGTCTCCGACCTGGAGGTGAGCCAGCGCTTCTACACCGAAGTGCTCGATTTCGTGCCGGTGCTGGACGTCGGCTACGGCCGGATCCTGATGCATCCCGGGACCGGGTTCACCCTGTCGCTGATGAAGCACGACGGGGCTCGCGGGGAAGCCTTCACCGAGCTGACTACCGGCCTCGACCACCTCGGCCTCACCGCCGCGTCACGCGCGGACCTGGAGGAGTGGGAGCGTCGCTTCGACGAGCTCGGGGTGACCTACACGCCGATCCGGGACATGGAGTTCGGGTTCCACCTCAACTTCCGCGACCCCGACAACATCGCCCTGGAGCTCTCGGCTCCCAACGAGCACCTGATCGCGGCCAAAGAGGCGCTCGCGGGCGGGCAGACCAGCCAGGCCGACATCGATGCGTTCATCGAGGACCATGACCTCGACCTGCCGAAACCTGCTGAGGACTGAGCCGCTTCCACACCGGCGCGGGCTGCACTACGCTCCCCGGCAGCGTCGCGTGTCGGTGGCAGGTCGTGTCAGGCATGGAGGCGCCGGATCACAAGGAGCGCGCGCATGGCGTTGCCCCCTTTCCTCCCCGCTCGTGACTGAGGCCGAGAACAGCAGGCTGCTCGCATGGAGCCGCGAGCTGCGCCAGGTCCATGAGCGCCTGCGCTCGGCCCTGCGCGTCATGCAGGAGTCGCTGGATGATGACGAGGCGGTACGACGAGCACCGACCCGTGAGCTGCTGCTCTACTGCCGCGGGTTCTGCACCGCCCTGGACCGCCATCACCGGGGGGAGGACAGGCACTTGTTCCCCGCGATCGCCGAGCAGCACCTGGAGCTGCGCGACAGCCTGCGCAACCTGTCCCAGGACCACTCGATGATCTCGCACCTGCTCGGCGGCCTCGAGGACGCCGTGGACCGCGCGGCGAGCACCGCCGAGCTGCACCGGCACCTCGAAGGCCTCGCGGCGGTGATGGAGTCCCACTTCCGCTACGAGGAACGCACGCTCCTGCTCGTCCTGGAGACGCTGCACCTCGAGGCCGATCCCCAGGTCGTGCTGGGACCGCTGTGAGCCCGCGGCCCGGCGTACAACTCGATGGCCACCCACGCCCGGGTCGGGCACGATGAGTTCAGTGCCGGTCGCTGGTCGGAGACGTCAGTGAGCCGACGTTCGGCGAGGGGAGACGCAGATGACGCAGATGGTCCGGGTGCACAACTTCACGGTGTCCAGCGACGGGTTCGCCGCGGGGGAGGGGCAGAGCCTCGAGCGGCCCTTCGGCCACGCCGATCCGGCACAGCTGATGAGCTGGGCCGGCGCGACTGCGAGCTGGCCCAACCGGACCGATCCCGGGGGAAGCCGCGGGCTGGACGACTACTTCGTGCGCGAGTTCCACCGCAACATCGGCGCCGAGATCATGGGCCGCAACAAGTTCGGGCCCGTGCGGGGACCGTGGCCCGACCACGAGTGGCAGGGCTGGTGGGGGGAGGAGCCGCCGTTCCACACGCCGGTCTTCGTGATGACGCACCACGAGCGGCCCTCGTTCTCGCTCGGAGACACCACCTTCCACTTCGTCGGGGGCGAGCCCGAGGCGGTGCTGCAGCTCGCGCTGGACGCCGCTGATGGCAAGGACGTGCGGCTCGGTGGTGGCGCCACCACCGTGCGCCAGTTCCTGGATGCAGGGCTGATCGACACGCTCCACGTCGCGGTCGCGCCGGTCGAGCTCGGCGCCGGCGTCCGGCTGTGGGAAACGCCCGAGGAGCTCATGGAGCAGTACCACCGTGACGTCGTGCCCAGCAGCAGCGGGATGGTCCACCACCTGTTCTGGCGCGACTGAGCCCAGACCGGCGTACGACGGCACTTGCCGGGGTCCGGCCAACATGACAACAATGTTGTCATGTTGGATCGAGGTGTCGCGCTCTACGACGTGCTCCGCGAGGTCCGTCCGCTCGTCCTGAACTCGGCCCGGGTCGTGGAGGCGTCCCTGCGTCCCCAGGGGCTGAGTGTCGGCATGCGGGCCGTGCTCGAGGTGCTGCGCGAGCACGGCCCCGCGACGGTCCCGGCGATCGCGCTCCGGCTGGACCTGGCCCGGCAGGGGGTGCAACGGCACGTCAACGACCTGGTCGCCCTCGGCCTCGTCGAGACCCGGCCCAACCCGGCCCATCGCCGATCGGTGCTGGTGGCCCTCACCAGCCATGGACGCTCGGCGATCGACCGGGTCACCGACGAGGAGCGTCGCCAGCTCGCGGCGATGGCCCCGGAGTGCACCGAGCGTGAGATCGCCACGGCCGCCAAGGTCCTGCACGCACTGGGCCGAGACGTACGCCGTCGCGCGGTCGAGGCGCCCCCTGGAACGGGGGCCGCGTCGTGACCGCTGACCCCGAGATCCACGCGCTGACCAGTGCCAACCGGCTGATGATCGCCGACCTGCTCGACTCGCTCGACGAGCACCAGTGGCGCGCCCCAACGCTGTGCCCGGGCTGGACGGTGCACGTGATGGCTGCCCACTTCCTCCAGCCGATGCTGGTCGGCTTCGGTCGCTTCGTCCTGACCTCGCTGCGCCACCGCGGCGACACCGACAGGACGGTCGACCACGTCACCCGCCGGCTGGCGCGGCGCGACCGCGGCGAGATCCTCACCCTGCTCCGGCAGCACGCGGGCGACGAGGTCTCGCCGGCCTGGGTCGGGCCGGTGGGGCCGTTCGCCGAGACCTGCATCCATCTGCGCGACATCGCTCGCCCCCTGGGGCTCGAGGCGGACGTGCCCGCCGACCACTGGGTGCGGATGCTCGACTACCTCACCTCCCCGGGGGCGGCCGCGGCGCTGGCCGGCACCGGCCGGGGGGAGGGGGTGAGCCTGGTCGCGACCGAGGTGGACCGCGCCTGGGGCGAGGGCCCGGCCGTCCGAGGCAGCGCCGAGGCGCTGGGGATGGCGCTCGCCGGCAGGCCGGCCGCGCTCGAGGGCCTTGCCGGTCCCGGCCTGGACCGACTGGCCCGGCAGGTCCTCGCCTAGACAGGAGGTCAGTCCGACGGCCCGGAGAACCCGATCAGTACGCCGCCCGGTGCCCGCACGAGCGCGATCCGCACTCCCGGCATGATCGTCTCCGGCGGTGCCACCGCCGCGGCACCGGCCGCGAGGGCCGCGGCGTACGACGCGTCGGTGTCCTCCACATGGACCGTCGGGGTCACGCCGGGGGCCTCGCCCTCCGTCGTACGGCGGATGCCGCCCCCGCCGCTGTCGGAGTAGGCGAACAGGGAGTAGTCGCCCGCCGGCGTGGGGAACGGGGGCTGGAAGACCCAGCCCAGCACGTCCGCGGCCCAGGCGCGGGTCGCCTCGGGGTCGTCGCTGGCGAACTCGGTGTGGGTGATCCATCCGTAGAGGCCCCGGGTGAACTCGTGGCCGGGGGAGCCGGGCGAGGTGTCGTCTTCAGTAGTCACGCGATGTGGACCGTCCGCAACGTGGAGATTCATCGGTCACGCCGGTCACACTCCCGCGCTCCCGACCGTCAACTCCACAACGGTGCAGCGCACCTCCACCCACGAGATCCTCAGGAGTGCTCATGTCGTCACTGGTCGACTTCCAACACGTCTCGACGGCCGGCCTGGAGCCGTCGCCCGTCGCCGACTCCCTCGCCGGGCTCAGGGCCAACGAGGCGAGGTACTTCAAGAACAAGTACTCCCACGACTTCGCCGTCACCCCCGCAGCCGAGGCCCCCGATGTCGTCGACTGGGTGCACACCGTCCTGGAGAAGGAGCGCGGCCTGGCCATCGCCGCGAAGCCGCTCGAGGCGACCGCCTTCGAGGTCGACGGGACCCGGATGGCCTACGTGTTCTACGAGTCCGGCCTCTCGATCAACGTGATGTACGCGATCGAGGACGGCGGCAAGCGTGCTGTCGGGTTCAAGCTGGCCGAGGGGATGGAGGTGCCCGAGGAGCTGAGCGGGTTCAAGTTCGCCCGGCAGAAGTCCAAGCTCGCCGGCACGATCCGCGGCTCCTACTTCGTGATCAAGGGGACCCACTAGGTCGTGGGCACGCCCCGCTCGGTGCGCACCGCCGCCACGGTCAGCGCGACGGCCACCAGGAAGAGCCCCGTCGCGACCAGGACGTCGGTCGTGGTGGAGAAGTCCGCGGACACCGAGTTCTCGTCCTTGTGCATCGCGCTGACGATGCTGCCCGCGCCGACCACGGCCGAGTTCAGGGCCAGGGAGGCCAGTACGCCGAACGCGGCCCTCCTCCCGAACGGTCGCCCGGGCCGTGCCGCCGTCACGGCCGCGGCGATCAGCCCCGTCACCGTCGCGAAGATCGCGATCTGCACGATGAACATCATGTGCTCCGCGGCACCCACCTGGTCGCGGAAGCCGTAGGCGAACAGGAACGCGATGAAGTACGCCGGCAGGCCGAGAACGAGGTTGGCCAGTACGACGGGCACCAGCCCGGCGACGTACTTCCTCGGACGACTCGCCACCGGCGGGACTTGCTGGGTCATGGGATCTCCTGGGGAATGAGGGGCCGCGTCGTCGCGGCGTACCGTCAGGTTGCCCGGTGCGCCGGCGCACCACCATCGCGCAGGTACTCAGGTCACTGCGCGCCGGTACTCAGCTCTGGGCCGGGACGCAGGTCGCGTGGGATGATCGCGGGGTGCGCGTGCTGGTCTCCACGACGGCGGGGGCGGGTCACTTCGGCCCGCTGGTCCCGGTCGCCCGGGCCTGCGTCGAGGCCGGGCACGAGGTGGTGGTGGCGGCGCCGGAATCCTTCGCCGGCGCGGTGGGCGCCGCGGGCTTCGAGCACCGCGCATTCGCCGACGCCCCCGCCGACCTGATGGGGGCGACCTTCGCGCGGGTGCCCTCGATGTCGTTCGAGGAGGCCAACGACCTGGTGGTCAGCGAGGTGTTCGGCCGACTCGACGCCCAGTCCGCGCTGCCCGGTCTCGTCGAGCTCACCGGCTCGTGGCGTCCTGACGCGGTGCTCCGCGAGCCGTGCGAGTTCGGGTCCCTCGCCGCCGCGACCGCAGCGGGGGTCCCCCAGGTGACGGTGGCGATCGGGATGTCCGAGACCACCGAGTTCATGCTGAGCGCGGTGGGGGAGTCCCTCGCCGAGCTCGATGCCCTGGCCGGGCTGCCCGCCGGAGCGGGCGCCGGTGCGATGCTCGCGGCGCCGACACTGACCAACGTCCCCGCATCCCTCGACGAGGCGCACGGCACCGGCAGCACGCCGGGGCCGCCGGTGCTGCGGTTCCACGATGCGTCACTGAGCTCCGCCCACGCCTCGTTGCCCGAGCCCTGGGGCGATCCGTCGGCCCCGCTGGTGTACGTCAGCTTCGGCTCCGTCACTGCCACGCTCGGACCCTTCGCCACGGTGTACGCCGACGTGCTGGACGCCCTCGCCGGCAGCCCGGTGCGGGTGCTGCTGACCACGGGTGCGGGGATCGATCCCGGAGACCTCGACCCGCTGCCTGCGAACGCCAGGGTGGAGCGCTGGTGGAGCCAGCCCGAGGTGATGCACGACTGCGCTGCGGTCGTGGGGCACGGCGGGTTCGGCACCACCATGGCCGCGCTGGCCGCGGGTGTTCCCCAGGCTGTGTTGCCGCTGTTCGCCAGCGACCAGGTGATCAACGCCCAGCACGTGCAGGCCGCCCGCGCCGGGCTCCATGTCGCGGGCGGGCCGCAGGGGATCGGCGCGGTGGCCGAGGCCGTGGCGAGTCTCGTGTCCGAGCCCTCCTACGGGCAGGCGGCGGCCGCGATCGCGCAGGAGATGGCCGAGCTCCCACCCGTCGCCGAGGCGGTCGCCCTCGTGGAACGTGTCGCGGCGGACCAGTGACCTCCCGGATCGAGGCGCTCTGCATCGACGCCCAGGATCCCGTCGCTGTCTCCGGGTTCTGGTCGGGGCTGCTGGGGTGGGAGCTGCGCGAGGATCCCCGAGCCGGGCTCACGCTGCTGCCGGCCGACGACACCGGCTTCCGGATCAGGTTCGTGCCCACCGATGAGGAGAAGTCTGTCCCCAACCAGATGCACTTCGACCTGACGAGCACCTCGCTCGCGGACCAGCAGCGCACCGTGGACAGGGCGATCGCCCTGGGAGCGCGGCACATCGACATCGGCCAGCGGCCCGAGGAGGGACACGTGGTGCTCGCAGACCCCGAGGGCAACGAGTTCTGCGTGATCGGGCCCGGCAACCAGTTCCTGGCCGACTGCGGATTCCTTGGCGCACTCGCCTGCGACGGGTCGCAGGCCACCGGCTATTTCTGGAGCGCGGCGCTGGGGTGGCCGCTGGTGTGGGACCAGGACCAGGAGACCGCGATCCGCTCCCCGCACGGCGGTCCCAAGCTCACCTGGGGCGGCCCGCCGCTGCCACCGAAGACCGGCAGGTACCGGCTCCACCTCGACCTCGTCCCGGCGGCCGACGCGGACCAGCAGGACGAGGTCGAGCGACTACTCGCCCTCGGCGCGACCCGCGTCGACATCGGTCAGGGCGACGTCCCTTGGGTGGTGCTGGCCGACCCCGACGGTCACGAGTTCTGCGTGTCGGCGTCCTGAGGATCAGGTGGGGGTCGCGCCCGGCTTGCCGGCCTCGGCGTACGACCGCACGATCGAGACGTTGAGCGGGAAGTCGACGGCGACGTCGCGGAACAGCAGGCTCGCGGCCGTCGCCGCCGCCTGGTGGGTCTGCTCGGCCACCGCGTCCGCGAGCGCTGCCGGGGTGTGTACGACGACCTCGTCGTGCAGGAAGAACACCAGGTGCGGCCGCGACACCAGGGAGCCGTCCGCGCTCAGGCGCCAGAGCCGGTTGCGCAGGTCGGCGATCCAGCACAGCGCCCACTCCGCGCCGGTGCCCTGCACCACGAAGTTGCGGGTGAACCGCCCGTGCGTGCGTCGCCGGTTGGCTCTCAGGTCCGGGTCGACCGAGGGGTCCTCGACGAGGTGCGCCCACGCCTCGCCCGGGCTCGGCGACCCCCGGCCCAGCAGCGTGTGCACCACCTCGCCCCGCTCGCCGGCACGGGCCGCCTCCTCGACCAGGCCGAAGGCGTCGGGGTATCGCTTGGTCAGCCCGGCGACCAGGCGCCCGCTCTCGCCCCGGGTGGCGCCGTACATCGCCCCGAGCAGGCCCAGCTTGGCGGCGTTCCGGGTGGCCACGGCGCCGTCCTCGACCATGCCCTCGTAGAGGTCGGTGCCCCGGGCCGAGCGGAGCAGCGCCCGGTCGCCGCTCATCCCGGCCAGAACGCGTGGCTCCAGCTGGGCGACGTCGGCGACCACGAAAACCCACCCGTCGTCGGCCACGGCAGCGGGCCTGACCTGCACCGGGATGGAGAGCGCGCCGCCGCCGTTGGAGGACCAGCGACCCGTGGCCGAGCCGGCGGGCTGGTACGACGGACGGAACCGGCCGTCGCTGACCCACTCGTCGATCCAGGCCCACCCGTTGGTCGAGAACAGGTGCGCCAGCTGCTTGTAGCGCAGCAGCGCGGTGATGCCCGGGTGCTCCAGGTGGCGCAGCGACGAGGCGCGGGTGTCCGCGACGTCCAGCCCGGCCCGACGCAGCGCCGCCAGCAGCTCCGGCCTGGAGTCGGGGTTGAGCCTCGGCGCCTCGAACGCGGCACGCACCTCGACGGCCAGCGCCTCCAGTCCCGCCGGCCGGGCGCCGCGCGGCGGTCGCGGCCCGAGCAGGTCGGTGAGCAGCTGCTCGTGGACCTCCACCCGCCACGGCACACCCGCGTGGGTCATCTCGGCCGCGGCGAGTGCTCCCGAGGACTCCGCCGCCAGCAGCAGGCCGAGCCGAGCTGGCTCGCTCGACGCCGCCACCGCTGCGAGCTGACGGGCGTCCTCGAGGTCGGCCCGCAGGTGCTCGGTGACGTCGTCGGAGGCGAACAGGGCCGGGTCGGAAGGCGTCGCCGGCCCGAGCCGGTCCCAGTGCTCCGACTGCGAGCCCTCCAGCAACCGCGCGTCCACGGCGGGTGCCCCCAGCAGCAGCTGGTGGCACAGCCGCAGGTCGTGGCAGCGCTCGACCCGCACCCCGGCCGCCAGCAGGGGCGGGTACCACCGGGCGGTGTCGTCCCAGACCCAGCGCGGCCGGTCCGCCTCGTGCTCGCGCACGTACGCCGGCAGCTCGGCCGTCCCCAGCTCGCGCTCGACCCCGTCGGCGACGACGAGGACCCTGTCTCCCGGGAGTCGCGAGAGGGAGATCCGGGCCATGGGGACACCCTGACACCGGCGGCGTGCACGGGGTCAGCCGGCCATCGGCCCGCCGCTGCGGCCGTAGGAGCACGCCACGATCTCCGCGACCACCGACAGCGCGATCTCGCCGGGGGCCTTGCCCCCGGTGTCGAGACCGGCGGGGACGTGCAGCTTCTCCAGGCCCGCCACGCCCTCGGTCGCCAGGTCCTCCTGCAACCCCGCGGCGCGGCGGCGGCTGGCCATCATCGCGACGTACGACGCGGGGGAGGCGAGTGCGTCCCGCAGGACCTGCGGTGCGTCCGGGGCGTCGTGGTCACACAGCACCACCGCGTCGCCCGCACGCAGCCCGAGTCCGGCCAGTGCTGCGACGCCACGACCGTCGGTGTCCTCATCGATCACGGTGACGTCGCGACCGGCGGTGGTCGCGATCGTGGCGATGGCCTCGGAGATCGGGTTGCGGGTGAGCACCACGACCCGGGCGGGCGCCGGGTTCTCGTCGGACCAGGGCTGCTCGCGCGTCGGCATCGCCCAAGCGTGCCACGCACCGGGCCGACGTCAAGGTGTGCCGCACGTCAGCACGGCGCGGCAGGCCACACCCATCCGGACCGCCCAGGAGATGCCCTCGATCGAGGTCATCAGGTCGGTGTCGGCCGCCGTCATCGTGTTGACGCCCAGGACCTTGCCGTGCCGGTCGAGCAGCGGTCCACCGGAGTTGCCGGGGTTGATGCCCGCGTCGGTCTGGAAGAACTCCTTGGACATGTTGGAGACGACGCCGACGGTGACGCTGTCCTCCAGCCCCAGCGGTGCTCCGATCGCCACCACCGAGTCCCCCTTCTCCGGCGTATCGGCAACCTCGAGCGGGGGGAGGTCGGCATCGAGCTCGAGGAGAGCCAGGTCGTGCTCCTCGTCCCAGGAGACGAGCCTCGTCTCGTACGTCGTGGACGCCCTTCTGGAGCCGACCTCGAACTCGTCGCCCATGCAGTCGGAGACCACGTGATGGTTGGTCAGGACCGACGTCGTGCTCTCGGTGCTCTGGGCCCCGCTCACGGCGAACCCCGAACCCTGGCTGCCGCCACACTCGACGACGACCACGGAGGGCAGCGCCGCCTTGGAGACCTTGGCGATGTCGATGGTGCGCTCGGCCTGGTCCCGCACGGTGGAGTCGAGCTCCCCGACGGAGTCGAGCAACGCCCCCACGTCGTCCTTCATCTGGCTGACCTCGCCCTGGAGCCGCGACGACGACCCGGCCATCTCCGAGAGGGCCTTCCGGCTCGCCTCCTGCTCCTGGGTCAGCCGGAGGACGCGCTGGTCGAGCTCCCTGGTCCGCGCGCGGGACTGTTTGTCCTGGTCGTGGAGCGCGTACAGCCCGGCCAGGACGGCCAGCAGCCCGATCATCAGCACCAGCACGATCAGGGGGAGCGCTCTCGTGGTTCTCGAACCGGCAGGTTGCCACTGTCCCGACATGTTTCCGTCACCCCTGACCCGATCGGCGTCAGCAAAGACTTGGGCACGGAGGGCGCAGCCAGGAATCCCCAGAACAGGGGAGGAGTGGTACGCCGCGGGGGTTCTCGCCGGCTCGGGCTAGGCCGTGCGCAGCACCTTCTCCAGTGCCTTGCCCTTGGCGAGCTCGTCGACGAGCTTGTCCAGGTAGCGGATCTTCTGCATCAACGGGTCCTCGATGTCCTGCACCCGCACGCCGCACACGACACCGGTGATCGAGGACGCCAGCGGGTTGAGCCGGGCCTCGGCGAAGAAGTCCTCGAAGGTGGTCTCGGCTTCGAGGTGCGCATGCAGGGCCGCCTCGTCGAAACCGGTGAGCCACTCGAAAACCTGGTCGAGCTCGGCCCGGGTGCGTCCCTTCCGCTCCACCTTGTTGACGTAGTGCGGGTAGACCGAGGCGACGCTGACGCGGAAGATGCGGCTCATCTTCGCTAGCGTAGGCCCGCGCTCGGACGACCGCGAGCCCCGACTTCCACCGCGAGGACCTCACATCACCATGCTCGTGAACGCGTACGCCGCCCCCGCCGCTGGTGCACCGCTGGCCCCGACCACCATCGAACGCCGGGACGTGGGTGCCAACGACGTCCTGATCGAGATCGAGTACGCCGGGATCTGCCACTCCGACATCCACACCGTCAACGGCGACTGGGGGCGCCAGCCGTTCCCGGTCGTGCCCGGCCACGAGATCGTCGGCACCGTGACCGAGGTCGGGTCCGGGGTCACCCGGCACGCAGTCGGCGACCGGGTCGGAGTCGGCTGCATGGTCAACTCGTGCGGCGAGTGCGACAACTGCCGCAACGGCGACGAGCAGTACTGCACGGACGGCATGGTCGCGACGTACGCCGGCACCGACCGCGACGGCACCACCACGCAGGGCGGCTACTCGACCCACGTCGTGGTGGACGCCGACTACGTCCTCTCCGTGCCCGCCGGCATCGGCTCGGCCGAGGCTGCGCCGCTGCTGTGCGCGGGGATCACGACGTACGCGCCGCTGCGCAAGTGGGGAGCCGGCCCGGGCAGGAAGGTCGCAGTGGTGGGGCTCGGTGGCCTGGGCCACCTGGCGGTCAAGATCGCGCACGCCCTCGGTGCCGAGGTCACGGTGCTCTCGCAGTCGCTGAAGAAGCAGGAGGACGGGCTGCGCCTCGGCGCGGACCACTACCACGCCACCTCGGACCCGGGCACCTTCAAGCAGCTGCGCGGGCACTTCGACCTGATCCTCAACACCGTCAGCGCCGCGATCGACCTCGACCGCCACCTCGGGATGCTCGCCGTCGACGGCACCCTGGTCAACGTCGGCGTCCCGCCCGAGGCGCTCAGCCTGCGCGTGGGATCGCTCATCGGGGCACGTCGGTCCTTCGCCGGATCGCTGATCGGCGGCATCGCCCTGACCCAGGAGATGCTGGACTTCTGCGCCGAGCACCACATCGGGGCCGAGGTCGAGGTGATCTCGGTGGACCAGGTGAACGCGGCCTACGAGCGGGTGCTCGCCTCCGACGTCCGATACCGCTTCGTCATCGACGTGGCCACGCTCGGCTGAGTCACTCGGGGGCCGGCGACGGGGGTCTGGGGGAAGGCCGCTCCCGGCCTCCCGGTAATCTCACATTTTGTGCGCCCATCCCATCCCACGTACGAGCAGCTCGCTGCCCTTCCCGCCTACACCGTCCAGCCGGTGCCGGTGCCGTTCGAGGACGCCAACGGGCACCTCAACGTCAGGCACTACACCGGCATCGCCAGCGAGGGGCTCGATGAGTCCCTGGTCGCGCTGGGGATCCCGCAGAACTGGCCCGCGGAAGGGCACGCCTGCTTCTCCGCCGAGCACCACCTGGTCTACCTCGCCGAGCTCCTGACCGGCGCCAGCATCTCCTCGCGGGTGCGGCTGCTAGGACGATCCGAGCGGGCCGCGCACGCGCTGGTCTACCTCCTCGACGACACCAACGAGCGGCTCAGCTTCGTGATGGAGGAGATCTTCCTGCACATCGACATGGAGACCCGCCTCACCGCTCCCTGGCCCGAGCACGTGGCCGCGGCGCTCGACGCCGAGATCGCCAAGCAGTCCGAGCTGCCCTGGGAGCCGGACGTGTGCGGGGCGCTCGCCCTGCGCTGAGCGCTGGCCAACCGGCAGGCGTTTGCCAGAACGGCAAGCATCCTTGCTTCTGCTCCAGGTGGTCCGCATGCTGTGCTGGAGACGCAGTCCGGCGTCGTACGACGAAGGAGCGGTCACCATGAGTGGGCACCAGCACGAGGACCAGCCCGACCAGCAGCACGGGCACGGCCACGCGATGACCGAGGAGGAGGCCGCCTCCTTCTTCGAGCCCGCGGGCTGGGAGGAGCGGTACTCCGGCGACGCCCAGATGTGGAGCGGTGACCCCAACCCGCAGCTGGTCACCGAGGCCTCGAAGCTGACTCCGGGCACCGCGCTCGACGTGGGCTGCGGCGAGGGCGGCGACGTGATCTGGCTGGCCCGGCAGGGCTGGGAGGTCACCGGTGCGGACTTCTCCGCCAACGGACTGGCCCGCGCGGCCCGGCACGCCGAGCAGGCAGGCGTCGCCGACCGCACCCACTGGTGGCAGGTCGACGCACGCACCTTCGACCCGGCCGGGCATTCCTTCGACCTGGTCAGCACTCACTTCCTGCACCCGCCGGACGGCGGCATGGTCGAGGTGACCCGCCGGCTCACCGAGGCCGTCGCGCCCGGTGGCCACCTCCTGGTCGTGGGTCACGAGCCGTCCGAGGAGCACACCCAGCTCACCGAGAGCCACCGGCGGGCGATGTTCCTCGCCGAGGACCTCCTTCCCGCCCTGCCCGAGGACTTCGAGGTGCTCGTGGCCGAGCAGCGACCCAGGGTGACCACCCGCGACGGTGTGACGATGCACATCGCCGACTCCACCCTGCTCGCCCGGCGCCGTTCCAGCCGCTGAGGCGGCCCGGCACGGGCACACTGGGGCCATGACCGAGACGGTGACCGGTGGCCCGGACGACGCAGGAGTGCGCGACGCCGCACGGCTGCTGCACGACTTCAACGTGGAGTACGACGAGCCCTCGCCGCCGCCCCAGTGGCTGGCCCATCGGCTCGCCGAGCTGGTGGCGCAGGACCAGGTCACGGTGCTGCTCACCCGGGAGCCGGAGGAAGGTGCACCGGTCGGCGTCGCGGTGATGCGGGTGCAGCCCTCGCTGTGGAGCACGGCGGGGGAGGCCTACCTGGCCGAGCTCTACGTCGTACCGGAGCACCGCGGGCACGGACACGGCCGGGACCTGATCACCGAGGCCCTGCGGGTCGCGCGGGAGCTCGGCGCCGACTACGCGTTCCTGATCACCAGCGAGGATGACCGGCTCGCCATGCGCCTCTACGAGGCGGCCGGGTTCCGGAGCACCGAGGGCGAGGGCGGACCGGCCATGGTCGCCTACGAACGGGAGCTGTAGCCTCCCCGAGCACGTCACCGATCCCGGAGGATCCGCATGGCCCAGCTCCGCACCGTCCCCGTGAGTCCAGTCCCCGTGACGCGCGCAGCCGTGCGGTGGTCGCTCGGCCATGCGCTGCCGCGTGCCGTGCTCCGGCGGGCCGCCAGGCAAGGCGACCTGCACGGGCGGATGTTCGTCGCCACCCACTCCGGCCGGGGCAGCGACCTCGACCCGATCCTCGACGAGCTGCGGGAGCAGGGGCCGGTCTACCGGGGGAGGTACGCCGCGGTCAGCGCCGACAACGCAGCGGTGCGGGAGCTGCTGTCGAGCCCCGACGCCCGCGCCGCCTTCGGCACCGTCGAGGGGGAGGGCGCGCTGGGGCGGCTGCAGGCCTGGTCGATGCGGGACGCGCCGCTGGGCCCGCTGACGCCACCGTCGCTGCTGGTGACCGAGCCGCCGGACCACACCCGTTACCGCAAGCTGGTCTCGCGCGTCTTCAGCGTGCGCGCGGTCGAGCAACTGCGCGCCCGGACGCAGGAGATCGCCACCGGCCTCCTGGACCGGATCGACCCGAGCAGCCCCGCGGACATCGTCGCGTCGTACTGCAGCCTGCTGCCGGTCACCGTGATCGCCGAGATCCTCGGGGTCCCGGAGAAGGACCGCGACCAGGTCCTCCGGTTCGGTGAGGCCGCCGCGCCCAGCCTCGACCTCGGCCTGTCCTGGCGGGAGTTCCGCCACGTCGAGTCCGCGCTGCGCGAGTTCGACCAGTGGCTCGACCAGCACCTCGCGGGCTTGCGACGGCAGCCGGGCGACGACCTGCTCAGCCAGCTCGTCGCCGCCCAGGAGGACGGCATCGGGCTCACCGACGCCGAGCTGAAGTCCACGGCCGGGCTGGTCCTGGCGGCCGGCTTCGAGACCACCGTGAACCTGCTCGGCAACGGCATCGCGATGCTCGCCGCTGACCCCGACCAGCGAACGGTGCTCGCCGAGCGCGCGGACCTGTGGCCCAACGCCGTCGACGAGGTGCTCCGCCTGGACCCGCCGGTGCTGCTCACCGGGCGGATGGTCAGGGCCGACACCGAGGTCGGTGGTGTCGCGATGCGCCGCGGCACGGTGATGGTCGGGCTGCTGGTGGGCGCCAACCGTGACCCCGGAGTCTTCCCCCGGCCCGAGACCTTCGACGTCGCCCGGGAGAACGCCCGCGACCACGTCTCGTTCTCCGCCGGCCGGCACTACTGCCTCGGCGCGGCGCTCGCCCGGATGGAGGGAGAGGTGGGGCTGCGCACACTGTTCGAGCGCTACCCCGACCTGCGCCTCGAACAGGGCGCCACCCGCAGGCGGACCCGGATCCTGCGCGGCTACGCGCAGCTGCCGGTCACGCTCAGCCCTTGAGCAGGGCAGCGACCTCGGGCGAGGAGTAGAACGGCTCGAGCTCGGCGCGCAGGACCCGTTCCAGGTCGCCGCTCTCGCGCAGCACCTCGACGACCCGTGGGGCCACCCGGACCACGTCCTCGACCAGGTCCTCCTGGTCGAGGTCGAGCTCCTCGAGCAGCTCGGTCGCGGTGCGCTGCCCGAACCGGTCGAAGAACCCCTCCACGACCACGTCCGCCAGCCGTGCGACACCTTCGTCGCGGCCCTGTTCCTCGGTGAGCAGGTCCCAGGCCTCCAGGACGGCGTCGTGGGTGGTCGGGTCGCGGAGCGTCTCGACCAGGATCCGGTTGAGGCGGCGTACGGCGAAGGTGCCGCCCTTGCCCATCGTGTCCCCGATGAGTCCCTCGAACTGTTTGTCGGCGGCGCCCATCATCTTCGAGGCGGCGCTGGTGCCGAACGACATCAGCGACCCCAGGCCGGGGACCTTGTCGGTGACCGCCTTGTTGGCCTGGAGCACCTCACCGACGATGCGACCCATGAACCGCGAGGCCATCAGGCCGACCTCCGGGCCGGTGGTCAGCTGCTCGAGGGCCTGCTCGACCACGGGCAGGTGCCCGGGAAGCTCGTCGAGGACCTGTTCGAGGTGCTCCCTGCGCAGGGCGTGGTCGAGGGCCCCGACCACCACGGTGGTGACCGCGTCCCGGTCGAGGAGGTCGTCGAGCCGGTGCTGTCCGACGGCGCCCAGCAGCTCGGTGGCGAGATGGGACAGCGTCGGTGCGAGCAGGTCGCCGCTGAGCCGGTCGAGGTGGTGCGCGACCTGCGCGTCGAGCAGTCGCCGGGCGGTCGAGTCGTCACGCGGGGCAGTGGAGGGCACGGGCAGACGCTACGGGAAGGACGGTCGTCAGTCCGTGACCCGGTCGCCGCCGGCGTACACCACGCAGCGCGAGGCGCGGGTGAACCCGGCGAGCAGGAGCCCGGCGTCGCGGGCCAGCGAGGTCGCCAGGGAGGTGGGGGCGCCGACGGCCACGATCGCCGAGACCCCGGAGACCACGGCCTTCTGCACCAGCTCGAAGCCCACCCGGCCGCTGAGCGTGAGCACCGGCGGCACCGGTTCGCGGGCCAGGATGCGGGCGCCGACGGCCTTGTCCACCGCGTTGTGGCGCCCCACGTCCTCGCGTACGACGACCGCGGCCCCCGTCGCGGTGAACAGGCCGGCCGCGTGCAGGCCTCCGGTCCGGTCGAACCCGGGCTGGTGCTCGCGAAGCCGGTCGGGCAGGGACAGCAGCACGTCGCGGGCCAGGGTCACCGGCTCGGCCGGCCTGGCGGCCGCGAGCACGTCCTGGACCGTCTCGGTCCCGCACACCCCGCACGCCGAGTTGACCAGCCGGGCGGTGGGCAGCGTCAGCGGAGGAGCGGCGAGGTCGACCGTGACGACGTTGAACTCCTCGAGGTCGGAGAGCGTCGAGTCGGTGCAGTACTTCACCGCGGCGATCGCCTCAGGCGTGGTCACGCCCTCGTGGACCAGCCAGCCCGCGGCGAGCTCGAAGTCCTGCCCGGGGGTGCGCATGGTGACCGCGACCCGCTGGGCGGGCAGGCCCGGTGCCGCCACCCGGATCTCCAGCGGTTCTTCGGTGGCCACCCGGTCCTCGTGCTCGAGCCGGGAGCCGTCACGGTGCTCCACGACGCGGATGCGCACCGAGGGGCCTGGCCGCCTGGACTTCATCGTGCTCACGTGGCCGACTCTAGACGCCGACACGGGGGCGGACCCGGGGGCTGGGACGGTTGCGGACTACGGTGACGCCATGACGGAACCGTTCGGCGACCGCGTGCGTCCCATCCCCATGGTGCGCAGACTGGTTCTTCTCGTGGTTGCCCTCGTGGCAGCGGTCCTGCTGGCAGGGTGCGGCTCGGCCGGGGACGGCACGTCGACGTCCGAGTCGACGTCGACGGAGGCCTCGGTGCCGCCCACCCCGACCGGTTCTCCGACCCTGCCCGCCGGTGAGCCCCCGGTGACCGAGTCGTTCAAGGTGGACGTGCCGGGGCTGCAGGGTCCGTTGTTCGCCATCCGCCAGGACCACCCGCGTGGTGGGTTCCAGGTCCGGCTGTTCGCACCCGACGAGGGGGCCTGGACCGAGCTGGAGGTCGAAGGACGTCCGCTGGTGCCGTTCACGGCCACCGACGTGCAGGAGCACCCGCTGAGCGTCGACTGCGGGACCGGGGGAGTGGTGGTCACCGAGGCGGTCCCGCACAAGCCGGCCGGCTCCTCGCCCACGTGGGACATTCTGCGGACGTCGTACGCCGTGGACGGCAGCGTGGTCACTGCGACGCCCACCGAGCGGGTCGAGGCGGACGTCGCGCCCGGCGAGCTGTCGGGCAGGTGGGCATCGCTTGTGAAGCACACCATGTTCGAGAGCTGCCGCGCCGCCGGCTGACAGGTCAGCCGACGGCGAGGCCCGCCCGATGGTGTCCAGGCCGTGCCCAGGCTGGCTCAGGCGACCCGGGTCTGCGGTGAGTTCTCCGCGGTCTTGGCGCCGTCACGCTCCACGACGTCGCCCAGCGCGTCGTCGATCTTCGCCATCAGCTCCGCGGGGATCTTCACCCCGGCGGCCTTGACGTTCTCGCTGACCTGCTCAGGCCGCGAGGCCCCGACGAGGGCTGCGGCGACGTTCTCGTTCTGCAGCACCCACGCGACGGCGAGCTGGGCCATGGTGAGGTCGAGCTCCTCGGCCACCGGCTTGATCGCCTGCACGCGGGTGAGCACGTCGTCGTCCATGAACCGCTTGATCATGTTCGCGCCGCCCTTCTCGTCGGTGGCGCGCGAGCCCTGCGGCGGTGCCTGGCCGGGAAGGTACTTCCCGCTCAGCACGCCCTGGGCGATCGGCGACCAGACGATCTGGGAGATGCCGAGCTCGTGACAGGTGGGGACCACCTCGTCCTCGATGACCCGCCACAGCATGGAGTACTGCGGCTGGGAGGAGATCAGCTGGATGCCGAGGTCCTTGGCCAGCGCGTGGCCGTCGCGGATCTGGTCGGCGGTCCACTCGCTGACGCCGATGTAGAGCGCCTTGCCCTGGCGGACGATGTCGGCGAAGGCCTGCATCGTCTCCTCGAGCGGGGTCTCGGTGTCGTAGCGGTGTGCCTGGTAGAGGTCGACGTAGTCGGTCTGCAACCGGGTCAGGGACCCGTTGATCGACTCCATGATGTGCTTGCGGGACAGGCCGGTGTCGTTCTTGCCGCCCGGACCGGTGGGCCAGTAGACCTTGGTGAAGATCTCCAGCGATTCGCGTCGCTCGCCCTTGAGGGCGTCGCCGAGCACCGACTCGGCCTTGGTGTTCGCGTAGACGTCAGCGGTGTCGAAGGTGCTGATGCCCTCGTCGAGCGCGGCGCGCACGCACTGCGTGGCGACGTCGTTCTCGACCTGGGAGCCGTGGGTGAGCCAGTTGCCGTAGGTGATCTCTGAGATCTTGAGGCCTGAGTTGCCGAGGTATCGGAATTCCATGGATCGACCATACAAACCCGGCGAAGGCCCCGCCTGCGGGGTTACTTCACCGAGGTGATGGTCACCGGGGTGTTGGGGGCCGTGTTGCCGGTGGCGTCCGGCTCCTTGGTGCCGGCGGCGGCGATCTTCTGCACGACCTTCAGGCCCGCGGCACTCATCCGGCCGAAGGGGGTGTACGCCGCAGGCAGGGGGGAGTCCTTGTAGACCAGGAAGAACTGCGAGCCGTTGGTGTCCGGGAGGCCCGCGTTCGCCATCGCCAGGGTGCCCGCGGTGTAGGTGCACACCTCGGTACCGGTGGCGGCGTCCACCTCGCACGGCTGCAGGCGGGGGTCGTTCTCCACGAGCTCGTCGTCGACGGAGTAGCCGGGGCCGCCGCTGCCCGTCGCCGACGGGTCGCCGCACTGGAGCACGAAGATGCCCTCGTCGGTCAGCCGGTGACACACGGTGTTGTCGAAGTAGCCCTGCTTGGCCAGCGACAGGAACGAGTTCACGGTGCACGGCGCCTTGTCGAGGTCGAGGCTGACCTTCACGTCGCCCTGGTCGGTGCCGATGGTGATCTCCTTCGGCGCGTCCTCGTCCAGGTCGCCCGAGGGCGGGTCGACCGGCTTGGCCGCGGTCCCGTCCTCGGTGTAGCTGCAGTCGGAGCTCTCGCTCTTCGGCGTCTTCGCCTCGTCGCTGCCGCATGCAGCCGAGAGGGCGAGGATCGGGAGCACGAACAGCAGGGAGAGTCGACGTAGGGAAGTCACCCGGCGATGCTAGCCACCGGGGCCCGAGCCGGTGGGCACCGGCGTGCGGGTGAGCCCGAACTTCCGTGAGATCACGGTCTCGACCAGCGAGCGGGGGAGGGCGCGCCGCAGGGCGAAGACCGCGCCGGCGTTGCTGCCGACGGCGTACAGCGGAGCCGGCTCCGCTGCCTCGATCGCGCGCACGATCGTCTCCGCGACCTGCTCCGGGGTGATGCCGGAGCGCTCGTTGGCGTCCAGGATGCGCAGCATGGTGCGGAACCGGTCGAGGTGGGGGGAGTCCTCGGCGATGTACCTGGTGCGGCGCTCGCTGATCCCGGTGTTGATCGAACCGGGCTCGACGGTCGTCAGCCACACGCCGTACGGCGCCACCTCGTAGCGCGCCGCGGTGGCGAACCCTTTGATGGCGGCCTTGGTGGCGACGTACGACGACCGGTAGGCGAGCGGGAAGCTGGCCAGCATCGACCCGACCATCACCACCCGGCCGAAGCCGCGCTGGCGCATGCGGGGGAGCAGCAGCTGGGTCAGGCGGACGGGACCGAGCACGTTGAGGCGGAACAGCCGCTCGAGGGCGTCCACCGGGAGGTCCTCCAGCGGTCCGCTCTGGGACTCACCAGCGTTGTTGACCACGATGTCGACGGCGATGCCGTCCGCGGACAGGGCGTCGACGAAGGCATCGACCCCGGCCAGGTCGGTGAGGTCGAGCGGCCGGTAGTCCACCCCCGCGAGACGGTCGTCCCCGGGGATCGAGCCCGGGTCACGGCTGGTGCCGATGACGCGGTGCCCGCGCTCGAGGAGCAGCTGCGCGGTGGCTCGGCCGATCCCCGAGGAGGCGCCGGTGACGAGAGCCGTTGTCACGGGGGAGTGGCTCAGCTCTTCAGCGCGCGGCGGTCGGCGACCAGCGCCGCGGTGTTCAGTGCCGCCCAACCGAGGGTCACCGCGAGCACCTTCTTCCGCACGTCCGGCTTCGAGGTGCCCGTGCTCAGGACCAGGGCGTCGGAGAGGTCGCCCAGGATCCGCAGGGCCATCATCGCGCTGATCACCGAAGGGTTCTTCGACGCCAGCGCGATCCCGGAGATGGACAGGTCGCGGCCGGCATAGGTGTAGGCCATCCGGTCGAAGGCCGGGGCCTGGTCCTGCGGTGCCTGGAGCGCGTCCGCGAGGTGGCGCGGCTTGGCAGCCGCATACGCGCCGTAGCCGGCGGTGGCGAGGGTGATCAGCTTGGAGTACAACATCTGCAAAATCTAGGACTCCACCCCAAGACAGGTCACCCGTTGACCGGGCTGTGCGTCAACGTTTCAGATTCCGCCGCATCAAACAGGCTGTCAATGCCTGGGCAGGGCTGGGCCAGTCCGGACCCATCGGCGCCCCGCTGCGCCCTTGATGCGCTATGAGGCCGGTGCCACGCTGCTGAAGCGGGCGATACGGGCATTGCCCCGCGATCCTCTCGGGAAGGTGTCTGTGGTGGACAAAGATCACAACTCTCATGAGTTCCGCGCCCTCCGCGCCATCCGCGCCATCCGTGTCGCCGTGTCGGTGCGTTCTCGGGAGCTCCTCGTCTCCTTGGTAGCGGTGCCTCTTGCGTTGGCCCTGCTGGTGCCGGTGGCGGCCGCTGCCGAGGACAGCCAGCCCGATGCGGGAGCAGCGTCGACCGGGGATCTGAGCGCTGGCCCAGGCACTGAACCGGCGTCGGAACCGGCTGCGGGTCCCACCGACGCGGCGACCGCTGGACCCGAACCGGAGGAGCCGGCTGCCGAACCGACGGCCGAACCGACGGCCGAGCCGGGCGACGAGGCGACCGATGGGCCGTCTGCGGAGCCTGAGCCATCTGTAGCGGCGGAGCCGGAGGATACGGATAACAGCGTCGAACCCGCGCCCGACGAGGCGGTACGGGAACTGGCTCTCGCGGCGCCTCCGAGGAGGGTGACGATCTGTCACCGGACGGGATCGCGGACCAATCCGTACAACCAGCAGACGGTGACGATCCCACAGGCGGAGGGGCACGCGCGCCAGCACAACGGCCCGATCTTCACCCCCGACGGGCCAGCATCGTGGGGTGACATCATCCCGCCGATCCCCACGGTGCCGGAGGGACGGAACTGGCCAGAGGGTCAGGCCATCTTGAACAACGGTTGCGAGGTGGCTCCGGACCCGGGCCCGCTGCCGTCGGCCTTGATCGCGGACGTCGAGTGCGACGGCGTCGTCCCGCGTGTCCAGGCCACCGTCTCGAACGCGGCGGACGCAACCGACCAGGCGATCGTCGACTTCTTCATCGACGGCGATTTCGATCAAAGGGTCACGGTCGCGCCCGGGGACACCCAGACGGTGGCACTGTCCAGCGCCAGTCTGGCAGCTCGAGGGACCGACCCGTTCCCGATCGAGGCACGCACCGGCGGCACCGTGCTCACCAGCAAGGTCGTCACCGTCGACTGTGCCGAGCCCACGCCGCCGGAGGTCGAGATCAATGCGGAAGTGACGTGCGACGGTCCCGACGCGATTGCCACCGTCACGGCCACGAACAACGGTGAAGAGGCGGTCACGGTCACCACGTCGATCGACGGCGAGCCGTTCGGCGAAGGGCTCGTCGTCGCTGCTGGGGGGACAGCGACCAAGACCGACAACATCTCGCAGTTCGAGGACCAGACCGTCACCATCGAGGTGTTCGTCGACGGTGATCTCGTCGCCACCTACACCCCGACGCCGGACTGCCAACAGTCACCCGACCCGGACCCGGGTCCGCTGCCGTCGGCGTTGATCGCGGACGTCGAGTGCGACGGCGTCGTCCCGCGTGTCCAGGCCACCGTCTCGAACGCGGCGGACGCAACCGACCAGGCGATCGTCGACTTCTACATCGACGGCGAGTTCGATCAAACCGTTGGCCCTGTCGCGCCTGGGGAGAGCCAGACGGTGGCGCTGTCCAGCGATCTTCTCGCAAGTCGAGGGAGCGATCCGTTCCCGATCGAGGCGCGCTCCGGCGGCGCCGCGGTCGCCAGCAAGGTCGTCACCGTCGACTGTGCCCCACCCCCGCCCGGGGTCGAGATCCTTGCGGAGCTGGCCTGCGACGGTCCCGACGCGCTCGCCACCATCACGGCCACGAACAACGGTGAAGAGGCGATCACGGTCACCACGTCGATCGACGGCGAGCCGTTCGGCGATCCGCTCGTCGTCGCTGCTGGGGAGACGGAGACCAAGACCGACAGCATCGCGCAGTTCGAGGACCAGACCATCACCATCGAGGTGTTCGTCGACGGTGAACTCGTCGCCACCTACACCCCGACGCCGGACTGCGACCAGACAGCCGTCCCCAGGGTCGCGGTTGCTGCTCTTCAGTGTCCGCCGGGGTCCGCGACCGCGACCTTGGCCAACGACGGAGATCCCGCCTCGTCGGTGGTGTTCACCGTGCTCGTCAATGGCGGGGTCGAGCAGGTGAGCGCGCCGCTGTACGGCGGTGACGTGACGACGATCGTCGGTGACCTAGAGCCGTATGAGGACCGGAACGTCGTCATCGATCTCCTTGCCAACGGCGAGGTCCTGGGCAGCCGCACGATCTACGTGGACTGCCGCCGGAACCCCAGTACCGTTGCCGGGCCGGGTGCGGGCGGCTCGGGCAACGGCTCGGGCTCAGTGCAGGTCGGGGTCGTGGCGGAGGTGTTGCCGGCGACGGGCGCCGCGTCCGACCGCTGGCTCGGCGGTCTCGGGGGGTGCCTGGTGCTCGGCGGTGCGTTCCTGCTCCTGGTCGGGCGACGCGGCACCACCTCGAGCTGATGCGGCGTGGTTGGGTCGGGGTATGCCGGAGACCCCGAAGCCCCCGCACGTGGACGCCGGAGGTGCGGCGCGGAGACTCGAAGGGGAGAGGGCCGACACGCGAGAGCGACTGGCCGCCCTGCGGGAGGACTTCACCGGTGTGGTCGACGCGAGCCGGGACACGAACGCCGACGACGAGCACGATCCCGAGGGTCAGACCATCGCGTGGGAGCGGTCACAGACCGGAGCCTTGATCCGTCAGGCCGAGCAGCACCTGGTGGAGATCGACGCCGCACTGCGGAAGGTGGAGGGCGGCATCTACGGCATCTGCGAGAGCTGCCACCGGCCGATCGCACCGGCACGGCTGGAGGCACGTCCCACGGCGCGCACCTGCATCGCCTGTGCTGGTTGAGGATCAGGCCTCAAGCAGCTCGAGGAGCAGGTGCAGCGCGACGACCACGGAGCGGGCCCGGACGCCGGCCCTCGAACCCGGCAGGACGACCCGGCGCGAGATGGTGCGGTCCGCGGTGGAGACACACAGGTGCACCAGTCCGACCGGCTTCTCCGGCGTACCCCCACCCGGGCCGGCGATGCCGGTGATCCCGACGCCGATCGTGGTGCCCACGCGTTCCCGGGCGCCGTCAGCCATCGCCTGCGCGACCTCGGCGCTCACCGCGCCCACGGTGTCGAGCAGCTGCTGGGGGACTCCGAGCAGGTCGCGCTTCGCCTCGTTGGCGTAGGTCACCAGCCCACCGAGGAGGTACGCCGAGGAGCCGGCCCGGTCTGCGAGCCGACCCGCCAGGAGGCCCGCGGTGCACGACTCGGCCGTGGCGATCGTCCACCCGCGCTCCAGGAGGGCGTCCGCGACGAGCTCGTCGATGGTGCGGCCGTCCGCGGAGAAGAGCGTCTCGCCGTGCCGGCCCCGGACCGCGGCCACCAGGGCGGCGTAGGCGTCGGCGGAGTCAGGGGAGTAGCGGGTGACGATCTCCAGCTCACCTTCGCGCAGGCAGGTGGTGATCTCCAGGCCAGCCAGCTCGGCCTCGTGGTCGCGCAGCGTCGCGGCGAGCTCGGACTCCACCGTGCCCCAGAGCCGCAGCGTCGACTGGCGCAGCTCGGAGCGGCCGGCGATGGCGGCGCGGACGACCTCGTCCTCCAGGGCCGCGGGCCACATGCCCTGGAGCTCGCCGGGAGGTCCGGGCAGCACCAGCACGGGCGGGCCGTCGCGCCCGTCAGCCACGGGTACGACGAGACCGGGAGCCGTGCCGACCGGGGGCAGGACAGAGGCGCCGCGGGGGACCCAGGCCTGCTTGCGGGTACCGGCCGCGGTGGCCTCCGGGTCGGTCACCCGGCCGCGGGCGGCGTTGAGACGCGCGACGATCCCGGCGATCTCCAGCTCCAGGTCGGTGTCGAGCTCGGGTTCGCGTCCCTGGAACGAGGCGACGATCTCGGCGGTGAGGTCGTCGGCCGTGGGGCCGAGCCCGCCGGTGGTGATCACCAGGTCGTGGTCGGCCGCGAGGTAGGCCAGCGCCCGGCGCAGGTCGTCGGGACGGTCACCGACGACGACGATCTGGCCGACGTCGACGCCGAGCCCGAGCAACTGCTCGGCCAGCCACGGGCCGTTGCGGTCGCTGACGCGTCCGGTGAGCACCTCGGTGCCGGTGACGACGATGCCTGCACGAGTGCCCATGGGTCGATCCTAGGGAGCGGTCCCGGAGACCGGCTCGACCGGCTGGCGCAGGATCGTGCGCAGCTTCGCCGGCTCCACCCGACGAGGGTCGCTGAGGTAGATCTCGTGGTGCCTGCCGGTCAGCCGCAGTCCCTGCTCGGGGATCACGTGGTCGTGCAGCTCGCTGAGCACGGCGGCCTCGGCGTCGTACGGGCCGACGTGGAGGGTCTGCACGCAGGTGCCCTCGTGGAGCGTCTCCATCCGGACCCGGTCGAGGCTCGCCGGACGGTCACCGGCCGATACCACTGCAAGAGCTTCCTCGAACAGGTGTTCGGTGATCCAGTCGGGCACCATCAGCATCGCGGTCCAGTCCCACTGGGACTTGTCGCGCGCGGTCGTGAACGTCGCCATGTCGCCGGCCCACCACAGCGCCTCCAGCGGCGGTACGACGTAGTCGCGGTCCAGCCGGCGCTTGCTGGCGAACTTGAGCTTGTAGGCGACCGGGTACAGCGCGGCGATCGCGTCGGCGTACTCGACGCTGGTGTTCGGATCGCCGTGGCCGTCGACCATCAGGTACTGCAGCGTCGGCACCTCGACGACCCGGAACTCACCGGCTCTCGCCCGGTAGCAGTCCAGGGACTTCTTGAAGTCGGTCTTCATCGCGGGGAGAGGGGTTGGAGCCCCAGCACTACGTAAGTTGACATAATGTACCTTATCGGCGGTTCGATTCCAGTAGACAGCCAAGTGCAGATGGGGTGCTCCGCGACGTTGCCACTCCACCACAGCGTCGCGCATGCCACCCGTTGGGGCCGGATTTCCGATCCCTCCGGACGAGCCTGATAGGTACGCTTTGAACGTCGGCATCAGTTACCCCTGATCCGGCCATGCCCCGCGAGGTTGCAGCCTCGGCGGGGCTCTTTGTTTGCACTTGTGGACTGGGCCTGTTGGGGCCCGTGGTCTGATATGCAACTACTAATCAAGGGCCACCACCTGACGAGCCCCAGAGCCCGGCACCATCACTCAGCGCACAGAGCAGATCGCGGCAGATGCGGACGTTGACGAGCCGTTGAGCTGTTCTCGGGCGCTACGTGCTCTGCTCCCGGGGCAGGCCAAGCAAGTCGGCGACGCGAACAGTTTCACTCCCCATTCGTGTGCGTGCGTTGTTCGAGTTCCACTGTTGGACGCCAACGAGCCTCAGAGGTTTTCGGTCGCGCCGGTGAACCACGTAGGCCACTCGTGGTGGTGGCGCACCCGAGCCTGGTCCTAGGCCGAAGCCGACTATCTCTTGTGCGGGGACGTGGGCTCGAATCAGCCCGCTTCGGTATCGAATTCCTGACGAAGTCACCAGCGCTCGCGAAGTCGCGAGACTCAGGCCCGTTGCGGCGAGCGCTGCGCCAGCGAGCAGCATGACTGCGAGGGTCACCCGGTCGTCTGGCTCGACAAAACCCGATGCTCCAAAAACGATTCCGGAGCCGACGAAGGTCCAACCCATGACCCGTCCAAGTATCGGCGGGCGCAACACAATCTGCGCGATTCCACTTGGTTGCTGGGGCATCTGCAGAATGTCTCACGATGATGGGCGCGCCTCGCGTCGACCTGCCAGTGAACGGATCGCGGCAGATGCGGAAGTTCTCAGGCAGACTTCGGCCATGATCCTCCCGAAGGTTCGGGACCCACGTTTGGTGACGATACGTCGCGGGGGGACCCTCTCCGACTCGGATCACCATCTCCTGGCGCTCTGGGCAGCCGCGTGCGCTGAGCATGTTCTTGATCTGTTTGAGTCGGCTCAGCCCTATGACCCTCGACCGCGGCGGGCGATCGAGCATGCGCGCGCCTGGGTGCGTGGCGAGGTCAAGATGATGCAGGCACGCGCGGCCGGGGGCAATGCCATGGGTGCGGCCAGACCCATACTTGGGGCGGCGCGCCATGCCGCGTACGCCGCTGGCCAGGCCGGGGCGGTCGCCCACGTAGCCGCACACGAGCTCGGCGCAGCGGCCTATGCGATCAAGGCCGTTCGTGCAGCGGCGCCCGACGGCGAGGGGGAGCTAGCCGGGCGGCTCGAGTGCCAGTGGCAGCGGGAGCAGATCCCGGAGCCGATTCGCGAGCTCGTCCTTGATGACCAGAGGTTGCGGAACGACATCTGCTGGTCAGTGTTCGAGTGCTAGCGAACGTCACTTGTGGCGGGGACATTCCGGCGCGCGGATCGCGGCAGAAGCGGACGTTCGTGGGTCAGCAGAAACCCGTTAGATAGAGGAGCTGATTGCCGTCCTCGTCTCCCCAGACCCCGGCGTTCCACATCGCATGTTCGCCCAACTGTTTGCTGGTGGGCTGAGCAGAGATGACGTAGGGCCTAACCTCAGCCCACGTCTTCGTGGCGTCCTCACCCTCGAACCACTCGAACTGACCGCTGCTGTACATGTCGAGGACTAGGGATACCCCAGAGGCGATCAGCTCGTCAGCGACGTGGCGCTTGCACCTGCTGTTTCGGCGGCCGTAACCGCGCCCGTCCAAGCCAGTGACCTTGCCCTGGTCTAGGTGCTCAGGCCGCTGGCGGTCGCTGAGATCTGTACCCATGAGCCCACGCTAACGGTGGCGCCCAGTCGTTGCCTGGGGATCGGCTTGACAGCGCGGATCGCGGCATGTGACTGCGCTACGGCCGGCGGTTCGCGACCAGGTACCGCAGACTGAGGGCTGTGTCCGTCATAAAAGCTGCGATGGCGTATGTCCTTTTCAGCGGATCCCTCGGATCAGTGACCCACTCGACAATCACCGCGACTCCCACGGCGACAAGTAACACCGAGACGAACAGAGCGAGTGAGGTCGCGATCGTGACAGTCTGCCGGTCGCGGTCGAGCTGGCTTCGCATTGGGACATCCTCGCCTGCAGCCAAGCCATTGAGCCAGCACCTCGTTGGAGCCCGGAGTGCCCGACCCACCAATGCAGTTGCATGCGCGCACATCGGCTACTGCTACTTGTGCGAGCGGATCGCGGCAGATGCGGATGTTCTATCGAGGGTCGTGCCACCAGTTGCCGTCGCGCTCAAACAGGGCACTCACGGCCTTCGACGACTCCTCGCACCACTGGACGATGAAGTTTGAACTCGGCTCGGGGGGTCGGTCGAGCCACCTCTCGGCGGCCTGTCGCAGCGTGGCGTGTGCGTCCGAGATGGGTGTCTTTCCCGTCGCGTAGAGGTCAGCGAGTTCTGACCACGCGACGTAAATCTCACCCGCGTGCGCGAGTTCCCATGAGCCTTCGGGCGAGGTGTCGATAAAGAGGTTGGGCACCTCGTTTGCTTTCCTATTGGCATCCCAAGCGTCATCGAGTGCCAGCACTTGACGCACCACGGGGTCGATCACCCGAACGAAGAAGTTCCACTCGCGTTCTTCGGTGTCTGCTGGGTCGCTCACCCTCGCACCCTAGAACGCCGGGGCGTAGGGCACGTGGGAGCCGGAACACCCGCTCATCGACCATGTCAGTGCGTTGGTCGAGTTGGGTGACCATCGTGCGGAGGCGGCATCGCTCCCCCGACAAGCCTCCTTCGTCGGCCTGTCGGGACCCCTGCGACCCGAGAACCGCCGCCGCCTGTCCCCACCTGGGGCGACGGTTGCCGATCAGGTCCCTTTGAGAGTTCCGTCCCACCCAGCAAGTGCGGCCATCGGGAGCAGCAGCGATGCAGGGACCCACTCGGAGAACCCGCGCACTGAGGACCGGGCCCGGTCGGGATCCTTCCCGGCACGCCGGAGATAGCCGACTCGACGCCACGCAGCCCGAGCCTTCTTGACCTGGCCAAGACGCTCGTATCGAAGAGGGTCTGCTCGTGCTGAGGCCAGGGCATATGACCGCACCATGCGCCGCAGTCGCCACATCTGCTGGGTGCTCAACTCCCCATGCACAGGGTCGATCACCGGCCAGCCGGACCGCGAGTGACGCCACAACCGGCCAGTGTCCCGCCAGCCCGTAGGACGACCCCAAGGCTGGTAGTGCCGAACACCGCGAGCCGCGTGCTTGGAGAGGTACTGCAGCCAACCCAGAAGGCCGGTGATCGCCGTGACGAACTGCGCGCTGGACGAGACCCGTACTCCCCTGCCACGTCGCGCCAGATGGCCACCACCGCATGGCCTGGGCCAGCAGGAACAACCCCCGTGTTACAGGTCGGGGGTCCACCGAGGCTGTGTCCTTATCGGCGGTTCAGTCGTAGCTGGGGCAGAGGTCGCCCTCCGGGCGCCAACCTTTGACGGTGCGCCTCGGTATTGCAGCAGGTCAACACCCGGTTTCAGGTGGACCAGTCCGCAGGCTTCGGTCCCCCCCGTGGATGGTTGCTGCCCATCCGCTCGGGTGCAAGTCTGCTGAAGCGGAGCGAGACGGGCATTCCTCCGCGATCTTCTCGGGAAGGTGAATCTCGTGGGCGCAATTCGAAATTGTTTCTCGGCAGTCCAGCTCCGGACGGCGCTGGCACTGGTCCTGGCGGTGATCTGCGTCCTGGCGGGATCCCCCGCCCACGCCGAACCCATCGTCGGCAGTGGGACCCGGGCCGGGGGGACGGCCTTCACCGAGCTCCAGATCCAGCCGATCACCGGGGAGCTGGGTCTCAGGAACGTGGCTGGGTACGACGTACCGGGACTCGATCCGGAATCGGGCTACCCGACGACCACGCCCCCGGCAGGATCGACCCCTCACACCATCGCGTACGCAGGGGCGATTCCCGCCCGGGACCCCTCCGGCACCACGGTCCTCACCTACTGCATCGACCTGTTCACCGACACCCAGTCCGGCGTCACCTATGAGCGTGGCGAGTGGAGCGAGGCCAACGTCCCCAACCTCGACCGTGTCCACTACATCCTTCAGAACTACTACCCGAACAATCCGAACCAGCCGGCGGGCGTGGCCGACAACGTCAAGGCTGCGGCGGTGCAGGCCGCGATCTGGTTCTTCACCGACAACTACGTGGTGGCCACCAACGCCAGTAACAACCTCTACGCACTCACGTCCGCCATCGTGGCCGACGCTCTCGCCAGCGAGCCCGTGCCCGAGCCCGAGCCGATCAACCTGACCATCGAACCGGAGGCGGCAGCGGCTCCCCTGACCGGCGAGCTGGTGGGTCCGTTCACGGTCAGCACGAACGGTCCCGCGACGTTGCGGCTCACCCCCGGGGTGGAGGTGTACGCCGACGCCGCCGGAACACAGCAGCGTGCGGAGGGTGACACCGTGGCGGACGGCGACCAGCTGTTTGTCCGCGCCACCAGCACCACTGCGGCTCAACAGGGCTTCTCGCTGGAACGGCTGGAGACCATCCAGGAGAGCACCGTCTATCTCTTCGACGGGAGCGACCCCGCCCGTGAGACGGCGCAGAAGCTGGTGCTGGCGCAGAGCAGAGACCTCCAGGCCCGCGGTTCGGTGCTGATCACTCCGTACACCGCCGGAGGGATCGCGGTCACCAAGACCATCACCGGCACCGGTGCAGGCCTCCAGGACGATGTTGTCGTCGCCATCGCATGCACCCCGCCCGACGGCGGCGACCCGATCGAGCGCGAGGTGACGATTCCGGCCGGAACGACCGGCGATTTCGCTGCAGACCCGATCACCGGGCTGCCCGTGGACACCACCTGCACCGTCACCGAGGTCGAGAACGGCGACAACGAACGGGTCGACGTCACCGCCACCTCCATCACACCCGGCCCGGAGATCACAATCGTCGAGGGAGAGAACACTCCGGTGACGGTCACCGACACCTACGCCCTCACCGGAGGGATCGCGGTCACCAAGAGCATCACCGGCTCCGGCGCCGGCCTCCAGGGCGAGGTGGTCATCGCCATCTCGTGCACCCCGCCCGACGGCGGCGACCCGATCGAGCGCGAGGTGACGATTCCGGCCGGAACGACCGGCGAAGTCGCCCCCACCCCGATCACGGGGCTGCGCGCGGGGAGCACCTGCACCGTCACCGAGCCAGAGAACGGTGAGAACGGGCTCGTCAATCCCCCGGTCATCACCCTGCCCGAGAACGTGACGATCCTCGAGAACGCCAGCGTCCCCGTGACGGTCACCAACGACTACGAGCGTGCAGTCGGGGCCCTGAGCCTGGCGAAGGTGATCACCGGCTCCGGCGCCGGCCTCCAGGGCGAGGTGGTCATTGCCATCGCGTGCACCCCGCCCGAGGGCGGCGACCCGATCCAGCGGGAGGTGACGATTCCGGCCGGCAGCACCGGAGAGACCGAGCCGCAGACAGTCAGCGGGCTCCCCGCTGGAGCCACCTGCACCACCACCGAGCCAGAGAACGGCGACAACGGGCTCGTCAATCCCCCGGTCACCACGCTCCCCGAGAACGTGACGATCATCAAGAACGCGGGGGCGTTCCTGACGGTCACCAACGAGTACACGCGCGCGTCCGGTGGTCTCCGCCTCACCAAGGTGATCGCCGGTCCCGCCGCTGGCCGCCAGGGCGAGGTGGTGATCGCCCTGGACTGCGACGACCCTGAGAACGCCTTCGACCAGCAGTTCACCGTTCCCGCCGGCTCCCCCGCCGGTGCCTACCCGCAGGAAGCCGTGACGGGCATCCCGGCCGGCACCGAGTGCAGCGTCACCGAGACCGCCACTGGCGCGACCGGGGCGGTCCAGCTGGACTCGCAGGTGATCACACCGACGTCGATTGACATCGTCGACGCAGAAATCACGGAGGTCACCGTCACCAACACCTACCGCGAGGAAGGCAAGGGCGGCGGGAACGGTGGCGGGGACGATGTCACCATCTTCGCCCCCGGTGGTGGCAACCTGCCCAGCACCGGGGCAGCGGCGGACGCCGTGCTCCTCGCAGCGCTCGGAGCAGGACTCGCCCTGTGCGGGGCAGTGACACTGGTCATCGCCCGCCGCCGGGACGCGAGCTGCTCTCGCGCCTAGCAAAACGGCGCGCCCGCGGTGGCGCCGCACGAGCCGGAGAACAAGAACGACACCTGCAGGAATGACCAACGTCACTTCCGGCGAGGTTGGTCGGTGGCCCCGGGTTCCTCGAAAATGTGCTTGTAGTGCGAGCGTCCATGACGGCCGTCGGGTCGCGGCTCCGCCGCCCCGGTCGTGCAGCGACCTCCTTCCGCTGGCATGCCCGGCGGCACAAGCGCCTTCGAACACACGTGGGCCGTCGGTAGGTCATGCCCGGACGTCTTGGCGCGCGCGCCGACAGTGACCGGCATACGCCGAACCGAAGAGAGGAGTAGGACATGACTACGACTGACGCCGTCACCGTCGACCAGGACCGCGACAAGCGCCGCCGCCGCGGAGCGATCGTCCGCTTCGGGCTGGCCACCGTCGCCGTTCTGGGTGTCGGAGCGGCCCTGACCAGTGCGGTGTGGACCGACGACGCATGGTTCGACGGCGGCGCGAGCGCCGTGGAGAAGGTCGAACTGCAGGCCAGCGTCGACGGTGGTAGCACCTGGTACGACGCCGACACTGAGAACCAGGCCGTGTCGATCCCGGCGGACGCGTTCGACAACCTCAACCAGGGCGCCGACGAGACCATCACGCTGCACCTGAAGAACGCCAGCAGCGTGCCGCTGACGCTCGGCAAGGGCGTGCTGAACACCAGCGGTGCCATGTTCGCAGGGAACGCTCCGGCGACCGCCACGGTCACCGACCCGAGCGCCGCCCAGCTCGCTCCCGGTGCCACCGACGAGGTGACCCTGCAGGTCACCACTCCTGGCGATTGGCCCGAGCAGTACCAGGGCGCCGAGGGGACGATGACCCTGCAGTTCACCGGAGAGTCCTGACCGGTGGCGGGCCGCGCGCTGGTCGTGCGCATCCTGCGCACGGCCGCCGATGTCCTGGTCTGGGGACTCGCGGTCATCGGGGTCCTCAGCCTGGCGGTGTGGGGCGCGACCACTCTGGGTGTGATCAAGCCGCTCATCGTGGTCTCCGGGTCCATGGAGCCGGAGATCATGACCGGCGACCTGGTGGTCGCGAGGCCCGTCCCGATCGAGGAGGTCAAGGTCGGGGACGTGCTGTCCCTGCACAACGACGTCTCGGACCGGCTTGTCACGCACCGCGTCGTCGAGGTGAAGCAGCACGACGACGGGTCGTGGCACGTCCGAATGCAGGGCGACGCCAACGACAGCCCGGACGCCGGTGAGTATGTCGTCACCGACGACACGGTGCTGTCCCCGCGCTGGCAGTTCGCGGGTGTGGGTGACTTCCTGATGAGGCTGACGCGCCCGAGCGTTGCCGTACCGCTCGTGATCGCGGTCGCAGCGATCCTCGCCCTGAGCCTGATGCCCCGCCCGGGCCCGACCCCGGCGGGCAGGCGCCAGGACGTGGCGCGCGACCCGCAAGATGACGAAGCGGCACGCGAACTGGTCGGCGCCTCGTCAAGTCGGACCCCATAGGGGTCCTCCTGGGCGCGGCCGTGCCCGGCACGGCCGCGCCCAGCCTTACGCCAGCTTCACTTCAACCATGAACCGTGCCGAAGGAAAGGAGACAGCGCATGACCTGGCCCGCCACGCGCCGACGGCTGGTCGCCGCGATGGGCACGCTCGTGGCGGTCGTTCTCATCCTCGCGACGACCGCGACCCGGACGGTCGCGGCGTGGACCGACAGGGCAGTGTTCACCGCCCGGGCCACGTCCGGCACCTGGGCCACCGTGGGCGGCGACAACTGCGAGGTGCTTAACGCCACCACCGGCGAGGTCGTCGGGACCTGCTCCGTCGACGGGGTGACCTTCATGGGCGCGTGGGAGCAGGGCACCAGGTTCAGCGTGGCTGTCGGCGGGTTCCAACCGAGCAATGACAGGGTGGCCAGGGTGAGCGTCGACCTGTCGCAGTACAGCTCGGAGTGGAACTGGGCCACCGGCTTCGCGCAGATGGACAGCGCGCAGAACGTCAGCTGGTCCGCGCCCGTGATCACCTTCACCACTTACCCGTGGGGCTTCTCCCCGTTCACCGGCACTTACATGCAGGGCGCTTCCCGGACCGGGCCGCCATCGGCGGGCGGGCCCGAGGACTCGGCCGGCGGGTCGGAGTCGGAGTCCGCACGACCAGATGGCCCATCCAAGCCTGAGGGCCCGGCCGACGAGTCGGAGCCGGAGTCCGCACAACCAGATGGCCCATCCAGGCCTGAGGACCCGGCCGACGGGTCGGAGCCGGAGTCGGAGTCCGCAGAACCAGATGGCGCAGCATCCCGGCCTTGATCGTGGGCGATTCCGGGTCTGACCAGGCCTGACCAGGCCTGGTCAGACCTCGTCGTCGTCGATCGTGTGCATCGCGGCTTCCTCGGCGCTCGCCCCGGCGCCGTCGATGCCCTCGTCCTCGGCGATCAGCTCGGAGTCCACGTCCTCGCCGGTCCCCTCGTCGGGTGCCATCAGCCGGCCGGTGCGTTCGCGGCCCACCTCGCCGCCGACGTCGCCGTCGAGGATGTCCACGTCGAGCTCGGCGATCGCCTCCTCCCAGACCTCGGGTTCCTCCCGGTCGAGCTGCTCCTCGAGCGTGCCCCCGCCTTCGGGGTGACGCAGGTGATCGGGCTCGCGCTCGGGCGGAGAGAATCCCTCGTCGAGCACGTCGTCGACGCCGCGGTCCTCGAGGCTGTCCTCTGGCTGGATCTGGTCGCTGTTGCTCATGACTCGACCGTAACGGGTGTTCAAGAGCCGCGGGCCGCAGGTCAGGAGGCAGGCTGGAGCAGGGAGTCCACGAGCTCCAGCAGTCGCGTCATGGAACCGCCCTTGACGACGTAGTGGTCCGCGCCGGCCTCGAGGGCCTTCTGGGCGAGAGTGCTCTGGTTGAAGCCGGACAGCACGATGACGCGTACGCCGGGCACGGCTGCCCGGATCAGCGGCAGCGCCTCGAGACCGTCCATGCGCGGCATCGCCAGGTCGAGCAGCACCAGGTCGGGCTGCAGCTCAGCGGCCATCTCGACCGCGGCGATCCCGTCGGCTGCCTCCCCCACGACCGTGAGCCCCCGGCAGGACTCCATCCGGGTGCGTAGCAGCAGCCGCAGGTCGTCGGCGTCGTCGACCACGAGGACGCTGTGGGTGCGCGGCAGCTGGGGCACGGGAGCCCGTCCGTCGAGCTCGGGGTCGAAGTCGGTGCCGAGGGTCGCAGCAGCGGTGCGCACGAGGTCGCCCGGCTGGAGACCGGCCCCATCAAGGGGGTCGAGGAGGTCATCCATCATCGCGCGGGCCGCGGTGAGGGTCCGCTCGAGGTAGGACAGGGACGCCTCGCTCTCCCCCACCTCCAGCGCATAGACGGCCGCGACCAGCCCCTGCACCACGTTGTCGTTGATCTCGAGGGCCTGGCGGCGTCGCAGCTGTGCCTCGTCGAGCCGCGCGACGACGCTCTCGCCGTCGAGCCGGGGGCGGGCGTCCCTGAGGAACAGCGCCACCAGCGAGCCGCCGGGATCGCTGCCGGCCGTGGAGTCGACACCGGAGGTGATCACGTCGAGCTGGAGCGGGGCCCCGTCAAGCGACACGGCCGAGACGCCGGCGCTTCCGGACCCGGGCCACCCCGGGATGAACGCCTCGATCGACCGCCCGCGCGGGTCTCCCCCGAGCAGCTGGTGGGCGCGGTGGTTGGCCTCGAGCACGCAGTGGTCCGCCCCCAGCAGCAGGATGGCGTCGGGAGCGGCGTCGACCAGGCCCTGGAAGCGGGCCGCGCTCCGCTCGCGCTCGCGCTCGGCGAGGACCTGCTCGGTGATGTCGATGCAGGTGCCGCGCATCCGCACCGGCTGCCCGTCGGCGTCCCGGATGACCTCGCCGGTCGAGGACAGGAACCGCACCCTGCCATCGGGCCGGACGATCCGCTCCACCATCTGGTAGGGCTCGCCGGTCGCGTAGGCCTGCTGGTGCAGGGCGGAAACCCAGTCACGGTCCTCGGGGTGGAGCAGCGAGATGAACTTGTCGTACGACGGCTGGAACGACTGCGGCTCGTAGCCGTAGATGCGGAACAGCTGGTCGGACCACGTGCTCACGTCGGAGGGGATGTGCCAGTCGTAGTCCCCCATCTGGGCGAGCTGCTGGGCGGACTCGACGCGGCTGATGAGGTCGTCGTACTGCGCCTGGAACCGGTCGCGCGTCAGGGCGAGGTCCAGGATGCCGAGCGCGAGCTCGAGGGCGGACGCGTCCTCGGGGGCGGGAGCCGTCCACGCGAGGACGAGGGTGCCCAGTCCGTTCGGCAGGTGGTGGATGCCCACCTCCGCGACTCCCCGGGACCGCCAGGTCTCCGGTGTCTCGCAGGCGATGAAGGACCCGCCGCCCGGGGGCACCTCGATCGACGCCGTGGCGTCGAGGTGGAGCCCGGCCTGCGCCGGCCCGAAGGAGACGTCGTGGCGTGGCGCGAGCACGAGTGCCGCGGCGGCGCCGGTGATGCTCAGCAGGGTGGGCAGGCCGGCCTCGACGACCAGCCGCGGCGAGTCGTGCCCGGCGAGCTCGTCGGCGAGCTCGCGAAGCTTTCCCATCCGGCTGGTCGAGTCCATGTCCCTTTCCTGGGCGTTCCTGAGGCGTGTTCCGGTGTGCCGAGCCCACCTGTCACTCCGGAACGGCCGTCGGGCTGACCCCGGAGTCTGCTGCGCAGCGACTCTATGGCTGGGGCACGGGGGCGGCGACGAAAACGGGGTACTGATGTACAGCACCCGTGACCGGTCTAGTCCGGACGGCCAACCGGGAATGTGGGCCATTCGGCACCCCCGACACGCAGCTACCCCATGCTTGGCTATCTCATATCTGAGATACAGTCGTTTGGTGACTGAGGGCTACCTGCGCCGTATCGGCAACCTGATCCGCGATGCACGCAAGCACCGGGGGTGGACGCAACAACAGCTGGCTGAGGTGCTCGGCACCAGCCAGAGTGCTGTGAACCGGATCGAACGAGGTCATCAGAACCTCTCCCTGGACATGCTCGCGCGGATCGGTGAGGCGCTCGACTCCCCGCTGGTGAGCATCGGGCAGGGTCCGACCCACCTGCGCGTCAGCGGACCCACGACGCTGCGCGGCTCGATCGAGGTGAAGACCTCCAAGAACGCCGGGGTCGCGCTGCTGTGCGCCTCGCTGCTCAACCGCGGCCCGACCACGCTGCGCCGGGTCGCGCGGATCGAGGAGGTCAACCGGCTCATCGAGGTGCTCGAGAGCATCGGTGTGAAGGTCCGCTGGCTCAACGCCGAGAACGACCTGGAGATCACTCCCCCGCCCAACCTCGACCTGAGCCGCATCGATCAGGAGGCGGCGCGCCGTACCCGCTCGATCATCATGTTCCTGGGCCCGCTGATGCACCGCAACAGCGACTTCGAGCTGCCGTACGCCGGCGGGTGTGACCTCGGCAGCCGCACCGTGGAGCCCCACATGACCGCACTGCGGCCCTTCGGGCTGCAGGTGAAGGCCACCGAGGGCAGCTACCACGCGCAGGTGCAGACCGGCATCGTCCCGACCCGGCCGATCGTGCTGATCGAGCGCGGCGACACCGTGACCGAGAACGCTCTGATGGCCGCGGCGCTGTGCGACAGCACCACCACGATCCGCAACGCCAGCTCCAACTACATGGTCCAGGACCTGTGCTTCTTCCTGCAGAAGCTCGGCGTCCAGATCGAAGGCATCGGCACCACCACCCTGGTGGTCACCGGCTGCACCGACATCGACGTCGAGGTCGACTACTCCCCGAGCGAGGACCCGATCGAGGCGATGTCGCTGCTCGCAGCCGCGATCGTCACGGACTCCGAGATCACCGTGAAGCGGGTGCCGATCGAGTTCATGGAGATCGAGCTCGCGGTGCTCGAGGAGATGGGCTTCCGCTACCGGCTCTCCGAGGAGTACCTCGCGGCCAACGGCCACACCCGGCTGGTGGACGTGAGCACGCTGCACTCGGTGCTCCGCTCCCCCATCGACAAGATCCACCCGATGCCGTTCCCCGGCCTCAACATCGACAACCTGCCGTTCTTCGCCGTGATCGCGGCCACCGCGCAGGGCCAGACGATGCTGCACGACTGGGTCTACGAGAACCGGGCGATCTACCTCACAGAGCTGAACAAGCTCGGGGGCAAGGTCACGCTGATGGACCCGCACCGGGTGATGATCGAGGGGCCCACCCGCTGGTCGGGCACCGAGGTCGTCTGTCCCCCGGCGCTGCGTCCCGCGGTGGTGATCCTGCTGGCGATGCTGGCCTCGAAGGGCACCTCCGTGCTGCGCTCGACCTACGTCATCCACCGCGGCTACGAGGGCCTCGCCGACCGGCTCAACGAGCTGGGCGCGCAGATCGAGACCTTCCACGACCTGTGAGTGACTCACCCCGTGCGGGGTGAGTAGGAACGCGGATGCCCGGCGGCGATTCGAGGAGCATCATCGACTCGTGCCGGTGAATACTGCGACCGTGATGGAGGAGCCGAACCCGCGCTCGCCCGGCGTCCCTGTGACCGGGTTCAGCTATCTCGACGACCGCCCGCCCGGGTCGGTCGTGGCGATGGCCCACCGCGGGGGCGCCCTGCACCCCGACCTCCCCGGCGCCGAGAACACGATGCACGCGTTCCGGCACGCGGTGTCCCTGGGCTACCGCTACCTGGAGACCGACGTGCACGCGACCAGCGACGGTGTCCTGCTGGCGTTCCACGACGCCGCGCTCGACCGGGTCACGGACCGGGTGGGCCTGCTCGTCGAGCTCACCTCCGAGGAGGTGGCCCTGGCGCGGATCGCCGAGGTGCACGCCGTGCCCACGATGGCCGAGCTGCTCGCGGAGTTCCCCGACTGCCGGTTCAACATCGACCTGAAGTCCCCCGGGGCGGTGGCTCCCCTGGTGGAGCTCCTCGACCGGGCGCAGGCCCACGAGCGGGTGTGCGTCGGGTCGTTCTCCCGGAAACGGATGCGGGCCTTCAGACGGGCGACCGGCGGCCGGGTCGCCTCCAGTGCCACCCCCGACGAGGTGGCGGCCGTCAGGTTCGCGCTGCCGCTGCGGACCAGGGGCGCCGCGGTGCTGCAGGTGCCCTGGCGGCACAAGCGCCGCAGAATCACGGTGACCACTCCCGGGTTCGTACGCCGGGCACACCGCGCCGGCCTGCACGTGCACGTGTGGACCGGCGACGAGAACTCCCGGTGGGTCTCCATCGACGACCCGGAGAGCCTGCACGCCCTGCTCGACATGGGCGTCGACGGGCTGATCGTGGACCGCACCGACGTGCTCAAGGACGTGCTGACCGACCGAGGACTATGGAGGGACCCCGCATGACCAGCTCACCACCGGCCGGGATCGCAGACCTGGAACCGCTCGCACGCCGCAAGGAGCAGCGCGCGTGGTACTTCTACGACTGGGCGAACTCCGCGTTCAGCACCACGGTGGCCGGTGTCCTCTTCGGCCCCTACCTGATCGCGATCGCCAAGGAGGCCGCGGTCGACAACCGGATCCAGGTGCTCGGGCTCTCGATCGCGCCGGGTGCGCTGCCGTCGTACACGATCACCGCCTCGACCCTGCTCTCCGCGGTGCTGCTGCCGTTGCTGGGAGCCGTCGCGGACCGGACCTCGCGCAAGAAGGACCTGATGGCGGGGTTCGCCTGGGCGGGCGCCGCCGCGGCGTCGCTGCTGTTCTTCGTCCAGGGCGACAACTGGCAGCTCGGCGTCGTGGCGTTCATCGTGGCCAACCTCTGCTTCGGTGCGGCCGCGGTGTTCAACGACGCGCTGCTGTGCCTGATCTCGACCGAGGACGAGCGTGACCGGGTCTCCTCGACGGGCTGGGCCTACGGGTACGCCGGCGGCGGCCTGCTGCTGGCGCTGAACTTCGTGCTGGTCAGCCTGCAGCCGTTCGGGCTCACCGAGGGGATGGCGGTGCGGATCAGCCTGCTCTCCGCCGCGCTGTGGTGGGCCGGGTTCACCCTGATCCCGTTCCTGGGGCTGAAGAACCGGCCGCCGGAGCACGTGGTCCCGGAGACCGGGGGCTACGTCTCGCGCAGCTTCGGCCAGCTGTGGTCCACGCTGAAGAGCCTGCGGGACTACCCGGTGGCGCTGACCTTCCTGGTCGCCTACCTGTTCTTCAACGACGGCATCCAGACCGTGATCGCCTCGGCGTCGATCTACGGCGTGGAGGAGCTGGAGTTCTCCACCGGCACCGTCCTGGCGACCTACCTGGTGGTCCAGTTCGTCGCCGTCTTCGGCGCCCTCGGCTTCGGCCGGTTCGCGGCCCGCTACGGCGCCAAGTCGGTGATCCTGGCCGGCCTGGTCATCTGGATGATGATCGTCACCGCGGCGCTGTTCGTCCCGAAGCGGCAGCTCGTCGCGTTCCTGCTGCTCGCCGTCGCGATCGGGATCGTGCTGGGCGGCACCCAGGCGCTGGCGCGCTCCTACTTCAGCCTGCTCATCCCCCGCGGCCGTGAAGCGGAGTACTTCAGCTTCTACCACGCGATGGAGCGGGGGACGAGCTGGTTCGGGACGCTCGTCTTCGGCCTCGTCTACCAGCTGACGGACTCCTACCGGCCCGCGATCTTCGCCCTGATCATGTTCTTCGTGATCGGCGGCCTGATCCTGCTCAAGGTGGACACGGCCAAGGGCATCCGGGAGGCCGGAAACCAGGCTCCAGCGACGGTGTGACCAAGAACATCCACGGCTGGAGACCCTCGCAGATGTGCGTGGGAATCCTTGATGCGTCACACTCGTTGGACAACGTGATGGCCCGGGACCACCGGTGCCGACATACCGATCACCCGAACCGGCGTCATGGCCGGGCTTTCGAACCGTCGTCGCGGCGGTACCGATGAGGGGTACGGCGTCCGCGACTCTGGTCGCGGAAGCAGAATTTTGGAGGTTCTCATGGGAGAGCGCACGCTACGCGGAGCCCGACTCGGGGGTCAGAGCTTCGAGGACGAGCGGGGCATCGAGTTCGCCGCCCGTCAGCAGGTCGGCTACCGCTGTGCCCACGGGCACGAGTTCGAGATCACGATGTCGGTCGAGGCCGACGTCCCCGCACTGTGGGAGTGCCCGCGCTGTGGCGCGGAGGGACGAGCCACCTCCGGCATCGAGCCCGAGGTCAAGGACGTCAAGCCGGCCCGCACGCACTGGGACATGCTCCTGGAGCGGCGTTCGCTCAAGGAGCTCGAGGACATCCTCACCGAGCGTCTCGAGCTGCTCCGCGGCGGCGAGATCGGCCCGGCGCACCTGCACCGTCCCAGCGCACGCAAGAAGAAGGCAGCCTCCCGCTGAGTGATCAGCGAGGCGGTTGCTGACCGGCCTCGGGCCCCTCGTCGGGCCAGTCGTCGACGACTTCGCCCTGGACCACCCCGTTGTCGGGGAACCCCGGTCCGGGGCTTTGTCGTGCCCAGCCCGGCGGGGTCCAGGGGGGCTGGGTGCCTCCCTGCCGGTTGCCCGGCTGCGGGGGCGTGGTGAAGGAGGCCCCGAGCAGCCGCCGGCTGATCGCGCCGGCGAGCACGCGCCGCCCCAGGGGCCTGGTGATCGGGAGGATGCACAGGATCCCGAGGATGTCGAGGACGAAGCCCGGCGACAGCATCAAGATGCCGCCCACCAGGACCAGGATCCCGTCGGCCAGCTCGCGGGCCGGCATCCGGCCCTGCTGAAGTGCGGCCTGCAGCGCCCGCCAGGCGCGACTCCCCTCCCGCTTGACCAGCCAGGAGCCCAGCAGGCTGTCGGCGATGAGCAGGAGGATCGTCCACCAGGCCCCGATGACCTGGCCGACCTGGATGATCACGTAGATCTCCACCAGCGGCACCACCACGAAGGCGATCAGCAGCAGCCACCACAGGGAGCTCCGCCTCTTGGTTGTGCTCATGTCTGGTCAACGTCCGGGTGACCGGGGGTGTTCCGGTCTGGCCGTTGCGTACGCCGCTGTTCTCTCTTCTGGTCCCTCTTCTGGGCCAGCCGCGGGCTGAGCTGCCGGAACCGCTCGCTGATCCCCCACCGGGTGATCCGCTTGAGCGACTCCGTCGCCACGTCCGCGCTCATCTTGGAGTCGCCGCGCTCGCGCTCGATGAACTCGATCGGCACCTCGACGACCCGCATCCCCGCCTTCGCGGTGCGGTAGGCGAGATCGGCCTGGAAGACGTAGCCCAGCGACTGGATCTCGTCGAGCGGGAGCCGTTCGAGCGTCGTACGACGGAACAGGCGGTAGCCGGCGGTCGCGTCACGCACGTGGATGCCCAGCAGCAGCCGGATGTAGAGGTTGCCGCCCCGGGAGAGCAGCTCGCGCCGCAGCGGCCAGTTCACGATGCTCCCGCCGCGGATCCACCGGGAGCCGATCACCAGGTCGGCCTCGGCCAGGGCCTCCAGCAGCCGGTGCAGCTGCTCGGGCTGGTGGGAGCCGTCGGCGTCCATCTCGCCGATGACGTCGTAGCCGCGGTCCAGGGCGACCCGGAAGCCGTGCAGGTACGCCGCGCCGAGGCCCTGCTTCTCGGCCCGGTGGAGGACCGTGACGTGCGGGTCGGACGCCGCGATCCGGTCCGCGAGCTCGCCGGTGCCGTCCGGGGAGTCGTCGTCGACGACCAGGATGTCGAGGTCGGGCTGTGCCACCCGGAGACGATCGACGACCACGCCCAGGTTGAGCGCCTCGTTGTAGGTCGGCATCACCATCACGGTGCGTCCGGGGCCAGTCATGCGCTGAACCTATCCGGAGTCTCGTGGCCGGTCGCGATGGGTGCTGGGGGCAGGGCGGGGGGAGCTAGGGAACCTTCGGACCGCTCACGCCCTGACTGGATGTCAGAGTCGCATGCGTTGTCTACTGGTCGCCGCACTCCCCCCGTGTCCTCCCGCCGTTGCCACGCTGCCCGACCCGCCAAGTGCAGCCTCCGCGACCATCTTGGTGAGATGGCCCGAAACTGCATCCGTCGGGCGAGTGACTGACGTTCTGCCCGGAGTAACGCCGAAACCCTCACCCGCCCGGCTAGTTGCTGTCAACACCGGTCCCACCAGCCGTGACACAACGAAATCGCAGGTCAGCGCGTTGTGCAGGACTGAAGGAAAAATCTGTGATTTGTTCTACGGGGCGGCGTGTCGTGCCGGACACGCCGCGGTGTGGTCCAGTGCTGGTCCACCTACGGGACCACCACGGTGCCGGTCGCAGTGGTCGCCACCACTGGCTCGTCGAGGACCCGCGCCGAGGAGCCGGAACCACCGCTGGTGTCCCCGCGGGCGACCACCAGCAGCTCGAACTCGATCAGCCGCGACCGCCGGCCCTTCCGGACCAGGGTGCCCCTGGCCTCCACCACGTCGCCCGCCCGCACCGGGGCGCGGAACTGCACGTCGGAGTAGGAGGCGAACAGCCCTTCGTCGCCGTCGGTGCGGATGCACAGCTCGGTGGCCACGTCGCCGAACAGGCCCAGGCCCCACGCGCCGTCGACCAGGGACCCGGCGTAGTGCGCGTGGGCGTAGGACACGTAGCGACGGTGCACGACCGTCAGGCCGACGCCTGCGGGCTCTGCGGGGGTGCTCACGACGCCTCCTGGGTGCTCGCCAGCCGGTGCACCAGGTAGCTGGCCACCTCACCGGGGGTCGTGCCGCGGGTGAAGACGCGGTCGACCCCCAGCTCCTCGGACATGGTCTCGTCGAACCGCGGGCCGCCGACCACGAGCAGCGGCCTGCGCGCGGGCGGGAACGCCTCGCGGAACGCCGCGGACATCTCCCGGGTGTTCAGCAGGTGCGCGTCGCGCTGGGTGACCACCTGGGAGACCAGGACCGCGTCGGCCTGCTCCGCCACCGCCGACTCGACCAGCTGCGGGACCGAGACCTGGGCGCCGAGGTTCACGACCTTCAGCTCGCGGTAGTACTCCAGCCCCTTCTCCCCCGCGAACCCCTTGATGTTCAGGATCGCGTCGATGCCGACGGTGTGGGCGTCGGTGCCGATGCAGGCCCCCACGACCACCAGCCGGCGGCGCATGGACGCCCGGACGGCCGCATTCACCTCGGCCGGGGTGAGCAGCTCGTAGTCCCGCTCGACCACCTCGACTGCCGAGGGGTCGACCAGGTGGTTCACCCGGCCGTAGACCACGAAGAAGGTGAAGTCCGGGCCCATCGGCTTCGCGTGCGCGACCAGGGCCGGCTGCATCCCCATCTTTCCGGCCAGCTGGATCGCAGCGCCCTCGGCGACCTTGGAGTGCGGCATCGGCAGCGTGAACGACAGCTGCACCATCCCGTCCCCGGTCGTGTCGCCGTACGGCCGCAGCAACCGCTTCCCGCCGTCATCACTGGCGGTTGAGCTTGTCGAAGCCACGTCACTCCTCCAGGATCTCGGTTGCGGGGTTGTAGTACTCCGGTGCCTTCTCGACGACCCCGTCCAGCCCCCGCCCGGCGTCGGCCGGGCGCTTCATCAGCCCGAAGGTGCCGTCGGCGATCGCCGCGAGCAGGGGCGGGTGGCCGCTGCTGTCCCGGTCGCCGGCGATCCGGTCCAGCAGGTCGATCGCCTCGCCGAGCACCTGCCGGGCACGCTGGACGATGAAGCCGTCGGGGGCAGGGCGGAAGTCCTCGTGCAGCGAGCCCGCGGCCTCCAGCACGTAGCGGACGTTCTGCAGGGCCAGGTCGCGGTCGCTGATCCACGGCGTCACCACGGCCTCGGTCATCATCCCGACCAGCAGGATCCCCTGGCCGGTCAGCGCACCCGCGAGGTTGAAGAACCCGTCGAGCAGGTAGCCGCGGAAGATGTCGCCGGTCATGTGGCGCGTGGGCGGCATCCACTTCAGCGGGGCGTCCGGGAACAGCTCCCGGGCGAGCAGCGCATGAGCCAGCTCCATCCGGAACGACTCCGGGACCGCCGGGTCGATCTCGAAGGCGTGGCCCAGGCCCAGCTGCCAGTCCTCGAGGCCGGCCTCCTTGGCGAAGTACTCGTTGAGCAGCTGGCTGGTGGTCACCGTGTGCGCCGCCTCGACCGCGTCGGCGGTGGTGAGGTAGTTGTCCTCGCCGGTGTTGATGATGATCCCGGCCCGCGCGTGCACCTGCCGGCTGAACCGCTGGTCCACGAAGGTGCGCACCGGGTTGATGTCGCGGAACAGGATCCCGTACATCGAGTCGTTGAGCATCATGTCGAGGCGCTCCAGGCCCGCGAGCGCGGCGATCTCGGGCATGCACAGGCCGCTCGCGTAGTTGGTCAGGCGCACGTAGCGCCCCAGCTCCCGGCTCGACTCGTCGAGCGCCGCGCGCATCAGGCGGAAGTTCTCCTGGGTGGCGTAGGTGCCGGCGAAGCCCTCCCGGGTCGCCCCCTCGGGCACGTAGTCGAGCAGCGACTGCCCGGTCGAGCGGATCACCGCGATCACGTCGGCGCCCTCGCGGGCGGCCTGCTGGGCCTGCGGGATGTCCTCGTGGATGTCCCCGGTGGCCACGATCAGGTAGATCCACGGTTGCCGGGGCGCGTCCCCGATCTCGGCGACCAGCTGCTCGCGCTCGCGCCGGCGCGCGTCGATGCGGCGTACGCCGGCACCCACCTGGGCGCGGGCGGCCTCCCGGGCCCGCTGGGCCGCCGGCCCCTCGGGGACGCCGAAGCGGGCCGAGCCCGAGGACGCCTTCTGGGCCAGGGTCTCGAGGTCGTCGGCCTCACCGCGGAGCAGGGCGTCCCACACCGGCAGCGCGAGCCCGTGCTCGAGACCGACGTCGGCACGCACCGCATCTGCGAGCCGGTTGACCCACGGGGTCCCGTCCGGGTCGGCCCCGGCGAGCCCGGCCAGCCGGAGCGTGGCCCGCTCCACCGAGACCGTGGTGTGGGCCCGGGCCAGCTCGACGATCGGCTCCCCGACGGTGCGGGCCAGGCTGCGGGCCCGGCTCACCGTCGCGGTGTCCAGTCCCAGCTTGTTCTCGATGCCGCTCACGCCTCGAGCCTCCTGTCGAAGAGCCGCCGGACAGCCGGTTCGCCCCGGACGATCTCCAGGGCGAGCTCCGCGTGGCCGGGGACGTAGCCGTTGCCGACGATCATGGTCACGTCCGCCGCGAGTCCCTCGGCGCCGAGGGCCGCGGCACTGAACGAGGTGGCCATCGAGAAGAACACCACCGTGCCGCCGTCCGCGGTGCACAGGATCGCCCCGCCCTCGCACCCGGGCACGTCGACGCACACGATGGTGAGGTCCGCGGGTCCCCCCGCGGCCGCGGTGACGGCGTCACGCAGCGCCACCGGGTCCCGGGCGTCGCAGGTCACCACCACGTCGGCGAGACCGGCACCGGGGCCCTCGGGACCGAGCAGGTCGGCCTCCCCCTGGGTGGGCACGACGGCGACGGTCCGCCGGGCGCCGGCGCGGCGGGCGGCCGCGAGGCACAGCGACCCGGACTTCCCGGCCCCGCCGATCACCACGACCACCGGGTCGGCGTACCTGCGCACGTGGCGCTCGGCCAGCGCGGGCGCACCGCACACGTCCATCACCGCGAGCGCGAGCGGGGCCGGCAGGTCCTCCGGCAGCCTGGCGGCGACGCTGCGGCCGAACAGCACGGCGTAGCCGTCGGCGGGCACCTGCTCGGACCGGCCGTCCCAGCGGGCGAGCCCGTCCTCGATCACCAGCGGGGTCAGGGTCAGGGACACCAGCGTCGCCACCCGGTCCCCCACGGCCAGGCCGAGGGGCGAGGCCTCCCCCACCTCCTCGACGGTGCCGACCAGCATCCCGCCGGAGCCGGTGACCGGGTTGTGCATCTTGCCGCGGCTGGCAACGATCTCGAGCACCTCGCGTCGTACGGCGTCCCCGTCGCCGTCGTGCTTGGTCTCCAGCTGCCGGAAGGACGCGGCGTCGAGGTTGAGCCGCTCGATCCGCACCCGGACCTCGGTGTCGCGCACGACCGGGTCCGTGTCCAGCCTCCACGCCGCCTGCGGGAGCACCCCCGACGGTTCCAGCACCCGGTGCATCCCGACCGGGTCACCTGCCATTTGTTCCACGACTGACGCAATCCTTCCGGTGAAACCCGATAAGTACGGGAGATCTTGCGGTTCGCAGTTGGTGTACCCGCAAGATGATGCTCATACTGTCTCAGGTAGGGGACGGCAGAGCCAAACACCGCGCACGGCCCGGCGTAGGAGGAGAAACACATGAGCATCGAGACGCCCATCGCCGCCGTAGGCCACGGGCTGAACGGGCAGGCGGCTCAGCCCTACTCCTACCGCCGGGTGGACCTGGTCGAGCCGGACTGGACCCGGTTCCCGGGGTGGCGCGGGGTCACACAGGCGCAGTGGGAGAGCGTCCAGTGGCAGCGCGCGCACTGCGTGAAGAACCTCCGCCAGCTCCGTGAGCTGCTCGGCGACCTCCTCGACGAGCACTTCTACGCCGATCTGGAACGCGACCAGGCCGAGCGGGCGACGATGTCCATGCTCGTCACGCCGCAGATGATGAACACGATGGCGCCCGACCTCGTCCCGGCCGGGCCGGGGTCGCTGACCGAGGCGTTCTACGCCGACCCGGTACGCCGCTACATGATCCCGGTCTTCTCCGACCGCCGTACGGACTGGACCTCGCACCCGTACTCGAGCCGTGACTCGCTGCACGAGCACGACATGTGGGCAGCCGAGGGGCTCACCCACCGCTACCCCACCAAGGTGCTGGCCGAGCTGCTGCCCACCTGCCCGCAGTACTGCGGGCACTGCACCCGGATGGACCTCGTCGGCAACTCGACCCCGACGGTGGACAAGCTGAAGTTCCTCGGCAAGCCGGTGGACCGGCACGCCGGGATGCTCGACTACCTGCGCGTCCACCCCGAGGTGCGCGACGTGGTGGTCTCCGGCGGCGATGTCGCGAACATGCCGTGGGCGCGGCTCGAGGAGTTCCTCACCCGGCTGCTGGAGATCGACAACGTCCGTGACGTCCGGCTGGCGACCAAGGCGCTGATGGGCCTGCCCCAGCACTGGCTGCAGGACGAGGTCCGCGAGGGGATGGAGCGGGTCTGCGCCACCGCCCGGTCCCGTGGCGTGGCGATCGCGCTGCACACCCACGTCAACCACGCCAACTCGGTGACGCCACTGGTGGCCCGGGCGGCGGCGGCGATGTTCGAGGCGGGCGTGCGGGACGTGCGCAACCAGGGGGTGCTGCTCGACGGCGTCAACGCCGACCCGCACGCGCTGCTCGACCTGTGCTTCCGGCTGCTCGACGGGGCGCAGATCATGCCCTACTACTTCTACCTGTGCGACATGATCCCGGCGGCCGAGCACTGGCGGATCCCGGTGTCCGCGGCCCAGGACCTGCAGCACCACATCATGGGCTACCTTCCGGGGTTCGCGACCCCGCGCATCGTGTGTGACGTGCCGTTCGTGGGCAAGCGCTGGGTGCACCAGCTCAGCGACTACGACCGGGAGCGGGGCATCTCGTACTGGACGAAGAACTACCGCACCTCGATCGAGGCCGACGACACCGACGCCCTGACCCGCACCTACGAGTACTACGACCCGATCCACTCGCTTCCGGCCGAGGGCCGGGCATGGTGGTCCTCGGTCCGCTAGTCCGCCAGCGGGTGCGCGAGCTCGTCCTGCGGCATCCGCGCCCACACGATCGCGACGATCGCGACCACGCCGGGGAGCAGCCCGGCGATGAAGAACGTCGTGCGCATGCCGAGCAGGTCGGAGACGGGGGCGGCGAGCGCCATCGAGACCGGCATCAGGCTGACCGAGAGGAAGAAGTCCAGCGAGGCGATCCGGCCGAGCATGTGTGCGGGCACCCGGCGCTGAAGCAGCGTTCCCCAGATGACCATCGGTGCCGAGAACATCGCGCCGAAGACGAACGCGGCGACCACGATCATCCACACGTCGGTGGCGAGCCCGATCACGATCATCGGCAGGCAGCCGATGCCCCAGAGCAGGTTCATCACCGTCAGGTAGCGCCGGGGCAGCTTCACCGCCGCCACCGCCAGCGCCCCGATGGCGCCGCCGATGCCGAAGGCAGCCATCACCAGCGCGTGGTCGCCCGGACCTCCGCCGAGCTTGTCCTTGATCAGGAACGGGATCAGCACCTCGAAGGGCCCCATGATCGCCAGCAGCATCAGCGAGACGAACAGCAGCGACGCCAGCAGCCACGGCGTACGCACCATGTAGCCGAAGCCCTCGCGCACGTCGCGCAGGGCCGAGGACACTGCGCCACCCTGCTCCGCCGTTTCGAAGTCCCGGCGGACCGCCGTGAGCGGCACCAGTGACAGCGCGAGCAGACCTGCCAGCGAGGCACCGGCCGCGACAGCCACCGCTGCGCCGGCGGAGGCCGCACCCACGACCGCGCCCGCGACGCCGGGTCCCACGGCCTGGCCCAGCGTCGGCCGGACCATCCCCTCGAAGCCGTTGACGGCCTGGAGGTCGGTCTCCTCCACCAGCGCCGGCAGCCAGGCCGAGTAGGCCGGGTAGTAGAAGGCCATCCCCGTGCCGGCGACGAAGGAGACGGCCGCGAGGTGCCACACCTGGGTGAGGTCGAGCAGCGAGAGCACCGCCACCAGGGACATCCCCGCGAGCTCGACCGCGGCGACGCAGAGCAGGATCCACTTCTGCGGCACCCGGTCCGCGACGACGCCGCCGAGCAGCGCAGGCAGCAGTACGCCGACCGCACCGGCCGTGGAGACCAGGGACAGCTGTCCCGGGCCGCCCCCGATGCGGATGACCTCCCAGACCAGGGCGACCACCCACACCCCCGACGCGAACGTCGACAGGGCGAGGGCGAGGGCGAGGCGGCGGTAGGGACCCCGTCGGAACGGGCGCAGGGCACGGGCAAGTGACGGCCCGCCGCCCGCGGGCGCGAGGCCCGCAGCAGCGTCGTTCGTCCCGGTCGCCCCGGACCGGGTGGCCTGCTCCGTCATGGTGTCCTCCTCCGGGAACAGTGTGCGGGCGCGGACTGACAGTGCCCACTGGTTTTCGTGCGCGTGCTGGCACGAATCACCGGCATACCGGCCCGTGCGTGGGGGAACATCTCCTCCATGCCACGACTGAGGACGGTCTCCCCGAGCAGCACGGGCCTGAGCCGGCGGCGCGCGGGGTCGGGGTTCTACTACCTGGACCAGGCGGGCCTGCGGATCACCGACCCCGACGAGATCCAGCGGATCCGGTCGCTGGCGATCCCGCCGGCCTGGAAGGACGTGTGGATCTCGCCGTACCCCAACGGGCACATCCAGGCCGTGGGGACCGATGACGCCGGCCGTCGCCAGTACCTCTACCACCCGCACTGGCGGATCAAGCGGGACCAGATGAAGTTCGACCGGGTGCTCACCGCGGCACGCCAGCTCCCGGCAGCCCGTGAGGCGATCTCGCGCGACCTCGCCCTGGAGGGGATGCCCCTGGAGCGGGTCAGCTCGGTCGCCGTACGCCTGCTCGACCTGGGCTACTTCCGGATCGGCAGCGACATCTACGCCGAGACCAACGGGTCCTTCGGCCTGACCACGCTGGAGAAGCGGCACGTGCGCAAGCAGCGGGACCGGCTGGTGTTCAAGTTCACCGGCAAGTCCGGGATCGAGCACAGCATCGAGATCGACGACCCGGAGGTGCTCGCGGTGCTGGAGTCCCTGCGCCGGCGCCGCGGCGGCAGCGCCCGGCTGCTCGCCTACCAGCTGCAGCGCCGCTGGCGCGACCTCGACTCCACCTCGGTGAACACCTACCTCAGCGGGCACCTGCAGGACCTCACCGCCAAGGACTTCCGCACCTGGCACGCCACCGTGCTGGCGGCCGCCGCCCTGGCCGCCTCCTCCGAGCCCGGGGACACCAAGCGTTCGCGGCAGCGGGCGATCAAGGCGGCGGTCTCCGAGGTCTCGGAGTACCTCGGCAACACCCCGACGATCGCGAAGAACTCCTACATCGACCCGCGGGTGATCGACCTCTACGAGAACGGCACCACGATCGACCCCGAGCTGGTGAGCAGGGAGTACGACTCACCCGCGGAGAAGCAGCGCACCCTCGAGGCGGCGGTCCTCGACCTGCTCAGCTGAGCTAGGAGGTGTGGTGCACCTCCTGCAGCCCGTAGACCGGAGTGTCGATCCCCTCGTGACGGGCCTTGAGCTGGAGCGCGAGGTAGAGCGAGTAGTGCCGGGACTGGTGCAGGTTGCCGCCGTGCATCCACAGGTTCTCCACCTGCGTCGGCTTCCACATGTTGCGCTGCTCCCCTTCCCAGGGACCGGGGTCCTTGGTGGTGTCGGACCCGAGGCCCCAGACCTTGCCCAGCCGGTCGGCGGTCTCCTGGTCGATCAGGTCGGCGACCCAGCCGTTCATCGAGCCGTAGCCGGTGGCGAGCACGACCACGTCGGCGGGCAGCTCGGTGCCGTCCTCGAGGACGACGCCGTCCTCGGTGAGGTGATCGACCTGGCCACGCACCAGCTTGACGTCGCCGTTGGCGACCAGGTCGGCCGCGCCCACGTCGATGTAGTAGCCCGAGCCGCGGCGCAGGTACTTCATGAACAGGCCCGAGCCGTCGTCGCCCCAGTCGTGGTCGAAGCCGGCGCCCTCGAGCCGCTCGTAGAAGTCGCGGTCCCGCTCGCGCATCTGGTCGTAGAGCGGGATCTGGAAGGTGTGCATGATCCGGTAGGGCAGCGAGGCGAAGACCATGTCGGCCTTCTCGGTCGTCATCCCCGACGCCACCGCCCGCTCGGAGTAGAGGTCCCCGAGACCGATCTCCATCAGGCTGTCGCTGCGCACGATGTGGGTGGAGCTGCGCTGCACCATCGTCACGTCGACGTCGTTCTCCCACAGCGCGCCGCAGATGTCGAAGGCGGAGTTGTTGCTGCCGATCACCACCACCTTCTTGCCGCTGTAGGGGTCGGGTCCCGGGTGGGCCGAGGAGTGGTGCACGTCGCCGCGGAACAGGTCGGTCCCGGGGATCTCCGGGATGTTGGGTTTGCCGGACATGCCGGTGGCGAAGACGAGCTGGGTGGGCCGCAGGGTCAGCGGCTGCCCCTCCCGCTCCACCTCGACGGTCCACTCCCCTCCCCCGGAATCAGCGGAGCCCGGTGACCAGGTGGCGCTGGTGGCGGTGGTGCTCGACCAGTAGGGCACCTCCATCACCTTGGTGTAGGACTCCAGCCAGTCGCCGATCTTGTCCTTGGGCGCGAACACCGGCCACGTGTCGGGGAACTTCAGGTAGGGCAGGTGGTCGTACCAGACCGGGTCGTGCAGGCACAGCGACTTGTAGCGGTTGCGCCACTGGTCGCCGGGCCGTGGGTGCTTGTCGATCACCAGGGCGGGGACGCCCAGCTGGCGCAGGCGGGCCCCGAGGGCGATGCCGCCCTGCCCGCCCCCGATGACCAGCACGTAGGGCTGCGTGGTGCTGCCCAGGCTCTCCGCCTCGTCCTGGAGCTTCTCCTTCCAGGTACGGCGATCCTTGTTGGCGCCGTGCTCGGCGCCCATCGGCCGGTGGGTGCCCCGAGGCTCCTCGTGACCCTTGAGCTCGTAGAGAGCGGTGAGCAGGGTCCACGCCCGGTCATGGGCGCGGTCATGGGCCCGGTCGACTGGCTCCTCGTCGCCGTTCTCCTGCCTGAGCCGGAGCAGGCCGCGGCCGCGCCCCACGCCGGTCTCGAAGGTGATCCAGGCGGTGATCACCCCGTCGGCCTCCTCGGGGGGCTCCTCGGTCGCGAAGCCGGACGGATCGGTGCCCTCGAGCGTCTGGGTGAGCAGGTCGGTGACTCCCTCGCGCCCCTCGACGGTCCTCAGGTTCCAGGTGAAGGCGACGAGGTCGCGCCAGAAGCTGTCGGTGGAGAACAACCCCGCCGCCCGGTCCACGTCGCGGGCCTGCAGCGCCGACTCGAAGTCGCCGAGCCAGGCGTCGACGCGGGACTGGGGGGTGGGGCCGGTGGGAGCCTGCACGTTCTCCCGCTCGGGGGCCTGGGTCATGGTCTCTCCTTCGCCTACATTGGTGTGACCGAGCACACACCACCGGGAGGTCCCGGTGACAGGGTTGCAGCACGTTGCAATCCCTGCCGTGCGGCGGGGAGGTCACTGGGAGGCGACATGGACGAGCTCCAGCTGCACCGCAGCCGCGACGCCGTGCTCTCCGGCGATGGTGCTCCCGACGCTCCCCGCACCACCGTGGCCGCCTCCTGGCGCCGCGTCGCCGCGTGCGGGCTCGAGCCCGGCTCGGTCCCCGACGTCCCCCCGCTCTCCGGCTCCGAGCTCGAGGCCCGTCGCGTCCGCAGCGGCCTGGCCGAGTTCGTGCCCCGGCTGGCCGAGACGCTCTCGCCGGTCACCGACGCGGGTCAGCTGGTCGTGGTGGCCGACGCCGAGGGTCGGGTGCTGTGGCGGATCGGGTCCAGCGGCGTACGCCGGATGGCCGACGGTCTCGGCTTCGTGGGCGGCTCGGCCTGGACCGAGAGCAACGTCGGGACCAACGCCATCGGGACCGCCCTGGTCCTCGGTGAGGGAGTGCACATCCAGGGGCCCGAGCACTTCGTGGAGTCCCACACCGCCTGGGGGTGTGCCGCGTCCCCGCTGCGGGACCCGTGGTCGGGGCGGACCCTGGGGGTCGTGGACGTGAGCGGCCCCTCGCGCGGGATGCACCCCGCCGAGCTGGCGCTGGTCGAGATGGCCGCCCGGCTGACCTCGATGGAGCTCGTCGAACGCCGGCGGGCCGACCTGGACCGGCTGCGGTCGACGGCGGCGCCGTTGCTGGCCACGATCGCGGGCGACGCCCTGGCCGTGGACGCCGATGGCCACCTCGCGGCAGCGGTGGGTGCCCGGATGCCGGAGCGGGTCGCGCTCCCGGACGACCTCACCGGTGGGGCGGTGTGGCTGCCGCACCTCGGCCGGGCCCACGCCGAGCCGTTGGCGGGTGGCTGGCTGCTCCGGCTCGACGCCGAGCCCCACCAGGCGCCCTCGTCCCTGGTCCTCGACCTGACCGGGACACCCTGCCTGCGGGTCGAGGGGCCGAGCGGGTCCTGGGCGCGACGGCTCTCGCCGCGCCACGCCGAGATCGTCGCCGCGATGGTCGAGTCGGGTCACGGGGGACGCACCGCCACGGGGCTCGCGCTGGACCTGTTCGACGACGAGCAGCGGGCGGTCACGGTGCGTGCGGAGATATCCCGGCTGCGACGGGTGGTGGGCAGCGTGCTGCTCTCGAACCCCTACCGGATCGCGCCCGGCGTCGCTTGCTCGGTTGCGCTCCCGGCCGAGCGGGCGGCTGTGCTGCCGGGCTCGAGCGCCCCCGTCGTGCAGCGGCTGCGCGACCGGACCCCGGAACGATGATTCTCGCGCCCTTCCCGGGTCAGTCCCGGCGACACCGAACCTAGGAGAAGCCGATGCAGAAGATCGTCCCGTACCTGTGGATCAACGACGGCAAGATCGAGGAGGCGGTGGACTTCTACTGCGCGCTCTTCGAGGACAGCCGGATCCTCGGCAGCACCGAGCACGGCCCCGACGCCGGCGCCTACGCCGGGCAGAAGATGACGATCGACTTCGAGCTGATGGGCCAGCCCTTCGTCGCGCTCAACGGCGGCGACACCAGGTTCGAGGCCAACGAGTCGGTCTCGTTCTCGGTCCCCTGCGACACCCAGAAGGAGATCGACCGGTGCTGGGACACCCTGGTGGAGGGTGGCGAGCCGTCGATGTGCGGCTGGCTCAAGGACCGCTACGGGTTCAGCTGGCAGGTCGTCCCGACCGTGCTGGAGAAGATGATGTCCGACCCCGACCCCGAACGGGTGCAGCGGGTCGTCGAGTGCTTCATGAAGATCGACCGTCGTGCGTTCCGCATCGACGAGCTCGAGGCGGCGTACGCCGGGTCCTGAGCCGTCCTCGGCGAAATCAGTGCGCCGGACGGTTCTCGTACGGCGTGGAGAGCACGATCGTGGTGCGCGTGGAGACGTTGGCCGTCGCGCGGATCCGGGCCAGCAGGTCCTCGAGGTCCGCGGGCGTCCCCACTCGGACCTTGAGGATGTAGGACTCCTCCCCCGCCACCGACCAGCACGACTCGATCTCGGGGATCGACTCGAGCCGCTGGGGGTAGTCGTCGGGCTCGGAGGGGTCGAACGGGGTGATCGAGATGAACGCGGTGAGCGGCTTCCCCGCTGCCGCGTGGTCGATGGTGGCGCCGTACCCCAGGATCAGCCCGCGCTCCTCCAACCGCTTCACCCGCTGGTGGACCGCGCTGGTCGAGAGACCGGTCGCCTTGCCGAGGTCGGTGTAGGACATCCTCCCGTCGTCGGCGAGAAGTCCCAGGATCTGACGATCGATGTTCTCCACGGCCGAAGCCTAGGGGGGCTGTGGGCGCCTAGACTCCCCGAGTGGCTGATCGGCTGATGCTCCTGGACACCGCTTCGCTCTACTTCCGCGCCTTCTTCGGGGTGCCCGACACCGTCCGTGCCCCGGACGGGACGCCGGTCAACGCCGTTCGAGGACTGCTGGACTTCATCAGCCGCCTCGTGGACGAGTACGAGCCCACCCACCTGGCCTGCTGCTGGGACAACGACTGGCGCCCGCAGTGGCGGGTTGACCTGCTGCCGTCGTACAAGGAGCACCGGGTGGTGGCACCCCGGGCCGAAGCGCCCGACATCGAGGAGGTCCCCGACCCCCTCGAGCAGCAGGTCCCGCTGATCCGGGCCACGCTCGAGGCGTTCGGGATCGCGATCGTGGGTGCCGACCACTACGAGGCCGACGACGTGATCGGCACCCTCGCCACCGACGCGGGGATGCCGGTCGACATCGTCACCGGCGACCGGGACCTCTTCCAGCTCGTCGACGACGACGCGCAGGTGCGGGTGCTCTACACGGCGCGCGGTGTCGGCAAGCACGAGCGGGTGGACAACGCCTGGGTGCGGGAGCGCTACGACGTCAACGCGGACCAGTACGCCGCCTTCGCGACCCTGCGCGGGGACTCCTCCGACGGGCTGCCCGGGGTGGCGGGGATCGGCGACAAGACCGCGGCCCTGCTGCTGAACAGGTTCGGTGACCTCGACGCGATCATCGCGGCGGCCCTCGACCCCGACGGGGACATGGGCCCGGGACCACGCGGCCGGATCAAGGCCGCCCTGGACTACCTGGAGGTGGCCCCGAAGGTCGTCGCGGTCGCGCGCGACATCGATCTCGGCGCGCCCGACCTGACGCTCCCGGACTCCCCCGCCGAGCCGGAGATGCTCGCGGCGATCGCGGAGCAGTGGGGCCTGAGCAGCCCGGTCGCGCGGCTCGTGAACGTGCTCGAGAACTGACCCATTCGGAGAAACCCCTTGTGCAGAGGGGAAATCCCCCTCTCCACCTGCGTGCTCCGGGTTAGGTAATCAGCCGGAAACGATTCGGGTAGGACCGCGAAACAAGCACTCCCTACGTTGCTCGCAATTGCGGAGCACACCGTCGTGCGCCACCGGTACGGGCCCACCAGGGGCGCACGTCGAGAGGGAACCCAATTCCATGAAGCACCGTCGCCTGCGCGCGATCACGAGCACATCCGTCGCCCTCGCGGCCGCCCTGGCGCTGAGCGCCTGCGGCGGCGCCAAGACCGGAGAGGAGTCGGCGTCCGCGAAGTCCTGCGTGAAGACCGACGGTGACAGCGTCAAGATCGGTCTGCTGAACTCCCTGTCGGGCACCATGGCGATCAGCGAGAGCACCGTCTCCCGCTCCCTGAAGCTGGCGGCGGAGGAGATCAACGCAGCCGGCGGCGTCGATGGCAAGCAGCTCGACGTCGTCCAGGAGGACGGCGCCTCCGAGCCGGCGAAGTTCGCGGAGAAGGCCACCAAGCTGATCCAGAAGGACTGTGTCGCCGCGGTGTTCGGTGGCTGGACCTCGTCGTCGCGCAAGGCGATGCTGCCGGTCTTCGAGGGCAACGACGCGCTGCTGTTCTACCCCGTGCAGTACGAGGGCCTCGAGTCCTCGCACAACATCTTCTACACCGGTGCCACCACCAACCAGCAGATCGTGCCGGCGATGGACTACCTGAAGAAGGAGGGCGTCAAGTCGATCTTCCTGGTCGGCTCCGACTACGTCTTCCCGCGCACGGCGAACAAGATCATCAACGCCTATGCGGAGGCCAACGGCATCGAGGTCCTCGGCGAGGAGTACGCCCCCCTCGGGCACACGGAGTTCTCCACGATCGTGAACAAGGTGAAGGCCTCGAAGGCGGAGGCGGTGTTCAACACGCTCAACGGCGACTCCAACGTCGCGTTCTTCAAGCAGTACAAGAACGTCGGCCTCACCGCCGCCAAGATGCCCGTCGTCTCGGTGTCGATCGCCGAGGAGGAGGTCGCCGGTGTCGGCGTGGAGAACCTCGTCGGCCAGCTCACGGCCTGGAACTACTACCAGACGGTGGACTCGCCGGCGAACCAGAAGTTCGTGGCCGCGTTCAAGAAGAAGTACGGCGCCGACAAGGTGACCTCCGACCCGATGGAGGCCGCCTACACCTCGCTCTACCTCTACAAGGCGATGGTCGAGAAGGCCGGCTCGTGGGACGTGGAGAAGGTCATCGACGCCTCGGACGGCGTCAGCTTCGAGGCGCCCGAGGGCACGGTCACGATCAACGGCGACAACCACCACATCGCCAAGACCTTCCTGATGGGCAAGGTCGGCAAGGACGGCCTGATCCGGACGGTCGGCTCCTCGGACGGCCCGATCGAACCGGACCCGTTCCTCAAGGGCTACGACTGGTGGAAGAGCTGAGTCTCCACTCCTGAATCGGGTTCCCGGCCGGACCTCCCACCGGCCGGGAACCCCTCCTCTCGACTCACCCGCGAGAAAGGCACAGCGTGGAATCCCTGCTGCTCCAGCTCTTCGTCGGACTCTCCGTCGGATCGGTCCTGCTCCTCGTCGCCCTCGGCCTGGCTCTCACCTTCGGCCAGATGGGGGTGATCAACATGGCGCACGGCGAGCTGATCATGGCCGGTGCCTACACGGCGTACGTCGTGCAGCAGGTCGTCTCCGACGCCGGCGCCTCGATCCTGCTGTCCATCCCGCTGGGCTTCCTCGTCGGTGGCCTGATCGGCCTGCTGCTCGAGATGACCATCCTCAGGCGGATGTACCACCGGCCGCTGGACACGCTGCTGGTCACCTTCGGGGTCTCGCTGATCCTCCAGCAGCTGGCGCGCGACATCTTCGGCGCTCCCGCCAAGGAGGTGAACGCCCCGTCCTGGCTGTCGGGTTCGGTCTCCTTCGGCACCGTGGACCTGCCGATCGCGCGGCTGTTCATCCTCGGGCTGGCCGTGGTCTGCGTGCTGCTCGTCGCCGCGCTGCTGCTGCTCACTCCCCTGGGCCGGCGGGTGCGGGCCACGGTGCAGAACCGCGACCTCGCCGAGACCCTCGGGGTCTCCACCCGGCGTACCGACCAGGTGACGTTCTTCCTCGGCTCCGGACTCGCCGGGATCGCCGGCGTGGCGCTCACGCTCCTCGGCTCGACCGGACCCAACCTCGGCACGGCGTACATCGTGGACGCGTTCCTCGTCGTCGTGGTCGGCGGCATCGGGCAGATCAAGGGGACCGTGATCGCGGCGTTCTCCCTAGGGGTCCTCCAGGCCACGTTCGAGCACTCCATGACGGCGAACATCGCCAAGGTGCTGGTGCTGCTGCTGATCGTGGCGTTCATCCAGGTCCGTCCGCAGGGTCTGTTCACCGTGCGCACCCGGAGCCTGGCATGACTGCGACCCGGAACCGGTTGCTGCGCTCGGCCCCTTCCTGGGCCCCTTCCTGGGCCCCGCTCGCCGGGTACGCCGCGCTCGCCGTCGCCCTGCTCGTCGTGGCACCCGCGGTCCTCGGTGACTTCCGGCTGACCCTGCTCGCGCGCTTCTGCTGCTACGCCATGGTCGCGGTGGGCATCGGCCTGGCCTGGGGACGCGGCGGGATGCTGACTCTCGGGCAAGGGCTCTTCTTCGGGCTCGGCGCCTACGCGATGGCGATGCACCTCAAGCTCGCCGACGCGACCCAGACCGACGGGGTGCCCGACTTCATGACCCTCTACGGCGACGGGGTGGTGCCGTGGTGGTGGGAGCCGTTCGCCGACCCGCTGTTCACCGTCGCGGCGATCGTGCTGCTCCCCGCGATCGTGGCGACCCTGCTCGGGGTCGCGGTGTTCAAGCGCCGGGTCAAGGGCGCCTACTTCGCGATCCTCTCCCAGGCGCTGGCCGCGGCCTTCGCGATCCTGCTGGTGGGACAGCAGAAGACGATCGGCGGGACCAACGGGCTCAACGGTTTCCAGTCGTTCTTCGGCTACTCCCTCTACGACCCGGCGAACCGGGTGATGCTCTTCTACATCGCGGCCGGGACCCTGCTCGCCGCCGTGGCGCTGGTCGCCCAGCTCTACCGCAGCCGCTACGGCGAGCTGCTCGTCGCCGTCCGCGACGGTGAGGAGCGGGTACGGTTCCTGGGCTACGACCCGGCCAACGTCAAGCTCGTGGCCTACGTGCTCTCGGCGGTCCTCGCCGGCATCGGCGGCGCGCTGTTCGTGCCGATCGCCGGGATCATCTCGCCCGCCGACGTCGGCGTGCTCCCCTCGATCGCGTTCCTGATCGGGGTGGCCCTCGGCGGGCGTACGACGCTGCTCGGCCCGGCCGTGGGGGCGATCGCCGTGGCGTGGGCGCAGTCGAGCCTCTCCGAGACCTTCCCGTCCTTCTGGTCCTATCTGCAAGGAGGACTGTTCGTGCTGGTGATCCTGTTCCTGCCCGGAGGCCTCGCCCAGCTGCCGCGGCTGTTCCGGCGTACCCGACAGGCGGCGAGCGCATGAGCGGGGACTACCTCGAGGTCGTCGGCCTGCGGGTCGAGTTCGACGGCTTCGTCGCTGTCGACGGGGTCGACCTCACCGTGCTCCAGGGCGACCTGCGGTTCCTGATCGGGCCCAACGGCGCCGGGAAGACCACGCTGGTGGACGCGATCACCGGTCTCGTGCCCGCCTCGGGACGGGCGATGTTCGGCAACACCAACCTGCTCGACCGCAAGGTGCACCAGATCGCGCGGCTCGGGGTGTGCCGGACCTTCCAGACCGCCACGGTCTTCGAGGAGCTCACCGTGCTGCAGAACCTCGACATCGCCGCCGGCGCCAGGCGCAAGGTGCACACGATGCTCCGCGCCCGGCGAGGGGTGCCGCCCGAGGTCACCGACGCGCTCGAGACGATCGGGCTGGCCGGCCTCGCCGACCGCCCTGCCGGCGTGCTGGCCCACGGCCAGAAGCAGTGGCTGGAGATCGGGATGCTGCTGGTGCAGGACGCGCGGGTGCTGCTGCTGGACGAGCCAGTGGCCGGGATGAGCGCCGAGGAACGCGCGGAGACCGGCGAGCTGCTCCGCAGGATCGCGCAGCGCCGCACCGTCGTGGTGATCGAGCACGACATGGACTTCGTGCGCACCTACGCCGACTCGGTGACGGTGATGCACGCCGGGAAGGTGCTCACCCAGGGCACCGTCGCCGAGATCCAGGCCGACGACCGCGTCCAGGAGGTCTACCTGGGCAGGACCGTGGAGGCCGCAGTGGAAGAGGCCGAGCAGGAAGCAGGAGCGAGCTGATGCTGGAGCTGCGTGGCGTGACGACGGGATACGGCCGGACCCTGGTGGTCCACGACGTCGACCTGGTCGTGCCCGAGGGCACGGCCGTGGCCGTGATGGGCCACAACGGTGCGGGCAAGACGACCCTGCTGCGAGCCGCGGTGGGGCTGCTGCCCGTGCGCTCGGGGCAGGTGCTGATCGACGGCGAGGACGTGACCCGGCTCAAGCCACACGCGCGGGTACGCCGTGGCCTCGCCTATGTGCCGCAGGGGCAGCAGTGCTTCGCCCAGCTGACCACGCTGGAGAACCTCCAGCTGGTCACCGATGGTCGCCGCGGTGGCGCGGGCACCAGCATCGAGGACACGCTCGAGATGTTCCCGGCGCTGCGCCCGCTGCTCTCGCGCCGTGCCGGGCTGCTCTCCGGCGGCCAGCGCCAGCAGCTGTCCATCGCCCGGGCGCTGCTGACCGATCCCCGGCTGCTGATCCTCGACGAGCCCACCGAGGGCATCCAGCCCAACGTGGTCGCGGAGATCGAGCAGGTGATCCTCGACCTGACCCGGCGCGGCGACCTCTCCGTGCTGCTCGTCGAGCAGCACGTCGGCTTCGCGCTGCGCTCGACCGACCGCTACTACGTGCTCGAGGCCGGGCGGGTCACCTCCAGTGGTGACGGCGGCGCGGACGCCGTGACCGACGTGCGCGCGGCGATGGCGGTCTGAGATGCACCTGACTCCCTCGGACACCGAGAAGCTGCTCCTAGCCGTGGCCGGGATGGTCGCCCGCGACCGGCACGCGCGCGGCGTGAAGCTGAACTACCCCGAGACCGTGGCCCTGCTGAGCACCTGGGTGATCGAACGGGCCCGCGACGGCCTCTCGGTCAGCGACCTGATGGAGCTCGGCCGCGAGGTCCTGAGCCGCGACGAGGTGATGCCCGGAGTGGGCGAGATGCTCACCGACGTGCAGGTCGAGGCCACCTTCCCCGACGGGCGCAAGCTCGTCACCCTGCACCAGCCGATCGCCTGAGGAGGGCACCGATGACCCACCAACAGGCAGGCCCCGGAGCGATCCGCGTCGCCGGGGGGACCGTCGTCCTCAACGCCGACCGCACCCCGGAGGAGCGCCGTACGCTCGTGATCGTGAACACCGGGGACCGCCCGGTGCAGATCGGCTCGCACATCCACCTCGCCGAGGTCAACGAGGCACTGGCCTTCGACCGGTCCTCCGCCGAGGGGTTCCGGCTCGACATCGCCTCGGGCACCTCGCGCCGCTTCGAGCCGGGTGCCTCCCGCGAGGTCGACGTGGTCGCCCTCCGGGGTCGCCGCTCGGTCCCCGGCATCCAGGTCAAGGACGCCACCGATGGCTGAGCTCACCCGGGCGGAGTACGCCGCCCTCTACGGCCCCACCACCGGCGACCAGGTCCGCCTCGCCGACACCGACCTGTGGATCGAGGTGGAGGAGGACCTGACCTTCGGCGGCGAGGAGGCCGTCTTCGGCGGGGGCAAGTCGATCCGCGAGTCGATGGCGCAGTCGACGCTCACGCGGGCCGAGGGCGCCCTGGACACCGTGGTCACCAACGCACTCGTGCTCGACCACTGGGGCATCGTCCGCGCCGACGTGGGCATCCGCGACGGACGCATCGTGGCGCTGGGCCGCTCCGGGAACCCGGACATCGCCGACGGGGTGCATCCCGGCCTGGTCATCGGTCCCTCCACCGACGTGATCTCCGGTGAGGGCAAGATCCTCACCGCCGGCGGGATCGACGTGCACGTGCACCTGCTCTCCCGCTCCCAGCTCGCGGAGGCGCTCGCCACCGGAATCACCACCGTGGGCGGCGGTGGCACCGGTCCCTCCGAGGGGTCCAAGGCCACCACGGTCACTCCCGGGGCCTGGCACCTGCAGACGGTGCACCGTGCCCTGGACCCGCTCCCCCTCAACGTGCTGCTGATGGGCAAGGGCAACACGGTCAGCGCCGCCGGGCTGGCCGAGCAGGCCCTGGCGGGAGCGGCGGCGTACAAGGTGCACGAGGACTGGGGCGCCACCCCTGCCGCCATCGACGCCGCGCTCCGGGCGGCCGGCGAGTTCGGGCTCCAGGTCGCGCTGCACTCCGACAGCCTCAACGAGGCCGGCTACCTCGAGTCGACCCTGCGAGCCATCGACGGCCGGTCGATCCACGCCTTCCACGCCGAGGGCGCGGGCGGTGGCCACGCCCCCGACATCCTGCGCGTGGCCGGGCAGCCCAACGTGATCCCGGGCTCCACCAACCCGACCCTGCCGCACACCGTGAACACCGTCGCCGAGCACCTCGACATGCTGATGGTCTGCCACCACCTCAACCCCCGGGTGGCCGAGGACCTCGCGTTCGCCGAGTCCCGGATCCGCGCCACCACCATCGCCGCCGAAGACGTGCTGCACGACCTCGGGGCGCTGTCGATCACCTCCTCGGACGCGCAGGCGATGGGCCGCATCGGCGAGGTGATCTGCCGGACCTGGCAGGTGGCCCACGTGATGAAGCACCAGCGCGGGGACCTGGGCGGTCCCGCCGACAACGTCCGCGCGAAGCGGTACGTCGCCAAGTACACGATCAACCCGGCGATCGCCCACGGCATCGACCACGAGGTCGGCTCGGTCGAGCCCGGCAAGCTCGCCGACCTGGTCCTCTGGGAGCCGAAGTTCTTCGGGATCCGGCCGAGCGTGGTGATCAAGGGCGGCGCCCTGGTGTGGGGCGCGCTGGGTGACCCCAACGCCTCGATCCCCACCCCGCAGCCGGTGCTGATGCGACCGACCCTGGTCGACCAGGACGGCGCCGACCACGCGGTGACCTTCGTGTCCCCGGCGGCCCTGGAGGACGGACTGGCGGACCGGCTGGGGCTGCGCAGGCGGCTCGCGGCGCTGCGGCCCACCCGCGAGGTCGGCAAGGCGCAGATGGTGAACAACTCCGCCCTGCCTCGGATCGACGTGGATGCCGAGACGTTCGCGATCCACATCGACGGCGAGCTCGTCGTACCTTCCCCCGCGACCGAGCTGCCCCTGGCGCAGCTCTACTCCCTGTTCTGATGGGCCTGTTCTGATGGACCTGTTCTCGATGGACCAGTCTTCGATGCGGCCGGCGTGATGTCCGAGCTGGTCCTGATGCTGCTCGCGGACGCCCGGCTGCCGGTGGCAGGGCACACCCAGTCCGCGAACCTGGAGCCGGCGCTCCGGGCGGGCCCCGACCTGGGACTGGACCCCGCCGAGGTGCCGGCGTACCTCGCCGCCCGGCTGCGCTCGGTGACCCTGGTCGAGGCCGGCACGGCGGTCGTGGCGCTGCACCACCTGCGCTCGGGTGAGCCGCTGGAGCCGGTCGAGGAGGCCTGGGCCGCCCGGACGCCGAGTGCGGCGATGCGGACCACTTCCCAAGCGATGGGCCGGGCGATGCTGAGGCTCGCCACCGCCCTGTGGCCCGACGCGGCGCCGGTGCGCGTCGCCGGAGCGCTGCGCACGCCCTCGCGCGCACTCGTCCTCGGAGCGGTCGCGGCCGCAGCCGGGCTGGCACCTGCGTCCCTGGCCCGCCTCATCGGCTACGACGACGTGCTCACCGTGACCTCGGCCGCCCTCAAGCTCGCGCCGCTGGACCCCGCGGTGACGACCCGCTGGGCCCTGGAGGCGATGCCCGCCATCGAGCAGCTCGCTGCCTCGGTGTCGACCCTGACCCACCCGGAGGCCATCCCGGCCACCGGCTCACCGCAGATCGAGGCGTGGGCCGAGGCCCATGCCCGCACCACACGGAGGTTGTTCAGTGCCTGAGTTCCCCGCTGTCCCGCACCCCACCGCCAGGAGAGCGCTGCGTCTGGGGGTCTGCGGCCCGGTCGGCACCGGCAAGAGCTCGATCATCGCGCTGCTGTGCCGTGAGCTGTCCGCGACCCACGAGCTGGCGGTGATCACCAACGACATCTACACCGACGAGGACGCCCGTTTCCTGCGCTCGGCCGGCGTGCTGGACCCCGAGCACATCCGCGCGGTGGAGACCGGAGCCTGCCCGCACACGGCGATTCGCGACGACATCACCGCCAACCTGATCGCGGTCGAGTCGCTCGAGGAGGACTTCGACCCGCTCGACCTCGTCCTGGTGGAGTCGGGCGGCGACAACCTGACCGCCACCTTCTCCCCCGCGCTGGTCGACGTGCAGATCTTCGTCCTCGACGTCGCGGGCGGTGGCGACGTGGCCCGCAAGGGCGGACCCGGCATCGAGCGTGCGGACCTCCTGGTGGTGAACAAGACCGACCTGGCACCCCACGTCGGCGTCGACTGTCCGCAGATGGTCCTCGACGCGACCGCCGCCCGGGGTGGGCGCCCGGTGGTCGCACTCTCCCGGCACGACCGCGCCTCGGTCGGCGAGCTCACCGAGTGGGTGCGGGGGCGGCTGCGCACGTTCGCGGAGGGTGACCTGGTGCCGGTCGACCCGGGCCCGATGGCCCGGCACTCGCACTCCCACGAGCACGACCATGAGCACGCGCACGCCTGAGCGGGCGGCGGCGCTCCGGCCGACGGCGCGCACGGAGGTGGTGGTCGCCGCGGTCCCCGGCGGCCGGTGCCGGGTGCGGATGTGGACCAGCGCGTCGGACGGCGCCGCCTCGCTGCGCGCGATGCTGCTCTCCTCGGGTCCGGACCACGCCACGGTGGCCCTGGTCCCCGAGGGGGCGATGCTGCTCACAGGAGACCGCATCGAGGTCGGCTGCCGCGTCGGTGCCGGAGTCACGCTCACGGTCGTGGAGCCGGCCGGCACCGTCGCCTACGACATGCGCGGCGGCGAGCCCGCACGCTGGGACGTCGACCTGACGGTGGAGGACGACGCCACCCTGGTCTGGCAGGGCCTGCCGTTCGTGGCGGCAGCGGGGTCCGAGGTCGACCGGCACACCCGGGTGGAGCTGGCCCCGGGCGCGGCCCTGCTCCTGCGTGAGACGCTCGTGCTCGGACGGTCCGGGGAGCCGGCGGGGACGATCCGCTCGCGCACCCGGGTCACCAGCAGGGGCCGTCCCGTGCTGGTGGAGGACCTGGAGCTCGCCTGCGCCACGCAGGTGCCCGGCCTGCTCGGGCAGCACCGCGTGCTCGACTCGATCCTCGAGATCGGCTCCCCCGAGGCGGTGGCCGCCCCCGGTGCGCTGGAGCTCGCGGGCGGCGGCCGGCTCCACCGGGAGCTGGCGCGGGAGACCCACGAGAGCGGGCTGGGTCAGGCCTGGGCGGCCGCGCTCACGTCGTACGGGCCCGGACGTGCATCCGCTCGCCCTCGCGGCTGAAGATCGACAACACCTCGACCGGGCGCGCGTCGGCGCCGCCGAACCAATGCGGGACCCGGGTGTCGAACTCGGCCGCCTCGCCGGGCTCCAGGACCAGGTCGTGCTCGCCGAGGCGCATCCGCAGCCGGCCGTTGAGCACGTAGAGCCAGTCGTAGCCCTCGTGGGTCTGCAGGTTCGGCGTACGCCGGTCTGACCCGGCCGGGATGGTGATCTTGTATGCCTGCAGGCCCCCGGCCCGCCGGGTGAGCGGGACCATCGTCATCCCGTGCATCCGGATCGGCTCGGTGCGGACCCTGGGGTCGTCGGTCGCCGGCGCCCCCACGAGCTCGTCCAGCGGGACCTGGTAGGTCCTGGCCAGCGGGAGCAGCAGCTCCAGCGTCGGCTTGCGCTGCCCCGACTCCAGCCGGGAGAGCGTGCTGACCGAGATGCCGGTGGAGCCGGAGAGCTCGGCCAGGGTGAGCTCGTGCTCCTGGCGCAGCACCCGCAGGCGCCCTCCCACAGCATCGAGCACGCCGTCGGTGACCTCGTCCATGCCGACCAGTTTGCCACTGTGGCAACGAAGGTTGTCAAGCCGGCCGCACGCGGCGCAGGGTGGGCGTCAGGGAAGTCCGAGGTGAGGAGCAGGACATGGACATCGACCACGAGGTCATCGTCATCGGCGGCGGAGCAGCCGGCCTGAGCGCGGCGGTCGCGCTCGGCCGCTCCCGCAGGCGCGTGCTGGTGATCGACGCCGGCGAGCCGCGCAACGCACCGGCCGAGGGCGTCCACAACTTCCTCTCCCGGGAGGGGACCGCACCTGGGGAGCTGCTCGCGATGGGCCGCAGCGAGGTGGAGGCCTACGGCGGGCAGATCCGCGCGGGCCGGGTCGTCCGCGCGGAGAGGACCGATGACGGCTTCAGGGTGGGCCAGGAGGACGGCGCCGTGGTCACCGCGCGGCGACTCGTCCTGGCGACCGGTCTCGTCGACGAGCTCCCCGACGTTCCGGGGCTGCGCGAGCGTTGGGGACGCGATGTCCTGCACTGTCCCTACTGCCACGGCTACGAGGTGCGCGACCAGCGGCTGGTGGTCCTCGGGACCGTCCCAGGGTCGGTGCACCAGGCGCTGCTGTTCAGCCAGCTCACCGACGCCCTGACCTTGCTGGCACACGGGTTCGAGCCCGACGAGGAGGCACGCCGGATGCTGGCCGCCGCCGGGGTCGCGGTGGTCGAGGGGCGGGCCCGCGCGGTCGAGGTCGAGGACGACGCTGTCCGCGGCCTGCGCCTGGAGGACGGACGACTGCTCCCCGCGGAGGCGATCACCGTGGCGTCGTACCTGCGGCCGAGCGGCGACCTCCTCAGCGGGCTGGGGGTGGAGCTGGCCGCGCACTCCTCGGGCCTGGGCGAGCACGTGGTCGTCGACGAGATGCGGCGTACCTCCGTGCCCGGGGTGTACGCCGCCGGCAACCTGACCGACCTCGGCGCCCAGGTGATGGCGTCGGCTGCCAGCGGGACGGTCACCGGCGCGATGGTGAACCTGGACCTGGTGATGGCGGGGATCGGGGCCTGAGCCGGACTCAGCGGCGTGGTCCTGGGTTCTTCTGCGGGGTTGTGGACGCTCTGGGCCCGGCAGGGGGCTTGATGAGCGTCCATAACCCCGATTTACATAGGGCTCGGGGCCAGGGCCCCCGCTACTCGCTGACGCTGGAGTAGGCGACGACCCCGCGGCGCAGGCGGGCCGAGGTCTCGCGGGCGACCTTGCGCAGCTCGGCGCTGGTGGTCGCCCCCGCGACCTGGTCGGTGAGGTCGAGGAGCTGCTTGACCCAGCGGACGAAGTCACCCGCGGCGAGGTCGGTGGCCTCGAGGATGTCGTCGAGCTCGTCGCCCTCGGCCCAGCGGTGCGCCGCCCAGGCGAAGCCGAGGTCGGGCTCGTGCAGCTGGTCGAGGTGGTGCTCCCGCTCGAGCACCTCGAGGTCGCCCCAGATCGAGACCATCTCGGCCAGGATCCCCTTCACCGCTCCCCCGGGCAGCCGCGGGGCCACGGCGTCGTCGGGCCGGCGGGACTCGTAGACGAGCGTGGAGAGCACCGCGGCCAGACCCGAGGGGTCGAGCCCGTCCCAGAGGCCGGCCCGCAGCGACTCCGCGGTGAGCAGGTCCATCTCGTTGTAGATCCGCATCAGTGTGCGGCCGCGCTCGGTCACCGTCGACTGCCGGCCCTCACCCTCGAGGTAGCCCAGCGTGGTGAGCACGTCGCAGACCCGGTCGAACTGCCGCGCGATGGTGTTGGTGCGTTGCTCGATCCGGCGCTTGAGCGTCTTCGCGTCGCGGTCGAGCTTGAAGTAACGCTCCGACCAGCGCGCGTGGTCCTCGCGGTCCGGGCAGCCGTGGCACGGGTGGGCTCGCAGCTCGCGGCGCAGGTCCTCGATCCGGCGGTCCTCGACCGGATTGTGGGCGGACGGGCCGTGGCCGCCGCGCTTCCACGGTGGCGGCTGGGTCAGCCCGTGCGTCCGGTCCCGCAGGGCCGAGGCGAGGTCGCGACGCGACTGCGGGTTGCGACCGTTGAAGTTCTTGGGGATCTTCACCCGGGTGATCGCGGCGACCGGGGTCGGGAAGTCGATCAGGCTCAGCCGCCGGGCGTGCCGGTCGGCGGTCAGCACGTAGGGGCGGGGGCCCTCCCGGTCCGCCCGGGCCCCGGGGTCGAGGACCACCGCCATCCCGGAGAAGCGGCCGGACGGCACCTCGATCACGTCGCCGGGGCGCAGGGCCTCCAGGGAGTCGACCACTTCCTGGCGCTGGTCGAACCGGCGGGACTTGGCCAGCTTCTTCTCGGTCTCCGAGAGCCGGTGCCGCAGGGCGGCGTACTCCATGAAGTCGCCGAGGTGGCACGCGGCCGCGTCGGCGTACCCCACCAGCGCGTCCTCGCTCTTGCGCAGCTGCCGCGCCAGCCCGACCACGGCCTTGTCGGCCTGGAACTGGGCGAACGAGGACTCCAGCAGCTCACGCGCTCGCTCGCGGCCGAACTGGTGCACCAGGTTGACCGCCATGTTGTACGACGGCCGGAAGCTCGACTTGAGCGGGTAGGTGCGCGTCGAGGCGAGGCCCGCGACCGCCTTGGGGTCGAAGCCCTGCTGCCACAGCACGACGCCGTGGCCCTCGACGTCGATGCCGCGGCGCCCGGCTCGGCCGGTGAGCTGGGTGTACTCCCCCGGCGTGATGTCGGCGTGCGTCTCGCCGTTCCACTTCGAGAGCTTCTCGATGACCACCGAGCGCGCGGGCATGTTGATGCCGAGCGCGAGCGTCTCGGTGGCGAAGACCACCCGGCACAGGCCGCGCAGGAACAGCTCCTCGACGCACTCCTTGAACGTGGGCAGCATCCCGGCGTGGTGCGAGGCGATGCCGCGGGAGAGCCCGTCGAGGAACTCGTGGTAGCCGAGCACCTGCAGGTCCTCGTCGGGGAGGTTCGAGCAGCGCTCCTGGACGAACGCGACGATCTCGTCTCGCTCCTCCGGTGAGGTCAGCCTCAGGTTGGCGTTCAGGCACTGCTGCACCGCCGCGTCGCAGCCGACCCGGCTGAAGATGAACACGATCGCCGGCAGCAGCCCGGCCCGGTCGAGCTGGGCGACCACGTCGCTGCGGCTCGGGGTCCAGGCGGCGCGGGGGTTGCCGGGCCCGCGGGCACCCCCCTTGGCCTTGCCGCCGCGGGGCGTGCGGCGATCCTTCATCCGGCCGCGCGCCCAGTCGTCGCGGGCCACGCGGACGAGCTCGGGGTTGACCTGGGGCTCGCGCTGCCTGGCCTCGAGCTCGGCGGGGTCGGTGCCGGTCTCGTCGGCGAACAGGTCATACATCCGGCGGCCCACGATCACGTGCTGGTAGAGCGGCACGGGGCGGCGCTCCTCGACGATCGTGGTCGTCTCCCCGCGGACGGTGCCCAGCCACTCCCCGAACTCCTCGGCGTTGCTGACCGTGGCCGAGAGCGAGGCCAGCGCCACCGACTCGGGGAGGTGGATGATGACCTCCTCCCACACGGCGCCACGCATCCGGTCGGCGAGGTAGTGCACCTCGTCCATCACCACGAACCCGAGCGAGTCCAGGGTCCGCGACCCGGCGTACAGCATGTTGCGGAGCACCTCGGTGGTCATCACGACCACGGGCGCCTCGCCGTTGATGCTGTTGTCGCCGGTGAGCAGGCCGACGTTCTCGGCGCCGTACCGCCTGGCGAGGTCGTTGTACTTCTGGTTCGACAGCGCCTTGATCGGCGTGGTGTAGAAGGCCTTGCGGCCGCTCTCCAGCGCGAGGTGCACGGCGAACTCGCCGACGATCGTCTTGCCGGACCCGGTCGGGGCGGCGACCAGCACCGAGCGGCCCTCCTCGAGCTCGCGGCAGGCGCGCACCTGGAAGTCGTCGAGGCCGAAGTCGAGCCGGGAGGCGAAGTCCGCCAGCCGGGGGTGCTCACGGTTGCGGCGGTAGCGGGCGTACTGCTCCGAGGGGGAGGTGCCGGTGCTCATGGGACCAGCACCCTCAGCGCGAGCGGGGCGACCTCGACGGTCAGGGGCAGGGCGGCGATCCGCTCGCCGTCGGCGTACGCCGTGATGCCGGGAGCGGCGATGGTGATCTTCCTGCCCTGGTGGTGCCGGTAGTCGCGGTGGTGCACGTGGGTGCCCTTGAACAGCTTCGGGTAGGTGCGGATCAGCGCCGGCTTGCTCATCGGCCGGATCACCACCACGTCGAGGAGCCCGTCGTCGAGGAGGGCGCCTTCGGTGATCCGCAGGCCGCCGCCGAACGAGGGGCCGTTGCCGACCGCGACCATCATCGCGTCGAAGCGGTGCTGCACCCCGTCGATGTCCAGGGTGTAGGGCAGCGGCTTGAAGGTGCGCAGCTCGGCGAGGGTGGCCACGTTGTAGCGCATCTGCCCCCGGGGCCAGGACATGTTGTTGGCGCGCTCGTTCACGACTGCGTCGAAACCGGCCGCGAGCACGGTCAGGAAGTACTTCGAGCCGATCCGGGCGAGGTCGACGCGCCGCTCCCTGCCGCCGATCACCACGTCGGTGGCGGCAGCGACGTCTCCGCGCGGGAGGTCGAAGTAGCGCGCGGTGTCGTTGCCGGTGCCGGCGGGGATCAGCCCCAGTCGGGTCTCGCTGCCGGCCAGTGCCTGGAGCGCGAGGTGCACCATCCCGTCGCCCCCGACGACCACCAGGGTGCTCACCCCGTCCTGGACGCACTGGCGGGCCAGGTCCAAGGACTCGTCGGCGTCACGGCCCACCAGGTTGCGCACCGTGTAGCCGGCGTCCCGCAGGCGGGGCAGGGCCTCCTCGACGATGCGCGGCCCCTTGCCCCGACCTGCCTGGGGGTTGGTGAGCAACGCGATCTGGGTGGACACGGTGAAACCCTATCTGCCGTGGTGGGGCCGTCCCGGACGGTCGGTGGTCACAGGGGCGAGGCGGTGTCGTCGTCCCACTGCGAGACAGCCTGCTTGCGGGCGCGCCTGCGGTCGGCGACGCGGGCGATGATCTCGCTGATGAAGATCAGCGCGAGCATCGGCAGGGCCAGCATCAGCATCGAGAACGGGTCGGTGGAGGGGGTCGCGACCGCGGCGAAGATGAACGTGCCCACCACGATCCAGGGGCGGTACTGGCCCAGCGACTTGCCCGAGATGACGCCGGCGAAGTTCAGCAGCACGATGAACAGCGGGATCTCGAAGGCGACGCCGAAGACCAGGAGCATCCGGGTGATGAACGTGAAGAAGTCGCCGAACTCGGTGAGCTGGGTCAGCTCGAGGGGCGTGAACCCGATCAGGGCCGCGATGCCCTTGGGCAGCACGTAGTAGCCCACGGCGACACCGGCGATGAACAGCGGGCCGGCCACAACGGCGAACAGCCGGGTCCACCGACGCTCGTTCGCGTGCAGGCCGGGGACGATGAAGGCCCAGATCTCGTAGAGCCACAACGGTGAGGTGCCCACGATCCCGGCCACGCCGCACAGCTTGAGCTGGAGGAGCAGCGGGCTGCCGATGCCGGTGATCACCGCCTGGGTCTGGACCTCCTGGTCGAGAGCCTTCGAGGCATCGAGGTAGGGCTGGTAGATCAGGTCGAAGAGCTGCTGCCAGAAGAAGAGCGCGATGATCGTGCCCACGACCAGGTAGAGCGAGCACCGCATGATCCGGGCTCGGAGCTCACGGAAGTGGTCCCCGAGGGACATCCGGCCGCCCTCGCCGACGGGATCCCGTGGGCGACCACGGAAGAGCTCGACGACACCGCCGAGTGACACTGCTGCGCTGCTCCGTCGTCAGATGCTGCCCGGGCCGGCGGGGCCCTCGGGCCGTACGTCGCGCTCGGTGTCCGCGGCGGCACGGTTCTGGGCGTTGATCTGCCGCTGCTCGGGGGTCAGGTCGTCGTCGTCGTCATCGATCAGGCCCTTGGTCTCGGCCTTGAAGATCCGCAAGGCGCGACCGCTGCCGCGAGCCAGCTCGGGCAGCTTCTTGGCCCCGAAGAGGAGCACGAGCACCCCGAAGATGATCAGGAGCTCGGTGGTACCGAGGCCCGCGAACAGAGGAGTGACCAGTGCTGATGTCATGCACTCATCCTACGCCGCCATCATCTGCTTGTGCGGACGCTTGGCCGGAGTGGGCGCTGCCGTCCTCCGCGTAGAGGCCCAGTGTCGCGCGTGCGGTGCGGACCACCTCGTCGCGCAGCGTCGTGGGGGCCACGACAGTGACGGCCGGTGCCAGGCGCATCGCCAGGCGCACCAGCCACCGTGGGTCGCTGACCCGGAGACTGACCTCGAGCCGGCCCTCGCCGAGCTCCTCGACGCTGTCGACCGGGTAGTAGTCGGCCATCCACCGGGCGGGGCGCTCGAGGTGGACCACGGCCACGATGTCGTCGGGGCCGGGCTCGAAGAGCCCCTCGGAGAGGTCGCGCCGCTCCAGGGAGTGCTCCTGGCGAGGTGCGTCGACCAGGTCCACCGCGTGCATCCGGTCCAGCCGGAACAGCCGCCGTGCCGAGGTGAGGTGGCACCAGGCGTCGAGGTAGTCGTGACCGTCGCTGCTCAGCAGCTCCAGGGGGTCCACGGTGCGCTGGGTGGTCTCGTCGCGGGTGGGGACGTAGTAGTCCAGCCGGGCCTGCCGGTCGGTCGCGATCGCCTCGGCCAGCAGCTTCGCGTGCTGGTCGGCGAGGTCGGAGCGGGGCAGGTGCACCTCGACGCGTGGGGTGGCCGTGCCGGTGGCGGCGGCGTCCTCGAGCTTGACCAGGCACCGTTCGATGACCTCGTGCGAGGCCTCGGGGCTGCCCTCCCGGAGGGCGCGCAGCGCCACGATCAGCGCGGAGGCCTCCGAGCTGCCCAGCCGGACGGGACGGGCGAGGAACTCCGCGTTCTCGATGTGTACGACGCCTTCGGGATCGTCCTCGATCGCCTCGAAGTCGACCTCGATCATCTTGTCCGGGGTCAGGCCGGGCAGCCCGCACATCCAGAGCACCTTCAGGTCCTTCATGATCTGCTCCGGACCGACCGAGAAGTCCGCCGCGACCTCGGTGAGGGACACGCCGCTGCGGCTCTGCAGGTAGGGAACCAGCGCGAGCAGCCGCGAGACCTGCTCCCGGGCGCCGCCGCTCACAGCGACGCCCCCGCCGGGCTCGCCGGGGCGCACAGGTCCTCGAGCCGGTTGCGGACCGAGGTGCGCAGCTCGGCCGGGGACTCCACCACGACCGTGTCGGCGTACCCCAGCAGCTCGCCGGCGAAGTCCGTCTCCGACACGTAGGGCACCTCGAGCCGGTCCCAGCCGGGCGTGCCGTCGGGTCCGATCAGGTCGCGCGCGGCGACCTCGGCCCGGCGTCGCAGGTCGATGGCCGAGCCCGCCCTGACCAGCACTGTGGCGGTGCGGTCCGGCTGGCGCGGGGCCAGCGACTGCGACAGCGTCCGCAGGTCGGTGCCCTCTGGCACGGTGAACGACCCCGCGGGGCCGGTCGGCTCGACCTCCGAGACGATCCGGCTCAGGCGGAACATCCGCGGCTCCCCCCGGTCGGTGTCGAGCCCGGCGACGTACCACCGGCCCTGGGCGGTGACCACGCCCCAGGGCTCGACGTGGCGGGTGGAGGCATCTCGCTGGCCCGCCCGCTTGTAGTCGAACCGGACCGGGGTCCGGTGCACGGTCGCCTGCCACATCGACTCGAACGCGGGCTCCTCGGCCACCAGGGTCGGCTGGACCTGCTCCAGCTGCTCGCGGTCGAAGCTCAGGCCGGCGGCCTTCAGCTTCACCAGGGCGTCCGAGGTCGCGGCCGCGAGGCCGGCGTGACGCCACACCCGGGCCGCCAGGCCGAGGACCGCCACCTCGTCGGCGGTGAAGTCGATCGCGGGGAGCTCGAAGGCGTCCCGCTTGATCCGGTAGCCCTGCTCGTCCTCGAAGAACTTGTCCACGAACCCGGTCTCGAGCGGGATGCCCAGCGCACGCAGGTCGTCCTTGTCGCGCTCGAACATGCGGTCGAACGCCTCGTCGCTGCTCTCGCGGTAGGGCTCCATCAGGGCACGGATCTGCTCCTTGGTGGTGTAGTTGCGCGCCACCAGCAGCAGGATGACGAGGTTGAGCAGTCGTTCGGACTTCGCAGCGGACACGTGTCTCCTATTTCGGATCGCTCAGCCCACGCCGAGCAGGTCGACGATGAAGGCCAGGGTCGAGTTGGCGGGGATGCCGGGCTGGGGCGTCTCACCGTAGGCGAGGGACGGCGGGGTCAGGATGAGCAGCCTGGCGCCCTCTCGGCGGCCCGCCAGGGCCCGGTCCCAGGCGGGGATCATGCCGGTCGCGGTGCCGAGCGAGACGAACGTCGGCTCGGTGCTGAACGTCTCCTGCGCGGGTTCCTCGGCCCCCCACACCTGCAGGAGGTAGTCCACGGCGACCCGGTCCGGGGTCTCCACGACGTCGCCGGTGCCTTCGCGCAGGGGGATCACCACCAGGGACCGCGGCGCGCGGACACCGGTGAAGTCGAAGCCGGTGGGCGTGCCGTCCTTCTCCACGAGCCGGGGCGCGGCTGTCGAGGAGGCGTTGCTCGCCACGTCCGGCCCGGTGGGGCCGTCGAGCACGGAGGTGGGGTCGGTGGAGAGGATGTCCGCGACCATCACCACGGGGTCGCCCCCCTTCATCCCGAACTGGGGGGCGCCGCTCGAGCCGTAGGCGTCGTCGGAGGTGGAGACGACCACCACCCTGGTGTCGGCCGACTTGCCGACCAGCGCCCGTGCCAGCGCGGGGAACACCTGGTCGCCGAGCTTGATGTCGAGGGGCCGCTGTCCCGCGTCGAGGGTGGAGATCGTCCGCTCCCCGGTGCGACCGTTGGCCAGGGTGAGCTGAAGGATCACGGTGGAGTCCTCCCCCACCTTGTCGCCGTCACCGGGCACCGTGACCCACGCCGTGGTCTCGTCGAGGTCGAGCGGGGCCTGGATGTCGATGCTGGGGAGCCGGTTGAAGCTGCCGCCCACCTTGACCTGGTCACGCAGGCTGGCCACCTGGTCCTGGTTGGCTGAACCGCAGGCCGAGGCCGCCAGCACCGCCGTCATGGTGAGCGCGGCAGCGGCGATGCGCTGCCGTTGCGTCACATTCCCTCGATCAGACGCTCGACGCGCTCGTCGTGGGACCTGAACGGGTCCTTGCACAGCACGGTGCGCTGGGCCTGGTCGTTGAGCTTGAGGTGGACCCAGTCGACGGTGAAGTCGCGGCGCCGCTCCTGGGCCCGCTTGATGAAGTCGCCGCGCAGCCGGGCCCGGGTGGTCTGCGGGGGCACGGACTTGGCCCGGTAGATCGCGAGGTCGGTGGTGACCCGCTTGACTGCCCCACGCTTCTCGAGCAGGTAGTAGAGCCCGCGCTCGCGGTGGATGTCGTGGTAGGCGAGGTCGAGCTGGGCGACCCGGGGGTGGCCGAGCGGGAGCCCGTGCTTGGCCCGGTACCGGTCGATCAGCTTCCACTTGATCACCCAGTCGATCTCCCGCTCGACCAGGGACAGGTCGCCGGAGTCGACTGCCTTGAGGCCGCGCTCCCACAGGTCGAGCGCCTGCTCGATGATCGGGGTGCTCAGCTCGCGCCGGTCCACGAAGTCGCGCGCGCGGGAGAGGTACTCCCCCTGGATGTCGAGGACGCTGGCCTCGCGGCCGTTCGCGAGGCGCACCTTGCGGCGCCCGGTCATGTCGTGGGAGATCTCGCGGATCGCCCGGATGGGGTTCTCCATGGTGAGGTCGCGCATCACCACGCCCTCCTCGATCATCCGCAGCACGAGGTCGCAGCTGGCCACCTTGAGCATGGTGGTCGTCTCGCTCATGTTGGAGTCGCCCACGATCACGTGCAGGCGGCGGAACCGCTCGGCGTCGGCGTGCGGCTCGTCGCGGGTGTTGATGATCGGTCGCGAGCGGGTGGTCGCGCTGGAGACGCCCTCCCAGATGTGCTCGGAGCGCTGGCTGACCGAGTACGACGCCCCTCGCGGGGTCTGGGTGACCTTCCCGGCCCCGACGATGATCTGGCGGGTGACCAGGAACGGGATCAGCACGTCGGCGAGCTTGCTGAACTCCCCGTGCCGGCTGACCAGGTAGTTCTCGTGGCAGCCGTAGGAGTTGCCGGCGCTGTCGGTGTTGTTCTTGAACAGGTAGACGTCACCGGAGATGCCCTCGTCGCGCAGACGACGCTCGGCGTCGACCAGCAGGCCCTCCAGGACCCGCTCCCCGGCCTTGTCGTGGGTGACGAGGTCGACGATGTCGTCGCACTCGGGGGTGGCGTACTCGGGGTGGCTGCCGACATCGAGGTACAGCCGCGCCCCGTTCGCCAGGAACACGTTGCTGCTGCGACCCCAGCTGACGACCTTGCGGAACAGGTAGCGGGCCACCTCGTCAGGTGAGAGGCGTCGCTGCCCCTTGAACGTGCATGTGACGCCGTACTCGTTCTCGATTCCGAAGATTCGCCGGTCCACGTGTCCAGACTAGGTGGCCACTGGGGATAACGGGTCAGGGCGCGACAGGTGAATCGTCCTCCGGACGTTCGGTGTCTCCCCCAGCGTCCCCCCCAGCGTCGCCCGCAGCCTCTCTCGCGGTGTCCCCCAGGACACCCCGGAGCACGACCTCGTCGAGGCGCTTGAACTTGCGCTCCTGGGTGCGGGTGCGGTCCAGGACGGCTACCTCGAGGTCGCCCGCCGCGATGTCGCGGTGGCCGTTCTCGCTGTGACCCAGTGCCGCCGCGGTGAGCTTGAGGGCGTCGTCCCTGGACAGCCCCAGCGTGTACCGCTCCTGGAGGTACGCCGTCACGGAGTCCGCCGCGCCACCCATCACCGCGAAGTCGCGCTCCTCGACGACCTGGCCGTCGAAGGTGAGCCGGAAGATCTGGTCGTCCCCGGGCGTGTCCCCGACCTCGGCGACGAAGATCTCGATCTCGTAGGGCTTCTCGGCCCCGCTGGAGAAGATCGTGCCCAGGGTCTGCGCGTAGGCGTTGGCCAGCCCCCGCCCGGAGACGTCGCGCCGGTCGTAGGAGTACCCCCGCATGTCGGCGAGGCGGACCCCGGCGATGCGCAGGTTCTCGAACTCGTTGTAGCGACCCACGGCCGCGAACGCGATCCGGTCGTAGATCTCGCTCACCTTGTGCAGGGCCGCGGAGGGGTTCTCGGAGACGAACAGGACCCCGTCGGCGTAGCGGACGACCGCGACCGAGCGCCCGCGGCCGATCCCCTTGCGGGCGAAGTCGGCCCGGTCCTTCATCAGCTGCTCGGGCGAGACGTAGAACGGCATACTCATGGGTTCGGTCTCTTTCAGATCAGGGGGGCCGCGGGACCGTCGGGACGCTGCATCCGGCCCCCGAGCACCTCGTCGGCGATCGCGGCGACCTCGTCCTGGCTGAGCCGGAGGTGTCCGTCGGCGGTGATCACGCTCACGACCGGGAAGATCCGCCGGGTGATGTCGGGACCGCCGGTGGCCGAGTCGTCGTCGGCAGCGTCGTAGAGCGCCTGGACGACCGCGGTGACGCACTGGGTCTGGTCGAAGTCGTCGCGGTAGAGCTTCTTCAGCGCGCCACGGGCGAACACCGAGCCGGAGCCGACCGAGTGGAAGGCCGTCTCCTCGTAGCGCCCGCCGGTGACGTCGTAGGAGAAGATCCGCCCGTGCCGGGTGACGAGGTCGTAGCCCGCGAACAGCGGCACCACCGCCAGTCCCTGCATCGCCAGCCCCAGGTTGCCCCGGATCAGCGCCGAGAGCCGGTTGGCCTTGCCGTCGATCGAGAGCGTGGCGCCCTCGATCTTCTCGTAGTGCTCGAGCTCGACCTGGAACAGGCGCACCATCTCGACCGCGAGACCGGCGGTGCCGGCGATCCCGACCGCGGAGTACTCGTCGGCGGGGAAGACCTTCTCGATGTCGCGCTGGGCGATGATGTTGCCCATCGTGGCCCGGCGGTCCCCAGCCATCACCACGCCGTCGCGGAACGTCGCCGCCACGATCGTGGTGGCGTGCGGCGCCAGCGAGGTGGCGTCCCCGGGCGGCAGCGGCCTGCGGGAGGGCAGCAGCTCGGGTGAGACCTGGGAGAGGAACTCCGCGAAGGAGGACGTCCCGGGAGTCAGGTAGGCGGCGGAGAGCCGGGCGTCACTCATGGAGGCTCACTGCCCGCCCTTCTGGATGAACGACTTCACGAAGTCCTCGGCGTTGGTCTCGAGGACGTCGTCGATGTCCTCGAGGATCGCGTCGATGTCCTCGTCGAGCTGTTCCTTGCGCTCGGTGACGGAGTCGGCGGGGGCAGCCGTCTCGCTGACCTCCTCCTCCTGCTGGGACTTGCGCGGTTGCTTGTGCTCCTGAGCCATCGCGGACCTCCTAGGTACGTCGGTGTCTCGACCCTATCCAGACGAGGGTCGATCGCGGCCCGCCTCCCACCAAACACGACAAATACGTGGTCCGATGACCCGGACACACCCCTAGATCTCGCGAAGAGGAACGATGGCTTTCCTTCCCCAGGCCCTCGCCCACGCCCGCAACCGGCACCCGAGCAGTCGCAGGCGCCTCGGGCTGGTGCCCGTGCTCGTCACGGTGCTCGCCCTCGTGGCCGTGCTGCTGCCTCTCTCCGGCCCCGCAGCGGCTGCGCGCAAGCCCAAGCCGCGCGCGCCCAAGGCGGCTGCCGCGCCCGCCGTGGTCGGTAAGCCTCCCAGCAACTACGTGCCGGCGCAGACCAGCTACTTCAGCTACCCCAACCGGGGCAAGCGCGAGCAGCGGATCATCCGTGCCCGCGTGCTGAGCACCATCAACAGCGTCTGGGGCGGGCCACGGACCTCGATCGGCACGCCCAGGCCCGGGAACGGCTCCATCCGGATCGTGACGTGGACGTTCAACGACTGGGCCATCGCCAAGGCGCTGGTCGCCGCCCGCAAGCGGGGGGTCACGGTCCAGGTGGTGTCGACCAAGAAGGCCAACAAGCCCCACGCGCCGTGGAAGTATCTGCGCAAGAAGCTCGGCCAGAAGCTCTACCGACCGGGTCACCCGAGCACGGCGGCCACGGTGAGCTTCGCGCGGCAGTGCAAGGGGGCGTGCCGGGGGCCGGGAGGAACCGCCCACTCGAAGTACTTCCTGTTCGACAACGTCGGTTCGCACCACGTGCGCAACGTCGTGATGCAGACCTCGGCGAACCTGACCACGACGGCCTTCCAGTCGCAGTGGAACCACGCGCAGGTGCAGCACTCGAAGGCCGTCTACCAGGACTTCCTCAAGGTGTTCTGGGAGTCCCGGGTGGGCCAGCCCACGGTCAGGCCCTTCCACGCGGCCAGGTTCGGCTCGCTGGTGAACTACTTCTTCCCCCGCATCGGCGCCACCCCGGCCCAGGACCCGGTGCTGCAGACGCTTGCCCCGGTCAAGTGCACCGGCGCCCGCACGGGCGCTCGCGGGGGTCGCACCGTGATCCGGGTGATGCAGTACGCCACCTTCGGTGACCGGGGCGTCTGGATCGCCAAGCGGCTGCGCCAGCTGTGGGAGGCGGGCTGCAACGTGGCGATGGTCTACACGGTGGTCAACCGTCCGGTGATGCAGATCCTCAGCCGGAAGACCGGCCGCGGCCCGGTCCCGATGAAGCAGTCGGTGGTCGCCGACTCCGCGGGCCACATCGTGAAGTACAACCACAGCAAGTACATGGTGGTCGCGGGTCGCTGGGGCAACCGGCCGGCCGCGTTCCTGACGTTCACGGGCTCGGCGAACTGGTCGGACCTGTCCTTCACTGCCGACGAGCAGATGCAGCGCCTGGACAACGAGGCCCAGGCGAAGCGCTACATCACCAACTTCAAGAAGGTCTGGCGGCAGAAGTCCTCGAAGCGGGCCCGTCCCGGGCAGATGGCCGCCTTCGGCCGTGGTGCGGCGGACGAGCCCGTGTTCGGCAAGGGCATCTACCGCTACCTGCCGCCGGACTGAGTGGGCTCAGCGTCCCCTGGTCAGGGCCTCGAACAGCCCGGCCGCGGTGTCGTGGCTGTCCAGGAGCGCCCCCACGTGCGCCTTGCTGCCGCGCAGCGGATCGATGGTCGGGACCCGCTGCAGTGACTCGTGCCCCGGGAGGTCGAAGATCACCGAGTCCCAGGAGGCCGCGGCGATGCTGTCGGAGTACTTGCTCAGGCACCGTCCGCGGAAGTAGGCGCGGGTGTCCTCCGGAGGCTCGTGCATCGCTTCCTCGACCGCTGCGTCGTCGACGAGCCGCTTCATCCGGCCGAGCTTGAGGAGCCGGTGGTAGAGCCCCTTCTCGGGCCGCAGGTCGGCGTACTGGAGATCGATGAGGTGGAGCTTGGCGTCGGACCAGGACAACCCGTCGCGGTCCCGGTAGGAGTTCAGGAGCCTCAGCTTGGCCACCCAGTCGAGCTCGTCGGCACACTCGAAGGGATCGCGCTCGAGCCGGGTGAGCACCGACTCCCACCGCTCGAGGACGTCGCGGGTGGCGGCGTCGGCCTCGCCCCCGCGGCGCTCGGCGATGTAGCGCTGGACGAGGTGGAAGTACTCCCACTGCAGCTGCACCGCCGTCATCGTGCGGCCCTCGCCGACCTCGAGCAGGTGGGTCAGCCCCGGGTCGTGGGAGACGTGCTTGAGCGAGGCCACCGGGCGCGAGACGCTCAGGTCGGTGGTCAGGAACCTGTCCTCGATCATGCTCAGCACCAAGGCGGTGGTCCCGACCTTGAGGTAGGTGGAGATCTCCGCGAGGTTGGCGTCGCCCAGGATGACGTGCAGCCTGCGGTACTTCTCCGGGTCGGCGTGCGGCTCGTCCCGGGTGTTGATGATCGGCCGCTTGAGGGTGGTCTCGAGACCGACCTCCACCTCGAAGTAGTCCGCGCGCTGGCTGATCTGGAAGCCGTCGCCCTGCCCGTCCTGTCCCAGCCCGACCCGGCCGGCGCCGCAGACCACCTGGCGGCTGACGAAGAACGGGGTCAGGTGCCGGACGATGTCGCCGAAGGGCGTGGATCGCCGGACGAGGTAGTTCTCGTGCGCGCCGTAGGAGGCGCCCTTGTTGTCGGTGTTGTTCTTGTACAGCAGCAGGTCGCCCTGGTCCCCCTGGCCGCCGGTCGAGGCGAACCGGCACGCGTCCAGCGCGATCTGCTCCCCCGCCTTGTCCCACCGGACCACGTCGAGGGGCGTGGTGCACTCGGGGCTGGAGTACTCCGGGTGGGCGTGGTCGACGTAGAGGCGCGCGCCGTTGGTCAGGATCACGTTCGCCAGTCCGAGGTCCTCGTCGGTGAGCTGGCTGGGGTCGGCGTTCTCCCGCGACATGTCGAAGCCCCGGGCGTCGCGCAGCGGGGACTCCTCCTCGAAGTCCCACCGGGCGCGGCGGGCCTTGAGCGTCGCCGAGGCGTAGGCGTTGACCAGGCGGGTGCTGGCGACCATCGGGTTCGCGTGCGGGTGTCCCTGCACCGAGATGCCGAACTCGGTCTCTGTCCCCATGACCCTGTGCACGCTCACGTGGCGAGCGTACGTGGGACCCCGGCGAGTGCCCGGGAAGACTCCATCGTGAGACTGGAAATGGATTGCTGAGGGCCCTCACATGTTAGGTTTCGGGTGCCCCGGAGCGGGCATCTCGGTTTCTTTCCTCTGGGGGCATCACCTTGTTCACACGCCGAAGCATCACCTCGATGGCCAGCCTGGCCCTGATGGTCAGCACGCTCACCGTCACCGGATCGGTCGCCGAGGCTGCAGGCGCACCCGCCGCGATCAGCCCGAGCCAGCCCTCGATCGCCGTCAAGGCCGCAGTCTGGGGCACCCCTCCGCGCAACTACGTGATGCCTCCCGGGTCCGCCTTCACCTTCCCCAACGGCTCGAAGGCCGACAAGGTCGCCATCCGCAACCGCGTCCTGGGCACCATCCAGAGCACCTGGGGTGGCTACCGCGACGCCCACCGCCTGCCGGCGGCCGGCAACGGCTCGATCCGCATCGCGACCTGGACCTTCAACGACATGGGGATCGCCAAGGCGCTCGTGGCCGCCCACAAGCGGGGCGTCAGCGTCCAGGTCCTCGCCGCAGCCAAGGCCAACAAGAAGCACAAGTCGTGGAAGTTCCTGCGCAAGAACCTCGGCACCGCCTACTACAAGCGGGGCGTCGCGGGTTCCACCGACAAGGTCAGCTTCGCCCGCTCGTGCCCCGGCGCCTGCCGTGGACGGGGCGGTACGCCGCACTCGAAGTTCTTCCTGTTCAACAACGTGGGCGCCAAGCACGTCAAGAACGTGGTCATGTCCACCTCCTCGAACCTGACCAACTTCGCGGTGCGGGGCCAGTGGAACGAGGCCCAGACCTACCACTCCGCGCAGATCTACAACCAGTTCCTCACGATCTACCGCGAGGCCCGCCTGGCCAGGCCCCAGCGCTCGACCTACCGGGTCTACCCGGCCGGCAACGTCACCAGCCTGTTCTTCCCCCGCTACGGCACCAACGCCGCGAACGACCCGGTGATGCAGGCCCTGAACCAGACCACCTGCACCGGCGCCGGCCTCTCGGGCAAGGGTCGGACCCAGGTCCGCGTCTCGATCTACGCGCTCTACGACAAGCGCGGCACCTGGATCGCCAAGAAGCTGCGCTCACTGTGGAACGCCGGCTGCGACCTCAAGATCATCTACGCGGTCTCCACCCGCCCGATCCTCTCGATCCTGCGCAGCGGCAGCGGCCGGGGGCCTGTGCCGATGAAGCAGTCGGTGATCACCAACAGCAAGCGCATCGTGACCAAGTACAACCACAGCAAGTGGCTCACGATCGCCGGCAACTGGGGCGGCTACCGGGCCAACTACCTGACGTTCGCGGGCGCCGCCAACTGGAGCAACGCGGCGTTCTACAACGACGAGCAGATGACCCAGGTCAGGGACTACGGCACCGTCCAGGCGCACCACCGCAACTTCAACCGCACCTGGGCGCAGAAGTCCTCGCACCCGCCGGGCTACGGCAGCCACTCCACGGAGGGGCGCGCGATGCCCTCGGGCAACACGATCCCCTGGGGCAAGGGCGTGTTCAAGAACATGACCCCCAACGGCTGACCGCTCCCCCGGGCCGAGCAACGGACCCCAGCAACGGGGCCGAGCACGACGAAAGGCGCCGACCACCTGGTCGGCGCCTTTCGTCGTGTCTGCCCAGAGGTCCTAGAGGTACTGCCCGGTGTTGGCCACGGTGTCGATGGAGCGGCCGGGCTCGGTGCCCTGCTTGCCGGTGATCAGCGTCCGGATGAACACGATCCGCTCACCCTTCTTGCCCGAGATCCGCGCCCAGTCATCGGGGTTGGTGGTGTTGGGCAGGTCCTCGTTCTCCTTGAACTCGTCCACGCACGCCTGAAGCATGTGCTGGACCCGCAGTCCGGGACGGTCGTGGTCGAGGACGTCCTTGATCGCCATCTTCTTGGCCCGGTCCACGATGTTCTGGATCATCGCGCCGGAGTTGAAGTCCTTGAAGTACAGGACCTCCTTGTCCCCGTTGGCGTAGGTGACCTCGAGGAAGCGGTTCTCCTCGGACTCGGTGTACATCCGCTCGACGGTGGCGGTGATCATCCCCGCAACGGTCGCGTCGCGGTCGCCCCCGAACTCGGCGAGGTCGTCGGCGTTCAACGGCAGCTCGGCGGTGAGGTACTTGGTGAAGATGTCCCTGGCCGACTCCGCGTCGGGACGCTCGATCTTGATCTTCACGTCGAGCCGTCCGGGGCGCAGGATCGCCGGGTCGATCATGTCCTCGCGGTTGGAGGCGCCGATGACCAGGACGTTCTCCAGACCCTCGACACCGTCGATCTCCGAGAGCAGCTGCGGCACGATCGTGTTCTCGACGTCCGAGGAGACCCCCGAGCCGCGGGTGCGGAACAGCGAGTCCATCTCGTCGAAGAACACGATCACCGGCGTTCCTTCGCTGGCCTTCTCCCGCGCCCGCTGGAACACGAGCCGGATGTGCCGCTCGGTCTCGCCGACGTACTTGTTCAGCAGCTCGGGGCCCTTGATGTTCAAGAAGAACGACCGACCGGACTGACCGGTCTTCTCCGCCACCTTCTTGGCCAGCGAGTTGGCCACGGCCTTCGCGATCAGGGTCTTGCCGCAGCCGGGAGGGCCGTAGAGCAGCACGCCCTTGGGTGGCTTGAGCTGGTAGTCCTTGAACAGCTCGGGGTGGAGGTAGGGCAGCTCGACCGCGTCGCGGATCTGCTCGATCTGTCCGGCCAGCCCGCCGATCGAGCGGTAGTCGATGTCGGGGACCTCCTCGAGCACGAGCTCCTCGACCTCGGACTTCGGCACCCGCTCGTAGACGTAGCCGGACTTGGAGTCCAGCAGCAGGGAGTCGCCGGCGCGCAGGGTGACGTCGCGCAGCGGCGCGGCCAGGCGCACGACCCGCTCCTCGTCGGCGTTCGCGATCACGAGGACCCGCTCACCGTCGGCGAGGACCTCCTTGAACATCACGACCTCGCCGACCTTCTCGAAGTCGAGTGCCGCGACGACGTTGAGGGCCTCGTTGAGCATCACCTCCTGCCCCTTGGTCAGCGCGTCGAGGTCGACCGAGGGACTGACGTTGACCCGCAGCTTGCGGCCGCCGGTGAAGACGTCGATGGAGTCGTCGTCGTTGCGCTTGAGGAAGGTGCCGAAGCCGGTCGGTGGCTGGGCGAGCCGGTCGACCTCCTCCTTGAGGGTGACGATCTGGTCGCGAGCCTCGCGCAGCGTCTGGACCAGCCTCTCGTTCTGGGAGGTGACCCCTGCCAGGGTGCGCTGGGCGTCGAGCAGCCGCTGGTCGAGGGCACGGGCGGTGCCCGGCGCCTCGACGAGACGACGGCGCAGGTCCGCGACCTCCGCTTCCAGGTAGGCGACCTGGTTCAGGAGCTGGGCAGTGGTCGGTCCTTGTTCGGCACCTGACTCAGGCACGTGAACCACCTCCGGATGGGCTGGGGCTGGATTTCGACCCTACTCGGCTGCGCCCACAACCCAAGTGGATACGGCCGTGTCTCATTGCCGACGTTGCCGATCTGCAACAGAAGGGCCCTGCCCGGCGCCGCCGCTAGTCGCACACCTAGGCGGGCTGCGGAGGCAGGCCCACCGGCCGCGGGCCCTCGTAGTCGACGCCGTAGGCGCCCGGGGCCGGCCGACGCTTCTTGACCGGTGCGGTGTTGCCCGGGGCCATCCGGCGGGCCGTGACGAGGAACCCGGTGTGACCGTTCATCCGGTGTGAGGGACGGACCGCGAGACCCTCTACGTGCCACTCGCGCACCAGCGTCTCCCAGGGCTGCGGCTCGGTGAACTCCCCGTGGGCACGCAGGGTCTCCACGACCTTCCCGAGCTGGGTGGTGGTGGCGACGTACGCCACGACGATCCCGCCCGGGACCAGGGCGTCGGCGACCGCGTCGATGCACTCCCAGGGGGCCAGCATGTCCAGGACCACGCGGTCCACGGTGCCCGGCTGCTCCACCGCCGGCAGCTCCTCGACCAGGTCCCCCACGGTGAGGTTCCAGGCCGGGTGCTCACCACCGAAGAACTGGTTGACGTTGCGGCGGGCGACGTCGGCGAAGTCCTCGCGCCGCTCGAAGGAGGAGACCCTGCCGGTCGGGCCCACGGCCCGGAGCAGTGAGCAGGTCAGTGCGCCCGAGCCGGCTCCTGCCTCGACCACGTGGGCGCCCGGGAAGATGTCGGCCATCGCGACGATCTGGGCGGCGTCCTTGGGGTAGACGACCGCGGCCCCGCGCGGCATCGAGACCACGAACTCGTTGAGCAGCGGGCGGAACACGAGGTACTCGCCCCCTGACGTCGAGGTCAGGGTGAACCCCTCTTCGCGCCCGATGATGTCGTCGTGGGAGAGCCCGCCACGGTTGGTGTGGAAGCTCTTGCCCTCCTCCAGACAGATGTTGTGCCGGCGCCCCTTGGCGTCGACGAGCCGGACCCACTCCCCCGGCCTGAGTGGCCCGCGGCGCACCCCCGACCAGTCGGGTGCGTCGGATGCCTCTATGTCACTCACTTGCGAATGCCCTCCTCGAAGGCTCGATCCACGTCCTTGGTCGTCAGTACGCCGAAGACGGCGCCGTCGGGCTCGACCAGCAGGTATTCCTCGGCGGGGGTCCGGGACATCGCCCGGACAAGCTCCTCACCAGTGAGGTCGGCGCTGAGCACCATGCCGTCCTCGATCGTGCGGGCCAGCGAGCTCACCGGCACCCAGGCGCGCCGCTCCTCGGGGGTAGCGAGCAGGGCGGTCTCGTTGACCACGCCGCTGAGCCGGTCATCGCGCCCCTGCACCACGATGCCGCCGGCGCCGGCCTCCTGGGCCCGGCGTACGGCCTCGGCGATCGGCACGTCGGCGGGGACCACCACGACACGGCGGGCCAGCGGACGGGCCTGCAGCGCGGGCAGACGGCTGCGCAGGCGCGCGTTCATCAGCGACGCGGTCGCGCCTGACCACAGGAACGAGGCGATGATGAAGGTGATCAGGTAGTCGAAGATGTCCGGCGTGGTCCCGAGCAGGGTCCCGGCCAGCAGCGGCCAGCCCAGCACCAGCACCGCCGCCACGCGGCCGCCCCAGGCGGCCACGATCGTGCCACGGTGCATGCTCTTGGTGACGCCCCAGACGGCCGACTTGAGCACCCGGCCCCCGTCGAGCGGGAGCCCGGGGACCAGGTTGAGCACGCCGACGACGAGGTTGGCGCCCGCCAGTCCCTCCACGGCGAGACGGAGCAGGCCGTCGGGCGTGACGAACCACAGCGCCACGGCAGCGAGGCCGATCACGATCGAGGTGAGCGGACCGACGACCGCGACCTTGAACTCCTCGCCCGGGGTGCGGGTCTCGGAGTCGATCTCGGTCGCGCCGCCCAGGAAGTGCAGGGTGATCGAGCGGACGCCGAGTCCCTGGCGCTGCGCCATCAGCGCGTGCGCCATCTCGTGCAGCAGCACGGAGAGGTAGAGGAGCACCGCGAACGCCACGCCCGCGACGTACTTCAACGCGCCTAGGCCGGGCTGCACCTGCTCGACCCGGGGCGCCAGCAGGACCGCGATCAGCAGGGCCACCAGCAGCCAGGACGAGCGGACCAGCACGTCCACTCCGGCGATGGAACCGATGCGCAGCGTGCCCGGAGGGTACGGCGAACGACCCGGGCCGCCGCCCGATCCAGGGGGCCCGTCGTGTGCGCTCACCCCGTAACGCTAGCGCGGGTCGAACCTGTCGGAGCAGCGACCTACTGTGAGGCCATGCAGCAGGCCCAGTCTCACGCCCGGATCGGGACGCCGGTCGACGGCGAGCGGGTGCTCGGCTCCCTGTCGCCGAGCCGCGCCGGGGACTTCAAGGCGTGCCCGCTGATGTATCGCCTGCGCACGATCGACCGGCTCCCCGAGGTGCCCTCGCCCGGCGCCGTGCGCGGAACCGTGGTGCACAAGGTCCTCGAGGACCTCTTCGACCTCCCGGCGGAGCAGCGCACGCCCGAACAGGCCGAGACGATGGTCCAGGACGCCTGGGACCACGTGCTGGACCTGGAGCCGGAGCTGGGCGCCATGTTCGCCGGGGACCGGGACGGTGCCGGGGCTGAGGCCAGCGCCGGCGGCGAGGTCGCGGCCTGGCTCGCGTCGTGCCGCGAGAGCCTGCGGAGGTACTTCGACCTCGAGGACCCGCGGCGGCTCGAGCCGGCCGAGCGGGAGGTCTACGTCGAGGCCCTGTTGGACTCCCGGCTGCTGCTGCGCGGGTTCGTGGACCGGATCGACGTCGCCCCGGACGGTGCGGTGCGGGTGGTCGACTACAAGACCGGCCGCTCCCCCGGCGTCGGCTACGAGAGCAAGGCGCTGTTCCAGATGCGCTTCTACGCACTCGTGCTGTGGCGCACGCGCGGGGTGGTCCCGGCCCTGCTGCAGCTGATCTACCTCGCGGACGGGCAGGTGGTCAGCTACCGGCCCGACGAGCAGGACCTGCGGGCCACCGAGCGGCTGGTCGAGGCCCTGTGGCGGGCGATGGAGGAGGCTCGCGCCGCTGGTGAGTGGCTGGCCAGCCCCGGACCGGCCTGCGGGTGGTGCAGCTACCGGGCCTTCTGCCCGGCGTACGGCAACGAACCGCCGCCCCTGCCGGTCGCGGAACCCTCAGGCGTGCAGGCCGACCAGGTCCTCGGGGGCGAGGCCGAGCAGGCTCTCGCGCAGGACCATCCCGTCCCGGGCAGGGACCTGCACGTGGCTGGGCACGACGAGGACGCGGCAACCGGCGGCGAGGGCCGAGGCCGCGCCGGTCGGTGAGTCCTCAATCGCCACGGTGTCCGCAGGCGCGGCGCCGATCAGCTCGCTCGCGCGCAGGTAGGGCTCCGGGTGCGGCTTCCCGCGGGAGACCTCGTCACCGCAGACCAGCACGTCGAAGGAGTTCTCCGGGAGCGAGCGCAGCACCGGCTCCACGAAGCGCCGCCACGACATCGTGACCAGGGCGCAGGGCACCTCCAGGTCACGCAGGGCAGCGAGCAGCTCGCGCGCCCCCGGCCGCCAGGGCACCCGGCGCTCGACCCGCTCGATGACGCCGTCGAGCAGCTCGTCGACGATCTGCCGCGGGGTGCGGTCGATCCCCATGTGCTCGCGGATGTAGGTGGCCGAGTCGGTCAGGTCACCACCGACGATGGCCAGCGCGTGCTCCTGGGACCAGGTGCCGCCGTACTTCTCGGCGAGCGCGAACTCGCACTCCATCCAGTAGGGCTCGGTGTCGACCAGGGTGCCGTCCATGTCCCACAGCACGGCGGCTGGCAGCCCGGACGCGCCACCTGGTGCCTGACCTGCAGGAACACGAGAAAAGTCGGTACTCAGAACGCCCTCCGAAGAACTCCACGCACGTGCCGTGCGACGAACCACCCTAGAACCAGGGTGCACAGCATGCGCAATCAGCATGGGAGCGGCCCATCTCACCTGCGGGCGGTTACCACACAGGGTCCATCGGGTACCGGCAGTCTGGTGGCGGAAGCACGGGCGCTCCAGTCACGCCGGAGAGGCAGGTCACCTCGTGGCGGATCCTGTAGACGATCCTCGCCGGCCCGGAACCGACCCTGGATCCGAGCCTGGCCCCGATCCTGAATCCGGGCCGAGCCAGGTGGAGGAGGAGACTGCGCGCGCTGACCAGGAGACAGAAGCTCTGATCGCTGCCGCCGCTTCTGGGGACCTCGGCGGGACGGAGGCAAGCGCGCCGGGTTCACCGCTGCGCCGGTCTCCCTTCAGCACTGGCTTGATGGCCGGACTGGGTCTGCTCCTTGCCTACGGGCTGGTCCACGTGCTGCTCGAGCTGCATCAGATCCTCGTCTTCATCGTCTTCTCGGTCTTCCTGGCCCTGGGACTGGAACCCCTCGTGGCCTGGCTGATGCGTCACGGCCTCAGGCGGGGGTGGGCGGTACTGGCAGTGATGACCTCGCTCGTGCTGCTCGTCGCTCTTGTCGGCCTCCTCGTGGTGCCCCCGGTGATCGACCAGGCCGACGCTCTGGTCCGCGGGGCACCGAAGTATCTCGACGACCTGCAGCACGAACAGTTCGTGATCGACCTCGACTCGCGATTCCACCTTGCTGCTCAAGCCCGGGACCAGGCCTTCTCGGCCCTGGACGGTCTGAGCGCCACCTCCGTGCTGGGAGGAGTCGTGGGTGCGGGGAAGGCTGTCGTGGACGGCGTCGTCGCCGTGGTGACGGTGCTGGTCCTGACCCTCTACCTGATGGTGGCACTCCCCTCGGTGAAGGCCGCCGGGTACAAGCTGGTGCCACAGAGGCGGCGTGCCCGCGTCGTGTTCCTGGGCGAGGAGATGTCTCGCCGCGTAGGAGGCTACGTCCTGGGGCAGACGACGGTAGCCGTGATCAACGGGGTGCTTGCCTACATCATGATGCTGATCCTCGGCCTGCCGTTCTCCGTCGTGCTGGCGGTGCTGGTCGGGCTCCTGGCCCTGGTTCCCATCATCGGCACCGTGATCGGCGCGGTCCTGGTCACCCTGGTGGCACTCACCGTCGGCCCGATCACCGCTGTCGTCGCACTGGGCTACTACATCGCCTACCACGTGTTCGAGGCCTACGTCCTCTCCCCGCGCATCATGCACCGAGCCGTCGAGGTCCCGGCGATCGTCGTGATCCTCGCCGTCCTCGCCGGTGGCACGCTCCTCGGAGTCGTCGGGGCGCTGATCGCCATCCCGGTCGCGGCCGGACTGCACCTCATCTACGAACAGGTGCTCGTCCCCAGGCAACAAGGCCTCACCGAGACCTCGTAGCGTCCATCGGGCCGCCTGCTCAGTCCTCCGGGTCGTAGCCGAGGTTGGGCGAGAGCCAGCGCTCGGCCTCGGCCAGGGTCCAGCCCTTGCGCTCGGCGTACGACGCCACCTGGTCGCGGGCGAGGCGACCGACGACGAAGTACTGCGACTGCGGGTGGGAGAAGTACCAGCCGCTGACCGAGGCGCCGGGCCACATCGCCATCGACTCGGTGAGCTCGATCCCGGTGCGCTCCTGCACGTCGAGCAGCTCCCACAGGGTGCGCTTCTCGGTGTGCTCAGGGCAGGCCGGGTAGCCCGGCGCGGGCCGGATGCCGGTGTACTTCTCCGCGATCAGGGCCTCGTTGTCCAGGCCCGCGTCGTCGGAGTAGCCCCACAGCTCGGTGCGCACCCGCTGGTGCAGCCGCTCGGCGAACGCCTCGGCCAGCCGGTCGCACAGGGACTCCAGCAGGATCGCGCTGTAGTCGTCGAGGTCGTCCTTGAACTCCTTGATCTTGTCCTGGCCGCCGAGCCCGGCGGTGACTGCGAACCCGCCGACGTGGTCGCGCAGCCCGGTCTCCTTGGGCGCCACGAAGTCGCTGAGGGAGCGGTTGGGGACGCCCTCGCGGTGCTCGCCCTGCTGGCGCAGGTGGTGCAGCGTGGTGAGCACCTCGGTGCGGTCCTCGTCGCGGTAGACCTCGATGTCGTCGCCGACCGCGCTCGCCGGGAAGAAGCCGATCACGCCGTTGGCGGTGACCCACTTCTCCTTGATCATCGCGTCGAGCATGCTCTGGGCGTCGTCGGAGAGCTTGCGCGCCGCCTCGCCCGTCGCCGGGTTGTTCAAGATGTCGGGGAACCTGCCCTTCATCTCCCAGGCGTTGAAGAACGGCTGCCAGTCGATGTACTCGCGCAGCTCGGCGAGGTCGTAGTCCTCGAAGACCCGGGTGGTGGTCCCCATGGCCGGCACCGGCGGGGTGTACGCCGACCAGTCGACCGGCGTCGCGTTGGCCCGGGCCGCCTCGAGGGGGAGCAGCGGCCGGTCGTTCTTGGCGGCGTGCCGCTTGCGCAGCGAGTCGTAGTCGGCCTCGGTGTCGGCGAGCAGCTTGGGGCGCTGTTCGGGCGAGAGCAGGGCTGCGGCCACGGGAACGGAGCGGGAGGCGTCCTTGACCCAGATCACCGGGCCCTCGTAGCGCGGGGTCACCTTGACCGCGGTGTGGGCGCGCGAGGTGGTGGCTCCCCCGATCAGCAGCGGGATCGTGAGTCCCTGGCGCTGCATCTCCCCGGCGAAGTGCACCATCTCGTCCAGCGAGGGGGTGATCAGCCCGGAGAGGCCGATCAGGTCGGCGTCGACCTCCTTGGCCTTGTCGAGGATCTTCTGCGCGGGCACCATCACGCCGAGGTCGATGACCTCGTAGTTGTTGCACTGCAGCACCACGCCGACGATGTTCTTGCCGATGTCGTGGACGTCGCCCTTGACGGTGGCCATCACGATCGTGCCGTTGGTGTCCTTGGCGGTGGCGTACTCCGGCTTGTCGAGCTTCTCCTGCTCGATGAACGGGATCAGGTAGGCCACGGCCTTCTTCATCACCCGGGCCGACTTCACCACCTGGGGCAGGAACATCTTGCCGGCGCCGAACAGGTCGCCGACGACGTTCATGCCGTCCATCAGCGGTCCCTCGATCACCTCGATGGGACGGCCGCCGCGCGCCTCGATCTCGGCCCGCAGCTCCTCGGTGTCCTCCTCGACGTGGGCGTCGAGCCCCTTGACCAGGGCGTGGGTGATCCGCTTGCCGATCGGCAGCGAGCGCCACTCGCTGACGGCCGCCTCCTGCTTCTCGCCGCTCCCCCTGTGGGCCTCGGCGATCTCCAGCAGCCGCTCGGCGGCGTCGGGGCGCCGGTTGAGCACGACGTCCTCGATCCGCTCGCGCAGAGCGGGCTCGATCTCGTCGTAGATCACCAGGGCACCGGCGTTGACGATGCCCATGTCGAGCCCGGCCTGGATCGCGTGGAACAGGAAGACCGAGTGGATCGCCTCGCGCACCGGGTTGTTCCCGCGGAAGGAGAACGACACGTTGGAGATACCGCCGGAGACCAGCGCCCCCGGCAGGTTCTGCTTGATCCAGCGGGTGGCCTCGATGAAGTCCACGCCGTAGTTGGCGTGCTCCTCGATGCCGGTGGCCAGCGCGAAGCAGTTCGGGTCGAAGATGATGTCCTCGGCCGGGAAGCCGATCTCGTCGACGAGGATCCGGTAGGCCCGCTCGCAGATCTGCTTGCGGCGCTCGAGGTTGTCGGCCTGTCCCTCCTCGTCGAAGGCCATCACCACGGCGGCGGCGCCGTACTTGCGGCAGAGGCGGGCGTGCTCGCGGAAGGCGTCCTCGCCCTCCTTCATCGAGATCGAGTTCACGATCGACTTGCCCTGCACGCAGCGCAGGCCGGCCTCGATCACCTCCCACTTGGAGGAGTCGATCATCACCGGGACCCGGCTGATGTCGGGCTCGCCGGCGATCAGCTTGGTGAAGCGGTCCATAGCCGCGACGCCGTCGATCATCCCCTCGTCCATGTTGACGTCGATGACCTGCGCGCCGGCCTCGACCTGCTGAGCGGCCACGGAGAGCGCGGTCGTGTAGTCACCGGCCTTGATCAGGTTGCGGAACTTCGCCGACCCGGTGATGTTGGTGCGCTCGCCGATGTTGACGAACAGGGAGTCCTCGGTGATGTTCAGCGGCTCCAGGCCGGAGAGACGCATCGCCGGCTCGGGCTCGGCAGGGACCCTCGGCTCGGCGCCCGCGACGACCTCGGCGATCCGGGAGATGTGGCCCGGGGTGGTGCCGCAGCAGCCGCCGACGAGGTTGACCAGGCCGGCAGTGGTGAACTCCTCGAGCACGGCAGACATCTGGTCGGGGGTCTCGTCGTACTCCCCGAAGGCGTTGGGCAGCCCGGCGTTGGGGTAGCAGTGCACGAAGCAGTCGGCCACCCGGGAGAGCTCGGCCAGGTAGGGACGGATCTCGGCTGCGCCCAGCGCGCAGTTCAGGCCCACGGCCAGGGGACGGGCGTGCCGCACGGAGTTCCAGAACGCCTCGGTCACCTGGCCCGAGAGCGTGCGCCCGGAGGCGTCGGTGATCGTGCCGGACACGATCACCGGCCAGCGCCGGCCCCGCTCCTCGAACAGCGTCTCCAGGGCGAAGATCGCTGCCTTCGCGTTCAGGGTGTCGAAGATCGTCTCGATCAGCAGCAGGTCGGCACCGCCGTCGACCAGGCCGGCGGCCTGCTCGGAGTAGGCCTCGACCAGCTGCTCGAAGCTGGTGTTGCGGAAACCGGGGTCGTTGACGTCAGGCGAGATGGAGGCGGTCCGGTTCGTGGGGCCCAGTCCCCCGGCCACGAAGCGCGGGTGCTCGGGGTCGGTCTCGGTGACGGCGTCGGCGGCCTCGCGGGCCAGCCGGGCCGACTCGTAGTTGAGCTCGTAGGAGAGCTCCTCCATGCCGTAGTCGGCCTGGGAGATGCGCTGGGCGTTGAAGGTGTTGGTGGCGACCACGTCGGCACCCGCCTCGAGGTACTCCCGGTGGATCGACCGGATGATGTCGGGCTGGGTGAGGCTGAGCAGGTCGCTGTTGCCGCGTACGTCGCTGGGCCAGTCGGCGAAGCGCTCACCGCGGTAGCCGTCCTCGTCGAGGCCGTGGCCCTGGATCATCGTGCCCATCGCGCCGTCGATGACCAGGATGCGCTCGCTCAGCAGGGACGTGAGCGCCTCCGTGGCGTCCGGTCGCTCGAGCGACGCTCGGCCATTGGCTTCGCGGCCGGTCTCGTGCTCGGACTTGCTGGTGCTGCTCACAGATGTACTCCGGTGCGTCGAGGAACCCCAAGCCTAGGTAGCGGACCGACCCGGGACAGACCATTTTCACATGGTGGCCACCCCGCTCCCTGGGTAGGAGTCCTAGGGTTGGCACGTGATCGAGATCGACGACGTGCCCCGCCTCGTCAGCCCGGTGATGGTGGCTGCGTTCGAGGGTTGGAACGACGCCGCCTGCGCTGCCTCCGGGGTGGTGGACCACCTGATCGACGTCTGGGGGGCCCGCCTGGTGGCTGCCGTGGATCCGGAGGAATTCTACGACTACCAGGTGAACCGCCCCATGATCGGTACGACGGACGAGGGGATGCGCCGGATCACCTGGCCGTCGACCCAGGTCTACGTGGCCCGGCCCACCGGCGCGGACCGTGACGTGGTGCTGGTGCGCGGCATCGAGCCGAACATGAAGTGGCGCCAGTTCTGCGCCGAGCTGCTCGCGTGCGCCGACGAGCTGGGCGTCGAGCTGGTGGTGACCCTGGGGGCGCTGCTGGCCGAGACCCCGCACACCCGGCCGATCCAGGTCAGCGGCACCGCCACCGAGCTCGACCTCGAGGACCGGCTCAAGCTCGAGCCCGCGACCTACGAGGGACCCACCGGGATCATCGGCGTGCTCCAGGACGCCTGCGGACGCCTCGACATCCCCGCCGTGTCCTTCTGGGCGGCCGTCCCGCACTACCTGCCGCAGCCGCCCTGCCCGAAGGCGACGCTGGCGCTGCTGGGACAGCTGGAGGACCTGCTCGAGACCGGCATCCCGCTGGGTGACCTGCCCGAGGACGCGCGGGCCTGGGAGCGCGGCGTCGCCGAGCTCGCGGAGGAGGACGAGGACGTCGCGGAGTACGTCCGCGGCCTCGAGGAGAGCCAGGACACCGCGGAGCTGCCCGAGGCCAGCGGCGAGGCGATCGCCCGTGAGTTCGAGCGCTACCTGAAGCGACGGGACAAGCCCGAGGAGTAGCGGTCGGGTCCTACAGCTCGACGCCGAGTGCGGAGTCGACCAGGGCCCGCACGACCTCGCCGGCGCCCGGCTCGGAGTCGTCGCCGAAGGTCGTCGAGCTCGCCCAGTGGTCCAGCAGACGCAGCGCGAACGGTGCATCGAGGTCGTTGGCCAGCGCCGTGAGGACGTCGGTCACCAGGTGGGCGGTCGGTGCCCCCGCGCCCCGCGAGACGGCCTCGCGCCAGCTCTCGAGCCGGGTCGCCGCAGCCGTGACCTCGGACTCCTGCCAGCCCCAGTCGCCGCGGTAGTGGTGGCCGAGCAGCACCAGCCGGATCACCATCGGGTCCAGGCCGCTCTCGCGCAACGTGGAGACCAGCACCAGGTTGCCCTTGGACTTCGACATCTTCTCGCCGCCGAGCCCCACCATGCCCGCGTGCACGTAGGCCTTGGCGAACGGCTTGCCGCCGTCGGCGACCTGGGCCTCGGAGGCACTCATCTCGTGGTGCGGAAAGACGAGGTCGCTGCCACCGCCCTGCACGTCGAGCGGGGTGCCGAGGTGGACGCGTGAGATCGCGGAGCACTCGACGTGCCAACCGGGACGCCCCCGGCCGAACGGTGAGTCCCAGGCGGGCTCACCGGGGCGCTCGGCCAGCCAGAGCAGGCAGTCCAGCGGGTCCTTCTTGCCGGGACGGTCGGGGTCTCCCCCGCGGTCGGCGAACACGCTGAGCATCTGCTCGCGGGTCCAGCCGGAGACCTTCCCGAAGCCGGGGTCGTGGGTGACCGAGAAGTACAGGTCGCTCGCGTCGGTGCCCGGAGCCGGCACCTCGTAGACGCTGCCGGCCTCCTGCAGCTCGCGGATCATCTCGATCACGTCCGGGATCGCCTCGACGGCGCCGACGTAGGCGTCGGGCGGGAGCACCCGCAGCGCCTCCATGTCGGTACGGAACAGGTCGGTCTCGCGCTCGGCGAGGGCCACCCAGTCCTGGCCGGTGTCGTTGGCCCGCTCGAGCAGCGGGTCGTCGACGTCGGTCACGTTCTGCACGTAGTGCACCTCGTGGCCCGCCGAGCGCCAGGCGCGGTTGAGCAGGTCGAAGGCGACGTAGGTCGCCGCGTGGCCCATGTGGGTGGCGTCGTACGGCGTGATGCCGCAGACATAGAGGCGAGCGGTGCCGTCCGCGGAAGAGACCTCGCGCAACGCCCCGGTGGAGCTGTCCACGACCTGCACCGCGGGTCCACGGACGCCCTCGGGAAGGTTCTTGGTCCCGGTGGTGCCCCCGGGCGAGCTCCAGGCACGCATGGCGGCGAGCCTATCGGCCAGCCTCAGAACGGCGGCCACGGGATCGGGGGCCACCCACCTCGGGGCACCGGGAACGTGCCCGTGCGCAGCAGTCGCTCGCAACGGCGACCCACCGCATCCACCTCCGCCACGGTCAGCAGCGACTCCAGGGTCTCGCGCAGCGCCGACTCCTGGCTCGACCGCACGGCCTCCCGCACCGACTCCACGCCGGTGAGCTCCTCGTCGGTCAGCGGCATGCCCGCCCAGCCCCACAGCACCGTGCGGAGCTTGTCCTCGGAGTGGAAGCAGACCCCGTGGTCGACGCCGTAGCGGTGTCCGTCCGGCATCGGCAGGATGTGCCCGCCCTTGCGGTCGGTGTTGTTGGTGATCACGTCGAAGACCGCCATCCGTCGCAGCGCCGCCGAGTCCTCGTGGACCAGGATCACCGGCTCGTCCCTGGCTCCCGTGGCGTCGAGCACGTGCAGGAAGCCCGGGGGCACCTCGCCGGCCGGGACGATGTCCACCGGGTCGAGCTGTCCCTCCGGCGTCTCCTCGGCCTCCATCCACAGCTGCACCATCCCGCGCCCGGCAGGACCGTCGCGCAGCACCGTGGGCGGGACGATGTTCCAGCCGAGATGGTCCGAGACCACCCAGGCGGCGTACTCGCGATCGGCCAGGGTGCCGTCGGTGAAGTCCCACAGCGGGCGCTCCCCCGAGCTCGGCTTGTAGACGCACTGGGCATCGGTGCCGGCCAGCTGGGTCAGAAAGGTGTGGTTCGAGGCGGGCATGATCCGCCCGAGCACCACCAGCTCGGATTCCAGCAGCTCACAGCGGTCCGGGGCCGGCACGGGCTCAGCTCTGGGTACGCCGGTAGCCGTTGGCACGGGGGCACAGGTGCCCCTGGGGGTCCATCGGTCCCCCGCAGAACGGGCACGGGGCCCGCCCGGCGCCGACCACGGACTCGGCCCGGGTGGCGAACGCACGCGCCATCGCGGCCGTCATCCGCACCAGCAGCACCTCGTCGGGCTCGGGCTCCTCGATCGGCAGGTCGATGAGCTCCTGCTCGGCGGCATCGACGACGACCTCGACCTCGACCTCGACGACCGGGAACACCTCGATCACGACACGCTCGTCCTCGGCGTCCCAGGACAAGGTGATCGTCCCAGCGCGGAACTCCTCCTCGATGGGCTGCTCGAGGGGGTCGTTGTCGATCATCCCGACCGGGGTCATCGCGGGGATCGTCGACTCGGAGTCGGCGGCCGAGATCAGCTCGTCGAGCAGCTCTGCGACGCGCTCACCGAGGATCTGCACCTGCTGCTTCTCCAGGGCGACCGAGGTGACCTTGCTGCCGGCCCGTGCCTGCAGGAAGAAGGTCCGCTGCCCGGGCTCGCCGACAGTCCCGGGCACGAAGCGCTCGGGCGGGTCGAACTGGTGCACGACGGCCATGCCCCGACCCTATTGCTTCCTCGATGGAGCCTGCGCCGAGGGACCCGCGCCGCCCCCGACGTCGGCGTCGCCGGAGCGGCCGCGCCGCCGGCCGGCCGGCTTGGCGGCGAGGTGGGACAGGCTGCCCGACCTGGAGTTCATCGTCAGCACGAACGCCCGTTGGGGCGTGTAGCGGATCACCGAGAGGCTCGCGGGGTCGACCACGATCCGCTGGAAGGCGTCGAGATGCATCCCGAGGGCGTCGGCGAGGATCGCCTTGATGACGTCCCCGTGGGAGACCGCGAGCCACACCGCGTTCTCCCCCGCCTCGGACTCCACCAGCGCGTCGCGGTCACGGATGGCGGCGATGCCCCGTGCCGACATCTCCGCGAGGGACTCCCCGCCGGGGAACCGGGCGGCCGAGGGCTGGGTCTGGACGGTGCGCCACAGCTTCTCCTTGGCGAGGGTCTTCAGCTCCTTGCCGGTCCAGTCGCCGTAGTCGCACTCCACCAGCCGCCGGTCGGTGACCGCCCGCATGCCGGGCATCAGGATCCGGGCCGTCTCCCGGCACCGCTCCAGGGGGCTGGTGACGACGGCCGCCAGGGGAAGACCGGCGAGGCGCTCAGCAGCGGTACGTGCCTGCGTCGTCCCCTCCTCGTCGAGGTGGACGCCCTTGCTGCGGCCGGCCAGGACGCCGGTGGCGTTCGCGACCGTCCGTCCGTGGCGCGCCAGGATCACGGTTGCCATGACCGGAGCGTAGCGGGGCGGACTAACCTGATCGGGTGATCGTGGACAACGCCTTGTACCGCAAGGGTGAGCGGGTCGATCTCGGTCTGGAGATCGAGGACCTTGCCGGTGTCCTCGACCAGGCGACCGGGCCCGACGACTTCGTGTGGGTCGGCCTGCACACGCCGGACTCGGCCGACCTGGAGGCGATCGCCAAGATCTACGACCTCCATCCACTGGCGGTCGAGGATGCGATCGCGGCGCACCAGCGCCCCAAGGTCGAGCGCTACGAGGGCTCGCTTTTCATCGTGCTCAAGACCCTCTGGTACGTCGACGAGGAGGACGCGGTCGAGACCGGGGAGATCAGCATGTTCGTGGGCCACAACTTCGTGATCACCGCCAGGCACGGCAGCGGTGGTGGCCTCAGCGACACCCGCCACCGGCTCGAGGGGATGCAGTCCGTGCTCAAGCACGGTCCCTCAGCGGTGGTGTACGCCGTGGCCGACCAGGTCGTGGACCACTACACCGAGGTTGCGGCCTCGCTGCAGGTGGACGTGGACGAGGTCGAGGAGTCCGTGTTCTCCACGAGCCGGACCAACGACGCCGCGAGGATCTACGTCCTCAAGCGGGAGCTGGCCGAGATGCGCCGCGCGGTCCTCCCCCTGCGCGAGCCGATGACCGCCTTTGCCGGCGGCAGGTTCGAGGGCATCCACGAGGACGCGGCGCCGTACTTCCGCGACGTCGCCGACCACCTGGCCAGAGTCGCGGAGAACGTCGACACCTTGGAAACGCTGCTCTCGGCGGCGTTCGACGCCCACACCGCGCAGATCTCGGTCCAGCAGAACAACGACATGCGCAAGATCTCCGCGGGAGCCGCCCTGGTCGTGGTGCCGACCCTGATCGCGGGCATCTACGGGATGAACTTCAAGTACATGCCCGAGCTCGACTGGCGCTTCGGCTACCCGTTCTCGCTGCTGCTGATGCTCAGCGCCATGGGCGCACTCTGGGTGCTGTTCAAGCGCTCCGGCTGGCTCTGAGCCGACCTAGCCGACGAGCACTCCGGCCCACAGCAGCCCGAGGGTGAGCAGCCCCAGCCCGATCCGGTAGATCACGAACGGCAGGTAGGAGCGCGTCGAGACGTAGCGCAGCAGCCAGGCGATCGCGGCGTACCCGACCACGAACGAGACCACTGTGGCCACAATCGTGGGTCCCCAGCCGAAGTCGTTGTGGCCGTGGGGGATCTCCTTGAGCTCGAAGAGTCCGGCGCCGACGACCGCCGGGATCGCCAGCAGGAACGCGAACCGGGTGGCTGCCTCACGGCCCATGCCGAGGAAGAGCCCCATCGAGATGGTGGCGCCAGAGCGGGAGACGCCCGGCACCAGCGCAGCCGCCTGGGCGAGGCCGAGGAGCACCGCGTCGCGGATCCCGATCGACTTGAGCTCCCGCTTGCGCGAGGAGAACCGGTCTGCGATGCCGAGGACCACACCCATCACGATCAGGGCGGTGGCGATGATCCACAGGTTGCGCAGGTCCTTCTCGATGACGCCCTTGAACAGCACGCCCAGCACCACGATCGGCAGGGATCCGGTGATCACGTACCAGCCCATGCGCGCGTCGAGATGTCCGCGGTACTCCGGCTTGAACAGTGAGCGCACCCAGGTCGACCCGATCCGCCAGATGTCCTTGCGGAAGTAGATGAGGACCGCGAGCTCGGTGCCGATCTGGATGACCGCGGTGAAGGCTGCGCCCGGGTCTCCCCAGCCGAACCACTCCGGGAAGATGCGCAGATGAGCACTGCTCGAGATCGGGAGGAACTCCGTCAGCCCCTGGATGAGTCCTAGGACGACGGCCTTGAGGAAGTCGAGCACGCGGTCAGTCTAGGGACGCCGACCCCTCCGGTAGCGGCGCAGGGTCCCGACCGGCGAGCCGCCCGCGCCGTTCCGGGGTCGGCTGGGTAGCGTCTGGCCATGCAGCAGCGGTTCCTCGGTTCCAGCGGTCTCGCGGTCTCGCGACTGGGTCTGGGCACGATGACCTGGGGCCGCGACACCGACGAGCACGAGGCCCGTGAGCAGCTGATCGCCTTCGTCGAGGCGGGTGGGACGCTCGTCGACACGGCAGCCGGCTACACCGACGGCGACTCCGAACGCCTGATCGGCTCGCTGATCGGCGATGTGTGCGAGCGCGACGAGATCGTGCTGGCCACCAAGGCGGGGATCAGCCGCCGGGGTCGCGAACGCGTCACCAACGCCTCCCGGGGCCACCTGATCGCGGCTCTGGACGCGTCCCTGAAGCGGTTGGGCGTCGACCACGTCGACCTGTGGCAGGTGCACGTCTGGGTCGACGACGCCCCGCTCGAGGAGACGCTCTCGGCTCTCGACTACGCGGTCAGCACCGGCCGGGCGGCGTACGTCGGGGTGAGCAACTACACCGGCTGGCAGTCCGCCCAGGCGGCCACGTGGCAACGCGCGGTGCCGGGCCGGCCACCCCTGGTCTCCCACCAGGTGGAGTACTCGCTGCTCAACCGGGCGGTCGAGGCCGAGGTCATCCCCGCGGCACAGGCACTCGGGCTCGGAATCCTGCCCTGGTCCCCCCTGGGCCGGGGCGTGCTCACCGGCAAGTACCGCGGCGGCACCCCGGCCGACTCCCGTGCGGCGTCGCCGCACTTCGCGTCCTTCGTGGGCCGCTACCTCGACGTGCCCTCGCAGCGCATCGTCGAGGCCGTCGCCCGGGCCGCGGACGGCCTGGGCTGGTCGATGCTCGAGGTGTCCCTCGCCTGGGTGCGTGACCGTCCCGGCGTCACCGCCCCGATCCTGGGGGCACGTACCGCAGCCCAGCTGCGGGACTCGCTGGGCGTGGAGGCGTGCGAGCTGCCCGTTGAGATAATCGAGGCGCTCGAGGACGTCTCGGCCGGCCTGGAGGTGAGCACATGACATCGGCGAAGGCACGCAAGCAGGAGCGACGGGCGCTGCGCCCGGGCGTGGAGTACGAGTTCGACAAGCTGGTGATCCCGCCCGAGCACTCCCGTGGTGCGGTCACCCGGATGCTCGTGGACCTCGCCGAGCACGGCGGCTGGGAGCTGGACCGGCTGCGGCTGGCTCCCGACGGGACGCGGCGGGTGCAGCTGCGCCGGCGGATCATCCGGCAGCGGATCGCCTACCTGATCTAGAGCTTGCCCAGGAAGCGGTCGAAGACGCGGGCACCGAACTCGAGTGCGTCCACCGGGACGCGCTCGTCGACGCCGTGGAACAGGGCGGTGAAGTCGAGCTCGGCGGGCAGCCGCAGCGGGGCGAACCCGAAGGCACGCATGCCGAGCTTGGTGAAGTGCTTGGCGTCGGTGCCGCCGCTCATCAGGTACGGCGCGACCAAGGCGTCGGGGTCCTCCTCCAGCAGTGAGCTCGTCATCGCCGCGGCCATCTCCCCGTCGTACGGCGTCTCCAGCCCGGCCTGCTTGCTGATCCACTCGATCTCCACGTCGGGACCGGCGAGCTCGCGCAGCGTGGCCACGAAGTCCTCCTCGTGGCCCGGCAGGAAGCGCCCGTCGACCTGGGCACTGGCCTGTCCGGGAACCACGTTCACCTTGTAGCCCGCCTGGAGCATGGTCGGGTTCGTGGTGTTGCGGATCACGGCGCTAAGCATCCGGGAGGCGGACCCGAACTCCGCGACGAGCTCCTCGGCGTTCTCCGGGGTCGCCTCGGTGCCGGCGAGCTCGCCCACCGCGGCCAGCAGCACCTCCATGGTGGGCGTCAGCACGACCGGCCACTGGTGCCGGCCGATCCGCGCGACCGCCTCGGCGAGCGTGGTGACCGCGTTGTCGGGGTGCCGCATCGAGCCGTGGCCGGCGTGGCCCTTGGCCGTGAGCCGCATCCACGCCATCCCCTTCTCGGCCGCCTCGATCAGGTAGAGACGTCGGCCCCGCACGGTCGTGGAGAAGCCTCCGACCTCCCCCACGGCGAAGGTGCAGTCCTCGAACCACTCCCGGTGGTGCTTGACCAGCTGACCGGCCCCCCGGTGGCCCCCCGCCTCCTCGTCGGCGGTGAAGCAGAGGACGAGCGGACGATCCGGCACCGCGCCTGCCCGCGCCCGGGCCCGGACGGTGGAGAGGAGCATCGCGTCGAAGTCCTTCATGTCGACCGCACCCCGGCCCCAGACCTGGCCGTCGTGGACCTCGCCGCTGAACGGAGGGATCTGCCAGTCCGAGGCGTCCGCAGGTACGACGTCAAGGTGCCCGTGCAGCAGCACGGGGTCCCCCGTCGAGCCGCCCCACCGGGCGACGACGTTGGTGCGCCCCGGCTCGGCCTCCCACAGCTCGCTCTCGATCCCGACCTCGTCGAGGAGCGCAGCCACGTGCTCGGCGGCCAAGCGCTCCCCGGGTCCCGGTTGGTCCCCGTAGTTCGTGGTGTCGATGCGGATCAGGTCGCGGCAGATCTCCGTGACCTCGGCTGCGGGGTCGTAGCCGGCAGGGTCGGCTCGGTGGGCGCTCATGCCCACATCCTGCCCCAGCGAGGGGGCTGGGAATCAGCGCAGGTGCCGGGCGCCCGCGTGCGGGGTCATCGCCCGAGGATCGGACCAGCGCACGACGCCCGCCCCGGTCACCACGCCGAGCTGGAGGGCTTCGGCCGTGGGTCGGCTGCGGGTGGTCTCCCAGGCGCGGGACCGGCGCCAGTTCTCGCCGAAGACCTGGATCTCCAGGACGGTGGCGCCGCGCGGTGCGCGCTCCACCGATCGCTCGCACCAGGCACGCGCGGACGCCATGTCGGGCCAGCGGCGCTCGACCAGGATCTCCTCGAAGCCGTCCTCCTGGGGAACCCGCATCTGAACGCGTCCCAGAGCTGTGGTCCCGATCCCGGTCAGGTCTCGCGCCGGGGCCTGCGTCTCATCCATGCACGGAGGTTAGAGCCGCGGAGGCGCCAAGGGGGCCTTGACGCCGGTGAGGGCCGACACCTGTCTAGCCCGGAGACCCCCGGAACTCGCCTGAGCCCGGTTTGTCGGCTATTTCGTGAAAGCGTCCTTGACGTTGCCGGCAGCGTCCTTGAGGTTCTCGACGGTGTCCCGGAGCGAGGCCTCGGCCTGGTCGCCCTTGCCCTCGCCCTCGAGTCGCTCGTTGTCGGTGACCTTGCCGGTCGTCTCCTTGACCTGCCCCTTGACGTCCTTGAACTTGTTGCTGGCCTTGTCCTCGGCACCCATGACGTGTCCTCTCGTGGTCGGACTGCGGACCCTAGCGAACCCGTGCTCGTGTGACGTCGGTCAACATTTCGGACTGCGCTGAGCGTGAATGGGTCTCGGAACTGTGACGGCGCTAACAAGTGCTAGCACACGTAACTTGAACTAACGCGGCGTGTCGCTCACCTTGGAGGGACGCGTTGCTTGCTATAGGCAGCACGCCGAACTGAAACACCAGCTGCGAAGAAGCGCCCCGCTCGTCTCGCCTGGTGAGCCCCCTCACAGAAACCTCGGACGAGCACGAACGGGACCTCCCGTGTGGCGCAGAGGAGCGGATCCCAACACCCCATGTTCAAGAACCCCCTGGTCCGGCGCATCCTGGCACCGACTCTGCTGGCCGCGTCGGTCACCACGGCCACCGTGGCCTCCCCTCCCCCGGCCGGCGCCGCGGCGCCCGCCAACAGCAAGGTGGAGGTCGAGGCGAATGCCTCGGAGCCGCAGGTCTTCACCCCCGAGCTGATCATCCCCCGGTCCGAGCCGGAGCCGGAGTCCGCGCCGGAGCCGGCCCCCCTTGAGTCCGCGGCGCCCGCGCCTGCCGCTCCCCCGGTCGAGGCGAAGCCCGCTCCGGCGCCGAAGCCGGCCGCGAAGCCGAAGCCGGCGGTGAAGGCGAAGCCGGCTGCGAAGCCGAAGCGGAAGAAGGCGAAGCGCTGGGTCCTGCCGGTGCGCAACTACGTCCTCACGGGGCGCTTCGGCCGGTCCGGCGCCCGGTGGGCCAGCACCCACACGGGTCTGGACTTCGCCGCCCCCAAGGGCACCAGGATCCGCTCCGTCGGCTCCGGCAGGGTCATCGCGACGTACTACCACTCGGCCTACGGGAACATGACCATCGTGCGGCACAAGACCGGCACCGTGTTCTGGTACTGCCACCAGAGCCGGACCGTCGCGAAGCCCGGTCAGAAGCTGAAGGCCGGGGACACGATCGGTCGCGTCGGCTCCACCGGCAACTCCACCGGCCCCCACATGCACCTCGAGGTGCACCAGCCCCGGCAGGGTGCAGTGAACCCCGAGCGCTGGCTGCGCAAGCGGGGCCTGAACGCCTGATCCCCGGCACCCACAAGGCTCTGAGGAGCTCGAACCGAAGGCCGTCGCGGAGCTCCCTCCAGCTCCGCGGCGGCCTTCGTGGTCCCGGTCACGCCGGGAAGGGCGGGCGTTGGAAATGGCGTGTCCAACGTTCTGAAAAAGTGATCGTGCTAACGCCTGCTAGCGTCGAAAAACGCAGGTCAAGCGCATTCCGAGCGTTAAAATATAAGTGGTTGCTAGCGATAAGCAGCGACCAGATTGACAGTCCAGTTGTGGGAAGCGCCTCGGCTCGTCCCCCGTCTGGGCCCCCTGGGACCCCTGTCACCACCCGGGGCGAGTACGTGCACCTCCCGCACTAGCGCAGAGGAGATGCATCCAGATGCTCAAGACACCCACGTTCCGTCGCATCCTGACCCCGGCCCTGCTGGCCGCCTCGCTGACCACCGCGAGCCTCGCCACAGCGCCCTCCGCAGCCGCGTCGGCCCCGAAGGCCGGAGCGACCACGTCGAAGGCCGAGAAGGGCACGCCCGTGCCCGAGGTCTTCACCCCCGAGGAGATCAGCCCCGTCCCCGAGGCGAGACCTGAGACGCCCGAGCCGAAGGCGGACACCGGGCAGAAGCCTGCCCCCGCGGCCCCGGTGAAGAAGGTGAACAAGGTGAAGAAGAAACGATGGATGCTCCCCGTCCGCGACTACGTGCTGACCGGTCGCTTCGGCGGCACGGGAGCGCGGTGGGCGAGCAGCCACACCGGTCTCGACTTCGCGGCGCCCAAGGGCACCAGGATCCGCTCCGTCGGTTCCGGAAAGGTCATCTCGACCAGCTACCACAGCGCCTACGGGAACATGACCGTCGTGCGGCACAAGACCGGCACCGTGTTCTGGTACTGCCACCAGAACAGGACCGTCGCCAAGCCGGGTGAGCACCTCAAGGCCGGGGAGACCATCGGCCGCGTCGGCTCCACCGGCAACTCGACCGGTCCCCACCTGCACCTCGAGGTGCACCAGCCCAGGCAAGGGGCAGTCAACCCCGAGCGTTGGCTCAAGGCACGGGGACTGGGCGCCTGACCCGGTAACCGTCCGCGGCAGGTCATCGCAGGGCTCTTGCGAGCCCTGCGATCTCCGCCGCTCCCGGGTCATGACCCGGGAAGTACGCACACACCCGTTCGGCCACGTCGCCGAACCGCTCGAGCAGCTCGGTTCCGCACTCCTCGGGCGAGCCCACCACCGCCAGCGTCCGGACCATGTCGTCGGTGACCAGCGAGCCCATCGCGGCGAGGTCGCCTCGTTTGGACAGCGCGTTCAGCTCGGGCTGGAGATCACCCCAGCCCTCCACCTCCAGGACCGCTCGGTACGCCGGGGTGGAGCCGTAGAACGCCAGCAGCAGGCGGACCCCCTCCATCGCCGCGGTGAGCGACTCCTCGGTCCGGCCCATCGCCAGGATCGCCTGCGGGAAGACGTCCACGTGGGAGCGTCCGGAACGGGCCAGCCCCTCCGCAACTGCGGGGAGCGTCCGCTCCCGGAAGTGCCGGCGGCTGTGGAACGGCATCACCAGCAGTCCGTCCGCCACCTCCGCGGCCGTTCGCGTCATCACCGGCCCGAGCGCCCCCAGCAGCACCGGGGGCGGCCCGAAGGGGTTCGGGCCCGGCACGAACGTCGGCGGCATCAGCGTGTGCCGCGTGTGCTCGCCGCGGAAGTCCAGCGCGGTGCCGTCCTGCCACGACGCCAGGATCGCCTTGACCGCGAGCACGATCTCGCGCATCCGTGCCGCAGGAGGCGACCAGGTCGCGCCGTACCTGTTCTCGATGTGCGGCCGCACCTGCGACCCCAGGCCCAGCCGGAACCGGCCCCTGCTCATCAGCTGCAGGTCCCAGGCCGCGTGCGCCAGGTGCATCGGGCTGCGCGGCATCGCGATCGCCACGTTGGTCATCAGATCGGTCTCGACCGTCCCCGCGCACACGGCCAGCGGCAGGAACACGTCGTGGGGGCCCTCGAAGGTGAACAGCCCTGCGGCACCCGCGGCGACGAGCTCACGGGCGCGCTCGGCGGACCGGTCGGGGGAAGCGTCCAGCTGGAGGTCGAGCAGCACGGTGCGCCGGCCCGCTACATCGGGGGTGCGCTGGTGTAGATCGCCTTGTACTCGGTGTACTGGGCCAGGCCCTCGGGACCGAACTCCCGCCCGACCCCGGAGGCCTTGTAGCCCCCGAACGGCGCCGCGAAGTCCATCGTGTAGGTGTTCACCCCGTAGGTTCCGGTGCGCACCCGGCGGGCCACGTCGAGCCCGGCCGCCGCGTCCGCGGTCCACACGGTGCCGGCGAGGCCGTACTCGGAGTCGTTGGCGATCCGCACCGCGTCGTCCACGTCGTCGTAGGCGATCACCGAGAGCACCGGCCCGAAGATCTCCTCCTGCGCGATCCGCATCCGGTTGTCGACGTCGGCGAACACCGTGGGACGGACGTACCAGCCACGGTCGACGCCGTCGGGCATCCCGAGCCCTCCGGTGACGATGCGGGCGCCCTCCTCCTGCCCGAGCGCGATGTACTTCTCCACCCGCTCCTGCTGCCGGCGCGCCACCATCGGGCCCACCTCGGTGGCCGGGTCGGCGGGGTCTCCGACGGTCATGGCGCCGACGGTCTCGGCCAGGGCGTCCACGACCTCGGCGTACCGGGAACGGCTGGCCAGGATCCGGGTCTGGGCCACACAGGCCTGCCCGCTGTTCATCAACGCGGTGAACTTCAGCCCCTCCATCGTCGGAGCCAGGTCGGCGTCGTCCAGGACGATGGCCGCGGACTTGCCGCCGAGCTCGAGGCTCACGCGCTTGAGCTGCTGGCCGCACACGGAGGCGATGGAGCGCCCCGCGGCCGTGGACCCGGTGAACGCGACCTTGTCGATCCCCGGGTGCGCGACCAGGTGGGCGCCGACCTCGCGGCCCCCGGCGACGATGTTCACCACCCCGTCCGGGACGCCGGCCTCGACCAGCAGCTCGGCCATCAGGTAGGCGTCCAGCGGCGTCTCCGGCGCGGGCTTGAGCACGACGGTGCAGCCGGCCAGCAGGGCCGGGACCACCTTGGAGATCGTGGTGAACTGCGGCACGTTCCACGGCGGGATCGCGGCGACCACCCCCACCGGCTCGCGGCGTACGACGACGACGTCGGCACCGAGCGCGCCGGGGCGGATCTCCTCCCAGCCGAACTCGCGGGCGATCGCCAGGAACGCCTCGATCATCATCCAGGGCGCCGGCGACTGGGCCAGCTGGGAGAAGGACGTGGGCGAGCCCATCTCGGTGGTGATCAAGTTGCCCATCTCCTCCATCCGCCCGGCGTAGAGGTTCGCGAACTCCTGCACCACCGCGATCCGCTCCTCGGGAGGCGTCCGGGGCCACGGGCCCGAGTCGAAGGCGCGGCGCGCGGCTGCAACGGCGGCGTCGATGTCGGCGGTCGTCCCCTCAGGCACGGTGGCGACCACCTCCTCGGAGTGGGGCGAGACCACCTCCAGGAGGGATGCGGAGGAGGGCGCTGCCCAGCCGCCGTCGATGAAGAAGCTGTCGCGGTCGAGATCCATCGGGGAGTCCTATCGGGTCAGGGTGCGGTGGAGAACCAGTCGGTGAAGCCGGTCGGGTCGTGGCGGCCGATGCAGAAGTGCTCGAGCAGGCCCCAGCCCTCGACGGTGCGCCCGCCCTCGCGGAGCAGGGCGCGCCCGACGTGGTCGACGCAGCCGAACATCATCCGGCCCTGCACCGCGTCGTCCGCCAGGTCGTAGGTGAGCCGCTCGGCGTACTTCTCGCCCTTCCAGGTGCCGTGCAGCCAGTCGGGGTCGCCGCCGTACCCGCCGCCCGCGTGGAGCGGAGTCGCCAGCAGCGAGGACACCTCGAGCTCGAGGGGCTCCCCCGCCGGCGTGGTGCAGCCGATGGTGGCGCCGGTCGGCGTACGGGTGCCGGAGGCGTAGTGCACCTTCACCTGCGGCCAGCCGAGCTGCTCGACGCGGCCGTCGCGATGCACCCGGTGGCAGTCATTGAGGGTGCGATACCCGTCTGGGTCCTCCTGGAGGATCAGCACGATCGCGAAGTCGTCGAAGCGCATCGGGACGTAGAGCCACCACATCCCGTCGAAGGGCGGATCGGTCGGGGCGCCGGGTGGCTCGGACTCCCCCACCGGGCGAATGCCCCAGGACCGGTCCCGGGTCCCGACCCAGGTGTCGGGGCTGACCTCGACCCGCTCGCCGTCCACGACCAGGTGTCCGCTCCAGGTGCCGACCTGGGCGAACCTCTGCGCATCCAGCGTGGTGCGGGCACCGGCCCGGAGCACGTGCCGCTGCTCCTGGATCACGGGGAAGGACCCCTGCCAGGTCAGGTCCGCCGCGATCCCCTCGGTCTCCTCCAGGGTGAGATGGAGCTGCTGCAGCGGTTCCACCACGTCGATGCGGTAGCCGCCGACGTGCTGGTTCAGCCGGTCGTCGTCGATCAGGTCGGAGAGGTGCACCGCCGTCTGCCGGCCGTCCCGGGCGACCAGCAGGAACGCGTCCTTGGTGCCGAGGTTGGGGTAGTAGCCCAGGCCGGTGATCACGAAGATGTCACCGGTGCGGTCGTGGGCGTTGAAGTAGCACCGGTCGTAGAAGTTGCGGTCGCTGCTGGCGGGCCAGGTCACCGGCAGCGGCGCCTGGTGCAGGGGGTACTCGTCGAGGTGGCTGACCATCAGGCACCGACCTTCGCCAGGAGGCTCTCGAACAACGGCCGGTGGTGCATCAGCCCGTCCACGTCGTCGGGGCGATCGATCTCGCCGAAGTGGATCTGGCGGGCGCCGGTGCGCATGAACACGATGGCCCACTGCAGCGCGTTGTAGACGTGGTACCAGTCGAGGTCGCCCAGGGTGGTCCCGGTGAGCTGCTCGTACGTCGCGACGACGTCCTCCTCCCGCAGGAGGTGCGGCATCCCCGGCAGCTCCAGCAGGCCGGTGATCGACTCGAAGACGCGGTGCGCGAACACCATCCAGGAGACGTCGAGCTCGCGGGGACCGAGCGTGGCCATCTCCCAGTCGAGGACGCCGACCGGTTCGAAGGCGGCGTACAGGACGTTGCCGATGCGGGCGTCGCCCCAGCACAGCACCGCCTCCTCGGTGTCTGGCAGGTGCGCATCCAGCCACGCAAACGCCCGCTCGGCGATGATGGAACGTCCGACGCCGGGAACCGCGAAGTCGTACCAGGACCGGGTGCGGGCGAGGTTGCGCGCGAGGGCGGTCTCCCCCTGGTGGGCCGGGTTGAGGAAGGCGAAGGTGGCGGCTGCGTCCGGGATGGAGTGCAGGTCGGCCACGACCTTCACGGTGGCGTCCTGCAGCCGGCGCTGGTCCGCGAGCGGGGCGTCGTGGAGCCAGTTGTCGCCGAAGTTGTAGGGGAGCACGTCGCGCGGCACCAGGCCGTCGATGCGGTCCATCAGGAAGAACGGCGTGCCCAGGACCTCCCCGGTGGTCTCCAGCCACCGGACCTGCGGGACCGGGACATCGGTGGTCTCCCCCACGATCCGGATGGCGGCGTGCTGGTCCTGAAGCGCGTAGCGCTCGAAGACGGGGACGTCCTCGGTCGCGGGCTGCACCCGGGCGACGTACTCGCCGGTGCGCTGCTGGCCCTCAGCGGTCCAGGTCACGTCCAGGAGCACCGTCTCGGAGGAGAGGCCGTTCTCCTCGATGCCGGCGTGGACCACGACGGCAGGCTCGGCGCCCTCGGGCAGCACGGTCGCGAGCCAGCTGGTGAGGCGGGCCCGGAGTGCCTCGGGGTCGCGACTGGAGCGTTGCAGGGTCATGTCCGCGGCCGGCGGTGTCTGGGTCACTGCGCTCCCTCGTGCCCGCACTCGTGTGACGAGTGTCTCGGCTTCTGACAGCATGGGTAGAACATGTTCTAGTGTCAACCGTCGGGAGCCCCATGCGCACCACCGTCGCCCTGAAGACCGGGCCCAACGCCGACTTCACCTTGGAGCACCTGGAGCTCGACGCTCCGCGTGGCGACGAGATCCTGGTCCGGGTGGTCGCGGCCGGCCTCTGCCACACCGACGTCACCGTGCCCGCCCTGTTCCCGCAGGAGATGTTCCCGTTCGTCCTCGGGCACGAGGGCGCAGGCGTCGTGGAGGCGGTCGGCCCCGACGTGGTGGGCGTCCGGGTGGGCGACCACGTGGTGATGAGCCTGCGCTCGTGCCGCGCGTGCGCCCAGTGCGCTGCCGGGAGTTACGGCTACTGCGACTCGAACCTGGTGCTGAACTACATGGGGATGCGGATGGATGGGTCCACGACGTACTCGCGCCGGGGGACGCCGGTGTTCGGGTCCTTCTTCGGCCAGTCGAGCTTCTCCCAGCACGCGCTCGCCTACGCAGACAACGTCGTGGTCATCGACCCGTCTCTGGACCTGACCCGGGCCGCGCCGTACGGCTGCGGCTTCCAGACCGGGGCGGGGGCGGTGCTCAACGTGCTGCAGCCCGCCGAGGACGACTGGCTCGCGGTGTACGGCGCCGGGGCCGTGGGGCTGTCCGCGATCGCGGCCGCCGCCGGTGCCGGGGTGCGCCAGGTGGTCGCGGTCGACCTGGTCCCGGAGCGGCTGGCGCGGGCCGCGCGGCTCGGGGCCGTCACGATCAACCCCGCCGAGCTGGGCGAGCAGACCGTGGTCGAGGCGGTGAAGGAGGCGACCGGCGGCGGATCCACGCACGCCATCGACACCACCGCCGTCCCCGGCGTGCTGACCGGGGCCGCGCAGGCGCTCGCCGTCCGCGGCACGCTGGTGGTGCTCGGCCTGGGCGCGCCGGAGTTCAGCATCGACGCGATCGACCTGTTGCAGCAGGGCAAGGTCGTCCGCGGCTCCGTGGAGGGCGACTCGGACCCGCAGGAGATGGTGCCGCGGCTCCTCGAGCTCAACGCCGCTGGCAGGTTCGACGTGGACGACCTGGTGGTGACCTACCCGTTCGAGGAGATCAACCAGGCCGTGGCCGACTCCGTCCTCGGAGCCGTGGTCAAGCCGGTGCTGGTCTGGTGAGGCTGCGGGCGCAGGCCACGATCTCGTCCAGGTCGAGCCCGTACGCCGGGGCCGCGGTGTCCTGGTAGCGAAGCAACCGGCCCGCGGCTCGCTCGACCAGCCGCTCGGCCCCCACCGCGTTGCCGCGGGCATGGTGGGTCAGGCCCACGCAGATCTGGGCGAGCCCCTGCCACAGCTCGCGTTCCTCCTCGGGACAGGACTTCCAGCGCGCCTCCAGCACCTCGTGGGCCGAGAACGGCCGGCCCTGGTCGAGCAGCTCCCGGGCGAACCGGATCGTCTCGTCGGCGGGAAGCGGGTCCTCCGAGACCGGCTCCACGCCGGTGGCGCCGTACGGCAACGGGCGGCCCAGCTCGTCACGGGGCCGGGCCTGTCTGGCGCGGCCCTCCTCGTCCCGGTCTCGTTCACTGCTCACGTCGTCACGTCCATTCCCGTGATCCTAGAGCCGCCCGGGCGACAGGTACGTTTGCTGCCATGCGGCCGTTCAGGGAGGACCGTCGCGCCTCGTGGTGGGAACGCGTCTCCGCCCGCAGACCCGATCCGATCCTCACGGTCGACCTGCTCCAGACCGGCAAGGCCGCCCTTGCCGGCGTGCTGGCCTGGGTCATCGCGACGGACGTGCTGCACCTCGAGCAGGCGTTCCTCGCCCCGTGGTCGGCGGTCCTGGTGGTGCACGCGACCGTCTACCGCACGATGTCGCGAGGCGGCCAGCAGATCGCGGCCACTTTCGCGGGGGTGTTCCTGGCCTGGGGCTGCGGCGAGCTCCTGGGTGTGGGTGCTGTCGGCATGGGCGTGATGCTGCTGGTGGCGTTCGCCCTGGGCCGGAACCGCTGGCTGCGGGAGGAGTCGACCACCATCGCCACGACAGCGATCGTGGTGCTGGCCACCGGGGCCATCAACGAGTCGAACCTGCTGCTGAGCCGGTTGCTCGACACCACGGTCGGCGTGCTCGTCGGCCTGCTCGTCAACCTGCTGGTGTGGCCGCCTCTCGGTGACCGGGCGGCCTGGGCTCGCGCGGCCGAGCTGCCGAGCGAGCTGGCCGATGTGCTCGCCAAGATGGCGGCGAACACGGCGTCGAACCTCGAGCCGGCTGTCGCCGAGCAGTGGGTGGCCGACCTTCGCCTCCTCGACGAGCGCCTCGACGAGGCGTGGCACCTGCTCGGCCAGGCGCGGGAGAGCACCAAGCTGAACCCGCGACGCAGCCAGCCGGCCGGGTTGGACGACCTCGTGCGCATCCTGCAGCTGCTCGAGCAGGCCGTGGCCGACACCATCAGCATGGCCCGCACGGTCGCCACCAGCGCCGCGAACGAGACCTTGTGGGAGGAGGAGTTCCGCGCCCCCTGGAAGGAGCTGCTCGAGCAGACCGCGCAGGGGGCCCATGACCAGGACGAGCAGTGCCTGCGCGAGGTGCGGTCGCGGCTGAACGTGGTCGCCAACGACCTGTCGACCGACAACCTCGCCGGCAGCGCCTGGCACGAGTACGGCGGCCTCCTGGTGAACCTGCGCAACGTGGTGGACGCGATGCTGGAGCTCACCGAGTGGGGCAAGGGCTCTGCCTTCTCACCGCCCCGGGTCAAGCGCCAGCGGCCCAGGCTGCGCCGTCGGGGAGGCAGCGGCGGCTCCTGACTACTCGGCGACCACGCATCCGCTGGCCGTCTTCACCGAGACGAAGCCGGGTTCGAGCTGCACCACCAGTGCGGCTTCGGTCTCGCCGTTCGCGAACGTCATCGCGCGAAGCGCGCCGCCGCCACGTCGCGTGTCGACCAGGCTCAGGTCAGCGCGTTCCGCAGCAGCGCTCACCTTGGAGATGTCCGCACTGGTGTAGGGGCGCGGCTCGGTCGTCTCCGCCGCCATGATCCGCTGCCACCCGTCACCGGTTCCGCAGTCCCCAGCCTTCAGTGGGGCGTGGTCCCAGGGGGCGTCCGTGCCGAGCATCAGCTGGACCTCGGCCTGGAGACGGTTCTGGGTCGTGTTCGCAGCACGTGAAAGCTGCTGCGCGGGGGACTTCGCCTGAGGGCGACTCCGGGCCTCCCCGCCGGAGTCAGGGGCATCGTCACGGACTGCTGTGAGAGCCGCGATCGCCGCCATGACCCCCACGACGGCGAGCACGGCGACGAGGACGAATCCGATGGCGAACCGGTGCGGATGCGTGGTGTGGAACGGCAGCAGGCCGGGGAACTCCTTGTCGAACTGCTGGACGGTGACGGCCGCGGGATCGGTGGTCCATCTGACCCGGTCCCCCGCGATTGCGACGAGGTCCTCCTCGGACCACATCTCGATGTTCAGCCTGAAGCTGCCCCCGTCGCCGGCGAAGACCAGGTAGCGGGACTCGAACCCGTGCTGGTCGACGACGAGCCGGGCAGCGGCGGTGGTGTACTCGTCCAGCCTGATCGTGGTCCAGCGCCCGTAGCTCCGGAACGTGAGCTCGGCCGCCGACACGGTGACGCTGAGCTGGCGCGGGAGCGTCAGACGCCAGATGAGCACGAGGACGAGGGTGACCACCGCGGTCCACCCCATGATGGGCAGCACCCTGGCGGGGCCGAGTGCGAAGAAGCCGCCGGCTCCGAGCGGCACTGCGGTCAAGAGCGCCGTGAGCGCGGCACGGTAGGGCTGCTTGCGCTTGCTGCGGTGCCGGAGGTCGGGGGCGTAGCGAACGCTGCCGTCGGGGAGAGGGGTGCGACTCACCGGGGCACCCTCGCACGCCCACGACGCGCGCGGGGGGCGGCTCGCCTGGGGCAGCGATCACCGAGCCACCACGTCATTCACACCCCCGGGTCGGTGCCGGGGTCTCCGGCTCTAGCAGAGCTCGGCCAGGAGATCGGCTGCCCGGGCCGCCCCGTCGGTCTCCACGGGACGGCCGTTCGAACCGGCCGCGAGCGTCGTCGAGGCGAGCACCTGCGGATCGCAGGCCCGCGCGTAGTCCAGGTGCCGGCCCGCGCCGTACCGCTCCAGTCGGTGGCGCACGGGGAACGTCTGCTCGAAATGGTGTCGCAGCGGGACGTGCACGAAGGGCGTTCCTGCTGCGGCCAGCTCCATGCACGTGGACAGACCACCCGGGAGGCGGCAGCGGCGATGTTCCCCAGCCCCAAGCCCGTGGAGTACTACCTGCGCCACGTATACACGAAGCTCGGGATCAACGACCGGGCGCGCCTGGCTGCGGCCCTGGCCGAAGCGCCTCGCCGGACTGTTCGGACCAGCCTGTCGTAGAGGACGGATTCTGACCTGAACGCTTCCTACGCTTTCTGTGCCGCTACTCACCAGCTGCCGAAGGAGGCCGTCATGAGCACCCCCGCTGGATACACCACCGTCGCCCCGTGGATCGTCACCGACGACACCCGAGGGCTGCTCGAATTCATCGCCGAAGCGTTCGGGGGCATCGACCCCGGGTTGGTGCCGCTTGAGGACGGAACGATCGGCCACGCCGAGATCTGCGTGGGAGACACCGTTCTGCTCGCCTTCGATCGGAAGAAGGGCTGGCCCCGCACCCGTTCGCTGTTGCGCGTGTTCGTCGAGGACACCGATGCTGCGACGACCGCGGCGGTGGCTGCCGGTGCGACGATCGTGACACCGCCGCTGACGCAGGCGTTCGGTCAGCGCATCAGCCGGGTTCGTGATCGGTTCGACAACATCTGGTGGATCTTCGCCACCGTCGAGGACGTTGCCCCCGACGAGGCATTGCGCAGACTTTCCGAGCCCAGGTACGCCGAGGCCATGCGCCAGGCACAGGAGAGCCTGGATCGAGAGCTCAGCGGCCCCGAAGACAGCGAGGCCAGTCCTCCGGCCGCGCTCTAGCCAGCGCTGCGCCTGCGAGGCAGTACTCACCTCGATGTTCCCCAGATGTTCCCCGGGGCCCTGGACGCAGAACAGCCTCTGACCTGTTCTCGCAGGTCAGAGGCTGTTTCTCTACGTGTCCGAGGGGGGACTTGAACCCCCACGCCCGATAAAGGGCACTAGCACCTCAAGCTAGCGCGTCTACCTATTCCGCCACCCGGACAAGCGACCGCAACCTTAGCAACAGGCCGCCCGAACAAGTAATCGGGGTCGGTACCCGTCACCAGCCACCGGGCAACGGCCTGCCCTCGGCGAATCCGGCCGGGGACTGCACCCCGACCACGGCGCGTTCCGCGAACGAGGCGAGGTCGCTGGAGCCGGTGTAGGTGCAGGCCGAGCGGACCCCGGAGCAGATCTCGTCGACGAGGTCCTCGACGCCGGGACGATCCGGGTCCAGGAACATCCGCGAGGAGGAGATCCCCTCCTCGTAGAGGGCCTTGCGGGCGCGGTCGAAGACGCTCTCGTTCGACGTACGGTTCGCGACGGCTCGGGCCGAGGCCATCCCGAAGCTCTCCTTGTAGGGGCGCCCGTCGGCGCCCACGTGCAGGTCCCCGGGGGACTCGTGGGTGCCGGCGAACCAGGAGCCGATCATCACCTGCGAGGCGCCTGCCGCCAGCGCGAGCGCCACGTCGCGGGGGTGCCGCACTCCCCCGTCCGCCCACACGTGCTTGCCGTGCCGTCGCGCCTCCTGGGCGCACTCCAGCACCGCGCTGAACTGCGGCCGGCCGACCCCGGTCATCATCCGGGTCGTGCACATCGCGCCGGGCCCGACGCCGACCTTGACGATGTCGGCACCGGCCTCGATCAGGTCGCGCACCCCGTCGGCGGCGACCACGTTGCCGGCCACGACGGGCACGGCCGGGTCGAGGGCACGTACGACGGCCAGCGCCTCGAGCATCCGCTCCTGGTGCCCGTGGGCGGTGTCCAGGACAAGGCAGTCCACGCCCATCTCGAGCAGGCGACGGGCCTTGCCTGCGACGTCGCCGTTGACCCCGACTGCCGCCGCGATCCGCAGCCGACCGTGCTGGTCGAGCGCGGGCTCGTAGATGGTGGAGCGCAGCGCCCCGGTCCGGGTCAGGATCCCGACGAGCTCGCCGTCGTCGCCCACCGCGGGCGCGAGGCGGTGCCGGGAGGAGGCGAGGACGTCGAAGGCCTCGCGCGGGTCCATCGTGGCCTTCAGCGTGACCATGCCGGTCGTCATCGCGTCGCCCACCTGGGTGAACCGGTCGACACCGAGGCAGTCGGCCTCGGTGACCAGCCCGACCGGTACGCCGTCCTCGAGCACGACCGCAGCCCGGTGGGAGCGCTTGGGCAGCAGCGCCAGGGCGTCGCTGACGGTGTCCTGCGGGGAGAGGGTGATCGGTGTCTCGAAGACTGGATGCCGGTTCTTGACCCAGGCGACGACCTCCTCGACCACGTCGAGCGGGATGTCCTGCGGGATCACGGCCAGTCCACCGCGGCGGGCGATGGTCTCGGCCATCCGGCGACCGGAGACAGCGGTCATGTTGGCGACCACGATCGGGATCGTCGTACCCGTCCCGTCAGTGGAGGCCAGGTTCACGTCGTAGCGGGACGCGACCGCCGAGCGACGCGGCACCATGAAGACGTCGTCGTAGGTGAGGTCATACGCTGGCTGCGTGTCTGAGAGGAATCGCACGGAAACCGAATCTACCGGGCAGGTGTTCGAGGCCGAAGCTGTGACCGGTGTCGCGCCGGGACGGGTGAACCTGATCGGTGAGCACGTGGACTACAACGGCGGCCGGTGCCTGCCGATGGCGCTGCGCCAGCGGACCCAGGCCGTGGTCAGCCCGAGGTCCGACGACCGGGTGCGCGTCACCAGTGCGGAGCGCCGCTGGGAGGGCTCGGTCGACGAGCTCGCCGGGGCGGATCCGTGGGCGCTCTACGTGACCGGGGTGCTGCTGGCCCTCGGCGTACGCCGCGGGATGGACATCGACATCACCAGCGACGTCCCGATCGGGGCGGGGCTTTCCAGCTCGGCCGCACTGGAGTGCAGCGTCGCCGTGGCCGTCGACGAGCTCTTCGACCTCGGGCTGACGTCGCAGGAGCTGGTCGAGGCGTGCATCCGCGCCGAGCAGGACCACGTGGGGGCCCCGACCGGGGGGCTGGACCAGACGATCGCGGTGTACGCCGAGCCGCGGCACGCCCTGCTCATCGACTTCGCCGACGGCACCCGTGAGCAGGTGCCGTTCGATCCGGAGGCCCACGGTCTCGCGCTGCTCGTCATCGACACCCGGGTCAGCCACGAGCTGACCGACGGCGGCTACGAGACCCGCCGTGACGAGGCCTGGGCGGCTGCGGAGAAGCTCGGCGTCAACCACCTCGGTGAGCTCACCGGGAGCGAGGCGATGGACGACCTGCCGGATCCGTTGCGGCGCCGAGCACAGCACGTCACCAGTGAGATCTCACGTGTCGATGCGTTCGTGGAGGCACTGCGCCGTGACGACTGGGCCGCCCTCGGTCCGCTGCTGCAGGCCTCGCACGTCTCGCTGCGCGACGACTACGAGGTCTCCTGCGAGGAGCTGGACGTCACCGTCGACGTGGCGGTGCAGGCGGGCGCCGTCGGCGCCAGGATGACCGGCGGCGGCTTCGGCGGTTCCGCGATCGCCCTCGTCCCCGTGGAGCGGATGGCCGCGGTCGAGGCTGCAGTGACCACCGCCTTCACCGCCCGCGGCTGGAAGTCCCCCGACTTCATCACCGCCGCCCCCGGCCACGGCGCCACCACCGTCCCCGAGTAGTCGAGACCCCAAGGTGGTCGAGCAGCGAGCGAAGCCTTGCGTCGAGCAGCGAGCGTCAGCGAGTGGTCAGTCGAGACGAGCGGACAGTCGAGACCACTCCGTGAGTCGAGAACAAGACCCGACCCCGCCGGGACTCAGTCGTCAGGCGGTTCTCGCCCCACGGCTCTCATCCGGCGTACACCCGGCGGCGGGTCGAACCTGAACTCGTTGGGTCCGGTGCGGGTGATCCGCCACGGCCCGGCGTGGATCAGGCGGTGGTGGTGGCCGCAGAGCAGGATCGTGTTCGAGAGTGAGGTCTCGCCGCCCTCGCACCAGTGCACAAGGTGGTGGGCGTGGCACATCACCGGTGGACGGGTGCAGTTGGGGAACCGGCAGCGCTTGTCCCGGGCGACCAGCGCCTCCCAGATCGCCGCGGAGGCAAGCCGCATCTGCCGGCCGACGTCGAGGACCTCGGAGACGCCACCGAGCACGATCGGGATGATGTCGGCGTCGCAGGCCATCCGGCGTACGGCTCCGGCGTAGAGGTCCTCGCCGGTCTCGGTGGTGCCGAACCCGGACAGCTTCTTGAGGTCCTCGAAGTCGATGGTCACCGAGACCCGCGGTCGGGCGCCGTGGCACTCGGGAAGCAGGTCCACAGTGGCGGCGCGGTCGCAGAGCTCCACCAGCGCGTCGAGCATCCGGGCGCCGTGGTCGCGCGGGTCGCGGCCGTCGTGCCCGCAGCCGGGGATCTCGCAGGTGCCGGGGTCACAGACCGGTCCGGCGGCGGGCTGGGGCTTGGCCAGGGGCAGCAGGGTGGCGCGGAGCTTGGCGCCGTCCTCGGCCGAGCAGCGGCCCTTGATCCAGCAGCCGCCGGCGGTGTCGAACCGGATGCAGAGGTCGCGGTCGAGGTGGGCGGCGCGTTCCTCGCGGTCCAGCTCGCGTTCGGCGCGACGCTCCTCGCCGTCGGGATCCACGATGGAGACGAGGACGCGGCCGACCTTGGCCAGGTCGGTGGCGTCCAGTGCCTTGGCCTCGGCGAGCATCGCGTGCACGCCACGGGTCCGGAGGTCAGGGTTCGTGGGAAGGGCGTCGACAGCGCGCTCGATCACCTGGGCCTTGGTCACCGAGAGCCAGCCGTCGGCCAGTGCGTCACCAACCGGCGCACCGGGGTGTGCACGGCTGCCGCGAGCCGCACCGTCGCCGCGCCGGTGCCCTTGCGGCCGCCCGCGACCGCCGTCACGAAGTCCTGGGTCGAGGCCCAGCCGACCGGCTTCACAGCGTGGCTGACTTCCAGCTCGTGGACCACTTGAAGCTCGACGGCATCCAGGGTCGACTTCAGCCCTTCGATCTCGGCGACGGTGTCCATCAACTCCTCGCCACGACCGGCCGCCCACAAGGTGTCGATCATGCCGTCCACCTCGCCGCGGATCCTGGCCAGCGCAGCCGCGACTCCCCCGGCGCAGGAGGCGCCGGCGGAGTGTCCGGCTGGGAAGTCATGAGTCAATCCAAGCATCGAGCACTGACAGGAATCTTCGAGAATCCCCTTGTTCTATGGGGATTCAGGGATATATCTGGACGGTTTCCTGTGAGGTGGATCCGCTGGAAGGTGGAGCGTGCGCCTTGGGTTTGGCTGTGGCGTCGCCCGAGTGGTCTCGACTATCCGCTCGCTTCGCTCGCTGCTCGACCACCTATGGGTCCCTTGAGTGGCCTCGACTGTTCGCTCGCTTCGCTCGCTGCTCGACCACGTATGGGTCGCCTGAGTGGTCTCGACTGTTCGCTCGCTTCGCTCGCTGCTCGACCACGTATGGGTCGCTTGAGTGGTCTCGGCTGTTCGCTCGCTTCGCTTGCTGCTCGACCACGTATGGGTCGCCTGAGTGGCCTCGGTTGTTCGCTCGCTTCGCTTGCTGCTCGACCACGTATGGGTCACCTGAGTGGTCTCGACTATCCGCTCGCTTCGCTTGCTGCTCGACCACCTATCGGTCCGCTTGAGTGGTGTCGGCTGTTCGGTCGCTTCGCTTGCTGCTCGACCACCTTTGGGTCGCCGGAGTGGCCTCGACTGTCCGCTCGCTTCGCTCGCTGCTCGACCACCTATGGGTCACCTGAGTGGTCTCGACTATCCGCTCGCTTCGCTCGCTGCTCGACCACCTTGTGGGTCCGGAGTGGTCTCGGCTGTTCGCTCGCTTCGCTCGCTGCTCGACCACCTATGGACTGCCGCTCGACTGGCTACCTTGCGGCTGGTCGGGCACCGCAGGGCGGTGGTGCTCAGCTGCGGGGTGGGGCTCTGGTAGAGATCGCCCATGGACAACACCTGGTGGAGCCTCCCCTGCGCCGAGCCCTCCGAGGCGCATCGTCGGGACGCGCTGGAGCGGCAGGGACAGCTCACCAAGCCCGCAGGCTCCCTTGGGCGGCTCGAGGAGGTCGCGGTGACCCTGGCTGCGCTACAGGGACGGGAGCGACCCTCCGCGGACCGGGTCCCGGTGCTGGTCTTCGCCGGTGACCACGGCGTCGCCCGGCGGGGCGTCTCGGCGTACCCGCCCGAGGTCACCGTGCAGATGCTGCACAACTTCATCGGCGGCGGGGCGGCGATCTCGGTGCTCGCACGCCAGCTGGGCCTGCCCCTGACCGTGGTGGACGTGGGCACGCTCGCCGAGGAGCCGATCCCGGGTGTGGTCGACGACAGGACTCGCCGCAGCACCGCCGACTTCACCACCGAACCGGCGATGACCGAGGCCGACCTGGCGCACGCGCTGGACGCCGGCCGCCGCGCCGTCGCCGAGGCGTTGGCCGCCGCACCCGCCGGGGGCACCGACCTCGTGGTGCTCGGTGAGCTCGGCATCGGCAACACCACCTCCGCCAGCGCGGTGGCCGCCGCCGTACTCGGCGAGGACCCCGCCCGGCTGGCCGGGCCAGGAACCGGCCTCGACAACGAGGGCGTACGCCGCAAGGCAGCCCTGATCGCCGAGGCGCTGGAGCTGCACGGGCCGGCCATCACCGAGGCGGACGTTCCTGCCTACGAGGCGCTGCGCCGACTGGGCGGGCTGGAGATCGCCGCGCTGACCGGGGCAGTGCTCGCCGCGGCACAGCAGGGCGTACCCGTCCTGGTCGACGGGCTGATCGTCTCGGCGGCTGCGCTGGCCGCAGTCGGCATCAACCCCGGCTGCCGCGAATGGCTGGTGTTCTCCCACCGGTCCGCCGAACAGGGCCACGCGCGGGTGCTGGAGGCGCTGGACGCACGCGAGCTCCTCCAGCTCGACCTGCGGCTCGGCGAGGGCTCGGGTGCCGCGCTCGCCGTACCGCTGCTGCGGCTCGCGTGCGCGCTGCACAACGAGATGGCGACGTTCGCTGAAGCCTCGGTCTCCGACCGTGGCTAGCGGACCCGTGCAGGTGCTGCGCGCCCTCAGCGTCGCGTTCGGGTTCATGACCCGGCTCCCGATGCCGGCGGTCAAGGACTTCGGTCCGCGCGACCTGGAGCGGGCCTCGACCTACTTCCCCGTCGTGGGCCTCGTCCTGGGGGCGGGCGTCGCCGCGTCCCTGGCGTGGGCACCCGGCGGTCCGTGGGTGGGCGCCTGGCTCGGCCTGCTGATCTGGGTCTGGGTGACCGGGGCGCTGCACCTCGACGGCCTCGGCGACGTCGCGGACGCGTTCGGGGCCGCCCACCGCGTGCCGGAGCGGTTCTACGAGGTGCTCAAGGACCCGCACATGGGGGTCTTCGGTGTCGTCGTGGTGCTGATGCAGGTGCTCACCAAGCTGGTCCTGCTCGCCGAGCTGGCCCCCTCCGGATGGTGCTGGGGCATCCTGCTCGTCCCGGCGTGGGCCCGCTGGTCCACGATGCTGTGCGGGCGCGTCGTCCCCCGGTTCGACGGCAGCGCCGCCGAACCGCAGACCGCGCCCACCAGCTGGACCCCGATCATTGTGTGGGCCGTGCTGCTCGGCGGCCTCGCGCTCTGGCTCGCGCCGGTCACCCTGGTCGCGCTCCCCCTGGCCGGACTCGTGATCCTCTACTGGCGGCTGCGGCTCGGCTGGGTCTCCGGCGACTGCTTCGGCGCCAGCATCGAGGTCATCGAAAGCGTCCTGATCGCCGCCCTCGTGCTCGCAGCAGCCGTCCAGCTCTAGGTCGCCGCGACCCCGATGCGGCCGCTGCGGAACGCCTCGACGAACAGCGCGTGGTCCCGGCGCACGCGCTCCGCGTAGGCGAGGGCGAACTCCACCAGGTGGTCGCCGAACTCGCGGCGGCGGCCCTTGAGTGAGGCCACGATCGCGCCCTCGACCTGGAAGTCGACCAGGTCCTGGTCGCTGTCCTCGTCCGAGGCGCAATGCACCTTGGCGGTCGCCTGCCCGAGCAGGTCCACCACGGCAGCGATGTCGTCGGGCTCGGTGATGTTCGCCCAGTCGAGGTCGACCTCGTAGGGCGAGACCTCGGCGACGACGTAGCCCACGCCGCCGAGCTCGGCGTACCCCAGCAGCGGGTCGGTGTGCACCTGCAGCGCGCGCTGGCTCACCACCGTGCGATGGCCCTCGTGGTCGAAGTAGCGGCCGACTGCCGCACTGTCCACGAACCTGCTCAGCGCCGGCACATTGGCCTGCTTCATGGACAGCACCACGTCGTTGTCCAGGGCCTGGCTGTAGCCCTCGACCAGCAGGTTGTACGCCGGGAGCCCGGCACTGCCGATCCCGAAGCCCGACTTGCCCACCACGTCGCGCAGCTCGTAGAACAGCTCGCGATCAAACCGCTTGGAGGGCGGGATCGTGTCCAGGTAGGACTCGAACGCCGCCGCCACCGCGTCGCGCTCCTTCGCGGGGAGTCGGCGGATGCTGGCGTCCTCGGTGAACACCCGGACGTGGTTCTCGACATGGGTCATCTCGTCGAGCAGGTCCGCCCTGCGGATCGACCGCGCGGCGACCAGGGCGTCCTGGACCGGGCCGGCGGTGTTGTCCAGGTGCAGCCCGAAGTCCTCGTCCTGTGCCGTGCTCGCGTAGTGGTCCACCTGCTTGAGATAGGAGCGGAGGTAGCGGCGGATCAGCGACTCGATGTCCTTCTGCGGCAGCGCCTTCTGCCACGCCATCAGGGCCAGGCTGGCGACGAACCGCTGCAGGTCCCAGCTGAAGTGGCCGATGTAGGCCTCGTCGAAGTCGTTGACGTCGAAGACCAGCCGCCCGTCGGAGCTGAGGTAGGTGCCGAAGTTCTCCACGTGCAGGTCGCCGTGGATCCAGATGGCGCCGCTGCGCTCGTCGACCCACGGGTCACGGGTGGCCGTCACGTCGGCGTAGTAGAGGCAGGCCGCGCCGCGGTAGAACGCGTGCGGGTCGGCTGCCATCTTGCGGTACTTGGCGCGGAACGCCTTCGGGTCGGCCCGCATCAGCGGGGCGAACGCGTCCCGGAAGACCTCGATCACCAGATCGGTCCGGCGGGCGTCGTTCATCCGGGGCACGATGCTCACGAGGTGCCCCCTTCCGGGAGCCGCTCCGGCACGCGCAGACCAGCCGAGCGCAGCTCGAGACGCGCCAGCCGGTCGATCACCGCCGGGTCGCCGCGGCGCCACGCGCCGGCCGGGTCCGGGTCGATCCGTGCGAGCACGTGCAGCGGCTGCGAGGACATCGCCCGCAGGGCGAACAGGTCGAGGTCGGCGCCGGAGTCCACGAACTTCCGCCCCGCGGTGGGCCGGCGGACGAACGCGATCCGCGCGGGCAGGTAGAACCCCAGCACCACCAGGATCGGGATCAGCGCCACCGCCAGGCCCAGCCAGTTGGCGAGGCTGCCCACGGCGTCGACCTGCTGCTGACCGGCGGCGGCCAGCCCGCTGGCGGCCTTCCCGGCGTCGTCGAACGGGCTGCTCGCCTGGTCACCCACGAGCGGCACGTCGGCCACGATCCTGCCGGCGTCGCGGAGCCGCTCGGCCAGGTCGCTGGCCGACGAGTCGATCTTGCGCCCGGGGGTCGCGAGTCCCAACGTGGCGTCATGGACCTGGTCGGCGACCGTGATCCACAGCCACACCCAGACCACGACAGCCAGGTCCCCCACGATCTGGAGAGTGCGACGGACGCTGGTGTCGGCGTACAGCTTGAGGCTCATACGGTGACTGTGCCCGCTGGCCTCAGCTTGGAACGCTCACTTCAGCTGGGCTGAGGTGAGGCCCAGCACGCGGCGAGCCACGATCAGCTGCTGGATCTGCTGAGTGCCCTCGAAGATGTCGAGGATCTTGGAGTCCCGGCCCCACTTCTCGAGCAGCTCCACCTCGGAGTAGCCGAAGGTGCCGGCGAGCTCCACGCAGCGCAGGGTGACGTCGGTGCCCATCCGGCCCGCCTTCGCCTTGGCCATCGAGGCCTGCATCGAGTTCGGCTTGCGGTTGTCGGCCATCCAGGCCGACTGCAGCGTGAGCAGGTACGCCGCCTCCCAGTCCGCCTCGAGCTGGAGGAAGGTGGCTGCGGCCGCGGACTGGGCGAGCGCCGGCCGGTCGTAGTCGATGGTGATGCCGGCCTCGGCCAGGATGTCGCGGGTCAGGTCGAGCGAGGCCCGGGCGCAGCCGAGCGCCATCGCGGCCACCAGCGGACGAGTGTTGTCGAAGGTCGCCATCGCGCCCGCGAACCCCTGCTTGGGGTCGACTCCGGCATCGCCGAGCAGGTCCTCGGCCGGGACCCGGCACTCGTCGAGGATGATCACCGCGGTGTCGGAGGCACGGATCCCGAGCTTGTGCTCGAGGCGCTCCACCCGCATCCCGGGGTTGCCCTTCTTGACCACGAACGACTTGATCGCCGCGCGGCCCAGGCTCTTGTCCAGGGTCGCCCAGACCACGACGCTGTCGGCGCGCTCGCCGGAGGTGACGAAGATCTTCTCGCCGTTGAGGACGTACTCGTCGCCGTCCTTGCGGGCGGTGGTCTGGATGGCCCCGGAGTCCGAGCCGGTGCTGGGTTCGGTGATCGCCATCGCGGCCCAGGTGCCGGCGAAGCGCTCGAGCTGCTCGTCGTTGGCCACCGAGGCGATCGCGGAGTTGCCCAGGCCCTGCCGCGGCATCGAGAGGAGCAGGCCGACGTCGCCCCAGCACATCTCCATGACGGAGAGCACCGAGGCCAGGTTGGCGCCGTTCTTGTTGCCCTGCTTCTCCTCGGGCCTCTCGTCACGGCGTACGCCGGCCGCGCCTGCGCCACCGGTCGCACCGGACTCGGAGATGCCGTCGATCATCGCGGCGAGCATGTCGAGTTCCTTGGGGTACTCGTGCTCGGCCTCGTCGTACTTGCGCGAGATGGGCCGCAGCATGTTCATCGCGACCTGATGGGCCTGGTCGATCAGCGGGCGGATCTTCTTGGGGGTCTCGAGGTTGATCATGAGTGTGTGCTCCTGGGTCGAAGAGTGACGGACGTGTCGGGGACGGCCGTGCTCAGACCAGGACCGCTCCTTCCATGAGTCCGATGGCGCGCAGGTCGCGGTACCAGCGCTCGACGGGGTGCTCCTTGACGAACCCGTGCCCGCCGAGGAGCTGGACGCCGTCGAGGCCGATCTGCATGCCGCGCTCGGCGCACAGGCGCCGTGCCAGCGCGATCTCGCGCTCGGCCGGCTTGCCCTGCGCCACCCGGCTGGCGGCCCGGTAGGTGACCAGCCGCATCCCCTGCAGCTCGATCGCGATGTTCGCGACCATGAACGCCACCGACTGCCGGTTGGCGATCGGCTCGCCGAAGGCCTCGCGCTCCTTGACGTAGGGCGTCACGTAGTCGAGGACCGCCTGTCCGGTGCCCACGGCGAGGGCGCACCAGGCCAGGCGGGAGAACCGGACGCAGTCCCGGTAGTCGTCGGCGTCGCCCAGCAGGGCGATCTTCTCCACGGCGACGTCCTTGAGCACGAGGCGCGAGAGGCTGGCGGCGCGCACGCCCATGGAGGGGTCGGACTCGATGGTGATCCCGTCGGTGGAGGACTCCACGACGAACAGCTGCGGCCGGCCGTCGAGCTCGGCGCCGACGATGAACAGCTCTGCCTCGGAGCCGCGGACCACGGCGGACTTCACACCGTTGAGCACGTAGCCGTCACCGCGGGCCTCGGCCGTGGCCGAGGGTGAGAGCGGGTCGAAGAGCGCGGTGGGCTCGCTGAGGGCCAGCGCGGCAGCCGGGACCTCGTCGCCGGTGAACGCGGGCAGGTAGGTGGACTGCTGCTCCTCGGTGCCCCACAGGGACAGGGCGGTGGCCACGGCGCCGGGGGCGAGGGCGGAGACCGCCAGGCCCATGTCGCCCTTGGCGAGAGCCTCGTGGACCAGGGTCCCGGCCATCGCGGAGCGCTCGGTGGCGATGCCGCCGAGGTCCTCGGGGACGCCGAGGATCGGCAGCCCGATGTCCAGGGACGCCTTGAGGATGTCCTCGGGTGCGGCGCAGGACTCGTTGGCCGCCGCCGCGGCAGGCCGCACGACCTCTGCGGCGAACTCGCCCACCACGTCGGCCAGCATCTGCTCGTCCTCGCCGGGGGTGAGGTCGAACAGGCCGGTGTTCTTCGCCGGCGGCACCCGGTTGCCCTGGGTCGCCTTGCCGGCGCGGGCGAAGGTGCGCCCGACGCTGCCCGCGGTCCGGAACCCCGCACTGGTGACGCGGTAGACACCCCGCTCGCTGGCCTTGCGCAGGCCCAGGGAGTCCAGCAGGTCGCTGGAGGCCAGCCGGTTCAGGGCGGCGACAGCCAGCCCGATCGGGTCCCGCTTCTCGCTGTCGGAGAGCCCGTGACGGCCTCCGGCGCGGAGGAGGCTCCAGGGCAGCTTCTGTGGCTCGTTGACCGTGTTCGAAGACATGACAGGTAATGTAACTGCGAGTTACACATCGTGCCACACCCGCCCGGCGTGTCGCGGGTCACGCACTAGGATTCGGGCATGCCCACATCGCAACCTGTCCCCGAGGCCGCCCCTGGTTCGGCTGTCCTCCCCACGGGAGGAACGGTGCGTCCCGTGGTCCGCTGGGGCACCGAGGTGATGCATCGTCCGGCCCGGCCGGTCACGGCGTACGACGAGGAGCTGCGCAGCCTGGTGGCCGACATGGTCGCCACGATGTACGCCGCCAACGGGGTCGGCCTGGCCGCCTGCCAGATCGGGGTCGACCTCGCAGTGTTCGTCTTCGACTGCCCCGACGACGCGGGGACGCCGCACCGAGGCGTGGTCTGCAACCCGGAGCTCCACCTGCCCGAGGGACGCGACCGTCGGCTCGACGACGGCGACGAGGGGTGCCTGTCCTACCCCGGCGCGTTCGTGGAGTGCGCGCGACCCGACTGGGCCCGGGTCACCGGGTTCGGTCTCGACGGGCAGCCGGTCGCCTACGAGGGCGACGGGCTGCTGGCGCGCTGCCTCCAGCACGAGACCGACCACACCGTCGGCACGGTGTTCGGTGACCGGCTCAACAACCGGGCACGCAAGCGGCTCCGCAAGGAGATGGAGGCCGCGATCGCGGACTACCCGCCGGACTGGCCCGTGGGCGAGTCGGGGACCCCCGAGGGGCCCGCTGACACCACGGCCGAGGACGACCACGACGCTCTCTGAGTCGCAGGGAGTTCACGCAGCGACCCGGGTGCGGGCAGCTCCACGGTGACCGTGGTGCCGACCCCCACCTCGCTCTCGATGGTGACGGTCCCGTCCTGCTGCTCCATCAGCTCACGGACGCTGGTCAGTCCCAGGCCGGTGCCGCCGTCGTCCTCGGAGAGCCGGCCGCGGACGAACTCGTCGAAGATCGTGCCGAGGTCCCCGGCGTCGATCCCCCGGCCTTGGTCCCGGATCGACACGCGCACCCGGCCGGGTCCGGCGCGGCCGAAGGTGACCTCGACGGGCGAGTCCGGCGCGGAGTACTTCAAGGCGTTCACGAGCAGGTTGCTCATCACCCGGTGCATGGCCACGCCGTTGGCGCGGGCGAGCGCCACCACGTCGTCGGACAGCCGGACCCGCGAGGAGCCCAGCACCGGCGCCAGGTCCCGGACGACGCTGCGGGTGACCTGGACGATGTCGATGTCGGCCATCAGCAACGTGGCGCTGCCGGTGCGCTGGCGAGCGAACTCGACCAGCCCCTCCACCATCCCGAGCAGCCGGTCCGCGCTCGCCTCCACCCGCTCGATCAACGTCTCCCGGGACTCCGGACCGGCGTTCCGGAGGGCGTCGACGAACCCCTTGATCGCGGTGATCGGCGTCCGGAAGTCGTGGTTGAACGTGGCGTAGAACGCGTCCTGGGCGTCCTCGAGCGTCTTGGCGTCGGTGCGGTCACGCGTCACCTTGGCGTAGCCGGTCAGCGTGCCGGACTCGTCCCGCAGGGCGGTGATGATCACGTCGCCCCAGAACCGGGAGCCGTCCTTGCGGACCCGCCACCCGGTGTGCTCGACCCGGCCCTTCTCGCGCGCCTCGGTGAGCAGTCGCTCCGGCAGGCCCGCGGCCAGGTCCTCGAGGGTGTAGAACATCTCGAAGCTGTGGCCGATCGCCTCCTGGGCGCTGTACCCCTTCACCCGCTGGGCGCCGAGGTTCCAGGTCTCGATGATCCCGTCGGGGTCGAGGGCAATGATCGCGTAGTCGACGACCTGGCCCACCAGCAGCCGCAGGCGCTCCTCGCTGGCGCGCAGCGTGGTCTCGAGCTCGTGCTGCTCGGTGAGGTCGCGGGTGACCTTGGCGTAGCCGATCAGGTCGCCCGCGTCGTCGTGGAGGGCGGTGATCACCACGTCCGCCCAGAACCGGGATCCGTCCTTGCGGACCCGCCACCCGGTGTCCTCGACCCGGCCCTCCTCACGGGCCAGCGCCAGCAGCTTGTGCGGGCGGCCCGAGTCACGGTCGTCCTCGGTGTAGAACATCTCGAAGCTGCGCCCGATGGCTTCCTGGCTCGAGTAGCCCTTCACCCGTTGAGCCCCGAGGTTCCACCGCCTGATGATGCCGTTTCGGTCCAGGCCGATGACCGCGTAGTCGACGACCTGGCTTACGAAGTCGTCGACGAAAGGTGAGCCCTGATCGGCTTCCGATCCCACGGGAGAGAAATATAGGGGACAACCCTCATTTCGGGGCCAGTTCTCTGCGAGCGGTTTCGTAACAGGCGATCGCCGAGGCCGCCCCCACGTTGAGCGAGTCGATCCCCGCGCGCATCGGGATCACCGCGCACCGCTGGGCGGTCCGCTCCCACCGCGAGGACAGCCCGTGCCCCTCCGAGCCGAGCACCAGCGCGACCCGCTCCTGGCCGGCCACCGCCTCCTCGATCGGTACGGCGCCCGGCGCCAGGGTGAGGGCGACGGTGGTGAACCCGTGCTCGGCGAGGGTGGGCAGTGCGTCGTACCAGTCGGGAAGGCGGGTCCACGGCAGCGCGAAGACCGCGCCCATCGCCACCTTGATCGACCGGCGGTAGAGCGGGTCCGCGCACCGCGGGGCGAGCAGGATCCCGTCGACGCCGAGCGCCGCGGCCGAACGGAAGATGGTGCCGAGGTTGGCGTGGTCCACCAGTTCCTCGCACACGACGACCGTGCGGGCGCCGTCGAGCACCTCCTCCACCGAGGGCAGCGGGGTCCTGGCCAGCGAGGCGAGCGCCCCGCGGTGCACGTGGAAGCCGGTGACCTCCTCGGCGAGCGACTCCGCCAGCACGTAGCAGGGGGCGTCGGTGCGGTCGAGCACGTCCGCGAGACCCTCCAGCCAGCGCGGAGCCATCACGAACGAGCGCACCGGGTGCCCCGCCTCGACGGCACGGCGCACCACCTTCTCGCCCTCGGCGATGAACAGCCCGTGCTCGGCCTCCAGCGACTGGCGCAGCTGTACGTCGCGCAGGTTGCGGTAGTCGTGCAGCCGGGGGTCCTCGGGGTCCGAGATCTCGACGTACGTCGCCACGTTCAGGCGTCCTTCGCGACGGCAGTCCCGGTCGCGTAGCGGTCGGGGAACGCCACCCGCACCACCTCGCCGACCACGATGATCGCGGGCGGTTGGACGCTCTCGGACTCCAGGGTTCCGGCCAGCGTGCCGAGGGTGCAGAGCACGGTGCGCTCGGTGGGCATCGTGCCGTCGCAGACGACCGCCACCGCGGTGTCGGCGTCGCGTCCGCCGCGGAGCAGCACCTCGGCGATCAGTGGCGCGTTCTCCACGGCCATCATCAGCACCAGGGTGCCGCGGAGACGGGCCAGCGCACCCCACTGCACCAGGGACTCGGGGTGCCCGGGCGGCAGGTGCCCGGAGACGATCGTGAGGTCGTGGGTGACCCCGCGATGCGTCACCGGGATCCCGGCCATCGCGGGCACGGCCAGCGGGCTGCTGATGCCGGGTACGACGCTGACGGGCACCCCCGCGGCGCGGCACGCCAGCACCTCCTCGTAGCCCCGCCCGAAGACGAAGTTGTCACCGCCCTTGAACCGGGCCACCCGCCTCCCGGCCAGTGCCGCGTCGACGATGATCTGGTTGATCTGGTCCTGGGTGGCCGAGCGACCGCGCGGGAGCTTGGCGACGTCGACGATCTCGGTGTCCGAGGGGAGCTCGGCGAGCAGCTCGCGCGGTGCGAGCCGGTCCGCGACGACGAGGTCGGCCTCCATCAGGGCCTTGCGACCCGCCACCGAGATCAGCTCGGGGTCCCCCGGTCCCCCACCCACCAGCACCACGCCCGCAGGGCCGTCGACGTGGTGGCGCGAGGTCACCGAGCCCTCCCGGAGCCCGGCGACGATGTCGTCGCGCACGCCGGCCGAGCGGCGCGGGTTGCGGTCGGCCGCGGAGCTGCCCATCACGGCCACGGTGATGCCGCCGTGGCTGCCGACCGCGGGGGTGAACGCCGTGGCGGCGTCCGCGTCGTCGGCCCGCACGCAGAAGATCCGCTGCTGCTCGGCGAGCTCGCTGACCCGCTCGTTGACGGCCGAGTCGTCGGTCGCGGCCATCACGTACCACGCGCCCTCGAGGTCGTCGTCGGCGAAACCTCGGCGGATCCAGAGCACCTCGCCTGATCCGACCAGCCCCTCGATGGCGGGGGTGACCTCGGGCGAGACCAGGTGCACCACGGCCCCGGCGGCGATCAGCGTCGGCACCCGGCGCTGGGCGACGTTGCCCCCGCCGACCACCAGGACCCGGCGCCCCGCGAGCCGCAGCCCGGCCGGGTAGGTGGGGAAGTCGCCGGGGGTTCGAGAATGGGTTGTCACGGGTCCATTGTGCGGACTCGCGACGTGGGGTCCGTGTGCCGGGTTCACCCCGCGGACTATGTTCAGGCCATGACTCTCGAGCGCCCAGTCCACCCAGACCCCTACGAGCTGCTCCCGCGCGTTCCGTCGTTCACGCTGACCAGTGCCGACGTCACCGAGGGCGAGCCGCTCAAGGACGACCAGGTCGCCTCGGGAGGCGACAGCTCACCGCAGCTGTCCTGGAGCGACGCACCCGAGGGCACCAAGAGCTTCACGGTCACCTGCTTCGACCCGGACGCGCCCACCCCCTCCGGCTTCTGGCACTGGGTGCTGGTCGACCTCCCCGCCGACGTCACCTCGCTGGACGCCGGTGCCGGCTCCGAGGGCGCGGACCTGCCAGGCAACGCGTTCATGTGCCGCAACGACGGTGGCACCAAGGCGTTCATGGGCGCGGCTCCCCCCGAGGGCGACCAGGTCCACCGCTACTACTTCGTGGTGCACGCGGTGAAGGAGGAGACCCTCGGTGTCGACTCAGACGCCTCCCCCGCCGTGGTGAGCTTCAACCTCGCCTTCAAGACGGCCGGGCGCGCCATCGTGAAGGGCACCTACCAGCACTGACCATCGGGCCGGTCTCCGTATGCGCCGGTTGCCCACACTTCTCAGATCGGATGACCTCCTCACGTGGACCTGCTGCTGCTGGGCGCCACGATCGGCCTCACCGCCGGCATCAGTCCGGGGCCGCTGCTGTTCCTGACGATCACCTCGGCGCTGCGCTCCGGAGCCCGGGCCGGGGTCGTGGTCGCGTGCGCGCCGCTGCTCTCGGACCTGGTGGTCGTCACGTTGACCCTGCTGGTGCTCGGTCAGCTGCCGGAGGAGGCGCTCGCGGTCATCGGGGTGCTCGGCGGGGTGTTCATGGCCTGGCTGGGCGTGGGCACCTGGCGCGAGGCGGCCACTGCCTCCCTGTCCGCCGCCGAGGCGCAGTCCCGGCCCTCGACGCTACGCGCCCTGCGTGACGGTGCCGTGGTCAACCTGCTCAGCCCGCACCCGTGGATCGCGTGGGCCACGGCCCTGGGCCCCCTGACCCTGGCGGCCTGGCGCGAAGGACCGGTGGAGGCGGTCGCCTTCGTGGCGGCGTTCTACCTGCTCCTGGTCGGGGCCAAGATCGCGGTAGCCCTGCTCGCCGGCAGGGGGCGGCGGCGTCTCGGGGACCGGGGCTACCGGTACGCGCTACGGGTGGCGGGACTCCTGCTGCTGGTCAGCGGCGCCGCCCTGGTCGTCGAGTTCGGCCGGGCGCTGCTGTAGGCCGGGTCCCATGGCAAGATCGCGCGCATGGCATCGGCGCGCGAGGACATCCTGGGGGCGCCGTACACCTCGGAGACGCTGGCGCTGCGGCCCGACGCCGAGGGCGAGGTCGTCGCGACCCTGGTGCACCGCCCCGCGGAGGTTCCGACCGGCAAGGCCGTGCTGCACGTGCACGGCTTCTGCGACTACTTCTTCCAGACCGCGGCGGCCGACTTCTGGGTCGACCGGGGCTACGACTTCTACGCGCTGGACCTGAGGAAGTACGGCCGCTCGCTGCTCCCTCACCAGACCCCCAACTACGTCGCGGACCTCGCGACGTACTACGAGGAGCTCGACCTCGCGTTCGCTCGGATCACCCGCGACCACGACCACGTGGTGCTCTCGGCGCACTCCACCGGCGGCCTCACGGTGCCGCTGTGGCTGCACGACCGGCGCCACCGGGCCGCGGGCCTGTTCCTCAACGCTCCCTGGATCGACATGCACGGCGATGCCTTCACCCGGCTGCTCGCCATGCCCGCGATCCACCGGATCGGCCGCTACCAGCCGATGCGCCTGGTGCCGCGCGAGGTCAGCGGCGGGTACACCCGCAGCCTGCACCGCGGCTTCGGCGGCGAGTGGGACTTCGACCTCGCCTGGAAGCCGGAGCACTCCTGGCCGGTGTACGCCGGCTGGATCCGGGCCGTCCGGACGGGGCAGGCGCGGATCCAGCGCGGCCTCGAGGTGGACGCGCCCGTCCTGCTGGTCAGCTCGACGAGATCCGGTACGGCGCTCTCGCCGGCCGACCTGGCGGCCACCGACGTGGTCCTCGACGTGGAGCGGATGCGCAGGCGCGCGGCCCGGCTCTCCCGCCACGTCACGATCGTGCAGGTGCCCGGCGCGCTGCACGACGTCACCCTCTCCCCGGAGCCCGCCCGCGGGGTGGTCTTCGCCGAGCTCGACCGGTTCCTGTCCGCCTACGTGGACTGAACAGACAGGTCGCCCGCGCACCGCTACCCTCACCGCCATGGATCCCATCACCGGCCTGGCACTCGGCCGCATCGCCCTGGGCACAGTCGCCCTCGTCTCCCCCTCGCTGGCCGCCAAGGCCCTGATGCTCGACGGCGCCGCGAACCGGTCCCTGCCCTACATGACCCGCATGTTCGCCTCCCGCGAGATCGCCCTCGGCGGCCTCACCCTCGCCTCGACGGGCGCAGCCCGGCGCCGGCTGGTGCAGGTGGGCGTCGCCATCGACGCCGCCGACGTGTTCACCGGGATCACCGCCGCCGCCAGCGGAGCCGTCACGAAGAAGGCCGGGGTCGCTCTCGCCCTGGTCGCCGCCGGCGCCGTCGCGAACGGTGCGCTCGCCCTCCAGGAGGAGTGAGCCAGCCGGCCTTCGTTCGATCCGCGTTACGAGCAGCTCAGAGCGGGAAGACGAACGCCACCACCGCGACGAGCCCGACCACCACGATGATGGCGCGCAGCACGTTTGCGGGGAGCCTGCGGCCGACGGTGGCGCCGATCTGGCCGCCCACGATCGAGCCGAGGGCCAGCAGGCCGGCCACGGACCAGTCCACGTCGGCGACGAAGGCGAAGATCACGGCCGCGATTCCGTTGACCAGCAGGGCAAGCACGTTCTTGGTGGCGTTGTGGCGCTGCATCGAGTCGACTACGCCGATCCCGAGGATCGCCATCAGCAGCACGCCCTGGGCGGCGCCGAAGTAGCCGCCGTAGACGCCGGCGAGCGCGACGGCCGGCCACACCCACCACAGTCCGCGGTCGGGCACCCCGCCGTGCCCCGCGGCCCGCTGGGCGACGCGCCGGGAGATGCGGGGCCCGAGGATGACCAGGACGCAGCCGAGGAGGATCAGCACCGGCACGATCGTGTCGAAGGCCGCCGACGGCAGCACCAGGAGCAGTACGGCGCCCGCGACTCCGCCCACCAGTGAGGCGCTGCCCAGCCAGAACAGCCGGGACCGCTGCCCGGCGAGCTCGGCCCGATAGCCGATCGCACCCGAGAGCGAGCCCGGCGCGAGGCCGACGGTGTTGGACACGTTGGCCGTCACCGGGGGGATCCCGAACGCCAGCAGGGTCGGGAACGTGATCAGCGTTCCCGACCCCACCACGGTGTTGATCGTTCCGGCCGCCACCCCTGCGAGCAGGATGGCGACCACCTCCACGGGGCTCACCTGGCGGTGGGCGCCTCTCCTGTGGGATCACCCGGGTCCGTCAGGGACGGCGTCGGCGGCTCCACGGGATTGGTGTCCTGCGGCACCGACGGTGCGGCGGGTGCCCCGCCCGATGTCGGCGTGCCGCTCGCGGAACGGGCAGCCCCCTCCGCGGCAGCGATCGCCTTCTGCACCTCGGCGTGCGCGCTGGAGAGCGAGGCGTCGGAGTCGGTTTCCGGCTCGATGACCGGCACCTCCACGCGCTTGCGCGGGCCGTCGACCTTCTGCGGGATCCCGGCCGCCTGGTGCACGGCGGAGCCCAGGCCCTCGAGCGCCTTGGTGATCTCCGAGGGCACCACCCAGACCTTGTTGGCCGAGCCCTCCGCGATCTTGGGCATCATCTGGAGGTACTGGTAGGCCAGCAGCGCCTGGTCGGGCTGTCCGTCGTGGATGGCCTGGAAGACCGTCTGGATGGCCTGCCCCTCACCCTGGGCCTTGAGGATCGCGGCCTCCCGGTTGGCCTGGGCGCGCAGGATCAGCGCCTCGCGGTCGCCCTCGGCGTTGAGGATGGCGGCCTGCTTGTTGCCCTCCGCGGTGAGGATGGAGGACTGTCGCTGCCCCTCGGCGGTGAGGATGACGGCACGCTTGTCGCGGTCCGCGCGCATCTGCTTCTCCATCGAGTCCTTGATGGAGGGCGGCGGGTCGATCCCCTTGATCTCCACCCGGCCGACACGGATGCCCCAGCGGCCGGTGGCCTCGTCGAGCACCCCGGAGAGTCCGCGGTTGATCTCCTCGCGGGAGGTCAGGGTCTGCTCCAGCGTCATGCCGCCGACGATGTTGCGCAGGGTGGTCATCGTGAGCTGCTCGACGGCCGAGATGTAGTTGGCGATCTCGTAGGTCGCCGAGACCGGGTCGGTGACCTGGAAGTAGATGACGGTGTCGATGGAGACCACCAGGTTGTCCTCGGTGATCACCGGCTGGGGCGGGAACGAGACGACCTGCTCGCGCATGTCGATCACGTAGCGCACCCGGTCCACGAAGGGGGTGACCACGTTGAGGCCTGGCGAGAGCGTGTTCTTGTACTTGCCGAACCGCTCCACGATCCCGGCCCGCGCCTGCGGGACGATCCGGATCGTCTTCGCCAGCACCAGGACCACGAAGACCAGGAACAGTGCGAACAAGATGAGGATTGCCGAACCCATTGCGGGACCCCCTACTTTCTTCCGTGTGCTCGGGTCGTCATGACCCGAGGCTCTGGACACGCAGCACGTAGGCCGTCGCGCCCTTGATCTGTACCACGTCGACGAGCTCGCCGGGCTCGATCCGGTCGTCCTCGTCGTAGGGCAGCGCGGTCCACTCCTCGCCCTCGATCTTCACCCGCCCCGGGGTGGTGTGGGTCAGCTCGCGCAGCACGGTCGCCCGCTTGCCGATCAGCGCCTCGGCGCCGGTCTTCAGGTCGGGCCCGCTGTGCAGGCGGCGTACGACGCCCGGGCGGATGACGCCCAGGAGCCCCACCGCCGAGATCATCGCGAACACGATCTGCAGCGGGATCGGCCCGCCGAGCAGCGCGGTGACGGATCCGACGAGGGCTCCACCGGCCAGCATCACCAGGAACAGGTCGAGGCTGACCAGCTCGAGCACACCGAGCAGAACCGCAAGCGCCAGCCAGCTCTCCCACATGTGGTCCCGAAGCCAGTCCATGCGTGGACCCTACCCAACCGCCCGCAACGCTCAGACCACCCGGCGCGCCGTGTAGCGATCGTCCTCCTCGCGCAGCCTGAGCCGCATCCCGAAGGTATCGCTCAGCACCTGCTCGGTCATCACCTCGGGCAGCGGCCCCGCGGCCACGACCCGGCCCTCGCGCAGCATCAGCGCGTGCGTGAAGCCCGGGGGGATCTCCTCGACGTGGTGGGAGACCAGGATGGTCGCCGGGGCGTCCTCGTCCAGGGCCAGCCGGGAGAGGGTCGCGACGAGGTCCTCACGGCCGCCGAGGTCGAGCCCGGCCGCGGGCTCGTCGAGGATGAGCAGCTCGGGGTCGGTCATCAGCGCCCGCGCGATCTGCACCCGCTTGCGCTCGCCCTCGCTCAGGGTCCCGAAGGTGCGGTCGAGCAGCGGCGCGGCGCCCACCTCGACCAGCAGCTCACGGGCCCGGTCGTGGTCGAGCTCGTCGTAGTGCTCGCGCCAGCGACCGACCACCCCGTAGGAGGCCGAGACCACCACGTCTCGGACGATCTCGTGCCGCGGGATGCGCTCGGCGACCGCGGCGCTGGTCCAGCCGATGCGGGGGCGCAGCTCGAAGACGTCGACCGTTCCGACGACCTCGCCCAGGATGCCGGCGACCCCGGACGTCGGGTGGATCTGGGCCGAGCAGATCTGCATCAGGGTGGTCTTGCCGGCACCGTTCGGTCCCAGGATCACCCAGCGTTCGTCCTCCTCGACCGCCCAGTCGACGTTGTCGAGCAGGGTGGCCTGCCCGCGCCTGACGGTGACGGATGCGAGCTCGAGTACGGCGTTCACGGCCGCCAACCTAGCGCGACAGGTGCTGAGGGTCATCGGGCCGGGTGCGCCTAGGCTGCCCAGATGAGTGCTCTGCCGATGTCGGCCGTGCTGTGCACCTGGCTCGATGCCGTGCAGGAAGGCCGTGCGGGTCCCGACGACCTGGCCGACGCCGTGCGCGGCGACGCCCCGCGGCACCTCGTCACCGGACTGCCCGAGCGTGGGGACCTGGACCTGCACGAGCTGCCGGCGGCCCTGTCCGGGCGCGTCTCGCTCGCCCTGCCCGCTTCCGGGGACCCGCTGGGGCTGGGCGGCCCGGCTGCGTTCAACCTCGCGGCGCTGGACGCCGGCGAGGCCGTGGTCGCGGGCTCGGTGGGGCTGGTCCCGGTGGAGGACGCCCGAGTGGTGGTCTGGCACGCCCATCCCGCGAACCCGGCGCCGTGGGTCGACGAGCGGGAGACCGCCTCCGAGCTCCGGATCACCCTCGCGGAAGCCACGCAGCGGCTGGTGGACCTCGACGTGGCGTCGTGGCAGCCCGACATCCCGGACCTGCTGCTCAACCTGCGCCACCGGGCCCCGCTGCCGCTGCCTCCGGGGTACGACGCCCGGCGGCTCGAGACGACGGAGCGGGCGGTGCTCTGCCTCGACATCGTCGCCCTGGCCCGCCGGGACCCGGGAGGGGCCGTGTCGGCGTACGAGATGGACCGGAGGCGGGCCGCGCTCGACGACCTCGACCGAGCAGCGAGGCGCGCCCTGGTGGGCGCCTGCTCCTCGCGGACCGGCTGAGCCGGCGGGACCGCGCCCGGTTAACCTCGTCCCGTGCCGGAGGACAAGACCCGCGACCTGCCGCGGACGCTGCTGATCACCCTGACCGGCAAGGACCGTCCGGGCGTGACGTCCCTGGTCTTCGACACCCTGGCCGGGTTCGGGGTCGAGGTGATCGACATCGAGCAGATCGTGCTGCGCGGCCGGCTGATCCTGGGCGTGCTGGTGAGCGCGCCCCGGGACTGGAAGTCCCTGCGCAGCGCGATGGAGCAGGTCGCGGCCGACCTGGGGATGACCCTCGACGTCGACCGGGGCACCGGTGACAACCGGCCCCGCCCGCGGGGACGCAGCCACGTCACCGTGCTCGGCACCCCCCTGAAGTCCCAGGCGATGGCCGCCATCGCGGGCCGGATCGCCGACACCGGGGCCAACATCGACCGGATCGAGCGGATGGCGCGCTACCCGATCACGGCCATCGACCTGCACGTCTCCGGCGTCGACCCCGAGCGGCTGCGCGACATCCTGGCCCGCGAGGCCGCGGTCCAGCGCGTCGACATCGCCGTCCAGGCCGCGAACCTGCTCCGTCGCGGCATGCGGCTGATCGTGATGGACGTCGACTCCACCCTGATCCAGGGAGAGGTCATCGAGATGCTGGCGGCGTACGCCGGCTGCGAGGCCGAGGTGGCCGGCATCACCGAGCGGGCGATGCGCGGTGAGCTCGACTTCGCGCAGAGCCTGCGCGAGCGCGTCGACCTGCTCGCCGGCCTCGACGCCGACGTCCTCGACAAGGTCTACGACGCGCTGGTGCTCTCCCCCGGCGCCCGGACCACCGTGCGGGTGCTCAAGCGGCTCGGCTACCGGTTCGCCATCGTCAGCGGCGGGTTCAGCCAGCTCACCGACCGGCTCGCGGCCGACCTCGGGATCGACTTCGCCATGGCGAACGAGCTCGAGATCGTCGACGGCAAGCTCACCGGACACGTCGTCGGCGACATCGTCGACCGCGCCGGCAAGGCCTCCGCGCTGAGGCGGTTCGCGGCCGAGTGCGGCGTACCAGTCAGTGCCACCATCGCGATCGGGGACGGCGCCAACGACCTCGACATGCTGAACGCGGCCGGGCTCGGGATCGCCTTCAACGCCAAGCCCGTCGTGCAGGAGGCCGCGCACGCAGCGGTGAACGTCCCCTACATGGATGCCGTGCTCTACCTGCTCGGGATCAGCCGCGAGGAGATCGTGGCCGCGGACGCCGAGGCCGGGATCACCACCCCCGAACCGCTGATCTGAGCCCTGGGCTCAGCCGCCACCGGGGTGGAACGCCACCAGGTGGCCGGTGGCCAGCTCGAGGTCGGCCCAGGGCACGGAGATCTCCAGCACCGCGAGCGAGGCGGGCGAGAAGCCGTCGCTGAGCGCGCGGAACGCCTCGGCGTCGGGGGTCCCGTCGTCGAGCAGGTGGCCGAGCGAGGCCACGGTGGGGTTGTGCCCGACGTAGAGCACCACCTCTGCGTCCGCGGGCGCACCGCGGAGCACCTCCAGCGCGCCCTCGGTGTCGGCCGAGTAGACGGCGTCCTCGACGCTGGCCCGGGCCTGCGTCCCGGAGCCGGTCACCACGGCGTTCCAGGTCTGCTGGGTGCGGGTGGCCGAGGACACGAACGCGTGGGTGGGCACCAGGTCGTGGCGGGCCAGCCAGCGACCTGCGGCGAGGGCCTCGGCCCACCCCCGGTCGGTGAGCCGACGCCCGTGGTCGTCCTCGGCGAAACTCTCCGCCTTGCCGTGTCGCATCACCAGGAGCAACCTGCGTGGCACCGCAGCAGAATCGGGAGAAGACGGGCTCACCGAGGCCACTCTAGGACCCCTTAGGCTTCCTGTCATGCCACGGGATCCCGAGAACGGCGAAGGCGACCTGCTCGTCATCGGAGGGGCCGAGGACAAGCTCGGCAAGCGCACGGTGCTCAGGGAGTTCGTGGAGCGGGCGGGCGGTGCGAAGGCCCGGATCGCGGTGATCCCGACGGCCTCCTCGCTGGGACCCGAGATCATCGAGGTGTACGCCGCGCTGTTCGAGCGGCTCGGTGCCGCCGAGGTGTACGCCGTGCGCCCGGAGAGCCGGGCCCAGGCCGGCGACCCGGCGCTGGTGGCCGAGCTGGACCGCGCGACCGGCATCTTCATGACCGGGGGCAACCAGCTCAAGCTCTCCACGGTGATCTCCGGCACCCCGTTCGGGCAGGCGATCGTCGACGCACGGCACCGCGGGGTCACCGTGGCCGGCACCTCCGCCGGCGCCAGCATCCAGTCCTCGCACATGGTGGCCTTCGGGCCCGGGGGCTCGACCCCCAAGCAGCGGATGACCCAGGTCGCGGCCGGTCTCGGGCTGGTGCCGAACTGCGTGATCGACCAGCACTTCGCCCAGCGCAACCGCTACGGCCGGCTGCTGATGATCGTCTCGCAGAGCCCGCAGCTGCTCGGGATGGGCGTCGACGAGGACACCGCCGCGATCATCAGCACCACCGAGGAAACCCAGGTGCTCAGGGTCGTGGGCCGCGGGTCGGTGACCCTGATGGACGGCACCCACATGGTCACCAACGCCCACGAGGCGCACGAGCACCGGCCGATCCTGGCCTCCGGGGTGGCGCTGCACGTGCTGCCCGCGGGCGCCGTGTTCGACCTGCAGGCCAGGGTGCTGCTGTCCTCCCGGCCACCCGCGGACCCCGACGAGGCCGACGAGCTCGCCGGCGCCAACAGCGACCTGCGCAAGATGGCCCGTGACATCGCGGCCGGTGACATCGGGCCCCAGGTCCTGCGCCGCCGCATCGCCCGACGAAGCAGAGGAGCCACCCAGTGACCGACACGAACGACCGAGCGGGCGTCCGGGGCTCCGGAGGCCGGCCGACCGCCGACCTCGCGATCCTCGAGACCCGCGTCTACCGCGGCGCCAACGTCTGGTCCTACGACAAGGCGATCCACCTCGTGGTCGACCTCGGCGTGCTCGAGGACTACCCGACGAACACGATCCCCGGGTTCACCGCCCACCTCCTCGAGGCGCTCCCCGGCCTGCGCGAGCACTCCTGCTCACGCGGGCGGCGCGGTGGCTTCGTGGAGCGGCTCAACGAGGGCACCTGGCTCGGTCACGTCGCCGAGCACGCCGCCCTGGCGCTCCAGCAGATCGTGGGCCACGACATCCGCCGCGGGAAGACCCGGCAGGTCAAGGGCAAGCGCGGGCACTACAACATCATCTTCGGCTACGTCGACGAGCAGGTCGGCCTCGAGGCGGGCCGGCTCGCCGTACGCCTGGTCAACCACCTCGTCGAGGCCGACCCCGACCTCGACTTCGCCGACGAGCTGGACGCGTTCATCCTGCGCGCGCAGCGTACGGCGTTCGGCCCGTCCACGCAGGCCATCCTGGACGAGGCCGTCTCCCGCGACATCCCGTGGCTGCGGCTGAACAAGCACTCGCTGGTGCAGCTCGGCCAGGGGGTGCACGCCAAGCGCATCCGCGCGACGATGACCTCCGAGACCAGCTCGATCGCGGTCGACATCGCCTCGGACAAGGACCTCACCACCCGCCTGCTCAGTGCGGCCGGGCTGCCGGTGCCCAAGCAGGAATCGGTGCGTACGGCGGACCGGGCGGTCGCGATGGCCCGGCGGATCGGCTTCCCGGTCGTGGTCAAACCGATCGACGGCAACCACGGCCGCGGGGTGTGCCTGAACCTCGACGACGACGACGCCGTCCGGGAGGCCTTCGACATCGCGAAGGCCCAGTCCCGCGGCGGCACCGTGGTCGTGGAGTCGTTCATCACCGGCAAGGACTACCGGTGCCTGATCATCGACGGCAAGGTCGCCGCGATCGCCGAGCGCGTCCCCGCGCACGTCATCGGTGACGGCGACCGCACCGTGCAGCAGCTCGTCGACGACACCAACGCCGACCCGAGGCGCGGCGTCGGCCACGAGAAGATCCTCACCCGGATCCGGATCGACCCCGTGGCCGAGGAGGTGCTCGCCAGCCAGGGGCACACCCTGTCCTCGGTGCCCGAGCTGGGCGAGATGGTGAAGCTGGCCCTCACCGGGAACATGTCCACCGGCGGCATCTCGATCGACCGCACCCTGGAGGCGCACCCGGAGAACGCCGAGATCGCCGAGGAGGCGGCCCGGATGATCGGGCTCGACATCGCCGGCATCGACTTCATCTGCCCCGACATCACCCAGCCCGTGCGCGAGACCGGTGGGGCGATCTGCGAGGTCAACGCCGCGCCCGGCTTCCGGATGCACACCCACCCGACGATCGGCGAGCCGCAGTTCATCGCCAAGCCCGTCGTGGACATGCTGTTCCCGCCCGGTGCGCCCAGCCGGATCCCGATCGTGGCCGTCACCGGCACCAACGGCAAGACCACGACCAGCCGGATGATCAGCCACATCTTCAAGGGCATGGGCCGCAAGGTCGGGATGACCTCGACCGACGGCGTCGTCATCGACGAGCGCCTGGTGATCCGCGCGGACGCGTCCGGGCCACGCAGCGCCCGGATGGTGCTGCAGAACCCGCGCGTGGACTTCGCGGTCTTCGAGGTGGCCCGCGGCGGCATCCTGCGCGAGGGCCTGGGCTACGAGCGCAACGACGTCGCCGTGGTGCTCAACGTGCAGCCCGACCACCTCGGCCTGCGCGGCATCGACACCGTCGAGCAGCTCGCCGACGTGAAGGCAGTCCTCGTGGAGGCCGTGCCGCGCGACGGGCACGCCGTGCTCAACGCCGACGACCCGCTGGTGCGGGAGATGCGGCGCCGCTGCTCGGGCCAGGTGGTGTGGTTCTCCATGGCCGCGCCCGGGTCGGAGGAGCGCGACCTGATCGATGCCCACTGCCGTCGCGGTGGCAAGGCGCTGGTGCTGCACGCCACCGAGCGCGGCGAGATGATCGTCGTACGCCACGGAGGGCGCGACATGCAGCTCGCGTTCACACACCTGCTGCCCTCCACGTTCTCGGGGCGTGCCCGGATGAACGTGCAGAACGCGCTCGCGGCCGCCGCTGCGGCCTTCGCGGCCGGCGCTCCCCTGCACGACATCCGCCAAGGGCTGCGGACCTTCTCGACCAGCTACTACCTCTCCCCCGGTCGTCTCAACGAGATCGAGGTCAACGGCGTCAACGTGATCATCGACTACTGCCACAACGCGCCGGGCATGAAGATGCTGGGCGACTTCGTGGACCGGCTCGGTGACAGCCTCGACTCGGGAAGCGAGCTGGGCAAGCCCTCGCGGATCGGCGTGATCGCCACCGCGGGTGACCGGCGCGACGAGGACATGCGGGAGCTCGGCCAGATCGCCGCCCACCACTTCGACGTGGTCGTCGTGCGTGAGGACGAGGCGCTGCGGGGACGCGCTCGCGGCGAGACCGCGGCGCTGGTGGCCGAGGGCGTGCGCACCGCCATGGACGAGGGGGTCCGGTGCAAGCAGCTGGAGGTGATCGTCGACGAGATCGAGGCAGTCCGGCACGCGATGAGTCGCGCCAACCGCGGTGACCTGCTGATCGTGTGCGTGGACAAGCACGGCGAGGTGATGGCCGAGCTGGAGAACTGGTCCCCGCACGCCCAGGCCGGCGCCACCTCAGGCGGTGACGCCAGCCGGGTCGCTGATCCTGACTACACGCCGCCGCCGGAGGCCTGAGCAGCGTCCCGGCCTAGGGCTCTACCGGGGCCTGTGCGTTCGTCGCGGAGACCTTCCGGGTGGTACGCCGGCGCGCAGGAGCCTTCTTCACCGGCTCCTCGTCGCGGTCTCGCGACGCGGGCTCAGCAGTCTTCTGAGCGGGCTTCTCGGCGGGCTTCTCGGCAGGCTCCTCGGGCGCCTTCGCGGCAGTCTTCCGGGTGGTCCGGATGGTCCTCTTCCGGACGGCCCTCTCAGGTGCCTGCTCGGCAACTGGGTCAGGTGCCTGCTCAGCAACTGGCTCAGGTGCCTGCTCGGCAGCCTTCTCAGGTGCCGGTTCAAGCGCCCGCTCGGGTGACTGCTCGGGCGCGGGTGCCTTGACCGGGGTCGGCTCGTCCGCCTGGGGAGCCGGCTCGTCCTTCGCCTTGCGGGGTGACCTCGCCGCGGCCTTCTTCGGGGCGCTGCCGCTGCCGCCGCGGCGCTTGAGCCGCACCCACAGCTGCGCGCGGCCCGAGTCGCTCTCGACCGACCTGGTCTCCAGGAAGGGCTGGTCCTTGACGAGGTCGCTGAGCTTGGCGAAGCCGTAGGTGCGCGGGTCGAAGGACGGGTCGGTGCGGTTCAGGTGGCTGCCCAGCGACCCGAGCGCTGCCCAGTCGTCCTCCCCGGCCATCTTGTTCAGCGCCTTGGTCAGCATGCTCTGCAGGTTGCCGCCCTTGGCCTCGCGCACCGGCTCGGGGGCGGTCGTCTCGTCCTCGGTCAACGTGGAGACTGCCGTCGGGGCGTCGGCCTCGTTGTTGTCGGCGCGCAGCACCTCGAGGAAGGTGAACTTGTCGCACGCGTCACGGAAGGCGCGCGGCGTCTTCTTGGCGCCGACGCCGTAGACCTTCATCCCCGACTCCCGCAGCCGGGTGGCCAGCCGGGTGAAGTCGCTGTCGCTGGAGACGATCACGAACCCGTCCAGGTGTCCGGCGTAGAGCAGGTCCATCGCATCGATGATCAGCGCGGAGTCGGTCGAGTTCTTGCCGACGGTGTAGGCGAACTGCTGCATCGGGGCGATGGCGTAGGCGTGCAGCTGGTCCTTCCAGCCGTTGAGCTGGCTGGTCGTCCAGTCGCCGTACGCCCGCTTCACGGTCAGCGTGCCGTAGCTGGCCAGCTCCTCGAAGATGTCCTTCGCGACCTTCGCCGAGATGTTGTCGGCGTCGATGAGTACTGCGAGCCGACTGTTGTCGTCGCTCATGGTTAGTCCCTCTCCCTGGTGGGGGTGTGGCGGGGTCTCGGTCGAACAGGCGGCCGCGTGGGGGCCGGACCAGGAGATGACCCCGTCCATGGGCCAGCATGCCTGATCGCGGTCGCGGCGGGGACTCAGCCCCGCTCGGCGGCCCGCAGCACCTTGTCCCGCAGCTGCTCGGAAGAGTCGGGGGTGGCGCCGTTCCCGGCGAGCCAGTCGTAGACCTCCTGGCGTTCGGCGTGGCACATCAGTCCCACCACGTCGCCGGGCTCCGCCTGCGCCACGAGAGCCTCCAGGGAGGCCAGCTCGGTCGGGTAGGACTCGATCTCCGTGACGCCGACCCGGGCCGCCCCGGCGCGGAGCAGCGCGTCGAGCTCCCCGACGGTGCGGTCGCGCAGGTACTTCTCCTTGTGCCCGATGGCCACCACGTCCGCGTCCCGGGCGGCGATCTCCCCGAGCATCTCGAGCAGGACGTCCTGGCGGTCGCCCACGGCGCCCAGCCCCAGCAGCAGGCGCCGCCCGGGGGCGCGTACGCCGCGCATGATCTCGATCATCGCCTCCAGCCCGGCCTCGTTGTGGGCCAGGTCCATCACCACGGTGACCTCCCCTGCCGGGGTGGGCAGGGTGAAGAAGTTCATCCGGCCCGGGTTGTGCTCGGCGTCGGGGAGGAAGGAGCGCAGCCCGGCCGCGACGTGGCCGGCGGGGATGCCGGCCGCGAGCGACGCCGAGGCCGCGGCGAGCGCGTTCTCGACGTTGAACCGGGAGAGGCCGCTCAGGGTCATCGGCACGTCCACGACCTCCACGAGGGGGTCGGCGCGGTTGCCCTCGAGCACGGTGATCCAGCCGTCGATGACGGTGGTGGCCCGTCCTCCCTGGGCCAGGACCTCGCGCAGGGCCGGCGAGTCGGGGTCGCGGGTGAACACCCAGGGGCGGGCAGGGGTCACGCTGCGCATGGCCAGGACGCGGGGGTCGTCGGCGTTGAGGACCGCCCACCCGGACCTCTTGGTGATCCGGGGGACCACGCTCTTCACCTCGGCCAGCTGGTCCACGGTGTCGATGCCCTGGAGCCCGAGGTGGTCCGCGGTGACGTTCGTGACCACGGAGACGTCGTTGCTGGCCACCCCGATCCCCTTGAGCAGCACGCCGCCGCGCGCGGTCTCGGTCACCGCGAAGTCCACGCCCGGAAACGCCAGCACCCGGCCGGCGCCCGAGGGCCCGGAGTAGTCGCCGGCCTCCACGAGCCGGCCGTCGAGGTAGATCCCGTCGGTGTTGGACCACCCGACGTGGTGACCGGCCTGCCTGGCGACGTGGGCGATCATCCGCGAGGTGGTGGTCTTCCCGTTGGTGCCGGTCACCGCGACCACCGGGACGCGCGGCCGGATCGTCGTGGGCGCGGGTCCGCGGTCCACCGAGGAGACGTGCTCGGCGGCACGCTCGACCAGCACGCCCACCTCGGCGGTGCCGAGGTCGTCGAGGACCGAGGCGACCGCCTCCCCCAGCGCCTGGGCGCGGTTGCGGTCACGCCAGGGGTAGGCAACCACGATCAGCTCCGGCTGCGCCGTCGGACGGACGCGTACGCCGAGCCGGGTCGTGCCCGCCTCGGCCGCGATCCGGCGTACCAGCTTGACCAGCAACCGGGTCAGGGACCGCTGGCGGAACCCGCTCAGCGGTACCCCGGGCCGGATCGAGGCGATGCCGAGCCGCTGGGCCAGCCTGCGGACCTCCTCCTCGGGCGCCTTCGCCAGGGACGTGACGTCCAGGGTGAGCTTGACGGCGGCACGGGGGAAGTAGAGGTTGGGCCCTTCGAGGACCCTCAGCTCGACCAGCGACGACACGGGTGGGTCAGTCGTCCTCGAGGCGGAACCCGACCTTGAGCCCGACCTGGAAATGCTCGACCTGGCCGTCGACGACCGCACCACGGACCTGGGTGATCTCGAACCAGTCCACGTGACGCAGGGTGCGCGCGGCCCGCTCGACGCCGTTGCGGACGGCCTGGTCGATCCCCTCGGGAGAGGTCCCGACGATCTCGGTGATGCGGTAGGTGCGGTTGGACATCGGCGCTCCTGTGCTCGGTGGTGTGGGGCCCCAGAATGTCACGTCGGGTCGGGGCTGCCGTACTCGCGACGTAGGCTGGTGGACGTGGCAGCAGGAGGCAGGGCACGACGCGAGCCCGAGGCGGTTCGGATCACCACGGCCGCGACCAGCAGGCACGACGACATCGACCTTCGCCGGCGCCGCTACATGTTCTCGATGGCGGTGCGGACCCTGTGCTTCCTGGGCGCCGTGGTCGTCGGCGACAACTGGTTCCGGTGGGTGCTGGTCGCCGGCGCGTTCATCCTTCCCTACATCGCCGTGGTGGTGGCGAACACCGCGACCCAGCGCGTCGAGGGAGCCGACCTCGTCGGCCCGCAAGACACCCACCGGGAGCTGCAATGAGCGACGACCAGGGGCCGGCGATCTGCTCGGCCAAGGGCTGCCAGACGCCCGCGACGAACGAGCTGCGCTGGAACAACCCCAAGCTGCACACCCCCGACCGCCGCAAGGTGTGGCTCGCCTGCGACGACCACCGCCAGAGCCTCTCCGACTTCCTCTCCGCGCGGAAGTTCCTCCGCGAGGTCGCCCCGCACGAAGCCGGGTAGGGGGCCTCGCCAGCCGTGGCTTGGCCTCGCTCGCTCCTCACCGCGGTCTCGTGACGCGTCGCTGTGCCGTCGCGGGCTCCGGTGCAGACGACGCTCCTCGACCTCCGCCATTTTCGGAGGCTTCGCTTCGCTCAGCCTCCGATGGCGGACATCGAGCGGGTGGGCTGGAGGAAGGACTGGTCGTCGATGCCGTGGCCGGGGCGCTTGGTCATCATCGCCAGGCGCCACTGGTCGGCGATCTCGGCGTCGCTGGCGGTGCCCCGGAGCGCCTTGCGCAGGTCGGACTCCTCGCGGGCGAACAGGCAGTTGCGGACCTGGCCGTCGGCGGTGAGGCGGACGCGGTCGCAGTCGCCGCAGAACGGCCGGGTCACCGAGGCGATCACCCCGACCTTCGCGGGGCCGCCGTCGACCAGGAAGGTCTCGGCGGGCGCGCTGCCGCGGTGCTCGGGGTCGGGGGTCAGCTCGAACTCGGACTCCAGCGCGGCGAAGATCTCCTCCGCGGTCACCATCGCCTCCCTCGACCAGCCGTGCTGGGCGTCGAGGGGCATCTGCTCGATGATCCGGAGCTGGTAGTCGTGCTCGAGGCAGAAGCGGAGCAGCTCGGCGGCGTACCGGTCGTTGACCCCGCGCAACAGCACGGCGTTCACCTTGACCGGCCCGAGTCCGGCCCGCTGGGCGGCTGCGAGGCCCTCCAGCACGTCGTGGAGGCGGTCACGGCGGGTGATCTCGTGGAAGACGTCGCGGCGAACGGTGTCCAGGCTGACGTTGACGCGGTCCAGACCCGCCGCAGCGAGCGCCCCGGCGGTGCGCGAGAGGCCGAGCGCGTTGGTGGTCAGGGAGACCTCCGGCGACGGGGAGAGCGCCTTGGTACGGGCCACGATGTCGGGCAGGCCGCGGCGCAGCAGCGGCTCGCCGCCGGTGAACCGCACCTCGCGGATGCCGAGGCTCTCCACACCGATCCGGACCAGCCGGACGACCTCGTCGTCGGTCAACGTCTCCTCGGTCGGCAGCCACTCCAGCCCCTCGGCCGGCATGCAGTAGTTGCAGCGCAGGTTGCACCGGTCGGTGAGCGAGACACGCAGATCCGCGGCGACACGTCCGTAGCTGTCGACCAGTCCGAGATCACGTGTGGAATTGCTCACTGAGCCAGTCTAGGGCCACGTCAAGGGGGGTCACCGGTGACGAACTACTGTCGCGGACGTGAGATTCATGTTGAGCCGGCGATGGGGGCTGTTCGCACTGACGGTCGGGCTCCTGGCATGGGGAGCCGTGGAGCTGGGCCAGTGGCAGTTCCATCGCCTCGAGGACCGCAAGCGCGACAACGACATCGTCTCCACCAACCTGTCCGAGCCGCCGGTCCCGATCCAGGACGTGCTCTCCACGGACCGGCAGCCCGCGCCCGACCAGGAGTGGCGCCGCGTCACCGCGCACGGCACCTGGGACGACGAGAACACGATCGTGCTGAAGTACCAGACCCGCGACAAGGGCGCCGGCGTCGACGTGATCACCCCGCTGGTCACCGACAGCGGCGACGCCGTCCTGGTTGACCGTGGGTGGATGGCCACCGACAACTCCGGCGGCGCCCGCCCAGACCTCCCCGCCGCGGCCGAGGGGCAGGTCACAGTCACCGGATGGGTACGCCGGGACGCGACCGGGAACGCCACCAAGGTCGACGACATGTCGACGCGTGCGGTGTCCTCGGTCGTGATCGCCGAGGAGCTGCCCTACCCGCTCTACCAGGGCTTCCTGGACCTGGCGGCGGAGAGCCCGACTCCCCCGGACGAGCTCAAGCTGACCGAGCTGCCCGACGACACCAGCAACGGCCCGCACTTCTTCTACGGACTGCAGTGGTGGTTCTTCGGAGCGCTGGCGATCTTCGGCTTCTGCTACCTGGCCTGGGACGAGTTCCGCCAGGCCCGGACCCGGCGGGCGGACGCAGAGGCCGCGGCTGCCGCAGGCCCGGACCCGGATCCGGGCAACAAGCAGCCAGGCAACCCGAAGTCAGGCAACCAGAGGCCGGGGAGCCCGGGTTCAGAGGGCGCGGAGCATGCCGCCGTCCACGGGGAGCATCGTCCCGGTGATGAAGGATGACGCCGGGCTGAGCAGGAAGGCGGCTGCGGCCGCGAACTCCGCGGGTTCTCCGTAGCGGCCCAGCGGGATCGTGGCGATGGCCTTGGCCCGAGCGGCCTCGGCGTCCCCGGTGGAGGCGTCGAGCTCCTCGAGCCGCTCGGTGCCCACCCGGCCCGGCAGCAGGCCGTTGACCCGGATGCCCTCCGGCCCGAGCTCGTCGGCGAGGTTCTTGGCGACCATGGCCAGCCCGGGACGCAGGCCGTTGGAGATCGCGAGGTTGGGCAGCGGCGCCCGCACGGAGCTCGACAGCACGAACGCGATCGACCCCGGCCCCTCGATGGCGGAGGCGACCGCACGGGCGACCCGGAGCCCGCCCAGGAACACCGACTCGAAGCTCGCCGTCCAGGCCTCGTCGGGGGTGTCCATCACGGTGCCGGTCGGCGGGCCACCGACCGAGACCAGAGCTCCGTCCAGGCGGCCCCAGGTGGACAGGGCGGCGTCGACCAGGCGCTGTGCGGCCCCGGGGTCGGCGTTGTCGGCGACCACGGTGACCACGTTCTCACCCAGCTCGGCGGCCGCGGCGGAGAGGGACTCCTCGCTGCGGCCCGAGATCACCACGCGAGCGCCCTCGGCTACGAGGAGGTCGACGGTGGCCCGGCCGAGGCCGCGGCTCCCGCCGGTGACGAGGTAGACGTGCTGGGAGAGTCCGAGGTCCATGGCGACAACCTAGCCAACCCGCTCGGGACGGGTCACCCCGTCCACTCCTCCCGCCCCGGTCGCGCGCCGGCTCCCCTCGACGTCGACGGTGGCGTCCTCGATGAACTGGGTCCGGTAGAGGTCGGCGTACAGACCCCCCTCGGCGAGCAGCTCGGTGTGGGTGCCGCGCTGGACGATGCGTCCGTCGTCGATCACCAGGATCATGTCGGCATTGCGGACCGTGGAGAGGCGGTGCGCGATCACCAGGGACGTGCGCCCCTCGAGCGCCTCGTCCAGTGCCCGCTGCACGGCGTACTCCGACTCGGAGTCGAGGTGGGCAGTCGCCTCGTCGAGCACCACGATGTCGGGCGCCTTCAGCAGCAACCGGGCGATCGCCAGGCGCTGCCGCTCGCCGCCAGAGAGGCGGTAGCCGCGGTCGCCGACCACGGTGTCGAGGCCGTCGGGCAGCGAGCGCACCAGCGCTGCGACCCGCGCCGACTCCAGGGCGGCCCAGATCTGCTCCTCGGTGGCACCGGGAGCGGCGTACAGGAGGTTCTCCCCGATGGTGTCGTGGAACATGTGCGCGTCCTGGGTCACGTAGCCCACCGCGTCCTCCAGGGACTGCAGGGTGACCTCGCGGACGTCCTCGCCGCCCACCCGTACCGCTCCCCCGGAGACGTCGTAGAGCCGGGCGACCAGGTGGGTGATCGTGGTCTTCCCCGCGCCGGACGGCCCGACCAGTGCGACCATCTGCCCGGGTTCGGCGGTGAAGGTGACGTCGTGCAGCACCTCGGTGTTGTCGCGTCCCTCCGCCCGCGACACCGTCTCCAGGGACGCCAGCGACACCTCGTCGCCGCGCGGGTAGGTGAAATCGACGTGGTCGAACTCGACCCGAGCCGCACCAGGGGTGAGCGGCTTGGCGTCGGGCTTCTCCACCACGGTCGAGGGCAGGTCGAGCACCTCGAAGACGCGGTCGAAGCTGACCAGGGCGGTCATCACGTCGACGCGCACGTTGGAGAGCCCCTGCATCGGGCCGAGCAGGCGCAGCAGCAAGGTGGCGAGAGCGGTCAGCGTCCCGATGGTGAGCGCGCCGTTGACGGCGAGCGTGCCGCCGATGCCGTAGACCAGCGCGATGGCCAGTGCCGGGATCAGCGTCATGATCGCCATGAAGATCCGGGTGATCAGGGAGATCCGGACCCCCAGGTCGCGCACCACGCCTGCCTTCTCGGCGTACTTCGCGTCCTCCTCGTCACGGCGGCCGAACAGCTTGAGCAGCAGGGCTCCGCCCACGTGGAAGCGTTCGGTCATCATGTTGCCCAGGTCGGCGTTGCCGTCCATCTGCTGGCGGGTGAGCCCGCTGATCTGGCGCCCGACCCAGCGGGAGGCGAGCAGCAGCAGCGGGAACAGCGCCAGGCAGGCCAAGGTGACCTGCCAGCTCAGGAAGAACATGGTGATCCCGACGACCACCACGCTGATCGAGTTGGACACGGTGCTGGACAGGGTCGAGGTGAAGGCCCGCTGGGCGCCGATGACGTCGTTGTTCAGCCGTGAGACCAGGGCGCCGGTCTGGGTGCGCGTGAAGAACGCCAGGGACAGTCGCTGCACGTGGGCGAAGACCTGCGTGCGCAGGTCGAAGATCAGGCTCTCGCCGATGCGGGAGGACAGGAAGCCGGACCCGACCCCGAGGATCGCCGTCACGATCGAGACCACCCCCATCGCCAGGGCCAGCCAGAGAACGACGCTGGCGTCCTTGGCGAGGACACCGTCGTCGAGCAGATGCTTGATCAGCAGCGGGTTCACGACCACGAGGCCGGCGTCGAGCACCACGAAGAACAGGAAGCCCGCGATCAGCTTCTTGTGGGGTACGGCGAACCCGACCACCCGTCGTACGGTGTCGCGGGTCAGCTTCTGCTCGACGACCGAGGGGTCGCGCCGCATCGATCGCATCAGCATTCCGGGATGCATGGAGCTCATCTGCGCTCCCTCCTTCTCAGTCGGCGGGTGGGAGCCCGGCCGACTCTCCTGAGCGTCTCAGGCTCCGCTGACAAGCTCGCGGAACCTGCGAAGCTGTGCTTCACGCTCCGCGCGACGTTGCTCCTCCAGGTCCCGCTCGCCGGCGCCGATCAGCAGCGCCTTCGTCTCCCGGACTGCTCCGGTGTTCGTGGCGAGCAGGGCCCCGACCAGGTCCGACGTGGTCGCGTCGAGCTCGGTCCGTGGCACGACCGCGGTGGCGAGCCCCAGGTGCTGGGCCTCCCCTGCCTCGACGTACCGCGCGGTGGCGCAGATCTCCAGCGCCCGCGAGTAGCCAACAAGGTCCACCAGCGGTTTTGTTCCCGCGAGGTCGGGGACCAGGCCCAGCGCGGGCTCCTTCATGCAGAGCTTCACGTCGTCGGCCACCACCCGCAGGTCGCAGGCCAGCGCCAGCTGGAAGCCCGCACCGATCGCGTAGCCGTGCACCGCGGCCACCGAGACGATCCGGGGGTCCGAGAGCCAGACGAAGCCGCGCTGGTAGCCCTCGATGGCGTCCAGCACGTCCTGGTCGCTGCGCTGCATCAGCTCGAAGACCGAGTCCTCGCCCTCGACGCCCTCGGGGCCGAACAGGCGGGTGTCGATGCCGGCGGAGAAGCAGTCGCCCTCGCCGCGTACGACGACCACGCGGACGTCCTCGGGCAGGTCCTCCCCGATCGCGGCGAGCGCGTGCCACATCCGCGGGGTCTGGCTGTTGCGCCGCTCCGGCTTGTCGAGCGTGATCGTCAGGGTCGCTCCGCTGGTCTCGACGCGGAGGCCGGCGGCCCGGAGGTCTGCCTCAGAAGGAAGTGCCATGTGGCGCACTCTAGGTCAGGACCCGGCGGTCACAGGCCCGGGTCAGGCCAGGGTCACGAGGTCCGCGTAGTCGGGGGTCCAGAGGTCCTCGACGCCGTCGGGGAGGATCAGCACCCGGTCGGGCTCCAGCGCGTGTACGGCGCCCTCGTCGTGGGTCACCAGCACGATCGCGCCGGCGTACTCGCGGATCGCGGCGAGCACCTCCTCGCGGGAGGCCGGGTCCAGGTTGTTCGTGGGCTCGTCGAGCAGCAGCACGTTGGCGCTGGAGACCACCAGGATCGCCAGTGCGAGCCTGGTCTTCTCCCCGCCGGAGAGCACCGCGGCCGACTTGTTGGCGTCGTCGCCGGAGAACAGGAACGAGCCCAGCACCGAACGCGCCTCGGCGTCCTGGAGCTGCGGGGCGGACGCGTGCAGGTTCTGCAGCACGGTGCGCGAGGTGTCCAGGGTCTCGTGCTCCTGGGCGTAGTAGCCGATCTTGAGCCCGTGCCCGGGCACGACCCGGCCCGTGTCCGGCTCGTCCACGCCGGCCAGGATCCGCAGCAGCGTGGTCTTGCCGGCGCCGTTGAGCCCGAGGATCACGACGCGGCTGCCCTTGTCGATGGCCAGGTCCACGTCGGTGAACACCTCCAGCGACCCGTAGGACTTGGAGAGCTCGGTCGCGGTCAGCGGGGTCTTCCCGCACGCGGCAGGCGCCGGGAACTTGATCCGGGCGACCTTGTCGGCCTTGCGCTCCCCCTCGATGCCGGCCATCAGCTTCTCGGCGCGCTTGAGCATCGACTGCGCCGCCTGGGCCTTGGTGGCCTTGGCGCGCATCTTGTTGGCCTGGTCGGTCAGCGTCTTGGCCTTGGTCTCGGCGTTGATGCGCTCGCGCTTGCGGCGCTTCTCGTCGGTCTCCCGTTGGGCCAGGTAGGCCTTCCAGCCGATGTTGTAGATGTCGACCACCGCGCGGTTGGCGTCGAGGTGCAGCACCCGGTTCACGCACGCCTCGAGCAGGCCCACGTCGTGGGAGATCACCACGAGGCCGCCCTTGTGGTTGCGCAGGAACTCGCGCAGCCACCCGATGGAGTCGGCGTCGAGGTGGTTGGTGGGCTCGTCGAGCAGCAGGGTCTCGGCCCCGGAGAACAGGATCCGGGCCAGCTCGACCCGGCGGCGCTGTCCACCGGAGAGGGTGCCCAGGGGCTGACCCATCAACCGGTCGGCGATGCCGATCGAGGAGGCGATCTGGGCTGCCTCCGCCTCGGCGGAGTACCCGCCCGCGGCGTGCAGGGCTGCCTCGGCCTTCTCGTAACGGCGCATCCCCCGGTCGCGGACGTTCGGGTCGTCGCTGCCCATCTCGGCCTCGGCCTCCCGCAGGCGGCGTACGACGGTGTCGAGCCCGCGTGCGGACAGGATCCGGTCCCGGGAGAGCACCTCGGGATCCCCGATGCGCGGGTCCTGGGGCAGGTACCCGATGTCGCCGGAGGTGGTGACCGTGCCGCCGGCCGGAGCAGCCTCACCGGCGAGGATCTTGGTCAGCGTGGTCTTGCCGGCGCCGTTGCGGCCCACGAGGCCGATCCGGTCCCCCGCAGCGATCCGGAAGGAGACGTCATCCATCAGGAGGCGGGCACCGGCACGGACCTCGAGCTTTGAAACAGTGATCAAGACAGACTTTCGAAAGAGTGTGGCGGCGCCGCCTCGCGATGGGCATGGCCGATGGGGGCGCGTCAGGGCACCCGGTGACTAGTCTACGAGCCCGGTACTGGTGAAAGGGACACGCATGCGCTTCAACCCCAGGGCCAGGATCGACCGGAGCCAGATCCAGACCCGCGGCGGCGGTGGCGCGGGCCGTGGCGGGATGCGGTTGCCGCTCCCCGGCGGGGGCGGTGGTGGCGGCAGGATCGGCCTGGGCACGGTCGTGGTGGTGATCCTGTTCGTGGTCGTCAGCCAGTTCGCGGGTGTCGACCTCCTCGGCGGGAGCTCCGGCGACGGGGAGACCACCAGCGCCGAGGAGTGCCGCACCGGCGCGGACGCCAACGCCTCGGACGCCTGCGCGATCGACCTGTTCACCAACTCGGTCCAGGACTTCTGGAAGAAGACCTACCCCGAGCAGGTCGGCGGCGAGTACGACGTCGTCCAGACCGTGCGGTTCGAGGGGTCCACCAGCTCCGGCTGCGGCCAGGCGAGCTCGCAGATGGGGCCGTTCTACTGCCCCAACGACAGCCTGGTCTACCTCGACGACAGCTTCTTCGACGACATGCTCGAGGGCGAGCTGGGCGCTCGGGGAGGCCCGTTCGCGATCGGCTACGTGATCGCCCACGAGTACGGCCACCACGTCGAGGACCAGCTCGGGTTCCTGGGCAGGATCCGCACCCAGAAGGGGCCGAGGAGCGACGCGGTCCGGGTCGAACTGATGGCCGACTGCCTCGCCGGCATGTGGGCCGCGGGTGCCCAGGAGACCGAGGACAGCTCGGGGCAGCCGATCATCTCCGACCTCACCCCGGAGGACATCCGGCTCGCGATCGACGCCGCGGAGGCCGTGGGCGACGACAGGATCCAGCAGCGGTCCTCCGGCCGGGTGGACACCGACTCGTTCACGCACGGCTCCGCCGAGCAGCGCGTGAAGTGGTTCAACCGCGGGATGGAGAAGGGCACGATCAAGGCCTGCGACACCTTCGCGACCGACAAGTTGTGATGCTCAAGCCCCTTGCTGCGTGGGGTAGGTCACTGCTCTGGTAGACATGTCCGCAATCCTGACCAGTCGCCCCGGAGGTCGTCCCGTGTCCAGCTCTGCGATGTCTGCCCCACTGCACCAGCAGCGTCCGCTCGTCCTCGCCGACCTCGTGCCCGGCGCCCGGGTGCGCGACGTGCTCCTCGTCGTCGGGGGTGCGGCGCTGACCGGGCTCGCGGCCCAGGTCGTCATCCCGGTGGCCGGCTCCCCGGTCCCCGTGACCGGCGGCACCTTCGCAGTGCTCGCGGTGGGCGCTGCCCTCGGCTGGCAGCGTGGCGCGGCCTCCCTCGCGCTCTACCTCGTCGCCGGCATGGCCGGGATGCCGTGGTTCGCGGCGGCCGGCTCGGGCTTCGGCTTCCCGGCGTTCGGCTACATCGTCGGCTACGTGTTCGCGGCGGCGATGGTCGGCGCGCTCGCCAGCCGTGGCGGTGACCGCTCGGTCGCGAAGACCATCGTCACGATGCTGCTCGGCAACGCGGTGATCTACGCCTTCGGCCTCGGCTACCTGATGTACGACCTCGACCTGAGCATCGTCGGCGCCTGGGACATCGGGATGAAGAACTACCTGCTCGGCGACGGCCTCAAGATCCTGCTGGCCGCCGGCTGCCTGCCCGCCGTCTGGCGCGGCGTGGACGCGTTCAGGAAGGGCTGAGCCCCGACGGGCGCAGCGTCGTCCGCATCAGGTAGTCCTTGGCCGGGCCGGTGACGTCCCAGGCCACGGTCCACTGCTCCGGCGTACCGGCCACGACCCCGCGGTAGGTGTCGGCCCCGCACGGGTGGGTGACCTGCTCCCCCGGCGACCAGGGGTGGAACTCGCGCTCGTCGTCGAACCTGACCCACCAGCCCGCGGTCTCGGGGTCCCGCACCACCCAGAGGTGGCGGTGCACCTCGACGTCGCCGCCGGGCTGGTGCCAGTGGCCGCGCTCCACCCAGCGGACGCGGTCCGGGGACACGGCGGTGAGCGTGAGCACCCCGTCGATGCTGCTCTCCTGGCCCGACAGGCGGTCGTCGATGACCCGGGAGAGCTGCCAGGTGCCGGTGAGGCTGAGCGGGTCGCTGAGCACGTCGGAGCCGGTCGCCATGATTGAAGACTAGGCGGTCGAGGACGAGGCGCCGGCGTCCCGGAGCAGCCGGACGATCTCGGGCTCCACCGTGGCCTTGGTGACGCCGAGCCCGCCCAGGGGTCCACCGTCGCCCTCCTGCTCCAGCAGGGCCAACAGCACGTGCTCGGTGCCCACCGCGTCCTGCCCCAGGCGCAGCGCCTCCCGGAACGTCAGCTCCAGCACCTTGCGCGAGGCCGCGTCGTAGGGGACCAGGCTCGGCGGGTCCTCCGCCGCCGCCGGGAGGGTGACGGCCCCGCGAACCGCGGCGGGTGCGGTCCCCAGCGCCTCGAGGGCCCGGCAGGCCAGGCTCTCCGGCTCCGAGAGCAGGCCGAGCAGCAGGTGCCCCGGAGTGATCTCGGCGCTGGCTGCCGCCACGGCCTCGTTGTGCGCGGCCATCACGGCGTTGCGGGCACGCGGGGTGAACCGGTTGAACCCCTGCTCGGCGTCGAGGTCGTTCTGCTCCTTGGGCACGAACCGCTTCTGCACGGCTTGCTTCGTCACCCCCATGCTCCTGCCGATCTCGGCCCACGAGGCGCCCGCGCGGCGGGCCTGGTCCACGAAGTGCCCGATCAGGTGGTCGGCGACGTCGTCGAGGTACTCCCCTGCCTCCACGGCGCCCGAGAGCTGCGCGAGCGGGTCCTCGCTGGTCTGCTTGATGGCGACGATCAGGTCGTCTAGCCGGATCGGTCGCATCGGGCGGGTGGGCTGGGCCATGGCGTCAACCCTAGGTTGACGATCTAGGTGCGTCAACCCTGCGTTGACGCTTTCTGGTGGTGGGTACGTTCTCGTCAGGGCCGCGACTGGCCCGTTTCAGCGCGACCGCCGAGCACAGGAGCACCATGGACACCGCCGCCAGGTTGATCACCACCCGCCTCCCGCGGGACCCCGAGGGGCTCGTCCTGGTGCTGCACGGAGGTGCGTCGCGGCGCGAGACCACCGCGGTCAGCCCCACCCAGCTCTCGGTGGTCCGGATGATCCCGATCGCGCACCGGATCGCGCGGGCCGGACGCGGCCGCCTGGCCGTCGTACGCCTGCTGAACTCCGTGCGTGGCTGGGACACCGGGCACACGCCGGTGGAGGACGTGCGGTGGGCTCTGGCGGAGCTGACCGAGCGCCACGGGGGTCCACTCCCGACCTGCCTGGTCGGGCACTCCCTCGGCGGGCGTGCCGCGCTGCTGTCCGGTGACCAGCCCGGGGTGACCAGCGTCGCCGCCCTGAACCCGTGGGTGCAGGTCAGCGACCAGGTCGACCTGGACGGGCGACCCACCCTGTTCGTGCACGGCACCCGGGACCGGGTCGCGGACCCGCGTCGCGCCGAGGTGCTCGCCGAGCGGCTGGCCCGTACGGCGCCGGTGGGCTTCCTGCGGGTCAGCGGAGGCAAGCACGCGATGCTGGGTCACCGGGACGTCTTCGAGAAGGCGGCCGCCGACTTCGCCACCGCCACCCTGCTCGGCGCCGAGGTCGACGGCCCAGTCGCCACACTGCTGTCGGGCGAGCGCAGCGTCACCGTGTGAGAGCACCTGCGTGAGGCCGGCCGGTCACAACAGCTGCTCGATCTGGGCCCCTTGCCGCTGCAGGGCCCGCAGGTGCGGGGCCACGGCCGGGTGCCGGAACTTCGCGGCCAGGGCACCCTCCCCCGGGGCCGCACGGGCCAGGGCCCACTCGGCGCGGCTCAGCACGGTGTAGACGGCCGTGACCTGGGCGGCCATCCTGATCGCCGTCCGGTCGGCGCCGGGGCCGACTCCCTCGAGGAACGCCTCGAGCAGCACGTCGAACTCCTCCCGGGTGGACAGGGAGTAGTAGCCGAGGTCCGAGCCGATCGGCCCCACCCCGAAGCACTGCCAGTCGACGGCCACCACTTCCTCACCCCGGCGGGTGAGGAAGTTGCCCGGTACGGCGTCACCGTGGAGCCTGCCCGCGGGGCCCTGCGCGCAGCGCGCCAGCCAGTGGCCTCGGCGTCTCCACAGCACGTCGGCGACGTCCGCCAGGGTGGTCCTGGCCAGGGTGGGCCAGCCGCCGCGCGCCTCGGCCATCAGCAACCGGTCCGCCAGCAGGCCGCGCGAGGCCCAGGCGGGCACCGCGGTCTCGGCGGCGGCGAACCGGCCCAGGGCCCGGGCCACGAACAGCCCCGGAGGGGGCTCCCCGACCTCCTCGAGGGTGCGCACGGTCACCCCGTCCTCGTCCTCCTCCACCGGCCCGAACTCCGGTGCCACCAGCCCGGGTCCGTCCACGAACTCCGGGGCCAGGGCGACCTCGGCCTCGCGCCGCCAGTAGCCGGCCCGGGTCGGCTGGGTCAGCGCCGGGTCACGGTCGTGGGGCGCACCGAGCCGCTTCACCACCCACCGGTGTCCGTCCGCCTCGGCGAGCCACAGGCCCACGGTCGACGGGCCGCCCGCCCCAGGGAGGCGGCGCCACGACGGGTCCGGCTCCCACATGCTGGTCATCTTGACAGAACGCGGGTCTCACCGGCGGTTATGCATGCTGCGGCGCGGGGTACGACCTCGGCACTGCCCGCCCCAGGGGATCGAGGACGCGCCATGACCGAACCCGCACAGCTGCAGAAGGGCCTCAAGCAGCGGCACCTGACGATGATCGCCATCGGCGGCGTGATCGGGGCCGGCCTGTTCGTGGGCTCCGGGGTCGTGATGAACGAGGCGGGCCCCGCGGCGTTCATCACCTACGCCATCACCGGGGTGCTGATCATCCTGGTGATGCGGATGCTCGGGGAGATGGCCACCGCGAACCCCTCCACGGGATCCTTCGCCGACTATTCGCGCCGAGCGCTGGGCGGCTGGGCGGGCTTCTCGGTCGCCTGGCTCTACTGGTACTTCTGGGTGATCGTCGTCGGCTTCGAGGCGGTCGCCGGCGGGAAGATCATCCAGGAGTGGGTCGACACCCCGCTGTGGGTGCCGGCGCTGGTCCTGATGGTGCTGATGACCGCGACGAACCTGTTCTCGGTGGGGTCCTACGGCGAGTTCGAGTACTGGTTCGCCGGCATCAAGGTGGTCGCGATCATCCTGTTCCTGGTCATCGGCGCGGCGTTCGTCCTCGGGCTCTGGCCCGACCGCAGCGTCGACTTCGGCAACCTCACCGACCAGGGCGGCTTCCTGCCCAACGGGGTGGGTGCGGTGTTCTCCAGCGTCGTGGTGGTGGTGTTCTCGATGGTCGGCGCCGAGATCGCCACCGTGGCGGCCGCGGAGTCGCGCGACCCGGAGAAGGCGATCGCCAAGGCCACCAACTCGGTGATCGTCCGCGTCGGCACCTTCTACGTCGGCTCCATCTTCCTGCTGGTGTGCATCGTCCCCTGGAACGACAGCGAGCTGGGAGCCTCGCCGTACGTCGCAGCGTTCCGGCAGATGGGGATCCCGTACGCCGACCACATCATGAACGCGATCGTGCTGACCGCCGTGCTGTCCTGCCTGAACTCGGGGCTGTACACCGCCTCGCGGATGCTGTTCGTCCTCGCCGCCCGCCGCGAGGCCCCGATGCAGCTGATCACCGTGAACAGGCGCGGTGTGCCGGTCTGGGCGATCCTCGCCTCCACCGTGGTGGGGTTCCTCAGCGTGATCGCCGCCTACGTGGCCGAGGACACCGTGTTCAAGTTCCTGCTGAACTCCTCGGGCGCGGTGATCCTGTTCGTCTACCTCCTGATCGCCGTCTCGCAGTTCGTGCTGCGCCGGCGTACGCCCAAGGAGGACCTGAAGGTAAAGATGTGGCTGTTCCCCTGGCTGACGATCGCTGCGGCGCTCGGCATCCTCGCGGTCCTGGCGCAGATGGCCTTCAAGAGCGACACCCGGTCCCAGCTGCTGCTCAGCCTGCTGTCGTGGGTCGTGGTGCTGGTCCTGTACGGCGTCACCCGCTGGCGTGGCGGCTCCGTGTCACCCGACGAGCTCGAGGAGGACGCCGGGCCCGACCCGCAGCCGGCCCAGCGCGTCCTGCTGCTCGCGAACCAGACGCTGGCCGAGAGCCAGCTGCACGACGCGCTCGAGCGCATCGTGGGCAGCCAGGACGCCAGCTACTTCGTCGTGGTCCCTGCCAACCCGGTCGACACGGGACAGGCCGAGCTCGAGGGGGCGGCCTTCGTGTGGCAGGCGACCACCGAGGCCGCGCAGCGGCGGCTCGACCAGACGATGGAGGCCCTCCGCGACCGCGGCCTGAGCGTGGAGGGGGAGCTCGGTGACCACCGGCCGCTCGTCGCGCTGGACAAGGCGGTCCGTGAGTTCGACCCGGACCACGTGGTGATCGCCACCCACCCCGAGGACCGGTCGACCTGGTGGCGTCAGGGAGTCGTCTCCCAGGCGCGCAGGCGCCACGACGTCACCATCCAGCACGTGGTGGTGCAGGGCGTGCTCACCGGGTAGTCAGGCGTTGTGCACGACCAGGCGCACCGAGGAGGCGTCCGCGACCGCCTGCTCGAGCACCGACCTCCGGGGATCGGGCACCGCGAGGAACGGCGGCACGACGACGAGCCGGGTGAGCCGGCGGTCGCCGAGCACCGCTTCCACGGCGGAGTGGTCGCCTCCGGTGACGACGAGATCGACGCCGGCCAGGATCCTGGCCGCGTGCTCGGCGGCCGCCTCGTACGCCGCTCGCGCCTGGTTGTCCCGGCGCCTGGCGAACCGCTGCTGGCTCTGCCCGCCCGCCTTGGTCCGGCCCTGGACGTGTCGCTGGCCGACCTTCGACTCCTCGGTGCGCTCCCCCGCCAGCCGCGCGACGGCGAAGCCGCCCTTGCGGACGAGCAGCACGCCCCACAGCGGGGGCGGTGCACAAGCCGCGACGAGCGAGGCCGGGTCTGCCGGGCCGGCGTACGGCCGGCCGAAGGGTGGATGTGCGGCGAACCGGGAGCCGTCCTCGGCCAGTCCGGTGAGCCGCCCGTCAGCCACCGAGAGGTCTGTCTGCCCGTGACGGGTGCCGAAGTTGGCCACCCACCGCTCCAGCCGGGCCGGCGGGACCAGGACGTCCTGACCGGTCATCGGGTGGGCAGGTGCCGGCCCAGGAAGTCGACGGTGCGGTCCCAGGCCAGCGCCGAGGACTCGGCGTCATAGAGGAAGAAGTCGTCGTTGTCGAAGGCGTGGTCGCCGGACTCGTAGGTCTCGAAGGTGACCTGATCCAGCGGGGACAGCAGGTCGCGGAGCTGTTCGACCGTCGGGCGGGTCAGGAAGCGGTCCTGGAGCCCGAAGTGGTGCAGCGAGCGCGCCCGCACCTGGGTGGGGTCGAGGACGGGCATGCCCGGCGCCGCCGGGGCGAGGCCGAGCAGCTGGGGCAGCGCGGAGCCGTAGTAGCTGACCAGGACCTCCGGCGAGCGCTCGGCAGCGACGTTGAACCCGAGCCCTCCGCCGAAGCAGAAGCCGACGATGCCCGCTCCCCCGGTGGCCTCGGGCCGCTCCTCGAGCACGTCGAAGGCGAGCGCGGCGTCCTGCACCGCCGTGGGCCAGTCGGTGCGCTGGAGCAGCGCCGAGGCCTCGTCGAGCGCGGTCGGCCCGTCCTGGACGCTGGAGACCCCGAGCCGCCAGAAGATCTCCGGGGCGAGGACGACGTACCCGAGCTCGGCGAGGTCCGCGGCGCGGCGCTCGATGTAGGGGCTGATCCCGAAGATCTCCTGCAGCAGCAGGAGGCCAGGGCCGGTTCCCGAGGCAGGACGCCACAGATGGGCGGGCATCGCCCCGTCGGCTGTCTCCACCGTGATGACGTCGTGATCCATCCTCGGAACCTACGCCACGGGCGGTGCGGGCAGGCTTCCCGTCCGACGCTCGCCCCAGACGTCTCTATCGGTCGGTTCAGCGGTCGGCCGCAGTGATGCGTACGTCGACTCCGTCCCCGACCGGCGCGGCGAGCCCACCCAGCGCGCCCACGAGCACGCCCACCGCGACCAGGTGACCGATCCGGGCGCCTTCGCGGACCGACGGTCTCGTGCGCTGCCAGGCGTACCAGTCGCTGCGTCGGAACCTTGCAAGTGCGGCGAGAGCCACCGCCGTGCAACCGAGCGAGAGCGCGGCGACTGCGGCCTGACCCAGGTCGTCGACCAGGACCAGGCCGACGAGCCCACCGATCGCGCTCAAGGTGAGCACGACCCAGGCAAGGACGAGGCGGACCGTTCGGCCGCGAACGACGCCCGCGGAGACGTACCCCACGAGGAGCCCGCTGATCACGACGGACAGGCCCAGCGAGACCTCGTCGCCGAGCCGGAACCCTTCGCGGCCCAGCAGCACTGCTTGTCCCGCCAGCGAAGCCCAGGCGACCACCCAGATCGAGCTCGGCAATGGTGGCGGGGCAACGTCGACAGCACGTTCCTCGTTCACGGGCGCCATGCTCGCACCTGGGGCGCACGGGCTGTAGCGGTTCGGTCGATCCGGTCCGCGCGGAGGCACCTACACTCGGACGATGCCACGCGTCTCGCACCACGACGGCCGCCGCGCGGTCGTGGCGGTGCTCTCGGCGGTGTTGCTCCTCTTGGGGGCGCTGGCAGGCGTGCAGTCCTCGGCGTCCGACCCGGTCGGCCACAGCGACCTGCACTCCTCGAGCCACCTGGACCTGGGGACGCTGGCCGTGGCGAAGAGCCATTGGACCAGCCACCACCAGCGACCCGACGTGCACACGCAAGGAGTCCTGACCTCTCGGGCCGAGTCGGCCGATGCGTGGTTCCCGGTGCGACCTCGCCCGCGTCTCTGGCTCCGCGGTGCGCCGCGTGCCAGGTCCCCCTGCGAGGCCGAGCTCCTCCGGCCTGAGGTACCCACCAGTCCGTCCGGTCCTTTCCTGTCGCCGCTGTCTGCGGTCGTCAGGGCGCCCCCCTTTTCGTGGAGTCCGCATGCCCACAGCACCGTCAGCTCGTCCGCCGTCCCGCGCGCCACTGTGGCGCGCCGTCGCCTCCTTGGTCGTGATCGGGCTCGCCCTGTTCGCAGCGCTCTCCCTGTCACCCCGGCTCGGCCTCGACCTCGAGGGCGGCACCCAGATCGTCCTCGAGACCCAGGACACCGAGCGGGTCACGGCCGACCGCGAGTCCACCGATCGTGCCCTGGAGGTACTCCGAGGGCGGGTCGACGCGCTCGGTGTCGCCGAGCCCACCCTCGCCCGCGCGGGTGAGCGGCGCATCATCGTCGAGCTGCCCGGGGTGCAGGACCCACGGGAGGCGGCGCGGGTGATCGGACGCACGGCCCAGCTCGGGCTGCACGTCGTCCAGGGTCCTGGCCAGACCGACGACGCTGCAGCCGACCCCTCGACCCCGGAGGGAACCACGCAGGTGGACGACGAGGACGGTCAGCCGATCCTGATCGGCCCCCTGGTGCTGGACGGCAACGGCATCAAGGACGCACGGGCCGAGATGCAGCAGAGCGGCGTCGGCGCCTGGGTCGTCGCCGTCACCTTCAACGGGTCCGGTGTGCCGCAGTGGCGCGAGCTGGTCGAGGGCGCCTGCAGCACACCTGAGGGCAACCAGCGGATCGCGATCCTCCTCGACCGGGAGGTGATCTCATCACCCGCAGTGCAGCCCGGACTCTGCTCGGGGCCGGGGACCGCGACCGAGATCACCGGACAGTTCACCCAGCAGTCCGCCGAGGACCTCGCGGTCCTGATCAAGGGCGGCGCGCTGCCCGTTCCCGTCGAGGTGATCGAGCAGCGCACCGTCGGTGCGACGCTGGGCGACGCCGCGATCGACGCCTCCGTGAAGGCCGGCATCATCGGCATCGCGCTCACCGGGTTGTTCATCGTGCTGGTCTACCGGTTGATGGGCCTGATGGCGACGATCGCACTGGCGTCGTACGCCCTCATCTCCTATGGCCTCCTGCTGTGGTTCGGCGCCACGCTGACGCTTCCAGGACTCGCGGGCTTCGTGCTGGCCATCGGCCTCGCCATCGACGCCAACGTGCTGGTCTTCGAACGCGCCCGGGAGGAGTACGCCGCCCGCCGCGGCGAAGGGCTCGCGCCAGCGCTCGACACGGGCTACCGCAAGGCCTGGTCGGCGATCCTCGACTCCAACGTCACCACCCTGCTCGCGGCGGCACTGCTGTTCTTCTTCGCCTCCGGTCCCGTCAAGGGCTTCGGCGTGACACTGTCGATCGGCGTGGTGGCCTCGATGGTCTCGGCGCTCGTGATCGCGCGCACGCTCACTGACTGGGCAGTACGACGATCCTTCACCTCACCGGGACTCTCCGGCTTCGGCGGTAGCGGCCGACTGCGCACCTGGCTGGTCACCAGCGGCCCGTTCCTGATGCGTCGCGCAGGCGCCTGGATCGGCGTTGCTGTGGTGATCGGCGTGGTCGCCATCGGCGGTATCGCCCTGCGCGGACTGAACCTCGGAGTGGAGTTCACCGGCGGGCGCCTGTTGGAGTTCTCCACCACCCAGGACGTCGACGTGGACCAGGCCCGCGCTGCGGTGGCGGACGCCGGCTTCCCGGGCGCGGTCGTGCAGAGCTCCTCTGGCACCGGCGACTCGGAGAACATCACCGTCCGCACCGGGCAGATCAACAATGATGAGGCCGTTGCCGTCGAGGAGTCGCTCGGACAGGTGGCCGGGCAGGTGACCAAGGAACGCGACGAGCTGATCGGCCCGACTCTCGGCCAGGAGCTTCGTACGAAGGCACTGATCGCGTTCGCGATCGCCATCGGTGCGCAGATGGCCTACCTGGCCTTCCGGTTCCGCTGGACGTACGCCGCTGCGGCTGTCCTGTCGATGGCGCACGTCGTGCTCACCGTGGTCGGCATCTTCGCCTGGCTCGGCAAGCCCGTGGACGGCGTGTTCCTCGCCGCGGTCCTCTCCATCATCGGGCTCGCGGTCAACGACACGATCGTGGTCTTCGACCGCATCCGGGAACGAGTACGAGCCGCGGATGGGGGCCTGCGGGAGACCGTCAATCTGGCCATCCTGCAGACCATCCCCCGCACCCTGAACACCGGGCTCGGCGCGATGTTCATCCTGGCCACGCTGGCCGTGCTGGGTGGCGACTCCCTGCAGGACTTCGCCGTTGCGCTGCTGCTCGGCCTGACGATCGGCATCTATTCGACGATGTTCACCGCGGCTCCGCTGGCCATCTGGGCCGAGGAACGGTGGGGGCCACGAGTGCGCTCCTCGCGCCCGCCCACCACTGACCCTTACGCGGAGGTGCCGGTCGCCGGACGGGAGAGCGGATCGCTCTAGGAGAGGCCTTTCCTGTGGCTCTCGGCGGATGTCGCGCTGGGGCAGCGATCCAACACCCAGGTCGGTAGGCAGCCGCTGATCTTCACACAGGAAACTGCTCAGAAAGTTTGAGAATCCCCTGTAGAACAAGGGGAATCTCGCCAGTTCCTGTCGGTGGTCGCTGCTTGGATTGATCCATGACCAGCCAGCCGGACACTCCTCCGGGCGCCTCGTGCGCCGGCCGGGTCGCGGCCGAGCTCGCGCGGATCCGGCGTCAGGTCCAGGGGCTGCAGGACACGTTGTGGGCGGCTGGGCGCGGCGAGGAGCTGATGGACACCGTCGCCGAGATCGAGGCGCTGAAGTCGACCCTGGATGCCGTCGAGCTCCAGGTCGTCCACGAGCTCGAGGTCACCAACGCCGTCAAACCGGTCGGGTGGGCCTCAACCCAGGACTTCGTAACCTCGGTCGCGGGTGGCGCAAAGGCGCCGGGTCCGGCACCGTGCGCTTGGCGAACGCGGTGCAGACCCCAGTGCTCGCCCCGGTCGGCGAGGCCCTCGCCGACGGCTGGCTCTCCACCGCCAAGGCGCAGGTGATCGAACGCGCCGTCGACGACCTGCCCAGCAACCCCGACCTCCGCGTCCGTGGGTGCCAGGCGATGCTCGCCGAGGCCAAGGCGCTCGACGCCACCGACCTAGCCAAGCTTGGCCGGATCCTGGTCACCCTGGTGGACCCCGACGGTCAGGAGCGCCGTGCAGAGCGGGAGATGGAGCGTGAGGACCGCGCCGCCCACCTCGACCGTGACCTCAACGTCCGCTTCGACACCGCCGGAGGCTGCTGGATCAAGGGCCGCTGCTCCGCCGAGGACGGCGCAAGCTCCGCGCCACCCTCCTCCCCCTGGCCAAGCCGGTCCCTGCCGCCGGTCCTGTGTGCGACCCCGGCAACTGCGAGATCCCCGGATGCGGGCACGACGGCCGCGACCCCCGCGACCACGGCGCCCGGATGCTCGACGCCCTGGTCGAGCTCTGCGACCGCGCCGCCACCGCCGAGTTCCTCCCCGAGTGCCACAGCGCGTCCCCGCGGCTCTCGGTCACCATCACCCTGGACGACCTCCGCAACCAGACCGGGTTCGGGACCACCGAGACCGGCGAGGACCTCTACGTCGCCGCCGTACGCCGGATGGCATGTGACGCCCACGTGATCCCGATCGTCCTCGGCGCCGCCGGTGAGGTCCTCGACGTCGGCCGGCAGATGCGCCTGGTCACCGCGGCGATCTGGAGGGCCCTCGTCGCCCGGGACAAGCACTGCCGGTTCCCGAACTGCACCCGGCCACCGGTGATGTGCCACGCACACCACCTCGTCCACTGGGTAGACGGCGGGCCGACATCGCTGGCGAACACGCTCCTGCTCTGCGGGCACCACCACCGCCTCATCCACGCCGGCCCCTGGCAGATCGTGCCTACCGGGCCCAATACCTTCGACTTCGTGCCACCGCCCGGCGTACGCCGGATGATCTCTGGCGGACGAGAACCACCCGACGGTCAGAGGCTCAGGGGCTGAGGGAACCAGGGATGGCACGCACGAGCAGCCGCTCCCCGGGACGGCTACGTCGTTCGCCCTCGCCGGATCGCCAGCGAGAGCCCAGCATCAAGGGCAGCCACCCGAGGTGGACGGTTCCCGAGTTGGGGCCGGTCGACTTTCCGACAACATACGGACATGCCGATGTGAGGTCGTTCTTTGGGTCTCAGTCTGTGTCAGTGATGCAGAGCACGGTCATCTCGGCGTTTCGATAGTCGGTGAGGACAAACGTCTCGTCCCATGCCACATCGAAGAACCATGGTGTCCAGGGTTCGTTCGTCCTGTCGAGACGAAAGTCCTCATACCTTCTGCCCGTAAGTTCCGCGACCGCTTCATCTGCCAGTCGCTTTGCCTCGGCTCCGCGACCTGCGAACGCCTCGTGGGCACCACCGTGAACGATGGTCGTCGCGAGGATGCCGTCCAGGGTGAGCGCACCGCCAGGCACCTCCTCCAACGCGCCTGGCAGAGGGTCGAGCTTCGCGGGAATCTTGAGCGGTGACAGGTCATCGCGGACGACCGGACTGTCGAAGAGCAACCTGTGCATCTCGTACTCCTCTAGACGATTGCGCGATGCGAACCAGGCGGCAGCGTCGCCATATCGAACGGCGCGCCATCGTCCAAGCAGGTACCCGCCGTTCACGTGAGTCTCTTTGACCTGGCCGAGGTACTCGTCCACGGGATCGGAATCCACCGGCACCGATTCCCAACTCAGTTGCGGCCAGGAGTCGACTAGTTCCTGGATCGACGGTCGCGACTGATCCCAATCGATGTCCTTCCAAGAGCGCATAGCGCCGATCATCTCAGCAAGGAGGATTCGCAAGGGCTCTCATCGATCAGACCACAGGCAGGCGCACTCTCATGCCGCGATCCGAGCGGTTCATGCCGTGCGTTGTTCGCCCCCCCCGTCAGCACGGCTCGATGCGCCCTTCACTGACGATGATCGGCACCTCGACGCCCTCGACACGAACGGGATGTTCGCTGAAGTAGCGCCTCGCCTGCTCGCCCTCGCCGGTCCATACGCTTATCTCTACCGTGCCCGGAACGTCTCCATCAGCAATCATCTGGATGAAGAACGGAAATTCGTCCCGCTCTAGGAAGGTCTTTGCTTCGGCAATGCGCAGGCGGCCCATTGCGCGATCGTAGCGACGGAGCCGTATCGGAGTAACGCGTCAACGTCCGCATCTGCCGCAAAGTGCGCGGTCGTGCCGAGATCCGGTAAACCCGATCTGCCGATGAGCGGGTGTTCAGTCGCCTGGCGTCAGGCGTGCCCGGGCGTCCCTAACGAGGTCGGAGTAGCGAGCGCTGAAAGGCTCGCGCAACTCTCTTTCCAACACCGCCGACAGGCTCCACAGCGCAACTTGTTCGGCTTCGTGCTGCGGCGCGCGCACCTGCTCGTCGTCCTCCCAGCGATGGAGTAGTTCGAACAGAACCAACGCCTCGTCGGCGGTGAGCGAGATCGTCACGTTCTCCTGGGCCATTGCGGCATCATGCCCTCGAACGCGCTCTCATCCCGAGATGCGGACGTTGGTTCAGGTGACGACCGACCGCGCGGCGAGGAACAGGAAGAAGGCGATGAGCCCTAGGACGGAGACGAGAAGCGAAACCCAGCAAAGCCATATCAGGGTGTTGCCCGCTCGGACGGGCGTCCCGAACCAGTCCCGTAGTTTTTCCATGACGCGAGTATCGGCACAGATCCTGACTTCGGCGGCTTTCATCGAACTACCAGATATGCCGCGATCCGCGCGCCGATGAGCGGCTCAGTCGCTGGTCTTCTCCGTTGGTGTCTTTGCGCCGCGTCTGTGAGAGAACAGCGCCCATATCGAAAGCACAATCCCTACGATAAATACGACTAGGGAGCCGGAGCTGCTGAAATCTCCGTCGGGGAAATCGAGTAGCAGAATCCAAGCGCTTCGAGCGGTTGCCAAGACCAGGAAGATCCAGATCAAAGTGATCCGGTCGAGACCGTTGGGGAGCCAGCGTGCCATTCGGACGACCCTACCTAGTTTCGGTGACCGCTCGGAGCAGCATGACTAACGAAGTCAGCAGCGAACCTCAGCGTCCCACAGGCCTGATTGATTCGAAGGGACATGAGCGATGAGAATGGCCGCATCTGCCGCTGTGAGTGCGAGCTGAAACAACGGGGTGGATCGCACGCACCTGGCGGGTGTAATCCACCCCATTGTCGAAGACCCACCCGTGCTCACGTCGCGCGCGTCCGGATCTGCCGCTATCCGCGCGCCGTCACGCCCATCTGATCCTGCGAAGATGTCATGCCTCATCACCGAAGTGATTAAGGAGCGAAGGATGGCCAGTCAGATCAGGCCCGAAGACTACGTCGGACTGCGGCTGAGCGAAGCAGAGGCTTTGGCCCCTGAGTCACGGCTGGCAGCCAAGATCCTTGCAACTCAATCAGGCGATCACGCTTGAGTACAACCCCGAGAGGATTAACCTCCACGTGGATGCGCAGGGCCTGGTGTACGAGGTGAGCGCTGGCTGAATTGGAACATCCGGATCTAATGCTCCTGCCGCGATCCGCGCACACCGCGAGCAGGAGCCCTATCCCGGGTTTAGGCTTCACTTGTGGCTGAGGGGACCAAGACCTGCGTTCATTGCGCAGCAGCGATGCCAGCCGATACGCCCGTCTGCACAGAATGTGGACGTGACTTCGACCCCACGCCAGCGGTGCCGCTCCGACGCCAACGGTTTGGACGCCTGCTTCGCCGCAAGCGCTGAGGCGTTACGAGCGCGACATGGACGACAATGGCCTCCACTCTTCGACATCCGCATCTGCCGCTGATCGGGCTCCCTGCCGAAATGCGCAGCCCTATGGTGGTCCCGTGAGCAACCCTCTACGTCGCGCCTATCGTGACGCCTGGCGAGTCCGACAGCAGACAGGGAACGAGTCGCCTGATCTACTGCTGGACCACCTGCGGGCAGAATCCGCCGACCCGGTGTGGTTGGAGCCGGACGGGGAGTTGCACAGGTGGCTGATGGGGGTTTGGGGGCGCGGCGTCTCGCCTCGAGGGATGACTGTGGAAGCGGCCAAGAAGATGGGCAGCCTCATTCCGCGCATCGTAAAGCCGTATCGAGAGATTCTTCGATACATGCGTTGAGAGGCCTTGCCGTCCGCATCTGCCGCTGATCTCGCGCTCGTGCCGAGTCGGGTGGGTTCGGGCTAACGGCGTGAGAACCTCTGCGCATGACCACTGCGGAGGCGGACCAGCGCAGACTGTTTCTCTGCGCAGCGGGGTTGGCGACGCTATTGGTTGCTGGTCTCGTGTTGGCCTCGGCCTGGTTCGTGTCGTACCCCCCAGCAGTGCTGCAGGGGGCATGGCTGCTGGCTGTGTCGGCGATGACCGCTGTGGTCGTACTCGCCTTTCGGCAGGCTAGAGCAACCGGCAGCACCTTCTTCGCGGCAATCGGTCATAGTTTCAAGGCGCTGGGACAGTTCATCCTCGCCTTCTTCTAACGACCCAGCGGACCGCAACAGCAACGTCTGCATCTGCTGCGAATGCGCTCCCTACGCGCGGGCAGGCGTGCCAGACTGCGTTGGTGACTTCATGGCGAGACTCTGTCCCTGCAGCCGTTCAGGAGGAGCTCGACGGCCTGTTCAACGTCGCCCTTGATGCGGCGTCGGAGTTCTTGGTTAAGAACGGCGAGTTCGTCCCCTTTGGGTTTTCAGTCGATGACGAGAACGAGGTCGCGATGTTCGGAGCGGATCCGGCCCTTGGTGACCATCCGCCGTCGACCGAGGTGCTCAATCTGCTCGGCGAAGGAGCCCGCACAGACCGTGAACGGCTTCGAGCTGTCGCGTTCGTGGCCGATGTATCGCTTCGCGATGGCGGCGATGCCGTACGCATCGAGCTCGAGCACCGAGAGGGCGCCGTGCTGGAAATCCACGTCCCGTACAGGCGTCGAAGGTTCGGCGGCAAGCTGACTCTTGGCGAGATGTCTGTGAGTGAAGGACACGCTCAGGTATGGGCAGTCTGAACGTCCGCATCTGCCGCGATCCGACGGTCATGCCGATGGAGCGGACGTTCCCCTATTGGAGAAGTAAGGGACTCACCAGCGACGGTCAGCACTAGCGAGTGGTCTGGCGTCCAACCGGTCGGGTCAGTCAACAGAGCCCGAGCATCCGCGTCAGGAAGGTCCGCTTGGGTGCTTGTTTCCATGACCGTCAGGAGCCCCTGGTCGAACCACTCGACAAGTAGGCGGCTGCATTCATCAGGCGGCTGCGCCGGGACTGGCTCCGGCGGCGACCCGTGATTGACCTCAGGCCAAGGCAACTCGTGCAGCATCGTCTCCTCACGGGTCGCCCAGTACATCTTGCGTGCCTGGGCGCTCATGTCCGTAAGCGACTTCCATGCCATGCAGCCAGAGTGTCAGCACAGCGGGTCAAGTGGGAGAGAACATCCGCATCTGCTGCGATCCGGCGGTCATGCCATTGCACGGATGGCGCGCGTTCGTTGGTCGGACTATGCAACCCTGAGCCCCAAAAGCAGGACGCTGGGAAAGGCGAAATGGTCCCTCACATGACACGCGGTACCACCGGATGGTTTCAGAGCCGCCGACAGAACGAGGACCGGCGTCGCACCAGTGACGGCGGCACCGTGTGGTTTCCCGATGAGCCAGAGAACACGCGTGCCGAGAACGATGGGTGGCTCCTCGCAGGAGGTGAGCGATGGAACGCAGAGGCACAGGAAGGTGGCGTCGACCTGACGTCGCTGCGCCTTGACGAGCCGTTGGGTCTCAGTCTCACCTTCCAGATCGATGGCCGTTCCCCACTAGATCTCAACTTCCCCAACCTACGGCACATAGCGACTGACGGCGATCTTTCGCCGGGTTGGGGTCACTCCGGCTGGGAAGTCTTGGGCACAACGATGCTCGTAGCATCACGAGCCCGCAGCGACCGACGGCTCGTCTACCTCTTGGAGCTCCCCGCACTCGCGTTCTGCTTTGCAAGCCTTCCGGGGCGATGGGTACAACCGGACTGACCGTCCGCATCTGCCGCGATCCGGGCGGGTATGCCGAATGAGAATGCGTTCCTCTCCGGTGAGACCTACGCTGTGGCCGAACCCGCCCAAGGCGCATCTACCCGGTAAGGGTGCGTCCTGCCCGCCGCACGGCGAGGGTGGCTGCCCGTTCGAGCCGGGCCGGGTCCGGGGAACTCACTCCTCGGCGGGAGGTGTCGGGGTTTCCACCTTCTCCGGACATCCGCATCTGCCGCGATGCGCCGGGTCGTTAGTTGCAGTCCTTTCGTTGCCCTGGCGTCGACCCGCACGCCAGCCCTCGCGGCTTTCCGTTATCGCGGTCTTTCCCATGAGCGTCATGCGAGGATCTGATGGTGATCGTCTCCGGGGGGGCAACCGCTCAACCCGATCGTTCTCGGAGCGATCCGCGCGGCGGCGGTGTTAGCGGTCTCGAGCTCAACGGTACTTGTTCTCCTCCCATTTCTCGATGGGAGTGATGGTCCCGCCGACTTGAACTTGTACGCCCTCGTGTTCCTGCTGGGGCTCCTGCCGATGTGGATACTCCCGATGGTGATCTTCGGGCGCAGGACCATCTCGCAAGAGTCGAATCTAGTGACCGGAGAGACTCTCAGGCAGCGCGTTAACGTCGACATGAGCAAGGTGACGCGCGTGTGGTCTCGTTGCGTCCTGGCGGGACTTGACGAGGTCGTGTACCTCGGCATTCACGACTCTGCTGGAGGCCGGTTATGGATCTCGTGGTTTGCCTCGCGCGAACAAGCCTTCGGTGAGGCGATGCTGAACCTGGCCGCCGGGCTTGCGGAGAACCCGAGTGTCAAGACATCGGCGCGGGCGCGGGCTCTTCTGAGACTGCCTGGGGCGCCAGACAGACTCGGTCGGTGTGTCCTGGCGCTGCGCACCTGTGGCCTATTCGCGTTGCTCGGCGCCGCACTGGCCTTCACATGCGCCGCGTACTTCGAGCTCGCGTAATCCCGGGTTCGACCGACGACTGACAGCCAATTTGCAGCTGTCGAGCAGGTGAGCGCGGCCAGGCCTATGAGGAGTTCAAAATTGCCCAGAGCAATGAACCCCAAGGTCCGCTCATGCCGCGATCCGCGCGTGGTCGTGCCGATGAGCGAATGTTGCCACCACAGCCATGGAAGTGTGTGCCTATGTCGGCGCATGGGGCGAAGTTGCGTTACGAGGCAGCGCACCTCGTAGAGGCGATTGATCGTGCTGGCGATGGTCGCTATTTCTTGGTGAAAGCACTTTGCGACCTGCCCTCAAATGAACGTGAGGATGCGCTAGCGCAAGCGCTGGGGAAAGACCTACGACTAGGCGAGCGCCAAGTTGTACTTGCCGAACTCGCGCGGCTACGACCGACGACGTATCTCGCGCCTCTGATCGAGACGGGGCTCCGGTCCCGATCTATCAACGTTCAGCAGATGGCTGTTGCCAGCCTTCCCGGGTTGGTTCGCGAGGGCCTGGCGCCTGCACTCGCGGATCAGGTTGAGGCCTGGCTGCGCCGCAGGCTCGCGAACCCGCGACGAGAAGGCACATGGGCAATGTGGGAGATACCTAGCGCTGCCCTATCGCTGTTGCCGTCGTACGGAACCGACCGCGTCGTCGCACTGCTCACTGACCTTGACCCATGCATGCAGGCAGAAGAGCGGGACACCTGGCGGTCACTGAAGAAAACGGTGAACGATTCCGGGGCATTAAAGGAGGGGCTGGTGGACTGGATGCCCGAGAACAATCACCCGACTACGGAGTCCGATCCGCGCGACCCGACCGCGGAGGTCAGCGTCGACCGAGTGATGAAACGGCTGGGTTATACCCTGACAACCCCGAGAGTGACGTCTACGACTCCCTTGCGGCGGGCTTTGATGTACCGGCATACGTGATTGGCGTAGGCGGTAATGGACGGTTCACGAACGAGGGCTGACCAGCAGAACGTCCGCTCTTGCCCTATCCGCGCGCCGTCACGCCGATCTGATCCTGCGAAGATGTCATGCCTCGTCACCGAAGTGATTAAGGAGCGGTGGATGGCCAGTCAGATCAGACCCGAAGACTACGTCGGACTGCCGCTGAACGAAGCAGAGGCTTTGGCCCTGAGTCACGGCTGACAGCCAAGATCCTTGCAACTCAATCAGCCGATCACGCTCGAGTACAACCCCGAGAGGATTAACCTCCATGTGGATGCCCAGGGCCCGGTGTACGAGGTGAGCCTGGCTGAGAGTGGAACGTCCGGATCTGCCCGATCCACGCGCTCTCGCGGATAGTGGCCACCCTCAAAGCGTTGTAGGGGCAGACTCTCGTGTCATGCGTCTGGCGAGCTCCCAAGCAGCGTCATCGCGGGCACGGCTAAGGGTGGCCATAGTTCAGTTGGCCGTCGTCGCTGGCCTCTTGGCTTACCTCTTCACGGCAGAAAGCGATTCCACAGATACGAGGGTCGACTGGCCGTCTCTCATCCTCGGCGGGTTTGTGATCCCGTTCATCCTCGGCATTTCCTGCTGGGCGGGCCGATTGACGCGTGGGCGAGCCAGTTTCAACTGAGCCGCGAGCGACTCGGCACCTAGCAACAATCGCTCAAGGACTAACCCTGTTCCTGCTCGGACTGGCGCTCGTAATCGCACCGATCTGGATCATCGGGGAGCTTGTATCCGACCCGATCGGGTGATTCCGGCATGCTCGCGAAGTTCGGCCATGCGATGACCGCGTGCGTCCTTGTCGTAGTCATTCCCGGAAAGGGCCCTGCGCCCCTGGTTGGCTGGGAGACTCTGCGCGTGAGCAGCGCGAGCCCCGAGATTGAGCCGACCCCTGGGGCTCGGCCGCGGCGTTGGAGTCAGCGGCGCACGGTCGGCCTGGTCCTGCTCGTGGGGGTCATGCTCGGCGTCGCGGCAGGTGCTTGGTGGTGGACGCATCCTCGGGCGTTCATGAGCGGCGCCGGCGCCGAGATGAAGCTCGACGCGGTGCCCCTGGATGACGTTCCGTTCTACGTCGGCTTCGCACATGCCGGAGCAAGCAAAGACTCCGAGACCGTCACCCTGCGCTCGGTGCGAGTACGGCTACGCGACAACACCGCTGGGGCGACCGCGAGTGTGGCGGTGTGCACGCCGCGTCCGGTCGCCGAAGGCACAAGCGCCTTGGGGAGCGGTACGCATGCAACCATGCCCGACCTCGGCAAGTACTGCACGAGCCTGAGGCCGGTGCGTCCCGGATCAAAGATGCGGCTCGAAGACGGCGGTCAATACTTGATCGCGTCCATCTCTGCATCCCGGCCCGGACACGCGATCTTCGCGAATGCTGATCTGACCTACAGCCGCGACGCGAGTCACCTGTACCAGCGCGGTACCCAACACATCGAGATCGGCACCATCACGACCCTGCGGGTTAGTGAATAGATAGCTACTCCTGCCCAGGGTTCACTTCTACGGGCATCAGGTGCACATGAAGGTTCGTCGTCCACCCACCGATGCTGGCATCGACATCCTCGTCTGGAGCGATCCGGGCGATCGCGCCAATCAGTGGTGCGATTGAGAGCGCATGGCCAGACGGCGGCGTCGGCAGCGCCATCGATCGTCCAGGCAGGCAGCTTGAAGTCAACAAACTGCATCGCTTGGCGCACTAAGATCGGTAAATGCCCCCAGCGCAGGAACAGCCCGCACCGGAACCTGCGCCTGCCTCTCCCCTCTCGTGGCGGAGGGTGATGGCGACAGTGTCACTTCCCGTATTGGCCGTCTCGGCTGTGCAAATCATCTTCGACCTTGCGGCGGGTGAAGACATCAACTGGATCGCACAGGCCCTCGGGGCGGTCTTGGTCTTCCTTCTCCTCACAGTCTTGGTCCTCTGCGGACAGCGCCTCGCTCGGTCGAACGGGTAGTGCGCCAGAGGCCCTAGTCGTGGAGCCGTGCTCCTGCGGGTGCTCGGATCGCACAGGAACCACTCACATGCCGCCGATTGCGCGCTCGTGCCGATGTGCGTGCGTATCGACTAGTGAATGGGCCGTCCGGCTCGACGCCACCAGGCAGCAATCAGACCAGCGCCAAGCACGGCCAGCACCGCTGTCAGGACAGCGAACATCCGGGCGTCCTTCGTGTCATCCTCGAACCCGTTGGTGGAAACGGCCACCCATAAGAAGCCCGTCATGAAGGACGACAGCAGGCACAGGTAGCCAGCCTTCATGAGCGCTCGGTAGCGTCCCCGCCGGACAGCGAAGGATGGCCTGCGAAAGATCGTCTCCTTCGCCTCGTCCACAGCAAGGTCACCGATAACCATGAGGACTATCCAGCCGAGTCCTGATAGGACCACCGCACCCACTGCAAGAAGGGATGCCTGGGTCACCACCGCTCAAACGGTACTTCACCACGCCTGCCATCGCGGGTGATTACAGCCCTCAACAACATCCGCATCTGCCGCGAAGTGTGCGGTCCTGTCGATGGGCGAACGTTCCCCACACCACAGCAAAGAGAGCGGTGCCGTGAAGGCACCTCTCAACTCTTCGATGACTATTGAACCCGGTCGCGGTCCCTACCGATGGACCAACGACACCAGGCCAGAAGGAACGTGCTGATGCCAGACCCCGCCGCACAGTCGATCACGGTGAGCCTGCCCATCGCCGACCGCCCAGCATCGTCGGCGTTCTACCGAACGTTCCTCGGGCAGGATCCTTCGGGCGAGGCCCAAGACGACGGTGAGCCGGAGCCGTTGCAGTTCGTGCTCAACGACGGCACACGCCTGATGCTGATCCCCACAGGTGGTTTCGCGTGGGTGGTCGGGGACGATCACCAAGTCGCCGGACCCGGCCAGGTCGAGGTCTTGCTTAGCCGAGCAGCAGCCAGCGAAGAGGAGGTTCGATCCTGGTGCCTCCTCGCGGTGTCCGGGGGCGGCGGGGTCGTGGCCGAACCTGATCGCCAGCCGTGGGGCTACACCGCCGTCGTCGCCGACCCAGATGGCCACCTGTGGCAACTCGCCACGGACTGACGGTCTAGCTCTGACGCCGCCGTGCATGTCACCCGGGCGCAACGCGCGTCACTCCTTCGCCTACGAGCGCTTCAGTGTCCGGATCTGCCTCGATCCGCGCTGGTGCTGTAAGCGCGTGCTATCCCATGGGGACCGACCGGGTCATCATTGCGTCCCATGAACGTGACCTCTGGATCTCGCCTCGCTACGGCAGCGACATTGATGACCTTGGCTGCCGTACTTACGGCATGCGGAGGGAGCGCCAAACCTTCTGCCGAAACGTCAGCAACCCATGGTGCCGGGGTCGCCGGCTCGACGTTGAATGGAGTTTGGACCGTACGAGAACTGCACGACCGAGAGGGGCACGCCACGCTCAGGTCCTCGTATGCCGGCAAGGTGCAGTTGACCTTCGATGGCGACACCATGACAGGGAACACCGGCTGCAACTCCATCTCAGGCCCTTACCGACAGTCGGGCCATCAACGGCAAGACCTCGTGTTCTCCAAGAACATGTCCACAACCTTGGTGGGTTGCCCCGACGAGCCACAGCTGATGCAACGTTTGCTTGACGTCCGACATGTAAGCGGAGTTGGCGACATCCGGTATCTACGCGACGCAGACGATTCTGTGATCGCGGAGATCCGCAGGGCATAGCCATCCGATCCACCTCGCGGATCTGCTGCTGACCGGGCGCGCGATCGTGCCGATGTGCGGGCGGCGGAATCCCGCGTCAGGGACCTTCCGCGGCTCCCCGGTCTGCACCGAAACGACCACGACGTGGATCGCCCGGGTGACCGAGGCGACATGATTGGGTATCCACGAAGGAATCGTGGGTCGCCTCTCACACGACGCGGTGAAAGCTGCTGGTCGGTAGCGTGACCGTCGTTCTGACGGTGTAGTCGACAGGACGGGCCGACCGGCACATACGGACCCGGAACATCTGCACGATCCAGCAGCATGAGGTGGCTGTGGGCGGATACTGATCCGGTGCAGGGCCTGCCGGGCCCGCAGGACGCTCGAGGAGGACCCCATGTCGACGACCATGTCCGGACGCACCAGGCCCCCTGGCGGCAAGCCGCGGATGAGTATGAAGTCGGTTGCGATCTGGGGGGCGGTCGCCGTTGTCGGAGCCGTCTGCTGGAGCGTGCTGGCCCTCTCCCGTGGTGAAGACGTCTCCGCGCTGTGGATCCTGTTCGCCGCCCTCTCGTCGTACGCCATCGCCTACCGCTTCTACGCACGCTTCATCGCCTACCGCGTGCTCGAGGTCGACGACACCCGGGCCACCCCCGCCGAGCGCCTCCAGAACGGCCGTGACTTCGACGTCACCGACCGACGGGTGCTGTTCGGCCACCACTTCGCGGCGATCGCCGGCGCGGGACCGCTCGTAGGTCCCGTGCTGGCCGCGCAGATGGGCTACCTGCCGGGCACCATCTGGATCATCGTCGGTGTCATCTTCGCCGGCGCCGTCCAGGACATGGTTGTTCTGTTCTTCTCGATGCGCCGCGACGGCAAGAGCCTGGGTCAGATGGTCCGCGAGGAGATCGGCACCATCGGTGGGATCGCCGCCCTCATCGCCGTCTTCGCGATCATGATCATCATCCTCGCCGTGCTGGCGCTTGTGGTCGTCAACGCGCTCGCTGAGTCGCCGTGGGGCGTCTTCTCGATCGGGCTGACCATCCCCATCGCACTGTTCATGGGCTTCTACCTGAGGCACTTGCGACCCGGCCGTGTTGCCGAGGTCACCGCCATCGGCGTCGGCCTGCTGCTGCTCGCCATAGTCGGTGGCGGCTACGTCGAACAGATGGGTCTCGAAAGTGCCCTGACGCTCTCCCCGGAGCGGCTGACCCTCGGCCTGGTCGTTTACGGCTTCGTCGCCTCGGTCCTGCCGGTCTGGATGTTGCTGACGCCGCGCGACTACCTGTCGACCTTCATGAAGGTCGGCGTCATCGCCCTGCTGGCCATCGGTCTACTGTTCGCCGCGCCGGTCCTGCAGAACGAGGCCATCACTGACTTCGCCATCGAGGGCACCGGCCCCGTCTTCGCCGGAAAACTCTTCCCGTTCGTCTTCATCACCATCGCCTGTGGCGCGCTGTCCGGCTTCCACGCGCTGATCGCGTCGGGGACCACGCCCAAGATGGTGGCCAAGGAGAGCCACGTCCGAATGATCGGCTACGGCGGCATGTTGATGGAGTCGTTCGTGGCGATCAGTGCCCTGATCGCTGCCTCGGTCATCGACCCGGGCCTCTACTACGCGATCAACTCGCCGATCGGTGCGACCGGCGGCGACGCGCAGGCCGCCGCGGAGTTCGTGAAGTCGATCGGCTTCTCGATCAGCCCCGACACCCTCACTGCGGCAGCGGCGTCGGTCGAGGAAGGGACGCTGATCTCCCGCACCGGCGGCGCGCCGACCTTGGCGTTCGGCATGTCGTCGATCTTCACGACCGCTTTCGGTGGCGGGCTGGCGGCGTTCTGGTATCACTTCGCGATCATGTTCGAGGCACTCTTCATTCTCACCGCTGTCGACGCCGGCACCCGGGTCGGCCGGTTCATGCTGCAGGACACCATCGGCAACGTGTGGCCGAAGTACGCCGACCTGTCCTGGAAGCCCGCCTCCTGGTCCGCGAGCGCGATCGTCGTCGGGCTGTGGGGCTACATGCTCTACGTCGGGGTCACAGACCCGCTCGGGGGCATCAACCAGCTCTTCCCGCTGTTCGGCATCGCCAACCAGCTGCTGGCCGCGATCGCACTGACCCTCTGCGTCACGCTGCTCATCAAGCACGGCAAGGTGAAGTGGGCCTGGGTGCCCGGCATCGGCCTGGCGTGGGACCTGATCACCACCATGACCGCCAGCTACCAGAAGGTGTTCTCGTCCAACCCGAAGATCGGCTACTTCGAGCAGCGGTCGACGTACCAAGCAGCGATCGACAACGGCGAGGTCCTGGCCCCTGCGACCGACATGGACCAGATGCAGACCGTCGTCACCAACTCCACGGTCAACGGCACCCTGCAGTCCATCTTCGCGATCCTGGTGATCATCATCGTCGCGAACGCCCTCGTGATCTGGTTCAAGGCCATCCGCGCTGGCGGGCTGCCCACCACCGAGGTGCCGGCTACGAAGTCCGACATGGTGGCTCCCTCCGACTTCTTCGCCACCAAGGAGGAGAAGCAGGCGGTCCGCGAGTGGGAGGCTAGCCACGACCAGGTCGGCGCCATGGGAAGCGGTGACCGGCAGTGAAGGCCGCGGTGCTCCGTGCCGGACGCGGTCTGCGCTGGTACCTGCGGCAGGCCACCGGCGAGGCCAAGTGGGACGAGTACCTCGCCGTGTGCCGCGAGCAGGGTGCCGAGCCGATGAGCCGCCGCGAGTTCGAGCGTCGCCGCGCCGACCACCGCGAGGCGCATCCCCAGTCCCGCTGCTGCTAGTGATTGCGAGGTTGTCCCGTGGAAGCGCACTCACATGCCGCGATCCGCGCTCTCGTGCCGATGAGCGGGCGTTGCCGTCAAAAGAGGGAGACGGCTTGGAAGGCCAAGAACACGGCGAACGTGCCAACCATGGCGACCTGCGCCCACATCGGCATGTTCCCGCGCCAGCGCAACCGCTCGGCCGCCGCAAGAGCAAAACCAACTGTCCAAGCGGTGGCGCTCCCAGTCTGAGCCCACTCACCTTGAACAGCGGCGACAACGGCACCACAGGCACCAAGGGCGCTCAAGGCACCGAAGAACCACCCGAGCCATGGACGCCTCACCGCGCCTCGGCCCGGGGACGTGCCTTGGACAGTAGAAGGCTTGCTCATGGGGGCCAGTATGCGGGCAGGAACGTCCGGATCTGCCGCGAAGTGTGCGGTCCTGTCGATGGGCGAACGTTCCCCGCACCACAGCAAAGAGAGCGGTGCCGTGAAGGCAGCTCTCAACTCTTCGATGACGATTGAACCCGGTCGCGGTCCCTACCGATGGACCAACGACACCAGACCAGAAGGAACGTGCTGATGCCGGACCCCGCCGCACAGTCGATCACGGTGAGCCTGCCCATCGCCGACCGACCAGCATCGTCGGCGTTCTACCGAACGTTCCTCGGGCAGGATCCTTCGGGCGAACCCCAAGACGACGGTGAGCCGGAGCCGTTGCAGTTCGTGCTCAACGACCGCACAGGCCTGATGCTGATCCCCACAGGTGGTTTTGCGTGGGTGGTCGGGGACGATCACCAAGTCGCCGGACCCGGTCAAGTCGAGGTCTTGCTGAGCCGAGCAGCAGCCAGCGAAGAGGAGGTCCGATCCTGGTCTCTCCTCGCGGTGTCCGGGGGCGGCGGGGTCGTGGCCGAACCAGATCGCCAGCCGTGGGGCTACACCGCCGTCGTCGCCGACCCAGATGGTCACCTGTGGCAACTCGCCACGGACTGACGGTCTAGCTCTGACGCCGCCGTGCATGTCACCCGGGCGCAACACGCGCGTCACTCCTTCGCCTACGAGCGCTTCAGTGTCCGCATCTGCCGCGATCCGCGCGGACATGCCGACGTGCGACGTCCGGCCGGCCCCCTCAGTCGCGACCGGGTGCCGGGACCTGGGCGCGCAGGAAGTCGAGCTGGTCGGACACCACCTGGTCGAAGTGTGGTTCCACGTAAGGGTCGAAGTGCCCGCAGTCGTACACGTGCACGGTCGACTGGGGCATCTTGGCTGCGGCTCTCTCGGCGACTGGGCGTGGGGTGACGGCGTCGTGGGCGGCGATCTGGACCAGCGCCGGGCAGCTCACGCGAGCTGCGTGCCTGCCTGGCGAGTAGAGGCCGATCTTGAGAGTGACCCGGGCTGCGACGTAGGCGGGGTAGTCGTCCTCGACCAGACCGGACGCGTCGATCTGACGCGCGAGACCCGGCGCGGCGTCCGGGGTGGTCATCACGGCGGTCGTGCCGGGCTCCCCCACGGCCTCGACGTAGACAGGAGGTCGTCGGAGCAACGCCGCGACCTGATCGAGCACTGCTGGGCGCATGAGACGCATAGCTGGTAACAGGCCAGTCGCCCGCACGGCTGCGGGACCGCTGACGTGCGGGACCTGGGCGATGATCGCGGCGAGCCTCTCGCCCTGCCCCGCCAGGGTGATGACGTGCCCACCTCCGAACGAGGTGCCCCACGCGATGAGCCGCTCCGGGTCGGCGCCCGGCAGTGCGCGGGCGAAGCTCAGCGCGGATCGCCAGTCCTGAAGCTGCATGCCGACGTCGAGCAGCTGCCGGGGGCTGCCTTCGCTCTCCCCGAACCCGCGGTAGTCGAAGACCACGACCAGATAACCGGCGGCGACGAAACGCTCGGCATAGGCGTAGAGCCGCAGCGCCCGGACCCCGCCGAAACCGTGACCCATCACGATGACCGGCCTGCGCTCATCCGCGGCCGAGGGATCGCCGACGGGACGATAGACCCGCGCCGCGCACGTCGTCCCCTCGGAGCGGAATGTCTGCTCCGAGGTGGTGAACGGGAGCTCAGAGGAGTTGGGCACGGGGCCTCCCGGCGTAGTTCTTGAACGGAATGCGAGAAAGGCTCGCCTGCTCTTGAACAGCAGTCAAGATAAGGTGACCCATGCCTCGTAACCGCCGGCCGCAGGACCGCGAGGAGAAACGCGCCGAGATCATCGACGCAGCCGCCGGCCTGTTCACCGAGGCCGGCTACGACCACACCTCCATGGCCAAGGTCGCAGCAAGCGCCGGAGTCACGACGAACACGATCTACTGGTACTTCGAGGACAAGGACGCCCTTCTCGTCGGCGTGCTCGACCACCTTCTCAGCGAGTCACTGGCGGCCGCGTCACTCCATGCCGACGAGCCCTGGGTCGACCAGGTGCTGTGGGCGGTCGAGCAGCTCGACCAGTACAACCGCCTCGTCACGGACGTCCACGCAAGAGCCTCGACCTCGCCCACCATCGAGACCTGGCACAAGAACTTCCACGACCTGATGGACTCGCTGATGGCCAGCGGTTTCCGCGGAGTCGGCGTAGCCGAGGCTGACCTGGCCGCAATGAACCGGATCGGCGCCTTCGTCGTCGAAGGACTCCTCATGCACCCACACACGGGGCCAAGCCGACGCGAGATCATCGCACTACTTGCCCGCCCTCGCGGAGACCGGAGCGGGTAGCTCACCTTTCGCTCGGCATGCGCCAACGTCCGGTAGTGCCGCGAAGTGCGCTTGCCCTTTGGCGCGGTGGGTGTCGCTGATGCCCCGCCGGCCAACCGACGAGCAACCTCACGAGTTGGCTTGCTGTCACGAAGCGGTTCTCGCCTGCCCTTTCAGGTATCCCTATTCGGTCCTACTCTCGGGAGAGAACCTGTCGGTCCCCCCGGCCGAGCTACCGGACTTGTCGGGCCGGCAAGGGGTGGAGCCATCTTTTCCGATCGAGAGGAGGCGTGGACATGGAGCCGGAGCGCCTGTCGATCAGCCCCGAGGATGGCGAGCAGCTGCAGATCGGCGCCGGCCTGGGAGTCGTGTTCAAGATCGAGGGAAACGAGACAGGTGGTGCCTTCTCAGTCGTGGAGCACCCTGTCGAGGCTCGCACGCTCGTGATTCCACACGTGCATGAGCGGGAGGATGAGTACTCCTACGTCCTTGAGGGCGAGATCGGGGTTCGAATCGGCGACCAGGAGTTGACCGCAGGGCCAGGGTCATACGTGCTGAAGCCCCGTGGCATACCGCATACCTTCTGGAACCCCACAGATCAGCCGGCTCGCCTTCTCGAGATCATCTCGCCTGCAGGGTTCGAGATGTTCTTTCGCGAGTTGGCCTCTGTACTCGCAAACCCCGGAGAACCCGACCCGGCCGAGATGGATGCCCTCGACGACCGGTACGGCGTTGGGGGCCAGGTGGGCCAGATGGACTGGATTCCTGACCTGGTGCAGCGCTACGGGCTGAACTCAATGCTGTAGTCGTCGCGGGCGATCCGAACGGCCGAACACCCCCGGCATCCCTGCGGTGGACCAATGCCTTGGGTGCCATTTTGTCTACGCCACAGTTGAGCAACCTCAGCTTGCCAGCGAGATCGAACTCCAGGCTGCGCACATTGCGTCAGTCACGAGACGAACCTCCAGCCGGGCGCTGCGCTCAAGAAGCGAGCCCGACGTCTGGTCGCCGCTGGAGTACTTTTCCCACCACCCAGACCCGCTCGGTGGGCTGGATCGCGAGACACACGTTGCACGAGCTGGTCCACCACCTCCTGACCTCGAAGAGGGTGCCAGGCATGAACGGTTCAGGGTTCCTTGACGGCACATCGGGACTGGCCATGATCGTTGCGATCATCCACGAGCACCGACGCTATCGCGCAGGCGAGCTCAGACGTTGAAGCCCAGTGCCCGGAGCTGCTCGCGGCCGTCGTCGGTGATCTTGTCCGGACCCCACGGCGGCATCCAGACCCAGTTGATCGTGACATCGCCGACGAGGCCCTCGAGGGCCGTGTTGGTCTGGTCCTGGATCACGTCGGTCAGCGGGCAGGCCGCCGAGGTCAGCGTCATGTCGAGCACGGCGTTGGAGTGCTCGTCCAGGTGCACGTCGTAGACCAGGCCGAGGTCGACCACGTTGATGCCCAGCTCGGGGTCGACGACGTCCTTCATCGCCTCGAAGACATCGTCACGGCTCGCGGTGGCGGTGCCGACACCGGTTGCCTCGGGAACCTCGGGCAGGTCGTCGTGGTTGGCTGTCTCGGTCATGAGTCCTCCTTGGTGATGACCTGGGCAGTGGCGTCCTTGAACGCCATCCAGGAGAGCAGGGCGCACTTGATGCGTGCGGGAAACTGGGCGACACCGGCGAACGCGATGCCGTCCTCGAGCACCTCTTCGTCGGGCTCGACCTTGCCACGGCCGTGCATCAGCTCGACGAAGGCCTCGTGCGTCGCGAGGGCCTTGGTGACCGGTTGACCGATCACGAGGTCGGCCATCACGGAGGTCGCGGCCTGGCTGATCGAGCAGCCCTCCGCGTCGTAGGACACGTCGGTGACGGTCTCGGCGCCCGGCTCGCCCTCGAGCTGGACGCGCAGCGTGATCTCGTCGCCGCAGGTGGGGTTGACGTGGTGCACCTCGGCCCCGAACGGGTCCCGCAGGCCTGCATGGTGCGGGTTCCGGTAGTGGTCGAGGATGATTTCCTGGTAGAGGCTGTCGAGATCCATCACGTCACCTTGAAGTACTTCTTGGTGTAGTTGATTCCCTCGATCAGGGCGTCGATCTCGCCAGGTGTCGTGTAGAGGTACGACGAGGCGCGGGTCGAGCTCTGCACGCCGTACCGCTTGTGCGCGGGCTTGGCGCAGTGGTGACCGGCGCGTACGGCGATCCCGCGGGCGTCCAGCGTCTGGGCGACGTCGTGCGGGTGGACGCCCTCGATCTCGAAGGACACCGCTCCCCCGCGCATCGTCGGGTCGAGCGGACCCATCACCGAGACCCCGCCGACGGTGGCGAGCCCCTCGAGCAGGTAGCCGGTGATCGCCTGCTCGTGGCGGTGGATGTTGTCCAGGCCGATCTCGCGCAGGTAGTCGACGGCGGCGCCGAGGCCGACCGCCTCCACGATCGGCGGGGTGCCCGCCTCGAAGCGGTGCGGGATGGCGGCGTAGGCCGACTTCTCCATCGTCACGGTGGTGATCATCTCGCCACCGCCGAGGAACGGCGGGAGCTGCCCGAGCAGCTCCGCCTTGCCCCAGAGCACTCCGATACCGGTCGGGCCGGTGACCTTGTGAGCGGTGAAGGCGAGGAAGTCGGCGTCGACGGCCTGCACGTCCACCGGCAGCTGCGGGGCCGCCTGGGAGGCGTCCACGACGACCACAGCACCCACCTCATGGGCACGGCGGGCGATCTCGGCGACCGGGTTGATCGTGCCGAGCATGTTCGAGACCCAGGTGAGCGCGACGACCTTGGTCGCCGGCGTGATCAGCTCGTCGATGTTCGACAGGTCGAGCTGGCCGTCCTCGGTGAGCCCGAACCAGCGCAGCTCGGCACCCTTGCGCTCGGTGAGCAGCTGCCACGGGACGATGTTGGAGTGGTGCTCCATCTCGGTGATCACCACCCGGTCCCCGGCCTTCACCTCCAGCGGGCCGGCCCAGGCCATCGTGTTGGCGACCAGGTTCAGCGCCTCGGTGGCGTTCTTGGTGAAGATCACCTCGTCGCGCGAGGGCGCGTTGAGGAACGCCGCGACCTTGTCGCGGGCCTCCTCGAAGGCCGCCGAGGACTCCGCACCGAGCTGGTGCATCGCCCGGGCCACGTTGGCGTTGTGGTGCTCGAGGTGGTCGACCATCGCGTCGATCACGCACTGCGGCTTCTGGGAGGTGTTGGCGCTGTCGAGGTAGACGAGCGGCAGGTCACCGCTCATCCGGCGCTCCAGGATCGGGAAGTCCTTGCGGATGACTTCCAGACCGGGCAGTAGCCCTTCCATCAACCGGACTTCCTTTCCATCATTGTCGCTGTCGGCGTTGTGAGAGGTGGTGCGGGGCAAGGCGGAGGAGCGAAGGCGGCCTTTGAGCGAAGCGGGCCGTCGAGTGACGACAACGCAGCCCAGCGCCGCTTATCGCAGCGCCGACTGGTACTTGTCGTAGCCCTCGGCCTCGAGCTGGTCGGCCAGCTCGGGGCCGCCCTGCTCGACCATGCGCCCGTCGACGAAGACGTGCACGAAGTCGGGGGTGATGTAGCGCAGGATGCGGGTGTAGTGCGTGATCAGCAGCACGCCCTTGTCGCCGGACTCCTTGAAGCGGTTCACGCCCTCGGAGACGATCTTGAGCGCGTCGATGTCCAGGCCGGAGTCGGTCTCGTCGAGCACCGCGACCTTGGGGTCGAGCAGCTCGAGCTGGACGACCTCGTGGCGCTTCTTCTCACCACCGGAGAAGCCCTCGTTGACGTTGCGGGTGGCGAACGCCTTGTCCATGTGGACCCGGTCCATCGCCGCGTTGACGTCCTTGACCCACGTGCGGAGCTTGGGGGCCTCGCCGGAGATGGCGGTCTTGGCGGTGCGCAGGAAGTTCGACACCGAGACGCCGGGGACCTCGACGGGGTACTGCATCGCGAGGAACAGGCCGGCGCGGGCGCGCTCGTCCACGCTCATCGAGAGCACGTCAACGCCGTCGAGGGTGATCGAGCCCTGCGTCACGGTGTACTTCGGGTGCCCGGCGATGGAGTAGGCCAGAGTGGACTTGCCGGACCCGTTGGGGCCCATGATCGCGTGGGTCTCGCCCTCGTTGATCGTCAGGTCGACCCCCTTGAGGATCTCCTTGGGGCCGTCCTCGGTATCCACCGAGACGTGCAGGTCCTTGATGTCCAGCGTTGCCATGTGTTGCTCCTTGTTCGTGGAAAGTCGGGTCAGCCCGCGAGGGGCGTGTCGATGTCGATGAGTACGTCGTCGCCGTCGATCTGCACGGGGAAGACAGGGACGGGATCGGTCGCCGGAGGCCCGGTCGGCTTGCCGGTGCGCAGGTCGAAGCACGAGCCGTGCAGGAAGCACTCGATCGTGAGGTCCTCCACCTCGCCCTCGGACAGCGGCACGGCTGCGTGGCTGCACTCGTCCTCGATGGCGAAGACCTCGCCGCCGTGACGGACCACGGCCACGGAGTGGCCGTCGACCTCTGCCTTGAACGGCTCGCTGTCGACGAGCTCGGCGAGCGAGCACGCGCGGGTGAAGGCCATCAGAGGATCCTGTGCACGTTCTTCTCGAGCTCCGCCTCGACGGTGCTGACCAGCTGCTCCTCGAGCTCGGGCACGCCGATCTTGTGGATCAGGTCGATGAAGAACCCGTGCACCACCAGGCGGCGGGCCTCGGACTCCTCGATCCCGCGCGAGCGCAGGTAGAACAGCTGGTTGTCGTCGAACCGGCCCGTGGCCGAGGCGTGCCCAGCTCCGAGGATCTCGCCGGTCTCGATCTCCAGGTTGGGCACGGAGTCGGCCTGGCAGCCGTCGGTGAGCACCAGGTTGCGGTTCTCCTCGTAGGTCTCGATGCCCTCGGCGACCTTGCGGATCAGGACGTTGCCGATCCACACGGCGTGCGCACCCTCGCCCTGCAGGGCGCCCTTGTAGACCACGTTGCTCTTGGTGTGCGGCTGGTTGTGGTCCACGAACAGGCGGTGCTCGATGTGCTGGCCACGCGAGTCGCCACCACCGTCGGCGAAGTACAGACCGAGCATCTCCACCGAGCCGCCGGGAGCGGAGAACTCGGCGGTCGCGTCGTGGCGGACCAGGTCGCCACCGAAGGAGACGGCGACGTGGCGCAGGTTGGCGTCGCGGCCGACCTTGGCGTGCTGGGTGGAGTGGTGCACGGCCTCGTCGTCCCAGTCCTGCACGGTGACGAGCGTGAGTTCGGCGCCGTCGCCGACGACGATCTCGACGTTCTCGACCAGGGTGGCGGTGCCGAGGAACCTCAGCACCACGGTGGACTTGGAGAAGGCGCCCGCACGGACCACCAGGTGGCCCGCCGAGGCGACGTCGTTGCCGGTGCCGGTGAGCGTCACCGTAGTGGCCGCGTCACCGACGTGGTCCTTGGGGACGTCGACCAGGAACACCGAGTCCGCAGCGGCCCAGGCACGGGCACTGACCCGGTCCGGGGGGACCAGGCCGGAGGTGCCGCGGGACTCGTGGTCGACGCCGACCTGGCCGGCGACCACGCCGTCGGCCGCGGAGACCGCGATCTCGAAGGAGTGGCCGTCCAGCGGCGCATCGGCGTGGATCCCGCGGAGACGCTTGAGCGGCGTGAACCGCCACACCTCCTCGCGCCCCGTCGGGACGTCGTGGTCGGCGAGGTCGAAGGACCCCTCCGGGTGCAGGTGGCTGAGCACCTTCTCAGCAGGCATCTCGAGCGCGTCGCGCACAGATGATTCAGTAAGAGTCACGATCTACTTTCCTAGTTCAACATGTCTGGCAATGGTGAGACCGGCACAGAGCCGAGCTGACGAGTGCGAGCCGCCAGGCGAGCACGAGCCCGCATGTGGGCAGAGCGCAGAGCGCTCAGCCCACTGCCCCCTCCATCTGCAGCTCGATCAGCCGGTTCAGCTCGAGGGCGTACTCCATCGGCAGCTCCTTGGCGATCGGCTCGACGAAGCCACGCACGATCATCGCCATCGCCTCGTCCTGCTCCATGCCTCGCGACATCAGGTAGAACAGCTGGTCGTCGGAGACCTTGGAGACGCTGGCCTCGTGACCCATGGAGACGTCGTCCTCACGGATGTCGACGTAGGGGTAAGTGTCGGAGCGGCTGATCTGGTCGACCAGCAGGGCGTCGCACAGCACGTTGCTCTTGGAGCCGTGAGCACCCTCGTTGATCTGGATCAGGCCGCGGTACGACGTACGCCCACCGCCGCGGGCCACCGACTTGCTCAGGATCGAGCTCGAGGTGTTCGGGGCGGCGTGCACCATCTTGGCGCCGGCGTCCTGGTGCTGGCCCTCGCCTGCGAAGGCGATGGAGAGCGTCTCGCCTTTGGCGTGCTCGCCCATCAGGTAGACGGCGGGGTACTTCATCGTGACCTTGGAGCCGATGTTGCCGTCGACCCACTCCATCGTCGCGCCGGCCTCGCAGGTGGCGCGCTTGGTGACGAGGTTGTAGACGTTGTTCGACCAGTTCTGGATCGTCGTGTAGCGGACGCGGGCGCCCTTCTTCACGATGATCTCCACGACCGCGGAGTGCAGCGAGTCCGAGCTGTAGATCGGCGCGGTGCAGCCCTCCACGTAGTGCACGTAGGAGTCCTCGTCGGCGATGATCAGCGTGCGCTCGAACTGGCCCATGTTCTCGGTGTTGATCCGGAAGTAGGCCTGCAGCGGGATCTCGACGTGGACGCCCTTGGGGACGTAGATGAACGAGCCGCCCGACCACACCGCGGAGTTCAGCGCGGAGAACTTGTTGTCACCGACCGGGATCACGGTGCCGAAGTACTCCTGGAAGATCTCCGGGTGCTCCTTGAGCGCGGTGTCGGTGTCCAGGAACAGCACGCCCTGGGCCTCGAGCTCCTCGTTGATCGCGTGGTAGACGACCTCGGACTCGTACTGCGCGGCGACACCGGAGACCAGGCGGGCCTTCTCGGCCTCGGGGATGCCGAGCTTGTCGTAGGTGTTCTTGATGTCCGCGGGAAGGTCGTCCCAGGTCTGGGCCTGCTTCTCGGTCGAGCGGACGAAGTACTTGATGTTGTCGAAGTCGATCGTCGACAGGTCCGAGCCCCACTTCGGCAGCGGCTTGCGGCCGAAGAGCTTGAGGCCCTTCAGGCGCAGGTCGAGCATCCACTGCGGCTCGTTCTTCAGCATGGAGATGTTGCGCACCACGTCCTCGTTCAGGCCGCGCGTGGCGTTGGCACCCACGTCGTTCTTGTCGGCCCAGCCGAACTCGTAGCGGCCGATCCCCTTCAGTGACGGGTTCAGCTCTTCGATCGAAGTCATCGGGTGACCCTCTCCTTGCTTGGTGTGGCCTTGCTGTGGGTGGTGCTGATGGCAGGAATGCAGGTGGTGCACACGCCGTCGCCGTGGGCGATGGTCGCGAGGCGTTGGACGTGACGACCGCCGAGCATCCGGCTGATGGCGGCCGTCTCGGCCTCGCACAGCTCCGGGAACTCGTGGGCGACGTGGGAGACCGGGCAGTGCTGCTGGCACAGCTGCTCCCCGACGGGACTGTTGCGCACAGCGGCGGCGTAGCCCTGGTCGGTGAACACCATGGCCAGTGCCTCGACCGGGTCGAGGTCGGGACGGTCCGCGAGCAGCCGGTCGAAGCCCTGCTCGATCTTGTTGGCCCGCCGCTCGGCGAACAGCCGGACGGCCTCCGCTCCCCCCGTCTCGGCGAGGAAGCGGATCGCCTGCGCGGCCAGGTCGTCGTAGGCCTGGTCGAGCCGGTCACGGCCCGCCGCGGTCAGCGCGAAGACCTTGGCCGGGCGACCACGCCCGCGTACGGCGGTGGCCCGTGGTTCCCGGGCCTCCAGGGTGCCCTCCTCGATCAGGTGGTCGAGGTGGCGGCGTACGGCGGCCGGGGTGAGCTCGAGACGCTTGGCCAGTGCTGCGGCGGTGGAGGGACCGTTGACCATGACCGACCGCACCACACGCTCACGCGTGGGCTGGTCGACCTGGGTCTGCTCACTGGGGAGCGGTCCGGCGATTTCCACAACGTCAGTGTGCCTTTAATACGGAGGCCCTTTCAAATAAGGTGACCCTTACCTCGATCGGGGCCTGTCGGGCCGCCGACCCCCGTCGTAACGTCGGGGCATGAAGACCTCAGACCTGCTGGCCGACCACTTCGGACGCGTCCGTGAGCTCTACGTCGACGTCGCCTCCGACCTGGACCCCGCTGCGGCCCGGTACCGCCCCGGCGGAACCGGCAACCCGATCGTGTGGCTGCTGTGGCACACCGCCCGGGTCCAGGACGACCACGTCGCCGGTCTCGCCGGCACGCAGCAGGCCTGGCACTCCGGCTGGGCCGACCGGCTCGACCTCCCCCTGGAGCCCCACGACATCGGCTACGGGCACTCCTCCGAGCAGGTCGACCTCGTCCGGGTCGAGAACCTCCAGGACCTCGTCGACTACCACGCCGAGGTGCACCAGCTCTCGCTCGACTACGTCTCCCGGGTCGATGCCGACGAGCTGGACCGGGTCGTCGACCGGAGCTGGAACCCCCCGGTCACGGCCGGGGTCCGGCTGGTCAGCGTGCTCGGCGACTGCCTGCAGCACCTCGGCCAGGCCGCCTACGTCAAGGGCCTGCCGGTCCCGTGAGCAACGCTCCGTAGAATCCAGGAGTGCCTTCTTCCCCCACCGCCGCGGTTGCGGTCGAGGGACTGGTGATGCGCTACGGAGACAAGGTGGCCGTCGACCACCTCGACCTCGTCGTGGACCGACACACGATCACCGCGGTCCTCGGACCCAACGGCGCCGGCAAGACCACCACGCTGGAGACCTGCGAGGGCTACCGCAAGGCGCAGTCCGGCTCGGTCTCCGTCCTGGGCCTCGACCCCCAGCGGCAGCGCCGCGAGCTGCTCCCCCGGATCGGGGTGATGCTCCAGGACGGCGGGGCCTGGTCGGGCGTGCGGGCCATGGAGATGCTCACGCACGTCTCCCGGTTGCACGCGCACCCCCTCGACGTCGACCTCCTCGCCGAGCGCCTCGGCCTCGGCGAGTGTGGCCGCACCCCCTACCGGCGACTCTCGGGCGGCCAGCAGCAGCGGCTGAAGCTCGCCCTGGCGGTGGTCGGGCGGCCCGAGCTGGTCTTCGTCGACGAGCCCACGGCCGGGATGGACCCCGCGGCCCGGCGTACGACGTGGGAGCTGCTCCAGGAGATGCGCACCGACGGGGTCACCGTCGTGCTGACCACCCACCACATGGACGAGGCGGAGCGGCTCGCCGACCGGATCCACATCATCGACCACGGCCGGATGATCGCCTCCGGCACGCCGCTCGAGCTCACCCGGGGCGGGACCTCCACGATCCGGCTCGTGGTCACCAAGCCGTTCCCCGACGGGGCGCCGGCGCTGCTCCAGGGCGCGCTGGGCCGCGGCCTCGACGTGCGCACCATCAGCGACGTCAGCCTGCTGATCACCGGACCCGCCGACAGCACCACCCTGGCCACCGTCTCGGCCTGGTGCGAGCAGCACGGGGTGCTGCCCGAGTCCCTCCAGCTCGGCCAGCGCAACCTCGAGGACGCCTTCTTGGAGCTGACCGGCCGGGAGCTGACCACATGAGCGCGACCGGGATGTTCACCCCGCGACCGGGCGCGGCACCCCTGCCCCGCCAGGTGCTGGCGCAGGCGTCGATGGAGTCGCGGCTGATGCTGCGCAACGGCGAGCAGCTGCTGCTCGCCGTCGTGATCCCGGTGATCGTGCTCGTCGGCGGCGTGCTCGGGTCCAGGCACCTCGACCTGTCCTTCACCCGCGAGCCCATCGACGTGTTCGCCCCCGGTGTCCTGGCCCTCGCGGTGATGTCCACCGCGTTCACCTCGCTGGCCATCGCCACCGGCTTCGAGCGGCGTTACGGGGTGATCAAGCGGCTGGGGTCCTCACCGCTCCCCCGTTCCGGCCTGCTGCTGGGCAAGGTCGGCGCCCTGCTGCTGGTCGAGCTGCTCCAGGTGACGGTGATCACGGCGGTCGCCCTGGTGATGGGCTGGGACCCGCACCTGAGCGTGCTCGCGCCGCTTCTGATGATCGTGGCGGGGACGGCCGCCTTCGCGGCGCTCGGCCTGTTCGTGGCGGGCGTGCTGCGCGCCGAGGCCACCCTGGCCGCCGCCAACCTGGTCTACCTGCTGCTGATGGCAGGCGGTGCCGTCGTGCTCCCCGCCTCGGCGTACGGCGCCTTCGGCGGCCTCACCCAGCTGCTCCCCTCCGGCGCGCTGGGTGAGGGACTCCGTGAGGCATTCTGGACAGGGACCGTCGACTGGGCGGCGCTGCTGGTCCTCCTCGTGTGGGCGGGGATCGGCACGGCGCTGACCGCCAGAACGTTCAAGTGGGAATGAGAATGACCTTGAAGCAGGACCTCGTCACCGAACCGGCCCGCTCCGCCGGGGACCCGACCGGGCTGGGCACACCCGCGTGGCTGCGCCGGCTCGGGTTCGCGACGCTGTTCGCCAACATCGCCATCGTGGTCACCGGCGGCGCGGTCCGCCTGACCGCCTCGGGGCTGGGCTGCCCCACTTGGCCGCGGTGCACCGAGGAGTCGTTCACCCCGCACGGCGCCCTGGACTTCCACTCCGCGGTGGAGTTCGGCAACCGGATGCTGACCTTCGCGCTGGCGGCGATCGCGATCGCCACGTTCATCAGCGCCTGGCAGTCGGGCCGGCGCGACCTGCGCCTGTTCGCCTTATGGCTCGGGCTCGGCATCCCCGCGCAGGCGGTCGTCGGGGGCATCACCGTGCTCACCGACCTGAACCCCTGGGTGGTCTCGCTGCACCTGCTGGTGTCGATGGCGATGATCAGCCTCGCCGTGCTCTACCTGCGCCGGATCGACCATCCCGCGCCCGACCCCGTCCCGGGCCAGTCCCGGCACGTCGCGATCGCCTGGGCGACGTACGCCGTGGCCTGGGTGGTCCTCTACCTCGGCACCGTGGTGACCGGCTCGGGACCGCACGCCGGCGACCTCGACGTGCCGCGCAACGGCCTCGACCCGCTGCAGCTCTCCCAGCTGCACGCCGACGCCGTGTTCCTGCTCGTCGGGCTCTCGGTGGCGCTGCTGCTCCTGCACCGCAGCCGGGCCACCTGGACCCTGCTCCTGGTCGAGCTCGCCCAGGGCGCGGTCGGCTTCGTGCAGTACTTCACCGACCTCCCGGAGATCCTCGTCGGCCTGCACCTGCTCGGCGCGGCGGTGCTCTCGGCAGCAGTCACGTGGGCGGTGATCGACGTCCGCGAGTCCCGCTCGGCCCGCGCGGACGAGATCAGTGCGCGAGCTTGAGCCCGACCACGCACCCGACCAGGCCGACCAGCAGCAGCACCTTGACCACCGAGAAGGACTCGTCCCCGGTGGCCATCCCGAAGGCGACCGTGAGCGCGGCGCCGATGCCGACCCACACGGCGTACGCCGTGCCGATGGGCAGCGTCCGCATCGCGTAGGCGAGTCCCGCCATGCTGGCGCCGATCGCGACCAGGAACACCACTGACGGCGTCAGCCGGGAGAACCCCTCGGACTTGCCGAGGGCCACGGCCCAGACGGCCTCGAGGACACCGGAGAGAACAAGGACCAGCCATGCCATGGGGAGCTCCATCCAGGCCGTCTTGTCGCGTTCCGGGTACGGCTCCCTCGTCCGGTGAGCCGGTGCGGCTCGCGCCCAAGGCTACGTGGCGGCACAGGTCCTCGCGACACCTCGATCGTTCGGCCTGTCACCGCGCCCACGCTGTGGTGAAATGTGGCCCGTTGCGACCTCACTGGGCCGCGCGGGTTCCCAGGACAGCGAGGAGGGGTGATGGCGACAGCACGGCGTCATGCTCGTCTGGGGACGGTGCTCGCCGCCCTGCTGCTGGCCTCGGGCTGCGGGACCCCGGAGCCCGAACCCCTCCAGCCGCTGGAGCCGGTCGTCCCGGCCGACCTGTGCGCGACGGTCCCCGAGCAGGCCCGGGAGGGGTTGGTCGCCAGCTCGAACAGCGACGCGACCGGCAACCCGACCGCTGCGTGCTCGCTGCGCTCCCCGGACGGCGCCGCGGCGACGGTGCAGGCGGTGGTGACCTGGTTGCAGGCCTCCGACGAGATCTCGGCCGACGACGTGTGGACGAGCCAGTGCCAGGCGATCGACCGGGCAGAGCTGAGCGATGTCGCCGGCTTCACCCCTCAGGGAGCCGACCAGGCGTGTGCCGCGGCAGGGGCCGAGGGCGGATCCGGCTCGGTCACGATGGCTGCCGTCAGCGGTCTCGAGGTGGTCACCGTGCGGCTCAGCGCCGACAAGGCGACCCGGCCCGCGGTGATCTCCCGGGGACAGCAGATGCTCGAGGGCGTCCTGGAGTCGCTGGCAGGCTCCTGAGCGCCGGCCTCAGCCCTTGACCAGCGGGTCCAGGGCGACGGCGACGAACAGCAGCGAGAGATACATGTTCGACCAGTGGAACAACCGCATCGGCCGCACGTCGGTGAGCTGGTTGCTGCGACGGGCCCGGCGCCACATCAGGTGGGCCTCGACCAGGAAGAAGGCGCCCAGAACGGTGGCCGCGATCGGGTAGAGGACGTGGGTCCCCGCCACCGGCCACAGCAGCAGCGAGGTGGCCACCATCACCCAGGAGTAGGCCACGATCTGCTTCGAGACACCCTCCGCGTCCTTGACGACGGGCAGCATCGGCACGTCGACGCGGGCGTAGTCCTCGCGGTAGCGCATCGCCAGGGCCCAGGTGTGCGGCGGAGTCCAGAAGAACACCACCAGGAACAGCACGACCGGGGCCCACGCGAGCTCGTTGGTCACCGCAGTCCAGCCGATCAGTGTGGGGAAGCAGCCGGCCAGGCCGCCCCACACGATGTTCTGCGTCGTACGCCGCTTGAGCACCATCGTGTAGACGAAGAGGTAGAACGCGCTCGCCGCGAGCGCGAGGCCGGAGGAGAGCCAGTTGACGAAGAACCCGAGGACCAGCGTCGAGAGCGCGACAAGCGTCAGCCCGAAGACCAGGGCGGCCCGCGGAGTGACGATGTGGCGAGGCAGCGCGCGGCGACGGGTGCGGCGCATCTGCTCGTCGATGTCGCGGTCGTAGACGCAGTTGAGCACGCTGGCGCCACCGGCCGAGAGGGTGCCGCCGACCACGGTCGCGACCACCAGCCACAGCGGGGGCACCCCGCGCTCGGCGAAGAACATCACCGGGACCGTGGTGAGGAGCAGCAGCTCGATCACGCGCGGCTTGGTCAGTCCGACGTAGGCGGCGACCACATCGCGGACCCCCGGGCGCCCGGAAGCGCGCGTACCGACGGCCACGTCGGAGTCAACTGCGGTCATTCGGGGTCCCTGCGTCCGGGCGTGCGCGTCGAGGTGCGAACGAGAAAGATCACGCGGCCTCGCCTTCAGGGCCCGGGGACAGCTGGATCGTGGTGCACGAACGGGGTACTACCCGATCGAGCATATCTCCGGGGGGTCTCGGTCCACGACCCGACCGACGTGACCTGCACTGCACCGGCGCACTACGCTCGAACACAACGCTCAAGCCGATGAGAGGACCCACCGACGTGCCCACAGATGCCCGACTCGACTGGACCGAGCTGGACGACCGGGCGGTGGACACCGCGCGGGTCCTGGCCATGGACTCCGTGCAAAAGGTGGGCAACGGTCACCCCGGCACGGCGATGAGCCTCGCTCCGGCGGCGTACCTGCTGTTCCAGAAGGTGATGCGGCACGACCCCGCCAACCCCGACTGGATCGCGCGCGACCGGTTCGTGCTCTCCGCCGGCCACTCCAGCCTGACGCTCTACATCCAGCTCTTCCTGGGCGGCTGGGGCCTCGAGCTCGAGGACCTCAAGTCGCTGCGCACCTGGGGAAGCAAGACCCCCGGGCACCCCGAGTACGGCCACACCGCCGGCGTCGAGACGACCACCGGACCCCTGGGCCAGGGCATCGGCAACGCGATCGGCATGGCGATGGCCGCCCGTCGCCAGCGCGGCATGCTCGACCCCGGACCGGCCCCGGGCAACTCGGTCTTCGACCACCAGATCTACGTGCTGTGCTCCGACGGCGACCTGGAGGAGGGCGTCAGCTCCGAGGCCTCCTCGATCGCGGGCACCCAGAAGCTGGGCAACCTCACCGTGATCTACGACGACAACCAGATCTCGATCGAGGACGACACCAACATCGCGTTCACCGAGGACGTGGCCAAGCGCTACGAGGCCTACGGCTGGCACGTGCAGACCGTCGACTGGACCAACGGCGGGCAGCAGTACCAGGAGGACGTGCCCGCCCTGCACCGCGCCATCCAGGCAGCGGCCGAGGTCACCGACCAGCCCAGCTTCATCGTGCTGAAGACGATCATCGCCTGGCCCGCGCCCAACGCACAGGGCACCGGCGAGGCCCACGGGTCCGCGCTCGGCGAGGCCGAGGTCGCCGCGACCAAGAAGGTCCTTGGCTTCGACCCCGACCAGACCTTCGAGATCGCCCCCGAGGTGATCGCCCACACCCGGCAGCTGCGCGAGCGCGGCGTCACCTACAACAGCGACTGGGACAAGAAGTACGCCGCCTGGGCCAAGCGGCACCCGGAGCGCCAGGAGCTCCTGCACCGGCTGCAGAACCGCGTGCTGCCCGAGAAGTGGGACGCCGACCTGCCCGGCTTCCCGGCCGACGAGAAGGGGATGGCCACCCGCAAGGCCTCGGGCGCGGTGATTCAGAAGATCGCCGCCGTGCTGCCGGAGTTCTGGGGCGGCTCGGCCGACCTCGCCGGGTCCAACAACACCACCATCGAGGACGCCGCCTCGTTCATCCCCAAGGAACGCTCCACGAAGATGTGGAAGGCCGACCCCTACACCGGTCGGGTGCTGCACTTCGGGATCCGTGAGCACGGCATGGGCGCGATCATGAACGGCATCGCGGCGCACGGCGACACCCGCGTCTTCGGCGGCACGTTCCTCACCTTCTCCGACTACATGCGCGGCGCGGTGCGGCTGGCCGCGCTGATGCGTCTCCCGGTCACCTACGTGTGGACCCACGACTCCATCGGCCTCGGCGAGGACGGCCCGACCCACCAGCCGGTCGAGCACCTCGCCGCCCTGCGCGCGATCCCCGGCCTGGACGTCGTACGCCCGGCCGACGCCAACGAGACCACGGCGTGCTGGAAGGCGATCATCGAGAACAGTGACCGCCCGGCCGGGATCATCCTGACCCGGCAGAACGTGCCGGTCTTCCCGCGCGGCGAGGACGGCTTCGCCGGTCTCGACGACGTCCGCAAGGGCGGCTACGTGCTGCTCGACGCCGAGAACGGCACCCCGGACGTGGTCCTGGTCGGGACCGGCTCCGAGGTGCAGCTCGCCGTCCGGGCACGCGAGATCCTGGCCGAGCAGGGCGTGCAGGCGCGCGTCGTCTCGATGCCGTGCCGGGAGTGGTTCGACGAGCAGGAGCCCGCCTACCGGGAGACCGTGATCCCACCCACGCTCAAGGCGCGCGTCGCCGTCGAGGCCGGCGTCGCCCAGGGGTGGCGCGAGATCGTCGGCGACCACGGGCGGATCGTCTCGCTGGAGCACTACGGCGCCTCTGCCGACTACGCCCGCCTCTACCGAGAGTTCGGCATCACCGCCGAAGCGGTGGCTGCGGCCGCCGAGGACAGCATCCGCGTGGCCACCGGCTGAGCGGCAACCGACACCCGCACCATCGAACAGGGAGTACCGACATGTCTGACAACCTCAAGCAGCTTTCCGACGTAGGGGTCTCCATCTGGCTCGACGACCTCTCCCGCGAACGCATCGAGACCGGCAACCTCGCCGAGCTCATCAAGAACGACAGCGTCGTGGGCGTCACCACCAACCCATCGATCTTCGCCTCGGCGCTGGCCGAGGGTGAGCGCTACGACGCGCAGCTCAAGGAGCTCGTCGCCGACGGCGCCGACGTGGACCGGGTCGTCTTCGGGCTGACCACCACCGACGTCCGCAACGCCTGCGACGTGCTGATGCCGGTCTTCGAGTCCACCGGCGGGGTCGACGGACGGGTCTCGATCGAGGTCTCCCCCGAGATGGCGCACGACACCGACGCCACCCTGGAGTCCGCGCGCGATCTGTGGAAGGAGGTCGACCGGCACAACACCTTCATCAAGATCCCGGCGACCACCGAGGGCGCGCCCGCGATCAGCGACGCGCTCGGGGACGGCATCAGTGTCAACGTCACCCTGATCTTCGGCCTCGAGCGCTACAACCACGTGATGGAGGCCTACGTCGCCGGGCTGGAGAAGGCGCTGGAGAACGGCGAGGACCTCTCCAAGATCCACTCGGTGGCCTCGTTCTTCGTCAGCCGGGTGGACAGCGAGATCGACAACCGCCTCGACGAGATCGGCGGTCACGACGACCTCAAGGGCAAGGCCGGGGTCGCCAACGCGCGACTGGCCTACCAGGCCTACGAGAAGTTCTTCTCCGGGGAGCGCTGGGAGAAGCTCGCCCAGGCCGGCGCCAACAAGCAGCGGCCGCTGTGGGCCTCCACCGGGGTGAAGAACCCCGACTACGACGACACGATGTACGTCGTCGACCTGGCCGTGGAGAACACCGTCAACACCATGCCCGAGAAGACCCTCCAGGCCGTCAAGGACCACGGTGAGGTCAAGGGCGACCAGGTGCGTCCGCACTACGACGACGCCCGCAAGGTGATGTCCGACCTGGCCGAGGCGGGCATCGACTACGACGACGTGATCGCCACCCTCGAGGAGGAGGGCGTCGAGAAGTTCGTGAAGTCGTGGCAGGAGCTCCTGGGCACGGTCGAGGAGAACGTCGAGGCCGCCCGCGAGGGGTCCGGTAAGTGAGCGGCTGGAGCATGTCGGCCGCCGACGACTTCGAGCTGTTCCTCACCCCGGGAGACCCGGCGGCCTTCGACTCTGTCGTCGAGGAGCTCGTCGCCGCCGGGGTCCCGTCGGGCATCGCTGCCCGCGACGCCTCGCTGTGGGGGCCCGAGGCCGCCGACGAGGCCGGCAAGCGGCTCGCCTGGGTGGGCCTGGCGCAGGAGTCGCGCGACCTGGTCGCGGAGATCACCGGCCTGCGTGACGTGCTCGCCGACCGCGGCCTGGGACACGTGGTGCTCTGCGGAATGGGCGGCTCCTCGCTGGCACCGGAGGTCATCTGTGCCGCGCACGGCGTCGAGCTGACCGTGGTGGACTCCTCCGACCCTGACTACGTCCGCCGCGCGCTCCAGGACCGCCTGGAGGAGAGCATCGTGGTGATCTCCAGCAAGTCCGGCGGGACCGTGGAGACCGACAGCCAGAAGCGTGCGTTCGAGAAGGCCTTCCGCGACGCGGACCTCGAGCCGAGCGCCCACGTGATCGTGGTCACCGACCCCGGCTCCCCGCTTGACCAGTCCGCGAGCGAGGCGGGCTACCGCGTCTTCCACGCCAACCCCGACGTGGGTGGCCGCTACTCGGCACTGACCGCGTTCGGCCTCGTGCCCAGCGGCCTCGCCGGCGCCGACATCGGCCGGCTCCTCGACGAGGCGGAGGCGGTGCAGTCCTTCCTGGAGGAGGACGACCCCGAGAACCCCGGGCTCCGGCTCGGCGCCCTGCTCGGCGCCGCCAACACCGCAGGTGCCGACAAGATCGTGCTCGCCGACTCGAACTCGGGCATCCCCGGGTTCGGGGACTGGGCCGAGCAGCTGATCGCCGAGTCCACCGGGAAGAACGGCAAGGGCATCCTGCCGGTCGTCGTACCTTCCCTGGACGCACCCAACTTCGCCCCGAGCACCCCCGACGAGGTGCTGGTGACCATCGGCACCGAAGTCGCCCGGGACACCCAGCCCGCTTCGGGCTGGGCCGCCGCGGTGCGCGCTCCCCTGGGTGCCCAGCTGTTGCTGTGGGAGTACGCCACGGTGATCGCCGGACGGGTGATCGGGATCAACCCGTTCGACCAGCCCGACGTCGAGAGCGCCAAGCAGGCGGCCCGCGACATGCTCGAGGGCGGCGGGGAGAAGCCGTCGCCGGTGTTCACCGACGGCTCCGTCGAGGTCTACGCGACCGACGGGCTGCTCTCCGAGGAGTCGACCGTGGGCGAGGCCGTGGCGACGCTCCTGGACCAGCTCGACGGCGAGCGCGGCTACCTCGCGGTGATGGCCTACCTCGACCGGCTCGGGGACAAGGACCTCGCCGCAGTGCGTGAGTCCCTGGCCACGCGCACCGGGCGGCCGACCACGTTCGGGTGGGGACCCCGGTTCCTGCACTCCACCGGGCAGTACCACAAGGGCGGACCCCCGGTCGGCGTCTTCCTGCAGGTCACCACGCAGCCCCACGAGGACCTCGAGATCCCCGACCGCCCCTTCAGCTTCGCCACGTTCATCAGCGCGCAGGCGATCGGCGACGCCGCCGTACTGGCCGAGCACGGACGCCCCGTGCTGCGGCTCCACCTGACCGACCACGACGCGGGACTCGACGCCGTACGTCGGGTCCTCGGGTGACGGAGCCCCACATGGCCGAGGCCGGCAGCGGGAACCAGCGCGAAGTGTGGACCAACCCCCTGCGGGACCCGGAGGACCGGAGGCTGCCGCGCATCGCCGGCCCCAGCGGGATGGTGCTGTTCGGGGTCACCGGCGACCTGGCGCGCAAGAAGGTGATGCCGGCGATCTACGACCTCGCCAACCGTGGCCTGCTGCCCCCGGGGTTCAGCCTCGTGGGCTACGCCCGGCGGGAGTGGGAGGACCAGGACTTCGCGAAGATCGTGCACGACTCGGTGCGCACCCACGCCCGTACCGAGTTCCGCGAGGAGGTGTGGCACCAGCTCGCCGAGGGCCTGCGGTTCGTGCAGGGGGACTTCTCCGACGACGAGGCCTTCGACAACCTGCGCCGCACGATCAAGGAGCTCGACGAGGCCCGCGGCACCCGCGGCAACCACGCGTTCTACCTCTCGATCCCGCCCAAGTTCTTCGGTGACGTGATCGGCCAGCTCCAGGAGCACGGCCTGACCGACCCGGACGAGGACTCCTGGCGGCGTCTCGTGGTGGAGAAGCCGTTCGGCCACGATCTGGCCTCGGCGCGTGAGCTCAACGCTGCCATCGACAAGGTGTTCCCGCCCGAGGCCGTCTTCCGGATCGACCACTACCTCGGCAAGGAGACGGTGCAGAACATCCTCGCGATGCGCTTCGCCAACAACTTGTTCGAGCCGATCTGGAACGCCAACTACGTGGACCACGTGCAGATCACCATGGCCGAGGACATCGGCATCGGTGGCCGGGCCGGCTACTACGACGGCATCGGCGCGGCCCGTGACGTGATCCAGAACCACCTGCTCCAGCTGATGGCGCTCGTGGCGATGGAGGAGCCGGTCTCCTTCGACGCCGAGAGCCTGCGGATCGAGAAGCAGAAGGTGCTGTCCTCCGTCGTACTCCCGCGGCGGCTGGACCTCTACACCGCCCGCGGCCAGTACGCCGCCGGGTGGGCCGGCGGCGAGAAGGTCGGCGGCTACCTCGACGAGGAGGACATCCCCCGGTCCTCGACCACCGAGACGTTCGCCGCGATCCGGCTCGACGTCGAGACCCGGAGGTGGGCCGGCGTCCCGTTCTACCTGCGCACCGGCAAGCGGCTGGGCCGGCGGGTCACCGAGGTGGCGCTGGTGTTCAAGCGCGCACCGCACCTGCCGTTCTCCGAGACCTCGACCGAGGACCTCACCCACAACGCGGTGGTGTTCCGGATCCAGCCCGACGAGGGCATCACGATGCGGTTCGGCTCCAAGGTGCCTGGGACGGCGATGGAGATCCGCGACGTGAACATGGACTTCGCCTACGGGGGATCCTTCACCGAGGCCAGTCCGGAGGCCTACGAGCGGCTGATCCTCGACGTGCTCCTCGGCGATCCCCCGCTGTTCCCGCAGCACCGTGAGGTGGAGCTGTCCTGGCAGATCCTGGACCCGATCCTCGACCACTGGGCCAGGCAGGACGCCGCCGGCAAGGTGAAGGTCGAGCAGTACGCCTCGGGCCGGTGGGGTCCCGACTCCGCCCACGAGATGCTGGCCCGCGACGGACGCACCTGGCGGCGACCATGACCTCGCGCAGGCCGCAGGACCGTCGGTTGGACGAGGCAGGGAGCCCGAGATGATCGAGCTGAAGGCGACGAACTCCGCCGGCATCGCCAAGGAGCTCACCCGGGCCCGGATGCGCGCCGGCTCCCCCGCCATGGGCATGGTGATGACCCTGGTCGTCGTCGTGGACGAAGACGACGCGGACGAGGCGATGCGCGCAGCCCAGGAGGCGTCCAAGGAGCACCCCGCACGGGTCCTCGGCGTGATCCTCGGGGACGGGCGCGGCACCGCCGTCGTCAACGCCCAGGTCGGGACCGGTGCCGGCTGGAGCGGGGAGACCGCGCTCATCCGGCTCCAGGGCGAGGTCGTCAAGCACCCCGAGTCCGTCGTACTCCCGTTGCTGCTCCCTGACTCCCCGGTGGCGGTGTGGTGGCCCACCGACGCGCCGCAGGACCCGGCCACCGACCCGCTCGGCGCCCTGGCGCAACGACGGGTCACCGACGCCGCGGCCGCGACCCGGGCCAAGACCAAGGCGCTGCACCACCAGTGCTCGTCGTACGCCAAGGGCAACACCGACCTCGCCTGGACCCGGATCACCCCGTGGCGGGCGCTGCTGGCGGCGGCGCTCGACCAGTACCCGCACAAGGTCACCCACGCCTCGGTCACCGCCGAGCGGATCAGCCCCAGTGCGGACCTGCTGGTGGCGTGGCTCGTCGACCGGCTCAAGGTGGAGGTGGACCGGAAGAGCTCCAAGGGCCCGGGGATCACCGAGGTCGTGCTCACGACCCGGACCGGAGACATCCGCATCCGCCGCCCCGACGGCAAGCTGGCCCAGTTCATCTCCCCCGGCCAGCCCGACCGGCCGGTCGCGCTGAAGCGGCGCTCGGTCCCCGAGCTGCTGGCCGAGGAGCTGCGCCGTCTCGACGAGGACGACATCTACGCCGCCACCACCCGACGACTCGTGAAGATGGGATCGCTGTGACCACGACCAAGGTGCTGCCCACCGCCGATGCCCTCGCCCGCAGCGTGGCCGAGCACCTCGTGGCCCGGATCGCGGAGGTGCAGGCGCAGGGCAGGGTGCCCTCGATCGTCCTGACCGGCGGCACGATCGCCAACGAGATCTACCGCGCCGCAGCACAGCTGCCCTCCGACGACGTCGACTGGACGCAGGTTGACTTCTGGTGGGGCGACGAACGCTACGTCCCCGCGGACTCCACCGACCGCAACGACCGCGCCGCCGAGCTCGACCTGCTCGACGTGGTCGGGGCGGACCCGGCGCGCGTGCACGCGATGCCCGCGGCCGACGAGGTCCACCCTGACCGCGACGCGGCCGCGGCGGCGTACGCCGAGACCGTGGGCAAGCACCTCGACGGCGACTTCGACCTCGTCCTCCTCGGGCTCGGCCCCGACGGCCACGTGGCCTCGCTGTTCCCCGGCTTCCCCCAGCTCGAGGTCGAGGACCAGCTCGTGGTCGGCGTCGACGACTCCCCCAAGCCGCCCCCGGAGCGGATCACGCTCACGTTCCCGCTGCTCAACCGCGCCCAGGAGGTCTGGTTCCTGGTCGCCGGCGAGGGCAAGGCCGACGCCGTGGCCCGCGCCCTGGCCCCCGAGGGCACCGTCCAGGAGACTCCCGCCCGCGGCATCACCGTCCCCAACGCCACCTGGTGGCTCGACGAACCCGCCGCCAGCGCCCTCTAGCGCGCCGAGCGGGCACAAACGTCACGCTCTAGCGCGCCGAGCGGGCACAAACGTCACGTCGTGCGGCGGCGCGGCGTCCACAGCGTGGTCGACCGACGCGCTGCCACGAACCCGGCCTGCAGCTGTGCCACCGGAGACGGATTGCGCCCGTACACCTCGACCTTGGTGAACGGCAGGATCTCCCAGCCGCGCTCGTCGCAGAGCCAGGCTCGCCGCTTCTCGTCGTACTCGACGTCCTCTGGCTCGGTGTGGAACTCCTCGCCGTCGTACTCACTGCCGAAGAGGAGCTCGGGAAGAGTGATGTCCAGCCGGTAGATCGGCACGCCGTCGTCGTCGTAGACCCAGTGCTGCAGCTCTGGTTTCGGCAGGCCCGCGTCATACCAGTGCAGGCGCAGCCCGGACTCTCCGAGGGACTCCGACCGCCCGTCGCCGAGCGGCGCCAGCCTGCGCAGCTGGATGACCCCGCGGAATCCCCGGAACCGACCGATCTCGGCCATCAGCAGCTCGTGCGGAACGCCCAGGCGCAGCGCTCCGTCGATCGCCCCGAGGGCATCGAAGCGCCACAGAAGTCGACCCAGGTCCAGCGCGGTGCGCACCACCGTGGTGACGCGGATGCCGTGTACGACGGTGATGTCACTGGCGATCAGCCCGCGCCGACGGCCGTCGACCTCCGGGCGGCGTACCCGAGTGTCGTCGACGTGCACGATGTCGATCGGGGGAGCCTGGGTGAGTGCAGTGCGGGGAAGAATGTCGATCCCGTGCAGCCAGGCAGCCGTGCGGTCGGTGACCACGGCGGTCGGCGGGATCACCAGCGCGAGAGCGTTCGCGCGCATGAGTGGGTCGTCAGGCGCCTGCACCGTCGCGTAGACGCCGTGCAGCACACGGCGCAACAGGCCGCAGTCGAACATGAACCGCAAGGAATGTGGCGAGACTCCCAGGCCCTGGGCCTGCGCACGGGTGAAGGGTCGGTCCAGTGGAAGCGGGCAGCGCGGGCCGAGAAGGACGCCTTGGTCATCGAGCCATGTCATGTCCATGAGCGGAATGATGGATCGCAGGAGCGATGTCGCGCTCCCGTCATCCACAGGCACTGCTCGGACTGCCCGCTCGGCGGCGTACGCGCGACGTTTGTGCCCGCTCAGCGTGCTACAGCGCGACGTTTGTGCCCGGTCGGCGGGCTAGAAGATCAGGTCGCCGCTCTTGCGGCGGGCGCGGAGGGTGGCGAGGGCCTCGTTGAGGATCTGCTTGGCCTCGGCGTCGGAGCGGCGCTCCTTCACGTAGGCCAGGTGGGTCTTGTACGGCTCGATCTTGGGAGCCGGCGGCGGGTTGTCAGAGTCCAGGCTGGCCGGGAGGCCGCAGCGCGGGCAGTCCCAGGTGGCCGGAGCCGTGGCCTCGACCGCGAACGCGATCATGGTGCGGTGCTCGTTGGAGCAGAAGTACGTGACGTTCTGGCGCGGGGCCGCGTCGCCGCGCTCCGCCTCGCCCATGGGCCCGGCTCCGACACGGCTGCCTCTGATGGCGCTTCCTCCGCCTGCCACGCTGTGTCTCCTTCGAGCCGTTGAGGATCAGTTGGTGGTCTTGAGCAGGAGCCCGAGCCCGACGACGCACGCGAACCACACCAGGCCGATGCCCACCGTGATCCGGTCGAGGTTCCGCTCAGCCACCGAGGATCCGCCGAGGCCGCTGGAGACGCCGCCACCGAACATGTCGGAGAGCCCGCCACCGCGCCCCTTGTGCAGCAGCACGAGCAGGATCAGCAGCAGGCTCGTGATCACGAGCAGGACCTCGAAGACGATAACCACGGGGTGAGCCTAACAACACCCGGCGCACATCACAGGCACCGGTCAGCTGAGAACTGGCATGTCATAGAACCGGCAGATGCCGCCGAACTCCTCCGGCTGCAGGCTGGCGCCGCCGACGAGGCAGCCGTCGACGTCGGGCTGCTGCATGATCCCGCCCACGTTGTTCGCCTTCACCGAGCCGCCGTAGAGGATCCGGAGGCCGGCAGCCGCCTCCTCGCCCGCGGTCTCGGCGACGCGCGCACGGATCGCGGAGCAGACCTCCTGGGCGTCGTCGGGGGTGGCGACCTCGCCGGTCCCGATCGCCCAGACCGGCTCGTAGGCGACCACGAGACCAGCCAGCTGCTCGGCGGTGAACCCGGCGAGGGAGCCGTCGACCTGGGCGAGGGTGTACTCGACCTGGCGGCCCTCCTGGCGGACCTCGAGACCCTCACCCACGCACACGATCGGGGTCATCCCCGCGGCGAGCGCCTTGTGCGCCTTGGCGTTGACCAGCGCGTCGTCCTCACCGTGGTGCTCACGACGCTCCGAGTGGCCCACGCACACGTAGGAGCAGCCGAGCTTGGCCAGCATCGCCGCCGAGACCTCGCCGGTGTAGGCGCCCTGGTCGTGCTGCGAGACGTCCTGGGCGCCGTACTTCAGCTGGAGCCGGTCCCCGTCGACCATCGTCTGCACGCTGCGCAGGTCGGTGTACGGCGGAATCACCACGACCTCGACCTTGGAGTAGTCGTGCTTCTTGTCCGACAGCGTCCAGGTGAGCTTCTGCACCAGGACGACTGCTTCCTGGTGGTTCAGGTTCATCTTCCAGTTGCCGGCCATCAGGGGCGTCCGGGAGTGCTTGGGCATGGTCCTTCTCTCAGTCGGTCAGTACGTCGATACCGGGGAGGTTCTTGCCCTCGAGGTACTCCAGGCTGGCCCCTCCTCCGGTGGAGATGTGGCCGAACGCGTCGTCGGCGAACCCGAGCTGGCGTACGGCGGCCGCGGAGTCGCCACCGCCGACCACGGACAGGCCGTCGACCTCGGTCAGCGCCTGGGCGACCGCCCGGGTCCCGCCGGAGAACGCCTCGAACTCGAACACGCCCATGGGCCCGTTCCAGAACACCGTGCGTCCCTCGGCGATCGCCTCGGCGAAGGCCCGTGCGGAGTCAGGGCCGATGTCGAGGCCGATCTGGTCCTGCGGGATCGCGTCGACGGCGACCGTGGTCGCAGGTGCGTCGGCCTTGAACTCGGGGGCCACCACGATGTCGGTGGGCAGCACGATCTCCACCCCGGTGTCCTTGGACCGCTGGAGGTACTCCCGGCAGGTCTCGACCTGGTCGGCCTCCAGCAGGCTGTTGCCGACCTCGTGACCGTTGGCCGCGAGGAAGGTGAACACCATCCCGCCGCCGATCAGCAGCTTGTCGGCCTTGCCGAGCAGGTTGTCGATCACGGCGAGCTTGTCGCTGACCTTCGAGCCGCCGAGCACGACCACGTAGGGCCGCTGCGGCGACTCCGTCAGCCGCTGGAGCACCTCGACCTCGGCGCGGACGAGGCCACCCATGGCGTGCGGCAGCCGCTGCGCCACGTCGTACACGCTGGCCTGTTTGCGGTGCACGACCCCGAAGCCGTCGCTGACGAAGGCGTCACCGAGGGCGGCGAGCTGGTCGGCGAACGCACCCCGCTCCGCGGCGTCCTTGCTGGTCTCGCCCGCGTTGAAGCGGACGTTCTCCAGCAACGCCACCTCGCCGTCCCCGAGGGCGGCGACGACCTCCTGGGCCGACTCCCCCACCGTGTCGGTGGCGAAGAAGACCTCGGTGCCGAGCAGCTCACTGAGCCGAGTGGCGACCGGGCGCAGCGAGTACTTCGGGTCGGGCTCCCCCTTGGGGCGGCCGAGGTGCGCCATCACGACGACCCGGGCCCCCGCCTCGGACAGCTCGCGGATCGTGGGCACGCTCGCCCTGATCCGGCCGTCGTCACCGATCTTCTCTCCGTCGAGAGGCACGTTCAGGTCCGAGCGGACCAGAACGCGCTTGCCCGAGACGGAGCCGCCGAGCTGGCTCGCCAGCGCGTCGAGGGTGGCGCTCATCTCAGCAGCTGCCGATCAGAGGGTGGCGCCGACGTGGGTGACCAGGTCGACGAGGCGGCAGGAGTAGCCCCACTCGTTGTCGTACCAGCCGACGACCTTGACCTGGTTGCCGAGCACCTTGGTCAGGCCGGAGTCGAAGATGCAGGAGCTCGGGTCGGTGACGATGTCGGAGGACACGATCGGGTCGGCCGTGTACTTCAGGTAGCCCTTGAGGGGACCCTCGGCGGCCTTCTGGACCGCGGCGTTGACCTCCTCGGCCGTCGTCTCGCGGCCGACCTCGATGGTGAGGTCGGTGGCGGAGCCGGTGGGGACCGGGACGCGGATGGCGTAGCCGTCGAGCTTGCCCTTGAGCTCGGGGAGCACCAGCGAGATGGCCTTGGCGGCGCCGGTGGAGGTCGGCACCAGGTTGATCGCGGCCGCGCGGGCGCGGCGGAGGTCCTTGTGCGGCCCGTCCTGGAGGTTCTGGTCACCGGTGTAGGCGTGGATGGTGGTCATCAGGCCCTTGACGATGCCGAACTCGTCGTGGATGGCCTTGGCCATCGGCGCGAGGCAGTTCGTGGTGCACGAGGCGTTGGAGATCACCTGGTGCTTGTCGGTGTCGTAGTCCTCGTGGTTGACGCCCATCACGATCGTGATGTCCTCGTTGGAGGCCGGCGCGGAGATGATGACCTTCTTGGCGCCGCCGTCGATGTGCGCCTTCGCCTTGGTCGCGTCGGTGAAGAATCCGGTGGACTCGATCACCACGTCGACGCCGAGGTCGCCCCACGGGAGCGCGGCCGGGTCCTTCTCGGCCAGGATCTTGATCGTCTTGTCCCCGACCTTGATCCCGTCGTCGGCGACGGAGACCTCCTCGGGGAAACGACCGAGGATCGAGTCGTACTTGAGCAGGTGAGCCATCGTCTTGAGGTCGCCGAGGTCGTTGGCGGCGACAACCTCCACGTCGGCGCCCATGGAGTGGACGGCGCGGAAGAAGTTGCGGCCGATGCGGCCGAAGCCGTTGATGCCTACGCGAACAGTCACAGTCGGTACTCCTGGTCAACGAGAAATGGGCTGAGTCCCGACCCTATCGTGATCGGGTCAAGCCTCTTCTACGAGCATCTCCGGAGTCAGTGACGACTCCGTGTCCGGAATGCCGAGCTCCTCGGCACGCTTGTCGGCCATGGCGAGCAGCCGCCGGATCCGGCCGGCGATCGCGTCCTTGGTCAGGACCGGGTCGCTGAGCTGGCCGAGCTCCTCCAGGGAGGCCTGCTTGTGCTCCAGACGGAGACGCCCGGCCTGCTGGAGGTGGTCGGGGATCTCGTCGCCGAGGATCTCCAGGGCGCGGTCGACCCGGGCGCCGGCAGCCACGGCAGCGCGTGCGGACCGACGCAGGTTGGCGTCGTCGAAGTTGGCGAGGCGGTTGGCGGTGGCGCGGACCTCGCGGCGCATCCGGCGCTCCTCCCACGCAAGGAGGGACTCGTGGGCGCCGAGCCTGGTGAGGAGCTGGCCGATGGCGTCGCCGTCGCGGATCACGACCCGGTCGACGCCACGTACCTCGCGGGCCTTGGCGGAGATGCCGAGGCGACGGGCGGAGCCCACCAGCGCCAGGGCCGCCTCGGGCCCGGGGCAGGTGACCTCCAGGGAGCTGGAGCGACCGGGCTCGGTGAGCGAGCCGTGGGCGAGGAACGCGCCCCGCCAGGCGGCGACGGCGTCGCAGCCCGACCCGTTGACGACGGCGGGCGGCAGGCCACGGACGGGACGGTTGCGCTGGTCGATCAGGCCGGTCTGCCGGGCCAGGGACTCACCCTCGCGAGCGACCCGGACCAGGTAGCGGGTGCCGCGCCGGATGCCGCTCCCCTTGAGGAGCACCACCTCGGGCTGGTGGCCGAAGACCTCGGCGATGTCCTTGCGCATGCGGCGTGCGGCGGACCCGGTGTCGAGCTCGGCCTCCACCACGATGCCGCCGTTGACCAGGTGGAGTGCGTCCGCGAAACGGAGCATGGCCGAGACCTCGGCCTTCCTGCAACAGGTCTTGGTCACCTTCGTGCTGGCCAGTTCTGCTTTCACCTGTGCCGTCATCGCCATGCGGTCACCTTAGTTCGCCGCGAAGACACGCGCATAAGTGGCGGCAAGTTTTTGCGGGTCGTGGACACCGGGCTCGGCCGACGCGACGTCCGCGATCTCCAGCCTGGCGCCCGCGGCAGCCACCGTTGCCTGCAGCCGGCCGCTGTCTCGCACCGCGGACGGATCGGCGAGAACGGTGTGGATCCGCAGGTCAGGCGCATGCCGCCGGAGTACGTCGAGATGGTCGGCCAGGTCGTAGCCCCGTGTCTCGTCCATGTCCGGCTCCAGGTTCAACGAGACGACCACCCGGGCCTGGGTGGAGCACAGCGCCTCCCGAAGCTCGGGCACCAGGAGGTGCGGGATCACGCTGGAGTACCAGGAACCCGGCCCGAGCACGACCCAGTCGGCCTCCCGGATGGCCGCGACGGCCTCCGGGCACGCCGGGGCGTCCTCGGGCACCAGGCTGACCGAGAGCACCTCGCCCGTGGTCGTCGCCACCTCGACCTGCCCGCGGGCCGTGGATATCTCGTCGGGGTCCTCCCCCGCGCCGCGTACCTCGGCGGTGATGTCCAGCGGGGACAGGGACATCGGCAGCACCCGTCCCCGTGCCCCGAGCAGCCCGGCGACCCAGTCGAGGCCCTCGACGTGGTCGGGCAGCAGCTCCCAGAGGGTGACGATGAGCAGGTTGCCCAGCGAGTGCCCGTCCATCTCGCCCTCGGACTCGAACCGGTGCTGCAGCACCCGCGCCCAGGTCTGGCCCCACCGGTCGTCCCCGCACAGCGCGGCGAGCGCCATCCGCAGGTCACCGGGCGGGAGCACCCCGAACTCGTCGCGCAGCCTGCCGGAGGAGCCGCCGTTGTCGGCCACGGTGACCACCGCGGTGAGGTCGGTCGTCACGGTGCGCAGGGCGGTCAGCGAGGCGGCGAGGCCGTGCCCGCCACCCAACGCGACGACGGAGGGTTCTGTGGACCAGAGCTTCAAGGACTACTCCCGCCCCAGGTCGCGGTGCGAGGCCTCTGCCTCGAGCCCGCTCGCCCGGAGCCGGGCCACGATCTCCTCGGTCATCGCGACGCTGCGGTGCTTGCCGCCGGTGCAGCCGATGGCCACGGTCATGAAGCGCTTGCCCTCGCGCGCGTAGCCGGCGTCGACGGTCTCGATCACCGGCACGTAGCGGTCCAGGAACTCCTGGGCGTCCTTGCGGTCCCGGACGTACGCCGCGACGTCGGCCTCCAGGCCGGTGCGCTCCCGCAGCTCCGGGACCCAGTGCGGGTTGGGCAGGAAGCGCATGTCGGCCATCAGGTCGGCGTCCACCGGGACGCCGTACTTGAACCCGAAGCTGAGCACGGTGATCCGCTGCCGGACGGTTTCACGGGTGCCGAAGGCGCGGGCGACGGTGCTCTTGAGCTGGTTGACGTTCAGTGAGGTGGTGTCGATGACCAGGTCGGCGTCGCCGCGCAGGTCCGCCATCACCTTGCGCTCGCGGGCGATTCCCTCGAGCAGGCGTCCGCTGCCCTGCAGCGGGTGCGGGCGCCGGGCCGCGTCCTGGCGGCGAACCAGGATGTCGTCGCGGGCCTCCAGGTAGAGCAACGAGGTACGGCGGGTCGGGAGCGCCATCGCCAGCTGCTTGCGCAGCGACTCGAAGAACACCCCGGCACGTACGTCGACCACCGCCGCCACCGGCTGACCGACGCCCTGCTTGTCGTCGACGAGGCGGACGAGGTCGGCGACGAGCTCGGGGGGCAGGTTGTCCACGACGTAGTAGCCGAGGTCCTCGAGCTCCTTGGCAGCCGTGCTTCGCCCGGCCCCGGTCATCCCGGTCACCACCACGAGCTCGCCGATCTTGTCGGGCGGGGTCTCCATCAGTGCTCCTCGATCTCTCCGGTCGCCGTGTTCACGGAGGCGCCGCGTGGCGAGCGCGAAACCGCCTCCGAGATCGCCGTGGCGGTGCGGGTCCCGATGCCCGGGACCTCGGCGATCTGCTCGATAGTGGCAGTCCTGAGCTTGCGAAGTGACCCGAAGTGCTTGATCAGTGTCTTGCGGCGCACCTCGCCGAGGCCCGGGACGTCGTCCAGCAGGCTCTCCACCATCGTCTTGGAGCGGCGCGAGCGGTGGTGGGTGATCGCGAACCGGTGGGCCTCGTCACGGATCCGCTGGAGCAGGTAGAGGCCCTCGCTCGAGCGCGGCAGGATCACCGGATCCTTCTCCCCCGGCACCCACACCTCCTCGAGCCGCTTGGCCAGGCCGCACAGCGGTACGTCGTCGATCCCGAGCTCGTCCAGGGCCCGCTGGGCCGCCGCGACCTGCGGCGGGCCGCCGTCGACGACGACGAGGCCGGGGACGTAGGCGAACTTCCTGGGGCGGCCCGTCTCGGGGTCCACCAGCATCGGGCCGGCCGTCGCGTCCCGGTCGATCTCCCCGCCGGGCAGCTCGGGGCTGTCCATCCGCTCGTCGAGCATCCGCCGGAAGCGGCGGCTGATCACCTCGTGCATCGAGGCGACGTCGTTCTGGCCGTCCACCCCGCGGATCACGAACCGGCGGTACTCGCTCTTGCGGGGCAACCCGTCCTCGAAGACCACCATCGAGGCCACCACCTCGGTGCCCTGCAGGTTCGAGACGTCGTAGCACTCGATGCGCAGCGGGGCGGAGGGCAGGTCGAGCGCCTCCTGGATCTCCTCCAGCGCCTGGTTGCGGACGGTGAGGTCGCTGGCGCGCTTGGTCTTGTGCAGCGCGAGCGACTGGGCGGCGTTCTTGGCGACGGTCTCCTGCAGCGCGCGCTTGTCGCCGCGGCGGGGCACCCGGATCGAGACCTTGCTCCCCCGGGTCTCCGACAGCAGCTGCTCGAAGGTGTCCGCGTCCGGGGGCATCTCCGGCACCAGGATCTCGCGCGGGATCGAGTCCCCTTCCTCCCCGGCGTAGAGCTGGAGGAGGAACTCCCCGACCAGGCCGGCGGTGTCGATGTCCTCCACCCGGTCCGCCACCCAGCCGCGCTGCCCGCGGATCCGGCCGTGGCGGACGTGGAAGATCTGCACCGCCACCTCGAGCGGGTCCTCGGCCAGTGCGATCACGTCGGCGTCGGTGCCGTCGCCGAAGACGACCGCCTGCTTCTGCAGCGCCTTGTTCAGCGCCCCGAGGTCGTCGCGCAGCCGGGCGGCTCGCTCGTAGTCCTGGGCCGCGGAGGCGGCGTACATCTCGCGCTCGACGCGCTTGACGAAGGAGTCGGTGCGACCGCCGATGAACTCCGCGAAGTCCTCGGCGATCGCGCGGTGCTCCTCGGCGTCGACCCGCCCGACGCACGGCGCCGAGCACTTGTCGATGTAGCCGAGCAGGCACGGGCGGCCGATCTGCTCCGAGCGCCGGAAGACGCCGTTGCTGCACGAGCGCATCGGGAAGACCCGCAGCAGCAGGTCGACGGTCTCGCGGATCGCCCAGGCGTGCCCATAGGGGCCGAAGTACTTCACGCCCTTCTTCTTCGCACCCCGCCCCACCATCACCCGGGGGAACTCCTCGTTCATGGTGATCGCGAGCCAGGGGTAGGACTTGTCGTCGCGGTACTTGACGTTGAACCGCGGGTCGAACTCCTTGATCCAGGAGTACTCCAGCTGGAGCGCCTCGACCTCGGTGGCGACCACGGTCCACTCCACCGAGCACGCGGTGGTGACCATCGTGGCCGTGCGCGGGTGCAGGTTCGCCAGGTCCTGGAAGTACGACGAGAGCCGCGGCCGCAGGCTCTTCGCCTTGCCGACGTAGACGACGCGGCCGTCCTTGTCGCGGAACCGGTAGACGCCCGGCTGGGTAGGGATGGACCCCGGCTCCGGACGGTACGTCGAGGGATCGGCCACGGGCTCAACCCTACGAGGGCCCGGGGACAGCGCCGTACCCGTGGTGGCCGGGGGGGTTGCGCGACTCCCCCACTGGGGCTAGACCTGAAGGTGGAGCTTGGAGGCCCTCGGATGCCGACTGTCCTGCGTGGTGGTGACTCGGGCCCACGGCGGGCAGTCGTGGCCCTGGCCCTGCTACTGGTGTCCCTGCTCGTGTCCGGGCTCCTCTCCAGCTGCGGCGGCAGCGACGACCGGACCGGCATCGCGCTGATCCTGAAGACGCAGAGCAACCCCTACTTCGTGGCGATGAAGGACTCCGCCAGCGCCCAGGCACGCAAGTCCGGCGCACGGCTCTCGGTCGCGACCGGCAACGCCGACGGGGACACCCAGACCCAGATCAACGCGATCAACACGGCGATGGCCCGTGGCGACAAGGGCATCCTGATCACCTCCAACGGCCCCGCCGTCAACGCAGCCCTGCGCCAGGCCAAGGACTTCGGGCTGTTCGTGATCGCGCTGGACACGCCCCTGGACCCTCCGAAGACGGCCGACCTCACCTACGCGACCGACAACTTCAAGGCCGGCCGGCTGATTGGGGAGTACGCCGCCCAGCGACTCGACGGCAAGCCGGCCGTGATCGCCATGCTCGACCTCTACGACGACCAGGTGGTCTCCGTCGACGTGGACCGCGACCACGGCTTCCTCGAGGGGATGGGGATCGATCCCGGCAGCAAGACGCTGAACGCCAAGGAGGAGAAGTCCGGGCGCTACACCGGCGGCAAGGGTGGGACCTACGAGATCGCCTGCCACCAGGCGACCCAGGGCGCCGTCGACGGCGGCCGGCAGGCGATGGAGCAGTGCCTGTCCCGCAACCCGGACATCAACGTGGTCTACACGATCAACGAGCCCGCGGGCGAGGGCGCCCACAGCGCCCTGAAGGCGGACGGGCACGAGGACAAGGCGTTCATCGTCTCGATCGACGGCAGCTGCCGTGGGATGGAGGACGTGGAGAAGGGCATCTTCGCCGCGGACGCCACGCAGTACCCCGGCAAGATGTCGCAGCTCGGCGTCTCCGCCGTCACCGCCATCGCGAAGGACGAGGACGCGCCGTCCCTCGACGCGGGGCAGACGTTCCTGGACACGGGGACCGCCCTGGTCACCGCGGAGCCGCTGGAGGGCATCGAGAGCCAGACCGTGGCGGAGGGCAAGAAGGCCTGCTGGGGCGACTAGGGCTGGACGAGAAGAGGAGCGCACCGTGAACGACGAAAGGTCATCGACCGCCGAGGCACCGGCCTCGGCGGACGACCTGGTGCCCACGCGGCACACACCGGCTCAACGCGTCCAGCACGTCCTGCACGGCAACCCGGCGCTGAGCCCACTCATCGTCCTGGTGCTCGGCGTGATCATCTTCGGCATCGTCGCCGACAACTTCCTGCGGCCGCAGGCGCTCTCGCTCCTGGTGCAGCAGGTGGCGGTCGTCGGCGCGCTGGCGGTGGGCCAGACGCTGATCATCCTCACGGCCGGGATCGACCTGTCGATCGGGATGGCGATGGTGCTCTCGTCGCTGGTGATGGTGAAGCTGAACGCCGACCAGGGGGTGCCCGGGCCGATCGCGCTGCTGATCGGGATCGGTGTCGCGATCCTCACCGGCCTGGTCAACGGGCTGCTGGTGACCCGGCTGAACCTGCCGCCGTTCATCGTGACCCTCGGGACCTTCTCGATCTTCACCGCGATCTCGCTGCTCTACGCCGCGGGCCAGACGATCGCGCTGCCGCCCGACGCCTTCCTGGTGTGGACGGGCGAGACGATCAGCATCGGCAACGTCAGCGTGACCTGGGGCGTGGTGCTGATGCTGGTGCTCTACGCCGTGGTCGGGTTCGCGCTGCGCAACACCGCCTGGGGCAGGCACCTCTACGCCACCGGCGACGACCGTGAGGCCTCCCGGCTCGCGGGCATCTCGACCGACCGGGTGCTCCTCAGCGCCTACGTCGTCGCCGGGGTGACCGTCGGCGTCGCCGCCTGGATCGTCTGTGGCCGGGTCGGTGGCGCCGACCCCAACGCCGGCCTGAACTACAACCTGCTGAGCATCACGGCGGTGGTGATCGGCGGCACCAGCCTGTTCGGCGGCCGCGGGCTGGTGATCGGCACGCTGATCGGCGCCCTGATCGTGCAGGTGTTCAACAGCGGTCTCGCCCTGGCCGGCGTCGACCCGAACTACCAGGTGCTGGCCACCGGGATCCTGGTGATCCTGGCGGTCTCGGTGGACCAGTGGATCAGAAGGGTGAAGGCATGACCGAGACCCGAGGAGCGACCCAGGCGGCCCGGAGCGCGGACCAGCCCATCCTGGAGGCGCAGGGGCTGGTGAAGCTGTTCGGCCGGGTGGTGGGCCTGCGCGGCGTCGACCTGCGCCTGTACCCCGGCGAGGTGCTGGCGGTGATCGGCGACAACGGCGCTGGCAAGTCGACGCTGATCAAGTGCCTGTCCGGCGCGATGGTCCCCGATCGCGGCACCCTGAAGGTCGAGGGCCGCGAGGTCGCCTTCCGGTCCACGCAGGAGGCTCGGGCTGCGGGGATCGAGACCGTCTACCAGACCCTCGCAGTCGCGCCGGCGCTCGACATCGCCAGCAACCTCTACCTCGCCCGCGAGATCCGGCGGAAGGGCTTCGCGGGGTCGGTGCTGCGGATGCTCGACCAGAAGGCGATGCGCCAGCACGCCTCCGACCACATCAAGAGCCTCGGCATCTCGACCCTGCAGAACATCAACCAAGCGGTGGAGACCCTCTCAGGCGGCCAGCGCCAGATCGTGGCAGTCGCTCGCACCGGCGCGTTCGGAAGCAAGATCGCCATCCTCGACGAGCCGACGGCCGCCCTCGGCGTACGCGAGACCGAGCAGGTGCTGCGGCTGGTGCGCGACCTGCGCGACCGGGGCCTCGGGGTGATCCTGATCAGCCACAACATGCCCAACGTGTTCGAGACCGCGGACCGGATCCACATCCAGCGCCTCGGCGGCCGAGCGGCCGTGATCACCCCCGAGTCGCACTCGATGCAGGACGCCGTGGCGATCATGACCGGGGCGATGACGGTGCCTGAGGACGAGCAGAGCGTGCGATGAGCCAGCTCGTCGGCACCATCGTGGTCGGCTACCTGCCCTCCCCCGAGGGCCAGGCCGCCTTCGAGTACGCCAAGCAGGCGGCCGTGGAGAGCGGTGCCCGGGTCGTGGTCGTGAACACCGGCCACCTCGGGGACAACTCGCACCCCAGCTATGCCAGCGGCCAGGACCTCGACGCGATCGAGGAGGAGCTCACCGGGGCGGGGGTCGAGCACGAGGTGCTCCAGCTCAACGACGCCAGGCCCGCCGCCGAGGTCCTCCTGGGCGCGGCGCTGCGCTCCTCCGCGGACCTGATCGTGCTCGGGCTGCGGCGGCGTACGCCGGTGGGCAAGCTGCTCCTCGGCAGCACGGCCCAGCACGTCCTGCTCGACGCGACCTGTCCCGTCCTCACCGTCAAGGCGGGCGGCTGATCAGCTGACGCTGATGCTCTCGCCGTCGACGGTGGCCGTCAGCTTGTCCAGCGGCTGCTCGGCCGGGCCGTCGATCACGGACCCGTCGGTGATCGAGAACTTGCTGCCGTGGCAGGTGCACTCGATCTCGTCGCCCTCGATCTTGGTCACCGGGCAGTTCTGGTGAGTGCAGATCGCGCTGAACGCCTTGAACTCGCCGTCGGTCGGCTGGGTCACCACGACCTTCTCGGCCTTGTAGATCTTGCCGCTGCCGACCGGGATCTCCGAGGTCTTGGCGATGCTGCCGCTGGAGGTGGTGCTGCTCCCCTGCCCGTCGGTGCCCCCGGACCCCGTGGACCCGCCGTCGTTCGAGTCCGAACCGCAGGCGGCCACCAGCGGAACGCCCACTCCGAGTCCGACGACCCCCGTGACCAGAGTCCGGCGCGAGGCCTTCCCTGTTGTCGCATCGCTGCTCTGTGACATCTGACCTCCAGATAGGTGTGGTTGTCGCTTCAACCTTACTTGCTGGAGGAAACCTTGCGGGCCTTTGCGCCCGCCCTGCTCTTCCTGGGCGCCGGCTGTGGGGTGCGCGCGGTGCCGGCCAGGAGCGGAGCGAGGAACTCGCCGGTGAAGCTGCCCTCGTGGGCCGCGACCTGCTCCGGGGTGCCGGTGGCGACCACGGTGCCGCCCTTGTTCCCTCCGGCGGGGCCCATGTCCACGACCCAGTCGGCGGTCTTGATCACGTCGAGGTTGTGCTCGATCACCAGGACGGTGTTGCCCTTGTCGACCAGGCTGGACAGCACGCCGAGCAGCTTGCGGATGTCCTCGAAGTGCAGGCCGGTCGTGGGCTCGTCGAGCACGTAGACGGTGCGTCCGGTGGACCGCTTCTGCAGCTCGCTGGCCAGCTTGACCCGCTGTGCCTCGCCGCCGGACAGGGTGGTGGCCGGCTGGCCGAGACGGACGTAGCCGAGGCCGACCTCGACGAGCGTGGTCAGGTGGCGCGAGATCGCCGGGATCGCGGCGAAGAACTCCACCGCCTCCTCGATCGGCATGTTCAGCACGTCGGCGACCGTCTTGCCCTTGTAGTGCACCTCGAGCGTCTCGCGGTTGTAGCGCGCGCCGTGGCAGACCTCGCACGGGACGTAGACGTCGGGCAGGAAGTTCATCTCGATCTTGAGCGTCCCGTCGCCGGAGCACGCCTCGCAGCGGCCGCCCTTGACGTTGAACGAGAACCGGCCCTGGAGGTAGCCACGCATCTTGGCCTCCGGGGTGGAGGCGAACAGCTTGCGGACGTGGTCCCAGACCCCGGTGTACGTCGCCGGGTTGGAGCGCGGCGTACGCCCGATCGGCGACTGGTCGACGTGGATCACCTTGTCCACGAGCTCGACGCCGGTGATCTTGCGGTGCCGTCCGGGGACGGTGCGGGCGTTGTAGATCTGCTTGGCAAGCGAGGTGTACAGGATGTCGTTGACCAGCGTGGACTTGCCGGACCCGGACACCCCGGTGACCGCGACGAAGCACCCCAGCGGGAACGCGACGTCGACGTTCTTCAGGTTGTTCTCGTGGGCGCCGTGGACCTTGAGCTCACGCCCCGGAGTCACCGGGCGGCGTACGTCGGGGACGGGAATCGACTTGCGGCCGGAGAGGTAGAGCCCGGTCTCGGAGTCGCGGTGCTTGAGCAGCTGCTTGACGGTGCCGGAGTGCACCACCTGGCCGCCGTGCTCGCCTGCCCCGGGCCCGATGTCGACGACCCAGTCGGCCGCCATGATCGTGTCCTCGTCGTGCTCGACCACGATCAGGGTGTTGCCGAGCTCCTTGAGCCGGACCAGGGTCTCGATCAGTCGCTTGTTGTCGCGCTGGTGCAGGCCGATCGAGGGCTCGTCGAGGACGTAGAGCACCCCGACGAGGCCGGCGCCGATCTGGGTGGCCAGCCGGATCCGCTGCGCCTCGCCGCCCGACAGGGTGGCCGAGGGACGGTCGAGCGAGAGGTAGTCCAGGCCGACGTCGAGCAGGAACCGGAGCCGCTCCTGGATCTCCTTGAGCACCCGGTCGGCGATCTGGCGCTCCCGGTAGGACAGCTCCACGCCGTTGAGGTAGGCCGAGGCCTCGTCGATCGGGAGGCGGCACACCTCGGCGATGTTGAGCCCGCCGGCGTCCTTGTCCCCCAGGGTGACCGCCATCGAGACGGGCTTGAGGCGGGTGCCGTGGCAGACCGGGCAGGGCACCTCGCGCATGAACTCCTCGAAGCGGTCCCTGCTGGTGTCGGTCTCCGCCTCGCGGTGGCGGCGCTCGATGTAGGGGCGGACGCCCTCGAACGCGGTGTAGTAGGACCGCTTGCGGCCGTAGCGGTTGGTGTGCTGGACGTGCACCTTGGTCGAGTGGCCCTCGAGGATCGCCTTGCGCGCCTTCGCGGGGAGGTCCTCCCAGGGCGTGTTCAGGTCGAAGCCGAGCTCGTCGCCGAGCGCCCCGAGGAGCCGGATGAAGTAGTCCCGGACGTGTGCGCCCGACCACGGACCGATGGCGCCCTCGCCGAGGGTGGCGCCGGGGTCGGAGATCACCAGCTCGGGGTCCAGCTCGAGTCGGGTGCCGATGCCGTGGCACTCGGGGCAGGCACCGAAGGGCGAGTTGAACGAGAACGAGCGCGGCTCGAGCTCGTCGGTCTCGATGTCGTGCTCGTTGGGGCACGACATCTTCTCGGAGAACCGCATCTCCTTCTGGGGGTCCTTGTCGTCGAGGTCGACGAAGTCCAGGATCACCAGGCCGGAGGCGAGGTTGAGGGCGGTCTCGATGGAGTCGGTGAGCCGGCGCTTGGAGGACGCCTTGGCCGAGAGCCGGTCGACGACCACCTCGATGGTGTGCTTCTTCTGCTTCTCCAGCTTCGGCGGGCCGTCGATCATGTCGGCGAGCTGCACGGTCTCGCCGTTCACGCGGGCGCGGCTGAAGCCCTGGGACTGCAGGCTGCGGAACAGCTCGACGTACTCGCCCTTGCGGCCGCGGATCACCGGGGCGAGGACCTGGAACCGGGTGCCCTCCTCGAGCTGGAGAACCCGGTCGACGATCTGCTGCGGGGTCTGCCGCTCGATCGGGGCGCCGCAGACGGGGCAGTGCGGGCGGCCAGCGCGGGCGTAGAGCAGGCGGAGGTAGTCGTAGACCTCGGTGATCGTGCCGACGGTCGAGCGGGGGTTCTTCGAGGTGGACTTCTGGTCGATGGAGACCGCAGGGCTCAGGCCCTCGATGAAGTCCACGTCGGGCTTGTCCATCTGGCCGAGGAACTGGCGGGCGTACGCCGAGAGCGACTCGACGTAGCGGCGCTGGCCCTCGGCGAAGATCGTGTCGAAGGCGAGGCTGGACTTGCCCGAGCCGGAGAGGCCGGTGAAGACGATCAGCGAGTCGCGAGGCAGATCGAGGGAGACGTCCTTGAGGTTGTGCTCACGCGCACCCCGAATGACCAGTTGATCCGTCACGAAATGAGACCCCTGTTGTGGATACGAGTTGTTCGAACAAGTGTTCGCCATCCTAGCGGAGATGGCAAGCCGTGGAGCGGGTGGCCAGAGCACCGGGAATACCCAGCATCTAGGCTGCTCAACCGTGTCCTCCCTCATTCGCTACATCGACCGCGCCGCCGTCTCGGCCGTCGCCGTGGGCTGTGTACCCGCCCTGGCTGCCGCCCTGACCGGCCACCGCCGCACCGCGGGAGCACTGACGGCCCTGCCGGTGGCGCTGGCTGCGTTCTTCCGCGACCCCGACCGTACGCCGGACCGCGAAGCCGTCGACGCCGACCTCGTGGTGGCGCCCGCCGACGGCCTGGTGATGTACGCCGGGCCGGGCCAGGTCGGGGTCGCGCCCGCCGGCCAGTGGCAGCAGATCAGCATCTTCTTGTCGGTCTTCGACGTGCACATCAACCGGACGCCCTACAGCGGCCGGGTCGAGGAAGTGACCTATCGCCCCGGCAAGTGGCACGCGGCCTACCGCTTCGAGAGCGCCACCGAGAACGAGCGCAGCGAGATCACCCTGGTCGACACCGTGGCCGGTGAGGAGCGCCGGGTGGTGTTCCGGCAGATCGTGGGCCTGGTGGCGCGCCGGGTGGTCACCCGGGTGCAGGCCGGCGACGTGCTGCGGACCGGCGAGCGCATCGGGCTGATGAAGTTCGGCTCGCGGATGGACGTCTTCGTCCCGCCCGGCGTCGAGCTGGTGGCACAGAAGGGTGACCGCACCGTCGCGGGCGAGACCGTGATCGCACGGTGGTCCTCCCCCGATCGCGGGAGCACCCCCTGAGCCGCGCTGCGGATAAGCCCAACCGCCGGCTGCTCGACCGCTGGCGGTTGCAGTCCCCCTCGGGCGCCGAGGTCGTCTCGCTGCGGCAGCTGAACCCCAAGGAGCGGTTGCGGGTCACCGCACCCAGCATGTTCACCACCGGGAACATGGCCTGCGGGTTCTCGGCGATCCTGCTGGCGTTCGCCGACGAGTTCCACTGGGCCGCGATCATGCTGGCCGGGTCGATCGTGCTCGACATCGCCGACGGCGCCGTGGCGCGTCTCGTCGGAGCAACCTCCCCGTTCGGCGTACAGCTCGACTCGCTCGCCGACCTGGTCTCCTTCGGCCTGGCCCCGGCCGTGCTGGTGCACACGTGGGCGCTGCCGGAGAACCCGGTGATCGCCTGGCTGTCCGCGTTCTTCTGGCTGGCGTGCGCGGCGTTCCGGCTGGCCCGGTTCAACGTCACCGTGAACCCGATGGCGGACAAGAAGTACTTCGTCGGGCTGCCCAGCCCGGGCGCGACCCTGGTGGTGATCGCCACCATCCTGGGGCTCGGGACCCCCGAGCACGGCCCGTGGATGCTGGTCCCGGTGGCCGTGAGCATCATCCCGGCGTTGCTGATGATCACCACCGTCCGGTTCCGGTCGTTCCGCGGCCTGCTCGCCCCCGACACGCGCCAGGCTCGCGTGGTCACCACCGTCCTGGGCGCCGCGCTGGTGGTGGGCCTGGCGGTGGACGCCGCGACCACCGGGCTGGTGGTCGCATGCGCCTACCTGCTCACCGCGCCGCTCGGAGTGTGCACCGCGCCCCTGCGGGCCCGGGTCTTCGGGCCCCAGTCGGTGGCCCCGCCGCGCACCAGGCTGCAGTCGGTGTTCCTGCCGATCGTCGACGACGTCGAGACGGAACCCCTCTAGCCCCTAGCCTGTGGGCCCATGGACGACCGACCCGCGCTCGCGGCAGCACTCGACCTGGCACCGCACCCGGAGGGCGGGTGGTTCCGGCAGTCCTGGGCGGCGCCGGAGACCGTCGTACTCCCCGACGGGCGCGCCCGGCCCACCGCCACCCTGATCCACTTCCTGCTGCCCGCCGGCGAGTGCTCCGCGTGGCACCGGGTCGCCTCCGACGAGATCTGGCTCGCCCACCTCGGGAGCGTCACGCTCGAGCTGGGTGGCTCCGGCCCCACACCGTCTCCGGAGTCCTCGACCACCGTGGGCACCGACCACGCCGCCGGACAGCAGACCCAGGCGCTGGTGCCCGCCGGCGTCTGGCAGCGCACCCTGCCGGGGGTTGACGACGCGTTGGTGAGCTGCCTCGTCTCCCCGGGCTTCGACTTCGCCGACTTCGAGCTCGCCCTAGGCTGACCCCCATGGCAGCGAGCATCGGCGACAGCGGTCCCTACTCCGGCGAGGTCTCCCCCGGCGGTCCCCCCGACACCCGCGAGCTCGCGGGCCTGATCATCTCCAAGCTGGCGGTGGACCCGGACATGTCCAACAACTGCTACCTGCTGCGCTGCCGCGCCACCGACGAGCAGGTGCTCATCGACGCGGCCGCGGAGCCGGAGCGGCTGCGCACTCTGATCGGCGACGGCGGGCTGAGCAAGGTGATCACCACCCACCAGCACTGGGACCACCACCGCGCCCTGGCCGACGTCGTCGCCGCGACCGGCGCCGTCGTGGTGGCCGGCGAGCCCGACTCGGACGCGATCACCGAGCAGACCGGCGTCACGGTCGACGACCGGGTCCAGCACGGTGACACGATCGAGTTCGGCGACTGCCGCCTCGAGGTGATCCACCTCGTCGGGCACACTCCCGGCTCGATCGCGCTGCTGTACGACGACCCCGAGGGCACCCCGCACCTGTGGACCGGCGACAGCCTCTTCCCCGGTGGGGTGGGCAACACCTTCGGCGACGCCGAGGCGTTCCAGACCCTCGTCGAGGAGGTCAGCACCAAGGTCTTCGACCGGCTCCCCGACGAGACCTGGTTCTACCCCGGCCACGGCAACGACTCCGTCCTCGGCAACGAGCGGCCCCACCTCGAGGAGTGGCGCGAGCGCGGCTGGTAGGGCGCCCGACACCAGGGCATCCGGCAGGAACAGGGCGCGAGCGGGCAGCGGCGAACATCGTTGTATCGTGTCACGTTACGCGATACAGTGTGAGAGTGATCGTGAGCTTCCGGCACAAGGGGCTTGAGAAGTTGTACCGCGACGGTGTGAAGAAGGGCGTCCAAGCCGACCACGTCCCGAAGCTGCTCCGAATCCTTTCGGCTCTGGACGTGGCCCAAAGCCTCGACGACCTGGCGATCCCATCGTTCCGGACCCACAGGCTCAAGGGCGACTTGTCCGGGCACTACTCGATGTGGGTGAACGGGAACTGGCGGATCACATTCCGGTTCATCGAATCGGATGTCGAACTGGTCGACTATCAGGATTACCACTGAACAGGAAGGAGAGGCCCATGATGAAGAACCCCGTCCACCCCGGCGAGATCCTGCGTGAGGACGTGCTCGCCGACATCGGCCTCAGCGTCAGCGAGGCCGCCTCACGGCTCGGCATCTCCCGTGTGACGTTGAGCCGCGTGCTGCACGGTCATGCCCGGATCAGCTCCAACCTCGCCGTCCGCCTCGAAGAGGCCGGCGTGGGAACCGCACGCGCCTGGCTCGCCATGCAGGCGGCCTACGACCTCGCCACCGAGCGGGCCGCTGGCACTCCCAAGGTCCGCCGCCTGCAACCAGTCGCCTAGCTCGAGGCCGGCAACCCAGATCATCGACGCCGCCACCATGGCGGGCTCACGACGAGGATGCACTCCAGCGACCGCGCGGGATCGCGGCAGATGAGTGCGTTCTTGCAAGACCCGTGCGTAGCGCCTCGATTTGAATAACACTTTTGGTGTGCGCCTCGATGAGCCTCTGCCGTTCCACGGATACGTGGTGTGGCTGACGCCAGAACAGGGTGGGCGGGAATCCGGTCCACCACCGACCCCAGCCGACAAGGACTACGCCGCAACGGGCTTCGTTCCACCGGCGACAGTCGACTCGGGGCTTGCATCGGTGGTGCTCCGCGTGCGGGACCGTGCAGCGTGGCGGTCCGAGGCGGATGCCCAGTGGCTGCTCGAGGACAACGTGCCTCCGCAGCGCGTGGGCGAAGGCGGCGTCATCGTCGTTACCGAGGGTCGCCGAATCACGGCGTACTTTCACGTGGAGTCCATAGACGCTGTCTGACGACTCACCGGTTACAGACCATCCGACATCGGCATGACCGCGCGGATCGCGGCATGTCAGGACGTTCTATCGAGGGTCGCGCCAAGAGTCGCCGTCTCGCTCGAACAACGTCCCTACAGCGTCGGAGGACTCCACCACCCACTCTTCGACGAAACCTGCGGCGGGCTTCTCTGGACGGTCGAGCCACCTCGTGGCCGCCACTCGCAGAGTGGCGTGTGCGTCGGCGATGGGGGTCTTGCCCGTCGCGTACAGGTCAGCGAGTTCGGACCATGCGACGTAAACGACGCCCGTGTGCGGGAAGTCCCACGACCCTCCGGGCGACGTGTCGGTCAGGAGCCCGCGCACCGCGTTCGCTCGTTGATAGGCCCCCCAAGGGTCATCGACTGCCAACAACTCTCGTACCAGGGGGTCGATGAACCCGGAGAAGAAATCCCACTCGCGTTGTGCGCTCTCCGCTGGCCTGGTCACCCGTGCACCCTAAGGTGCCCACCAGACTCACTGGTGCTCCAGAAGCAAACGTCCGGCTCTCGGCATGACGTTCACGGATCGCGGCAGATCCGCGCTGCCGCTGCCAGACTCACGGCATGGGTCTTACAGGAGTCATCGCCGAGGTCAAGGAAGTCAGCTACCACTGGTGGCAGGGCTCTGCGCCCGACCCAGGGGCGACACATTTCGGGGTCGAGGCGCAAGTGTTCATCGGCTCAGCGGACCGCGAAGAAGCGGACTCCTTCGACTGCATCGTGTGTTCTCCCAGCATGTTCACTGAGCGATTCAGCGTCGCTCAGTGGGGCACCGGGTTCGCCGACGACGTTCTACCGGGCGGGGATGTGCTGCCCGTTCACGGGGTATGGCTCATGAAGGCGTGGTCACCGGTGACCTTCGAGTCTGCCGTTGACCGGCTGGCCACCGCGATGAGTCCAGGTCCTGACTGGCAGACCGTTGCAGCCCGCATCGGGCGACACCTGCCATGGGAGTACGACTACAAGCACGATGAGGAACTGAACCAACGGGTCGGCCTGCCGAGGCTTCAACGCTCGTTCTGGCACGACGAGTACCGGGCGTAGCAACGCCCGCTCATCGCCATGACCGCGCGGATCGCGGCAGATCCGGACGACCCACTAGATATCCGAATCTCACCGTCTGGGGCGCCGGGTCTACCTAGCAAGAGAGATACTTCAGACGTGACGCTGACGCGGCCCCCGCAACGATCGCTTGTGAGCCGCCTTTGGCCGCGTTCCTGGATCATCTACCTGGTTTGTGGCCTCGCGCACCTAGCGACGTACTGGAGTGGCGGGTCGCCACTGTGGATGGCTCTGGTTTGGCTGGCCGGTGCTGCCGTACTTTTCGTACGGGAGCGGTTCGAAGCGCGATCAGGCTCAGAACACAATCCGACCGACGCCTGATCTACTTCCCCCGTTGCGGACTACCGCGCGGATCGCGGCAGATGAGTGCGTTACCCCTGGAGACGCGGAGCAACGCGTTCTCAGCGCAAGTTCCTGACAATCTCGATATGCCTCTCGGGCATGGGGGCGAAACCCAAGGCCGCTCGGATGTGGCGGGAAAAGGCCGCCCGGGCTACACACAGACGCATGCTGAGTACGGAGTGAACAAGGCTGGCCTCAACGAAAGTTGCGCAGCACCCAACTACGCCTCGATCCAACTGGACGGGTGCTCCTCCATCCACCGCTCGCCCCGACCGCTCGGGCCCGTCGTCAGTACCATCCGACGCGCTGGGAGTGTCCCCACGCGCCCTGGGGGTTGTCGTAGCGCGCCGCGATGTAGGCCAGCCCCCAGGTGATCTGGGTCTCCGCGTTGGTGCGCCAGTCGGGAGCGACGTCCGCCATCTTCGAGCCCGGCAGCGACTGCGGGATGCCATAGGCACCTGAGGAGGCGTTCTCGGCCAGGTGGTTCCAGCCGGACTCGCGCTGCCACAACGCGTCAAGGTACTGCCACTGGTCGGCCGCAAAACCGAACTGGAGCATCAAGCGATGTCCGAGCCCGCGGTTGGAGTCGGGGTCGACGTCGGTGGGCAGCACCTCGGGAGAGGCGCTGGCCATGGACGCGGCGATGCGCTCCGCGCGCCTGGCCAGCTGCTCCATGATGACGCGGTGCGGCACGCTGGCGGCGGCGCCGGTGCGCTTGACCGGAGCCTTCGTCCTCGTCGGGGTCGGTGCCTCGGTGGTCTGCGTCGCAACCGGTTCTTGGGACAGGGTCCGCGTCGGCTCGGCCGCTGCGCAACCAGCGGTCAGTAGCGCGACGATCAGTAGCGCGACGATCGTCGCGGCTGGCCGCCTGGGAACCCCTCGATACCTGCCGGAGTGTTGGCGCCGATGCCATACTCGCCACTCCGTGCTTGCGTTCACCGGCACAGCGTGGCATGGGGCCGTTGATCTGCGCACCGAACATTCCGGATCTCGACATGTCCGGACGTCTGGCCGAGGCGCTCACCAGGTCGTTTCCGGGTGTCGGCGGGGCTGACCTCATTGCTGGGTTGGTTGTGCCACGGACGTTTCCACATCCCGCCGGGCGGGGGCGTCGGAAGTGCATCGTGGTGTTGCAGGACGCTCACTCGGTCAGCGGGAACGAGTGGTGCTCGTGCGCGACGACCCAACGGTCGCCCTTCCGCCGCAGGCCCAGGGTCAGCCGCAGCCGGCGGTCCGGCGCCGCCGCCAGGCCCTCGGGGGTGTCGCACCGGAGCAGCGCGTGCGCGAACGCTACGTCCTCCCCCGCAGTGACCTCGAGCGAGTCGATCTCGAAGACGGCACCCTGCTGCTGCCAACCGAAGAAGGCCGGCCACACGTCACGGTACGCAGCCAGCCCGCGGACGCCCGGGTCCGGTGGGGGTACGTCGAACATCACGATGTCCTCGGCATGGTCAGCGAGGACACCGTCGAGGTCTCCGGCATGGACCGCGGCGGCCCAGCGTCGCACCAGCTCCTCGATCCGGTCCTCGTCCCTCATTCAGCTCTCCACGGGTTCCCGGAAACCTGAGACAACCTCGGCGAGCAGCCACACCACCGCCGACGGGACGGACACCAGCAAGCACGACACGAACACCCAGCCCAGGATGTCGACGGTGAAGATCGGCACGACGAACAACAGCACCAGCATCACCAGCATGGTGACTGCGCAGATCTCGAACACCATCAACGCCCACCGGCCGACGACGGACTTCGTCAGGGCGTGCCGGCTCTGCATGTTGCGGCGGCCGACGACGACGAGCAGTACTCCCTGGGCGGCCGCACAGACCGTGATCGCGGCGAGGGCTGCCGTCTCCAGGCCGCGGCCCAACGTCGTCTCGGAGGACCGCCCCGGAAGCAAGGCGTCCGCGAGCAGGTAGACCAGCATCAGCACCAGGAACGCGAAGAACGCCCAGGAGCGCACCGTCGCGGCGTGGCTCGCGACGCGGTTCCGGCTCACCGGGCTGGTCATGACCTCACCTTGGCACATTCAGCCGCTGTAGGTGATCCGGATCTTCTCGCTCGCCGGCAGCGACTGGCAGACCAGGCGGATGCCGTCGGAGAGGTCCTCCTTGTCGAGCACCTCGTTGTTCTTCATCCGAACCTCGCCCTCGAGGACCACGCAGGCACACGCGCTGCAGTTGCCCTCGCGGCAGGAGAACGGGGCGTCGAGCCCCTTCTCCTCCAGGAAGTCGAGCAGGGGCTTGTCGCCCTGCCAGTCGTCGAAGGAGTAGTCCTGGCCGTCGAGCTCGACCTCGACCGCGATCGGTCCCGTGACCGGCTGCTCGTCGTCGTCCTCGTGGTCGTCCGCGTCGGCCAGGGTCTTGGCCGCCGCCTGCATCTCCTCCACGTCACCGAACGGGTTGCCGCCCAGCGAGACGAACTTCTCCTGGTGGCGCCGGTCGCGCGGGAAGCCGAGCTCCTTGAGGCTGCTCACCACCGACTTCATGAACGGCGGCGGGCCGCAGACGAAAGCGGTGTGGCTGGAGAAGTACGCCGCGAACGCCTTCAGCTGGTCGGGCTCGGGAAGCCCTTGCACCGACTCCAGCCAGTGCACGACGACGAACCGCTCGCCGTACTCCCGGCCGAGCTCGGCGAGCTCCTCGGCGAAGATCACCGACTTCTCGTCGCGGTTGGCGTAGAACAGGACGACCTTGCCCTGGCCCTTCTCCAGCGCGCTGCGCGCGATCGACATCACCGGGGTGATCCCGGACCCGCCGGCGAACAGCAGCAGGTCGGAGTCGAGCTCGCGCGGGGTGAAGATGCCGCTGGGCGGGAGCACCCGCAGCGAGTCACCCACCCGGACGTTGTCGCAGATCCAGTTCGACGCGTAGCCGTCGGCCGTGCGCTTCACCGTGATCTGGTGGCGCCCCGAGTGCGGCGCCGAGGACAGCGAGTAGCACCGCGCCGCCAGCCCGGTCTGCTCACTGGGTACGGCGACCGTCAGGAACTGTCCCGGTGTGTAGGTGAACTGCTCGGCCAGCTCCTCGGGCACCTCGAAGACGATGGAGTGCGCGTCCGCGGTCTCCTCCACGACATCGAGCACCTTCAGGACGAAGGACTCAGTAGCCATCCTCTGCTCCGATCTCGAGCTCACCCTCGGCCACTGCGCGGTCGATCGAGGAGCTCAAGCGAGAGCATGAGGCATAGACGTGGCGGCCTCCCGGCTGCCCCTCCATCTTGCGGAACTCCGCGCACTGCGAGAGCGCGCCGGCGTGCCACTGGATGGAGGTGTGGTGCTCGCTGTTCTTCTTCACGCCGACCTTGGCGAGGCAGTCCAGGCAGGCCACCTCGGTCAGGCGCGCCTGGGTGTAGAGCCGCTGGTCCTCCAGGGTCTCCTGGTTGGTGGGGGCGAACGAGACCATCAGACCCCGCCGGCAGCGGTCGGCGCGTCCACCTTCTCCTGGGCGTCCTCCGAGGTCCCTTCCTCCGCGGCCCGCTTCTGGAGGTTCTCGGAGACCTCGGCGCGCCAGAACTCGTTGGCCTTGGTGGTGTCGACCTCGAACTCGAAGCGCTCGGCCATCTCCGGGGTGACGTCGGCCTTGTCGACGTAGAACTGCTCGTACCAGCGGCGCAGCTGGTAGACCGGCCCGTCCTCCTCGCACAGCAGCGGGTTCTGCACCGGGGCCTTGTTCAGCCAGATGTGCACGTCCTGCATGAAGCCGTCACCGAACATCTGGGTGTACTTCTTGCCGATGTAGTCGGTGGTCTTCGCGTCCATCCCCTCGGGCTTGAGCACCTTCAGGCCGTACTGCAGCACGAAGGAGTTGTCGCCCGTGGGGATGTGGCAGTTGACCAGGACCACGTCGGTCACGAAGCCCTTGTAGTCGTTCTTGATCCAGTTGACCATGAACGACGGTCCGAAGTACGTCGCCTCCGACTTCAGCACGAGGTCCTCGTCGCCGTACCCCTCGCCGGCCATGTCCGGACGGCCGGTGGACTCCATGAACTGGGTGGCCATGTGGCCCTCGAAGACGTTGCGGAAGCTCGTCGGGAACGCGAAGTGGATGTAGAAGAAGTGCGCCATGTCCACGACGTTGTCGACGATCTCGCGGCAGTGGGCGCCGGGCACGTCGAGGGTGTTCCAGCTCCAGTCCGTGTAGACCTCGGGGTCCAGGATCCGGTCGAGCTCGGGAGGCAGCAGGTCGTGGTCGGCGGCGCTGCCCTCGACGTCGTGCCAGATCATCAGCAGACCGTTGCGCTCGACGGTCTCGTACTTCTGGGTGCGGGCGCGGAGCGGGATCCGGCGCGCGTAGGGGATCGCCTTGCACTTGCCGTCACCGCCCCAGCGCCAGTCGTGGAACGGGCAGGCGATCTCGTCGCCCTTGACACTCCCCTGGGTGAGGTCGCCGCCCATGTGGCGGCAGTAGCCGTCGAGCACGTTGAGCTTGCCGTCGGTCGCAGCCCACACCACGAGCTTGCCGCCGAAGGCCTGCACCGCGTGCGGCTTGCCGTCCCGGAACTGGTCCACGGGCCCGAGGCAGTGCCAGCCACGCGCGAACCGCTCAGGCGGCTTGCCCTTGTCGAGGTATCGGGTCTCGCTCATCGGGGGTGCCTCTCCATCCGTGCTCGTCGAACCTGGTGGATCGAACGTCAAAACAAGAACAGGTTATAGTTTTTGGCGTAGCGAGGCCAGCCTTCCGGGCCGCTGTCCCACCTCTGCCGCCGAGGCCCGGGCCGCCTGGAGCTTGCGCTGCTTGGCCACGAACCGGATCGACATCTGCTGGGTCGTGCGCGGTGCGAGCCGGCCGACCAGCCAGGTCACCCGGGCGGTGCGCGGCGTCACCAGCAGCGCCCGGTTCGCCGCCACGGCGGCGAGCACCTCCGCGGCGAGGACGTCGGGGTCGTGCGGGCGTCGTACGCCTTGGCCCTTGAGGAAGTAGTCGCGCCCGTGGAACCGCCCGACGGCGCCCTTGTCCAGGATCGGGGTGTCCACCGCCGAGGGGCACACAGCCGTGACGCCGACCCCCTTGGCGGCCGCCTCGGAGCGCAGCGCGAGCGAGAGCCCGACCACCGCGTGCTTGGTCATCACGTAGCTGGTCAGCAGGCCGGCCGCCATCAGGCCGCCCATCGAGGCGGTGTTGACGATGTGACCGCTCCCCTGCCGCACCATCACCGGGTACGCCGCCGCCACGCCGTGCACCACGCCGCGGATGTTCACGTCGATGATCGAGTCCCAGTGCGCCAGGGTGAGCTCCTCGGTCTCGCCGCCCAGCGAGATGCCCGCGTTGTTGAAGATCAGGTCCAGGCGACCGTGCTCGGCGACGACGCCGTCGACCGCGGCCTGCACCGCCGCCGCATCGGTCACGTCGAGGGTCAGGGCCCGCGCGTTCGGAGACCCCGCGGCCGCACGCTCGGCGGCCTCGGCGTCGATGTCGGCGCAGACCACGTGGGCACCGGCGGAGGCCAGGGCTCGAGTGAGGGAGAGTCCGATGCCGGAGCCGGCCCCGGTCACGATGGCGGTCTTGCCGCGCAGGTCCTGGCTCATGAGTTCCTGACATCTGTGAGGTATTCCTGACACCTGTCAACTTAAGGCGCAGGTCGCACCCTGGCAACGGTTCCGAGAAACAAGAACAGGTTATAGTTTTGCGCCGGTGCCGATTTGCCGTCTTTCTGCCGGCGGCGTCGTCCCCGAACCGTGTCAGGAACCCGTGTCAGGAGCCCCCATGCACATTGCGCTGAGCGCCGAGCAGGAGGCGTTGCGCGCAGAGCTGCGTGACTACTTCGCGGAGCTGGTCACCCCGGAGCGACGTACCGCCCTGGCCGCAGCCACGAGCGACTTCGGCGCCAGTGACGGCGACGCCGAGGGCGGCGAGTTCGGCGACGCCGACGTCTACCGCGAGGTGATCCGCCAGGTCGGTCACGACGGGTGGCTCGGCATCGGCTGGCCCGAGGAGTGGGGCGGCCAGAACCGCTCGATGATGGACCAGCTGATCTTCACCGACGAGGCGGCGATCGCCGGCGTACCGATCCCCTACCTGACGCTGAACACCGTCGGCCCCACGATCATGCGCTTCGGCACCGACGCGCAGAAGCAGGAGATGCTGCCCAAGATCCTCAAGGGCGAGATGCACTTCTCGATCGGGTACTCCGAGCCCGAGTCCGGGACCGACCTCGCCAGCCTGAAGACGCGGGCGCGCCTCGAGGGCGACGAGTGGGTGATCAACGGCCAGAAGATGTGGACCTCGCTGATCCAGTACGCCGACTACATCTGGCTCGCCTGCCGCACCGATCCCGACCTGCCCCGCCACAAGGGGCTCTCGATGATCCTGGTGCCGGCCGATGCACCCGGCTTCTCCTACACCCCGGTGCACACGGTCGCCGGCGTCGGGACCAGCGCCACCTACTACGAGGACGTGCGGGTGCCGCACGACAACCTCGTCGGCGAGCTCAACGGCGGCTGGGCGCTGATGACCAACCAGCTCAACCACGAGCGGGTGGCGCTGACCTCCGCCGCCCCGGTGACCCACTCCATCGCGCTGGTCACCGACTGGGCCCAGCAGACCCGCAACTCCGACGGGTCCCGGGTGATCGACTCCGAGTGGGTCCAGGTCCTGCTCGGACGTGCGCGCGCCCGGGCCGACATGCTCAAGCTGCTGAACTGGCAGCTCGCCTCCGCGACCAAGGACCTCTCCCCCGCCGACGCCTCGGCGACGAAGGTCTACGGCTCCGAGATGGCCACCGAGGTCTACCGCTCCCTGATGGAGGTGGTCGGGCCCAAGTCGCTGGTGGCCGGCTCCTCCCCGGGCGCCGTGCTGCGGGGCCGGCTGGAGCGCTACTACCGGTCCTCGCTGGTGATGACCTTCGGTGGCGGCACCAACGAGATCCAGCGCGACATCATCGGGTACGTCGGACTCGGCCTCCCGGCCGCGAAGCGATAGGCAGCTCCATGGACTTCAGCCAGACCCCGGACGGCGTCGAGGCCGCAGAGCTCGCGGCGGTCATCCTCGACAAGCACTGCACCCCCGACGCGCTCAAGGCGGTCGAGAACGCGGCAGCGCGGTTCGACCACGACCTGTGGCGCCGCTTCGCCGACTCGGGGCTGATCTCGCTCACGATCCCCGAGGAGCACAACGGTGCCGGGCTCGGCGTGCTCGAGCTGTGCAGCGTGCTCGTGGAGGTCGGCCGCAAGGTCGCCCCGCTCCCGCTCGGGGCGCACGCCGTCACCGGGATGGCGATCAGCCGGTTCGGCTCGGTCACCCAGCAGGCGCGCTGGCTGCCGGTGGCCGGCCTCGGCGAGTTCATCCTCACCTCGGCCCTGTCCGAGGACCGCGAGTTCGCCCCGGCCGTGCCGATCACCCGGGCCGACAACGACGGCTCCCACTGGCTGCTGACCGGCAGCAAGGTCGTCGTACCGTCCGGCCCGCTGGCGGACCTCTTCCTGGTCCCGGCCGAGACGACCAACGGGCTCACCGTGTTCCTGGTGCACTCCGACGACCCCGGCGTGGCGGTGGTGCCGCAGCAGCTGAGCGGCAACGAGGTCGCGGCGCGGCTGGAGCTGGACCGGGCCTCGCTGCCGCTGGACCGGGTGCTGGGCACCATCGGCGACGGGCTGGAGATCTCCGAGTGGCTCTCCCGGCACCTGACGCTGGCCCTGTGCGCCGAGCAGCTCGGCACGCTGGAGGGCGCCCTGTCCCTCACCGCGGAGTACGCGAAGACCCGGGAGCAGTTCGGCCGGCCCATCGGCACGTTCCAGGCCGTCTCCCAGCGTCTCGCGGACGGCTACATCGACGTGCTGGGTGCGCGCCTGACGATGTGGCAGGCCGCGTGGAAGCTGAGTCAGGGCCTCGACGCGCTCGAGGACCTGGCGACCGCGAAGCTGTGGTCGGCCGACGCCGGGCACCGGGTCGCGCACACCACCGTGCACGTCCACGGCGGCGTCGGCATCGACCTCGACGGCGAGGCGCACCGCTACTTCACCGCAGCCAAGCGCAACGAGTTCGCCCTGGGTGGCACCACCGAGCACGCGCGGGCCCTCGGTGCGCTGATGGCGGCGGAGACCCCCTCCGCATGAGCACGATCCGCGACGCCCTGTGCCGGCGGCTCGCGGACGACCGGCCCGCCCTCCTGGCGGGGGACGAACGCTGGACCTGGCGCGAGTACGTCGAGCAGGCAGCCCGGCGCTCGCGCGTCCTCGGCGGGCTGCTCGACGAGGCCCGCCCACCGCACGTGGGGCTGCTGCTCGACAACACCCCGGAGATGGCCTTCCAGCTGGCCGCGGCCGGGCTGGGCACGCACGTCGCCGTCGGGCTGAACACCACCCGGCGCGGCGACTCGCTTCTCGCCGACATCATCAAGGCCGACTGCCAGCTCGTGCTCGCCGATCCGCGGCACCTGCCCCTGCTCGATGACCTCGACCTGTCCGGCGTACGCGTGATCCGCAGCGATGACCCCGACTGGGTGCGGGCGGTGACCGTGGCGGACGCGGTCGCGCCGGAGGCCGCGCCGGAGCCGGACTCGCTGTTCATGCTGATCTTCACCTCGGGCACGAGCGGGAGCCCGAAGGCCGTGCGGATCACCCACGAGAAGGTGACCTATCCCGGCGGCTACCTCGTCGAGCGGCTCGGCCTGAGCGGTGACGACGTCTACTACGTGTCGATGCCGCTGTTCCACAGCAACGCGGTGATGGCCGGCTGGGCACCCGCGCTGGTCACCGGGGGCACGGTCGCGCTGGCGGAGAGGTTCTCGGCGCACCAGGTCCTCCCCGACCTGCGGCGGTACGGCGCGACGTACCTCAACTACGTCGGCAAGCCGCTCGCCTACGTGCTGGCCACCCCCGAGCAGCCCGACGACGCGGACAACCCGCTGCGGCTGGCGTTCGGCAACGAGGCCGGGGACCGTGACATCGCGGCGTTCGCGAAGCGGTTCGGCTGCCGCGTGATCGACGGGTTCGGCTCCACCGAGAACGCCATCGTGATCTCCCGGATCCCCGGCACCCCCGCGGGGTCGCTGGGCCAGCCGCTGGCGGGCGTCGCCGTGCTGGACCGGGAGACGGGGCACGAGTGCCCGCGCGCCACCTTCGACGACACCGGCCGGGTGACCAACCTCGACGAGGCCACCGGCGAACTCGTCAACACCACCGGCGGCGGCCAGTTCGCCGGCTACTACAACGACGACGCCGCCACCGCCGAGCGGCTGCGCGACGGCATGTACTGGAGCGGCGACCTCGCCTACCGCGACGCCGACGGCTGGGTCTACTACGCCGGCCGCACCGCCGACTGGCTCCGCGTCGACGGCGAGAACCTCGCCGCCGCCCCCATCGAGCGCATCCTGGTCCGCCACCCCGCGATTGCCCAGGCAGCGGTGTACGCCGTCCCCGACCCGCGCTCGGGCGACCAGCTCGTCGCAGCGCTGGTGCTCGCCGATTCGCTCGACCCCGGCACCTTCGAGCAGTTCCTCTCCGAGCAACCGGACCTCGGCCCCAAGCAGCGCCCGCGCTTCGTCCGGATCCTCGACGAGCTTCCCCGCACCGCGACCAACAAGGTCCTCAAGCGGGAGCTGAAGGCGGAGGGACTGGGAAGCGAGGGCGTGGTCTGGGAGCGGGAAGAGCGCGGTACGGCGTACACGGTTGCTGGGATGGGTTGAGCAACCCGACGCCAGGAATGTCTATCGCGCCGACCCGCCTACGAGGTGGCGAGGCGCTCCACAACCTCCGTCACCTCACCGCGCATGCCCGCCCTTCCAAACGCCCGGCGCTGGCTCGGGCGCTGACCAGCCGGAATCTCCGAGCCGGTCACTCCCGCCGATGAAACCGCACCTTCCCGTTGGGGAGCCGTTCCGTCCGATACGCCGGGTCGTGCACCCTGCGGTGGTGGTGCGGACACAACAGCCGGCCAGTCTCCACGTTGGTGTGCCCGCCGTCGGCCCAGCGTTTGTCGTGGTGGGCGTGGCAGAGGCCGGGTGGGGTTTCGCAGTGCTCTGCGGTGCAGCCACCGTCGCGGACTCCCATTGCCAGGCGCATGGCTTCGCTGTGCAGCCGCCGACGTCGCCCTACGTCGAGGACCTGGCTCTTCCCGCCGAGGACCATCGGGATGATCCCGGCGCGGCAGGCGAGGCGGCGGGCCTCGCTCGCTGAGATACGCCCGCCGGTGTCCAGGGTGCACACGCCGGCGGCATCGAGGCGACCCATCAGCTGGTCCAGGGTCATGGTGACCACGATGGTGGCGCCGCAGCCGCCGGTCTGGGGCAGTGACTTCGCCGGGACGGCTTCGAGCAGCTGGGTGAACGCGATCCCGTGCCGGACCGGGGTGGGGAGGTCGGGGTCGATCCCGGTCTGGTCCACGGTGACGGCCCGGGACGGGGACGTGAGCGCGAGGATCATCTTGGTGAGGATCTGACCGTGCAGAGCGGGGATCCGGAACCGTCCGTGGCAGGTGCCTTCATCGTCCTCGTGCATCGACAATGTCGTACGCCGCAGCGCCTCTGCCTCCTCGCGCTCCAGCGCCCGGCCCTCGAACTCCTCGGCCAGTGCGGGGGCGATCACCTCGAACAGGTGCCGGCCCAGCAGCCGCAGCATCTTGGCGTCGTGATCCGCAGCCAGTCCGACGAGATGCGCCTCCGCAGCAACCCGCTGCTCGGCCGAGACCGCGAACGGGCCGGTGCGGGGCAGGCGGTCCAGGGACGCGACGATCGCTCGGGCCTGGGGCAGGTTCACCTCGCCGGACGCCAACGCGGCGGCGAGGACTTCGTGGTCCTCCAGCTTCAGGGCGAGCTTCAGGTCAGAGCGAGCGTCGCGGCGGGTCTGGTGAGTCTCGACCGCGAGCCAGTCGGCGGCGGTCGCGGCGCCGGTGTCCACGGTGGCCTCGCTGTGCTCGGCCTCGGCGAGCAGCCGAAGACGGAGCGAGTCGAGCTGAGCACTGGCATCGGAGAGCTCCACCAGGGCCTCTCGCTTCTCCGACGCCGTCATCGACCAAAGCGGGGTCGAGGCCAGCGAATCGAGCCGCCCCTTCAGCCGGTGGGCGAAGTCGACCACCGGGTGGAGGTGGTCGACCGGCTGGCTGCTCATAGTGAAATCCAAGCACCGAGCACTGACAACAATGGGCCTCTGACCTGCGGTTTTGACCAAAATGCGGTAGTCCTCGAAAGAAATGTTTCTCGGCTTCTCGAGGACTACCGTGGTGCGCGATGACTTCCGCGCGGTCGTGGGGTCCAGACGTCGAGAGCCGCGCCCAGCGGCGTACACATGCACGGGAGCTGAGGGCGATGAGTGAGTCACGACCCCGCACAGACCAGACCGCGAGCGGGAGCTCGGCGCCGACCGTGACCCCGGTACTCGTGGCCGAGCTGCTCGCCGAGGACGAGCGGATGCCGGTCTACGTCCACGTGATCGACCATCCCGAGGCGCGCGTACTGGTCGACACCGGGATGACGGAGCTGCACCCGGCGGTGGCCGACATGGATCCACGCCTGACCCCACTGAGCACGCAGGCCGACTTCGACCTGGACAGCATCGACATCGTCGTCAACACCCACCTGCACTTCGACCACTGTGGCGGCAACCGCCTCTTCGCCGGCAAGCCGATCTACGTCCAGCGCGTCGAGCTCGACGACGCACGCAGCAAGGACGACTACACGATCCGCGAATGGGTCGAGGCGCCCGGCGTGGAGTACGTCGCGGTCGACGGCGAGCACGAGCTGCTGCCGGGGATCCGGCTGGTCCCGACCCCGGGGCACACGCGTGGCTCGCAGGTGGTCGTCATCGAGACGGGCGGGCAACCAGTCGTCGTCTGCGGCGACACGGCGGTCTTCCACGGAGAGCTGGACGAGCCGAGCACCGAAGGCCAGCGGCTGGTCCGCGCGCTCGACCCTGCGGAGGTCTGGCTCTCGCACGAGCACGAGCCGTGGCGTCCACAGGTCGAGCAGGGCGGGTGACGCGGCGAAACCGTGGGGCCGCCCGATAGCTGATCGAGCGCCGAATACCCACCGGAAGCGAACACGTCCGATACCTGCTGACCTCTCCCCCATCGTCCGCGAACGCCATCCTGAACCCCGATGGCTCCGTCTCAAACGGTAGGGACGAGGACATCGACGCTGCCCATGGCTGGGTCATGTCAGCACTCCGGCGAGGAAGCGGTGCCCGCCGGGAGGCGATCCCTACCGCGATCCAGTGGTGTGCTCTCGCACGTGGTCAGGACCCCGTGCGGTGGGCCCCCTTCGAAGCCCGAGGAGGATGAGAATGCCCCAGAGCAGGAACAGCGGATCCCACAGCGCGGCGTGGCCGATCATCGCGTCCCGGTCGTAGCCATCGGATGAGGTCACGACTCCGCCCAGGACGAGCCAGGCCACGGCTGCGTTCACGCCGCCGTACAAGACGAGAAGCCAGGCACCTGCGCGGCACAGCGTTCGCCATACCCGGGGCGCCGGCAGTCGACCTGAGGCGAGCAGCAATGGAACTGCCGCCGCCGCGAGCTTGAGCACACCGACAGCCGTCAGACCCAGACCAGCGACGACGGGCCTCGTGTCCACCAACGTCACTGCCCAGGGGCCCACGGTGGCCAGCAGTGCTCTCCCGCCCACCGCCCAGTACAGGCTGAAGCCGGCGTGGATCCCACCAGCCAGGGCAGCGGCCCACAAGAATCGCCTGCTCATCACACGACGGTAGGTCCAGTCACGGCGCCAGCGGATCAGGGATGACCCCGATCCGGGAGGTGCGAGGATGCGCCCGTGGAGCCCGACCTGCTGACCAGCCGAGAAGTCGCTGCACTGGAACAGCAGGAACTGACGTACGCCGAGGTGGGCGCCTCGCTCGGGAGACTGCCTCGCGGTTATGCGCACCTGCAGCGCTACCGAGTCCTGGGCAGCGGCTCCGCCAGGTTCGAGGAGGCTTCCCGCACGTTGCTGGGGTGGGACATGCACCGCAGGGCCGGGCTGGCCGTTCGCCCCTCGAGCCCCGACATCGTCGAAGGCGCTGTCGCGGTGCTGCGCATCGGCTGGTCGCGACTCGGCCTGGACGCACCGGTGCGTGTGGTGGAGGTCATCGACGAGCCACGGCATCGCGGTTTCGCCTACGGCACCTTGCCCGGGCACCCCGAGCGCGGCGAGGAGGCCTTCGTCGTCGAGCTGCGCGAGGACGGGCAGGTGCAGTTCACGATCACTGCGTTCTCTCGGCCGGCGTCCTTGCTCACGAAGCTCGGTGGCCCCGTCAGCGCAGGCGTCCAGAGCTGAATGACGAACCGCTATCTGCGTTCGGTCTGAGCCTCGGCCAGCTCCTTGAGAGTGAGCAGTTGCTTGCGCGCCATCACGAGATCGTCGACCGCGAACAGCGGTCCGAGCGCGCGCCCGTTGTGCGCGGCGAGCTTCAACAGGAGCCGGGTCACCCGCCCAGTGCCCTCCAGGACGTAGGACATGTGAACGCCCATGATCTTGGCCGTCAGGTGGACTCCGGGCTCCACCGCCACGATGGTCCCCAGTGGACGGCCCGCGGTGGCGCTGAACGGCTCGCCGGCCTCGGGCTCGGCCAGTCCACGGAGCTCACGAGGCGAGCGCCGGCCGCGGTTGTCGATCCAGTCATAGGAGTAGGGCGCGAGCCTGATCTGTGCGATCCAGGGCCACACCACGTCGGGCGAGGCGTTGACGGTGACCCCGCGCCAGGCCTGCCACGCGGGGTTCGGGACCAGGTCGTCGCACGGGTAGCGCATGGACACCTCGGCGGGCGTCACACCCCAGCGGTCGCCGATCATCAATCGATCCTAGGTCGCGGGCGGCGGAGCCCAGTAAGGGTCGCGACCCAAGAATGCGACCAGCCGCGTTTCAGGGTCGGCGTCCCCCTGCACCTCGACGCGAGGTCCGAAGTGCCCGCTGTCCCTCAGCAGCTGGTCGATGGGCTCCATCTCGGCGAGCAGTGACTCGCATCGCTCCGGGTCGAGTGCCGGCACCTGACCGGTCGCCATGGCCAGATCCCACGCGTGGTTGAACACGTCGGGCGTGAAGAACCGCGAGACCGCTTGGTCGAGCGGCACCCCACCGAAGTTCGGGTCGGGGGGCACGAGTGCGGCGGAAGCGGGGTCTTCGAGCAGCGAGATCACCCCTCCTGCGAAGACCCGCCAAGCCGCACCAGGGTCCGTCTCAGCCGAGGGACCAGCCGGGAGCGCCAGGTCCAAGTCATGCACGAGTGCCGGGAACCACCCGATCAGGTGACCGACGACGTCGCGTGCCTTCCACCCGGCCACTGGCGTGGGGGCATCCCACTGGTCGGAGCGGACCGCGTCCACGATCTCGCTGAACCGACCCCCGATCTCACGAAACTCTTCAGCTGGTGTCATGCAGGTGAGACTGCCTGACGGCTGGCGAATCATCGCCGCCAGCGCACTTCGCGGCATTTCGTCCGGCGCTACGGTGGAAAGGACTACCACCGGGGCCCGTCGGGTCACGGCGCACCGGACGAGCGAGGTCGGGCGGCGACTGTCACGCGGGGTCGTCGGAGCTCGCCACAGGCAGGGGCAACGACATGTGCACGAGCATCAGGTTCACCGACGCAAGCAGCAATCTCTATCTCGCACGAAACCTCGACTGGACTTTCGGCTACGGCGAGCGGGTGGTGGTGACACCCACTGGGTACGACACGAACTCCCCCTTCGGCGCGGTGCCGCGCATCCAGTACGCCGTCATCGGCATGGGGATCGTGGAGGAGGACACGCCGCTGTACTTCGACTGCGGCAACGATGCCGGCCTGGCCGTGGCGGGCCTCAACTTCCCGGGCTACGCGAGCTACGCGCCGGCGCCACTGGACGGTGCGACGAATGTCGCCGCCTTCGAGTTCCCTCTCTGGGTGGCCTCTCAGTTCGCCAGCGTCGACGAGGTCGAGGCCGCGCTCGGCGATGTCGTCATCGTCGACAAGCCCATCAACGACAAGTACCCGAGCTCGCTGCTGCACTGGATCATCGGCGACTCGGACCGCGCCATCGTGGTGGAGTCCACGAGCGAGGGCCTGCAGGTCTTCGACGACGACGTCGACGTCCTCGCCAACCAGCCGGGTTTCTCGTGGCACCACGAGAACCTGCGCAACTACCTCAACGTGGACCCCGCCTTTCCCGAGGAGATCGTGCTCGGGCGGGCGCATCTGGGCCCGTTCGGCTCGGGGTCGCACATGCGGGGGGTCCCCGGGGACTACTACTCACCGTCCCGGTTCGTGCGCGCGGCGTACGTGAACGCGCACTACCCGGAGAAGGCGAGCGAGGAGGAGAACGTCAGCAGGGCGTTCCACACGCTCCAACAGGTCGCGATGGTCGACGGCAGCGCAGCCATGGGCGACGGCGACTTCGAGAAGACCATCTACACCGGGCTCTACTCGGCGCGGAGCAAGACCTACTACTGGAACACCTATGACGACCCCGCGATCCAGAGAGTCGCGATGACCGACCACGCACCCGACGGAAGCAAGCTCGTCGTCGTCTGACCGGAGCCGGCCCGACGGCGCGCGTCAGGGAAGCAACGCCTGGTCGGCGTGGGTGCGCCGTCCATCCCACGCTGGCTAACCTGAGCCGATGGAGCGGTCGTGGCCGCTGACCGGCCGGGACGAGGAGCTGCGCAGGGTCGTGTCGGCGATCCGGCCCGACGCGGCGGGCATCGTGGTGGCTGGCCCGGCCGGGGTGGGCAAGACCCGGCTCGTCCGCGAGGCGCTGGCTGTCCCCCGGGGGCGCGGCGCGACGGTGGTCTGGGCGCACGGCAGCACGGCCGCCCGGCCGTTCCCGCTCGGCGCCTTCGCCGGTCTCCTCGACGTACCCTCCGGGGACGCCGCCCAGACCGTCGTCCAGACCGTCGCCCGGGCGCTGGACCAGCTCGCCCGGCAGCAGCCGCTGGTGCTGGCCGTCGACGACGCGCACCTGCTCGACGAGCACTCCGCGATCGTGCTGCACCGCGCGGTGCAACGCCGCGTCGCACCGGTCGTGGTCACGCTCCGCAGCGGGGAGCCGGCCCCCGACACGGTGACCTCGGTGTGGAAGGACGACCACCTCCCGCGCCTGGACTTGGCGCCGCTGGACGTCGCCGAGACCACCGGCCTGGTCGCCCGGGTGCTCGGCGGCCCGGTCGACTCGGCCTCCGCGCACCGGTTGTGGACCCTGACCCAGGGCAGCCCGCTGTTCCTGCGGCACCTGCTGGCCGGGGAGGTGTCGGCTGGCCGGTTCACCGCGGCGTCCGGGATCTGGCGATGGACCAGCGAGCCGGCGATCTCCCCGGAGCTGGCCGACCTCCTTGCCCGCGAGATCGGCAGCCTTCCGGCGGGGGTGCACGACGTCGTCGACGTGGTCGCGCTGGCCGAGCCGGTGGCGGTGCCGGCGCTGTCCGCGCTCACCTCACCCACGGACCTGGAGGAGGCCGAGAGCCGAGGGCTGGTGCGCATCGACGGGCATGTCGCCCGGCTGGCGCACCCGCTGTACGGCGAGGTCCGCCGCGCCGCGATGGGCACCCTGCGCGCGCGCCGCCTGCGGGGCCGGGTCGCGCTGACCCTGGACGCAGCACCGGACCCGATCCCCCGCGCCGTGCTCACCCTCGACTCCGACCTGCCACCGGACCCCACGCTGTTCCTGCAGGCCGCCCAGGCGGCAACTGCGGTGTACGACCTGCCCCTGGCCGAGCGGCTGGCCCGCGCGGCTGCCGCCACCGGTGACCCTGCCGCCCGGCTGGTGCACGCCGCAGCGCTGTCCTGGCTCAGCCGCGGCGACGAGGCCGAGGCGCTGCTCACCGAGATCGCCACCCGCGCGCCGGACCCCGGGACCCGCGCGCTGGCACAGCTGCACCGCACCGGCAACCTGCTCTTCACGATGGCCCGTCCCGACGAAGCGCGCCGGGCGCTGGCCGCAGCCGAGGCCACCGGCGTGGCCCCGCTGCACGTCGCCGCGATGTCCATCGCCCTGGCTGCCGCGGTCGGCGACCTCTCGACCGCCCTCGGTCACGGTCGGGCGCTGCTGCGCGAGGAGCTGCCCGACGACCTGGCCCGCATCCTGGTCGCCTCCGGGGTGTCCGCGGGAGCCGCGGTCGCCGGGGACGCCGGACTCCTCGACGAGGCCTCGGCCGTGGGCGGTCTCACCGCGGACCGCGTGCCGACGGTGATTCCCGGGTTCGGGCTCGCGGACTACCAGGTGCTCGGGCACCGCCTCGCCGGGACGCCCGACCGAGCCAGCGACCAGGCCCGCAGGATGCAGGCCGCCTCGGACGACCTCCCGGGCCCGGCCAGGTTGATGGGGCTGGTCGTCACCGGGCATGCCGCCCTTGCCGGTGGCCGGGTCCGCGACGCCCTGGTCCCGCTGCGGGAGGCGTGGGCCGGGCTGGCGGACTCGCGCCACGAGTTCCGGTTCCGCTGCCGCACACTGCTGGTCACGGCCCTGGCGCAGGCAGGCCAGGCTGCGCCGGCCGCTCCCCTGCTGGCCGACCTGGCCGCGGGGCAGCACCCGGCGTACCGGATCTACGCCCCCGACGACCTGCTGGCGCGGGCGTGGGGAGCGGCCGCGGAAGGCGCCACGACCGAGGCGCTCGGCCACGCCGTGGCCGCGGCCGGTCTCGCCCACGAGACCGGCGCCCCTGGCTACGAGGTGCTCGCCTGGCAGAGCGCCGTCCAGCTCGGCGACCCCGAGGCGTGGCCCCACCTCGCGGCGCTCGCCGGGCTGAGCCCTCGCGCCGCGGCGGCCTGCGCCCATGCCCGGGCGTGGGCCGACCAGGACGGGCAGGCGCTACTCGACGCGGCCGATGACTGGGCCCGGCTCGGCGACCTCCTCGCCGCCGGCGACGCGGCGGCGCAGGCGGCCGACGTACGCCGCCGCGAGGGCCGCCAGGGTTCGGCGCTCACCGCCGCGGCCCGCGCCGCGAAGCTGGCCGACCGGTCCGGCGCCCACACCCCGGCCCTGGCGATCGCAGCCCGGCCGCTGCCGCTGACCGCGCGCGAGCGCGAGATCGCCTCGCTGGCCGCCCGGGGGCTGACGAACAAGTCCATCGCCGAGCGGCTGAGCGTGTCGGTGCGCACCGTCGAGGGGCACCTGTACCGCGCAGGCCTCAAGCTGGGCGTCTCCGAGCGCACCGCGCTGGCCGACGTCCTCGGAGTCGAGTAGCGCACTACTCGCCCCCCTGCCCCTCCCCCGGCGGATGCTGAATCTCCCGACCCGAGGAGGAACCATGAGCACCACCCACATCCGGCCCGGAGAGGGCCGGCACTACCCGATGATCGACGGCGACCACATCGCGAAGGCCACCGTCCAGGACGCCGCCGGGGCCTTCGAGGTCTTCGAGGTGGTCGCGCCGGCCGCGCCGATGGCGCCCCCGCACGTGTCGCCGTGGACCGGCGTGCTGTTCCTGCTGGAGGGCAGGGTCAACGCGCTCGTCGACGGCACGACCTACGACGTCGAGCCGGGCGGCGTGATCGTCTTCCCGGCCGGGACACCGAGCACCTTCGAGGTCGTCAGCGAGTCCGCGCGGTTCGTGGCGATCACCTCCGGCGACGGGGCCGGTCGGTTCTTCGCCGACTTCTCCAGCTCGGTCCCGGCTGACCGGCCGGTCGAGGACTCGATGGCGGAGATCATGTCGGTGACCAGCCGCCACGGTGTCCAGCTCGTCGGTGCGTGAGCCCGATGCGCTTCGAGGTGGACACCCTCGCGTCGCCCGAGCAGGTCCTGGGGGCCCTGACCGACTTCACCGAACGTCGTACCCAGATCTGGAGCCGCACCCTCGACCCGAAGGCCTACGAGGTGCGCGCACTCGGAGACACCTGGGCGGTGGCGAGGGAGAGCACCGCCGGATCGCCGTTCTGGGTCGTCTCCCGCTACGACTGGTCCGATCCCGACGTGCTCCGGATGACGGTCGAGGACAGCAGCTGGGGTGGGTCCGGCACGGGATCGGTCCGAGCCGTCGCCGCGGACGGCGGTGGCAGCCACGTGTACGTCGAGTGGACGCACACCGGCGTCACCCGCACCCGCGACAAGGTCGCGCTGGCGTTGTTCCACACTCCGCCGGTGAGGCGGTTGATCGCCCGCCTCTGGGTCAAGGCCCTGAACCGGTACGCCGAGTCGGACTTCGCCTAGCCCGCCGGCAGCCACCGTGCGATCGGAGTCCGAGACGCCAGGCCCCACACCGGTCCGGGGAACCCCCTTGCTGCGTTCCGGGACACGGATGTAGGTGTGGGACGTGGCCACGCTCACCGTCCTCGGCTATCCCAGCAGCGCAGGCGCCTACTGCCTCGGCACCGAGCAGGCGCCCGCGGCTCTGCGCGCAGCCGGACTGCTCGACGCGCTCGAGGCCGCCGGGCACACGGTCACCGATGCAGGCGACCTGCGGGAGCGCCGCTGGCGCCCGGACCGCGATCGTCCGCTGGCCCAGAACCTCGACGAGGAGGTGGACGCGCTCCGCGAGCTCGCCGAGCGGGCCGCCGCCCTGATCGCGCCGGGCGAGCGCCTGTTGGTGATCGGCGGCAGCTGCACCGTCGCGCTGGGCGTGTGCGCCGCCGCCGAGCGGGCGCGAATCGAACCCGGCCTGATCTACATCGACCGCCACCTCGACCTGAACACCCCCGCCTCGACCTCGCAGGGATCACTGAGCTGGATGGGCATGGCGCACGCCTTGAACCTCGAGGGAACGGCCAGGGAGCTCGTCGAGGTAGGGCATCGGTCGCCCCTGCTGCGGCCGGACCAGCTGAGCTATCTCGGAGTGGACCTGGGCGCCACCACGGACTGGGAGCGCACCCAGGCCACGGAGCTCGACCTGTCCGTCGTACCCCAGGACGAGCTGGTCGCGGCCCCGGAAAGCGCAGCGGAAAAGGCGAGGCAGGCACTGCCCGCGGGCGCGTTTCTCGTCCATGTCGACGTCGACGTCCTGGACTTCCTGGACGCCCCGATCGCGGAGGACACCAACGGGCGCAACAGCGGCCCCACCCTCGCGCAGCTCGGACTGGCCCTGGCACACCTGTGGCGAGACCCCGACTGCCTGGGCGTCTCGGTCGGCCAGATCGTCCCGGCGCACGCGGCGTCCGACCCCACGTCCCTGGCGCGCCTGATTCAGGCGCTCACGCCGCCTGGGGATTTGTGAGGGAGCATTCCGGACCCAAACGCAACCTCCCAAGACGTCGCCGCGCGATGGCGCGTCACAGCACCCAGAATGACGCGACCTCATCTTCACGCGCTGCACCGCTCAGTCTTGGAATTGGACAGGCTCCACGCCGCCAATTCGTGAACTCACCGCCAAGGGCCCTTGGCAAGAGGCGCGGCCTGTGCATGACGAGCGTTGTGATGTCCTGACGAACCGGCGGCGCACGCTCCGCCAATGCGCTCGGCGGGAATCCACCCCACAGGTCCTCGAACTCGCCGATGACGGTAACGCAGCGAATCGGGTGACGGGTAGCCCACTCGGCGCTACCGTGCGTCTCATGACAGCGGTCTCGGCGATAGAGGTTCGAATCACCCAGGGTGATCGCGAGCCAGATGTCGGTCGCTTCACCTCCACGTTGACGCGACTCGCGAAGGCGCTGGATGAGATCGACCGCGTCGCGATAGTCGATCGCGTGCCGCGACCGAACTGGGTCGTCAACGACCTCACGCACCAGAGACGAGAGTTTAAGGTCCGGCTCACCGCGGCCGCCAGCCCACGCGATCGTGCAAGCCTGATGATGCCCGTGACTGCACTTGTCAATGGTGTGCGTGCACTTCAGCAGGCACCGGAGTTGCCAGAGTTCTACTCCGAGACGACGGTGCATCGCCTCATCAGTGTCGCAATGCCACGCGACGGAATCCACGAGGTTTCCCTGGCAGTGGTCAACGGCCGTGTGGGCGAGCACGTGCCGCTAAGCCAGGAAGTCGTCGCGAACGCTCGGTCTGCAGTGCGGCAGGCCGAGGTATCCATCGGCTCCATCACAGGCAGCCTTGACGCGATCAAGAAGGTCCGCAGCGGTGTGCGAGCCACTATCTACGACCCGGTCCGACACCGCGCCGTGACCTGCTCGGCAGGACTTGGCATGGCCGACGACATCCGAAAGGCCTGGAATCACCGGGTCACGCTGCGAGGCAGGATCACCCGAAACGCTTACGGCCAGCCGATCCGCATGACGGTGGGCGGCATCGAGGTCCTTCCCGACGACGACTCGGGTCGTGGTCCTGTACGCGAACTGTACGGCGCACTGCCCGACATGACCGGTGGGCTATCGGTGACCGAGTTCCTCAACCAGGAGCGTCGCCGTGCCTAAAAGCAAGAAGAGGGTCGAGCCCCCTCTGGTGTATCTCGACACCGACATCTATGTGGACTTGCTCACCCTCAACAACGAGTTGCACCCCGAGGACGGGCGGCCGCGACATGTAGTGGCCAAGGAGGTCTTCGACGCCGTCGCCAACGGCGACATCCAGTTGGCGGCGTCCTCGCTCACCGAGGCCGAGACCGGATGCAACGCCTCATCCAAGGCCAAAGACAAGAAGCATGTCCAAGAACTGCTTATCGGATGGTTCACGGCTCGCTCAACGACCTGGATCGAAGTCGACCGTCACCTCGCACGCGAGGCGGTACGCCTCTTTGCTGAGTGGAGAAACAAGAACGCCGTCGCGACAAAGAAAATCAGCACGGCGGACGCCGTCCACCTCGCCGCTGCCGTCGCGGTCAGGAGCGACTTCTTCATGACCTACGACGGCGGTCAACCCATTGGCCAGACCGTCGAGGGCGTCCAAGTCATCCGTCCCAAGGTGGTCTGGCAGCAAGACCTCTGGGCCAGTGCGTCGGGCGAGTAGACCGGTCCTGCTACGTGTCTCAAGTTGGCGGTTCCTCTCGGCGATGTCGTCATCCAGGAACTAGTCGGGGATCCCCCGTGCGGTCAGCTCTCGTTCTCCGCGACCCCCGGGTCTGTCTACACCTGGAGGACTACGCAAAGCTCTCCGCCGACCTTCTCAACGCACCGCTCGGGCCGCGAGGATCTTGGCCGTTGTCAGGAGTCCGCCTTCGCTGGTGAATCCGGCGGGTCCGGGGCCGCGGACACTGCCGACGACGAGCCCCCGTTGGCGAACACACGGTGGATACGCCAGATGTTGCGGTCCGAGTGGTACACGTCTCGAAGTCGATCGGAGATGCTGTCCGGCCGGGCAAGATGAATCTCCCGCTCACCCCAACCGAACAAGACGATCGCTCGTCCCTGGGCGTACGTCTGGACACAGTCCTCGCGGATGTAGAGCAGGTGTCCCTCCCGCCCCTGGGGAGCCGCGTAGGCCTTCGCCGCCGGTCGCCCTGCCTGGTCGACCTGATCGAAGCTCGCACCAACAGCGCGCAGTTGGCTGTGTAGCGACAGGCGGCGGCTAGGCAGATAGGCGAACTCCTGGTTCTCCGCGCTGTGGTGACCTTCCCAAGCAAAGGTGTGCGCCAAGGACTCGAACGGGATGCTCTCATGGGTAGGCCACTTGCGATTGGTGCCGGGAAAGGCCCCGCCGTACTCCGCGATTAAAGCGTCAAGGGCCGAACCATCCTCGTCCCCGTCGTCCTCGACGTCGGTGTAGATGCGAATTTCATTGAAATACGGGTCTTCGACATCGTGCGGATCGACCACCGGATCCCCACCACTGGAATGCTCAGCCCAACTGGAATTCTCTTCACCATCCCCGAGAGCGGCCGCAGCCGATGATCTCCTGGTTCCCGCCAAGTCATCGCCCGACGTAACCATCCGGGGGTGCCACGGGACCTCGCCCGCGAACACGTAGTAGGCGGTCGGCAGATCGATGATGTCCCGCCCCGGATGCCCGACTGAGCTCCACCAACCGAGCGCTCGGTCAAGGTCGTCGCGTTCGACCGCGACAGTGTTGAAGAGTCCGAAGGTCCTGCGCCCAGTCACGTCGTCCGTGTCATTCAGCTCAGCGTGCACCAGAACCCACGGCCCCGCGTCGCCGTCCAGGACATCGCGATACAAGAGGTCATCCGGGATGTCCACAGGGCCGTCCAGCAACCAGTCCCGGTCGTCCTCGGGCGCCTTCGCCGCCCAGGTCGGGACCGTGACGGGTACCTGTGGTGACGGTTGAGGGAACGTGGGATCGATGTCGACTTCGAGCCACGGGATCCAACTTCCCTGCGCAACGAGCCGACCGGAGACCAAGTAGAACCCGATCCATCCGTACTTCTTTCCGTATCGCTCGACGCGTCCTGGATTCCGGTCCAGGCCGCGACGTCCGACGGAGGAGTCGACATCGGCGAAGAGTTCCTCGCGCCATCCCAGGTCATAGACCACGCCGAGCACCTGTGCGGTTGCGTCCGCGTGTCCTCGGTGCTTGTTGTCGTAGTTCCTGCGGTCGTCGAAGAGCCGGCCGATGGTGTAGTTGCCGAAGTCCATCTGGATGGTGTGGTCCACCTCCGCCCGTCGCGGGTCACCTCCAGGCAACGGCTCGGGGAGTGTGGCGTCCGCGAAGACAATGCCGTTCACCGCGTCGCCCGGCACCGCACGTGGGTAATGCTGGCGGGCGAATTCGAACGTGCCGGCGATGTAGTAACGGATCAGGCGGTGGTAGGTCGGTGCGGACGGCTCCGGCCCCGAGACAATCCGCAGCAGGCCGTCGAGGTAGGACGCCAGGATCTCCTCGAATCCGGCGTCATACTGCTGGTGAGCTGTGACAGCTCCGTAAGCAGAAGCGACCATCCGCTCGCCGACGTACGGATCGTTGATGGCCAGTGCGTCGAGTGCCAGCGCGAACAATCCGGCAGCGTCGTGACGGCCGTACCAGTACAGCGCCGCCGTAGCCGCGTCGCGCAGGTCGCGGACGGCGCTGGTCAGCACCCACATGAGCCACCGGGCCCGTAAGGCATCTCCCGCAGTGCGCCGGGCGTCGCTCTGCCAGTGGGCCCGGAGCGCGCGCACGTCCGAGAGAGCCGCGCCTTGATCGGTCCTGAGCCACTCGGTCCACAGCAGGTCCCGGTCTCCGACGGCCATCGGGGCCAGGATCGAGTCGAGGAACACCGCGTTCAACGGGTGCGACTCCGCAGCGCGGACTGACTGAAGGCGCGTCCAGAGCGCCCGGCTACGGGCCAGGGACGGCAGATTCCTTACAAGCGCGTCAACGGTTTCGGTGTCGACGACCGCCGCCCGGAGCGCCGTGGCGCGCAGCAACGCCCCAGCCGCGACCGACGGGTCGAGCGCCTGCCAAAGGTGCCCCCGGCCCGACTCGGGCAGGACGTAGGCCAGGCCGTCGAGAATGTCGGTCGCGAGCGGATGCCGCTCCTCGCTGCCACCGGCCAATCGTGCGGTGAGCTTTGGCGTGTCTAGGGAGTCGACGAACGTCTGTCCCCCAGATCTCACCACAGCCGACGCCACAATGTGTCCTGCGAGAAGGTCGTAGGCGACCGCGACCCTCGAATCATCGCCGGAAGCACGTCGCACTCCGCGAGACTGCGGGGCATCGTTCAGCGGCGCCTGCCGGATCAGCACACCCTCCTGTTCGAGCGCAATCAGGATGCTGTCGCTCCAGCGCCGTTCCGCATCGCCGAACAACTCGCGTGCACGGCCCTTCCCAACGTCGCGAGCAGTGGTCTCCCACATCTCCATCCCGAACTGGTCGAGCGCATCGAGCACGTCCTCGCGGCTGAGCTGATGGTTAAGCTGTTCGATCCGCTCGGCTACGTGAAGCAGATACGCGTCGAACATCTCGTTCAGGGAGCGCGGAAGGTCCGCCAGCGCGACCCAGTCCCTCCGATCGGGGTTGGCGACCGAGCAGTAGATCCTGAGGGCCAACGGCCGTCGCAGTAGTTCACGCGGAAGGTCGGCCCCACGAGGGTCGATCTGGAAGTACTCGAAGTACTTCGCCGCGACTTCGTCCAGGGTTTCATAGAACCCCTCCAGTTCGACGAAGTTGCCGACCGATGAGGGGATGGAGCTCGGCACGAACTCGCCCCGGATCGTGCACACGACCAGCACCGAGGAGTACTTCTTCAGTAGCGCGTGCAGCCTGCTCAGGAGCGGTTTCCAATCCGCCGGCGACTCGGCTTCGTTGAGGCCGTCGATAACGATCGGGATCCTGCATCGCCCCCTGGATCCGGCGGCGTCGACTGCCGCAAGGAGCGCCTCGAACGTTTCCACTGGCTTGCCCGCCAATGAGACCTGGGAGGCGAAACGATCGAGGGTGTCGCGGGCACTCAGCAGGCGCCCGTGCAGAAGGACACCTGCGGGCCGAGAGGACGCGTCGGTCGTCAACTTCGCAGCGAGCTGGGTCTTTCCGTAGCCGGCGTCGCCAGTCACGACGGCAAGTCGAACCTGCAGCTCGTCGAAGACGTCCTTCGCGAGGTCGCCGGCGCGGCGGGCATGCGCGACCAGATTGGTACACGCGAGCGAAGCGGGATGGTTCATAGCCCTGAGCCGACGTAGCACCGGAGGTGTGTGTGGCGGTGACGCCGGGACCTCGACCTCGTCGATCTCCAACCAGCTGCCATCCCCATTCGGGCTGAGCCGCTCGTGAGCCTGTGCGAGGAGGTCGCGGATTGTCGCCGCCGTAGTCAGCAGTTCGTCGAGCTCTGCTTGCATCGGGTCAGGAAGCGGGCTCGCGGCCACCTCCCGATCGATGATGGCGGTCAACGTCTCGATCTCGGACCCGATGGCCGCCAGATGAGTCCAGGCGTCCGGCTCGGCGAGCATGCGCCGAAGCGCCTCTTCGGCCTCGGTGGTCTGGTGTACCTCCGGGAACCAGCGCTCGCTCACCTCCTCGACTGAGCCTCCCTGCAGTTCCTCCAGGCGATGCGGAGTGAGGATGAGGTCGCCGAAGAACGTCTCCCGCAGGAGCGCTGCATCCCCGGTGAGCAGAACAGAAAGTTCCTCGGCGACTGCGTTGTGGAGCCGGAACCCGGGGGCCAGGTCGTCGTACCACTGTTGGTCGGTCGGGGTTAGGGGCCTTCGCGTGCATAACACCCAGTCCGTCAAAGTCGGCAGGTACTTCTTCGTCGTCTTCAGCGAGTCTTCGACATCCGTCCGCCGATTGACGCCGATCTGAGTGCCGGACGCGATCTTCCACCACTTGGTCTGCCACCCGTACCAGCGCCCAGGCTCGCCGAGATCGCACTCTTGCTCCAGCTCTAGATGGAACTCCACACCCGGCTGTTGGGCGCGCGCACGAAACCGTCCATAGCGGCCGTAGTTGTGCTTGATCGCTCCCCGCCACAACAGCTCGAAGTTCGTTGTGGAGTCGCCCGGAAGTTCCTCAAAGCGTTCCCAGTTCAGTTCCGTCATCGGCCTCACACCCCGACGTGGGGCCTCTCTAGCGTCGGAAAAGCGATGTCACGGCTGCGGCTCATCGTGGTCACGTCGCCCGCCCGTAGCCGGTGTCCTTGAAGTCGTGACCGGAGTACATCTCCAGCTTTGCGCCCTTGTCCAGGAGCACCTTGACGAACGCGATGACCTCAACCTCGTCGGTCTCGACCACGATCTGGTCGCCCGAGAGGCTCACCTTCGTGTCGTCGTACAAGAACTGCTCGAAATCGGCGTAGGTGAGGCTGTAAAGATTCACCTCACGCAGGATCTTGAACAGTTCGTCACTAAACTCCGCCAAGGACTCCCCGACGACAAGCCGGCCGGCCATCTCCTCAGCCTTCGCCCCGTCTTTCAACTGATCCAGGACATGTTTTGCGGCCCGCGCTGACCTCTCGTCCTTGAACTGGCCGATCATCACCAGATTCATCGAGTGTTCGGTCCCGTAGCCGTCCCAGACCTTCATGCCGCGTCCATTGCTGCGAGTCGGTCAAGTGCCGCCAGGACGCCGTCCTCGGTGACTGGCTCACCGATGGTTGAGTACGAGGTCGTGCGTGCCAACCCGGTGGCGTCAATGTGGGCGTACGACCGCAGACCTTCTTCCTTCGGAAGCGCGACGGCAATCGGCAATCCCGACGCCCCACCTGCCGAGATGGCCAACGGCACCGGTCCCGCGTAGGCGAGCACCCACGTCCGCAGCGCCGACACCACCTGCGGCGCAGCGCCTGGCCGAGCGCCGGTGGGCTGCTCGGGCAGGAGCAGCAGCTCGGATGCACCGTGGGCGGACGCGAGGTCCGCGACCTTATTGAGCTGACCGACGGTGTCTTCGTTCACGACACAGTTCAAGCCGATCGGGAAAGCCTCACTGATCAGGTCGAGCCGGTCACGCAAGGCGTCGTAACTCCGCCGTCGTAGCCGCTGGTACGTCGCTTCGACGCCGTCGACGCTGATCCGGACGAAGTGGACGGAGCCGCGAAGCCGCTCGATCAGTTCGGCGTCCCACCTGTGACCGTGGGTGGTCATCGTGACCGCCAAGCGCGTCTGTTCGGCAGCGTAGGTGCACACCTCGACCAAGTGTCGATACAGGGTGGGTTCCCCGCCGCCGAATCCGACACCGAGGGTGCCGGCCGCATCGAGCTCGGTGATCCATGCGCGGAGACGGTCCGGGCTGAGCCGGGCGTGGTGCTTGGGTGCGTAGCAGTACGCGCACGCCAGGTCGCAGGCGTTGGTCACGGCGATAGACACCTGACGGGGGGCAGGAGACCACCGCGCTTCGGGCACCGCCACCTCGTCGAGCAGAACGTTCAGGCCGCTGGATCGGTCGAAGAAGTGGACGCCGTCGGGCCCAAACCGACACTTCACCGCGTTCGCCCCCTCGCTCTTGCATCCTGCGTGGCCGGGTCGTCAGTTTGCCACCGATCCCACGTTTCAGCGTGCGCCGCTCGGGCGAGCCGGCTTTCAATCGAGAAGCACGCAAGAACTGGCGCAACGAGTCACACCTGCACCGTGACGTCGCCCCTGACATCACTGGCCTGTCCCTCGACGCGCCCGTCACCAGCAGAGTGGCTGTCCGTTGTCGGCGAGACCCGCCACGATGTGCGCGTGCCGAGCACGATCAGGGCTCATGCCCGTTGGTCCATTTGCCGCCACGTCACTAGGGCTCCTCGGAGCAATGCGGGTGCAGTCTGTGAGCAGGCCGCAGTTGGCCTTCGGGCTAGGAGACGCCCAGCTTGGCTTAAGAACCTGGCGTCAAACGTCGAGCAGAGCGCACGGATCTGCCCCGGCGAGCGCGCTCTCAGGGGTGCGCCTTACCGCCGCGTGCAGGACGCGACCGACCCGACCTATTCCGAGGCTCGGCAGGAGAGGTACGTGTGAAGGACCTGGAGAGCCTCGTGCCCACGAAGTCGCACTACACACCGACCATCGGTGCTGTGCGCTTCCTCTTCCGCACGGGCAACTGCATGGCGTCGGTGAACTCGCTTTCGGTCTTACAGACCAGGTCGTAGAAGTCCCTCTTGAGGAAACGGACAGTCTCGCCGTCGAGTTCGACTCGCACGCAACCCACTGGATGCTTTGGGTGGAAGGTGACTGAAGCCCTCATTGTCATGAGGACATCTTCACCCTGTGGCTTCCCAGTTCGACGCAGTCTTGCAGTGCGTCTTAACACCGCCTGTCGGCGCCGTGACACGCCCCGCGCAGTGGCCTCAGCCCCACGCCCTACTGCAGGTCGAGCCGCATGAGGACACGAGGGAACCCGTTGAGGACCGAGTCGGTCTCGACCGCTTGCCGGAACCCGGCCCGTCGGAACAGGCTCGCGGTGCCGACGTACGCCATCGTCAGGTCGACCTTCGATCCTTTGTTGTCGACCGGGTAGCCCTCGATGGCGGGAGCGCCCAGGCTTCGAGCGAACTCGACGGCACCGGAGAGCAGGTGGTGCGAGATGCCTGTGCCGCGATGCCCGGGGCGCACGCGGATGCACCACACCGACCAGACGTCGAGGTCGTCGAAGTGAGGGATCTTGCGGTTGCGGGCGAAGCTGGTGTCGGCTCGAGGGTGCACTGCGGCCCAGCCGACGACCTCCTTCCCGTCGTACGCGAGGACACCGGGAGGCGGTACTTCTTCGACCAGGGAACGCACGTACTCGCCGCGTTCAGGTCCTACCAGCTCCCGGTTGGCCTTGGACGAGGTCAACCGGTAGCTCAAGCACCAGCAGACGTTGGCGTCTGGGCGCTTGGGGCCGAGCATCGTCGCCACGTCCTCAAAGTCGGTGGCCGGGCGTACCTCGATCCCCATGGAGCGACCCTGCCAGCCGGTACGCCGAGCGGCAACCATCGGAATTCGCACGCACGAGTGGCCGCTTTCCCGGCACATCGCTCAGCTCGCCCCACCTCCCGATCCGGGCCGGCCGAGGCTTCGAGCTGCCGCGCGGAACGTGTGCGGGGACACCCGGCAGGATGTCCCCCGTGACAGCTGCGACCCCCTGGATCTCGTTCGAGTGGCCGGCCGACGGCGTCGACCCCTTCGATCGAGCGGCGCCCGAGCCGTTGTGGCTGCTCAGCGACGGATCCGGCATGTGGGGCCGTGGCTGGCCCGCGGGTGACCAGCGCGGCTTCGCGGGAAGTGACGAGTTCCTCCACCGGGTGCCGATGGGCTATCGAGTCGTGCAGATCCGGGAGCGGGTCGCGCTCGTCGCCGGCGGCGAGCTGGTGCATTCCTCGCCCCGAAGTGTCGCGCCGACCTGGCGGGGGTCGTGGGGCGTGGTGGGGCACCTCCCCTACGGCGCGCACCCGCAGGCGGGGTCCGAGTCCCGGGCCGACTGCCCGACCGAGGACGAGGCCGTCGACGCGGCGCTGCGGTTCAGCCTGGCCGAGCCCGATGTCACCTGGTTGGTGAGCCGCCGGATCGTGATCCGGAACTGGCACTGAGCCCGGATGGGCCGGCGCGCGATTGCGTGGCTGGTCTCGGTGCGTGACGTCTTCCACAACGAGCACGACGCCATGGGTGTCGAGGCGGGCTACGTCGAGGTGCGGGTGATGGCCAACGACGCCGCCGAGCCGGACGAGGTGGTGTTCGTCGTACGGCCCCGTGGGTGGTGATCGTCAGCACTCGGGCCGTGGCCACCGAACCGGGCACCGGGGATGCTGGGTGAGTGGCACTCGCTGTCTGCCTGCTCTTCGACGCTCGGTCAGAACGCCGGGTGCGGGAGCTGTGGTCGCGCGTCGAGGAGGCCGGGATCGCCACGCTGGCCAGCCACACGCACCGCAACCACCATCCCCACCTGTCCTACGCCGTCCTGCGCCGCTGGGACCTGGCCCGAGTGCAGGAGGAGGTCGGGTCGCTCCCGGACCCCGGCCCCGTGTCCGTGTCGGTGCACGGCACCCTGGCGTTCCCTCGCGGCCGGGCTGCACTGGCGCCGTCGATCACGCCGGACATCGCACAGCGACAGGTCGCCACCGTCATGGCGTTGGAGGCGAGCGGCGCTGAGCTGCACCGGCACTACGAGTTGGGCGAGTGGGTGCCACACGTCTCGGTGGCGACGCGGGCCCGACGCACACAGCTGACGACCGTCACGAGGATGGTCTCCGACGTCCTGCCACTGACCGTCCGCTTCGACCGGGCCGCGCTCATCGACAGCTCGACCGGCCAGACCTGGCCACTGCCCCACCTGCTCTGACCCAGGCCCCGGGCAGCCGAGAAATCCTCCGCCGCAACGACGATTCTCGCCCGTGGGCGCAGTCATAACGGCGAGAGACCACAGCCATCAGGATGCGACCCCCATGGGCCAGATCCACATCGACCTGTTCACCACCCTCGACCTCGTGGCGCAGGCGCCCGGCGGTCCCGAAGAAGACCCTGAGGGGGGCTTCCCCTTCGGGGGCTGGCAGGCGCCGCTGTTCGACGACGTCGTTGGGCACGAGGTCGCCGCCGGACTGGCGGAGATGGACGCGCTGCTGCTCGGTCGCCGGACCTACGACATCTTCGCAGGCTACTGGCCGCACCAGGAGGGCGGCGAGGACGGCGGCATCGCCGAGCAGCTCAACAGCGTGCCGAAGTACGTCGCCCCCCGAGGCACCCCTGACCTCGGCTGGGCCGGCTCCGAGCTCCTCGGGCCCGACCTGGCCAGCGCTGTACAGGAGGTGCGGGACCGGCACCAGGACGTGCACGTGATCGGCAGCGTGGACCTGGTGCAGACGCTGCTGCGGGAACGGCTCTTCGACCGGCTCAACCTGTGGGTCTACCCGATCGTGCTCGGGGTCGGTAAGAAGGTCTTCGCCGACGGTGCCGTCCCCACGAACCTCGCTCTCCTCGAGCCGCCGGTCGCCAGCCCGGTCGGTGCGGTGCTGCTGCGCTACGGCCTCGCCGAGGGCGAGCCGCAGCTCGGTGACATGAGTCAGGACCCGGACGACTGACCGAACCGGGATCGGGAGGGCTCGCGGGGACGAACCCGAGGAGTGGGCGGACCGCCAGGGCGGCCCACCCCAGGCTGGTGTGCAATAGTACGCATCACGACTCGACTTCTGCCGTACCTTCCTCGACGTGAAGGATGCACTCGCCTGGTTCGGATACGGCGTCGTCGCTCTCTGCATGATCGGGACGGTGGCGTCGTACTTCTGGTCAGCCGACTACTTCTGGTGGCCCCTCCTGTTCGCCTGCATCGGCGCCGCTGTGCTGGTCACGCTCCTGTTGGCTCCCGCGGTCCGCGCCATCATGGATTCGCTCGAGCCACGACAGAAGGGTCGTCGACCCGACGGCGACTGAGCGAGGAGCGCCGAGCTCAGCCCAACTGCTCGCGCAGCACCGGCTTCAAGATCTTGCCGGCCGCGTTGCGGGGCAGCTCCTCGACCAGCTCCAGGGCCGTGGGCAGCTTGTAGCGGGCCAGCCGGCTGCCGGCCCACTCCCGCAGGGACTCGATGTCGAGGCCGGTGTCCGGGCCGGTGGCGATGACCACGGCGACCGGGGTCTCGCCCCACTTCTCGTGCTCGCGGCCGATCACGGTCACCTCGCGGATGTCGGGATGGTCGGCGAGGACGTTCTCCACCTCGGCGCAATATATATTTTCGCCGCCGGAGATGATCATGTCCTTGGACCGGTCGACGACGTAGAGGAAGCCTTCCTCGTCCATCCGCACCAGGTCGCCGGAGTGGAACCACCCGCCCGCGAACGCCGCCGCGGTCGCCTCGTCGTTGTTCCAGTAACCCTCCATCAGCCCGGTGCCCTGGTAGACGATCTCGCCGACGTCGCCGGGGCTCACGTCGTTCATCTCGTCGTCGACGATCCGGATGGCGACCGTGGAGACGGGCTTGCCGACCGAGCCGAGCTTGCGCAGCGCGTCCTTGCCCTCCAGCACGCAGGTGATCGGGGACATCTCGGTCTGCCCGAACACCGCTACGTTCAGAGCGTCGGGGAAGGCCTCCCCCATCTGGCGCAGCAGCTTGTCGGTGGCCGGGGCTGCTCCCCAGGAGGTCGTCCGCAGGTGCGACAGGTCCCGCTTGTCGACACCGGGCGCGGCGCACAGCGCCTGCCACTGGGTGGGGACCAGGAAGGAGCTGGTCACCTGCTCGGACTCGAGGAGGTCCAGCACGTGCTCGGCGTCGAAGGCCACTGACGGCAGCACCACCATCGTTCCGCCGATCAGCATCATCGGGGCGAGCGAGCCGATCGCGCCGATGTGGAACATCGGCGAGGCGACGAGGTTCACCTCGGTCTCGGAGCACAGCTCGTAGGCCCGGATCAGCACCACGCTCTGCGAGAGCAGGTTCTGGTGGGACAGCACCGCGCCCTTGGGCCGCCCGGTGGTGCCGGAGGTGTACATGATCAGCGCCGGCGAGTCCTCGGGTACGTCGATCGGCCCGAGCTGTGACTCGCCGGCGGGACCGTCGCGCAGGAGGTCGTCGTAGCTCTCCGCCCCCTCCCAGGGCGTCGCACCCACCGCGACCACCGCGATGTCTCGCGAGCTGAGCTCGGCCGCGTCCCGGGCGGAGCGCTCAGCGATCTCGTCGGCGAACAGCAGCTCCGCCCCGGAGTCGTCGAGGATGTAGGAGACCTCTCCCCCCGAGAGCCGGAAGTTCACGGGTACGCCGATCGCCCCCAGCCGGTTGGCGGCGAGCACGATCTCCATGAACTCGGGACGGTTGCCCATCACCAGCGCCACCCGGTCACCGTCACCGACCCCGCGCTCGGCCAGCACACCGGCCAGCCGTTCCACCCGGTCGCGCAGCTCGCGCCAGGTGGTGCTCTCGCCCCGGAACCGGAACGCGGGCAGGTCCGGTCGCGCGTGCGCATGGCGCTCGAGGTGGTTGTTCCAGTGCGACCTGCGGGAGGAGCGTGGGGCCCGGGTGAGGTGGGAGTTGAGGTGGGACATGTCGATGCCTCTCTCTGCTCGTCGCCCGGTCTCGAGCCGATGGGTGCCGTTGACAGCACGCCCACCGCGTTCGATCCTCGTTGAGAGCGTCCGCTCGGTCAACGGCCACGAGGAGTCGTCCGATGGATCCACTCTCTGCTTTCAGGCTCGACGACCAGGTGGTCGTCGTGACCGGTGCCAGCTCCGGTCTCGGGGTGGGCTTCGCCCGGGCCCTGGCTGCTGCCGGCGCCGACCTCGTGCTCGCCGCACGCCGGCTGAACAAGCTCGAGGAGCTCGCGCCCTCGCTGCAGGAGGCCGGCGCCAAGGTGGTCACGGTCGCCGCGGACGTGAGCTCCCCGGAGGACTGCGCCGGCGTTGCCCGAGCAGCCGAGGAGCAGTTCGGCCGGGTGGACGTGCTGGTCAACAACGCGGGTGTCGGCACCGCCACCCCGGCGTCCCGGGAGACGCCGGAGGCCTTCCGGCAGGTGATCGACGTGAACCTCTCCGGCACCTTCTGGATGGCACAGGCCTGTGCGCCGCTGATGCCGCCGGGCTCCGCGATCGTCAACATCGCCAGCGTGCTGGGCCTGGTGGCGCCACGGTTCCCGCAGGCGGCGTACGCCGCGAGCAAGGCCGGGGTCCTCGGCCTCACCCGTGACCTCGCGCAGGAGTGGTCGGCGCGCAAGGGAATTCGTGTGAATGCGCTGTGCCCGGGGTACTTCGAGAGCGAAATGACGCAGGGAGAGGACGTTCTCCAGGAGATGGTGAGGACCGAGAGCATGATGGGTCGCTTCGGTGAGCAGGCCGAGCTGGACTCTGCGCTCATCTTCCTGGCCTCCCGCGCCTCGGCGTACATGACGGGCACCAGCCTGGTGGTCGACGGAGGGCTCAGTGCGCTCTGACCCCGGCCACCATCGCGGCGGCCGGGGCACCCCGCTGCTGCTGCTCCACGGGCTGGGCATGTCGTGGCGGGCGTGGGCTCCCCTGCTCACCGGACTCCAGGCGCGCCACGACGTGCTGGCGCTCACCCTCGCCGGTCACCGCGGCGGACCTCCGGCCCCCTCGGTCGTCAGCGTCGAGCGGCTCGCCGACGCCGTGGAGTCGCAGCTCGACGACGCCGGCATCGAGACCACGCACGTCGTGGGGAACTCCCTGGGTGGCTGGCTGGCGCTCGAGCTCGCCCGGCGCGGACGCGCCCGCACGGTCACCGCCGTCTCACCGGCCGGGGCGTGGCGCAACCCGCTGGACCTCCTCCGGATGCAGTTCACCCTCGGCGTGGCGGGCCGGGTCTCGGCGATGCCGCTCACGGCCGCGGCGATGGCCCCGATACTGCACTCCCCCATGGGTCGGCGGCTGGCGTTCCACCAGCTCCTCGAGCGCGGCGACCGGATGACGGCGAGGGCGGCCGCGGAGATGATGGCCGATGCGCGCGAGTGCACCGTGCTGCCCGCCCTGCTCCGGGCCGGCCGCCGGGACGGCCAGATCGCCCAGCTCAGCGGGGCCGGCTGCCCCATCCGCGTGGTCTGGGGACGCCGAGACCGGATCATCCCCTACGCGCGGCACGGCCGTCCGCTGCTGCGCCGGCTGCCCGACGTGGAGCAGGTCAGCCTTCCCGGCGCGGGCCACGTGCCGATGTACGACGCACCGGTGCTGCTGCGGAGCCTGATCCTCGACCTCACCGGGACCGTGGACGGCGCAACGACCGAGGTGCCGACTCGAGGAGTCCGCAATGGCTGAGCCCCCACTGTGGCAACGAGCGGTGCTGGCCGCCCAATCCCGCGCAACACCGGTCCTGCGCAGCGCCGTGGACCGCCAGGAGGTCGCGGCCGGCCTCGGCCTCCTGCAGGCCGTCCGCGGGCTCGTGGTCCGCACGACCGAGGGTCCCTCACGTCGGCTGCTGCACCTGCTCAACCTGCCGGCCGGCAGCGACGTGAACCGGATGCTGGTCCAGATCGCGTCGTTGGAGCGCGAGCTCCGCGAGGTGCGCAAACGGATCGAGGACCAGCAGCGCGACGGAACCCTCAAGGAGCCGTTCTCATGAGCCGTGACCTCGGAGGCGGCGCCGGCAGCGCTGTCGAGTTCGTACGACACACCGGGGTGCGGGCCCGCAACGCCGTCCGGAACGCGACCGGCCGCAACCTGCCGGCCGAGAGCCCCTCGCCCCGGCTGCAGGTGTGGTCGCGCGACAAGGTCCGGCTGTACCGCTACCTGCCCGCCGTGGAGCCGGCCGAGACCCTGGGCACGCCGATCCTGTTCGTGATGAGCCTGGTCACCACCGCGAAGGTCTTCGACCTCCAGGAGGACAACAGCCTGGTACGCCGCTTCCTCGAGGCCGGGCACGACGTCTACCTGCTCGACTGGGGCGTGCCCGACGCGGTGGAGTCGCAGAACACGCTGGAGACCTACTGCGACGAGTACATCCCCCGCGCGGTGCGGGCCGTGCTCGACGAGTCCGGTGCCGAGGAGGTCAACCTCTTCGGCTACTGCCTCGGCGCCGTGCTCACCCTGCTCAGCGTCGCGGGCCACAAGGCGATGCCGGTGCGCAACATCGTGCTGCTGGCGACGCCGGTGGACATGGGTGAGCTCGGGCCGCTGACCAGCATGCTGCGGTCAGGCCAGCTCAGACCCGAGGACCTGGTGGACTGGACGGGCAACGTGCCCGCGGACCGGATCAAGGACTCCTTCCACCTCGTCGAGCCCGCCGGGGAGATCACCACCTATCTGAGCCTTTGGAACAGCCTGGGGCACCCCGACCGGCTCGAGGCGCACCAGGCGCTGGTGCGGTGGTCGAGCGGGCACGTCCCCTTCCCGGGCGCGGCGTTCCGCCAGATCGTCGACCTCTTCGTCGACCAGGACTCGCTCATCGACGGGAAGGTGCCGCTGGGCAACCGGGTGGTCGACCTCGCCGACATCACGGTGCCCGTCCTCGCGGTCACCGGGGCCAGGGACAAGCTGGTGCCGGCCGCCTCCAGCGCCCCGCTCGAGCTCCCCGGCGCCGAGCTCGACCGGCTGGAGCTGAACGCGGGCCACGCCGGACTGATCGTGGGACGTCGCGCGCACAAGGAGATGATCCCGACCATGCTCGACTGGCTCGCCGAGCACTCCGGATCCTCCGAGCCGGCGCGGGGATAGGCCTCACCCCAGCCCGAACCGCCACGACGACGAGCCACTCAGGTCGAGCCACACCGCGGTCGGCGTCTGCACGACCCGCGCCATCACCTGGTCGCAGTCCGGACAGCGCAGCACCGTGCCCGGACCACCCAGGAACGCGCGCTGCTCGGCGAAGACGCCCGACCACTCGCACCCGCCGCACGTCACCATCGCCGAGCTGACGTCGAGGCCGAAGACGTCCGCGAACGGTCCAGCGGCGGCGTTGCCGTCGAGCGCCCGCTCGAGTGGGGGGTCGAGCGCCCAGTGCTGGGCGGGGTCGGGGCCAGGTTCGTCGGTCATCTCAGGCTCCTGTGGGTCCGAAGCGTTCTGCACGGATGCTGCTGTTGCCGTAGCCGAGCTCCAGGAGCCGGCGGATGACGTCCTCCACGAACCCGGTGGGGCCGCAGACGTAGGCCCGGGGTGGCGGTACGGCGGGCCACCCTGCCCCCGCGGGAGTGACCAGGTCGGCGGTGGTCAGCCTGCCCGGCGGCCGGCTGCTGCCCTCGGGCGCCCGGCGGGTGTGGACGAGGTCGACCACCAGCCCGTCGTCGACGGCTCGCCGGGCGAGCTCCTCGGCGTACAGCACCTGCCCGGGGTCACGCACCGAGTAGACGAGACGGAAGGGTGCCCGACTGCCCAGCCGGGCCCGCTCGCGGATCATCGCCATCAGCGGCGCCACCCCCGAGCCGCCGCCGACCAGCAGCACCGGCTGCTCCACCGGGGCATCGGCGCTGGGCGACCACACGAACCAGCCACCGATCGGCCCGCGCATCTCGAGCTGGTCACCGAGCTCCATCCCCTCCACGAGGTACGGCGAGACCTCACCGCCCGCCACCTCCTGGACGGTGATCGCCACCCGCTCGCCATCGGTGGGTGCCGCGATCGAGTAGCCCCGCTGCGCGGAGTACCCGTCGGCCGCGGTGAGCCGCACGTCGACGTGCTGGCCCGCGAGGTGTCCCGGCCACCCGGGCACCGCGAAGGTCAGCGTCCGCGCTGTCGCGGTCTCCGAGCGCAGACCGACCAGCTCTGCCGGGAACCACCGCGGGCGAGGCCCGCCGAGCTTTCCGCGCGTGCGCGCGGGTGCCCCAGTCACGGGTGTCTCAGTCACCGGCGTAGCGCTCCTCGCGCCAGGGATCGCCGTAGTTGTGGTAGCCGAAGCTCTCCCAGAACCCGGGCTCGTCCCCGGTCATCATCGTGAGGCCACTGAGCCACTTGGCCGACTTCCACAGGTACAGGTGCGGCACGAGCAGCCGGACCGGGCCGCCGTGCTCAGCCGGGATCGGGCCGCCGTCGTACTCGTGGACCACCCAGGCCTTGCCGTCGGGGAGGTCCTCCAGCGGCAGGTTGGTCGTGTATCCCCCGTAGGAGTGGGCCATCACGTAGTCCGCCGTGCTCTCGAGCTCATCGAGGAACGCCTCGACCGGGACACCGCGCCAGCGGGTCGCGAGCTTGGACCAGCGGGTGACGCAGTGGAGGTCCACCTCCACGTCCTCCTGGGGCAGCCCGTGCAGGGCGTCCCACGAGAAGGTCTGCGTTTCGCCGGTCTCGGTGGTGACCGCGAGGGACCAGTCCTCGGTGTCGACGTACTGCGTGGGACCGGCGCTGAGCACCGGGAAACCGTCGGTGAGGTGCTGCCCAGGGGGCAGCGTGACAGCGGCGGGGTCGCGGCGGCCGCCGAAGCCCCGCGTGAAGATGGCCATGGTCGAACCTAGGAGCGCGCCCCGTCAGAGTCAACGGGCCGATGGAGCTGAAGGGCGGCTAGCCCCGGATCTTCTCCAGGCGCTCGACGGCCTCGTCGTACTCGCGCACGAGACCGGCCATCACCTCGGCGACCGGGCGCACCTCGTTCATCCGGCCGACGATCTGGCCCACCGGCATCGAGACGACGTCGGGGTCGCCGTGCTCGTTCATCCGGCTGTGGGCGTCGGAGACGAGCAGGTTCTGCAGCGGCATCGGCAGCGGGCTCGGTGCGCCCTCCTGCTCCCAGGCCTCGGTCCACTTGGTCTTCAGCAGCCGCGCGGGCTTGCCGGTGTAGACGCGCGTGCGGACGGTGTCGGAGCTCGTCGCGCGCAGGAACGCCTCGGTCATGCCCTTGTTGGTGTTCAGGTTCGCGTACTCCTCGGTGGTCAGCCACATCGAGCCGGTCCACACGCCCTGGGCGCCCAGCGCGAGCGAGGCAGCGATCTGGCGACCGGTGCCGATGCCACCGGCGCCGAGCACGGGTACGTCGGGGCCGACCGCGTCCACGATGTCCGGGGTGAGCACCATGCTGGCCACCTCGCCGGTGTGTCCGCCGGCCTCGTAGCCCTGCGCGACGATGATGTCGACGCCGTTCTTGAGGTGCGACAGCGCGTGCTTGGCGGCGCCGGCCAGCGCTGCGACGGCCACGCCCTTGGCGTGCGCCTGCTCGATCACGTCGACGGGCGGCGAGCCGAGTGCGTTCGCGATCAGCACCGGGCGGTGCTTGAGCGCGATGTCGACGTGGGAGCGGGCCATCGAGTGCAGCCAGCCGAGCACGCCCTCGCGCCCGTCACCCTCCGGCAGCGGGGGTACGCCGAGCTGTTGCAGCGTGCGCTCCACGAAGCTCACGTGCTCCTCGGGGATCATCGCCTTCAGGTCGACCGACTTGCCCTCGGTGGGGATCTTCATCGGCATCACGACGTCGACGCCGTACGGCTTGCCGTCGGTGTTCTCGTCGAGCCAGTCCAGGGTCCGGTCAAGCTCCTCGGGGTCGTTGAACCGCACCGCGCCGAGGACGCCGAGACCGCCCGCGCGCGAGACCGCGGCGGCGACGTGCTCGGAGGGGGTGAACGCGAAGATCGGGTAGTCGATGCCGAACCGCTCGCACAGCTCTGTGCGCATCCCTCAGGCCTCCACGGGCGAGGTGGCGACCTTGGCCGCGAACGAGGCGAGCGCGAGCTCCTTGGCCTTGGGGTACTGCGCCTTGCCGGTGGCGTTGCGCGGGATCTCCTCGACCAGGGTCAGGGCACGCGGGAGCTTGTAGCCCGACAGCGATGAACGCAGGAAGTTCCGGATGTCGTCGAGGTCGACCTCCATCCCCTCGCGCGGCTGGATCACCGCGGTGACCGACTGGCCGAACTTCTCGTCGGGCACTCCCACGACGAGCACGTCGTAGACGGCCGGGTGGGCCTTGATCGCCATCTCGACCTCCTCGGGGTAGACCTTCTCCCCGCCGGTGTTGATGCAGTTGGAGCCGCGACCGAGCAGGGTCACCTTGCCCTCGGGCTCGATCCGCGCGAAGTCGCCGGGCACCGAGTAGCGCTCGCCGTCGATCTCCAGGAAGGTCTTGGCCGACTTCTCCGGGTCCTTGTAGTAGCCGATCGGCACCGACCCGCCGCGGCCGAGGCGGCCGATCGCGCCGATGTTGGTGGCGAGGTCGAGGACGTGGTTGTCGTCGTCGATGACCACGGAGTGCGGGCCGAGCCCGACCACGGGACCGTCGGTGCTGAGCTGGTCCTTGTCCTGCAGGCCCATCCCCTGGAAGCCGGTCTCGGAGGCGCCGACCGAGTCGGTGAACACGGCGTTGGGGAACCGTGCCATCCAGCGCTCCTTGACCGAGGCGCTGAAGATGGCGGCGCTGCTGGCGATCGCGAACAGGCTGGACCCGTCGTACGGCGCGTCGGTCTCGGCCTTGCGCTCGTACTCCTCGATCAGCGGACGGGCCATCGCGTCGCCGGTCATGAACATCAGCTGGACGCCCTCGCGGTCGATGATCTCCCACGTGCGCTGGGCGTCGAACTTCGGCTCGAGGATCGTGAGGTGGCCGGCGAACAGGTGCATCAGCAGGCCCGCCTGGGCGCCGCCGTGCATCAGCGGGCTGAGCGGGAAGGTGACCATCCGGGGGTCGGTGGCCTGCTTGGACTGGTCGTACTCGGTCAGCGGGGTGCCGGTGTAGAAGTCGATGCCGCCGCCCAGCACCCGCCAGAAGTCCTCGTGGCGCCACATCACGCCCTTGGGGAACCCGGTGGTGCCGCCGGTGTAGATGATGTGCAGGTCGTCGGCGGAGCGCTCCTCGAAGTCGCGCTCGGCGCTCTGCCCCGCCAGTGCCTCCTCGTAGAGCACGCCGCCGTAGGAGCTCACGTCGGAGTCGTTGTCCGGGTCGAGCAGGTCGGTGAGCGCCACGAAGGTGTTCAGCTTCTCGTGCTTGGGCGCGCAGGTGGCCACCAGCGGCGCATAGCTGCGGTCGTGGATCAGCGCGACGACCTCGGCGTTGTCGAAGAGGTAGTCGAGCTCGCCCTCGACGTAGCGGTAGTTCACGTTGATGTTCACCGCACGGACCTTGACGATCGCGAGGACGGCCACGACGTGCTCGATGCTGTTCTTGGCGTAGATCCCGACGTGGTCGCCGGCGCCCACGCCCTGCGAGGCGAGGTAGTGGGCGAGCTTGTTGGACTCGACCTCCAGCTCCCCGTAGGTGATCACTCGATCCCCCACCTTGAGCGCCGGATTGTCGGGTGCGGCGTCCACGGCGTGCTCGAACAGGTCAGCGATGTTGAGGGCCATGGCGGAAGACTAGAACACGTTCTCGTTTCTGACTAGCATCGTCCGCATGACCGAAACGGCCCCCGAACAGACGTCCGCACAGACCCCGGAACCCCCGGCCGGCGACGACCAGCCGCACGCCCTGGTCGAGCTCGAGGGGCACACGCTGGTGGTGACGATGAACCGGCCGAAGGCCCGCAACGCCCTCTCCGGGGAGATGCTCGCGATCATGGAGCAGGCCTGGGAGCGGGCCAACAACGACCCCGAGGTGCGGGTGGTGATCCTCACCGGGGCGGGTGGCTACTTCTGCGCCGGGGCCGACCTGAAGGCGATGTCGTCGAGCTCCCCCTCGGACAAGTTCGAGTCCGGGGAGTTCGATCCGTCGGTGATCAAGTCGCTGCTCAAGGGCTACCGGGTGGAGAAGCCCCTGATCGCCGCGGTCGAGGGCCCGGCGATCGCCGGGGGCACCGAGATCCTCCAGGCCACCGACATCCGCATCGCCGGTGAGTCGGCGCGCTTCGGGGTCTCCGAGCCGAAGTGGGGGCTCTACCCGCTGGGCGGGTCCGCGGTCCGGCTCCCCCGCCAGCTGCCCTACACCGTGGCGGCCGAGCTGCTGCTCACCGGACGGCACATCAAGGCTCCCGAGGCGAAGGAGATCGGGCTGATCGGCCACGTCGTCCCCGACGGGCAGGCGCTGGCCAAGGCCCACGAGATCGCCGACCTGATCGCGGCCAACGGCCCCCTGGCCGTGCAGGCGGTGCTCAAGACGATCCGCAGCTCCGAGGGCAAGCACGAGGACGACTGCTGGAAGGACGACGCCCGGGTCGGGGCGGCGGTGTTCGCCTCCAACGACGCCAAGGAGGGCCCGCGGGCCTTCGGCGAGAAGCGGGCGCCCAACTTCACCGGCACCTGAGCAGCGGGCGGCTGAGCCGCACCGGCGGTCGGTCGGGTCAGCTGCCGCTCCAGGCCTTCCACAGCTCGGCGTAGAGGCCGTCGCGTCCCAGCAGCTCGTCGTGCGTCCCCTCCTCCAGGATCCGCCCCTCGCTCATCACCACGACCCGGTCGGCGCTCTGCGACTGGGTGAGGCGGTGCGCCACGACCAGGGCGCTGCGGCCCTTGGTCACGGCCAGGGCGGCCTCCTCGAGCACCCGGGCCCCGGCCGAGCCGGCCTCGGCGGTGGCCTCGTCGAGGACCACCACCCGCGGGTCGCGCAGCGCCACCCGCGCCAGCGCGAGCTGCTGGGCCTGGGCGGCGGTGATGCTGCGGCCGTGGTCACCGACCACGGTGTCGAGCCCGTCGGGCAGGGCCCGGACCCACTGCCAGGCGAGTGCCGTCTCCAGCGCCTCCACCACCTGCTCGTCGGTCGCGTCGTGCCGCGCCAGGGTGACAGCGTCGCGCACCGTCCCGGAGAACACGTGCACGTCCTGGCTGACCAGCACGACCTCGTCGCGGATCGAGCGTGGGTCCAGCTCGGCGTACGACCTGCCGGCGAGGGTGACGCCACCGCTCGTCGGCCGCAGGATGCCCGCGACCACCGCGGCCAGCGTGGTCTTCCCGGCCCCGGTCGCCCCGACCAGGGCCACCCGCTCGCCGGCTCGCAGGACGAGGTCGACCTCGTGCAGCACCGGTACGCCGTCGACGTACTCGTGCGTGGCGGCGGTGACCACCAGGTCTCCCGGCCTCTCCGTCCGGGGGCTGGCCGGGCCGCCGGGACGCTCCATCAGCGCGACGCCGGCGAGCCGGCTCAGCGAGGCACCCGCCGACTGCAGCTGGTCGAACAGCATCATCAGGGCGCCGATCGGGTTGAACAGCCGGTGGAAGTACAGCGCGGCAGCAGTCACCGCGCCGACCGTCACCGCGTCCGCGCGGACCAGGTAGAAGCCGGTCACCAGCACGGCGCCCAGCCCGAACAGCTCCGAGCGGTTGTTGCGCGCGCCGAACCGGGTGAGCAGGCCGAAGACGGTGATCGCGATGCTTGCGGCCGTCCAGGAGGTGGTGCGCACCTGGTCGAGCTGCTCCCGCTCGCGTCCGAACGCTCGCAGGGTGGTGGCTCCCTGGATGCCGCTGATCAGCACCTGGGCGCGCTCCCCCTGCGCGGCGCGCTGCTCGCGGTAGAGCGGGGCGGAGCGGGGCAGGTACCACCGCAGTCCCAGCAGGTACGACGGCGCCGCGACCAGGCCGGCCAGGCCCAGCCGCCAGTCGAGCGCGAACAGCCCGACCGCGGTGAAGCCGACGGCGACCGCGGACTCGACCATCAGCGGCACGACCTCCTTGATCGAGTCGGCCACCGCGCGCACGTCGTCACCGACCCGGGAGAGCAGGTCGCCGGCGCCGGCCCGCTCGAGCCGCTCCGCGTCGAGGTGCAGTGCCCGGTCGAGCACCCGCTCGCGCAGGGTCGCCAGTGCCGGCTCGGCGGCGCGGGCCAGGAAGCTCAGCGAGAGCGCGGAGGAGACACCGACGAGCACGGCGGAGCCGGCGATCACCGCGGCCATCACCAGCACGGAGTCGCTCTCACCGCCCGAGCGCACCTCGTCGACGATCAGGCCCAGCACCCACGGCGGGACCAGCCCGGCGAGCCCGCCCACGACGAAGGCCAGCACGCACGCGACCAGGGCGCCGCGGTGACGGCCGATCAGGGTGGCTGCGAGCCGGAAGGTCTCCCGCCGGCCGGCGATGGGAAGCAGGTCGCGGTCCGGGGCGGTCATCGCAGCACCAGCTCCCGGTACTCCTCGCGTGCGGAGAGCTCCGCGTGCGTGCCCTCGGCCACGACCTGTCCGCCGCGGACCAGCAGCACCCGGTCGGCCTGCGCCAGCAGCGCCGGGCTGCTGGTGAGCACCCAGGTGGTCAGCTCGCTGCCGGCCGGGTGCCGGACCTCGCGCAGGCCGCGCGCCATCCGGTGCTCGGTGACCGCGTCGACGGCGGTGGTCGGGTCGTGCAGGACCAGGATCGGCACCCGGCTGGCCAGCGCCCGGGCGTAGGCGATCCGCTGCCGCTGACCCCCGGAGTACGTCGCGCCGTCCGGCGTCACGGGTCGCTCCAGCCGGTCGGGGTGCAGGTCCAGGACATCGGTGACCGCGGACGCCTCGACCAGCCGGTCGAGCTCGTCCGCCGGAAGCGTGCCGTCCGGGTCGACGTTGGTGTGCACGGTGCCCTCGAAGAGGTCCACTCGGTGCGGCGCCACCGCGAGCACGCCGCGCCGGGCCTCGGCGCTGAGCTCGGGCAGCGGCACTCCGCCGAGCCGGACCGACCCGGCCCCGGCGGGCTCGAGGCCCTCGGAGAGCAGGCCGATCAGGGCGGCGGCGTCGGCGGGGTCCTCGGCCGCGATCCCGAGCAGCTCGCCGGGCCGGGACCGCACGGTGAGTCCGGCCAGGGACTCCGTGCGCACGTCGCGGAGCTCGATCACGGGCGGCACCTGCTCGACGGCGCGCTCCCCGGTGGCCACCAGCGGCGGCGAGCCGAGGTAGTCGACGATGCGTCCGGCCGAGGCGTGCGCGCCGGCGACCTCCGCGCTCACGTGGCCCAGCAGGGCGATCGGGCTGGCCAGGAACTGGGCGAGGCCGACGATCGAGATCAGCTCCCCGATGCTGATCGAGCCGTCGAGCCCCCGGAGGCCGGCGAGCAGGGCGACCGCGGCGAGGAACAGGGCGCTGAGCCCGTTGGTGAGACCGGCCATGGCGCCGTACGAGTTGGCGGTGCGGATGCCGGCGGCCCGGGCGCGGTCGCTCTCCACGCGGTAGCGCTCGCTGGCCACGTCCTCGGCGCCGATGCCCTTGAGGCCGCGCAGCCCGCGGACCAGGTCGGTGGCGACGCCGGCAGTGTGCGCGATGCTCGCCTGCTGGGCCGCGCTGCGCCGGGCGATCGCCGGGGAGACCACCTGGACCAGCACCAGCACTGCGGGGGCGCCGAGGAGCACGACCAGGCCGAGGACGAGGTCGATCCGGAGGAGCACCACCGCGCTGACCACGAGCGCGAGCACCGAGGCCAGGGCGTAGCCCAGGGACCTGATCGTGAAGCCGACCTGCTCGACGTCCGAGGTGGCCAGGGAGAGGGTCTCGCCGGCGAGCAGCCCGCTGCGGACACCCCTCGGGTCCAGCTCGCGCTCAGCGATCTCCAGCCGCAGCCGGTGCGTCTCCCGCTGCATGGCGCCGAAGCCGATCGCGGCGCCCCAGCGGTAGGAGTAGCTGAGCACGGCGAACAGCGCGACCAGCACGCCGATCCAGAGCAGGAGCTGCTGCGAGTCCCCCGTGCTCACGGCACGGTCGATGGTCACCCCGATCAGCACCGGGACCATCAGCTCGCACAGCTGCCACACGCTGAGGAGTGTCAGGTAGCCGAACAGGGGCCCGCGGGAACGCCGCAGCGCCCGCAGCATCAGCCGCGTCGCGGTGGCCGGTGACGCCTCAGTCATGGTGCTCGCCTCAGCCATGGTGGGCCGGGACCACGGTCGGGAGCCCGTCGACGGGGTCGGCGAAGACGTGGGCGCGCAGGCCGAAGACGTCGAGGAGGAGATCGCTGCTCATCACCTCGGCGGGCGGGCCCTGCGTGACGATCCGGCCCTGCTCCATCACCACGAGGTGGTCGCTGTAGCGGGCGGCCAGGCTCAGGTCGTGCAGCACCAGGACGATGGTGCGGCCGGTGTCCCGGCGCAGGCGTACGACGAGGTCGAGCACCTCGACGGCGTGGGCGAGGTCGAGGTGGGTGGTCGGCTCGTCGAGCAGCACGATGCCGGTCTCCTGGGCCAGGGTCATCGCGATCCACGCGCGTTGCCGCTGGCCCCCGGAGAGCTCGTCGAGGGGCGATTCGGCGAGCTCGAGCATCCCGGTGGCGGCCATCGCGCGCTCCGCGATCAGGTCGTCGGCGACCGACCACTGGCGGTACCAGGGCTGGTGCGGCTGTCTCCCCCGGGCCGCGAGGTCGCCCACCGTCATCCCCTCGGGTGCGACCGGCGACTGCGGGAGCAGCGCCAGCTCGCGGGCGACGTCGCGTGCGCGCAGCGACGCCATCGGGCGGCCGTTGAGCAGCACCCGGCCGTGCGCGGGCGGGAGGATCCGGCCGAGCACCCGCAGCAGCGTCGACTTCCCGCAGCCGTTCGGCCCGATCACGGTGGTCACCTGTCCGGGCGGGACGTGCAGGGTGAGGTCCTGGAGGACCGGCCGTGCGCCGTACCCGACCTCGATCGACTCGGCGACCAGCGGGGCGACCCGGGTCTCAGACACTTTCCCTCCGAACATGCTGGGTGAGCAGGTACAGCAGGTACGGCGCCCCGATGACGGCCGTGAGAATACCCACCGGCAGCTCCGCGGGCAGCCGCTGGGCCCCCAGGTCGGCGGCGAGCACCAGCGCCGCCCCGAACAGGCCACCTGCCAACGGAGTCGGCCCGGCTGTGCCGAAGAGGCGCATCGCCGCCTGCGGTGCGACGAAGGCCACGAACCCGATCGGGCCGGCGACCGCGGTGGCCGCCGACGCCAGCACCACGGCGACCAGCAGGCTGATCGCCTCGACCCGTCCCGCAGGGACGCCCAGGCTCGGCGCCACCTCGCGGCCGAGCCGCAAGGCTGCCAGGGACGAGGACAGGGCGGTGCAGGCCGCCACCCCGAGGACCACCACGGGGAGCAGCATCGCGACGTCGCTCATCCGGACACCGGCGAGCGACCCGGTGAGCCACCTGCTCGCCACCTGCGCCTCGACCAGCTCGGCTCGGGTGAGCAGCCAGGACACGCCGGCCAGGCAGATGGCGTTGACGCTGAGGCCCACCAGGATCAGCCGGAGTCCGTCGAACCCGGAACGCCACGACAGCGCCAGGATGATTCCGGTCGTCAGCAGGCCACCGACGAGGGCGGCGGGTGCCAGCAGCTGGCCTGCGTTCCCCTCGCCGATCGCCTCGATCACCTCCGGCCGGGTGACGAGCAGCACCGCGAACAGGCTCGCGCCGGCGGTGACGCCGAGGATGTCCGGGCTCGCGATCGGGTTGCGGGTGATCGACTGGGTCAGGGCACCGGAGGCCCCGAGCACGAAGCCCACCAGAAGCGCGCCCAGGGCCCGGGCAAGGCGGCGCTCCACCACGACGAGGTTCTCGATCCGGGAGCCGGCGCCCTGCAGCGCGGCCCACACCCGGTCGACCGGGAGGTCGAGGGTGCCGGTGAACACGGAGACCACCAGCAGCGCGACGACGAGGACGGTCAGGGCCGCGGTCGCGGCGACCCCGCGCCGCTTCACCCGGAGCCCGACGGGCCCGAGGGCCACCCCACGGCGGCGAGTCCGGTTCCGGGGACGGCGGTCCCGGCTCTCCAGCAGCGCGCTCACAGCGGCAGCAGCCTGCGACGACGGGTGAGCGCCAGGAGCACGGGTGCGCCCACGACGGCCATCACGATCCCGACCTGGAGCTCACCGGGGCGGGCGCTCACCCGGCCGATCGTGTCCGCGACCAGCAGCACGATCACCCCGACCAGTCCGGCGAACGGCACCAGCCAGCGCTGGTCGTGCCGGGTGAGCGCACGCGCGACGTGGGGGGCGACCAGGCCCAGGAAGGCGATCGGCCCGCACATCGCGGTGGCCGGCCCCGCGAGCAGGGTGATCGCCACGATGCCGGTGATCCGGCTGGCCCGGACCCGGGTGCCGAGCGACTGGGCCACGTCCTCCCCCAGCGACAGCGAGTTGAGCGAGAACGCGTTGCCCAGTGCCAGGGCAGACCCCACGGCCACCAGGCCCGCGACCGGGAGGAGCAGCTCGAAGGACCGGTTGGCGAGCGCGCCGACCTCCCAGAAGCGCAGCACGTCGAGGGTCTCGCGGTCCAGCAGCACCAGCGCGGAGGTGAGTGCGGCCAGGAGCGCCCCGAGCGTCGTACCCAGCACGGCGAGCATCACCAGGGCTCCGCCCCGCATGGCGCGCAGGCCGAGCAGGAACACCAGCGTGGTCACGGCCGCGGCGCCGGCCATCGCGGCCAGCACCGTCACCCCGGCGGACTGGACTCCGAAGCCGAAGACCATCACCGCGACCGCGAACGTGGCGCCCGCGTTGACGCCGAACAGGCCGGGGTCGGCCAGCGGGTTGCGGGTGTGCCCCTGCATCAGCGCTCCGGCCATCCCGAGCGCGAGTCCGGCCAGCACTCCGAGGGCGGTGCGGGGCAGGCGCTGGGAGGTGATCACGGTGGCGTTGTCGGAGTCCACGTCGGTGAACAACGCGGCCAGCACCTCGCTGAACGGGATCGTCCGGGTGCCCACCGCCAGGCTCAGCAGGATCGCGAGCAGGACCCCCGCCGCCAGGACCCCGGCCCAGTGCTGCAGACGCAACACAGGCACCCGGCTGCTGGAGGACATTAGGCGAGGCTAGCCTTAGCGCCCGTTCGAGCCAGAACTGCCCCGAGGAGACCTCCATGAAGTCCACCCACCGCCGCTCCCGCAGGGTCGGCCTCGCGGCCGCCGGCGTCGCCACCGCGATGCTCCTGGCTGCCTGCGGATCCGACGGGAACGCCTCCGAGGACACCCCCGCCGAGGAGTCGAGCACGCGGACGGTCAAGGACACCTTCAACGGCGACATCACCGACGTCCCCACCAAGCCCAAGCGGGTGGTGGCCCTGTGGCGGACCGGGTCCGAGCTCGCCGAGCTGGGCGTCGTGCCGGTGGGCGCGCTGGAGGGCGAGTTCCTCGAGGAGGAGCTCGGCATGGAGGCCTACGGCCCCGTCGCGGACGTGCCGACCGTGGGCACCACCGATGGTGTGGACGTGGAGAAGGTGATCGCGCTCAAGCCCGACCTGATCATCGGGATGGACAACAAGGGCCTCAGCATCGACTACGACGAGCTCCAGGAGGTCGCCCCCACCGTGATCCTGAAGATCGCCGAGCCGACCGACGTGTGGAAGAACTACCCCGTGGTCGCCGACCTCGTCGGAAAGACCACGGACTTCGAGGAGCGCGAGGCCGAGCTGGAGAAGAGCCTCAAGGCAGTCAAGGACGAGTACGGCGACGCGATCGCCGGCGCGCAGGCCACGGCACTGAGCGCCTTCGAGGGGAGCCTGCTGATCGACACCAGCAAGTCCCTGTCGTGGCAGCGGATCGACGCCGCGGGCTTCGGCTACAACCCGACGTACACCGCCGACCCCGAGCGCTACGTCGCGGAGGTCTCCCAGGAGAACGTCGCCAGCCTCGCCGACCAGGACATCATCTTCTACGACGCGAACCTCGACGGCTCCCCCACCGAAGGGACCGACAAGCTCCTCGAGGCCGCCTCCTTCAAGCGGCTGCCCGCGGTGAAGGCCGGCAACGTCTTCCCCCTGATCTCCGGGACCATCTACACCTTCGAGGCCGCCGCCAAGCAGGTCGAGAACCTGCGCACCGCCGCACAGAAGTACCAGCCGGCGAGCTGATGGCGGCGCAGGGCGAACGTCCCCGGGCCACCCTGGCCACCTGGGACATCAAGATCCGCCAGGTCGAGGTGCTGCGGCGCGAGCAGGTCACGCCCGGGATGCTGCGGCTCACCCTGGGTGGCTCGCAGATGGACGGCTTCGAGAGCCACCTGCCCGACGAGCACTGCAAGCTGGTCTTCCCCGACGCGGACACCGGGCTCACCCGAGCCCCCGTCCCCGACGGCGACCACCTGTCCTGGCCACGCCCGTTCCCCACCTGCCGCGACTACACGATCAGGCGGTACGACGCGGCGTCCGGCGAGGTCGACATGGACTTCGTCCTGCACGAGGGCGGCGTCGCGTCGACGTGGGCGCAGACGGCGGGGATCGGGAGCACCATCTGGCTCGCCGGGCCGCGCCCGTCGCGCTTGGTCCCGCCGGAGTTCGACTACCTGGTGATCGTCGGCGACGAGACCGCGCTCCCGGCGATCGGCCGCTGGCTGGAGGAGATGCCCGAGCACCAGCGTGGCGTGGTCGCGGTCGAGGTGGCCTCGGCCGCCGAGGAGCAGCCGCTGCGGGTGCCCGCCGGCGTCCGGCTCGCCTGGCTGCACCGGGACGGCGCCGCACCGGGGACGACGACGCTGCTGGGCGACTTCGTCCGCGACCTCGAGATCCCCGACGACGTGCAGCACACCTACGTGTGGGCGGGCGGCGAGGCGATCTCCCTCAAGCCGGTGCGCACCTGGGCGAGGTCGCGGGGCTTCGGCAAGGACGACAGCGACATCACCGGGTACTGGCGTCGCAACGTCACCCAGGACCAGATGGAGAAGCCGACCGTGCTGGAGCGGGTCGAGCACGCGGTCGCGCACCTGCTGCGTCGCGAGCACTAGGGACACCGGGTGTGGTGGGTCCACGAGCACCTAGGATCTCGCCATGGCTGGAGCGAACGTGTGGGACCGGTTCCCCCTGGACCCGCGCGCGGAGCAGCACGCACGGCTGCGCGCCGCCGACCGGGACCGCGACATCGTCAACGAGGTCCTCGGCTCGGCGTACGCCGAGGGCCGGCTCGCTCCCGAGGAGCTCGACGAGCGCAGCAGTGCCGTCGCCCAGGCCAAGACCCTCGGTGAGCTGCCGGCCCTCCTCGAGGACCTCGTGCTGCCGGGCGGACCCGCCGCCGCGCCCTCGTCGCGGCCCCTGGCCGGCCGCCGCGCCGCAGGCAGCGTGAGCCCGCACCATGAGCAGGCCGAGCGTCGCTACCGCGTGCTGCGGCTGGTGACGCTGATGGTGTTCCTGGTGCCCACGCTGATCTGCTGGGTGGTTTGGGGGACGCTGAATCTCTTCGACGCCGGCACAACGTTCCCGTGGCCGATCTTCCCCACGATGGGCACCTCCATCCCGTTGTTCGTGGTGCTGGCCGCGCACCGCGACATCGTGTCCGGGTCCGAGCACCATCTGGAACGACGCGAGATCCGCCGCCGCAACCGAGAGCTGCCACCGCCGCCGACGCCCTAGGCTGGTGCTCATGTCGGAGAGCATCTGGGAGCGGTTCCCCCACGACCCGCGCCGACCGGAGAACGCGGCGCTGAGGGCCAGCGACCACGACCGCGACCTGATCAGCGACGTGCTCTCCTCGGCGTACGCCGAAGGGCGGCTGACTCCGGCGGAGCTCGACGAACGCGGCACCGCGGTCGCGCACGCGAGGACGCTGGGCGAGCTCCCCGCCGTGATCGAGGACCTGGTGCCCGCCCTGGTGGTCCCCAAGCAGCTGGTCAGCGAGCGCCGGGCCGAGGCCGAGCGGCGCTACCGCCAGCAGCGGCAGCAGGCGCTGTTCTCGTTCCTCACCCCGACGCTGATCTGCTGGGCGGTGTGGATCGCCGTGCTGTTCAACGGCGGGGGCACTCCCTTCCCGTGGCCGCTGTTCGTGATGATCGGCACCGGGATGCGCTACGCGCAGCTGTCCACCAGCCGGGAGGACACCATCGCCGAGATCGAGCGCGACCTGGAGAAGAAGGAGCGCAAGCGCCTCGAGAAGGAGGGGAACCAGTCCCCCAGGGAGCTTCCCCAACAAGACGACCGGCCCTGAGCCGGGTCGCCGTTCCACTAGGAGGTGGGTCCGATGGACGTCCGCGATCTGGTGCGCAACCACTACGGCGGTGGTGACTGAGCGGGGCGGTCCTCGCGGCACTCGCCACCGCCGGCGTCGACGCCGACCACCTCCGCCCGGCGGACCTGTTCCCCGTGGACCAGCTGCACGCCGGGGGCGCAGCCGCGACCGAGCACGTGCTGAGCACGCTCGAGGTGCGGCCCGGCCAGCGGCTGCTGGACGTCGGTTGCGGGATCGGCGGCACCTCCCGGATGGCGGCGATGGCAGGTGCGCGGGTCACGGGCATCGACCTGACCCCGGACTTCGTGGAGGCAGCCACTGCGCTCACCGAACGCGTCGGGCTCTCCGACCGGGCCTCGTTCGTCGCCACCTCCGGTGAGTCGGCGCCGTTCGAGGAGGCCACCTTCGACGCAGCCGTGATGATCCACGTCGGGATGAACGTCCCCGACAAGGCCGAGCTGTTCGCCCAGGTCCACCACGTGCTCCAGCCCGGCAGCCGGTTCGCGGTCTTCGAGCAGATGCGTTCGGAGGATGGGGACCTCCCCTACCCGATGCCCTGGGCCGAGGACGAGCGGTCGTCGTTCGTCGAGACGGCCGATCAGTACGTCGCCCACCTGGAGGCCGCGGGCTTCACGATCGAGCAGGTCGAGGACCGTACGGCGTCGACGGCCGGCCCGCCGCCGACCGGCCCCATCTCCCCGGTGGTGGTCTTCGGCCCGGAGTTCGCCCGGCGCATCGGCAACAACGTGGCGGCGACCAGATCCGGGCTCCTGGCAGCCGTCCTGGTGATCGCGATCGCGCGACCATGACCTGAGGGACGTGCCGTCGTTGAGGTGGCATGTCCAACGCCTACTTCCCTCACGGCGTCGCGTCGGGAGACCCCACACCCGGCGCCGTGGTGATCTGGACCCGGGTCACGCCCACTTCTGCGAGCCGACCGGGATCCGGCGCCGGTCCCGACGTCGTCGTCACCTGGCAGGTCTCCACCAGCGCCAGCTTCAGCCGGGTCGTGAGCTCGGGCCGCGTCACCACCGGAGCCGCCCGCGACCACACGGTCAAGGTGGACGTCACCGGCCTGCAACCGGGACGCACCTACTACTACCGGTTCGGCTACGGACGCCGGTTCAGCCGGAGCGGGCGGATGCGCACCGCACCTGCGCCCACCTCCTCCCCCGCCAACCTGCGGTTCGGGGTGGTCTCCTGCGCCAACCTCCAGGCGGGCTGGTTCAGCGCGTACCGGCACCTCGCGGACCGCGAGGACCTGCACGCGATCCTGCACCTCGGTGACTACATCTACGAGTACGGTCCCGGCCAGTACGGCTACGGCCAGCAGGACGTCGACATCCGCAAGCACGAGCCGGCGCACGAGACGGTCTCGCTCGCCGACTACCGGCAGCGGCACGCGCAGTACAAGCTCGACGCCGACCTGCAGCGGCTGCACGCGAAGTACTCCTTCATCCACACCTGGGACGACCACGAGTCCACCAACGACGCCTACCGCGACGGCGCCGGGAACCACAACCCCGACGACGGCGAGGGCACCTGGTCCGCGCGCCGCGAGGCCAGCCACCGCGCGTACGACGAGTGGATGCCGGTCCGGATGAGCGGGACCGCGACCACCGGTGACGGCACCCAGCTCTACCGGCGGCTGCAGTTCGGTGACCTCGCCGAGATCAGCATGCTGGACCTGCGCACCTACCGAGACGTCCAGGTGGCGCACCAGCTGGACCCCGAGCAGGCGAACCCCGACCGGAGCATCACCGGGCGGGCGCAGCTGGACTGGCTCAAGGCCTCGTTGACCCGTCAGGTCGCGCAGTGGAAGGTCGTCGGCAACCCGGTGATGATCGCGCCGGTGACGTTCGTCGGCCTGCCCCGCAACCTGGTGAAGCCGGTCAACGACACGATCGGTCTGCTGCCCCCCGACGGCGTCGCCTACAACGTCGACCAGTGGGACGGCTACACCGACGACCGGCGCGAGGTCTTCGAGCACCTCCGCGACCACGGAGTCACCGACGCTCTCTTCATCACCGGGGACATCCACTCCGGCTGGGCGGCCGACCTCCCTGCCGAGAAGGCGACCTACCCCGGCACCCGCGACTCCGTCGGAGTCGAGTTCGTGGCCAGCTCGGTGACCTCGAACAACCTCAAGGACATCACCGGCACGCCGCGGCGCACGACCAGCATCGCGGTCGAGGGGATCATCAAGGTGAACAACCCACACATCAAGTACCTCAACTTCGACGACCACGGGTACTCGGTCCTCGACATCACCGCGAAGCGCGCGCAGATGGACTGGTACGTGATCGGCGACCGGGCCGTGCGCGGGACCGGCGCGACGTGGAGCGCGTCCTGGGCAACGAGCGCCGGGACCCAGACCGTCCGCCCGGTGAAGGGGCCGGTGGCGTGATGGGCACCGGACCCGTGCGGCTCGACCGCCGTACCCTGTTGAAGGTCGCCGGCACCTCCGGTGCGGTGACGACGTTCTCCACCGCGGCGGCGGCACCCGCGCGTGCCTCGGCCGGACGCAAGCGCGCCTACGTGCTGGTGATCGACGGGTGCCGGCCGGCCGAGATCGACGCGATGCCCGCGGTCGCGGCCCTGCGCGACGGCGGCACCTGGTACCCCGCCGCCCGGTCGCTGCCGGTGATGGAGACGATCCCCAACCACGTGATGATGATGACCGGCTGCCGCCCGGCCCGTAACGGGGTGCCGGCCAACAGCATCTACGACCGCACCCTCGGCGAGCTGCGCGACTGCGACCGCCCCGAGGACATCCGGGTCCCCACGATCATCGAGCAGCTGAACGCCTCGAAGCGGACGACCGGGACGGTGCTGTCCAAGGACTACCTCTACAACGTCTTCGGCACCCGGGCCACGCACCGCTGGGAGCCGTTCCCGCTGCTGCCGATCACCGACCACGCCCCGGACGCGGCCACGATGCAGGCGGCACTGACCATGGTCGAGAAGCTCGACCCGGACATGATGTTCGTCAACCTCGGCGACGTCGACCGGGTCGGTCACTCCGACCTGACCGGCACCACCCTCAAGCTGGCCAGGGCCGCCGCACTGGCCTCGACGAACCTCCAGGTCGCGCGGTTCGTGGCGAAGCTGAAGTCCTCGGGACGGTGGGCCTCCTCGATGATCATCGTGCTCGCGGACCACTCGATGGACTGGTCGCTGCCGGCCAACGCGGTCAGCCTCACCCACGTGTTCAAGGCCGACCCGAGCCTCACCGGCAACTACGTGATCGCCCAGAACGGGGGCGCGAACCTCGTCTACTGGACCGGGCCCGCCTCGGGCCGCACCGCCGGCCTGGGCTCGATGAGATCGCTCGCCCTCGCCACCGAAGGGGTCTTCCAGGCTCACCGCGTCGACCAGACCCCCTCGCTCGGGCTCGACTCCAAGGCCGGGGACCTCCTCGTCTACTGCAAGGCGGGCTGGCGGTTCACCGACCCGCTGCCGGTGAGCAACCCGATCCCGGGCAACCACGGCCACCCGGCGACCGAGCCGATCCCGTTCCTCATCGGCGGCGGCTCACCGGCCGTGCGCACCGGCGTGGCCCGCTCGGCGAGGGCGACCACCATGGACGTCGCTCCCACGCTGGGCCGCTACTTCGGGATCGCCGCACCCAGGACCGGCTGGGAGGGCGTCAGCCGGCTCTGAAACCGCGGCCGAGACACACCGGTGGTTGCGGCTGCTCCCGGGACCACCCACGTACCGTTTGTCTGGTGCCCGGGCCGCTGGATCGTGTCGATGCCTTCCAACGCCGTCGGCGCGTCGCCGGCTTCCCGCTCGCCGTGGTCTACAAGTTCTTCGACGACCAGGGCGGCTACCTCGCGGCGGTGCTGACCTACTACGCGTTCGTGGCGATCTTCCCCCTCCTGCTGATCGGCTCCTCCGTCCTCGGGTTCGTGCTGCAGGGCTACCCCGAGCTCCAGGAGGACATCTTGAACTCCGCTCTGGCGCAGTTCCCGATCGTCGGGGACCAGCTGGGCCGCCCCGAGGGGCTGCAGGGCAGCACCTCCGCGGTCGTGGTCGGCTCCCTGACCGCGTTGTACGGCGTGGTGGGGCTCGGCCAGGCAGCGCACAACGCGGTGAACGTCGCGTGGGCGATCCCGCGCAACAGCCGGCTGAACCCGATCGTGAGCCGGTTGCGCAGCCTGGTCTGGCTGGTGCTCGCAGGCATCGGCCTGGTCGTGGTCGCCCTGATCACCAGCCTGGCCGGCAACCTGGACGTGCTCGGTGTCGACCTGGGCGCCGAGATCGCGTGGGTGGTGGCCGCGGCGACCGTCGCCCTCAACGCGCTCGTGCTCTCGGTGATGATGCGGCTCTCCACCCCGCGCGAGGAACGGCTCCGCGACGTGCTCCCCGGCGCGACGACGATCGCCCTGCTGTGGCAGGTGCTCCAGGTCCTCGGCGGCGTGTACGTCGAGCAGGTGATCGGCAAGGCCAACCAGATGAACGCCGTGTTCGCGGTCGTCCTCGGGCTGGTGGCGCTGCTCTACGTCGCCACGGTGATCGCGATGATCGGGCTCGAGGTCAACGTGGTGCTCTCCAAGCACCTCTACCCACGCGCCCTGCTCACCCCGTTCACCGACGCGGTCCAGCTGACCGAGGCGGACCGGCGGGTCTACCGCGAGTACGCCCTCGCCCAGCGGCACAAGGGCTTCGAGCAGATCCAGGTCAGCTTCGACGACCAGCCCCAGCAGGCGGGCGACTGACCCGGGACCTCAGCCGACGCTGCGCTCCAGGGCACCCCAGTACTGCGCCCGCAGGGCCTTCTTGTCGGGCTTGCCGAGACCGGTCAGCGGCAGCGCGTCGGTGGCGATCACCTGCTTGGGTGCCTGCACGGCGCCCTTGCGCTCCTTGACCGCGTCCTTGATCTCCCGGACGACCTCGTCGGTGAGCTCGGCGCCGTCGCGGAGCACGACGATCGCGGTGACCGCCTCGCCCCAGCGCTCGTCGGGGAGGCCGATCACCCCGACCTGGGCGACCGCCGGGTGCTCGGCGACCACGTCCTCGACCTCGCGCGGGAAGACGTTGAAGCCGCCGGTGACGATCATGTCCTTGGTGCGGTCCACGATGTACCAGAAGCCGTCCTCGTCCTCGCGGGCCACGTCGCCGGTGTGCATCCAGCCGTCGTGGAAGGTGTCGGCCGTCTCCTCGGGCAGCTTCCAGTAGCCGCCGGCCAGCAGCGGCCCGGCCACGCAGATCTCCCCCGGCTCGCCGACCGGCACCGGCTGCCCGGACTCGTCGAGGAGCGCGGTGCGCAGCAGCGCGGAGGGCCGCCCGCAGGAGGAGAGCCGCTGCCGGTTCTCCAGCGAGTGGTCCTTGCGGGCCAGGTAGCTGATCGCCATCGGGGCCTCGGACTGTCCGTAGTACTGCGCGAAGATCGGGCCGAACCGCTCGATCGCCTCGGCCAGCCGCACCGGGTTGATCGCCGAGGCGCCGTAGTAGACCGTCTCCAGGGAGGACAGGTCGCGCGTGCGCGAGTCGGGATGGTCCATCAGGGCGTAGAGCATCGAGGGCACCAGCATGGTGGCGGTGATCTTCTGCTCCTCGATCGTGCGCAGCACCTCGGCCGGGTCGAAGCGCGGCAGCACGATCAGGCAGCCGCCCTTGATCACGGTGGGCACGAAGAACGCCGCCCCCGCGTGCGAGAGCGGGGTGCACATCAGGAACCGCGGCGACTCCGGCCACTCCCACTCCGCGAGCTGGACCTGCGTCATCGTGGCCATCGCCTGGCTGGTGCCGATGACGCCCTTGGGCTTGCCGGTGGTGCCGCCGGTGTAGGTGATCGACACGATGTGGTCCGGGGGCAGCAGCGCCGCCTGGAGCGGCTGCGGGGCGAAGGTCTCCGCCGCGGCGGCGAGGTCCTTGCCGACGTGCGCGAGCTCCTCGGGCACCGGCCCGATCGTGAGCACCTGGGTGAGGTTCGGGACCTTCTCCAGCAGCCCGAGCGCGCGTTCGGTGAACATCGGCACCGGGTCGATGATCAGCGTGGTGATCTCCGCGTCCTCGAGCACGTAGGCGTGGTCGTCGAGCGAGCCGAGCGGGTGCAGCGACGTACGCCGGTAGCCCTGGGTCTGACCCGCGCCGAGGATGAACAGCACCTCGGGCCGGTTCAGCGCGAGCAGCGCCGAGGGAGCGCCCGTGCCGGCGCCGAGCGCCTCGAACGCCTGCACGTACTGGCTGATCCGCTGCTCGACCTCCCCGCCGGTCAGGGTGGTGTCGCCGAGGAACATCACCGGCTTGCTGCGGTGCCGCTTCAACGCGGCGACCATCAGGTGCCCGTTGTGCGTCCCCAGCCGCATCGGATCCCAGGCGGTCGAGCCACCGTCGGTTGAGCTCGTCGAAACCACGTCCTCGTCCGGCAGCGCATCCGTCATGCCGCGAGACTAGAACGTGTTACAGAAATGATCAATCAGGATTGACGGGCGAGGCGAAGCTCGCCAGCGCGTGGACCGCCTCCGGCGGGAGCGTGAGCCCGTCCTGGCTGCCGGGGTCGATGGCCAGCCACAGGTCCTCGGCCGGCCAGTTGGCCGCGAGCTCGGCCACGGCCATCCGCACGGCCGGCTCGGGGTCGGCCCCGGCCGCCATCAGGGCCTCCTCAGAGGTGAACACCGGGACGTACTGCGTGCCGTCCTGCTCGATCACCGGGATGGCGATCGTCCCCTCGGGAAGCGTCTCGTCCTCGTCCATGCCGTCCTGGGGAAGCAGGGCGATGCTGGTCGCGATGCTCTGCAGCAACGCGGTGGCCTCGGCCTGCGTGGTCAGGGAGTCAGCGGAGACGTCCGCCGGCTGATCGTCGAAAGTGCTCATCGTCGTGCCTCTCGTCGGGTTCGCCGGAGCCCGTCACAGTCGGCCCCCGGGGGGAACGACCCACGGTAACGACGCCTCCAAGGAAGCGCGCCCCGGTCCTCAGCGCTGGACGAGAACGACCGCAGCGTCGGCAGTGTCGTCGTCCACCGCGTGCGCGGGCGACCAGAACACCGCGACGCAGATGTTGACGACCGTCAGCACCAGCAGCGTGGCCCAGATCCCGGTCGAGATGCGCTCCTTGCGCAGGTTCGCCATCGCGAGCACGAGGATGATCAGGCCGATGCCGAGCTTGACCCCCACCTTGGCGTGGTTGACGTCGGCGTCGAGGCCCTCGAGCACCCCGACGAGGAGTACGCCGGCGAGGAACGCCGTACCGGCACCGTCACGCACGAACCCCGTCACCTTCTTGTTGGGCTCCTTGGCCTGCACCACCAGTCCACCGAGGAGCACGGCGAAGCCGAGCAGGTGGACGAACAGCAGGACGAGGCGAAGGAAGTCCATGTCTACTCCAGAACATGTCAGGGGCGAGGGGAAGGCCGGCCAGGGGCGGCGCAAGAGGCCGTCGGAGCGGCCGCACGCGCCACACCGTAGCGGCGCCTCCGCCCGCACACACGCTCGGGGCGACCTTTGTGAACACGATCACAAGCCGCCGGGAGACGGGGGAAGCCTGAGCGATCTGCCACTGTTGGGCCCACTGTGAAGCTCTCCCTCCTCGACCGGTCCAGGGCCCGCGCCGGCCGCCCCGGGGCCGAGTCGGTGACCGGCACGGTGGAGCGCGCCGTCCGGGCCGAGGCGCTGGGCTACGACGGGTTCTGGGTGGCCGAGCACCACGCGGTGCCCGGCATCGGCTCCGGCTCCCCGCCCGTGCTCCTCGCGGCCATCGGCCCGCGCACCTCCTCGATCCGGCTGGGGTCCGCCGGGGTGATGCTCCCCCACCACCAGCCCCTCGTGGTCGCGGAGCAGTTCCGGATGCTCGACGCCCTCAACCCGGGCCGGATCGACCTCGGGCTGGGGCGTTCGCTCGGGTTCACGGCCCCGGTACGCCGGGCACTGCGACACGAGGAGGCCGAACCGGACACCTTCGCCGCCGACCTGACCGAGCTCCGCGACTACCTCGAGGGACGGGCCGAGGTCACCGTGCGGCCCGACACCGGCCGGGTCGTCCCGATGCACGTGCTCGCCACCGGCAAGGGGCTGGAGGTGGCCGCCGGTCTCGGCCTGCCCGTGGTCGTCGGCGGCCCCATCCTTGACAGCGACCACCTCGAGGACGCCCTGGCCGGCTACCGCACCCGGTTCCGGCCACACCACGGCAGCGAGCCCGCCGTCACGGTCTCGCTGGACGTCACCGTGGCCGACGACGACGCCACCGCACGCGAGCTCGCCCTGCCCGAGGCGTGGGCGATGGCCCGCGCCCGGCAGACCGGCGAGTTCCCTCCCCTGGAACCCGTTGCGAGCATCCGCGAGGCGCACTGGCCCGCGCAGGTGCGCCGCCGGGTCGAGGCCTCCCTGGACCGGGCCGTGGCCGGCAGCCCGGACACCGTGCGACGCAGGCTGGAGCGGCTCGTGGAGCGCTGTGCCCCGGACCAGCTGATGGCCAGCACGTCGACGTACGACCGGGAGGCGCTGTTCGCCTCGGACGCGCTCCTGCACGACCTCGCGCATTGACCCCGGTGTCCCTCGCCCAGGTCCGTCCTCCTCGTGGTAGGACCTCTTCTCGTCACAGGACCTCGCGCAGCGGATCCGCCGTGTCGAGGAAGATGCGCCCGCCGGGGACGAGCATCCGTCGCAGGCAGCCAAAGGCCTCCGCCTCGCGCGCCGGGTGTCGCCCGTCCAGCACACCGACCCGGCATGCGAAGGCGAGGTCGTAGGGAACCTCGTCGGGTGTCAGCGATGCCTCCTCGACAGCGACCGCCCGCACGCTGAGCAGCCCTGCCGCGATCACGTCGGCACAGGACTTCTCGGTCAGGGCGACACCCTTCGTGGAGCGATCGAGCACCAGGACGTGGCCACCGGGACCCACCCGCCTGGCCACCTCCCGCGCGGCCGCGCCCGGGGCGCCACCCACCTCGATCACCCGTTGCCCTGGACGCAGAGGCAAGGCGTCGACCACGGCCCGTAGGCGCGGTGACAGGTCGCCCGAAACCATCAGGGCCCTGCGTCGGCGGGCAGCGGCAGCCGGGTGACCCCGCCGAGCCGGCGGTGGAAGCGGACGTGCGACGCCCAGTGCGCCAGCTCGCGCCAGAGCGCCTGGTGGGCCGACCACGGCAACGGCTCGTCCCCGTCGCGCCAGGTGGCGCCGAAGCCGATCCACACCGGCGTCCAGTCCGCGGCGAGGTCCCACTCCCCACGCTGCTGGGTCACCAGCCGCCGCCGGAGCTGGAACGCCTCCCGCGGCCCGTCGGCCGAGATCGGCGCGGTGTGCACCGGCCACAGCCGCAGGTCCAGGGGCATCAGCGCCAGCTCGAGGTCCTCCAGCACGCACGGCTCGACCAGCACGGTCGCGACGTTCTCGTGTGGTGCGCGTCTCACATCGGCACGCTAACCCGTGACGCCGACGGCCGTCAGCCCCCCGAGGGATGAGAACGAGCCCTACGCCAGGGTCTCGGCCACCAGGCGCACCTCGTCGGGCGAGCGCAGGCTGAGCAGCAGCGTGGTCACGCCGGTCTCCTCCCACGCGGCCACGCGCTCGCGCACCTGGCCGGCGTCGCCGACGATGTGCATGTCCTCGACGAGGTCGTCGGGGATCAGCGCGGTGGCGCTGTCGCGGTCTCCGGCGAGGAACAGCTCCTGCACCTTCTCGGTGAGCTCCGCGTAGCCCATCCGGTCGAAGACGTTCTTGTGGAAGTTCTGCTCCTTGGCGCCCATGCCGCCCATGTAGAGCGCCACCGATGGCTTGAGCGCGTCGATCACCGCGCGGCGCTCCCCCTCGCTGTCGGTGATCTGCAGGTGGCAGGTCGCGGCGATCTCGAAGTCGTCGCGGGTACGCCGGGCGCCGGGCCGGGCGAACCCCTCGTCGAGCCAGGGCTGGTACATCCCGGCGCTCCGGGGCGTGTAGAAGATCGGGATCCACCCGTCGGCGATCTCGGCGGTCTGCGCGACGTTCTTGGGCCCCTCGGCGCCGAGCCAGATCGGGATGTCCGCACGCAGCGGGTGCACGATCGGCTTCAGCGGCTTGCCCAGCCCGGTGGAGCCCTCACCGTTGTACGGCAGCGGGAAGTGCGGCCCGTCGTTGGTCACCGGCGCCTCGCGGGCCAGCACCTTGCGGACGATGTCGACGACCTCGCGGGTCCGGGCCAGCGGCTTGGCGAACGGCTGGCCGTACCACCCCTCCACGACCTGGGGACCGCTGACGCCCATCCCCAGCACCACCCGGCCGCCGCTGAGGTGGTCCAGGGTGAGCGCGTGCATCGCGATCGAGGTGGGGGTCCGTCCGGACATCTGCACGATCGAGGTCCCCAGCCGCACCCGGCTGGTCTCCCGGCCCCACCAGGCCAGCGGGGTGAACGCATCCGACCCCCAGGCCTCGGCGGTGAAGATGGAGTCGAACCCGGCGTCCTCGGCCGCGGCGACGAGCTCCCCGACCCCCGCCGGCGGCTGTGCGCCCCAGTACCCGAGCTGCAGTCCCAGCTTCATGCGTCTCCTCGCGTCGTTCGGTGGTCGAGCTGTCCTTGGGGTGGTTGAGCTGTTCCCGTGGTGGTTGAGCCTGTCGAAACCCGCCTTGCTCGCAAGACTAGAACGTGTTTCACTTTCGGGCCATGACCACCGCCCCAGTCTCCCGCACCCTGCACGCCCCGATGAAGGTGGAGTTCGACTACACCCGATCCCTGGGCCCGGTGCTCTCGCAGTTCATGACCGGCCTGCGCGACCGGCGGGTGATCGGTGGCGTCCTCTCCGACGGGACCGTCGTGGTCCCCCCTCCGGAGTACGACCCGTCCACCCACCAGGCGCTCTCCGAGCTCGTCGCGGTGGGTGACGAGGGCGTCGTACGCAGCTGGTCGTGGGTGCCGGAGCCGGTGATGGACCAGCCGCTGGACAAGCCCTTCGCGTTCGCGATGATCCAGCTCGACGGCGCGGACGCGCCCCTGCTGCACGCGGTCGACGTGGACTCCCCCGCCGCGATCGAGACCGGCATGCGCGTGCGGGTGCGCTGGGCCGACGAGACCGTCGGCCAGATCACCGACATCGCCTGCTTTGAGCCCGTCGCCGGACTCGACGGAGTCGAGGACGGCGCTGGCGGGCCAGATCGAGCGCGACTGCAGCCGAGGCACGAGGCTGCAACGGAGCAGTCGAGATCCGGTGAGATGTCCAAGGAGCCCACCACCACTCCCACCCGCGACCCGGTCACCCGCATCGTCAGCCCGGTGCGGCTGGCCTACGAGTACGCCGCTTCCCCGGAGGAGTCGAAGTTCTTCCGCGGCCTCGCGGAGGGGCGGATCCTGGGGCAGCGCTGTCCCACGTGCGGGAAGGTCTACGTGCCGCCGCGCGGGGCCTGCCCGGTCGACGGGGTGCCGACGACCGACGAGGTCGAGCTTCCCGACAAGGGCACCGTCACGACGTACTGCATCGTGAACGTGCCGTTCCTGGGGCAGAAGATCAAGCCGCCCTACGTGTCGGCCTACGTGCTCCTCGACGGCGCGGACATCGCGTTCCTGCACCTGATCCTCGACGCCGAGGCGGACGAGGTGCGGATGGGGATGCGGGTCGAGGCCGTGTGGAAGCCGCGCGACGAGTGGGGCACCACGATCGAGAACATCAGCCACTTCCGTCCGACCGGGGAGCCCGACGCGGACTACGAGACCTACAAGCAGCACCTCTGATCCCGAGCTGCCCCGAAAGAGGTATGGCGTATGCGTGACGTTGCGGTCGTGGGGTTCGCCCAGCGACAGATGAAGGAGATGGACGGGTCCCCCACGTGCGTGGAGATCCTCGTCCCGATCTTCGCCGAGCTGTTCGAGCAGACCGGGTGGACCAAGTCCGACATCGACTTCTGGTGCTCGGGCTCCAGCGACTACCTGGCCGGGCGCTCGTTCTCGTTCGTCTCGGCGGTGGACGCGATCGGTGCGCTGCCGCCGGTCAACGAGTCGCACGTGGAGATGGACGCCGCGTGGGCGCTCTACGAGGCCTGGGTGAAGATCCAGACCGGCGAGGTGGACACGGCCCTGGTCTACGGGTTCGGCAAGTCCTCGGCCGGCGTGCTCCGCCGGACGCTGGCGATGCAGCTCGACCCGTACACGATGACCCCGCTGTGGCCCGACACCGTCTCCATGGCGGGGATCCAGGCGCGGCAGGGCATCGAGCAGGGGCTGTGGGACGAGCGCGCGATGGCCGAGGTCGCCGCACGCTCGCGCAGCTCGGCGGAGGGCAACGAGTACGCGATCCGCAAGGGCGCCACCACCGCCGAGGACCTCCTCGCCCAGGAGCTGTACGCCGACCCGCTGCGCCGCTCCGACTGCGCCCCCGTCTCGGACGGTGCCGCGGCGATCGTGCTCACCACGGCGGAGGCGCCCGGCTTCGACAAGGTCGCGGACCGCGCCGCCTGGATCACCGGCTTCGAGCACCGCACCGACCAGCTCGCGCTCGGCACCCGTGACCTGACCCGCTCCCCCAGCGCCGCGCTGGCCGGCTCGGCCGCCGGCGCCCACGCGGTGGACACCGCCGAGCTGCACGCCCCCTTCTCGCACCAGGAGCTGATCCTGCGTCGCGAGCTCGGGCTCACCGAGGACGTGACGATCAGCCCCTCGGGCGGGGCGCTGTGTGGCAACCCGATGTTCGCCTCGGGGCTGATCCGGATCGGCGAGGCAGCCAGCCGGATCTGGTCCGGTGAGTCCCAGCGGGCGCTGGGCCACGCGACCTCGGGGCCGGCCCTGCAACAGAACCTCGTCTGCGTCATGGAAGGACGTGGCAACTGATGGGTCTCGACAAGCGCACGCTGGCCGCCGTGATGGGGGTCGGGCAGACCCACCACCGCGCCAAGCGCGAGGACGTCTCGATCGCCGGCCTGCTCCGCGAGGCGATCGACCGGGCCCTCGAGGACGCACAGCTCACCTTCGACGACATCGACGCGGTCGTGGTCGGCAAGGCGCCGGACCTCTTCGAGGGCGTGATGATGCCCGAGCTCTACCTCGCGGAGGCGCTCGGCGCCGTCGGGAAGCCGTTGCTGCGGGTGCACACCGCCGGCTCGGTGGGCGGCTCCACCGCGATCGTCGCCGCCTCGCTGGTGCAGGCGGGACTGCACGAACGGGTGCTCACCGTGGCGTTCGAGAAGCAGTCGGAGTCCAACGCGATGTGGGCGCTGTCGATCCCGGTGCCGTTCATCATGCCGGTGCACGCGGGCGCAGGCGGCTACTTCGCGCCGCACGTCCGCTCCTACATCCGTCGCTCCGGCGCGCCCACCCACGTCGGCGCGATGGTCGCGGCCAAGGACCGGCAGAACGCGCTGAAGAACCCCTACGCGCACCTGCGCAACGACAAGACCACCGTGGAGACGGTGCTGGCCTCACAGATGCTGTGGGACCCGATCCGCTTCGACGAGACCTGCCCGTCCTCCGACGGCGCCTGCGCCATGGTGATCGGCTCCGAGGCGGCCGTGGACGCCTCGGCGATCGGGAACCCGGCCTGGATCCACGGCACCGTGATGCGCTCGGAGCCGACCACCGCGGCCGAGCGCGACCAGGTCAACCCGCAGGCGGGCCGCGAGGCCGCCGCCAAGCTGTGGAAGCAGACCGGGATCACCAACCCCTACGACGAGATCGACTGCGCCGAGATCTACGTGCCGTTCTCGTGGTTCGAGCCGATGTGGCTGGAGAACCTCGGGTTCGTGCCCGAGGGCGAGGGCTGGAAGGCGACCGAGCGCGGCGCCACCGCGCTCGACGGCGACCTCCCGGTCAACATGAGCGGCGGGGTGCTCTCCTCCAACCCGATCGGCGCCAGCGGCATGATCCGCTTCGCAGAGGCGGCGCTGCAGGTGATGGGCGAGGCGGGCGAGCACCAGGTCGACGGTGCGAGGAAGGCGCTCGGGCACGCCTACGGCGGCGGCTCGCAGTTCTTCGCGATGTGGGTCGTGGGCTCGGAGAAGCCGACCAACTGAGTCCTCACGTGTCCAAGTCGTAGGTCACCCACTGGGTACGCCGGGCCACGGCGTCGTACAGCCGTTGCGCGGCTGTGTTGTCCGAGGCGGTGATCCAGCGGACCTTGGCGCACCCGTTCTCGCGGGCGATCCCGCCCAGCGCCTCGATCAGGGCGCGACCCACGCCCTGCCCGCGCAGCGACGCGCTGGTGAACAGGTCGTCGAGGAACAGCCCACGCTCCCCCTCGGAGGGCCGGGCGAAGAACCGGTGGTGCGCGAAGCCGGCGACCTCGCCGTCGAGGGTCGCCACCAGGGCGTTGGTCTCGTGGGCCGGATCACCGATCCACTCCCACACCCGGTCCACGACCGCGGGCTCCTCCGCGAGGCCGTAGAACTCGCGGTAGGCCGCGAACAGCGTGGCCCACCCGTCTTGGTCCCCAGGCTCGACAGGTCGTACGACGAGGTCAGCGCTCATGGGCCCCATCATGGCCCCGGCTCGTTCCGCCGAGGGCGAACGATCCCCAAGCGTCATGGCGCGCCGGGGAGCGGCGGCCTAGTGTCGGAACATGGGAGAGGTCATCGGATTCCGTCCGGACCGCCGGGCGCCCCTCGCGGGGTCCGCGGCCGAGCCGCTGTGGCGTGAGGTGATCGGTCGCGAGCTCAGGGCGGAGCGGCTGCGCCAGCAGCGCACGCTCGCCGACGTGGCGCAGGAGGCCGGCGTCTCCACGCAGTACCTCTCCGAAGTCGAGCGTGGCCGCAAGGAGGCGAGCTCGGAGATCCTCGGTGCCGTGCGCGGTGCCCTCGGGCTGCGGCTCGTCGACCTCACCGAGCGGATGACCCGCTCGCTGACCAGCGCTCCCTCCGGGCCGCTGGCGCTCGCCGCCTCCCTTTGACCGGCCCGGGGCCGAGCCCTCAGTAGCCGGGGAAGACCTGGCGCAGCTCGTCGAGGCTGACGTTGCCGGTGACCTCGACGCCTGCCGGGGTGAACTCGGGGCGCAGCCGTCCCGACAGCAGGCGGATCGCTGCCTCCAGCGGCCCGGAGAACGTCGCGGTCGCGTCCTCGGACCGCCCCCGGGCCACCCGTACCGAGTCGTCGATCACCAGCTCGTAGCCCTCGAGTGTCACGACCGCTCGCTGTGGCAGCTGGTCAGCCTTCGCCGCGAACCCGAGCAGGAACCCGAGCCCGCCCGCGAAGTGCTCGGCGAGCAGGGACGCGGAGCCGGCGTCCAGGGTGGCCGCCCGGTCCAGGCCCACGTGCACGTCCCAGGCGTGGGCGGTGACCTCGTTGAGGCGCATCCCCACGGCGACCTCGAGCGACACCGGCTCGGGCAGGAACCCCATGTCGATCCGCGCCGTGTCGCGCTGGTCGGGGGTGAGCCCCTCGAGCAGCGAGACCAGGCGCTCGTCGTGCTCGACGAACCAGGCCGCCTGCTCCTCCGGGGACGCCGCGTTCCACCGGTCCCAGATGCTGTGGTTGTCCGGCTTCCCCGACTCGGCGCCCGGGAGGGACGAGGAGATCGTGGCCGCCGAGATCTCGCCGCCACTGCCGAGGTGGGAGAGCACCTGCGCCACGGTCCACTCCGCGGCGCCGCTGGGACCGGTGAGCTGCTCGGGCGAGAGCTCCGCCACCACCTTCGCGAGGTCGTCGTGGCGGGCGCGCAGCGCCTCGATCGATCGGTCCGTGAGCTCGGTCATGGTCGCGGCAACACCGCCTCCGGGGAGTCTCTTCCGGCTCAGCGTGCCGGTGCGAGCTTGCGACTGCCGAGCACCCCGTCGATCAGACCGTAGGCCACCGCCTGCTCCGCATCGAGCACCAGGTCGCGGCCGGTGTCCTCGCGGAGCCGCTCCACCGGCTGCCCGGTGTGCCGGGACAGGATCTGCTCCATCTCCGCGCGCAGCCGGACGATCTCCTTGGCCTGGAGGGCGAGGTCCGGCAAGGTGCCCTGTCCCCCGCCCGAGGGCTGGTGCAGCACCACGCGTGCGTGCGGCAGCGCCATCCTGCTCCCCGGTGCCCCCGCAGCCAGGAGCACTGCGGCGCCGGAGGCCGCCTGCCCGACACACGTCGTGGCGACCGGCGACCCGATGAACTGCATCGTGTCGTAGATCGCGAGCACCGCGGTGACCGATCCACCGGGTGAGTGGAGGTAGAGGTTGATCGTCGAGCCGGGGTTGTCCGACTCGAGGTGCAGCAGCTGCGCGATGGCCACGTTCGCGACGCCGTCGTCGATCTCGGTGCCGATGTAGACGATCCGGTCCGAGAGCAGCCGGCTGTAGATGTCGACGGCCCGCTCGCCCCGGACCGTCTTCTCCACCACGCTCGGGATGGTGTAGCCGCTCACCGCACGACCCCTGTCCCCGTCTGCCGGACCATCCCCACCGGTCGCGGCAGCCGTCCCGGCGTGACGGCGGAGACGTCGGTGAGGATCTCGTCGACCAGCCCGTAGTCCCGGGCCTCCTCGGCGGTGAACCACCGGTCGCGTACGGCGTCCTGCTCGACCTTCGCGACCGGCTGGCCGGTGTGCTCGGCGATCAGCTGCATCATCACGTTCTTGGTGTGCTCGAGGTTCTCGGCCTGAATCTCGATGTCGACGGCGCTGCCGCCGATGCCACCTGACCCCTGGTGCATCAGCACCCGGGAGTGCGGCAGGGCGTAGCGCTTGCCCGGCGTACCGGCCGAGAGCAGGAACTGGCCCATGCTCGCGGCCAGCCCCATCGCCAGCGTGCTGACGTCGTTGGGGATCAGGCGCATGGTGTCGTAGATCGCCAGGCCGGCTGAGACCGAGCCACCGGGTGAGTTGACGTAGAGGCTGATGTCGCTGCGCGGGTCCTCGGCGGAGAGCAGCAGCAGCTCGGCGCACAGCCGGTTGGCGATCGCGTCGTCGACCTCCTTCCCGAGCACGATGATGCGCTGGTGCAGCAGCCGGGCGGTGAGCTGGTCGTCGAGCGACCCCGCCGCCAGGGTCTCGGTCCTGTTCATCGGTACCTCCGGGTCGTGGGACCTCCACAGTGCGCCGAGCCATGGGGGCGAACCCAGCGAATCCGCCGTGGGCGGTTCTGCCGACAGCAGCACGCCTTGATTGCACCCCTGTCGGATTACATGATTACTGAATTACAACTTCTGGAGGAGTGATGGCGACGAACACGAACGAGATCACCGGCTGGCTGCGCGGCCGGCTCCCCGACGACTGGTTCACCGGACCCGTCGAGGTCACCGTGGATCGCGAGGAGATCCTGGTCATCGGCACCCTGGCAGCCCCCGAAGGGGTCGAGGGAGCACCCGACGGTCCGGAGGTGACCGAGGCGGCGCACGGGCGGATCTCCCGGTTCCGCGAGGACACCCGGGACGAGCGGATCGGCATCGCCCGCGAGGCCGAGCACCGGTTCGGCCGCAAGATCGCCTGGGGCGCCGAGTGCGGCCCGGTGCGCACGGTGTTCACGCACCTGGCGGTCCCGGTGATGACCCGGCTGCGGCAGTCGGAACGGATCGTCCTGGACACCCTGGTCGAGGCCGGCGTGGCGCGCAGCCGCGCCGACGCCCTGGCCTGGTCGGTGCGCCTGGTCGGCGAGCACGAGGAGGAGTGGCTGGGCCAACTGCGGGAGGCGATGAGCGACGTGCAGAAGCTGCGCGAGGAGGGCCCCGCCCTGTGACGGGGCCGTCCGACCCGCGCAGCCCCGAGGTCGCCGGTCACTCCAGGTAGGCCGCCACGAGCTCGTTGACCGTGTCCGGTCGCTCGAGGTGCAGGAAGTGCCCGCACCCGGTGAGCACCTCGGCCCGGCCACCCGCGACCAGCACCGGGGCCACCCGGTCGGCCAGCGCGACGGTCAGCGCCCCGTCGCGCTCGCCGTGGAGGTAGAGCATCGGGACCCGCGGGCGCTGGTCCCAGGTCCGGTGCCAGGCGCGGTAGGGCTCCGCCACCCGGAGGTTGCGGAAGGCCCGGTAGTAGCCGACCGCGGCCGACCTGTTCGCGGGAGCCGCCAGCGAGCGGCCCACCTCGGCGAGGTCCACCGCGGCGTCGTACCCGGGAGACCACGCGCCCCACAGGTGCCGGACCAGTCGCTGCAGGAGCCGCTCGGGCAGCACCGGCACCTGGTTGAACCCGATGTACCAGCTCATCCGCAGCTGTCGCGGCGCGATCCTCAACCAGGCGGCGACGTCCCGCCCCGCGGCCATCGCAGGGACCGGCGGGACCGCCATCGAGACCACCCGGCGGAACGGGGAGTCCGGGTGGGCGCTGAGCCCGTTGGCCGCGAGCGCTCCCCAGTCGTGCCCGACGAGTACGGCGCGCTCGTCGCCACCGAGCACGCGGTGCAGCTCCACCGCGTCGCTCATCAGGGCGCCGATCGAGTAGTCGCCATCCTGCGGAACCTCGGTGGGTGCGTAGCCGCGCATGAACGGGGCGACCACCCGGTATCCGCGCTCGGCCAGGAACGGTCCCAGGTGGCGCCAGGTGAAGGCGGTGTCCGGGAACCCGTGCAACGCCAGCACAAGGGGCCCGGACGGAGGACCCCAGGCGAGGGCCTGCACGGTCAGCGCAGGGAGCCGGAGCTCGAGGCGCTCGGCATCGTGGAGTGCGGGATTCACGACTCGATCAGCCTCCGGGTGGCGCGGCGGGCGTCGTCGAGGGCGTCGGGAGAGCCCCCGGCTGTGAACGCGATGATCGCACCCTCGTGGACCAGCGCCAGCTGGCGTCCGAGATCCTCGGGGGCGCCGAGGCCGGCTTCGGCGGCCAGGTCGGCGTACAGCCGGCGCATCCACTCCTTCTCGCGGCGCACGACGCGGGTGGCCGCCGGGGACTGGGTGGAGAGCTCGGCGTAGGCGTTGACGAAGCCACAGCCGCGGGTGCCTGCGGCCAGCCAGGTCCCGAGCGCGTCCAGCACGGCGAGGATGCGCTCGGGACCGGTCGAGCCGGAGCCGGCTAGATGCTCCTCGACGTGGGCCTGCCAGCGGGCCGCCCGCGCCTCGAGGTAGGCCACCACGAGACCGTCCTTGGAGCCGAACCGGTCGTAGATCGTCTTCTTGGTGGTGCCCGCGTGCTCGGCGACCAGGTCCATCCCCACGCTGGTGATGCCGCGGTCGTAGTACAGCTCGCTGGCCGCCGCCAGGATCCGGTGCGCCGCCGGGGTCATCCTCGGGGGCTGCTGGGTGATCGTCATCGCGTGCTCCTTCGGCGGTTTCCCGTTGGGTGCACTGCGAGTATACCTACCGGTGTGGTTACCTGTGTCCCATGACCTCGTTCTCCTGGCTTCGTCGCTGGGCCGGACCCGTCTCGGCTGTGGCCCTCGTGGTGACCTGGAGCTCGGGCTTCGTCGGCGCCGAGCTCGGCGCCCGCGCGGAGGCCGACCCGCTCACGCTGCTCGGCTGGCGGTTCCTGCTGCTCGCCGCCCTGCTGCTGGCGGTGTTCGCGCTGCGGCGTACGCCGTGGCCGACCTGGCGCGCCTGGCGCCGACAGGTGGTGCTGGGCGTGCTCAGCCAGGTGGGCTACCTGCTGCTCGTCTTCGAGGGGGTGACCCACGGCGTTCCCGGCGGTACGGCGGCCCTCGTCGCCGCCCTGCAACCGCTGCTGGTGGCGACCGTGGCGGGATCGCTGCTCGGCGAGCACTCCACGCCTCGGATGTGGGTCGGGATGGTGCTCGGACTGGTCGGCGTCGCGATCGTGGTCTCCGGCGACCTCGGCGTGAGCCAGGCGCCCTGGTGGGCCTACACACTGCCGGTCCTCGGGATGCTGTCCCTGTCCGCGGGCACGGTGCTCACCCGCCGGTTGCGCGCACGCGAGACCCTGCTGGAGACGATCATGATGCAGGCCGTGGTCACCGCCGTGGTCCTGATGGGACTGGCGATCGCCTTCGGCGAGGCCCGCCCGCCGGCCGCACTGGACTTCTGGGCCGCGGTGCTGTGGCTGCTCGTGCTCGCCAGCCTGGGTGGCTACGTGCTCTACGTGCTCGTGGCCCAGAAGCAGGGAGCGACCGTGGTGAGCACGCTGCTGTTCCTCACTCCCCCGACCACGATGTTCTGGGTCTACCTGATGTTCGGCACCAGCGTGACCCTGGCCGGTGTGGTCGGGCTGGCCGTGAGTGGTGTCGGCGTCTGGCTGGCGCTGGCCGGGCGGCGTACCTCCCCGTCGGCGTCGAAGCCGGCGGAAGCGGTCAGGAGTACCTGACCGGCAGGTGCTTGATGCCGTTGATCCACCCGTGCCGCAGCCGGATCGGCTCACCGGTCTGCGTGATGTCGGGCATCCGGTCGGCGATGGCGTTGAACATCACCTCGACCTCGAGGCGGGCGAGGTTGGCGCCGATGCAGTAGTGGGCGCCGTGCCCACCGAAGGCGAGGTGCGGGTTGGGGTTGCGCAGCACGTCGAAGGCGCCGGGGTTCTCGAACACCTCGGTGTCGTGGTTCCCGCTGGCGTAGAAGATGCCGACCCGCTGCCCCTTCTTCACCTCCTGGCCACCCACCAGCACGTCGGTGATCGCGGTGCGCTGGAAGACCGTCACCGGCGTCGCCCAGCGGATGATCTCGTCGGTGGCGGTCTTCGGCCGGTGCTCCTTGAACAGCTCCCACTGGTCGGGGTGCTCGAAGAAGGCGTGCATGCCGTGCGTGATCGCGTTGCGGGTGGTCTCGTTGCCGGCCACCGCGAGCATGATCACGAAGTAGCCGAACTCGTCCTCGCCGAGCTTCTCCCCGTCGACGTCGGCGTGGACGAGCTTGGTGATGATGTCGTCCTGCGGGTTCCGCTTGCGCTCCTCGGCCATCTGCATCGCGTAGCCGAGGATCTCCGCGGCCGCGACGTCGGGCTGGCCGCCGTACTCCGGGTCGTCCTGGGCGAGCATCTGGTTGGACCAGTCGAACAGCTTGCGCCGGTCCTCCTGGGGTACGCCGAGCAGGTCCGCGATCGCCTGGAGCGGCAGCTCGGCGGCCACCTCCTCGACGAAGTCGCCCTCCCCCTTGACGAGGGCGTCGTCGATGATCTTGTTCGCCCGGCCGATCAGGACGTCGTGCAGCGCGTTCATCGCCCGGGGCGTGAACCCGCGACTGATCAGCTGGCGGGTCCTGGTGTGGGTGGGCGGGTCCTGGTTGATCAGCATGATCTGCTGCAGCTCGACCTGCTCGCGTGTCATCCCGGGGCCGAACCGGATGATCGCCCCGTTCTCGGCGCTGGAGAAGTCCTTGCTGTTCTTGGAGACCGCAGCGATGTCCTCGTGCCTGGTCACGGCCCAGTAGCCGGTGTCGTCGAACCCGTCGCTGGCCCCGCCGGACTGCTCGACCCACCACACCGGCGCCGTCTGGCGCAGCTCCATGAACTGCCGGAGCGGGATCGCCTCCTCGCACAGCATCGGGTCGGTGGGGTCGAAGCCCGGGGGGAGAAGCTCGCTGGTGGTCACGGGGTCACCTTTCGTCGGGCCGAGAGGTTCGGGTTGGAGGAGCTCAGGTGTAGGAGACGTGCAGGTCCTTGACGCCGTTGATCCACGAGCTGCGCAGCTTGCGGGGTTCGGCGAGCTGGGTGATCTTCACGTCCCGGTCCGCCAGCGCGTTGAAGATCAGGTCGACCTCGAGGCGGGCGAGGTTCGCGCCGATGCAGTAGTGCGCGCCGTGGCCACCGAAGGCCTGGTGCGGGTTGGGGCTGCGGGTGATGTCGAAGGTGAACGGGTCCTCGAAGACGTCCTCGTCGAAGTTCGCGCTGGCGTAGAGCAGCCCGACCCGGTCGCCCTTGCTCACCTTCACCCCGCCGACCTCGACGTCGTTGATCGCGGTGCGCTGGAAGATCGTGACCGGGGTGGCCCAGCGGATGATCTCGTCGGTCGCGGTGCGCGGCCGCTCCTTCTTGAACAGCTCCCACTGCTCGGGGTGCTGCATGAAGGCGTGCATCCCCCAGGTGATCGCGTTCCGGGTGGTCTCGTTGCCTGCGACAGCGAGCAGGATCATGAAGAACCCGAACTCGTCGTCGGTGAGGCCGCGACCCTCCACGTCCGCGGTGACCAGGCGGGTGAGGATGTCGTCGCGCGGCGCCGCCCGGCGCTCCACGGCGAGGTTCATCGAGTAGCCCAGGATCTCCGCGAAGGCGATCATCTGGTCGCCCTCGATCTCGGGGTCGTCGTAGGAGAGCAGCTGGTTGGACCAGTCGAAGAGCTTGCCGCGGTCCTCCTGGGGTACGCCGAGCAGCTCGGCGATCGCCTGGAGCGGCAGCTCGGAGGCCACGTCGTTGACGAAGTTGCCCTCGCCCTTCGCCACAGCATCCGCGACGATCTTCTCGGCGCGCTCCTTGAGCTCGTCGTGCAGGGCGTTGATCGCCCGCGGGGTGAACGCCCGGGACACGATCGAGCGGAGCTGGGTGTGCTCGGGGGCGTCGTGGTTGATCAGCAGGAAGTTCGACTGCTCGACCTGGTCGCGGGTCATGTCGGGCGCGAACCGGACGATGACGCCGTTCTCCTTGGTGGAGAAGTCGGTCTGGTTCTTCGAGATCGCGGCGACGTCGGCGTGCCTGCTGATCGCCCAGAACCCGGTGTCCAGGAAGCCGGCTCGCGCCGCTTCCTCCTGCTCGATCCAGGACACCGGCGCGGTGCGTCGCAGGGTGAGCAGCTCCTCGTGCGGGACGCGCTGGCTCATCGTGTCGGGGTCGGTCGGGTCGAAGCCGGCCGGCAGGGTGGACGTCGTTGTCACGAAGTGAGCCTTCCTATTTCTGGAACATGTTCTAGTCCCGCATCTTGACATACTCAGGGTTTGTTAGGAAGGGATGCCCACGCCCGATCGAGTGCGGGGTTTGCCGCTAACCAGAACGTGTTCTAGTTTTGCACCATGGGTACTCCGGTCATCATCGACGCCGTCCGCACTCCCCTCGGCAAGCGCAACGGGGGGCTGGCCGGGGTGCACCCCGGCGAGCTGCTCGGCTTCGTCCAGCGCGAGGTGCTTGCTCGCGCGGGCGTGGACCCCGAGCTCGTCGAGCAGGTTGTCGGTGGCTGCGTCTCCCAGGCCGGCGAGCAGTCCAACGACATGGTCCGTCGCGCGTGGCTGCACGCGGGGCTCCCCCAGCCGACCGGCGCCACCACGATCGACGCCCAGTGCGGTTCGGGGCAGCAGGCAGCGCACCTGGTGCACGACATGATCAAGGCGGACACGATCAAGGTGGGCATCGCCTGCGGCGTGGAGTCGATGAGCCGGATCCCGCTGGGCGCCAACGTCCCTCCGGGGGCGGGCGACCCCCGGCCGGAGTCGTGGTCCATCGACATGCCCAACCAGTTCCTGGGGGCCGACCGGATCGCCGGCAACCGCGGCCTCACCCGCGAGGACCTCGAGCAGTTCGGTGCGGCCTCCCAGCACAAGGCCCGGGTCGCGGTCGACGAGGGCCGGTTCACCCGGGAGATCGCTCCCCTCGACGCCCCGGTGATCGACAAGGAGAGCGGGAAGCCGACCGGGGAGACCCGGACGGTCTCGGCCGACGAGGGACTCCGGGAGACCACGCTCGAGGGCCTCGCCCGGCTGCGCAGCGTGCTCCCCGACGGCCTGCACACCGCCGGCACCTCCTCGCAGATCAGCGACGGCGCCTCGGCGGTGCTGCTGATGGACTCCGACCTCGCCGCGTCCCTCGGCCTGACCCCGCGGGCGCGGATCGTGGACCACGCGCTGGTCGGGTCCGACCCCTACTACCACCTCGACGGCCCCATCGACGCGACCCGTCGGATCCTCCAGCGCACCGGGATGACCCTGGACGACTTCGACCTCTTCGAGGTCAACGAGGCATTCGCGGCCGTCGTACTCTCCTGGGCGCAGCAGACCGGCGCCGACCTCGACAAGACCAACGTCAACGGCGGCGCGATCGCCCTGGGCCATCCCGTCGGCTCCACCGGCACCCGGCTGATCACCACCGCACTGCACGAGCTCGAGCGCCGCGACGCCACCCGCGCCCTGATCTCCATGTGCGCCGGCGGCGCCATGGCGACCGGCACGGTCATCGAGCGGGTCTGACTCAGGTCCCGCAGAAGGTCCGGTAGTCCCCGAAGTCCTTCGGGGCGGGCTCGGCGTACCGCTCGAGGCCGGGGCGCTCGTCGAAGGGCGAGGTGACCGCGGACAGCAGCTGCTCGAGCGGGCCGGTGTCGCCCAGGGTCCCTGCGGCCAGCGCCTCCTCGACCAGGTGGTTGCGGGGCACGTAGAGGGGGTTCACCCGGTCCATCGCGTCCGGGTCCGGGCCCAGCGCCCGCCAGCGCTCCAGCCACTGGTCGAATGCCGCGAGGTCGAGGAACACCCCACGCACCGGCTCGGTCTGGCCGCGCGCGGCCACGGCCAGGTCGCGGTAGAACGACGTGTGGTCCACGTGGTTGTGGTGCATCAGCTCCAGCAGCTCGTTGACCAGCTGGCGCGACAGCTCCTCCTCCAGGCCCTCGGGCAGGCCGATCTTGGCCCGCATCCCCTCCGACCAGGCGTCGGAGTACGACGTCCGGAACCGGCCCAGCGACTCCACCGCCATCGCCACGGCCTGCTCCTGCTCCTCGTGCAGGAGCGGCAGCAGCGCCTCCGCGAGACGGGCGAGGTTCCACTCGGCGGCGACCGGCTGCATCCCGTAGGCGTAGCGCCCGCCCTCGTCGATGGAGCTGTACACGGTGGCCGGGTCGAAGGCCTCCATGAACGCGCACGGGCCGTAGTCGATCGTCTCGCCGGAGATCGTCATGTTGTCGGTGTTCATCACGCCGTGGACGAAGCCCACCAGCATCCACCTCGCCACCAGCTCCGCCTGTGCGGCCACGACCGCGTCGAAGAGCGCGAGGTAGGGCTGCGGCGCTCCGGCGGCCTGCGGGTGGTGACGTTCGATCGCGTGGTCGGCCAGGCGGCGCAGCAGGGCGTCGTCGCCGGTCGCCCGGGCGTACTGGAAGCTGCCCACCCGCAGGTGGCTGCTCGCCACCCGGGCGAGCACCGCGCCGGGGAGGACGGTCTCCCGCTGCACGCGCCGGCCGGTGGCGACCACGGCCAGCGACCTGGTGGTCGGGATGCCCAGTGCGTGCATCGCCTCGGCGACGACGTACTCGCGCAGCATCGGCCCGACAGCAGCCAGACCGTCACCGCCACGGGCGAACGGGGTGCGTCCCGAGCCCTTCAGGTGCAGGTCCCGGAGCCGTCCGTCGCGGTCGAGGAGCTCTCCGAGCAGCAGGGCCCGGCCGTCGCCCAACCGCGGGGAGTAGCCGCCGAACTGGTGCCCCGCGTAGCCCTGGGCCACCGGGTGGGCACCGTCAGGCACCTTCGTACCCAGCAGCAGCTGGACACCGTCGGGGGTGCGCAGGGACCGCGGGTCCAGGCCGAGCTCGTCGGCCAGCGGCTCGTTGAGCACCAGCAGCCGGGGCTCGGGGGCCTCCTCCGCCTGCCAGGGCACGGCCAGCTCCGGCAGCGCCTGGGCGAACCGGTCCTGCAGGGTGATGGTCAGGGGGGTTGTGACACTCACGCTTGCGAGACTACGCGGGCGTCCCGACCCGAGCCACCGTCACGACGCCGCGTGACCGAGCAGGGACCGGGCCCGGTGCAGCGCGAGGCTGGCACCGGCGCGCACGGTCGCCGGCGCCCGGAGCTCGTCGAGGACCGGGGCACGCATCCGGGTCCAGCCGGGATCGCTGGCCAGGGCCGCCTCGGGCGAGCTGCCGACCGGGCCGAGCGCGAGCTCCATCGCCTCGCGCACCCCCATCAGCGGCTTGCCGTCCTGCGGCACCCAGGTGTGTCCGACCCGGCAGACCATGTCGTGGCGCAGGCTCGCGATCAGCGCGGTCACCGTCCAGAACGGAGCGGCCGAGAGCGCCGCGGCCCCGAGCCCGACCAGGGGTGCCGGCACCCGGATCGTGGGTACCCGCAACCGCAGCAGCCCCGAGGCGCGCGAGCAGTGACCGAGCAGGTCGGCGTACGGCAGCACGTCGGGACCTCCGATGTCCACGGCGCCGCTGCGCTTCGCCAGACCTGCGTTCGACTCAGCGAAGGCCTCGACCATCGCGCGGAGCACGTCGCTGACCGCGATCGGCTGCACCTTGTGCCGCAGCCAGCCGGGTACGGGCTGAACCAGCAGCAGCGTGGCCAGCTGGCGGATCACCTCGAAGGAGGTGGAGCCGGCGCCGATCACGACGCCTGCGCGCAGGGAGAGCACGCTCCGCTCGGGGCCCTCGGCCTCCTCGAGCACCTCCTCGACCTCGAGCCGGGAGGAGATGTGCCGCGAGAGGTCTTCGGCCGCGACGTCGGGGACCAGGCCGGAGAGATAGACGATCCGGCGTACGTCGGTGCGCGCGAGCGCGTCCCGCACGGTCTCGGCGCCGAGCCGGTCGCGGTCCACGAACCCGCGTGAGCTCAGCGAGTGCACCAGGTAGCAGACGCCGTCGACGCCGGCGAGCGCGCGACGTACCGCCGCCTCGTCGGTGACGTCGCACGTGGCCCAGTCGACCCGGCGACCCCAGGAGAACCGCTCGGGTGCCGGCCTCGAGGACGAGGCCGCGACCACCTGGTGGCCCGCCTCCAGCAGCGCGGGCACCACGCGGGAGCCGACGTAGCCGGTCGCCCCGAGGACGAGGATCCTCACTTCTCGCCCAGGTGCCGCAACAGGTTGTGGGCGAAGCGCTTGCCCATGCCGGCCATCACGGCGCGGATCGCGCCCTCGACCGGAGCGCGCATGGCCTTGGGGAAGGGCAGCTCGACGGTCACGCCGAGGTCGATCGAGACGCGCGTCCCCGACCCGGCCTCCTCGAGCTGGTACTCCCCCTGGACGTGGGTCTTCTCCTCGGTGCGCTGGGGGTCGTGCTCGAAGCCGATCCGCTTGGGCTCGTCGAAGGTCATCACCTCGGTGAAGACCGAGCCGATGTTCTTGCCCAGGACGGGGACCTTGGTGACGTGCCAGGTCCACCGGTCGCCGTCGACGTCGATGCGCTGCAGGTAGGGGGTCAGCTTGGGGAGCAGCTCCGGGTCCGTCAACGCGGCCCAGACGTCCTTCCGGGTGGACTTCAGCGTGGCGGCGGAGTTGTTGCTCGCGGTGAAGCTGGTCATGGTGTCTCCTCGTGTCGCCCTCGCGGGCGGCTCGTCTACGGGCCGGTGCCCCGTGGCGGGGCGGCGCGGTCTGCTCGACGCCAACATGCCCAAAGTAGCGATCGGCTAACGTCAATGAGATGGCCGCCCTCACCCTGCACGCTCAGGGAGTGGCACCCGTCACGCTCGCCTGGGAGCGGTACGCCGATCCGGGCCTCTGGTCCACGTGGGCCCCGCAGATCCAACGCGTGGACACCACGATGGACCGGCTCGTGGCCGGTGGCAGCGGCACCGTGCGCGCCGGCCTGCTCCCCCGCCCCACGCTCGCTGTCCCCTTCCGGGTGCTGGCCGTGGACGAGGTGACCAAGGAATGGTCCTGGCGGGCGCAGCTCGGTCCCCTCAGCCTGCTGCTCGAGCACGGGGTGACCGCACAGCCCACCGGGGCGGCCACGTGGCTGCGGGTGCACGGGCCGCTGCCGGTGATCCTGGGCTACGCCCCGCTGGCACGCCTTGCCCTGAAACGGCTGGTCCGCGGCTGAGGCTCCGTGTGCCGGCGGGCCTCAGGTCCCGTAGACCGGGTCGGGGGTCGCCGCCTGCTCGATCAGCTCCCTGACCGCGGGACCCACCTCGCCCGCCTCCCAGCGACGACCGATGTCCTTGCGCGGCCCGTGGCGCCAACCCTCCTCCACGCAGATCTGCCCGCCCTCGATCTCGAGCACGCGCCCGGTGATCTCGCAGTCGGCCGAGGCCAGCCACGCGACCACGGGTGAGTTGTTGGCCGGGTCCATCGCGTCGAACCCGCCCGACCCCTCGGCCATCATCTCGGGGAACGCGCCCTCGGTCATCCGGGTGCGGGCCACCGGCGCGATCGCGTTGACGTTCACCCCGTAGCGGCCCAGCTCGGCGGCAGCGACCAGGGTCATCCCCGCGATCCCGGCCTTCGCGGCGGAGTAGGTGGTCTGCCCGATCGAGCCCTGCATCCCCGCGCCGGAGGAGGTGTTGATCACGCGGGCCGCGCGCTGCCGGCCTTCCTTGGCCTCGGTACGCCACCACGCACCGGCGTGCCGCAGGGGTGCGAAGTGACCCTTGAGGTGCACCCGGATCACGGCGTCCCACTCCTCCTCGGAGGTGTTCACCAGCATCCGGTCGCGCACGAAGCCGGCGTTGTTCACCAGGATGTCCAGGCCGCCGAACGTCTCGATCGCCTGGTGCACCATCGCCTCGGCCTGCGCGAAGTCCGCGACGTCGGCGCCGTTGGCGACCGCGGCTCCCCCGAGCGCCTCGATCTCGGCCACCACCTCGTGGGCCACCTCGGACGCCGACCCCTCCCCCGACCCGGAGGTGCCGAGGTCGTTGACCACGACCTGGGCACCCTGGCGGGCGAGCTCGAGCGCGTGCGCGCGGCCGATCCCCCGTCCGGCGCCGGTCACGATCGCGGTGCGTCCTTCGAGGATGCGGGTCATCGGTTCTCCTTGGCTTCGGCGGGCACGCTCTGGAGGTCTTTCTGGGCGATCAGGAAAGCGGGGGGTTCGCCGCCGCCGTGGCACTCCACGGTGGCGCCGGAGACGTAGGAGGCCAGGTCGGAGGCCAGGAAGCAGACCACGTTGCCGATCTCGGCCGGGTCGGCCATCCGGCCCAGCGGGATGGTCCGCTCGATCGCCGCAACGGTCGCGTCCCCGCCGTAGTGGTCGGTGGTCTGCTCGGTGCGGCACAGCCCGACATCGATGCTGTTGACCCGCACCTTCGGTCCCCACTCCACGGCGAGCGAGCGGGTCAGGCTGTCCACGCCGGCCTTGGCAGCGCCGTACGCCGCGGTGCCCGGCGAGGGCCGCAGCGCGGAAACCGAGGAGATGTTCACGATCGCGCCGCCGGTCTCCTGCTGCTGCATCACCCGGTTGGCGGCCTGCGCGACGAGCAGCGGCGCGGTGAGGTTCAGGCCCAGGACCTTCTCGAGGAACCGCGGGGAGGCGTCCGCGGCCGGGGCGTACGGCGAGCCGCCGGCGTTGTTCACCAGGACGTCGAGACGGCCGTGCTCGCGGACGAGGTCGGCGACCATCGCGGCCACCGCGTCGGGGTCGCGGACGTCGCACTGCACGTGCGTGGTCCCGGGAGCCGGGGACTCGACGGCGGAGCGGGCGCAGGTCACCACGCTCGCGCCTGCTGCCACCAGCACCCGGGTGATCCCGGCGCCGATCCCCTGGCTGCCGCCGGTGACCAGGGCGACCCGTCCGGTGAGGTCGAGTTCCAGGCTCACGGCGTCTCCTGAGGGTGTGCGGCAGGCATCGGCGGATGAGCCGGGCGACTGCTAGGGTACCAAGCAAGCGTTAGGTTCGGTACTCACCGGGTCGTCAACCTCCACGGTCAGGGGTCAGGACATGGGCATCTCCAGTCAGCTCGACGAGAGCGGGATCCGGGTGATCACCGTCGCCTACCCGCCGGTCAACGCCCTGCCGGTCCAGGCCTGGTTCGACCTCGCGGACGCACTCGACGTCGCCAGCCGCGACCAGTCGACCCACGTCGTGGTGCTGCGCGCCGAGGGCAAGGGCTTCAACGCCGGGGTGGACATCAAGGAGATGCAGCACACCGAGGGTTTCGACGCACTGATCGGGGCCAACCGTGGCTGCTTCGCCGCGTTCAAGGCCGTCTACGAGTGCTCGGTCCCGGTGATCGCGGCGGTCAACGGGTTCTGCGTCGGCGGTGGCGTCGGCCTGGTCGGCAACGCCGACTGCATCGTGGCCAGCGACGACGCGTTCTTCGGGATCCCCGAGGTGGACCGCGGCGCGCTCGGCGCGGCCACGCACCTGGCCCGGATGGTCCCGCCCCACCTGATGCGCACCCTCTACTTCACCGGGCGCAACATCGCGGCCGCCGACCTGGTCCAGCACGGCTCCGTGCTCGAGGTGGTCCCCCGCGACCAGCTCGACGACGCTGCGATGGCCGTCGCGGCCGAGATCGCCCGCAAGGACACCCGGGTGATCCGGATGGCCAAGGAGGCGATCAACGGGATCGACCCGGTCGACGTCAACCGCAGCTACCGGTTCGAGCAGGGCTTCACGATGGAGCTCAACCTCGCCGGGGTCGCGGACGAGCACCGTGACCGGTTTGTGAGTGGGCAGAGCGCGGGGACCGAGAAGGGGACCCGGGTCTCCACAGGATCGACCACCGAGGAGCGCAACCAGTGAGCATGCCCAGCAAGGTGATGACGGCCCAGGACGTGGTCGGGCGCATCAAGGACGGGATGACCGTCGGCATCGGCGGCTGGGGGTCGCGCCGCAAGCCGATGGCGCTGGTCCGCGAGATCCTGCGCAGCGATCTGGAGGACCTCACGATCGTCTCCTACGCCGGCCCCGACGTGGGTCTGCTGCTGCAGGCCGGGAAGGCGAGCAAGGTGGTGTACGCCTTCGCGACCCTGGACTCGATCCCGCTGGAGCCGCTGTTCTCCCGGGCCCGGCAGGAGGCCACCGCGTCGTTCCGCGAGTGGGACGAGGGCATGTTCGCCACCGGGCTCCGCGCGGCTGCGCAACGGCTGCCGTTCCTGCCCATGCGGGCCGGGCTGGGCTCCGCCGTACTGGAGAACGACCCCACGCTGCGCACCGTGACGAGCCCGTACGACGACGGACAGGAGCTGGTCGCCGTACCCGCGCTGGAGCTCGACGTCGCGCTGGTGCACATGAACCGTGCCGACCAGTACGGCAACGCGCAGTACCTCGGCCCGGACCCCTACTTCGACGACCTGTTCGCGATGGCGGCCACCGAGACCTTCGTCTCCACCGAGCAGGTCGTCGACACGGCCGGCCTGACCCAGGACGCCGCGCTGCAGACGATGCTGCTCAACCGGACCATGGTCACCGGGGTCGTGGAGACGCCGAACGGCGCGCACTTCACCACGTGCACGCCCACCTACGAGCGGGACGAGAAGTTCCAGAAGGCCTACGCGACTGCGGCAAGGACCCCCGAGGACTGGGCCGCGTTCGCCGAGCGCTTCCTCTCCGGCAGCGAGCAGGACTACCAGGACGCGGTGCGGGCGTTCCACGAGGAGGACAAGTGAGCGAGATCAGCAGGGCGGAGTACTGCGCGGTCGCGATCGCGGACTGCTTCGCCGACGACGGCGAGATCATGGGCAGCCCGATGGGGCTGCTCCCGAGCCTGGGGGCGCGGCTGGCGAAGCTGACCAGCAACCCGCTGCTGATGATCACCGACGGCGAGGCCCGCATCCTCCAGGGCGCTCCCCCACTGGGTGTCACCAACGACGTCGTCGAGGGCTGGATGCCGTTCCGGCTGGTGCTCGAGTCCGTGGTCACCTACGGCAAGCGCCACGTGATGATGGGCGCCACCCAGATCGACCGCGAGGGCAACCAGAACATCTCCGCCATCGGCGACTGGGCCCAGCCCAAGCGGCAGCTCCTCGGCGTGCGCGGCGCTCCGGGCAACACGGTGAACAACAAGACGTCCTACTGGGTGCCCAAGCACTCGGCGCGCGTGTTCGTCGAGCAGGTCGACATCGTCTCGGGCGTCGGCCGGACCCGCGCCGAGGCCGCCGGGCCCGCGGCCACCAGGTTCCACCAGGTGCACCGCGTGGTGAGCAACCTCGGCGTCTTCGACTTCGAGGGCCCCGGGCACACGATGCGGCTGGTCTCGGTGCACCCAGGAGTCACCGTCGAGGAGGTCCAGGATGCCTCGGCGTTCGAGATCGCCTTGCCGGACACAGCGGCCGGCGACGTCCCGTTCACGCGCGACCCCTCACCCGGCGAGCTGATGCTGATCCGGGACCTGCTCGACCCGAAGAACCTGCGCGACCGCGAGGTCCCGCCGGTGGAGAAGAAGGCGGAGCAGGCCCAGGAGACGACCCGGTGATCGAGCAGCTGCTCCGCACACCGCTGACCGACCTGGCCGGCGTACGCCATCCCGTCGTGCAGACCGGAATGGGCTGGGTCGCCGGGCCCCGTCTGGTCGTCGGTACGGCGAACGCCGGCGGCCTCGGCATCCTGGCCAGCGCCACGATGACCTTCGAGGAGCTCGAGCGGGCGATCCTCGAGGTGAAGAGCCGCACCCAGCAGCCCTTCGGGGTCAACCTGCGCGCGGACGCCGGTGACGCTCCCGCGCGGGTCGACCTGCTGATCAAGCACGGCGTGAAGGTGGCCTCGTTCGCGCTGGCGCCGAAGAAGGAGCTGATCGCCAAGCTCAAGGACCACGGCATCGTGGTGATGCCCAGCGTCGGTGCCGCCCGGCACGCCGAGAAGGTCGCGGGCTGGGGCGCGGACGCCGTGATGATCCAGGGCGGCGAGGGCGGCGGCCACACCGGCAGCGTGCCCACGACGCTGCTGCTGCCGACCGTCCTGGACGCCGTGGACATCCCGGTGGTGGCCGCGGGCGGGTTCTTCGACGGCCGCGGGCTGGCCGCCGCACTCTCCTACGGCGCCGCCGGCATCGGCATGGGCACCCGCTTCCTGCTCACCCAGGACTCGACCGTGCCCGACGCGGTGAAGCAGCGCTACCTCGAGGCCGACCTGAACGGCACCGTCGTCACCGCGAAGGTCGACGGGATGCCGCACCGGATGCTGCGCACCGAGCTCGTCGAGGAGGTCGAGGAGAGCAGCGGGCTCAGGCGGCTCGCGCCCACCGCTCGCCGGACCCTGGAGTTCAAGAGGATGAGCGGGATGTCCTGGCGCGAGCTCGCGGTCGACGGCCGCGCGATGCGCAAGGAGCAGGGACGCACCCTCGCCCAGATGACCCTCGCCGCGAACACCCCGATGATGCTCCGGGCCGGGCTGGTCGAGGGCGACACCGGCGCCGGGGTGCTGGCCAGCGGCCAAGTCGTGGGCGTGATCGACGACCTGCCCACCTGCGAGGAGCTGGTCGACCGGGTGGTCACCGAGGCGGCCGCCTGCCTGCGGCGTACGTCGTCGCTGCTGGTCTGACTTGGGGCGGGGACCAGGGGGCGGCAGTTTCCCAGGTGATGAACCCGAACTGTCTCTTCGCACACCTGACGCGGTGTGTGAAGAGGCGGTTTCCCATGTTCACCTGGGAAACCGGACCACGCCACCGTCCACTCAGGGAAGACCGGTGGTGTCGGCGAGCACCTGCAGCTGGCGGTCGAAGAGCACCTCGGGGGCGGCGAACGTGTCCGCGCCGTACTGGCCGAACACCTCGAAGCTCACGCAGCCGAACAGTGCCGCCCAGCTGAGCACGCCACGCACCACGAGCTCGTCCGGGGCCGTGATCGGGAACTCGGCCCGGATCCGCTTCACGTCGGCGGCGAGCTTGCGCGGTACGCCGCCCGCCGACCCCTCCGGCAGGCGCACGTCACCGGTGACCCACGCGTCCTCCCACAGCTGCACCAGCGCCCCGATCACCCGCGTCCCTGGTCCGGTCGTGCGCTCCGACGGCGCCTGGTAGCCCGGGACCGGGCTGCCGAAGAGCAGCGCGTACGTCGCAGGCTCGGCCAGCGCCCACTCGCGCACCGCGCGCCCGGCCGCCACGAACCGGCCACGGTGGTTCTTCCGCGGCACCTTGGCGATCGCGGCGTCGACCCGGTCACCGAGCTCGTCGTAGCCGTCGACGACCAGCAACGTCAGCAGGTCGTCGCGGCTGCGGACGTAGCGGTAGATCGCCGAGGACACCACACCGAGGTCGCGGGCCACGGCGCGCACGGACAGCGCTGCCGCCCCCTCCGTGGCCAGGTGCCGGCGCCCGATCTGGGTGATGTCCTCGAGGGTGCGTGCTCGCGCCCGCTCGCGCGGGGTGGGTGTCTCCTGCATGGCGCCATCATGGCAGACCCGCGAGCACCAGGCACGAAAGAGAGCGGTGCTCTTGACATTGGTGAACAACCCGGCGCACCATCAAAAGGAGAGCAGTGCTCTCGCATTCGCACTCCACATCGAGAGGCCAGTCATGTCCACCACCCCAACGCCCGCAGTCCACGTCGTCACCGGCGCCGGACCCGTCGGCGCCACCATCGCCCTTCAGCTGGCCGAGTCCGGTCATTCCGTGCGGCTGCTGACCCGCTCCTGCAGCGGCCCCGAGCACGCGCTCATCGACCGGCGTCAGGTCGACGTCTCCAGGCGCGAGGCACTCTCGGGGCATCTCGACGGCGCGGTCGCCGTGCATCACGCGATCCACGGCTCGGCGTACTCCGCGACCGCCTGGCGTGCCGAGCTCCCTGCCGCCGAGCAGGCGGTGATGGACGCCGCCGCCGAGGCGGGCGCGGTCGTCACCTTCCCGGAGAGCCTCTACAGCTATGGCCCGGTCAGCGGGCCGATGACCGAGGACCTCCCCCGCAACGCCACACGCGGCAAGCTCGCGGTCCGGGCCGAGCTGCTCCGCGCCCGTGACGCCCACCCCGCCGCGACGGTCAGCGTGGCGGCCTCGGACTTCTACGGCCCGGGCGTGCGCATGTCCCACGCGGGCGAGCGGCTGGTCCCGAAGCTGCTGGCCGGCAAGCGGGTCGCCGTGGTGGGCAGCCTCAGTCAGCCGCACTCGTTCACCTACGTCCCCGATCTCGCCCGGGCGATGATCACCGCGGCTGAGACCCCGTCACTGTGGGGACGCTTCCTGCACGCACCGACGGCTCCTGCGGTTACCCAGCGCGAGCTCGCCGAGGCGTTCGCCCGCGCCGCCGGGGCCCCGAGCCCGAAGCTCTCGGCGATCCCCGCCTGGGTGCTCAAGGCAGCCGGCCTCTTCTCGGCCGAGACCCGCGAGCTCGCCGAGACGTCGTACCAGTTCGCGCGCCCGTTCGTGCTCGACTCGACACACAGCGAGTCGCTGCTCGGCCTGTCCCCCACCCCGCTGGAGGTCGCAGCCAAGGAGACCGTCGACTGGTGGCGCGCCCGGGCCCAGGGGTGACCTGATGCCCGGCCCACGGATCAGGCCCGGCGGATCAGCCCGGCGGATGAGCCCGGCGGATCAGTTGATGATCTCGCCGTGCTCCTCCTCGAGGATCACCTTCAGCCGGTCGCGCCAGGCCTGGAGCGCCTCGGGGGTCAGCCGGGTCCAGTCGGTCAGCTCGCCGACGACCCGCAGCGGACTCGTGCTCCGGTAGGACCGGGTCGGGTTGCCTGGAAACTTCTTGTCCGTGACGTTCGGGTCGTCCTCGAAGTCGCCGGTCGGCTCGACGACGTACACGCGCGGCTCACCGTCGCCCGCCGCCAGCTCCGCGGCCAGCCCGGCGCCATCGGTGCCGGCAGTGAAGTAGATGTGGTTCATCACGATCTCGGGCCGGTAGTTGGACCGGAAGCCCGCCGAGAGCAGATCCCCCACCTGCAGGTCGGCCTTCGTGCCGTGGAAGAACGGCCCCTCGTCCAGCACACTCACGCGCTCAGCCTAGGTGAACCCGGCGGGTGGACCAGGCACATCGCCGGAACTCACCGGGTCACCGCTTCCCCACGGTGTCGGTGGCGTGGGGGACGGTTTCCCAGGTGATGAACCCGAACTGCCTCTTCACACACCTCACGCCGTGTGTGAAGAGGCAGATTCCCATGTTCACCTGGGAAACCGGCAGGCCGCACCCGCCCGAAACCTCAGCCCAGGCGCTCGATGATGGTCACGTTGGCCTGGCCACCGCCCTCGCACATGGTCTGCAGGCCGTAGCGGCCTCCGGTGCGCTCGAGCTCGTTGAGCAGCGTGGTCATCAAGCGGGTGCCGGTGGCGCCGATCGGGTGACCCAGGGCGATGCCGCCGCCGTTGACGTTCACCTTCTCCAGGGGTACGTCGAGCTCCCGCGACCAGGCGAGTACGACGGACGCGAACGCCTCGTTGCACTCGAACAGGTCGATGTCCGAGACCGAGAGGCCCGTCTTCTCCAGGGCGTGCCGGGTCGCACGGATCGGGCCGGTGAGCATCCACACCGGGTCGTCGCCGCGAACCGAGAGGTGGTGGATCCGCGCTCGCGGGGTGAGCCCGTGCTCCTCGACCGCACGAGCGGAGGCGATCAGCATCGCCGAGGAGGCGTCGCAGATCTGGGAGGCCACCGCAGCGGTGATCCGGCCGCCCTCGGCGAGCGGCTTGAGCCCGGCCATCTTCTCCAGCGAGGTCTCCCGCGGGCACTCGTCGGTCTCGAAGTCCCGTCCGTCGGCCAGGGTGACCGCGACGATCTCGTTCTTGAACCGGCCCTCGTCGATGGCGGTGCGTGCCCGGGTGTGCGAGGCGAGCGCGAACTCCTCCATCTCGGCCCGGCTGATGTCCCACTTCTCGGCGATCATCTCCGCGGAGCGGAACTGCGAGACCTCCTGGTCGCCGTACCGCGCCACCCAGCCGGGCGACTCGGCGAACGGCGTGGTGAAGCCGTACTGCTGGGCGACCAGCATCGCCGCCGAGATCGGGATCGCGGACATGTTCTGCAGTCCCCCGGCCACGACCAGGTCCTGGGTCCCGGACATCACCCCCTGCGCGGCGAAGTGCACCGCCTGCTGGGAGGAACCGCACTGGCGGTCGATCGTCACGCCGGGCACGTGGTCGGGCAGTCCGGCGACCAGCCAGGCCGTCCTGGCCACGTCGCCGGCCTGGGAGCCGATCGTGTCGCAGCACCCCATCACCACGTCGTCCACGGCTCCCGGGTCCACCCCGGTGCGCTCCACGAGCGCCGTGAGCACGTGCGCGCCGAGGTCGGCGGAGTGCATCGCGGCGAGGGACCCGCCGCGCTTGCCGACGGGGGTGCGGACGGCGTCGACGATGTAGGCCTCAGGCATGGGTGTCTCCGTTGTTCGATTCCGGGTTGTTCGATTCCGGCGTACGGGTGGCGATTCCGTCGAGCAGGATGTGCAGGTACTGGTCGGCGACCTGCCGCGGGGTCAGCTCTCCGCCGGGCCGGTACCACCGCACCGCCACCCACACGGTGTCGCGCAGGAACCGGTAGACCAGCTCCACGTCGAGGTCCGAGCGCAGCTCGCCGGACGCGACCCCCTCGGCGAGCAGCCCGGTCCACAGGTTGCGGAACCGGGTGTTGCGCTCCCCGAGGTAGGCGAACCGCTCGTAGGAGGCGAGGTGGGCCGCGTCGGTCTGGAAGATCGCGACCTCGCTGTGGTGCTGGTCGATCGCGTCGAACGAGGCCCGGACCACGGCCTCGAGCTTCTCGCGCGGGGTCCGGTCGGAGGCCTCGATGGCGTCGTAGGTCACCCACAGCTCGCGCTGGAAGGAGTCGAGCAGCTCGTCGACCATCGCCTCCTTGGAGTCGAAGTGGTGGTAGAGGCTGCCGGAGAGGATCCCCGCTGCGTCGGCGATGTCGCGCACAGTGGTGTTGTTGAACCCCCGCTCGGCGAAGAGCCTCGCCGCGATCGCGAGCAGCTCCTCACGCCGGGTCCTCCCCTGGCCGGCACTCGGCGCGTCAGCCACCGTGACCTCCTGGGGCGAGGCGATCATGCATGCTGGCTGCTCACCGAGACGACCTCACCGGTGAGGTACGACGAGTAGTCGCTGGCCAGGAACACCATCACGTTGGCGACCTCCCACGGCTCGGCCGCACGCCCGAACGCCTCGCGCTGCTTGAGCTCGTGCAGCAGGTCGTCGGAGGTGACCTTGGCCAGGAAGGGGTGCATCGCCAGGCTCGGCGAGACCGCGTTGACCCGGATGCCGTGCGGCGCCACGTCGAGCGCCGAGCAGCGGGTCAGCGCCATCACGCCGGCCTTGGCCGCCGCGTAGTGCGCCTGACCCTCCTGGGCCCGCCACCCGATCACCGACGCGTTGTTCACGATCACCCCACGCTTTCCGCTCTCCACCATCTTCCTCGACGCCGCGCGGATGCAGCGGAAGGTGCCGGTCAGGGTGATGTCGATGACCTTGCCCCACTGGTCGTCGGTCATCTCCAGGATGGAGGAGGTGCCGCCGAGACCGGCGTTGTTGATCATCACGTCGAGCCCGCCGAACTCGTCGGCGGCGTCGACCAGCGCCTGCACCTGCGCCTCGTCGGTGACGTCGCAGGCCAGCGAGCGGACCCGGTCCTCCCCGAACTCCCCGGCCAGCGACTCCTGCGCCTCGGCGAGACGACGCTCGTGGGTGTCGCCGATGATCACCGCGCGGGCACCCTCCTCCAGCACCCGGCGTACGACGGCCGCGCCGATCCCCGCGCCGGCCGCAGCCGTCACCACGATCACCTTGCCGCGGAGCAGGTCGTGCGGGGGGACGTAGTCGGGGGTGGGCTGTTCGGGCCTGGTGGCAGTCATCGGCTCTCCGTGGGTCGCTGTTCGCGTGGCAGGCCGAGCACCCGCTCGGCCAGGACGTTGCGCTGGATCTCGTCCGAGCCGCCGTAGATCGTGTCAGCCCGGGTGAACAGGTAGAGGCGCTGCCACTCGTCGAGGTCGTAGTCGGTTCCGGTCGAGAGCGAGTCGGCGCCGCGCACCTGCATCGCGAGGTCGCCCAGGTTGCGGTGCCAGCGCGCCCACAGCAGCTTGGCGACGCTGGCCTGCTGCGGCGCCTGGTCCTCCGAGAGCGTGCGCAGCGCGTTGAGCCGGATCACCTCGAGCTCCACCTGGGCCCGGGCGAGCCGGTCACGCAGCACGGGGTCCTCGAGGCTCCCGTTGGCGCGCGCCAGGTCGAGCACCGCGTCGAGCTCACGCTGGAAGCCGACCTGCTGACCCAGGGTGGAGACGCCGCGCTCGAACCCCAGGGTGGCCATCGCGACCTGCCAGCCGTTGCCCTCGCCGCCGACGACCAGGTCGGCGTCGGTGCGGGCGCCGGAGAAGAACACCTCGTTGAACTCCGACGTCCCGGTCAGCTGGACGATCGGCCGCACCTCGACACCCTCCTGGTCCATCGGCACCAGCAGGTAGGACAGCCCGCGGTGCCGCGTGGACCCGGGCTCGGTCCGCGCGATCACGAAGCACCAGTCGGACTGGTGCGCCAGCGAGGTCCACACCTTCTGCCCGTCGATGACCCACTGGTCACCCTCGACCTTCGCCCGCGTCGACACCGCTGACAGGTCCGACCCGGCCCCGGGCTCGGAGTACCCCTGGCACCAGAACTCCTCGACAGCCCGGATCCTCGGCAGGAACCGGTCCTTCTGCTCCTGCGTCCCGAACGCGATCAGCGTGGGCCCGAGCAGCTCCTCACCGAGGTGGTTGACGCGTGCCGGCGCGTTGGCGCGGGCGTACTCCTCGTGGAAGATCACCTGCTGGAAGAGCGGCAGCCCGCGGCCGCCGTACTCCTGCGGCCAGCCGATGCAGGTCCACCCGTGCGCGGCGAGGTGGCGGTCCCAGGCGACGCGCTCCGCGTGGGCCTCGTGCTCGCGCCCCGGCCCACCCTTGCCGCGCAGGTCGGCGAACTCGCCGACGAGGTGCTCGGCGAGCCAGGAGCGGACCTCGGCGCGGAACGCCTCGTCCTCCGGGCCGTAGGTGAGATCCATGTCGGTAAGGTAGCCTACCAAGCACTTGTTTGGTTAGTCCCGAGGAGCCCCGATGCCGTCGTCCACCAGCATGCCCCGGGACACGCTGCCCGCCGTGCTGCGCGCGGCAGCCGAGCGCTTCGGCGATCACCCGGCGTACGTCGAGGGCGACCGCACCCTGAGCTTCACCGACCTGCTCGCCCGCGTCCGGACCACCGCGCGCGGCTATGCCGCGCTGGGTCTCGAACCCGGTGGACGCGTCGTGCTCTGGGCACCGAACAGCATCGACTGGGTGGTCGCCGCCCTCGCGGTCTCGTACGCCGGCGGCACCCTCGTCCCCGCCAACAGCCGCTACACCGGGCACGAGGTGGCCGAGATCGTCGACCGCACGCACGCGGTGCTCGTCGTGGTCGACGACGGCTTCCTCGGACGGACCCAGATCGCCGACCTGCGCGCCGCCAGCGACCTGCCCACGGTGGCCGAGATCATCGACCTCGCGAACCTCGACTGGGTCGGCGGGCTGGGCGAGGACGCCAGCAGCGAGGACGTCGAGGCCAGGGCGGACGCCGTCACCCCCGACGACGTCGCCGACATCCTGTTCACCTCGGGCACCACGGGCCGGCCGAAGGGCGCGATGTCGGCGCACCGGCAGACCGTCGGCGTCGCCCGCACCTGGGGGGAGCTCGGCGGCGTCACCTCCGAGGACCACTACCTGGTGGTCAACCCGTTCTTCCACTCCTTCGGCTACAAGGCCGGCATCGTCGTCGGGCTCACCACCGGGGCAACGCTCCACCCGGTCGCCACCTTCGACCTCGACCGCACGATGCAGCAGATCCAGGACTCCCGGATCAGCGTGCTTCCCGGTGCACCGACCATCTACCAGTCGCTGCTCGACGCCCCGAACCGAGCCGACTACGACCTGTCCTCCCTGCGCCTGGCGGTCACGGGCGCCGCGGTGGTGCCGGTCGTGCTGATCGAGCGGATGCGCGCACCCGCCCCCGAGGGATTGGGGATCGACGAGGTGGTGACGGCGTTCGGGATGACCGAGGCCGTGGTCGCCACGATGTGCCGGCAGGGAGATCCCGCCGAGCTGGTCGCGACGACGTGCGGCCGCGCCGTCCCCGGCATGGAGACCCGCATCGCCGCACCCTCCGACCGGGGCGAGGGGGAGCTGCTGCTGCGCGGCGAGTTCGTGATGCTCGGCTACCTCGACGACCCCGAGGCCACCCGGCAGGCGATCGACGAGGACGGCTGGCTGCACACCGGCGACGTCGGCACGCTCGACGCCCAGGGCAACCTCACGGTCACCGACCGCCTCAAGGACATGTACATCTGCGGCGGCTTCAACGTCTATCCCGCCGAGGTGGAGCAGGCACTGATGCGCATGGAGGGGATCAGCGACGTGGCCGTCGTCGGCGTACCCGATCACCGGATGGGCGAGGTCGGCAAGGCGTACGTCGTCACCGCCGCCGGGGCCGGGGCCGGTTCCGGGATCACGCCCGAGGACGTGCTCGCGTTCGCCCGCGAGCGCCTGGCCAACTTCAAGGTCCCGCGCGAGGTGGAGCTGATCGACGCGCTCCCGCGCAACCTCGGTGGCAAGGTACTCAAGACCCAGCTCCGACCGAGGACCCCCGAGCCTCCCGATCCCGAAGGACCCCGCCTGTGAACCTCGAGCTGTCCGAGTCCGAGCTGGCCTTCCAGTCCGAGGCACGCCAGTGGCTGGCCGCCAACGTGCCCGCTGAGCCGTTGCCGTCGATGGACACCGCCGAGGGGTTCCGCGCCCACCAGGAGTGGGAGGCCCGGCTCGCCGAGGCCCGGTGGGCGGTGGTCAGCTGGCCCGAGAAGTACCACGGCCGCGGCGCCTCGCTGGTGGAGTGGGTGATCTTCGAGGAGGAGTACTACCGCGCCGGCGCACCCGGACGGGTCAGCCAGAACGGGATCTTCCTGCTCTCCCCGACGATCTTCGAGAACGGCACCTCCGAGCAGCAGGACCGGTGGCTCCCGTCGATGGCCACCGGTGAGCAGATCTGGGCGCAGGCCTGGTCCGAGCCGGAGGCGGGCTCCGATCTCGCGTCGCTGCGTTCGCGGGCCGAGCGCGACGACGAGCGCGGCGGGTGGGTGCTGAACGGGCAGAAGACCTGGTCCTCGCGTGCGTCGTACGCCCACTGGGGCTTCGGGCTGTTCCGCAGCGACCCGGACTCGCAGCGCCACCACGGCCTGACCTACTTCTGCTTCCCGCTGGACGCCGAGGGCATCACAGTCCGACCGATCGCCCAGCTCGACGGCGAGCCCGGGTTCGCGGAGCTCTTCCTCGACGACGTGTTCGTCCCGGACGCCGACGTCCTCGGCGAGCCCGGAGCCGGCTGGGCGGTGGCGATGAGCACGGCGGGCAACGAGCGCGGGCTCTCGCTGCGTTCCCCCGGCCGGTTCTGCGCCGCCGCGGACCGGCTGGTCGACCTGTGGCACCGCCAGGGAGCACCGGTGGAGCACCGCGACCGCGTAGTCGACGCCTGGCTCGCCGCGGAGGCCTACCGCCTCTACACGTGGGGGACGGTCAGCAGGCTGGCCACCGGCGGGCAGATCGGCTACGCGGGCTCGGTCAACAAGGTCTTCTGGTCCGACCTCGACGTCGCCCTGCACGAGACCGCGCTCGACCTCGTCGGTCCCACCTCGGAGCTGCGCGAGGGACCCGACTCCTCCTGGATCGACGGCTACCTGTTCTCCCTGTCGGGACCGATCTACGCCGGCACCAACGAGGTGCAGCGCAACGTGATCGCCGAGCGCATCCTCGGCCTGCCCAGAGAACCGCGCGGCGAATCGAAGGGATCCTGATGGACTTCCGCCTCACCCCCGAGCAGACCGGCTTCGCCCAGTCGCTCGCCGAGCTGATGACCAAGGCCGACTCGGTCTCGGCCGCCCGGTCCTGGGCCGCCGGGGACTCCGAGCCCGGCCTGGCACTGTGGCGCCGCCTCTCCGAGCAGGGGATCAACGCCCTCCTGGTGAGCGAGGAGGACGGCGGCATGGGCGGCACCGCCGTCGACCTCGTGGTCGCGTTCGAGGTCCTCGGCCACCAGCTCGCCGTCGGCCCCTGGATCGAGTCGGCCGCCTACCTCACCGGGGCCCTGGAGGGTGCGGAGCTCGCCGCGGTCGCGGAGGGCGCACTCGCCACCCTCGCCCTGCCGCCGCACGTGCCGCTCGCGCTCGACGCCGACGTGGCGCAGGCCGTCTACGTCCCCGGCGACGCGGGCCTGCAACGGCTCGAGGACCTCCCCTCCCCCGACGCCGTGCTGCACTCGGTCGACACAACCCGCAGGCTCTTCGACATCACCGGCGGTCGAGCAGCGAGCGAAGCCTTGCGTCGAGCAGCGAGCGTCAGCGAGCGGACAGTCGAGACGAGCGACCAGTCGAGACCCCCCGCAGCGGTCAACCAGCCGGCCTTCGACCGCGCCGCCCTAGCGGCCGCCGCCGAGCTCCTCGGCTGCGGTGAGCGCCTGCTCGCCGACTCGGTGGACTACGTCAAGGTGCGCAAGCAGTACGGCCGCACCATCGGTTCCTACCAGGCGATCAAGCACTCGCTGGCCGACGTGCGGATCGCCCTCGACTTCGCCCGGCCGCTGGTGCACGGCGCCGCCCTGTCGGTCGCCGAGGGCTCCCCCACGGCTGGTCGAGACGTGTCCGGGGCGAAGGTCGCGGCCGGGGACGCGGCGTACCTCGCCTCCCGCGTCGCCCTCCAGGTGCACGGCGCGATCGGCTACACCGCGGAGTTCGACCTCGGGCTGTGGATCAACCGGGTGCGCGCCCTCGTGGGCGCCTGGGGCAGCCATTCGCACCACCGCTCCCGGATCGCCGATTCGCTGGTCCCGGCCGATGCGGCGGGTGCCTGATGCACTTCGCCCGGACCGAGGAGCAGGAGGAGCTCGCGGCGATCGTCCGCTCGCTGCTCGACAAGCGCAGCGACAGTGCCGCGGTGCGTGCCGCCATCGAGTCGGAGACCGGGTACGACGAGTCGCTGTGGCAGGCGCTGTGCGAACAGGTCGGCGTGGCCGCCCTCCCGGTGCCCGAGGACCACGACGGCTTCGGGGCCTCGCTGGTCGAGACCGGGCTCGTCCTCGAGGAGCTCGGCCACAACCTCGCGCCCAGTCCCCTGCTCGCAACCGCGATCGCGACCGCTGCCGTGATCCTGTACGCCGAGCCCGGCAAGCAGGCCGAGCTGCTGCCGCGGATCGCCGCCGGCGAGATCGCCACCGTGGCGCTCGACGACCTCGTCCTCGACGCCCCCGCAGCCACCATCCTGCTCCGGGTCGCCGAGGGCCGGCTGGAGCTGGTCACGGGTCCCGACGTGGAGCCCGTGCCGGCGCTGGACCAGAGCATGCGGTTCGGACGCGTTGCCGGGACCGAGGTGGAGCCGCTGGGGACGGTGGCCGACGACCGCCCGCTGCGCGACGTCGCCGCGGCGCTCACCTCGGCCCTCCAGGTCGGCGCCGGGCAGCGTGGCCTCGACCTGACCGTGGCCTACAGCCTCGAGCGGGTGCAGTTCGGCCGCCCGATCGGCTCGTTCCAGGCGCTCAAGCACCGGATGGCCGACATGCTCGTGCTCGTCGAGGCGTCCCGCTCGGCCTCCTGGGGCGCGACGGCTGCCGCGGCGGCGTACCTCAGTGACCCGACGGAGGCCAACGCGGAGATCCTGCGCCGCCGCGCGGCCGTGGCCCGCTCCTACTGCTCGGACGCGTTGGACCACGTCGCGGCCGAGACGGTGCAGCTGCACGGCGGCATCGCGATCACCTGGGAGCACGACGCGCAGCTGGTGTTCAAACGAGCCCACGCGCTGAGCCACCTCTGGGAGGCTGCCCACGTGGCGAGAGCGGGCCTGCTCACCCCGTGACGAGGGCGCCTGCTGCTGGTTAGTGTCGGTGGATGGAGGCGACCACCGCTCAGCAGCTCCTCGACGAGACCCTCACCCGGTACGGCGTCCCCGGCGCCCAGATCGGCCTGCTGCGCGGGTCCGAGCGCGTCGTGGTGTGCGCCGGCTCCCGAGTGGCCGGGACCGACGACCCCGTCGTGCCCGAGACCGCGTTCCACGCAGGCTCCCTCACCAAGGCCCTGGTCGGACTGATCGTGATCGACGCAGCCGGTCGCGGGGCGCTGAACCTCGACGTCCCCTGCTCGGGCCAGGCCGACGGGCTGTGGGAGGAGACCCCGCGCTCGCTGCTCTCCCAGACCAGCGGCCGGCCCAACGTGCTCCCCACTGCCCACGAGGACCTCGCTGAGTTCGTCGCGAGCACCGCCAGCCTGCCGCTGCTCCATGCCCCGGGCAGGTTCTCCTACTGCAACGCCGGCTGGTGCGCGCTCGACCTGCTGCTGCAGCGCACGACCGGGAGGTCCTTCGAGGAGCTGGCACAGGCCGCGCTCGGCCCCACCACCACGTTCGGGATGCCGGAGGGGGCGGCGGGCGGCCACGTGCTGCGGCCCGGTGAGCAACCCGTCGCGACGCGCGACAACTACGCGACCGCCGCCTCGGCGGCCGGCTCCCGCTGGTGGGCCACCGCCGACCAGCTCCTCGACTTCATGGCGCTCAACCTCCACGGCGGGGACGGGATCTTCGCCGATGCCGACGTGCGGGGTGTCCGGGCCACGACTGCCCGGCTGCCGGGCGCGACCGCCTTCGACTCCTGGGGCCTCGGCTGGGCGCTGTGGGACCGCGGTGACCACCAGGCCTTCGGGTGGGCCGGGATGACCGGCGGGCACCGCGCGTTCGCCCGGGCGTTCCCCGAGCAGGACGCCGCCCTGGTCGTGCTGGCCAACGGCGCCGGGCCGCTGACCGGCCCGCCCGGCGGCAGCGCTCTGTTCGACGCGATCCTGCCGCAGCTGCTCGAGCTCCTCGAGGTGCCCGCCCTGCCCGCGCCGCAGTACGGCGAGGCCACCGCCCTCGACCAGCTGGCCGGCCGGTACGGCGGGGCCACGGTGGAGGCCTCCGGGCCTGACACGGTCAAGCTGCAGGCCGAGTCCTTCGGGATCGCGGAGCCGGTGACCTACGAACGCCTGGGCGGTGACACCTTCGACGTCGCCGGAAACGCCCCCGGGTCGATGCCGGTCGCCTTCGACGACGACCTGCTCTACCTGGGCCCGTTCGCCCTCCCGCGCAGCTGACGCTGCCCTTGGCGTCCGCGGGTGGCATCCGTCATACCGGCTCCCGAACCGCGCTGCTAGCGTCCGGTCCATGCGCTCTGCCAAGGACTTCTTCGCCCCACTCGCCGTCGGTGCACCCACCCCGCTGCGCGAGATCCCCGCTCGCCCCAGCCGGGCGATCCACTTCTTCGACCCGAGCAACGCCAAGATGGCCAGCAAGATCCCCGACATGGTCGGCAAGGTCGACGTGCTCCTGGGCAACCTCGAGGACGCCATCAAGGCCGACAACAAGCTGGCCGCCCGTGAGGGCCTGGTCAGGATCGCCAAGGACACCGACTTCGGTCCCACCCAGCTGTGGACCCGGGTCAACGCACTCGACTCGCCGTGGGGCCTCGACGACCTGACCACGCTGGTCTCCGAGATCGGCGACAAGCTCGACGTGATCATGGTTCCGAAGGTGCAGGGCGCCGAGGACATCCACTACGTCGACCGGCTGCTCGCCCAGCTCGAGGCCAAGGCCGGGCTGGACAAGCCGATCCTGGTGCACGCGATCCTCGAGACCGCACGCGGCATGGTCAACATCGAGGAGATCTGCGGCGCCTCCCCCCGGATGCAGGGCCTCTCCCTGGGCCCGGCCGACCTGGCCGCCGACCGCCGGATGAAGACGACGCGCGTGGGTGGCGGCCACCCGGGCTACCTGGTGCGCCAGGACCCGACCGACGGCGACATCGACGGGCCGCGGACGACGTACCAGCAGGACCTGTGGCACTACACGATCGCCCGGATGGTCGACGCGTGCGCGATGCACGGGATCTACCCCTACTACGGCCCGTTCGGCGACATCACCGACGTGGTCGCCTGCGAGGACCAGTTCCGCAACGCCTTCCTGCTCGGCTGCGTCGGCACGTGGTCGCTGCACCCCAAGCAGATCGCGATCGCCAACAAGGTGTTCAGCCCCTCGCCGGAAGACGTCGCCCACGCCCGGCGCGTCGTGGACGCGATGGGTGACGGCACCGGCGCGGTGATGCTCGACGGCAAGATGGAGGACGACGCCTCGCTCAAGCAGTGCCTGGTGATGGTGGAGCTGGCCGAGCAGCTGGCCGCGATCGACCCTGAGCTGAAGAAGCAGTACGACGCGATCGAGGCCTCCTGATGAGCGCCGAGGCGTTCCGTCCCCGCCGCTCCGTGCTCTACATGCCCTCCTCGAACGAGCGGGCGCTGGAGAAGGCGAAGTCGATCGCGTGCGACGGGCTGATCCTCGACCTCGAGGACGCGGTGGCACCTGACGCCAAGCCGGCCGCCCGTGAGGCCGCCTGCGCTGCCGCCACCTCGGGCGAGTACGGCGAGCGCGAGCTGGTCATCCGGATCAACGGCGCCGACACCGAGTGGCACAGCGACGACATGGCCGCCGCCTGCGCTGCGGGTCCCGACGCGATCCTGGTCCCGAAGGTGAACTCGGCCGACGCCGTGCTGCAGCTGGTCGAGTCGATGGCCGCCCACGACGCGCCGGAGCACACCAAGCTGTGGGCGATGGTGGAGACGCCGTACGCCATGCTGCACGCGGAGGAGATCGCCTCCGCCTCCGACCGGCTCACCGTGCTGGTGATGGGCACCAACGACCTCGCCAAGGAGCTGTACGCCGAGCACGTGCCCGGCCGCCAGCCGCTGCTCACCGGTCTCTCCCTCGCGCTGCTCGCGGCGCGGGCGACCGGCAAGGCGATCATCGACGGCGTCTACAACAACGTGAAGGACACCGAAGGGTTCCTCGCCGAGTGCCAGCAGGGCCGCGAGATGGGCTTCGACGGCAAGACCCTGATCCACCCCGGCCAGGTCGAGGGCGCCAACGAGGCCTTCGCTCCCTCCGAGAAGGCCGTCGAGGAGGCCCGCGGCATCCTGCAGGCCTGGGAGGACGGCAAGGGCTCGGGCGTGGTCACCTACAACGGCCGGATGGTGGAGAGCCTCCACGTCGAGTCCGCCCAGCGGACGCTGACCATGCACGACGCGATCACGGCCCTCCAGCAGGGCTGAGCCTCGCAGCGCTGTCCCGGCTCAGCGGGCCGGCTCAGCTGGTGCCTGTCGTGCCCGACCCCGGCGCGTCCGCGTTGCGCGGGCAGTCGGGGTTGGGGCAGAAGTCGACCGCGGCCATCTCACCGGGCCGCAGCTCCGGTCGGTCAGCCTTCTCGGTGTCGAAGTCGATCACCGCGTGCTGGAGCTCGGTGCCGCACTCGGGGCAGGTCGTCGGCCAGGTCGTCTCGTCCACTGTCGGTTCGTCCACCCACTCACCCTAGCCACGAGCGAGGCGTACTCCCGGCACGGACCTGAGGCCACCCGCCCGGCCGAGGCTCACCCCGACTGTGCCAGCAGCTGTTGGTGGAACTCCCGCTCGAGGTGGTGGGCCCACAGGGCGGGGTCGGTGCCCAGCACCCGCTCCGGCGTGAGTACGACGATCCGCCACCCGGCGCCCTGGAGGGCGACCAGCTCGGCCGCGGAGACCTGACCGAGCAGCACGGCCCCGAACTGTCGCTGGGGCACGGCCAGGCTGAGCCGGACCAGCCGGCCGGAGACGCACACCGGCAACCCCGGGGTCGCGGTCGGCAGACGCGCCTCGTGCCAGCGCAGCCGCAGCGCCGACTCCGCCAGGCTCAGGGAGCGGGGATCGACCTGCACGGCGAGGCGGCGCAGCTGGCCGACGCCGTGGTGGCCGGCCATCCGTGAGGTCTCGGCCAGCAGCTGGGCGAGCGTGAACCCGCCGTCGGCCAGCAGCCGGTCCATCGCACCCAGCGCCAGGTCCGGGGCCAGCGAGCGTCCCAGGTCCAGGGCCGTGCGCAGCGGGGTGGTCAGGCGCAGCTCACCGAGGTGCTGGACATCGCGGCCGAGGAGCTCGCGGGTGCCGAGCGCGGACCGCCCGGACCCGCCCGGGTGCACCGCCTCGACACCACGCACCTCCTCGGTGCCGGGTCGGCTCACGTCGACGCCGTGGATCCACGCAGCGGTCCGGTCCACGGCCACGGCCCGTCGTCCGATCGCGAGTGCGACCGCCGCGGCACGCATCGCGGTCGAGTCCTCGGTCGTGCTCGCGGCGTACACCCCACGCAGCACTCGCCGGACCGTGCCCTCACGCACCATCCGGTCCAGCGCGGAGCGGGAGACGCCGCGGGCACGTGCGGTCGCGGGGGTGAACGGCCGGTCCAGCGGCAGCAGCGGGTGGAGCGGGGTCAGCGGCAGCGTCTGGTCCATCCCGACAGGGTTGTCCCGCGGCGCGGATCCGTCGAACGGCAATCCACAGGCTCGCCGGTCGTCTCACCAGGGAAGCGGGACGAGCTCCCTCGAGTGGCAGCTGCACGCCGCGACGGCCTGCGGCCCGGGCTGCTGCCCGCTCGCACCCGAGAGGGTCTGGCGCAGGGAGGGCGCGAGCATGGGGACCAGCTCGTCGATCTCGACGGAGGCGATCGGCTCGACCTCGAGCACGTAGCGCATCATCGCCACGCCGATCAGCTGCGAGGCGACCAGCTCGAGCCGGACCGCGGAGGTGTCCATCCCGGTCGCGCGGGCCACCGGGCTGAGCACCATCCGGTTGACCAGCGCGTAGAGCCGCTTCCCGGCGCGTGAGTCGCTGACGCTCCCGCGCACCAGCGCGAGCACACGGCGTTGGGTGCGTGGGCTCTCGCACAGCGAGAAGAAGCCGCGCAGCAGCCGCTCGACGTAGTCCTCGGACACGCTCGTGGCGCTCATGGAGCCCACCGTGCCAGAGAACTACTCGGGTCGGGTGTAGGCGCCGCGGTGGAACAGCAGCGGAGTCCCGGCCGGCTCGGCCTCGGGTCGGCCGTCTCCCATGTCGAGCTCCTGCACGCGTCCGACGACGATGTAGTGGTCGCCGGCCTCGTGCACGCGGTCGATCACGCAGTCGACGTACCCCAGCACCCCGTCGATCAGCGGCGCACCCGTGGAGGCCGGCTTCCAGCCGACCCCGTGGAACTTCTCCGCCCCCTTGGTGGCCATGCCGTTGGAGATGTGCTGCTGGTCCGCGGCGAGGAAGTTGACGCAGAAGAACCCTGCTTGGCGCATCAGCGGCCAGGCGCGCGAGGTCTTCGCCGGGCAGAACATCACCAGCGGCGGGTCCAGGGAGACGCTGGAGAACGACTGGCAGGTCATCCCCACGGGCTCGTCGCCCGACATCGAGGTGACCACGGTGACGCCGGTCGCGAACATGCCGAGCACGTCGCGGAACCGGCGCGCCTCCTCGGCCGCCGCCGGGTCGTCGACCGGGATCGGGGTGTGCTCGCCGAGCCGCAGCTCGAAGTCGAACCCGGTGCCGAGGAAGGAGTCGATCAGCTCCCGGCTGGGCCAGGTCTCGCGTGCGTCCTGGCGGATCCCCTCGGGAACGTCGGAGGAAGGCCTCGAAGCCGGCCCGGAAGAGGACTCGGAAGGCCCTGAGGAAGACATGGAAACAGTCATATCAGTCCTGCCCGAACGGGTTTCACGCGCCGCCGAAGACGTGGCCCCAGTAGGAGACCGCGGTGCTCTCCCGGGCCACCCAGCGGGCGTCGTCCACGGTGAGGCCCTCGGTGCCGAACTCCACGTCGAACCCGCCCGGCGACTTCACGTAGAAGGACACCATCTGGTCGTTCATGTGCCGGCCGAGCGTCGCGGAGAGCGGCGCCTTGTGCTTGCGCACCCGCTCCAGGGCACGGCCCACGTCGTCGAGCTTGTCGACCTCGAGCATGATGTGGACGCACTTGCTGGGGTTCGGCATCGGGAGGAACGCCAGGCTGTGGTGCCGGGGGTTGACCCCGAGGAAACGCAGCCACACCTTGGAGCCGGGCTCCTTGCCGACGAACTCCCCCGGCATGCTCATCGAGTCGCGCAGCCGGAAGCCGAGCACGTCGGTGTAGAACCGCAGCGCCTCGACGTCGTCGGTGACCGGGATGACCACGTGGCCCATCCCCTGGTCGCCGGTGACGAAGCGTGCGGCGTACGGCGTGACGAGCGGATGCGACTCGTAGGTGATCCCGTGGAAGAGCTCGAAGACGTTCTCGAACGGGTCGCTGAACCGGATCAGCTCCTGGACCCTGCGCTCGGCGAGCTCCTCGGTGGTGCCCTCCTCGAAGGCGATGCCCTCTTTGGCGAGGTGCTCGCGGGCCTGCTGCAGCGCGGCGTGGTCGGCGAGCTCCCAGCCGATGCAGGAGAGCTGGTCGACCTCGGCGGGGAAGACGACGAGCCGCGCGGAGACCTCGTCGATGCGGTAGTAGAGGTTGTCCGGGTCGGGCCCGCGGCCCTCGGCCAGGCCGAGCACCTTGCCGGCGAAGAGCCGCCACTGGTCGAGGTCGGTGCTGGCGACCCGGGCGTAGCCCATGCTGCGGATGTCGATGGTCATGCGCCCACCTCGGCTTTCGGGACCCTCTCCACGTGACGGTTCAGGAAGTTGGTGGCCACCTCGCGGAACTCGTCCGCTGCCTCGATCTGCGCCCAGTGCCCACAGTTGGGGAACACGTGCAGCGAGGCCTTGGGGATCAGCTTGAGGGCGACCATGGCGCCGTCGAGGGGGTTCACCCGGTCCTCGCGGCCCCAGGTGAGCAGCGTGTGCTGGCGCAGCCGGTGCGCCTCGCGCCAGAGCATCCCGTCCTCGAAGGTGTCGGGCTTCCAGAACGAGGACCCCATCGAGATCATCGCCTCCTGGGCACCCGGCGCGGTGGCGTCGGCGTACCGCTCCTCGACGAGCTCGTCGGTGACGAGGTCCTGGTTGACCACCATCGTGGAGATGAACGCGCGCAGCGCCTCGCGGCTGGGGTTGGCCGAGAACTCCATCAGCCGCTTGACGCCCTCGGTGGGGTCGGCGTGGAAGATGTTGAGCGAGGCACCGCCGGGGCCCATCAGGATCAGCCGGCCCACCCGCTTGGGATGGGTCAGGGCCAGGCGCATCGCCGTACCACCGCCGAGGCTGTTGCCCAGCAGGTGGATCCGCTCGATGCCGAGCTCGTCGAGCAGCTGTACGACGTGGTCGGCGGCGAAGCGGTAGTAGTTGCCCTCGACAGGCGGCTTGTCGGAGCCGCCGAAGCCCGGCTGGTCGATCATCAGCGTGTGGAAGCTCTGCGCGAAGCCCGGCAGCGCCGAGCCGAAGTTGCTCCATGCGGAGGCTCCGGGGCCGCCGCCGTGCAGCATCACCAGCGGCAGCCTGCCGGTGGCGGGCTCCCCTGCCTCGTAGTAGTTCAGCGTCAGGTCGCCCGCCTTGCCGGAGCGGCGGGTCGCCTCCTTGGAGAAGTCGGTCACCTCAGTACATCCCCGGGTCGATCTTGTGGCCGAACTCGTGGGCGCCGTACATCTGCAGGGCCCGCTCCGGGTCGTTCGCGGCGTGCACCCGGCCCGCGTGCGCGTCGCGCCAGGCACGCTGGAGGTAGGTGCCGTTCGCCAGGGCGCGGCCGCCGGAGGCCTCGAAGAGCGAGTCGATGGCGTCGATGGCGCGCTGGCTGCCCAGCACCTGGTCGCGGCGCACCTTGAGCCGCGTCTTCAGCGGGATCTTCTCGCCCTTGGCGACGTAGGCCTGCTCCTCGCGGATGTTGTTGACCAGCAGCGCCCAGGCCGCGTCGATCTCGCTGGAGGCCCGCGCGATCCGCACCGCGGCGAACGGGTCCAGGGACGCCTTCTCCCCGAGGTACGCCGCACGGGTGCGCTTCTGCTGCATCTCCACGTGCTCCTCGTAGGCACCCGTCGCCATCCCGATGATCGGCGTGGTGATCGTACCGGTGAAGATCGAGTGGAACGGGAGCTTGTAGAGCTCCGAGGGGTTGTGCTCCTGCCCCGGCCCGAAGCAGCGCCCGGTGTCGCCCATGGAGAGGGTGAACGCCTCGGGGATGAACACGTCGTCGACCACGATGTCGTTCGAGCCGGTGCCCCGGAGCCCGACCATGTCCCAGACGTCGATGATCTGGTAGTTCTCGCGCGGCACCATGAACGTGCGGAAGTCCACGACGTTGCCCTCGGCGTCGAAGACGAGCCCGCCGAGCAGCACCCACTGGCAGTGGTCGCAGCCCGAGGAGAAGCTCCACTTGCCGGAGAGCTGGAAGCCGCCGTCGGCGACCACGGCCTTGCCGGTCGGTGCGTACGACGAGCTCAGCCGGGTGCCGGTGTCGCTGCCCCAGACCGCCTGCTGCGCCTCGTCGCTGAACAGCGCCACCTGCCACGGGTGCACGCCGACCACGCTGGAGACCCAGCCGGTGGAACCGCAGGCCGAGGCGATGTCGCGCACGGCGGTGTAGAAGTCGACCGGGTCGGCCTCGAGCCCGTCGAAGCGCCGGGGCTGGAGCAGCCGGAAGAACCCGGTCTCCTCGATCTCCTTGATCGACGCCTCGGGGACGACCCGCAGGCGCTCGGCCTCGTCCGCCCGTCCGCGCAAGGTGGGCAGCAGGTCTCGGACGCCGTCCAGAACCGACTGGCTCATGGGTACTCCTCGTGCAGTGGGTGGTCGCGCTGAGCCTCAATACTAGAACACGTTCTAGGTTGCAGTCCACGACCCTGTCTCTGCTGAGCGAGACGAAAGCGGCCGGCTCAGTCGTTGGCGTCCTGCTTGCTGCGCAGCTCCAGAGCGATGTCGATGAGCTGGTCCTCCTGGCCGCCGATGAGCTTGCGCTCGCCGGCGATCTGCAGGATCCGGGCACCGGAGACGCCGTAGCGCTCGGCGGCGTTGCCGGCGTGCTTGAGGAACGAGGAGTAGACCCCGGCGTACCCCATCATCATCGTCATCCGGTCGAGGCGGCACTCATCGGGCATCGCCGGGCGCACGACGTCCTCGGAGGCGTCGATGATCTTCATGAAGTCCACCCCCGTGCGCCAGCCGAGCTTGTCGCAGATGCCGACGAAGGCGTCCAGCGGCGTGTTCCCCGCACCGGCCCCGAACCGGCGTACGGAACCGTCGATCTGGGTGGCACCGGCACGCACCGCCATCACGGTGTTGGCCGCGCCGAGGTCGAGGTTCTCGTGGCCGTGGAAGCCCACGGTGGCCTCGGAGCCGATCTCGGCGACGAGCGCCGAGACCCGGTCACTGACGCCCTCCATGATCAGGGCGCCGGCGGAGTCCACCACGTAGACGCACTGGCACCCTGCGTCGACCATGATCCGGGCCTGCTTGGCCAGCACCTCCGGCGGCTGGGTGTGGCTCATCATCAGGAACCCGACGGTCTCCAGGCCACGCTCGCGCGCCAGCGCGAAGTGCTGCTCACTGGTGTCGGCCTCGGTGCAGTGCGTCGCGATCCGGCAGATCGAGCCGCCGTTGTCCTGCGCCTGCAGGATGTCGTCCTTGGTCCCGACCCCGGGCAGCATCAGGAACGCGATCTTGGCCCGCTTCGCCGTCTCCGCGGCGATCTTGATCAGCTCCTGCTCGGGGGTGCGGGAGAAGCCGTAGTTGAAGCTCGACCCGCCCAGCCCGTCGCCGTGGGTCACCTCGAGCACCGGCACCCCGGCCTCGTCGAGGGCCGCGATCACAGAGCGCACCTCCTCACCGGTGAACTGGTGGCGCTTGTGGTGCGACCCGTCGCGCAGGCAGGTGTCGGTCAGGCGGATGTCCAGGTCTTCGGACCAGGTGCGGTCCAGGACGTTGAGCTGGGGGTCTCCGGCGATGCTCATGACAGGTCCTCTCCGGGGGTCTCGACTGATCGCTCGCTGCTCGACCGCCGCTGGGCCATCCCCTCACCGGCGCGCGCGGCGGCGGCCGTCATGATGTCGAGGTTCCCCGAGTACGGCGGCAGGAAGTCGCCGGCGCCCTCGACCTCGATGAAGATGCTCACCTTGGTCTGCCCCCGGGTCGCGGTCGTGGGCGGATCGAACTGCGGGTCCTGGAGCAGCCGGTAGCCCGGCACGTAGTCCTGCACGGCCTCGACCATCCGGTGCACCGACTCCGAGATCGCGTCCTGACCCTCGTCGTAGACCTCCGGGCCGACGGCGCAGAAGATCGTGTCGCGCATGATCATCGGGGGCTCGGCAGGGTTGAGGATGATGATCGCCTTGCCGTTCTCGGCGCCACCGATCGTGGAGACCCCGCTGGCGGTGGTGCGCGTGAACTCGTCGATGTTCTGCCGCGTCCCCGGGCCGGCGGAGAGCGAGGCGACCGAGGCGACGATCTCGGCGTAGGAGACCGGCGTCGCCCGCGACACCGCGGCGACCATCGGGATCGTGGCCTGCCCGCCGCAGGTGATCATGTTGACGTTGTCCTTGTCCGCGTGCTCGTCGCCGTTGACCGCGGGGATCACCGCCGGCCCCACGGCCGCCGGGGTGAGGTCGACGGCGCGGATGCCGGCCTCGCGGTAGCGCGGGGCGTACTCGCGGTGGATGTAGGCGCTGGTCGCCTCGAAGATCAGGTCCGGCAGCTCGTCTTGCTTGAGCAGCCAGTCCACGCCCTCGTGGCTCGCCACGAGCCCCTCGTCCCGGGCCCGCCCGAGCCCGGGACTGTCCGGGTCGACCCCGATCATCCAGCGCGGCTCGATCAGCTCACTGCGCAGCAGCTTGTACATCAGGTCCGTGCCGATGTTGCCCGGCCCCACGATGGCGGCGGTCAGCTTGGTCATCTCAGTCCTCTTGGTCGGTGAAGGTCAGGTGGACGGATCCGAAGTCGAGGAACTCGGCTACGAACTCATCACCGGGTCGTACGTCGATGGCCCGGTGCACCGAGCCGGGGAGGATCACGTGCCCGGCCTCGAGGGTGACCCCGAAGCCGGAGACCTTGTCGGCGAGCCAGGCGACCGCGGTGACGGGGTTCCCGAGCACCGCGTCGGAACGGCCCTCCGCGACCTTCTCGCCGTTGCGGGTCAGCACCGCGTCGATCGCCCGCAGGTCGATCGCGCGGGGGTCGACCCGCTCGGGTCCGAGCACGAACCCGGCGGAGGAGGCGTTGTCGGCGATGGTGTCGGCGATCTTGATGTTCCAGTCGGCGATCCGGCTGTCGATCAGCTCGATGGACGGTGCGACGTACTCCGTGCACCGGAGCACGTCCTCCTCGGTGCAGCCCGCCCCGGGGAGCGTCTCGCCGAGGATGAACGCCACCTCCACCTCCACGCGCGGGAAGCAGTAGCGCCCGGCAGGGACCGGCTCACCCTCGAACAGCTCCATGTCGGAGAGCAGGTGGCCGTAGTCCGGCTCGTCGACCGACATCATCTCCTGCATCGCCTTCGACGAGAGCCCCACCTTGTGGCCACGCACGGTGGCCCCGGCCCGGAGCCGGCGCCCGATCGTGTCGAGCTGGATCTCATAGGCGTCGACGACGTCGATCCCGGGCCAGGTCTCGCGCAACGGGGCGATCGGTCGGCGGGCCGTCTCCGCGTCCCACAGGGCGTCGGCGACCGTGCGTCGTACGTCGTCGGAGAGCATGCCGCAACAATAGAACCTGTTACAGTTTTGCGCCATGAAGCCCCGTGACGAAGTCACCGACGGTTCCGTCTACGACGTGGTCGTGGTGGGTGCCGGCGGCGCCGGAATGACCGCCGCCCTGACAGCAGCCAGCCAAGGGCTGGACACCGTGCTGATCGAGAAGAGCAACTACTTCGGCGGGTCGACCGCCAGGTCCGGAGGAGGCGTCTGGATCCCGGGCAACTACGCCCTGCGGGAAGCCGGCCAGGCCGACGACCTCAGCGAGTCCAAGCGCTACCTGGACGCGATCGTCGGGGACCGGGTGCCCAAGGTCCGTCGCGACACCTACGTCGACCGCGGCTCCGAGGTGATGGACTTCATCCGCGACCGGACGCCGGTGCGGTTCACCTGGGTCCCCGAGTACGCCGACTACCTGCCCGAGCAGCCCGGTGGACGCGCCCGTGGCCGCAGCGTCGAGCCGGTCCCGATGGACGCCCGCTTCCTCGGCGAGGAGCTCGAGCACCTGCACCCGCCGTACACCAAGGCCCCGGCCAACCTGATCGTCACCCAGGCCGACTTCCGCAAGATCAGCCTGGGCATGCGCACGATCCGGGGGCCGCTCACGATGATGCGGGTGGTGCTCAGCCGGATCATCAACAGCTTCCGCGGGCGCAAGATGTATGCGATGGGCAACGCGATCGCCATCGGGCTGCGCAAGGGTCTCCAGGACGCCGGCGTGCCGGTCCTCTACGAGACCGCCCTGACCGACCTCGTCGTCGAGGACGGCGCCGTGGTCGGCGTGCGCGTGGACCACGGCGGCGTCGCGCGCACGATCCGCGCCCGCCGCGGCGTGATCCTGGGCAGCGGCGGCTTCGAGCACAACCAGGAGCTGCGCGAGAAGCACCTGCCCCAGCCCACCCAGGCCGACTGGAGCACCGGCGCCCCGACGAACACCGGCGCCGGGCATCTCGCGGGCATCACCGCGGGCGCCTCCACCGACCTGATGGACGACGCCTGGTGGGGGCCGACGATCCCGCTCCCCCGCGGCCCGTGGTTCTGCCTGGCGGAGCGCAACCTGCCCGGGTCGATCATCGTGAACTCGGCGGGCAAGCGGTTCATGAACGAGGCGCTGCCCTACGTCGAGGCGACCCACGCGATCTACGCCGGCGAGGCGACCGGCGTCTCCCACGTGCCGGCCTGGATGGTGATCGACCAGCGCTACCGCAACCGCTACCTGTTCGCCGGGCTCTCCCCGCGGCAGCCGTTCCCAGGCCGCTGGTACAAGCACGGGACGATCAAGAAGGCCGACAGCCTCGAGGCCCTGGCCGCCGAGATCGACGTACCTGCCGACGCGCTGCGTGCGACCGTCGACCGGTTCAACGGGTTCGCGCAGACCGGTGTCGACGAGGACTTCCACCGCGGCGAGAGCGCCTACGACAAGTACTACTCCGACCCGACCGTGAAGCCGAACCCCTCACTGCACCGCATCGACCAGGGCCCGTTCTACGCCGTGAAGATCGTGCCCGGGGACCTCGGCACCAAGGGCGGCCTGGTCACCGACGAGCACGCCCGGGTGCTGCGCGCCGACGGCTCCGTCCTTCCCGGCCTGTACGCCGCCGGCAACGTCTCCTCGGCCGTGATGGGCAACACCTACCCCGGGCCGGGTGGCACCATCGGCCCCGCGCTCGTGTTCGGCTACCTGGCTGCGCTCGACCTCGCCGCCGCCCCCTACGCTGGGCAGCCCGTCAGACCCGTCGACAGCGAGGCCTCCTGATGCCCATCGACCCGCAGGTCGCCATCGGTGCCGAGCTGCCCGAGCGCACGTTCTCGTGGGACAGCTCGGACGTGCTGCTCTACCACCTCGCGATCGGCGCCGGGTCGCGGCCGGGCGACAACCTCGACCCCGCCGCACTGCGCTACACCCTCGACGACGAGAACCTGCAGGTGCTGCCCAGCTTCGGGATCGTGGCGCCGTCGTTCCACGAGACCGACCCGCCGCCACTGGACCTTCCCGGCTGCGACATCAACCTGGCCCAGGTGGTCCACGGCAGCCAGGAGATCGAGGTGGCAGGCCCCCTGCCCACCTCCGGGTCGGCCACCCTGCACACCCGGATCACCGACGTCTGGGACAAGGGCAAGGCCGCGGTGATCTGGCAGGAGGGCCGGGCGGTGGACGCCGGCGGGGACACCCTGTGGACGGTGCGCTCCTCGATCTTCGTCCGCGGAGAGGGCGGCTGGGGCGGCGACCGGGGCAGCTCCACCAAGGTGGAGATCCCCGATCGCGAGCCGGACTGCGACTCGTCGTACGCCGTCACGCCGCAGCAGGCCCTGCTCTACCGGCTCTGCGGCGACCGCAACCCGCTGCACTCCGACCCTGCCTTCGCGGAGTCGGCCGGGTTCCCCGCCCCGATCCTGCACGGCCTGTGCTCCTACGGCATCGTGCTGCGCACCGTGACCGACGAGCTCCTCGGCGGCGACGCCGGCCGGGTGCGCTCCTTCGCCGCGCGCTTCGCCGGCGTGGTCTTCCCCGGAGAGACGATCCGGGTGCGCGCCTGGCGCACCGACGCGGGGCTCGTCGTCTCGGCCACGGTCAGCGGCGAGGGCGAGCGTGACGGCGCCCCGGTGCTGGCCGACTGCTTACTGACCACCGCAGCGGTCTAGTCCGCTCTGGACGGCTTCCGGTCTTCCCCGGGAGCCCTGTCGAGGTCCCGCGCCGACGAGAGCCGCTGCGCCGCCCGCATCACCGAGCGCCCGAGGGCGGGCAGGTTCTCGTCGGAGATGCGGTCGCTGGGACCCCAGATGCTCAGGACCGCGAGCAGCCCACCCGAGGGGCCGAGCACCGGTGCCGAGACCCCCCACGCGGAGGCGTCGAACTCGCCACGACAGATGGCGTACCCCCGCTCGCGCGTGCAGGCGAGCTCCTCCTTCAGGGCGGCCCTGGTGGTGATCGTCGCATCGCTGTGCCGGCGCAACCGGGACGGCAGCAGCGCCTTCACGTCGTCGTCCCTCGACCAGGCGAGCAGTGCCTTCCCGGTCGAGGTGGAGTGCAGGCTCATGCTGCGTCCTGCCCAGCGCACCGCCACCACAGAGGCGGGAGCCACCTCGTCCACGCAGGAGAGGTCGCCGTCGCGCAGCACGGCGAGCGCCGCCGTCTCGCCGGTCTCCTCGGCCAGGTCCTCGAGCACACCGTGCGCGTGCCGCAGCACGGAGTCGCGCCCGGAGGTCTGCACGATCTCGACCAGCCCCGCACCGATCCGCCACCGATTGGTGGCGGCGTCGCAGCTCACCAGGCCGTGACTCTCCAGTGTCGAGAGGATCCGCCAGGCCGTCGCGCGGTTGAGCCCGCACCTGTCCGCGAGGGCGACCGTGCCGGCTCCGAAGTCCGCCGTGTCAGCCACCGCCTGGAGCAGGTGCACCGCCCGGTCGACCGACTGCACCCGCGATGCGGGCGACACCGTCTCCCCCGGAGAAGCGGCACCGGAAGGCAACGATCGCTTTCGCAGAGATTCGGTCACGAAGCCATGTTGCCCTTGACCTTGCCCTGGAGCCAACCTAAGTTCTGTTCGGATTACAAACAGAGGAGTTCGGATGACGAACAACGCGGATGCCATGTCGGGACTCTCCAACCATTCCCGGCGCGACCTGTTTCGCTACACCGGACTCGCGGCAGCTGCCGTCGGCGGCGCCCAGCTCCTCACGGGCTGCGGCAGCGACGACGACAGCAGCGCGAAGAAGAAGACCGGCGGGATCCTGGTCCACGGCGCCACGGGCGGCAGCACCAAGGACACCCTCGACGCGCACGCCCCGGTGACCAACCCCGACATCGCCCGCGTCAGCAACCTGTTCGAGCCCCTGCTGTTCTGGGACAGCCAGTACAAGGTCTCCCCCGGCCTCGCCGAGGCCGTGACTCCTTCGGCTGACGCGATGACCTGGACCATCGAGCTGCGCGAGGGCGTGACGTTCCACAACGGCAAGGACCTCACCGCCGAGGACGTCCTGTTCTCCATCCAGCGGGTCGCCGACCCCAAGGCGCCCACCTCCGCCGGAGTGGCCCTGGCGCCGATCATCGACCTCGCCGCGACCAAGAAGCTCGACGACAAGACGATCGAGATCAAGCTCAAGTCGCCGTACGCCCTGCTCGACTACCTGCTCGCGGAGTACACCTTCGGCATCGTCCCCGAGGGCTACGACCCGTCCAAGCCCCTCGGCACCGGCCCCTTCGCCCACAAGTCGTTCACCCCCGGCAAGGACAGCGTCTTCACCAAGTACGCCGGCTACTGGGGCGACGCGGCACTGGTCGACGAGCTGCACATCCAGGACTTCTCCGACCCCAACGCACAGGTCAACGCCCTGCAGGCCGGACAGATCCAGACCATCGACAACCTGCCCTACAACCTGATCGACACCCTCAAGGGCCAGGGCGGCAAGATCCTCGAGTCCGACACCGGCGCCTGGGTCCCGTTCACGATGCGGGTCGACACCAAGCCGTTCTCCGACGTACGCGTGCGCCAGGCCCTGCGACTGATCTGCGACCGCCAGCAGATGATCGACCAGGCCCTGAGCGGCTACGGCAGCCTCGGCAACGACATGTACGCCCCCTTCGACCCGGCCTTCGCCAAGGACCTGCCGCAGCGCGAGCAGGACATCGACCAAGCCAAGTCGCTGCTGAAGGCTGCCGGCCAGGAGGGCCTGCAGATCCAGCTGTTCACCGGCGACGACATCGGCTCGGTGGCTCCCGCCTCGGCGAACCTGTTCAAGGAGCAGGCCAAGAAGGCCGGCGTCGACGTGAAGATCACCAAGAAGAACCCCTTCTACGGTGACGACTACCTCTCCTACCCGTTCGCGCAGGACTTCTGGAACACACGCAACTACCTGCCGCAGGCAGCGGTGTGCGCCCTCAAGAGCGGCACCTACAACGAGACGCACTTCGACGACCCGAAGTTCGCCGGGCTGATCGCGGCCGCCCAGCGGGAGACCGACGAGGCCAAGCGCACCACCCTGCTCCAGGACGCGCAGGAGATCGAGTACAACACCGGCGGCTACATCATCTGGGGCTTCCGCCGACAGGTCGACGGCTACTCCAGCAAGGTCTCGGGCATCGAGCCGAGCAAGTACCTTCCGTTGGGGTCGTACAAGTTCCAGAACGCCTCCGTCTCGGCCTGAGTCGTGGCCGACGCAGCGACCCTGTCCAACGCCCTGGACGAGGTGGCACCGCCCAGGTCACGAAGCGGCGCGGTCGCCTGGGCCTCCTGGCTGGCGCGACGCGTCGGGCTGGCGCTGCTCACGCTGTGGCTGGTCTCGATCCTCGTCTTCATCGCGACCACCTCGCTGGGTGACCCGGTCCGGGCGATCCTGGGCCGGGAGTACAACTCCAACCCGGCCCGGGTCCAGCAGCTCACCGAGCAGCTCAACCTCGACGACTCGGTGTTCACGCGCTACTTCGACTGGCTCGGCGGTCTGCTCACCGGCGACCTCGGCACCTCGATCGCCAGCCAGCAACCGGTCAGCGAGATGATCAGCAGCAACGTCACGAACACCATGGTCCTGGTGCTGCTCTCGGCGCTGGTGATGATCCCGATCGCCTTCGGCATCGCGATGCTCTCGGCGAACTACCGCCGCCGCCGTCCGGACACGGTGATCCAGACGCTGCTGCTGGCGCTGGCCGCGCTCCCCGAGTTCGTGATCGGCATCCTGCTCGTCGCGTTCTTCTCCACCTCGGTGCTGCACCTGCTGCCGGCGGTGACGATCGTGAGCTCGGGCGGTCACCCCTGGGACGAGCCCAAGGGGATGATCCTCCCGGTGGCGACGCTGGTGCTGGCGGTGGCGCCGTACGTCTCGCGCATCATCCGCTCCACCCTCCTCGAGGTGCTGGACAGCGACTACGTGGAGCTGGCCCGGCTCAAAGGCATCCCCGAGCGGGTGGTGATGCGCAAGCACGCGCTGCTCAACGCGATCGTCCCCGGCATCCAGGTGATCGCCCTCCAGCTGGCCTGGCTCGCCGGCGGCGTCGTACTCGTGGAAACACTGTTCAACTACCCCGGAGTCGGCTTCCAGCTCGTCGACGCGGTCCGCAACCACGACATCCCGGTGGTCCAGGCGCTGAGCATGATCATCGCCGGCGTGTACGTCGTGGTGAACCTGATCGCCGACCTCCTCTCGATCCTGCTCACCCCGCGCGCACGGACGGCGATCTCCTCATGAGCACCTCAGCGACCCCGTCCACCCCGGCCCCAGCCCCGGAGGAGCTCTCCACGTGGCGCAAGGCGCTGCAGCAGAAGCGCTTCCTCGCCGGCGGCATCCTCACCGCCTTCGTCGCGCTGATCGCGGTGGCCGGGCCGTTCCTCGCGCCCCACGGCGAGAACGAGGTGGTCGGCCCGCCGTTCGCATCCCAGGGCATCTTCGGCACCGACTACCTCGGTCAGGACGTGCTCACCCGCGTGCTGCACGGCGGCACCGAGATCCTCCTGATCGCGCTCGCAGGCACGGTGCTCAGCATGGTGCTCGGCACGCTGATCGGCGTCGTCGCGGCGTACGCCGGCGGCTGGTGGGACGAGGTGGTGATGCGGCTCAACGACGTGATGCTCGCGTTCCCCCAGATCCTGCTCGCCCTCGTCGTGCTCACGGCCGTCAACCAGCCCAAGGCCTGGATCATCATCGTGCTCGTCGGCATCTCCAACGCGCCCCGCACCGCGCGGATCGCGCGCGGCGTCGCGCTCGGGCTGGTCTCCCGCGACTTCGTGCACGCCGCCGAGGCCCTCGGCGAGCGGCGCACCCGCGTGGTGGTGGCCGAGGTGCTGCCCAACATGAACGCTCCCCTGCTGGCCGAGGCCGGTCTGCGGCTGACCTTCTCCATCGCCCTGGTGGCGTCCCTGGGCTTCCTCGGGTTCAACACCGACCCCGGCGGCGCCAACTGGGGCCAGATGATCTACGAGAACCGCCTGGGCCTGGCCACCCAGCCGTGGGGCGTGCTCGCCCCCGTGCTCGTCATCGGCCTGTTCACGATCGGCACCAACCTGATGGCCGACGGCATCGCGCAGCTGAGCCAGCGAGGAGGGGACGACTGATGACAGCGCCAGCCCGCGAACCGGACACTGCCCGGATCACGACGGGGATCTCAGTCCAGGACCTCCGGATCGGCCTCAGCGCGCGCCCGGGCGTCGACGTCGTCGACGACATCGACCTCGTGCTGCACCCCGGCGAGGTGGTCGGCCTCGTCGGTGAGTCCGGCAGCGGCAAGACCACCGTGGGCACCGCCCTGCTCGGGTACACCCGGCCGGGCGCGCAGATCGAGCAGGGCAAGGTGCTCTACCAGGACACCGACCTGCTCGCGATGACGTGGCAGGAGGTGCGGCAGCTGCGCGGCGAGGAGATCGCCTACGTCCCGCAGGACCCCGCCTCCGCGCTGAACCCCAGCATCCGCATCGGCAAGCAGATCGTCGAGCTGATGGAGCTGCGCGGTCTCGGCACCCCCGAGAGCCGGCTGCAAGGGGCGCGCGACGGACTGGCCGAGGTCGGCCTCCCGAACGACGACGAGTTCCTCCGCCGCTACGCCCACCAGCTCTCCGGCGGGCAGGTGCAGCGCGTCGCCCTGGCGATGGCGTTCCTGCCCAAGCCGAAGGTGCTCGTGCTCGACGAGCCCACGACCGGTCTCGACGTCACCACCCAGGGCATGGTGCTGCGGACGATGAGCGCGCTGTGCCGCTCCCACGGGGTGGCCGCGCTCTACGTCACCCACGACCTGGCGGTGATCGCCAACATCGCCGACCGGGTCGCGGTGATGTACGCCGGCCAGATCGCCGAGCTGGGCGAGCGCGACGTGATCTTCAACAACCCCGCGCACCCCTACACGCGCGCGCTGCTGGACTCGATCCCGCACCTGAGTCAGGCCCGTGCCCTCGCCGGGATCCCCGGCCGCACGCCCGCACCCGGTGCGCGGCCGTCGGGGTGCCGCTTCAACGACCGCTGCGAGTTCGCGATCGACCAGTGCCGCCAGGCTGTCCCCGAGCTGCGCGAGGTCGCCCCCGCCCACGAGGTGCGCTGCATCCGTGTGGGCGAGATCGGGACCTGGGACATCTCCCGGGGCGCGGTGCCCGACACCGACCCCGCGAAGCCCCGCGACATCATCTTGAACATCGAGGACCTGGGGATCTCCTACGGTCGCAAGCAGGTGGTCTTCGACGTCAGCTTCGACCTCGGCAGGGCCGAGGTGGTCGCGCTGGTCGGCGAGTCCGGGTCCGGCAAGACCACGATCTCGCGCTGCGTCGGCGGCCTGCACAAGGACTGGACCGGGAAGATCGAGTTCGAGGGCACCCAGCTCGGCCACGGCTCTCGCAAGCGCAGCGCCGCGGACCGCAAGCGGATCCAGTACATCTTCCAGAACCCCTATCTCTCCCTGAACCCGCGCCTGACGATCGAGCAGATCGTCAAGCGGCCGATGGAGCTGTTCGGCATCGCCTCCGGAAAGGCGGCGACCGAGCGCGTCGTCGAGCTGCTCGACCAGGTCGCGCTCGGGCCGGCCGTGCTGAAGTACCAGGCGAGCAGGCTCTCCGGCGGTGAGCGCCAACGCGTCGCGATCGCCCGCGCTCTGGCAGCCGAGCCCGACGTCCTGGTCTGCGACGAGATCACCTCGGCCCTCGACGTGTCGGTGCAGGGCTCGATCGTCTCGCTGCTGGAGTCGCTGCGAGTCTCGCGCGGCATCAGCATGCTCTTCGTCACCCACAACCTGGCGCTGGTGCGCTCCATCGCCGACCGCGTGCAGATCCTGAACGCAGGACGGGTCGTGGAGTCCGGCTCCGTGGTCGAGGTGATGGACTCCCCGAAGCAGGAGTACACCCAGCGCTTGTTGGCGAACAGTCCGCGCATCGACTGATGTCAGCTGCTGCCCCGTCCCGGCTCTCGGGACTGCGGTTCGTCAACCCCCAGGACGGGTTGGGCTCCGCTCTCGGTCAGGCGTTCCGCACCATCGCCGCGGTCGACGGCACTCCCCTGCCGTGGCAGCCGCAGCAGCTCGAGGTCGCCATCGCCGGGGCCGGGCGGATGTTCGACCTCGACGAGTGGAACGCCTTCACCCACGGCACCTCGCTCCTCGTCCTGCGCCGGGGCCGGGTGGTGCACGAGTGGTACGCCGACGGCCTCGGCGCCGACGACTGCTTCCTCGGCGCCTCGATGACCAAGTCGGCGCTGGCCCACCTCGTCGGGACCGCCGTCGCGTCGGGTTCGCTGCGCCTGGCCGACCGGGTCACCGACCACGTGCCCGAGCTGGCCCGCACCGGCTACGCGGCCTGCACCGTGCACGACCTGCTCACGATGACCTCGGGCGTCGACTGGGTCGAGGACCACCGCGACCCCGACGGCCCGGCCAGCCGGCTCACGGCGTGCTTCGCCGGCGACGGGGGCGACTCGCGTGCGCTGCTCTCGCAGATCGGCGCGCGCTCCGCGCCCGGGACGCGCTACGAGTACTGCACCGCCGACTCGCAGGTCCTCGACTGGGTCCGCGAACGGGCCACCGGGGCGGCGTACGACGTGGCGCTGGGTGAGCTCTGGCAGGCCCTGGGCTGCACCGGCGACGCGTACGTCGGCGTCGACTCGGCCGGCATCCCGATGGCAGGCGGCGCCCTGGTCGCGACTGCCCGGGACTGGGCCCGGATCGGCCTGCTCCAGCTCGACGGCACCGTGGGCGAGGAGCGCCTGCTCGACGAGTCCTGGGTCGAGGAGAGCCTGCGGGCGGCGTACCCGTTCCTGGCGCCGGGCCGGCTGCCGAGCTCGATCACCACGCACGCCGGCTTCGGCCGGCACTGGTGGCCCACCGACGAGACCGGGCGACGCGGCACCGCTGACGGGAGCCGCGGCCAGTTCACCTACGTGGACCGCGACCTCGACGTGGTCGTGGTGAAGACCTCGCAGTGGCCCTACGAGGACTTCGTCTCCGACCGGCAGTTCCGCGACCTGAGCTATCTCGGGCTCGCCTCGGTGGCCCGGGCGGCCGCCGCCACCTCTTGACCGATGCACCACGCACCACGCACCACCTGACAGGGAGGCACCACCGTGCAGCACACGATGAACCGCAAGGTCATGATCACCTGCGCCCTCACCGGCGCCGGCGACACCGCCGGTCGCTCCGAGCACGTGCCGGTCACGCCCGAGCAGATCGCGGAGTCCGGCATCGCCGCGGCCCGCGCGGGGGCGACGATCATCCACATCCACGTGCGCGACCCGGAGACAGGCGTGGGCTCGCGCGAGGTGTCCTACTACCGCGAGGTCGTGGAGCGGATCCGGGCGAGCGACGTCGACGTCATCATCAACACCACCGCCGGGATGGGCGGCGACCTGATGCTGGACCCGCAGAACCCCACCGACTTCGTCGAGGGCACCGACCTGGTGAACGGGGTGGAGCGGCTCAAGCACGTCGAGGAGCTCCTGCCCGACATCTGCACGCTCGACTGCGGGAGCCTGAACTTCGGCGAGGGCAGCCTGGTCTACGTGAGCACACCCGACATGCTGCGCGACGGCGCGAAGCGGATCCAGGAGCTCGGCGTCCGCGTCGAGATGGAGATCTTCGACACCGGGCACCTGTGGTTCGCCAAGCAGCTGGTCGAGGAGGGGCTGATCGACGCGCCCCCGATGTTCCAGCTGTGCATGGACATCCCCTACGGCGCCCCCGCCGACCCGCGGCTGCTGGCGACGATGGTCGAGCAGCTCCCCGACGGCGCCGTGTGGGCGTCGTTCGCGCTCGGTCGGATGCAGATGCCGTGGGTGGCGCAGTCGGTGCTGCTGGGCGGCCACGTCCGGGTCGGCCTCGAGGACAACCTCTACCTGAGCAAGGGCGTGAAGGCGACGAACGCGCAGCTCGTCGAGCGTGCGCGGACGATCATCGAGGCCATGGGCGCGGAGGTCGCGACCGCCGATGAGGGTCGCGAGATCCTGGACCTGAAGCCGAGGGCCGCATGAGCACGCCTCCGGTGGCGGTCGACGACGTACGCACCGTGTGCTGCGTCGGGGCCGGAGTGATCGGCGGCGGCTGGGCGGCGTACTTCCTGGCACGCGGGTACGACGTGGTCGCCTGGGACCCCGCCCCCGACGCGGAGGCGCGGCTGCGGCACCTCGTCGACGCGGCATGGCCTGCGCTGACCCAGCTCGGGCTGGCGGAGGGCGCGGACCGATCCCGTCTCCGGTTCGAGCCGGACCTCGCCAAGGCGCTGGCGGGCGCCCAGTTCGTGCAGGAGAGCGCGCCCGAGGACCTCGACCTGAAGGTGAAGCTGCTCGCGGACATCGACGCGGCCGCCCCGGAGGGGATCGTGATCTCGTCCTCGACCTCGGGCTACGGGATGAGCGAGATGCAGGTCGCCTGCGCCACCCCCGGGCGCACGATCGTCGGGCACCCGTTCAACCCGCCGTACCTGATCCCGCTGGTGGAGGTCGTCGGTGGAGGGGACACCTCGCCCGAGGTGGTCGCCTGGACCTCGGACTTCTTCAAGCACGTGGGCAAGTCGGTGATCACGATGGATCGCGAGGTGCCCGGGTTCATCGCCAACCGGCTCCAGGAGGCGCTGTGGCGCGAGGCGCTGCACATGATCGCCGAGGGTGAGGCGACCGTGGAGCAGATCGACCTGTCGATCACCGACGGCCCCGGGCTGCGCTGGCCGCTCCAGGGCCCGATGCTGACCTTCCACCTCGCCGGTGGCCAGGGCGGGATGGCGCACATGCTGGACCACTTCGGCCCCTCGCTGAAGTCTCCCTGGACCAGGCTGGACGCCCCCGAGCTGACCCCGGAGCTGCGTGACGCGGTCGTGGACGGGTGCGACCGCGAGGCGGACGGGCGCACCATCGACCAGCTGGTCGCCGAGCGCGACGCGGGCGTGATCGCCGTGCTGCGAGCCCTGGGCCGCGTGTGAGCGAGACACAGGCGGCTCCCCCCACCGGGCCGCTGACCACCTGGACCGAGGGCGTCCGCGACGAGTGGATCGACTACAACGGTCACCTCTCCGAGGCGTACTACGTGCTGGTGCTCGGGAACGCCACCGACGAGGTGATGGAGGCGGTGGGCCTCGGCCCGGCGTACCGCGAAGCCACGGGGTCCTCGCTGTTCACCGTGGAGGCGCACATCCGCTACCTCGACCAGGTGGGTCCCGGCGAGGAGCTGGAGGTGCGCTCGTGGGTCGTGGGCGCCAGCTCGAAGCTGCTCTGGATCTGGCACGAGCTCTGGGCGGGCGGCACCCTGCGCGCGACCGAGGAGATCCTCGGCGTACACGTCACCGGCAGCGCCTCGTCCCCGTTCCCCGACGAGGTGCGGTCGAGGATCGAGGTCGCTCTGGTGCCGCCGGGCCCGGACGCGTCCCGCGCGATCCGGATCCGCGGCTAGCGCTCAGGCGTCCCGCGCGGCGGGGGCAAGGGCGGCGACGAACTCGAGCTTCTCGAGCACCGCGTCGGGGATCACGAACGGGTAGAGGTCCTCGTGGCCCATGCTGCGGTTGATCATGTTCAGCGCCACGCTGAGCGGGACCCACACCCCCACGACGACGTCGCGGAAGTGCGAGAACCGGGTGATCGCGTTGACGGTCGCGAGGCCGTACTCGGACGCGGTCTGGATGGTGTCGCTGATGTGCAGGTAGTGCGCCCACGTCTCGGCGAAGTCCTCGAACGGGTGCATCGTGGCGTAGCTGGAGATGTAGGACGTCTCCCAGCCCTCGGGTGGGCCCTCGGCGTAGTGCCGGTCGATCTCGGCCTGGTAGTCCTTCGACTCGTCGCCGAACAGCTCGCGGCACGGCTCGATCAGGTCACCCTGCACCAGCTGCCACTCGTAGTAGTGACCGACCTCGTGACGGAAGTGCCCGAGCATGGTGCGGTAGGGCTCCCCCAGCCGCTCGCGGACCTTCTCGCGGTGGGCGACGCGGCTCTCGGCGAGGTCGATGGTGATCAGGCCGTTGGCGTGGCCGATCACGACGTTCTCCTCGACGCTGCTGAGCAGGTCGAAGGCCAGCCCGTTCTCGGGGTCCTGGGCCTTGCTGACCACAGGGAACCCGAGGGTGTCCAGCTCGGTGATCAGGTGGCGCTTGGCGGCCTCGGCCGCCGGGTAGTTCGCCAGTCCAACGGCGTCCTCGTCGTTGGGCCGGGTCCGGGTCAGGTCGCAGGCGAAGCACTGTCCCCCGTCGGTCCGCGCCAGCCAGGTGCACCCGGAGAGCCCGATGTTCGTGCACACGAACCACTCGTCCCCGTGCCCGTCGACGTAGCGCCCCTTCGCGTCCACGGGCACGATCGCCCGCTCGTCGCGCGAGTAGCCGAGGCGGCTGCCGCAGGACACGCACGCGGAGTTCTCGAAATGCAGGGGCTGGTCACAGATACGACACCGAAAAGCCTTCACCCCGAGAGCCTTCCACAATCCCCCCACCCCAACCCCCCACGGGCCAGCAGATGGTCGATCCGATCCGAGGTGGTCGAGCAGCGAGCGTCAGCGAGCGGATAGTCGAGACCACGTTGGGTGGGCCGGCAGCCAGAAGTACGACGGCACACGACCCCAAGGTGGTCGAGCAGCGAGCGAAGCGAGCGGATAGTCGAGACCACTCAGGGTGACCCGACAAGCAGACACAAGCCGCGCCGAGGGGCTGAGTCAGTAGAAGTGCGGTGGCGCGTCCGGCTGCGGCGGAGGCCGATCCGCGCTGACATCCACCGTCCCGTGCTGATCCCGCAGGAACTGGAGCCCATGCGGACTGGTCCACAAGAAGGTCCCGGGCTCCAACGTGGTGTAGCCCCAAGTGGAGTGCGTCTTCAAGCGATGATGCTTCCGGCACATCGGCGCCACATTGCATGAGCACGTGGTCCCGCCCCGGTCATGTGGCACGCAATGCTCGGAGTCGCACTTGCGCGCCGGCCGGGTGCACCACGGGAACACGCAGTTGTGGTCGCGCAGCTGGGTCTGCTCGGCCAACCGATCGGGCACCTCGTAGGCGTTCACACCGATGTGGTCGTTGAGATCGATCACCGGCTTCACGGTCACCGCCGTGTCGGGGTTGGCGCACCAGGTGCGGACCTGCTCGGCAGTCACCCCGGTGCGGGTGTTCTCCACCCGCGCCAGGTGCAAGCCGTCCTCGCCGCGGACCGCGGCGTCGGAGAGGTGCACGTAGAGGACCACCTGGCGAGGCTTGGGTCGCCGGGCTCCCTTGCGTTGCGTGGTCTCGACTGGCCGCTCGTCTCGACTGACCACTCGCTGACGCTCGCTGCTCGACGGCCCTGGGGTCGCCTCCGCGTCGGTCTGGAGGTCGAAGGCGAGCTGCCTGCGGGCGAGCTCACCGGCGGCCATCGCGCGGCGGACGTCGAGGGACTCGGTGGCTCCACACAGCGCGAGCTGCTCCGCACCCTGCGCCAGGGCGGCGTCGAAGTCGAGGGCGTCGCCGAGGTCGAGCTCACCCTCGATCCTGGTGGTGCCATTGAAGGAGACCTGGTCGTGATGGAAGGTCACGTGCCGGCCGTCGGCCGACTTCTCGGCCCGCTCGATCGCGAGGTCGGGCATGAACCGGTCCACCGCTTCTGCGACCAGCCGCTCCAGGGCGGCGAAGCCGATCTTGTGCGCGAACGGCGCCACCTGCGCGTCCACGAACCTCGCCGCCTCCAGTGACAACGCGAGGGTGGCCTCGGCGACCCGGCGAGCCCGCCACACCGGCAGCACCCCGGTCTGGATCCGCGCCCACAACCGCGGGAGGCGGTACTTCAGCTCCAGCCCGTGCGCGATCAGCGCCTTGCCAGCGTCGGTGGTCTTCCCGATCGCCGCAGCGAACTCCGCGATCGCGAACTCCGCCACCAGCGGAGCACCCGGCCCGGCCAATAGAAGCCCGGTCTCACCTCCGCCGATCCAGGTGGCTGCTTCATGGATCGACTCCGGCGGGTGCTGCTCAGCCCACAGCACCGCAGCGGTCAAGACATCAGCCTCAGCACGGTCCGCATCAGCGCGCCGCTGCCGCGCGAACGACAGCACATCCGAGGCGGTGTCGAGCTCCTCGATGCTGGCCGTCGCGGTTGCTGTCATGGATCAATCCAAGCACCGGGCACTGACAGTTTCGGGCGAGAATCCCGTTGTTTTACGGGGGATCGGGAAAATAGTTGGAGAGATTTTTCGAGCTTCATGTCCCAGGTCGGTTGGGTTCCTTGCGCGGCGCGGGTTTGCTTGCCGGGTCGCCTTGCGTGGTCTCGACTATCCGCTCGTCTCGACTGACCACTCGCTGGCGCTCGCTGCTCGACGCAAGGCTTCGCTCGCTGCTCGACCACCTTGTGGTCGCGTGCCCCGGCGTACCTCCGGCCCACCACCCCGCGCGCCGTAGCCTCTCGGTGTGATGCGGAACTTGGCGATCCGACCTCTGTCGACCAGGGACGAGGGACTGCTCGTCCGGGCCACCCTCGGGAACCTGAACTGGCGCGAGGACCGCTTCACCGAGGACGACGTGCGGGACAGGCCTGAGTTCTGGCACTACACACGCCTGGACAGTGATCGCGGGGACTTCGGGTTCGTGGCGGAGGTCGGGGGCGAGCCGGTCGGGGTGGGGTGGGCGCTGTTCCTGCCCAGCGCGGACCCGGGGTACGGCTTCCTCGACGACTCTGTCCCCGAGGTGAGCTTGTGGGTCCGGGAAGACGGCCGGGGCGAGGGCGTCGGCCGACTACTGCTGGAGCGGCTGCAGCAGGAGGCCGCGGCCCGAGGTCTCCCCCGGCTCAGTCTGTCGGTCGAGGACGGCAACGATGCCCGGCGCCTCTACGCGTCCCTGGGGTTCACCCCGATCAGCGGGCGAGAGGCAGACGGAGTGATGGTCTGGGAGCAATAGGGTTCCGAGGAGCGACGTGACCTCGTGGGCACCGGGGAAGTGTGGCGGCTCGGCCACCTAGTGGTTGCGTGCCCCCGCGTACAACTGGCTCTCGGCTCACCCAACGTGGTCTCGACTATCCGCTTGTCTCGACTCTTCGTTCGCTGCTCGCCCACCGAATGGTTGCGTGCTTCGGCGTACGGCTGCCTGTCGAGTCACCCCGAGTGGTCTCGACTATCCGCTCGCGTCGCTCGCTGCTCGACCACCTAGTGGTCCCAACGTGGTCTCGACTATCCGCTCGTCTCGACTGTCCGCTCGCTGGCGCTCGCTGCTCGACGCTCGACGCAAGGCTTCGCTCGCTGCTCGACCACCTAATGGTTGCGTGCTTCGGCGTACGGCTGGCTCTCGGCTCACCCAACGTGGTCTCGACTATCCGCTCGCTTCGCTCGCTGCTCGACCACCTAGTGGCTGCGTGCTTCGGCGTACGGCTGCCTGTCGAGTCACCCTGAGTGGTCTCGACTATCCGCTCGCTTCGCTCGCTGCTCGACCACCTAGTGGTCCCAACGTGGTCTCGACTCTTCGCCGCACGGCTTCGCTCGCCGACCTGGTCGACCACCTACGGGGTCGCGTACCTCACCGCCGGTTGGCCGGAGCCGAAGTCAGCGGCCGGCGAGGTACTCCAGTGCCTGGCGGTAGCCGTCGATCCCCTGCCCGGTGATCTCCTTCGCGGCGTGCGGGGTGACGACCGAGTGGTGCCGGAACTCCTCGGGTCGCGACTTGGGGTCGCTGATGTGCAGCTCGACCATGGGCGCGACCAGCTGGGCGCAGGCGTCGTAGAGCGCCAGCGAGTAGTGCGTCCACGCAGCGGCGTTCAGGATCACCGGGGTCTCGTCGTCGGCGGCCCGGTTGAGCCAGTCGAGCAGCTCGCCCTCGTGGTTGGTCTGCCGCACCTCGACGTCGAGGCCCAGGTCGGTGCCCCAGCCGCGGCACAGCTCGACGAGGTCGGCGTACGTCGTGGTGCCGTAGATCTCCGGCTGCCGGCGACCGAGCCGTCCCAGGTTGGGTCCGTTGAGCACCAGGACCTTCACGAGGCCACCCCCCTCACGCGTTCGTACGCCGCCCGCAGCACGTCCTCGTCGGGATCGGTGAGGATCGCGGGACGGGCCAACCCGTCGAGCACCAGGAACCGGAGCTGGGCCCCACGGGCCTTCTTGTCCACGCGCATCGTCGCGAGCACCTCCTCGAACGGCAGGTCGGCGCCGACCTCGGCCAGCGTCGTCGGCAGCCCGACCGAGGCGAGCACGGCTGCGTGCCGCTCCGCCGTGGAGTCGTCGAGCCGTCCCACCAGCCGCGCGACCTCGGCGATGAAGACCATCCCCAGGGCGACCGCCTCGCCGTGGCGGACGCGGTAGCCGGTGCCCTTCTCGACGGCGTGCGCGAGGGTGTGCCCGTAGTTGAGGGCCTCCCTGCCCGGGTGCCCGTCGGCGCCACCGGTCTCCTTGAGGTCTCCCACCACGACGTCGACCTTGACGGCGATCGCCCGCTCCACCAGCTCGCGGAGCACGGCGGACCCGGGCTGCAGCGCCTCGGCGGGCGAGGCCTCGACCAGGGAGAGGATCTCCGGGTCGGCGATGAAGCCGCACTTGAGCACCTCCCCGAGACCGGCGACGAGCTCGGCCGGCGGGAGGGTCTCGAGCACGTCGAGGTCGCAGATCACGCCGGCGGGCTCGTGGAAGGAACCGACCAGGTTCTTGCCGGCACCGGTGTTCATCCCGGTCTTGCCGCCGACCGCGGCGTCGACCATGCCCAGCAGGGTCGTGGGCACGTGGACCACGGGGACACCCCGTAGCCAGGTCGCGGCGATGAAGCCGCCCATGTCGGTGGTCGCGCCGCCGCCGACGGTGACCACCGCATCGGAGCGGGTGAACCCGGCGGCGCCCAGCTGCTCCCACGCGTCCACGGCGACTTGCGCGGTCTTGGCCGACTCCCCGTCGGGGAGCGGCAGGCGCAGCAGCTCGACCCGCTCGCCGAGTCCGGCCACGACCCGGTCGGCGAGACCGGAGAGCGCCTCGGGGTACGCGAGCGCGACCCGGCGTACTTCCTGGCCCAGCATGCCGGGAAGCTCGTCGAGGACGCCGTTGCCGACGACCACGTCGTAGGGCGAGGCGCCGACGACGTGCAGCCGGGTCCGGTCAGCCACGGGTCTCACCCGGAACCTCGTCGGTGACCTCGTTGGGGACCAGCGCGAGCACCTGCTCGACCACCTCGTCGACCGCGAGGCCGTCGGTGTCGACGACGTGGGTCGCCACGGACTCGTAGACCGGGGTGCGCTCGTCGATCAGCTGCTTGATCCGCCCGCGCACGTTGCCCAGCAGCAGCGGGCGGGAGACACCGAGCCCCACGCGCTTGGCGGCGTCGGTGAGCCCTACGCGCAGGAACACCACCCGGTGGCCGGCGAGTGCGGCACGGGTCTGCTCATCGAGGACAGCGCCGCCACCTAGGGCGAGCACCCCGTCGTGGTCGGCCAGGGCGGTGGCCACGGCCTCACGCTCCAGCTCGCGGAAGTGCCCCTCGCCGGAGTCCACGAAGATGTCGGAGACCGGCCGCCCCTCGTTGGCCTCGACGTCGTGGTCGGTGTCACGGAAGCCCACGCCCCAGGCATCGGCGAGACGACGACCGACCGTGGTCTTGCCCGCTCCCATCGCGCCGATCAGGACCAGGCGCGGCGTGCGGCTCAACGGAACCTCAGGGTGTCCAGGTAGCTCTCGACGTTGCGCCGGGTCTCGGTCACCGAGTCGCCGCCGAACTTCTCCAGCACGGCGTCGGCGAGGACGAGCGCGACCATCGCCTCGGCCACGATGCCGGCGGCCGGGACGGCGCAGACGTCGGACCGCTGGTGGTGCGCCACGGCGGGCTCGCCGGTGGCGACGTCGACGGTGCGCAGCGCGCGGGGAACGGTGGCGATCGGCTTCATCGCGGCGCGCACCCGCAGCACCTCGCCGGTGGACATGCCGCCCTCGGTGCCGCCCGAGCGTCCGCTGGTACGCCGCAGCACACCGTTCTCGGTGACGATCTCGTCATGGGCCAGCGAGCCGGGAGTGGCCGCGAGCTCGAAGCCGTCGCCGATCTCCACGCCCTTGATCGCCTGGATGCCCATCAGGGCACCGGCCAGGCGCGAGTCGAGCCGGCGGTCCCAGTGCACGTGCGACCCGAGGCCCGGGGGCAGGCCGTGAACGACCACCTCGACGACCCCGCCAAGGGTGTCCCCGTCCTTGTGGGCCTGGTCGATCCGCTCCACCATCAGCTTGGAGGCGTCGGGGTCCAGGCACCGGACCGGGTCGGCGTCGAGGTAGGCGACCTGGTCGGCCGTCGGCACCGAGCCCGCCGGGGCAGGAACCCCACCGAGCTCCACGACGTGCGCCACCATCCGGGCGCCGGTCGACTGCTCCAGGAAGGCCGACGCGACCCGTCCGAGCGCCACCCGGGCCGCGGTCTCGCGAGCCGAGGCGCGCTCCAGGATCGGGCGGGCCTCGTCGAAGTCGTACTTCTGCATCCCGGCGAGGTCAGCGTGACCCGGCCGGGGGCGGGTCAGCGGAGCGTTGCGGCCCAGCGCCTCGAGCTCGGCGGGGTCGATCGGGTCCGCGGACATCACCCGCTCCCACTTGGGCCACTCGGTGTTGCCGATCACCAGCGAGACGGGGCCGCCCTGGGTGAGCCCGTGGCGGACGCCGCCGGTGATCTGGATCTCGTCCTGCTCGAACTTCATCCGGGCGCCGCGGCCGTAGCCGAGGCGGCGACGCGCGAGCGCGTCGGCGATGTCCTCGGTGGTCACGCGTACGTGGGCAGGGAGACCTTCGAGGATTGCGGTGAGCGAGGGGCCATGGGACTCCCCTGCCGTGAGCCAGCGCAGCATGGGGGCAGTCTTTCACGCACGCCGTGCTGCGGTGATCAGCCCCTAGTAGCCGAGGGTCCGCGCGAGCCACGGACCGATCAGGACCGCGAGCAGCGCCCCCACCAGCATCGACGGCCCGTAGGGCACCCGCGCTCGCAGGCTGCCGCGCACGAGTCCGACCACGACCCCTCCGATGGCTCCCACGAACACGATCAGCACCAGCCCCATCAGCAGCTCCGACCAGCCCAGATATCCCAGTGCCGGTCCCAGCACCCGGGCGAGACGGACGTCGCCGAACCCCCAGGCGTTCAGCAGCCACCAGAACACCCAGAACCAGCCGCCGATCACGAGCCAGCCCCAGCCCGCCCGGTAGAGCGAGTCGAGGTCCTGGTCGACCAGGGCCGCGAGGGGGACCAGGACGGCCAGCAGTGCGTACGTCGGGTGGATGATCCGGTTCGGGATCAGCGTCGTACGCCAGTCGATCACCAGCAGCACCACGCCGATCGGGGCCAGCGGGACCAGGTAGAGCAACGCCCCCGTCCAGCCCAGCGTCAGGCCGAAGAGTCCGCCGACCACCCCGGAGGACACCGCCAGCCACCACGCCAGGTGCGGCCGCGCCGCGATGTCGGCGTAGGGCTCCTTGGGCGGGGCAGCCGGCAGCTCGTGCGCGAACAGCTTGCGCTCTTCCTCGGTGGCCTCACCGCCCTCCTCACCCGTCGGGGAGGCGGGCCCAGGATCGGGCGCAGGAGCGGGCTCCGGTTCCGGCTCGGGCAGCCGGGCGACGAGCAGCGGCGCGAACCAGCCGAGCAGTCCGCTCACGACGAGGCAGGCCAGGGCGGCCTGCAGGTGGGCGGGATCGGTGAGGTTCACACGGTGAGGTTAGAGGACCGCTACCGGTCCTCGGCGAAGTCGTGCACAGCCCTGCGGGCCAGCTCGGCACGCCCGGCGTCGCGGACCAGCTCCACTGGTACGACGGCGCCGGTCATCAGCTCCATCTGGAGGATCGCCTGGTGCGCGAGCAGGTCGAGCCCGCTGACCAGCCGGCGACCGGAGTCCAGGGCGGCCCGCGCCATCGGCGTCGGCCACGGGTCGTAGACGACCTCGAAGACCGACGGCACCTCCGCGCACGCCGCGAGCAGCTCCGGTGACTGCGCCGAGGTGGGGATCGTGGAGACGACCATCTCGGCGCCGGCGAGGGACGTTCCGGTCGCCTCCGCCTCGGCGATGGAGCTCACGGACACCACGGGGGCCCTGGGGTGGCGGGCCACGGCGGTGACGGTCTCCTCGGCACGGGCAGGGTCGCGCACGAGCAGGTGGGCCGTCGTACACCCGAGCTCCGCCAGGGCGAGCAGCACTGAGGTCGCGGTCGCTCCCCCGCCGAGCACGACCGCCGACGCCGGCGCCTGCGGCAGGCGCTCGGTGATCGCGGCGATGGCGCCGGGGATGTCGGTGTTGTGCCCCAGTCGTCGGCCGTGGTCCAGGACCACGGTGTTGGCGACGCCGGAGAGCCGGGACCAGTCGTCGAGGGTGTCCACCAGCGGCACCACGGTCCGCTTGAGCGGCATCGTCAGCGAGAGCCCCCGCCAGGTCTCGTCGAGACCGTCCAGGAACGCCTCCAGGCCGGCCGAGTCGACGAGGATGCCGTCATAGGTCCAGTCGAGCCCCAGATGGGCGTACGCCGCCCGGTGCAGCGCCGGTGAGAGCGAGTGGGCGATCGGTGTCCCGAGGACAGCGCAACGCACCCGCTAGCACTCCTTGTCGGTGGTGCGGCAGTACTCCTGCAGTCGCTTGACGGCCACGTTGTGCTCGGCGAGCGTCGCGGAGAACACGGTCGTCTTGTTCTCGTAGTCGGGCACGAAGAACAGCCAGTCCCCCTCGGCCGGTGCCAGCGCCGCCTCGATGGTCTCCTTGCCGGGCGACCCGATCGGCCCCGGCGGGAGACCGGTGTGCACGTAGGTGTTGTAGAGCGACTTGTTGGCGCGCTCGGCCGCCGTGGTCCACACGTCGCCCTTGCGCTTGCTGACGTAGGTGACGGTCGAGTCCAACTGGAGCTTCATCCCCTGCTCGAGCCGGTTGTAGAGCACCCGGGCCACCTTCGGGTAGTCCTCGGACCGGTTCGCCTCGTACTCCAGGATGCTGGCCAGCGTGAGCACCTGCTCGGGGTCGAGACCGACCTTGGCCGCCCGGGTCGCGATGTCCAGCGAGGCCTCCACCTCGACGGTCTTCGCCACCATCTGCTTGAGCAGCCCGAGGGCCGTCTGCTTGGGCGGCACCGTGTACGTCGCGGGGTACAGGTAGCCCTCCGGGTTCCCCTTCGCCTCGGGTGGCAGCCCGAGCGCCTCCGGGTTGGCCAGGGCTGCGGTGACGGCCTTGCGAGGGATGTCGGTCTTGTCGACGATGGTCTTGACGATCTGGTCCACCCGCGCGCCCTCGGGCACGACGACGATGCTCTGCATCAGGTTCTTCGGGTCGATCAGCACCGACAGGGCCGCGTCCGCCGGCATCTTCTTCTTCAGCTGGTAGTAGCCCACCTGGATGTTGCGCGAGCGGTCGTTCTTCTTGGCCGCCTCGGTGAAGGCGTCGACGCTCTTGACCACGTCGGCGGCCTTGAGCTCGCGGCCGATCTGCGTCGACGAGGCGCCCGACTTGACCTCGTAGAGGACCGAGCCGGTGCCGGCTCCGGAGTAGTCGGGAGCGGGAGCGAACCGGTCGCTGATCTCGCCGTACGCCCAGCGTCCGCCGAACCACACGATGGCGAGCAGCACCACCAGCGCGAGCAGCACCGGCAGGCAGCCGCGGCGGAACCGCGGCCCCCGCGGTTCGCGCTCGTCGTTCTCGTCCGTGTCCACGAATCCACCGTCCGATCCACCGAGGAAGGGTTCGCCCTGGTCGTCGACGTGCGTCTGGTCGATCTGGCTCAACGCATCTGTCCTAGTCGCTCGTGTCCCCGGCTGGCAACAGCTCCCCGGCCAGTTTGCCGGTCTGCCGTTCCCGCTCGAGGGCTCCCTGCAAGATGACGACGGCAGCAGCCTGGTCGACCACGGCGCGGCGCTTCTTGCCCTTTCGCCCCTGGGCCCGCAGCTGCCCCTCGGCAGTCACGGTGCTCAGGCGCTCGTCGCACAACCTGACCGGGACCGGGGTGACCCGGTCGGCCAGGGCACGTGCAAACGTCCGCACTTTACCGGCCGAGGGGCCCTCTCCCCCGGACATCGAGCGGGGAAGGCCCACATAGATGCGGACCGCCTCCAGCTCCTCGACGATCGCCGCGATGCGGTCCAGGTCCCCGTCGGCCCGCGGAACGGTCTCGACCGGCGTGGCCAGGATGCCGGACGGGTCACTGCTGGCGACGCCGATGCGCGCGTCCCCGGGATCGATCCCCAGGCGTACGCCGCGCAGGCCGGCGGGAGCGGAAGTCTCCATCCCGCCCTAGCGCGCGAGCTCGCGACGGATCGCCGCGAGCGCGTCCGTGGCGCGGGACGGGTCGGTGCCGCCACCCTGGGCGACGTCGTCCTTGCCGCCTCCCTTGCCGCCCAGGACCTCCGAGGCGGCACGGACGAGGGTGTTGGCGGAGATACCGGCCGCGCGGGCGGCGTCGTTGACCGCCACCACGACCGACGGCTTGCCCTTGGCCGCGCCGAGGATCGCGCTGACCCCGGGCCGGTCCGCGGGCATCCGGCCACGCACGTCCAGTGCCAGGGTGCGTACGTCGCCACCACCGGCTCCGGGCGCCTCGTGACCCACGAACAGCACTCCCCCGATGTCCTCGGCACCCGCGGCGAGCTCGCCCGCGGCGGCCAGCAGCTGCTGCACCCGGATGCGCTCGATCTCCTTCTCGGCCGCACGCAGACGCTCGACCATGTCCCCGACGCGGTCGGCGAGCTGGTCGGGCTGGACCTTGAGCAGGCCGGTCAGCTGACCGACGAGGTCGCGCTCGCGGGCGAGGTACTCGAAGCCCTCCAGGCCGACCAGCGCCTCCACGCGACGGCTGCCCGAGCCGACCGAGGACTCCGAGGTGAGCACGATCGTGCCCACCTGGGAGGAGTGCCGCACGTGCGTGCCGCCGCACAGCTCACGCGACCACGGTCCGCCGATCTCCACGACGCGGACCTGCTGGTCGTCGTAGGTCTCCCCGAACAGTGCCAGCGCGCCCCACTCCCGGGCCTCGGCCAGGGTCATGTAGTCGGCCCGCACCGCGAGGTCCTGGCGCAGGGCAGCGTTGGAGACGCGCTCCACCGCCTGCACCTGGTCGGGGCTCAGCGCCTGCGTCCAGCCGTAGTCCAGCCGCAGGTAGCCGGGCCGGTTGTAGGAGCCCGACTGCAGCGCGGTGGGGCCGAGCACCTCGCGCAGCGCGGCGTGCACCACGTGGGTGCCCGAGTGCGCCTGCGCGGCGCCGGTGCGCCAGTCGGGGTCCACGGAGGCGGCGACCGCCGCGCCGGGGCGCAGCTCACCGTCCAGCACGCGGACCTGGTGGACCACCAGTCCCCGGATCGGGCGCTGCACGTCGAGGACCTCGAGCGCGCCGCCGTCCCACTCGATCGTGCCGGCGTCGGCGACCTGGCCACCGGACTCGGCGTAGAACGGCGTCCGGTCGAGCACCAGCTCACCGACCTCACCCTCGCCGAGCGCGTCCACGGCCTTGCCACCCGAGAGCAGCGCGACCAGCGAGGACTCGGTGTCGAGGGTCTCGTAGGCGAGCCACTCCGTGGGGCCGGACTGGTCGAGGATGGACCGGTAGACGCCGGTGTCGGCGTGCTGGCCCTTCTTGGCGCGCGCGTCGGCCTTGGCCCGCTCGCGCTGCTCGTTCATCAGCCGGCGGAAGCCCTCCTCGTCGACGCTGAGGCCCTTCTCGGCCGCCATCTCCAGGGTGAGGTCGATCGGGAACCCGTAGGTGTCATGGAGGGCGAACGCCTGGTCACCGGGGAGGCTGGTGCCGCCCGCCGCGCTCACCCGGGTGGCGGCGGAGTCGAAGATCGTGGTCCCGGTCTGCAGCGTGACCCGGAACGCGTCCTCCTCGGCGTACGCGACGGCCGAGATCCGGTCCCAGTCCAGCATCAGCTCGGGATAGCCCTGCGACATCTTGTCGCGGCTGACCGGCATCAGCTCCGGCAGCGCCCGGTCCTCGTAGCCGAGGAGCCGCATGGACCGTACGGCGCGACGCAGCAGCCGGCGCAGGACGTAGCCGCGGGACTCGTTGCCGGGCCGGACGCCGTCGCCGATGAGCATCATCGAGCTGCGGATGTGGTCGGCGACGACGCGGAAGCGGACGTCGTCGCCGGGGTCGGCGCCGTAGCGGCGCCCGGTGAGCTGCTCGGCCATCTCGATGACCGGGAACATCACGTCGATCTCGTACATGTTGGGCTTGTCCTGGAGCAGGAGCGCGATCCGCTCCAGGCCCATCCCGGTGTCGATGTTCTGCTTGGGCAGCCGCCCGGAGATGTCGAAGTCGGTCTTGCTGCGCACGGCGCTGAGCTCGTCCTGCATGAAGACGAGGTTCCAGATCTCCAGGTAGCGGTCCTCGGCGCCGAAGTCGCCCTCCTCGCCGTACTCCGGGCCGCGGTCGTAGAGGATCTCCGAGCACGGGCCGCCGGGGCCCGGGACACCCATGGACCAGTAGTTCTCGCTCTCGCCCAGCCGGATCACCCGCTCGTCGGGGAGGCCGGTGACCTTGCGCCACAGCTCGGCCGCCTCGGGGTCACCGTGGTAGACGCTGGGGTACAGCCGGCTCTCCTCCAGGCCCCAGCCGCCGTCGGCGAGAGGCTTGGTGACGAGGTCCCAGGCGAGCTCGATCGCACCCTGCTTGAAGTAGTCGCCGAAGCTGAAGTTGCCGCACATCTCGAAGAACGTGCCGTGCCGGGTCGTCTTGCCGACGTCCTCGATGTCGGGCGTGCGCACGCACTTCTGGACGCTGACGGCGCGCTTGTAGGGCGGCGTCTCCTGACCCAGGAAGTAGGGCTTGAACGGGACCATGCCCGCGTTCACGAACAGCAGGTTGGGGTCCGGCACCAGCAGCGACGCCGAGGGCACAGCCTGGTGGCCGGCTGCTTCGAAGTGCGCGACGAAGCGGCGGCGGATGTCGGCGGTGTCCATGGCTTAGGTGATCTCCTGCGTCGGTGTGGTCAGTTCTCGTGGTCCGTCGGGCGCCCAGCCGAGCCGGTCGCGCAGGTCGGACTCCTTCTCGTTCATGCCGGCCCGGACCTCGTCGGCGAAGAGCTGCGCCCCCACCCCGAGACTCGAGAGCCGGTCGCGGAGGCCGTCGGGCGTCAGCGCCTCGGCCGCGCGCCTTGCCTTGACCATCGCATACACGCCCGCTCCGGCGCCCGCGACGAACCACACTCCCCTGTTCATGGCGTCCTGTTCATCGCGTGCTCATGCCGCGCCGGTGCTCTCGGTGCCCCGCTGGGCGGCGCGGGACTCCCGGATGGAGGCCTTGTTCTCCTGGCGTCGTCGCCGGCGCGCGGCGCGCACCTCTCGGCGCATCTCGAACCGGATCCGGTTGCGCGACTCCGGGGACAGCGCGCGGCGCAGGCCGTGCCCGAACGCGACCGCCTTGAGGAGCGGCTCACCCACCGTGGTGCTGAGCACCACCCGGTCGGCGACGGTGGGCTCGAGGTGGGTGGTCCCCGCGTCGGTGATCACGTACGCCGGGTCGTCGACCCGGATCATCGAGGCGGACTGCCGCTCCAGCTGCTCGGTGAGCGCGTCCAGCCTGGCGCGCAGCTCCTCGGTCTCCCTCTGGGCCGCGGCGAGTGCCGCCGCCAGCTCCTGACGCGATCGCCTGCGGGCGCGCAGCACCAGCGCCACCACGAGGGCAGCGACCAGCAGTGCGCCGACCGCGACGGCGCCGGCGATCAGGACGGGCGGTTCCATGGTGCCCGACCCTACCTGCCGCGGATCAGGCGCCTGATCCGCTCCCACCGCTCCTTGAACGCGCTCTCCGCACCGAGGTTGGTGGGCTGGTAGTAGGTCTCGTCCAGCACCACGTCGGGGGCGTACTGCTGCTCGGCGATCCCGAACGGGGCGTCGTGGGAGTACTTGTAGCCCTTGCCGTGGCCGAGCTTCTTCGAGCCGCCGTAGTGGGCGTCGCGCAGGTGCGCGGGCACGGCGCCGATCTTGCCCGCGCGCACGTCCGCGCTGGCGGCATCGATGCCCTTGATCACCGCGTTGGACTTGGGCGCCAGCGCCAGCGCGATCGTGGCCTGCGCCAGGTTGAGGCGGCCCTCGGGCATCCCGATCAGCGCGACGGCCTGGGCGGCGGCCACCGCCGTGGTCAGGGCGGTGGGATCGGCCAGCCCGATGTCCTCGCTGGCCAGGATGATCAGGCGCCGTGCGATGAACCGGGGGTCCTCGCCGGCCTCCACCATCCTGGCGAGGTAGTGCAGCGCGGCGTCGGCGTCCGAGCCGCGGATCGACTTGATGAAGGCACTCGTGACGTCGTAGTGCTGGTCACCCTGCCGGTCGTAGCGCACCGAGGCCCGGTCGACCGCGGTCTCGGTGGTGGCCAGGTCGATCACGACCGGCCCGTCGTCAGTGGTCGCGCCGTCCTTGTTGGTCGAGCCGTCCTTGTTGGTCGAGCCTGTCGAGACCGCAGCCCCGGCCGCCGCCTCGAGGTAGGTCAGGGAGCGCCGGGCGTCCCCGCCCGCGAGCCGGACCAGGTGGTCGAGGGCGTCGTCCTCGATCGTGACCTGCCCGTCCAGCCCGCGCGGGTCGGTGAGCGCTCGCTGGATCACCCCGCGCACGTCGTCGTCGGTGAGCGGCTCCAGCGTGAGCAGCAGCGAGCGCGACAGCAGCGGGGAGATCACGGAGAAGAACGGGTTCTCGGTCGTCGCGGCCACGAGCGTCACCCAGCGGTTCTCCACCCCGGGGAGGAGACCGTCCTGCTGGGCCTTGCTGAACCGGTGCACCTCGTCGACGAAGAGCACCGTCTCCTGCCCCGTGGCGACGAGCCGGTTGCGGGCGCTGTCGATGGCGGCGCGGACCTCCTTCACGCCCGCGGAGACGGCAGAGACCTCCACGAAGTGCCGGTTGGTCTGGCCGGAGACGATCGAGGCGATCGTGGTCTTGCCGGTCCCCGGCGGTCCCCAGAGCAGCAGGGACATCGGCTGGTCCCCCTCGACCAGGCGACGCAGGGGTGCGCCGGGAGCGAGCAGGTGCTGCTGGCCGACGAGCTCGTCGAGGTTGCGCGGGCGCATCCGTACGGCGAGAGGAGCCGAGGTGTGCGTGTTACCGGCCAGGGTCCCCGACGAGCCGGTAGCCGCCGTCGAGGGTCCCGATCCGGGTCCGTCGTACGCGAAGAGGCCATCCACCGTGCGACCCTATCCGGCTGTGACCCGGCTCAGGACACTCCCGCCTCGTCGATGATCGCGTCCCGCGCCTCGCGGCGGCGGCGCTGCTCGGCGGGATCCGGGACGGGCACGGCCGACACCAGCCGGCGTGTGTACTCGTGCTGCGGGTGGCGCACGATCTGGTCGCGGTCGCCGATCTCCACGATCTTCCCGCGGTACATCACCGCGATCCGGGAGGCGAGGATCTCCACCACGCCGAGGTCGTGGCTGATGAACAGGCAGGCGAAGCCCTGCTCCTGCTGCAGCTCCTGGAAGAGCTGCAGCACCTTGGCCTGCACCGAGACGTCGAGCGCGGAGGTCGGCTCGTCCGCCACCAGCAGCTCGGGGTCGAGGGCGAGCGCCCGGGCGATGCCGACACGCTGCCGCTGACCACCGGAGAGCTCGTGGGGGTAGCGGTTGCGGAAGCCGCGCTGGAGCTGCACCTTGTCGAGCAGCTTCTCGACCTCGGCGTCCAGCGCCCGGCCCTTGAGCTTGCGGTGCAGGAAGAGGGGCTCCCCGATCGACTCACCGATCGGGAGCCGGGGGTTCAGCGACGACCCGGGGTCCTGGAAGACGATCCCGACCCTCTCCCGCAGCGGCCGCAGCGCCTTGGCCGACGCACCCTGCATCGCCACGCCGCCGATCTCCAGCTTGCCGCCGGCGACGGGCAGCAGGCCCAGCGCGGCGCGGCCGATCGTGGTCTTCCCGGAGCCGGACTCCCCCACGAGCCCGACGACCTCGCCGGAGCTGATCGTGAGGTTCACGTCGTCCACGGCCCGGAACACCGGCTGGCTGCCCCGCTTGGGGTACTCCAGGACCAGGTTCTCGGCGACCAGGATCGGGCTCCGCGTGCTTCGCTCGGCACGACCCCGCTCCTCCTCGGCCCTGGCCGCGGCCTCGGCGTCGGTGACCGCGCCGAAGTGCGGCACGGCCGTGAGCAGCTGGCGGGTGTAGGGGTGCTGCGGATCGTTGAACACGGCCTCGGTGGTGCCCGACTCCACGATCCGGCCCTGACGCATCACCATGATCCGGTCGGCCATGTCCGCCACCACACCCATGTCGTGGGTGATCAGCACCACGCCCGCATTGACGCGCTCGCGCAGGTCGCGCATCAGCTTGAGGATCTCGGCCTGGACCGTCACGTCGAGGGCCGTGGTCGGCTCGTCGGCGATCAGCAGCTTGGGCTCGCACGCCAGCGCCTGGGCGATCATCGCGCGCTGCCGCTGGCCGCCGGAGAGCTGGTGCGGGAAGGCGTCGAAACGCCGCTCCGGCTCGGGGATCTCCACCATGGTCAGCAGCTCGATGGCGCGTTCCCTGGCCTGCTTGGGCGAGACGTCGAAGTGCGAGCGGATCGTCTCGACGATCTGGAAGCCGATCGTGTAGACGGGGTTCATCGCCGTCATCGGCTCCTGGAAGATCACGGCGATCTCCTTGCCGCGGATGCGGCGCATCCCCGCCCCGGTCAGCCCGACGAGCTCCTGGCCCCTGAGCTTCGCGCTGCCGGTCGCCCGGCCGTTGGCGGGCAGCAGGCCGAGCAGCGACATCGCGGACTGGGTCTTGCCCGAGCCGGACTCACCGACGATGGCCAGGACCTCACCGGCGTTGACCTGGTAGGTCACGTCCACGGCGGCCGGGAACCACTCGCCGTCGACATAGAACGAGACGCAGAGGTCCTCCACCTCGAGGATCGGGCCGGTGCCCTCGGCGGGGTTCGTGGACTGGGGGGAACCGGGGATCGGGGTGCTCACGAGCGGCCTCTCCTTGCTGGCGTGGGCGGCGTCGGGGCATCTGTCAGGGTGAGTCCATGCAACCGACGGTGCGGATCAGGTCTCGATCGGCGCAGCTGCTGGGCGTGACGATGGTGCTGGTGTCCCTCGCCGGCCTGGTGTCGCTGGTGCTGGACAGCGCCGAGGCGACGCTGCGGCTCGGCGCCCCCGTCGTGCTGTTCGGGGTGGTGGGCTGGGCAGCGTTCTGGCAGCCCTACGTGGAGGTCTCCGACGGTGGCATCACGGTCGCCAACACGCTGCGCACGGTGGAGGTTCCCTGGCCCGCCGTACAGGCCGTCGAGGGCCGCTACGGCCTGCGCCTGCGTACGGCGCTTGGGCAGGTGACCGCCTGGGCGGCACAGGCGCCCTCGGGGCGCGACCGCGCCAGGGGCGTTCCCAGCACCGCGGCCGCACTGGTCCAGGAGCGCCTTGACCAGCTGCGGGCCGAGGGACACCTGGACGACCCGCGGCTGGAGCGCCCGCAGGCTGTCGTCCGCTGGCACCGTCCCCTGCTGGCGGCGCTGGCCGTGCTCGCCGTCGCCACGGTTGCCCTGCCGCTGCTCGCCTGAGTCCGGCACGCGCTGGGGGCAGGTCATCCTGCGTCCCCGTCCCGCTTCCCGAGCCCGCCGGTCAGCAGAGCGGCGCGCTGCATCTTGCGCGCGGACGGAACCCGCTTCTGCCGGGGGTCGAAGGCGTCGCGGAGCCCGTCGCCGATGAAGTTCACCGAGAGGGCGATCAGGATGATGAACACACCGGGCCACCAGAACAGCCACGGCCGGGTGGAGAACGCGGACTGGTACTGCGCGATCATGGTGCCCAGCGAGACGTCCGGCGCCCGGACCCCGAACCCGAGGTAGCTCAGCGAGGTCTCGAGCAGGACCGCTGTGGAGGCCAGCAGGGTGGTGTTCACGATGATCACCCCCATGGCGTTGGGGATCATGTGCTTGCGGATGATCCGGAAGCTGCTGGCGCCGGCGACCTTGGCCGCGTCGACGAACTCGCGTTCGCGCAGCGAGAGGAACTCGCCCCGGACCAGTCGGGCCAGGGTCGTCCAAGTGATCCCGCCCAGCGCCACGGCGAGCCAGAAGGCACCTGCCGACCCGACGAAGTTGCCCAGGACGGCGCCGATGACGATCACCGGGAACGTGATGAACAAGTCGGTGAACCGCATCAGGAGCTGGTCGACCCAGCCGCGGAAGTAGCCGGAGACCGCGCCGATGGTCATCCCGATGAACGCTGCCAGCAGGCTGATCACGAGCATCACGTTGATCGAGGTCTGGGTTCCCTTCATGGTGCGGGCGAAGATGTCGCGACCGATCTCGTCCTGCCCGAACGGGTGATCGCCGATCGCGAACCCGCTGCCGCCGAGCCACCTCGGCAGGCTCAACGTCGGCGCACCGCCGTTCTGCACCGCACCGGTGTTCACGTGGTCGAACTTCCACCAGCCCGGGATCCCCAGGGTGCCGATGGAGGAGTAGGCCAGCAGCACGATCACCAGGAGGGTGACCAGCCCGGCGATCGCACCTCGGTGCCGGAAGAAGCGGCGCCGCACGATCTGGCCCTGCGAGAGGCCGGCGACGTCCTTGAGCTCGATCGGACTCGCGGTCGTGTCGTCAGCCACGGTGTCCGTGCGCCCCGTCGGTTCCAGGGGCGTGCTCATCGGGACCCCCACAGGAAGGTGAGCTCCATCAGCGCACTGCGTCCTCTCACGAGCAGTTCTGGTCGGTGGCTCATGCGGCCACCCGGATGCGCGGGTCGAGCACCGCGTAGATGAGGTCTGCCACCAGGCTGGCGATCACCGCGAGGATGCCCACCACGACGATGTAGGCCATCACCGGGTCCTGCTGGTTCGCGTCGAGGGACTCCACGAACAGGCGTCCCATCCCGAACCACCCGAAGACGGTCTCGGTGATCACGGCGCCGCCGAGCAGCGTGATGATGTCGATGGGGACGATCGAGGCCAGCGGGAGCAGCGCGTTGCGGAACGCGTGCCGCATGATGACCGTTCGCTCCGTGAGGCCCTTTGACCGGGCCGTGCGGATGTAGTCCTGGTTCATCACCTCGAGCATCGAGGCCCGGGAGTAGCGCGTGTAGGACGCGAACGAGATCAGGATCAGCGTCGCGGTCGGGAGCACGAGGTGGGCCGCGGAGTCGATGGTGTGGATCCAGAAGTCGCCCTGCAGGTTCGGCGTGGAGCTGCCCAGCGTGGCGATCGGTCGGCCCTTGATCGCGGGGTTGTCGTTGTAGGAGCCCCAGCTCTGCAGCACCCGGTCGACGAAGATCAGGCCCGAGACCGGCACCGCCGTGAGCACCGCGGTGCGCGCGGACCGCGCCCGGTCGGGGCCACCCCAGGCGAGGCCGATGCCTGCGCTGATCACCAGAGCGCTCAGGAACAGCGCGAGGACCAGGGGCCAGCCCAGGACGCCCGCGTCCTTGGCCCAGGCCCAGAAGAACAGCAGCGGCAGCCACAGCGCGGTGCCGACTGCGGCGACCGTCAACGAGGAGTACAGCGCCTTGCGGTTGCGCAGGCCGGTGCTCAGCGCGGTCACCGCAAGCGCCGAGCCGAACGAGCCGAGGGCGATGAGCACGATGCCCAGCGCGGGGTCGACGAACCAGTCCGTCAGGTCGAGGTAGACGAGCAGGACGGCCGTGGCGAGAGCCGCGACGGCGAAGTTGCGCAACCGCGTCTTGGCGTCACCGGCCACCGCAGAGCTCACCACGATGCCGAAGACGACCGCGCACACCGCGATCGCGGCGGTGGAGATCACCGGATCCCGCAGGAAGTCGTTGAAGTCGATCGCCAGGAAGACCTTCGCCAGCACCGCGACCCAGAACACCGGCAGCGAGTAGAGCAGGAAGGACAGGAAGGTGATCGTGTAGTCGAAGCCGCTGTACTGGCGAAGCGCGCTGATCACGCCGACCAGCACACCGAGGATGATGGCGACGATGGTCGCCGCGCCGACGAGCTGGATCGTGGTTCCCACTGCTCCGCTGAGCAGCGAGGTGACCTGCTGGTTGGTCATCCAGTTGGTGCCCAGGTCACAGTTGCCGTACAGGCACCCGCTCGCGCCGCGCAGCCAGTCGAGGTAGCGCACGAGCACGGGGTCGTTGAGGTTGAGCTCGGCGATCCGGTTCTGGATCTGGGCCGCCTTGTTGGGGGCGGTACTGGTACGGAGGTCCTCGAAGGGGTCGATCGAGATGTCCACCAGGACGTACATGATCACCGTGGAGATCAGCACGACCAGGAGCGACATGGAAAGTCGCTTGACGAAGAACGAAACCATCGGGGGACCCAACCTGTGTGGGGGCGCGCGCAGCCGGACTCGGGAGGCGCAGCACTGGCGGACGTGGTGCCGGGTGCGGCCGGGGAACCGGCCGCACCCGCCACCAGACTCTTACTAGTCAAACATGCGTCGAACAGCGGTCAGCTGTTGGGGACCTTCCAGTTCCAGAAGCCCTGGAACATGGTCGGCGACAGCGGCCCGGGCTCGAGACCCGTGACCCGCTCCTCGTTGGAGATCGTCGCCCCCGGGTGCTGGAAGATGGTCAGACCGACGGCGTCCTCGAAGAGGAGCTTCTCCACCTCGGTCTGGATCCGCAGCTGCTCCGCGGGGTCGATGGTCACGCTGACCTCGTCGAGCAGCGCGTCGACCTTCTTGTTCGAGTAGCCGTTGAGGTTGTTGATCCCACCGGTTCCGAAGGTGGGCGGACCGCTCTCGGTCACACCGGTGGTGGTGGACTGCCAGCCGAAGATCACGGCGTCGTAGGTGCCGTCGCCGAGCTTCTCGCCCCACTTCTCGCTGCCGTTGTCGATCAGCTCGAAACCGGCCTTCGCGAGCGCGGGCTTCATGATCTCGAACTGGTTCTCACGCCGGACGTTGCCCTTGGCGTACATCACGCGCACCTTGACAGGCGTGGTGACGCCGGCCTGCTTGAGCAGCTGCTGCGACTTGGCGGGGTCGACCTCGGCGTACTCCGAGGAACCGTTCGCGGCCACGACCTCGTCGTACCCGGGGGTGCCCTCGGTGTAGAGGAAGGAGTCGCGGACGTTCGCATCGGACGTGATCGGCTTGATCAGCTTGTCGACGATCTCCTGGCGCGGCACCGCGTGCAGGAACGCCTGGCGCACCTGCTTGGCCTTGGCTGCGTCGCCGCCGTAGCTCGCCGGGTCGAAGGGACCCTTGTTGTTCATCACGAGGTCGATGTGCTCGTAGGTGGCGTCGAGGCTCGACTCGATCTTTGCGTTCTTGATCTTCTCGGCGGCCTTGACCACGTCCGCGGTCACCTGTGGCGACATCACGTCGATCTCGCCGTTCTCGAGCGCCTGGACCTGAGCCATCGGGTCCTCGTTCCAACGCACCGTCAGGGTGTCGATGGCGCCCTCGTGGTCCCCCTTGTACTCAGGGTTCTTGTCGAGGGTCATGAACTCGTTCTCCTTGAACTCCGTCAGCACGTAGGCGCCGGTGGAGAGAGTGAGATCCTTGTCCTCAGGCATCTTGGTGTAGTCGAAGCCGGTGTTCCAGAAGGCCGAGATCTTCTGCAGCGCGGCCTCGTCCTTGTCCTGGACGGCCTTCACGAGGGCGTCCTTGGCCTCCTGCGGGTCCTCGATGCCGAGGGCCTTGCCAGCGGTCACGTGCGCCGGGGTGTGGACCTCGACGTCGAGCTGCCAGTCGGCGAAGGGCTTGGTGTAGGTCAGCGTGAGCGACTTGCCGTCGTCACCGATGACCGGGGTGTCCTTGACCAGTGCGAGGCCGGGGACGGCGCCGTCGAAGTAGACCTTGCCCTTGGTGTTCTGGGGCAGGCCGGTCGCCTCGTCGCGCTTGACCTGGTCGGAGTCGATGGTGTTCACGTTGCCACTGCCGCTCGCCCAGACCAGGAGCAGGTCAGCCGCGTCGACCGGGGTGCCGTCAGACCACTTGCTGTCCTCGTTGACGGTGTACTTGACCGTCAGCGGGTCCTCGCTGACCTTCTCGTAGGTACCGAAGGACTCGTTGGTCTGGAGCTCCGAGTTCTGGTCGTAGTACCAGAACTGGTCGGTCATCAGGTACTTGATGACGGCATTCGCAGTGGAGTTACCGTTCGAGGTCTCGGTGTTGTACGAGTAGAACGGCTGGTTCCAGCCGAGGCTGAGGGACGTCTTCTTGTCCCCGCTGTCCTCGTCGGCCGAGGGCGCGGAGCAGGCTGTGCCCACGAGGCTCAGCGCAGCGACCACCGCCCCCGCAGCGAAGATCCGCTTGTTAATCACGTGTGCTCCTCTTCGTGTCGTCCCACCGTGTCTCGATGGGGCCGCGGTTGGGTCAGTCGAAGACGACTGACCCAACCAACATTAGGCACAGCTCGTGACCGAACTTGACCGTTGACGACCCGAAATGGGAATTGTTACCGGAGTGCGACTATTATCCCGAAGTAACGTTGCTCACACGGGCTTTTCGGGACGTGCGTCCACACCGGCTTCCTTGCGCTGCTCCGGGGTGATCGGAGCCGGGGCCGCGGTCAGGGCGTCGTAGCCGCCTCCGCTCTTCGGGAAGGCGATCACCTCCCGGATCGAGTCCGACCCGGTGAGCAGGGCGCAGATCCGGTCCCACCCGAAGGCGATGCCGCCGTGGGGCGGGGCGCCGTACGCGAACGCGTCGAGGAGGAACCCGAACTTCTCTTGGGCGGCCTCCTCGTCGAGCCCCATCAGGGCGAAGACGCGCTTCTGCACGTCGCTGCGGTGGATCCGGATCGAGCCGCCGCCGATCTCGTTGCCGTTGCAGACGATGTCGTAGGCCCAGGCGAGCGCGTTGCCGGGGTCCTTGTCGAAGTTCTCCACGTCCTTGGGGCTGGTGAACGCGTGGTGCACGGCGGTCCATGCACCGGTGCCGACGGCGACGTCGCCCGCGGCGGTCGCGTCCGCGGCCGGCTCGAACAGCGGCGCGTCGACGACCCACACGAAGCTCCAGGCGTCCTCGTCGATCAGGCCGCCGCGGCGACCGATCTCCAGGCGGGCCGCCCCGAGCAGGGCGCGACTGGGCTTGGTGGCGCCGGCGGCGAAGAAGATGCAGTCACCGGGCTGCGCCCCCACGTGCGCGGCGATGCCCGCCCGCTCCTCCTCGCTGATGTTCTTCGCGACGGGCCCAGCTAGCTCGCCGTCCTCCTTGACCAGGAGGTAGGCCAGCCCCTTGGCGCCACGCTGCTTGGCCCACTCCTGCCAGGCGTCCAGCTTCTTCCGCGGCTGGCTGGCGCCACCGGCCATCACCACGGCACCGACGTACTCGGACTGGAAGACCCGGAACGGGGTGTCCTTGAAGAACTCGGTGCACTCCACGAGCTCGAGGTCCAGGCGCAGGTCCGGCTTGTCGGAGCCGAAGCGGGACATCGCCTCGGCGTAGGTCAGGCGCGGCAGTGGGGTCGGTACGTCGTACCCGATCAGGGACCAGACGGCGGTGAGGATGCGCTCGGTCAGGGCGATCACGTCGTCCTGGTCCACGAAGCTCATCTCGACGTCGAGCTGGGTGAACTCGGGCTGCCGGTCGGCGCGGAAGTCCTCGTCGCGGTAGCAGCGGGCGATCTGGTAGTAGCGCTCCATCCCCGCCACCATCAGCAGCTGCTTGAACAGCTGCGGGCTCTGCGGCAGGGCGTACCAGCTACCGGGCTGCAGGCGGGCGGGGACCAGGAAGTCGCGGGCGCCCTCGGGGGTGGACCGGGTCAGCGTCGGGGTCTCCACCTCGACGAAGCCCTCCTCGTCCAGCACGTCGCGGGCCGCCTTGTTGACCTTGCTGCGCAGCCGCAGCGCGTGGCTGGGTCCGCTGCGTCGCAGGTCGAGGTAGCGGTACTTGAGGCGGGCCTCCTCGCCCACCGCGCCACCGGTCGACGTGTCGTCGATCGGGAACGGCAGCGGGGCCGAGCTGCTGAGCACCTCGACGTCGGTGGCGATTACCTCGATCTCGCCGGTGGGCAGGTTGGGGTTCTGGTTGCCCTCGGGCCGGAGACCGACGGTGCCGGTGATCTTCAGGCAGTACTCGCTGCGCAGGTGGTGCGCGACGGCCTCGTCCCGGATGACGACCTGCACCACCCCGCTGGCGTCGCGCAGGTCGATGAAGGCCACTCCCCCGTGGTCGCGACGTCGGGCCACCCATCCGGCGAGGATGACTTCGGTGTCGACGTGGCTCGCGCGGAGTTCGCCGGCCGTGTGGGTACGGATCACTGTTGCTCCTGTTGGTTGCTGCGGACACGCGGGCGCAGGTCCTCGACCGGCGGCATCCACGTGGTGGGGTCCACAGCGGTCTGCTCGCCGCTGCGGATGTCCTTGATCTCGGCGGGCTGGTCGGCCGCACCGGGGAAGAGCACGAAGGGGATGCCACGGCGCTCCGCGTGGCGGATCTGCTTGCCGAACTTCTGCGCGGCGGGCGCCACCTCGCAGGGCACGCCGTTGGCCCGCAGCTGCCCGGCGAGCACGTCACTCGCGGCGCGGCTGTCCTCGTCGGTCACCGCGACCAGCACGGCGCTGGGCACGGTCCGGTCGGCTGCCACGACTCCCCTGCCGAGCAGCGGCACGAGCACGCGACTCACCCCCAGCGAGATGCCGACGCCGGGGTAGGTCGCCCGGCCGTCGCTGGCGAGTGCGTCGTACCGGCCACCGGAGCAGATCGAGCCGAGGCTCTCGTAGCCGTCGAGCCGCGTCTCGAACACCGTGCCGGTGTAGTAGTCCAGGCCCCGGGCGATCTTCAGGTCGGCGACGATCCGGACCCGGTCGGTGACCAGGGTGGCGCAGCCCTCGACCACCGCGGCGAGCTCGGTGAGCCCCTCGTCCAGCAGCTCGTGGTGTACGCCGAGCGCGCGCACCTGCTCCACGAACGAGGTGTCGGTGGTGCTGATCCGGGCCAGCGCCAGGCAGCTCTCCGCCTGCTCGGCCGTGAGCCCTGCCTCCTCCACCAGCAGCGCGCCCACGCGCTCCTCGGAGATCTTGTCGAGCTTGTCGACCGTGCGCATCACCGCATCGAGGTCGGGGACGCCCAGGCCTGCGTAGAAACCCTGGATCAGCTTGCGGTTGTTCACCTGCAGGCGGAACCCGGGCAAGAAGTCGAGGCCGGCGAGCGCGTCGAGCATCACCCGGGCGACCTCGACGTCGTGGTGGAAGGAGAGGGAGTCACGTCCGATGACGTCGACGTCGGCCTGCGTGAACTCGCGGAAGCGGCCCTCCTGCGGGCGCTCCCCGCGCCAGACCTTCTGGATCTGGTAGCGGCGGAACGGGAAGTCCAGCTTGCCGGCGTTCTCCAGGACGTAGCGGGCGAACGGGACCGTGAGGTCGAAGTGCAACCCCATCCCGGCGTCGCCCTCCTGGTCGTGGATGCGCTTGAGCACGTAGACCTCCTTGGAGGTCTCCCCCTTGCGCAGCAGCTGGTCCAGCGGCTCCACGGCACGGGTCTCGATGTTGGCGAAGCCGTGCAGCTCGAAGGTCGCGGCCAGGCGGGCGAGGACCTGCTGCTCGACGTACCTCTGCCCGGGCAGCAGCTCGGGGAACCCGCTCAGCGGGGTGGGACGGCTCATCTCAGAGGCCTCGGGTGATCGGGGCGGAGGAACCGCGTCCCTCGTCCTGGAGCTCGAGCAGGAACGGGTTGGTGGCGCGCTCGCGGGCGATGCTGGTCTGCTCGCCGTGTCCGGGGAGCACGACGATGTCGTCGGGCAGGGTGAGCACCTTCTCGCGCAGGCTGCGAAGCATCGTCGGGTGGTCGCCGCCGGGGAGGTCGGTCCGGCCGATGGAGCCTGCGAAGAGCAGGTCACCGGAGAACATCACCTCGGAGACGTCCGCGTCGGGGTACGGCGAGCGGAAGGTCACCGAGCCCTCGGTGTGCCCGGGGGTGTGGTCCACGACGAAGCTCAGGCCGGCCAGCTCGAGCGTCTGGGCGTCGCTGAGCTCCTCGACTCGATCGGGCTCGGCGAACTCGTACTTGCCGCCGAGCATCATCGCGGTGGTCTCAGCGGACATGCCGGCCATCGGGTTGGCGAGCAGGTGCCGGTCCCTGGGGTGGATCCAGGCGGTGGCGTCGTAGGTGCCCGCGACCGGGGCCACGCACCACATGTGGTCGACGTGCCCGTGCGTGACCAGGACGGCGACCGGCTTCAGGTTGTGCTCGCGCACCACCTGCTGGACTCCTTCGGCTGCGTCCTTGCCCGGGTCGATCACCACGCACTCGGTGCCGGGACCGGTTGCCGCGACGTAGCAGTTGGTGCCCCACGGTCCGGCTGGGAAGCCTGCGATCAGCACCTTGACGCCTCCTGCTTCGGGGTTGGGGACCAGATTGGACTCAGCCAGCCTACTGTCCCGGGAACCCCACCTCGGCATGCGTACGATGTGACCAGGCCGAAGAGCCGGGCCGACAGCAGGTACGGACAACGCAGGAGCAGGTGTAGCGACGTGACCGCGCAGGGCAACTCCCCCGACCAGGGCCCCCCGGCTCGTCCCGGCAAGCCCGGTCCGCCGCCGCGTCCCGCGGCACCGCCGGTCCCGCGACCCGCCCCGCCTGCCGCTGCCGCTCCCCCGGCTCCGTCGGGTCCGCCGGCCAGTGAGTGGGGGCGCGTCGAGGAGGACGGGACCGTCTACCTGCGCACCGCCGAGGGCGAGCGCGTCGTCGGCCAGTACCCGGAGGGCACGCCCGAGGAGGCGCTCGCGTTCTTCACCCGGCGTTTCGACGCGCTCGAGTTCGAGGTCGCGCTGCTCGAGCAGCGCGTGCGCGCCGAGTCGCTGAGCCCCGACGAGGCGACCGAGTCGATCAAGCGGGTGGCGGCCCAGATCGCCGAGGCCAATGCGGTCGGCGACATCGTCGGGCTCACCGCCCGGCTCGACGCCCTCGGCCCGCTGGTCGGGCTCCAGCGCAACAAGCGCAAGGAGGAGCGCGCTCGCCGGCTTGAGGAGTCGCGCGCCCGAAAGGAGCAGATCGTCGGCGAGGCCGAGAAGATCTCCCAGGGCAAGGACTGGCGCAACGGGGTCAACCGGCTGCGCGACCTGCTGGAGGAGTGGAAGACGCTCCCCCGCCTGGACAAGAAGAGCGACGACGAGCTGTGGCACCGCTTCTCCGGCGCGCGCACGGCGTACACCCGGCGCCGCAAGGCGCACTTCGCCGAGCTCGGCGAGCAGCGCGAGGGCGCCCGGGTCGTCAAGGAGCGGCTCCTCAAGGAAGCGGAGGCGATCAGCGGCTCCACCGAGTGGGGGCCCACCTCCACCCGCTACCGCGAGCTGATGCAGGACTGGAAGGCGGCCGGCTCAGCCCCGCGCGACGTCGAGGAGAAGCTCTGGCAGCGGTTCCGCACCGCCCAGGACGCCTTCTTCAGTGCCCGCGAGGCCGCCAACGCCGAGGAGGACCGCGAGTTCGCGGCCAACGCGGAGAAGAAGCGCGCCCTGCTCGTGGAAGCCGAGGCCCTGGTCCCCGTGACCGACCTCGAGGCCGCCAAGCGCGCCTTCCGCGACATCAGCGAGCGCTGGGACGCCGCCGGGAAGGTGCCGCGCGACGACATCAAGCCCCTCGAGGCCCGGATCCGGAAGGTCGAGCAGGCGATCCGCTCGATCGAGGACGACAAGTGGAAGCGCACCGACCCCGAGAAGTCGGCTCGTGCGGGCGACATGCTCAGCCAGCTCGAGCGCGCCATCGCCGCCATCGAGGCCGACCTGGACAAGGCCCGCGCCGCCGGCAACGAGAAGAAGACCAGGGAGCTGGAGGAGAACCTCGCCTCGCGCCAGCAGTTCCTCGAGATGGCTCAGAAGGCCGCCGCAGACTTCTCCTAGTCCGCCGACCGGGCAAAACGTTCCGCCGTACGACGCCGACCGGGCAGAAACCTCTCCCGTACGACGCCGACCGGGCAGTTCTGTACACGCGCCCCGGACACAAGTGCCCGCTCACCGCGCTCCGGCGAGACGTTTGTGCCCGCTCACCGCGCTCCGGCGAGAGCTACTGGGTGACGCGGTAGGCGTCGAAGACGCCGTCGACCTGGCGGACGGACTTCAAGATGGCGCCGAGGTGCTTGGGGTCGCCCATCTCGAAGGTGAACCTGCTCTTGGCGACGCGGTCGCGGTTGGTGGTCAGGGTCGCGGAGAGGATGTTCACGTGCTGGTCGGAGAGCACCATCGTGATGTCCGAGAGCAGCCGGGCCCGGTCGAGGGCGTCGACCATGATCTGGACCAGGAACGTCGACTGTGAGCTGGGGGCCCACTCCACCTCGGCGAGCCGCTCGGGCTGGCTGAGCAGCTGCGCGGCGTTGGTGCAGTCGCGGCGGTGCACCGAGATGCCGTCGCCGCGGGTGACGAAGCCGAGGATCTCGTCGCCGGGCACCGGGGTGCAGCAGCGGGCCAGCTTCACCAGTACGTCGGTGGCCCCCTTCACCACGACCCCGGAGTCGTGCGCGGCAGCGCCACGGCGGCGCGGCCGGGTGATCGTCACGGCCTCGGCGAGGTCCTCGGCGGCCCCGTCGGTGCCACCGGAGACCTCGACCACCTTGCGTACGACGGTCTGGGCACCCAGGTTGCCCTCGCCGACGGCGGCGTAGAGCGCCGTCACGTCGGCGATGTTCAGCTCGTTCGCGACCTGGGTCAGGGACTCGTGGGTCATCACCCGCTTGAGCGGGAGACCCTCCTTGCGCAGCAGCCGGCCGATCTGCTCCTTGCCCTGCTCGATGGCCTCCTCGCGCCGCTCCTTGGTGAACCACTGGCGGATCTTGTTGCGCGCCCTCGGCGACTTCACGAACGTCAGCCAGTCGCGGGTGGGTCCGGCCGTGGGCGACTTGGAGGTGAACACCTCGACCACGTCGCCGTGCTCGAGCTCGGACTCCAGCGGGACGAGCCGGCCGTTGACCCGCGCCCCGATGGTGTGGTGCCCGACCTCGGTGTGGATGGCGTAGGCGAAGTCGACCGGCGTCGACCCGATCGGGAGCCCGATCACGTCGCCGCGCGGAGTGAAGACGAAGACCTCGGCGCTGTTGATCTCGAAGCGCAGCGAGTCCAGGAACTCACCCGGGTCGTCGACCTCGTTCTGCCAGTCGAGGAGCTGGCGCAGCCACGGCATGTCGGAGTCCTTGAGACTCTTGTCGGTGTCGACGCCGTTGCGCGAGTCCTCCTTGTACTTCCAGTGGGCCGCGACGCCGTACTCCGCACGACGGTGCATCCCCACCGTGCGGATCTGCATCTCGACGGGCTTGCCGGAGGGACCGATCACGGTGGTGTGCAGCGACTGGTACATGTTGAACTTCGGCATCGCGACGTAGTCCTTGAACCGGCCCGGGAGCGGGTTCCAGCGGTTGTGCAGCACACCGAGCACGCCGTAGCAGTCCTGGTCGTTGTCCACGAGGATGCGGATCCCGACGAGGTCGTAGATGTCGGAGAACTCGCGTCCGCCGTGGATCATCTTCTGGTAGATCGAGTAGTAGTGCTTGGGCCGGCCGGTCACCCGGGCGCTGATCTTGCTGCTCCGCAGGTCGGCCTCGACCTGGGAGATCACCTGGGCCAGGAACTGGTCGCGCGAGGGGGCGCGCTCGGCGACGAGCCGGACGATCTCGTCGTAGATCTTGGGATACATCGTGGCGAACGCGAGGTCCTCGAGCTCCCACTTGAGCGTGTTCATGCCCAGCCGATGTGCCAGCGGCGCGTAGATCTCCAGGGTCTCGCGCGACTTGCGCTCCTGGGTCTCCTGCTTGACGTAGCGCAGCGTGCGCATGTTGTGCAGCCGGTCGGCGAGCTTGATCACCAGGACCCGGATGTCCTTGCTCATCGCCACGATCATCTTGCGGATCGTCTCGGCCTGCGCCGAGTCGCCGTACTTCACCTTGTCGAGCTTGGTCACGCCGTCGACGAGGGCCGCGACCTCATCGCCGAAGTCCCGGCGCAGCTCGTCGAGGGTGTACGGCGTGTCCTCGACCGTGTCGTGGAGCAGGGCCGCCACCAGGGTCGGCTCGGTCATGCCGATGTCCGCCAGGATCGTGGTCACGGCCAGCGGGTGGGTGATGTAGGGATCACCGCTCTTGCGCATCTGCCCGCGGTGGTGCTTCTCGGCGATGTCGTAGGCGCGCTCCAGCAGGGCCAGGTCGGCCTTGGGGTGGTTGGCGCGCACCGTGCGGAACAACGGCTCCAGCACCGGGTTGCCGACCTGCTTGCTGGTGCCGATCCGGGCCAGCCTCGCGCGTACGCCGCGTCCGGTCAGGGTCGACCCGCGGTCCGCGGGCGCGGGCGGGGACGTGCCGGTGCCGGTGCCGGCCGGTGCCTCGGGGGCGGCCGCCAAGCGGTCCTCAGCCAACTGACACCTCCCTCAACCGGTCGGACAACACTCCCAGTCTAGGCACCTCGGCAGGCTCGCCGTTCAGACCCTGTGCAGCACCGTCAGGGGAACCTCGCCGATGGCCTGCCTTCCGGGCAGGAAGCTCAGCTCCAGCAGGACCGCCAGACCGTGTACGACGGCCCCGAACCCCTCGATCAACTCGGCGGTGGCGCGCGCCGTGCCGCCGGTGGCGAGCACGTCGTCGATGACCAGGATCCGCTCCCCCTCCGCCACCGCGTCGGTGTGCATCTCGAGGGTCTCCGCGCCGTACTCGAGGTCGTAGCTCACCGCCGCGGTGCGCCACGGCAGCTTGCCCGGCTTGCGGACGGGGACGAAGCCGACCCCCAGGAGCAGGGCCACGGGGGCGCCGAGAATGAACCCACGGGCCTCCATCCCCACGACCTTGTCCACCACGACGGCTCCGGTCTCGTCGCGCCCGGCGTCAGCCAGTGCCGCGACCACGGCCGTGAACGCGGCGTGGTCGTCGAGCAGCGGGGTGATGTCCTTGAAGGTCACCCCGGGCATCGGGAAGTCCGCGATGTCACGAACGAGAGCATCGATCAGTGCGCTGAGCTCCTCACGGTTCTCACCCACGGCCGGCGTCCTCACTTGCCGCGCTTGGAGCGAGGCTCACGCCTCGGCTGGCTGCGCTTGGCCGCACCCGAGTCGCGCATCGGCGCCTTCGGGTCGGGCACGGTCCGTCCCGATCCCGATGCCTCCGGTCGTCGCGGCGGGGCCTTCACCGGGGCTGCGCGCTCCTCCGGCTCGGACTCGAGGTCGTCGTGGTCCACAGGGGCGTCGTGCATCGGCAGGTCCTCGGAGAAGCTCGGCACGTCGGCGTACCGGTCCACGTCGCGCTTGGCGCGGGCCCTGGCGCGGGCGTCCTGCTGGGTGACCTCCTTCTCCCCCGCCTTCAGCTGCACCGCGAGCGGTGTGGCGATGAAGATCGAGGAGTAGGCACCGGCCGCCATGCCGACGAACAGCGAGAGCGAGAGGTCCTTCAGCGAGCCCGTCCCGAGGCTGACCGTGCCGACGTAGAGGATCACGCCGACTGGCAGCAGGGCGACGATCGAGGTGTTGATCGAGCGGACCAGGGTCTGGTTCACCGCGAGGTTGGCCAGCTGGGCGTAGGTGCGCTTGCCCTTGCGTCCCTTGCGGGTGTTCTCCTTCACCTTGTCGAAGACGACGACGGTGTCGTAGAGCGAGAAGCCCAGGATCGTCAGCAGGCCGGTGACCGTGGAGGGCGTCACCTCGAAGCCCGAGATCGCGTAGACGCCGATCGTGATGATCACGTCGTGGGCCAGCGCCACCAGCGCGGCGACCGACATCTTCCATTCTCGGAAGTAGGCCCAGATGAACAGCACCACCAGGACCAGGAACACCACGAGACCGGTGATGGCGCGCTCGGCCACCTGTTGGCCCCAGCTCGCGCCGATGTCCTGGGTGGAGATGTCGTCGCGTGCGTCGACCCCGACGGCCTTCGCGATGGCGTCGGTCACCTCGTCGGACTGCGTGTCGGTGAGCTCCTCGGTCTGCACCCGGATCGACTCGCCCGAGGTGTTCACGATCGGTGAGGAGGCGGCGTCGATCCCGGTGTCGGCGACGGCGGCGCGGATCTTGTCGACGTTGTCCTGGGTGACCTGGTTGGCCGGGAGGCTCACCCGGTACTCGACCCCACCCTCGAACTCGATGCCGAAGTTGAGCCCCTTGAAGAACAACCCGGCCATGGCGACCGCGATGATCACGATCGAGATGCCGTACCAGAGCCACTTGCGGCCGACGAAGTCGATCGAGACGTCGCCCTCGTAGAGCGCGTTTCCGAGCCTGCTCATCTTGCCCATCAGGAACCTCCTCCGACGAGCTGCGGCTGCTTGGACTGGGGAGCCTCGTCGATGCCGAGGGTCTCAGGAGAGAGCCCGGAGAACCGGGACCCGGAGTTGAAGAACTTGCGTCTCGCGAGCAGGGTCATCATCGGCTTGGTGAACCAGAAGAACACCGCGACGTCGATCAGGGTGCTGATGCCGAGCGCGAAGGCGAAGCCCCGCACCACGCCGATCGCGAAGATGTAGAGCACCACGGCGGCCAGCAGCGAGACGGCGTCCGCGGCCAGGCAGGTCATCCGCGCGCTGGCCCACCCGGTCTCCACGGCCACCCGCATGGACTTCCCGTCGCGCATCTCGTCACGTATTCGTTCGAAGTAGACGATGAAGGAGTCAGCGGTGATACCGACCCCCACGATCAGTCCGGCGATGCCCGGGAGGGTGAGCGTGAAGCCGGCAGCCTTGGCCAGCACCAGCACGGTGCCGTAGGTGATCACGCCGGCGACGACCAGTGAGGCCACGACGACGATGCCGAGTCCTCGGTAGTAGACAAGGCAGTAGATCATCACGATCACCAGGCCGATGCTTCCGGCCAGGATGCCTGCGGAGAGCTGGTTGCCGGCGAGCGAGGGGCCGATGGTCTCGACGGTGCTGTCGAAGCGCAGCGGGAGGGCGCCGTACTTCAACGAGTTGGCCAGTGACGACGCATCGGCCTCACTGAAGTCGCCGGTGATCTGGGCGTTTCCGTCGAGGATCGGCTCGTTGACCCCCGCGTAGGAGATGACCGAACCGTCGAGCACGATCGCGAACGTGCCCTGGTTCTGGTTGAGCGCGGTGGTCGTGTCGCCGAACACCTTGCGGGCCGTGCTCTTGAACGACAAGTTCACGGCCCAGCCGACCCCGTTGGGCGGGGTGCCGTAGGAGGCCGACTTCAGCTCGGTGCCCTCGATCAGGGACTTGGAGAGCAGGAACTTCTGGCCCTCGTCGTCGCAGGCGATCAGCGGCTGGTTGGGGTTGTCCGCCTTGGGTGCGGCCTCGTCGGCGGTCGGGCACACGAACTCGGAGAACTTCTGGAGCCACTCGATGCCCGGGTCCTGGGACCAGGCCAGCGGGTCGTTGACCGGTGCACCCTTCTGGGTGATCTGCGGGGCCTCCTGCGTGGGCGCCTGCTCAGCGGGGGCACTCGGCGTCGGTTCGGACTCCGGTGAAGGGGTGGTCGTGGCCTGGGGCTTGGTGAAGGGTGCGGTCCGCGGCTTGGGCGTGGCCGTCGCCTCCGGGGCCTTCTGCTGCTTGTCCTGGCCGGCCTTGCCCTTGGGGGCCGCCGACGGGCTGGCCGACGGGCTCGGGGAGGCGCTGGGCTCCTCGGCGGGAGTTCCCGGCTGCGGCGAACCGGCCACCAGCCGGAAGCGGAGCTGGGCGGTGCGCTTGACCGCCTCGACGAGGTTGGAGGCGTTCTCGCCGGGGATCTCCACGATGATGTTGCGGTTGCCCTGGGTGGAGACCTCGGCCTCCGAGACACCGCTGCCGTTGACGCGGGAGTCGACGATGCTCGCCGCTTCCTTGAGCTTCTCCTGGGTGATCGAGTCGCCCGCGGAGATGGCCGACAGCGTGATCCGGGTGCCACCCTCGAGGTCGAGGCCCAGGCGCGGCTTCCAGGTCTGCCCGATCGCTGCGAGCCCGTAGAGCACGCAGATGGTCAGTCCGAAGATGACCAGCGTCCGCACTGGACGGAGCTTGTTCTTCGCCACGGCGGTGTCCTCAGTCCTCGGTCTTGGTCGGGTCGGACCCGGCGGAACGCTCCCCCGGAACCTCGCCGGCGTCAGGTGCAGCCTCGGTCCGGGGCTGGTCCCCGGCACCCTCGAGCTCGTCCACACGGCGTACGACGACCTGGCGGGCCACCGTGACCACCACGCCGGGCGCCACCTCGAGCTCGGCCTTCCCCTCGGACAACGCGCGGATGGTGCCGAAGATCCCCGAGGACAGCACGACCTCCTGGCCCACCTCGAGTGAGTTCTGCAGGTCCTGGACCCGTCGTTGCTGGTTGCGGGCAGGTCGCATGACGATGGCCCAGAAGGCCAGCATGGCGACGACGATCACAAGCAGCTGCGCAGCGGCAGACACGAGAAACAACTCCCAGGGGAAGACAACAGGTGAAGGGCGCCACCTCAGGACCGCCGCAAAGCCAGGTGGCTCCGCCGGTCCACTCAAGGTCACCGACCGTGAAGTCTAACGGCCGAGAGGCGCTCAGTCCGACTGCGACCCGAACAGAACTGGGTCTTCTCCTGCGACTCCGGGCGGGGGCTTGAGCCCCAGGTGCACCCAGGCCGCGGGGGTGGCGATCCTGCCGCGGGCGGTGCGGGCCAACAGGCCCTGGCGCACCAGGAACGGCTCCGCGACCTCCTCCACGGTCTCGCGCTCCTCACCCACGCCGACCGCGAGCGTGCTGACCCCGACCGGCCCGCCACCGAAGCGGCGGCACAAGACGTCGAGCACGGCGCGGTCCAGGCTGTCGAGGCCGGACTCGTCGACCTCGAACAGCTCGAGGGCCGCGCGGGCCAGCTCGCGGGTCACCACGCCGTCGGCACGGACCTGCGCGTAGTCGCGCACCCGGCGCAGGAGCCGGTTGGCGATCCGGGGGGTGCCGCGGGAACGCAGCGAGATCTCGTGGGCGCCATCGCGCTGCAGCTCGACGTCGAGGAGGCCGGCTGAGCGGCGCACGATCCGCTCGAGGTCGGCCGGCTCGTAGAACTCGAGGCGGGCCGTGAACCCGAACCGGTCCCGCAGCGGGCTGGGCAGCAGTCCCGCACGGGTCGTGGCCCCGACCAGGGTGAACGGCGGGATCTCCAGGGGGATCGCGGTCGCGCCGGGCCCCTTGCCGATGACCACGTCGACCCGGAAGTCCTCCATGGCCATGTAGAGCATCTCCTCCGCCGGCCGGGACATCCGGTGGATCTCGTCGACGAAGAGCACGTCGCCCTCGTTGAGACCGGAGAGGATCGCTGCGAGGTCGCCCGCGTGGGTGATGGCGGGACCGCTGGTCAGCCGGAGCGGTGCGCTCATCTCCGCGGCGATGATCATCGCGAGGGTCGTCTTGCCGAGGCCGGGGGGACCACTCATCAACACGTGGTCGGCCACCCGATGGCGGTTCCTGGCTGCCTGCAACAGCAGGGACAGCTGCTCGCGGACGCGTTCCTGGCCGACCACCTCGTCGAGGGTGCGCGGGCGCAGTGCCGCCTCCACCACTCGTTCGTCCCCGTCCGCGTCGGCCGCGGTGAGGGGTCGGGAGGTCAGGTAGGCGATCTCTGCCGCGTCGAGCTCGGTCTCGTCCACCGGGTCAGGCCTTGCTCATCGTCTGCAGCGCAGCACGCAGCAGGGGCGCGACCTCTGGAACGGGCATCGCCTGGGCCTGCGGGAGGACTGCGGTCACAGCCTGGTCGGCTTCCTTGGCAGACCAGCCGAGACCCACGAGCGCGGCTTGGACCTGCACCTTCCAACCGTCGCGAGCGGGGGCAGCGGGCCGGGTCGCGGCTGCGGAGGTGGGTGGACCGATCCGGTCGCGCAGCTCGAGGATGATGCGCTGCGCACCCTTCTGGCCGATGCCCGGGACGGCGGTCAGCGTCTTGACGTCGTCACCGGCCACGGCTCGGCGCAGCGTCTCGGGGCGGTGCACCGCCAGCATCGCCTGCGCCAGCTTGGGTCCGACCCCACTGGCGGTCTGGACGAGCTCGAACATCTGCTTCTCGTCGTCGTCGGCGAACCCGAACAGCGTCAGGGAGTCCTCACGCACGACCATGCTGGTGGGCAGGGTGGCCTCGGCGCCGATGCGCAGGCCGGCGATCGTGTCCGGGGTGCACTGCAGCTCCAGTCCCACGCCGCCCACCTCGAGGACGGCGGAGGTCAGGCCCACGGCAGCGACCCTGCCCCGCACGAACGCGATCATCGTGCGCGTCCCGAGGTCGCGTGCACGGCTGTGTGGGCAGCCACGGCCGCCTCGAGGCGGTTGGTCGCGCCCCCACGCCAGATGTGGCAGATGGCCAGCGCCAGGGAGTCGGCCGCGTCAGCCGGTTTCGGCACCTCGGTGAGCCGCAGCAGCCGGGTCACCATGGCTCCGACCTGGGCCTTGTCGGCGCGGCCGCTCCCGGTCACCGACGCCTTCACCTCGCTGGGGGTGTGCAGGGCCACCGGGATGCCGCGCCGTGCCGCCACCAGCAGGGCGATGCCGCTGGCCTGGGCGGTGCCCATCACCGTCTTGACGTTGTGCTGGCTGAAGACCCGCTCGACCGCCACGGCGTCGGGCCGGGTCGCGTCGAGCCACTCCTCGAGGCCGGACTCGATCAGGCACAGCCGCTGCGCGAGCGGCATCTGCGCCGAGGTGCGGACCACGCCGACGTCGACCAGCGAGAGTGGCCGGCCGACCGAGCCCTCGACTGCACCCACACCGCACCGGGTGAGGCCGGGGTCGATCCCGAGCACACGCATGAAGACTCCTCGCTCGTCCGAACACCTGTTCGCACCACGCTAACCGGGCGACCCCGCCCGGGGCGGCCCGACTCGCCGGGAGCGGGCCCGGAGCCCCTCACGCGTCGAGGGCCGCCAGCACGTCGTCGGGGACGTCGAAGTTGGCGTAGACGTTCTGGACGTCGTCGAGGTCCTCGAGCGCCTCGACCAGCCGGAAGACCTTGCCGGCCCCGTCGGCGTCCAGCTCGACCTGCATGCTCGGCACGAACGAGGCCTCGGCGGAGTCGTAGTCCACGCCCGCGGCCTGCAGCGCGGTGCGTACGGCGACCAGGTCGGTCGGCTCGCTGACCACCTCGAAGGCGTCCCCGTGGTCGTTGACGTCCTCGGCACCGGCCTCCAGCGTGGCCTCGAGGACGTCGTCCTCGTCGACGCGCTTGCCCTCCTGCTCCGCGGGCACCACGACGACGCCCTTGCGGTGGAACAGGTAGGAGACCGAGCCCGGGTCGGCCAGCGAGCCGCCGTTGCGGTTCATCGCCGTCCGGACCTCCATCGCGGCACGGTTCTTGTTGTCGGTGAGGCACTCGATCAGGAACGCGACACCGTTGGGGCCGTAGCCCTCGTACATGATCGTGCTGTAGTCGGCCCCACCCGCCTCGGCGCCCGAGCCGCGCTTGACCGCGCGGTCGATGTTGTCGTTGGGGACCGAGGACTTCTTGGCCTTCTGGATGGCGTCGTAGAGCGTGGGGTTCCCGGAGATGTCCCCTCCGCCCATCCGGGCGGCGACCTCGATGTTCTTGACGAGCTTGGCGAACATCTTGCCGCGCCGGGAGTCGATGACGGCCTTCTTGTGCTTCGTCGTCGCCCACTTGGAGTGACCTGACATCAGCGGTTCCCTTCCGTTGCACGTGCGACTACGAGGTCACAGAAGAGACGGTGGATGCGTACGTCGGATCCCACCTCGGGGTGGAACGACGTCGCCATCAGCGATCCCTGCCGGACGGCGACGATCCTACCCGCGGCAGCGCCGGTGGCGGCCCGGGCAAGCACCTCGACACCAGGTCCGGCCGACTCCACCCAGGGAGCGCGGATGAAGACGGCGTGCACGGGGTCCTCGAGACCGGCGAAGTCGAGCGGCTCCTCGAAGGAGTCGACCTGGCGGCCGAAGGCGTTGCGACGGACGGTGACGTCGAGTCCCCCGATGCCCTCCTGGTCGTGAGTGCCGTCCACGACTCGGTCGGCCAGCAGGATCATCCCCGCACAGGTGCCGAAGGCCGGCATCCCGCCCCGGACCCGGTCGCGCAGCGGCTCGAGCAGGTCGAAGATCCGCGCCAGCTTCGCGATCGTGGTCGACTCCCCGCCCGGGATCACCAGGCCGTCACAGCTCGCCAGCTCCTCCGGGCGGCGTACGGCGAACGCCGCGACCTCGAGCTCGGTCAGCACCCGCAGGTGCTCGCGGACGTCGCCCTGGAGGGCGAGTACGCCGACACGGGGCCCCGTCACCGGATCACCGGAACCGGTCGGGCGAGGCGGCCACCGAGGTCCCGATGGGGTGCCTCCCCCGCGGCGGCACCCCACCGGGACTGGTGGGTTGATCGCGCTAGGCGATGCACCGCCAATGGTGGCCTAAAAAACGGGCAGATGCCATCGTTTTCGGCAAAAGTCACAAACCGCGCATAGCGGACGGGATTCGTCACCAGCCGCGTTCGGCCAGCCGGTGCGGCTGCGGGATCTCCTCGACGTTGATGCCGACCATGGCCTCACCGAGCCCGCGGGAGACCTTGGCCACCACATCGGGGTCGTCGTGGAAGGTGGTCGCCTTGACGATCGCCTCGGCACGCTCGGCCGGGTTGCCGGACTTGAAGATGCCCGACCCCACGAAGACCCCTTCGGCCCCGAGCTGCATCAGCAGCGCTGCGTCGGCCGGTGTCGCGATGCCTCCCGCGGTGAACAGCACCACCGGGAGCTTGCCACTGGACGCGACCTCGGCAACCAGGTCGTAGGGCGCCTGCAGCTCCTTGGCGGCGACGTACAGCTCGTCCTCGGCGAGGGAACCCAGCCGGCGGATCTCGCGACGGATGGTGCGCATGTGCGTGACGGCGTTGGAGACGTCACCCGTGCCGGCCTCGCCCTTGGAGCGGATCATCGCCGCGCCCTCGGTGATCCTGCGCAGCGCCTCCCCCAGGTTGGTGGCCCCGCAGACGAAGGGAACCGTGAAGGCCCACTTGTCGATGTGGTTGGAGTAGTCGGCCGGGGTGAGCACCTCGGACTCGTCGACGTAGTCCACGCCCAGGCTCTGCAGCACCTGCGCCTCGGCGAAGTGCCCGATCCTGGCCTTGGCCATCACCGGGATGCTGACGGCTTCGATGATGCCGTCGATCATGTCCGGGTCGCTCATCCGCGAGACGCCGCCCTGGGCCCTGATGTCGGCGGGGACGCGCTCGAGCGCCATCACGGCGACGGCGCCCGCGTCCTCGGCGATCTTCGCCTGCTCGGCGGTGACCACGTCCATGATCACCCCGCCCTTGAGCATCTCGGCCATGCCGCGCTTGACGCGCGAGGTGCCTGTCTCGGGAGAGCTCTGGGTGATCGAGGGGTCCTGGGTCATAGTCGAAGCCTACGACTGCGTCACACCACGACCACCGCCGGTCGTCAGTCCTGGCGCTCCTCGGCCAACGCCTGCTGGCGCACCATCAGGATGCGGCGGGCGACGGTCTCGGTGCTGGCCAGGGCCAGCGCCCACAAGGTGACCAGCATCAGGATCGGCAGGTCGAAGATCGCACCGAGGCCGGTCATCACCAAGATGGCCACGAGCCGGTCCGCCCGCTCGGCGATCCCACCCTTGGCCTGCATCCCCAGGGATTCCGCCCGGGCCCGCGCATAGCTGGTCACGGCGCCCATCACCAGGCAGTAGAGCGAGAGGCACAGGTAGAGGTAGCTGTCCCCCGGCCCGGCGAAGTAGAGCACCAGGCCACCGAAGATGGCTGCGTCACCGATCCGGTCGAGCGTGGAGTCGAAGAAGGCACCGAACTTGGACGTGCGGCCGGTGGCGCGGGCCATCGCACCGTCGACGAGGTCGCTGAACACGAAGGCGGTGATCACCAGGACGCCGGTGAGCAGCTTCCCCTGGGGGAAGAACACCAGGGCGCCGGCGCTGACACCCAGGGTGCCGACGAGCGTGACCGCGTCCGGACTGATCCCCAGCCTGATGAAGGCGTTCACGATCGGCGCCAGCATGACGCTCTGCCAGAAGTGCTTGAACCGGTCCAACATGTCGCGATGAGGCTACCGTCCGGCAGTCGGCCTGCTTGCGCAGGGCGTACGGTCTGGTCACGGAGCCATTCAGGCTTCCCATGAAAAGGGTCCCGATGAGCGACAAGTCGCCTCGCCAGAGCATGACCAAGAAGACCGGCAAGTCCATCAAGGAGAAGCGGGCCGCCAAGCGGGAAGACGCTCAGGACACCCCCCTCGCCAAGACCCCCCAGGTCGGCAAGAAGCGTTGAGTTCCGCGGCGCTACGCCTGGGAGTCATCGGTTCGTCGTCGAAGGAGAACGAGCACCGGCTCCCGCTCCACCCCGACCACCTCGACCGGATCCCGAGCGAGCTCCGGCGACTCATCACCCTCGAGCACGGCTTCGGCGCACGCTTCCGACGCACCGACGCCGAGCTCGCGGGGCTCGTGGCGGGTTTCGCGACGCGTGAGGAGATCCTCGCCGACTCCGACGTCGTGCTCCTGCCCAAGCCGCAGCCCTCGGACGTCGAGGCCATGCGCCCCGGCTCCGTGTTGTGGGGTTGGCCGCACTGCGTCCAGGACCCGGTCGTGACCCAGATCGCGATCGACCGGCAGCTCACCCTGATCGCATTCGAGGTGATGAACCACTGGACTGTCGATGGCAACGTCGGACTGCACGTGTTCCACAAGAACAACGAGCTGGCCGGCTACTGCTCGGTGCTGCAGGCACTGGAGCTGACCGGTTCGACAGGAGACTACGGTCGTCGGCTGCAGGCGGTGGTGATCGGGTTCGGCGCGACTGCTCGAGGCGCGGTCACCGCCCTGAACGCGCACGGGATCCACCAGGTGGCCGTGCTCACCAACCGAGGAGTGGCCGCCGTCGGCTCCCCGATCCATTCCGTGCAGATCCGGCAGTTCGACCACGACCCTGAGCCGCCGTACAAGAGCCACGTGATCACCGAGCGTGGCCGGACGCCGCTGGCGGACTACCTCGCCGAGAACGACATCGTCGTCAACTGCACGCTCCAGGACACCGCCGCACCACTCACGTTCCTCTCCCTCGACGACCTTGCCGGGTTCCGCCAGGGCAGCCTGGTCGTCGACGTCTCGTGCGACGAGGGAATGGGGTTCGAGTGGGCCAGGCCCACCTCGTTCGAGGACCCGATGTTCACGGTGGCCGACAAGATCGACTACTACGCGGTCGACCACTCCCCGTCGTACCTGTGGAACTCGGCGACCTGGGAGAACAGCGAGGCGCTGCTGCCCTTCCTGCCGGTCGTGCTGGCCGGACCTGCCGCCTGGGACGCGAACGAGACGATCAGTCGCGCGATCGAGGTGCGGGACGGTCACGTCGTCAACCCGGCGATCCTGAGCTTCCAGGGGCGCAGGGCCGAGCACCCGCACGAGGTCAGCTGACCGGATCCACCCAGGCGCCGGCCAGCAGGTCCCGCGTGTCCTGCAGCAGCTCGGGCAGGGTCTTGGTCTGGCCGATGATCGGCATGAAGTTCTGGTCGCCCAGCCAGCGCGGCACCACGTGCTGGTGCAGGTGCGCGGCGATCCCGGCCCCTGCGACGGCACCCTGGTTCATCCCCACGTTGAAGCCCTGGGCGCCCGAGACGCTGCGCAGCGTGGTCATCGCGCTCTTGGTCAGTCCGGCGATCTCGGCGACCTCGGCCTCGGTGGTCTCGGTGTACTGCGCGATGTGCCGGTAGGGGCAGACCATCAGGTGACCGGGCGCGTAGGGGTAGAGGTTGAGCACGACGTAGGCCAGCTCACCGCGGTGTACGACGAGACCCTCGGCGTCCCCGAGCGAGGGGATCCGGCAGAACGGGCACTCCCCCGCGGTGTCGTCGGCCGGCTTGCTCTCCCCGCGGATGTAGGCCATCCGGTGGGGTGTCCAGAGCCGGTCGAGCCCGTCGGGCTCGCCGATGCCGTCCTGGCGGATCACCCGGTCGCTGCCCTGGCTCACACCTGCACCCTGGCCGCGACCGCCTCCGCGACGCGGGCGATGGCCTCCTCGATCGGGACGCCGTTGTCCTGGCGCCCGTCGCGGTAGCGGAAGCTCACGGCGCCCGCCTCGACGTCGTTGTCGCCCGCGATCACCATGAACGGGACCTTCTGCAGCTGCGCGTTGCGGATCTTCTTCTGCATCCGGTCGTCGGAGTCGTCGACCTCCACGCGGATCCCCTGCGACCGCATCTGGGCGGCGATCCCGGCCAGGTAGTCGTTGTGCCGCTCGGCGATCGGGATCCCCTGCACCTGCACCGGCGCGAGCCATGGAGGGAACGCTCCGGCGTAGTGCTCGGTGAGCACCCCCATGAACCGCTCGATCGAGCCGAACTTGGCCGAGTGGATCATCACCGGCTGCTGCCGGGTGCCGTCGGCGGCGACGTACTCGAGGTTGAACCGCTCGGCGGAGGGCTGGTTGAAGTCGTACTGGATGGTGGACATCTGCCAGGTGCGGCCGATGGCGTCGCGGGCCTGCACGGAGACCTTGGGCCCGTAGTACGCCGCCCCGCCCGGGTCCGGGACGAGCTCGAGGCCGGTCTCGGTGCACACGTCCTCGAGGACCTTGGTCGCCACGGCCCAGTCCTCGTCGGACCCGATGAACTTGTCCTTCGACGCGTCGCGCGTGGACAGTTCGAGGTAGAAGTCGTCGAGCCCGAAGTCGCGGAGCAGGCTGAGCACGAACCCGAGCAGGTGCCTGATCTCGTCGGGGGCCTGCTCGGCGGTGACGTAGGAGTGGGAGTCGTCCTGGGCGAAGCCGCGCACCCGGGTGAGCCCGTGGACCACGCCGGACTTCTCGTGCCGGTAGACGTGCCCGAACTCGAACAGGCGCAGGGGCAGCTCACGGTAGGAGCGCTGCCGCGAGCGGAAGATCAGGTTGTGCATCGGGCAGTTCATCGCCTTGAGCCGGTAGTCCTGGCCGTCGACGTCGAGTGCCGGGAACATCCCCTCGCCGTAGTACGGCAGATGCCCGGAGGTGTGGAAGAGCCCCTCCTTGGCGATGTGCGGCGTACCGACGTACTCGAAGCCCTCCTCGATGTGGCGGCGACGGACGTAGTCCTCCATCTCGCGCTTGATCACCCCGCCCTTGGGGTGGAACACCGGGAGTCCCGAGCCGATCTCGTCGGGGAAGCTGAACAGGTCGAGGTCGCGACCGAGCTTGCGGTGGTCGCGGCGCTCGGCCTCCTCGATCCGGTGGAGGTGCGCGTCCAGGGCCTCCTTGCTCTCCCAGGCGGTCCCGTAGATGCGCTGCAGCTGCTTGTTCTTCTCGTTGCCGCGCCAGTACGCCGCCGCGCTCCGCATCAGCTTGAACGCGGGGATCCGCTTCGTGGTGGGCAGGTGGGGCCCGCGGCAGAGGTCCTTCCAGGCCACCTCGCCCTTGCGGTTGACGTTGTCGTAGATCGTCAGCTCACCGGCGCCGACCTCGGCGCTGGCTCCCTCCGCGGCCTCGCCCGCCGACCCCTTCAGCCCGATCAGCTCGAGCTTGTAGGGCTCCGCGGAGAGCTCGGTCCTCGCGTCGTCGTCGGAGACCGCACGGCGTTCGAACCGCTGGTTCTCCTTGATGATCTTGCGCATCCGGGACTCGATCTTCTCGAGGTCCTCGGGCACGAACGGCGTCTCGACGTCGAAGTCGTAGTAGAAGCCGTTCTCGATCGGCGGCCCGATGCCGAGCTTGGCGTCGGGGAACAGGTCCTGCACGGCCTGGGCCAGCACGTGGGCGGTGGAGTGACGCAGGATGTCGCGCCCGTCGGGGCTCTCGATGCTCACCGGCTGCACCTCGTCACCGTCGCCGAGCACGTGGGAGAGATCACGCAGCGCGTCCCCGACCCGGACGGCGATCACGTCGGGGGTCTCGGTGAACAGCTCCCAGGCCTTGGTCCCGTCGGTCACCGTCCGGTCCTCGCGCGCGGCGGCCCCGTCGTCATGGACGAGATGGACGAGGATGTCGGACACGAGGCGGGCTCCCTGACGTGGTGGGGGGTGCGAGATGAAGGCTTCTGCCGGGGGCAGCGCAGCCTGGAGCGATCGTATCGACGTGCGCCCCGGACGCGGTACCGGGATTGCCGCCGGCGGATCCGCCACAACGCACAGAGCCCGGCCGCTGGGGCCGGGCTCTGTGCAACTGGTGGGCGATACTGGGTTCGAACCAGTGACCTCTTCGGTGTGAACGAAGCGCGCTACCACTGCGCCAATCGCCCGGGGATACCCCGGAGCATCCCTGCTGTCGGACGAGTTGTCGCCGACGGGATGATCCGGAGGAACCTTAGCGCAGGTTCCGGCGTGGTTCGACACGGGGTCACGCCACCCGGTTGGCGCTCAGGTCCCATAGCCGTTCGACCGGCAAGACCTCGCATTTGGGCTATTGCTGACTAGACCACTGACAACCGAAAATAGACCAGCAGCGTGAGAAAGTTAGACCACTCGTGGGATAAAACGGACATATCGGTAGAAGCCCTGTGCGACTTCCCATTCGCGCCCCAGAATCAACTCATCGCGTGGAGGGCGCGTTGGGGTTTCTGGAGGGAGACCCCGATGAGAGCAAGGGGAGTTTCGATGAAGCAGACGAAGACCGCTCAGGTCGTCACCGAGAACGTCGAGCTGGAGTTCGTGGACCCGCAGGGCGAGGCGACCTCGATCGAGGCGGACCTGGTCTTCGACCCGGCCGACCCGTACGCCGTGACCATGGTGTTCCGGACCGGCGTGCAGGAGGTCCTGTGGACCTTCGGTCGTGAGCTCCTCGTCGACGGGCGCTACGAGCCCACCGGCGACGGCGACGTCCACGTCTGGCCCTGCCTGAGCTCCGACGGCTGCGCCGTGGTGATCATCGAGCTGTGCTCCCCCGACGGCGAGCTGCTCGTCCAGGCCGCGGCGCGCAGCGTCGACCGGTTCGTCACCGCGATGCTCGCCTCGGTCCCCGACGGCCAGGAGAGCGCGTTCGTCGACTTCGACGACGAGCTCGCCTCGATCCTCAGCATCTGACGCACCCGCCCACAGCCCGGCGACCCGTCCTCACGGGTCGGGGTGCTGTGCCTGCCTGGTCGACCAGGTGGCCATCAGCTCACGGGTGACCGGTCCGGGCGCTTCCAGCACGCGGTCGTCGATGCGCTCGACTCCCTGCACGTCGCGCGTCGTCGACAGCAGGAAGATCTCGTCTGCGGTGTCGAGCACCTCGATCGGCTCGTCAACCTCGGTGACGTCGTACCACTCCAGCAGCAGGGCCCTGGTGACCCCGGCGAGGCATCCCGACGCCAACGACGGGGTGCGGACCTCACCGCCCACGACGTAGCCGACGTTCGAGCCCGTGCCCTCGCACAGGTTCCCGGCCAGGTTCGCGAAGATCGCCTCGCTAGCCCCTCGCCTGGCCGCCTCCGCGAGCGCCACCACGTTCTCGGCGTACGACGTGGTCTTGACCCCCGACAGGGCCCCTCGCTCGTTGCGTGGCCACTGCACGCGCGCCACGGCTGCTGTGGGGGATGCCGCGCTCATCGGGGCAGCCAGCACCACCACCGTGGGTGGTCCCTCTCCCCTGCCGGAGCCCAGCGGAGCCGCACCGCCGGTGTAGGTGACCCGGAGCCGTCCCAGCTCGAGGTGCTCGCGTGCGAGCACCTCGGAGACCCCGGACCGGATCTCCCCCAGGTCCGGACCGGGCAGGCCCAGCGCCGCCGCGGAGCGGCCCAGCCGCTCCAGGTGCCGGGTCAACGCGAACGGCTCCCCGTCGACGACCTTGATCGACTCGAAGACCCCGTCCCCGACGGTGAATCCGTGGTCGGTGACGCCGATGACCGGCTCGTCCGGATCCTCGAGCAATCGGCCGTTCACCCAAGCGCGCATGGGTCGAGATTAGCCCGTGGCACAGGGGAAACAGGGCTGTCCGAGGCGCGAAGGATGCCCCGAGTTTGTAGCCGTTCAGACATCGGCTATGGTTTCCCACGCAACGCCGGTTCGCCGGCAAGCAAGCGGACGTAGCTCAGTTGGTAGAGCGCAACCTTGCCAAGGTTGAGGTCGCGAGTTCGAGTCTCGTCGTCCGCTCGGAGTAAAGCCGAAGCCTCCACGGTGGGTTGGCCGAGAGGCGAGGCAACGGACTGCAAATCCGTCTACACGGGTTCAAATCCCGTACCCACCTCGATTTCGTTAGAGTGCAACATCCAGGGCGATTGGCGCAGTGGTAGCGCGCTTCCTTGACACGGAAGAGGTCACTGGTTCAAACCCAGTATCGCCCACCAGAGAAACAGCAGGTCAGAGGCCCTTTCGGGGGCCTCTTTCTGTATCCCGTGCGGATACGTGCGCAATCACTAATGAGTAGGTCTGAGTTCAGGAGACTGACCTCGGTTTGGTATTCGCCTCGGGCGGCGTACCTGTCAGTGGTGGCGATACCCCAGGTAAGAGCAGCAAACACCTGCATCCGGAGACTAGACACGGCCCGCGGCGCGGCGCGCAGATTTCTAGCCCCACCTGACCCAGTGAGACTCGGATCACTCAGACATTCCGGTTGGTCGTGTGTCTTGGGGGCACGGAGTAGGTGTCCCGCCAACCGTCGGGTAATGACGCTTGCACCTCTCGCTTCAGCATCGAGGCATCTGTGCCCGCACTACGCAACAGGAGTCTCACCATGTCGAACGTCGACACCACCGCTCGCAACGACCACAACACCGCCACCCACGCGCACACCCCTGCGCGCCGTGTCAGCACCGAGACGAAGGCATCGTTCAAGACGACCGAGCTCATCGCCTACGTCGCCGCCGTCATCGCCGTGCTGATCGCCTCGGCGATCGTCGACTCGAGCGACTTCGGTGCCCAGGAGGCATGGCGCTATGTCACCTTCCTGACCATCGGCTACATGATCAGCCGCGGACTCGCGAAGTCCGGCAGCCGCGACTACTTCGACGACAACGGGCACGACGCTCGCTGACTTACCTGTTGAAGGGCCCCGGACATCACGCAGGTGACCGGGGCCCTTTCAGATCGCGAAAGCCGATCGCCAGCCAGATTGCGCGTCCCGGGCACACTGACCCGAGGCCCGCCCGCTTCCTCACCCGCGAACAAGTCGCGGAAGAACTCAACATCTCCGAGTCCCAGGTCTACGCACTCATCCGCCGCGGCGAACTCCGGGCAGCCAAGTTCGGCGGACGAGGCATCTGGCACGCGGTCGCGACGACATCGAGGCATACATCGAGCGCACGTATGCGGACACCGAGCGCTGATCAACGAGCACCCGTTCGCGGCACAGTTGGGCGAAGAGGTCGATCCGTCAGGAGACGAGTGACCGAGGGTCTGCGGGCGCTTCGCGCCCGCTGCCCCCCTTCCGGGGGGTTCGGAACGGCGCGGAAACCGCGGGCTTCGTGTTGGAGTTGCCGTAGTAGACGTATCTCCATGTGTACCCATTCGGCTTGAACCTCCATTTGAAGGTGCCGTTCTTCTTGGTGCGGTTGCCTTCGACGTAGGACCAATCACCGCCAATGACGGCCTGGATCGCAACGGGTTGGCGGGCATAGGCGCGGCCGGAACGGGTGAGTCGCCCCGTGACCTTCCACTTGAACTTGCCACCAGTCCGCTTGGCCTTTCTTGTGAGCGCTGTGTTCGCCCGCCACGGCACGACCTTGGTGAACTTGAAGCTCTTGGTGGCGGTAGCCACCGTCGCGTTCTCGTAGTTCTCGTCATTCCCCTCGGCCCGGACTCGCACGGTGTACCAGCCGGGGGTGTCGTAGCCCCCACAGAGCTCGACGTGAAACGAGACAGATGCGGAAGGCTCGTCATAGAAATAGTCACCTGCCGTGTACTCGCCGTTGGGCCCCGTCACGGTGGCGTCGATGGAGTTGTACGCGTCTCCCGCCCAGTCGCCAGCGACGGTGACCCAGGACCCGCCGCAGGCGTCATTCTTGACGCTGATGTTGGGTGCGGTGATGCGCACTGACGTGACCGCTTGTGCCGGAGTTGCGACGACCGAGAGGCCCGTCCCCACCAAGACAACCGCGACTAGGGCGGCGGCGAGCTTCTTCATGACGATTCCTCTTCGAGAGCTGTCTGAGTGCCCGCCCGAGCGGCCGGCTCACAGACAATGGGGCGCACGGGACCCTATTGACCAGGCGGTCCCGGCATGTGGTCTGTCTGGGCTGGACCACTCGTCTTGACAGTCTCAGCCGTTGACCGCCATGCGCTCGGGCGAACGGTCCGACACTTTCATTGGGTGGCTGGCATTGCAGCTTCCTCGCTACCCATGTTCAGTACCCGCCACCCCTCTGTGGGTCGCGTCTCATCAGCATCGGGAATCCCTGTTTGGGACTGTCCAGGGGCGACCGACGAGACGTCGGGTGGGAACAGCACGATCACGTGAACATGCCGGTCGGAGGCTCTGGACTGTGACACACGTCAGCACCCGATGCCGCCTAGTGGCCGCCGCACTCCCTACGGAGGCCAGCCACCGCGTCCAACCCGATGTCGAGCGCGGGTGCGGAGTGGGTCAGGGCGCCGACGGCGAGGAAGTCCACACCGGTCTGCGCCACCGCGCGGGCGTTCGCGAGGGTGAGTCCGCCGCTGGCCTCGAGCAGCGTGCCGGGGGCACGGGAGCGGGTACGCCGGACGGCTTCGCGGAGGTCGTCCACGGCGAAGTTGTCGAGCAGGACCTGCGGTACGCCGTGTGCCAGCGCCTCGTCGAGCTGCGCGAGGTCGTCCACCTCGACCTGGACCGGCACCCCCCGGGCCGACGGCGAGGCCGCGACCGCGGCGAGCGCGGCCGAGACACCGCCCGCAGCGGCGACATGGTTGTCCTTGATGAGCACGGCGTCGTGCAGGCCGGCGCGGTGGTTCACACCACCCCCGCAGCGCACGGCGTACTTCTCCAGCGAGCGGAGCAACGGCATCGTCTTACGCGTGTCACGCACGCGCGCGCCGGTGCCCTCGAGAGCGGCGACCCAGGCAGCCGTGACCGTGGCGACACCGGAGAGGCGGCTGAGCAGGTTGAGCGAGGTGCGTTCCAGAGCCAGCACGCCGCGGGCCGGGCCCGTGAGCTCGGCGAGCACCTCACCTGGGCCGACCCGGGCGCCGTCGGCGACCTTGACCAGCAGGCGCGCGCTTCCACCAAGCCTGTCCGCCACCATGGCCGCCAGCACCGGCAGTCCGGCGACCGTGCCCGGCTCTCGCGCGACGTAGCGGACCTCCAGCCTGGCCGCCTCGGGCACGGTGGCCAGCGAGGTCAGGTCACCGGCCTCCCCCAGGTCCTCCGCAAGCGTGGCCCGCACCAGACGGAGGACCAAGTCGGGGTCCAGGCCGGCCGCCCGCAGCGCGTCCCGCGGTCCCGGGTTCAAGCCACCCTCGCCACGGCCGAGTCGACACCGGCTCTTGGGACGCCCGCTTCGTCGACCCGCACCGAGACGTGCCTGCGCCAGCGCTCGGAGGCGACCGGGTGGTCGGCGCGGAAGTGGGCGCCACGGCTCTCCTCCCGGGCCGTGGCCGCGGCAAGGACTGCGGAGGCGACCAACCACGTGGGGTCCTGACGCGGTCCGCCGGCCAGCAGACGACCCGCCCGGTTCAACCCCTCACCGCTGCGGACCACCCCCACGTGAGCGCTCATGGCGCGGCGGATGGCGTCCCCGGCGCCCGGGTCGGGCACGAGCGACACCGTCGGCATCTCGTCGACGGCGGGCTCGGGGAGCTCGAGCGCCAGCCGGGCCGCCGTGCGCCGCCCGAAGACGAGCCCTTCGAGCAGGCTGTTGGAGGCCAGCCGGTTGCCGCCGTGCACGCCGGTCGCCGCGGTCTCCCCCACGGCGTACAGCCCGGGGACGTCCGTGGCGCCCCACCGGTCGGTGGCCACCCCACCGCACAGGAAGTGTTCGGCCGGCGCGACCGGCAGCCACTCCCGGGCCGGGTCGAGACCGACTTCTGCGCAGGTGGCCGTGACGGTGGGGAACCGCCGCAGGACGTCGGGGACCGACGTGGCGTCGAGCCACACGTGGTCGCGGCCTTCCGTGCTCATCACCTCGTGGACCGCCCTCGCCACGACGTCGCGCGGCGCGAGGTCGGCCAGTGGGTGCCGTCCGACCATCAGCGGGCGACCTTCGTGGTCGCGCAGCACCGCGCCCTCGCCGCGCAGCGCCTCGGTGACGAGCGGCAGCTGACCGCGCCCGGCACCGGTGCGCAGCGCTGTGGGGTGGAACTGCACGAACTCCATGTCACGCAGGGTGGCCCCGGCCAGGAGCGCGAGCGCCAGCCCGTCGCCGGTGACGCCCGCGGGGTTGGTGGTCGAGGCGTACGCCGCCCCGATGCCGCCCGTGGCCAGCACGACGGCGCGGGCACGCACGAGCCGCGCACCTGCCGGGCTGTCCAGCAGGGCACCCGTGACCTGCGGCCCGCCGGCGGCCGACCCCCGGGTCAGTCCGACCACGCGGGTCTCGGGCCACCAGGTCAGGTGTGCGGCAGCGGCACGGAGCGCTCGGGCGACCTCTGTCCCGGTGGCGTCGCCACCCGCGTGCACGACCCGGTGGCGGTGGTGCCCACCCTCCCGGCCGCGGGCCAAACGACCGGCGCCGTCCCGGTCGAACCGGGTGCCGAGGGCGAGCAGTTCCGCCAGTCGCTGCGGCCCCTCCTCCACCAGGCAGGTCAACGCACGCGTGTCACACATCCCGGCTCCGGCCACCTCCGTGTCCTGGGCGTGCTCATCGGCATCGTCGCCAGGGGCGAAGGCTGCCGCGATTCCCCCCTGCGCCCATCCCGTGCTGCCCTCCCCGGCCGAGACCACTGCGACCCGGCGGCCGGCGGCGTGCAGCCCGAGTGCGGCCGACAGCCCAGCCACTCCTGCGCCCACGACGAGTACGTCGACCTCGCTGGTCACTCCGCGCCTCCGGGCTGGCCGATGGCGATCATCCGCTCCACGGCCCGGCGGGCCAGGGCTGCCGTCGCGGGGTCGACGTGCACCTCGTCACCGCCTCCCCGCAGCGTGTGGAGGAGCAGCTCGGGCGTGGTCATCTTCATGAAGCGGCACGACGCCTGGGGGTTCATCGGCAGGAACGTCGTGGTGTCGTTGACCTTGCGCAGCTGGTGCAGCATGCCCACCTCGGTGGCGACCAGGGAGACCGGTGCCGTCATCTCCCGCGCGGCCTCGACCATCCCACCCGTGGAGAGCACCTGGGTGCGCCCTGCCGGGAGGTCCCCGACCCCGGCCAGCCACAGCGCCGAGGTTGCGCAGCCGCACTCGGGGTGGACCAGGAGTTCGGCGTCAGGGTGTGCTGCCACCTGGGTGCGGACATCGGCGGGGGTGATGCCCGCGTGCACGTGGCACTCCCCCAGCCATACCGACAGGTTGGTGCGGCCGGTCTCCCGGCGTAAGTGCGCCCCCAGGAACTGGTCGGGCAGGAACAGCACCGGCGTCTCGCGCGGGATCGCCTCGACGACCTGCACTGCGTTGGAGGAGGTGCAGCAGTAGTCGGCCTCTGCCTTCACCGCAGCGCTGGTGTTCACGTAGGCGACCACGATCGCCCCGGGGTGCTCGGCCTTCCAGGCGCGCACCTGCGCGGCATCGATGGAGTCGGCCAGGGAGCACCCTGCCTCCGCAGTCGGCGCCAGCACCGTCTTGTGCGGAGCCAGGATCTTGGCCGTCTCCGCCATGAACCACACGCCGCAGAACACGATCGTGCTCGCGTCGGTCGTCGCGGCGATCCGCGAGAGCGCCAGGGAATCACCGACGTGGTGAGCGACGTCCTGGATCTCCGGTCGCATGTAGTTGTGCGCCAGCACGACCGCATCGCGCTCCTTCGCGAGGCGGTGGACCTCGTCCTGCCACGTAGTGGTGACGCTCATGCGGTCTCCTGAGGTTTTCGACTGGTAGGCGATAACTGACCCGACGCTACCATCACGCCATGTCGACGAGCGGACCATCCACGGGCGGCGCCGGTCTCGCTCGTTTCGCTCACGAGGTCCTGGCCGTGGTGCTCTCGGTCCGAGAGGACCGTCTCTCGGTGCTGCTCTGGCGCCGCGACCTTGCCCCCGACGATGGCCACTGGGCCCTTCCTGGAGGCGGGGTGCTGGCCGACCAGCGCCTGCGGGAGGCGATCAGCACCCACCTGGCAGCCAAGGTCGACGTCCGCGACGTCTCCTGGCTCGAGCAGGTGGCCACTCACAGCAAGGTCGACCGCGACCCGCGCGAGCGCGTGCTCGCCACCGGCTACCTCGCGCTGGTTCCAGTCGACGTCTCCCCCGCGCTGCCTGAGGACACCTCATGGTTCGACGTCTCCCGGCTTCCGCAGACCGCCTTCGACCACCACCACTTCGTCCAGGCGGCCGTCGAGCGGCTACGCGCAAAGCTCAGCTACACCAACATCGGCTTCGCCCTGGCCCCGTCGGAGTTCACGATGCCGGTCATGCGCGACATCGTCAGCGCGGCACTCGGCCACCCGGTCTCGACGACCAACCTGACCCGGGTGATGACCCGACGCGACATGGTGGAGCCCACCGGGGGCAGGGCCGCGCCCGGCCCACATGGCGGCCGCCCGGCCGCGCTCTACCGGTTCCGCGAGCGGACACTCACGGTGACCGACCCGTTCGCCGTACTGAAACCACCCTCGGGCTGAGCCCGCTCGCCCAGCCCAGCGCAGTGCGAAGACTCCCCGGGAGCCGCCTGTCGGAGTCGAAACACGGGACGGCGATCGCGCGTGGTCCCCCACGTCTCCCCGGCGCTCCGGAGCGCCTTGCGCAGCTGGCAGCAGGGAACCACTCTGCTCTGGTGGCAGGCGTTCGCAGGCATGCGAAGGGCCAGGCTGGAGGGCGAGTGGATGGCGCGCGCCGCGTGTGCGAGGGCCTCCCCGAGGTTGACGACCATGAGGTGTCTCTCTAGCGGTGGTGCACGAAGCGGCGCACAGAGAAGCGTTCGCCAGACGAAGGACTGTGAACCTGCAGGCCCGGATTCGGGTCGCGGAGGAGCACCCAACCTACGCCTCGCGCCAGGTGCCGAGTCGGGTCCAGCCCGTGGCATCGCCGACCGTCGCCGAATGCCCACCGGCTTCCGGGGGTACACCGCTTGCATGAGTACGACACCGAACGGACCGAGCACCGACCCAGCAGTGGATCCTGACGCGCACCCCGAGGGCGAGCCGAGCCGTCCCCACGGCGATCCCTTGATCCCGGACGAGGTCGAGGATTGAGCAGCGGGGGCACGGCCGAACCCTCACCCCCGGCCAGCGACCCGGGTGCCGTCGGAGACAGAGGGCGGCGCGCCGACCACGATCCGCTGCGCGGATCGCGCACCAGCGGGATCTGGATCAGCGTGATCGTGCTCTCGCTCGTCCTGCTCCTGCTGGCGGTCTTCATCCTCCAGAACACCCAGGAGGTGGAGGTCTCCTACCTGGGGTGGCACGGGCGCGCTCCCCTTGCCGCGGCTGTCCTGATCTCCGCCGCAGCGGGCGCGCTCCTGGTCGCCAGTGCCGGCGCCCTGCGCATCCTCCAGCTCCGGCGCCGGATCAAGCGCGAGAGAAAGCCCTGACCCACTCTTCGACGTGACCGAGACCCTCGCTCCGTGCCATCAAGAGTTAGAATGTCCCGTTTACGTGTTTCGGGAATTTCGGGCGGCGTCTGCGTCGCCCCTCAGGCTGAGTGACGGCCCGGAGAACGCCGCTTGGATTCCCAGGGCTCTGTCGCCTGTCGTGGGAGCACCACTTCCTTGCCAGGCGCATCCGGCGCCGCGTGCCGCCCCTCGGGGGCCGCGGCCAGCTCCTGCCGCGCGGCGTACTCCTGCTGGGTGAGCACGTGCGCGGTGATCGGCTCGGCTCCGGTGGCGGCCCTGGCGAGCGCAGCCGCCTTCGTGCAGGCATGGGCGAGCCCGGTGGCGGTGAACGTCATCTCCACCTCGACCCAGCCCCGGGATGAGGTTCCCAACGCCGGCCGGTAGTCGGCCAGCACCTTCATGGCCTCGGCCACGTCGAGGGATCGCGTGGTCTGCACCTCGACGGCCGCCACGTACATCATCCGCATTCAAGTTCTCCCCTGGTCGTGCGGCCATACTGCGGGGCGGAACCCGGTTGGGCCAACCTCGACACCAGCGGCCGGACAGGCGAACTAGACCGATTTGCGAGACTCTTCCCTGCACGAGGGTTTTCGGGCTATGCCCGGTACAGCTGCCGGTCTCAGCGAGGGGTGACCGGGCGCTGCCCGTCGTCGTCGAGCTCGGCGGCGGCGACCTCGTCGCCCTTGATCTCACGGAAGTTCAGGTAGCTGTAGACCACCATCACGCCGGCGATGATCCCGGAGCCGATCAGCGTCGCACCGGTCCCCCAGCCACCGACCAGCCACAGCCCGTCGTCCAGCGGCCACCAGGAGGGCGCAGGCGGGTGAACGCACCACAAGGTGCCGATCGCGACCAGGGACAGCACACCGGCGCACGACGTCAGGATCCGCGGCCAGGTCTTCACTCCGTCGGCAGCCGTACGCAGCGCCGCCGCCTTGACCTTGTCCAGCCGACGCTCGGCCCATTCGTACTGCGTCGCGAGGAGCGTGACCCCGGCGAACAGCGCGAGCAAGCCAGGCCCGGGCAGCACGAGGGCTGCCAATCCCACGAGCACCAGGATCCAGCCCAGTCCCTCGAGAAGGACGCGCTTGGCGATCTGCACCTACTCCCCCACCCTGTTCTGCCGGTCCGTGCGACCGGAGTGACCAAGACTACGAGGTCCCTGGCAAGGACCGGCGATGTTCACTGCTCCTCGTCGGAGCCGACCTCGTCGTGGGTGCCGGGACGGGGCGCCCACGGCAGCTCCTTGGAGGGGCGTACGACGATCAGCTGGTCGCCTCGCGCCAGCAGCGTGACGGTCGGGTCGAAGTAGCGGTAGACCTTCTCGTCGCGGACCACGGCGATCACCTGGTCGGGCAACGACTGCGGAGCCTTGCCCACCTCGTTGATCAGCAGGTCCCGCTGAGCCACCTCGAGACCCTCGCCGTAGGTGAGGAGGTCCTCCATCACCCGGCCCAGGTTCGGGGAGTAGGAGGCGAGCCCGAGCAGCCGCCCCACCGCGTCGGAGGAGGTGATCACCGAGTCCGCCCCGCTCTGGCGCACCAGCGGCACGTTGTCGGCCTCCCTGACCGCGGCGACGATGTAGGCCTCCGGGTTGAGCTGGCGCACCGTGAGGGTCGCCAGCACCGTGGTGTCGTCACGGGCAGTGGTGATGATCACCTGCCGGGCGCTGCCGACGTGGGCGCGGCGCAGCACCTCGCGCCTGGTGGCGTCGCCGGTGACGATGGCCAGGCCGTCGGCGTGGGCCTCCTCCTGCGCGACCGTGCCCGGGTCCACAACCACCACGGAGTCACGGGAGGTGCCGTTGTTCACCAGCGTCCCCACGGCGCTGCGTCCCTTGGTGCCGTAACCGATCACGACGACGTGCTGGTCCATGTGCTTCCTCCACCGGGCGACCCGGAACATCTCGCGCCCCTGCGCGGCGAGTACTTCGAGCGTGGTCCCGATCAGCAGCACCAGGAAGGCGATGCGGAGCGGGGTGATCAGGAACGCGTTGATCATCCGGGCGTTCTGCGTGAACGGCGCGATGTCGCCGTACCCGGTTGTGCTCAGGGTGACGGTCGTGTAGTAGATCGCGTCGCTGAGGTCGACGATCCCGTTGGGGTGCCTGGCGCTGATGTCGGTGCTGTCGCGGTAGCCGTCGCGGTCGAAGTAGACCAGCAGCACCGTGACGACCAGGATGCCCACGGCCGCCAACACCCGTCTGCCGAGCTCCCACCACGGCGAGCGCGTCGGCGCCGGCAGCTTCAGCTGGCCGGCGTAACCCCCGGCGTTGACGTCGTCGGGCACGGGGACCTAGTCCACCACGTCGCCGAAGATCACGGTCTGCTCCTTGGCCTTGCCGTCCACCTCACCGGTGGTGCGCACGGAGACGAAGCGGAACACGTCGCCCTTGCGGGGCGTCTGGGAGCTGGGCGTACGCCGCAGGGTGCCGCACAGGTGCCCCTCGGGGTCGGCCCCCTCCTGGTCGGTGATGGCGTCGCCCTCGAGGCACAGGCGTGAGTTCTTGGCGTCGAAGCTGACCACCTGCGCGGTGGTGCGCTCGGGGGTGTCAGGCCCCACGACGGCTCCCGCGAGGTAGCCGGCCACGAGGCACAGGGCGCCGCCGGCCAGGAACACCGGCGTCGGCAGCGTCACGTTTCCCACGCCTGCATGATCGCACGCAGAAGGGGTTCATTCGTGCAGCGCCCCTCAGTCGCGAGCGCTGTGTTCGGGCGGGCCCACGGGCACTGCGGGGTCGTTCGCCTGGGCGGACCGATCCTGCTCGACGGCCCCCTCCAGCGAGGACCGCCACGGCAGCACGTTCTCCAGCTTGAGCCGCTTGATCCGCTCGAGCCGGGCCGAGGTGAGCTCCTTCTGCGGCCAGATCTGGTCGAACGCCGCGTTGAGCGCAGCGCCGATCAGCACGGCGATCGCGAGCAGGTAGAGCCACAGCAGCACCGCGATCGGAGCGGCGAGCGGGCCGTAGATCGAGGTGGAGCCCTGCGCCGTACCGACGAGGATGAAGCGCAGCAACGCGGACCCGAACACCCAGCAGAACATCGTGAACACGGCGCCCGGGAGGTTGTAGCGCCAGGCCGTCCGCACCGGCACCGACACGTGGTAGAGCGTGGCGAGGAAGCAGACCCCGAGCAGCAGCACGATCGGCCAGTAGAGGCTGGTCAGCGGTGAGAGTCCCTCCGGCATCCACTTGGCCACGAGGGTGGGGCCGGCGACCACCAGCGGGATCGTCACCACCCCGGTGACCATGCCGAGGACGTAGAGCAGGAACGAGAGCGCCCGGGTCCGCACGATCCCGCGCTGGCCGCCGAGGCCGTACATGATCGTGATCGTGTCCACGAAGACGTTCAGCGCCCGGGAACCGGACCACAGCGCCAGCACGAACCCGATCGAGACAACGTCGTAGCGTCCGCCGCCGTCGAGCACCTCGTCGAGCGTCGGCTTGATGATGCTGTCCACGGTCTGCGGCGTCAGGGCCTGGCTGGACAGTGAGAGCACGGTCTCGCGGACCTCGTCGATCTGGCTGTCGCTGAACTGCGCGAACACGTAGCCGATCGATCCCGCGAGCGCGAAGATCAGCGGCGGCAGGGAGAGCACCGCGAAGAACGCGGCCTCGGCCGCGAGGCCGGTGACCCGGTTGCGCATGCAGGTGCCGACCGTCGAGACGACCAGCCGCCACAGCGCGTCGCGCACCCGGCGCCACGCAGGCGACGCCGTGCTCGCGGTGCTCGCGTCCGCTCCGCCCTCGGCTGCCATGGCAACTACCGTAAGGCCATGACGCCGCTGAACTCGGACGACAACCGGGTGGCCCGCAACCAGGCTCCCCCGCTCGCCGGCCACAACGTGGTCACCTCGGATCTCGCCCTGGTCGAGGCGGTCACCCGCCACGCCCCCGGCGTGGTCGACGACCTCACCGCGCTGGGTGCCGAGGCAGGCTCCGCGGAGGCCCGCGAGCACGGCATGCTCGCCAACGAGTTCCACCCCGAGCTGGTGCCGTTCGACCGATACGGCAACCGGGTCGACGAGGTCCGCTTCCACCCCTCGTGGCACTGGCTGATGGAGCGGGGTGTGGGCCACGGGCTCCAGGCCGCGCCCTGGGAGTCCGAGGACCCGAACGCCCACCTGCGGCGCGCGGCCGGCTTCTTCGCCTGGTCGCAGACCGAGCAGGGCCACGGGTGCCCGATCTCGATGACGTACGCCGCGGTCCCGGCCCTGCGGGCAGATGACGCCCTCGCCAAGGAATGGACGCCCAAGCTCGCCGCCACCTCCTACGACTTCGGCCTGCGCCCGGTCGCGGACAAGAGCGGGGCCCTCGCCGGCATGGGGATGACCGAGAAGCAGGGCGGATCCGACGTCCGGGCCAACGAGACCCGGGCCGTGCCGACCGCGGTCGACGGCGAGTACACCCTGCACGGCCACAAGTGGTTCACCTCCGCTCCGATGAACGACGTCTTCCTCGTGCTGGCCCAGGCCCCCGGAGGCATGACGTGCTTCCTGCTCCCCCGGGTGCTGCCGTCGGGCGAGCGCAACCGCCTCGACGTCGTACGCCTCAAGGACAAGCTGGGCAACCGCTCCAACGCCTCCTCTGAGCTGGAGTTCCACGGCACCTGGGCGCAACGGCTCGGCGACGAGGGACGCGGTGTGCGCACGATCCTGGAGATGGTCGCGGCGACCAGGCTCGACTGCGTGCTGGGCTCGGCGGCGCTGATGCGGCGTGCGCTCGCCGAGGCCTCCTGGCACGTCGCCCACCGCTCGGCCTTCGGTGGGCTGCTCGCGGACAAGCCGCTGATGCAGAACGTGATCGCGGACCTCGCCGTGGAGTCCGAGGCCGCGACGGCGCTCGCGATGCGCCTCGCGACCGCAGTTGACCGCCGGGACTCCCCTCACGAGGCCGCGCTGCGCCGGATCGCGCTGCCGCTCGCGAAGTTCTGGGTCTGCAAGCGCACCCCGATGATGGTGGCCGAGGCGCTGGAGTGCCTCGGCGGCAACGGGTACGTCGAGGAGTCCGGCATGCCGCTACTGTTCCGCGAGTCGCCGCTGAACTCGATCTGGGAGGGCTCGGGCAACGTCAACGCCCTCGACGTGCTGCGGGCCCTCGGCCGTGAGCCGGAGGTGCTCGCCGCCTGGCTGACCGAGGTCGGCCTGGCCCGGGGCGAGGACCCTCGCCTGGACCGGGCGATAGAAGGCGTGCTCACCATGTTGGCCGACACCACCACCCTGGAGGTCTCCGCCCGCCGCCTCGCCGGCCAGATGGCCGCCTGCCTCCAGGCCTCCCTCCTGGTGCGCTTCGCCCCCTCCGCGATCTCCGACGCCTTCTGCGCCACCCGCCTCGGCGGCGACTACAACGGCACCCTCGGCACCCTCCCCATCGGCACCGACCTGGCCTCGATCGTGGAGCGGACCACGCCTGTGGCTGGTTGAGGCGACCCTGCTTTTCGCGTATGCGAGATCAGCCGAGCGCGGAGGAGACCACGTCCCGGGCCTCGGCCTGCACGGCGGCGAGGTGGTCGGGGCCGCGGAAGGACTCGGCGTAGATCTTGTAGACGTCCTCGGTGCCGGAGGGGCGGGCGGCGAACCAGGCGGACTCGGTGGTCACCTTGAGGCCGCCGATCTTGGCGTGGTTGCCGGGCGCCTCGGTGAGCTTGTCGATGATCGGCTCCCCGGCCAGCTCGGTGGCGGTGACGTCGTCAGGTGAGAGCGCGGCCAGCTTGGCCTTCTGCTCACGGTCGGCGGGGGCGTCCACCCGGGCGTACGCCGGCTCGCCGTGCTCCTTGACCAGGTCGGCGTAGTGCTCGCTCGGGGTGCGGCCGGTCGCCGCGAGGATCTCCGAGGCCAGCAGGGCGAGGATCAGACCGTCCTTGTCGGTCGTCCAGGTGCCGCCGTCGCGGCGCAGGAACGAGGCCCCGGCCGACTCCTCGCCGCCGAAGCCGAACGAGCCGTCGAGCAGGCCCGGGACGAACCACTTGAACCCGACCGGCACCTCCACCATCGGCCGTCCCAGCGAGCTGGCGACGCGGTCGATCATCGACGAGGAGACCAGGGTCTTGCCGATCCGCGCCCCGGCCGGCCAGTCCGGGCGGGCACCACCGAAGAGGTGACCGATCGCCACCGCGAGGAAGTGGTTGGGGTTCATCAGTCCCCCGTCGGGCGTGACGATGCCGTGCCGGTCGGCGTCCGCGTCGTTGCCGGTCGCGAGGTCGTACTCGTCCTTGCGGCTGATCAGGGAGGCCATCGCCGAGGGCGAGGAGCAGTCCATCCGGATCTTCTCGTCCCAGTCCAGCGTCATGAACCGCCACGTGGGGTCCACCAGCGGGTTGACCACGGTCAGGTCGAGGCGATGCCGTTCGGCGATCTCCGCCCAGTAGGCCACGCTCGCCCCGCCCAGCGGGTCGGCCCCGATCCGCACGCCCGCCTCCCGGATCCGGTCGAGGTCGAGCACGTTGGGGAGGTCGTCGACGTAGGTCCCCATGAAGTCGTACGCCGAGGCCGCCGCCCGGGCCCGCGCGAACGGCACCCGCTTCACCTCGCGCAGACCTGCGGCGATCAGCTCGTTGGCCCGCCTGGCGATCACGCTCGTGGCGTCGGTGTCGGCCGGACCACCGTGCGGCGGGTTGTACTTGAAGCCGCCGTCGCTCGGGGGGTTGTGGGAGGGCGTCACCACGATCCCGTCGGCCAGACGCGACCCCGTCTGCGGGTCCTTGCCCCGGTTGGCGCGCAGGATCGCGTGCGAGACCGCGGGCGTGGGCGTGTAGCCGTCGCGGTCGTCGACGAGCACGGTGACGTCGTTGGCGACGAGCACCTCGAGGGCCGTGGACCACGCCGGCTCCGAGAGGCCATGGGTGTCGCGGCCGATGAACAGCGGGCCGTCGTACCCCTGCTCGCGGCGGTAGTCGCAGATCGCCTGCGTGGTGGCGAGGATGTGGTCCTCGTTGAACGAGGTCTTCAGGCTGGAACCGCGGTGGCCGCTGGTACCGAAGGCGACCTGCTGGTCGACGTTCTCCGGGTCCGGTGTCCCGGTGTAGTAGGCAGTGACGAGGTGGGAGACGTCGACGAGGTCCTGCGGCTGGGCCGGCGTACCGGCGCGGGACTCGGTCACGCGACGACCTCCTGGTCCTTGGCGATCACGGTCAGCCCGTCCTCGACGACGAACCCGCGCGCCCGGTCGGCCTCGTGGTCGACGCCGATCTCGCAGCCGGGAGGGATCGTGACGAACTTGTCGATGATCGCGTTGCGCACCACCGCCCCGGCGCTGATCTTCACCGAGTCGAGCAGCACCGATCCGGAGACCTCGGCCCCCGACTCGACCCGGCACGCCGGCGAGAGCACCGAGTTGCTCACCGCGCCCCCGGTGACGATCACCCCCGGAGACAGGATCGAGTTCCAGGCCGTCGGCCGCGCCCCGCCGTCCCCGCCGACGAGCTTCGCAGGAGGCTGCGGCCCGTAGGTGGTGAAGATCGGCCACTCGGAGTTGTACAGGCTGAAGTCCGGCAGCGGCGCCACCAGGTCCATGTGCGCGGCGTAGTAGGAGCGCATCGTCCCGACGTCACGCCAGTAGTCGCGGTCACGGTCGGTCGATCCCGGCACGTCGTTGTCGCGGTAGTCGTAGACGGCCGACTCGGTGCGGTCGACGAACCACGGCACGATGTCGCCACCCATGTCGTGCTCGGAGCGCTCGCGCGCGGCGTCGCGGGTGACGGCGTCCCGCAGAGCGTCGGCGTCGAAGATGTAGTTGCCCATCGAGGCGAGCACCTCCTCGGGAGAGTCCGGCAGCCCGGCGGGGGCCAGTGGCTTCTCCAAGAAGGCCCGGATCCGTTCCGGCGAGGACGGGTCGACGTCGATGACTCCGAACTGGTCGGCGAGCTTGATCGGCTGCCGGATGGCCGCCACCGTGCACGCTGCCCCCGACTCCACGTGGGCGTCGAGCATCTGGCTGAAGTCCATCCGGTAGACGTGGTCGGCCCCCACGACGACCACGATGTCGGGCCGCTCGTCGTTGAGCAGGTTCAACGACTGGAAGATCGCGTCCGCGCTGCCGAGGTACCACCGCTTGCCCACGCGCTGCTGGGCCGGGACCGGCGTGACGTAGTTGCCGAGCAGGGTCGACATCCGCCAGGTCGTGCTGATGTGCCGGTCCAGGCTGTGTGACTTGTACTGCGTGAGCACGACCACCTTCAGGTAGCCGGAGTTCACGACGTTCGACAGCGCGAAGTCGATCAACCGGTAGATCCCGCCGAACGGCACCGCGGGTTTCGCCCGGTCCGAGGTGAGCGGCATCAGCCGCTTGCCCTCACCCCCCGCCAGCACGATCGCGAGGACGTTCTTCCGAGATGAGGGGCTCATGGGTCGAACCTAGTTCGCCACGGCACGAGCGGTCGAGACATCGGCGCGAGTAGGTTCAGATCCATGCGCATCGATGTCGTCTCCCGTGAGTACCCGCCCGATGTCTACGGAGGTGCCGGAGTGCACGTGGCCGAGCTGGTGCGCGCACTGCGGAGCGTCGACGGTGTCGACGCCCGGGTGCACTGCTTCGGTGAGGACCGGCCCGAGGCCGGGACCACGGCGTACGCCGATCCCCCTGGCCTGAGCACCGCCAACGCGGCGATCCGCACGCTCGGGGTCGACCTCGAGATGGTGCAGGGCATCGGCGGGACCGACGTGGTGCACTCGCACACCTGGTACGCCAACATGGCCGGACACCTGGCCAAGCTGCTGCACGGCGTACCCCACGTGGTCACCGCGCACAGCCTGGAGCCGCTGCGCCCGTGGAAGGCCGAGCAGCTCGGCGGCGGGTACGCCGTCTCCAGCTGGGCCGAGAAGACGGCCTACGAGTCCGCCGACGCCGTGATCGGCGTGAGCGCGGCGATGCGCGACGACATCCTGCGCAGCTATCCCGCCATCGACCCGGCCCGCACCCACGTCGTGCACAACGGCATCGACACCGAGGAGTGGCAGCCCCTTCACGACCCACGGAGAGTGGCCGAGCTCGGGGTCGACCCGAACCGGCCGAGCGTCATCTTCGTCGGCCGGATCACGCGACAGAAGGGCCTGCCGTTGTTCCTGCGGGCGGCCGCCGAGCTGCCCCCGGAGGTGCAGCTGGTGCTCTGCGCGGGGGCACCGGACACGGCCGAGATCGAGGCCGAGGTGCAGGCGCTCGTGGACGGGCTGGCCCGCGACCGGGAGGGCGTGGTGTGGATCCGCCAGATGCTGCCCCGCCGTGACGTGGTCACGCTGCTGACCGCCGCCACGGTGTTCGCCTGCCCCTCGATCTACGAGCCGCTCGGCATCGTGAACCTCGAGGCGATGGCCTGCGAGACCGCAGTGGTGGCGACTGCCACTGGTGGGATCCCCGAGGTCGTGGTCGACGCCGATTCCGCGTCCGGGCTCCCTCCGACCGGGTGGCTGGTGCCGATCGAGCAGGCCACCGACGGCACCGGGACACCGCTGGACCCCGACCGGTACGTCGCGGACTTCGCCGCCGCACTCAACGAGGCCATCGACGACTCCGAGGTGGCCAGGGAACGTGGTCTGGCCGGACGCAAGCGTGCCCAGGAGGCGTTCAGCTGGGACGCGATCGCCCAGCAGACCCTGGAGGTCTACCGCTCGGTGACCTGAGCGCTCGGCTTCTCCGACGGCACGGCGTCACGGTCGACTCCCTCGACGGAGTCGGAACGCTCACCCTCGGAGTGGTCCTCGTCGAGCATGTACCTCTCGTCGAACGGGTCCTCACCCGCCAGCACCCGGTCGAGCTGCTCGCGGTTGTAGGTCCCGGTCCAGTGCCCGACCAGCACGGTGGCCACGGAGTTGCCGGCGAAGTTGGTCAGGGCCCGGGCCTCGGACATGAACCTGTCCACCCCCACGATCAAGCCGACTCCGTCGAGCAGCTCGGGACGGTGCGAGGACAGTCCGCCGGCAAGGGTCGCGAGCCCGGCGCCGGAGACACCCGCCGCGCCCTTGGACGCGATGACCATGAAGACGAGCAGCGAGATCTGCTCGCCGATGGACAGCGGGTCGCCCAGCGCCTCGGCGATGAAAAGCGCCGCCATCGTCAGGTAGATCGCGGTGCCGTCCAGGTTGAAGGAGTAGCCCGTCGGGATCACCACGCCGACCGTGGTCCGGTCGACCCCGGCGTGCTCCATCTTCGCGATGACCCGCGGCAGCGCGGACTCCGAGGACGAGGTGGACAGGATCAGCAGGAACTCGCGAGCGAGGTACCTGAACAGGCTGAAGATGTTCACCCCGGTGACCATCTTGAGGATGGTGCCGAGCACCAGGAAGACGAACAGGAAGCAGGTGATATAGAAGGCGACCATCAGCACGGCCAGGCTCTTCAGGGCCTCCCACCCGGTCTCGCCGACGACGGCCGCGATGGCGCCGAAGGCACCCACGGGTGCCGCCCACATCACCATCGCCAGGACCCGGAACACCAGTCGCTGGAGGTGCCCGATCCCGGTCAGGATCGGCTGCCCCTTGCTCCCCATGGACTGGAGCGCAAAGCCCACGAGCAGCGCGACGAAGAGGGTCTGCAGCACCTCGCCGGAGGTGAGCGAGGAGAACAGCGAGTCAGGGACGATGCCCTGGATGAACTCGGTGGTGGAGCCGGCGCCCTTGGCCTGCTCGGCGCCCGCCTGGGCGGTCTCCTCGGTGATGTTGAGGCCGTCGCCGGGGTGGATGATGTTGCCGACCACCAGCCCGATGGCCAGGGCGACGGTGGACATCGAGATGAAGTACGCCAGGGCCAGGCCACCGACCTTGCCGACGCTGGCAGCGCTGCGGACCGAGCCGACCCCGATCACGATCGTGCAGAAGATGACCGGTTGGATCATCATCTTGACCAGGGCGACGAAGGTCTCCCCGATCCAGGCGAGGCCCTTGGCGAAGTCGGGTGCCGCGAAGCCGACGGCGATGCCGAGGACCACGGCCACGATCACCGCGACGTAGAGGTAGTGGGTTCGGTCCTGCTTCTTGCCGGGCGCTGGTGCGGGCGTCTCGTTCGCGGGAGCGGTCATGGATGGACTCACCCTTCGGGGTGCGAGCCGTCGAGAGCCCGACGACGTGGCCTACCGGACCCTCACATCAAATCCCTCGGCCTGCCGCACGTCCACCATCGATACTGCGCCCACGAACGGGGCGCCCGGGGTCAGGTGAGCTCGAGACCCGGGTACAGCGGGTGCCGGTCGAGCATCTCGTCGGCCCGGGCCTGCACGCGCTCGGCCACCCCGTCGGCGGTGCTGTACGTCGCCTTCGACGGCGCCCCTGCCTTGTTGGTGCCCGCCGTGGTGTTCGAGAGCACCTCGTGGACCAGGTCGGCGACGTTGTCGAACTCGTCGTGCCCGAACCCGCGGGTGGTCAGCGCGGGCGTCCCGAACCGGATCCCGCTGGTGTACCAGGCCCCGTTGGGGTCGCTCGGCACCGAGTTGCGGTTCGTGACCACGCCCGCGTCGAGCAGGGCCGACTCGGCCTGGCGCCCGGTGAGGCCGTAGGAGGTGACGTCGAGCAGCACCAGGTGGTTGTCGGTGCCCCCCGTGACCAGCTTGGCGCCACGGGATAGGAAGCCGTCGGCGAGCGACTTGGCGTTGTCGGCGATGTTCTGGGCGTAGGTCTGGAACGCCGGCTGCCGGGCCTCGGCCAGCGCGACCGCCTTGGCGGCCATCACGTGCGAGAGCGGTCCGCCGAGCACCATCGGGCAGCCGCGGTCGACGTCGGCGGCGAACTCCTCCTGGGCCAGCACCATGCCGCCACGCGGGCCGCGCAGCGACTTGTGCGTGGTGGTGGTGGTGACGTGGGCGAACGGCACGGGGTTCTCGTCGCCGGTGAACACCTTGCCGGCCACGAGGCCAGCGAAGTGGGCCATGTCGACCATCAGCACTGCGCCGACCTCGTCGGCGATCTCGCGCATCTTCGCGAAGTTCACCCGGCGCGGGTAGGCGGAGTAGCCGGCGACCAGGATCAGCGGCTTGAACTCGCGGGCCTTGGCCGCCACGACGTCGTAGTCGAGGAGCCCGGTCTCCGGGTCGGTGCCGTACTGCTGCTGGTGGAACATCTTGCCGCTGATGTTGGGGCGGAACCCGTGGGTGAGGTGACCGCCCGCGTCCAGGGACATGCCGAGCAGGCGCTGGTTGCCGAACTCGTGGCGCAGCGTCTCCCAGTCGGCCTCGGAGAGCTCGCTGACGTTCTTGGCGCCGAGCTTCTTCAGGGTCGGCGTCTCGACACGGTTGGCGAGGATCGACCAGAACGCGACCAGGTTGGCGTCGATGCCGGAGTGCGGCTGGACATAGGCGTACGGCGCCCCGAACAGCTCGCGGGCGTGCTCGGCCGCGAGCGACTCGACGGTGTCGACGTTCTGGCACGCGGCGTAGAAGCGGTGACCGACCGTGCCCTCGGCGTACTTGTCGGAGAACCAGGTGCCCATGGTCAGCAGCACCGCCGGCGAGGCGTAGTTCTCCGAGGCGATCAGCTTCAGCGACGACCGCTGGTCGGCCAGCTCCTGCCGGGTGGCCTGGGCGATCCGGGGCTCCACCGCCGCGATCACCTCGAGCGCGGCGTTGTAGGCCTGGGAGGCCGTCTTCGCGAGGTTCTCCGCAGGCACCTCGGCCGCCGTGTCATCCGGCCCGGGGACAGTCATGTCGCTCATGGGGCCAGCCTAGGCGACGGGCTCCCGTGCCCCGGTGAGCACCGCCTCGGAGCCGATCTTGCGTCCACATTCTGGACTCTCGTCTCACGACATGAGATTTGAGTTTGTGGTCAGGGCGTCCGAACGATGAGACTCGACCCCATGATCAGCTCTGCAACCTCGACCTGGCTCGTGGCACGCCGCCACGTGGACCTCGGTCGTACCCGCAGCAGCATGTGTCGTTGCGCGCGCTGAACCTCGACAGGATTCCCCCGCCGCACCCCCGTTGACCGTCACGACAGCGCCGTCGTACGACGTCCGGGCCCACGATCCCCAAGGACTCGACACTGTGACCTCCACTGCCAGCACCGCCCCGCAGACGGCCCCCGAGGGCCGGGTCGGGCGATCCGGCCGCTCGCGCCCCAAGAAGGGCGAGGGCCAGTGGGCACTCGGCTACACCGAGCCGCTGAACAAGAACGAGCAGACCAAGAAGGACGACAACCCGCTCAACGTCCGTGCGCGGATCCTGAACATCTACTCCAAGCGCGGATTCGCCTCGATCGACCCCGCCGACCTGCGTGGCCGGTTCCGGTGGATGGGTCTCTACACCCAGCGGGCCCCCGGCTTCGACGGCGGCAAGACCGCGATGCTCGAGGAGGAGGAGCTCGACGACGAGTTCTTCATGCTCCGCGTCCGCAGTGACGGCGCCCTGCTCGACGCGGCCAAGCTCCGCGCCCTGGGCAGCATCTCCACCGACTTCGCCCGCGGCACGGCCGACATCACCGACCGGCAGAACATCCAGTACCACTGGATCGAGATCGAGTCCGTCCCCGAGATCTGGGACCGGCTCGACGCGGTCGGGATGACCAGCCTCGAGGCCTGTGGCGACTCCCCGCGGCCGTTCCTCGGCTCCCCGGTGGCCGGCGTGGCCTCGGAGGAGATCATCGACGCGACTCCGGCCCTGGAGGAGATCAAGCGCCGCTTCATCGGCGACCCGCGCTACTCCAACCTCCCGCGCAAGTTCAAGACCTCCGCCAGCGGGCACCCCAGCCTGGACTGCGTCCCCTCGGTCAACGACGTCTCCTTCGTGGGCACCGTCCACCCCGAGCACGGCCCCGGCTTCGACCTGTGGGTCGGCGGCGGGCTGTCCACGAACCCGATGCTCGCCCAGAAGCTCGGCGTGTGGATCCCGCTCGAGGAGGTGGCCGATGCCTGGGAGGGCGTCGTCTCGGTCTTCCGCGACTACGGCTACCGCCGCCTGCGCGCCCGTGCCCGGCTGAAGTTCCTGGTGGCCGACTGGGGCGTGGAGAAGTTCCGCGAGGTCCTCGAGACCGAGTACCTCCACCGCAAGCTGGTCGACGGCCCCTCCCCCGAGGCCACGATTGACGGCGGTGACCACATCGGGGTGCACCCGCAGCGCGACGGCAAGTTCTACATCGGCGTTGCTCCCGTCGCCGGCCGCATCAACGGCGCCACCCTCACCGGGGTGGGCGACCTGGTGGAGAAGTACGGCGCCGCCGGCGCCCGGCTGACCGCCCAGCAGAAGCTGGTCGTGCTCGGCGTGGACGAGGCCGACGTGGAGCCCCTGATCGCGGACCTCGCCGGGATCAACCTGGAGGCCCGGCCCTCGAACTGGCGTCGCTCCACGATGGCGTGCACCGGCATCGAGTTCTGCAAGCTGGCGATCGTCGACACCAAGCAGCGCGCGATCGACCTGGTCTCCGAGCTCGAGCGCCGCTTCCCCACCATCGACACCCCGATCACGGTCAACGTCAACGGGTGCCCCAACGCCTGCGCCCGTACCCAGGTCGCGGACATCGGCCTGAAGGGGATGCTGGTCCTCGACGAGGACGGCAACCAGGTCGAGGGGTTCCAGGTCCACCTCGGCGGCAGCCTCGGGCTGACCAACGGGTTCGGCAAGAAGCTGCGCGCCCACAAGGTCACCAGCGCGGGCCTCGACGACTACATCACCACCGTGGTGGGCAACTTCCTGGCCGACCGGGAGGGCGCGGAGACCTTCGCCGCCTGGACCGTCCGTGCCGACGAGGTCCTGCTCCGCGGCGACAAGGCGATCGCATGAGCGGCCGCGCCGTCCCTTTCCACTGCCCCTACTGCGGCGACGAGAACCTCTTCCCGCACGAGGTGCTGGCCGAGGACGGGTCCGCGCACGCGTCCTCCCACGGCGCCTGGGAATGCAGGTCGTGCCTGCGAGCGTTCAAGGTCAGCATGATCGGACGCCTGCGGCCCCCGTCGACCGCCACCTCACGGGGGGCCGCGCGATGACCGCCCTGACCACCCTCGCCGCCCGGGCCCGCCGCGGCTCCGCCACGGAGGGCCGCAACACCGACGAGCTGCGCGAGATCGTCTCCCACGTCGGGGCCGAGCTCGAGCTCGCGCCCGCCGAGGACATCATCGAGTGGGCGGTGGCCACCTTCGGCTCCCGGTTCTGCGTGACCTCCTCGATGAGCGACGCGGTCCTCTCCCACCTCGCGTCCAAGGTCGCCCCCGGCGTGGCCGTGGTCTTCCTCGACACCGGCTACCACTTCGCCGAGACGATCGGGACCCGGGACGCCGTCGAGGCGACGATGCCGGTCAACCTGATCAGCATCACGCCGGTGCAGTCGGTGGCCGAGCAGGACGCGACGTACGGCAAGGACCTCTACAAGACCGACCCCGACCTGTGCTGCAAGCTGCGCAAGGTGCAGCCGCTGGCCGAGGGCCTCTCGCAGTACGACGCGTGGGCGACCGGCTTGCGGCGTGCCGAGACCCACAACCGGGTGATCGCGCCCGTCGTGGGCTGGGACGAGAAGAAGCAGAAGGTCAAGGTCTCCCCCATGGCCCGGTGGTCCGACGAGGACGTCGAGAAGTACATCGCCGAGAACGGGATCCTGGTGAACCCGCTCCAGTACGACGGGTACCCCTCGATCGGCTGCTGGCCGTGCACCCGTCGCGTCGAGGAGGGCGAGGACGCCCGCGCCGGCCGATGGGCCGGGACCAACAAGACCGAGTGCGGCATCCACCAATGACCCACGCCACCTCGGCCCATCCGCGCCACCACACCGCCAACGACGACGAAGTTCGCGGCACGAGCACGAAGGGAGACGGATCGTCATGACCGCTCCAGCACTGATCACCCTCGCCCACGGCAGCCGTGACCCGCGTTCTGCCGCCACCATCAACGCCCTGGTGGCCGAGACCCGCAAGCTGCGCCCCGACCTCCGGATCGAGGCGGCGTTCCTCGAGCTCACCAAGCCCGACTTCGGCAGGGTCGTGGACCGGCTCGTGAAGGCCGGCTACGAGGAGATCGTGGTCGTCCCGCTGCTGCTCAGCGAGGCCTACCACGCGAAGGTCGACGTACCCCGTGCGATCGCGCAGGCCAGCGAGCGGCACCCGTCCGTGCAGATCCGGCAGAGCGGCATCCTCGGGCTCGAGCCGACCTTCCTCGAGGTGCTCGACCGACGTCTGCGCGACGCCCTGAGCAACGCCCGCGTGCGCGAGCTCGACGCGCTCGTCCTCGCGGCCGCGGGGTCCTCGGACCCGATGGCCAACCAGGCGATCGCCCGGCTGGCGCGCGTGTGGGGTGCCCGGCACCGGCTCCCCGTCACCGCGGCGTTCGCGTCCTCGACTCCCCCGGCCACCGGTGAGGCCGTCCGCGCCTTCCGCGCGGAGGGTCGCCGGCACGTCGCGGTCGCCTCGATGTTCCTGGCTCCGGGGTTCCTCCCCGACCGGGCCGCGGAGCTGGCCGTCGAGGCGGGCGCCGTCGCGGTCTCCGACCCGCTGGGCTGCGACCCCGAGCTCGCCCGCACGATCCTGGCGCGCTACGCCGTGGGCGCCGTGGAGCTCGTACCGGTCTGAGCCGGCCTCAGCCGACGAGCGCGTCCAGCAGCCGCTGCAGCTCGGCGGCAGGGTCCTCGGTGAGGCCGCCGTGCACGGGTCCGGGCTGTACGACGGTGCTGCGCGGAGCACGCAGGAACCCGAACCTGGTGCTCTGGTCGTCCTTGCCCTCGCGCACGCCGTACGCCGTGGCCCGCTGACCGACCCCGAAGTCGACGTGGGCCTCCCCGCGGCACACCTGCTCCACCGCGGTGAGGGCCTCGCGCACCGCCGACACGTCGAGGCTGGGGTCGAGCGCCCGCAGCCGGTCCTCGTCGAGGCTGAACGCGGAGCCGAGGAAGTCAGCGGCCTGGCAGTACAGCACCACGCCCACGTTGACGAACTCCTCGCGCTCCACGCGGGGCACGCACCGCAGCGTGACGTACTGGTAGCCGTTCACGCGGCCCCCTCGGCAGCGGGCAGCCATGCCCGCGGAGCGGCGACCCGGGCGAGGAGGTAGTCGACGTACCGCTCCCGCAGGGCCTCCGGGGTCTCCGCGCCCGGGACCGGCTCCAGCCACTCGTCGGGCACCTGCGCGAGCGCCTCCCGCAGCACCTCGCCGGTGACCCTGGCCGCGAGCTCGGCGTCCTGGGCGCGCGCCTGCGCCACGTAGCGCCGCATGATGTGCTCGCTGACGTCGAAGGGCTGCGCCGCGAACCGCTCCGGGGAGCCGCCGCCTCCGGGCCAGGCGTGGTGGAAGTACAGCGCCGCGCCATGGTCGATCGCGAACAGGTCCCCGCGCCAGACCAGCAGGTTCGGGTTGCGCCACGACCGGTCCACGTTGGCGCACAGGGCGTCAAGCCACAGGATGCGGCCGGCGAGGTCCGGGTCCGGCTCGTAGGCGCTGTCATAGCCGAAGGCGCCCGGGAGCAGGTCGACGCCGAGGTTGAGGCCCAGGCTGTTGTTGAGGAGGTCCTGGACCTCCTGGTCCGCCTCGTAGCGGCCGATCTCGGGCGCGAGGTCGACGGTGACGAGGTCGGGGACCGGAACCTCGACGACGCGGGCGATCTCGGCGACGACCACCTCGGCGACGAGCACGCGTAGCCCCTGCCCGGCGCCACGGAACTTGCAGACATAGATGCCGAGGTCGTCGGCCTCGATGATGCCCGGCAGCGAGCCGCCCTCACGCAGCGGCGTCACGTAGCGGGTCGCCCGGACGTGCCTCAACGACCGCCCCCGTTTGCGGTGTCCGTGTCCCCGGTGTCCTTGTCTTCGGTGTCCTCGCCCTCGAGCCGCGCCCGCTGCTCGTCCACGTCGTAGTCGGGCTCGGGCCACTTCAGCTGCATCCCGCGCAGCGCCTCGAGGAGCAGCTGTCCCACGGCCCAGTTGCGGTACTTCTTGTGGTCGCCGGGGACGACGTACCAGGGAGCGGAGTCGGTGTTGCAGCGCTCCAGCGCGGCCTCGTAGGCCTTCTCGTAGTCACTCCAACGGGCGCGCGCGTCGAGGTCCCCGGGCTTGAACTTCCACTGCTTGTCGGGGTCGGCGAGCCGGTCGAGGAGCCGGTCACGCTGCTTGTCGGCGGAGATGTGCAGCATGCACTTGATGATCACGGTGCCGTCGTCGACCTGGGCCTTCTCCCAGTCGTTGATCGCCCGGTAGCGGCGCTCGATCTCCGCCTCGTCGGCCAGCTCCTCGACCCGGCCGACCAGGACGTCCTCGTAGTGGGAGCGGTCGAAGACCGCGACCATGCCGGGCTCGGGCAGTGCCTTCTCGATGCGCCACAGGAAGTCGTGGGCCAGCTCTTCCTCGGTCGGGTTCTTGAACGAGGTCACCCGCAGGCCGTTGGGGCTCAGCAGGCCTGCGACGTGGTCGATCACGCCGCCCTTGCCCGAGGTGTCCATGCCCTGCAGGACGACGAGGACCCGACGGCGGCCACCGACGTACGCCTCGGCCGCCATCTTCTCCTGCAGCTCGGCGAGCTCGTCGGCGAGGCCCGCGAGCTCGACCGCGAGCGTCTTCGTGTCCTTCGCCCCGGGGGTGGCGGCCGGGTCGTGCTCGGAGAGGCGCACGGGTCCCTGGGCCAGCCTGAGGCTGTCGGTGACGGTGTAGTTCATGGAAGCGAGTATGTCCGTGCTCGGCGACGGGGTGAAGCCGGTGTCCGTCTCCCCGCGGCACGACTCGTCAGTGCTGGCTGCCACTTCCCCGCCGGTCTACGGTCGAGCCATGGACCTCCCCGTGATGCCGCCCGTGCAGCCGATGCTGGCCAAGTCGGTCCCGGCGATCCCAGATCCGGCGAAGTTCGACGACGGCCTGTCCTTCGAGCCCAAGTTCGACGGCTTCCGTTGCATCGTGTTCAAGGACGGCGACGAGGTCGAGCTCACCTCGCGCAACACCAAGCCGCTGACCCGCTACTTCCCCGAGGTCGTCGAGGCGTTGCGGGAGCAGCTCCCGGCGCGTTGCGTGCTCGACGGGGAGCTGTTCGTGGCGATCGGGCCCCGGATGGAGTTCGAGGTGCTCCAGGAGCGGATCCACCCGGCCGCCTCGCGGATCACGATGCTCGCGGAGTCGACCCCGGCCTCGCTGGTCGTCTTCGACGCGCTGGCGATGGGCGACGAATCTCTCGTCGACCGTCCCTTCGGGGAGCGCCGCCGGCTGCTGGAGGCCGAGCTCGGCGGGCTCACCGGTCCGACGTACCTCACCCGCACGACCACCGACGTCGGGGAGGCGCAGGGCTGGTTCGAGCAGTTCGAGGGCGCCGGGCTCGACGGCGTGATCGCCAAGCCGCTGGGATCGCCGTACCGCCAGAACGCCCGCACGATGCTGAAGATCAAGCACGAGCGCACCGCCGACGTCGTGGTCGCCGGCTACCGGCTGCACAAGACCTCCACCCCGGACAAGCCGCTCCTGGGCTCGCTGCTGCTCGGCCTGTACGCCGACGGCGACCTCCAGCACGTCGGTGTCTCCGCCTCGTTCACCGCCAAGCGGCGTGCCGAGCTGCTCGAGGAGCTGCAGCCCCTGGTCTGCGACATCGCGGACCACCCCTGGGGCCGGTGGATGGAGGCCGCCCCGAAGGGGAGGTCCGACGGCGGCGACTCCTGGGGGATCGCCAACCCCGACCGGGTGCCCGGCACGCAGAGCCGATGGAGCGGCGGCAAGGACCTCTCGTTCACGCCGCTGCGTCCCGACCGGGTGCTCGAGGTGAAGTACGACTCGATGGAGGGCCGGAGGTTTCGGCACACGGCGCACTTCAAGCGCTGGCGTCCGGACCGGGATCCCGAGTCCTGCACCTACGAACAGCTCGAGCAGCCGGTGAAGTACGACCTCGGCAGCGTGCTGCGGATCAGCTGAAGCCGTTGCGCGACGCACCCGAGGGCGAGGAACCGATCAGCCACGACCTCACTAGGGTGCTGGGTATGAACCCCACAGGAGGTGCCGCATGAGCGAGTACGACGTCGTGCTGCTCGTCGAGCAGCCGTTCAGCCCAACCGATGCCAAGAACGTGCGCAGCCTGCACGAGGAGATCGAGGACCCGGTCCGCTACCACGTGCTGATGCCGGTCGAGGACGCCTCTGCCCGGGTGGAGACCGCGATGGGCTCCCTCGCCACCGGCGAGATGCTCTCCACCCCGCCGGTCGCGATGGGCCAGGAGGACCTCGAGGGCCTGCGCGCCGAGCTGCTCTCCACCTGCCGTGCCGGCGTGGACGCCACCGTGCAGGCGATCGAGGCCGCCGGCGGCCGCGCCACCGGGGAGCCGGTCACCGACGACCCGGTCCGTGCCCTGATCGCGAAGGTCACCGAGGTCGACGCCCGCGAGGTGATCATCCTGACGCGCCCGCACGTCGTGAGCGAGTTCTTCCACGTCGACTGGACCTCCCGTGCCCGGCGCAAGCTCGGCGTCCCGGTGCTGCACCTGCTCGAGCACGAGAACTTCGACGAGCAGGCCGGCGAGGGCGAAGGGATCTCGGGGTTCTAGTGGCGCTGTTCAAACGACGTTCCACCGGACCCGACACCCCCGTCACGGCGTTCTGGCGGTGGTGGCGCGACGAGGGTCGCGCGCTGGCCGAGCAGACCATCGCCGGCGAGCTGCCCTCGGCGGACTTCGCCTCGACCATGGCCGAACGGGTCCGCTCGGTGGGCGAGCTCGGCTGGGAGCTCGCCCCCGGGGAGACCTCCCAGCACGTCCTCGTGATCACCTCCGAGGGCGATCACGCTGACCGGGCGCTGGCGCGGCGGGTCGTCCTCGCGGCACCCGACGCCGACGAGACCTGGTCCTACGTCGACTCCAGGCCGGCTGCCGTCGACCTCGAGTCGATGGTGCTGAGCACGCCCGCGGCAGCCGAGGTCGCCCTGTCGCGGGTGCAGGTGTCCGCGCGCAAGAACGGCACCCGGTTCGACGTACAGGTGCACCACCCGGCTTTCGCGGACCTGTCGGCGGAGGACCGCAGCCAGATCGCCTTCCTCGCCCTCGATGCCGCCCTCGGCGAGAACGACGTGGAGCTGTGGCTCGGCGAGATCCAGCCGATCGAGTTCCCCCCGCTGGACGGGTTCGGACTGATGGCGTTGCGGGCCCTGATCCGCGACCACCGCAGCAACAACCTCGACGCCGACGGCCGCCCCCGCTGGGCGATGCTGCGCGGCGAGACTCCCAGCGGGCCGCTGCTGGCGATGGTGCAGTCGCCGCTGCACCCGCTGACCGCACCCCAGCTGGACACCTACGTGCAGGTGGCCGTGCCCTACTCGGACCGCACCGAGTCGGGTCTGCCCGACGGAAGGTCGCTGCAGACGCTGCGTGACCTCGAGGACCGGCTGGACCGCACCCTGGGGGTGAGCGGCAAGGTGGTCGCCCACCTGAGCACGGCCGGCACCCGCACGCTGCACCTCTACGTCGACTCCACCACCGACGCCGTGGCCACGGTCAAGGAGATCGCCCGGTCCTGGCGCGAGGGCAAGGCCGTGGTGCACGAGATGCTCGACCCGGAGTGGGCGGCGGTCGCACACCTGCGCACCTGAGGAGATCAGTCCTCGATGCGCTCCCCCGCCTCGTTCCAGTGCGCGGCGACCTTCTTCGAGGGCTGCACCCGGGGCGGCTCGCCGGGCATCTTGGGATAGTCCGGCGGGTAGTTGGCCTCCCCCTCCCCGGACTCCTCGTAGAGCCTGATCAGCGGCTCGAGGTCGTGCGCGACCTCGTCGATCCCGGCCCACGGGTCGCCGTCGGCGATCCGGTCGGGGACGGTGAACAGGTTGAACCCCGCCGGGGAGGTCAGCTCCGCGAGCTCGACCCAGGTCACCGGGGTGGAGACGGGTGCGCCCGGCAGCGGGCGCAGCGAGTACGCCGAGGCGATCGTGCGGTCGCGGGAGTTCTGGTTGAAGTCGACGAAGATCCGCTCGCCGCGCTCCTCCTTCCACCACTTCGTGGTCACGCGCTCGTCGCGCTTCTCCAGCTCGCGGCCGAACCCGATCGCCGCGTGCCGCACGTCCACGAAGTCCCAGCGGGGGTCGGCGCGCACGTAGATGTGCACCCCGCGGTTGCCGCTCGTCTTGGGGTAGCCGGTGATCCCGAGCTCCTCGAGGAGCTCCCGGGCCACCCCGGCGACCTCGACCGCGTCGCGGAAGGTCGTCCCGGGCTGGGGGTCGAGGTCGATACGCAGCTCGTCGGGGTGGTCGTTGTCCGCGCCGCGCGTCGGCCACGGGTGGAAGGTGATCGTGCCCATCTGCGCGCACCACGCGACGGTGGCCAGGTTGCTCACGCAGACCTCGTCGGCGGTGCGGCCGCTGGGGAAGGTGATCTGCGTGGTCTCGACGTACGACGGCGCGCCCTTGGGCACCCGCTTGCTGTAGAACGCGTCGCTCTTGTCGCCGCGGCCGGTGGCCAGCTGGATCCCCTCGTGGACGCCGCTGGTCCACCGCTCGAGTGCCGTGGGGCGGTCGCGGAGCGCCCGCATGATCCCCTCGCCGACGCTGAGGTAGTACTCCACGACCTGGAGCTTGCTGACCTCGGGGGTCTCGTCGGTGGCGGGATAGATCAGGCGGTCCGGGCTGGAGACCCGGACCGCCTGCCCGTCTGCTTCGACCTCGGCTGCTTTGGCAGGCATGGCCGTCAATCTACGGCCAAGCCCGCGCCCGGAGCAGTCCTTGCGGCTACATCGCCCGGGTTTCGATCACGGAGTTCGGCGCGAACACCGAACTGGTTTCGTCGCTCTCGCCCGTGGGGCGAATGAACTCGAAGCCCGACGTGGTGACCAGCACCCAGCCGCCCTCCGGCGGCGAGGCCTGCCCCAGGGCGACGCTGTAGGAGTCGGCCCACACCGCCAGGGCTGCCTCCGCACAGGTGACGTGCGAGGGCGGGAAGTGGAACTCGTTGCGCTCCGCCTCCTGCACGCTGCCCAGGAAGGCCACGGGGCGGGCGAGGCTGTCCCCGCACACCCCGCAGATCCTGCTCAGCGCGCACTGGGTGACCTTGCGCTTGTCCAGCCCCAGGTCACCGCGGCTGGCGAACGGAATGTCACCACGGTGCATGTCCTGGCCACCGCGAGGCATGTCGATCAAGCGGAGGCCTTCGAGGTCCAGCCACCGGTCTCGGTACGACGCGTGGGGCGGTCGTCGAGCCGGCGTCCCCGCGGGACCTCGGGGGTCTCGGGGTAGTCACGCCGGTCCGGCTTGGTGAACTTGTTCGGCAGCGACAGCTTCATGATCGTCCGCAGCGCCTGGCCGTACTGCCGGTACAGCGGACCCGTGGTGTAGGGGATGCCGTACTTGTCGCACAGCGGCCGCACCCGCTCGCTGATCTCGGAGTACCGGTTGCTCGGCAGGTCGGGGAACAGGTGGTGCTCGATCTGGTAGCCCAGGTTGCCCGACATGATGTGCAGCAGCGGACTGCCGGTGAAGTTCGCCGAGCCGAGCATCTGCCGCAGGTACCACTCGGCGCGGGTCTCGTCCTCGACCTCCTCCTCGGTGAAGTGCAGCGCACCGTCGGGGAAGTGCCCGCAGAAGATGATCATGTAGGACCACAGGTTGCGGGTCAGGTTGGCCAGACCGTTGGCCGCGGCGGTCTGCACGAAGGCAGGGCCGGTCAGCGCGGGGAAGAAGATGTAGTCCTTGCCGATCTGCTTGCGGATCTTGCGCCAGATCTGGAGGAGCTGCTTCTTCATCACCTCCGGGTCCTTCTCCATCTTGCGGATGGCCTCGATGTCGAGGTCGTGCAGCGCGACGCCCCACTGGAACAGGGTCGCCAGCAGCGCGTTGTAGACCGGCTGCCCCAGGTTGAAGGGGCTCCACCGCTGCTCGCGCGCCATCCGCAGGATGCCGTAGCCGATGTCGTTGTCGAAGCCGAGCACGTTGGTGAACTGGTGGTGCACGTAGTTGTGCGAGTGCTTCCACTGCTCGGCCGGCTGCGCGGTGTCCCACTCCCAGGTGCTGGAGTGGATCTCGGGGTCGTTCATCCAGTCCCACTGGCCGTGCATCACGTTGTGGCCGATCTCCATGTTCTCCAGGATCTTGGCCGCACCCAGCATCGCGGCGCCGGCGAAGAACGCCGGCTTCCACCTGCTGGCGAACAGGGTGATCCGGCCGGCGGCCGCGAGGCGGCGCTGGATGGTGATCATCCGATTGATGTACGCCGCATCGGCGTCCCCACGGGACTCCTCGATGTCGGCGCGAATCGCGTCGAGCTCACGCCCGAGCTCGTCCACCTCCTCAGCCGAGAGGTGGGTGTACTCCTTGACGTCGGCGATTGCCATGTTGCTCCTCGTGTTGTTTCAGATGTCGAGCGTGCAGTCACCGGCTGCTGCAGTGACGCAGGTCTGGATGGGCTCGTTCGGGCCGGAGGTCTCGTCGCCGCTGCGCAGGTCGCGGACGGTGCCCTCGACCAGCGTGAGCGTGCAGGTGTGGCAGATGCCCATGCGGCAGCCGTAGGGCATCCCGATGCCGGCTTCCTCGCCGGCCTCCATCACCGTGGTGGCGCCGTCTGCCTCGATGGTCTTGTTGGAGTTGCGGAAGGTGATCGTGCCGCCCTCGCCGCCCTCGCCGCCGAGCTCGAGGGTGAACCGCTCGAGGTGCAGGGCGTCCTCGATCCCGGCCTTCTCCCAGTGCTCCTCGGCGGCGTCGAGCATCGGCCCGGGGCCGCAGGCCCATGTCTGCCGTTCCTTCCAGTCCGGGCAGACGCGGTGGAGGTCGTCCATCTCGAGCATGCCGTGCTCGTCGGTGTGCTGCTCGTGCAGCGTGAGCTTGGCGTGCTTCTCGCTGAGCTCGACGATCTCGTCGCGGAAGATCATCCGGTCCTTGGTCGGCGAGCTGTAGGCGACCACGACGTCGGGCATCGTGTCGCGCCGGTTCAGGGTGCGCAGCATCGCCATCACGGGGGTGATGCCGCTGCCGGCGACCAGGAACAGGATCTTCTCCGGGGGCGGCTCAGGTAGGACGAAGTCACCGTTGGGCGCGGCCAGGCGGATGATCGTGCCCGGCTCGAGGCCCTTGACGAGGTGCTCGGAGAGGAACCCCTCCGGCATCGCCCGGACGGTGATGGAGAGCAGCCGGCCCTCCTGCGTGGGCGGGGAGGACACCGAGTAGGAGCGCCAGTGGAACTTGCCCTTGACCTGGATCCCGATGCCGACGTACTGCCCGGGCTTGTGGTCGTAGTGCCACCCCCACCCCGGGCGGATCACGATGGTCGCGGCGTCCTCGGTCTCGGGGATCACCTTCTCGATCCGGCCGCGCAGCTCGCGCGCGGTCCAGAGCGGGTTGATCAACGAGAGGTAGTCGTCAGGGTGGAGCGGCGTGGTGAGGCGAGCCCCGATCTTGCGGACCCCGGCCCACGAGACTCGTTCAGCGACCATGCGTCGTGCCTCCTGCGATGGTGAGCAAGCAGAGTCTGTCAGTGAACAGTCGTGCACTCGGCACGTCAAGCCATCGCCCGCAAAATCTCGCCTTGGGACGGTACTAACATCACTTGCATGAGCTACCAGGTGAACAAGAGCGACGCACAGTGGCGCGAGGAGCTCTCCCCCGAGGAGTTCCAGGTGCTGCGCCAGGCAGGGACCGAGGCCCCGTTCGTGGGCGAGTACACCGACACCAAGACCGTCGGCGTGTACAACTGTCGCGCCTGCGGGACCGAGCTGTTCCGCTCGGAGACCAAGTTCGACTCGCACTGCGGCTGGCCGTCGTTCTACGCGCCGCTGGCCGAGGACCGGGTCGAGTACCTCGAGGACCGCTCGTTCGGCAGCGTGCGCACGGAGGTCCGCTGCGCGAACTGCGGATCGCACCTCGGCCACGTCTTCGAGGGCGAGGGCTACGGCACGCCGACCGACCAGCGCTACTGCATCAACTCGATCGCGATGACGCTGACGCCGGTCGGCGGCCCCGAGGACGCCTGACCCCGAGGACGCATGAATCAGGGCAGCGCGGTGACCAGCTCGCGCGGCGTACGCCGGCGGCCGGTGTAGAAGGGCACTTCCTCGCGGACGTGCCTCCGCGCGTCCGAGGCGCGCAGGTGGCGCATCAGGTCGACGATGCGGTGCAGCTGGTCGGCCTCGAAGGCGAGCATCCACTCGTAGTCCCCGAGGGCGAAGCTGGCGACGGTGTTCGCCCGCACGTCCTTGTAGTCCCGAGCCATCTGGCCGTGCTCGGCGAGCATCCGGCGGCGCTCGGAGTCCTCGAGGAGGTACCACTCGTAGGAGCGCACGAACGGGTAGACGCAGATGTAGTCCCGCGGCTCCTCCCCGGCGAGGAAGGCCGGGATGTGGCTCTTGTTGAACTCCGCCGGCCGGTGCAGGGCGACCTGCGACCACACCGGGTCGAGGCGGCGCCCGAACGTCGTACGACGCAGCCGGTGGTAGGCGTCCTGGAGGCTCTCGATCTCCTCGGCGTGCCACCAGACCATCAGGTCGGCGTCCGCGCGCAGCCCGCTGAGGTCGTAGAGGCCGCGGACGACGACGTCGCCGGCCTCGAGCTCTGCGACCAGCTGCTCCACCTCGGCCGCCTCGCCGACGCGGTCGGCGTCCTCACCGAGCACGTCGCGCAGGCTGAACACCGACCACATCGTGTAGCGGATGCTGTCGTTGAGCTCTCGGGCCTTCTTCGCGGGGGCGGTCATGGGCCCATTCTGGCAACAGGCACCGAAGGCCGCGGGCCCGGGTTCCAGATGCGACGTCTCGGCGGGGGCTGGGGTTTCAGATGGGACGTCTCGGCGGGGGCTGGGGTTTCAGTTGCGACGTGTCGGCGGGGGCTGGGGTTTCAGATGGGACGTGTCGGCGGGTTTCAGGGGATCAGGGCCAGGTCGGTCTCTATCTTCTCGGCCGCGCGGTGGGCGGAGGCGATGCAGGCGGGGATGCCTACGCCGTCGTAGGCCGAGCCGCAGACTGCGAGGCCGGGGATGGCCACGAGCTCGTGGCGGATCGAGGCGACCCGGTCCAGGTGGCCCACGGCGTACTGCGGGAGGGCGCCGCCCCAGCGCTGGACGTGGGTGTCGACCGGGTGGACGGGGCGCCCGACCGCCTCGGTGAGGTCCGCGAGGGCGATCTCGACGATCTCCTCGTCGGAGACCTGCAGGATCTGCTCCTCGCGGTGGCGGCCCAGGGAGCAGCGCAGCACGAGCAGGTCCTCCCCCGAGCCGGTCCCCGAGCCGCTGGCGGCGCCGGCCTCGCGGACCCAGGCCCACTTGGCGAAGGAGAACGTGGAGGCCTTGATCGCCCGGCCCTCGACGGGGGCCACCAGGAACCCGGAGCCGGCGACCTCGGGGAAGTCGCGGGCGGCCACGGCCATGGTCACCACGGCCATGGAGGCGTACTCGATCCTTGCCAGGGTGAGCGCGGCCGAGGGAGCGACGTCGCTGAGCAGCCGCGCGGTGCTGCGTGCGGGGGTCGCCAGGACCACGGCGTCGGCCTGGAGCACCTCGGGGTCGTGCGCCGAGCCGACCACCAGGTTCCAGCCTCCGTCCGGGCGCCGGGCGAGGTCGCGCACGGTCGCCCTGGTGCGCACGGTGGCGCCGGACGCGGCGGCGACGGCCCCGGGCAGGCGGCCCACTCCCCCGCGGATGCCCGCGAACACCGGTACGGCGGCGGCCGGGTCCGGGGGCGGTGTCGCTGCGGCCGCGGCGCGGCTCAGGGAGCGGTCGCGGTCCAGGAGCGCCACGAGCTGGGGCACCGCGGCCCGGGCCGAGATCTCACGGGCGTGCCCGGCGTACACGCCGCCGAGCAGGGGCTCGACCAGCCGGTCGACGATCTCCTTGCCGAGCCGCTCCTGGACCAGGTCGCCGACACTGATGTCGCGGCCCTCGAGGTCGGTGGGCGGGAGCACGGTGTCCATCGCCGCCCGCGCGATCCCCTTGGCCGAGATGATCCCCTCGAGCGAGCGCAGGTCGAGCGGGACACCCATCATCGTGCGCGGCATCGGCACCAGCCGGCCGCGGTTCCACAGGTTCGCCGAGGTCGTGGCCGGGTGCACGAGGTCCTGCTCCAGCCCCACCTCGGTGGCCAGGGCGACGCCCTCGGGGCGCCGGTAGAGCATCGCCTCCGCGCCGACGTCGACGGTGATGCCGCCGACCTCGGCGGTGTGCAGGCTCCCGCCGAGACGGGGGGACCCCTCGAGCACGATCACTTCGGCCTCCGGGAGGTCGCGCACGATCCGGTGCGCGGCCGAGAGACCGGAGACACCGCCACCCACGACCACGACACGTGTCTTTCTCGGCAGCCCGTCCACCCGACCAGCGTGGCACAGCGGATCCGGTGGCCGGGAACCGATCGCGGGTGGGCCGCGTCACACCCGCATGAGCAACCTGAAGCGTGTCCTGGTCGCCGTCCCGGTGCTGTTCCTCGTCGGCGTGCTCGCCGTCGCGACGTTCGGCTGGACCCAGGACCGATCATCCTCCGACAGCAAGATCGGCACGGCCTCGGACAGCCTGGCCACCGACGACTCGGGCGGGACCGCCGATCGCGCCGAGTCCGTGACGAAGCCCGGCCGCGGCGACCCGAACACGATCTCCACGGGTGCGGCGTCCACCCAGCCGATGAACCGGGCGGTCATCTCCACCGGGCAGGTCGCCCTGCGTCCGGAGTCGGTCACTCGCGCCCGCGCCGAGGTGATGCGGCTGGTGGCGTCCTGGGGCGGCACGGTCGCCGACGAGCAGAGCACCAGCGACGAGCGCGGGCGCCTGGTCGAGTCGGCGCTGACCCTGCGCGTCCCGAGCCCGAGGTTCGACGAGGCGATGAACGCCTTCGCCGGGCTGGGCAAGGTCGCCGACCAGAGCCGCAAGGCAGAGGACGTCACCACCAAGGTGATCGACAACGATGCCCGGGTCAGGGCGGCCGAGCGGAGCATCCGGCAGATCGAGAACCTGCTGGGCCGGGCCGAGGAGCTGCGTGACGTGATCGCGATCGAGGCCGACCTGGCGCGGCGCCAGGCCGACCTGGACTCGTTGAAGTCGCAGCAGGCCTACCTGGCCGACCAGACCGCGCTGAGCACGATCAACGTCCACCTCTCGCGGACCGCGCCAGCCGGCTCCGCCGACCCCGAGGACCGCGGCTTCATCGCCGGTCTGGCCGGCGGCTGGGACGCGTTGCAGGGCGCCACCGTGGTGCTGCTGACGGTCGTGGGCGCGGTGCTCCCGTTCGCACTGGTCCTGGCGCTGCTCGGCGTACCCGTGTGGCTGGTGCTGCGACGCCGCGCCGCCCGTGGCCCGGTCAGCGGCGGGAGTGCTCCTGCACGAAGTGCGTGAGGCGGGCCAGCTGGTCGGGGTCGGTCGAGGGGATCACGCCGTGACCGAGGTTGAAGATGTGACCGGGGGCGGCGGTGCCCGCCTCCAGGACCTCCGCGGCCCGCTGGAGCATCACCTCGGTCGGCGCGAAGACCAGCGTCGGGTCGAGGTTGCCCTGCACGGCACGGCCCCCGACGCGCTCGATCCCCGCAGCCAGCGGCACCCGCCAGTCCACCCCGACGACGTCGGCACCGGCCTCGCCCATCAGGTCGAGGATCTCGCCGGTGCCGACCCCGAAGTGGATCCTGGGGACCCCGGTGGCCCCGATCCGCTCCAGCACCCGGGCCGAGTGCGGCAGCACGTGGGTGAGGTAGTCCTGCCGGGTCAGCGCCCCGGCCCAGGAGTCGAAGAGCTGCACCGCCGAGGCGCCCGCCTCGACCTGCACCTCGAGGTAGGTCGCGGCGATGTCGGAGATCTTGCGCATCAGCGCGTCCCACACGTCCGGCGCACCGAACATCAGCGCCTTGGTCCGGGCGTGGTCCTTGGACGGCCCGCCCTCCACGAGGTACGACGCCACGGTGAACGGCGCGCCCGCGAAGCCGATCAGCGGGGTGTTGCCCAGCTCGCCGACGAGCCCGTGCACCGCCTCGGTGACGAAGCCGACGTGGTCGGGGGTCAGGTCGGGGATCGCGTCGACGTCGGCGAGGGTGCGCACCGGCTCGGCGATGACCGGTCCCACACCGGGGACGATGTCGAGGTCGACCCCGATCGCCTTGAGCGGCAGCACGATGTCGGAGAAGAAGATGGCGGCGTCGACGCCGTACCTGCGCACCGGCTGCATCGTGATCTCGACGACCATCTCCGGGCGCATGCACGAGTCGAGCATGGTCACGCCCTCGCGCACCTTGAGGTACTCCGGGAGCGAGCGCCCGGCCTGGCGCATGAACCACACCGGGGTGTGCGCCGCGCGCTCACCGCGAGCCGTCTTCAAGAAGACCGATTCGTGCAGTTCGGGGTTGGTAGTCGATGCAGCGGGCATGCTCCGATCTTCGCAGGCCAGGCGGCGAGTCCTGCCCCCGGGACCGGCCTCTCGGCCTAATCTGTCCACATGGCGGCACCAGAGAAACCCCGCATCGAGCCTCCCACGGCTCCGCTGGAGTTTCGGCGTGCCGTCTCCCAGCTCAGAGCTGCGAAGTTCCGCGCCGAGATCTTCGCCGAGGAGATGCCCGCACCGCAGCGCATCGCGCCGTTCGCCTCGGCGCTCTCGGCCGACGTGACCATCGATGGCGAGGACGTCGGCTCGGGCCGGATCGTGGTGCTGCACGATCCCGCCGGCAACGACGCGTGGGCCGGCACCTTCCGGTGCGTGGCCTACGTCCGCGCCGAGATCGACCCGGAGCTGGTCAGCGACCCGATGCTCGCCGGGGTCGGCTGGAGCTGGCTGACCGAGGCGCTGTCCGCCCACGGTGCGGAGTACGCCGTGCCCTCGGGCAGCGTGACCTGCGTGGCCTCGGAGAGCTTCGGCGGGATGGCCGAGGAAGCACCCACGGCCCAGCTCGAGATCCGCGCCTCCTGGTCCCCGATCGGCGACCTCACACCGCACGTCGAGGCCTGGGGCGAGCTGCTCTGCACGGCGGTGGGACTGCCGCCGGTTCCCGAGGGAGTGGCGACGATGCCCTCCCGCCGCGGACAACGTGGCCCCGGCTGATGGCGGAGGACGAGACCCAGCCGAGACCCCCAGCCGAGTCGCCAGCGGACGACACAGAGACCGCTCCTGCTGAGGTCACGCCCGCCCCGCTGCTCACCCTGCGCGACGGGCTCCCGGAGGTCACCGAGACACAGGCCCAGCTGGACGAGGTCATCGCCCGCGTGGCGGCCGGCACCGGCCCGATCGCCCTGGACGCCGAGCGTGCCTCGGGCTACCGCTACTCCCCCCGCGCCTACCTGATCCAGCTGCGGCGCGAGGGCTCCGGGACCGCGCTGATCGACCCGATCGCGTTCGGCGACCTGACCGCGCTCAACGATGCCTTCGGCGGCGCGGAGTGGATCCTGCACGCCGCCAGCCAGGACATCCCCTGCCTGCGCGAGGTCGGCCTGGTGCCGACCCGGCTCTTCGACACCGAGCTCGCCGCTCGCCTGCTCGGCTACCCCCGTGTCGGCCTCGCCACGCTGGTCGAGGTGATCATGGGCCGCTCGATGCGCAAGGAGCACTCCGCGGTCGACTGGTCACGCCGGCCGCTGCCCGGCCCCTGGCTGGAGTACGCCGCACTCGACGTCGAGGTTCTCCTCGAGCTGCGCGAGGTGATCGGCCGCGAGCTCGAAGAGTCCGGGAAGGCCGAGTGGGCGGCGCAGGAGTTCGAGCACCTGATCCACTTCGCCCCTGCGCCGCGACAGGACCCGTGGCGGCGTACCTCCGGGATCCACAAGGCAAAGGGACGGCGCGCGCTCGCGGCCGTCCGCGAGCTGTGGACGACACGCGACGAGATCGCCCAGCGCCAGGACACCACCCCCGGGCGCCTGGTCCCCGACTCCTCGCTCCTCGTCGCGGCCAACTCGATGCCGACCACCACGTCCGACCTGCTGGACACCCCCGGCTTCCACGGCCGTGGCGCGCGCCGGTACGCCGACCGGTGGATCGCCGCGATCGAGCGGGCCCGCAAGCTGCGCGACAGCGAGCTGCCCCCGGTGACCATCCGCTCCGACGGCCCCCCGGCACCGCGGGTGTGGGCCGAGCGCGACCAGGTCGCGGCCGCTCGGCTGGCCACCGCCCGAGAGCTCGTCAACGCCTTCGCCGAGGAGCGTGGGGTGCCGGTGGAGAACCTGCTGACGCCCGACTACCTGCGCCGGGTGCTGTGGAAGCCCCCGGCCGCCGAGCGTGGCGAGATGGTCGACGCGGTCGCCGAGGAGCTGCGCGCCCTTGGGGCCCGCCGCTGGCAGGTGGAGATCATGGCCCCGATGCTGGCCCAGGCGATCCTGGACCCGAAGCCGGTCGAGCCGCCGGAGAAGCCGCGCGGGGACGCACCGGCCTGACCTGGACCGGCCTGACCTGGACCGGCCTGACCTGAACCGGAACGGCCTCACGTGGCCGGCCTGGCGCGACCGGCTGCTCCGGGCCGACCCAGCAGGGCCGCCCGTGGGGCTGGCTCAGGGAGTGGAGTCGTCGCCCGGAGTGGCGGTGGGAGCCGGGCTCGGGCTGCCGCCGGTGTCACCGGCTTCGGGATCGAGCACCGGCACCGAGGCCTCGTCGATCGCCTTCAGGCTGTCCTCCAGCGACAGGATCACCGGCTCGTAGAACAGCTTGGTCAGCTCCTGCGACGCGTTCTTGCTCACCTCCGGCCAGGTGGGCGTGCTGGGCAGCAGCCGGGTGTCACGCACCTCCTTGGAGAAGACGCTCGCGTTCAGGGGGCGCTGCCCGGACTGCAGGAATTCGTCGCTGTTGAGCACGTCGAGGTTGGCCGGCATCACGTAGCCGGTCTTGGCCAGCGTGCCCGCGCCCTCGTCGGAGATCACCGAGGTGAGGAAGTCCGCGGCCTCGGAGGTGTGCTTGGAGCCCGAGGAGATGCACACCCCGGACATGGTGGCGATGGTGGCGCCGCTGCCGATCCTGGGCAGTGGCATCACGTCGAAGGAGAGGTCCTGCTTGGCCCGCAGCTCCGGGGTCAGGTCACGGAAGCCCAGGAGCATCCCGAGCTTGCCGGCCTTGAACCGGTCCAGGGCCGAACGACGCTCCAGCGCGGTCTGGCCGAAGGTGAGGGCCGGGTCGCGGACCAGCTCGAGCAGCTTCTCGGTGGCACTGGCCGAGGCGCCCTCGGCGAGCGTGAGCGTGGTCGGGTCCTGCTGGTCGTCGACCACCTCGCCGCCGCCGGACCAGATGAAGGGGGCGACCTGCTCCAGCGTGGGCGCGACGTAGAGGCCGCGGACACCGGGGCTACGCGGCTGGAGCGCTGCCCTGCCGAACTCCTCCAGCGACCAGCCGGCCTCCTGGTCGACCGGGTTGCGGCCGGGCTCGGCGATCTGGTCGAGCTCGATCAGCTTGGGATTGAAGTAGACGACCAGGGGCGAGACGTCCGAGGGCATGCACTGCAGGGCGGAGTCGAGGCTGAACGCCTCCAGGCCGTTGCGGGTGTAGCCGTCGCCGAAGTCCACCTCCCGGGCAGCGAGCAGGTCGTCGAGGCGGCGTACGGCCTTGTCCTCGGCGAGCGTGGCGAGGTCGTCGCGATCGGTGAGGAACACGTCGGGGGGATCGCCGTCGGCCGTGCCCTGCCGGACGGCGGCCATCGCGCGGTCGTGGTCGGGGTAGGGCTTGACCACGACCTTGGTGCCGGGGTTCTCCAGGGTGAACCGGGCGGCGATCTCCTTGTAGGCGGCGATCACCGGCTCCGGGCCGTAGACGGCGAAGTCGATCTCGACCGGAGCCGCGGGCGTGGCCGACGGCTTCGCCTTCGGCTGCTCGTCGTCGCCACCGGAGGAGCATCCGGCGCCGATGAGGCCGAGGAGCAGCAGAGCGGTCACCGACCTGGTCACCTTGTTGGTCACCGTCGATCTGACTGACATGTCCGCCCCATCGTCCTTCCACGTGCTGGTCCGGCCTGCTGCCGGGCCGACTGGCCTCGGCCACGATATCGGGACGCGCCACACCGTCGTGAGCCGCCGTGCAGAAGGCATCAAGGGCTCTACGCTGACGCCATGTCAAAGACTCGGATGCGTACCGCCCTCGTCGCCCTCGCCACCGGCGCTGTGATCAGCAGCCTCACCGGCTGCTCGATCTCGCGCGACGAGCCCGACGCCTCCCCCGGAACCAGTACCGAGGAGCCGGCAGCCACCGAGGAGCCGACCGCCGACGCGACGCCGGAGCCGACCGCGACCGTCACCGTGACCCCTTCGGCCGAGCCGACCCCCGCTGCCACCAAGACCCCGGCGCCCGCGGCCACCCCCCAGGCGGCCCTGCTCAGCGCGGCGGAGATGCCCCGGCTGAACCCGGGCTCGAAGTGGACCCAGCGGCGCACCGGCCCGGCCGGCCAGGAGCCCTTCGGGCTGTGCCAGAAGTTCGACCTCCTCACCATCGGAGCCCTGACCGCGGTCGAGCGCACCTACGCCTCGGGCAAGGACACCGCCGGGCAGCAGGTCGCGGAGTTCCCGGACGCCAAGAACGCGATGCGCGCCAGCAAGGTCGTCGAGGCCTGGCAGCGCGACTGCGCGGGCCGCGTGAAGGGTCAGGGCGTGAAGGTGCGGCCGATCACCGACGTGGCCGTCCCGCACGGCAAGGGCTGGTCCTACCTGGTCACCTACGAGCGCGCCGGTGCCGGCCAGGTCCACTCCCTGGGAGCCGTGCTCTCCGGGACCCGGATGAGCCTGGTCCGGATCGACCACGCCGGGCAGGACCACAACTACGGGCCCGGCAAGGACCCGGTGCAGCTGGCCGTCAAGGCGGTCTCTGCAAAACTCGGTTGACATGAGTTCGGAGCGTCACCACCACCGGCCCCGGTTGCCGGGGGCCAAGCACTTCGAGGCCCTCGAGGACCACGTCGACCCCGCCGCGCTCAGCGAGGCGGCGGACCGGGCCGCCGGCGCGCTGGTGCGTGGCGCTCGTGACCAGGTCGACGAGGAGCTGGTCGCCCGGGTCATCCACCTCGCCGACTCCGAGGGCCTCGAGACGCTGGCCGAGCTGTGGTCGGGCGCCCCTGCCGACTCCCTGGCCGGATCCCTGTGGCGCCTCTACCTGCTCCGCAGCTGGGTGTACGCCGACCCGGCGACCGCCGCGAGCGAGTTCGACCGGGGCCGGGCCAGTGCCCCGGTCGCGGAGGTCATCTCCGGCGTGGTGGAGCCTCCCGGTCCAGACGAGGTGCGGGCCCTGGTCGACGAGGTGCTCAGCGGCGTCGTGGTCGGCGACTTCGCCGACACCCTGTTCCGGGCGGCCGCCTTCGCCAGGGTCGCGGCCGCCGGCCGGGTGCAGCGCACCTCCGAGCGTGAGCATTCCCACGCCTCCCACGCCTCCGACGTGTCGGCGGCACGCCTGCTCACGCTGGCTGACCAGCTGCAACGGGCCGCTCACCTCGAGCTCGCCGGCAAACTGGCCTGAGCGGAACTCCACGCGACGTGGTCCGGGCTTGTAGCATCGGGCGTGCGCCGGGCCGTGGCAGCCCCGGGTCCCAAATGAAGCCGCTACGAGCGGCCACGCGCCGTGAGGCGCTCCCGGTCCGGCGCTCTACTTCTCCCCGACGTGGAGGTTCGCGATGCGGTTCCACCTCCCCCGCATCCGCGCCGTGCGCCCGATCGTGCCCCCGATCGGGCCGAGCCTGCGCAGGACGCAGACCCGCCGGGCAGCGCTCCGCGCCGACCCCGCAGCGGGCTACGCACCCCGCCAGGACGGCCGGCCCGACCCGGGCGAGGTGGTGTGGGCCTGGGTCCCCTACGAGGAGGACCCGCAACGGGGCAAGGATCGACCGGTGCTGGTCATCGCTCGCGACGGAGATCAGCTCCTCGCCCTGCCGATGACCTCGCGCGACCACGACGTGGACGCGGCCCAGGAGTCACGCGACGGCCGGGAGTGGATGGACATCGGCACCGGCACCTGGGACGCGCGCCGCCGACCGAGCGAGGTCCGGCTCAACCGCGTGCTGCACCTCGAGGAGCAGTCAGTACGCCGCGAGGGCGCCGCGATCCCCGGCGACCTGTTCCGAGCAGTGCTCGAGGCCGCCCGCCCTTATCTGTGAGGGCTGGTTACGACGGGCTCAACCGGCGTGGGGCTCCGCGCCTCACCCCAGCGCCTTGCGGATCCGCCCGTCGGAGACCGGCTGCGCGGTGCCCAGGCTCTGCGCCCACAGCGAGACCCGGTACTCCTCGAGCATCCAGCGCACCCGGCGCAGGTCGGCGCCCATCGGACGCCCCTCGGGGAGGGCGTCGACGCGGTGCTGCCAGGCCCGCTGCAGCTCCTGGACTCGGTCCATCAGCTCACGGTCGCGTGCCTGCTCCGGCAGCCGCTCGATCCGGGCGGCCATCGCCTTGAGGTAGCGGGGGTACTCCCGCAGCGCCGCGGTGCCCGCCTCGGCGATGAACCCGGGGTGCACCAGCCGCTCGAGCTGCCCCCGGAGGTCGGTCATCGCCGGCAGCAGCGCCATGTCCACCCGTCCGTGCAGCGACTTCTCCACCGGGCGCCACTCGGCCAGCAGCCGGATCACCAGCTGGAGCACCGCGGCGGCCGCCTCCGGCAGGGTGGCCCGCGCCTGGTCGAGCAGCGCGGAGAAGGCCTCGGGGTCCCGGACCGGGGGGTTGCGGTCCACCAGGTCGCCCACGGCGGCGCTCACGCAGTCCTCGACCAGCGCCCGGACGTTGGGGTAGGGAGAGGCCGCCAGGCCGAGCTTGGCGGTGTTGTCCAGCCCCTCGATGAGCGTGGCGGCCGGTGAGCGCACCGCCAGCAGCACCAGGCGGCGTACGCCGAGCCGGTGGTAGGCCTCCTGCTCGTCGGGCGTCGCCGCGATCCGCAGTCCCACGGTGGCGCCCTCGTCGACCAGGGCCGGGTAGCCGCGGACCTCGTGCCCGGCGCGGGTCTGGGTGAACGAGGGGGCGATCGTGCCGAAGGTCCACTCGGTCTGCCCGGTCGCGGTCACCCCGGACTCCTCGGCGACCTGGCGCATCGCCCGGTCGAACGAGGGACGCAGCGGCTGCTTGAGCGCCTCGAGGTCCTTGCCGGTCGCGACCTCCTGGCCGGTGTCGTCGACCACGCGGAAGGACGGGCGCAGGTGGTCGGGCACCTTGTCCGGGTCCCAGGCGGTCTCGGGGACGTGCACCCCCGACAGCGAGCGCAGGTAGCGCGACAGCGCGGTTAGCAGCGGCTCCTCCCCCGGCGGGACGTCCTCGAGGAAGCGGCGGGCCACGTCGGGTGCCGGGACGAAGTTCACCCGCAGCTTCTTGGGCAGCGAACGGATCAGCGCGGTGACCAGGTCCTGGCGCAGGCCGGGGACGTTCCAGGTGAACGGCGCCGACCCGACGGTGTTCAGCGTGGCCACGGGGACGTCGATCGTGACGCCGTCGGCCTCGTGGCCGGGCTCGAAGTGGTAGCGCAGCGGCAGGGTCAGCGTGCCCTCGTGCCACTCGTCGGGGAAGTCCCCGGCGCGCACCTCCTCGGCGCGGTCGTGCACCAGCATCGAGGGGTCGAAGGTGAGCAGGTCGGGGCGGGTACGACGCTCCTGCTTCCACCAGGTGTCGAAGTGGGCACCGGAGACGACGGAGGCGGGGATCCTGGCGTCGTAGAAGTCGAACAGCGTCTCCTCGTCGACCACGATGTCGTGGCGGCGGGCGCGGTGCTCGAGCTCCTCGGCCTCCTCCAGCAGGCGCCGGTTGGTCTCGAAGAACCGGTGCCGGGCGCGCCACTCCCCCTGCACGAGCGCGTGCCGGATGAACAGCTCGCGGGCGACGTCGGGCTGGTGCCGGCCCAGGGGCACCGAGCGGTCGGCGACCAGCGGTACGCCGTACAGGGTGACCCGCTCGTGGGCCATCGCCGACTCGCGCTTCTTCGACCAGTGCGGCTCGGAGTAGGTGCGCTTGATCAGGTCCCCGCCGAGGCGTTCGGCCCACGCGGGGTCGATGGCCGCGTTCTGCCGCCCCCACAACCGCGAGGTCTCCACCAGCTCGGCGGACATCACCAGGTCGGGCTGCGACTTGAACAGGCCCGATCCGGGGAAGATCGCGAACCGGGTGCCGCGGGCGCCGAGGTAGTCGCGGCGCTCCACGTCGCGTAGGCCGATGTGGGACAGCAGCCCGGACAGCAGCGCCTGGTGGATCGCGTCACCGTCGGGGGCCTCGCCGTCGCTGGCGGACCTGCCGGTCGTGAGGCCCACCTGCCTGGCCACCTGGCGCAGCTGGGACTCGAAGTCCTGCCACTCCCGGATCCGCAGGTAGTTCAGGTGCTCCTCGCGACACATCCGCCGGAAGGCGCTCGAGCCCATCTCCTGCTGCTTCTCGCGCAGGTAGCGCCACAGGTTCAGCCAGGCCATGAAGTCCGAGCGCGGGTCGCGGAAGCGCGCGTGCAGCTGGTCGGCCCGGGCACGCTTCTCCACCGGGCGCTCGCGGGGGTCCTGGATCGAGAGCGCCGCCGTGATCACGAGTACGTCGGGCAGGCACCCGAGCCGGTCCGCCTCGAGGATCATCCGGGCCAGCCGGGGGTCGATCGGCAGCCGAGCGAGCTTGCGGCCCACGCCGGTGAGCCGCGGTCCCTTGCGGGACGCGGGCGCCGTGGGGACCAGCGCGCCGAGCTCCTCGAGCAGCTGGACGCCGGCGCGTACGGCGCGGTTGTCGGGCGGGTCGACGAACGGGAACTGCTCGACCTGGCCCAGGCCGAGCGAGGTCATCTGCAGGATGACGCTGGCCAGGGAGGTACGCAGGATCTCCGGCTCGGTGAACTCCGGACGGCCGAGGAAGTCCTCCTCGCTGTAGAGCCGGATCGCCACGCCCGGCTCGACCCGTCCCGAACGTCCCGAGCGCTGCTGGGCCGAGGCCTGGCTGATCGGCTCGATCGGCAGCCGCTGGACCTTGGTCCGCGAGGACCACCGGCTGATCCGGGCCAGGCCCGTGTCGATGACGCCGGTGATCCCGGGGACGGTCAGCGAGGTCTCGGCGACGTTGGTGGACAGGATGACGCGGCGGCGGGTGTGCCGCTCGAAGACCCGGTGCTGCTCGGCCGAGGACAGGCGGGAGTACAGCGGCACGATGTCGAAGCCCCGGGGTCCCTGCGCCCGGCGCTTGAGGACGTCCTCGGTGTCGCGGATCTCGCGCTCGCCGGGGAGGAACACCAGGATGTCGCCGGGTGTGTCGGCGAGCAGCTCGACCACGGCGTCCTCGATCGCCTCGGTCTGGTCCCGGAAGACGCGGTCCCCCTCGGGGCTGTCGGGGTCGTCGTAGGACTCCTCGAGCAGCGGCCGGTAGCGGACCTCGACGGGGAAGGTTCGCCCCGAGACCTCGATGATCGGGGCCGGCTTGCCGTCCGCGTCGGCGAAGTTGCGCGCGAACCGCTCCGGGTCGATGGTCGCGGAGGTGATCACGACCTTGAGGTCGGGACGCTGCGGCAGCAGGCGGCGCAGGTAACCGAGGAGGAAGTCGATGTTCAGGCTGCGCTCGTGCGCCTCGTCGATGATCAAGGTGTCGTAGCGCTTCAGCATCCGGTCGTGCTGGAGCTCGGCGAGCAGGATCCCGTCGGTCATCACCTTGACCCGGCTCTGCTTCGACGTACGGTCGGTGAACCGGACCTGGTAGCCGACTGTCTCCCCGAGCTCTTCGCCGAGCTCCTCGGCGATGCGCTCCGCGACGCTGCGGGCAGCGATCCGGCGCGGCTGGGTGTGCCCGATCATCCCGCCACCGGGAGCGGTTGGGTCCCCGCGTCCGAGGGCGAGGCAGATCTTGGGCAGCTGGGTGGTCTTCCCCGAGCCCGTCTCCCCCGCGACGATCACCACCTGGTGGTCACGGATCGCCTCGGCGATGTCGTCGCGACGGGCCGAGACCGGCAGGTCGGGAGGGAATTGGATGCGCACAGCCCCACCATTGTCCCTGTTTCCCGATCCGGTGGGGCACAGCCCGTCCCGCGCGGGGTTCACAGGGAAGTCACAGGGAACTCACGGGTCCCTGCTTTCGTGGGGAGGCACAGTTGACGCATGAGGAGGACGCCCGCCGAGCTGACCCGCGCGGACGGCACCCCGCTGCGGGTGCTGGTGGTCGACGACGAGGAGAACATCGCCGAGCTGCTGCGGATGGCGCTGCGCTACGAGGGCTGGGACGTCGAGGTCGCGCTCAACGGCAGCAAGGCCGTCAGCACCGCCAAGCGGCAGCGTCCCGACGCCGTCGTGCTCGACATGATGCTGCCCGACTTCGACGGCATGGAGGTGCTGCGCCGGCTCCGGACCGACCAGCCCGACGTACCGGTGCTGTTCCTCACCGCCCGCGACTCGGTCGAGGACCGGGTGGCCGGGCTGACCGCGGGCGGCGACGACTACGTCACCAAGCCGTTCTCGCTCGAGGAGGTCGTCGCCCGGCTGCGCGCCCTGATGCGGCGCGCCGGCGCACGCCAGGCGGATAGCGACTCGGTCCTGCACGTCGGTGACCTCGCCCTCGACGAGGACAGCCACGAGGTGACCCGCGGCGGGGAGGAGATCTCCCTGACCGCGACCGAGTTCGAGCTGCTGCGCTTCCTGATGCGCAACCCGAGGCGCGTGCTGAGCAAGGCCCAGATCCTCGACCGGGTGTGGAACTACGACTTCGGCGGGCAGGCCAACGTGGTCGAGCTCTACATCTCCTACCTGCGCAAGAAGATCGACGCCGGCCGGGCACCGATGATCCACACCATGCGGGGGGCGGGCTACGTCCTCAAGCCCGCCGAACCGGCGCAACGCGCCAACGACGGCTGAGCCGTGGGCGTCCCGAGGACGCTCAGCGCCCGCCTCGTGGCGACGGCGGTGCTGCTGGTCGCGGTCGTCTCGCTGCTGGTCGCCGCGGTCACCACGCTGGCGATCCGCTCATCGCTGATGGAGCGGCTCGATCAGCAGGTCGTCTCCTCGGTCGGCCGGCTGAGCGGCGAGGACCCGGGGTACGAGCGAGGGCCGGACCGGGGCCGGCCGTTGCCCGCCCCGAACAACCAGGGCCCGGGCACGCTGATCGCGATCGTGGACTCGCCGGCAGGGTCCGCCGGTGTCGTGCTGACCGAGCGCCGGGGAGGCGAGCGAGTCCTCTCCACCTCGACGCTGAAGAGGCTCGAGCACATCCCGGCGGACGGCGACGTCCACGGCGCCGACCTCCCGGCGGTGGGCTCCTACCGTCTCTCGGCCGCGCCGGGTCCCCAAGGGAGCCGGACGGTCAGCGGCCTCCCGACCAAGGAGGTCGACGAGACCGTGAACGCGCTGATCGGCTACGAGCTGCTGCTGATCACGCTCGGGGTGCTCGCCGCGGCCGGGCTCGGAACGCTGCTCGTGCGACGCCAGCTGCGTCCGCTCAACGCGGTAGCGGAGACCGCCCATACCGTGGCGCAGCTGCCGCTGTCGTCCGGAGAGATCGACCTGACCGAACGCGTCCCGGCGGAGCTGACCGACGAGCGCACCGAGGTCGGGCGAGTGGGCTCCGCGCTGAACCTGCTGCTGGCCCACGTGGAGTCCTCGCTGGAGGCGCGGCAGCGCAGCGAGCAGCAGGTGCGCCAGTTCGTCGGGGACGCCTCGCACGAGCTGCGCACCCCGCTCGCCACGATCCACGGGTACGCCGAGCTGTCCCGCCGCACCCCCGACGACCCGGCCGCGCTGTCCGCTGCGCTGGCCAAGGTCGAGACGGAGGCGGAGCGGATGAGCAGCCTGGTGGAGGACCTGCTCCTCCTGGCGCGGTTGGACTCCGGTCGCCCCCTGGAACGTGTCGAGGTCGACCTCACCCGGCTCCTGCTCGAGTCCGTCGCCGACGCCCGCGTGCTGTCCCCGGACCACCGGTGGCAGCTCGAGCTCCCCGAGGAGCCGGTGACCGTCACCGGTGACGAGCAGCGCCTGCACCAGGTGGTCACCAACCTGCTCGGCAACGCCCGTCACCACACACCACCGGGGACGACCGTGACGGTCTCAGCACAGGTGGCCGACGACGGCGTCCGGATCCTGGTCCACGACGACGGTCCCGGACTGCCCGAGGGCCTCGCCCCACACGCCTTCGAGCGGTTCACCCGCGGCGACACCTCGCGCACCCGCGTCTCTGGCGGAGCCGGCCTCGGGCTCTCGCTGGTGGCGGCGATCGTCGCGGCCCACGGCGGGAGCGCCCACGTCGACTCCCGCCCCGGCAGCACCACCTTCAGCGTGCTCCTCCCTCGCTGAGCCGCCCCAGGGAAGGCTCACAGCCAGGACACAGATCGGCCACACGGCAGCCGAAGGCCCGGATCGCACAGTGGCGCCATGGACACCACGAGCATCCTGCCGCGGCCCACCGGAGGGGCCGCCACCCCCACCAGTCAAGGTTCCGGATCCACCCCCGGCCTGCTCCGCTGGCTGTGGCGTGGCCGCACCGACGACCCGGCCTGGGCCCGCCCGGCCCTGCTCGGCCTCCTGCTCGCCACCGGCGTGCTCTACGTGTGGGGCCTGGGCGAGAGCGGCTGGGCGAACTCCTTCTACTCGGCTGCCGTGCAGGCCGGCTCGGAGTCGTGGAAGGCGTTCTTCTTCGGCTCCAGCGACGCCGCCAACTCGATCACCGTGGACAAGACACCGCTGGCCCTGTGGCCGATGGCGCTGTCGGTGCGGTTGTTCGGGCTCTCCAGCTGGAGCATCCTCGTCCCCCAGGCCCTTGCGGGGATCGCCACGGTGGCGCTGCTGCACCACACCGTCCGGCGTACGACGGGCTCGGCAGCCGCGGGCCTGCTCGCCGGCGCCGTGATGGCACTGACCCCGGTGGCGGCGCTGATGTTCCGGTTCAACAACCCCGACGCGCTGCTCACCCTGCTCCTCGTCGCTGCCGCCGCCGCGACCCTGCGCGCGATCGAGGCCACCCGAGGTCCGACCCGCCCCGGGGCCTCGACCGGTCACCCGCTCCGCTGGCTCGCACTGGCCGGCGCCCTGGTCGGCCTGGCTTTCCTGACCAAGATGCTGCAGGCGTTCCTGGTGCTGCCGGCCCTGGCACTGGCCTACCTGCTGTGCGCGCACACCTCCTGGGGCAAGCGTCTCGGCCACCTGCTGGTGGCGTTCGGCTCGATGCTGCTGGCCGGTGGCTGGTGGATCGCGGTCGTGGAGCTGTGGCCAGCCGCGAGCCGTCCCTGGATCGGTGGCTCGCAGAACAACTCGATCCTCGAGCTGACCCTCGGCTACAACGGGTTCGGCCGGCTGAACGGCAACGAGGTCGGCTCGGTGGGCGGTGGCCCGGGTCGAGGCTGGGGTGAGACCGGACTGCTGCGGCTGTTCGACAGCGAGATCGGCGGCCAGATCGCCTGGCTGCTCCCGGCAGCGCTGGTCCTGGGCGTCGCAGCCCTGTGGTTCGGGCGTCGCCAGGTCAACCTCCGGGCCGCGGTGATCCTGTGGGGCACCTGGCTCCTGGTCACCGGCCTCACGTTCAGCCTGATGGCCGGCATCTTCCACGCCTACTACACGGTGGCCCTGGCCCCGGCCGTGGCCGCACTGGTCGCAATGGGCGCCTGGGTCCTCTGGCAGCACCGCGACTCACTGGTGGCCACCGGCGTGCTCTGCTTCACCGTCGCACTCACCTCGGCGCTCGCGTGGTTCCTCCTGGACCGCTCGACCGACTACCTGCCCTGGCTGAAGTGGGCGGTGCTCGTCCTCGGCTCGCTCTCCGCGCTGGCGCTCGCCGGGCTCGGCCAGCTGAGCCGTCCGGCGGCCCTGGTCGCGGCGGTCGTCGCCCTGGTGGCCACGCTCGCCGGCCCTGCGGCGTACGCCGTGACCACCGCGGCCACCCCGCACACCGGCTCCATCCCCAGTGCGGGACCCGCCTCGCAGGGGGGTCCCGGCGAAGGGCCCGGTGGAGGACCCGGCAGAGGACCCGGTGGGCGCGCCCCCGGCGGCATGCCCGGCGCGATGCCAGGCCAGCTACCGGGCGGCCAGGCACCGGGCGGCCAGGCACCGGGCGGCCAGGCACCGGGCGGCTCCATGGGCCGACCGCCCAGCAGCTCCATGGGCCAGCCACCCAGTCAGGGCGGCGGCATGGGTGGGCTGCTGCACGGAAGCACCTCCAGCGCCGCGGTGACCGAGCTGCTGCGCACCGACGCGGAGGCCTACACCTGGGCCGCGGCGGCAGTGGGGGCCAACCACGCCTCGGGCTACCAGCTGGCCAGCCAGGAGCCGGTGATGGCGATCGGCGGCTTCAACGGCAGTGACCCGAGCCCGACGCTGGAGCAGTTCCAGCGCTACGTCGCCGACGGCCGGATCCACTGGTTCATCGCCAACGGGGGTGGGCCCCGTGGTGGGCCCGGTGGTGGGCCCGGTGGTGGGCCCGGGGGTGAGGGCAACGAGATCACCGAGTGGGTGGAGGCCAACTTCACCGCCACCACCGTCGACGGAACCACGCTCTACGACGTGTCCGGAGGGATCCAGTGAGTGCCCTGATGCAGCCCATGACCCCGCTCGAGCGCCCACAAGAGTGCCCGGATGAGTGCCCGACGGCGACAGTCCTGGACGTGGTGATCCCGGTCCACGACGAGGAGCTCCAGCTCGAGGACTCGGTCGAGCGCGTGCTCGAGCACCTGCGGACGATGCCGTGGAGCTTCCGGATCACCATCGCCGACAACGCGAGCACCGACCACACCCCGGTGATCGCGCGCCGGCTGAGCCACACCCACCCCGAGGTGAGCGTGGTGCGCCTGACGCAGAAGGGGCGCGGGCGTGCCCTGAAGGCGGTGTGGGCCGCCTCGGCCAGCGAGGTTCTCGTCTACATGGACGTCGACCTCTCCACCGACCTCGCGGCGCTGCTGCCCCTGGTGGCGCCGCTGGTCAGTGGGCACTCCGACCTGTCGATCGGCTCGCGGCTCGACCGTGCGGCCCGGGTACGGCGGGGCGCCAAGCGGGAGTTCATCTCGCGCAGCTACAACCAGATCCTGCGCCGGGTGCTGCGGGCCCGGTTCAGCGACGCCCAGTGCGGGTTCAAGGCGATCCGCCGTGACGCCGCCCGTGAGCTGCTCCCGCTGGTGGAGGACAACTCCTGGTTCTTCGACACCGAGCTGCTCGTCGTCGCGGAGCGGGCCGGGCTGCGGATCCACGAGGTCCCCGTCGACTGGACCGACGACCCGGACAGCAGCGTGGACCTCGTACGCACCGCGGCCGAGGACCTCGCGGGCGTCGCCCGCCTGGGCCGCTCCCTGGTCCTGGGCAGGCTGCCGCTGCGTGACATCGGGGAACGGCTCGGGCGGACCAGCGCCGAGGCCGGCCGCGGCCGGCTCGGCATGCAGCTGGGGATCTTCTTGATGATCGGTGTGTGCTCGACGCTCGCCTACGCGCTGCTCTACCTCGGGCTGCGCCCGGTGGTGTCGCCGTGGACTGCGAACTTCACCGCCCTGCTGCTCACCGCTGTCGCCAACACGGCGGCGAACCGCCGGTTCACCTTCGGCGTGCGCGGCCCGCGCGACGTCGTACGCCACCACGTGCAGGGTCTGCTCATCTTCGGCGCCGGCCTGCTGGCCACCTCCGGCGCGCTGAGCGTGATGGCAGCCCTGGGTGCGCGCAGCGCCGGGCTCGAGGTCGTAGTGCTCACCGCGACCAACCTCGCCGTGACCGTGCTGCGGTTCGTGGCGATGCGGGTGTGGGTGTTCGCGCAGCGCCCGCGCCGGAGCGGGGCGCGGGCGGACCTCACTGCGCGCGGAACGGCGCCAGGATCCCCGGCAGTGACGCCGACAGGGTCACCAGCAGCTCCTCGCGAGTGATCCCCCGGGAGTCGCGGACCCACTCCAGGACGACGTCCTCGGTGAACGCGGCCCAGCCGTGCACCAGCAGGCGTACGCCGGGAGTGTCGGTGAGCCCGAGGGCCGCTGCCTCCTGCGCGACCGGGCCCTCGAAGAGCCGGTCGGTGAGCGCGGCGCGCGCGGTCTCGTAGATCTCCCGCAGGCCCTCGTGGCCGCCCGCCGCGCCGCGCAGCAGCGAGAGGTAGCCCTGGTAGTTCTCGGTGACGTAGTCGACGTAGCGCTCCAGGGAACCGGCGAGCTGCTCCAGCGGGGTGCCCTCCCCCGTGGGCGCCGTGACCGCGAACAGCTCGTCGGCGGCCCGCTGCACCACGGCGGTGTGGAACTCCTGCTTGTTGCCGAAGTAGTGGTAGAGCAGGCCGCGGGAGATCCCCGCCTCCACGGCCAGCGCCTCGATGGAGAGGTCCTCCAGCGACCGCGTGGCGAACAGCTGGACACCGAGGTCGAGCAGTTGCTCGCGGCGACCGTCCTTGCTCATCCGGGTGCGAGGGGAGGACATGTGTCTCATCTTACTGAACATCCTTCAATACCTCTATTGACGGACGTTCAACTTTTTGTAGAGTCCATGCATGACCCAGACAGACACGACCCCCGCCCCCCAGGGCCTCCCGGGCGCCCCGCTCCCCGGGCACGTGCGCACCCTCGTCGTGGGCGCCGGGTTCGCCGGGCTCGGTGCCGCGATCAAGCTCGACGAGGCCGGCCTGCGGGACTACGTCGTGCTCGACCGCGGCGAGTCCGTCGGCGGCACCTGGCGCGACAACACCTACCCCGGCGCGGCCTGTGACGTCCCGAGCCAGCTATACTCGTTCAGCTTCGCCCCCAACCGCGACTGGACGCGCTCGTTCTCCTTCCAGCCCGAGATCCACGCCTACCTGCAGCGCACGGCCGAGCAGGCCGGCGTACTGGACCGGTTCCACTTCGGCGTGACCGTGCAGGACCTCAGCTGGCGCGAGGAGGAGCAGCACTGGCTGGTCACCACCGACCACGGCGCCCTCACCGCCGAGGTCGTGATCACCGGCTCCGGCGGCCTCTCCGAGCCCAAGCTGCCGGAGATCTCCGGGATCGACTCCTTCGAGGGCGAGATCTTCCACTCCGCGCGGTGGAACCACGACTACGACCTCACCGGCAAGCGGGTGGCCGTGATCGGCACCGGCGCCTCCGCGATCCAGATCGTGCCCGAGGTGGCCAAGCAGGTCGCCCACCTCGACGTCTACCAGCGCACCGCCCCGTGGGTGATCCCGCGGCTGGACCGGAGGTACACCCGCGCCGAGCGGCTCGCGTTCCGCCACCTCCCGCTCTTCCAGCGGATGTACCGCACCGGGGTCTACCTCGGCCGGGAGTCGCTGGTCCCGGGATTCGTGGTCAACTCCAAGCTGGCGACGCCGGCGCTCCTGCTGGCGAAGGGCAACATCGCCCGGGGCATCTCCGACCCCGCGCTGCGCGCCAGGGTCACCCCCGACTTCAAGATCGGCTGCAAGCGGATCCTGATCTCCAACGACTACTACCCCGCGCTGAACTCGAAGCACGTGGACCTCGTCACCGACGGGATCGCGGAGATCACCGCGACCGGCATCGTCACCGCCGACGGCACCCGTCGCGAGGTCGACGCCATCATCGTGGCGACCGGGTTCCACACCACCGAGCAGCCGATCTCCGAGCACATCGAGGGTCGCGGGGGCCGAACCCTCGCCACCGCCTGGCGCGAGGAGGGCATGGCGGCGTACAAGGGCACCACGATCGCGGGCTTCCCCAACCTGTTCCAGATCGTCGGACCCAACACCGGCCTGGGCCACTCCTCGATGGTGTTCATCATCGAGAGCCAGATCGCCTACATCGTCTCCGCGCTGGGGAAGATGAGCGAGCGGGACCTCGTCACCGTGGAGCCGCGGCCCGAGGCGCAGCAGCGGTGGAACGAGGACCTGCAGAAGCGGATGCAGAGCACGGTGTGGAGCACCGGCGGGTGCGCGAGCTGGTACCTCGACCGGCACGGGCGCAACACCACGCTGTGGCCGCGCACCACCTACAAGTTCCGTGAGCTGCTCAGCGACTTCGACGTCGAGCAGTACGCCGTGACCACCCCCCAGGACCGCCCCACCACGAAGGAGAACGTCGCATGAAGACCCTCGAGAACAAGGTCGTCGTCATCACCGGGGCCGGATCCGGGATCGGGCGCGAGCTGGCCCTGCGGGCGGCTCGCGGTGGCGCGCTGCTGGCCATCTCCGACTGGAATGAGGTGGGCCTGGCCGAGACCGTCGAGCTGGTCAAGGACGCCGGCGTACGCGAGCTGCGCTGCGACCGCGTCGACGTCTCCGACCGTGCCGCCGTGGCCGAGTGGGCCACCGCCGTGGCCGGCCAGTTCGGGCGGGTCAACATGGTGGTCAACAACGCCGGGGTGAGCCTGACCGGCGACTTCGAGGAGATCTCCTACGACGACTTCGACTGGATCGTGGGCGTCAACCTGATGGGCGTGGTGCACGGGACCAAGGAGTTCCTGCCCCACCTGATCGCCTCGGGCGACGGCCACGTGGTCAACGTCTCCAGCCTGTTCGGGCTGGTGAGCATGCCCAGCCAGACCGCCTACAACGCCACGAAGTACGCCGTCCGCGGCTTCACCGAGGCGCTACGCGAGGAGATGCTGGTCAACAAGCACCCCGTCGCCGTCACCTGCATCCACCCCGGCGGGATCAAGACCGGGATCACCCGCAACGGCCGCAAGACCGCGAGCCAGGACTCCACCGGCCTGGACACCTACTTCGAGAAGAAGCTCGCCCGCACCACCGCGACCAAGGCCGCCGAGGTCATCCTCGACGGCGCCCTGTCCGGCAAGGCGCGCGTGCTCGTCGGCGCCGACGCCCACGCGCTGCACCACTTCGCCAAGCTCACCGGGTCGCGCTACCAGGACATCGTCGCGCGGGTGTGGACCAGGGTGGGGCCGAGGAAGAATCCCGGCACGCGCTGAGGCGCGCCGCGGGGCGGCCCCGGGCCCACGTATCCTCGCGGGCATGCTGCGACCCCTCCGCGTCGAGTGCCGCAAGTGGCCCGACGCCCCGCACTGGGAGTACGACGGGCTCCGGCTCGGCGTCGACGGTCACGGCACCTGGGTCGGGATCACCCAGGGCACCCTACTGTCCAGCCCCACCCGGGCGTTCCAGGCGGCAGCCGACCACGTGACCCTGGTCCCTCACGACGGCTGGTGGCTGGGCACCTTCTACGCCGACGACCCCCGGCGGCCGTTCGACACCTACGTCGACATCGCCACGCCCGCGGTGTGGCACGGCGACGAGCTGGTGCGCGCGGTCGACCTCGACCTCGACGTGATCAAGGGGACGACGGGCCGGGTCTGGGTCGACGACGAGGACGAGTTCGCCGAGCACCGCGTCTCGCTCGGCTATCCCGATGAGCTGGTCACCGAAGCCGTTGCCAGCAGCCAGGCGATCCTGCGGGCGGTGACGGACCGCGTCGCCCCCTTCGACGGGACGCACCTGGCCTGGGTCGAGCGCCTTCGCGCCCGCTGAACGGCGCCACCTGTCTAGTCCTGCCTAGTTCTTTTCGTCCTATTTGTAGGTAATGGCCAATTCCCGCGTGTGCACGGGTCCGGCCCGCCTACGCTGGTCTTCTCGCGACCGTTCTCGGATGAAGGCCCCCCTCCATGAAGCACCTCTGGGCGCTCCCCAGCACCCTGACCCTCGCCCTCGCGCTCGTCGTCACCGGCGTCGCGTCCTGGGCCGGCGAGACCTCGGTCCCCGGTCTCGGCGAGACGACCACGACCAGGTCCGCGGCACTGAGCAGCGCGACCGCCACCCCCTCGGCGCACAGCCTGTTCTGGCAGCTCGCCGCCCCGCAGCCGGTGGTCGCCGGCGTCCACCTGAGGAGCCGCGGGCAGGTGCCGGGGACCGACGGGCCGCTGGGCACCCGGAGCGACCGGCAGTTCTTCGAGATCAGCAGCACCGGCGGGAACGACGTACCGGACGCGGCCCTGCGGGCCTACCGGAACGCGGAGCAGGCGATGGCCCTGGCCGACCCGGGCTGCGGGATCTCCTGGACGTTGCTCGCCGCGATCGGCCGGGTGGAGTCCAACCACGGCCGCTTCGCCGGCGCCCAGATGGGCTCGGACGGCGTCTCCCGCCCCGAGATCCGTGGCCCGCGCCTGGACGGCGCCGGCCCCTTCGCCGCGATCGCGGACACCGACGGAGGCACCCTGGACCGCGACCCGCTGTGGGACCGAGCCGTCGGCCCGATGCAGTTCCTGCCCGAGACCTGGAGCTCGGTGGCGCGCGACGGCGACCGCGACGGCCGGTTGAACCCCGACGACATCGACGATGCGGCGCTCGGCTCAGCCGTCTACCTGTGCGGGGTCGGCGGCAGCATCGCCGATCCGGCCGGGGCCGCCCGGGCCGCGTTCCGCTACAACCCGTCGAGCTACTACGTGGACCTGGTGCTGGCGATGCAGGCCGGCTACCAGACCGGTGTCTTCGCCACGCCCACCCCGCCGCCTCCGCCCGCCAAGGTGCGCAAGCCCGCCAAGCCGCAGACCCCTGGGAAGCCGCGCCCGATGAGGCCTCGTGGGTCAGGTGGGCCGGGTGGGTCCAGCCTGGTGCCGCCGGGCAGCGTTCCTGCCCCGGCCCCGCTCCCCAAGCCCGCTCCGGCACCGGCGACTCCCCCGCCGCCCGCCCCGGGTACGACGACCCCGAAGCCGGCCCCCAAGCCGACGCCGAAGCCGACACCGGCGGCTCCGAAGCGCGGCGAGCTCAGGGGCACCTGGAACGCCTGCCCCGCCGGGTTCTGCGTGTCCGGCACTGCGCTCGACCTCGGTCCGGCGGACCGGCTGGACACCCCCGCGGCCGCCGACTTCGACGGGGACGGTGCCGTGGAGACCAACCGGGTGGAGTTCACCGGCCTGATCGGCAAGCGGGTGACCCTCTCCGTGGAGTACTCCGGCGGCGGGACCGTGGTCCTGCTGATCAACGGCAAGGGCCTGCGCAACGCGGACGGCAGCTTCGCCCGCCCGAGCGCCCTGGCCAGCGACGGACCCAGCTCGCAGCGGAGCTCCGCGCCCAGTGAAGTGCCCGGTGAACAGCCCAGTGAGCTCGCCAGTGAGGAGCCCGGCTCGCAGCCCTCCGGGAGTGCGTCCGGGCAGCCTGGTGGCCGAAACAGCGCCGGCCCCTCCGGCACGCCGGAGCCCTCTGCGCACTGAGCGTCCCCGGGCGTGGAACGATGTGTCCGTGCCGATCGAGTTCGTCGACTCCCCCGAGCCGACCCTGGGCGTCGAGTGGGAGTTCGCCCTCGTCGACAAGAACACCCGTGACCTGGTCAACGCCGCCTCCGAGCTGTTCGACCTCGTCTCGGAGCGGCACGGGCCGCAGCCGCGGATCCACAAGGAGCTGCTGCGCAACACCGTCGAGCTGACCACCGGCATCTGCCGCACCGTCGGCGAGGCGGTCGACGAGCTCTCCTCGATGATCGACCTGGTCCGCCCGCTCGCCGAGGAGCTCGGGGTCGAGCTCTACTGCGCGGGCACGCACCCGTTCGCCGAGTGGTCCCACCAGCTGCTCACGCCGGGGCACCGCTACGAGGAGCTGATCGCCCGCACCCAGTGGTGGGGCCGGCAGATGCTCATCTGGGGAGTGCATGTCCATGTCGGCGTACGCCGTGAGCACGCGATGCCGATCGTCTCCGCCCTGCTGAAGTGGTATCCCCACCTCCAGGCGCTCTCCGCCTCCTCGCCCATCTGGGCCGGCACCGACACGGGCTACGCCAGCAACCGGGCGATGATGTTCCAGCAGCTGCCGACCGCTGGGCTGCCGTTCCAGTTCGAGGCGTGGTCCGACTTCGAGCACTACGCCCAGGACCTGATCACCACCGGGGTGATCGAGGAGATCAACGAGATCCGCTGGGACGTGCGCCCGGCGCCGCACCTGGGGACCGTGGAGATGCGGATCTGCGACGGCGTCTCCACCCTGGACGAGATGCGCGGCCTGGTGGCGCTGACCCACTGCCTGGTCGTGGACCTCTCCGACCGCCTCGACCGCGGCGAGACGCTCCCGACGATGCCGCCGTGGCACGTGCAGGAGAACAAGTGGCGCGCGGCCCGCTACGGCCTCGACGCCTGGATCATCCTCGACGAGCACTCCAACGAACGCCTGCTCCAGGACGACCTCGCCGAGCTCCTCGAGCACCTCGCCCCCGTGGCCGAGCGCCTCGGCTGCTCCGCGGAGCTCGACCTCGTCGCCGAGATCCCGAGGCGCGGCGCGTCGTACCAACGCCAGCGCGAAGTCGCCCTCCGCACCCACGGCGACCTCGTCGCCGTCGTCGACTCCGTCGTCCGCGAGCTCTGACCGGGCACAAACGTCACGCCGTACGACGCCCACCGGGCACAAACGTCACGCCGTACGACGCCGACCGGGCAGTCAGGCACCCTTTGCTGCGGCCACAACTGCCCGCTCGGGGTGCCACCGCGGAACGTTTCTGCCCGCTCGGCGCGCTGGAGGGGAACGTTTCTGCCCGCTCGGGGTGCCACCGCGGAACGTTCCTGCCCGCTCGGCGTGCTGGAGGGAAAGGGGTCAGACGCTCATCGGGGGGATCATGTCGGTGGCGGTGAGGGGGTCGACGCCGGTGACGGCGAGGAGGTCGGCGATCAGGGAGCGGACCTGGGCCAGGACCACCTCGGCGGAGAGGACGTGGGAGCGCTGGGCGTCGGTGGTGGCTCGGGCCAGCTCGATCAGGCGCCCGCGTACGGCGGTGGCCGCCCGGCCTGCTGCCAGCTCGTCGGCTACGGCGTCGGTGCACGCGGCCAGCTCGTCGAGCAGCGTGGCGTACGCCGGCGGGATCGCCTGGCGCTGGTAGGAGGCCACCGCCACGCGCCGGACCAGCACCCGGGTGTTGCGCAGCGCGAAGTCCAGCGGCTCCACGAGCTCGGCCATGGCCTGCACCCGCCCACGATGGCGGCGCCGGAACGGTGAGGAGCGCACCACCGAGAGCCCCTCGTTGGCCGCGGCGCGGAGCTCGACGACGAGGTCCTCGGTGGCGCGGGCGTCCCGCAGCACCTGCAGGGCGCGCTCCACGTCGCCGTCGAGGATGCTCCGGGCGGCGGCGCGCAACAGCAGCGAGACCCGCCGGACCACGACCGCCGCCTGCTCACGCGGTCGTCTCAACGGCGCCCGGGGCACCACCGCGGCGGCGACCAGGGCGACCCCGCCGCCGATGAGGGCGTCCGTCCACCGGATGAAGGCGCCGCCCGCCGACGGCACCAGGGTGCTCACCACGATGGCCTGGACGGCCGCCTGGTTCACGAACAAGACTCCCTGCCCGAGCAGCAGGGCCATGGTCATCGCCAGGGCGACGATCAGCGCCATCTGCCACCCTCCCGAGCCGAGGAAGTGCGTCAGCGCGTCACCGACGAACACCCCGATCGCCACCCCCACGGTCACCTCGGCCACCCGCCGGAGCCGCTGGCCGTAGGAGGTGCCGAGGCTGATCACCGCGGCGATCGGGGCGAAGAACGGCGTCGGGTGCCCCAACACATCGCTGGCCAGGGTCCAGGCCACTCCCGCCGCGATGGCGCACTGCGCGATCTGGAAGGACTTGGCGCTGACCCGTTCCCACCGCGCGCGCAGGGAGGTTCGGCTGCGGCTCACCGCCAGCTCGAGGCGCGGGACGACGACCGGCCTGCGCGCGATCTCCTCTCCGGCGCTACTTCCGGAGCGTGGATCCACGGCCGTGCAGGAGGGTGAGGACCTGGGCCAGCTGGTTGTCGGCCTTGTCGGTGCGGGCGAAGCTGGTCAGCGTGAGGAGCGGCTTGAACCGCTGCCTGGCGATCGACTTGGCATAGGTGAACTCCCGGAGCCCGTCGTGCCCGTGGATCCGGCCGAAGCCCGAGTCGCCCACCCCGCCGAACGGCAGCGAGGGGATGGCCGCGTAGGTGATCATGCCGTTCACCGCGGTCATGCCCGACCGGATCCTCCGGGCGAGCTCCATCCCCCGCGCCTTGGAGAACACCGTCGAGCCCAGCCCGTAGCGGGTCCCGTTGGCCCTCTCGACCGCCTCGTCCATGTCCCTGACCCGAGTGACCGTGACCGTGGGCCCGAACGTCTCCTCCTGCACGGCCAGCGCGTCCTCGGGGACGTCGACCAGCACGGTCGGCTGCACGAAGCGCTCCCCGACGGTGCCGGGACCGCCCAGCAGCGCCCGGCCGCCCCGGTCCAGCGCGTCCTGGATGTGCGACGCGATGATGCGGCCCTGGCCCGGCATGGTCATCGGCCCGATCTTCGCCTCGGGCGCGTCCTCGGCCTTCAGGTCACGGGCCAGGTCCAGCAGCAGGGAGAGGAACTCGTCGTAGACCCGGTCGTGGACGTAGACGCGCTCCACCCCGATGCAGGTCTGGCCGGCGTTGCTGGCCGCCCCCCACAGGGTGGCCTCGGCTGCGGCGTCGAGGTCGGCGTCCTCGTCGACCAGTACGGCGTCCTTGCCGCCCGCCTCGATCACCACCGGGGTGAGCGTCTCGGCGCACGTGGCCATCACGACCTTGCCGGTCTCGGTGGACCCGGTGAACGCCACCTTGTCCACCCCGGAGCGGCACAGGGCGGCTCCGGTCTCGCCGAGGCCGGTCACGACCTGGAAGACCGAGTGCTCGGGGACGACCTCACCGAAGGCGGCGGCGAGCCAGTAGCCCACGCCGGGAGTGAGCTCGCTCGGCTTGAACACCACGGCGTTGCCCGCCGCCAGCGCGTAGGCGATGGAGCCCATCGGCGTGAACACCGGGTAGTTCCACGGGCCGATCACCCCGACCACGCCCAGTGGCAGGTACTCGACCGTGGCCGCCTGGTTGGTCATCAGCAGTCCCGAGGGCACCTTGTGCCGGCCGAGCACCTTGCGCGCGTTCTTCGCCGCCCACGCCACGTGGTCCAGCGCCAGGGCGACCTCGAGGGTGGCGTCGCTGTGCGGCTTCCCGGTCTCCTGGTGCACCACGTCGGCCAGCTGGGCGATGCGCCGCGTCATCACCCCGGCCCACGCGGTGAGCCGCTCGGCACGCTCGTCGAAGGTGAGCGATGACCACCACTCGGCGCCGTCGCGGGCTCGTCGTACGACGGCCCCGACGTCCTCGGGCGTGTGGATCGGCCAGGTGCCGACCACGTCGCCGGTGATCGGGCTCAGCGAGTCGAAGGTGTCCCGGGACGCGGGGGTCTCGGAGCCGGTCGGAACCTCTACGTCAGCGGTCATCGTGCGCTCCTGATCAGGTCGGCGGCCTTCTCGGCCACCATCACGGTGGGTGCGTTGGTGTTGCCTCGTGGCACGGCCGGCATCACCGAGGCGTCCACGACGCGCAACCCCTCCACGCCGCGGACCCGCAGCTCGGGGTCGACCACGGCGTCCTCGCCGCTGCCCATCGAGCAGGTCGCGACGGGGTGGTAGAGCGTCTGGGTGTACTGACGGATGTGCTCGACGAGCTCGTCGTCGCTCGGGTTCTCCGAGAGCTCCCACGGTGACGCGAGGTACGCCGCCACCGGACCCTGCCCGCAGATCTCCCACACCCGCTTCATCCCGGCCAGCATCGCGTCGAGGTCGGCGCCGTCGTCGTAGTAGGCGGCATCGATCTCGGGGTGCCACGCCGGGTCCGCGGACCGGAGCCGCAACGAGCCCCGGCTGCGCACCGAGACGAGCGTGGGCGCGGCGGTGAACATCCGGCGGGTCGGCTCGCGCAGGCCGTTGTCGTAGAACCCGGCCGGGGCCACGTGGTACTGCATGTCGGGGGCCGGCAGGTCCTCGCGCGTCCTGATGAACCCGCCGCCCTCGCCCACGTTGGAGGTCAGTGGACCGGTGCCGCGGACCTTCCAGCGCAACAGGTTGGGCACGGTGGAGAACTCCACGAGATCGGTGGTGTCGCGGGTGTACCAGATCATCGGGACCGCGGGGTGGTCCTGGAGCCGCTGGCCGACCCCGGCCAGGTCCGCGACCACGTCGACGCCGTGCTCACGCAGGTGCGCCGCCGGGCCGATGCCGGAGAGCATCAGCAGCTGCGGGCTGTTCACCGCGCCCCCGCACAGGAGCACCTCCCGCTCGGCCCTCGCGGTGATCTCCCTGCCGGCGATCCGGTAGGTCACCCCGGTGGCGCGCTCCCCCTCCACCTCGATGCGGGTGACGAACGCACCCGTCTCCACGTCGAGGTTCTCCCGCTTGCGGGCCGGCTTCAGGTAGGCCTCGTCGACCGACCAGCGCCGACCGTTGCGGCAGGTGACCTGGTAGAGCCCGGCGCCCTCCTGCTCGGCGCCGTTGAAGTCGTCGTTGCGCTTGAGGCCCGCGCTGACCGCGCTCTCCACCCACGAGGTGGTCAGCTCGTGGGTGTAGCGGCGGTCCTCGACGTGCAGGGGCCCGTCCTGGCCGTGGTACTCCCCGCCGAGCCGGGTGTTGCCCTCGGCCTTCTTGAAGTACGGGAGGACGTCGTCGTACCCCCAGCCGGTGGCGCCGTACTCGTCACGCCAGGCGTCGTAGTCGGCGGCGTTGCCCCGGATGTAGATCATCGCGTTCATCGAGGAACATCCCCCGAGCGCCTTCATCCGCGGCCAGTAGGCCCGCCGGTTGTGCAGCTGCTTCTGCTCGGTGGTGTCGTAGTTCCAGTCCCACTTGGTCTTGAACAGCTGCGGGAAGGCGGCCGGGACGGAGACCTCGTCCCCGACTGCCTCGGGTCCTGCCTCCAGCAGCAGCACGGTGACGCCGGGATCCTCGCTCAGTCGTGCCGCCAGCACCGCGCCGGCGCTGCCGGCTCCCACGATGACGTAGTCATGCGCACCGGATGCACTGCTGGGTCGCGACATGAGGGACCTCCACCTCGTCGACATCACTGTCGCCGAACCTATACCCGCAAAGCCGAGGCTCACCCGGGTCGAGCGCGCCGATCGCTCCCGGGACGCTGGCCGAGAAGCAGGGTGGCCAATCGCGGGCAAAGCAGCGAGGATCGGCTGGTCCCGGGACCGGGCCACAGAGAGGTGGACACGTGGTTTCTCCGATCGATCCGACGTCAGCGGCATTCCTGTTCGCGGAGAACCGGCAGATGCCGATGCACGTGGGCGGCCTCCAGCTCTTCGAGAAGCCGGCGGACGCCCCGCGCGACTACGTTCGCAAGCTCTACGAGCAGATGTCGGAGACCAGCGAGATCGCCCCGCTGTTCCGCAAGCGCCCCACGCGCGGCATCGGCACCGCGGGCCAGTGGGTGTGGACCCAGGACGAGCAGTTCGACCTCGAGTACCACTTCCGGCACAGTGCGCTGCCCAAGCCCGGACGGGTGCGCGAGCTGCTCGAGCTCTGCTCCCGGCTGCACGGCACCCGGCTGGCCCGCGAGCGGCCGCTGTGGGAGGCACACCTGATCGAGGGCCTGCGCGACGGCCGCGTGGCGCTCTACACCAAGCTCCACCACTCCCTGGTCGACGGCATCGCCGCCATGCGCCTGATGGGCAGCGTGATGAGCACGGACCCGGACGAGCGCGGGATGCCTCCGATGTGGGCCGACCGCCCCAGCTCGCGCTCGGCGAAGGTCCGCGACGAGGCCGAGAACAGCCTGGCCCAGGTCCCGCTCGAGGCGATGCGTACGGCGCTCGGCATCACCGCCGACGCCGCCGGGATGCCCGCCGCACTGATCAAGACGCTCAAGCACGGGCTGCGCAACGAGACCTCCGCGCTCTCGCTGCACGCGCCCCGCACGATGTTCAACACCACGATCACCGGCTCCCGGCGGTTCGCAGCCCAGGGCTGGCCGATCGAGCGGCTGCGCGCCGTCGGATCAGCCAGCGGGACCACGCTCAACGACGTCGTGCTGGCGATGTGCTCCGGCGCAATCCGGTCCTACCTCATCGAGCACGAGGCGCTGCCCGACCTGCCCCTGGTCTCGATGGTGCCGGTGGCCCTGGACGCCAAGCGTGCCGGCAAGGGCGAGGGCGAGGGCGGCAACGCCGTCGGCGCGGTGATGGTCCAACTCGGCACCGACCTCGACGACCCCGCGAACCGGCTGTCCTCGATCCACAAGTCGATGCAGACCGGCAAGCAGGCCCTGGGCTCGATGAGCCAGCTCCAGATCATGGCGATGAGCGCGCTGGGGATGGCCCCGTCGATCATCACCCCGATGCTGCGGATGCACGGGATAGTCCGACCGCCGTTCAACCTGATCATCAGCAACGTGCCCGGACCGAAGAAGACGATGTACCTCAACGGCGCCAAGATGACCGGCACCTACCCGCTGTCCATCCCGATCAACGGGATGGCGCTGAACATCACCTGCAACAGCTACGCCGACGACATGGACTTCGGGCTCACCGGCTGCCGGCGCAGCGTGCCGCACCTGCAGCGGCTGCTCACCCACCTCGACGACGAGCTGGGCGCGCTCGAGAAGGCCGCCGGGGTCAGCTGAGCAGGGGCTGGCCGCGAATCAGGCGGCGGAGGCCACCACGTCGCCGGGCAGGGTCGGGACCTGGACCACCTCGAGCGCGAGCTCCTGGCGCTCGATGTGCTCGCTGACCTCGCGGAGCACGCCGGACAGCGGCATGTCGAGGGCCTCGCACAGCGCGGCGAGCAGCTCGGAGGAGGCCTCCTTCTGCCCACGTTCGATCTCGGAGATGTAGCCGAGACTCACCCGGGCCGAGGAGGACAGCTCGCGCAGGGTCATCCCCTGACGCATCCGCTCGGCTCGCAGCACTTCACCGAGCGATGCGCGGAACAGCAGCGTTCCCAGACCCATGTGGTGCTCCTTATCGTCTTCTGTGCCTTCACAACGCTACCGAACCCGTCGTTCTTCCCTGCAGGTGCGTCCCGCCGCCCGCGTGTCAGCGTCGCTTCACCGGTCGTCGTCGACCTCGTCGAGACCCTGCTCGATCGCGTAGCGGACCAGCTGGACCCGGTTGTGCAGCTGCAGCTTGCGCAGCGTGTTCTGCACGTGGTTCTGCACGGTGCGGTGGGAGAGGAACAGGCGCTCGGCGATCTGCTTGTAGGACAGCCCCTTGGCCACCAGCCGCAGCACCTCGGTCTCGCGCTCGGTCAGGCGGGGCGTGTCGTCACGGTCGGTCACGGAGGAGTCGGAGAGACGACGGTACTCCCCCAGCACCAGCCCCGCGAGACCCGAGGTGAACACGGTGTCACCGACCGCGACCCGGCGTACGGCGTCGACCAGCTCGGTGCGCGAGGCCGACTTCACCAGGTAGCCGGTCGCGCCTGCCTTGACCGCCTCCAGCACGTCGTGCTGCTCGCCGCTCGCGGAGAGGATCAGGACGCGCACCGCAGGGTTCTGCCGCACCACCTCGGCGGTGACGGCTACCCCGTTCGGCTCGGGGATCTGCAGGTCGAGCACGACCACGTCGGGACGGGCCGCCGGGAACCGGCTGATCGCACCGCGGCCGTCCGCTGCCGTCGCCACCACGTCGAACCCGGCCTCGGTGAGGTCGCGGGCAACGCCCTCACGCCACATGGGGTGGTCGTCGACCACCATCACCCGCAGCTTGTCCTCCACGGCCCGCACCCTAGACGACCGGACCGACACCAGGAGGCCGACCGCGAGGATCAGTGGGGCGCCCGCGGCTCCGGAGGCTGCAGGTAGCGCCCGCGCCGGTGCTCCAGCGCGTGCTCGTCCTCGCCCACGACGACCTCGACCACCCGGGCGACGACCAGGGCGGACCACCCCACGGCCTGCAGCTCCTCCACCTCGACGGTGGCGAAGCTCGGCGCGGTGACCAGTCGCGGACCGTGGTCGGTCTGGTCCCACTCCCCCACGGTGAACTGGCCGCCGGGGGCCGGCATCTGGCCGGCGAACACCTCGGCGAGGTCGCGGTGCTCCCACCGCAGCAGGTGCACCACCCCGCGCCCGGTGCGCTCGAGGACGTCGCGCAGGTCGCTGTCGGGGTCGACCAGGGCGAGCAGCCGGCCGGGCTCACCGCCCGCCACCATCACCGAGGACACCGTCAGGCCGGCCCGCGGGACGCCCTCGTTGCCCCCGCTGGTCCACAGGGTCACCGCCCCGCCGAGGCGGCCGCGGAACCGGCGTACGGCGTCGGAGGGGTCCAGGAACGGGTGCTCGTCGTGGATCGTCATCGGCTCGACCTCGCCCGGACGCCGCGCGGGACCTCGAGCTCCCACTCGGTGCCGGTGCCCGGACCGGAGCGAACGGTGGCGGTGCCGCCCAGGTCCTCGATCCGCCCGACGATGGACTGCCGTACCCCGAGCCGGCCCTCGTCGACCGCCGCCTCCAGCCGGCCCTCGGGGATGCCGGGCCCGTCGTCGCGCACCGAGACCACCCACCGGTCCTCGAGCTCCTCGAGCAGCACCCAGGCCGGGGCGTCCGGGCCGACGTGGTGCCGCACGTTGCTCAGGCAGGACTGCACCGCGGCCAGCACCTCGTGGGCCGTGGCGGCAGGCAGGGTCGCCGGCGTGCCCGGCAGCGCCACCTGCACCTGCGGCGTCTGCAGCCCGGCCAGCAGCTGCGCCAGGTCGAGGTCGCCCGCCGGTGCCAGCAGGTCGCGCGAGTCCTGCTGGACCAGTGCCCGCAGCCTGGCCTCCTGCTCGCCGGCGAGCTGCCCCAGCTCGACCCCGCCGGGGCCCAGCTCGGGCGCCCGCCGCTGGACCAGCGCCAGCGCCTGGAGTGCCCCGTCGTGGACCACCCGGCTCAGCCGCTGTCGCTCGGCCGCTGCTGCTGCCGCCCGCTCGGCACGGTCACGCTGGGCGGCCATCTCCTGCAGCAGCCCGGACAGGAAGCCCACGATCGCGCCGCCGAGGACCAGCAGGAAGATGTTGCCGTAGGCCTTCTGGGTGAGGTCGTCGCGGATGCTGAGGTCGGCCACGACGATCACAGCGGCGGCCACCAGGCCACCGGCATAGCGCCACAGGACCGCCCAGGCCAGCACCACGCCCATCACCCAGAAGCCCGGGAGGGTCGCGTTGAGCCCCTCGCCCTTCACGTACGGCGAGACCGCGATCGCCGCGACCGCCACCGCGAGGTCGGCGACCAGCAGCCACGGGCGGCGGCGCGAGACGCTCCCGTAGGCCCACACGGCGAAGCCGGTCCACGCCGCCAGCGCGCCCATCACCACGAAGCCGGCGACCGGGTGGTCGTAGCCCTCGTGGCGCCACAGGTAGATGCCCAGCGAGTTCAGCAGTACGACGATCCGCAGTACCGCGAGGGCGCGGAACATCGTGTCCTGCACCGGGCCGTGGGGCTCGACGCCCAGGGCCGGCTGCGTGGCGGCGGCCACGGGATCAGGAGGCCTTCGCGTCCGGGCCGGGCTCGGTCCGGGTCCCGTTCTCCTTCTCGGCCTGCTTGTCGGCCTGCTTGCGCTCCTCCTTGGCGACGGCGGCGTACTTGTCGACGTACTCCTGGCCGGAGAGGCGCATGATCTCGTACATGATCTCGTCGGTGATCGAGCGCAGGATGTAGCGGTCGTTCTCCATGCCCTCGTAGCGGCTGAAGTCGAGCGGCTTGCCGAAGTGCACCACCGGGCGGGTGACCCGGCCGAACTTCTTCCCAGGGGGCGCCACGACGTCGGTCCCCACGACGGCGATCGGGATGACGGGCACCCCGGTCTCGAGCGCGAGCCGCGCCACACCGGTCTTGCCGCGGTAGAGCTTGCCGTCGTGCGACCGGGTGCCCTCGGGGTAGATGCCGAAGAGCTCCCCGTCCTCGAGGATCTTCTTCGCCGCCGAGAGCGCACCCTCGGCCGCGTTGCCGCTGGTCCGGTCGATCGGGACCTGCCCGGCCCCGGAGAAGAACAGCTTCTGGAACCAGCCCTTGATGCCGGGAGCGTTGAAGTACTCCGCCTTGGCCACGAACGTGACCTTGCGCGGCACCGTCATCGGCATGAACAGCCAGTCCGCGTAGGAGAGGTGGTTGCTGGCCAGGATCGCCGGGCCCTCCTCGGGGACGTTCTCGGCGCCGGAGACGCGGGGACGGAACACCACCCGCAGGAGCGGACCGATGGCGATCCACTTCAAGAACCAGTAGAACAAGCTGGCCACCTCCCTCTCCGCACCCATCGAACCCTAGGGCACGCGGAGCCATCCCACCGACTGGCTCGGGCAGCGTCTCCCCGCGGCGACCGTCCGGCGACCGGTCCGCAACCCGCGCCGCGACCAGCACGTGGCCGTGATCGCGACGTCCACCGCGACCTCACCGGGCAGCGACCCGGGTCCGGGTCACTAGTGTGGCGGGGCGCCGCGTGACACGATTGCCGTGCCCCCTCCTCCCGTACCCCTCTCGCCCTCAGCCTGGAGTCCCCCCGTGACCGTGCACCCTCTCGCCGAGCCGTTCCACTCGCCCGGCGACGCGTCCTCACCGCGCGGACGCGTCGGGGTGCTGCTCAGCCACGGATTCACCGGCTCGCCGGCGTCGATGAGGGACTGGGCCGAGCACTTGGCCGGTCTCGGGTACGCCGTGTCGGTGCCCCTGCTCCCCGGCCACGGCACCACCTGGCAGGAGGCGAACACCACCACCTGGGCCGACTGGTACGGCGAGGTGGTGAGCGCCTTCGAGAAGCTCGCCATCGACGTGGACCGGGTCTTCGTCTGCGGCCTGTCCATGGGTGGCGGGCTGGCCCTGCGGCTCGCCGCGGACCACCCCGACCGGGTCTCCGGGCTGGTGCTGGTCAACCCCGCGGTGGCGAGCGACCGCAAGGACGTCAAGCTGCTGCCGCTGCTCAAGCACGTGATCCCCTCCCTGCCCGGGATCGCCAACGACATCAAGAAGCCCGGCGTCGAGGAGCACGGCTACGTGCGGACCCCGCTCCGGGCGGCCGCGGCGATGTTCGCGGGATTCACGGCGCTCCGCGCCGACCTGTCCAGGATCACCTGCCCGGTGCTGCTGTTCCGCTCCGCCGAGGACCACGTCGTCGACCCGTCCTCCGCCCGGCTGATCCTGGCCGGGGTGTCCTCGAGCGACACCCGCGAGGAGATCCTCGAGAACAGCTACCACGTCGCCACGCTCGACAACGACGCCGAGCGCATCTTCGAAGGGTCCGCGGCGTTCATCGAGCGGGTCTGCGGCGACTGAGCGGGCTGCACCGATGCCACCACCCACGGAGCCCGAGGAGGAGCCGACAGCCGGCGACCTCCCCGACAAGGCGTCCGCCGAGGACCTGCTGTGGCAGTCCATCGTGGACAACTACGGTGACCGTCCCCAGCTCGACGAGCCGGAGACCGGCGTACCGCCGCCCGCTCGCGACCTCGCCCCTGCCGCGTCCCGCTCCGAGGAGCGCCCCGAGCCCGAGGAGCTGCGACCCCCGGACCCCGAAGACCACTTCGTGCCGCCGGAGCCGCCCCCGCTCCCCAAGCCGCCGCCGGCCCGGCTGCTCGCCTGGCTCGGCCTGTTCGGCGTCCCGGCCTTCGTGCTGCTGGCCCTCGTGGCCCGGATCGACCTTCCCGGGTGGGCCGGCCTGATGCTGATGCTCTGGTTCGTGGGCGGCTTCGTCTTCCTGGTGGTCTCCATGGGACCCGACACCGGCCGCGACCACGACGACGGAGCCAGACTCTGAGCTGACCGCTGACCGGCTCAGCGGCGCCGGGTCCGGCCCCGGGCGACGCGTGAGGGGGCGCGACCGCGCCTGCCCACGCGACTGGGGCGGGTGGCGACGCGGGCGAGGTCTGCTGCGCCGACCACCCCGGCCATCGGGCCTAGCACGGCTCGAACCACGCGGGGCAGGTCCCGGTGGCCGGCCCCGACGATGCTGTCCCCCAGCGCCTGCCTGGCCGGGGCCAGCAGCAGGTCGCCGCCGGCGATGACGCCGCCGCCGACCACGACCAGCGGCGGGTCGAGCGCGGCCACGAGGTTCGCGAGCCCGACTCCGAGCCAGCGCCCCACCTCGGCGTACGCCGCCATCGCCACCGGGTCCCCCTCGTGGGCCGCCGTGGTCAGCGCCGGGCCGGAGAGACTCGAACCGTGGTCGGCCGCGGCGCGGGCCAGCGCCCGTCCAGAGCAGTACTGCTCCCAGCACCCCCGGCGCCCGCACTCGCACGGCCGGCCGTCCGGGACCACCTGCATGTGGCCGTACTCCCCCGCCATGCCGTTCACGCCCCGCACCAGCCGTCCGTTGACGACCAGGGACCCGCCGATGCCGGTGCCCAACGTCACCATCACCGCGTCGGGTGACTCCTGGGCCGCCCCGAAGCGGGCCTCGGCCCAGAGCGCGGCCGACGCGTCGTTGTCGACCAGCACCCGACCGAGGGCACGGTGGCCCAGGCGCTTGCCGAGGCGCTCGGCCAGGGGCTCGTCGCGCCAGGGCAGGTGCGGCGCGAACCGCACCCGCTCGCCGTCGCGGGCCACGAAGCCGGCGGCCGCGACCCCGACCGTGAGCCGCCCGTGCTGGGCGATCAGCCGCTGCACCACCTCGACGAGGGCGTCCTCGACCTCCTGCACGGTGGCGTTGTCGATACCGGAACCGGGTCCGGGCGTGGAGGTCGCCTCGGTGTCCAGCACCCGCCCGAAGGTGTCCACGACTGCGGCCAGCACCTTGGTGCCGCCGATGTCGACCCCGATCGAGAGGCTCATCGGGTCCACCCCGGCCCGGCCTGCAGCATCACCACGTCGCGCGAGGTGTGCAGCACCTCCCACCCCTCGAGGCGCAGCGCGTAGGCCAGCCTGCTCTTCGTCGGGAGCAGCGCCACCTCCACCTCGCTCTCGCGCAGGGTGCGGTCCCAGCCGCGGTCCAGCTCGGCCAGGTCGAGCTGTCGTTGCAGGTGCTTGTCCGTGTACGCGTCGGAGTAGCCGTCGATCACCGGGTTCAGCTCGGGGTGGCGCCACATCAGGTAGCCGCCCATCACGTCGGCGGTCTGCACCGAGGTGCCGGCCGGGAGCCGGTCCAGTGCCGGGTTGAGCCATCCGGGCACCGAGGCCGGCCGGTCCGCGGTCACCGGCACCAGCGCGGTGATCAGGGCGACCGCACCCAGGGCGAGCGCGGCCACGACCGTGCGCTCGCGTCCCGGGGCCGGCCGGGACTGCCCGATCACCGACTGCAGCGCCGCGGCGACGAAGGGCACGGCCATCATCGCGGCGAGGGGGACCGTGCGCACCGCGTAGGCGCTCCACCCGGCGGCCAGGACGAGCAGGAACACCGAGACCGCGTCGGGCCGGCGCTCCTGGCGCCCGAGCAGCCAGATCACCAGGGTCAGGCAGATCATCGCCGCGACGACCGCCGCCTGGCGCATGTGGAAGTCGGTCGCCGCCCACTCCGCGTGGAACTTCGCGCGCCCTCCGACCAGGAGGACCGCGGAGTAGAGCCGGGGGCCGGCCGGGGTGAGGGCGGCCACGACCAGGCTCAGGGCGGGTACAGCGAGCAGCCGCACCAGCACCGGCCGCAGCTCACGGAGTCGGGGCCGCTGGTCGACCACGATGCCGAGCACCGCGACCACCCCGATCAGGGCGCCGACCGGCCACATGCCGTGCAGCATCGCCCAGACCCAGGTCACCGGCACCAGCCACCAGCGCGGCCGCAGGTCCTGGGCGGTCCGCAGCCAGGCGTGGGTGACCAGCAGGACCAGCAGGTAGCTGACCACCTGGGGACGCGGCGTGAGGTTGTTGCTCGTGGCCAGCACGACCAGCAGGGTCACGACCGTGGCGGGCAGCGGGTCGGCGTACCGCCTGGCGACGAGGAAGACCGCCACCACGGTGGCGATCACGACGACGCCGCTGAGCCAGGCGACCCCGGCCAGGCCGAATGCCGACTCGGTCAGCGCCATCAGCACCTGGCTCGCCCACTGGGTCGGCACCCAGTCGCGCTGGCCGAAGCTGGACACGTGCCCCGGGCTCCACGGCGACCAGTTGGTGAGGAACTCGTGGCCGTAGCGCAGGTGGAAGAACGTGTCCGGGTTGGAGATCGGCGCCGTGACGATCCGGACCGTGGCCAGCAGCAGCCCAGCGAGGAGGGCGTAGGGCATCCAGGTGATCAGCCGCGTCACCGGGGAGCTGCCGGCGGCGGAGGGCTCGGGAGCCACCTCCGGCGGCGTGACCGACGTGGTCACCGACGTCGCGCCAGGTCCGCCACACCGACCATCCCGCCGGCGTTGCCGAGCTCGGCGGCGCGCACCTCGAGCAGCGGCCGGTACCGGGCAGCGGTGACGTGCTCCAGGAAGCTGGCGCGGATCGGCTCCAGCAGGAGCTCGCCGGCCTCGCTGACCCCGCCCCCGATCACCACGACGTTGGGGTCGAGGACGGCGGTGAGGGTCGCCACCCCCTGCCCGATCCAGTCGCCGAGCTCGGCCAGGCGCTCCAGCGCGAACCGGTCGCCCTCGCGGGCGGCCTCGGTGACCATCGGGCCGGTGATCTTCGCCGGATCGCCCCCGGAGCGGGCGAGGATGCCGCCGGCCTGCTCCGGCATCTCCGCGGCGTGCTCACGGGTCATCCGGACCAGCGCTCTCCCGGATCCGTAGGACTCCAGGCAGCCGAGGTTGCCGCAGCCGCACAGGACGCCTCCCGGGACCATCTGGATGTGGCCGACCTCGCCACCGATCCCGAACCCGCCGCGCAGGAGCTCGCCGTCGATCACCACGCCCCCACCGACGCCGGTGCCGATGGTCAGCATCAGCAGGTCCTCGACGTCCTCGCCGGCGCCGAAGTTGAACTCGCCCCAGGCGGCGGCGTTGGCGTCGTTCTCCACGACGACAGGCAGCCCGAGGCGCTCCTGCAACCGCGCCTGGAGCGGCTCGTCGCGCCAGGCGAGGTTGGGGGCGAAGATCACGGTGGAACGACGGCTGTCCACGAAGCCGGCGGCGCACACGCCGACGGCCTCGACCTCCTCGGAACCGACCAGGGAGGCGACCAGCTCGCCGATGGTCTCCACGATCTTCCCCGGGTCCGTGGCGGGCGAGACCCGCACGTCGCGGGCGATCAGCTTCCCGTCCTCGTCCACGAGGCCTGCGGCGATCTTCGTGCCGCCCACGTCGACGCCGACGGCGACGCTCACCGGTCCTCGTCCCAGTCCGCGTCGGAGTCGAGGTCGATCTTCTCGACCGGGGCGGAGGACTGACGGGTGTCGGTGTGCGTGGCGAGGAGCCCGGCCGCAGCGTGCACCAGCGAGCTCGCGGCCGCGGACAGGTGCGTGCGCACCTCGGGGCTGGTACGCCGGACCGCGTGGATCACCTGGCACACGGGGCAGTAGCGGCAGTCCTCGCCGCCGGTGGCCACGTGCTCGTTCACGTCCTCCACCGCCCGGGCGAACGCGCCTGCGAGGCCGGTGGCGTTGTCCACGTGCTCGGCGCCCTGGTCGCGGGCCCAGTCGGAGAGCACCCCGAACAGCTTCGCCGCCTCGTCGGCGACGCTGCCCACGGCCTCGTCGCCGCCCGGCTGGTGGTCACCGGGCTGGTGGCCGGAGTCGGAATCTCCGCCGTCGGGGCGGCCGGCGTTCCTGTCCTCGTCTGCGTCGCTCACGACTGCTCCTCCTGCTCGAACCGGAACCGTACCTGCAGCGACCCCTGCTCCACGCGAGCCGCGGACACGGTGTGCCGCCGCAGCGCCGCCGGGAGCGTCAGCAGCCGGCGGTAGGAGCCCACGGTCACCACGAGCTCGTCGCCGTGCCGGGCGAGGTCGACGTCCTCCTTCTGCGCGAATGGGAGGGCGATGCGCAGCACGGCGCCGCCGGGCGAGCGGGTGATCGTCATCGGTCCCTCCCCCTTCGGCACCGCGAGCGGGTCCGCGCCGGCGTACGCCGCCTCCGCGAGGCTCGCGAGCGCATCGGTGCCCACCGGCTCCCCCGGGCGGTAGTCGGAGGTCCAGATCGGGAGGTCGGCGAACGACTGCCGCACCTCCGCGAGCACCTTGCGTTGGGCCTCGACCCAGCCCTGCCGCCAGGGGTCGCCCTCGTCGTCGGGGAACACCCGGTTGGCGATCACGCCGTCCACCCGGTAGCCGTAGAGCGACAGCGTGGTCAGCGAGCGCCGCGCCTCGGCGACCACGACGGACTCGGGCGTCAGCACCAGCCGGATGCTGGAGCCGTCCTCGCCCAGGATCTGCTGCACCTGCTCGAGGTCGCGATGCAGCCGCTCGACCGCCTCGAAGACGGAGTCCTCGGGCATCGGGACCCCCGCGGCCCGGGTGAGCACCGGCCGCAGGGCCCGGACGACGCGGCGCTGCACCCCGAAGAGCCGGTTCATGTACCAGCCGAGCGCCTCGGGCAGCGCGAGCAGGCGCAGCGTCTCCGCGGTGGGTGCGCAGTCCACGATGATCACGTCCCAGGCGTCGCTGATCGCGTGGTTGCGCAGCTCCAGCAGGGCGAGGACCTCCTCGGCGCCGGGGATGACGGTGAGCTCCTCGGCGGTGATGGAGTCGACCCCGGCGGCGTCGAGCACCGAGACCAGGTAGCCCTGGATCTCCCCCCACGACCGCTCGAAGCGCCGCTGCACGTCCACCTGCTGGACCCACAGCCGCGGCTCGATCTCGACGGGCTCCGAGCCGGCCACCTCGACCCCGAACGCGTCGCCGAGGGAGTGGGCCGCGTCCGTGGACAGGATCAGCGTGCGCTGCCCTCCCCGGGCGGCGAGGGTCGCGGTTCCGGCGGCACTGGTCGTCTTCCCGACGCCCCCCTTGCCGGTGAACAAGACGATGCGGACGCTCACCTCAGGCCAGCGACTCGACTCGCCTCTTCAAGCCCTTCAGCGCGGTGTCGATGATGACCTTCTCGGCCTTGCGGCGCAGCAGGCCGATCATCGGGATGCTGAGCTCGACGGCGAGCCGGTAGGTGACCTCGGTGCCCGGGCCGCTGGAGCGGAGCTCGTAGGCACCCTCCATCGCCTTGAGCATCTTGCCCTCGACCAGGTTCCAGCGCACCGAGGTGTCGCCCTGCCAGTCGTATCCCAGGGTGTAGGAGTCCTTGATCGGTGCGGCCTCGAGGTCGAAGTGCACCTTGCGGGCACGACCGTCGGCGCCCTGCTCCACGACCTCGGCCTTCTTCATCCCCTGGGCCCATTCCGGGTACGCCGGGAAGTCCGCGATGACCTCCATCACCTGCGCCTGGGGCGCGTCGATGACGATGCTGGAGGTGGTCTGCTCGGCCATGGTTCCGGTCCTGACGTCGACAGCTGCTGAAGGCGCATCTCGCACGCGTCGGGCCCCGATCCAGGCCCGGCTGCACAAGGTTAACGGACCCTCTCGGTCCGGGGCCGCCACTCCTGCGGCTCGGGAACGCTCCGGGCGCGAGTAACGTGCTCCTGCGATGCAGCACCCCGGAAGACCGGTGCTGCGCTGAAGAGAGGTGCAACTTGCGCGAGTACTCCACTGCCTTGCAGGTCGAGGTCCCGTCGACCGGCAACCTGACCGACGACGTCGTCACCAACGGCACCGAGCACGGCGACGCGATCGTCTTCTCCCGGCGTCACGAGGGCGGCTGGAGTGACGTCACCGCAGCGGAGTTCCTCAGCGACGTGCGCTCGGTGGCCAAGGGACTGGTCGCGGCCGGGATCGAGCCCGGCGACCGGGTGGCACTGATCTCCCGGACCCGCTACGAGTGGACCCTGATCGACTACGCGATCTGGTTCGCAGGTGCCGCCACCGTGCCGGTCTACGAGACCTCAAGCGCCTCCCAGGTGGAGTGGATCCTCAGCGACTCCGGCGCCCGGGCCGTGCTCACCGAGACCCAGGAGCACAGCTCGCGGGTCCAGTCGGTGCGCGGTGAGCTGCCCGAGCTCCACCACATGTGGTCGATCGACGGGAACGGTCTCGGTGTGCTGCGCACGCTGGGCGAGGACGTGTCCGACGAGGAGCTGGAGGGGCGGCGTACCGGCAGCGGGCCCGACGACCTGGCGACCCTGCTCTACACCTCCGGGACCACCGGCCGCCCGAAGGGCTGCATCCTCACCCACGGCAACTTCATGTTCGAGCTGGGCGTGGCCGTCGACGAGCTCGACCAGCTGTTCACCCCCGGCGAGGGCGACGAGCCCCCCTCGACCCTGCTGTTCCTGCCGCTGGCGCACGTGTTCGCGCGGATCATCCAGATCGGCTGCGTCAAGGCGCGCGTGCGGATGGGGCACTCCTCGGACATCAAGAACCTGCTCGACGACTTCGCCGCGTTCCGGCCCACGTTCATCCTCGGGGTGCCGCGGGTCTTCGAGAAGGTGTTCAACACCGCCTCCCAGCGTGCCGTGGCCGACGGGCGCGGCAAGATCTTCGGCCGCGCCGCCGACGTCGCCATCGCCTGGTCGCGCGGCCTGGAGTCCGGCAAGACCCCGCTGGCCGTGCGCGCCCAGCACAAGGTCTTCGACCGTCTCGTCTACGGCAAGCTGCGCACCGCCCTGGGCGGGAAGTGCACCTACGCCGTCTCCGGCGGCGCCCCCCTCGGGGAGCGACTGGGTCACTTCTACCGCGGCATCGGGGTCAACGTCCTCGAGGGCTACGGACTGACCGAGACCACCGCCGCCGTGACCGTCAACCTCCCGGAGGCGCAGAAGGTCGGCACCGTGGGCCGCCCCCTGCAGGGGACCAGCGTGCGGGTCGCGGACGACGGCGAGCTGCTGTTCCGCGGTGGCCAGGTGTTCGCCGGCTACTGGCACAACGAGGAGGCCACCGCCGAGGCCAAGAACGCCAACGGCTGGTTCCACACCGGCGACGTCGGCGAGATCGACGACGAGGGATTCGTCCGGATCACCGGCCGCAAGAAGGAGATCCTGGTCACGGCCGGCGGCAAGAACGTGGCGCCGGCGGTGCTGGAGGACCGGCTCCGGGCCCACTACCTCGTGGACCAGTGCATCGTGGTCGGCGACGGGCAGCCTTTCATCGCGGCCCTGGTCACGATCGACCCCGAGGTGCTGCCCGGCTGGGCCGAGCAGCACGGCAAGCCTGCGGACATCGCCCGCCTCATCGACGACCCCGAGCTGCGTGCCGAGATCGAGGAGGCCGTCGAGGAGGCGAACAAGGCCGTGTCCAAGGCCGAGTCGATCCGCCGGTTCGCGATCGTGCCGAGCCTGTGGACCGAGGAGGGCGGACACCTCACCCCGAGCATGAAGCTCAAGCGCGCCATGGTGATGCGCGAGCACAGCGAGGACGTGGACGCGCTCTACGGCGGCTGACCCTGACCCCGCTGGGGGGACATTTCGGGCGACTGGTCCTACTGAGTATCGGATTTCGCGTACAAAACGGACTCCGGTGCGGCAACCTGTCCCTGTCGTGGACGCATGTCGGCCACGACACCAACGGGAGCCGCCGTGGACCGGCAACGCTCCTGCCCCCCACGGACTAGTTAGGTCAACCGTTCATGGATCGCAGAAAAGTACTCCTCGTCGTCGCGGCCGTGATCGCAGCCTTGGGTACGTTGCTCGTCTTCCTCTACGTCCGCACCGCTGACAACCGGGCCGACCAGCGCTACGCCGCCGTCCAGGTCCTGCGCGTGGTCAAGCAGATCCCCGTGGGCGAGACGATCGAGGCTGCCCAGGCCGCCGGCAAGATCGAGACCGGGACCGTCTCCCAGCAGGACCTGCTCCCCGGTGCGCTCACCGGCACCGAGCCCGTCGCGGGCCAGGTCGCCGTCACCAACATCTACCCCGGCGAGCAGCTGATCAGCACCAAGTTCGGCGCCGCCGGCGCTGCCTCGAGCCTGACGATCCCCAAGGGCAAGATCGCGGTCTCGATCAACCTCTCCGACCCCGCGCGCGTCGCGGGCTTCGTGAACCCCGGCGACAAGGTCGCCATCTTCATGAACGGCACCGCAGGCGCCGGCACCTTCACCAGGCTCCTGCTCCCCAACGTGCAGGTCATCGGCGCGGGTACGACGACCGTCGTACCCACCACCACCACGGACGCCGCGGGCGCCCAGGTCGTCGACCAGCTGCCCAAGACCCTGCTCACCCTCGCGGTCAGCCAGGCGGAGGCGGAGCGGGTGCTCTACGGCAGCGGCAACGGCGAGCTGTCCTTCGGCCTGATGAACAAGGACTCCCAGGTCGCTCCCTCCGGCGGCGTCACCGGGTCGAACCTGTTCCAGTGACCCCGACCCGCTGACTCCCCCCGCCCCCGCTGAAAGGAAGGACCCCGATGCCGATCCTCGTCGAGGCTGACAGCACCACCGCCGGTGTCCTGGTCAACGCCCTGCCCGCCGGGTCCCCGGTCGTCTCGCGCCCCGACGACGTGGAGGGGCTGCTGACGGGACGCGGCCACTCGGCCGTCGTCATCGGCCCCACGATGGACATGGCCACCGCGACGCTGCTCGCCGACCGCACCCGGATCGGCTACCCCGCCACGAGCGTGGTGCTGATCCGCCACGACCTGCATCCCGAGATCTACGCCCAGGCCATGCAGGTGGGCATCATCGCCGTCGTCGCCGCCAACGACCAGCCGGCGCTGAACACCGCCCTGAGCCGTGCCCGCACCACCTGGGAGGCCATCCACGGCCCCACCAACCCGGGCGAGCGCGACGGCCGCGTCTTCACGGTCTTCTCCCCCAAGGGCGGGGTCGGCAAGACCACGATGTCGGTCAACCTCAGCGTGGCCCTCGCCCGGACCCGCGCGGAGGTGTGCGTGGTCGACCTCGACCTCGCCTTCGGCGACGTCGCCATCACGATGCAGGTCATCCCCGAGCGCACGATCACCGACGCCGCGGAGTCCGAGGCCGACCTCGACTACTCGCTCCTGCAGCAGCTGCTGACCCGACACGAGAGCGGCATCTCGATCCTCGCGGCCCCCACCCACCCCGAGGGCCGTGACCTGGTCACCGCCACTCTGGCGCGAAGCGTGATCCAGACCCTGCGCCGCCACTTCGACTACGTCGTCATCGACACCCCGCCCGGCTTCGACGACCAGGTCCTGGGTGCCTTCGACGAGACCGACGAGCTCGTGGTGATGGCGACCCTCGACGTACCGACGATCAAGAACACCAAGGTCGCGATGGAGACCCTCGACCTCCTCCACCTGATCCCGAACAACCGGCACCTCGTGCTGAACCGGGCCGACGAGGAGGTCGGCCTCTCCCAGGCGAACGTCGAGGAGATCCTCTCGATGCCGGTGGAGGTCTCCCTGCCCAGTACGCCGGCCGTGGCCAGTGCGACCAACCACGGGCGGCCGATCGTCCTCTCGAACCCCGGTCACCCGGTCTCCAAGGCCCTCGACGCCTTCGCGCAGAAGCTCGCCGGCAACACCGCGGCCGCGATGGCGGCCACCGCGCCCGCCAAGCGCAGCTTCTTCGGCCGGCAGCGCAAGCAGCAGGTGGCGCCGTGAGCAGCCTCAGCGACCGGCTCGCCGCCCTCAACCGGGCGACCCAGGTCCCCGGCGACGGGGCCGACCCGGCCGGTGCCACCCCGTCCGCCCCGGTCCCCAAGCGCCGCGCGGACGTGCCCATCGACGCTCCCCCGGCCACCGGGGTCGCCCAGGCGACGCCGCACATCCCCACGGTGACCCCGGGCACGCAGCCGGACAGCAGCGTCAGCGAGGCGGAGGCCGGCGGCTACCACAGCCCCAGCTCGAACGGCGCCAAGCCGGGCACCTCGACGAAGACGAGCTCGGTCGCGAAGACCGCCCGGGCGGAGGCGGTCAAGGACCGGTTCGAGGACCTCAAGGAGAACGTCCACAGCGAGCTCCTCCAGCAGCTCGGCCCCCAGCTCTACGACGCCAACCTCGACGCCGCCGAGCTCGAGTCCAAGGTCCGGGCCGTGCTCGGCGACGTCCTGGCCGGGAATAACCGCCCGCTGACCCGCGCGGACCGGGAGCGGATCACCCAGGACATCTCCGACGACATCCTCGGCTACGGGCCGCTGGAGCCCTACCTGCGCGACATCGACGTCGCCGAAGTGATGGTCAACGGGCCCTTCGACATCTACCTCGAGCGCCGGGGCAAGCTGGTCAAGGTCGACGGCAAGTTCAAGGACGAGGCCCACCTGCGGCGCACGATCGACAAGATCGTCTCGCGCATCGGCCGGCGCGTCGACGAGTCCTCCCCGATGGTCGACGCGCGGCTCCCCGACGGCAGCCGGGTCAACGCCGTCGTACCCCCGCTGGCGATCGACGGCAGCACCCTGACCATCCGTAAGTTCGCAGCGGACCCGCTGACGGTCAACGACCTGATCAGGTTCGGCTCGCTCAGCGACCGCACCGCCGACTTCCTCGACGCCTGCGTGCGCGGCCGGCTCAACGTCGTCGTCTCCGGGGGCACCGGCGCCGGCAAGACGACCACCCTGAACGTGCTCTCGTCCTTCATCCCGAGCGACGAGCGGATCGTCACCATCGAGGACGCGGCCGAGCTCCAGCTCAAGCAGGACCACGTCGTGCGCCTGGAGTCGCGTCCCGCGAACATCGAGGGCAAGGGCGCGGTCACGATCCGCGACCTGGTCCGCAACTCCCTGCGTATGCGGCCCGACCGGATCGTGGTCGGTGAGGTGCGCGACAGCTCCGCCCTCGACATGCTCCAGGCGATGAACACCGGCCACGACGGCTCCATCTGCACCGTCCACTCCAACGGGCCGCGCGACACCTGCTCCCGGCTGGAGACGCTGGTGCTGATGGCCGGCATGGACCTCCCCATCCGCGCGATCCGCGAGCAGGTGGCCTCCGCGGTCGACCTGATCGTGCACCAGGCCCGGCTCAAGGACGGCACCCGCCGGATCACCCACGTCACCGAGGTGGAGCGGATGGAGGGTGACGTGATCACCCTCCAGGACATCTTCCTGTTCGACAACTCCGCAGGCTTCGACTCCGAGGGACGCTCGCTGGGGACGTTGAGGGCCACCGGCCTGCGCCCCAAGTTCCTCGAGAAGATGCTGCACAACAACGTGACCGTGGACCCCCGCATCTTCGCCACCTCGGACTACCACCGATGAGCGACCTGCTGGTGCGCCTGCGCGGTGCCCGGAGCCATCTGGTCTCGGCAGTCCTGTTCGCACTGCTGTTCCTGCCGCTCGCGGCGACGGTTCCCGCCCACGCGGCGCTCCCCCTCGCTGACCCCGCTGGCGAGAAGGCGGCGATCGACCACGCGCTGCCGTCGAAGGGCAACCTGCGCCTCCTCGTCTCGGTGCCCGGCAGCGATGCGGTCGACCTCGGCTCCGTCACCGTCAGCATCGACGGCACCGAGGTGAAGGGCACCGCCAACGCCGCCTCGCAGAGCAGCGCGGTCTCCCGGACCTCGGTCCTGGCGATCGACACCAGCGCGAGCATGAAGGGACAGCGCATCGCCGAGGCCAAGAAGGCCGCGCTGGCCTACCTGGCCACGGTGCCTGCCAACGTGCGGGTGGGCGTGCTGAGCTTCGACTCCACGGTCAAGCTCGTGGTGCCGCCCAGCCTCGACCGCGACGCAGCCCGGGCCGCGATCCTCGGACTGAAGCTCACCTTGCAGACGGCGCTGTACGACGGCGTGCTCGGCGCCCTGAAGGCCGCCGGACCCCAGTCCCAGACCTCCGGGCAGCGCAAGATCCTCCTCCTCTCGGACGGCAAGGACACCACCCGCACCCGGCTGGACGACGTGGTCGCGGCGGTGAAGAAGTCCGGCGCGGTCGTCGACGTCGTGTCGCTGCAGGCCGGCGACGACGCCAACCGCCCGCTGAACGCGATCGCCACCGCCAGCAAGGGCACCATGCTGACGACCGCCGACCCGGCGGCGCTGACCGCGGCCTTCGCCAAGGAGGCCGCCGACCTCGCCCGCCAGGTGGTCGTGACCGCCGAGATCCCCGCAGGCATGGACAAGACGAGCGCGAACGTGGAGGTCGCCGTCCCCACCGGTACCTCGACGTACACCGCTGCGGCGTACGTCCCGGTGCAGCGCGAGGCCGACATCGAGGCCGCCAAGGCCGTGGCGGCCATACCGCAGGTGGTCGAGGCCGGCCCCTTCGACCTCTCCCCCACGGTGATGTACGGCGCGGTAGCGGCCATCGGGCTCGGCCTGCTCGGGCTGGTCGCCGCCATGGCCACCGGGTCCCGCAAGCCCTCCAACGACCTCACCCTCAACGAGCAGATCCGGGCGTACGGCGTGATGGCCGTCCCGGGCCAGTCCGGGCCACGCCGCGACGCGGAGCCGGCGAACCCGTTCGCCGGCCAGGCCAAGCAGGCCGCCGAGCGTGCCCTGGCGAACAACCAGAACCTCGAGGCGCGGATCGCGCACAGCCTCGAGGGCGCGGGCGTCGCCCTGCGTCCCGCGGAGTGGCTGCTGCTGCACGCGGCGATCGCCATCGGCGGCGGGCTCCTCGGGCTCCTGCTCGGCGCCGGCAACGTCGTCCTGGGCTTCGTGTGCATCGTGGTCGCGATCGTCGGCCCCTGGTTCTATCTGAAGCACAAGCGGTCCAAGCGGTTCAAGGCGTTCGGCCTCGGGCTGGCGGACACGCTCCAGCTGATGTCCGGGAGCCTGTCGGCCGGCCTCTCGCTCGGCCAGTCGATCGACACCATCGTGCGTGAGGGCTCCGAGCCCATCGCGGGTGAGTTCCGGCGCGTGGTGATCGAGAGCCGGCTCGGGGTGACCCTCGAGGACGCGATGGACGGCATGGCCGACCGGATGGAGAGCCGCGACTTCAAGTGGGTCGTGATGGCCATCAGGATCCAGCGCGAGGTCGGCGGCAACCTGGCCGAGCTGCTGCTGACGGTGGCCGCCACCCTGCGGGAGCGCGAGTACATGCGCCGCCACGTCCGGGCTCTCTCCGCGGAGGGCCGCCTGTCCGCCTACATCCTCGGCGGCCTGCCTCCCGGGTTCCTGCTCTACCTCACGCTGTCGAAGCCGGACTACGTGAAGCCGCTGTACACCACCCCCATGGGCTGGATCCTGTGCATCCTGATGGGTGTCCTGCTCAGCGTGGGCGTGTTCTGGATGTCCAAGGTCGCAAAGGTGGACGTGTGATGGGGATGGTGCTGCTCGTCGGCTGCGTGATGATCTTCGGGGCCGTCTTCCTCGCCCTCGCCTCGGTGGGGGGAACCACCAAGGAGGGCGCCGGGGTCGGTCGCTCCATCGCGGTGCTGGAGGCCCTCACCTCCGCGCCCGACGAGATGAAGGGCGACCTCGAGCCCTCGTTCGCCGACCGGGTGCTGTTCCCGTTGCTCGCGCGCAGCCAGCGCATGGGTCGCCGGCTCACCCCGGAGGACGCCAGCGAGCGGATCCGCGAGAAGCTCGAGCTGGCCGGCAACCCGTTCGGCTGGACCGTGGAGCGGGTGATGGCCGGAAAGGTCGTCGGGTTCGCCTTCGCCCTGGTGGCCTCGCTGGTGCTCTCCCTGATCCTCGGCCTCGGCTTCCTGCCCACGCTGGGCTTCGTCCTGCTCGCCTCGCTGGCCGGCTACATGGCACCGAACATGTACCTGCACCAGCAGACCTACGACCGTTCGGAGAAGCTCCAGCGGGCGCTCCCGGACGCCATCGACCTGCTGACGATCTCCGTGGAGTCGGGCCTGGGCTTCGACGCCGCCTGCGCCCAGGTCGCCCGGAACACCGACGGCCCGCTCGCCGACGAGTTCGCCCGGATGCTGCAGGAGATGCAGATCGGCCTCGGCCGCTCCGACGCGCTGCGGTCGCTGGCCGACCGCACCAACCTGCCCGACCTGCGCGCGTTCGTCAGCGCCATGGTGCAGGCCGACGCCTTCGGCATCCCGGTGGGCCAGGTCCTGCGGGTCCAGTCCTCCGAGATCCGGGTCAAGCGCCGTCAGTGGGCCGAGGAGGCCGCGCAGAAGGTGCCGGTCAAGATCCTGGTCCCGCTGATCTTCTGCATCCTCCCCTGCCTGTTCATCGCAGTCCTGGGACCCGCCGCGATGGCGATCATGGACAGCTTCCAGGGCAAGCTCTGAGCGTGACTGACGTAGGCCGGGTGGCACTCGCCGCCCGAGTGTTCACCATCGCGGCCCTGACCCCCCTGGCCGCGCTGGCCGGCGGCGAGTACGTCAAGGGCGCGCTGCTGGTCCTGCTCGCGGCCGCCCTGGCGATCGTGCTGTCCCTGACCCACCGGTTCTCCGAGCTCACGGTGGCGGTCATCGAGGGCATGGCCGTGGCGACCCTGGCCGTCCTGGTCTACCCCGACCACGCCAACATCACCCCCTACCTGGTCATCCCCGCGCTGATCGGCGCCCTCGATCGTGGCCTGCGCGGACTGCTCAGCGTCGTCGCGGCCGAGTTCGGGCTGCTCGCGGTCCTCTGGGCCGGAGTCATCCGGCAGTGGGACCGAGAGCTCGCCTCCAGCGGGTTCACCTGGCTGGCCACCGCCGTCGGCATCGGGCTGATGGGCTCCGCGCTGCGTCGTGCGGCGACCAGCCCCGACGCCGACGCCTCCTACCGCAGCGCGGTCGGGCTGATCCGGCGCCTGGAGGCGCTCTCGGGCAAGCTCAGCGGCGGGCTGGACTCGGTCGACATCGCCGAGCAGATCATGGTGGAGGCGGACCTGGTGGTGCCGGTGCGCTGCGCCGGGGTGTTCGTGCGCTCACAGAACAAGTCGATGTCCCCGCTGCGCTACTCCGTCGGCACCCAGCCCGGTTCGATGCCCTGGGCCGAGCCGTTGGCCGCCCAGGCCCGCCACGAGGAGGAGGTGGTGATCCGCGACCGGCACGTGGCCATCCCCCTGGTGGCCGGCGAGGAGACCGTCGCGGTCCTCGTGCTCGAGACGCTCCAGCCGATCGACTCCCACGCGGCGCTCGGGCTGCGCAACCGGCTGACGCGGCACGCCGTACAGCTCCAGGCTGCGCTGCTGTTCGGCCGCGTGCGGGACAACGCGATGAGCCAGGAGCGCCAGCGGATCGCCCGGGAGGTCCACGACGGGGTGGCCCAGGACGTCGCCTCGCTGGGCTACCTCGTGGACAACCTGGCCCAGTCCTCAGCCGACCCGGTCCAGCAGCAGCAGATCGCCCAGCTGCGCCAGGAGGTGACCCGGGTGGTCACCGAGCTGCGGCACTCCATCTTCGACCTGCGCCACGAGATCGCCGCGGGCGCCGGCCTCGGCGAGAGCCTCTCGGCGTACGCCAACCAGGTGAGCGCGAGCTCCCCGATGACGGTGCACGTCACGCTGGACGAGAAGGGCCCACGGCTCTCCAGCGACGTCGAGCACGAGCTGTTGCGCATCGCCCAGGAGGCGATGGCCAACGCGCGCAAGCACTCGGGAGCCGCGAACCTGTGGCTGCGGTGCACCGTGCGGTCCCCGTTCGCCGAGATCGAGGTGCGCGACGACGGCATCTCACCCCACGCCCCCAGGCCGGACTCGCAGGGCCTGATGATCATGCGCGAGCGCTCCCGGATGATCGGCGCGGAGCTGCACGTGCGCGAACCCGATCCCGAGAGCCCCGGAACACGCGTCCTGGTCCGTGTGGGGTCCCCGAACCGCTAGCCTGCACGCGGAGGCCGGACGACCACCGGGTGCCTGATGACGACCGTGCTGCTGATCGACGACCACGAGCTGATCCGCCAGGGGCTGGCGGGTGCGTTCACGCAGGCCGAGGGCTTCGCTGTCGCAGGCCAGGCAGGCTCCGTCGCCGACGGCCTCGCGCTCGCGCAGCAGGTGGCCCCGGACGTGGTGGTGACCGACGTCCGGCTCCCCGACGGCTCCGGTCTCGACGTGGTCCGGACGCTGCGCAAGGAGAGCCGCCAGATCGGACTGGTCGTGCTCACCATGTACGCCGGCGACGAGCAGCTGTTCGCGGCGATGGACGCCGGAGCGTCCGCGTTCGTGGGCAAGGACGCCCCGACCTCGACGGTGATCAGTGCCGCACGCCAGGCGATCGTCTCCCCTCTCACCTTCTCCTGCACCGGCCTCGGCGAGGCGATGATCAGGCGGATGAGCTCGGGGGCCCCCCGGCTCTCCGACCGGGAGCGCCAGGTCCTCGAGCTGCTCGCCGACGGCCTCGGCGTCACCGCGATCGCCGGACGGCTCTTCCTCAGCGAGTCCACGGCCAAGAGCCACATCGGCCGGATCTACGAGAAGCTCGGCGCCGCCAACCGCGCCCAGGCCCTGGTCACGGCGATGCGCCTCGGGCTGATCAGCGCCGCCACACCCCCCGGCTGAGCCCTTTTCAAGGGCTCCGCGGTCGTCAAACCGGCCGCGGTGTCAAGCGGTTCCGGGCGGCATGACCCAAAGGGACTAGTCCGCTAGTGCCAAGTGGGCCAGAAGGTTCAAACCGGACGACCAATGTCATGATCTGTCCGTTTTTGCCATACTTTCTGTACGCCGGGCCATGTGGGTCGGCCCGACCGAAAATCCACCTAGTTCCAGAGGGGAACACACTCATGCTCGAGTTCATCCGCACCATCACCGGCCGCCGCAACGAGGACGGCGCCTCCGCCGTCGAGTACGGCCTGCTGGTCGCCGGCATCGCCGCGCTCGTCGTGGTCATCGTCTTCGCCTTCGGCGGCGTCATCAAGGGCGCCTTCGAGAGCACCTGCAAGACCGTCAAGGGAAGCGGCAGCGGCTCCGCGCAGGCCTGCTGACCCTGCCCCAGGAACAGGCGCCGGGCCCGGTGGAGGGCAGCTGACTCCACCGGGCGCCGCGCCCGAGACCGGGAGACGAGCCGTGCGGCATTCGGGAGGGAGCCGCACGACCCGCCTCCCCCAGCTTGTCGAAGAAGTCTGCGCCACGAGCGCAGCCGTGCAGATGGTTCCGCTGCGGGCCGGCATCACGCCCGCGCACCGGGGGGTGGTGGAACCAGCAGCACCCGAGCGCCCGGTCCGCCACTGGTGTGGCGGGCCGGGCGCCCCCGGGGTCCCCCGCTCAGAGAGAAGAAACCCATGCTCGACCTCATTCGAAGCATCCAGTCCCGGCGCCGCGGCCAGGACGGCGCCTCCGCCGTCGAGTACGGCCTGCTGGTCGCCGGCATCGCCGCGCTCGTCGTGGTCATCGTCTTCGCCTTCGGCGGCGTGATCAAGACGGCCTTCCAGGGCACCTGCAAGAGCTTCAAGAACAGCGGCACCACTTCCGGTACCGCCTGCTGATCCGCCTCGGGCACGGATCCAACCACCTGAACCTCCTGCGCTGAACCAGTGCAGGCACGCCGCGGCTCCCCGGCGGGCGTGTCTGAGCAGCACGTCCGCGGCACCGGGGGTGGTAGTCGCGAGCGGGAAGCCTGGCCCGTCACCCCCGGGTGACGGGCCGGGTCATCCCGTCCTCTGCCGCTCCAGTGCCCGGGCCAGTCCCAGGCGCTGCAGGGTGGTCGGGTGGCTGCCGAACCAGAACTGGCTCAACTTCGGTGGGTCGTCGTCACTCAGGGAACGACGGGCCAGCCGCAGCTGCATCTGCTCGAACCCGGCCTCGTCGCCTGTCGCCTCCAGGGCGGCACGATCCGCACGCGCCTCCATCGCCCTGCTGATCGTGTTCTCGACCGGGCTCACCAGCAGCGACCCGACCGCGACCAGCGCCAGCAGCAGCGCGGCCACCTCCGGCTGGCCGGCGCCCTCGACGCCGGCCCGTGCGAGGAGGCGCCGACGGCCGAGCAGCAGGCCGAGAAGTCCGCTGGCCGCGACCACGCCGGTGGCGCCCAGGCTCGTGCCGAGGAGCACGTCGTGGTTGCGGGCGTGGCCGAGCTCGTGGGCCACGACCGAGAGCGCCTCGCGCCGGGGGACATCGTCGACCAGGTTGTCGTAGAGCACGACGCGCTTGGTGTTCCCCAGACCCGAGACATAGGCGTTCAGGGTCGTCGTACGCCGGGACGCGTCTGCCACGAGCACGTCGGAGACCGGCACCTTCTCCTTGCGCGCCAGCGCCATCACCTCGGAGCGCAGCTTGCTGTCGGGCAGCGAGGTGAAGTTGTTGAACAACGGCTCCACCACCACCGGGTACACCCAGGAGCCGAACACCGTGAGCACCGCACCGGCCAGGGCGGTCCAGGCGGGCCAGTGCCGCGGTGAGCGTCTCGCGGTGCCGACGACGAGCAGCACCACCACGGCGGCGAGCACCCAGTCGACCAGGAGCGAGGTGCCCTGGTCGCGGAGCCAGCCCGCCAGCGACTGGCGGGTGAGACCCTCCTCGAGCGCGTTGCGCCGGATGGCGACCGAGAACGGCGACACGGCCACCTCGCCCAACAGCACCAGGACGAAGGTGGCCAGCGCGACGCGCAGCCACCACGGTCGCGGCAGGCGCCGCGTCAGCCGCGCGCCCAGGGGGGTCAGCCCCAGGACCAGGGCCAGCACGAGCTGCACCGCCAGCGCTGCCCAGCTGAGGTGACGCTGCGCGGTGGCGTAGGCCTCGGCCCGACGCAGGTGCGCCGAGGAGAACACCTCGCTCCCCCGCACCTCGACCAGCTCGCCACCCGGGAGCCACGACCACGGGACGAACAGCACGCCCAGCACGACCAGGACCAGCACTGATCCACCGATGAGGCCCAGGCACAGCCGCACGCTGGGTCGCTGTCCGGGGGGCACGTCGCTCAGCCTGCCACCCCGGCAAGGCGGACCAGGTCACGGCGCCAGCGCATCACGAACTCTCGCTGCGTGGTGCCGACCCGGGTGCGGAACGCCTCCTGCGTCGAGGCGCCGGAGCCGACCGCCTCGTAGAAGGCGAGCAGGCGGTCCGCGCCGTACTCGCGCGCCAGGAAGCGGCAGGCCAGCCAGGCCTCCTCGTAGGTGGCGCCGAGTCCCGCCGCCGTGGGGTCGAGGTCCTCGGTGCTGGGCAGGTCACGAGGCGCCCCCTCCTTGCGGACCTTGGCCAGGATCTGGCCGGCGGCCACGTCCACAGGCACGCCCACGCCCTCGAGCGCGACGTAGTCGGCGAAGCCCTCCAGGAGCCAGGTGGGCATCGAGGTGAACGTGGCGTCGGTCGCGACGTGGGTGGCCTCGTGGGTCATCACCACCTGTGCGCCCCGGTCCTGCAGCTTCTCGAAGACGCCCGGGTTCACGAAGACCCGCACCGGCGCTCCGGGACGCAGCGAGCCGTCGGCCGTGGTGGTCACAGCGGCGATGTTGTCGTACTTGCCGGACTCCGCCGACAGCGCCCGGTCCAGCTGGGCCCTGCTGCGGGGAACCTCCACGAGCAGCGGACCACGCCACTGCGGGAGCACCTTCCGCACCTGGCGCAGCGCGGTGGTGACCAGGGCGGGATAGCGCCCCGCCGAGTCACCGGCCACGGCCAGCAACGACTGCGGCGTGCGTACGACGCTCAGCCGCTCCACCAGCCACAGCGGACTCCGGTCGTTCTCCCCGCCCATCGACGCGATCGCGGCGCCGTCCGGGCGCGGGACGAACACCACGCTGGTCTCGTGGTTGGCGGTCGACTCGTCGAGGCCGTCGTAGCGATAGGCGAGCTGGACGGTGCCGCGCCAGGAACCCTCGCCGAAGCGCGCCTGCTCCTTCCCGTCGAGCGGTGCCGCTTCCTCGACGTAGCGCATCGACAGCTCACCGATCCGGAGGTCGACCGAGTTCTGGAGGATCCCCTCCAGGAGCTCCCGGGCGCCGGGCGCGGCCACGGCCCCGACGGCTGCCCGGTCCTGCTCGCGCACGGCTGCGACGAGCGCGTCCAGAGCAGCCTGGGCGGTCCCGGGATCGCGGGCCTCGGCCCCGGGGGGCGCCTTGGGCGGCGCCACGTCGACCTCGCGGTCGCACCCGGCCAGCAGCCCGGCGAGCAGGGCCACGAGCAGCCCCGCAACAAGCAGGAAGCCGCCCGCCCCGAACGGGCGAGCGGCTCTGCGGGCGGGTCGGTCAGCCAGGGCGGACCGCGCCGACGTAGGGCATGTCGTGCAGGCCGGAGATCTTGACCCCGGAACCGGGGTTCAGCGCGTTCACGATCTGGCCGTCGCCGATGTAGATGCCGACGTGGCTGATCGGGCTGTAGTAGAAGACGAGATCACCTGGCTGCAGCTCGCTCTCGGAGACACGGGTCCCCGAATTGTACTGCGCCGAGGAGCTGTGCGGCAGGCTCACGCCCGCCTGCGCCCAGGCCATCATGGTCAGGCCGGAGCAGTCGAAGGACGACGGCCCGGCAGCGCCGTAGACGTAGGAGTTGCCGATCTTCGACTTCGCGTAGGCCAGCACCGGGCCGCCGAGACGCTTGAGCCGCTCGGCCGCGGCCTTGACCCGGGCAGCCTCGGCCTGCGCCTCCAGCCGCTTCAGGTGCGCGTTGGCGTTCGCCACCCGCGCGTCCTCGCTCCGCTTGCGCTCCAGCAGCGCCTTCTCGCGGCCCGCCTGGGCGTCGACCTGGCCGCGCACGGCCACCCGGCGCTCGTGGAGCTGCGCAAGCTTGATGTTCGAGTCGGCCAGGGCCTGTGCGCTGGCTCCCGCCTCCTCGGTGGTCAAGGTGACGTTGGACAGCAGCACGTCGGCGCTGCGCGAGAGGTCCTTGGCCGGGATCGAGGCGCCGGCGGCGCTCACCGAATCGCTGGAGACCGTGCTGGCCACCTGGGCGCGCAGGCTGTCCAGCACCTGGCGATGGTGGCGGATGTCGGCACGGACCCGCGCGAGCGTCGTGCGCTTCTTCACCAGGGTCGACCTGGCGGCGTCGTGCCGCTTCTCGGCGGCCTCGGCGCGGTCCGAGAGTCGGTCGACCCTCGCCTGCACGGCTTCGATGCCGTTCGGAGCGGCTGCGGCAGGCGCTGGCGCGACGACGCCGAGTCCGAGGGTGGTCAGTGCCGTGGTCGTGACCGCCGCGGCAATTCGGGCATGGGTTTTTTTCCGGCCGTCGAGCAAGATCGGTCGGTCTCCTCTTTGTCTGTACGCCTACCAGGTCAGCTGACGGATTCGGGCCCAAAGACGCCCTACCAGCCTCCGCGACACCTCAGTGACGCGTTGGCCGGATTCACCCCAAGTAACGTGGGTCCCCGGCTCCGGCACAGACACTCGGGAGTGACTGATTCAGACTCGGCGCGGCCCCCGAGCTCACCTGGTCGGTGTGCTGGTCCGAGGGCCCTAGGTTCAACACACTAAGCACGAAACCGCACGGTGGCCAACTCGGCGAGGGGCGCAAGGGGCTGTGTTCATGTTCACGCGGACTCCACCTCGGGGCCCGACATCGGTGTCACCATGCGCAGCGGCGGCACCAGTCCTGACTGGGCGAGAACGCCCAGAGCCTCCTGCTCCTCGCTGTCGAAGCTGAGCTCGGGAGGCGGCCCGAGCAGGACCGTCACCACGCAGTCGTGGCAGGACAGGCCACGCACCAGGCAGGTGTCGCAGTCGATGTGAACGCTCATCTGTGGGCTCCTCGGGGGTGGTGCTGGGGAAGTGATACCCGGACTCCACCACCTGCCACCGACAGTGTTGCTTTCGCCACGTCCACGGCCCTGCCTGGCGGCTTTTGTCGGTGCGGCTGCCTAGCGTCGTCCACGTGAGCAAGTGGTCCGCACAGATGAGCTTCGACGAGCTGGGGCGCCCCCTGCGTGATGTCACCTTCTGCGTGGTGGACCTCGAGACCACCGGCGCCTCGGTGCGAGGCGGGGCGATGATCACCGAGATCGGCGCGGTCAAGGTGCGCAGCGGCGAGGTCCTCGGCGAGTTCCAGACGCTGGTCAACCCGCACACGCAGATCCCGCCCTTCATCGCCGTGCTCACCGGCATCACCAACTCGATGGTGGCTTCCTCCCCTCCGATCGAGTCGGCGTTGCCCGCCTTCCTCGAGTTCGCCCAGGGCAGCGTCCTCGTGGCCCACAACGCGCCCTTCGACATCGGCTTCCTCAAGCACTTCGCCGCCGCTCAGGGGCACCCCTGGCCGGGGTTCGAGGTCCTCGACACGGCGCGGCTCGCCCGCCGCGTGATCACCCGTGACGACGCCCCCAACTGCAAGCTGAGCTCGCTCGCGGTGGCGTTCGGGTCCACGACCACCCCCAACCACCGGGCCCTCTCCGACGCCCGGGCGACCGTCGACGTGCTGCACGGCCTGATGGAGCGCCTCGGCGGGCTGGGCGTGCACACGCTCGAGGAGCTCTCCACCTACACCTCGCGGGTCAGTCCCGCCGTACGCCGCAAGCGCCACCTCGCCGAGCACCTGCCGCACTCCCCCGGCGTCTACCTGTTCCGCGACGAGCAGGAGCGGGTGCTCTACGTGGGCACCTCACGAGACCTCCGCACCCGGGTGCGCTCCTACTTCACCGCCTCGGAGAGCCGCTCGCGGATGGGCGAGATGGTCAACCTGTCGGCGTCGGTGACCGGTATCGAGTGCGCCACCCCGCTCGAGGCCCGTGTGCGCGAGCTGCGCCTGATCGCCGCCCACAAGCCCCGCTACAACCGCCGCAGCCGGCACCCGGAGAAGGTGCACTGGCTCAAGCTGACCGTGGAGCCGTGGCCCCGGCTCTCGCTGGTCCGCAAGATCGCCGAGGACGGCGCCGACTACCTCGGTCCGTTCAGCTCGCGCCGGGTCGCGGAGAAGTGCCTGTCCGCGCTGCACGAGGCCTTCCCGATCCGGCAGTGCAGCGACCGCCTGCCGATCACCCCGACGCGCTCCGCCTGCGTGCTGGCGGAGATGGGCCGGTGCCTGTCCCCGTGCGACGGCAGCATCTCGATGGACCACTACGCCGACCTCGTCACCCGGGTGCGCGAGAACCTGCTGCACCGCGCCGACGACGTGGTGGACTCGCTCACGGCGCGGATGAACCGCCTCGCCGAGGACGAGAGGTTCGAGGAGGCCGGAGTCCATCGCGACCGGCTCTCCGCGTTCCTCAGGGCGGCCGCACGCACCCAGCGCCTGGGTTCCCTGTCCTCGTGCGCCGAGCTCGTCGCCGCCCGCCGCGAGGACGACCACCGGTGGGCGGTGCACGTCGTGCGCCACGGCAGGCTGGCCGCTGCCGGGGTGATCCCCGCCGATGCCCATGCCGGCGAGTGGGTCACGCAGCTGCGCGGGTCCGCCGAGACCGTGCTCGGCGGCCCCGGGCCGACCCCCTCGGCGAGCGCGGAGGAGTCCGAGCAGATCCTGCGCTGGCTCGAGCAGCCCGGCGTACGCCTGGTGCACGTCGAGGGCGAGTGGACCTGCCCGGTCCGCGGCGCCACCCGTCACCTGGCCCTGCACGACGCCGTGGAGACCTCACGTGCCTCGCTGGAGCCCTTCGACGAGCGCCGCAGCCTCGCCACGGTCCACCAGCCCTGAACCGTGAGCCCCGACGGGATACCTTGGCCCCATGATCACCGCCATCGTCTTCGTGAAGGCCGACGTCGCCCGCATCCCCGAGGTCGCGGAGGCCATCGCGGCACTGGCCGGGGTCAGTGAGGTCTACAGCGTCACCGGCCAGATCGACCTGATCACGCTCGTGCGCGTCACCGACCACGAGGACGTCGCCCGTGTGGTGGCCGACCAGATCAACAAGGTCCCCGGCGTGATGGAGACCGAGACCCACATCGCGTTCCGCAGCTACTCGCGCCACGACCTGGAGTCTGCGTTCTCCCTCGGGCTCGACTGATATCTAGGGCCCGCACGCGCCTGGGCGCCGGTCAGCTGGTCGCTGCGACCCAGCGGTCGAGGGTGGCCTGAGCCGAACCGGAGTCGATCGCCTCGCGGGCGCGCTCGATGCCCGCCAGGAGCCGTTCCTCCAGCGATCCGTCCTGCGCCGCGTGCACCGCGAGCGCGGCGCCGGCGTTGAGCAGGACGGCGTCCCGGACGGGGCCGGTATCTCCCGCCAGCACGCTGCGGACCACGCCGGCGTTGTACACCGCGTCCTGGCCGCGCAGCCCCTCGGCGGTGCCACGGGGGATCCCGAGCTCGGCGGGGTCCAGCGTGTGCTCGACCACCTCGCCCCCCTCGACGGCCCACACGCTCGAGGTGGTGGTCGTGGTGAGCTCGTCCAGCCCGTCGTCGCCCCGGAAGACCCAGGCGTCCACGCCGCGACGGGCGAACACGCCCGCCATCACCGGGGCCATCGCCCGGTCGGCGCACCCGATGGCCTGTGCCTCGGGCTTCGCGGGATTCGCGATCGGGCCCAGGAAGTTGAAGGTGGTGCCGATGCCGAGCTGGCTGCGAGCCGTCGCGGCATGCCGCAGTGCCGGGTGGAAGGCCGCTGCGAAGCAGAAGGTGATGCCGGCGTCGGCACCGACGCGGGCGACCTCGTCGGCCGTGAGGTCGAGGCGGATGCCGAGCTGCTCGAGCACGTCCGCGCTGCCCGCCTTGCTCGAGGCGGAGCGGTTGCCGTGCTTGACGACCGGCGCTCCTGCTCCCGCTGCCACGATCGCCGACATCGTGGAGATGTTCACCGAGAACGAGCGGTCTCCCCCGGTGCCGACCACGTCCAGGACGCGTCCGGGCACGAACAGGGGCGTCGCGTGCACGTACATGGCGTCCACGAGTCCCTGCAGCTCATCGACGGTCTCGCCCTTGGCGCGCAGCGCCACGGCGAACCCCGCGATCTGTACCGGCGTCGCCTGGCCGGAGAGGATCTCCCCCATCGCCCACGCCGTCTGCTCGGAGCTCAGGTCGGCGCCCCCGACCAGTGACCCGAGCACCTCGGGCCACGTGATCGCGCCCATCAGCGGGTGACCGTCACGCCTGCGCCGCGACCCGCGAGCGCAGCAGCCGGGTCACGGCCTCGGCGAGCTCGATGGGGTCGAGCGGGTGGGCGACGGCGCCCTCGGCGCGCGACCAGGTCGCGAGCCAGTTGTCCTGCACCCGGCCGGTGAGCACCAGGACCGGAGGACATTCGTAGATCTCCTCCTTGAGCTGGCGGGCGATGCCGAGCCCGCCTGCGGGGACCGCCTCGCCGTCCAGGATCACCAGGTCGATCCCGCCGGCATCCATCTGCTGGATGACGACCGGCTCGGTGGCCACCTCGACGTACTCCAGCTGAGGAAGGTCGGGGTGGGGACGCCTGCCGAGGGCCAGGATCACCTGCTGGCGAGTGTCGCGGTCGTCGCTGTAGACGAGCACCTTCAAGGGCGCGGGCTGGCTGGTCACGCGGACGATGCTACCGGTTGGACTCGGCGGCGGAGGAGGTGGATTGGAGCCGCTCCAGGCGGTCCAGCCGCCGGTCCTCCCGCTTCCCCTCCTGGATGGACGAACGCACCCACTGGGCGAAGAGCACACCGAACAGGATCAGTGCGATCAGGTCGCCCGAGGCCCACAGGATGCCGCCGGCCAGGTGCTGGTCGTCGCGGGGGTCCGGGAGCCACGACAGCGTCTCGCCCAGCTTGGGGTACCAGTCCCCCCCGATCAGCTGGGTCTGGCCCATGATCGTGACGCCGAGGAAGGCGTGGAAGGGAAGCGACAGCATCAGCGTCAGCATCCGGAACGGGTAGGCCACGCGCCCGGGGACGGGGTCGACGCCCAGGATGGGCGTGAAGAACAGCGCCCCGGTCGCCACCAGGTGCAGGTGCATGAACTCGTGCAGCAGGTCGGAGTTCAGCGTCGCGGTGTACCAGCCGGTGAAGTACAGCGCCCACGGGCTGAGCACGTAGAGCGCGAACGCGATCGGCGCGAAGGTGAGCACCCGGGCGAAGCGCGAGTGCAGCAGGCTCAGGAGCAGACGACGCGGCCGCGGGGGCAGGGTCCGCAGCGCGAGGGTCACGGGTGCGCCCAGTGCGCAGAACACCGGCACCAGCATCGACAGGATCATGTGCTGGACCATGTGCACGCTCAGCAGCGTGGTGTCGTACGCCGCGATCCCGGAGCTGGCGGCGAACAGGAACGACCCCATCCCGCCGCCGACGAAGGCCAGGGTGCGTCCGATCGGCCACCGGTCACCGCGCTGGTGCAGGCGGTACACGCCGAGCAGGTACAGACCAGTGGCCCAGACGACGAGCACGAACAGGATCGGCGGCAGTCCCCACTGGGTGAAGACGGCCGAGAAGGAAAAGGGCGGCACCCCCACAGGTTAGGCGGTGCCTGCGCACGCAGCAGAACCAAGATCGCAGCGAAACACCGGGGGTAGGGGTGCTGTCTCGGAACCGTCGGGCAATAATGACGACGTGGCGAACGCAACGGCTATCCCAGCATCCCGGCTCCATGCTCACGACGACCGTCCGAGCATGGTTGCCGTAGGCACCATCGTGTGGCTCGCGAGCGAGCTCATGTTCTTCGCGGCGCTGTTCGCGGCCTACTTCACGATCAGGTCGGTGAGTCCTGAGCTGTGGGCCCAGAACACGGTGGAGCTCGCCGTGCCGTTCTCCACGGTGAACACCCTGATCCTGGTGCTGTCCTCGGTGACCTGCCAGCTCGGCGTGTTCAAGGCCGAGGACGGCATCGTGGGCCGCACCGGCAAGCTCCTCCAGGTCAAGCTCTGGGGCCTGCGCGAGTGGTTCGCCCTGACCTACATCATGGGCGCGATCTTCATCGCCGGGCAGGCCTTCGAGTACGCCGAGCTGGTCCACAAGGGCCTCACCATCCAGGACTCGGCGTACGGCACCGTGTTCTACCTCGCAACGGGCTTCCACGGCATCCACGTCCTCGGCGGACTGATCGCGTTCCTGTTCGTGCTCGGCCGCACCCTCATCGCACGCAAGTTCACCCACGAGCAGGCTGTCACCGCGATCGTCGTGTCCTACTACTGGCACTTCGTCGATGTGGTGTGGATCGCCCTGTTCGCGACCGTCTACCTGATCAAGTAGCACTGACCACAAAGGACCCACAGGTGCCACTCTTCAAGAAACCCAGCAACGGGTTGCTTCACCGGATCGCCGGCCGACTCTCCGTCGGTCGCCGCTCCCGGCTCGCCGCCCCCCTGGTGCTGGTGCTCGGCCTGCTGCTCACCGGCGGCATGTACGCCGCGCTCTCCCCCGCGACGGCCCAGACGAAGGCCGCCGACGAGGAGATGGTGGCCAAGGGCCGCGCTCTCTTCCTGGTCGGTTGTGCTTCTTGTCACGGCAAGAACGCCGAGGGCGTTCCCACGGTCAAGGGCAACCAGTACGGCCCCACCCTCGTGGGCGTGGGCGCGGCCGCGGTCGACTTCCAGGTCGGCACCGGCCGGATGCCGATGTCCCAGCCCGGCACCCAGGCCCTGCGCAAGCCCCCGGTCTACGACGAGGACGAGATCGAGGCGCTCTCCGCCTACGTCGCCTCCCTCGCCCCGGGTCCCGACGTGCCGAACAAGGCCGACTACGACCCGAACGACGCCAGCAACGAGGACATCGTGCGCGGCGGCGAGTTCTTCCGCACCAACTGCACGGCGTGCCACAACTTCGCCGGCAAGGGCGGCGCGCTCGCCCGCGGCCGGTTCGCCCCGGACATCCAGGGCGTCGACCCCAAGTACATCTACGAGGCGATGCTCACCGGCCCCCAGCAGATGCCGGTGTTCTCCGACGAGCTGATGACCCCCGATGACAAGCGTCAGGTCATCGCCTACCTGAAGAAGAGCGAGGAGACGCCCAGCTACGGCGGCTTCGGCCTCGGCAACCTCGGCCCCGTCTCCGAGGGCCTCTTCGGCTGGCTGGTCGGCATCGGCACCCTCGTGGGCGCGGCAGTGTGGATCGCTGCCAACTCCACCCGTTCGAGGAAGAAGAACCAGGCATGAGCGAGAACCAGGAGCTCTCCACGGTCGAGGGCGATCCGATCCCCGATCCAGGGATGCACGAGCACCAGCCGCGCCCCACCGACGTCGATCCGGCGGCGGAGAAGCGCGCCGAGCGGCAGATCGTCACCCTGTTCTTCCTCTCGGCCGTGTTCACGGTGCTGTTCTTCGTGTCGTTCTTCGTCTTCAAGATCGGCGACGACCCCGACCACGCCCTCGGCTTCGGGCTCTCCACGCCTGCCCTGGGCACGACCCTCGGCCTGGCTCTGCTGTGCATCGGCATCGGTGTCATCCAGTGGGCCCGCAAGCTGATGAGCGACCAGGAGATGATCGAGATGCGCCACCCCGGCGCATCCTCCCCCGAAGACCGCGAGCAGGCCCTCGAGGCGCTCTCGGTCGGCGCGGAGGAGTCCGGCATCGGGCGCCGCCCGCTGGTGCGCAACTCCCTGTTCGGCGCACTCGGCATCCTGCTCCTCGCCCCGATCGTGGCGCTGCGCGACCTCGGCCCCCTTCCCGGCGACAAGCTCTTCCACACCGTGTGGAAGAAGGGCATGCGCGTCGTCCAGGACGTCGACGGCACCCCGATCCGGCCCCAGGACATGGAGGTCGGCCAGCTGGTGAACGGCGAGCCTGCGCTGTTCTTCGAAGAGAACGCCGAGGGCGAGCACGTCATCGAGGGCGTCGAGCTGATGCAGGAGAAGGCCAAGGCCGCCGTCATCGTCGTCCGGATGCCCCCTGACGACATCAAGGTGGCCAAGGGCCGTGAGAACTGGGGCATCGACGGGATCTTGTGCTACTCCAAGATCTGCACCCACGTCGGTTGCCCCATCTCCTTGTGGGAGCAGCAGACCCATCACCTGCTCTGCCCGTGCCACCAGTCCACCTTCGACCTCGCGGACAACGGCAGGGTGGTCTTCGGCCCGGCCGCTCGTGCAGTGCCCCAGCTACCGTTGGACCTGGACGACGAGGGTTACTTGATCGCTCGCAGCGATTTCACCGAGCCGGTTGGCCCGAGCTTCTGGGAACGTAGGTGATCTGACAATGACCACTATTGCCAACACGAATGGCACGAAGCCGGCGACGGCCACAAAACCCTCCAAGGCCGGCAAGGCCGCCGAGTGGGCCGACGATCGGCTCGGACTCGCCGGGCTCGCCAAGAAGAACCTCCGCAAGGTCTTCCCGGACCACTGGTCGTTCATGCTGGGCGAGATCGCCCTGTGGAGCTTCGTCGTCCTGCTGCTCACGGGTGTGTTCCTGACCCTGTGGTTCCGCCCGAGCATGGTCGAGGTCATCTACGACGGCTCCTACGACCAGCTGCGCGGCCTGCACATGTCGGAGGCCTATGCCTCGACGCTGAACATCTCCTTCGACGTGCGTGGCGGCCTGCTGATGCGGCAGATCCACCACTGGGCGGCCACGATCTTCATCGCCTCGATGATGATCCACCTGCTGCGCGTCTACTTCACCGGCGCGTTCCGCAAGCCCCGCGAGCTCAACTGGGTGATCGGCTGCCTGCTGCTGCTGCTCGGCACCCTGGAGGGCTTCACCGGCTACTCGCTTCCCGACGACCTGCTCTCCGGCACCGGCATCCGGGCCGCGGACGGCTTCATGAAGTCGATGCCCGTCGTCGGCACCTACATGTCGTTCTTCCTCTTCGGCGGGGAGTTCCCGGGCGACTCGATCATCCCCAGGCTCTACACGGTGCACGTGCTGCTGCTCCCGGGCCTGCTCCTGGCGCTGATCGCGGCGCACATGCTGCTGCTCGTCTACCACAAGCACACCCAGTGGCCCGGGCCCGGCCGCACGGAGCACAACGTCGTGGGCTTCCCGATGCTCCCGGTCTACATGGCCAAGGCGGGCGGCTTCTTCTTCGTCGTCTTCGGCGTGCTCACCCTGATGGGTGCGTTCATGACCGTGAACCCGGTCTGGCAGCTGGGGCCGTACAACCCGGCTGAGGTGACCGCAGGCTCGCAACCGGACTGGTACATGGGGTGGCCCGACGGCGCCCTGCGGATCATGCCGGGCATCGAGAGCGTGTTCTGGGGCCACACCTGGTCGTGGAACGTGTTCCTGCCGATCATCGTGCTGCCCGGCCTGATGTTCACGATCCTGCTGGTCCTGCCGTTCATCGAGGGCTGGATCACCGGTGACAAGCGGGAGCACCACCTGCTCCAGCGCCCCCGCAACGCCCCGACCCGGACCGCGGTCATGGTCGCGCTGATGACCTTCTACGGTCTGATGTGGGCTGCCGGCGGCAACGACATCATCGCGCTGACGCTGGACCTGAGCATCAACCAGATCACCTACTTCATGCGTGGTGCGGTCTTCATCGGGCCGGTGGTCGCGTTCCTGATCACCCGCCGTTGGTGCATCTCGCTGCAGCGTCACGACAACGAGATGCTGCTGCACGGCTACGAGAGCGGCGTGATCATGCGCGACGCCCAGGGCGGCTACAGCGAGAAGCACCTGCCGCTGCCCGTGGAGCGTGCCTACACGCTCACGGCTCGGGACCGCGACGAGGTGTACGTGCCGGAACGGGAGGCCGACGAGAACGGCATCCCCTCCCCCACGGCCCGCAAGGACAAGATCCGGGCAGCGCTGTCGCGGTACTGGTACGGCAGCAACGTGCAGAAGCCCACCAGGGCCGAGCTCGAGGAGGCGCACCACCACGTCGAGATCGAGCACCAGCACGAGGCAGGTCTCGACCAGGCGGCCGACGGCCACCAGTTCGACGGCCGGCACGACGTGAGCGGCGACGAGCTCAGCTCCAAGCACTGACGCAGCACCACAAGGCCGAGGGGCCCGGGGATCTCCCCGGGCCCCTCGGCCTTTCTCGTGCCTGCTCATGGGCCTGGCGCGCCTCGCACGTCCTCTGCTCCGCCCGTCCGAGCCGATCGCGGCAGGCCCGGGCGCTGGGTCTACTGACGGGGAGTTGGCGCCCCAAGGCGTGCCTGGTTCAGCTCAGCCGCGCGTACCGCCCTGTCCTCGTCAATCTGCAAGCGCTCGGTCTCGTCCAGACCGGCCCGCGGGCGCCGCACAGGGCCTTACTGTCCCTGCCCGCCCTGGTTGGTGAAGACACCCGAGGTGGTGGGCTGCCAGGGGTTGAGCCCCTTCTCGACGGCCTGCGCCTTGAGATAGGCCTCCGTCGAGCCGTAGCCGTTGATCTCGGCGCGCCGCTTGGCCGCCTGTGCCCGCGCGACCTTGACCTCGGCGTCGGCACGGGCGACATCGGCCCGGGCCCGCGCGATCGCCTGCTCGGAGACTGCGAGCAGCTTCTGCGACTCGTTGATCGACGCGATCAGCTCCTTGTCGATCGGAGACGGCTTCTTGACCAGCACCGTGAAGCCCTCGAAGTAGTGGCCGCGTGCCTGGCGATCGACCAGGGTCTCCATCTGGTCGGAGACCTGGCTCTCGATCTCGGCCTTGATCGCGGGGTCGTTCCAGACCTTGCGCCACGGGTAGCGCTGGACGATCCGGTCGAGCTGGGCGTCCAACGGGTCCGCGACCAGCTTGCGCAGCGCCAGGTCCCAGCCGCTGGTCATCGCACCGTCCTCGGTCAGCGAGGCGCCGTAGCGCTGCCCGTGCTCGTTGTACCAGTTCTTCAGCGTCTTGCAGTCGGTCACCATGGAGAACCGGACGACGATCGGTACCTGCATCTCCACGTTGTCGCTGGAGACCGACCGCATCGCCGCAGAGTCCGAGCCCCGCTGCCCGGTGGCGTCCCAGTCACGTTCCGACAGCGGGTAGTAGGCGTACTTGTCCCCCGGCGAGTTGAAGTTCTCGTGGGTGCCCGCCGGGATGCATCTCTTGATCTTGCTGTCCTCGATCGGACCGCCGCCGATCTGGAGCGCGGTGATGTTGGAGCCGGTGTTCACCGAGGACGCCGCCACCAGCGCCACCAGTCCCGCAACGGCCAGGAGCACCACCGCGGCCACCACCGGCAGCCCCATTGCGCTCATCCGCGGTCGCGACGTGGGCGCCGACTCGCCCTTACGTGCCATCTCAGCTGTCCTTGTCGTCGTCGGGGCGCTGCCGCAGGCTGCGTTGGTGCGTACGGATCTCGTCGATGACCAGGGGCGCGAGGACCGAGTCGACGTCTCGCCGGTCGACGGCAGCGTCCAGCAACCGATCGATCAGGTCCCGAGCAGCCTCCAGCTCACGGAGCTCCTCGGCATGGTCGACCTCGTGAGTGGTCGGGCGTCGCGCGGAGGCCCACAGGGCCAGGCAGAAGGGCACCAGCAGGACCAGGAAGAGGATCAGCAGGACTCGCACAGGCTGACCCTAGCGGCGACCAGGAGGACGCCGGGGTGGTTTGGTGAGCTGAGGGCGGAGCCTGAGCGGTACTCGTCGAACCCGCTCCAGTTCGACGGCCGGCACGACGTGAGCGGCGACGAGCTCAGTTCCAAGCACTGACGCCACAGTAGAGCGACGGGCCCGGGACATCCCCGGGCCCTCGCTCTTTCCGGGCGATCTACCGGTACACGCGCGGGCCCAACGTCGGTAGGGGGCCGGGCGAGCCGGATGAGGCGGCGTCATCGGTGTACCCGGTGAAGCGGGCCGGATGGGCCTTCGAAGTGGACATGGCGACGCGCACCCATTTCGGGCGCCCGAGGCAGCGGCGCGGCACCGACACCCTCACGAAGCTCCTGGCATAGCTGATCGCCCAGCTTCTTCCTCGACACCTGACGGCATCACCGCGTGGCGTCTCCATGGTCAGCGTTCCGTAGGGTTGGGTCGCCGTGGTCTCCAGGCGAATCTCACGGATGCGCTGCTTGCTCGTGACGATGCGGAAGTAGTGCAGGGCGAACTCGTTGGCCGAGGCGGGCGGTGTCAGGTCCGCGTGGTCGATGGCCAGCGTCACCCGGCGCTTCCCGTGCACGACCGAGGTCCGCAGGATGTCTCCGTCGGAGCGATCCGGCCGTGGCGTCGTGGTCTGGTCCTCGTGGAACTCAACGACGTCCGAGGCCGCGTCGGATCCGCGGTGGGTGCCGGCCACGGCCACCGTGGGGGCCATTACGACCAGGATGGTGGCGAGCACGAGCCCGCCCGAGCGTGCTGTGGCTGTGGCTGTGGTGTGCATGGTGCCTCCCGGTGGAGCCACTCACACTCTAGCCCCGGGTGCTGCGATCAGCTGAGGGCGGAGCCTGAGCGGTACTCGTCGAAGCCCACGTTCCAGTCCCCGTAGCCGTTGGTCAGGTCCGTGCCGCGGTCGGTGCCGACGTACTCGATCACGTCGCCGATCTTGGAGTTGCTGTAGAGCCACTGCGCGTTGGCGGTGCTCATCCCGGTGCACCCGTGACTCACGTTGGAGCGGCCCTGCTGGCCCACCGACCAGGGAGCCGCGTGCACGAACTCACCCGAGTAGGTGACGCGCATGGCGTACTCGACGTTGTCGAGGTCGTAGCCGTCCGCGCTGGCGGGATCGATCCCGATCGTCTCGGAGTTCATCCGCTTCTGGCGGAACTTCTCCACGATCACCTTGGTGCCCGAGCGAGTGGTGAACTTCGGCTGCTCCCCCGTGGTGATCGGGATGGTGCGGATCTTCTTGCCGTTGCGGAAGACCCGCATCTGGTGGGTGTTCATGTCGACCTTGCTGACCATGGCGTCGCCCACGTGGAACTTGACCGCGCGGTCCTTCTGTCCATAGATGCCGTTGCCCGCCGGGACGCCGCCAATGTCGGCGGTCACGGCCACGTCGGTGCCGGGTCGCCAGTAGGTCCGGGGCCGCCAGTGAACCTCGGAGTCGCTGATCCAGTGGAACGCGCCGGCCTGGGCGGGCTGGCTGACCACCTTGAGGTGGCGCTCGATCGAGGCCTGGTCGGTGACGGGCACGTCGAAGCGGATGATGACCGGCATCCCGACCCCGACCGTCTGGCCCTGCGTGGGCACGAAGCTGGGGAAGGTCTGCTCGTCCAGGCTGAGCTTGCGGGTCGCGAACTGTGCCTGGTAGGTGTTCTGGCGGCCCTCGGCGTCGAGGGCGGTGCTGGAGATCCGGTAGCTCGACGCCGGCTGGAGCGTCGCCTGGGAGACCCAGCGGGTCTTGTCGGCGGACAGTCGCCCCTGGACCGAGGCTCCCCCGGGTCCGGTGACCGCGACCTGCTCCAGGGTGCCGCCCTGCACGCGCAGTCGTACCTTGCGCTCGAGGCCGACCCCGGTGGCACCCGGGCGGATGCTGCTCGAGATCGTGGCCGCGGAACGCTCGTCGACCTGCTGCTTCCCGGCCGGCGCCGCGTCCGGCTCATCGTCGTCGGAGACTCCTGAGCAGGCCGACAGCGACACGAGGGCCACGGTGACAGCGATCAGGGACATGCGCACACGAACCGGCCGACCGGACATCTGGAACCCCACGAGACGGAAAGCGAAACAGCGACGACTCAGGCTAACAACGCAAGGCGCCAGAATCGTCGCGCCGTCTCGTATTTCTTTGTCACGACCCCGCAACGACTAGTGGGCGTGCTCTCCGCGGTAGTACTCGAAGACGAGACCGCACAGCGCAATGATGCCGAGCGCCGCCCCGATGATGAACAGCCACCAGCCCAGTGCAATGCCGAGGACCATCACGGCCGCGCACAGCGCGCACCACAGCGGCCACCAGCTGTACGGCGGGAAGAACCCGAGCTCGCCGGCCCCCTCGGCGATCTCCCCGTCCTTGCGGTCCTCGGGACGAGGACCCATCTTGCGGGCGTGGAAGCCGAGGTAGAAGGCGATCAGCGCCACCAGCAGGAAGGTCATCGCCAGTGCGGTGGTGCCGGTGTAGTCGCCGCTGATGTACCAGTAGGCGGGAGTGACCAGGAAGAAGAAGATGGAACAGATCACGAAGATCAGGGTCTCGTTCTTCATCGGGCGTCGCCTTCCTTGCCGACCTGTCCCGGGCGGCCTTCCATGTCCGGTGCGTCGGAGACCTTGCCGTCCTCACCGAGACCCTCGTTGTCGGAGTACTCCAGCGCGGCGATCTCCGGGTGGTGGAGGTCGAAGGCCGGCGATTCCGAGCGGATCCGGGGCAGGGTGAGGAAGTTGTGCCGGGGCGGCGGGCAGCTGGTCGCCCACTCGAGCGAGCGTCCCCAGCCCCACGGGTCGTCCACGGTCACCTTCGGCGCACGGGTGGTCAGGTAGACGTTGAGCAGGAACGGCAGCGTCGAGAAGGCCAGCAGGAACGCTCCCACGGTCGAGACCTGGTTGAGCAGCGTGAACCCGTCCGAGGCTGCGTAGTCGGCGTAGCGACGCGGCATCCCCTCGACCCCGAGCCAGTGCTGGACCAGGAACGTGGTGTGGAAGCCGATGAACAGCAGCCAGAAGTGGATCTTGCCGAGCCGCTCGTCGAGCATCCTGCCGGTCATCTTCGGCCACCAGAAGTAGAAGCCCGCGAACATCGCGAACACCACGGTGCCGAAGACCACGTAGTGGAAGTGCGCCACCACGAAGTAGGAGTCCGAGACGTGGAAGTCCAGCGGGGGCGAGGCCAGGATGACGCCGGTCAGGCCACCGAAGAGGAAGGTGACCAGGAAGCCGATCGACCACAGCATCGGGGTGTCGAAGGAGATCGATCCGCCCCACATCGTCCCGATCCAGTTGAAGAACTTCACTCCGGTTGGCACCGCGATCAGGAAGGTCATCCCGGAGAAGAACGCGAGGTCGACCGCGCCACTGACGAACATGTGGTGCGCCCACACGGCGACGGAGAGGATGGCGATCGCCAGGGTCGCGCCGACCAGGCCGACGTAGCCGAAGATCGGCTTGCGGCTGAAGACCGGAAGGATCTCGGTCACGATGCCGAAGAACGGCAGCGCGATGATGTACACCTCTGGGTGTCCGAAGAACCAGAACAGGTGTTGCCACAGGATCGGCCCGCCGTGACTTGGGTCGAACACGTGGGCGCCGAGCTGGCGATCTGCCTCCAGCGCCAGGAGTGCCGCACCGAGGATCGGGAACGCGATCAGGGCGAGCAGGCTGGTGATCAGCGTGTTCCAGGTGAACAGCGGCATCCGGAACATCGTCATGCCGGGCGCGCGCATGCAGATGACCGTGGTGACGAAGTTGACCGAGCCCAGGATGGTGCCCAGACCCATCAGGTACAGGCCCATGATCCAGAGGTCCCCGCCGGCTCCGGGCGACCGGATCGCGTTCGACAGCGGCGTGTAGCCGGTCCAGCCGAAGCTCGCGGCGCCGCCAGGAGTCAGGAAGCCCGAGATCGTGATCACGGAGCCGAACAGGTAGAACCAGTAGCTCAGCATGTTCAGGCGCGGGAACGCCACGTCGGGAGCACCGATCTGCAGCGGCATCAGCACGTTGGCGAAGCCGAAGAACAGCGGCGTCGCGAACATCAGCAGCATGATCGTGCCGTGCATCGTGAACATCTGGTTGTACAGCTCTTCGTTCACGACCTGCTGGCCCGGGAAGGCGAGCTCGGACCTGATCACCAGGGCCATCAGGCCGCCGATCAGGAACCAGATGAAGGACGTGGTCAGGTAGAGCTTGCCGATCAGCTTGTGGTCGGTGGTCGTCAGGACCCGCACCACCTGCTGCCCCATGCTGGGGTTCGGGGCGTCGACAATCGCGCTGGTGGGCGCGTCAGAGACGGCAGTCACTACTCTCCTCCTACGCTGTCGCCGGTCTTCAGACCCGCGGTTTCCTGGGCGTCAACGCCCCCCAGGGCTGGGCCGGTCGAGCCGCGCTCGGCGAGCTCCTCGAGATGTGCGTCGTACTCCGCCTGTTCGACGACCTTGACGTCGAAGAGCATCCGCGAGTGGTAGACGCCGCAGAGCTCGGCGCACCGTCCCACGAAGGTCCCCGTGCGGGTCGGCGTCACGGTGAACTCGTTGTGCAGTCCGGGGACCACGTCCAGCTTGAACAGGAAGGCCGGGACCCAGAACGAGTGGATCACGTCGGGTGAGGCCAGGTTGAGCGTCACGGTCTTGTCCTTGACCAGCCACAGCGTGGGGCGGTCCGCGGTGGTGCCGACCTCGTGGACGACCTCCTTGCCCGCGACCGGCTCGTACTTCTTGGTGTCGTCGTCGTAGTCGAGGTTGTAGTTGAACGACCAGGACCACTGCTGACCGACGACCGTGATGACCTCGTCGGGGTCCTTCGAGACCTTCAGCACCTTGTCCTGGGTCTCCAGGGTGAAGAAGAAGAAGACGATCACCATCATGATCGGAGCGACGGTGTAGAAGATCTCGATCGGCAGGTTGTAGCGCGTCTGCACCGGGATCTCGCTCTCGCTGCGACGCCGGTAGCGCGCGGAGACGAAGAGGATCAGGCCCCACACGACGACGCCGGTGATCATGGCCGCGATCCAGGCCCCGATCCACAGGTCGAGGATGTAGGGAGCTTCCTTGCTCGCCGGGAGGGGCATCGCGAGACGCTCCCACTCACCTTCTTGCGCGGCCGAGCAACCGCTGAGGAGCAGCAGCGTCGTGGCCGACAGGCCTCCGAGTGCTACGCGCCGGAAGCGCGGGGGGTAAAGCAGACTCACGGACGAGCCCTTTCTCCAAGCTGACGCGGACTTCTGACCTGTTGGGGACTCTGGAAACCCTACTACTCGCCGGGGGCCAAGGCCCGGGCAGGGCGGGCGCGCGTCGCCCCGCGCAGTGTGCTTCGGCGCTGCCCCGGGCTGAGCGGGTCGAGAGGGTGCGGGATCACCCCAGGTGGGGCCGTACGTCGGCCGCAGCAGCCTCGCCGTAGGCCTGCGCCAGGCGCTGGAGGAACTCCTCGTGGGTGAAGGAGTACTCCTGGGTGCCGACGCGCTCCACGACGTACGCCGCGAGCACGCAGCCGACCTGGGCGGCCCGCTCGTGCGTCAGCCGCCACTCCAGCGCGGCCAGGAAGCCGGACCTGAAGGCGTCGCCGACGCCGGTCGGCTCCACCGCCACCACGCCGGGGACGGCGCCGACCTCGACGGTCTCCTGGTCGGTGCCCACGATCCGCACGCCCGCCGGGCCGAGGGTGATCACCTGGGTGCCCACCCGGGACAGGATCTCCTCCTCGGACCAGCCGGTCTTCTGCGCGATCAGGTGCGACTCGTACTCGTTGGAGAACAGGTAGGCGGCGCCGTCGACGAGCTCACGGATCATGTCGCCCTCACCGAAGGCGAGCTGCTGGCTCGGGTCGGCGACGAAGGCGTAGCCACGCTCACGGCACTCCTGGGTGTGCCGGACCATCCCCTCGGGGTCGTCGGGGCCGACCAGGACGTAGGAGGGCTCCCCCACGCGCCGGACGATCGGCTCGAGCTCGATCAGCCGGGCCTCGCTCATCGCGCCGGGGTAGAAGCTGGCGAACTGGGCCATCGTGGCGTCCGTGGTGCACACGAAGCGCGCGGTGTGGAGGTCCTCGGAGATCCGCACGGACTCGCAGTCGACCCCGTGGCGCTCCAGCCAGGAGCGGTAGTCGGCGAAGTCCGTGCCCGCGGCGCCCACCATCACCGGTCGCAGGCCGAGCCGGCTCAGGCCGAACGCGATGTTGCCCGCGCACCCTCCTCGCCGGATCTCGAGGTCGTCGACGAGGAAGGACACGGACAGCTTGTCGAGCTGGTCCACCACCAGCGAGTCGGCGAACTTCCCGCCGAAGCTCATCAGGTGGTCCGTGGCGATCGATCCGGCAATGAGCAGCGACATGAGGGGTCCTCGTTTGTTACGACCTGGTGAAACCTGGGGAGACACGAACACTACCGATGGGTAAGCGTGGGGCTACCAGTTGGTAGCCCCTAGCGTCGGGGCATGACCTACGAGCGCCTTGCCTACGACGACCAGGACTCCGCCAACCAGATGCACCTCGACTGCACCGCCTGTGCCAGTTCGATCATGCTGCCCCGCGAGCGCATCGACAACACCGCACTCACCTCCGCGCCCCGTTCGCTCGCCTACGACCAGTACCCGCGCGAGGTCCGCAAGCCCGAGATCGAGGTCAGCCGGGCCGCTGCCCACCTTGCGTCGCGGATGCACCTGCACCTCGACTGAGGGGCCCCGGACGCACCAGAGGCGCTGTCCCCTGTGGGGGACAGCGCCTCTGGTTTTTGCTTTGGTGGGGCTTGGCTTTCACCTCACCCGGTCTCGACACGCTCGTCGCGACTTCGTTCCTCAGTCGCGGTCGCTGCTCGACCACCATCATTCACGTCCGCTGGCGCGGCCGTGAATCAGTGGAACGAGTCGCCGCAGGCGCAGGAGCCGGTCGCGTTGGGGTTGTCGATGGTGAAGCCCTGCTTCTCGATGGAGTCGACGAAGTCGATCGTCGCGCCGTTGAGGTAGGGGACGCTCATCCGGTCGACGACCACGGAGACGCCGTCGAAGTCGGTGACGACGTCACCGTCGAGGTTCCGCTCGTCGAAGAAGAGCTGGTAGCGCAGGCCGGAGCAGCCACCGGGCTGCACGGCGATCCGCAGCTGCAGGTCGTCGCGGCCTTCCTGCGCGAGCAGGCTCTTGACCTTCGCGGAGGCGGTCTCGCTGACGTTGATGCTGTCGGTGCGGGTCTCGGTTGCGGTGTCGAGCTGCTCGGTCATCGATGCTCCAGTACTGATCGGAAAGGCGCTTGTTACTGGTCAATGGTCGCACATCGCCGGTTATTCCACGTATCCGCGAGTCCACCGGCCGATGAGGCGTCCGTGCGAGGCCAGGGCAGTGCAGAGGTCAACGGGACCAGGTGCGGGCCGTGCGCGCGGCGAGCTCAGCCAGCGCCTCAGCGGGAGCGCCGAGAGCGCGCTCCTCCCCCACCAGGTCGACCAGCGAGTACGCCGACTCCACCCCCAGCGCCCGCATCTCGCGGGAGCCGATCAGCACCTGCCCGGCGAGGGCGATGCACGGGACCAGCTGCTGGGCGGCCACCTGCGCGACGCCGTAGGGCACCTTGCCCGAGCGTGAGGAGAAGTCGAAGGCACCCTCACCGGTCACCACCAGGTCCGCGCCCCGGACCAGGTCCGCGAGCCCGACCGCCTCGGCGACCAGCTCCACCCCCGGCGCGCGGGTGCCGCCGAGCAGCATCAGCGCGAACCCGAGCCCGCCCGCGGCGCCGGCGCCCTTCTGCGCAGCGAGCTTGCGGTCTGTCAGGTCGGCGAAGTGCTGCAGCCACCCGTCCACCGTGACCAGCTGCTCCTCGGTCACGCCCTTCTGCGGGCCGTAGATCTTGGTGGCCCCGTTGATGCCCAGCAGCGGGTTGTCCACATCGCTGGCCAGGACGACCTCCACCCCCTCGAACCGGGCCCGGGCGGCCTCGAGGTCGACCGAGGTGAGCGCCGACAGCCCGGCCGGCCCCTCGTCCAGTGCTCCGCCCTCGGCCGTCGCCCCCAGGGCTGCGAGCAGGCCGGCACCGGCGTCGTTGGTGGCCGATCCTCCGAGCCCCACGACGATCCGCGTCGCCCCGGTGTCCAGGGCGTGCTCGAGCACCTGCCCCAGTCCACGGGTCGTGCCGACTCGCGGCTCGCGCTGCTCCGGCTCGGTCAGGTGCAGCCCGACCGACTGGGCGCTCTCGACGTACGCCGTCTCGCCGACCCGCAGGATCCCGGCAGGGACGGGCACGCCATAGGGATCGCCGACGGTGACGTTGTGCAGCTCGCCGCCGAGGGCGGCCTGCAGCCCGTCGAGGAAGCCGGGTCCCCCGTCGGACATCGGCACCTGGACCAGCTCGTCGTCAGGAGCGCGTTTCGCCCATCCACGCGCCATCGCGGCTGCCGCCTCTCGGGCGCTCAGCGTTCCGGCGAACTTGTCAGGGGCGAATACGACGCGCACGCAGCCATCCTGCCGTGTCGGGGCCGGTGCGCGCTCGCCGGACCTGCTGGCCCCTCACGGCGTGACCGCCGCGAGCCGGTCCGCACGGGGTGCATGCGGGGCCGGCCCGGCCTCGGGGACGGTGATCCGGACCAGCGCGCCGCCCTCGGGCGCGTCGCCGATCGCGATGGTGCCGCCGTACGCCTGCACCAGCCGGCTGCAGGTTGCCAGGCCGAGGCCGATGCCCCCCTTGGTCGCGTCTCCCTGGGTCATCAGGCCGAAGACGCGTTCCCGATCGGCCACCGGGACGCCGGGGCCGTTGTCGGCCACCTCGAGCCACCAGCCCGTGAGGTCCGTGCCGGCGCTGACCCGGACCAACGGGCTCTCCACGTGCCGGGTGAACTTCGCCGCATTGGCGACGAGGTTCTGCAGCACCACCCGCCAGTGCGTGGCACCACCGCGTACGACGGGCAGCTGCTCTCCCACGAGCAGGACCCCCTCCAGCGCGGCCTCGAGGTCCTCGCGGACCAGCTCCAGCACGGCACGCAGGTCCACTTCCCCGTCCTGGGGGCGGGACCCCAGCGCCGCGAAGTCGAGCATGTCTCCGATCAGGGTGTTCATCCGCGCGACGCTGTTCAGGGACCGGTCCAGGAGCCACGCCCGGTCCCCGCTCTCGTCTCCGTCGAACTCCTCGCGAAGCGTGCCGAGCGTCATCGAGAGGCCGGTCAGCGGGCCTCGGAGGTCGTGCGCGATCTGGCCGGTGAACATGTCCAGCATCTCGTTCGAGCGCTGCAGCTCCTGGCGGGCCGCGGTGAGCTCGAGGACGGTCTGCTCGAGCTCGTGGGTGCGCCGGTGCAGCTCGAGCAGGTCGACGACCCGTTTGGCGACCCGTTCCAGGAGCCCCAGCTGCTCGTCGGTGAGCCGGCGCGGCTGGCGGTCGAAGACGCACAGGGTGCCCACAGCGACCCCCCGCGGGGAGACGAGCCTCACCACGCCGTAGAACCGGAAGGACTCCTGCTCGCCGTTGACGAACGGGTGATCGGCCCAGCGCGGGTCCGCGGATGCGTCCACCACCTGGAACGTGCTGGTCGCCTCGGGCAGCGCGCCGCACATCGACTGGTCGCGCGAGCACGCCTGTCGGTCCAGGTGATAGGAGGCGATCGTCGTCTGGGTGTGCGAGCTCATCACGTTGATCGCGACCGCCGGGACGTGCACGAGGCGCCCGGCGACCGCGGCGAGGTCGTCGAGCTCCGGCTGCTCACCCCCGAGGATCTGGTAGTCGGCGATCTCGAGGTCCTGCGGTGCGGGCGGGGTCATCGTTACCTGTTGCTCCGAGAGTGAGGTGCGGCGACGCTGACTGCGTCTCAGCTGCCCGGTATGCCCCAGATAGGCATCCATCGGCTGACGTCTGGCTCGATGGGCAGGTCCGCTCCGACTGCGTCACGGACCTGACGCTCCAGGAGCGTATCTCGATTTCCGGACCCAACAGGACAAAAAGGATAGAAAGTGCCCTGCTTGTACAGGTACACCAGGTAGACCGGCGGTGTCGTCTCGGAGGTGAACCCCAGCACGGAGCAGAGCAGGCCGGTACCGAAGCCCTGCGCCTCGAGCGCGGAGTTGACCGCGTGCAGGTCGGTCACCAGGCCGCTGGTGTCCTCGGGCGCGGCCCGCACGGTCAGCCAGGTGTAGCCGTACTCGTCGACCCGGCTCTCGGTGGCCGGCCCGCCGTCCACGGCGATCAGTGCCGATGCCTCGCGCTGGCTGACCAGCGCCGCCTGCCCCTCGGCGGCCCGGAAGCACACGGACCCCACACCCATCGGGCGCAGCCCCATCCCGGCCTCGAGCGTCATCGCGGCAGCAGGCAGCGCGAAGAGTGCGTCCAGGTTGGCCTCACGGGGGCGCGAGCGCCCCCTGATCGCGTCCCACAGGCCCATGGCTAGTACGTCTGCCCGAGCTTGGCGGCGATCTTCGCCAGCTGGTCGAGGCGTTGCTCCAGCGGCGGGTGGGTGGAGGTGAGCGTCCCCAGCGCGAGGCCACGGACCGCGGGGGTGATGAAGAAGGCGTTCATCGGCTGCGCCGCGCGCAGGTCGCGCTCGGGGACCGCGTTCATCTGCCCGCTGATCTTGGTCAGCGCCGAGGCCAGGGCCGAGGGCTTCTGGGTCAGGTAGGCGCCGGCCCGGTCGGCACACAGCTCGCGGTAGCGGGAGAGCAGGCGCAGCAGCAGGAAGCTGATCGCGTAGACGACCAGGCTCACCACCAGCATCAGCACCAGGACCGCCGCTCCCCCGTTGTTGTTGCTGCGCGAGCGCCCCAGGCTGCCGAACTGGGCGCCCCGGGTGACCATCCCGGCGGTGATGCCCGCCGACGCGGCGACCGTCATCACCAGCACGTCGCGGTGGGCGACGTGGGAGAGCTCGTGCGCCAGCACGCCCTCGAGCTCCTCGGTCGTGAGCGTGCGCAGGATGCCGGTGGTCACGCACACCACCGAGCGGCTCGGGGAGCGCCCGGTGGCGAACGCGTTCGGCAGTGCGGTGTCCGCGATCGCGACCCGCGGCTTGGGCATGTCGGCCATCGCGCACAAGCGGTCGATCATCCCGTGCAGCTCGGGGGCCTGCTCAGGGGTGACCTCGTAGGCGCCCATCGCGCGCATCGCGACGGTGTCCGAGCGCCACCACTGGAAGAAGGCGACCCCGATGCCGGCGATGCCGATCAGGGTGCCGAGCCCGCTGCCCGCGAAGTAGATCGCGGTCACCACGAGCGCGACGAACAGGGCACCGAGCAGGAACATCACCGTGGTCATCCGGACGGTGAGGCCGCGGTCGGGAAGGAACCGGGTACGAGCCATCAGCGGTGTCCGCTCAACCCGGGATCAGTCCGTCGCCCTCGAGCAGCAGCTCGCGGACCTCCTCGAGCGTGGCGTCAGCGGGAGGCAGGATCAGGTCGGAGTCCTCGAGGGACTCCTCCGGGAGCGGGGCACCGACCCGGCGTACGCCGTCGAGCAGCGCCGCGAGCGTGGTGGTGAAGGTCGCCTCGTCGCCGGCCTCGACCGCCGCCTCGACCGCCCGGTCGAGCTCGTTGAGCATGTCCATCTGGTCGTCGGGCAGCTTGAGCTGTCCCTCGCCGAGGATGCGCACGATCACGGCTGCTCCTCCTTGCGGACCTCGGTGTCCTCCACGACGCTCTCCGGCGCCGAGCGGGGCTCCGGCGCGTCGATGGCGGGAGCGGAGCTGCCCTTGAGCGCGGCGAGCTCGGCCTCCACGTCGGACTGTGCGCTCATCGACTCCAGCTCACGGCTGATGTCGTCGCCCCGGTTGATCGAGCTGGCGTCGTCGAGCGCGCCCGAGGCGATCAGCTCGTCGATGGCACCGGCGCGTGCCTGCATCGCCTGGGTCTTGTCCTCGGCGCGCTGGACGGCCATACCGACGTCGCCCATCTCCTCGGAGATGCCCGAGAACGCCTCACCGATGCGCGTCTGCGCCTCGGCGGCGGTGTAGGTGGCCTTGATCGTCTCCTTGCGGGTACGGAAGGACTCCACCTTGGCCTGCAGCCGCTGAGAGGCGAGGGTCAGCTTCTCCTCCTCGCCCTGCAGCTGCTGGTGCTGGGCGTCGAGGTCGCCGATCTGCCCGGTGAGCGCCGACTTGCGCGTGAGCGCCTCGCGGGCCAGGTCCTCGCGTCCCATCGAGAGTGCCTTCTGCGCCTGCTCGGTGAGCTTGTCGGCCTGCGTCTGGAGCTGGTTGCGCTGCAGCTCGATGCGCTTGCGACTGGTCGCGACGTCCGCGACGCCTCGGCGTACCTTGGTCAGCATCTCGAGCTGTCGCTGATAGCTGTAGTCAAGGGTCTCCCGGGGGTCCTCGGCCTTGTCGAGGGCGCTGTTGGCCTTCGCACGGAAGATCGTGCTGATCCGCTTCATCATGCTCATGCGGTCAACCTACCGGGCCGCGCCCAGTGGGACGAGAGGAGCACGCCGCCGACCCATGTTCCTTGGCTTCCCTGGCCCGGTACTCTGGCGATTCACTCCCCTCCACCATCGATCCGTCATGTCCCCGGAAGGCCCCGTGTTCCGCCGAAACAGCAAAACCGACGAACAGCCCACCGTGCTCGAGCCCAAGGGCCCCGGCGCCAAGGGTCGCCCGACGCCGACCCGCCGGGAGGCCGAGGCTGCCCGCCGTGAGCGCGCGAAGGCCGGCATGGACAAGAAGGCCGCGCAGAAGCTCCAGCGCGAGCGCCGTGCCGAGGCCAACGCCAAGGCCCGCCACGGGATGAGGACCGGCGACGAGCGCTACCTGCCCAAGCGCGACCAGGGGCCGGTCAAGCGGTTCATCCGCAACTTCGTCGACGCCCGCATCTCGATCGCGGAGTTCCTGCTGCCGCTGCTGGTCGTGATCATGCTGATGCAGTACTCCGGCAACGCCAACCTCGTCGAGGCGAGCGGCCGGCTCTGGGCGACCACGATCCTGGTGGTCGCGCTCGACACGACCTGGCTGCTGTTCCGCCTCAAGCGGGCGCTGCGCGCGCAGTTCCCCGACGAGAGCCTGCGGGGCACCACGTTCTACACGATCATGCGGGTGCTCCAGCTGCGCTGGCTCCGGATGCCCAAGCCGACCGTCAAGATCGGCGGCGCACCGCGCTGACGCCGGCCGGCTATCCGGCCGAGAGCGACATCGGTCCGTAGACCTCGCGGTCGCCCTCGAACAGGGTCACCGACTCGACGCCGTCCTCGGCCAGGTCCGGGTAGGCCTCCCCCAGCCACGACTCCGCGTCGCTGCGGGTGGGGAAGTCGATCCGCTCCTCGGGGGTGATCACGCGGCCGTCGGCGTCGACGAGCTGCCACCACCAGGGGACCTGGTCCTGCCTGCGGGCGGTGCTGCCGAAGGCCGGCTCGGAGATGTTGGTCACGGGTGGACACCTTTCACTGGATGGTCGGCAAAACGGGATCAGGAGTCGCGTACGTCGGTCTCCACGAAGGGCGGCCTGGTCACGACGAAGACCTCGGAGCGACCACGTACGTCGACCAGCACCTCGGCCCCCAGCTCGACCTGGTTGTTGATCAGCGCGAGCGCCACGCCCTTGCGCAGGGTCGGTGAGAACGTCCCCGACGTGACGTGGCCGACCGGGAGGTCGCGGGTGAGCTTCACGCTCATCTGCGGGCGGGCGATCCCACGCCCCTGGGCGACAAGGCCGCGCAGCAGCACCTTGGCTCCCGCCTCCTTCTCGGCCAGGAGCGCCTCCTTGCCCCAGAACTCCGGCTTCGACCACCCCACGGCCCAGCCCAGTCGGGCCTGGACGGGCGTGACCTCGATGCTGATGTCCTGCCCGTGGAGCGGATAGCCCATCTCGGTGCGCAGCGTGTCCCGGGCACCCAGGCCGCAGGGGATCAGGCCGTGCGGCTCGCCCGCCTCGACCAGGGCGTCCCACAGGGCCGGCGCGACCGCGTTGTCCGCGATCAGCTCGTAGCCGCGCTCCCCGGTGTAGCCGCTGCGGCACACCACGACCTCCTCGCCCGCGAAGGTGGCCACCTCGAAGGACATGTAGTCGTGCCCCACCGGCAGTCCGAGCGCGGTGAGCACCTCGTCCGACCTCGGGCCCTGCACCGCCAGGACCGCGCGGGTCGTGTGCTGGTCGGTGATCCTCACCCCGGCCGGGCTGCCGGCCTCGAGCCGGCTGACCAGGCCCGCGGAGTTCGCGGCGTTGGGGACGAGCAGGACGTCGTCGTCCGCACGGTGGTAGGCGATCAGGTCGTCGACGATGCCGCCCGTGTCGGGGTCGCACGCCAGGGTGTACTGCGCGCGTCCAGGCCCGATCCGGTCGAGGTCGTTGCTCAGGCACCGGTTGAGGTACGCCGCCGCTCCCTCGCCGCTGACGGCGACCTTGCCGAGGTGGCTGACGTCGAAGATCCCCACGCGCTCGCGCACCGCTGCGTGCTCCTTGAGCACCCCGGTGGGGTACTCCAGCGGCATCTCCCAGCCGCCGAACTCCGCCAGCTTGGCCCCGGCGGCGACGTGACGGTCGTGGAGGGGCGAGTGCATGAGCGACATGGACGCGAAGTTACCGCAGTCTCCCCCGGGCCGATCCGGGCCCGGCCGCTCCCGCGCCGGGTGCGAGGGAGCGTGCTGCCCACGGCCTAGCATGACCTCGTGACGACGTACACGCTGCGCAAGGGCAGCCCGGCCAAGACCCGCACCGACCTCGTCGTGATCGGCGTGGTGAAGGCCCCCAACGGTGACCTGACCGCCTGCACGGGATCCGAGGAGGTGGCCGAGGCCTACGGACGCAGGTTCCGCCCGCTGCTCACCTCGATGGGCTTCCGCGGTGAGCACGGCGAGACGCTGCGGCTGCCGACGGCCGGGACGATCAAGGCCGGCCAGCTGCTCGTCATCGGTCTCGGGGCCGCCGACGAGGTGACCCCCGAGCGCGTGCGCCGTGCCGCCGGCGTCGCTGCCCGCAGCATCGGCAACGCCGCCTCCGTCTCGCTGGCGCTCCCGGCCCACGACGCCGAGCACGTGCGCGCCGTCGCCGACGGGTTCATCTCCGGGAGCTACTCGTTCACGCGCTACAAGTCGAAGTCCGACGAGGCCGGGCTCGCCGACGTCTCGATCCTCAGCGACGCCGCGCGACGCAACGACGCGATCGCGGCGCTCGAGGCCGCACGCTCTGTCGGCCGCATCGTGCACCGGGCCCGGGACTGGGTGAACACACCGCCGAACGACCTCACCCCTGAGCTGTTCGCCGACGCCGTGGTGGCGCTCGACAAGGAGCTCACCGGCCGGGCCAAGCGCAGCAAGGTGAAGGTGGAGGTCCTCGGGGTCGAGGAGCTGGAGGAGCTCTCCTGCGGCGGCATCCTCGGCGTCGGCGGCGGCTCCGCCAACCCGCCTCGGCTGGTCCGGCTCACCTACCGGCCCGAGGAGGCGCGCAGCAGCATCGCGTTCGTCGGCAAGGGGATCACCTACGACTCCGGCGGTCTCACCATCAAGCCGGGCGGCTCGATGGCGACGATGAAGTACGACATGGGCGGTGCCGCCGCCGTGATCGCCGCGACGTTCGCCATCGCCGAGCTCGGCGTGCCGGTCGCGGTGACGACGTACGCGCCGATGGCCGAGAACATGGTCTCCGGCACCGCGATGCGCCCCGGTGACGTGCTCACCATGCACGACGGCCAGACCGTCGAGGTCACCAACACCGACGCCGAGGGCCGGCTGATCCTGGCCGACGCCCTGGCGATGGCCGTCGAGGACGAGCCCGACTCCGTCATCGACGTCGCCACCCTGACCGGGGCCTGCATCGTCGCGCTCGGCGAGAAGGTCGCCGGCGTCTTCGGTGACGACGAGACCACCGCCGCCGTCACGGCTGCCGCCGAGGCGAGTGGCGAGCTGGTGTGGCGCCTGCCCCTGCCCGAGGAGAGCCGGGAGGCGGTGCTCGACACCAAGATCGCCGACGTGCTCCAGCACAACTGGATCCGGTGGGGATCCTCGGTCTACGCCGCGGCCTTCCTGCGCGAGTTCGTGGGCACCACCCCGTGGGCCCACCTCGACATCGCGGGGCCGGCCTGGAACACGGGCGGCCCCTGGGGCCACCTCCCCTCCGGCGCCACGGGCTACGGCATCACCACGCTGCTCGCGTACGCCGAGTCCCTCGCGGACGCAGCCGAGGCGGGTACCGACTCCGACTAGTCGGAGCTGTGCCCGCCGCCGTCGAGGTCGCGGCGCAGCTGCTGCTTCTGCCGCTCCTTCTCGCGCCGGTTGTACTCCCGCATCCGCGCCGGGATCCCGACCAGGCCCGCGTCATAGCTCGGCACCGCGTGCTTGTTGCAGAAGTCGTGGGCCCACTGCACCGACGGCACCCGGCGCCGGGTCCACTCGCCGTCGTGGGCGACCAGCAGCAGCGTCACGTCGGTGACCGTGGTGCGGGGCTCGACGAAGCCCTCGACGCCGCGGCGTGAGCTGACGAACTCCAGCAGGTGACGCTGGTCGGCGTCGTCGTTGGCGCGGGTGGTCACGCCTCCGCCCGCACCACCACCATGGCGGCGAGCACCGCGCCGGAACCGATCAAGCAAACCCATGGGGACAGTGTGGCGCATGGGGGGTCGCAGCACGCACGAACCGGGCCTTATCGCCCGCCGGGAGGCGTGATGATTGGATGAGGGTCGACAACCCGGTTCCCGGCGCACAGCTGGACCACCGTGTCGCGGGAACGGGTCGCTGAACGGGAGGAGGCAGGCGTGCCGGAGCGCCGTGAGTTCGACGTCGTCATCCTGGGCGCCGGCTCAGGTGGCTACGCGTGCGCACTCCGCGCTGCCCAGCTCGGGCTCACCGTGGCCCTGGTCGAGGAGGACAAGCTCGGCGGCACCTGCCTGCACTCCGGCTGCATCCCCACCAAGGCGCTGCTGCACGCCGCCGAGGTCGCCGACGCCGCTCGCGACTCGGAGAGGTTCGGGGTGCGCGCGAGCCTCGAGGGCATCGACATGGACGGCGTGAACGCCTACAAGGACGGCGTCGTCGGCCAGCTGTTCAAGGGCCTCGCCGGTCTCGTCAGGGGACGTGGCATCACAGTGGTCGAGGGCACCGGGACGCTCACCGGCACGCGCACGGTCGAGGTCGACGAGACGTCGTACGCCGGGAAGGCCGTCGTGCTCGCCTCCGGCTCCTACGCCCGGTCGCTGCCCGGCCTCGAGATCGACGGCACCCGGGTGATCACCTCGGACCAGGCACTGCGCCTCGAGCGCGTCCCGTCCTCGGTGATCGTCCTCGGGGGTGGGGTGATCGGTTGCGAGTTCGCCAGCGTGTGGCGCTCCTTCGGCGCCGAGGTCACCATCGTCGAGGCACTCCCCCGGCTGCTCCCGGCCGAGGACGAGCAGTCCTCGAAGGCGCTGGAACGCGCGTTCCGCAAGCGCCGGATCGGGTTCGCCACCGGCACCCGGTTCGAGTCGGTGGAGACCACCGACACCGGGGTCACCCTCACCGTCGAGGGCGGCAAGACCTATGACGCCGAGCTGCTCCTGGTCGCGGTGGGCCGTGGCCCCCGCACCGACGGGCTCGGCTACGCGGAGCAGGGCGTCGAGATGGACCGCGGCTTCGTGGTGACCGACGAGCGCTGCCGCACCTCGCTGGAGGGCGTGTACGCCGTCGGCGACATCGTCCCCGGCCTGCAGCTGGCGCACCGCGGCTTCGCCCAGGGCGTGTTCGTCGCCGAGGAGATCGCCGGCCTCTCCCCCACTCCTGTCGCGGAGAGCAGCATCCCCCGCGTCACCTACTGCGACCCCGAGGTCGCCTCGGTCGGGCTGACCGAGGCGCAGGCGCGCGAGCAGCACGGTGACGGCGTCGAGACGCTCACCTACGACCTCGGGGGGAACGGCAAGAGCCAGATCCTCGCGACCCAGGGCTTCGTCAAGCTGGTGCGGATCACGGATGGTCCCGTGGTCGGCGTACACATGGTGGGGGCCCGGGTGGGCGAGCTCGTCGGGGAGGCCCAGCTGATCTGCAGCTGGGATGTCTACCCTGAGGACGTCGCTCCCCTGCTGCATGCGCACCCCACCCAGAACGAAGCGCTGGGCGAGGCACACCTCGCTCTAGCGGGCAAGCCGTTGCACGCACATACCTGAACTGCTGGACTCTGGACTAGCCTCAACCCGGACTGAAGAAACGAGCGAAGGAACCCGATGTCGACACCTGTGAAGCTCCCCGAACTTGGCGAGTCCGTCACCGAAGGCACCATCACACGCTGGCTCAAGCAGGTGGGCGACACCGTCGAGGTCGACGAGCCCTTGCTCGAGGTCTCCACCGACAAGGTCGACACGGAGATCCCCTCTCCGGTGGCCGGCACCCTGCTGGAGATCAAGGCCGAGGAGGACGAGACCGTCGAGGTCGGCGCCGAGCTCTGCATCATCGGCGACGAGGGTGAGGGTGGCGGCTCCGCCGACTCCGAGGACTCGGCCGACGACTCCTCGGAGGAGCCCGAGGAAGACGCCGACGACGCCGACGACTCCGGGGACTCCGGGGACGACGCCGACTCCGACGACGCCGAGGACTCGGATGAGTCGATGGCGGACGAGGAGGAGGAAGAGCCCAAGCCCGCAGCGAAGAAGAAGGGTGGCGGCGGCGGGAAGGCCGTGACCCTCCCCGAGCTCGGTGAGTCCGTGACCGAGGGGACCATCACCCGCTGGCTGAAGTCGGTCGGTGACGAGGTCGAGGTCGACGAGCCGCTCGTGGAGGTGTCCACCGACAAGGTCGACACCGAGATCCCCTCCCCGATCGCCGGCACCCTGCTGGAGATCAAGGCCGAGGAGGACGACACCGTCGAGGTCGGCGCCGAGCTGTGCATCATCGGCGACGGCTCCGCTTCCGCCGACGACTCCGACGACTCGGACGACGAGCCGGAGCCTGAGCCTGAGCCTGAGCCTGAGCCGGAGCCCGAACCGGAGCCCGAGCCCGAGCCGGAGCCCGAACCGGAGCCCGAGCCGGAGCCGGAGCCCGAACCGGAGCCGGAGCCTGAGCCCGAGCCCGAGCCGGCGAAGGCCGAGGAGAAGCCCAAGGAGGAGCCGGCGAAGAAGGAGTCCTCCTCCGACGGCGGCACCTACGTCACCCCGCTGGTGCGCAAGATGGCCTCCGAGCACGGCGTCGACCTGTCCAGCATCAAGGGCACCGGGGTGGGCGGGCGGATCCGCAAGCAGGACGTGCTCGCGGCCGCCGAGTCCTCGAAGTCGCAGGAGGCACCGGCAGCGGCGGAGAAGTCCTCGGCGGGCGCACCTGCGGCCGCGCCGAGCCCGCTGCGCGGCAAGACCGAGAAGATCTCGCGCCTCCGCAAGGTGATCGCGACCCGGATGGTGGACTCGCTGCAGACCACCGCCCAGCTGACCCAGGTCGTCGAGGTCGACGTCACCAACATCGCCCGGTTGCGCGACAGCGTGAAGGCCGACTTCCTGGCCCGCGAGGGCGTGAAGCTGTCCTACCTGCCGTTCTTCGCCAAGGCTGCGGTCGAGGCGCTCAAGGCCCACCCGGCCCTGAACGCCACCTTCGACCTGGAGGCAGGCGAGGTGACCTACCACGACAGCGAGAACGTCGCGTTCGCCGTGGACACCGAGAAGGGCCTGCTGACCCCGGTCGTCAAGGAGGCCGGCGACCTCTCGATCGCGGGCCTGGCCAAGAAGATCGCCGACGTCGCGCAGCGCACGCGCGCCAACAAGATCGGTCCCGACGACCTGTCGGGCGGCACCTTCACGATCACGAACCTCGGCAGCGTGGGCGCCCTGTGGGACACCCCGATCATCAACAAGCCGCAGGTCGCCATCCTCGGCCCGGGCACCGTGGTCAAGCGCGCGGTCGTGATCGACGACCCCAACCTGGGCGAGACGATCGCCGTGCGCCACATGGTCTACCTCGCGCTGACCTACGACCACCAGCTGGTCGACGGCGCCAACGCCGGCCGCTTCCTCCAGGACGTCAAGGCGCGCCTGGAGTCGGGGAGCTTCGACGTCTGAGGGTGGCCGGGGGCCGGTAGTCCGGTTTCCCAGGTGATGAACCCGAACTGCCTCTTCACACACGTCACGCCGTGTGTGAAGAGGCAGTTTCGCGTGTGAAGAGGGGTGGGCCCGACCAGGAGGCAGGCGCGCGGCGTACGACGATCAGGCGGCCGCACCCAGCACGGCGCGGAACCGATCACCTGTTTCGCGCGGGCTGGAGAGGTCGCGCCACACGAGCCGTGCGCAGCGGTAGCCGGTGATCGAACGGACCAGGTCCTCGCGCTGCTTCTCCCTGAACACCGCCGTCCCCGGGTCCTCGCCGTCGCGCAGGAGCCGGCCGTACTTCACCTGACCGTCGAACTCGCCGAAGATCCGTTGCCGGTGCCAGACGAAGTCGAGGACTGCGACCAGTACCCCGCGGTCGTCGTACACCTCGAACTGGAGCTCGGGCCGCGGCAGGCCCTGGCGCCAGAACAGGTACAGCGACCGGGACTCCCCCACCGACTCCACGCGCCCGTCCATCTGGTTGAGCAGCACGTGGATCTTCTGCGAGCCCGGCCAGTGCCGCATCGTGCCGAACATGTCGTAGAGCCCCGACGGGGTGCACCGCTCGAGGTGCAGGGCGTGATCGGCCGAGACCAGCGCGGACTCGAGACTCTGGACCGTGGCGGCCTCGACCACGGCGCGGGTGGGGGTCACGACGGGCAGCCCGCCGACCTCGACGACCTCCTCGAGGGGACAGACGGCGACGTGGTGCACCACGTCGCGCTCGATCCGCGCCGCCCCGTCATCGAGCCGGGTCACGTGCACCCGGCCGAGCTCGGCGCCCCACACGGCGATGCCATGGGCAAGCAGCGCCGTGGTGTGACTGAGCACGACCGGCCCCGGCGTGGTCCTGAGCACGGCGCGAGCCAGCGTGAGGTGCCGCTCCTCGCCGGAGTACGTCGCCCAGACGTCGCCGAAGCAGTACGCCCCCTGCCGGACCCGGTGAAGGGTCCCGCTGCGCCGCATCCGCGCCAGAGTCTTGTCGTCGTATCCGCAGTCCAGCGCCTCGCGCCGCAGGAACACGCCGTGCTGCTCGGCGATCAGTCGCAGTGGGTCGTCCATGCGGGCCACGGTGGTCCCGGCGAGCCTGATTCGTCGGGTCCGCGGCGTCGCGCTGTGGACGGCGCTGCCGTCGTACGCCGTTGTGGACGCGGGCTGGCCGCAGCATCATCGCGGTGCGTACGCCGACTGGCCTATCGTCCAGGGATGGACGAGTCGCCATCCCAGAGTGCTGCCAGCTTCCTGCGAGCGCCGGACCCGAGCCCCGAGCTGCAACGCCTCTTCGACGAGGACGTGGAGCAGATGGGCTTCGTCATGAACGTCTCCCGGTTGTGGGGACACCTTCCGGCGCAGCATGACGCGCTGTTCGAGCTGATCGGCTCTGCGGCGGCCGCGGCGGGGTTGTCGTTCCGTGAGCGCGGCGTGATGGTCACGGCAGCCGCCTCGACCCTGGGTGACTCCTATTGCGCGCTCGCGTGGGGCCACAAGCTCGCGGGCGCGGCCGGGGCGGAGGTCGCCGTCGGCGCGCTCACCGGCTCGGACGAGACCCTCAGCGCGCGGGAGCAGGCGCTGGCGACCTGGACGCGTTGCGTCAGCGCGAACCCCAACGCCGCGACCGCGGACGACGTCGCCGCCCTGCGGGAGGCCGGCTTCGACGACGCCCAGGTCCTGGCCCTGACGCTGTTCGTGTCGCTGCGGCTCGCGTTCTCGACCGTCAACGACGCGCTCGGTGCCCGACCTGACCGCGAGATGGCCGACACCGTGCCCGAACCGGTGCAGGCAGCGGTCACCTGGGGGCGTGCGATGGTCCGGCCCTGAGCGCAGGCCCGCGGCGTACGGCGCCAGGCCCGGGACCCGCCACCTCGCACACGAAATTGCCTCTTCACACACGGCGTGGGGTGTGTGAAGAGGCAGTTCGGGTTCATCACCTGGGAAACCGGACGCCCGCCCGACCGATAACCCGGTGACATCGCCCCCACCGGCTGGGAGGCTTCCCCGGCCCCACTCACCGGGAGCGGGGCACCGACAGAGGAAGGACGATGGAGAAGATCTCGAAGAGGCTGGTCAACTGGGCCTCGATCCTGGAGGACAACACCCGGGAACAGGCAGAGACGGCGGCGACGATGCCCTTCATCCACCCGCACGTGGCGCTGATGCCCGACGCCCACCTGGGCCTCGGCGCGACCGTGGGGTCGGTGATCCCCACTCTGGGGGCGATCATGCCTGCTGCGGTGGGTGTGGACATCGGCTGCGGCATGATCGCGGTGCGCACGAACTACTCCGCGAAGCAGCTGCCGCAGGAGCGCGCCAGGGTGCGCCGGGCGATCGAGCAGGCGATCCCGCTGAGCGCCGGTGTCGCCAACCGCGACATCTCGCGCCAGCACACCCACGACCGGATCGAGCAGCTGGACTCCCTGGCGCAGAAGGCAGGGTTCGACCCGGCGTCGTACGCCAAGCGGTGGAAGCTGCAGCTCGGCACGCTGGGCTCGGGAAACCACTTCATCGAGATCACCGTCGACGAGCTCGACCGGGTGTGGCTGTTCCTGCACTCGGGGTCCCGGGGCGTGGGCAACAAGATCGCGCAGCACCACATCGGGGTGGCGCGGGCGTACTGCGAGCGGAACCGGATCGAGCTGCCGCACCGCGACCTGGCCTACCTCGTCGAGGGGACCGACGAGTTCTGGTCCTACATCGAGCAGATGCGCTGGGCGCAGACCTACGCGCTGCTCAACCGCGAGGAGATGATGGACCGGGTGCTCGCCTGCTTCGCCGACTGGGTCGGTGACGAGGTGGTGCGGCAGGAGGAGATCAACTGCCACCACAACTACACCGAGCAGGAGGAGCACTTCGGCCGCTCGGTCTGGCTCTCCCGCAAGGGCGCGATCAACGCGGAGGAGGGGCGGATGGGCCTGATCCCGGGATCGATGGGGACGGCGTCGTACGTCGTGGCGGGCAAGGGTGACGCGATGTCGCTGAACTCGGCCCCTCACGGGGCCGGTCGGCGGTACTCCAGGTCGAAGGCGCGCAAGACGTTCACCCGGGAGCAGCTGCGCACGGCGATGGCGGGGATCGAGTACCGCGACACCGACGCCTTCCTCGACGAGATCCCGGCGGCGTACAAGGACATCGACCAGGTGATGGCCGACGCGGCCGACCTGGTCGAGGTCCGGCACACGCTGCGCCAGATCGTGAACGTCAAGGGCGACTAGGTCGCTCCTGGTCCGGGACCTGACACATGAAACTGCCTCTTCACACACCGCGTGAGGTGTGCGAAGAGGCAGTTCGGGTTCATCACCTGGGAAACCGGACGACCGGAACCCCGAGCAGAACTACATGTGGATCATGTGGCCCGCGAGGCCCTCGACGGCTTCCTTGACGGCCTCGGAGAGGGTCGGGTGGGCGAAGATGTTGCGGGCGACCTCGTCGGCGGTCAGGTCCCACTTCTGGGCCAGGGTCAGGGCGGGCAGCAGCTCGGTCACGTCGGGGCCGATCAGGTGGGCGCCGATGATCTCGTTGTGCTTGGCGTCGGCGACGATCTTCACGAACCCGGTGGTGTCCCCCAGGCCCTTGGCCTTGCCGTTGGCCGAGAACGGGAACTTGGCGACCTTGACGTCGTACCCCTTCTCCTCGGCCTGGGCCTCGGAGTAGCCGAAGGAGGCGATCTGGGGCTGGCAGTACGTCGCCCGCGGGATCATGTCGAAGTCGATCTCGATCGTGTCGTGGTCGGCGATCGTCTCGGCGGTGACGATGCCCATCGCCTCGGCGGTGTGGGCGAGCATCAGCTTGCCGGTGACGTCACCGATCGCGTAGACGCCCTCGACGTTGGTGCGGCCACGCGCGTCGACGGCGATCGCACCGCGGTCGGTGGTCTCCACGCCGGTCTTGTCGAGGCCGTAGCCCTCGAGGCGGGGGGCGAATCCGATCGCCTGGAGCACCTTGTCGGTCTCGATGACCTCTTCCTTGCCGTCCTTGCTGACGGTGACCTTGACCTTCGAGCCGGAGTCCTCGATCTTCTCGACCTTGGTCTTCAGCAGGACCTTCACGCCGAGCTTCTTGTAGTGCTTGGCGAGCTCCTTGGAGATCTCCGCGTCCTCGGTGGGCACCATCCGGTCGAGGAACTCCACGATGGTGACGTCCACCCCGAAGTTGGCCATCACGTAGGCGAACTCCACGCCGATGGCGCCGGAGCCGGCGATCACCACCGACTTGGGCAGCTCGTTGTTGAGGATCTGCTCCTCGTAGGTCACCACGTTCTCGGAGAGCTCGGTGCCCGGCACGAGGCGGGTGGTGGCGCCGGTGGCGATGATGATGTTGTCGCCGGTCACGGTCCGGGTCTTGCCGTCGTCGCCCTCGACCTCGATGGTCTTGGCGTCGACGAAGGTGCCCCAGCCGTCGATCTCCTCGATCTTGTTCTTCTTCATCAAGAAGTGGACGCCCTTGACGATGGAGTCGGAGACCTCGCGGCTGCGCGCGTGGGTCGGCTCGTAGGCCATCGAGGCATCCCCGGTGATCCCGAACTTGTCCTTCTCGTGGGTCAGGATGTGGGACAGCTCGGCGTTGCGGAGCAGCGCCTTGGACGGGATGCAGCCCACGTTGAGGCACACCCCTCCCCAGTACTTCTTCTCCACCACCCCCACCTTGAGACCGAGCTGGGAGGCGCGAATGGCGGCGACGTACCCACCGGGGCCGGCACCGAGGACTAGGACATCGAAATCGCTCACGGGGGCGAGCCTATTCCTCATCCCTGCGTCCCTCGCAACGGGTTGACCGTGCGCACCGTCGTGGGACCGTGGGTGCATGCGTTTCCTGATCGCCGGCGCGTCCGGCTTCCTCGGCGCCCGGCTGACCGAGACGCTCCGCACGCGGGGGCACGACGTCTCCACGCTGGTACGCCGCCCGCCGTCGAGCTCCAGCGAGGTCCGCTGGGACCCGTACGCCGCCCCGCTGGGTGTCGAGGTCGTGGAGTACCACGACGTCGTGGTCAACCTGGCCGGCTCCCCCACGCTCGGCAACCCGCACTCGAAGAAGTGGGCCGAGGACCTGATGAACAGCCGCGTCACCACGACCCAGGTGCTCGCCCAGGCGATCGCCGCCAGCGAGGGCAAGCCGGCGTTCCTGGCCGGCAACGGGATCAGCTACTACGGCGACCACGGCAGCGAGCCGCTCCCCGAGACCGCGGACTCCCGCGGCGACGCGCTGCTCACCCGGGTGGCGCGGGCCTGGCAGGAGGCAGCCGCTCCGGCAGCCGACGCCGGCGCCCGGGTGGTCGTGCTGCGCACCTCCCCGGTCTACGACCGGCGCAGCCAGCCGCTCGGCATGCTCCGGCGGCTGTTCAAGGCCGGTCTCGGTGGGCCGATGGGCGACGGGAGCCAGTACGCGCCGATGATCTCGGCCCGCGACTGGGTCGACGCCGTCATCCACCTCGCCGAGACCGAGTCCGTCTCCGGGCCGGTCAACCTGTGCAGCGAGCGGACCCCCACCAACGCGGAGCTCACCCGGGCGCTGGCCCACCAGGTGCACCGCCCGGCGGTCCTGCGGGTGCCCTCCGCAGTGCTCCGGCGGGCCGCCGGGCAGATGTCCGACGAGCTGCTCGGGTCGCTGAACTGCGTCCCGGCCGCTCTGCTCGCGAGCGGGTTCACCCACCGCGACCCCGACGTCAGCGCCGTGCTCCGCGAGGGTCTCGACCCGAGCCGATGACGCTCGCCACCCGCCATCCGTCCTCGACCAGCCGGAAGGCGACGGTCCGGGTGACGGGTCGGCTGCTGGGGACGGCGAGCAGGCGCCCGGCGCGGACCATCTCGCCACCTGCCACCCGGTCGAAGACGCTGAGCCGCAGCGTCGTCGGGGTGCGGCCCAGGAGCCTGACCGAGAACACCTGGGTGACCAGCTCCTGCACGACGAACCCGCGGGCGGCGTACTCCTCCAGCAGGCGTACGTCGGCGCGTGCGGCCCCGGAACCGGGGAGGTAGAGCGACCGCAGCGCGGGGAGGTCGCCGCGTGCCCAGGCGCGGGCCCGTCGTGTGTCCCACTCGTGGAGCACCCCGAGCGCCTCCGCGAGCTCGGTGCGCGGTCCGGTCGCGCTCCCCTCCTCGCGATCCCCGGGACCGGCAGCGGGGACCAGCAGCCCCGCGAGCAGCACCAGGACCGGGAGCGTGACCGGGAACGGGCTCATGGAGCCACCCTGCACCGGCGCAGCGTGCTCGAGGAGGTTGTCCACAGGGGAACCGCGCGGGGTTAGCCTGACCTGATGAACCCGCTTGTCTTCGAGGAGCTCACCGACGGCCCGACCGACTACCTCCTCGCGTGGGACCGCCAGCGGGAGGTGCACGCGGAGGTGGTGGCCGGCGCGCCGGGCACGGTGCTGCTGCTGGAGCACTCCCCCGTCTACACCGCAGGGAAGCGCACCGAACCGCACGAGCGGCCGACCGACGGCACCCCGGTGATCGAGGTCGACCGCGGCGGCAAGATCACCTTCCACGGTCCCGGCCAGCTGGTCGGCTACCCGATCGTGCGGCTCCCCGACCACGTGCTGGTCGTCGACTACGTACGCCGCCTCGAGGAGGCCCTGATCGCGGTGTGCGCCGACCTCGGTGTGACCACGGCGCGGGTGCCCGGCCGCAGCGGCGTGTGGCTGCAGGCGACCCCGGGGAGCGACGCGGGACCGGGCTGGCCCGAGCGCAAGATCGCCGCGATCGGGATCCGGGTCAGCCGGGGCGTGACCATGCACGGGTTCGCGCTGAACTGCGACGTCGACCTCTCCTGGTACGAGCGGTTCGTGCCGTGCGGCATCGCCGACGCCGGGGTCACCTCGCTGTCGGAGGAGCTGGGACGCACCGTCACGATCGCCGAGGCCATGCCCCTGGTCGAGCGCCACCTGAGCGACCTGCTGGCGTGGGCGCCGTACGACCCCACCCCTGACTACGAGCCTCGCCCCGAACCGGGCCGGCGCCCGGCGGACCTGCGTGTCCCCGTGCTCAATCCGCTCGCCTGAGGACCCCATGGGCCATGCTGGGGGCTGGCTGGCGAAGGGGTGTGTCCAGGACCGATGAACGATCTCGTGATCGAGACTCGCGACCTCCGGAAGGTCTATCGGTCCCGAGGCCGGCGGACCGTCGCGGTCGACGGACTCGACCTCGCCGTACCGGCGGGTGGGGTGCACGGCTTCCTGGGACCCAACGGGTCCGGCAAGACCTCGACGATCAAGATGCTGCTCGGCCTGTCCCGTCCCTCCCAGGGTGAGATGCGGCTCTTCGGCGAGCCGGTGCCGGCGCAGCTGCCGCGCGTGATCAACCGGGTCGGCGCCGTGGTCGAGGAGCCTCGCTTCGTCCCCTCCTTCACCGGGCGCAAGAACCTCATCCTGCTGGCGCGCTCCATCGGGCTGCCGCGCTCGGCGGTCGACGGCGCTCTTCAGCAGGTCTCGCTCACCGAGCACGCCCGCCAGGACTACGAGGGCTACTCACTGGGGATGCGGCAGCGCTTGGCCATCGCCGCCGCGCTGCTGAAGGGACCCGACCTGCTCATCCTCGACGAGCCGACCAACGGCCTGGACCCCGCGGGGATCCAGTCGATCCGCAACCTGATCCAGGGCCTGGGCGAGTCCGGGGTCACGGTGCTGCTGAGCTCGCACATCCTCGCCGAGGTCCAGCAGGTGTGCCACTCGGTCTCGATCGTCGGCGACGGCCGCCTCCTCGCCTCGGGCAAGGTCGAGGACCTGCTCGGCGAGAACGTCTCCCGCACCCGCGTCGGCGTGGCCGACCCGCAGGGCGCGCGGCACTTCCTGCGCTCCGCCGGGTACGCCGTGACCCAGGACGGCGACCAGCTCACCGTGGAGGGCCACCAGCACCCCGAGCAGATCACCCGTGTCCTGGCCGAGCACGGCATCTACGTCCAGGAGCTCACGGCCGTGCGGCCGACCCTGGAGTCGTTCTTCCTCGAGCTGACCCGGCGCCGTCCGGCCGCGGACGACGCGTCGGCGGCCGCCCCGAGCGAGAACGAGGCGTCGTGATGCGACTGCTCGCCGTCGAGCTCAACCGGTTCCGCTCCCGCAGGGCGATCGCCCTGCTGGCCCTGGCGGCGATCCTGGTCGCCGTGGTCTTCGTCGCCGCGACGGCGTGGAACACCCGCCCGCTGTCCCAGGGCGACCGCACCGACGCCGTGGCCCAGGCCGAGCTGGAGGGCCAGAAGCCGGAGCGCCAGCAGGAGGTCCGCGCCTGCGAGGCTGATCCACAGGCCTATCTCGGGCCGGAGGCGAGCGCGGAGGACTGTGCGTCGGCCCTGGTCGAACCTCCCGAGACCTACTACCCGCGCCAGCAGCTCGATCTCGGCACGGTGCTGCAGGAGCAGGGGGTCTCGCTCGCCCTGATCGTGGTCGCCCTGATCGTGATCGCCGGCTGCACCTTCGCCGGGGCCGACTGGTCCTCGGGCTCGGTGACCAACCAGCTCCTGTTCGAGCCACGGCGGACGCGGCTGTGGCTGGCCAAGGCCACCGCGGTGACGATCGGCAGCGGGTTGCTCGCCCTGGTCGCGCTGGGCGGGTTCTGGCTCGGGCTCGGGCTGCTCGCCCAGGCCCGGGACGTGAGCGTGCCGGGCGGCGACGTCGGGGAGATCGCCCGGCACGTCGTACGCGCAATGGCGCTGGGCATGGGCGCCGCGCTGGGTGCGTTCGCCCTGACCATGATCTTCCGGCACACCGTCGCCACGCTGGCGCTGCTGTTCGTCTACGCCGTCGGCGGCGAGCTGGTCGCCAACCTGGTGCCCTTCGAGGGCGCCGGGCGGTGGGCCGTCGGCAACAACGCGATGGGCTGGCTGGCGCCGGTGCACCGCTACTTCGACGCCACGATCACCTGCACGCCCGGGCAGCGGTGCAGCTCGATGCAGGTGATGACCCATGCGGAGGCAGGCACGTTCCTCGGGGTCCTGCTGGTGATCGCCGTCGCGGTCTCCCTGGTCTGGTTCCGCCGCCGCGACGTCTGAGCGGTCTCAGTCCCGCGCGACCCGGTAGTGCTCGAGCATGGCCGGGTAGTAGTCCCGGTCGAAGTCGATCGCCTCGACGTCCCCGTTGCTCTGCGCCGCGACCAGCCGGTCGAGGTAGTACTCCCACCCGGGCCCGACGCTCTCCGCAGCAACCGGGTCGATGTCGGTCTGGACGAAGGTCAGCGTGGTGATCCCGGCGTGCTCCTCGAGGGCGAGGTCGAGGAGCCACGGGTCCGCCCCCACGGTCCAGGCGACCCGGAGTACGCGCGGCGGGACGCACTCCCGGATCTCGACCTCCTCGAGGGGCGCACCCTCCTCGGCGGTCATCCGGAAGGCCACCCTGCCGGCCCGCGGGTCGCCGGTGAAGGTGCCGATCCAGCGGGCCAGCCGCTCGGGCTCGGTCACCGCGGCCCAGACGTCCTCGATCGGTGCCCGGAACTCCCGGGAGAGTGTGAGCACCACGCGATCGCCGGCTGCGGCCACGTGGCCGGTGGGTTTCGGGCTCATCCGGTCTCCTCGTGCGGTTGCTCGGTGCTCGCGGGACGGGTGTCCGCGCGGCGCTGGCGCGAGGTACGGCGGACCTCGGTGTCGAGCGCGTCCAGGGCAGCCTCCCCCACCAGCCGCTGGCGCGGTCCCGCGAGCTCGGCCAGCAGGTCCGCCACCGGCGCCAGTGCATCGCGGTCCAGCGAGTACCTCCGCTCCCGGCCCTGCGCGGTCGCCCGCACCAGGCCGGCCTCGCTCAGGACCCGCAGGTGCTTGCTCACCGCCGGGCGCGAGATCGGGCGGCCGGCAGCGAGGCAGACCACGCGTGACGGCGCGGCCGCGATAGCGCGCAGCAGGGACCGGCGTACCGGGTCGGCCAGCGCTGCGAACACGTCCACGGCATCAAAGGTAACCACTGGGTTACCAATACGCAACGGGTCCGATCTCGGCGTGGCCGCCCGGTGGGGCATTTGCGGCGTACGCACGTACAGTGAAGTCGTGACTCAAGCGCCTGAACAAGCCGCCCACACCGCCGCCGGGACCTCGGCTGCGCCCTCCTCGGCAGCCCCCACTGTCCCGGCCGGACGCAAGCTGCTCCGCCTCGAGGTCCGCAACGCGGAGACCCCGATCGAGCGCAAGCCCGAGTGGATCAAGACCCGGGCCAAGATGGGCCCGCAGTACACCGAGCTCAAGCAGCTGGTGAAGTCCGAGGGCCTGCACACGGTGTGCCAGGAGGCGGGCTGCCCCAACATCTACGAGTGCTGGGAAGACCGCGAGGCCACCTTCCTGATCGGTGGCGACCAGTGCACCCGGCGCTGCGACTTCTGCCAGATCGACACCGGCAAGCCGCAGCCGCTGGACCGCGACGAGCCCCGTCGCGTCGCGGAGTCGGTGCAGACGATGGGCCTGCGCTACGCCACGATCACCGGCGTCGCCCGCGACGACCTCCCCGACGGCGGCGCGTGGCTGTACGCCGAGACGGTGCGCGCGATCCACGAGCTGAACCCCGACACCGGCGTGGAGAACCTGATCCCCGACTTCAACGGGGAGCCCGACCTGCTGCGCGAGGTCTTCGAGAGCCGCCCCGAGGTGCTGGCCCACAACGTGGAGACCGTCCCGCGGATCTTCAAGCGGATCCGCCCTGCGTTCCGCTACGAGCGCTCGCTGGACGTGATCACCCAGGCCCGTGCGTTCGGGCTGGTGACCAAGTCCAACCTGATCCTCGGCATGGGCGAGACCCGCGAGGAGATCCACCAGGCCCTGGTCGACCTGCACGCGGCCGGGTGCGAGCTGATCACAATCACGCAGTACCTCCGACCCTCCCCGCGCCATCACCCCGTCGAGCGGTGGGTCAAGCCCGAGGAGTTCGTGGAGATGGCTGCCGAGGCCGAGGAGATCGGCTTCGCGGGGGTCCTGAGCGGGCCGCTCGTGCGTTCGTCGTACCGCGCCGGACGGCTCTACAAGCAGGCCATCGAGGCTCGCGACCTCGCTACTCCCGGGGCCACTCCCGGGGCCGTCCGGATCTGACGCTCCCCCGCCTGTCCACCAGCGGGGCCCAGTGCCCGACCACCTAGACTGGGAGTTCCGCTCACCCCCCAGTCGCAGACAGGCAGAGGCATCACGCATGGCCCAGAAGCCCAGCACGAAGGCCGACAAGTCGGTCACCAAGAAGGCCCGCAAGCAGAAGAAGGTCAAGGACCCGAACAACCCGGGCCGGATCAAGCAGATCCGCCAGAGCTACAAGATGACCAAGAAGTCCGATCCTCGGATCGGGCTCATCCTGGCGGGCGTCTTCCTGCTCGCCGGGCTGGCCGGCTTCGCGGTGATGCTGCTGATCTTCAAGAGCCTGTTCTTCGCGATCCCCTTCGGCGTGCTCGTCGGCCTCCTGGCCACGTTGATCATCTTCGGCCGCCGCGCCCAGAGCGCCGCGACCAGCCAGATCGAGGGCAAGCCGGGCGCCGCGGCCGCGGTGCTGGGGATGCTCCGTCGCGGCTGGAAGACCGACCCGGCGATCGCGGTCAACAAGCAGCAGGACGTCGTCACCCGGGTCGTGGGCCCTCCCGGCATCGTGCTGATCGGTGAGGGCAACCCGAACCGGTTGCGGCCGATGCTCACCGCGGAGCGCCGCAAGCACGAGCGCGTGGCCAGCGAGATCCCGATCCACGAGCTCATCGTGGGCCACGACGAGGGCCAGGTGCCGCTGGGCAAGCTGACCCGCACCGTCACGAAGCTCGGCAAGAAGGTCAAGCCGGCTCAGATGACCGACGTGCTCGCGCGGATCAGGGCCCTGGACGCCACCCGTTCGGCCATCCCGATGCCCAAGGGGCCGATGCCCACGAGCATGAAGGGGATGCGCGGCCAGCAGCGCGGACGCTGACCGACCGGCCCTTCGAGGAAGCCGTCAGGCGGCCTGTCAGGAGATGGGCCGCCGGGTGATGTCGCCCGGGGCCGGCTTCTCGACCTTGACCGGCTCGCCCCACTTCGAGACGAGGATCTCGACCGAGGCGCCCGCGACGTCGAAGCTCATCTTGCGGATCAGTGACTGGTCGTCGAGCCAGAGCTTGTAGGTCACCGACTTCGGGACGTCCATGTTCGGCATCGACTTCTCGTGCCTGGCCATCAGCTTCTCGGTGTCCACGGTGACGTCGTACTCGTCCACCGCGACGCCGTCGAGCGTCGCCTCGCCGACGCGCTCGGACCTGGTGACGGCGCCCTGCAGCTGCTGGACGCCCTCCAGCGGGTCGAGCTGCTCGGTGACTCCGGCCAGCATCTTGCCCAGCATCGAGTTCTCGTCCTTGGTGTCCAGCATCAGGAACTTGCCGGCCGGGGTCATCCCGGGGACCTGCACGTAGAGGATGCCGTCGACGAGCCGGATCGCCGCCTTGCCGCTGCCCATCTGGCCCATCGTCGCGGTCATCTGCATCGTGGGGTCGTCGTCCCCGTAGGAGACGTCACCCTGGGCGCTCGCCTCCATGCGACCGGTCGCCTTCATCGACAGGTGGGCCGATCCTGCCTTCTCGGCAGCCTCGTAGGCGTCGACCAGCAGCTGCTCACCGACCGCCGCGGCCTGGACGGCCGTCACCTTGCCCTGCGTGGACGTGGCGGCCTTGGCCCCCGTGGAGGCGGCCTCGGTGTCCCCGCAACCGGCCACTCCGAGCGTCAGCACTGCGGCGAGGCTCAGGGCGGTGGCGCGACGGCGGAAGATGCTGCTTGTCATGACTTGCCCCCAGGTGAGTGTGAGTTCGATTCCAGAGTAGGACACCCGTCCTATCGGCAACCGGAATCCACAGGTCACTCGCGCAGGTACGCCGCGGACCCCGTCCACAGGTCGTGCAGGCCGCGTCCGCTGTCGGGCCTGAAGATCATCGGAGGGATCACCAGGCAGATCAGCAGCGTCCGGGCCACGGCCATCAGCAGGTTCAGCGGACGACCGTCGATGGTGAGCACCCGGATCCTGGTCAGCAGCTGACCGAAGGACCCTCCGGTCAGTGCCGTCAGCACCGAGACTTCAGTCGCAAAGACCGCCAGGACGACCCAGCTGGAGTTGCGGTCGTCGAGGTAGTAGCCCCAGCCGAAGATCCCCACCACCACGAGGGTGGAAGCGGCCCAGTCGATGACAAGTGCGGCGATCCGTCGCCGCCACGACGCGTAGGCGGGCACCCCCGGACACTATCCGGCCCGCGACCGTCCGAGGGGCCGGGGCCATGGGACCGCTGTTACATCGCGGAAACAAAGTGGATACGGTCGTGCAACGGGTTGTCCGTAGTTTCACGACCGTCGCGCCTCGCAGTGTGGCGTCGCAAGCTCACCAAAAACTCACCCGGCCGCGATGCGGCCACAGGAGGACGAATGTTCCAGAACAGCGAAGAGCTGCTCAAGTACATCAAGGACGAAGGCGTCGAGATGGTCGACGTGCGGTTCTGTGACCTGCCCGGCATCATGCAGCACTTCACGGTGCCGGTCTCGTCCTTCGACCAGTCCGTCTTCGACGACGGGCTCAGCTTCGACGGGTCCTCGATCCGCGGGTTCCAGGCGATCCACGAGTCGGACATGTCGCTGTTCCCGGACCCCACGACGGCGTACATCGACCCCTTCCGCACCGCCAAGACCCTGGCCGTGAACTTCTTCATCCACGACCCGATCACCGGCGAGGCCTACTCTCGCGACCCGCGCAACATCGCCCGCAAGGCGATGGCCTACCTGGCCAGCACCGGCATCGGCGACACCGCGTTCTTCGCCCCCGAGGCCGAGTTCTACGTCTTCGACAACGTGCGCTTCGAGACCAAGGCCAACACCGGCTTCTACGAGATCAACTCCTCGGCCGGCGCCTGGAACACCGGCGACGCGTTCGAGAACGACAACCGCGGCTACAAGGTGAAGTACAAGGGTGGCTACTTCCCGGTCGCGCCCACCGACCACTTCGGTGAGCTGCGTGACGAGATGGTCATCGAGCTCGAGGCCGCCGGCCTGCAGGTCGAGCGTGCCCACCACGAGGTCGGCACCGCCGGCCAGGCCGAGATCAACTACAAGTTCGCCGAGCTGCTCCAGGCCGCGGACGACGTGATGAAGTTCAAGTACATCATCAAGAACACCGCTTGGCGCAACGGCAAGACGGCCACCTTCATGCCCAAGCCGATCTTCGGTGACAACGGTTCCGGCATGCACGTGCACCAGTCGATCTGGAACGAGGGCTCGCCCCTGTTCTACGACGAGACCGGGTACGCCGGCCTCTCCGACATGGCCCGTCACTACATCGGCGGCATCCTCAAGCACGCCCCGTCGCTGCTGGCGTTCACCAACCCCACGGTGAACTCCTACCACCGCCTGGTGCCGGGCTTCGAGGCCCCGATCAGCCTGGTCTACAGCCAGCGCAACCGGTCGGCCTGCGTGCGGATCCCGATCACGGGTGCCAACCCGAAGGCCAAGCGCATCGAGTTCCGCTGCCCCGACCCCTCGGCGAACCCCTACCTCGCCTTCTCGGCGCTGCTGCTGGCCGGGATCGACGGCATCCAGAACAAGATCGAGCCGTCCGACCCGATCGACAAGGACATCTACGAGCTGCCGCCGGACGAGATGGCCGACATCGACCAGGTGCCGACGTCGCTGAACGCGGTGCTGGACAACCTGGAGCGCGACCACGAGTTCCTCACGGCCGGCAACGTCTTCACGCCGGACCTGATCGAGACGTGGATCGACTTCAAGCGCACCCAGGAGATCCTCCCCGTGCAGCTGCGCCCGCACCCGCACGAGTTCGAGCTGTACTACGACATTTAAGTCGGGGGTCCCTGTGACCTGCGGCTAGATGCCTGAAACGGCGTCTGACCTGCAAGAACGTCTTTCGACGTCTTCCAGTGTCAGGCGTCGTTTCTCATCCTTGTGCGTACCCCGTGCACCCCACGGCGGGGTGAGCATCTGGGCGAGCACCGGGGTCCCACGCGGACGATCGCGCACACTCAACGTGGTGCGTCATCGGAAAGACGTTCATGGCCTGAGCGTAGGGGCGATCGTTTGCGTGCGCCTGCGCTCATTGGGGTCGAACGAGCCCGTGACCTGCTGCGATGCCGTTTTGGACGTCTGGTACCAACGGCACCTAGTTACGGGGCCTTGCGAATAAAGCGAGCCCAATCCGCGCCCTCTTGTCACCGAGCTCCGACGGTCACAAACGGCCGCAGACTCGGGCCCTGCCCGCGCGGAGCCACAGCAACCCCACTCGCTGCACTCCCCCGGCGAAAAGGGCCGGGCTAATGGCGCAGCAGCGTCAACGCCGCTGGAAAGGGATTGGGCGGCGCGACAGCATGGCCCGAGGGGAGATGGATCTGAACCCGAACCCTCTGGGCAATCTCAAGAGCTTGCCCGTTGCTATCAATCGTTGCGTGAAACAGCCGAATCGCTTGTGTGGTAGCGGGTGTCCGCTGTCTCGAGCACTTCCGACGGTAACCGATCGTTGCCCGCTGGTGCCTGCTGAATCCGCAGGGTTCAAGGAGGGTCACCGAATCCGCGCCAAGCTCAGACAATCGGCGAAATCTATGGAGAAGGTCCAGCCCGGCGGCATGGGCAGCGTCGCCATGGGCCGCGCCGATCGTCAGTCCTCCTCTTAGTCAAGGGGGATCACCACAGCTTCGAGGAGGTGCTGCAGCATCCCAAGCATCTGGGCGAGGTTATGCACGGGCGACTCCTCGGGCGACTCGTCGGCGCGCCCACGACACCCCGTGCGAGGACTCCTCCCATGAGCCACGGATGAAGTCCCACTCCGGCTGCGGCCACTGACGACGAACCTCGTCGAGCAAGTCCACTTCCTCCGCGACCGGGGCCAAGTAGTAGAGGACATGCAACGAGTAGCTCCTTCCCGGTCGATCGCTAGGCCCATCCCAAACACTCATCCGTCCGCGTGACAGTTCACGGTCGCCTACTGGCGATCAGAGGTAGAGACCCGTGGGCGATGCAGCCGACGTCGCGCTGCCGACGTCCGAGTCGCCCTCGGCGCTGAAAGAGTGTCGGCCTCCGTACTGCTCAGCGAGCAATGAGCCGAAGTAGGAGCTGGCCGAGGAAACAATCTCGGTGAACTCACGGAAGTCGTCGGTCCGGACCGTCATCCCCAAGTGCTCGGTCTCGATGTACACGCGATCCTCCACCGAGAAACAACGGCAGAAGGTGAGCTGCGTGTTCACCTCGTTGATCGTCTCGTAGAGCTCAGGGGTGGCCGCGACGTTCGAGACCACCTGCGAGAAGACCCTGACGACGGGCCGCTCTTCAGTGCCTGTGACTCGTACGATGTAGCCCGCATCGCGGAAGCGCACAGGTTAGCCCCCGCCGTCGTCGTCGGGCACGGCCTTGTCCACCCCGACCACCCGCCCGATCAAGCTCTCTAATGGGAATGGGAGGTGACGATCTCAAGCATCAGTCCCGCGCTCTCGACGAGGAGCGAGCGCCCGCGCAGGCGGTCGAGTCACACTGCCACGCATCGCTACCGGGCTGGGAGTGGATGGACCTGGCCGATCTGGGCGCGGTCCATTCGTAGTCCGCTAGGCACCGTCCCCCAACAGCGTCCAAGAGTTCACCGCCATGCCAGCCTCCCCACGACCCAGAGGAAGCCCAGATAGACGAGTCCCGGGACTGGGTTCGAGACGAGCATGGTGATCCAGTCGCCGATGGAGTCAACCATGCTGATCGCAAAGCCGCTCGTGATGCCCGAGAAACTCTTGTTGATCCACACGTACTGGAGGCACCACCAGATGACCGGCCAGGCGAGGAAGAGGAGGAGGGCGAGGCGGGCAACAGCAAGACGCCGCTGACGCGAGGTGAAGCGATCGATCCCTCCGCCGCGTCGGACCAGGTGAACTTGGTGGGTCGGCACGCTGGCCCGCACAGTCCCGAAACCGCTGTCAAACTCAACCTCTGCGCGCGATGTGAGCCAGCCGGTGGAGACGCCGGTCACGACGCCCTTAGTGCCGGCCCTGATAGTGGTGCCCCCGAACATGCCGACGCTGATGTCGGTATCGCTCTTGATCCAGTCGCCGGCGCTGACGCTGCCCCACATCACGGCCGGATCCTGAGCTTGGGGAGCTTCGGATCCGTGGGGCGGTACTCCCCCGGCTGGAGCTTTCGCTCGTTCTCTGCGTCGACCTGACCGGGGAGGTCATCCCGCCGCCGCTGGTTCTCGTTCTCGATCGAGTCCGACCCCTGCTCGACGAACTGCTCGTGCCGATACTTGTCCATCTGCTCGGGCGTCTTCGGCATCAGCATCTCGTTCGCGCCGATGACGAGCCCAAGCACGGTGGCGCCGGTGACGACGTTGCCCTTCCATCCCATCGTCGGTCACGCGGCCGCGACGTAGATGACCGCGATAACACGGCGGTTGGAAGCCGACTGCGCCTCGCTCTTCGGGCGGGCGTACACCGGCTCCGTAGCGCCCTTCCCGATCGTGGTGATGCGCGAGTCGCGGACCTGATGCGACACCAGCCAGGCCTTCACGGCGCCCGCCCGCTGCTTGCTCAGGTCGACGCCGTCGATCCGGGTAGCGCCGACCGGGTTGGTGTGTCCGATGACCCGGATTTTGCCGTGATACTCGTTGGTGAGCGCGAGCAGCTCGCGGAGCGCCGGCTCGGCGTTCGCCTGCAGCACGGCGCTGTCCGCGCCGAAGAGCACGTCCGAGCCGAGGGTCGCGGTGACCTGCTCGGTCGAGCGCTCGACCTCGATCAGGCTGGTGTCCGCCGCGCCGATGGCCACGGTCAGCGGGAAGGTGGCGAGGTGGTCGGTCCAGGCGACGAGCTGGCCGCCGCACTTTTCGACGTAAAGCCGCCAGAACTCCTTCAGTTGTGCGGCGCGGACGTCGTCGAGGCCGGTGTCAGGCGACACGGCGTAGATCCGCCAGTTGTTGCATGCCGGAATCAGGCCCCGGCCGGCGAGCCGGTTGATCGCCCCGACCGGGTCGGCCAGGGTCTCAGCGTCGGTCAGGTGAACGTCACCGCCGACGGAGGCGAGCGGCGTCAGCAGAACCACGTCGACCGGGTTGTTCGACGGGTTGTTTTCGAGGTTGCCAGCGAGCGCGTTCAGTGCCGCGAAGGCGTTGTACGTCTTCGATGCCTTCGTGTCCTTCAGCGTGGCGATGGCGTCGTCGATCGACTTGGCCTTGCACTTGAGGTTGTTGTCGCGGAACAGGTTGTTGTCGCCCTCCCCGGCCATTACCACGTTGGTCAGGAGGTTCGGCGCGCTGGTGCCGCCCGACACGCCGTTCACGATGACGCGCGCCTTGCTCGCCTTGCTGGCGCCGACCACCATCTCGATGTCCTCGTCGTACGACGCGAGCTTGGGGCCGACCTGACCGAGCACAGCGATGGTCGGGGTGTCGGAGTTGAGGTCGGGCTGCGCCGAAACGCAGTCCGTGGACGCCGAGGCCAGCTCGGCGCCTTCGGAGGTGCCGCCGCAGCCCGTGAGGGCGAGGGCGAGGGCGATCAGGAGCATGCCCGACGCGAGGATCGGGGAGATGTTCTTCCGCATGATGAGCTTCTCTCTACTTGGTGGATGCGGTCGGTGTTGCGGTGCCGAGCTCAAGGCCAAGTGCATCGGCGTAGAGCTCGGCGATCGTGGTGGCGAGGTTCCGCACGGACAGGTCCTGGACCCGGGTGAAGGAGCCGAAGGCGACGGAGCGCCAGTTGGCCTCCATCTCCGGGCCACACCCGCCGCGGGGGTCGATCAGGATCAGGTGGACCGAGCCCTCCGGAAGCGCGGCCACCGCGGAATGGGTCTCGGCCGTGACGTCCTCGATGCCGTCGGTCGGGACGAAGATGACGGGCATCTCGTCGGCGGCAAGACTTCCGAGGTGCTCGGCGGTCCGGCGCAGGGCAGCGGGCAGATCGTTGCCGCCAAGCGACCCGCGATTGCGCAGCGCCTGCTTCAGGGTCTTGAAGTGGCGCTTGACGTCCATCGGGCCAACGACCAGCTCCGCCGGTGCAGTACTCCCCCATGGCACCACCAGGCCACGTCCACCTCCGAAGCGCCGCTGCAGCATGAAAAGGCTCTCGCCCGCGGCCCCGATCGCGTCGTCCGGATCGCCGCCCCAGGTCGCGAAGATCGACCCCGAGCGGTCCGGCACGATGGCGAAGATGGACCGTCGGAGCTGGGCACGGATCTCCTGGCGGGAGCCGCCCGAGAGCGGCGGCAGCGTGATCGCCCGCGCCATGGTCTTCTCTCGCGGCGGACCCGGGATGTACCGACCGCTCGTGACCGGGCGACCCTTGTTGAGGTAGCGCCGCCCCAGCACAGGGCGGCACCCTTCGTCCGGCTTCACGCCAGCGCCTCGTCGTCGTTGGCTTCAGCGTCGTTGGCTTCAGCGTCGAGGTCTTCATCGATGTGGTCGATCGGGCGCTGGTTCGGAACGGGGCGCAGCGGCGTCGCGGGGCTGGAGACGGCCTCGCCATCGATGTCGTCGTCGACCGGAGCGATGGTGGCGATCTCGTCGAGCTCCGGCAGGTCGAGCTTGTCGATCTCGATCTTGTCGATGCGGGCGCGGAGGACTGCGAGCTCAGCGAGCGATGCCGCCTTGGCGTTCATGACCGTTCGCGTGCTGATCTTGTTGAACACCGGAAACGCCGTGATGCCGGTGAGGCGGGCGAGCAGGTCGCCCTCGCCGTACTCCGTCGGCACGAGGTGGGCGCCAAACAGCTTCTCCTGGGCGGGCTCGAGCTGGGAAAGCTTGTAGCGCCGCTTGTAGGCCGCCTGCTGGCCGCGGACGTTCGCTCCGTCGGCACCAGCGTGGTGGCCGGCCTGCGCGATGAGCGTGTCGCGCTTGTCAACGTCGGCGTTGAAGTTGCCGGCCGACTCGGAGAAGGTCGCGATCTTCGCGTCCATGGTCGTCTCGGCCTCGACGGCCTTGTTGTTGATGCTCTTCCAGTTCTTCGCTTCCGGATTTGCGCTGGCGAAACCGAGGGCAACCGCGGCGGCGAGGATGACCCCCTGGATGCCGAGGAACGCCAGACCGTTCGACGGAATACCGAGCGCCGACAGATACTCGGTGCGGATGGAGCTCAGCGCGACGAGCCCGCCGATGGCGCCGGCGAGGCAGAGACCAACCCAGACGTAGTCGAAGATCGCCGGCTTCGGGAACACCTCGCGGTTGTCCGGACCGGCCAGCCGACGCTGCTCCAGCGCGTGCTCGATGCGGCGGATGTGGCATCCGGCGTACTCGCCGAGGAAGACCAGCGCCACGACCGACGAGAGGGCCGCGAGGTGGAGATCGTCGGTGAACGCGACGCCCGGAATCCACGGCTTGTCGGGCAGGCCCATGATCTGGAAGCCGAGCGTGATCAGCCCCCAGTCCCCGACGAACAGGAGGACCATGAGCCCGACGAAGACGAGCGATCCCTTCTGCGACGGGATCGGCAGGCCCGCGGCGGCCATTTTCTGGCGCTGCACCAGACGGCGCTTCTCGGCCGACTTGTGGACGTCGATGGCTTGGAGTGCGTCGGACTCGTCCACAACGACCTTCGGCTGCGCCCGCTCGAGGCTCTCGTCCACGGCCTGAACGGCACCGCGCAGGTCGTAGCCGATGATGTCGGTCGCGGTCTCGTGCCCTTCGGCCAGGTGGTCGCAGGCGTCGGGGTGTGAGTTCTCCCTACCGATGGCCTCCGGGTCGAGCAGCCCAACCTGGCCGTCCTCGATGCTCTTCTGCTCGATCGCGGCCTCGGAGATGCCGGTGTTGTAGGCACCCGCCCGGGACGTCGACAGGTTCGACGACGTCGCCGGCGGCAGGGCCTTGCGCGCGGGCACGGCGGCCCCGGTGGTGGGGCGCATGGCCCGCTTGAACTTCTCGAACATGCTGTACTCCCTGATCTCGTTGGTCACTCGGACCGGGGCGCCAGCGCCCACGGGTTCCCAGACGCCGGACGGCGCACCGGGACGGACGGCGTCGGCGAGGCGCCGACGCCGTAGGACGCGACCGCGGAGATCACGGCGCCACCGCCAAACCGACGATGCGGACGTGGTTGAGCCCGGCGAGGAACAGGCGCGCGTGGGTACGAGCGCCTGCTTCCGTCGGAGCGGCGACCCATCCGCCGCCGGCAACTGTGCCGTCGGGGCTGATCAGCTCAAAGAGCCAGCGGGTCTCGAACCTCGAGGAGGTAGCGTTCGTGGTGGCCGCGGTCGTGTCCATGTGGACTAGCGTTCACGCTGAAAATTCCCACGGCAGCCGCCGATTTCCCCGAAAACGTGAAAAGTTTCACGCTGCTGCCCGTTAGGCTCCAGACCCATGGTGGCGAATGGGGCGGACGCGACGAGCGAGTCGTCAGATCAGCCAGCGTCATTCGACGCAATCCTACGAGATCTGAAGCGACTTCGTCTTGGACCGGGCCTCGCCGATCCAGCACGGATGCGTCACGCAACCAGCCTCCACACCCTGCCCATGTTCTTGGTCGAACCTGATCTGCGGCCGGACATCTTCTGGCGGTATGTCGATACCATCCGCGAAGTGAGCGAGATCCCGGTTCCGAACGGGGCCGTGGGCCGCACGCCACCTTCCGGACGCGACTGGCACAAATTGCTGGAAACCATCTTCAACCGGTACAGCTCGGCGTACGTGCTGACTGACCGCGTGCACAAGATATGGAAGGACATACGGAAGGAGTTCCCAGGGTTGTCCTCCTACTACGGCGTCACATCACCGACGTCGTCGCGCTGGAATGACGTCGCCGTCGACGCGGTCGAGGTGCTCGCACGCTGGATGGTCGGCGAGTCGCCGACGCCACTCCGTGTCGACACCGACCCTGTTGCCGGTGTCCCGGACGCGTCTCAGGCGTCCGTCGTGGTGTGCACGTCGGCGATCCACTACTCCCGTCTGATCGTGGCACGTGAGTACGGGGCGTCCCGGATCGACCGCATCCCCAAGCGACTTTCGGTCTTGTTCAAGAGTGAGGCCGCAGTTGAGGAGATCGCCGAGCAGCGATTCGGACCCGGCAGCAGCCAGGTCGACGCCTACGTGCAGGAACATCGCGAACGCAAGTCTCAGTTCTTCGAACAGCTCGACAACGGCCTCCGATGCAGGGAGATCTACTCCAAGAAGGAGTTGCAGGCCTACCTCAGGTCAGGAACGCATGGCCAGACAGTCAAGCTCGAACGAACCCATATTTTGGCCAACGTCAAGAACTGGCTCGACTGCCTCACGAACTACCCGGGCTACCTTGCAGCCCTCACGGACGAGACTGTCCCGTTCAAGTACCAAGTCGTGAACGGCACCACCGTGATCCTGCACGAGGCAGTCAGTGGCAATGACCGTGACCGCCTGAATGCAATGTGTATTACCTCCGTCCCGACAGGTCGCGAATTCCTGGCTGACTTCGACCGCATTTGGGATAGGACTGATTCTGATTTCAGAAGAGCCGAGAACATCGTACAGTGGGTTCACCAACTAATTTCGGAGACTTCATGACCAGCCTCGACCATTTGACCAAATTCAATCCCGAGGAACTCCTCGTTCTTGACGGGACGCACTGGCTCATTACCGTGCGCGGAAAGCAGCTGACTTTTGGTAACACCGTCGTTCTCCCAAAGCGCCCAATCCCAACATTCGATAATGTCACCGCGGACGAGGCCGTTGAGTTGCTCCAACTCCTGGGTGCCCTGGAAACAGTAGCCCTGACGAACCTCGGCGCCGACCGAGTGAATGCAGTCGCAGCGATGATGAAGGACCCGTTCGTCCACTTTCACTTCTTCCCGCGTTACTCGGAGTCGAAGGCGGTACTCGGTCGCGAGTGGGTCGATGAGGATTGGCCGCGGGCCATCAACCTCCGCGACGTCGACACTTCACCGGAGGTTCTGACCGAGCTCCGGGATCTGATCAGCGCAGCGCTTGCAGCTCAGTGATGTAGTCGGAGGCAAGGCGAGTGGCATCCTGACACTCGCTGGCCTTGGCCTCCCCGTCCCTGCGACGTCAATCGTTCCACAGCTCCCGTCAGGGTTTCCAGCCATGGGATCTGACCGCGTGATCATCCGACCGAGCGAGGCCGGGGGTGGTCACAGTGATCCACTCGTGGCCCAGGCTGCTTCGGGGTCGCTCCACAGCGCGATCGCCGACGAACGCTCGTGGGATGACTCACGGCGCATGTATGACGACATCGACGACCGGGTCGCCGCTTACGTGCTCCAGCCATGCGTGGGGTACACGCTGGGCATCATGGGCCACACCAACGTCAGGACGGGCAAGACGTACGTCGCCGTCGCCTCGTCGCTCGCCGAGCTGACTGATGGCGACGAGGCAATTTTCGAGGCGGTGTTGATCGCGGATGGCAACCGGACGTTTGCCCAGGCGACCACGCTCCCCCGAGACGTCGAAATACTATTGGCTAAGCTTCACCAGAATCTGCCACGCCTATCGGAATGGCCCACAGCCGAGGTGGTGGAATGGGAGGCCGCATATGGCGAGAGCACAATTATCTTCCTGCAATGCCAAGCATCGACAGCCGAGATCCCCGACTGGAGTCGACCATGAAGTTCGCAGTTATCGTTATCGGCGCCAGTGGTTCGAACAGTAAGATGTTGCTCCACTACCTCACCGAGTTCGCGAGCGACCCGAAGAGTGCGCGCTACGGGCTATCGTCGCTCCCGATCTTCGACCAAGATCGACTCGTTAGGGCTGAGCAGATTGTCGTTGCCGGCTGGGACGTACGTGGCGCTGACCGCGAGGTTGGGCTAGAGCCCGGATGCGTCACACTCGGGCTCCGGTCCGCCACGAGCGACACGCTCCTAGGCGACGAGGAAGGCGGACGCGAATGGCGCACCGTCGGAGACGGTGCAGACCTCGTCGAGCAGGAGATCAGAGAGTTCGTTCTGGGAACTGCCAGCGACGCCGCCCTTGTCATCAACCTGGCCTCCCCCGCTCGCCGATCTGTAGCGGGCGACTCACAGGCATCGTCCGACGCGATTCGGCAGACCAGCGCCACGGAGGCTGCGTCGGCCTACGCCTACCTCCTTGGCGCTCTGCAGGCCGGCGCGCACTTCATCGACTTCACGCCGAGCCCGACACTGGAGGCCGCGGGTATCGACGTCATCGCATCGGGGACCGGCGCACAGTTTGCCGGTCGCGATGGCTCGACCGGCCAGACTTATCTGAAACTCATGCTGGCCGGCGCGCTGGCGACCCGCGGACTGGCGATCGAGAACTGGTACAGCACCAACGTGCTCGGCAACCGGGACGGGCAGGTCCTCGAGATCCCGGGCGTCGACGTAACCAAGATCCACGACAAGGCATTCGGGCTGAACACCATCGCCGGCCTAACGGAAGGCGAGCATCGAATCGATATCCGCTACATGCCGGCCCTGGGCGACGCCAAGGAAGCCTGGGACTCGGTCCTGTTCCGGGACATCTTCGGCAATGTCGGCGAACTGCAACTTCGCTGGAAGGCCCTGGACACCCCTCTCGCGACTCAGTCCCTACTCGACCTCGTCCGGGTGTTCCTCAGCACTGCGGCCAACCACCCGCCCGGCCTACGGCGTGACCTCGGCTTCTTCTTCAAGCATCCGATGGGAGCTCGTCCCCGGACGCCGGAGTACATGTTCACCGACTTGCTCGATGCGAACAGCCAACTCCTGCTCCCGGGCTACGGTCGCGCGGATCTGGCCTGGTAATCCGCTCGAGCCAGGCTGAGCGTCGGCTGGTCGTCAACGTCGAACACCGACAGAGTCGGCACGGCGAGGACCCGCGCGCCGGCAGCCACCGCGCGCTTCATCAGTTGGGTGTCCGTCAGGTCCCGATCAGAAGAGTTCACGAGTTGAACAAAGAGCCGGCCGAACGCCGCGTTCAGCAAGCGAGCGCCCGAGAAGACCATCGAGCTCTGCGCGACGTCCTTACCGTACGAAGTGACCAGCGACGGCTGGCCATCCTCGTCGGGGTCGGTGTGAACGAAGATCGGTGCTGCGTCCGACTCCATCCACTGTGAGATCGCGAGGATGCACACCGGGGCGTCAGTCGCGAGCTGTCCGGCCGCGTCACCAAGGGCGGCTGCAATCTCGCCCAGTTCGCCGTGGAGGTCACTGGTCGTGAGGAAGACGTTTGCGCCTTCCGGCGACTCCTCAAGTAGCTTCGCCACCGCACCGCCCGTCCCCGGGAACGACTGGCGGACAGGACGCACGTCGGCGGTCACCGCGGCGCGAATGTGGTCGACGATCGGCTGGCCCTCTGAACCGACGGCGACCAAGTAAAGATCTGATCCCAGAGACTTTCCCTCGTCCAAGATGTAGTCGATGAGCACGCGAGCAGCCCCGACCGGCTCAAGTGGCTTCAGGCCGCCGTCGGGTCCATACAGGCGCGATCCAATCCCGCCCGCCATTAGCGCGTGAACTAGCATCGCGAGCATGCTAGCCGTCCGTGGCCGCGTGGTGCTTCCGCATTCTGCTAGCGGCAAGATCGCCCCGGTTGGAGAACCTGGAGTCGTGATCGCGTGGGCCGACGCCCTCACGGTTCCCGTCGCCCGTACGTTTCTGGCCTCCGGAGCGACCATCCTGGTTACCCGGAACGGAAATCCGGTGTGCCACGGCGCGAACCTGCTGCGGGTCGCCATGCTGCACGGCCGAGATCTCGGCTGGATTACCGGCGTCACGCTCACGGGAAGCGGCGAGGCGTCCGTTGGTGCGCGAGGCGAAGTCACCATCCACTCGGGTAACGCCAGACTCGCGGGGAAGCAGTCGGGCGCCCCACTGGCGATGTTCGAGTACGTCGGGGCGAGGCGAGGCGCGGTGTGTCTCTGGCCAGATCGCACCTACACGCCAGCCGAGTTCGAGATGCAGCAGGTCGGTCTCATGGAATCCGCGACTGCGATATGCGGCCAACACGTCAAGGTGTCGACCGACCACCGCGGAAGGATTTGGTTCGAGTCCGGCGTCCTCGACGAAGAGTTGATCCGCTCGCAAGCGCTCGATCGAAACACCGCCAAGATCGCCCTCGACGCTATGACTACGGCGTACGACGACTTGGCCGACAGGATCAGAATCGTCCCGGTTGAACAGGTCGACATGGAGCTTCTGCGGACGCTCGGGTCGACATTCTTTGCTCACCTGCTCTTGTTCCACGTCTGCTACGGAGAGGTGATGGTGACTGCAGCGGAAGCCCTCAGGGCGACCGCCGCCCCCGCAGCAGTACTCGATATCGCGACAACCAACGGGACTTCGCGATGGTTGTACGACTTGCCGGTGTTTCAGGACGCCGCGAAACACGGCACGCCGTCCAGCTGGTGGGGCGTCCTGCCTGAACGGACAGTACGGGCGACTTGTGCAGTCACCTTACGAGAGATTCGAAAGGCAACCGGACCGGACGAGTGCTGGGCCGAGGACATCGAATGGCTCGCCACGATGGCTGTCGTCAAGGAGATGAAAATGGTGCTGGCGAAGAACCTATTCGCAGGGGCGGCCGCGATCGAGTCCAGATTCGCTGGCCTTCGGGAGCCGGGCCGCGTGCCGCACGGCGTCGACTCCACACTAGGTAGGTAACATCTAGTTCGTTGCGGAAGGCCCACGCGACACACGACCTAGCCGGTCCAGCCGCTCGTACAACCTTCGGGAATGTCGGCGTCTCGTCCTTGGCCCTACGCCTCTCGTACTCGCGGCGTGCAGACGATACCGCGATTCCCGCAACTTCAGGTGCGAACTCTACTTGTAACCGCGTCCGGGTCGCCTGCCGCAGGAAGAGTGGCGTCGTCGCTCGGACACTCGACGCATCGCACCGACTTGGTGTGGCGCTCATAGATCGCCTCAGATCGCGCAGCCAACCGAATCCCGCAGAGTCGACAAGTCCCCGCGTAGCGGAGCCCCATCTGCCGCTCTGGCGGGTTGGTCGCCTGAAACTTCGGCGGTCATGGTCCGCACGCTATTTGCCGGGCAGCAACGTTGCCTGCACCGTTGGGCAGTAGGTTGTGGGACCACCTCAGGAACATGGCTGCAATCTGCGCCCCGCCGACGTACGCCACGGATAAGGTTGGCCTTCGACGTCTCGTTGAATGGTGGTGGTTGGAGGAAACCGTGCTGGACACATCTGCTTGGCAGCGACTGACGCTGCGCGTCCAGGACCAGTTGCTTCTCGACCCCAAGAACGTCCGGCTCGAGACCACGAGCGCTCAGGTTGAGGCCGACATTATCGAGGACCTGTTCGACAACGAGAACGCCTTCGACCTCGTCGACGCGATCGCGAAGATTGGCTACCTCACGCACGAGGTGCCTATCGTCGTCAAGCGCAAGGGCAAGTACATCGTCGTCGAAGGAAACCGCCGGCTTTCCGCTCTGAAGGCGATCCAAAACCCCAAGATCGTGCCTTCATACGAGTCCCGGGTCGCAGCTTGCGCGAAGGCTATGGGCAAGGTCCGCGACAGCCTCGCAAGCATCGAGGTTCTCGTAGCACCGAACCAGACTCAGGCCGACCAACTCATCGCAGCCCTTCACACCTCAAACCCACGCAAGCCGTGGTCCCCGGCCCGCCAGGCAGCGTTCTTCCAGGCCCAGATCGATGCTGGGCGGAAGTACAAGCAGCTACTCGATCGATACCCGACGGTCGACGTCCCGGATTTCGTGCTGCGTGCCCGCCTGGTGAACCGCTTGAAGCAGGCCGTCACCGGGGAACCGGACCTCGCCGACTTCATCGGCAGCAAGGATTGGAAAACCGGCTTCTCGGCACTGACGCGAATCTTCGAGTCCAAGGACTTCCGCGACGTCACCGGTATTGGCCTTGATACCGACGGCACCCTGCAGACATCGCTCGATGATTCTGCCTTCGACGCCGTCGCCCGCCTGATCGTTCAAGGCATGCAGGAGCGCAGCATCAATACCCGAACGCTCAACAAGGTCACGAGCCCCCGGTTCATTCAGCTCATGACAGAGATTCGTGCGGCCATTGGACAGTCGCCTACTGCCGGTACCGGCGGTGGAGGCACCCCAACCCCCGGCGGTGAAACCGGTAGCAGCTCCACGGGCGCGGGCGGCGCATCCGGCGGTCCGGCTGGAGGAACTGGCGGCACCGGCGAGGCTCGCGGCGCTGGCGGCGCGACTGGGAATACCGGTCAGGCCGGGCACGGACCGACCAAGCCAACTCCGAAGGACAAGTCGAAGGCCAAGACCACGGCGTTGCCCATCGGCAGTGTCACGGTTCCCGACGCATTCGGAGAGCCACTTAAGGCGCACTTCGCCGAGCTCTCGGTGATCAATATTCAGCGGACCCCCAACGCTGCGTTCCTGATGCTTCGCGCGATCCTCGAGAAGTCGATCAAGGCGTACGCCGATGCGAAGGGTGTGGAGATCGCGAAGACCAAGCACCAAAACAATGGGCGCGTGCAGCTCCACAACTGCCTAACGTGGGTCGTCGAGTATTGGGGCACGCACAAGAAGGATCTAGTCGATCCGGCCCGCCGGGTTCAGGGCGGACGCCTCGCCGAGTTCACGCAGACCAAGGACGCCCTCAACGCGGCGAACCACAACTACAAGTTCAGCGTTGACTCAACCGAGGTCGAGCGAGCTTGGGAATCCATCGATCCGATCCTTCGCGAATTGTTGGCGCCATGAGCGCCACAGTTGCCGCCAGGAAACGCGTGCTGGCTTCACCGCTCCGGTACCCGGGCGGCAAGGGAGCGCTCTACGGCCGGTTGCGGAAAGTGATTCGCGAAAATGAGCTGGCTGGCTGCACGTACGTGGAACCGTACGCGGGCGGAGCAGGAGCCGGACTTGCACTCTTGGTCACGGGTCAGGTCAGTCGAGTCGTCATCAACGACCTCGACCCTGCGATCCACGCCTTTTGGGCGTCGCTGAAGGCCGAGCCGGAGGCGATGATCGATCGTGTCAGGAAGGTGCCGCTCAACGTCAAGGAGTGGCAAAGGCAAAAGAAGATCTACAGCTCGCGCGGCAGCGATGTCAGCGCACTGGGCTTCGCAACCTTCTACCTCAACCGAACCAATCGATCTGGCGTCCTAAATGGTGGTCCGATCGGTGGTCTCGATCAGACTGGAAATTACCTGATCGACGCTCGGTTCAACCGAGATGGTTTGGCTGAACGAATCCGCACTCTCGGATTGTTCAGAGATCAGATCGAAGTGACCAGCACAGATGGCCGTGCCGTCGTCCGGAAGTACGCCGCCAAGTCAAACACCTTCGTGTACGCCGATCCTCCATACTTCGAAAAGGCGGGTTCCCTGTACATGAACTCGTTCAACGCCGAAGACCACGAGGCCCTCGCCAAGGAGCTCAACTCCAAGGCCGCAGGCACTTGGCTGCTCACGTATGACGCGGTGCCCCAGGTCGACGAGCTGTACGCCGAGCGCCGGGTGCGCCGATTTGGCTTGAACTACTCGGCTCATCGCGTCGTCAAGGCAACCGAAGTAGCCGTCTTGTCAGACTCACTGCTGGATGTCGGGGAAGGCTGGGAGCTTTAGTCGGGATCGTGGCGCTTGCTGCGGTTGGATCGGGCGACCTCGCGCGATCGAGCGTGGTCGCCCGAAACCGGCACCTAGATCTCCCCTCAGCTTTCCTCGAAACCCGACTGGTCGAACTTGAGGGTTCGGGCGTTCTCGGAGACCGTGCGGACACGGCTCTCGTTGAAGCCCTTCGAGTCGGTGGCCTCGATCTCGATCCGAACCGTGACGCTCGTGTTCTCGCCGGAACGAAGGTGTGCGAGCACCTCGTCGGCAACGTTCTTGAACTCAAGTGCGATCTTGTCGGAGTTGAGCGTCTTGACCCCGTAGAAGCGGGTCGGCCAGACGATGTCGACCTTCGGGCCAGGACCGGGCTGCGGGACTGGGTCGCGATCTGCGGTACGCGCCTCGACCGCGATCGCCCGACGCGCCAAAGCGTCTGGCCCGGCGAGAAGGGGGTGGAACTGGGCGGCGAGATCTCCATCGCTGACCGCCTGCACGACTTCGAGGAGGTCGTTCGGGCCGACGTACTCAGACGGAAGGCCGCCGAAGCCGTTGCCAGGCAGTCCGTGCTCGGCTGAGCCAGATCCGCCCCATGGGCGCCGCCGCACACCTTCGTTCCACAGGCTACGCGTCCTTTAGCGACGCGACTCGACGCACTGGCGACGGTGGCATTCCAGCCACGAAAGGAGTTGGTCGTGCTTCTCCCCCACGCACTGACCTTGGCGCAAGCGCGTTCCTACCTCGCTGCGCTCGCGGATCAGGCCTCGACCATCGACGCCTCGTCGGCGTATGAGCACGTTCTCATCGAGCTCGATCGCGTCCACCGGGACGAGAGCCCATCGGCCGACACCGACGGGCTGACTGAAGACCGGGCCATTCTGCTGGCTGTCACCACGTCAGCGCTGGAGCAGCTGGAGCAGTACGGCGTCGACCCGCTCACCGTCGAGCTCATCATCGCCATGCTCGATGACGCATACACCTTGGACGGCATCTGATGTACGGGGAGACCGGCGCGGCGATGCGTGCAGAGTTCGCAGCACTTCTCCGGCAACACCGAGTGCAGCAGCGGCTGGCCGGGGCGACGCCCGAGGATCGCGAGGAACTCGGCGGACTGATCCGGACCTACCGGCAGACCGTGATCGTCTGGTTGGGCCAGGCGATGCGCGCCGCCAGCCCGCTCGCCTTCTCCAACATGCCGCCGGCACAGCCCAACCCGTTCCGGTCAGTCAGCTCGAGCGGCTCCCACCTGACCGCGGCAAGCGAACTGGCGCGGGCGATCGAGCTCGCAAAGAAGCAGTCGACCGCGAGCCCCGCGTCAACCGAGGTTCTCGCCACCCCGAACGCCAACCCGATGGTGGACCGCTGGCGTCTCGCCGCCTGTGCCGCGGCTCTCGCCGAACACGACACCAGCGAGCGCGTGGCCGCGCATATGACCGCGCCACAGGCCCAGGCTCTGGTCGGCGACGTCGCCGCCCTGACCCAGGCACTGGTCGTCCTCGACCAGCGGTACAAGAACACACCCAGTTGGGAGCCGCTCGCCCAGAGTGCCCGCCTCGGCTGGGCCTCGCTGGCCGCAGCGCTGGACGTGAATCTCGGCCGACCTGACTACGCCGTCGATCACCTCGGCTGGCGACCGAAGACGAAGGTCATCACCGGCGCGGTCCGTCCCGGCGCCCTCGGCGTGCTGCAGGCTCAGCACAACCTCGTGGTCCGGATGAATTCGGTGCCCAACGCGACGAACCTTCGCCTGATAGTGGATTCCCAGCGCCTCGTCTCCGCGCACCTCGCGCCATTCGCCGCCCGCATCGACGAACGTCTCTCCGAACGCTGGGCCGAACGCGCCGAGACCTACTCCGCCATGCAGAGGCAGCTACGCGAGATCGGTGGCCTTGCCGGGGTCGAGCGTGGTGCCTACTTCAAGCGAGTGACGCTCCCGTGCCTTGTTGGCGGAGGCGGACGGTTGGTCCACCCGGTCCGCGAACGCTTCGTCCCAATCACATCGGCGACCGATTTCGCGGTCGTGAAGACCGTCCGCGCGCGACTGCGCCCAAAGGACGAACTGCCCACGGCCGCCCCGGGACCGACGCGAGTCGACCTGCACTCAGCGCTTATCCATCGTCCGACCAAAGGAGGGGTTGTCGATGTCCCAAACATCTAATTCCCGCCAGACTGTCTCCCGGTCGCGCACTGTGCTGGAGCGCCTGCTCTCGGTTGACGAGGTAGCCGAGTTCCTCGGGATCCCCGTCTCGACGCTGTACCAATGGCGGCACCGAGGTTGCGGACCGGACGCGTACCGCGTCGGCCGTTACCTCCGCTACGACCCCGCGATCGTGCGGTCGTGGCTCGAGGAGCACGGGGTCGATCACGATGGCGTGGGTTGAGCGGCGCGTTCGCAAGGACGCCAATGGCAAACAGCAGACCACCTATCGCGTGCGGTGGCGCGAGCCCGACGGGCGCGCGAGGGCGAAGTCATTCCCATGGAAGGTCGACGCAGACAGATTTAAGGCGAACGTGTCAGCGGACCTGGTTCGCGGCCACTACTTCGATCCGGACGCAGGCAAGGTCCCGTTCGACGCGTACGCCGCGAAGTGGCTTGCGGCTCAGACCTTCGAGCAAAGCACCGTCGAGATGGTCGAGCTGCGCTTCCGACTACACGTGATGCCGACTCTCGGCTCTCGGAATCTGGCCGACTTCCAACCGTCGACGATCCAGGGGTGGCTGCGAACACTCACTGGCCTCTCGGGCAACTACCAAAAGGTCATCTACGCCAACGTCTCCTCCGTCTTCACTGCGGCAGTCGACAACGGTCTGATCCCCCGCAACCCATGCAAGGCGCCTTCAGTCAAGCGTCCTAAGTCGGACCCCAGAAAGCTGAAACCGTGGACCCGTGAACAGGCGATGGCTGTTCGGGAGCAACTGCCCGAGCGCTACCAGCTGGTCATCGACCTCGGCGTCGGCTTGGGCTTGCGCCAGGGCGAGATCTTCGGGCTCTCGCTGGCCGACATCGACCTCAACACGGGCGAGATCGAGATCAATCGTCAGGTGAAGGTCCTTGGCGGAAACCGCTTGATCTTCGGGCTCCCGAAGGGACGGAAGGTCCGAACGGTTCCTCTTCCCGATGGTGTGCTGGAGCGGATCAACCAGCACGTGACGCGCTTCCCTGCCCCGCTCGGTGACCTTGCCCTGGGATCGCACCGACGGAAAGCCACGCACCGTCGACCTGCTGCTCTTCACGCGCGAGACCGGTGCGCTCAACCGGAACTACTTCAACTCTTCGGTCTGGCGTCCCGCGCTCAAACGGGCGGGGTTGGAGGTCAAGCGGCAGAACGGGTGTCACGCATTGAGGCACTTCTACGCGAGCACTCTGCTCGACTCAGGCGAGTCGATCTTGGCTCTCAGCGAGTACCTCGGCCACGCCGATCCGGGATTCACGCTCCGGACCTACACTCACCCGATGCCCTCGTCGACCGAGCGGACGAAGACCGCGATCGACGCGATGCTGGCGGGCGACGCTGTCGAGCCCGACCCCGAGGACGGCGCCGACGGTAGTGAGCAGTGATGCTGCTCCGCTGTGCGTACCCACTGCACCCCCGCGGCGCCTGTATGGGGCGTTTGCGCAGGTCAGCACGCTGAATCACTCACTACTACGACATCTGATTCGTAAACTGGTCGAATTCCTCATTCGATCACCGATGGCCCCCGGTTCCCCGGGGGCCATCGTCATTTCTGGGCCCGGCAGTCTGTCGTCGAGCTCGACTCATGGGCTCGGTCGAGCGCGCCTAGGGAGGGGCGGGCGCCCGGGTGACACGGGCCCGACGCGGGTGCGGACCGGGGGGTGCACGGGGGCGACCAGCGGCCTTGGTCGAAGAGGCTCATGGCCTACCGACCAACAGCTGCACACCGCCGGTGGCGGCGAGCAGCCGAGCAAAGGACGACGACATGACCACATCCGAGGTCGTTCTCGAACCCCAGGCTGCGGAGTTCGCCGCCGCCACCGCCGACCCGCCGTACCTGTTCGACCTGGGACCGGTGGAGGGCCGCAAGACAGTGGACGAGGTGCAGTCCGGCGACATCACCAAGCCCGAAGTCCACGACGAGTGGCTCACCGTCGAGGGCGGTCCTACCGGATCGGTCCACGTCCGGGTCATCAGGCCCCTTGATGCCGATGGCCCGGTGCCGGTGATCCTCTACCTGCACGGCGCCGGCTGGGTCTTCGGCAACGCGCACACCCACGACCGTCTGGTGCGCGAGCTCGCCGTCGGCACCGGTGCCGCGGTGGTCTTCCCGGAGTACGACCTGTCCCCCGAGGCTCGCTACCCGATCGCGATCGAGCAGGGCTACGCCGCGGCGCGCTGGGTGGTCGACCACGGTGCCGAGCGCGGGCTCGACCCCACCCGGATCGCCGTGGCCGGCGACTCGGTCGGCGGCAACATGGCGGCGGCGCTGACGTTGATGGCCAAGGAGCGCGGCGACGTCCCCCTCGTCCAGCAGGTGCTGTTCTACCCGGTGACGAACGCGGCCTTCGACACCGCGTCCTACGAGGAGTTCGCCACGGGATACTTCCTGCGTCGCGACGCGATGGAGTGGTTCTGGGACCAGTACACGAGCGACGACGGGGAACGCGCCGAGATCACCGCATCACCACTGCGGGCCACGACCGACCAGCTGACCGGCCTGCCCCCGGCCCTGGTCATCACCGCCGAGGCTGACGTGCTGCGCGACGAGGGCGAGGCGTACGCGCGCAGGTTGCGGTCGGCCGGAGTGCCGGTCGTCGCGACCCGCTACCAGGGCGTCATCCACGACTTCGTGATGCTCAACGCCCTTCGCAGCACCCACGCCACCCAGGCCGCGATCGACCAGGCCACATCGACCCTGCGTACGGCCTTCGGACACGCCTGAGACGCAGCGAGGAGCGAGTCGATGTCCACGGATCCAGATCGCACCACCGACTACGGCGTCGTCGGAGCGGTGACGGCCGGGTCCACCGTCATGCCGCTTCCGCCCGCAAGCGGCATCGCCCGGACAGCCCTGCCCATGGGCAGTAGATGGTCCGACCAACAGTATGTGTGCCAGCAGACCGAGGTAGCATCGATCGGGTGGAAGATGTCAGCAGCGCGCCGACCGAGGGCATCCCGGGATCTGACCTGGGCTGGTACCTGGGGGTGATCCTGCGCCGATGGCACGAACAAGTGGAGCAGGCGGTGTCCGGGGTGCCGCACGGTCCGCGCGGATACCAGATCCTGTCGTTCGTGGGCCACAACAGCGCTCCGGCGCAGAGCGGTCTGGCCAAGCACCTGAACATCGACAAGACGGTGATGCCCTACATCATCGATTCGCTCGAAGCGGCGGGCCTGGTCGAGCGCCAGACAGATCCGTCGGATCGTCGGGTCCGCAGGATCGCGATCACGCGACGAGGGAGTCGACAGCTGGCCAAGCTCGAGGCCAAGGTGGCAGCGGCCGAGGAGGCCGTGTTCGAGGGCGTCCCGGCCCAGGTCCGCACCGAGTTCGTCGAGCAGGCCGCGAGGCTCGCCATGGGCATCCACCAGGCCGATCACTCCGTCGATGCCTGTGCTGCCGTACTGGACGCCCTCACCGACGAGGTCGCGGATCACTAGCAGCCGGCTCAGGCAGAGATCCGTCCAGGTTTCGCGAGCAGCTCTGTCACCAGCTGCGTGAGGTCCTCCTCGCTCAGGACAGCCCCGAACGCGGGACTTCCGGGCTCGAGGACGCGTCCCGCCCGCAACGGACCGATCCGGAGCGGGTCGAAGCCCAGGTCGTCGACGAGCTCTGCGACGGTCGCGGCCGCCGCGGGGTCGTCGGAGGCCAGCGCGACCGCAACCCGCTCCCGCGCACCGGGCGGGAGGGCGCGCTCGTCCAGGTCGTGGTAGCCGAGATGGTTGAAACCCTTGACCAGTCGTGCCTTCGGGAACGCCCGCTGAAGGTGCTCGCTGGAGGACTCGGCGGGGTCCAGCCAGATGTCGCGAGGACCGTCGATCTCCAGCCAGTGGTTGACAGCGTCGACGACGACCTTGCCGGCCAGGAGGTCAGGGGGCAGGTCGACGTGAGCGCGGAGCGGGATCGCCAGGATGACGATGTCTGCCGTCTCGACGGCCTCCGAGGTCCATGCGGTGCGGACCCCCGGAGCGAGGACTTCCGCAGTCAGGTCGATCGCCGCCGGATCACCCGAAGCGGCCACCAGCACCCGGTAGCCCGCGTCGCGAGCGAGGCGGGCCAGGACCGTTCCGACCCTGCCGAACCCCACGATCCCCACGGTGTGGTCCCCAGCACGATCGATCAGGTGGGAATGCATTGGCGACCCCTTCTGTTAGTTCGTATGTGCAACATACTACTTGCGGCACCAAGGAAAGGGGTCTGATGTGGAGATCGGCGTATTGCTGGACGCGGACAGCGCCGGCCCGGAGGAGCTGGTCGCACTGGCCCGGGCGGCCGAGGAGCACGGGATCGACATCGCGGTGATCGAGGGCCGCGGCCAGGCTGATCCCTGGGCGCTCGCGACGTGGGTCGTCGGAGTGACCTCGCGACTCCGTGTCGGGGTTCCTGCCCGCCCGGACGCCTACGACCCCGTCGACCCGGACTCGTCGGTGGCGGCGGTTGCCGACAAGTCCCGGGCGACCCTCGCCGCCCTTGCCCCCGACCGGGATCTCCCTCCGGGCGCGCGCTGGACCGCAGTCGACGCCGGCGCGGACACCACGGCGATCCGAGACGCCGTGGGGTCGACGATCCCGTTGGTGCGCGTCCGGGACACCGAGGACATCGGTCGCCTGGCTCCCTTGGCTGCAGCACTCGACGAGCTGTCACCAGGCGGCGGGCGGCACCGGTCCGCGCTGGTGCTGGCGCAACGGGTGCCAGGCATCGACTACGACGCCGTGCCGGCCAGCCTGGTCGACGGTGCGGTCGAGCCCGGGGACCCCGAGCACGCGTCGGTCTCCTCGACCTACCTGCGCTCCGGCTCACCGGGGCTGGTCCTGCGGCCGAGGACCGTGGCTGAGGTGGCCGATGCCATCGCCTTCGCCCGCGACCACCCCCAGGTGCCCCTGGGCATCCGGAGCGCGGGTCACGGGATCAGCGGCCGCTCCACGAATCGGAACGGCCTGGTGATCAGCGTCGGCGCGCTGGACGGGATCGAGGTGCTTGACGAAGCGCGCCGGCTGGTGCGCATCGGTCCCGGCCGGACCTGGAAGCGGATCGCGCACTCCCTCCGCCCGTACGGCTGGGCGCTCGGCTCGGGCGACTACGGCGGCGTGGGGGCCGGCGGGCTCGCGACGGCCGGCGGGATCGGCCTGCTCTCCCGCAAGCACGGCCTCACGATCGACCGCCTGCGCGCGGTCGAGCTGGTCCTGGCCGACGGCACGCCCGTGCGCGCGTCCGAGACCGAGAACCCCGATCTGTTCTGGGCGGTGCGAGGTGCCGGGGCGAACTTCGGGATCGCCACGGCCTTCGAGTTCGAGGCCTCCGTGGTCGGCGAGGTGGGGTGGGCGCAGCTCACGCTGGTCACCGACGACATCGAGGAGTCCCTCTACCGATACGGGCAGGTGGCCGGCAACGCACCGCGCGACACGACCGCCTTCTTCGTCACCGGCCGGCGGCACCAAGGGGTGTGGGTGGTGTCGCTGTTCGTCGTGGTCGACAACCCCGACCCCGACATCGTCGTCGAACGCCTGACGCCGTTCCTCGAGCTGGGACAGCTGGCCCGCCAGCAGGTCGTGATGACGCCCTACTCCGGGGTGATGGACAACGCCGTCGACATCGGACCCGAGGGTCAGCGGGGCTTCGGCGAGCCCGTCTCGCGCTCGGCGTTCATCCCTACTCTGACCCGCGAGTTCGCACACGACGCAGCCGAGCTGCTCAGCAGCGACCTCGTCTACTTCCTCGAGCTGCGCGCCATGGGCGGAGCGATCGCCGACGTCCCACCGGACGCCATGGCCTACTCCCACCGCACCCCCATGTTCCAGCTCGCCGCGATGAGCTCGAGCGACGATCTGCTCTCTGCGCGGTGGGAGCGGCTGCGGCCGCACTTCGACGGCCTCTACCTCAGCTTCGAGACCGATCGACGCCCGGAGCGGCTGCTCGACGCCTTCCCACCCGGCGTCTTCGACCGGCTGCGCCGGCTCAAGGCGCAGTACGACCCCGACAACCTGTTCCGCGACAACTTCAACATCCCACCAGCAGGCCACACCGTGGTCGACACGAGCGGCCTCGTCGACGAGGAGACCCCATGACCAGCCACGACTACGGCCACGACCTGCTGTTCGGCAGCTTCGTCACCCCGGTGGGCCGGCCCGCGCGACGCGCCGTGGATCTCGCAGTCGCATCCGAGCAGGCGGGGCTGGACCTGGTCACGTTCCAGGACCACCCCTACCAGCACCAGTTCCACGACACGTCCACCCTGTTGACGTTCGCCGCCTCGAAGACCGAGCGGATCGCCCTCAGCGGCAACGTCACCAGCCTGCCGCTGCGCCCCCCTCTCGGCCTCGCCCGCACCGCGGCGACCGTCGACCGGCTCTCGGGTGGCAGGTTCCGTCTCGGGATCGGCGCCGGAGCGTTCTGGGACGGCATCGAGGCCATGGGTGCCAGGAGGCTGAGCACCGGACAGGGCATCTCCGCCCTCGCCGAGGCGATCGGGATCATCCGCGACGCCTGGGACACCGACTCGTCGGAGCCCTTCACTCACGAAGGAGAGTTCTACCGGGTCAGCGACGGTCGCCGGGGGCCATTCCCCCAGCACCCGATCCCGATCTGGGTCGGCGCCTACAAGCCCCGGATGCTCGCCCTCACCGGCGCGTTGGCTGACGGCTGGCTGCCCAGCATCGAGTACGTCGAAGGCGGCCTCGCGGGTCTGGCGGAGTCCAACGCCCGCATCGACGACGCGGCCCATGAGGCGGGACGACAGCCGGCCTCGGTACGACGACTCATGAACTTCATGCACGCCAGCCTCAGTCCGACCGGGCGGGGGTTCCTCGACGGCCCGCCCGAGGCCTGGGTCGACCGGCTCACCCTCATGGCACTGGAGCACGGCATCAGCGCCTTCCTGATCGGCGGGGACGACCCCGTGACCCTGGCCCGTTTCGGCAACGAGATCGCCCCAACCGTCCGCGACCACGTCGCGCAGGCGCGTCAGGGCAAGGAGTAGGTGGCAATGGAGCTCGGCATCGGCGCCTTCGGTGACGCCAACTGGGACCCCCGGACAGGCACCCGGATCTCGGAGGCCCAGGCGATCCGCAACGTCGTCGAGTCGGCCGTGCTGGCCGAGCAGGTGGGCCTGGACTGGTTCGGCATCGGCGAGCATCACACCCCGGAGTTCCCCGCATCAGCCGGAGCCCCGATCCTCGCCGCCATCGCCGCGCAGACAACCAGGATCAAGCTCTCCACTGCCGTGACAGTGCTCAGCACCGACGACCCGGTGCGGGTCTACGAGCAGTACTCGACGGTGGACGCGATCTCCCACGGCCGCGTCGAGCTGATCGCCGGGCGCGGATCGTCGATCGAGTCCTTCCCACTCTTCGGCCTCGACCTGCGCGACTACGACGAGCTGTTCGCCGAGAAGCTCGCCCTGCTCCTGGAGATCAACACCAACGAGCGCGTCACCTGGAAAGGCAGGACCCGCCCCGACCTCAACGGCGAGTACGTCCCGCCTCGCGCCGAGCACGGGCCCATCCCGATCTGGCTCGGTGTCGGCGGCGACCCCAGGTCAGCCATCCGCGCCGCGGAGCTCGGCCTCCCCATGGCCACCGGCGTGCTGGGAGGCAACGCGATCCGCAACGCCGGGATCGCGACTCTCTACCGCCGGGCGGCCGAACAGTTCGGCAACACTCCTGAGCAGACTCGCATCACCCTCGGATCGCCGGGATTCCTCATGGCAGACGGCAAGAAGGCGCGCGACTTCTGGTGGCCGCACTGGCACCAGTTCATGAAGGTCGTGGGTGAACAGCGCGGCTTCCTGCCTCCCCGGCGTGACGCCTACGACCGCGACACCGGTCCGCTGGGCGGGCTGCTCGTCGGCTCCCCCGAGGAGATCGTCGAGCGCATCCTGCTGATGCACGAGCACTGGGGTCAGGTTCGCTCCTTCATCCACCTCGACATGGGCGCCGTCCCGCAGAAGGAGCTGCTCACAGCGATCGAGCTCTACGGCACCGTCGTCCGCCCGGCCGTCCAGGCCGTTCTCGGCGCAGGTCTGTCCAAAGGTCCTGGGCGATGAGTCCGAGGCAGCAGTGCTCGGGACGAGGTGCCGGACATCGTCGCGACGACGTCGGTGCACGTCCCGTGCGGGGCGGCCCGCCGGGTGCCGACACCCGGAGCCACCCGGATGCGAGCGGCCCCCGATCCGAGGAGTGTGGCCGCACCACGTGGGAGTCATCCGGGGGGTTCTGATGCCAACGATCCGCACACCGGACCAGCGACTGCGCGTCTTCGTGAGCTCGACGCTTGGAGAGCTGGCCAAGGAGCGACAGACGGTCTCGCGCGCCCTGTCGGCGCTGAGGCTCACCCCCGTCATGTTCGAGGCGGGGGCCCGCCCGCAACCTCCCGCCGAGCTCTATCGGGCGTACCTGGCACAGAGCGACGTCTTCATCGGCCTGTACTGGCAGCAGTACGGCCAGCTGGTTCCCGAGAAGGGCGTGTCCGGCATCGAGGAAGAGTTCGAGCTCGCACGAGGAATGCCGAGGCTCCTCTACCTCAAGACTCCCGCTCCCGAGCGAGAACCCCGTCTCTCGGAGCTGGTCCAGCGGATCCAGGGAGAGGCGTCGTACCGCCGCTTCCGTACCTCCGCCGAGCTCAGCCGCCTGGTCCGGGACGACCTCGCGCACCTCTTGAGCGAGCGATTCGCCACCAGCGCACCCGAAATCTCGAAGCGTCCCGCGCCCCTGGCCATCCACCCTGCGCCCGCAGCGGTGTCTCCCGCACCGCTGCCAGTCAGTACGACGCCGCTCATCGGCCGCGAGCAGGCCATCGACGAGGTGGTAGATCTGTACTCGCAGGGTGGACAGCGGTTGATCACGCTCCCTGGCCCCAGCGGCATCGGCAAGACCCGGCTCGCGACAGCCGTGGCCGAGCGGCTCAGCCAGAACTTCGACGGTCAGGCGGTGTTCGTGCCGCTCGAGGACGTGACCGACCCCGGCGGCGTACTACCTCGCATTGCCTGGGCCATCGGTGCCGATCTCGCCGGCGCCTCACCGGTTTCTGCCCTGAGCGACGTCCTCGGTGACGGCCGGTGGCTACTCGTCCTGGACAACCTCGACCGGCTGGTGGAGACAGCCCCGGACATCGCCGCGCTGCTGTCGCGGAACCCCCACGTCTCCGTGCTCGCGACGAGCACGACGGTCCTGGGGGTGCGGGCGGAGCGGATCTACCCGGTCCGTCCCCTTCCTGTTCCGGAGCAGCAGGTGAGTGGGCTCCCCGAGCTGCTCCAGAGCCCTGCCGCCCAGATGTTCCTGGACCGTGCCCGAGCCGTCCGCCCGGACATCGCGCTCACGGACGACCACACCCTCGCCGTCGCAGAGATCTGCCGTCGACTGGAGGGTGTTCCGCTGGCCATCGAGCTGGCCGCAGCCAGGCTCCGGCTCCTCGACCCGGCCAGCGTCTTGCACCGGCTGTCCCGGTCCCTGGACGCCCTCGGCACTGGCCTGGTCGACCTTCCGCCGCGACAGCGAACCCTCCGGGCCACGGTGCAGTGGAGCTTTGACATGCTGGGAGAAGCCGAGCAGTCCCTCGCCGAGGTGCTCTCGGTCTTCTCCGGCGGCTGGACCGTGGAGGCGGCGGCTCACGTCGCCGGCCTCGATGACGACGAGGCCCTGGACCTCACTGAGAACCTGGCCCGGCACAGCCTGCTCTACCTCGAGGGCTCCCCCAAGGGTCCGCGGACTCGGATGCTGCACACTGTCCGCGCCTTCGCTGCAGAACGGCTGGCGGCACGCGCTGATGTCGACGAGATTCGCCGACGGCACGCCGAGTACTACCGCGCGCTCGCCGAGAATGCCGATCAGGCCCTCCGCGGGTTCCGTCAGAGCTCGTGTGCGGCTCTCCTCGCCCAGGAGAACGAGAACATCACCAGCGCAGTCCGCTGGCACCTCTCCCGTGACCCGGAGCCCGTCCCGCGATTGTTGCGGGTGCTGTTGCCGTTCCGGGTGCTGTGGCCGTTCCTCGGCCTCGGGGACGCCATCATCAGTGAGGCACGTTCATGGGTCGCCGAGCTCCTGCCCACGATCGACGACCTTCCGGCCGCCGACCAGGTGGCGGTTCTCGCCGCGTCGCTGGTGTCCGCGCTGGAGGCGGGGGACGTTGAGGCTGCCCGTGCCGCCTGCAGGTGCCTCGCGCCACTGCTCGACGAGGTGGACGATCCCTACCTCGATGCGTTGTCGCGCCTGCTCATGGCCTGGGTCCCGGTGCTGGTGCACGACGCTGACACGGCTGGTCCCGCCCTGGCCACCGCGCTCGAACGGTTACGGCCGCTCGACGAGCCCCTGTGGACGGCCCTTGCCGCGATTACAGCGGGATCGGTCGAGTCGGCCCTCGGTCACCATGACACCGCGCGACGTCACGCCATGGAGGCGCAACGGCTCGCAGGGCGGTTCGACAACCCCTGGCTCGCCACGGTCTCGCGGGTCATCCTCGCGGGCTCGGCCTTGGCGCAAGACGAGCTCGAGCAGGCCAGGGACCTGCTGGAACAAGCGTTGGACCTCAACCTGTCCGGGCAGAGCCTCCACTGCCTATGCATGGTGCTGCAGATGACCGCCGCACTGTCCCTCGCCGTGGGGAGCAGCCAGCGAGCGACCCTGCTGACGGGTGCCGCCCAAGGCCTACGCCGTCGATCGGGTCTCCGGGCCTACGCATCGATGCGCAAGGACGACGATCTGGCAGCAGAGGTCCGCGCGGCAACGGGAGTGGAGCTCTTCGACGAGCTGGTTGCCCAGGGTCGTCGGCTCAGCATGACCGAGGCGCTCGCGCTCACCCGTGACAGTCTCCAGGAAGTTTCCCCGACACCCTGAGTCATTGACATCTGCCACGGTCGGGACGTGCGGCTCAGCGCTTCAATGCTGCTCGGAGCTGCGCTCGGGAAGTGATCCCCACCTTCGAGAACACCTTGTTCAGGTGGTACTCGACGGTCCGGGGACTGATGAAGAGCTGCTTCCCGATAGCCGGGTTCGAGTACCCCTCGATGGCCAGCTCCACCACTTGGGACTCGCGCTCGGTGAGCGCGCCGAGCGTGTCCGGCGTACGGCGGCGAGCCTGCTCACCCGAGGCGCGCAACTCGAGCCACGCTCGCCTCGCGAACACGACGGCACCGGCCGCGTCGAACACCTCGAGTGATTGGCGCAAGGGTCTCCGCGAGTCGACTCGCCTGGTCTGCCGACGCAGCCATTCCCCGTACAGCAAGTGAGTCCGGGCGAGGTCGAGCCTCATGCCGGAGAGCTCCAACTGTCGCGCGGACTCACGGAAGTGCTCCTCCGTCGAGTGGTCATCGGCGAGGAGGGCGAGACAGCGATGCTCAATCCCCAGGGCCCAGGACGATCCGGTCGCGCGGCAGATGGCGCGGATCAGCTCGATCGCCGGCGCCGCCTGGTGTGGTCGGCCTGCCCGCACAGCAGCCTCGACCACCTGAGGCGCCGCCCACGACGAGATGAGCGGCTCGTCGAGGTCGAGCAGACGCTGGGCGTCGCGAAGCGCCGGCTCGTAGCGACCCGCGGCGATGTGGACGAGCGATCGGCCGAGGACCACGACGGGCGTCGCGCTCCCGTCGGCACCGGCAGCGGCATCGCCGCTTGCACCTCGCCAGCCCCTGAGCATGGCCGGCGCCAGCGCCGGCGCGGCCGTGCCGATCCGGCGGGCGAGATCCACCCCCTCCTCCGATGCGGCTGCCGCCCTGTCCGTCTCTGCTCGCCACAGATGGAGGCAGGCCAACAGGTCGAGCGCCCGCGGCAGGCTCGCCAACGCACCGGTCTTCCGAGCGTGGTCGACATCTCGCCGTGCGAGTGTCGCCCACGCCTTCTCGTCCAGCAGGTCCATGGCGATCCGGGTCGCGAACGGGTGTGCGGCCGACTCATCGGCGCACCATGTGTCGAGCGCACGAGCGACTGTGTCGCGACCGGGTCCCACCCCGGTCCCCCACCGCGTGACTGATGCCTGGAGCAGTCGTTCGGCTGCCTTGCCGCCGGCACAGGTGGCCAGCGAGCCGGCTCGGGTGGCGACGAGATGCAGGCCGCCGGCCGCACCGACCCGGCCGGCGGACGTCACTGCGTCGAAAGCTGTCAGGCCGGCCGTCACCGCGCGCTCCGGCTCGACGACATCGATCCGTGCCGCGGCGTCCAGGAGCTCACCAGCTGCGTCCGGATGTCCGGTCCATGCGCGGATCTCCGCAGCCGTCAGGTCTGCGAGGGCCTGCGCGGCGCTGCCTGCGCCCCGCTGCTCGATCTCGGCGACCAGTCGGAGTGCATCGTCGAATCCTCCGCTTCGGCTGTACAGGCGCGCCGCCCCGAGCGCGCGCCGGTCCCGCTCGCACGGATCCTCGCTCAGCAAGGCAGCTCGTTCCAAGAAGACGGCCGCCGCGGCGACACCGCCAGTCCGCCCGACCGAGACGCTCCATCGCTCCAGCGACTCTGCGACCTTCTCGTCGGGGCCGGCGCAGGAGAGTGCCCGGTGCCAGATCACGTGAGCGCCCCTGGAGCTCGGCTCGAGCGACTCCGCCAACACCCGGTGGGCCTCGCGGCGCTGCCCCTCGGACGCGCGGCGATAGACGAGGTGGCGCACGAGCGGGTGGCTGAAGAGCACGCGGTCGCCGACCTCGACCAACCCCGTCGCCTCGACGGCACGCTCCACCCCCGCTCGCAGGCCCGCGACCGAGCATCCCTTCCGAAACGCCGACACGTCGCCCAGCGGCTCCGCCGCAGCAACCAACAGCGCAGCCACGACCTCGTCGGACGACCCCGCCAGGCAGGCACTGACATCGAGGTCCAGGTCCGCGTCCACCTCCGTCACGCTGTCGACGAGGAATCCTCCGGCGAGCGCGGGGACGGTCAGGGCCTGGCCGAGTTCCCGGAGGACACGCGGGTTGCTGTGTGCCTCGGCGAAGATCCTCTGCCGCACCTCGGCGTCCAGCCGCGCCGGCAGCTCACGGCCGAGCATGAGGTGCGCCTCTCCCGGCGCCAGCGGGTGCAGACGCACCTCGTCGAGACCCGCAAGAGCCGCGATCGGCTTGTTCCCGCCGGACGCGAGGAGGAAGGCAACCCCGACACCGACCACGCGCCGAGCAGCGACACCGATCGCCTGCGCAGAGCTCTCGTCGATCCACTCGGCGTCGTCCAGGACGCACAGGACCGGTTGCCCGGACTCCGACGCCATCCCGGCGAGCAGTGAGACCAGACCGAGACCGACAAGTGCCGGATCAGCGGCCGGCCCCGGGGCCAGCCCGAGAGCTGCGGCGAGAGCGGCCGCCTGGGGCGGGGGCAGGTCCGCGATTCGATCCACCAACGGACCACACAGCTGCTGGACCGTGCCGAAGGAGAGACCGGACTCGACCTCGACCCCGGTGGAGCGGAGCACGAAGCAGTCCGACGCGTCAGCGACTGCGTCGTCGAGCAGGTGGGTCTTGCCGCTCCCACGGGCGCCGCGGACGACGATGGCACTCCCCCGTCCCTCGCGGGCGCCGGCGATCAACGCCGCCAATGCCGCTCGTTGTTCCTGGTGCCCGACCTGACACCCTCGGTACGTCCTCGCCGGCCGTGCCCCAGAGGGGGTCTCGGGACCGCGTCGTACCGTCGTCGGACTCGCCGTCATGGTCATGGTCATGGTTCGCCTCCGCAGCTGATGTGCACCCCATGCTGCGTTCCTGCGCGGCCCGGCCGAGTCCCGTGTTCGCGTAGTCCTGCGAGCGAGTGCACGTGGCCGCTGACTACGCGACCTGTACGCGCGACCTGGCGCCCTGCGCGACTCCGGACGGGGGTCGGACGACTCGTTCCCCGTGTACACACGGTTGCGTACACTCCCCGGACATGAGACAAGACTGCCGACTCGAGCGACGAACCGCGGTGTAGACGCGTGGAGCTGCTCGGCCGCGACGCGGAGCTCGGGCCACTCGTGGACCTTCTCGAGGCTGCCCGCGCGGGTCGAAGCGGCGCGGTGCTGGTGTGTGGCGAGGCCGGCATGGGCAAGTCGGCTCTCCTGGCGGCGGTGAGGGAGCACGCCGAGACCGCAGGGATGCGCGCTCGGGAAGTTCGGGGGGTCGCCGGCGAGGCTGACTTCGGGTTCGCCGGGTTGCAGCGGCTCCTCATCCCTTTCATGGACGGGTACGGCGACTTGCCGGGACCACAGCGTGAGGCCCTCGGCGCGGCGATCGGGCTGACGGCCTCGAGCACACCGGACCGGTTCCTGGTCGGTCTGGCCACGCTCACCCTGCTGTCCGAGACCGAGCCCGGGCGCCCCAAGCTGTTCGTGATCGACGACGCCCACTGGCTCGACCAAGAGTCCGTCGCCACCATGGTCTTCGTCGCCCGTCGCCTCCAGGCGGAGTCGCTGGTGATCGTCTTCGGCGCGCGCCCCGAGGGGGCACGCTGGTTCGACGGGATCCCGACCGTCGCGCTGGCCGGGTTGTCAACGGAGGCGACGTGCGAGCTGCTCGCGCGCACCTCCGGCACGGCCGTCGGCGCCGAGGTCGGTCGTCGCGTGGCGACCAGCACGCAGGGGTGTCCCTTGGCCGTCATCGAGCTCGCCGCGGACCTCTCTCCGGCCCAGCTCGTCGGCACCGTCAGACTGCCCGATCCGCTGCCGATCGGCGATCAGCTCGAGGAGCTCTACCTCCAGCGCGTCCGTGCTCTCCCGACCGCGACGCAGCAGCTGCTGCTGATCGCCGCCGCCGACGCCGGAGCGCGCTTGCCCACGGTGCTGTCCGCAGGTGCGGTCGCGGGTCTCAGCGTCGACGACCTGGACGCCGCGGAGGTGAAGGGTCTGGTGGACATCGGCGCCACCATCACGTTCCGGCACCCGCTCGTGCGGTCGGCCGTCTACCGAGGGGCGGCTCCGGTCGATCGCCGGCGGGCCCACGCTCTCCTGGCCGGAGTGACCGATCCGGAGGCCGAGCCCGACTCATGGGTGTGGCACCGGGCGCGCTCGGTCAGTGGCACGGACGACGACGTGGCAGCCGCCTTGGAGGCCCGGAGCCGCGAGGCCGAGCGACGCGGGCGCTACTCGGCGTACGCCGCACTACTGTCGCGCGCCGCTGAGCTCACCCTCGACGCACGCACTCGCGCGCGGCGCACCCTCGCCGCGGCGAACGCCCACTCCCTCGCCGGCGCGCCGGGCGAGGCCAGCATGCTCCTCGAGACGGTGCGTCTCGAGCACAGCGATCCACTCACCCAGGCCCACGCCAAGCGGCTCCAGGCCAAGCTCACCTCGGCCCCCCGGCCAGTGGGCACACTGCCGATCCTGCTCGATGCCGCACGATCGCTCGAGACCGTGGACCCACCGCTCGCGCTCGAGACCTACGCAGAGGGCCTCTATCAGGCCGCCATCAGCTCTCACCTTGTCGACCGTGCCCTGGTCGAGCAGCTCACGGCGTCCGCGCTCGCATCCCTGGAACGCGACCCGTCCTCGGTCGTCGCCGACCTGATCCGGGCGCTGGCCGCGCGTCTCGTCGGTGGCCACACCGACGCGGCCGGCCTGATGCGCACTGCGCTGCGATCGATGCGCACGGCGCTGCGACCAATGCGACGATCCGATGCGCCCAGCAGCTTCCACATCTGGACGTCGGTCGCCGCCATCCTGGCTGCAGAGCTGTTCGACATCGACGGGCACCGCGAGTTCATGGCCCAGAATGCTTCCCTCCAGAGGTCTCGCGGGGCTCTCCGCCCTCTGCGCACGACGTTGGAGGCACAGGTTCAGTCCGAGACGTGGTGCGGCAGGTTCGGGACGGTTGAATTCCTGTTGGCGGAGGCTGACGAGATCTCCCGCGCCATGGGTGACGACAACATCGTGTGGCGACAGCTCATCCGCGCGGAGTCCTCGGCCTGGCGTGCCGACGAAGCAGAGTGCCGAGCCATCATCGAGCTCATGCGCTCCCCCGCCGTCGAGGCGACGGGCAACGGGCTCATGGTCAACGCCGCCCACCTGACCCTGACCCTCCTCGAGAACAGCCTGGGCAACTACGCGGCCGCGCTGGACGCCGCGTGGCCTCTCCTCGAACGAGGCCCGGTGGTGGACCTGCGTTCCTTCGCCGAGATCGTCGAGGCCGGTCACCGGTGCGGCCGGGAAGACGCTGCCAGTGAGGCTCTCCAACGGCTCGAGCGGATGTCGGCAGCCTGCGGCACCGCTTGGGCAGCCGGACTCCACGCCCGTGGGTCCGCGATCATGGCGGGTGACGACGCAGAGCCGCACTTCGCCCGCTCCATCGCGGAGCTCGGCAGCACTCCGGTCTGGCCCGACCTCGCCAGGAGCCGACTCCTCTACGGCGAGTGGCTGCGACGGCAGAACCGACGCAAGGACGCCAGGGTGGAGCTCACGGCGGCTCATGACATGTTCGCCGAGATGGGAACGACTCGCTTCGCCAACCGCGCGGCCAGGGAGCTCGCGGCGACCGGGGCCACCGTCCGGCGACGGGCCTCACCAGCGCGCACCGAGCCGCTGACGCCGCAGGAGGAAGCGATCGCGCAGCTCGCTGCCGGCTCGGCCACCAACCGGGAGATCGCCGCCAGCCTGTTCCTGAGCGCGAGCACCGTCGACTACCACCTCCGCAAGATCTACCGGAAGCTAGGCGTCAACTCGCGCAGAAAGCTGGCCGTCGCACTCGACGAACGTTCGGGCCGGTGATCTGCCCGGTCAACGACCCGGCACGCGCACCGAGTGCGCTCCCACGACCAGGGCGTGTTGCTCGGGAAAGCTCCAGCCGAACCGCACGGCGAGCAGCCGGATGACGGTGGTCAGCACGACGCTCGCGATCGCCGCGTCAGACACTGCGGCGCCAGCCGCCACGAGTCCGACCAGCAGTGCGGAGCCCGCTGCCGCAGCAACCGCATAGAGGGAGCCGACGTGCAGCAGCGCAACCGGCAGGCCGAGCATCAAGTCACGTAGCACCGAGCCGCCGACGGCCGCAACGGCGCCCACGAGCACCGCGGGAACGGCCGGCACCTCCAGGGTGAGAGCTTTCGATGTGCCGATCGCGCCGAAGAGTCCGATGGTCAGGGCGTCAAGCGGCAGGATGACCGGCTCGAGGCGAGCGAACAGCCGCTGCAGTGACATCCCTAGTAGGGCGGCCACGACAGCGACGAGGACGTACCAGTGGCCGCGGATGACGACCGGCGGCTCCCCGAGCAGGAGGTCTCGCAGCACGCTGCCGCCGAGGGCGAGCCCGACGCCGACCAGGACGGCGCCGAGGACGTCGATCCTGCGGTCGGTGACGGCGCCGGCGAAGAGCGCGCCCTGGAGCGCACCGAGTCCCGCTGCGGCCAGCTCGGCCCAGAGCGGGATTCCGAACAGCATGATCTCGGCCATCCGGTCTCTCCTCCTGCTCGGGTCCAGCTCGGTCAGCGAGCGGTCTTCTCCGCGGCCTCGAGGATGACGTCGGTGACGACCTGGGGCTGCGAGACCGTCACCGCGTGGGACGCCTGGACCTCGACCAGGTGGGCGCCCGCACGGTCGGCCATGAAGCGCGACAGCTCCGCCGGCACGGCGAGATCCTGCTCCGCCATCAGGACCCAGGACTCGATCGACTTCCACGCCGCCCGCGTCGAGGGCGCCTCGAACGCGGCCAGCGCGAGGGGCCTCTGGGTGACCGCCATCTGCTGAGCCACATCGGCGTCGACGTCGGCGCCGAACAGCGCGTGGAACCGCTCCTGGTCGATGTAGAGATCAGGAGCCGTCCCACCGTCCGGAGTGGGGTAGGGGACCGGCTGCGCGGCGTCGCCGAGCTGCGCGCCCGGGAACTTGGTGACGAGGTCGACCAGGGTCTCCCCCGGCTCGGCGAGGAAGCTCGCGACGTAGACGAGAGCGGTGACGTTCGGGTGGCCCTCGGCCGCGTGGCTCATCACCACACCGCCGTACGAGTGGCCCGCGACGACGATGGGGCCCTCGATGCTGTCGAGGACGCTGCGTACGTACGCGGCATCACCCTCGATGCTGCGCAGCGGGTTCGCCGCCGCGATCACGCGGTGCCCGGCCTCCCGCAGCGCCTTGATGGACCCGTTCCAGCTGGAGGAGTCCGCGTAGGCGCCGTGGACCAGGACGATGGTCTGCTTCTGTGCGGTGGTGTGCATGGCACGTTCCTTTCGTTGAGAGGCGCTGGGTGCGCCCCAGGCTCAGTAAGGAGCGTTGCGCTGGTCGCCGGGCGCGGCATCCGGGTCATGCCCAGGGGGCTCCCGAGTCCACCCCCGTGCGCCCCAGGGCACGCGGGTGCGGACCGGGGGGTGCACGGGGGCGACCAGCGGCCTGGTCGAAGAGGCTCATGGCCTACGGAGGTCGTTCTCGAACCCCAGGCTGCGGAGTTCGCCCCCGCCACCGAGCACCACCACACAGGAGCAAGATCATGACCAGCAACCACCTGCCCGGATTCCTCGACCAGCTCCGGCGCGTCGGCTACACCGGGGCCGTGTCCTTCCCGGGCGACGACTCCTATCTGGAGGGCCGCACGGCCTGGAACCTGAGAGCCGACCAGCTCCCTGCCGCCGTCGCCCTCCCCGAAGATGCCGAGGACGTACGGCGCCTGGTGGTCGCTGCCGTCGCCGCCGGTCTGCGGGTGGCCCCGCAGAGCACGGGCCACAACGCCACGCCCATGGAGTCGTTGCACGATGCCGTCCTCCTCAAGACCAACAGGCTTCAGGACATCGTGGTTGACGCCGAGCGTCGTACGGCGACCGTCGGCGCGGGCGTGCTGTGGGAGGACGTAGTGACTGCAGCCGGCAAGCAGGGGCTGACCGCACTGCATGGGTCATCACCCAACGTCGGTGTCGCGGGTTACCTCCTAGGTGGCGGACTCTCCTGGTTCGCCCGGTCCCACGGACTGGCGAGCAATCACATCGTGGGGATCGACATCGTCCTGGCCGATGGCAGCCATGTGCGCGCAGACACCGAGAGCAACGTCGAAGTGTTCTGGGCGGTGCGCGGTGGGGGTGGCAACTTCGGCGTTGTCACCTCCATCGAGATCGAGCTCATCGAGGTGGAGTCGGTGTATGCAGGCATGATGCTGTGGGACCAGGTCCATGCAGAACAGGTCCTACGAGCGTGGCGGGACTGGGCGGCCACCGCACCGGCGAGCGTCACCACGTCCTTTCGTCTGATGAACTTCCCGCCGCTCCCTGACATCCCCGACTTCCTCCGAGGGCGTCGCGTCGTGATCGTCGATGGCGCCGCACAGACCGACGAGACCCTCAGCTCCGAGCTGTTCGCACCGCTGCGTGACCTTCAGCCCGAGATCGACACGTTCGCCATCACCGCCACGGACGCCCTCGTCCGCCTCCACATGGACCCGGAGGACCCGCTTCCGGTGGTCTCCGACTCAGTCGTCCTGGCATCGCTCGGCGACGACGCGGCCAGTGACCTGCTAGCCGTCGCTGGACCCGACGCGCCGCCTGCCCTGCTGATCGTCGAGCTCAGGCAGCTGGGTGGCGCTCTTGCTCACCCCCATGACGGCGGCGGCGCGATGAACCACCTGCCTGGTGAGTTCCTACTGTGGGCCGGGGCGGTTGTCCCGACAGACGAGGCGGAAGCCGCCGGGCGCAGAGACGCTCGAGCGGTCGTGGACGCGGTGTCGCGCCACGGTGTGCGAGCGCCATACCTGAACTTCGTCGAGAACCCCACCGACGTCCGGCAGGCCTTCGACCCACTCACCTGGCGCCAGCTCGTGGGGATCAAGTCCGCGATTGACCCCACCCCCGTCTTCGTCGCCAATCACCCCATCCCGAGACTCTTCGAGGATGGAGCACCGACGACCTGACGTGCTGCGGGCCCCTCGGCCTGTGCTGATCCGCCCCGCGTGTGCCGCCCTCCAAGGACCAGGTCTGGGGCCCGACGCCGCGTGGACGGTCAGAAGGTGCTGGTGGGCCTCGTCCTGACCGGGCTCGACGAGGAGTACGCCACGGCGCTGCTTGATAAGAGAGTGGGCGCAGCCCGTGACCCAGCAGTCACCGCACGCCTCCTGGCCGGGACCGGCGGCAGCCCGTGGGTGTCCGCGCCGCTCAGCACCCGGGCCCCGTGCCGCCTACTGCGAGTCCGCGACCTCGGCGGCGGTACGGCGCTCGGCGCTGAGCCGGAGGCGGTCGGACAGGGCGAGCACCTCGTCGCGCAGGGCCGCCGGGGTGATCACCTCGAAGTCCCAGCCGAGGCCGGCCAGCATGCGGGCCATCCCGTCCAGGCGCTCGGCACGCGTCTCGAGGAGTACGCCGCCAGGGTGCTCGCTCAGCCGGCCCATGGTCCGGGGCAGCCGCTCCCCCGCCTCCGCGAGGGTGGTCCGCAGGACGACCGAGACCTCGTGCGCCCACTGGACCGCCGCGATGCCCGACACGACCTGTGCCGTGGCGTCGAAGTCGGCAGGTACGACGAAGGAGCCGTCGCCCTGCTCGACCGACGCGATGCGGTCCAGACGGAAGGTCCGCACGTCGTCGCGGCCGTGATCGTGTCCGCTGACGTACCACCGGCCGGAGTGGAAGACCAGGCCGTACACATCGAGCTCACGCCGCGATTCCCGCCCGTCCCAGGCGGTGTAGGTGATCACGACGGTGCGCTGCGCTCGCGCGGCCGAGGCGAGATCGAGCAGCGTGTCGACGCCAGCGGGAGCGGAGGCGCGTACCGGGGTCGTGAACTGCGCGGTCGACAGCAGGCTGTCGAGCCGTTGGCCGAGGGCCCGCGGCAGGACGCGCGACACCTTCGCCAGCGCGCTCGCCGTGGCTGCCTGTTCGGTGGTGCCGAGGCCAGCCCGTTCTGCGGCCCTCAGGCCGAGTACGACGGCGACCGCCTCGTCATCGGTCAGCATCAGCGGCGGCAGCTTGTAGCCCGCCGAGAGCCGGTAGCCGCCGTACCTGCCCCGCTGCGACTGGACCGGGATGCCGAGGTCAGCGAGGTGCTCGGCATATCGGCGGACCGTGCGCTCGTCGACGCCGAGCCGGGCAGCGAGCTCACCGACCGTGCGCTGTCCGCCCGCCTGGAGCAGCTCCAGCATGGCCAGCACGCGAACGGTCGGACGCGTCATGGACCCTCCTCGGTGCGCCGGAGACTCTGGACCAGCATTCTCTGAATACCGGGCGGGGACTGCCCGGAATACAACCTAGCGTCGAGGTCATGAACACCACCACCTATGTCCTGATCCCCGGCTTCTGGCTCGGCGGCTCGGTCTGGCGCGCCGTCGCGGACTCGCTGAGGGAACGCGGCCACGTCGTGTACGCCGTCGACCTGCCTGGCATGGGCGAGCGCGCCCACCTCGCCTCGCCCGAGACCGATCTGACCACCCACATCGACGACGTCGTGGACCTGATCGAGGAGCACGACCTGCACGACGTCGTGCTCGTCGGCCACAGCTACGGGGGCCTGGTGGCGACCGGCGCGGCGGATCTCGTGCCCGCGCGGGTCGCACGTCTGGTCTACGTCGACTCGGGTCCCCTGCCGAACGGCGTCGCGCAGGCCGACTTCGAGGGTCCCGAAGCGCGCGCCGCCAACCAGGAACTGGTGGCCACCCACGGCGAGGGCTGGAAGCTGCCGCCGCCACCGTGGGCAGCGCTCGCCGCCGACGTGCCCGAGGTCGACGACGCTGCGGTCACCGCGCTGGTCGAGGACTCCCGGCCCCAGCCCTGGCTCACCGCCACCGAGCCGGCTGCGGTCACTGGCGCCTGGAAGCAGCTACCGCGAACGAGCGTGCTCTGCAGCTTCAGCCTCGAGCAGCTGCAGCAGCTGGCACCACGCACGCCGGTGCTCGCAGAGATGGTCGAGGGCGACTGGACCTACGTCGAGCTGCCGACCTGGCACTGGCCGATGGTGAGTCGACCGGCGGACCTGGCCGCGGTGCTGGACTCGCCCCGCCACTAGGTGCTCGCCCACCAGTCGATCCATCGGCGGGCCGTTCTCCACGGTGTCGGGGCACCAGAAAGGGCACGGTCGAGAACGTCGTTCCCGACCGTGCCCCAACTCAGGAGCTGAGCTGTCGCTCACCACTCGCCGTTGCGCGGGACCACCCGCCACAGCGCCGTGGCTGCGGCGATCAGCGCGAACACCGCGAGCACGATCCAGCCCCATTCCGCGCCGGAGAGAGCCAACGCTCCAGCTCCAGCCATCCCGGCCGGGACGGTCCCCGGCACCAGGGTCGACGGGGTGTCATACATCAGCTACCACCTCCTCTCTCGACGAAGAACTGCATCCGCGTACGCCTTCGCGTGCACGACCTGCAGGAATATGTCGTAGCCGAGCTCGTACATCGTGCCCGCCAGCAGCATGTGCCCCGGGCCACGATCCTTGACGGTGACGATCCGCTCGACCACGAAGATCAAGGTGACGGCCATCCAGAACGGCCGCACGTGTACCGCCCCGTACACCGCGAGCGACCAGAAGATGCTGCCCAGGTAGCAGGCAGTGACCACGATGCCGATCGCGGTGAAGATCTGACGGCCCCAGTAGCGCCAGGTCACCCTGGTCACGCCGTACTGCGCGCAGTTCTCCAGGGCGCCCCGCTTCCAGCGCAGCCGCTGGTTCCACAACGCCCGCCAGGTCGGCATTACCTCGGTGGTCAGCGTGCACTCCTTGGGCGAGAGCACCTTGTAACCGAGGTGCTTCAGGGCGAAGGTGAGCTCGTTGTCCTCGGTCAGCACCGTGGTGTCGTAGATTCCACCGCGCCCGTCGCCGGGCGGGATCCGGCCCTCGCGCCGGGCCCGCGACACCTCGCGCAACGTCTGCACCCGCAGGACCGCGGCCGTACCGGTCACCACCAGGCACTTGCCCTTGAGGCGACGTACGTCGCGGGCGTAGCGCGCGTACTCGTTGCGCTGCAGGTGACCGACGAAGGTGCGGTCCTCCCGGCCGCGGAAAGTACCACCGACGGCACCCAGGTGCGGATCCTCGTTCAGGTAGCGCATCGCGGCGGACAGGAAACCCTGGTCGAGGCTGCTGTCGGCATCCTGTACCAGGACTGCAACATCGTCGGGCAGGCAAGGCAGCAGCGCGGCGAGCGCCTGGTTCAGCGCACCGGCCTTCTTCGCCTTGTTTCCGACGGTCTCGATGACCTCCGCGCCGTGCTCACGCGCGACCCGGGCGGTGTCGTCCGTGCAGTTGTCCGCAGCCACGACGATCCGCTCCGGGGCCGGGTCCTGGGCCTGCAGCCCGAGGATGGCCTCGGCGATCGTCTCGCCCTCGTTGTGAGCAGGGATCAGAGCCACGACCTGCCGCACGGCGCAGCTGAAGCCTGACACGTTCTTCGCTACCTCCTGGTACTCGATGGCGCCTTCTGGAGCCAGTTCCAGAGTCGCGGAACCGGGGCCGCCGGACATCGGTCCGAGGTCGCGTCCGCAGGTCTCTTGGTCGACTCCGCGAACCGACCAACGGATCGACCTTCGTCGCTCGACTCGCGACCTGCGGCCGAGGCGGCGAAGGCCCGCTCGGCGTGAAGATCGATGCATGAAGAAGCTGCCATCGATCCAGTCAGTGCTCGGGACCCTGCTCAGCCTCACGCTGCTCCTCGGTGTGCTGTCCCAGGTCCCCTGGGCCAGCCTCGGCGCCACGCTGGGGTGGGGACCGGCGACGTACGACGAGCAGGCCACTGCTCAACGCCAGGACGCTCCGGACGCCGACTCGACCGGCACCGACAGGAACCTCCGGGACGCGCCCTCGACCCTGCACGTCGCGGCCTGGGGCCAGGACTTCGGGGTCCAGGGCGTGCGGCGAGACGACCGCGGGGCGCTGGTTCCCCCCGACGACGTGTCCACCCTGGGATGGTGGAACGGCGGGGCCCTGCCAGGGGACGGCAGCGGCGCCGTGGTGCTCGTCGTCCACCGGGACAGTGCCACCCAGGGACGCGGCCCGTTCGCGAGGCTCGAGGAGCTGACCGAGGGCACCCGCGTGAGCCTTGACGGCCACACCTACCGCTTGGAGAGCCTGAAGACCTACCGCAAGGACGCCCTTCCGTCAGAGAAGGTGTTCGGGCAGGACGGCTCCGAGCGACTGGTCATCGTGACCTGCGGTGGCCGCTACTCCCCCACACGCGGGTGGGACTCCAACGTCGTCGCCACGTTCGAACCGGCCACCTAGGCTGATAGGCATGGCAACGAGGTGGGCCAGGTTCGTCACGTCGAGCCGGTTCCTCGACGTCGTCGCCATCGTGATCACCCTCGGGATCACCGTCATCGCGATTCGGAGAGCGGACCCCTTCGAGCCGGGCGTGCTCACCCTCGGCCTCGTGGCCCTGTCCTGCCTCGCCATCGTGGAGCGCCACCGCTTCCCCGAGCTGGCGCTCGGAATCAGCGTGGCCGCGCTCCTGGTGCTCGAGCAGCCCGCGCCGGTGATGCTCACCGCAGGCAATCTCGCCGCCGCCTACGGCAACCGAGCCCGGACCTGGGTCGCGCTTGCGATCGCTTCGGCGCCCGTTCTCCTGGGGATCGGGATCGAGGGGTACCAACCCGCGGGCCTGGCCCTGATCTGGGGCTCGTTGGTCATGCTTCCCGCGACCGTCGGCCTCTACGTCAACTCCCGCCACCGCGCCGTGGACGCGGCGAACGCCCGCGCCGAGGAGCTCGCGGCCGCGCAGGAAGTCCTGGCACGGGCGGCGAGGCGCGACGAGCGCACCCGGATCGCCCGGGAGATGCACGACGTCGTCGCCCACCAGGTCAGCCTGATCGCGCTGCAGGCCGGTGCCCTGGAGGTCACGGCCGAGGGGACCCCGGAGGCGGACTCCGCACGGATGATCCGGGAGACGGCCCGGCAGGCGCTCGATGAACTGCGTAACGTCGTCGGTGTGCTGCGCACCGACGAGACCGCCGCTGAGCGAGCCCCTCAGCCGTCCGTCGACGCGCTGGAGGCCCTGGTCTCCCAGTGGCGGGACGCCGGGATGGACGTGACCCTGTTGGACCACATCCCGCCGCGCCTGCCGGAGACCGTGCCCAGGCAGGTCGGGATCACGGGGTACCGGGTGGTGGAGGAGGCGCTGACCAACGCCAGCAAGCACGCAGCCGGGTCGCGGGTCGAGGTGGCCGTCGCCGAGCGCGACGGCTGCCTGTCCCTGGTGGTGCACAACACCGCCCCGACCCGGGTCTCCTCCCGGGCCGCGACCGGGTCCGGCACCGGCCTCCACGGCCTGCGCGAGCGGGTCGAACAGGTGAGAGGCTCCCTCGAGGCCGGCCCCGACGGCGACGGCGGTTACCGGGTCTCGGTGCTGCTGCCGCTGAGCGGCGGCGAGCAGTGAGCACGAACGACGGGTCGGTTCCGGAGGACCGGATCCGCGTCCTCCTGGTCGACGACGAGGTCCTCGTGCGCACCGGGCTGCGGATGATCCTCTCCTCGGCGCCGGACCTGGAGGTCGTCGGGGAGGCCGCGGACGGGGACGACGTCGTGGACCAGGTCCGCGCGGCTCAGCCAGACATCGTGCTGATGGACATCCGGATGCCCAGGGTGGACGGGCTGCGGGCACTCACGCTCGTGCGGGCGCTCCCCCAGCCACCCCAGGTCGTCATCCTCACGACGTTCGACCTGGACGAGCACGTGTACGAGGCCCTGGAGAACGGCGCGGCCGGGTTCCTGCTGAAGGACACCCCGCCACAGGGGCTGATCCAGGCGCTGCGGACCGTCGCCACGGGCAACGCCATCCTCTCGCCCTCCCTGACCAGTCGGCTCTCGCGGACCTACGCACGCCAGGTGCCCGCGGAGCTCAGTCGCCAGATCGCCGGCCTGTCCGAGCGCGAGCGAGCGGTCCTTGCCCAGATCGGGCAGGGCCTCTCCAACGCCGAGATCGGCCGTGACCTCTTCATCAGCGAGGCCACGGTGAAGGCCCACGTCACCCACCTCCTGACCAAGCTCGGCGCCACGAACAGGGTGCAGCTCGCGATCGCGGCCAACCGCGCGGGGCTGGTCCACGAGGAGAGCTGAGCGCGCACACCGCGCCGTGGCGGCCCCGCGTAGGCAACGCGTCAACGTGGCGTCGGGACGCGTAGGGATTTCGTCAGGATCCGCCGTCTGGGCTGACAGCGCCTCAGAACCGTGGCTTGAGTGGGCTCTCGGCCCGCCCGAAGAGTCAGGGCGGCCGTGCTCCCAGCCCGGAAGGATCCCCGTCCATGGCCGACCTCGGTCTCCTCGTCCTGACACTCCTGCTGTTCGGTGTGCTCGCCCTCTTCCTGAAGGGGGTCGAGCGACTGTGACCGCCGTGAACCTGGTCGGCCTGGTCCTGGCTGTCGGCCTGGGGATCTTCCTCCTCGCTGCCCTGCTGTTCGCGGAGCGATTCTGATGAGCGACTCCCTGGCCGCCGGGTTGTTCATCGCGACCCTGGTCGTCGCCTGGGCTGCGGCGTACCGGCTCTTCGGGGATCACCTGTTCCGTGTGGTGACCTCACAACGTCACCACCGGGTCGAGCGGGTCGTCCAGCGGCTGATCGGTGTCGATGCGACCTCCGAGCAGAGGGCCGGCGCCTACGCCCGCAGCGTGCTGGCGTTCTCGGCGGTCTCCACCGTGCTCCTCTACGGGTTGCAGCGCCTCCAGGGCCATCTGTGGCTCGGCGCCGGCCTGCCCGGGGTGGAGTCGCACGTCGCCTGGAACACGGCGGTCAGCTTCGTCACGAACACCAACTGGCAGGCCTACTCCGGTGAGTCGACGATGACCCACCTCACCCAGATGAGCGGGCTCGCGGTGCAGAACTTCCTCTCCGCCGCCGTGGGCATCGCCGTCGCGGTCGCGGTGATCCGTGGACTCACGCGCAGCCGCAGCAACCTGCTGGGCAACTTCTGGGTCGACCTCACTCGTCTGGTGATCCGGGTGCTCCTGCCGGTCGCGGCGCTCGGCACGATCGTGTTCATCGCGGCCGGCGTGGTGCAGAACCTCACCGCAGGCACGGAGATCACCGGCCTCACCGGCGGCTCGCAGACGGTGACCGGCGGCCCCGTGGCGAGCCAGGAGGTCATCAAGCAGCTCGGCACCAACGGTGGCGGCTTCTACAACGCCAACTCGGCCCACCCGTTCGAGAACCCCACGGCGTGGACGAACTGGCTGCAGATCTTCCTGATCGGGCTCATCCCGTTCGCGCTGCCGCGCGTCTTCGGCCGGATGGCGGGCGACAAGCGCCAGGGGCTGGCGATCGTGGCCGCGATGGGACTGATCGCCCTGGTGTCGGTGACCCTGCTCAACGTCGTCGAGCTGACGCACCCGGGCACGGTGCCGGGCGCCGCCGGTGCGTCACTGGAGGGTCGGGAGACCCGGTTCGGCACCGGCAACTCCGCCACCTTCGCAGCGATGACCACGCTCACCTCGACCGGTGCGGTGAACTCCTTCCACGACTCCTACTCCGGTCTCGGCGGGGGTCTCACCATGTTCAACATGATGCTCGGGGAGGTCGCACCCGGCGGGGTCGGCTCCGGCCTGTACGGGATGCTCGTCCTCGCGGTGATCACGGTCTTCGTCGCCGGGCTCATGGTCGGACGGACCCCTGAGTTCCTCGGCAAGAAGATCGGCGCCCGAGAGATCAAGCTGGCCTCGCTGTACTTCCTGGTCACCCCCTGCCTGGTGCTGGTCGGCACCGCGCTGGCGATGGCGAACGACGAGCAACGCGCCTCGATGCTGAACACCGGCATGCACGGCTACTCCGAGGTCCTCTACGCGTTCACCTCCGCCAGCAACAACAACGGCTCCGCGTTCGCCGGGCTGACCGTCAACCTCTGGTGGTACGACGTCGCCCTCGGACTGTGCATGCTGCTGGGCCGGTTCCTGCCCATCGTGCTCGTGCTGGCCCTCGCCGGCAGCCTGGCGCGGCAGGCCCCCACTCCTCCGTCGGCCGGGACGATGCCGACCCACACCCCCTTGTTCGTCTCCATGCTGGTCGCGGTGACCGTCATCCTGGTCGCCCTGACCTTCCTCCCGGCCCTCGCCCTGGGCCCGATCGCGGAAGGACTCCTCTGATGGCTGCATCCGTGGCCCCGTCCACCCCGGCTCCGTCCACCTCACCCCCGCCCACGCCGGCAGCGCCCGCTTCCAGGGTCGCCGGCGGCCTGTTCGACCCCCGCCAGCTGCTCAGGTCCCTGCCCGATGCGATACGCAAGCTGGACCCCAGGGTGATGTGGCGCAACCCGGTGATGCTGATCGTCGAGGTCGGCGCCGTCTTCACCACGGTGCTCGCCGTCCATGACCCCTCGGTGTTCGCGTGGCTGATCACCGCCTGGCTGTGGGCGACCGTAGTCTTCGCCAACCTCGCCGAGGCCGTGGCCGAGGGGCGCGGCAAGGCTCAGGCCGAGACGCTGCGCAGGACCCGTCAGGGCACGGTCGCCCGCCGCGTCACCGGCTGGCGACCGGGCATGGCGATCTCCGACTCGGACCTGGAGGAGCTGCCCGCCCCCGGCCTCGCCAAGGGCGACGTAGTCGTGGTCGAAGCGGGCGAGATCGTCCCCGGGGACGGCGACGTCGTGGAGGGCATCGCCAGCGTCGACGAGTCCGCGATCACCGGTGAGTCCGCGCCGGTCATCCGCGAGTCAGGTGGGGACCGCTGCGCAGTCACCGGGGGCACCAAGGTGCTGTCGGACCGCATCGTCGTCCGGATCACCCAGACCCCTGGAGCGAGCTTCGTCGACCGGATGATCTCCCTGGTGGAGGGCGCCGACCGGCAGAAGACGCCCAACGAGATCGCCCTGAACATCCTGCTCGCGGCGCTCTCGGCCATCTTCTTGATGGCGGTGGCGACCGTGCAGCCGCTGGCGATCTACGCCAAGCAGGTCAACGCCGCCGCCCCCGACACCGCCGCCCTGGACGGCAGCGGCGTGTCCGGCGTGGTCCTGGTGGCACTGCTGGTCTGCCTGATCCCGACCACCATCGGCGCACTGCTGTCCGCGATCGGGATCGCCGGCATGGACCGGCTGGTGCAGCGCAACGTGCTGGCGATGAGCGGCCGCGCGGTCGAGGCGGCCGGCGACGTGAACACCCTGCTGCTGGACAAGACCGGCACCATCACCCTCGGCAACCGGCAGGCAACGGAGTTCACGCCCGTCCCGGGGGTCGACATCGCCGACCTCGCGGACGCGGCGCAGCTCTCCAGCCTGGCCGACGAGACCCCCGAGGGCCGCTCGATCGTGATCCATGCCAAGCAGGCCCATGGTCTGCGCGAGCGGCGACCCGGTGAGCTCACCGAGGCGGTCTGGGTGCCCTTCACCGCCCAGACCCGGATGTCCGGCGTCGACCTCGACGGACGGGAGATCCGCAAGGGCGCCGCGGCCGCGGTGATGCACTGGGTCCGCGAGAACGGCGGGCACCCCACCCTCGAGGCCGCCGCCATCGTCGACGCGGTCAGCGCCAGCGGTGGCACACCGCTCGTCGTCGCCGAGAAGGACGGTGACCAGCTGGCCCGGGCGCTCGGCGTCGTCCACCTCAAGGACGTGGTCAAGGAGGGCATGCGCGAGCGGTTCGACGAGATGCGCCGGATGGGCATCAGGACCGTGATGATCACCGGGGACAACCCACTCACCGCCAAGGCCATCGCCGAGGAGGCCGGGGTCGACGACTTCCTCGCCGAGGCGACCCCCGAGGACAAGATGGCCCTGATCAAGGCCGAGCAGGCCGGTGGGCGGTTGGTCGCGATGACCGGCGACGGCACGAACGACGCCCCCGCCCTGGCGCAGGCCGACGTCGGCGTCGCGATGAACACCGGCACGTCGGCGGCCAAGGAGGCCGGCAACATGGTCGACCTCGACTCCGACCCGACCAAGCTCATCGAGATCGTCGAGATCGGCAAGCAGCTGCTGATCACCCGTGGCGCGCTCACCACGTTCTCCATCTCCAACGACATCGCCAAGTACTTCGCGATCATCCCGGCGATGTTCGCCGGCGTGTACCCGAGCCTGGACCGGCTCAACGTCATGGCGCTGTCCAGCCCGCAGTCGGCGATCCTGTCCGCGGTCGTCTTCAACGCCCTGGTCATCGTCGCGCTGATCCCGCTGGCGTTGCGCGGGGTGTCCTACCGCCCCGGCGGGGCGGCGGCACTGCTGCGCCGCAACCTGCTCGTGTACGGCGCCGGCGGGGTCGTCGCGCCGTTCATCGGGATCAAGCTCATCGACCTGCTCGTACAACTCCTCCCCGGGATGGCGTGATGCGTACCTCCAACCTGTTCGCGGCCCGCCATCTCGCCTCGGTTCGCGCTGTGCTCGTCTTCACCGCCCTGCTCGGGCTCGGGTACCCGCTCACCATGGTCGCGGTGGCCCAGCTGCCCGGACTCGATGCCCGGGCGGACGGCTCTTTCGTGCGCGCCGGCGGCCACGTGGTGGGGAGCCGCCTGGTCGGCCAGTCGTTCACCGATGCCGACGGTGCCCCGGTCCGGACCTATTTCCAGTCCCGGCCTTCCGCAGCAGGCGACGGCTACGACCCGACCTCCACGTCGGCCAGCAACCTCGGACCCGAGGACGTGGTCGACACCCCCGACCGACCCAGCCTCCTCACGCAGGTCTGCGCCCGCAGCCGCGCCGTGGGTGAGCTCGAGGGCGTCGACGGCAGCCGCCCCTACTGCGCCGGAGGCGTGGGAGCCGTCCTCGGTGTCCACCACAGCGATGGGCTGACCGGAGAGGTGACCCGCGTGGTCACCCTGAACCAGCACGAGGGCACCCCGTTCCGCAGCGAGTACCGAGGGGTGCCGGTGGAGCTCGCGGTGCCGGGCGAGGACTACCCGGGAGCGACGGTGGTCTCGATCCGTGGCGAGGCACCCTCCGACCCGGCCGTGCCAGCGAACGCGGTCACGGCGAGCGGCTCCGGCCTCGACCCGCACATCTCCCCGGCGTACGCCCGGCTCCAGGCCCCACGAGTGGCGCGGGAACGCGGCATCGACCTCGCCGAGGTGCGATCGTTGATCGACGACCACACGCACGGCCGCACCCTCGGGATCCTCGGGGAGCCGGGCGTGAACGTCCTGGAGCTGAACCTGGAGCTCGACCGGCGCCACCCCAGCGGGTGAGCTCCGTGACGATGGTGGAGAGGAGGTGGGGCACGATGAGTCGCGGCAGGCTGCGCGTCTACCTCGGCGCCGCCCCGGGCGTGGGCAAGACCTACCGCATGCTCGCGGAGGGACACCGGCGCAAGGCACGCGGCACCGACGTCGTCATCGGCTACGTCGAGCCCCACGACCGACCGTTGACGCGCGAGATGGGCCAGGGCCTGGAGACGGTCCCCCAACGCCACCTGACCCATCGCGGCACCCTGTTCGGCGAGATGGATCTCGACGCCGTGCTCGCCCGGCGCCCGGCAGTGGCGCTCGTCGACGAGATGGCCCACACCAACGTCCCGGGCTGCCGCCACGAGAAGCGGTGGCAGGACATCGAGGAGCTGCTCGACGCCGGGATCGACGTCATCACCACCGTGAACATCCAGCACCTGGAATCCCTCAACGACGTCGTCGAGCAGATCACGGGCATCGTCCAGCGGGAGAAGATCCCCGATGCGGTGGTCCGCGGCGCGGAGCAGATCGAGCTGGTCGACATGACCCCCGAGGCACTGCGGCGACGGATGGCACACGGCAACGTCTACCGACCGGACAAGGTCGACGCCGCGCTGGGCAACTACTTCCGCGTCGGCAACCTCACCGCCCTGCGGGAGCTGGCGCTGCTGTGGCTGGCCGACAAGGTCGACGAGCAGCTCGACCGGTACCGACGCGACCACCACATCGAGGGCACCTGGGAGACCCGCGAACGCGTCGTCGTCGCGGTGACCGGTGGCCCCGAGGGCGACACGCTCGTACGGCGCGCCGGCCGGATCGCCGACCGGGCGCGCGGCGCGGACCTGCTCGCCGTGCACGTGATGCAGACCGAGGGCCTCACTGGCGCCGACCCGGTCCACCTCGCTCGCCAGCGCACCCTGGTCGAGAGCATGGGGGGCTCGTTCCACCAGGTCGTCGGTGACGACGTCCCCGGGTCGCTGCTGTCCTTCGCCCGTGGCGTCAACGCCACCCAGCTCGTCCTCGGTGCCAGCCGGCACGGTCGCTTCACCCAGCTGTTCTCCCGCGGCATCGGCGTGGCGACGGTCTCCGAGTCCGGGACCATCGACGTCCACCTCGTCACCCACGAGGAGACCCGGCGGCCGGTGTTCGGGCGCGGTCTGACGAGGAGCCGCGACGGGTCGCCCCGGCGCCTGCGGTGGGGACTCGGCCTGACGGCGATCCTGATGCCGGCCCTGACGATCGCGATGACCCCGTTCAAGAACGACCTCGCGTTCTCCAGCCTGATCCTGCTCTTCCTCGTCGCCGTCGTCGCGATCTCACTCGTCGGGCGCCTCTGGGCCGCCCTGACCGCAGCCGTGGCCGGTTCGCTGCTCCTCAACTACTTCTTCACGCCACCGGTGGGCACGTGGACGATCGCCGCGTCGGAGAACGTCCTCGCCCTGGTCGTCTTCGTGCTCGTCGCCGTCACCGTCAGCTTCATCGTCGACCTCGCGGCCCGTCGTACCCAGCAGGCCGCGCGGGCACGTCGGGAGGCCACCGCGCTGGCGGCGGTCGCCGGCAGCGTCCTGCGCGGTTCCCGGCCCCTGCCTGCGCTCCTGGAGCAGCTCAAGGAGTCCTTCGCGCTCGAATCGGTCACCCTCCTGGAGCGAGACCCGGACCTGCCGGAGACGCCGACCGAGCGCCGCAACCCGCGCCTGTGGACCGTGGCCGAGAGCGTCGGCACGCGCCCCTGCGCGACCCCCGGCGACGGCGACACCGAGGTGCCCGTCGACGACCACCTCACCCTGGTTCTCGTCGGTCGCACGCTGGACGCCACGGACCAGCGCGTGGTCGAGGCGTTCGCTTCCCAGGCCGCGTTGGCGCTGCGCCAACAGCGCCTCGCCGAGCAGGCGGCCGCGGCTGTCCCGATCGCGGAGGCCGACAGGCTGCGGACCGCGCTGCTGCGCGCCGTCAGTCACGACCTGCGTGCCCCCCTGGCCTCCGCGAAGGCAGCGGTCCAGGGGCTGCGCACCCCCGACGTGGTCTTCGACGAGACCGACCGCCAGGAGCTGCTGGCCACCGCCGACGAGTCCCTGGACCTCCTCACCCACCTTGTCGAGAACCTGCTCGACATGAGCCGGCTCCAGGCCGGTGCCCTCGGCGTGCACCCGGAGCCGACCAGCGTCGCCGAGGTCGTCCCGCTGGCCGTCGACGAACTGGGCAGCGCCGCGGACGCTGTCTCGATCCAGCTGGCCCAGGACCTGCCCGAGGTGATGGCCGACCCGGCCCTGGTCCAGCGGATCCTCGCCAACCTGCTCTCCAACGCACTGAAGTTCTCCCCTGCCGGCACGTCGCCGACGGTCACCGCCAGTGCCCACGGAGGCCGGGTGCACATTCGGGTCATCGATCGCGGGCCGGGACTTCCCAGGGGTGAGCGGGAGCGGGTCTTCCTGCCCTTCCAGCGTTCCGGTGACCGGCACGGCCCCCCTGGTATCGGCCTCGGCCTCGCCCTCTCGCGAGGACTCGCCGAGGCCATGGCCGGCGCCCTCGACGCCGACGAGACCCCGGGCGGGGGCCTGACCATGGACCTCGCCCTTCCGGCCGCGCCGCGCCGCGAGCCGGCTCCCGAGCGGCGCGAGGAGGCGACCACCTGATGCGCGTCCTGGTCGTCGATGACGAACCCCAGATCCTCAGGGCGCTGCGCATCAACCTGCAGGCCCGCCAGTTCGACGTCGTCGCCGCGGCCGACGGGGCCACCGCGCTCGAGGCCGCCAGGAACCAGCGGCCCGACCTCGTGATCCTCGACCTCGGCCTGCCCGACCTCGACGGCGTCGACGTCATCCGGTCGCTGCGGACCTGGACCGACGTGCCGGTCATCGTGCTCTCGGGGCGGGCCGGGAGCAGCGACAAGATCGTCGCCCTCAACACGGGTGCCGACGACTACGTCACCAAGCCCTTCAGCGTCGAGGAGCTCCTCGCCCGCATCAGGGCCGTCAGCCGGCGGCTCCGGCCCGAGACGACCGACGACGAGCCCGTCGAGATCGGTACGCACACGGTGAGCCTCGCCGAGAAGTGGGTCCGGGGGGCCGATGGCGAGCTCGTGCACCTCACCAGGACGGAGTGGGACCTGCTCGCCATCCTGGTGCGCAACCCGGGCAAGCTCGTCAGCCAACGCCAGCTGCTGCAGGACGTCTGGGGACCGACCTACCTCGAGGAGACCCACTACCTTCGCCAGTACCTCGCACAGCTGCGCAAGAAGCTGGAACCCGATCCGACCCGCCCCCGGCACCTCCTGACCGAACCCGGCATGGGCTACCGCTTCATGCCCTGACTTCATGCCCTGACTCGATGCCCTGACTCGATGTCCTGGGGCCCACCGGAGAACACGGCCAGATGCCACCTGGCCCGCTGCGCCCGGGCGCGACCTGGGATGCGACTCACACCCGATCGGCTTGCATGCCGACGCGGTGTCGGTATCTTTGAAACCATGATTCCGATGTCGTCAGGACAACGATGAAGTCCTCCTTCCTAGCCATCCGAGAGCTCAGCTTCGCCCGCGGCCGATTCGCCCTGATGGGCTCGGTCGTGGCCTTGATCGCGGTCCTGATGGTGCTGCTCAGCGGCCTGTCCGTGGGCCTGGTCAATGACGGTGTCTCCGGCCTCCAGCGGATGCCGGTCGACTCCGTGTCGTTCCAGAAGGACGTCGAGAAGAGCTCGGCGTACTCACGCAGCGTCGTGGGACCCGACGCCGTGAAGGCCTGGTCGGAGCGCCCCGACGTGGCCGACGCGGCCCCGTTCGGGAACACGCTCGTCAACGGCCGCACCGACAACGGGGTGGAGATCGACCTCGCCCTGTTCGGCGTCGAGCTCGGATCCTTCATCGACCCGGACGTCGAGGACGGCAAGAACCTCGCCGGGGACGGGGAGATCGTGGTCTCCAGCACCGCAGCCGAGGAAGGCATCGATATCGGCGACACCGTCATCCTCGAGCCGAGCGGCATGGAGCTGAAGGTGGTCGGCGTCCTGGGCGACCAGCACACCTTCGGTCACGTCGACATCGGCTACCTCTCCATGCGCAGCTGGCAGGAGGCGAAGGCCGGCGTCCGCCAGGGTGACGCCGTGCCGCCGCGGGTGTACGAGGAGTTCACCGCTGTCGCGGTCAAGGGCAAGGACGGTGACAAGGTCGACCTCGCCGCCGGCGACAAGGCCGCGGGCACCACGTCGATGACCCTCGAGGACTCGTTCGGGGCCTCGCCGGGCTACTCGGCCGAGACCTCGACCCTGCAGCTCATCCAGGGCTTCCTCTACGTCATCTCCGCACTCGTGGTCGGCGCGTTCTTCACCGTCCTGACCATCCAGCGCCGCGGCGAGATCGCAGTGCTCCGCGCCCTCGGCGCCAGCAAGCGCTACCTGCTGGGCGACAGCCTGATGCAGTCCATCGTGCTGCTGGTCGCCTCTGCGGGCATCGGGATCGGCGTCGGCGTCGGACTGGGCGTGCTCATCGACGCCACCGAGATGCCGTTCGCGCTCGAGGCAGGACCCATCGCGGGCGCCGCCATGCTGCTGCTGGTCCTGGGGGTCAGCGGCGCCGCCGTGGCCGTCCAGCGTGTCACCCGTGTCGATCCACTGACTGCTCTGGGAGGAGGCCGATGAACACCGCACTCGAACTGTCCGATGTCACCCTGACGCACGGGGACGGCGAGGAGACCGTGAAGGCCCTCGACACCGTCAGCCTGCACGTCGAGCGAGGCGAGCTCGTGGCCATCGTCGGTCCCTCGGGGTCGGGCAAGTCCAGCCTGCTGGCCGTGGCCGGCGCGTTGACGACACCGACCTCCGGGGCGGTTCGCCTCGGCGACATCGACCTCGTCGCCGCCTCTCCCCGGGAGCGCGACACCGTACGCCGCGAGCGGATCGGCTTCGTCTTCCAGAGCAGCAACCTGGTGCCGGCACTGACTGCCCTCGACCAGGTGCGCCTGCCGCTGACCTTCGCCCGGCGGGAGAACCACCGCGACCCGATGGAGTTGCTCACCGAGGTCGGGATGGACCACAAGGCCAAGCGCCGCCCGCACGAGCTCTCCGGTGGGGAGCGGCAGCGGGTCGGTATCGCCCGGGCGCTCGTCACCGCGCCCGAGCTGCTGCTCGTCGACGAGCCCACTGCGGCACTCGACCGGCGACGGAGCCAGGAGATCGTCGGGCTGCTCGCCCGCGAGACCCACGGTCACGAGGTCGCCACGGTGATGGTCACGCACGACCACGAAGTTCTCCATCACTGCGACCGGGTGTATGAAATGGTCGACGGAAGGCTGGAGCTGCTCGGGGACCTGATGCAGACCCCGTGAAGGTAGGAGGTTGCGCCGATGCCGCGGATCGATGCCCCCACGGTCGCCGAGCACCGTGCCCGGCAGCACCGTGCGCTTCTCGACGCAGCGCGCGCGCTGCTCGCCGAGACGGGCAGCGCACCCTCGGTCGCGGCCGTGGGCCGGGCTGCCGGGCTGGCGCGGAGCAGCGTCTACCAGTACTTCACCTCGACCGACGACCTCCTGCGCGCGGTGGTCGCCGACGTCTTCCCCGAGTGGACCCGCCAGGTCCGGGAGCACGTCGCCGCCGCCGCGTCCCCGGGCGAGATGATCTGGGCCTACATCGAGGCGAACGTCAACCTGTTCGCCAGCTCCGAGCAGGCCGTGGCCCAGGCGCTGATCCGGGTCGTCGACCCGCAAGTCCTGCAGGGACCGATGGAGCAGTTCCATGCCGAGCTGCAACAGCCTCTGCGTGAGGCGCTCACCGCCTTCGGGGAACCGGAGGTCGACGCGGTCGCCGGCCTGATCGACTCCATGATCGTGCAGGCGTCGCGCACCGAGGGGCCCACCGACCCGGCGTGCGCAGCCCCGGCGAACCGTGCCGACCTGGCGCTTGCCCGACTGCGACGCCTGCTCGGGGGGTACGTCTCGGGGGCTGCTCCCTCCGGCCCCGCGACGTGAGCCGGTAGGTCCGGTCCGGCCTCAGCCGACCTTGCGGTACTTGCGGTGGATGGTCTGCTTGGTCACCCCGAGAAGGGTGCCGATCTCGGCCCAGCTCAGGCCCGAGTGCCGGGCCCGGCGTACGGCGACCTCCTCGCGGCGGGCCAGCTCGCGGCGCCGCTCCCGGACCGCCGCCAGCTCCCCCGTCACCCCGTCCCCGTCGTCGGTGCCCAGTGAAGTCCTCATCTCGTCAGCATGTGCTGACGGGGTGCTGTACGTCAAGGGTGGCGTTGGGAGTCGGTGGCGGTTTCCGCTAGCCCTCCCACTCCTCGGCCAGGAGCGCATAGCTGAGACCGTCGAGCCACTCCCCGCTGCGGTGGAGCGAGTCGCGGACGGTGTGCGCCTCGCGCCGCATGCCGAGTCGCTCCATCAGGCGCCACGAGGCGTCGTTGTCCGCGAAGCAGTTCGCCGTCACCCGGCGCAGCCAGAGGTCCTCGAAGCACACCTCGACGAGTGCGCGGACCGCCTCGGTGGCGTACCCGTGCCCGGCGTGGTCGGGGTGCAGGATCCAGCCGAGCTCGGCCTGGACCGCCCGGGCCCGGTCAGCGACCTCCGTCTGCGCCCAGCCGTCCTCCACCCGGAGCATCAGCTCGCCGATCACCACACCGTCGAGCTCGATCACCAGGGTGCGGGCGGGCCTGGACTCCTCGCCGTTGTGGGCGAGGTGCTCCGCCAGGGTGCCGGGCGACTGGGTGACCCAGCGGCTCACGTCATCGAGGCGGCGGAAGGCCCAGGTGTCCTCCAGGTCGGCGGCGCTCGCAGGCCGGATCGCCAGCCGCTCGGTCCGCACCGGCCAGGCGATCGTGCTCAGCGGGTCACTCACGGACCCCATCATGGCCGCCACCGGGGATGGCCGCCGACGACTCGCCCGCGGCCGCAGCCGCGGGCGAGTCGTCCCCCCTCAGGGGCGCCCTGCGTGGGCCACGTCCACCTCGACGGCCAGCAACCGGCCCTCACGCTCGCTCTTGCGGGCCTCTTCGTGGAAGTCCGGCGCGGAGCACAGGAACAGGGTGCGACCGTCCTCGCCACCGAGCATGCACGCGAACACCCCGCTGCCCGGCTGGACGCTCTGCTTGATGCTGCCGCCCTCGACGACCCGGATCGCCTGTCCGCCCACCGCATCGGCGACCCACAGCGCGCCCTCGGCGTCGAGCCCGCAGCCGTCCGGCGCTACGACCACCTGTGCGAGCAGCTTCTCGAGCTCGCGCTCGGTGGGAACCGGGCCGAACTCCGCCCACACGCGCCGGTTCTCGAGGGTGCCGTCCTCGGCGATGTCGAAGGCCGTGACCCTGTTGCCGAACGTCTCGCACACGAGGAGTACGCCGTCATCGGTGATCACGCTGCCGTTGGGGAACAGCATGTCCTCGGCGGCGACGGCGACGGTCCCGTCGGGGTCGACGCGCAGCAGCCGGGCCGGCTCCAGCGCGGCACCGCCCATCAGGTCGAACCCGAACTCACCGACGTAGGCGCGACCGCTCGAGTCGACCACCATGTCGTTCGGGTGTCCGCCCACGTGACCCGAGAGGTCGGCGTGGACGCTCAGCGACCCGTCGGTCTCGACACGCATGATCCGGGCGTCGCGCATGGAGACGACGAGCATCCGGCCGTCGGGCAGCCAGGCCAGGCCCGAGGGCTGCTGGGGCACCTCGAGCTCGACCCGCAGGTCAGTGCCGTCGGCGGCCGCGGAGTACACCGCGTAGGTGTAGAAGTCGGAGAACCAGATCCGGCCGTCGTGCCAGCGGGGGCACTCCAGGTAGGACAGGTTCTCGATCAGGGTGCGGGTCTCAAGGCTCATGGATACTCCGTTGCTGGATGGGATGGGTCGGTACTCACTTGTCAGCGGGCGACTTCGAGGAACCGCTCGAGCTCGCGCTCGACCTCGGACCCGCACGGCTGGAAGACGATCTCGGTGACGCCCTTGGCGCTGAGCTCCTGGAGCTTGTCGCGCACCTCGGCGCGGTTGCCGCTGAGCGTCACGTCGCGCAGCGTCACGTGCCCGCCGGCGTCCCAGGCGGCCTGGTCCGCCTCGTTGAGGCCGACGCAGTGCTGGGCGTGCACGGCCAGGTGCTGCTCCCCCGCCGGCATCCGTTCGACGACCTCGAGCCACGCCTCGCCACCGGGGAGCTCACGCACCGCCTCGGGACCACCGAACTCGTAGGCGCCGTGCAGCGACAGCGCCCACCCCGGACCGCCGGCCTCCCGGGCGTGCTCGGAGTCGTTGCTCTCGTCGTCCTCGAGCACCGTGCCCCAGGCCAGGTAGGCCGACCAGTCGTAGTCGCTCGCGAACTCGGGCAGCTGCAGCGTGGAGTACAGCCCGTCCGCGAGGGCGGCCGTGACCTTGTTGCCCTTGGGGCCGAGCGCACTGATGATCATCGGGACCTCGACCGGTCGCTGCGGGGCATGCCCGTCGGGGTGAAGCATCCGCATCCGTGCGCCCTCCCACTCGACGACCTCGCCGCGCAGCAGGCCGCGGTAGGCGGTGATGTAGGACTCCATGAACGCCCACGTGACGGCCCCGCAGCCCATGGCACGGCGTCCGGTGAACCCGGTCCCGAAGGCCACCACGACCCGGCCGGGCGCGAGGGCGCACAGTGTCGCCGTGGCGGCGGCGTTGACCATCGGGTGCCGCAGACTCGGCACCAGCACCCCCGGCCCGATCTCGATCCGCTCGGTCCGCTCGGCGGCCAGGGCCAGGGTCATCCAGACGTCGGGGCTCTGCTGCGGAGTGTCATAGACCCAGGCACGTTCATAGCCGAGCTGTTCGGCCACCGCCATCCGCGCGGGTGAGTCCAGGGCTGTCGGAAACGCGCACGACACCTTCATCTTCAGGTCGCTCCTCTTCAGTGGGCGGCTTGTGGACGTTGCCTGCGAGGCCCGAGGTCTTGCCGTAGCGTTGCCAACTAAGCGCATAGTCACCCGCAGGCCCGCAGTGTGTCATGCGTCACCAAGAGCGGTCCACAACCCTGCGCTCCCCCCGACCGGAAGTGACCCCCTCGTGGCCAAACCCAGGCAGGCACGACTGACCGCCGAGCAGGTGCGCCTGCTCCCGGACCTCGACGACGAGTCCCCCCAGCTGTGGGACCCACAGCTGGGCGACGTCCCCCGCGGACTGCTCACCTCGGCCGTGCGCTGCTTCGCCACGAACGGCTTCCACGGCACCACCACCCGGGACATCTCCACGATGCTCGGGCTGAGCCCCGCAGCCCTCTACGTGCACTTCGCATCCAAGGAACAGGTCCTCTTCGAGGTGATCCGGACCGGGCACGAGAGAGTGCTCGAACACATCTCCACGCCCGAGATCACAGGCATCGCCGACGCCGCCGGCGGGCTGGAGGCGATCGTGTCCGGCTACACCGAGTGGCATGCCCGTCACCACGTGGTCGCCCGGGTGTGCCAGTACGACCTCGCAGCCCTCACGGTCGAGCACTACGACGAGATCCTGGAGCTGCGGCACCGGACCAACACGGTGTTCCGTACGGCGGTCCGACGTGGCGTCGAGGACGGGACGTTCGCAGCCGTCGACGTCAACCGGACCGCGCGCGCCCTGCTGTCCCTGGGCATCGACCTCGTCCGGTGGTACCGCAGCGACGGTCCCGAAACACCCGCCCAGCTGGGCGCGTTCAACGCGATGCTCGCGCTCAAGCTGGTCAACTGATCGGTGGCCGCCCGTCGCGAAGATGGTGGATGCCTACGCCGTACCGATGTCGCGGCGGCGAAGGGCGCCGAGCCCGAGCAGGGCCAGGGCCGCCGCCAGGCCGAGCTCGACCAGCGCAGGCACCGGTGTGAAGGCGTCGACCGGCAGGCCGGGCAGGTGCGCGAACGGAGAGAGGTCGTCGACCCAGGACGGCAGCCTCAGGGTCTCACCGAGGATGACCTGCACGGCCACGAAGGCGACGACCGCCCAGGCCAGCAGGGACCACCGTGGCGCGAGACCGTGCAGCGCCACGCCCGTCGCGGCGACGAGCAGCACACCGGGCAGGTAGCTCAGCTGCCAGCCCACCTGGGCAAGCGCCTGGCCCCACTCACCCATGCCCAGTCCGTAGCCCACCGCCAGCCCCAGGGCCATCCCCACCGAGAGCAACGAGGAACCAACGGCGGCCACCACCACGGTGGCTCCGCCCCAGGAGAACCGGGTGACCCTGGTCGCCAGCAGCACCTCGGCCCGGCCCGATTCCTCCTCGCCCCGCAGGCGTAGTACCGAGGTCACGGCGAACCCGGTCGAGACCACGGCCATGAACACCATGATGTAGCGCAGGAACGCCTCGATCAGCGTCTGCTCCGCGTCGGCAAGCTGGTCGTGGGCACCGACGACCTGCGCGATGTCGGGGTTCGAGGCGACCATGTCGGGGACGCTGGGGATGACCGAGCCGTAGAGCAGGCCCAGGGCCGTCAGCCCGATCGTCCAGCCGACCAGGAGCCCCCGCTGCAAGCGCAGCGCAAGACCGATGGGCGTGCCGAGCAGCGGTGAGGACCGGGCGCGGCCCGGGCGCGGGTGCAGCACACCGCCGGCGAAGTCCCGATGGGCAGCCACCCACGCGGCCACCCCGAGCAGGAGGAGCATCGCCGCCAGGAGCAGCAGGGCGGGCCACCAGCGCTCGTCACCGAATGCGTCCATCGCCTGCGCCCAGCCGAAGGGCGATGCCCAGACGAGCGCGTTGTCCTGCATCGCTCCCAGGCCTCGGACCAGGTACCCCAGAGCGATGGCCGCGCCGGCGAGGCCGAGCGCGCCCCGCGCCGAGGCCGAGAGCTGGGCGGCAACGAGGGTGACGGCCGCGTAGCAGAGTCCGAGAAGGCTCAGGCCGGCGCCGTACGTCACCGCACCCGTCGCGCCCGTCCCGGCGACCAGCATGGAGCCCGTCGTGACCACCCCGATCGCCACGGTGGCCAGCACCGCGTACAGCAACGCGGCCAGGGTCGCGGCATGGCGGTCCAGCACGGTGGAGCGCAGCAGCTCGGCCCGCCCGGTCTCCTCCTCGGCGCGCGTGTGCCGGACCACCAGGAACATCACCATCAGGCAGGTGCCCAGCTGCGCGACCTGGGAGAGCTCGTTGGCCACGATCCCGCCCAGGGTGTCGACGCCGGACTGGCGCCCGGACATCAGATAGATGACCGGGCTGCTGCCGACCACGCGGGCGTACCCGGCGACCTTCTCCGGAGTGTCGTAGATCGAGGGCACCGCCAGCGCGCTGGCCGCGATCGTACCCCCGAGCCCGACCAACCACAGGGAGAGGACCACCCGGTCCCGGCGCATGATCAGCCGCGCCAGGTGTGCCGTGCCGACCACGGGCGTGCTCACCCTGCTCACATCCGGGTTCCGTCTGGGGCCTCTTCGCCGTACTGGCGCAGGAACAGCTCCTCCAGCGTCGGTGGATGCGCGGTCAGGGACCGTACGCCGAGCGCGACCAGCGCCCCGAGCACGGAGTCGAGGTGCTCGGAGTCGACTTCGAAGGAGACCCGGCCATCGACCTCCCGGACGTCGTGCACCCCCTCGACCTGACGGAGACCAGCTCCGGGGGCGACGGTCTCGGCCACGACCGTGGTGCGGGTCAGGTGACGCAGGTCGGTCAACGACCCGCTCTGCACCACCCGGCCGGCCCTGATGATGCTGACCCGGTCCGCCAGGGCCTCCGCCTCGGCCAGGATGTGCGAGCTCAGCAGCACCGTGGCACCGGCGTCCTTCAGCTCCAGGACGGCCTGCTGGAACTCGGCCTCCATCAGCGGGTCGAGTCCCGAGGTCGGCTCGTCGAGCAGGTACAGCTCCGCACGGCTGGCGAGCGCGGCCACCAGGGCGACCTTCTGGCGGTTGCCCTTGGAGTAGGTGCGGGCTCGCTTGTGCGGATCGAGCTCGAAACGCTCGAGCATCTCGGCACGGCGTGCTTCGTCGAGCCCTCCGCGCATCCGCCCCAGCAGGTCGATCACCTCGCCACCGGTGAGGTTCGGCCACAGGGCCACGTCGCCGGGGACGTAGGCGATCCGCCGGTGAAGCTGCGCGGCCTCGCGCCACGGGTCCCCGCCCAGCAGCGAGACGCTGCCGGCGTCGATCCTCAGCAGGCCGAGGAGCACCCGGATCGCGGTCGACTTCCCCGCGCCGTTCGGACCCAGAAAGCCGTGCACCTCGCCCCGCTCCACGCTCAGGTCGAGGCCGTCGAGCGCCCGTACAGAACCGAAGGTCTTCACGACCCCGCGGAGCTCGATCGGCGGCACGTCGTCATGATGCCACCGGAGGCGTCCCGCCGTACCCCCCAAAAACCCCGCCGACCCGTCACATCTGAAAGGCGAAACCCCGCCGAGACGTCGCGTCTGAAAGAGCAGACTTTTCAGATGCGACGTCTCGGCGGCCTCAGGAGTTTCAGATGCGACGTCTCAGCGAGCACCGGGCCGGGGACCAGTCGCCACTCCCGCACCTCCACCAACCAGCGCAGCTCCCAGTCGCGGAGCACCTCGGACAGGTCCTCGTCGTCGCGCGCGTCCCACCCGGTGCGCAGGTCCTGCCCGCCGGGGCGCAGGTCCCCGGCGGGCAGGCTGCGACCGGCCTCGGCGCGATCGGCCTGGCGCCACTTGGCGAGCTCGGCCCGCCGGCGCCTGGTCCGCAGGCCGTGGCGGAGCAGCTGGAGCAGCGCCAGCACCACCGAGACCGCCAGCGCCACCAGCCAACCGGTGGCCGCCCCGTCACCGCGCTCGACGGCGTCCGCGGCCAGGAGCCCGACGAAGAAGGGCGGTACGACGAGCAGACCGCCGCGGCAGCAGCCGGCGTACGGCCACCAGCTGCCGACTGAGCTCCGTGACCTGACGGTCCCTGCTCAGCCAGCAGCTGGCCGCGAGTCTCCACCGGCTGCTCCGTGTGCCTGCGGTTCATGCAGGGGTCACTTGATCTTGGCCGTGCCCTCCGCCTCGACCCGGCCGTCGTGCAGCAGGTCGCCCTTGGCGTCCACCGGCGTCATCCTCACCTTGAACTCGATCGCCGAGCCCTTCTGGTAGCGGAAGTTCTGCCCCCACGAGATCGACTGGCCCTTGCCGAAGGTGTAGACCGACGGGTCCTTGTAGGAGCCCGGCGCGAACGCGCTGTCGTTGACCTTCTGCTGCTCGAAGAGCGCCTTGTCCACGATGGAGTCCATGCCCTGCATGTAGGGCCAGTCGTCGTAACGCGCCTCGACCGCGACACCGCTGGAGCCGAGGTCGATGGCCTCGCCGTTGTTGGTGGCCACGTAGTTGACGAAGACGATCTCGTCACCCTCGGCGATGATCGGCTTGTTGTTCTTGGGGTCCACGAACTGGCCGGTCTTCGTCGCCTTCGCGGTGCCCACCTGGTAGACCTTCACGGTCACGTCGCCGGCCTTGATGGAGGCGATCTCCTCACCGGGCGTGGTGACCGGGTTGGCCCACTCCGGCTGGTCACCGCCTGCTGCCGGGGCCGCGTCCTCGGTAGGCGTGGGCTCTTCCGTCGGTGCCGTCTCCTCGTTCGAGGAGGACGCCGGCGGGGTGGTGTCCGCTTGCTTCTCCTCCTCCCCGCAGCCGGTCAGGCCGAGCAACGCGAACGAGGCGATGCCGGCCACCGTGGCTCGGGCCGAGACGGAACGGGTACGGGTCTTGCGCATGGATCTCCCTCAGGTAGTCGAAGTTGACGGGGGTCACCTTAGGAGTAATCGGGCATATCGGGGTATGCCCATTTGGTGGGAAAGGTACTTCTTGGCGGGTTCTCAGGTTGGCCCACGAGCGGGCGCCCCGACCCGAGGTACGGCTGCAGTCACTTCCGCCTCGTCCAGCATCGAGAACGCCAAGATCAGCGCCATCGAGATCATCCCCGTCGGCTGACCCTCAGACGAGAAGACACGGTCCCGTCCCCCGCAGGACCGAGTCTCTCCCCAGACGACCCGTCGCTCAGATCGCGGCGAGCTGCCGTACGGCGGACTCGATCTGGGCCGGCGAGAGCACGTGCTCGACCGCCATCGCGACCGCACCGCCGAGCGCGGCGCCTCCGCCCGTGCTGGAGGCGACGATCCGCAGGTGCTCGGTCGCCAGCGGCATCGAGCGCTGGTAGACCACTTCCCGGATCCCCGCCAGCAGGTGCTCCCCCGCGCCGGCCATCCGGCCGCCGATCACCACGACGGCGGGGTTGGTCAGGTTGACCAGGGTCGCGAGGACGTCACCGATGTGCCGCCCCGCCTGGCGGACTACCTGGATGGCTGCGAGGTTCCCGGCCCGGACCTGGTCGACCACGTCCTGCGGCGTCCGCGCCTCGACCCCGGCGAGGTTGAGGGCGGCCACCAGCGCCGGCCCGGCGGCCACTGCCTCGAGGCAGCCGCTGTTGCCGCACCGGCAGGGCACGTCGTCGGCGCCCGGCACGCGGACGTGCCCGAGGTCGCCGGCCGTCCCCTGTGCTCCCCGTTGGAGGGTGCCGCTCGAGATCAGTCCCGACCCGATGCCGGTGGCGACCTTGACGAAGACGAGGTCCTGCACCGACTCGAAGGCGGCGCGGCGCTCCCCCAGCGCCATGATGTTCACGTCGTTGTCGATCAGCACCGGCACCGGGTGGTCGCGCTGGACCCGGCCCGGCACGTCGTACCGGTCCCACCCGGGCATGATCGGCGGGTTGATCGGACGCCCCGTCGCGTGGTGCACCGGACCGGGCAGGCCGATCCCGATCGCCGCGAGCTCACCCGGGGACCGACGCTGCCTCTCGAGCAGGCGGGTGACGCTCGCCGTGGCCCACGACAGCACTGCCTCGGGACCCTCGGCGACCTCCAGCACCGTGGAGACGGTGTCCAGGACCTCACCGGACAGGTCCGCGAGCACGACGGCGACGTGGGTCGCGCCGACGTCGACGCCGGCCACCACCCGCGCCTGCGGGTTCAGCGAGAACAGCGACGGTGGCCGGCCCCCCGTCGATGTGCCGCCCCCCACGGGTGCCACCAGGCCCAGGCGCATCAGCTCCTCGACCCGGGCGGCAACGGTGGACCGGGCGAGTCCGGTCGTCTGGGCCAGCTCGGCCCGCGTCCACGGACGCCCGTCGCGCAGCAGGGCGAAGACATCGGTGGCAGCGTGCACCGGCACATCCAACCATGACCAGACCACTTTGACGCTGGCTTGAGCAACTTTTGATTGGTCCTCGACAAAAGTATGTGACCGATGCCACAGTGACCGCGTGCACGCCGATGCCCCGCTCTCCCCGTCCGCCTCGGGCGGCCCCGCGACGCCGGTGCTGCGTGCGCGCGGGGTGACGAAGGCGTTCTTCGGCAACGTCGTGCTGGCCGACGCCGACCTCGAGCTGGTGCCGGGCCAGGTGCACGGGCTGGTCGGCGAGAACGGCGCGGGCAAGTCCACGCTGATGAAGGTGCTGGCCGGGGTCTACCCGCCCGACTCCGGGACCGTCGAGGTCGACGGGCGGGAGCGCGCGTTCGGGCACCCGCTGCAGGCCCAGCAGGCCGGCATCTCCACGGTGTTCCAGGAGTTCAACCTGCTCCCCGACCGCACCATCGCCGAGAACGTCTACCTCGGCCGCGAGCCGCGGCGCGGGCCGTTCGTGGACAACGCCCGCATGCAGCGCGACACCGCCGACCTGCTCTCCGGCCTCGGAGTGGAGGGCCTCGACCCGGCCGAGCCCGTGCGCACCCTGACGGTCGCCGAGCAGCAGGTCGTGGAGATCGCCAAGGCGATCAGCTACGACGCGCGCGTCCTCTCGATGGACGAGCCGACAGCCGCGCTCGCCGACCACGAGGTGGCCCTGCTCTACAGCATCATTCGCCGCCTCACCCAGCGCGGCGTCGCGATCCTCTACGTCTCCCACCGGCTGCGCGAGGTCTTCGACCTCTGCGACACCATCACGGTGCTCAAGGACGGCCTGGTGGTCGCGTCCCGGCCCGCCGCCGAGCTCGACGAGTCCACGCTGGTGCGGCTGATGGTCGGCCGCACGATCTCGGCGTTCTTCCCCGACCGGCTCCCCGGCACCGAGGTCGGGCAGGTGCGCCTGCGGCTGCGCGGCGCCGGCAACGGGTACGTCGACGGCATCGACCTCGACGTGCGCAGCGGCGAGGTGGTCGCTCTCGCCGGGCTCCAGGGGTCCGGCCGCACCGAGCTCCTCGAGGGCATCTTCGGGGTCCGCCCGTTCTCGCGGGGACAGGTCGAGGTCGAGGGCGAGCAGGTGAGGGTGCGCAGCCCGCGTTCCGCCGTACGCGCCGGGCTCGCGATGGTGACCGAGGACCGCAAGGCGACCGGGCTCGCCCTGAACCAGACGATCGCGACCAACGCCCTCGGGGTGGTCCGGGCCGTCTTCCCCCGGCGCACCGCCCAGGCCCGGGCGGCCGTGCCCGGCCTGCTCTCCTCACTGGAGGTCTCGGCCCGCAGCATGGACCAGGAGGTGCAGTTCCTCTCGGGAGGCAACCAGCAGAAGGTGGTGCTGGCCAGGTGGCTGGGCACCGATCCCCGCGTGGTGCTGCTCGACGAGCCCACGCGCGGCATCGACGTCGGCGCGAAGCGCGCGATCTACGAGGTGGTCCGCGAGCTCGCCGGCCGCGGGCTCGCGGTGCTGATGGTCTCCAGCGAACTGCCCGAGGTGATCGGCCTGGCCGACCGGATCGTGGTGATGCGGGACGGACGCATCGCCGGCGAGCTCCCGGCCGGGTCCGGCGAGGTCGAGATCCTCAGCCTGGCCACCGGCGCCACGTCCAACGATCACTCCCCCGGCCGTGCAACCGACCAGCCATCCGGCTCCCCCGGCTCGCTGGAGGCGGAGTCGTGAGCGCCGCGGCCCCGACCCGGGCCCAGGACCGGACCACCGCGCACGCCTCACGCCCGGGCCGGCGGGTCGGCACGACCGGCCTGGTCTACCTGGCCCTGCTGGGCGTGATCGTCGTGGGCGCGCTGCTGACCGAGACCTCCGGGCGCAGCTTCTTCAGCACCGGCAACATCGTCTCCATCCTCACCCTGACCAGCACCCTGGGGTTCGTGGCCATCGGGCAGACCCTGGTGGTGATCGCCGGCAGCCTGGACCTCTCGGTGCCCTACGTGATCAGCCTGGCCAGCATCGTGGGCGGCGGCGTGATGGCCGGGCAGAGCAGCAACATCGTCACCGGGGTGCTCGCGGCCCTCGGCGTGTGCGCGGCCATCGGGCTGGTCATCGGGCTGATCGTCACCCGTCTCGGCGTGCACGGGTTCATCGCCACCCTCGGGATGGGACTGATCGTCAGCGGCTACCTCGCGACGAACTACCAGGGCAACTACGGTTCGGCCCCGCGCGACTTCCAGACCGTCGGCATCACCTTGTTCGGGCCGGTCCCGCTGAGCACGCTGATCATGCTCGCCTGCGCCGGGCTGGGCGTGCTCCTGCTGACCCGCACCCGGTTCGGCCACCACCTCTATGCCGTGGGCGGCGGCCGCGAGGTCTCCAGGCTCTCGGGCGTGCGCGCGGACGTCCCGGTCGTGCTCGCCCACGTGCTCTGCTCGGTGCTCGCCGGCTTCGCGGGACTGCTGCTGCTCTCGCGCACCAGCGTGGGGAGCCCGACGATCGGCAGCCAGGGCGGCTACGACCTGATGTCGATCGCGGCCGTGGTCCTCGGCGGAACCCTGCTGGCCGGGGGCCGCGGGTCGATCGTCGGGACCATCGGTGGCGTCGCGATCTTCGCGGTGCTCGACAACGTGATGAGCGGGCTCGGGCTCAACTCCTTCCTCCAGGACGTCGTCCGCGGCCTGGTGATCGTCCTGGCGGTCGCGGTCTACGCCCGGCGGGCGATCCCGCGCAGGCCCACCCGGTTCGCGGAGGGCACCCGGCTCGAGGTGGCGCCGTGAGCGCGCAGGGCGCCGTCGCGCCCACCCGCCGGGGCCCGTTGCCGGAGCGGCACGGGTCGCTGCTGCGCCGCTTCCTCGGCGGGGTGCTCACCCCCGGCGGCGCGGTGTTCGTCCTCGCCCTGGGCCTGCTGCTCGCCGTGGTCGCGTCGAACCCGAGCTTCGGTGAGCCCGACCGGCTGGTGCGGTTCCTGGCCCGCTCCGCACCGATCGCCATCGTCGCCATGGGCCAGTACTTCGTGATCGTCTCGGGCGAGTTCGACCTCTCCACCGGAGCCGTGATCACCACCCAGGTGGTGATGTCGGGGAACCTGATCGGCGACGACCCCGGGCGGATCCTGCCGGTCACGCTGGCGATGCTGGCCGTGGGCGCGCTCGTCGGGCTGGTCAACGGGATGGCGACGACCCTGCTCGGCGTCCCGAGCTTCATCGTCACGCTCGGGACGATGCTCAGCCTGTCCGGGCTGGTCTTCTACCTCACCGGCGGCGCCGCCACCGGCAACCCCACGGACAGCTTCCGCGACATCGGCCGTGGCGGGATCGAGGGCGTCCCGGTCGTCGGCCTGCTCCCCTACCCGCTGCTGATCCTCCTCGCGATCGCCGCGTTCTCGGTCTGGCTGATGGGCCGCCCGTTCGGCCGCACCCTGCTCGCCACCGGCGACAACCCCGCGGCCGCGGCGAGCAGCGGCACCACCGTGTGGTGGGTCAAGACGCAGGCGTTCATGCTGTCGTCGATGTCGGCCACCGTCGCCGGCATCATCCTGGTGGGCCAGGCCGGCGTACACCCCTCGGTGGGCCGTGGCTACGAGTTCATCGCCATCACCGCGGTGGTCCTCGGCGGCGTCGTCCTCGGCGGCGGCCGGGGGTGGGTGCTCTCCGCGGCCGCGGGTGCGATCGCACTCGACCTGCTGTTCACGCTGCTGAACTTCAACGACGTCCCCAGCACGTGGCGCGACTCCGTGCAGGGCGTGATCATCATCGTCGCCGTCGCCCTGGCCGGTCGTGCCTGGACCTCCGGCAACCGGCTCCCCCGGATCCTGCGCCGTCCCGAGGCCGATCCCGAGCCCGCCCCCACAGCTGTTACGGCCCGTCCATCTCAACCACCCGCCCGCCCGGGCACGAAACAGGAGTAACTGACATGTCCATACGCACCTACCTGTCGCCACTGGCAGCGGCGGCCGTCGCCTGCCTGGCCCTCACGGCCTGCGGGTCGACCGACGAGTCCGCCAAGGTCGACTCGGACGGCTCGGGCGCCACGGGGACCGACCAGAAGAAGGGCGAGTCCGGAGCCGACTCCAAGTGGTTCGACCAGGCCGTCTACGACGAGCAGGACCAGCAGCGCAGCGCCACCTTCGAGGGTGATCCCGAGAAGCCCTACCTGCAGTACATCGACGGGGAGATGCGCGACACCTCGAAGTTCAAGTCCACCGGCGCCAAGAAGGCCTGCTTCGCGAACGCCTCGATCAGCAACCCGTGGCGCCAGACCGGCTGGATCACGATGAACCAGCAGCTGAAGGTGCTGGTGGACCAGAAGGTGCTCTCCGGTATGGAGACCCGCGACGCCGAGGACGACGACAACAAGCAGATCGCCGACATCGACTACTTCATCAAGGAGGGCAAGTGCGACGTCTTCATCATCTCCCCCAACTCGACGGCGGCGATGACCCCCGCCGTTGAGCGTGCCTGCAAGACGGGCAAGCCGGTGATCGTCTTCGACCGCGGTGTGGAGACAGACTGCGCCACCACGTTCATCCACCCCATCGGCGGGTTCGCGTGGGGCATCGACACCGCGAACTTCCTCGCCGACAACCTCGACAAGGGCGACCGGGTCGTCGCGCTGCGGATCCTGCCGGGCGTCGACGTCCTCGAGAACCGCTGGGCCGCCGCCGACAAGATCTTCGAGGAGAAGGGGATCGAGGCGGTCGACTACTTCACCGGCGCGGACCCCGCGGAGATCAAGAAGCTGATCTCCGACGAGCTGGCCAAGGGTGACGTCAAGGGCGTCTGGATGGACGCCGGTGACGGCGCGTCCGCGGCGATCGAGGCCTTCGAGGACGCCGGCGTCGACCTGCCGGTGATGACCGGCGAGGACGAGATGAGCTTCCTGCGCAAGTGGAAGGACGCCGGCCTCACCGGCCTGGCTCCGGTCTACTCGAACTTCCAGTGGCGTACGCCGCTCCTCGCCGCGCAGAAGATCTTCGCCGGCGAGGAGGTCCCGGTCGAGTGGGTGCTCCCGCAGAAGCCGATCACCGAGGACGAGCGCGACACCTACCTCAGCGAGAACGACGGCATGCCCGACGGCCACTACGCCAAGTTCGGCGGCGAGGACCTGCCCGGCTACCCCGAGGTGTGGCAGAAGCGCGTCATGCCCTAGGGCCACCGCGTGGGGCCGGCCGGTCGGAAGGGAGCCGGCCGGCCCCGCGCAGGCAACCGTTCCTCCAGTGACTTCTCACAGTCACCGGGTCCGACCCGACAACCGCTTCGAGAGGAGGTGTCGCATGCGAGCCCTCGGCGTCAACACCTGGGTGTGGACCTCCCCGCTCACCGACGCGAACGCCCCAGGCCTGATCGAGCACGTGGCCGAGCTCGGCTTCGACGCCGTCGAGCTGCCCCTCGAGCAGGCCGGCGACCTCACCGCCGCCGCCCTGCGTCCGGCGCTGGCGGCGACCGGCCTGGTGCCCTGCGTGGTGGGGGCGATGGCCCCCGGCCGCAACCTGGTCAGTGCCCCGCCCGCTGAGGTCCGGGCCACCCAGGACTACCTGCGTTCCTGCATCGACCTGGCCCACGACATCGGAGCGGCCGCGGTGTGCGGCCCGTTCTACGCGGCGACCGGGCGGGTGTGGCGTCTCGACGACCCGCAGCGCCGCACGGCGGGGGCCGAGCTGCGGGAGAACCTCGCTCCCGTGGTGGAGCACGCCCGCGCGGCCGGCGTACGCATCGGGATCGAGCCGCTGAACCGCTACGAGACCTCGCTGGTCAACACCGTCGCCCAGGGACTCGACCTGCTCGGCGACCTCCTCCAGCCGCACCTCGGCCTGGCGCTGGACAGCTACCACCTCAACATCGAGGAGCGGAACAGCGCCGACGCCGTACGCCTCGCCGGGGAGCACCTCGTGCACGTCCAGGTGTGCGGCAACGACCGTGGTGCCCCGGGGGGCGACCAGACCGACTGGGTCGCGCTGGTCAAGGCGCTCGACGAGGTGGCGTACGACGGCCCGCTGGTGATCGAGAGCTTCACCGCGGACAACGCCTCGATCGCCACCGCGGCCTCGATCTGGCGACCCCTCGCCGCGACCCAGGACGACCTCGCGGTCGACGGGTTGCGCCACCTGCGCAGCCTGTCCGCTGCCGTGAACCGGGAGACCCGATGACCTCCTCCGTTGTGCCGAAGGACCGCACCGCGACTGGTGCCCTGGGGGTCGCCGTCGTGGGCCACTCCTTCATGGGCAAGGCCCACTCCAACGCCTGGCGCAACGTGCACGCGTTCAACCCGGGCCTTCCGGTCGTGGTCCCCCGGGTCCTGGTCGGACGCGACCCGGAACGCGTCTCGGCCGCCGCCGAGCACTTCGGCTGGGCGGAGTCCTCCACCGACTGGCGTTCGGTGCTGGAGCGTGAGGACGTCGACGTCGTCGACATCTGCACCCCCGGTCACCTGCACGCCGAGATCGCGCTGGCGGCCCTGGCCGCGGGCAAGCACGTGCTGGTCGAGAAGCCACTGGCCAACAGCGTCGCCGAGGCCGAGGAGATGGCCGCCGCCGCGCAGGCGGCCGCATCGCGAGGCGTGGTCTCGATGGTCGGCTTCAACTACCGCAGGGTGCCCGCGCTCGCGCTCGCGCGGCGGCTCATCGCACAGGGCCGCATCGGGGAGGTCCGGCAGGCCCGCGTCAGCTATCTCCAGGACTGGCTCGCGGACGCCGAGGCGCCGATGAGCTGGCGGCTGCGCCGCGAGACCGCCGGCTCCGGTGTGATCGGCGACCTCGCCTCGCACGCGGTCGACCAGCTCGGCCACCTCCTCGGGCAGCAGATCACCTCGGTGAGCGGCCACGTCGCCACCTTCGTCCCCGAGCGTCCCGGCGACTCCGGTCCGGAGCAGGTGACGGTCGAGGACGCCGCCTGGGCGACGCTGCGCACCGACGGCGGCGTGGTCGCCTCGCTCGAGGTCTCCCGGATGGCAACCGGGCGCAAGAACGCACTGCGGCTCGAGCTGTTCGGCACGCAGGGGTCCCTGTCCTTCGACCTCCAGCGACTCAACGAGCTCCAGGTGTACGACGCAGCGGACCGGGCCGGCACCACCGTGACCGCCGGGGACGCCACCGTTCTCGTGACCGAGCCCGAGCACCCCTACCTCGGGGCGTGGTGGCCGCCGGGCCACGTGCTCGGCTGGGACCACACGTTCACCAACCAGGCCGCCGACTTCCTCTCCGCGATCGCCACCGGCACCCAGCCGCGGCCCTCCTTCGCTGACGGCCTGGCGGTGCAGCGGGTGCTCGCCGCCATCGAGGAGAGCGCAGCCGAGCAGGGCCGGACCGTCCCCGTGCCACACTCCCCCGACCACGAGCCCGCCTGACCCGAGGAGGTCACCATGTCCCGCTCGTTCACACTCTTCACCGGCCAGTGGGCCGACCTGCCGTTGGAGGAGGTCGCCGGGCTCGCCGCCGGCTGGGGGTACGACGGCCTGGAGATCGCTGTCTCCGGGGAGCACCTGGACGCCTGGCGCTGGGAGGACGACGACTACATCGAGGAACGGCTGGGGATCCTGGAGCGCCACGGGCTCAAGCTGTGGGCGATCTCGAACCACCTCAAGGGGCAGGCGGTCTGCGACGACCCGATCGACGAGCGCCACCGCGACCTGGTCGGCTCCCGGGTGTGGGGCGACGGCGACCCCGAGGGGGTGCGGCAGCGGGCCGCCGAGGAGCTGCAGCACACCGCCAGGCTGGCGAGGCGGCTCGGCGTGGACACGGTGGTCGGCTTCACCGGCTCCTCGATCTGGCCCTACGTCGCGATGTTCCCGCCGGTCTCCGCAGACCGGATCGAGGCGGGCTACCAGGACTTCGCCGACCGCTGGAACCCGATCCTCGACGTCTTCGACGAGTGCGGCGTCCGCTTCGCCCACGAGGTGCACCCCTCCGAGATCGCCTACGACTACTGGTCGACGGTCCGGGCGCTGGAGGCGATCGACCACCGCCCGGCCTTCGGGCTGAACTGGGACCCCAGCCACATGGTCTGGCAGGGCCTGGACCCGGTCGCGTTCATCACCGACTTCGCCGACCGGATCTACCACGTGGACTGCAAGGACACCCGGATGCGGATGGGCGGCGGGCGCAACGGCATCCTCTCCTCGCACCTGCCCTGGGGCGATCCCCACCGGGGCTGGGACTTCGTCTCCACCGGTCGCGGTGACGTGCCGTGGGAGGACTGCTTCCGCGCGCTGGCCTCGATCGGCTACGCCGGGCCGATCTCGGTGGAGTGGGAGGACGCCGGGATGGACCGGCTGCACGGCGCCCCGGCCGCGCTCGCCTACCTCAAGGAGCTGGACTTCCCGCCCGCCACGGCCTCCTTCGACGCGGCGTTCAAGCAGGACTAGAGGCGTCCGCGGGTGAGCCCGATCAGCCGGTCGAGCACCTGCCCGCCACCGCTGCGCAGCCCGTTGTGGAGGTACTCGTCGGTGACCCACCGGCGCATCCCGGGCAGCAGGGCGGCCGTCTCCAGCGACAGCTCCAGGTCCACGAACGGGTCGTCGACGTAGATCGACGCGGCGCAGGGAACCTCGACCGAGCCGAGCACCTTGGCGTCGTACAGCCGCGGCCAGGGGTGGTCGGCGATCGTGGCCGCGACCTCCCGGTAGGGGCGCAGGTCGGCGCAGTCCTCGAAGTGCCACCTGAAGACGTGCTCCCCGGTGAGCAGCAGCGAGCCCTCGCCGAAGTTCTCCGGCTGCATCCGCTCGGCCGACCACGCCGTGACGCGGCCGTCGGCGTAGGAGGACTCGTGGATCACCGCGTAGAGCGGGTTGCGCCCGTTGAACGGCACCATCGACGCCAGGTCGTGGGCGAACGCCGGGGACCGCGGGTCGCGCTCGAGCAGGTAGTGCACCGCCTCCGCGCCCCCGTCCATCCCGAGCTGGTTGCCGATCGTCCGCACCAGCCGCGCGGTGACCGGCTCCCCGTCGCGACCCGGCACCTCCCCCGCATCACAGAGATCGAGCAGGCGGGCCAGTCGGTCCCGGTCCGCGGGGAACTGCCGGTGGTAGCGCGCGTTCAGCTCGCGCATCGTCCGGTACGTCGCCGCGTAGACCTCGTCCACGGACCGGCCCACCGGCGGCAGCCCGCCGGTGAAGAACACCTCGCGCAGGCTCTGCGACGCAACGGTGAGGTAGTGCAGCGAGCAGAACCCGCCGAAGGACTGCCCGAGCAGGCTCCACCGCTCCACCCCGAGGTGCTCGCGGAAGCACTCCGCGTCCTGCACGATCGAGTCCGCCCGGAAGTGGGTCAGCCGCTCCGCGTCGTCCGGCCCGACCCCCGGTCCGCCGTACGGCGTCGAGCGCCCGGTGCCGCGCTGGTCGAGCATCAGCACCCGGAAGTCGCGCAGCGCACGCTCCAGCCACGCCGGGGAGCTGCCCTTCCCGCCGGGCCGGGGTGCCTCCTGCCCGGGACCGCCCTGCAGGAACAGCAGGAACGGCCGGTCCGCACCATCGGGGGCCGCGACCTCGCGGGCGAACACCTCGATCTGCTCGCCGTCCGGGCGGGCGTGGTCGAGCGGCAGCGAGAGCACATGGTCGGTCAGCACGAGCCCGGGGATCGAGAAGGTGGAGGCCATCCTCCGAGGCTATCGGCCGATCGACGAGAACCTCACGCTCACCGAGTTGGCAACCCTGCTGGACCGGCCGCTCGCCCTCGAGCCCGGGGAACCGGACGGGGTCGGCGCGGTCGCCGTGCTCGGCGAGCCAGGAGGTACGACGGTCCGCCGCGGCGACCCGGTCCCGGACCTCGAGCTGACCGACGCGGACGGTGAGCCCGTGAAGCTGGGCTCCCCCGGTCGCCGTACCCTCCTCGTCGCGTGGTCGACCTGGTGCGGGTGCCGCTACGAGCTGCCCGCCTGGAAGCAGCTCGGCGACGACCTCGCGCCGCTCGGCCTCGACCTGGTGACCGTCGCGTGGCAGCAGCGGGCGTGCTCGCCGCCGGGCACTGGCGGACGAGTTGGGACCGCAGCGCCGAACCACTGGTGGGAAGCACCGAGCGGAGACCTCAGAGCTCGGACGCGTAGTGGTAGCCGAGGAACGCCAGGGCGACGCCCAGCACCAGGACCCCGACGCCGTAGAGCGTCGCGAGGCCGTATCGATTCTGGCGGATGAGGTGGACGGTCTCGTAGCTGGCCGCGCTGAAGGTCGTGTAACCGCCCAGGAATCCGGTCCCGAGCACGACGCTCACCTCGGTGGAGGCGATCCTGCTCCCGACCAAGCCGGTGAGGAAGCCCATCACTGGCGAGCCGGTGAGATTGATGATCGCGGTCGACCAGGGAAAGGACGACGCCGAGGTCCTGGCCTTGAGCATCCCGTCAAGGACGTAGCGCACGCTGGCGCCGGCCCCACCGGCCAGCACCAGCGCGACGAAGAGCGCGGGCATCATCCGCGGGTCTCCGCGGTCGCGCGAGCCGCAGCCTGCCTGGCGGCGAGGGCAATTCCCGCGATCGTGGCCAGGACGCCGAACAACAGCGTCCCGAGGGCGTATGCCGCACCGACGCCGAAGCGGGAGTCAGAGAGGAGCACGGCGGTGTCTGTCGCCAGCGAGCTGTAGGTGGTGAGGCCACCGCAGAAGCCCGCGCCGACGAGCGCCCTCATGCGGGAGGTCGTGGCAGGAGCCAGGTCATCGCGGGTGAGCGCCTCGAAGAGATAGCCCAGCACGAAGGCGCCGACCAAGTTCATCACCGGGACGACGACCGGGATCCCGTCGGCGTTCGGGATCGCCAGCCTCAGTCCCTCGCGGGCCGCGGCTCCGACGACGCCGCCTGCGAAGACGAGACCGATGGCGGCCGCCTGCAGGTACGTGGGGCGGGCGCTCACGGAGGCAGGCTAGCCCGGCTCTCTCTCCAGGTCGATCCCGTTGCGGGCAGCGGCGCCCGTACCCGCGGATTCACCCTCAGAACAGTGGCGAACGCCTTGGTGCGGCTGCTGCTCTAGACCGCGCAGCGCTCGGATTGGAGCGTCCTTGTCGATCGGAACCGCCCGCGTAGCCTGATTTAGACGACACAGTTTTGCTTCTCGGGGGCCGATCCTTCATCAGGAGGTCTGCAAGACATGCAACTGACACCACCACGTGAGATCGACAAGAAACTCGTCTCCTGCCACGACGTCGCGGCAGCCTGACCGATGTTCACGCCGAGTCCAGTTGCCCTGCGTCACGACTCCCGGCACGCACACAACCACGTCGACCCGCCCAGACCTGAGCTAGAACGGTCGGCCGTCGAGCAGCGCACGTCTCCTGGTGCCACGGAGGAGCACCAGGCCTGAACGGCGAGCGCCCCGAGCGGGCGCGTCGTCCACTGCCGGCCGGCCCGGCGGATCGCCCAGTGCCGGGCGAACGCACACCCGCGTCCACCCGCGCACACGCACGCACCGATGAAGGGCAGAACACATGTTGGGGACTCCCGAGCACCACCGTGACGACGCGGAGATGGAGATCAACGCCGGTCGAGGGAGGGGCACCCCAACCACGACCCCGGTACTTGAGTTGCTCGCGAGCCTCCAACTCTCCGACTCCGCCTTCCCCAGGGGCTCCTACAGGATGTCGCACGGGATCGAGGGGTTCAGCCAGACGCACGCCGTGGACCAAGGCCGTGTCGAGGAGCTGCTGTGCGGACTGCTCCTGCACTCAGTGGGTCCAGGCGACGCCACCGCGCTCGCCCGGGCTCATCAGTCCGTCCTGAGCGGCGACTGGACCAACGTGCGCCTCGCCGACCAGATGCTGTTCGCCACGAAGCTGAACGCCGAGCTGCGTGGTGCGTCCGTCCGCAGCGGTCACCAGCTCACCGAGTTCGCACTCTCGACATTCGGTGGGCCGGAGCTCAAGGAGTGGCAGCGCGCGATCACGAGCAAGGAGACGCCGGGCTGCCAGCCGGTCGCGACGGCGGTGGCGTACGCGGCGTCGGGAGTGAGTACCGAGCACGCCGTCGCCGCGGATCTGTTCGCGTTCGCCACGAGCTTCCTCGGTGCGGCACTGCGACTGGGGTTGACCGAACACCGGCACGTGCAGGTGGTGCTGCACGCCGTGGCTCCGGTCATTGCCCAAGCGACCACCGAAGCAGTCGGCCGCAACCTCGCAGACATGGGCGGGTTCGCCCCCATGGCCGACGTCATGTCCGCCGACCACGAGCGCGCACCGGCACGGCTCTTCCCAAGCTGAGAAACCACCACGCCGGTGTCGGAACCCAACGAAAGACAAGGTGGACCAATGAGCGAGAAACGTGTTGCGGATCGGCATCAGGGGCCCCATGAGCTCCCGCGAGAGCGTGTTGACCTAGGCACTGGTGCCACGCTGGCTGGCCGCGGGCCGGGGGTCGTGATGAGGACCGACCGGTTCCCGGAGACCGACCAGTCGCCCGAGCTTCCGGCGCAGGCCCCCGAGGACGTGTCCCCGAACGACGGCCATCGTCTCGTCTCGACGCACTACGAGCCGGACCGGATTCCCCTCCAGGTCGCGCGGTACGTCGGTGGCACGGCCGCGCTTCCCGCCGGCAACCCGGGAAAGGTCGGACTGCTCGAGCTGGAGTTCGGCCGGACTCCGCACGGGACCGAGCTTGTCGAGCACCACCAGAAGGCCCCCTTGCAGATCATGCAGCCTCTCTACTACGACCCGGCGCGACCTGACATGCCCTACACCTACCTGATGTTGAAAGGAGCCGGCATGATGCAGGGCGACCGGCTGCGCACCGACATCGCCTTCGGCGCGGGTTCGTCGGGAAGTATCACGACCTCGGCGTGCACGAACGTACTCGGGATGGAGCGAGACCTGGCCGTCTCCCAGACGAACATTGCCCTCGGAGCGGACGCCTACGTGGAGTACCTGCCTGAACCCGTGGTGCTCTTCGCCGACGCGCGTCTCTACCAGCGCACGTGCCTGACCTTGCCTCCGTCGGCTACTGCGATCATCGCCGAGACGCTGGTCGCCGGGCGACTGGCCCGGGACGAGCGCCATCAGTACACGGTCCTTGCCTCCGACATCGAGGTGAGCCGACCGGACGGCTCCGTGGTAGCGATCGACCGGATGCGCCTGAGCCCGGCCGACGGGAGTCACAGTGCCCTCGCCGTCCTCGACGAGCACGACGTAATCTCCAGGATGTTCGTGCTGACCACGACCACCTCGGTCCGCGAGGTCAGCGACCTGCTCCATGAAGTGCTGACACCTTGTGCCGAGACCGGAGTGGTGTTCGGACTCAGCGCCCTACCGGCTGACTCCGGCGTGTGGGTGAGACTCCTCGGCGACGACACCCGGTCCGTGACGGACGCGGTGACGGCGGCCTGGCAGTCACTGAGACTTCTGCTGACCGGCAACGAGGCGCCCCTCGTCCGGAAGAGCTGATCGGACTCAGCATGAGGACACCCGGAGTGCACCCTCGACCTCATGCCCTGCGGCGCCCACCCGCTCCCACGCCAGCCAAGACGTGACGCAGTGCCGCTCGTACTCGACGACGTGCGGGTCATCGGCCGACGGGGGCCACTTCTCGAGCTCGAGCACCTCGACCTCGACGCCGGCGAGTGCGTCCTCATGGCCGGCGAACCCGGCCACGGTCACTCGGCGCTGGCGCTGACGGCGACCGGACGGCTCCGCCCCGAGTCCGGACGGATCAGGCTGGTCGCCGACGACGGGAGCGAGCGCCAGGTGATGGCGGAGCTGCGCCGGGTCTCCGCCGTGGTGGACCTGCCCGAGGTGTCCGCACCCGACGACGCGATGCCGGTCGGCACGGTCACCGCCGAGGACCTCGCACTGGCCCGCAAGGGGGCGACCCCTGCCGCGGTCACCCGGTGGCTGGAGCGGCACGCCCTGGGCCAGGTCCGGGATCACCGGGTGGACGCACTCACCGGCGCGGTCCGCACCAGCCTGCTCACCGCCCTGGCGGTGGAGCGCCGGGGCGTGCGCTTCCTCGTGCTCTCCCTTCCCGATCGTCACGGCGGGGAACCGTACGGGTGGTGGGGCATCGCCCAGTCCTACGCCGCACTGGGTTACGGCGTGCTGGTCCAGTGCGGCCGGTCCTCGGCCCGGGACCTCGGCGCCGACATCGCCCCGGCCCGTGAGGGTACGGCGGCGCGATACACCCCGGAGGAGGCACTGCGCGTGCGTCCCTCGATCGACGTCTCCAGCCTCGGCGGCCAGGTGTCACCTCCGCAGGACGAGTCCGAGGAGACCCGCCGACTGGACCTGCTGGGCTCCGCCGACCAGCGACAACCACCCCCATCGCAGGAGAGCAGGGAAGATCGATGATCGCGATCCGTCTGGCCGTCACCGAGCTCCGGCGGATCACCGCCGGGACGCTGCCCAAGCTGGCGATCCTCGCCATGGTCGTGATCCCGACGCTGTACGCCGGCCTCTACGTGTTCGCCAACGAGGATCCCTACGGATCGCTCGACCGGGTCCCGGCCGCGCTGGTGATGCAGGACCGGGGCGCCACGCTGGTCGACCCCGTCACCCGGACCTCCAAGGAGGTGCACTACGGCCAGCAGGTGGCCGACCGCCTCCTCGACGGCAACGGTGGGTTCGGCTGGCAGGAGACCTCGCAGCAGGAGGCCGAGTCGGGGGTGCGCACGGGCCGCTACGACGCGGTGCTCGTCATCGGCCCCCAGTTCTCCGAGGACCTCACCTCCGTTGCGCGCTACCAGCCCCACCAGGCGAGCCTGGAGCTGATCACCAACGACGCCAACAACTACCTCGCCACCACCCTGGCCAAGACGGCCGCCGAGGACGTGCGCAACGCGATCGCGCGTCAGGTCGGCACCACGTCGGCGGACACCTTCCTGCGTGGGCTCGACGTGGTCCACACCGATCTGCAACGAGGGGCGAGAGGCGCGCAGCAGCTGGTCGCAGGAAGTGTCCGGCTCACTCGGGCGACCGACGAGCTCGTGGGCGGGACCGCCAGCCTGGCCAGCGGCGCCGGTGAGACGGCGAGCGGCGCGAGCGGCCTCGCGGCGGGGGCCGACCGGCTCTCCGGCGCGAGCTACGAGCTCAGCAACGGCACCGCGACCCTGGCCGACGGGCTCGACACCCTGCAGCGGCGTACCGCCGTGCTGCCCTCCGACACCCGACGGCTGGCCAACGGAGCAGCACAGGTGGCCGCGGGCAACGCCCGCGTCGCCGCGATCGGGAGACAGTCCGCCGCCGCCGTGCGCGCCGTGGTGGGCCAGCTCGACGGCTCGATCGCCGAGCTGATCTCCGGGCTGCAGCTCCTGGTCCGGCAGGGCGCCCTCACCCAGGCCCAGGCGGCCGAGCTGTCCCGGCTCTTCGAGGACACCCGCGCCAGCGCGGCAAACGCGGTGGGGACCGCGGACAGCGCGGCGAGCGAGCTCGGCGCGCTGAGCACGGGCTCGCAGCAGGTCGCCAGCGGCGCGGACCGGTTGGCCGACGCTGCGCCGGCCCTCGCGCGGGGCGTCGCCATCGCTGCGTCGGGTGGCTCCCGGGTCGCGTCCGGCAGCTCACAGCTGGCGAACGGGGCCAGCACCCTGGCCGGCGACAGCGCCCGGCTCGCCTCCGGCACGGCACAGGTCTCCGAGGGCGCGCGTCGCCTCGCCGGGTCGAGCATCGCCCTGCGCGACGGCAGCCGCCGGCTGCAGGCCGGCATGACTCAGCTCGGCAACGGGCTCCGCGCGGGCGCGCAGAAGGTGCCTGACCTCTCCGCGTCGACCCAGCGCGCCACGGCGCGCACGATCGCCGACCCCGTCGGGGTCCGCGACGACACCCTCGCCCGCGCCGGTTCCTACGGTGCCGGGCTCGCGCCCTTCTTCATGTCGCTGGCCACGTGGATCGGCGCCTACATGCTGTTCCTGCTGGTGCGCCCGCTCTCGAGGCGCGCCCTCGCGGCGAACGGCCCCTCGGGCAGGACGGCGCTGGGGGGCCTGCTCCCCCCGGTGGTCGTCGGCATCCTCCAGGTCGCGGTCATGTTCGCGATCGTCGGGTTCGCGCTCAGGATCGACCCGGTCGACAAGCTGTTGACCGCGCTGCTCCTGCTGGTGGCCTCGGCGACGTTCGTGGCGATCCTGCAGGCGCTCAACGCCTGGCTCGGCACGGTCGGGGAGTTCCTGGGCCTGGTCCTGATGCTGGTCCAGCTGGTCACCGCAGGGGGCACCTTCCCGTGGGAGACGATCCCCGAACCGCTGCGATCGCTGCACTGGGCCCTGCCGATGAGCTATGCGGTCAACGGGCTGCGCCAGACCCTGTACGGCGGGCAGGCCCTGACCGTCGCACGGGACCTGGGAGTGCTGTTCGGCGTGTTCCTGCTCGCCCTGCTGGCGACCGCCGTCGCCGCCCGCCGCCAGCGGGTGTGGACGCCGAACCGCCTCCAGCCGGAGCTGGTGCTGTGACCGGCGCGGCGCCGCGCTGCTAGCGGGCGAGCAGCGCGAGGGCGCTCAGGCCCACCAGCCAGCTGACGAAGCTGCCCACCAGGAAGTACTCGGTGAGCCGGTGGATCCACTGCTGCTCGGACCTGGAGTGCAGCTCGGGCCACCGCAGCAGCCCCTTGGCCGCGATCACGATGCTGGCGGCGGTCAGCTGGCCCGAGAGACCCAGCCCGAGGATGAGCAGCCGTTCCATCGGGCCGAGCAGGCGTCCCCCCTTGAGCCGCTGCCCGGGGTCCTCGACCGTGTCCTGCACGGCCGGGTTCACGGTGCCGGTGACCGCCAGCACCAGTCGCACCACCACGTTGCCGGTGCTCAGCTGCACCAGGAACGCCCCGGTCAGGAGCAGCGCCCGGTCGGCGCTGGTCCCGTGCACGGCGGGCAGCTGGGTCTGGGCCAGCCACTCCCCCAGCAGGCCGCCGGCCTGGCCGGCCCACGCCGAGGTGAACAACCCGAGCAGCAGCGAGCCACCGAGCACCGTCAGCGGGACCCACGCCCGCCCCCGGTGGCGGGACCGGTCCACGGTCTGGCCCCAGAGCACCACCAGGGCCGCGATCACGACCAGCGCGCCCACATCGGCCGGAGTGGTGAGCCCGGCGAGGAGGCCGACCCCCACCGCCACCGCGGCAGCGGCGCACTCGTTGACCACCGGGACCGGACGCACCGAGCGGGCGAGGTCGCACACGGCCACCCCGATCAACAGCACCGCGATCCAGCTCACGTGACACCTCTCAGCAGCTGGCCGGCCGCGAGGATCACGGCCAGCCCGTCGTTGCGCACCCGCTGCGACACGGCCGAGGCGGAGATGCCCTCGAGTTCGGCGAGCTCGGCCTGGCTGTGCCCCTCGAGGGCTCCTCGGAGCAGCCGCAGCGATCGCTCCGAGACGGAGCCAATCATCTGGTCCTGACACATCAGGGCCGCGTTCACCGCATCGGGGTCGGGTCCCGCGGTGCGGTCGGCGCGGCGGTACGCCGTACGCAGCAACCGGGTACCCGGCCTGGAGGCGTCGGTCCTGACCTCGTCGATGGCTCCGCGGGCGGCCCACCAGCCCGGCCCATCCTCCACCCGGGGCGAGTCGGCGAGGACCGCCACCGGCCCCCACCCCACCCCGTGGCGTACGTCGAAGGGCAGGTGCAGCCGCAGCCACAAGGTGGCGTGCAGCGCCTCCCCCACGGTCTCGAAGCATCCCTGGTACTCGTCGCCGACCGTGATCCGCAGGGGCACCGCCGGGTCGAGGACCGCGTTCGCCTGGTCCAGGACCGAGACGAGCCCGGCGTGCAGCTGCGGGCGGTCGGTCACCTCGCGCGAGCCCACCACGTCACCGATCAGGGCCGCCAGTGAAGTTCCGGGCTTCAGATCCTGCATCTGAAGATATTAACTTACTTTCGCTGAACTGAAGGCCATCTCTTCAGGACCAGAACACCCGGTCCACGATGCCGCGCGCCCGCCGCGCGGAGCGGAGGTAGTCGTTGACCATCTCGTCGGACTGACCGGGCTCGTACTGGAGGATGGCGGCCACCGCAGCCCGCTCCCGGGCATCGCGCGGCAGCTGGTCGGCGGGCTTCCCACGGACCTGGACCGTCGCGTTGCGAGCCCTGCTCGCGAACCTCCACGCCTCGGCGAGCCCGTGGGCGTCGCTCACCTCGAGGAGGTCGTGCTCCACGGCCACCTCCAGCGCCTCGAGGGTCTTGGTGGTGCGCAGCTCCGGAAGCCGGCCCGCGTGCCGCATCTGGAGCAGCTGCACGGTCCACTCCACGTCGGAGAGTCCCCCGCGGCCGAGCTTGAAGTGGGTCGCCGGGTCGGCCCCGCGGGGCAGCCGCTCGTCGTCGACCCGGGCCTTGATCCGCCGTACCTCGATGACGTCGTCGCTGCTGAGCCCGCCCTCGGGGAAGCGCAGCGGGTCGATCAGCTGGCCGAAGCGCTCGCACAACCCGGCGTCGCCGACGATCGGCGCCGCCCGCAGCAGCGCCTGGGCCTCCCAGACGGCCGACCACTTGGCGTAGTACGCCGCGTAGGAGTCGAGGGTCCGGACCAGCGGCCCCTGCCGCCCCTCGGGCCGGAGCCCCGTGTCCACCTCGAGTGCCGGGTCGCGGGCCTGCGCCGAGAGCAGGGAGCGCACCTCGTTGGCCACCGACTGTGCCATCGACGCGGCCAGCTCGGGATCGGCGCCCGGCAGCGGCTCGTGCACGAACATCACGTCCGCATCGCTGCCGTAGCCGAGCTCGTAGCCCCCGTAGCGCCCCATGGCGATGATCGCCATCCGGGTGGGCATCGACACCCCGCGCGTGCGCTCGACCCCCCGGATCACCGCGGCCAGGGAGGCCTCGAGGGTGGCGCTGGTGATGTCGGTGAGCGCGTAGCCCACCTCGGCCACCCCGAAGGGGACGCACAGGTCGGCCACGCTGATCCGGAGCAGCTCGCGCCGCCGGATCGCCCGGATGGCGACCACGGCGTCCGCGGCGCTGTCCCGGCGGGCGGCCGCGGCCTGCATCTCCTTCTGCACCGTCTCGCGGGAGAGCGGCTCGAGGCGCTCCTGCTCCCCGAGGATGGCCACGCCCTGCGGCTCGCGCTGGAGCAGGTCGGTGGCGTAGCGGCTCGTCGCCAGCACCGTGGCCATCCGCTGGGCCGCCTCCCCCTCGTCGCGCAGCAGCCGCAGGTACCACGGGGTGGTCCCCAGCGCCTCGGAGATCCGGCGGAAGCCGAACAGCCCGGCGTCCGGGTCGGGCGCATCGGCGAACCAGCGCAGCATCACCGGCAGCAGCGTGCGCTGGATCTGCGCGGTGCGCGAGACCCCGGCGGTCAACGCCTCGAGGTGGCGCAGGGCGGCCTTCGGGTCCTGGTAGCCCAGGGCGGCGAGCCGGGCCTGGGCGGCACCGGGGCTCATCCTGACCTCGTCACCGCTGATCCGGGCCACCGCGGAGAGCAGCGGGCGGTAGAACAGCTTCTCGTGCAGCCGGCGCACCTCCCTCTGGTGGAAGTGCCACTGGTCGTCCAGCTCACGCACCGGGTCCCGGGTGTAGCCCAGCGAACGACCGAGGCGGCGCAGCGACTCCTCGTCCTCGGGCATCTCGTGGGTCCGGCGCAGCTTGTACAGCTGGATCCGGTGCTCGAGGGTGCGCAGGAAGGCGTAGGCGTCGTGCAGCGAGCGGCCGTCCTCGCGACCGACGTAGCCGCGTTCGGTGAGGCTCGCCAGGGCGCTCAGGGTGGCGGGCTGGCGCACCTCCTCGTCGGTGCGGCCGTGCACCATCTGCAGCAGCTGTACGGCGAACTCGACGTCGCGCAGGCCACCGGAGCCGAGCTTGAGCTGTCGCTCGGCGTGGCTGGCCGGGATGTGGTCGAGGACGCGGCGGCGCATCGCCTGGACCTCCTCGACGAAGCCGTCACGCTCCGCAGCCGACCAGACCAGGGGCCCGATCACCTCGGCGTACTCCCGGCCCAGCGCGTGGTCGCCCGCCACCGGGCGTGCCTTGAGCAGGGCCTGGAACTCCCAGGTCTTGGCCCAGCGCTCGTAGTAGCCGCAGTGGCTGGCCAGGGTGCGCACCAGCGGGCCCGAGGAGCCCTCGGGACGCAGGTTGGCGTCGACCGGCCAGATGGTGCCCTCGCGGGTGTGCTCGGAGCAGACCTGCATCAGCACCGAGGCGAGCTGCGTGGCCGCACGCATCGCCACGTGATCGTCGTGGCCCTCGACCGGCTCCGCGACGTAGACCACGTCCACGTCGCTGACGTAGTTGAGCTCGTGCCCCCCGCACTTGCCCATCGCGATCACCGCGAACCGGCAGGACCCGGCCGCCTCCCCCACCTTGGCGCGCGCCACTGCGAGGGCGGCCTCGAGGGTGCCGGCGGCGAGGTCGGCCAGCTCGGCGGCCGCGTCGTCGACGCGGAGGTGGTGTGCCAGGTCGCGGGAGGCGAGCCGCAGGAGCTGGCGCCGGTAGTCCACCCGCAGGGCATCCATCGCCTCGGCGTGGGGCAGGGTCGCGACCGGTTCGGCCTCGTCGGGGTCCCCGCCCACGGCCCGGACCAGCGAGGCCCGCATCGCGTACGCCGCCGGACGCGTCGACCCCAGCGAGGGGTCGCACAGCTCGTGCCAGTGCTCGGGATGACGGCGCAGGTGGTCAGCGAGCGCCTGGCTGGCCCCGAGCACCGAGAGCAGCCGCATCGAGGTGCCCTCGTCGTCGGCCACCTCCGCCAACAGCCGGTCGCGATCCTCGACCGCGTCGGCGAGGTCGATCAGGGCGGCGAGCGCCTGGTCAGGGTCCGCACTGCGCCCGATCAGCGGAATGATCGGGGCGCTCACCTCGCCGAGCTGCGCGATCAGCGTGCGGGCGCGGTCGGGATCGAGGAAACCGAGACGGACGAGCTGGCCCTGGGTGAAGTCGGCTCGAGGGGTCATCCGGGGAACCTATCCTCACCGCTCCCGTGCTCAGATGACCGGAAGCATCCGGTCGCGCTCGTAGGCCGAGACCTGGCCGCGGTAGTCCTCCCACTCCGCCCGCTTGTTGCGCAGGAAGAACTCGTAGACGTGCTCGCCCAGCGTGTCGGCCAGCAGCTCGGAGTCCTCGGCGATCTTGATGGCCTCGTAGAGGGTCTTGGGCAGCTGCTCGAGCCCGAGCGCCTTGCGCTCGCGGTCGGTCAGCGACCAGACGTCGTCCTCGGCCTCACGCGGGAGCTCGTACTCCTCCTCGAGCCCCTTCATGCCGGCAGCGAGCACGACCGCGTAGGCGAGGTAGGGGTTGCACGCGGCGTCGATGGAGCGCAGCTCGATGCGCGTCGACTGGCCCTTGTTGGGCTTGTACATCGGCACCCGCACCATCGCGGAGCGGTTGTTGTGCCCCCACGACTTGTACGACGGGGCCTCGCCGCCGCCGATCAGCCGCTTGTAGGAGTTCACCCACTGGTTGGTGACGCAGGTGATCTCGCTGGCGTGCCGCAGGATGCCCGCGATGAAGTGACGGGCGGTCTTCGAGAGCTGGTACTCCGCGCCGGCCTCGAAGAAGGCGTTGGTGTCGCCCTCGAAGAGCGAGACGTGGGTGTGCATCCCGGAGCCGGGGTGGGTGGTGAACGGCTTGGGCATGAAGCTGGCCCAGATGCCCTGGCTCAGCGCGACCTCACGCACGACGGTGCGGAAGGTCATGATGTTGTCGGCCGTGGAGAGCGCGTCGGCGTAGCGCAGGTCGATCTCCTGCTGGCCGGGACCGCCCTCGTGGTGGCTGAACTCCACCGAGATGCCCATCGACTCGAGCATGTTGATCGCCTCGCGGCGGAAGTCCGAGCCGCGTGACTGCGCGGTGTGGTCGAAGTACCCGCTGCGGTCGACCGGGACCGGCTCCTCGCCCATGCCGGGGCGCCCCTGGAAGAGGTAGAACTCGATCTCGGGGTGGGTGTAGAAGGTGAAGCCCTTGTCGGCCGCCTTCTGCAGCGTCCGCTTGAGCACGTAGCGCGGATCGGCGTACGACGGGGAGCCGTCGGGCATGAAGATGTCGCAGAACATCCGCGCGGTCGACGGGGTCTCGCCGCGCCACGGCAGCAGCTGGAAGGTGGCCGGGTCGGGGTGGGCCAGCATGTCGGCCTCGGTCACCCGGGCGAAACCCTGGATCGCGGAACCGTCGAAGCCGATGCCCTCGGAGAAGGCGTTCTCCAGCTCCGCCGGCGCCACCGAGACCGACTTGAGGTAGCCGAGCACGTCGGTGAACCAGAGTCGAACGAACCGGACATCGCGCTCTTCGAGTGCGCGCAGTACGAAGTCTTCCTGCTTACCCATGGGTCGAGCCTAGGGCAGAGCCGAGAAGGCCCGTGCGAGCGGGCGCCAACCGGCTGCCAACTCGTTGCGCGCGGCGGCGACGGTGCGCAGGACCTCCTCGAGGTGACCCTCGTCGTAGCGGTCCCGGTCGTCCTCGGCCCAGGTGGCCAGGATGCTCTCGTTGACCTCCGGGTGCAGCTGCACACCCCACACCGTCGGGGCGAACCTGGCAGCCTGCAGCTCGCCTGCGGGGGTCTCGGCCAGCACCACCGTTCCCTCCGGCGCGCGCAGCACCAGGTCGTTGTTCCAGTGCACCCCGAAGCGGGTGCCCACCAGGGACGCGGTGAGGTCGTCGGTGGCCGCGGCGTCGGTCCAGCCGATCGGCAGCAGCCCCAGCTGCTGGCCGCGCGGGTTGGGCCCCGCCTCGCCACCCAGCGCCACCGCCACCAGCTGGTGCCCCAGGCAGATGCCCAGGGTGGCCACGCGACGGCGGGCGGCCTCGCGGACCAGCTCCCGGGTCGGTGCCAGCCACGGATGGGCGGCGTCGTCGTTGGCACCCATGGCGCCGCCGAGGACCAGGAGCGCGTCGTACCCGTCGAGACCTGGCGGCAGCGACGTCCCGGTGTAGGGGCGGTGCACCTCGAGGGTGCAGCCCAGCTCGACGAGCCAGTCCCCCACCCACGCCGGCGGGCAGTCCTCCTCGTGCTGGACGACCAGGATGCGCTCGACCATCAGGACCGTGGAACGTTCTCGAGCTCGGCCAGCCAGGCGGCCGGGCCCGCGTCGCTGGGCATCCGCCAGTCGCCGCGAGGCGACATCGTCCCGCCGGCGCTGACCTTCGGGCCGTTGGGCAGGGCGGAGCGCTTGAACTGGCTGGCGAAGAAACGCTTGATGAACACCTCGAGCCACTCCCGGATGTCGCCCAAGTGGTACTCGGGCCGGTTCTCCTCAGGGTAGTTCGGGGGCCATTCCCCCGCCTCGGCGTCCGACCACGCGTGCTCGGCGAGGAAGGCGATCTTGCTGGGCCGGAACCCGAACCGGAGGACGTGGAACAACGTGAAGTCGTGCAGGGCGTAGGGCCCCACCGAGTCCTCGGTCGACTGCGCCTTCTCCCCCTCGCGGGTCGGGATCAGCTCGGGAGTGATCTCCTGCCCCACGATGTCGGTGAGCAGCTGGTTCACCTCGTCGTCGCTGTCCCCGAGCTGCTCGCTGCTGACGACCCAGCGGATCAGGTGCTGCACGAGCGTCTTCGGCACGCCGGAGTTCACCGTGTAGTGGGACATCTGGTCGCCGACGCCGTAGGTGCACCAGCCCAGGGCGAGCTCGGAGAGGTCACCGGTGCCGAGCACGATGCCCCGACGCTGGTTGGCGATCCGGAACAGGTAGTCCGTGCGCAGGCCGGCCTGGACGTTCTCGAAGGTGATGTCGTAGACCTCCTCGCCCTGCGCGAACGGGTGGCCCATGTCGGTCAGCATCTGCTTGGCCGCGGGCTGGATGTCGATCTCCTCGAACGTGGTGCCGAGGGCGTGCGAGAGCCGGGTCGCGTAGGACTTGGTGGTGTCGCCGGTGGCGAACCCCGGCAGCGTGAACGCGAGGATGTCGCTGCGTGGCCTCCCGAGCCGGTCCATCGCCTTGGCGGCCACGATCAGGGCATGGGTCGAGTCGAGTCCGCCCGAGACGCCGATGACGACCTTCGGCTGGCCGATCGCGCGCAGCCGCTGCTCGAGCCCGGAGACCTGGATGTTGTAGGCCTCGAAGCAGTCCAGTGCCAGCCGCTCCGCGTCGTCGGGGACGAACGGGAACCGGTCGACCTTGCGCCGCAGCCCGATGTCGCCGGTCGGCGGCGCCAGGGTCAGCGCGATCTCGCGGAAGTCGCCGCCGTCGACCCCCTCCGATCGCCGGTTGTCGTCGAAGGTGCCCTGGCGCATCCGCTCCTGGCGGATCCGGTCCAGGTCGACATCGGCGATCGTGCGGCGCGGGCCGTCGGGGAACCGGTCCCCCTCGGCGAGCAGGCCGCCGCACTCGTAGATCATCGTCTGCCCGTCCCACGACAGGTCGGTGGTGGACTCGCCCTGGCCGCCGGCGGCGTACGCGTAGGCGGCCGAGCAGCGCGAGCTGGCCGAGCGGACCAGCTGCTTGCGGTCCTCGGCGCGGGCGATGGTGATCGGGGACCCGGAGAGGTTGACCAGCACCGTGGCCCCGGCCAGCGCGGCGTGGGCGCTCGGCGGCACCGGGACCCACATGTCCTCGCACACCTCGACGAACAGGCTCAGGTCGGGCAGGTCGGTGGCACGGAAGATCAGGTCGGGGCCGAACGGCACCGTTGCGCCCACCAGGTCGATGTACTCCCCCCGCTGGTCCTCGCCCGCGGCGAACCAGCGGGCCTCGTAGAACTCGCGGTAGGTCGGCAGGAACGACTTCGGCGCCACGCCGAGCACGGCGCCCCGGTGGATCACCACCGCACAGTTGTAGACCCGGTTCCCCTTGCGCAGCGGAGCACCGACGACCAGCACGGGACGCAGGTCCTCGCTGGCCGTGCAGATCTCCCCGATGGCCTCCCGGACCGCCTCGAGCAGGGTGTCCTGGAGGAAGAGGTCCTCGATGGAGTACCCCGACAGGCACAGCTCGGGGAAGATCGCGACGGCGACACCGTCGTCGTGGCACTCGCGTGCCTGCTCGATCACCGTCGCGGCGTTGGTGGCTGGGTCCGCGATCGTCACCGGCACCGTGCAGGCGGCGATCCGGGCGAACCCGTGGGCATAGGCCGAGTTGAAGTCCACGGGTCGCAGTCTTGCACCCGGCGTGAGCAGCAACACAGGGGCGTTCTCGCCGTTGCGGGTCTAGCGTTCCTCGCATGAGCGAAGAAACCGCGCCCTACGGCACCGGCTCGTCAGCAGGCGGCGCCGGGGCCTCGCAGCCCTCGACCCCCCGACCGGGAAAGCGCATCCGCACCCAGCACCTGCGCGAGCTCAAGCAGCGCGGGGAGCGGTTCGCGATGCTCACCGCCTATGACATGTACACCGCGCAGATCTTCGACGAGGCCGGCATCGAGGTCCTGCTCGTCGGTGACAGTGCCTCCAACAACGTCTACGGCAACGAGAGCTCGCTGCCGGTGACTGTGGACGAGCTGATCCCGCTCACCCGGGCCGTCTCCCGCTCGGTGACGAGGTCCCTGGTGGTCGGCGACCTCCCCTTCGGGTCCTACCAGCGGTCGCCGGAGCAGGCCTACGACACCGCGGTGCGGTTCATGAAGGAGGGCGGCGCCCACGCGATCAAGCTCGAGGGCGGGCGGGAGATGGCTCCCCAGATCGAACTGCTCAGCCGGGGCGGAGTCCCCGTGATGGCCCACATCGGGTTCACCCCCCAGAGCGAGCACGCCCTCGGCGGCTACCGCGTCCAGGGGCGGGGCGAGACCGGTGATCGCATCCTCGACGACGCGCGCGCGGTCCAGGAGGCCGGAGCCTTCGCCGTGGTGATGGAGATGGTTCCCGGAGACGTTGCCGCTCGGGTCACCGAGGAGCTGTCGATCCCGACGATCGGCATCGGCGCGGGCGCCGACTGCGACGGCCAGGTGCTCGTGTGGCAGGACGCATTCGGGCTCAGGGCCGGGAAGATGGCCCGGTTCGTCAAGCAGTACGCCGACGTGCGCGGCGTACTCCTCGACGGTGCCCGCGCCTACGCCGCCGAGGTCAGGGCCGGCGAGTTCCCCGGAGCCGAGCACACCTTCTGAGCCGGGCACCTCCCCCCGGGACGGACCCGTGTCCGTTTTGATGCGTTTTTGGCTATTCGTCAGCATTTTCCACGCTGAGCCGCGACGATGTCTTCACGGACGTGTTCGACAGCTCGGCGGGGGCAGCAGATGGCAATCTTCGACACCAGGAAGCGCAAGCGGCGCAAGAAGCGTCGCCTCCGCGTCAAGGTCAAGCGCCGTCGCGTCGTCAAGCCGAAGCCCAAGCCGAAGCCGAAGCCGAAGCCCAAGCCGGTCGTCAAGAAGCCGGCCACGGTGAAGAAGCCCACGGCCACCCCGGCGAACCAGGCGTGGCGGTCCCCGGCCCCGACACCGACCGCTCGCGAGCGGCTCTACCTGAACCGGTTCGGCACCGGGTTCACCCCGAGGTCGCTGGCCCAGCTCCGGGCTGCGGGCTCCCCCGAGGCCTGGCTGGCCAAGCAGCTGTCCCCAGGGAGCATCCCGGAGGCAGCGAAGATCGCCAGCATCGACTCCTGGTTCTCACCGCTGCGGCGTTCGGCCGCCGAGAAGGCCGAGACGAACGCCGGGACCGGCAAGCAGGCCTGGGAGTACGGCAACGACCTCGGCAACTGGAGCATCCTGCGCCGGATCTACTCCGAACGGTCCGTGCTGGAGACCATGACCGAGCTCTGGTCCGCCCTGCTGCACATCCCGGTCGGCCACGACCGGGCCTGGGCGTTCCGCTACGACTACGACGCCACGATCCGCCGGCACGCCCTGGGCACGTTCGAGGAGCTGCTCACCGCGTGCTCGCTGCACCCGGCGATGCGGCTCTACCTCGACAACTGGAAGTCGGTGCGCAACAAGCCCAACGAGAACCAGGGCCGTGAGCTCCTCGAGCTGCACTCCGTGGGACGCAGCGCCGGCTACACCGAGGACATGGTCAAGTCGTCGGCGGTGATCCTCTCCGGGTACACCGTCGACTGGGGCAAGAGCTACGCGGTGCGGTACGACCCGAAGGCGCACACCATGGGGCCGGTCAAGGTCCTCGGCTTCTCCAGCGCCAACGCGTCCGAGGACGGCCAGGCCGTGACCATCGCCTACCTGAAGTACCTCGCGCACCACCCGGCCACCGCCCGGCGCGTGGTCACCAAGCTCGCCACGCAGTTCGTCTCGGACTCCCCCTCCGACGCCTTGGTCAACTCCCTGGCCGCGGTCTACACGAGCTCGGGGACCAGCATCTCGGCGGTGCTCACCGCGCTCTCGCGGCACCCGGAGTTCCTCACCTCCACGGGCCAGAAGGTGCGTACGCCGGTGGCGGACCTCGTCGCGACCGCTCGCGTGCTCGCCGTGGACGTCCAGGCCCCCGGGTCGGGGAACTCGTGGGCGAACGCGGCCAACTACGTCCACGGCGGAGACCGGGTCTTCGCCTGGCCCCGACCCGACGGTCCCCCGCTCACCGGCCGCTCCTGGTCGGCGGCCTCCCGCCTGTTCGCGAGCTACGACATGCACCAGAGCCAGGCCGGAGGCTGGTGGCCCAAGGAGGGCGCGAAGTACCGCACCGCGGCCTCCTGGCTGCCCGCGTCCTCGCTGAGGTTCGACGCCTACGTCGACCACCTGTGCCGGATCTGGCTGGGCAAGCCTGCCGATGCCCGCCTGCTGAAGGTGGCCACCCAGGCCGTCACGGGTCCGGAGAAGTGGGCGATCGTGACCGCCTCGAGCATCGTCACCAAGGACCACAACCTCGGAAGCTGGCTGTTCCCGCGACTCGTCTGCGCGCTTCTCGACACTCCCGACCACATGACCACGTGAGGCAAGCCATGACCAACCACTCGAGCCACTCGAGCACCCCGGACAACGCCTGCTGCAGCGACCACACCCGCTCGCAGGTCTCCCGGCGTTCGCTGCTGCAGGGGGCCGCCGCCGTGGGCGGCGGCATGGCCGTGACCCAGATGTTCGGCGACGCGATGATGCAGGCGACCTTCGCGGGGACCCCCGGCGGCAACACACTGGTCGTGATCAGCCTGCGTGGTGGCATCGACGGGATGGGCGTCGTGGTCCCCCACGGCGACCCCGGCTACTACAAGGCCCGTCCCACGACCGCGGTCAAGGCCAACACCCTGCTCTGCGCGGACTCCATGTTCGGGCTGCACCCGGCGATGAAGCCGCTCGAGCCCCTGTGGAAGGGCGGGAAGCTCGCCGCGATCCAGGCCACCGGGCTCGCCGTACCCAACCGCTCTCACTTCTCTGCCATCGAGGAGGTCGAGGACGCCGCGCCCGGCTCGTCGGCGCGGACCGGCTGGATCAACCGGATGATCGGCCTCGGTCCTGCGAACGGGACCCTGGACGCGGTGCAGCTCGGGATGAACTTCCCGACCACCGCCCTGATCGGCCCGCACCCCACCCTGGCCACCCAGGACCTCGACGGACTGCTGGTCCCCGGCCTCGACGGCCGGGCCACCCAGCGCTACACCTCGCTGACCTCGGCGTGGGCCGGCGCCACCGGGCCACTGGCCGCGGGCGCACGCGAGGCGGTGGCCATCTCCAAGGGGCCCGGGCAGAAGCTCAAGTCGATGGCGAACAGCTCCACCGCCTACCCGACCGAGTGGTTCGCGACCCCGTTCGCCCAGCCGCTGAAGAACGCGGCCAAGCTGATCCGCGCGAACATCGGCACCGACGTCATCGCCATCGACGCCGGCAACTGGGACCTGCACACGAACTACGGGACGCTCACCTGGGGTTCGATGCAGAGCAACATCTCCGGCTTCGCCCAGGCCCTCGCCGCCTTCATGACCGACCTCGGGACCCTCAGCTCACGGGTCACGGTGGTCACGATCTCGGAGTTCGGCCGCCGCATCGCCGAGAACGGCAGCCAGGGCTTCGACCACGGCTGGGGCAACATGATGCTGGTGGCCGGGGCCGGCGTGAAGGGCGGCAAGTACTACGGCACCTGGCCCGGCCTCGAGACCGGCTCGGTGATCGACGGTGACCTCAAGGTCACCACCGACTACCGCAACGTCCTCGCCGAGATCGTCAAGAAGCGCTTCCCGGACCGGTCCGTCCCCGCACTGTTCCCGGGCCTGACCATCGAGCCCGTGAACATGATGGCGTGACGGTGCCCGAGTACCTCAGTTCTGCATCGTTCCCGGCATAGCCTGAGACGATGCGACGTCTCCTGCTGGTGACCCTCGGCCTGCTCCTCGTCCTCACCGGCACGGCGTACGCCGGCCAGGCCGTGGAAGTGCCCGGCAGCACGAAGGACCAGACGAGGAGCCAGGCGCGCGCCGCCAAGGTGCCCGCCCTCCGGGTCACCGTCCTCGCCCGACGCCTCGACCTGCCCTGGGACGCCCAGCCGATCGGCAAGGGGCGCTTCCTGGTCACCGAGCGCGCCACCAAGCGGTTGCTGACCGTCCGCAAGGGCAAGGTGCGCCGCGTCGGCTACGCCTCCTCCACGGTGTGGGCCCGCGGCGAGACCGGCCTGATGTCGCTCGCCGTGGACCCCGCGTTCGGGAAGAACCGGCGGTTCTACACCTGCCAGGGCGGTTACCTCGGCGGCGGTCGTCACGACGTCCGGGTGATGGAGTGGCGACTCTCGCGCAACGCGCGCACCGCCACCCTGGTCAAGCCGCTGCTCACCGGTATCCCCGCCACCTCGGGCCGCCACGGCGGCTGCCGGCTGCTGATCAGCGGCAACGCGATGATCGTCGGCACCGGTGACGCGGTCACCGGCACCAACGCCCGCAACCTGAACTCCCTGGGGGGCAAGACGCTGCGGCTGAACCGGTTCACCGGGGCGCCGTGGCCGAAGAACCGGTGGATCCGCTCGTCCTCACGCGCCGCGCGCTACGTGCTCACCTACGGTCACCGCAACGTGCAGGGCCTGGCCCAGCGGCCCGGGGGCGCGGTCTGGTCGGTGGAGCACGGGACCAACCGGGACGACGAGGTCAACCAGCTCGCCAACGGCGGCGACTACGGCTGGAACCCGGTCCCGGGCTACGACGAGAGCCGCCCGATGACCGACCAGGGCCTCCCCGGGACCCAGATCAACGCCCGCTGGCGCTCGGGCTCACCCACCCTGGCCACATCGGGTGCGGCCTGGGTGCTGGGGCGCAAGTGGGGCGCGTACAACGGCACCCTCGCCGTGGCGGCGCTGAAGGGCGAGCGCCTGATGTTCATGCGCTTCGACTCCGCGGGCAGGTTCCGCAGCCTCGCGGCACCGCCCGCACTGCGCAAGTACGGCCGGCTGCGCTCAGTGACCCGCGCGCCCAACGGCGACCTGCTGGTGACCACGGCCAACGGTGGCTCCCGGGACTACGTCCTCCGGGTCAGCCCGCGGCGGCGCTGACACCCTCGCCGAGCGCCTCCAGCAGGCGTGCGTCTCATCGGCACAGCGGCGGGCCAGGGTCAACTTGCCGACGCACGAGGGCCCGTTGAGGTGGATCAGCCGAGACATGGCGCGAACCTACGACACGGGCCCGGCTCAGCCGCCCCAGCCGAGGTAGCGGGTGCCGATCACGATCGTGGGCAGCCAGACCACCAGGCCCAGCAGCGGCAGCCAGGGCACCCGGTCGGGGTGCGGCACGAACCAGCGCACGGCCGGCACGAACAGCACCAGCCACAGCAGGACGAACAGGACGGTCACCCACCAGGGCGCCACGTTCGCGGTGCCCAGGTTCAGGAACAGCAGGCACGCCATCGCGCCGAGGCCGACAAAGCCCCACGGAGAGATCTTCGAGCGCGCCACCCGCGGAACCCTACGTGAGAACACCTTTTGCCCTACCTTGACCTCACGCACCACGCCGGTGCCGTCTCGGAGGAAAAACGTGAACCCATCGTTCGTGCCCGCGCACCGCGCTCGCCGTACCGCACCCGTGCTGCTGGTGTCCCTCCTGCTGGCCGTCACCGGCTTCCTGGCTCCCTCGGGGCCGGCCGTCGCCGAACCCGCACTGGGGACGACGATCACGCTGAGCGCTCCCGCCTCCGGCAAGGCCGGGCTGCCTGCCCGGTTCACGATCGCGCTGACCGACGCCGGCGGGGCTCCCGTGGTGGGCGCCAGGGTCACGCTGCAGCAGCTCAGCTCCGCGTGGACGGCCGCCGGGTCCGCGACCACCGACAGCACCGGGCGCGCGGTCGTCACCACCGCCCTGCCAGCGGGTACGACGTCGTGGCGGGCGTTGTACGCCGGGGACGGCGTGAACGCACCGTCGGTCTCCCCCACCTCCCTGGTCCTCGGCCAGCGCTTCGCCACCACCCTGAAGCTGTCCGGGCCGCCCCGGATCGTCGACGAGCGCACCGGCATCCTGAGCGTGCTGTGGACCGCTGCCGACGGCAGCCCGGTCCGCGGGGCGATCACGATCCACCGCCGCGTCGGCACCGGCCCCTGGGTGGTGCACCGCAGGCTGAGCACGTCCGCGACCGGGCGGGTCGCGCTCACGGTGGCGCCCCGGACCGACACCACCTGGCGTGCGACCGGCGCCGCGGGCAGCTGGTGGCTGGCCACCACCTCCAACGACCTGTTCACCGACAACGTGCCGCAGGTGGCCCCGGTGGTGCTCCCGGCCAAGGCGCCCCGCCCCGCGGCGACTCCCGCGCAACCGCGCGCCACGGGCGCCGGCGCAAACGCGAAGGTGACCCGGATCCCGACGAACGTGTGGCGCTCGATGGTGGGCCGGAGCTGGCACCGCGGCTGCCCCGTCGGCCGGGCCCGCCTGCGCCTGATCCAGGTGAACTACTGGGGCTTCGACGGCTACCGCTACCGCGGCGAGATGGTGCTCAGGGCCGGCGTGGCCGGTCGCGCGGCCGCCGCCCTGCGCGACATGTACGACGCCCGCTACCCGATCCGCCGCATGTACCGCGTGGACCGCTTCGGCTGGAGCAAGGTGCTGCGCGGGGCGAACGACTATGCCTCGATGCGCGCGGACAACACCTCCGGGTTCAACTGCCGCTCGGTGGTGAACAAGCCCCGGATGCGCTCCCCGCACGCCCGTGGGCGTTCTGTGGACGTGAACACCTGGGAGAACCCCTACCGCTCGGCCACCGGCCTGGTGCCGAACTCCTGGTGGGCCTCACGCAGCCATCCGCGCGTGGCATGGCGGTCGAGCTCGCACCCGGTCGTGAAGATCTGGCGCCGGCACGGGTTCCGGTGGACCTACGGCAACAACGACAGCCAGCACATGGACGGCCGCAAGGCCCCTGGTGCCGGCTCGATCGCCGGCAGCTTCACCGGCTGAACCGGATAGTCCGAGACCTTTCCGTCGTCGAAACGGACATCTGAGAACGGAAACGTCTCGGACTATCCCGCCTGGCCGGTCGGTCCGGGTGGTCAGTCCTCGAGCGCGTCGTCGTTCCAGTTGGGGTCGTTGTCCCACTCCTCGTTGCGCTCCTGGGTCTTCTCCAGGGCGCGCTCGGCCTCGGCCGCGGAGGGGTAGGGGCCGAGGCGGTCCGCGTTCTTGCAGCCGTCCTTGCCCTCGACCGCATGGTGCTTGAGGCAGTACCAGTACTCGCTCATGTCGCCGAAACTACGCGGTCGCGCCCGAGCGTGCGAGGCCGCGTTCGGCGAAACTACACTCGGCGCCGTGACTGCCATAGCTCCTGGACGCATCTCCCCGCGGCGCCCGGTGCCCGCGCACATCGCTCGCCCCGAGTACGTCGACAAGCCGGCTCCCGCCCCGTTCACCGGATCCGAGGTCAAGGACTCCGACACGATCGAGCGGATGCGGATCGCGGGCAGGCTGGCCGCCCAGGCCCGCGACCTGGTCGGCTCGCACGTGCAGCCCGGCGTGACCACCGACGAGCTCGACCGCATCGGCCACGAGTTCCTCTGCGACCACGGCGCCTACCCGTCCACGCTCGGCTACAAGGGCTTCCCGAAGTCGCTGTGCAGCAGCATCAACGAGGTGATCTGCCACGGCATCCCGGACAGCACCGTCGTCCAGGACGGCGACATCGTCAACATCGACATCACCGCCTTCCTCAACGGCGTCCACGGCGACACCAACGCGACCTTCCTGACCCCCGGCGTCGACCCGGAGGTGGTCGAGCTGGTGGACCGCACCCGCGAGGCGCTGCGCCGGGCGATCAACGCGGTCAAGCCCGGCCGCAGGATCAACGTGATCGGCCGGGTGATCGAGTCCTACGCCAAGCGGTTCGGCTACGGCGTCGTACGCGAGTTCACCGGCCACGGCATCGGCACCTCGTTCCACTCCGGCCTGGTCATCCCCCACTTCGACGACCCCCACTACGACGACCTGATCAGGCCCGGGATGACGTTCACCATCGAGCCGATGCTCAACCTGGGCACCCACGAGTGGGAGATGTGGGACGACAACTGGACCGTGGTGACCAAGGACAGGCGGGTCAGCGCGCAGTTCGAGCACACCCTGCTGGTCACCCCGGAGGGGGCGGAAATTCTCACGCTGCCCTGACCGGGACACCGGGCGAAACACGTCCTCGCTAGGGTCGCGGGCGTGACGAGCATGTTCGAGGACTACGAGACCGGCATGGGCTCCGCCTACGACGAGATGTACGGCGTCGGCAGCGAGCTCCGGACGCCCTACAGCCAGCTGCAGCCGTCGCTGCAGGAGATGGGCCAGAGCGAGCTGCAGAGCCGGGTGGAGGCGCTGCAGTCCAGCTACCTGGACCAGGGCGTCACCTTCGACATCGGCGGCGAGGAGCGGGCGTTCCCGCTCGACGTGCTCCCCCGGGTCATCGAGATGGACCAGTGGGCCAAGGTCGAGGCGGGCGTGCAGCAGCGGGTGCACACGCTGGAGAAGTTCCTCGCCGACGTCTACGACGCGGGCCGGGTCCTCGACGACGGGGTCGTGCCGCGCAGCGTGGTCACCACCTCCTCGCACTTCCACCGCGCCGCAGCGGGGATCGAGCCGCCCAACGGCGTCCGCGTCCACGTGAGCGGGATCGACCTGATCCGCGACGACACCGGCGAGTTCCGGGTGCTCGAGGACAACGTGCGCGTCCCCTCCGGCGTCTCCTACGTGATGACCAACCGCCGCGCGATCGCGGCCGCGCTGCCCGAGGTCTTCGCCGACCACCGGATCCGCCCGGTCGCGGGCTACCCGCAGAAGCTGCTCACCGCGCTCCGCGCCGCCGCACCCGCCGGTGTCACCGACCCCAACGTGGTCGTCCTGACCCCCGGCGTGTTCAACGGCGCCTACTTCGAGCACGCGCTGCTGGCCCGCACGATGGGCGTCGAGCTCGTCGAGGGCCGCGACCTGGAGTGCCGCCGCGGCCGCGTGATGATGCGTACGACGCAGGGGCTCGAGCCCGTCCACGTGATCTACCGCCGCGTCGACGACGAGTTCCTCGACCCGGTGCACTTCCACAGCACGTCGCTGCTCGGCTGCTCCGGCCTGCTCAACGCCGCCCGGGCCGGGAACGTCACGATCGCCAACGCGGTCGGCAACGGGGTCGCCGACGACAAGCTGATCTACACCTTCCTGCCCGACCTGGTGCGCTACTACCTCGGCGAGGAACCGATCCTGCGCAACGTCGACACTTGGCGCCTCGGCGACGCCGACCACCGCGAGGAGGTGATGGACCGGCTCGACGAGCTCGTCCTGAAGCCGGTCGACGGCTCCGGCGGCAAGGGCATCGTGATCGGGCCGCAGGCCACCAAGGCCGAGCTCGACGAGCTGCGGGTCAAGGTGATGGCCGACCCGCGGTCGTGGATCGCCCAGCCGGTGATCCAGCTGAGCACCGTCCCGACGTACGTCAACGGGATGATGCGGCCCCGCCACGTCGACCTGCGGCCGTTCGCGGTCAACGACGGCAACCGCGTGTGGGTGCTGCCGGGCGGCCTGACCCGGGTCGCCCTCGGCGAGGGCGAGCTGATCGTGAACTCCTCGCGCGGCGGCGGCTCCAAGGACACCTGGGTGCTGGCCGGGCACGGGCGCACCGTCGTACGCGCCGAGCCGGAGACCATCGAGATCCACTCCGCCCCACAGGTGGTCGGGCCCGCACTCGACTCGTTCTCCTCCCAGCACGACCAGCAGCAGCAACAGCAACAAGGCGGTCGAGCAGCGAGCGCCAGCGAGCGATCAGCCGAGACCTCGCCGAAGGAGGCGTCATGCTGAGCCGGATCGCCGAGTCCCTGTTCTGGATCGGCCGCTACGTCGAGCGGGCCGAGGACACCGCACGCATCCTCGACGTACAGATGCAGCTGATCCTCGAGGACCCCGGTGTCGACGAGGAGACCACCTGCCGCAGCCTGCTGTCGATCATGGGCGTGGACCTCGCCGAGGACGCCCCGATCAACAGCACCGAGGTGATGCGGCTGCTCGCGTACGACGCCACCTCCTCCGCCTCGATCGCCGCGACCCTGGCCGCGGCACGGGAGAGCGCCCGGCGCGCACGCGAGACCCTCTCCACCTCGATGTGGGAGGCGATCAACACCACCTACCGGGCGATCCCCTCGGGGCACTTCCGGTCGATGCGCCCGCCGGTGGCCCTGCGCTGGGTGCGTGACCGCGCCGCCCAGGTGAACGGCACCGCAGAGGCCACGATGACCCGCGACGAGGGCTACCAGTTCCTGGTGCTCGGTCGTTCGATCGAGCGCGCCGACATGACCTCGCGACTGGTCGCGACCGCGGCGATCACCTCCGGGTCGGCGTGGGGCACCTCGCTCCGCGCCTGCGGCGCCTACGAGGCCTTCCTGCGCACCTACAAGGGCCTGGAGACCGAGCGTGGCGCAGCGGAGTTCCTGCTGCTGGACCGCCTGTTCCCACGGTCGGTGGTGTTCGGGCTCAGCGAGGCCGAGCGCTGCCTGGAGCGGCTGCAGTCCTCGGGCACCCGTGCCGGCTTCCAGAACGAGGCCCAGCGTCTCCTGGGGCGGACCCGGGCCGAGCTGGAGTACCGCTCGCTGAGCGACTTCGTCGCCGACCTGCCCAGCGAGATGGAACGCCTGCAGCGCACCTGCGCACAGGCGACCGAGGCGATCTCCCGGCGCTACTTCGCGGGCGCCGAGGCAACCGAGTGGCACGGAGTGAGGGCATGACGATGCAGCTGCGCATCCAGCACACGACCGGTTTCGAGTACGACGGCAAGGCGAACACCTCCTTCAACGAGGCCCGTCTGACTCCGCTGACCCTGCCGGGCCAGATCGTCGTGCACTCGCGGGTGGAGGTCTCCCCGACGCCGTGGGCCTACACCTACAAGGACTACTGGGACTCGCAGGTCACCGCCTTCGAGGTGCTCGACCCGCACACGTCGCTGACGGTCACCGCCTCCGCGACCGTGCACACGAACCGCTCCCCCGTCGGGGAACCGGTGATGACGTGGGAGGAGATGCGCAGCGCGGAAACCGCCGACCAGCACACCGAGTTCCTCGCCTCGCCGGTCCGCGTCGCCGCTCCCGAGGACCTCGTCGCCCTCGCCCGTGAGATCGCCGACGACAGCGCCACTCCCAGCGAGGCCGCCCGCCGCATCTGCGCCCTGGTCTACGACGAGGTCAAGTACGTCTCGGGCTCGACCACCGTGGACGCCCTGGCCGCGCACGCCTGGGCAGAGCGCTCGGGGGTGTGCCAGGACATGGCGCACATCGCCATCGGGGCGCTGCGCTCCGTCGGTGTCCCGACGCGCTACGTCTCGGGCTACCTCCACCCCAAGAAGGATCCCGTGGTCGGCGAGGTCGTGCACGGGGAGTCGCACGCCTGGGTCGAGTGGTGGGACGACGGCTGGCGCGGCTACGACCCCACCCACAACACCGAACCCGGCGACCGCCACGTGATCGTGGCCGCGGGACGCGACTACAACGACGTGAAGCCGCTCGCCGGCATCTTCTCCGGCTCCGGGACGTCGCGGATGTTCGTGGACGTGCAGGTCACCCGGCTGCAGTAGTGCGCCGGCGCCCATGGTTCGGGCAGGCTGGTAGCGGCGTGCGCCGTACGCCACATCGAGCGGGAGGTAGCACCAGTGGCAACCCAGAAGAGCCAGGCACCGACACCGAAGAAGTCGGCGAGCTCGGCGACGACGAAGAAGACGGCCGCCAGCAAGAAGACGGCCAAGAGCGCGAGCGCCGGGGACGCGACAACACGGAGGACAACGCAGAAGACTGCCCGGAAGGCCCCTCAGAAGAAGTCCGTCGTCCAGCAGGCCGAGCTGTCAGTGGAGACCGTCGAGCGGATCGCGCGCGAGACCGCGGAGCGGGTGTCGCGCGACATCACCGAGCACCTGAAGCGCACCCTCGCGACCCTGGAGGATGAGTCGAAGCGGGCCCGCAAGGCTGCACGGAAGGCGGCCGACCGCGCCGAGAAGGGCATCAAGGCCAAGAAGCCCAAGTCGAAGTCGAAGTCCAAGAAGTCGAAGTAGGCGAAGTACTCCGATCGTCCTCGCGTTCGGCCCGATCCCGATAACGTTCCGCGAAAATCGGGCGACGGATCGGACCGACGTGATGCACCATCGGAGACTTCGCGGCTGTGCCGGCGCCCTGGCCCTGCTCCTCGGGATGTCCGTCGTTCCGCTGACCGGCGCGGCCGTGAGCAGCGCCGCGGCGGCCGACACCTGGGCCGTACCGGATGCTCCAGCGACGTTGACGATCACGACCGCCGGCGGCGCGGCGGTCGACACGAAGACCGACTACGTCCCCGGGACCATGTCGCTGCAGGGGGTGGAGCACCCGCTGCGGATCAGGGGTCGCGGCAACTCCACCTGGGGCTGGCCGAAGAAGCCCTACCGGCTCAAGCTCGACACGGCCGCGAGCCTGCTCGGGATGCCCGCCGAGAAGGACTGGGCCCTGCTTGCGAACTACGGTGACCCCACCTCCCTGCGCAACCACCTTGCGCTGGCCCTCGGCAGCCGGACGGCGCTGCCCTGGACGCCGCGTGCGCGCTACGTCGACGTCGTGCTCAACGGGGAGGCGATCGGCAACTACCTGATGACCGAGCAGGTCGAGCAGGGCAAGGAAAGGGTGGCCCTGCCCGAGGGGGGTCTCCTGCTCGAGGTGGACCAGCGCATGGAGGCCAGCGGAGACCCGGGATTCCGGTCCGACAGCGGCCTGCCGATCGCCTTCAACGACCCGGACGACCTCGACGACACCCAGCAGCAGCAGGTGCGCCGGGCCGTGTCCGCGTTCGAGAAGGCCCTCTACGGCAAGGACTTCAAGAACCCGGTCACCGGGTACGCCGCCCACGTCGACCTCGCCTCGTTCGTGGACTGGTATCTCCTCAACGAGCTGTTCAAGAACATCGACGCGGACTTCTTCTCCAGCGTGTTCGTCACCTGGACCCCCGGCGGGCGGTTCGCGATGGGACCGCCGTGGGACTTCGACCTGAGCTCGGGGTTCGATCCCGGGCACGCGCCGACGGCGACCGATCCCCGGGGCTGGTGGCTCCGGGCGGGCGCCGCCAGTGAGCATGCCGCACACGACACCCACTGGCTGGCCAGGATGTCCGAGGACCCGGCGTTCCTGGTGCGGGTGGCCAACCGGTGGTGGCAGCTGCGCCCGATGGTTGACTCCCTGGTCGCACAGATCCCCGCCACCGCACGGGTGCTCGAGCCCTCGCTGCTCCAGGACTGGACCCGCTGGCGGTCCGGGGGCGATTTCGTGACCGGGACCAGGCACGCCGACTCCCGGACCGGAGAGATCGGCCGGCTCGCGCGGTGGCTGGCCGACCGCGCCGCCTGGATGAGCGCGGAGCTCGCCAAGGCCGGTGGGAACGCCGTGGTCACTCTCGCCCCGGCGCAGCGCACCGTCTCCGAACGTGCCGGCGCCGTACAGCTGACCGTGTCCCGCAAGGGGAACACCCGTGTCCCCGCGAGCGTCCGCCTCAGCCGGACCTCTGGCACCGCCACCCCCGGGTCCGACTTCGTCCTGCCCCCCGCGACGGTGAGCTTCGCCCCCGGGGAGGTCACCCGGACAGTGACCCTGCGGATCCTGGACGACGCACGCGGCGAGGGCGCCGAGACCGTCCGGATCTCCCTGGCCCAACCAGGCGCAGGCACCTCCCTGGGCTCGCCGGCCGCCTCCACTGTCACGATCGCCGCGAGCGACCAGCAGCCCGACCTGCAGGTGAGCAAGACCGCCACCAGCGGCTTCGTGGGGAACAACGTCTACAACACCACCGCCGCCAGGCAGGCGAAGTCGGCCGACGTACGCCGTGGGAAGGCCCGCAACTTCATCGTGCGTATCCAGAACGACGGTGCCGTCACCAACACGTTCCGGCTCACCGGCAGCCGGGCGGTGGCCGGGTCGGTGAGCTACCTGCACGGGACCAACAACGTGACCCGGTCCATGCTGGCGACGACCGGCTACCCGGTCACCGTGCCCGCAGGCGGCTACCGCAGCGTCAAGGTCCGGATCGTGCCGCCGCGCAAGGCGAAGCGTCACTCACTGCACCCTGCAACGGTCCGTGGGAGCTGGGTGGGCGACAGCGCCCGAGTCGACGTCGTGAAGGCAGTCGCCCGGGCGACCCGTTAGCCGCCGCACGGCCCGTCGGCCGTCCTTTCCCACCTCGAAGGTCCCGCCACGGTGGCTCCCAGCGTGCTCGGCCGGCAACCTTCACACCAACGACCTGATCGTGCGGACGAACGCCCGGTGTGCGGACGGGCTGGCTCATAGGCCGGGTTCTGTTCGCCGTACCGCCTCGCGACGGCACGGTTGGCGACCATCCATCTCCGGGTGCCGTTGCCGACACCCTCCAGCGACCTACCCGCGAGCTCGGGCGGACCACCCTCGAGCACTCGCTGTTCGGTCTTGCTCCAGGTGGGGTTTGCCTAGCCACGACGGTCTCCCGCCGCGCTGGTGGTCTCTTGCACCACCGTTTCACCCTTACCCCGGCTCGAGAGCCGTGGCGGTCTGTTTTCTGTGGCACTGATCCCGCGGGTCACCCCGGGTGGGCGTTACCCACCACCTCGTCCTGTGGAGCCCGGACCTTCCTCGACATCCTCGGACGAATCCGAGAACGACGCGATCGCCCGGCCAGCCCGTCCGCAGGCCAAGGATAGGGCACCGGAGCCCGGGAGCGTCCCGGGCTCACGCGGATTGCCGACTCCTGCCTCGGCGCCCTTCTCCTGTGGTGTTTCTGGGACGTTCTGCCCGCCCGAGCCCTACCCTTGGGTCAAGGGGGGGTCATGACCACAGCGGCCGAGGCAGAGCACGTCGCGACGCTGCCGCACTCCCCGGTCCCGCCCACCAGCTGGTTGCTGACCGACACGCTCGTCGCCCACCTGCAGCTGATCGCCGACGGGGTGGTCGCGGTCGCAGGCTTCGGCGTGGCAGCGATCCGAATCCGCAGCGGCGACGAGCTGGTGCTGGTCGTGGACACGGGCCTGCCCGAGGAGGTCGGGACGCGCATCCCGCTGCGGCTGATGCAGGACGAGCTCGCCCTGGCCGACGACTGGGGCATCCTCCAGTTCGTGCCGCACGAGCGCGGCACTGCCGGCCCCAGCACCGGTGGCTGGATCGTGCCGGACGTGACCGTCACCGAGGGACCCGACGCCTGGCACCCCCTCGACATGCTCGTGGCCCCGCTGTACGACGAGCAGGGCGAGCTGCGCGGGACGCTGGCCATCGACGAGCCGCTCGACGGCCGCCGACCCGGAGTCGATCGCCGCCGGGTGCTCGAGCGGTTCGCTGGCCTGGCCAGCCGGGCCGTGCTCTCCGCGGTGGAGCGGGAGTCGCTCGCCGAGCAGGTGGCGATGGCCAACATGGTCAAGGAGGTCGTCCGGACCACCAGCGCCCAGCTCAGCCTCGAAGGCCTGCTCGCCTCCTGCGAGCAGACCCTCGTCGAGGGGTTCCGGGCCGACGGGCTGTGGATCCAGACGGTCGTGGAAGAGGACCGGGGCGGGCTGCTGTACACCCCCGAGGGCGTCGACGTGGTCCTGCCTCCGGCCATCGTCGAGTTCGCGGCCGCCTCGGCGAGCTACTGCTGGCACCACCAGCTCGTGGTCACGATCGGCGAGGACCACCCGGTCCCGCCGATGATGGACCCGCGCCAGCACCACGAGATCGTGGAGCTGCTCCGGGGCATCTCGATGTCGGCGCTGATCTTCGTCCCGCTTGGCGCCGGCACCGAGCACATGGGCAGCCTGGTGCTCACCCGTCGCCAGGCGCAGGACGAGTGGTCGGAGATCGAGCGCTCGGCCCTCCTCGACATCGGTCACGACCTCGGCCGAGCCACCCTGAACGCACGCACCTTCGAGCGTGAGCACGCCCTGGTGACCGAGCTGCAGGCGCTCGACACCTACAAGAGCCAGCTCATCGCCACCGTCTCCCACGAGCTGAAGAACCCGCTCACCGCCGTCACCGGTCACCTCGAGATCCTCGAGTCCGACGCCCTGGGCGTGGGCGATCTCGCCCGTTCCTCGCTGGCCGCGATCGGCCGGGCCTCGTCGCGGATGTCGCGGGTGATCGAGGACCTGCTCCTGCTCCGGGAGATCGGCGAGAAGGAGAAGCCGCTGGGCCAGGAGGCGGTCAACCTGGTCGACCTCGTCCACGAAGCCGTCACGATGACCGCCCTGATCGCGGAGAGCAAGGACCTGGACGTCCGGGCCCGCGTTCCCGAGCACCCCGTGCTGGCGCTGGGCGAGGTCGACGAGCTCGACAAGGTCGTGCTCAACATCGTCAGCAACGCCGTGAAGTACACCCCCGGCGGGCGCGCCGTACGGATCAGCCTGGAGTCGCGGGCCGGCACCGTGGCCCTCCGCGTTGAGGACGAGGGACTGGGCATCTCCGAGCAGGACCAGGCGCAGCTGTTCACCGAGTTCTTCCGCTCCACCAACCCGCGTGCCGTCGAGCAGCCGGGCACCGGGCTGGGCCTGGCGATCGTCAAGCGCATCGTCGAACGGCACCGCGGCACGGTCGAGGTGGAGTCGCGGCTGGGCCACGGCAGCACCTTCACCGTGGTCCTCCCGGCAGCCGGCTGACACCCTGCCACCCGCGTTCGGGGCCCGGGGTCGGACCGCCCGCCCGCTGCGTCCGGCGCCGGAGCACCGACCTAGGCTGGCGCGGTGCTGATCCTGCTACCGCCCTCCGAGGGCAAGGCCCGACCGTCGCGGGGCAAGCCGCTCGACCTCGATTCGCTGAGCTTCCCCGCACTCACCGCGGCGCGCCAGCAGGCCCTGGAGGCGCTGGCGCAGCTGTGCGGTGGGGACCCCCAGGAGGCCGCGAAGATCCTCGGCCTCGGCCCCACCCAGGTCGAGGAGATACGCCGCAACCAGCACCTGCTGACCGCCCCAACGGCACGCGCCGACGCGATCTACACCGGCGTGCTCTACGAGTCCCTCGACCTCGCGTCCCTGGACCCGGCCGCACGCAGGCGTGCCTCGCGGTCGCTGGCGACCACCTCGTCGCTGTTCGGGCTGGTCCGCCCCGGCGACCGGATCCCGTCCTACCGGCTCGCCGGTGGCGTCAAGCTGCCCGGCCTCGGGGTGGTCTCGGGCCACTGGCGCGGCGTGCTCGACCCGGTCGTCCGGGAGGCGGCCGGCTCCGGCCTCGTGGTGGACCTCCGCTCGAGCACCTACGCGGCGTTCTGGCGCCCGGCCCCCGACCTCGCACACCAGGTCGCCACCGTGCGGGTGCTGCAGCAGGTCGGCAGCGAGCGCAAGGTCGTCAGCCACTTCAACAAGGCAACCAAGGGCCGGCTGGTCCGGGCACTGCTCCAGGCCGGAGCGACACCGGTGACCCCGGCAGCGCTCGCCGACGACATCTCGGCCCTCGGCTGGAAGGTCGAGCTGCTCCCGCCCGGGAAGACCAGCCAGCAGCTCGACGTCGTGGTCGACGACCTCTGAGCGGCCCGGGTCAGCCGAAGATCTCGGTGGGGCGCGCGTTGAAGAGCCTCAGGTTGGCCATCGGCTCGTCCTGGCCCGGCCCCCCGCTGAAGTAGGAGATCACCGTGACCGAGGCCGGGGCGAGCTCCATCCGGTAGACCGCATCGAGGGGAGCACCCAGCGCCTCGGCGACCAGCACCTTGATCGGGGTCACGTGGCTGACCGCGACGACCGTCTGCCCGGCGTACGACGACACGATCTGGTCGCGTCCCTCCAGGACCCGCGTCTCGACGGCACGGAAGCTCTCCCCACCGTGGGGAGCCGACTCCAGGTCGCCGAGCCAGGCGGTCATCTCGTCGGGGAACTTCTCGTGGACCTCGGTGAAGCTCAGCCCGTCCCAGGTCCCGAACTCCATCTCGGCGATGCCGGCCTCCTCCTCGACCTCCAGGCCGAGGATCTCGCCGAGGATCTCGGCGGTGTCGCGGGTGCGCCGCACGGGCGAGCTGACCAGCACGTCCAGCGTCCCGGCCAGCGGGGTGAGCCACTCGCCGGTGGCCCGCGCCTGCTCGCGGCCGGTCTCGTTCAGGGGCGGGTTGCTGCTGTTCATCCCACCGGAGAAGAGCTTGCCCACGGTGTGGTCGGTGACGCCGTGACGGACCAGGACCAGCGTGGTGACCTCGACCTCCGAGGGTCCCCAGCCGCGTTTGGGCGCCTGCTCCTGCTCGGCGTCCAGGCTCAAGTGCCGGACTCCCCCGTACGCACCAGGATCCGGTCGCACTCCTCGCAGCGGACCACCGTGTCGGTGGGCTGCTTGGCGATGATCCCGAGGTCCGAGGCGTTCAGGGTCAGGCGGCAGCCCTCGCAGGCGCGACGGCGCAGCGCAGCCGCACCGACCCCGCCCTTCTGGGCCCGCAGCTTCTCGTAGAGCGCCATCAGGTCCTCCGGCATCCCGGAGGCCGTGGTCTTGCGCTCCGCCTGCACCGAGGCCAGGTCGTCACGCAGCACCTTGGCGCGCTCGTCCAGCGCCTCCTTGAGCCTGCCCTCCTCGAGCTCCAGCTCGGCGAGCTCGGCCGAACGCCCGTCCAGCGCGGTCTGGGCGGTCTCGAGCTGCTCCATGATCTCCAGCTCGGTGTCCTCCAGGGAGGTGATCCGCCGGTGCAGGGACTCCAGCTCCCCCAGCATCCGCTCGAGCGCCTTGGGGTCCTTGACCTGGCCGGCGTCGATCATCGACTGGTCGCGCTCACGACGGGTCTTGACCTGCTCCACGTCGGCGTCGGCGCGCTTCTGCTCCCGGGTCAGGTCGTCGACCTGGATCCGCAGGTCGCGCACCGAGTTGGCCATGGCCGTACGCCGGGCCGAGAGCTCGCGCAGTTGCGCAGCCTCGGGGATCGACTGGAGCTGGTGGTTCAGGGCGTCGATCCGGGAGTCGAGCTCCTGGACGTCGAGCAGCCTGAGCTGGACGAACGGGTCGGCTTTCAGAGGATTCTCCTGATGTAGTTGTGGTCCTCAGACCCGGAAGGTCCACGGGTCCGTGTTCGTCGTGCTGACGCGGACCTCCACCGTATCGCCCAGTGCCTCCACCAGCCGACGGCGGAGCACCGGGAGCCAGGTCGCCTCGGCGGCCCAGTGGGCCACGTCCACCAGCGCCGGGGCATCGCGCTGCTCGCGCAGCTCCGACGCGGGGTGGTGGCGAAGGTCGGAGGTGAGGTACACGTCGACGCCGGCAGCCCGCGCCCGGTCGAGCAGGAAGTCCCCGGCACCGCCGCACAGCGCGACGTGCTCGACCACCCGGTCGGGGTCCCCCGCGACGCGTACGCCGTGGGCCGTCGGGCTCAGCGTCGCGGAGACGTGGGCCGCGAACTCCGCGAGCGACATCGGGGAGGGCAGCCGGCCGCGCCTCCCGGAGCCACGGTCGGGCTGGGGCAGCAGGGCGAGCTCGATCACGTCGTACGCCGGCTCCTCGTAGGGGTGCGCCGCCAGCATCGCCGCCACCGCCGCGCTGCGCAGGTGCCGGGGGCACACGGTCTCGATGCGCACTTCCTCGACCTGCTCGGGGCGGCCGACCTCCCCGATGGCCGGGCGGGCACCGGGGAGCGGCCGGAACCGGCCCTCGCCGACGGAGGTGAAGCTCGCCGAGTCGTAGTCACCGATCCTCCCGGCACCGGCGGCGCTGAGCGCCTCCCTGACCCGGTCGGCGTCCGGCACCGGCACGAACACCACCAGCTTGTCCAGCGGCGGTGCGGGGTCGGGGTCCAATGGCCGCACGTCCACCAGGCCCAGGGCCAGCGCCAGCGCCTCGGAGACCCCGCCCGCCGGGGAGTCCGCGTTCGTGTGCGCGGTGAACAGCCCGCAGCCCGAGGTCAGCAGGTTGTGCACCACGCGGCCCTTGGGACCGGTGGCCGCGACGCCGTGGACCGCCTTGAGCAGCAGCGGGTGGTGGCACACCACGAGCTGGGCGCCGAGGGCGATCGCCTCGTCGGCCACCGCGGCGACCGGGTCGACGGCCAGCAGGATCCGGCGCACCTCGGCCTCCGGGTCCCCGCACACCAGTCCCACCGCGTCCCAGCTGTCCGCGTGGTGGGGTGGGTACCAGTCATCGAGCAGGGCGGTGATCTCTGCGAGCGTGGGCACGGGTGCAGGCTAGTTGACCTGCCGGTCGCGGTCCTTCCAGTACTCCTGGCGCAGCTTGAACTTCTGCAGCTTGCCGGTGGCCGTGCGGGCGAGCACCTCGCGGAACTCCACCGAGGACGGCGCCTTGTAGCGCGCCACCTTGGACTTGCAGTAGTCGATCAGCTCCTGCTCGGTGAGCTCGGAGCCCTCGTTCTTGACCACCAGGGCCTTGATCGTCTCGCCCCACTTCTCGTCCGGTACGCCGATCACGGCGACCTCGGCGACGTCGGGGTGGGAGAAGATCGCGTCCTCGACCTCGATCGAACTTACGTTCTCGCCGCCGGTGATGATCACGTCCTTCTTGCGGTCCTGGATCGTCAGGTAGCCGTCGTCGCCGATCACCCCGCCGTCGCCGGTGTGGAACCAGCCGTCCCGCAGGGCCGCCTCGGTCTCCTCCGGCTGCTCCCAGTAGCCCTCCAGGATCACGTTGGACCGGGCCAGCACCTCGCCGCCCTCGTCGATCTTCAGCGTCACCCCGATCGCGGGCTGCCCGGCACGGACCAGCTTGGCGGCACGCTCCTCCCCGGACAGGTCGTCCCACTCCGCCCGGGTGCGGTTGACCGTCAGCAGCGGAGAGGTCTCGGTGAGGCCGTAGATCTGGATGAACTCCCAGCCGAGCTCGGACTCGACGCGGGCGACGGTCTTCGTCGGCGGTGGCGCTCCCGCGACGATGATCCGGACCTTGTCCCGCCCGGGGATCTCGCCCTGCCAGCTCTCGGCGGCCTCGAGCACCGAAGCGACGACGGCCGGCGCAGCGCACATCACCGTGACGCCGTACTTCTCCACACGGCGGAGGATCTCGGCGCCGTCGATCTTGCGGATCACCACCTGCTCGACGCCCATGCCGGTCATCGCGAACGGCATCCCCCACCCGTTGGCGTGGAACATCGGAAGCGTGTGCAGGTAGACGTCGCGGTCGGTCACCCCGGCATGGAGCGCGAAGGTGACCGCGTTGGTCCAGACGTTGCGGTGAGTGATCTGCACGCCCTTGGGGCGGGCCGTGGTCCCCGAGGTGTAGTTGATCGTGGCGGTGGCGTTCTCGTCGTGCTCCCAAGGCCTCGGCTGCGTCCCCTCGGAGTACATGTCCTCGTCGCGGCCGATCACGAACTTGTGCTCGCACTCCACGCTCGCCATCGACTCCTCGAGCTCGGGATCCACGTAGAGCACCCGCGCACCGGAGTGCTCGACGATGTACTTGACCTCGTCGACGGAGAGCCTGAAGTTGATCGGCACCAGCACCCGGCCGTGCCCGGCCACCCCGAAGAACGCGGTGTACAGCCGGGCGCTGTTGTGCGAGAGGTAGGCCACCCGCTCCCCGAACCCGATGCCGAGCTCGTCGAGCTTGGCGGCCTGGGCCCGGGCCAGCTCGCCCACCCGCGCGTAGGTCAGCTCGCCCAGCGACGGCGCAGGCTGGTCCGGCTCGTCGACGATCCCGATGCGGTCGGCGTACACCGCCAGGGCGCGGTCGAGAAAGTCGGACGCTGAGAACGGCACGATCACGGTTGTGACTCCCCTCACTGTGGATGGAACCACCCTAACTGCCATGCCACCCGGTCAGACTCCCTTGAACCGGGCATAGGTGAGGGGCACACTCGTGAACGTGCAGGCCAACGACTCGGACCTCGTGGACGAGTCATGGCTCGCGCCCGAGGCCCGTCGCCTGCGCGTGCTGTTCGACCGGGTGCCCGCGCTGATCGGCTACTGGGACAGGGACCTCCGCAACGTGATGGCCAACGCGGCACACGTCGAGTGGTTCGGGAACGAGCCGGCGGACATGACCGGGAAGCACATCAGCGAGATCCTCGGTCCCGAGCTCTACGCCAGGAACCGACCCTACATGGAGCGCGCCCTCGCCGGTGAGCAACAGGTCTTCCAGCGCACCATGACCTCCGCGATGCCGGACCGCCGCACCCGGCACGCCCAGATCTCCTACGTGCCCGACCTCGTGGACGGCGAGGTGGTCGGGCTCTTCGCGCTCGTCACCGACATCACCCAGACCGTGGAGACCCAGCGCCAGCTCGACGAGGCGCAGGAGATCTCCCAGCTCGGGAGCTGGCGCTACGACCTCGCCACCCGCGACGTGACGTGGTCGCGGAACATGTACCGGCTGATGGGCCAGGACCCCGACGACTTCGTCCCCGTGAGCGAGACCTGGATGCCGCAGGTGCACCCCGAGGACCAGGACGACCTGATGGTCATGATCACCCGGGCACGTGAGTCCGGGGTGGACTACGAGATGAGCTACCGCCTCGTCCGCCCCGACGGAGAGGTCCGTGAGGTGCTCAGCCGGGTCCGCGCCGAGTGGTCGCCCGAGGGTGAGGTCACCGGGGTCACCGGCGTGATGCAGGACCTCACCGAGTCCAACTCGCTCACCCGTGAGCTGAGCCGGGTCAACGAGGAGCTGCGGCAGGTCAACCAGCTCAACGCCGACGTGCTCGGGGTGGTCGGTCACGACCTGCGCACACCGCTCTCGCTCGTCCTGGGACACCTCGAGGAGCTCTCGGCGACCTGGGGCAGCAGCGACGAGGACACCAAGCTCGCTCGCGTCGACAAGGCGTACGCCGCGTCGCTGCGCCTTGCCGCCCTGGTCGAGGACGTCCTCGCGATGGCCAGCTTCGACTCCGGCACGGTCGCCACCCGGCCGCTGCGCGTCGAGCTGGGCGAGGTCGTCAACGAGGCCCTGGCGGGCGTGCACGGGGCCACGGAGGTGGAGGTCCGGGTCGAGGGCTGCCCCGTCAGCGTCGTCGACCCCTTCCACGTGCGCCAGATCGTGGCCAACCTGGTCACCAACGCGCTGCGGTACGGCGCTCCCCCGGTGGTCGTGACGGTCAGCGAGACGGGCGGCTCGGCACGGATCGAGGTCACCGACCGGGGGGAGGGCGTCCCGGCGGACTTCGTCCCGCACCTGTTCGAGCGGTTCACCCGCGCCACGACCGGGGTCGCCACCCGGCACCGGGGCAGCGGCTTCGGCCTCTACATCGTGCGCCGGCTGGCCGAGGCCAACGGCTGCGAGCTCACGTACGCTCCGGCGCTTCCTTCGGGCTCGCGGTTCCGACTGGATCTTCCTTGACCTCGTGGTGGGCCTCAATCCACCTCATCGCCGGTTTCGCCAGCACCCCGTGGACCAGGACCGAGAGCCCGATCGTGAACGCGACGGTGGCCCACAGCCACCGGAGCTCCTCGAAGTGGGCGTGCCCGGCGGCGTACGCCAGGTAGAACAGCGACCCGACGCCACGCACACCGAAGAAGGCCGTGACGAGGCGTTCCCTGCGGTCCATGCCGTGGCCGCTCCTCGCGAACGGCACCAGGCTGGCCACGCCGGCCAGGGGACGCAGGACGAAGACCAGCGCCACCCCGGCCAACACGCCCCGCCAGTCCAGCGCCTCCAGGATCCCGCGACTCATCGCGATGCCCAGGCACAGCAGCACGAGCAGGGTCAGCAGCCGCTCCAGACGCTCCACGACGCCGTGCATCGCCTGCTGGTAGTCGTGGCTGCGCTCGGCGTTGCGCATCGCCATGCCGCAGCAGAACACCGCGACGAAGCCGTACCCGCCGACGAGCTCGGCGGCGCCGAAGGACAACGCCAGTGCCGCCAGCGCCAGCAGCGGCTCACCCTGCTCGGCCAGCCGCAGCGAGGCCCTGCGCGCCCGGAATGCCAGCTTGGCCAGGAGGTAACCCACCAGGGCGCCCACCAGCACGCCCAGCACCACCTTGCCGAGCAGGTCCCACAGGAACCACTTCCCCACCCAGGACCAGGTGGTGCCCTTCTCCACCAGGTAGATGGCCGCGTAGACGAAGGGGAAGGCGAGGCCGTCGTTGAGGCCGGCCTCCGAGGTGAGCGCGAACCTGACCTCGTGCCGCTCGTCGCTCTCGTCCTGGCTCTCGGTCTCGACGTCCGGGCCACCCACCTGGACGTCACCGGCGAGCACCGGGTCGGTGGGAGCCAGCACCGCGCCCAGCAGCAGCGCGGTGGCCGGGGCCAGGCCCAGGCCCCACCACCCCAGCAACCACACCGCGGCGATGCTCAGCGGCATCGCCGCCAGCAGCAGCCGCCAAGTCGCGGACCAGCGCCGCCAGTCGCGCGGATGACGCAGCCGGAGCGGACGGTCCAGGGCCAGCCCCACCCCCATCAGCGCCAGGAGCACGGTGAACTGGGTGACCTGCTCGACGGTGGTGTGGTTCTTGACCGGGTCGAAGAACGCGTCCGTGCCGACCGGCAGGAACCCCATGCCGATGCCGGCTGCGAGCAGCACCATCGGCGGGGAGACGGCGAACCGGCTCAGGGTCGACGGCAGCACGGCCGCCAGCAGGATCGCGAGACCCGCGACGAGATACAGGGCGCTGGACACGGGGCCCACCTTCCGAACGCAACGAGACGAACAGAGGGCCCGCGTCTCTGGAGCCTGACCGGATTGGGCAGCAGGACTCCCCTGCGAGTCCTCGCCGCGAAGCGATGCCCGTTGACGGACTGTGCTCGTTGACGGGGCCCGGAGTCAAATGCCGTCTGGACAGATGCCGGCGCGTTGGGGTGCCCGGCCCACAATATGGCTGTGAGCCAGGCACCCGAGCCCGAGTCCCCGTGGACCCGCCGTGCCCTGCTCACCGCCGGGGCCGCCACCGCGGCGGCAGCGCTGACTGCCGACTCACGCAAGGCCGACCCAGCCCCCTCGGCCGCCCTCCGGGACCAGATCGGCGTACAGCTGCACCTCCGCTGGGAGGAGACGCCGTACTACGACCTCGAGCAGGTGATCGCAGCCCTGCGGGACCTCGGCGCGGGACACGTGCGGGACTCGTTCAACGTCGGCTGGCCGACCCAGAACGCACAGATCAGAACCGTCGCGGACGAGTGCGACGTGAAGTTCACCCTGACCGCCAGGATGAGCGACCCCATCGACGGCTTCGTCGAGGGGGTCGCCGCCCTCGGCGATTGCGTGGTCGCCGTCGAGGGGGTCAACGAGTGGGACAACACCGGCCGTCCCGACTGGGCCGCCGAGGTGCGCGCGCACCACACGGAGCTGTACGCCGCCGTGAAGCGGGCGATGCCGCAGATGCCGGTGCTCGCACCCTCGGTCGCGGACCCTGCCCAGGCGAAGACGCTCGGCCCGGTGCCCTGCGAGTTCGGCAACGCCCATGCCTACCCCGACGGCGCCCCGGGGGCGTGGCTCACGGTCCCGCTGACGGCCGCGGCCGCGGTGGCAGGCAAGCCCGTCGTCGTGACCGAGACCGGCTACACCAACGTCCTGCGCGACTCCGACGTCAGGTGGCACCACCCGGTCACCGAGGAGGTCGCGGGCGGCCACATGGCCAGCCTCGTCAACGCCCACCTCGAGGCCGGCGCCCCCCGCGTCTTCGTCTACGAGCTCTTCGACCAGGGGCCGGGCGACGTCGACGTGGAGCACGGGTTCGGGCTGCTCCGCTTCGACGGCAGCCCCAAGCTCGCGTTCACAGCGCTCAGAGGGCTGCTCCGCGGCACCGACGACCTCGGCTGAGCCGGGAGGTCGCGGACGGGTGGTGGGCGCAGCAGGGATCGAACCTGCGACCACCTCGTTGTAAGCGAGGTGCTCTACCGCTGAGCTATACGCCCCAGGGTCTCCGGCCCGACGGATCAGGCCCCGACCACGCGGCCAAAGACTACGGGAGGTGGGCGGTGGCGCCCAACTCGCCCGGTGTATCCGGATTCGCGACGAGGCCGTCAGGACACAAAGAAGTCGCGCCGCTGGCGTCTCGGGTCACCAGCGGCGCGACAAGGCAAAGAGTGCCTCAAGACGGGCCAGCTTCCAAGGGCTTCGCGGAAAATGGCCGAGACAACTAGACCAGGGCGGCCAGGACTGCGGCATGTTCGTCCAGATCGCGCGCCTGGCCGCTAGCGTTGTGCGCCGCCCAGGCGATCTGCCCGTTCCGGTCGACGATGTAGGAGGACCTGGTCGGTCCCCCCGAGCGCTCGTCGAAGACGCCGTACGCCTTCGCCGTGGCGCCGTGCGGCCAGAAGTCGCTGAGCAGCGGGAAGAAGATCCCGTCGCGGTCGGCCACCGCACGCTGGGTGAAGATCGGGTCGCAGCTGATCGCGATCAGCGTCGAGCACTCGGTCTCGAAGTCGCCGAGCCGGTCGCGCAGGCCGGTGAGCTCGCCGGTGCACACCCCGCTGAACGCGAACGGGTAGAACACGAGCAGGGCTGCCTTCCCGCGGGCCTGGGTGGTGAGCGTGACGGCCTGGCCGTGCTGGTCCCTGAGGGTGAAGTCAGGCGCCGGTGCGCCGATGGCCAGAGTCATGCCGGCCATCGTGCCAGCCACCGGGCACAACCTCGACGTCAGTCCCCCGAGTCCTCTGCGCCCCCGGCTGCGTCCGAAGCCTCGTCCTCACCGGAGTCGCCGTCGTCGCCGGGGTTGCCGTCCTCGTCGTAGTGCTTGAGGTCCTTCTTCAGGACCTTGCCGGTGGAGTTGCGGGGAAGCTCGTCGAGGAACACGAACTCACGCGGCACCTTGTAGCCGGCGAGGTTCTCCTTGACGTGGGACTTCAGGGTCTCGCGCAGGTCGTCGGGATCGACGTCGCCGCTGATCACCACGAAAGCACGCAGGCGCTTGCCGTACTCCTCGTCGTCGACCCCGACGGCGGCGACGTCCTCGACGCTCTCGTGGCGCGACAGGCAGTCCTCGACCTCCTTGGGGAACACGTTCTCCCCACCGGAGACGATCATCTCGTCGTCGCGACCGTCGACGAACAGGCGGCCCTCCTCGTCGATGCGCCCGATGTCGCCGCTGGACATGAGCCCGTCGATCATCTCCTTGCCCTCGTCCTCGTCACCGGTGTAGCCACCGAAGAGCATGGTGTTGCCGACGAAGATCCGACCCGACTCCCCCGGCGTCTGCTCGTTGCCCTCGTCGTCGTAGATCTTCACGACGGTGTTGTAGGGAACCTTGCCCGCCGTACCGGGGGCGGCGCGCATGTCGTCGGGCTGGGCGATCGTCGCCCAGGCCACCTCGGTCGAGCCGTAGGTGTTGTAGAGGTTCTCGCCGAACGCATCCATCCACTTCGTGGCGAGGTCCCCGGGCAGCGCCGACCCGGAGGCGGCCACCACGCGGAGCCGGGACCAGTCGCCGGAGCGCTCGTCCTCGCTGAGCTTGAGGATCCGCTGCATCATCACCGGGATCACGATCATCGCGTCGCAGTCGTGCTTCTGCAGGGTCTCGAGACAGTCCGCGGGATCGAACCTGCGGCGCAGCACCACCGTGGAGCCGAGCAGCATCGCGAGGTTCAGGTGGGCCCAGCCCCAGGTGTGGAACAGCGGGGCGGCGATGTAGGTCCGGCCGCCGGTCTTGAACGGGATCTTGGACAGCAGCGCGACCGCGCCGTCGATGCCGGACTCGCCACGGGGTGCGCCCTTGGGCGTCCCGGTCGTGCCCGAGGTGAGGATCACCGGACGCGTCGTGTGGTCGGGCACGGGGTGCGCCTCGGTGGAGCCCTTCTCGATCAGGTCCTCCACCAGCGGCACCTTGCCGGGCTCGCCGTCGTGCCACGCGATCACCCGGGGCATGTCGATGCCGGACTTGTCCACCAGCTCGGTGAACTCTTCGTCGTAGACGATCGCCGCGGGCTTCTCGCGCTCGCACACCTCCCCCAGCTGCGGGGCGGAGAAGGCGGTGTTCAGGTAGAGGATGTCCGCCCCGAGCTTGGACAGGGCGGTCGAGGCGTCGACGAAGTACCGGTGGTTGCGGCACAGCACGGCCACGCTGTCTCCCTGCTCCACGCCGAGCTCCTTGAGCCCGTGCGCCAGCCGGGTGGCGCGCTCGTCGACCTCGGCCCAGGTCAGCTCACCGAGCTCGTCGATGAGGCCGAGCTCCTGGGGTGACCGGACCGCCAGCGCCCTCATCCCACCGGCGAACCCGATGCCCCAGTCCATCACCGTGCGGCCGATCCCCACCAGCTTGCGAGGGCCGTAGGGCCGGATCACCCCCGACTGCGCCATGACCTTGACCATCCGGGCGTGACGAAGCGCTGTTCTCTGCATCTGCGGGAACATCGGGTGAGGACCTCCTGAGCTGTGGGTTCAGTTCTTGGGAGCGACCAGACGGGTGCCGGTCCACTCCTTACCCACTGCAACGGTCGTCGTCGTAGAAAGTCCCGCAATTGGCGCGGCTTCGGCGACATCGGCCGCGTCCACGGCTCCGGGCCTGCCCACCTTGGGGGTCAGCAGCCAGATCGCTCCACCCCGGACGAGGTCGGTCAGGCTGTCGACGAGCGCGTCGACGAGGTCCCCGTCGTCGTTGCGCCACCACAGGAGTACGACGTCCACGACGTCACCGTGGTTGCCGTCGACGAGGTCGGAGTCGATGGACTCCTCGATCGCGGCACGGATCGAGTCGTCGACGTCGTCGTCCCAGCCGAGCTCCTGCACGACCGTGCCGGGCTTCAACCCCAACCGTTCCCCCAGCTGGACATCCGCGCGGTCTGCGCTCGGGCTCACCTGTTGCCTCCACTCACTGATCTCTAGGTCGGAATCACCCACACGAATTCGGGGTCCCGGTGCCCGTAGTCCACTAGACCCAGGGGTCAGGCGCAAGCCCGGACGCTCCATGTCCAGCATCCGAGGTGCTGCAGGAAGCCCCAATCACACCCGGCCGTGCCCGATTTGCCGATACGCTCCGGTTCCTGCCAGGACCTGGTCAGGTGGGCGAGCGCGGGGGGTTCCGTTGACGACCTTCATGGTCATCGGCCTCGTCGGGCTGGCGCTCCTCCTGGTCTCGCTGGTGATCGGGGACGTGCTCGACGGCGCCCTCGACGCCCTGACCGGTGACGTCTTCTCGAGCGCGGTGATCGGTGGGTTCGTGGCCGCCTTCGGGTTCGGGGGCGCGGCGGCCCAGGCCGCCGGTGTCCCGGTGCTGATCAGCGTTCCGGTCGGCGTCGTCGCCGGAGCCGGGTTCGGCTGGTTCGCGGCCTGGCTCACCCGGTTGCTGCGTGACGGGAACAGCGACGCCACGCCCGTCGCGGAGGACTCCCTGGGCCGCGAGGGCACCGTGCTCACCGACATTCCCGAGGGCGGGTTCGGCACCGTCAGGGTGCTGCTCGGGGGTCACGTCGTACGCCTCAACGCCCGTGCGGAGCGCCCGGTGCCCGCCGGCACGGGGATCCACGTCACCGCGGTCCTCTCCCCCACCGCCGTCAGCGTCGCCCCGCTCTGGGACGACCTCGAGATCCCTCCCGCCCACTAGCCCCGGCTCCCAGCCACCTGGGCTGGGCGTGCCACCTCGCGGTAACCCTGAAAGGACTCCCCCATGAGCCCGGTGATCGTCCCCGTACTCGGCTTCGTCGCCCTCTTCGTGCTGCTCCTGCTGCTGGTCACCAGCCGCTACAAGGTGGCCGGCCCGAACCAGGCGTACATCGTCACCGGCCGCAAGGGGAAGGCGGTGCTCAACCCCGAGACCGGCGCCCTGACCACCGACCTGTCGGGGCAGAAGGTGATCCTCGGCGGCGGCACGTTCGTGATCCCCTTCGTGCAGAAGCTCGCCACCCTCGACCTCTCCAGCCGCCGGATCTCGGTCCAGATCAGGGGTGCGGTCTCGGGGCAGGGCATCAAGCTCAACGTCGAGGGTGTCGCGATCGTCAAGGTCGGGGGCAACGCCGACCAGATCCGGCTCGCGGCCCAGCGCTTCCTGAGCCAGCAGCAGGACGTGGAGGCCTTCACCCAGGAGGTGCTGGCCGGCGCCCTGCGCTCGATCGTGGGCGGGCTGACGGTGGAGCAGATCATCCGTGACCGCGCCGCGTTCGCGCAGCGGGTGGCCGACGAGTCGGAGAACTCCCTCACCGGCCAGGGCCTGATCCTGGACACCTTCCAGATCCAGGACGTCACCGACGACGGCAGCTACCTCGCCGACCTCGGCCGTCCCGAGGCCGCACGGATCGGCCAGGCCGCCTCGATCGCCGAGGCGAACGCACGCCAGGCAGCCGAGCAGGCGCGGATCAAGGCCGAGGAGGAGATCGCGGTCGCCCAGCGGGCGCTCGCCCTCAAGCAGGCCGAGATCAAGGCCGAGACCGACGCGGCCTCGGCCAACGCAGCCGCTGCGGGACCGTTGGCGCAGGCGGACCGGGACCAGTCCATCCTCCTCGAGCAGGAGAAGGTGGCGGTGCGACAGGCAGCCCTGACCGAGCGCCAGCTCGAGACCGAGGTCCGCAAGCCGGCCGACGCCGCGCGGTACAAGGTCGAGCAGGAGGCGGAGGCCAACCGCACCGCGGAGATCTTCGCGGCCGAGGCCCGCAAGGCCGCCTCGATCGCGAACGCCCAGGCCAAGGCCGAGGAGACCCGGCTCAGTGGTGAGTCGGAGAAGTCGAGGCGTGCGGCACTCGCCGAGGCCGAGGCGATCGAGGGCCAGAAGCGCGGCGAGGCAGAGCGGTCCCGTCGTGTCGCGGAGGCGGAGGCGACCCGCGCCGAGGGCGAGGCGACCGCTGCCGCCACCCTGGCCGTGGGCCAGGCCGAGGCCGAGGCGATGGACAAGCGTGCCGAGGCGTTCGCCCACTACAACGACGCCGCGGTGCTCCAGATGCTGATCGAGGTGCTGCCCCAGATCGCACGCGAGGTGGCCGCCCCCATCGCCGCCATCGACCAGCTCACGATCGTCTCGACCGACGGGGCCGGCGCCATGCCCAAGCAGGTCACGGACAACGTCGTCCAGACGCTCTCGATGCTGAAGACCACCACCGGGCTCGACCTCGAAGGACTGATCAAGCGTGCGGTCGACGGTGCCACGAACGGTGCCGGGATCGTCCCCACCGGCGCGTCCGACGCCTGAGACGAGGGCGCCGGATGCCCGTACTCGTCAGTAGATTTTCTCTGCTTACGAGAAGTGACACGATGAACCGGTGAACGACTCCGACAACACCCAAGAGCCAGTCGAGGCTCGGCGCGCCTCGGTGATCCACGAGGGCCTGCCGACCCAGCTTCCCGACATCGATCCCGACGAGACCCAGGACTGGCTCGCGTCGTTCGACGCGATGGTGGACGACCGCGGTCGCGACCGCGCGCGCTACCTGATGCTGCGACTGCTCGAGCGTGCGCGCGAGCAGTCGGTGGGCGTCCCGGCGCTGCGCAGCACGGACTACATCAACACGATCCCCCCGGAGCGCGAGCCGTGGTTCCCCGGTGACGAGGACGTCGAGCGCCGGATCCGCGCCTTCATCCGCTGGAACGCCGCGGTGATGGTCTCCGACGCGAACCGTCCCGGCCTCGAGGTGGGCGGGCACATCGCGACGTACCAGTCCGCGGCCAGCCTCTACGAGGTCGGCTTCAACCACTTCTTCAAGGGCAAGGACGCCGCCGGTGGTGGCGACCAGGTCTACATCCAGGGCCACGCCTCCCCCGGCATCTACGCCCGGGCCTACCTCGAGGGGCGGCTCACCGAGGAGCAGCTGCTCCGCTTCCGCCAGGAGGTGCAGCACGGCGTGGGCAAGGGGCTCCCGTCGTACCCCCACCCCCGCCTGATGCCGGACTTCTGGGAGTTCCCCACGGTCTCGATGGGCCTGACGGCGATCAACTCGATCTACCAGGCCCGGTTCAACCGCTACCTGCAGAACCGCGAGATCAAGGACACCTCGAAGCAGCACGTGTGGGCCTTCCTCGGTGACGGCGAGATGGCGGAGCCGGAGTCGCTGGGCGCGATCGGTGTCGCGGCTCGCGAGGAGCTCGACAACCTCACCTGGGTGATCAACTGCAACCTGCAGCAGCTCGACGGCCCGGTACGCGGCAACGGCAAGATCATCCAGGAGCTGGAGTCGACCTTCCGTGGCGCCGGCTGGAACGTGATCAAGGTGATCTGGGGTCGCGAGTGGGACGCGCTGCTGGCGCGCGACGTCGACGGCGTCCTGGTCAACCAGATGAACGCCACCCCCGACGGCCAGTTCCAGACCTACTCGGTCGAGGACGGTGCCTACAACCGCGAGCACTTCTTCGGTCCCGACCCGCGGCTGCGCAAGATGGTCGAGCACATGAGCGACAAGCAGATCGAGAAGCTGCCGCGCGGCGGTCACGACTACCGCAAGGTGTACGCCGCCTTCGACGCCGCCACCAAGCACGTCGGCCAGCCGACCGTGATCCTGGCGCACACCATCAAGGGCTGGACGATCGAGTCCCTCGAGGGCAAGAACGCCACCCACCAGATGAAGAAGCTCAAGACCGCCGACTTCAAGAAGTTCCGCGACCGGCTCTACCTGCCGATGAGCGACAAGGACATCGACGACGCCTACGAGGAGACCGGCGGCGCCCCGTTCTTCCACCCGGGCAAGGACTCGCCCGAGATGGAGTACATGATGGAGCGGCGCCGCCAGCTCGGCGGCTCGCTGCCCAAGCGCGTGGTCCGCGCCAAGCCGCTGAAGGTCCCCGGCGACGAGCTCTACGCCGAGCTCAAGCAGGGCTCGGGCAAGGCCAAGATCGCCACCACGATGGCGGTCGTGCGACTGCTCCGCGACTGGATGAAGGACAAGAACATCGGCCAACGCCTGGTGCCGATCGCTCCCGACGAGTACCGCACGTTCGGGATGGACTCGATGTTCCCCAGCGCCAAGGTCTACAACCCGGGCGGGCAGCGCTACGAGTCGGTGGACCGCAAGCTGCTGCTGAAGTGGCGTGAGGACACCAAGGGCCAGCTCCTCCACGAGGGCATCTCCGAGGCAGGGGCGATGGCGTCGGCCACGGCCGCCGGCTCGTCGTACAGCACCCACGGCGAGGTGATGATCCCGTTCTACATCTTCTACTCGATGTTCGGGTTCCAGCGCACCGGCGACTCCATCTGGGCGATGGCCGACCAGCTCGCGCGCGGCTTCCTGATCGGCGCCACCGCTGGCCGCACGACCCTGACCGGCGAGGGGCTCCAGCACGCGGACGGCCACTCACCGCTGCTCGCCGCGACCAACCCCGCGGTGGTGCACTACGACCCGGCGTTCGCCCACGAGGTCGCGCACATCATGCAGGAGGGCCTGCGCCGGATGTACACCGTCACCGAGGAGCACCCTCAGGGTGAGGACGTCATCTTCTACGTCACGGTCTACAACGAGCCGATCTCGATGCCCGCAGAGCCGGAGAACATCGACGCGGAGGGCCTGCTCAAGGGCATCTACCACTACGCCGACGCCCTCGAGGTGGACGGCAACGGAGACGTGCCTCGCGTCCAGCTGCTCGCCTCGGGTGTCGGGTTCCCCTGGATCCAGAAGGCCCAGCAGCTGCTGGCCGAGGACTGGGGCGTGGCCGCCGAGCTGTGGTCGGTGACCTCGTGGAACGAGCTGGCCCGCGAGGCCATCGCTGCGGAGAAGTGGTCGTTCAACCACCCCGACGAAGAGGCCAGGGTCCCCTACATCACGAACAAGCTGGCGGACGCCAGCGGTCCCGTGGTGGCCGTCAGCGACTACATGCGCGCGGTGCCCCAGCAGATCGCGCCCTGGGTGGGCACCGACTTCCACGCACTGGGCACCGACGGGTTCGGCTTCGCCGACACCCGGCCCGCCGCACGACGCTTCTTCCAGGTCGACGCGGAGAGCGTGACCGTCGCTGCCCTGCAGGCGCTCGCCGCTCGCGGTGAGGTCAAGCCCGAGGTCGTGGGCGAGGCGTTCCGCAAGTACCGCGTGGACGACCCCACCGCCGTGGCCGACGTCAAGCAGGAGGGCGGGGACGCGTGAGCGAGGCCCAGCAGCGCGCCTGGCTCGACGCCGGCCGGCGGGGAGTCATCCCGATCGCCGGGGGCGTGCTCTGCCTCGCGCTCTCCTGGCCGGCGACCCAGGACCTCGACCCGCTGCTGAAGGGGCTGGGTGCGGTCCTGGTCGTCCTGGGACTGGTGATCGTCGTGACCACGGCACGCACGCTGGGCGCGGAGTACCGCCGCATCGGCGCACCCTGAGCGCTGGCCTGCCAGCGACCCCGGTGGTCCAGAGAGCTCAGGCGCCGCGCCGGGGCAGCTGGGCCACCGGGGCCAGCGGCCGGTCGCCGGCCTCCGCGCGGTTCACCGGCTCCATCGGGCCGTTGCGGAGCAGCTGGCGCCAGCGCCCGCGGTGGTACGTCGCCGGCGGGTAGGCCCGGACGAAGTCCTGCACGATCTTCACGAAGCGTTCCGGGTGGTCCTTGTGCGGGAAGTGCCCGCTGTTGGGCAGGACCTCGACGACGGCGCCGGGAGCGATGCCGGCGACGTTCTCGGCGTGCTTCGCGGGGATCACCATGTCGTCGGACCCCCAGACCACGAGCATGGGCATCGCCTGGGTGAGGTAGGCGCGGTCGACCATCGTGACGATCTGGCCCTTCAGGTCGACGACCGCCCGGACCACGTGCCGGATCGCGGCCCGCGCGTGCGGGTCCTTGAACGACTCGTAGATCTCGGCGACCTCGGCCAGGTCGCGCGCGGCCGTGACCCCGGTCCGCGAGAGCGCCCGCAGGCCGGCCTTGCCGACGTGCCGGACACCGGGCAGGGTCGCGAGACCCATCACCTGGTGGAAGCCCGGCAGCGTGACCGCACGGATCATCGGGCTGACCTCGGGGCCCATGCCACCGGGGGCGACCAGGATCATCCGCTGGGTGCGCTCGGGGAACTGGTAGCCGAACTGCATCGCGATGCCGCCGCCGAAGCTGTGCCCGACCACGGTGACCTTGTCGATGTTGAGCACGGTGAGCAGGTCACGCATCCCGTTGGCGTAGCCACCCACCGAGTAGTCGGCCCGGGGCTTGCCGCTGACCCCGTGGCCGAGCAGGTCGGGGGCGATCACCGTGAAGTTCTTGGCGAGGTCGCGGATCACGGGCGACCAGGTCGAGTGGTCGCAGCCGAGCCCGTGCAGGAGCAGCAGCACCGGGCCCTCGCCCATCTTCACGAACGCCCGCTCGTGGCCGTGGATGGTCAGGCGCTGGAGCTCGACAGCCGGTTGGGGAACCTGGTCCATGCCGCGCTCCTGATTGTGGTCTGAGACAACGAAGTCAGAGTCAACCAGAACCTGTTCCAGATGGATGCTCCGTAGCCGCATCGTGGGCATGTCGCCTCACTGACTAGAGTCTCACCCATGCCAGGACGCCCCGGACCCAGCCCCGACGCGGCGACCACGCTGTCCCAGCTGGCCAGAATCGTGCAGCTGGTGACCGAGCGCCCGGAGCTGGAATTGCGCCTCGACCAGCGCTTCGTCGACGACCTCCGGATCGACTCGCTGTCGATGGTGGAGATCCTCGAGGGGTGCGCGCAGCACTTCGCCGTGCGCATCGACGACGAGGACGCCAAGGCCTTCGTGCACGTGGGCGACCTCGTCGACTACCTCGACACCCGGCTCGCGACGCGAACCTGACCGCCGGGCCGGTGGTTGAGCCGGCGCCGGTGGTTGAGCCTGTCGAAACCCCCGCCGACTCAGACGACCTGGTGCAGCCAGCGGACCGGGACGCCGTCGCCGGCGTGCCGGAAGGTCTCCAGCTCGTCGTCCCAGGGCTTGCCCAGCAGCTTGGCGACCTCGAGCTCGAGGGTGGTCTCCCCCAGGCTCGCCTTGACGACGGCGGCCTTGAGCCGGTCCTCGGGGATCATGATGTCGCCGTGCAGCCCGGTGACGGCATGGAAGACGCCGAGGGTCGGCGTGGCGCAGTAGCGCGCCCCCTCGGTGCTCGAGGTCGCCTCCTCGGTGACCTCGAAGCGCAGGTGGTTCCAGCCGCGCAGGGCCGAGGTGATCGCGGCACCCGTGCCCTGGTCACCCACCCACGAGTACTCCGTGCGGTAGGTGCCCACCTGGGCAGGCTGCGGCGTCCACTCGACCTGCGGGGCAACGCCCAGCACTCCACCGATGGCCCACTCGACGTGCGGGCACAACGCGGACGGCGCCGAGTGGATGTAGACAACTCCACGGGTCGCTGAACGAGTCACGACTGACCTCCTCTGCTCCGGCGCGAGATACGCCTTCCCCAGCGGTCTCGATCTTGAAGCAGCAGCGTCCGTGCGACTCTGTGTTGAACGTGTGAACTTGTGCGCCCATTGTGACCGATGGGAGGGCTGGAGACCAGCAGATCCCACCAAAACCGCCCCGGCGTGTCGCTTATGTCGCAGATGACTGGGTTGTCGAGCGTGGTCCCAGCTCCATCAGCTCGGTGAGCACCTTGCTGACCACGCCGAACCCGCCGAGGTGCGACTCCCCGTCGACCGTGGTGAACGTGGCGTGCGGCAGTCGCGCGGCCACGTGGACGCCGTGGGCGTGCGGGATGATGTGGTCGGAGTCGCCGTGCCACCAGTGCACCGGGACCTGTACGTCGGCCCCCTCGAAGCCCCAGTGCCGGGTGAACAGGATGATGTCGGACAGGGGCGCGCTGACCTGGAACCGCGAGCCGTTGAGCAGGTCGTCGAGGAACATCGCCCGGAACTCCGGGCGCGCCAGCATCTCCTTGTCCCCGCGCGGCTGCACCGAGGCGTAGCCGTCGATGATGGCCCCTGCGACCGGCCGGACCAGCCGGATGAACTGCGCGAGCGCGATCCCGAGCGGCACCCTGGTCAAGGACAGCACCGGGGCGGCGTACGGCGCCAGGCTGACCAGTCCTCCGGAGATGGCGTCTGGCCCCTTGGTCGGCGCGACGCCGCCGAGGACCCCGACCCCGTGCACCCGGTCGGGCAGGGCAGCCCCGGCGGCCAGCGCGTAGGGACCACCGCCGGAGAGTCCGATCACGTGGAGCTTGTCGATGTCGAGCACGTCGCAGAGCTCGACGAGGTCGCCGGTCCAGTCGAGGATGTTCTCGTAGAGGTGCGGCGTGGAGGACCCGATGCCGGGTCGGTCGACTCCGATGATCCGGATGCCGTTCTCCTCGGCGTACTCGCGCGCCTCGATCGGGACCTGGCGGCGGGCGCCGGGAGTGCCGTGCATCCACACGATCGCCCGGCCTCGCGGCACCCCGAACTCTGCGAACGACAGCCTGCGGCCATCGCGTACGGCCACGGACCCCTCGAGCCGGGGGCGGTCCACCTCGCTCATCCGCGGATTCTTGCACGCGAGAGGCCTGCGGTCAGGCGGTTCGATCCCGCCGCCGACAGGTGCGCGCCCACGAGCGCCGGGGACACCCCACAATGGTCCCCATGGAATGGTTGCTGCTCGCGATCTCGGTGGGCCTCGTGCTCGCGTGCGGCGGGTTCGTGGCCGCCGAGTTCTCCCTGGTCACCGTGGACCGCGCGGAGGTCGACAACGCGGCCAGCTCGGGAGACCCGGCCGCAGTGGGGGTCCAAAGCGCGCTGCGCTCCCTGTCCACCCAGCTCTCCGGCGCCCAGGTCGGGATCACCCTGACCAACCTCGCGATCGGGTTGCTCGCGGAGCCGGCCATCTCCGCGCTGATCCAGGAGCCGCTCACCGCGCTGGGGCTGGCCGAGGGCGCGGTGAAGCCGACGGCACTCACCCTCGGCCTGCTGATCTCCACCGCCGCCACGATGATCTTCGGTGAGCTCGTGCCCAAGAACATCGCGATCGCGCTCCCCCTGGAGACCGCCAAGGCGACCCAGGGCTTCCAGCGCGGCTTCACCACGGCGATGAAGTACCCCATCCGCGTGCTCAACGGCTCCGCCAACGCACTCCTGCGTGCCATGGGCGTGGAACCACAGGAGGAGCTCCGCTCGGCCCGGACCTCCGAGGAGCTGGCCTCGCTGGCCGGCCGGTCGGCCAGCGAGGGCACGCTGGACTCCGAGACCGCCCACCTCGTGCAGCGCTCGCTCGCCTTCGGCCCCCGGACCGCCGGCGAGATCATGACCCCACGCGTCCAGATGGCCTGCGTCGACGCCACCGACCCGGTCAGCGAGATCATCGAGCTCTCCGGGGTCACCGGGTTCTCCAAGTTCCCGGTCATCAAGGGCACCACCGACAACATCGTCGGATCGGTCCACGTCAAGCAGGCCGTGGCCGTGCCCCGCTCCGAGCGCGACGACACCTTGATCCGTGAGGTGATGGTGGAGGCGACGGTGGTGCCGGAGTCCCTGCGCCTGGACCCGCTGCTCTCGCTGCTGCGCGCCGAGGGCTTCCAGATGGCGATCGTCTCCGACGAGTACGGCGGCACGGCCGGCGTGGTCACCCTCGAGGACGTGGTCGAGGAGATCGTGGGCGACATCGCCGACGAGCACGACCGCTACGGGTCCCGGATGCGCCAGCGCCCGGACGGCTCCTGGATCCTCTCCGGGCTGCTGCGGCCCGACGAGGTCGTCGGCACCACCGGGATGCAGCTGCCCGAGGACGAGAGCTACGACACCGTCGCCGGCCTCCTGGTCCGCGAGCTCGGCCGGATCCCCGCACGCGGGGACAGCGTGCTGGTGCCCTTGCCGCTGGTCATCCCCGAGGACGACGACGAGGAGCCCGTGCAGGAGCATGCGCTGATGCGGGTCGAACGGATGGACGGGCTGCGCGTGGACCGGATCTCGATCCGCCGGCTGGTCCCCGAGGCCGGTGACGACTCGGGTCACCTCGTCGCTGACCCGACGAAGCGCGAGACGGGGAGGCGCTCATGAGCACCCAGGGTGCCCTGTGGCTCGGGCTGGTCCTCCTGCTCGGCAACGCGTTCTTCGTGGGGGCCGAGTTCGCGCTGGTCTCGGCGCGGCGTACGCAGATCGAGCCGCGCGCCATGGCCGGCTCCCGGATCGCGCGCACCACGCTGCGGGCGATGGAGAACGTCTCGCTGGTGATGGCCGGGGCCCAGTTCGGGATCACGGTGTGCTCGCTGGGCCTGGGCGCCGTCGCGGAGCCTGCCCTGGCGCACCTGATCGAGCCGGTCGCCCACGCCGCCCACCTGCCGGACGCCTGGCTGCACCCGGTGGCCTTCACGATCGCGATGATCTGCGTGGTCTACCTGCACGTCGTGCTCGGGGAGATGGTGCCCAAGAATCTCGCCCTGGCCGGTCCCGAGCGCGCAGCACTGCTGTTCGGCCCGCCGATGATGGTGGTCGTGACGGTGCTCAAGCCGGTGGTGTGGCTGCTGAACGCCGTGGCGAACGCCATCCTGCGGCTGGTCCACGTCGAGCCCCGTGACGAGGTCTCCTCCTCGTTCACCCGCGAGCAGGTCGAGGCGATGGTGACCGAGTCCCGGCACGAGGGGATGCTCGAACAGGGCGAGTACGAGCGCCTCTCCGGCGCCTTGGGCTTCACCTCGCGCACCGTTGCCGACGTGCTGCTGCCGCTCGACCAGATCGAGACCGTCACCCGGGGCGCCCGCGCCTCCGACGTCGAGGTCGTCTGCGCCAACACCGGCTTCTCACGGTTCCCCGTCGTCGGGACCGATGGTGAGCTCGTGGGCTACCTGCACATCAAGGACGTGCTCCAGTCCGATCCCCACGGTCGCGCGCGAGTCGTGGAGGACAAGTGGATCCGGCCGCTGGCCGGCGTACGCACCTCGGACACCCTGGTCGCTGCCCTGCAGACCCTGCAGGTCAAGGGCGCCCACATGGGGCGGGTCTTCGACGACGCCGGGGCGGTGGTCGGCGTTGCGACGCTCGAGGACGTCATCGAGGAGCTGGTCGGCGAGATCCGCGACGCCGCGCACGCCGACGGCCGCTGAGCAGCCGGCGCTGAGCAGCCGGCGCCGAGATCCGGCGCCGGGATCCGGCGCCGAGATCCGAGAAGAGTGAGCGGCCGGGAGACCAGCGCCGTGGTTGGGAAAGGGTCTCCCGGCCGTGCCTAGAGAGTACTCATAAAAGGCGTTTCAGGCATTCAAGTCTTATAACTTTTTTCGGAAGAATCGGGCGCAGGCTGGTCCGTGGTGCCGGCGGCGGCAGCCGCTGCCACCCGATCCCTGGCGCCGGCCAGGAACAGGTATTCCACGTTGCGCAGCCGCTTGACCGTCCCCACCTTCTCCCCCGTCGGCCCGTGGATGCCGATCTGCGCCCCGACGTACCGCTTGGAGTCGAACGCGAGCACCTGCACACACTCGTGTCCGGCGTCCCGCAGGGCGATCGTCATCTCCTCCGGGGTGATCCAGGACTCGTCGTTGTAGGAGACCACCACCACCTCGGCCCGGGCCCGGCGGATCAGGTCGGCGAGGGCGACGGGCATCGACCGCTTGCGGTTGAACACGCTGCGGGTGTGGTCCTCGCGCGCGTCGACCCGCTTGCACGCGACCCCGTAGTGCTCGGGCTCGTCGCCGCGCACCAACGTCTCCCAGACGTGGTAGTTGGTGAAGTAGCGGTGCTGGTTGTACGGCGGGTCGAGGTACATCAGGTCCACGCGGTCGAGGCCGTCCACCGACCCCATCACGTCGCCCCGCACGGTGTGGCCGGCGCCCGGGAGCAGCTCGGGCACCCGGAGCTCGAGGTCGCGGTGGGACCGCGGCGACCACTCCTTGAGGTAGGCCATCTGGAGCCCCAGCGTGGAGTCCACCCGGTCAGCGGCGATCAGCAGGGCGGTCAGCAGGATCGCCCGGACCGTCCCCTCGGTCCCGTCCGACCCGGCGGGATGGTCGCGCTCGATGGCGGCACGGATGGCGTCGATGCGGGCGCCGTTGCGTGGCTGGAAGTAGCGCGACTCCTCACAGAAGGTTCGGGTGACGTAGCCCGGCGTCCCCGGCAGGGCGTTCAGCTGCCGCAGCTCCGAGACCAGCGCCTCGACGTCGACCGTGCGCGCGTCGGTGGCGATGTAGCAGTCGCTGAGCACCTCGCTGTAGGAGGCGGCGTCAGTGGCGGTCACCTCGACCCCGCGCCGCTTGAACTCCTGCGCCACCCGGGTGGTGCCGGTGAACATGTCCACCGCGGTGCCCGCCGCGACCGCGGTGGCGATCTCGCCGAGCACGGGCACGAGCAGCCGCTTCGAGCCCAGGTACTTGATCACCCTCGGCATGTTAGGGCGCTGAGGTGGGCCTGTGCGGGCGACTCGTCACGCGGACGGACGCAGGCGGCGCCGCGTGACCTTCAACACCTGTAGAATGGTGCTACTCGGTTCCGAGGCAGCCTCCACCCGGGAAGGCCATCGGGACGGAGTGAGAGGCGAGAGTGATGAGTACGTCGAACAGCGCCACCCACGCGCGCCAGCCGCTGAGGCTGCGCATGGTGGAGACCCCCGGCAAGCAGCCCCTGGACGGAGGGTGGTGGCCGCAGAGCCGCGACCTCACCGTCGAGCTCGCGGACCTGGTCGACAACTTCCCCGCCGAGCTCGGCCGGATCGTCAAGGTCATGATCTCCCCGCCCGACTGGGACGACGCCCCGCGCCGCGTCCCGACCAAGCGGGGCTACGTCAAGGTCGGCTTCGACGCCGACGACGACACTCACGTGCTGGTGGTGACCACCTCGGAGCGCACCGAGCACTGCGTCCTGGTCGTGCCGCCGGAGCTCTCGCGCGGCAAGGGCGAGGAGGCCCTGAACGCGGCGACCACCCCCGGTTACGCCAGCTCCCCCACCGCCCTGCTGGCCGCGGTGCAGGAGTCGCCCGAGGCCGAGGACGGCGAGCAGTGGAACGACGCCGGTGAGGCGTGGTGGGGCTCCTCCACCGCCCCGTCGTACCGCAACGCCACCACCTGAGGTCGCCTGAGCCTCACATCTCACCGGCGGGCTGCTGGGCGAGCTCGACCAGGTCTGCGACGGAGTCGACGACCCGCGTGGGCCGGTAGGGGAAGAGCTCGACCTGGTGCGGCCGGGTCGAGCCTGTGGAGACCAGAACGGTCCTGATCCCGGCCTCGAGGCCGCTGATGATGTCGGTGTCCATCCGGTCCCCGACCATCACGGTGCTCTCGGAGTGGGCCTCGAGCCGGTTCAGCGCGCTGCGCATCATCAGCGGGTTCGGCTTGCCGACGAAGTACGGCGTCCGGCCGGTCGCCTTGCTGATCAGGGCCGCCACCGCACCCGTGGCCGGCAGCGTGCCCTGCATGCTCGGCCCGCTGGGGTCGGGGTTCGTCGCGATGAACCGGGCACCGCCCTCGATCAGCCGCACGGCGCGGGTGATCGACTCGAAGGAGTAGGTGCGCGTCTCCCCGAGCACGACGTAGTCGGGATCCCGGTCGGTCATCACGTAGCCGACCTCGTGGAGCGCGTTGGTGAGCCCGGCCTCCCCCACCACGTAGGCGCTGCCGCCCGGGCGCTGGTCGGCGAGGAACCCGGCCGTGGCCAGCGCGGAGGTCCAGATGGCGCTCTCCGGGACGTCGATCCCGCTGGTGAGCAGGCGAGCACGCAGGTCGCGCGGGGTGAAGATCGAGTTGTTCGTCAGGACGAGGAACTTCTTGCCGGAGAGCTTGAGCGCCTCGACGAACTCCTTGGCCCCCGGGACCGGCTCCTCCTCGTGCACCAGGACGCCGTCCATGTCGGTCAGCCAGGTCTCGATCGGGCGCACGTTCTCCATGGTCATCCATGCTCCCACGCCCTGTTCCGCGCTTCCGGCGTTCCGGAGACGGCCCCGCAGGAGCGAGGCGCATCACACGGTTGTAGTTTACGCGTGACGCGCGGCGTGTCGGCTTGACCTTTGGCAAAATCCTTCACTCAGAGCACTTTCTGTCACTACACTCACACCTCGTGACCAGATCTGGGCGTTTTGCCTCATTCGGAGTCAGCCTGTTGCTGATCGGGGGGCTCAGCGTCACTGCGGGGGCCGCTCCCGCGTCCGCGACCATCACCACCCTGTGCAAGGGGTACGCCGGGTGCGCGAAGGCCGGGATGGGCGACGGCGGCTACTCGGCGGTCTCGAAGACGATGTACTGGCGGATGTACGCCGGGCACAACTGCACCAACTACGCCGCCTACCGGATGATCCGCAACGGACACTCGGCCACCCGGCCCTGGACCGGGAACGGCAACGCCACCAACTGGGGCACCCAGATGGCCCGCATCACCAACTCCACCCCCACGGTCGGGTCCGTGGCCTGGTGGCGGGCCGGGGTCAAGCCGGCAGGATCCGCGGGTCACGTCGCCTACGTCGAGCGCGTGGTCTCCGCCAACGAGATCATCGTGTCGCAGGACAGCTGGAACGGTGACTTCTCGTGGACCCGGATCGTCCGCACCGGGACCGGGTGGCCCAGCGGGTTCATCCACTTCCGCGACGTCGCCGGCCCGGTCGCACCCGCGACCCCTGCCCCCAAGCTCGTCGCCACCAAGCTCCCCACGATCACCGGGGTGGCCAAGGTCGGCTCGGTCCTGACCGCCTCCCCCGGCACCTGGAGCCAGCCCGGCACCACTCCGCACTACCAGTGGATGGCAAACGGTGCGCCCATCTCCGGCGCAGCGAAGATCACGTTCACCCCGCAGGCGGCACAGCTGGGCAAGGCGATCGCCGTGCGGGTGACCGTGGTGAAGGCCGGCTTCCCGAACACCCCGGCCTGGTCGGCAGCCACGGCAGCAGTCGCAGGCGAGGCACCTGCCGGGAGGCCTGCCCTGAAGCTTCCCTCGGCGCCCAAGCTTACGGGCACAGCGCGCCCCGGCTCCACGGTGACGGTCAAGCTCCCTGCCCTGCCGCCGCAGTCCGGCGTCGCGGTGCAGTGGATCCGCGGCTCGCAACCGATCTCCGGAGCGACCGCCGCCACCTACCGGCTCAGCGCCGCCGATGCCGGGTCACGTGTCCTGGCGCAGGTGCGGGTGACCCGTGCCGGCTACGAGCCCCTCACCACCCGGACGACCCCGTCCGCGGTGGTTCGGGCCAAGCCCGTGATCAAGGTCGTCAGCGCGCCCGGCAAGCGCATCCTGTGGGTCAACGCCTCGGTCGTCGGCAGCGGCATCGGCCCGGCGTCCGGAGTCCTCCAGGTCAGGTCGCGCGGCAAGGTGCTCGCCGTACTCCCGTTGCGCAACGGCGCTGCGCGGGCCACCGTGACCAAGGTGCCTCGCGGCAAGCGCATGTTCCGCTTCCGCTACGTCGGCACCGCGACGGTGGACCCCGGCCTCCTCCAGCGCCGGATCAAGATCCGCTGACCCAGGGCCCGACCGAACCGCGACATGGCGGTCGAGCAGCCAGACGTCCGCCGGGTGAGCCGACAACCAGACGTACGCCGGAGCAGGCGACCCCAGGGTGGTCGAGCAGCGAGCGGATAGTCGAGACCACGCCAGGTGCGCCAAGCACCAGACCTACGTCGGTGCACGCGACCCCAAGGTGGTCGAGCAGCGAGCGCAGCCTTGCGTTGAGCAGCGGGCGCCAGCGAGCGAAACAGTCGAGACGAGCGGAAAGTCGAGACCACGCCAGGTGCGCCAAGCACCAGACCTACGCCGGTGCACGCGACCCCAAGGTGCTCGAGCAGCGAGCGAAGCCTTGCGTTGAGCAGCGAGCACCAGCGAGCGGACAGTCGAGACGAGCGGAAAGTCGAGACCACGCCAGGTGACCCGAGCGCGCCAACTTCACACAAGAAACTTTCCAAATAGTTTGCAAATGCCCAGTGGAACAAGGGGAATCTCGCCAGTTCCTGTCGGTGCTCGCTGCTTGGATTGATCCATGACCAGCCAGCCGGACACTCCTCCGGACACCCCGCCAGGCGCCTCGTGCGCCGGCCGGGTCGCGGCCGAGCTCGCCCGGATCCGGCGTCAGGTCCAGGGGCTGCAGGACACGTTGTGGGCGGCTGGGCGCGGCGAGGAGCTGATGGACACCGTCGCCGAGATCGAGGCGCTGAAGTCCACCCTCGATGCCGTCGAGCTCGAGGTCGTGCACGAGCTCGAGGTCACCAACGCCGTGAAGCCGGTCGGGTGGGCCTCCACCCAGGACTTCCTCACCTCGATCACCGGCGGCCGCAAGGGCACCGGCCCCGCCACCGTGCGGCTCGCGGCGGCGGTGCAGGCCCCGGTGCTGGCCCCGGTCGGTGTGGCGCTCGCGGACGGGTGGCTCTCGGTCACCAAGGCGCAGGTGATCGAGCGGGCCGTCGAGGACCTGCCCACCGACCCGGACCTCCGCGTCCGTGGGTGCCAGGCGATGCTGGCCGAGGCCAAGGCGCTCGATGCCACCGAGCTGGCCAAGCTCGGCCGGGTCCTGGTCACGCTCGTGGACCCTGACGGTGAGGAGCGTCGTGCCGAGCGGGAGATGGAGCGTGAGGACCGCGCCGCGCACCTCGACCGCGACCTCAACGTCCGCTTCGACACCGCCGGAGGCTGCTGGATCAAGGGCCGCTGCTCGGCCGAGGACGGCGCCAAGCTCCGCGCCACCCTCCTCCCCCTGTCAAAACCGGTCCCCGCCAACGGCCCGGTGTGCGACCTCGACACCTGCGAGATCCCCGGCTGCGGCCACGACGGCCGCGACCCCCGCGACCACGGCGCCCGGATGCTCGACGCCCTGGTCGAGCTCTGCGACCGTGCCGCCACCGCCGAGCTCCTCCCCGAGTGCCACAGCGCGTCCCCGCGGGTCTCGGTCACCATCACCCTGGCCGACCTCCAGCAGCAGACCGGGTTCGGGACCACGGAGACCGGCGAGGACATCTACGTCGCCGCCGTACGCCGGATGGCATGCGACGCCCACGTCATCCCGATCGTCCTCGGCACCGACGGCGAGGTCCTCGACGTCGGCCGCCAGCTGCGGCTGGTCACCGCCGCGATCTGGAAGGCCCTCGTCGCCCGGGACAAGCACTGCCGATTCCCCAACTGCACCCGGCCACCGGTGATGTGCCACGCCCACCACCTCATCCACTGGGCAGACGGCGGGCCGACGTCGCTGGCGAACACGCTCCTGCTCTGCGGCCACCACCACCGCCTCGTCCACGCCGGGCCCTGGCAGATCAGGGCCACCGGACCCAACGAGTTCGAGTTCACCCCACCACCCGGCGTACGCCGGATGACCTCGGCTGGACGGGAGCCGCCTGACGGGTGAGGTCTGCGCGCGGGGTCACGGGAGTGGTCTCGACTGTCCGCTCACTGCGTTCGCTGCTCGACCACCATGCGGTCGCCGCAGTGGTCACTGCTCGACCACCACGGGGTCGACGCAGTGGTCCCTGCTCGACCACCTTGGGGTCGCCAGCGTTCGCTGCTCGACCACCTTGGTAGGGAGGGTGGGGCTCGAACCCACGACCCAAGGATTATGAGAACGATCGGGCATCAAAGCCAGGCGACCCGACCGAACGTGCTCCGGGTCAATAACTCCACCTGATCAGGGGAAAGACGGTCGCGACTGTCTTTTCTCTTCAAGTGGTTTCGGACCATGCTGCGGATCGCATGTGGACTCGTTGCGGACCGCTCCTGCGCTTGGATCCCGATAGCCCGCCGCACCGGGGCGCCGGCCGGCGGGTCAAGGTTCGAGCTTGCTCGATCGCGCAGCGACGCGGATGCGACCTTGAGGCGCTGGTCGGTGTCCGGATCATCGGGAGGCCGGGATCGAAGCTCTCGGCACTTCAGGTCCGGCTCGGCGAGGACGGCGCGCCAGCGCCGCCCGCAGCCGTTCCCGTCGGCGGAGCCGGCGGCTTGACGAAGAGAAGAGATTCATCACCGATGCGTGTCGTCCGAGGCCGGGGCACTGGGTTTCGGCGTCAAGCAAGCGCACTCTTATGGCCGATGTGCGGACGTGCGTCATTGCACCGCGTGTGACCCTCAAGGCCCTACTCGCATCGACCACAACGCCCGTACCGGACGGTGTCCGGCCCTACTCCCCCGCCACCCGGGCCGTCCCCACCGGAGCTCCGCTCAGCCGAACATTGGCAGCGTGCGAGTTCACGCTTGAACCGCCGGGGGTACGTATCGCCCGCCAATGTTCAAAAGGGAGCGTGCAAGGCCGCCCCGTCATGGTGCCAACGATCCCAGGCCTTTGCCCGTGCTGTCTTGAGTCGAGAGTCACGGTCACAAGTGCGTTGGCGGTTTTGACGCTGGGTGCGTTCTCGACGTGACCCGTCCGACGATCGACCCACTCTCCGCTCGCCTGAGCTCCGCCTCGTGGTGGTTCCGCTCCTCGGACGGGCGTCTGAACCTGTGGCAACTGCCGAATGCGGCGCTGTCCGTCTGGATGGTCACCCTGGTGCTGGGGAGGTTCGAACTGTCGGCCGCCCACAGCACCGCCGTAGACGGCATCCGCCACGGGGCACTTCTCGTGTGGGCGCTCGACGAGGTCGTTCGTGGCGCCGGCCCGTTCAGGCGCACGCTTGGCGCGGCGGTCCTCGCAACTCAGCTCGCGTCGCTCGTCCTAGGCTGACCCCCGCGCGGTCTGGCCGCCGCGTTAGGTACCCAACTCGGAGGTCGTCGGCGACAGTGGCCAAGATCTGTTTGAAGTCACCGGGCGCAACGCTCGCGTTTGTCGAGGTATCGAATGAGCTCGCCACATGCTGACATGTGCTGCGGTAGCTCGAGTATTCGGTCTGCTGCCGACTGCCGCTCACGTCAGTTCGGCAAGCCTGGCCAGTCCGGGGCGCGTGTGAGTCGCCAGGCGTTCACGTGCGTCGTCCAGCGCGGCGGACGCGGGATGTCCGGGCGGGATCCGGGCCGGGTTGAGCGCCACCAGGTCCGCCCATTCCTTGATGTCGGGCTCGGCCGAGAAGGACATGGCGTTCCGGATGCCCAGGACGTTCATTCTCGCCCACTCCGCCATCGAGTTGGGGTAAGGCGACGGCGGGCAGAGGCGGTTCTTCTCGTCGTCGTCCTGGCGGGTCGCCTCGACGTACCCAACGAGTGCCGCGCCGAAGCACGGAAACCCGGCCCTGATTGGCTGCAGGGTGATCGCCTCGGGGCGCCAGACGGGGATGATCCCGGGGCACTTCAGCCCGTCCGCCGCGCAGTGCACGACAAGAGCGTCGTCGGCGACGGCGACAGACCCGTCGGCGAAGCTCAGCTTGCCCCGGTCCACGGTCTCGATGTGCCCGCGTCGTACGACGTTCCCGACGGTGCGCAGCTGCTCGAGCTCCCACGCAGCCAGGGTCGGCGCCTTGGCCATCGTCGGCATGACCGTGCGGTCGATGCGCAACACGACGCCGGCATCTTCCAGCCGGAGGAACAGGTCCTCGAGCGAGGTCGCCTCCACGGCCGCCTGCATGGTGTCGGCAGCCATGCCGAGAAAGACCGCGGGATCGGGCTGGACCAGCGCCCGGTTCAGCATCCAGGGGTCGCGGGGGCGCACCCAGCAGACGGCGTCCGGGTCCACCCCACGCGCCAGCAGCCAGATGATCGCGTCGGTGGCGGTCTTGCCCGACCCGGCGACGACGTACTGACTCGGCGCCTGCTCCAGTCGGGCCAGGCCGTTGACCGGAACCACCCGGGCGCCCTCGGAGACGCCGAACGGGGGCGGCTTCTCCGCGGGGATGCTGGGGGCCAGGTAGCGGGCGTCGACCATCCGGCACCCGCGCCGGCGTCTCGAAACGCTCGCCGGAGATGCGCGAGACGATGGTGTGGTCGCCGAGGTACTCGGTGTTGGGGAAGAACTCGACCTTGCCCGACTCCAGCATCCGGTCGAGCATCCGGGCGTAGTAGGCGCAGATCTCCGACTGGGACGCCCGCTCCTGCAGGCCCTCCTCGGGTCCGCGCTGCTGTAGCTGGCCGCCGCCCAGCAGGGTCGACGCGACCCCGTAGAAGGCCGAGGCCTGGTGCAGGCGGACGAAGGGGTACGCCTCGAGCCAGTGCCCGCTGGCACCGTGGCGCCGGTCGATCAGCGCCACGCGTACGTCGGCGTGGTCGGTCAGGGCGTCGGTGAAGGCCATCCCCATCGCACCCGCTCCGACGACGAGGTAGTCGGCGTCGATGGTGCCGGTCATCCCTTCACGGTGACACCGCCGCGGCACGGAGTCCAGAGGCCGCTGCCGAGTCAGGCCTTCGATGCGCGAGCGTCGGACACGGCGACCGTCACGGTGCCGTCGCTGCGGTGCGCCCCTTCGCGTCACCCGGCCCCGGTCAGCCCGGCCGCCCCGCTCACCTGCCCGCGCCGATGGATCGGGCTCCTGATTCCTCTCCGGTCGGCGTCTGCAAGAACGTCACGAAGGACATCGGCGAGAGTCCGGATCATTCGCGCAGTGAACCAGGGAGCATCGTCGGTTCCCGATGCGCGGGCCCTGCGCCGGCGGCTCGCCGTGGTCCGCACTGCGATCGACCTGGGCAGGTGAGCTACGGGACGCCAAAGTCACACCAGCATCGCTCGGTGCCCATCCCCCGCACGTTGGTCGACGACCTGGCGCGCCTTGTCGTGGGCAGGAAGCCAGATGACCTCGTGTTCACCTCGCCCCGTGGGGCTCCGTTGCGCAACCACAACTTCCGGGCTCGGGTCTTCGATCCGGAGGCTGCCGCCATCGGCGTACCGCAGCTGACACCGCACGACCTGCGGCACACGGCGGCGAGCCTCGCGATCCAGGCCGGGGCGAACGTCAAGGCAGTCCAGCGCATGCTTGGTCACGCCTCCGCGGCGATGACCTTGGACGTCTAGGCCGGCCTCTTCGGGGACGATCTGGACGACGTCGCCGAGCGGCTCGTCGAGGCTGTTGCTCAAGCTCGTGCGGACTCGTTGCGGACTCGTCAGCCCGGGCAGGACGTGCTCCCGTTCGACCCCAGGGAGCCTGATGCGGGCTGACCTGGGAAAACTCTTCGTAGGGAGGGTGGGGCTCGAACCCACGACCCAAGGATTATGAGTCCTTTGCTCTAACCGACTGAGCTACCTCCCCGAGGCGGCTGAGCCTACCGAGGCGGGCGCGCCGCCGGTCGGCGGCACGCACGCCGTGGGGCTACGGCTCAGCTGTCCCGGTGCTTGTGGCGCGGCTTCTTGCCGCCGTGATGTGCAGGCCCGTCGTCGTTGAAGCGCTTGGGGCCCGACCGCGGGGCCGGTCCCTTGTCGCGCTGCAGGTCGATCAGGACACCGGAGATGCGGGTCGAGGAGAGCCGGTCCAGGGTGTCGGCGGGGAGCTCGGGCGGGAGCTCGACGAGCGAGAAGCCGGGCTTGATGTCGATCCGGCCGAAGTCCGAGCGCTTGAGCCCGCCCTCGTTGGCCAGCGCACCCACGATCTGCCGCGGCTCGACGTGGTGCCGCTTGCCGACCGAGATCCGCCAGCGGACCAGGCCGGTCGCGGGCTCGCGCCGCTCGCGACGCTCCTGGGCGGCGGGCTCGGGCATGTCCTCGAGGAACAGCGGCTCCCCGTCCTGGGCGAGTACGGCGATCGCGGCCGCGATGTCCTGGGCAGGGACGTCGTGCTCCTGCTCGTAGGCCTGGACCAGCTCGCGGAACATCCCGACCTGCGGGTCGGTGAGGGCCTGGCCGATCGCCTCGGTGAACTTGGCGACCCGGAAGGCGTTCACGTCCTCGACGGTCGGCAGGCTCATCTGCTGCAGCGTGGTGCGGTTGGCCTTTTCGATCGCGCGGAGCAGGTAGTTCTCCCGCGGGGTGACGAACGAGATCGCCTCGCCGCTGCGGCCCGCGCGGCCGGTGCGGCCGATGCGGTGCACGTAGGACTCGGTGTCCGTGGGGATGTCGTGGTTGATCACGTGGCTGATCCGCTCCACGTCGAGGCCGCGGGCGGCCACATCGGTAGCGACCAGGATGTCGAGCTTGCCCTTGCGGAGCTGGTCGATCGTCCGCTCCCGCTTGTCCTGGGCCACGTCACCGTTGATCGCCGCCGCCGCGAACCCGCGGGCGCGCAGGCGTTCCGCGAGCTCCTCGGTGGCGTGCTTGGTGCGCACGAAGACGATCATCCCGTCGAAGTTCTCCACCTCGAGGATGCGGGTGAGCGCGTCCAGCTTCTGGTGGTGCGCGACCTTGAGGTAGCGCTGGGTGACGTTGGTGGCCGTGCCCGACTTGGACTTCACGGTGATCTCGGTGGCACCGGGCGCGTACTTCTTGATGATGCGCCTGATCTGCGCCGGCATCGTCGCGCTGAACAGCGCCAACTGCTTGCTGTCCGGGGTCCCGGCCAGGATCGTCTCGACGTCCTCGGCGAAGCCCATGTTCAGCATCTCGTCGGCCTCGTCGAGCACCACGAAGCGGATCTCGCTGAGGTCCAGCGTGCCCTTCTCGATGTGGTCCATCACGCGGCCCGGTGTGCCGACGACGACGTGCACGCCGCGCCGCAGTGCGCTCAGCTGGACGCCGTACCCCTGGCCGCCGTAGACGGGGAGCACGTGCAGTCCCTTGAGGTGCGCGGCGTAGCGGCCGAACGCCTCGGAGACCTGCAGCGCCAGCTCACGGGTCGGCGCGAGGACGAGGACCTGCGGCTTGGTCTGGGAGAGGTCGATGCGCGAGAGGATCGGGAGAGCGAAGGCAGCGGTCTTGCCGGTGCCGGTCTGCGCCAGCCCGACGACGTGCTGGCCGGCCAGCAGGGGCGGGATGGCCTCGGCCTGGATCGGTGAGGGAGTCTCGTAACCGACGTCACGCAAGACCCTCTCCACCTTGGGGTCAAGTCCTAGTTCGTCGAAACGGGGGGCTGATTCATTGCTCTCACTCACCGGACAATGGTAGGGCCGCGAAACGCTCGGACCTATTCGGCTCCGGTGGCGCTCCCCCGCCGTGCAGCGCGGGCGTAGGTTCGGCCCATGGACGCACCTGAGCCGCTGGAGCCCCTCGACGAGACCTGGCGCCGCGCCCTGTGCGTCGTCGCCCACCCCGACGACATGGAGTTCGGCGCAGCCGCGGCGGTCGCGAGGTGGACCGGACAGGGCAAGTGGGTCGGCTACACCATGGTCACCAGCGGCGAGGCCGGGATCGACTCGGTCCACCCCGACACGTGCCGCGTCGTGCGCGAGGCCGAGCAGGTCGACTCCGCGCGCATCGTGGGCGTGGACACGGTCGACTTCCTGCGCGAGCCCGACGGCATCCTGGAGTACGGCGTGCCGCTGCGCTGGCGGATCTGTGCCGAGGTACGCCGCCACCGACCCGACGTCGTCGTGACCGGCAACTTCCGCGACACGTGGGGCGGGCGCAACCTCAACCAGGCCGACCACATCGCCGTCGGCAAGGCGGTGCTCGACGCGGTCCGCGACGCCGGGAACCGCTGGATCTTCCCCGAGCAGCTGACCGACGGCACCGAGCCGTGGGGCGGCGTGCATGAGGTCTGGGCCTTCGGCTCACCCCAGGCCCAGCACGCGGTCGACACCACCGACACCTTCGACGCCGGGGTGCTGTCGCTCGAGGCGCACCGCGCCTACATCGACGGGCTCGGCTGGGAGAACTGGGACCCGCGCGAGTTCCTCGAGGGCGCTGCGCGGGCGGCGGGACAACGCCTCGGCGTCGCCTTCGCCGCGCCCTTCGAGGTGATCCCGATGGGGTGGGGCGACTAGCCGGTCACCGGGCCTTGCTGATCGGCGCCTTCCGGCCGGGGACCCGGACCCGGGTGACCGGGCCGAGCGGCGTGGCCAGCCTGCCCCGGACCATCTGGATCCGGAACTCGTAGGTCGCCCGACGGGCCAGGAGCCCGGTGCGCAGCGTCGACCTCGGTCGCACGGCGACCGGGAACGACGCCTTGCGTCCCTTGCGACGGGTCCAGACCCGGACGCCGTCGATCGTCTGCCCGTCCCAGGTGAGCACCGCTCGACGCCCCTGGAGGACCACCCGCACGCGCGGCTGACGGTTCCAGCCGGTGGTGCGGAACAGCGCCGAGGTCCGGGGAAGCACGCCGATCCGGTGGAAGGTCTCTGCCAGCCGCTGCGCGATCAGGGTCTCCCCCGTCGGGTTCGGGTGCAGGTTGTCGTAGGTGTGTGCCGCCGCCGACCACCCGCGAGCCGTGTCGGCCACGGTGATCGGCGAGACCGGCGTGCTCAGCTCCACCGCCGCGGACCGCAGCAGCCCGTTGTACTCCGAGATCCTCCGCCCCAGCGACGGGCGCGTGGACATCGAGGACCCCAGCACCGGCGAGAGGACCAGTCGCACGCCGGGCCTCGCCTGCCTCGCGGCGTGGACCCAGGCGCGCAGCCGTTGCGCCGTCTGCGCAGGAGAAGCGCCCCGGCGCAGGTCGTTGATCCCGGCTGCCAGCAGCACGATCTCCGGGCGCTGCGACCGGACCTCCCGCTCGATCTGCCCGGCGTGCCATGCCAGCAGCGAGCCACCCTGCGCGAAGTGGTTGCGGTCGAACCCCGGGGCGAGGTACGACGAGCCGGGGTAGCCGGGCGAGACGTACGGCGCGGAACGGGAACCGACGAAGTCGACCGCGACCCGCTGCCGACGGAACTCCCCCCACAGCCGGTAGCGCCAGGAGTAGTCCCCGTGGAAGCCGTGGGTGATCGAGTCCCCGGTCATCAGGATCCGCAGCGGTCCCCGGCTGGTCGCGGGAGTGGCTGCGCGCGCCGCTGCCGGTGCCGCCGCCAGCACCGCTGCTGCCGGGCTGCCTGCTCCGGTGACGGCGTGGGTTGTCTCGGTCGGCAGCAGGGCCCCGAGCAGGGCCACGACAACGAGCACGAGGGAGGTGGATCCAGTCCGAGACACCGCGAAATTACATCGGCCCAGCGCCCCATTGTCCGAAGAATCCCGAAACCTCCCCCGGGTGGGTCAGTTCTCTCAGCCGGCGGACCCCTGGACGTGCGTGTCCGCGACACTCAGCGCCCGGTCCAGGATGGAGAGCCCGTCCTTCACCTCGGTGTCGGTGACCGTGCACGGCGGCACCACGTGGATGCGGTTGAAGTTCACGAACGGGAGCAGTCCCCCGTCCTTGCACGCCGCCACGACCGCCTGCATCGCCGGCGAGGTGCCGCCGTACGGCGCCAGCGGCTCGCGCGTCGCCGGGTCCCGGACCAGCTCCACCGCCCAGAAGACGCCCATGCCGCGGACCTCGCCCACGCTGGGGTGACGCTCCGCGAGGTCGCGCAGCCCGGGGCCGATCACGTCGCGGCCCACCCGCGCCGCGTTCTCCACGATGCCCTCGTCCTTCATGGCGCCGATACTGGCCACGGCTGCGGCACACGCCAGCGGGTGGCCGGAGTAGGTGAGGCCGCCGGGGTAGACCCGGTCGGCGAAGGAGGCCGCGATCCGCTCGGAGACGACCACTCCACCCAGGGGCACGTAGCCGGAGTTGGAGCCCTTGGCGAAGGTGATCAGGTCGGGGGTGATGTCCCAGTGGTCCACCGCGAACCACTCACCCGCCCGGCCGAACCCGGCCATCACCTCGTCCGCGACGTAGACGATGCCGTGCCGGTCGCAGATCTCGCGCACGCCGGCCAGGTAGCCGTCCGGCGGGACGAGGACACCGGCGGTGCCCGGGATGCTCTCCAGGACCACGGCGCCGATCGTCGCCGGTCCTTCGAAGGCGATCACCTGCTCGAGGTGCTCCAGGGCGCGCTGGCACTCCTGCTCGCTGTCGTCGGACCAGAACGGCGAGCGGTAGGGGTAGGGACCGAAGAAGTGCACCACGCCCGTGGCGCCCCCGTCGTTGGGCCACCGGCGGGGGTCGCCGGTCATCTGCACCGCGACCGAGGTGCCGCCGTGGTAGCTGCGGTAGGTCGTCAGCACCTTGTGCCGTCCGGTGTGCAGCCGCGCCATCCGCACGGCGTGCTCGATGGCGTCCGCGCCGCCGTTGGTGAAGAACACCTTGTTCAGGTCCCCCGGCGCCAGCTCGGCGATCAGCCTCGCGGCCTCGGACCGCTCGGCGTTCGCGTGCTGGGGGGCGATCGTGCACAGCTTGGCCGCCTGGGCCTGGATCGCGGCGACGACCTTGGGGTGCTGGTGACCGATGTTGGTGTTGACCAGCTGGGAGGAGAAGTCGAGGAACCGGTTGCCGTCGTAGTCCCAGATGTAGGACCCCTCGGCACCCGCGATCGTCATCGGGTCCAGCTGCTCCTGGGCCGACCAGGAGTGGAAGACGTGGGCACGGTCGAGCTCATAGGCGCGTGCGCCGACCGGGTCGTGCGGCAGGTTCGACATCGAGAGCTCCTCAGGTGTTCTGCGGGAAGCCGAGGTTCAGGCCTCCGTGGCCCGGGTCGAGCCACCGCGAGGTGATGACCTTGCCACGGGTGTAGAACGAGACGCCGTCGGTCCCGTGCGCGTGTGTGTCACCGAACAGGCTGTCCTTCCAGCCCCCGAAGGAGTAGTACGCCATCGGGACCGGGATCGGGACGTTGACCCCGACCATGCCGACCTGGACCTCGTTCTGGAACCGGCGGGCGGCGCCGCCGTCGTTGGTGAAGATGGCCGTGCCGTTGCCGTAGCGGTTGGCGTTGACCAGGTCGAGTGCCTCGTCGTACGACGTCGCGCGGATGACCGAGAGCACCGGGCCGAAGATCTCGTCGGTGTAGATGCTCATCTCCGGCGACACGTGGTCGAACAGGGTGGGGCCGAGCCAGAAGCCGCCCTCGTCCCCGTCGAACTCCTGGGTGCGGCCGTCCACCACCAGCGAGGCACCCGCCTCCTCGCCCGCGGCGACGTAGGAAGCCACCTTGTCGCGGTGCTCTCCGGTCACCAGCGGCCCCATGTCGGTGCCGCGACGGCCGTCGCCGGTGCGCAGGGTGGAGACCCGCTCCACGATCTTCTCGACCAGCTCGTCGCCGACGGGGTCGACGACGACCAGTGCCGAGATCGCCATGCACCTCTCACCGGCCGACCCGAAGCCGGCGTTGACCGCTGCATCCGCCGCGAGGTCGAGGTCGGCGTCCGGGAGGACGACCATGTGGTTCTTGGCACCGCCCAGGGCCTGCACCCGCTTGCCGTGCGAGGTCCCGGTCTCGTAGACGTAGCGCGCGATTGGGGTGGAGCCGACGAAGGACACAGCGGCGACGTCGGGGTGGGTGAGCAGCCGGTCCACGGCGACCTTGTCACCGTGGAGGACCGAGAAGACCCCGGCGGGCAGGCCCGCTTCCTCCCACATCTCGGCCAGCAGCATCGAGGCGGAGGGGTCCTTCTCGCTCGGCTTGAGCACGACGGCGTTGCCGCAGGCGATCGCGATCGGGACGAACCACAGCGGCACCATCGCGGGGAAGTTGAACGGGGAGATCACCGCGACCACCCCGAGGGCCTGCCGGATCGAGTAGACGTCGACCTTGGTGGAGACGTTCTCGCTGAACCCGCCCTTGAGCAGGTGCGGGGCGCCGCACGCGAACTCGACGACCTCGAGGCCGCGGGTCACCTCGCCGAGCGCGTCGGAGAGGACCTTGCCGTGCTCGGCCGTGATGGCCGCGGCGACGTCCTCCTTGCGCTGGTCGAGCAGGTCGCGGAACTTGAACAGCACCTTGGTGCGCACCGACAGCGAGGACTGGCCCCAGGCGCGCGCGGCGCTGGAGGCTCCTGCGATGGCCAGGTCCGCGGTCTCCCGGTCGGCCAGGTCGACCTGGGCGGCCACCTTGCCGGTGGCGGGGTCGAAGACGTCCCCGGACCGTTCCGTGGTGCCGCCGAACGGCTTGCCGTCGATCCAGTGGGTGATCCGTCGAGTCATCCGAGCCTCCGCAGCCGTCGCGTCATGGGGGTAGGTGTCTGAGCCTGCCGGGACCGGGGGTACGCACACAAGGGACAACCTGGTCAGAGATGAACAAGAAGTCTTACAGTGTGTAAATGCTGCCCTCGGTCCGCGAGATCCTGGCCCTGCCCGTACTGCGTGAGGGCGGCCCCACCGTCGCCGCCGGCGCCGCCGGCCTGGACGCCCCCGTCCGGTGGGTGCACGTGAGCGAGCTGGCCGACATCGCCTCGCTGCTGCGCGGCGGCGAGCTGATCCTCACCACCGGGATCGCGCTCCCGGCCCGGGCCGCCGGCCAGCGTGCGTACGTCGAGGAGCTCAGCAACGCCGGCGCGCACGGGGTGGTCGTGGAGCTCGGGCGGCGCTGGGCCCGGCTCCCGGCAGCCCTGGTGAACGCCGCCGAGGAGCACGACCTGCCCCTGGTCACGCTGGAGTCACCGGTGCCCTTCGTCGCGGTCACCGAGGCGGTGCACGCCCGGATCATCAACGCGCAGTACGAGCTGCTGCAGCAGTCCGAGGCGGCACACCGCGCGTTCACCACCTTGTCGGTGGAGGGGTCCTCGGTGGCCGACATCGTCTCGCGCGCGGCCCAGATGAGCGGGCACGCCCTGGTCCTGGAGGACCTGTCGCACCGGGCGGTGGCCAGCGACCCCGGGCCGTCCTCCACCCCGGCACTGCTCGTCGACTGGGAGAGCCGCTCCCGGGCGATCCGGGACCAGCCCCCCGCCGACGGCACCTGGGTGAGCGTCCCCGTGGGGCCCCGGTCCCAGCAGTGGGCCACCCTGGTCGCCCCGGAGGCGACGCCCGACGACCTCCACCTCGCGATCGTGCTGGAGCGCGCCACCGAGGCCCTGGCCCTGCACCGCCTGCTGGAGCAGGACGAGGTCAGCCTCGAGCAGCAGGCCCACCGAGCGGTCCTCGAGGACCTGCTCTCGGAGCACGAGGAGGGGCGCACCACCGACGAGGAGGCGGCCCGGGCACGCGTCCGGGCGCTGGGTCTGCCGGTCGAGGACCGCGCCTTCGTGGCGGTCGCCGTCTGGTCCCCCTCCCCCGTGGCCCTGGACCCGATCGCCCTCGAGCGCCGGGACCGCTCCCTGGCCGAGATCGTCGCCCGGGCCGCTCGGCGGGGCCGGGTCGCGACCCTGGTCGCGACCGTCGCGTCGGGACAGGTGCTCGTGCTGTGCTCCCTGCCGGCGCGCCCCACGGCCGACCTCACCCGTGCCGCGCGACGACTCTCGACCGCGGTCGAGGAGGAGCTGCGCAGCGCCGGGTGGTCGGCGCCCCACACCGTCGGGGTGGGCGACCCGGTCGGCACCATGGCCGAGACCGGCTCCTCCCTGGTGCTCGCGGCGCACGTCGCGCAGGTGGCCTCCGCACTTCCCGGCATCCGCCGCTCGTACTACGTCAGCGCCGACCTGCGCGTCCGCGGGCTGATCAGCGCGCTGGGCGACGACCCCCGCCTGGTCTCGTTCGCGGAGTCGGAGCTGGGCCGGCTGCGGGCGCACGACCGGCGCCACGACACCGACCTCACGGCGACCCTGCACGCCTTCCTGGCCGCCCGGGGCAACAAGAGCGAGCTGGCCCGGCGCAGCCACCTGAGCCGGCCCGCGCTCTACGCCCGGCTGGCGAGGATCGAGCAGGTGCTGGGCGTCGACCTCGAGGACGCGGAGTCGAACGTCTCCCTGCACGTGGCCCTGCTCGCGACCCAGGCCCACGCCGACCCGCGCGCGGTGCGTTGACGTAGCCGCCGCCAGGCCGGTATACATGAGGGACATTGTGTATACCGAGCGGAGCGCAGTCATGACCCTGTCCATCCCGGAGCTCCGGCTCCCGACCGGCACCCTGCCCACCGGCCTGCGGATCGGCGGCGCCGTCCTCGCGGGCCACGGCGACCGGCTCGACGTACGCAATCCCGCCACGGGCGACGTCCTGGCCACCGTGGAGAGCGCGAGCCTGGACGACATCGACCACGCCGTCCGCGTCGCGGACGAGACCTTCCGGTCCGGGGTGTGGAGCGAGATGCCGATCCACGACCGCGCCCAGGTGATGCACCGGTTCGCGGACGGCATCGAGGCCCGGATGACCGACCTCTACCAGCTCGAGACGGCGAACAACGGCCGCCCGATCACAGAGACCAAGGCGCAGATCACCCGGCTGCCGGAGTGGTACCGCTACAACGCCTCGCTGCTGCTGGCCGATCGGGACTCGGTGGTGCCGATGCGCGGCGACTACCACTCCTACACCAGCCGGCTCCCCCTCGGTGTGGTGGCGATCCTCGCCTCGTTCAACCACCCGATGATGATCGCCTCCAAGAGCCTCGCGCCCGCCCTGGCCACCGGGAACTCGGTGGTGCTCAAGCCCTCCGAGCAGACCCCCCTCACCGCGATGCTCCTCGGCGACATCGCCCGCGAGGCCGGGATCCCCGACGGCGTTCTCAACGTGGTCAACGGCCTCGGCCCCACCGCCGGGGCTGCGCTCACCGGGCACGAGCTGGTCCGCAAGGTCGTGTTCACCGGCGGTACCGAGCCGGGCAGGTCCATCGCCCGGGCGACCGCAGAGCGCTTCGCCAAGGCCACGCTCGAGCTCGGCGGGAAGTCACCGGTGCTCTTCTTCGACGACACGCCGGTCGACGTCGCGGCTCGGGGCGCCGCTTTCGCCGGGTTCATCGGAGCCGGCCAGACCTGCATCGCCGGCAGCCGGCTGATCGTCCAGCGGGGCATCTACGAGCCGTTCGTCGAGGCGCTGTCGACCGTCGCGGCGAACATCCGGATCGGCGACCCCTCCTCCCCCGACACCCAGCTCGGACCCGTCATCTCCGACCGGGCGCGTCAGCGCATCCTGGGCTACGTCCAGCAGGGGCTCGACGCGGGCGCCCGGCTGGCCGCCGGTGGGCGCGCGGCCGAGGTCCCGGGCCTGGAGGGCGGCTACTTCGTGGAGCCGACCGTCCTCGCCGACGTCACCAACGAGATGGCGGTGGCCCGCGAGGAGATCTTCGGCCCCGTCGTCGTGGTGATCCCGTTCGACGACGAGGACGAGGGCGTAGCCATCGCCAACGACTCCCCCTTCGGTCTCGGCTCGGCCATCTGGACCCGCGACGTGGCACGTGCCCACCGGGTCGCCCACCGCCTCGAGGCCGGGATGGTGTGGGTCAACGACCACCACCGGCTGGACCCCTCCTCCCCGTGGGGCGGGCTGAAGGACAGCGGTGTCGGTCGCGAGGGCGGCTGGGAGTCTTTCCACGACTTCACCCACGTCCGGGCGGTCACCATCCGCACCGCTCCGGACGACGTGGACTGGTACGGCGGACTAGCAACCGGGAGGTTGAACTGATGAGTGACCTGACTGTCCACGACCCTGTCGACGGAGTCGTCCTGGTGGAGGTCGACCTGCCACCGGGCAACCTCTACAGCCTGGGGGTCTGCCGGCGACTGACCGAGCTGCTCCAGCAGCCGCCGGAGGGCGCGCACGTCCTGCGGCTCCGCGCCGCCGGTGACGCGTTCTGCCTCGGGCGCGAGCGCGGTGGCACCACCCCCGCCGAGGTCCGCACCGAGGCCGAGGTCCTGGTCGCGCTGATGCGCGCGCTGCGGACCACCCGCCTGGTCACGGTCGCCGAGGTCCAGGGCGACGCGGCCGGGTTCGGCGTGGGGCTGGCCGCGTTCTGCGACGTCTCCATCGCCCTGGAGACGGCTCGCTTCTCCTTCCCCGAGGTCGGCATCGGCCTCGCCCCGGCTCTGGTGCTCGCCTGGCTGCCCCGGGTCGTCGGGGAGCGCGAGGCGTTCTGGCTGACCGCGACCGGCGAGGCGATCACCGCAGCCCGGGCCGTCGAGCTCGGCCTGGTCAACGCGACGGCCGGATCGGTCGAGGACCTGCGCAAGCAGAGCGACGAGCGGGTTGCGGCACTCACCGCCCGCAGCCCCCGCGTGCACGCCGACATCAAGTCGATGCTGCGGATGTTCGCCGAGGTCGGCGACGACGTGGCCCTCGACGTCAGCCTCGACCGGCTGGTCGTCGGTTCGCTGCGCCGCGGCGAAGGCTGAACGCCGTCACCAACGCGAGGCTCCCGGGCCACCCCGAGTGCGACACACTGACCCCATGAGCACGGAGTCAGCTGCCGCCAGGGTGGCCCGGGGGCTGCGCGACCGGGTCTCCAGCGGCATACTGGCCCCCGGCACCACGCTGTCCCAGGCGTCGATCGCCGCGGAGTACGGCGTCAGCCGGATCCCGGTCCGCGACGCGCTGCAGACCCTGGCCACCGACGGCCTGGTGGAGCTGCACGGCGGCTCCGCCGTGGTGACACCGCTGTCCATCGAGGACCTCCAGGAGCTCTATGAGCTGCGCGAGACCCTCGAGCCGATGGCGACCCGGCAGGGGGTGCCGCGGATCGGCCGGGCCGGGATCGCCCGGATGAAGGCGCGGCTGGCGCTGATGGACGACCCGGCCATCTCGCCGGGAGACTGGCTGGAGACCAACGCCGCCTTCCACGCCGAGGTCTACTCCCTGGCGGAGCGACCGCGGACGATCGCCCTGGTGGAGCAGCTGCGTCGCCTCACCGACCGCTACGTCTACTTCCACCTCGACGTGATCGGCGACTCCGCCCACCTGCAGGAGGAGCACCGCCGCATCCTCGACGCGGTCGAGAACGGCGACGCCGACGGGGCCGCCGACCTCACCCGGCTGCACCTGGCCTCCTCCCACGACGCGGTGCTGCACTACCTGATGGCGGAGAACGCCTGAGCCGGTGTCGCCGGGCGTGTGGAGCGCACCGCGAGCATGACGGCCGCCGCCATGCCCCCGCCCCGCTCCGCTCCGGTCTACTGAGGGCAACCTTCGCCGTCCTCCCGGGAGCTCCACCATGAACGTCCAACTCTCCTCGACACCGATGGACCCGCAGCACTTCCGGCACGTGATCGGGCACCTCGCCAGCGGGGTCACCGTCGTGACGACGCGCGTCGACGACCAGCCCTACGGGATGACTGCGAGCTCGGTGACCTCGCTGTCGCTGGACCCCCCGATGATGCTTGCGTGCCTGAACCGCGCCACCCCCACCACCCAGGCCGTCTCGAGGTCGGGCACCTACGCCGTCAACGTCCTGGGGCAGGGCCACGCACGACTCGCGCAGCAGTTCGCGGTCCCGAGCGAGGACAAGTTCCACGGCGTCGGCGTCGTCGACGGGACGCTCGGCGTACCGCTGCTGGAGGGGGCCCTGGCCCACATCGAGTGCGAGGTCACCGAGGAGACCACCGGCGGTACCCACAGCATCTTCCTGGGCAGGGTGGTGCGCGCGACCGCCGGCCAGGGAGAGCCGCTGACCTACTTCCGCGGTGGGTTCGGCCGCTTCGAGTTCGCCCGCGACGACGCGGTCTACCAGCTGGCCCGTCGCCAGGTGCTCGAGCGCCAGTACGCCGCCGGGGCGGTCATCGAGCTGGACGACCTCGCCCACCAGCTCGAGGTCGACGGACCCTCGGCCTTCTACGCCCTGACCCGGCTCGCCTCCGACGGGCTGGTGCAGCGCGACCCCGGGCGCGGCTACGTGATCACCCCGTTCGACGTGCACACCTCCGACGAGACCTTCGACGCCCGGGCCCTGATCGAGCTCGGCGTGGTCCTGGTCGCCGCACAGCGGGCGACCGCCGAGGAGCTCGTCGAGCTGCGGAGGCGGTTCGAGGCGATGGCGGCCCTCCTCGTCGGGGAGCGGTTCGTGGACTTCGACGCCTACCTCGACGCCAACTACGCCTTCCACGAGTACCTCGTGTCCCTGGGACACAACGCCGCGCTCACGGCCGCCTTCGGGCGGTTGTCCATCAAGACCGTGATGACGCGCAGCTTCGGCTCCACGCCGGTCACCTCGCAGAGCTTCATCGAGGCGCAGCGCCAGATCACCGTGGGGATGGAGAACCGTGATCCCGCGAGGGCGACCGCCGGGGTGCTGCACTACACCGAGCTCGCGAAGCACCGGGTCCGCGAGATCCTCGACCGCACCGGTGGCCGGCTCTGAGCCGGCCACCGGTCGATCAGCGGGCGACCATCCCCGCGGACAGGTCGATGTCGGCCGCGCACAGGCCGGGCATGTGCAGCATCGCGACGACGGCTGCGGCCACCTCGTCCTCGGCCAGCATCCGGTGCAGGGCGGCGCGGGACACGTAGGCCTCCTCCGCCTCGGCGTACGTCGTCCCGGTCCGGTCGGCCTCCAGCGTGAAGTTGCGCTGCATCCGCGGGCCGTCGACGGGTCCGGGCGAGAGCGAGTTCACCGAGACCCCCAGCGGTCCGACCTCGAAGGCCAGGGTCGTGGTCAGCCCGATGACGGCCATCTTCGAGGCCGTGTACGGCGTACGCCGCGTCAGCGGACGCTTCCCGCTGACCGAGGCGAGGTTGATGATGTCGCCGGCCCCGCGCTCGATCATCGGGGGCAGGAACGCCTGGCACATCAGGTAGACGCCGCGGACGTTGATCCCGAAGACCTCGTCCCACTCCTGGGGCGTGATCTCCACGAGAGGCGCCACCGGCCCCGGCACCCCGGCGTTGTTGACGAGCACCTCCACCGACTCATCGGCCAGCTCGTCGGCCAGGGCGGCGACGCTGCCGGGGTCGGCCACGTCCGCGGTGGCGACCCGGACGCTGCCGGACAGCCCGGCAGCCTCCTCGGCGACCGCCTCCAGCGGCTCGCGACGCCGGCCCACCAGGACGACCCGCGCCCCGCGGGCGACCAGCGCCAGCGAGATCGACCGGCCCAGGCCGTTGCCGGCGCCGGTCACCAGCATCGTGCGGCCCGCGACGCGGTCCCCGGGGAAGGGCGGAGCGCCGGCGCCGGTGGGCGTCGCGGTCACGACGCGTCATCCTCCAGCATGGCCACGGCGCGGGTCGGCCCGCCGTGGGCGCCGATCACCTTCAGCGGGAACCCGGCGAACGTGAACCGGCGGCCGATGAGCAGGTGCAGGTTGGTGAGGTTCTCGTAGTGGGTGATGTGGTGCTCGCGGCACATCATGTGGCACGGGTAGCTCTTGCTCAGCGGGTTGTCAGGCGTGGGGCTGTCCACCCCGAACGTCTTCACCCCGTTCTCGTAGATCCACTGGCTCCCGGTCTCGCCGAGCCCGGGGAAGTCGGTGAGGTAGCGGCGCTCGCCGGCGTACCGGCCGTGGGTGCCGGTGTGCAGGAGCAGGATGTCGCCGCGCTCGACCGAGACGTCCACGCCGGCCTGCGCCTCCTCGAGGTGCTCGGCGGTGATGTCCTCCCCCGCGCCGACGTGGGAGACGTCGAGGCACACGGCGGGGCCGTAGAAGAGGTCGAGGGACATCTGGTCGATCGTCTGGGCCGACGGGTCGGGGTCGAGGTGGGAGAACGAGTCCACGTGGGTGGGGCCGTTGTCGTTGATCATGAATCCCTTGGTCTGGAAGGAGAACCCTCCCTCGAACCTCGGCGCCGTGTCCTCGTGCGAGGCGTGGTCGAAGACGACGGTCTTGAGGTGGCCGGGGTACACCTGCATGCCCTGGTAGATGTCCTGGGAGAGGTCGATGATCTGCACGCGTCGCTCCTGTGTGTCTCGTGGTCCCAGCGGACCGTGGACCACGGACACTATGAGTGTGAGCACGGTCACGGATGCTCTGAATGAAGTAGGTTTCCGGCCATGCATACTCCGATCGGAGGGAACGCTTCCCCCGATGACCCCACCACCACCCTGACTCCGGACACGGCCCTCGACCAGGCCCGGGGCGGCGACCGGCGACCCGGCGACCTGTTCGCGGTCGCCGACGAGATCGCCGCCGCCGTGGGTGGCCCGGTGATCCTGGAGGACTCCTCCTTCCGCGTGCTCGCCTACTCCGCCTTCGTCGGCGAGATGGACCGGGGCCGCGCCGAGGCGATCCTGGGCCGGCGGATCCCCGACCCGTGGCTGGAGTTCCTGGCCAGCACCGGGAGCCTGCACCGCCTGCGCACGACCGCCGAGGTCGTGGACCTCGCCGACGGCCCGTGGCAGGCCCGGCGTCGCCTGATCACCGCCGTCCGCGCCGGCCGGCGTCAGCTCGGCGTGGTCTGGGTGGCCGAGGGCGACTCCCCGCTGCCGCCCGGCGCCGAGGAGGCGCTGCGCCGCGCCGCCGACGCCGCGGTCCCGCACCTCCTGCGCCACCTCGAGCAGCTCGACGCCGAGGAGGACCGGCGGCTCCGGCTGGTGCAGGCCCTGCTGGCGGGAGAGTCCCGGGCTGCGGCTGCGGCCGTGGAACTCGGCTTCGCCCCCGGCTGCACCTTCGCCGTGCTCGCCGTGACCACCGGGGCGCCCGCGCTCGAGTCCGACCCGGACGACACCTGGGGACGGCTGGGCGACCACGTGAAGCTGTGCTGCGAGTCGTTCCGGCGCCCGGTCGCGGTCGCCCGGCTGGGGAGCGGCGCACTGGTGGTGGTCGCGGTCCCGGCCGAGACCGCGGAGGACAGCGCCCTGCGCCTGGGCCAGGAGATCGTCCGGCTCGCGGGGACCGGCCCCCTGGCCCCGCTGCGGGTCGCGGTGAGCACCACCGACACCCGCCTCACCTCGATGCCCCGGCTCCGCGACCAGTGCGTCGGAGCCCTGGCGGTGCTCCAGGACCGGTCGGGTCCGCACTGCGTGCGCTTCCGGGAGGTGGAGGCGGAGGTCCTGGTCCGTGACCTGGTCACCCGGATGCCGGCGGGCAGCGGCCTCAGCGGCCTGGACGCCCTCGTCGCCCACGACCGGGACGGCGGCGACCTGGTGCCGACCCTGCGCGCCTACCTCGCCGTGTGCGGCTCCGCGTCCGCGGCGGCGCAGCGCCTCGGCATCCACGTCACCACCCTGCGACACCGGCTCCGCCGGGCGAGCGAGGTGTCGGGGCTCGACCTGGACGACCCGACGGTGCGGCTGGCCTGCGACCTGCTGCTGCGGCGTACGGCGCACTGAGGCCGACCGCGGCGCAGGACGCTGCGCAGGATCGGGGGCAGGGTCGGGGGCAGGATCGGGGGCAGGATCGGGGGCCTCGGGATCAGTGAGTCCAGGCCCCGCGCGGTGACGGGTTCGGCCAGAGCCAGCGGCAGCCCGGGCTCCTAGGCTGGGCGACCACCTCGAAGCACGAAGAAGGGCTGGTCACATGGACGTCGTCGGCATGGTCGGACTGGGCATCATGGGATCGGCGATGTCCGGGCACCTCCTGCGAGCCGGCTACGAGGTGCACGGCACCGACCTCTCCCCCGCTGCAATGGAGTCGTTCGTCGCCGCCGGCGGGCACGCGGCCGACGACATCGCCGGCGTCGCCGGTGCCGCGGACGTGGTGATCACGTCGCTGCCCAGCCCCGGCGCGGCCCAGGTCGTGTGCCGTGAGCTCGCAGCAGCGGGACGTCCCGGCCAGGTGGTCGTGGAGACCTCCACGCTGTCGCGCCAGGTCAAGGACGCCTGTCGCGCGCTCCTCGAGCCGAGCGGTGCCGTCCTGCTGGACTGCCCCCTCAGCGGCACGGGAGCCCAGGCTCTCCAGGGGGACCTCGTCGTCCTCGGCAGCGGCGACACCGACGCCTTCGAGCGGGTCCGGCCCGTCCTGGAGGTCGTGGCCCGGTCCGTGCGCCACCTCGGCCCGTTCGGGCACGGCACCACGATGAAGCTGGTCGCCAACCTCCTGGTCGCCATCCACAACGCCTCGACCGCCGAGGCCTTCGCGCTGGGAGTGCGGGCGGGACTCGATCCGCAGCAGCTCTACGACACCGTCCGCGAGGGCGCCGGCGGCTCGGTGATCTTCGACAAGCGCGGTCCGCTGATGGTGGAGCGCGACTACCTCCCCGCCACGGCGCGGGTCTCGATGTTCGTCAAGGACGTGACGCTGGTCCAGGAGCTCGCCGACTCGGTGGGCCTGCAGACCCCGGTGCTCGACGCGACCCTCCCCCTCTACGAACGCGCCGTCGGAGCCGGGCTCGGCGAGGCGGACGCCGCCGCGATCCTGGAGATCCTCGACGAGAGCAAGTCACGATGAGGCTGGCCCAGGCGGAGGCCATCGCCGACGCCACCCTGCGCCACGCCCGCTCGATCGACGCCGCCCCGCTCACGGTCGTGGTCCTCGACACCGGGGGGCACGTCGTGGTGCTCAAGCGCGAGGACGGCTCCGGCATCCTGCGTCCCGAGGTCGCGATCGCCAAGGCCTACGGAGCCGTGGGCATGGGGATGAGCTCGCGCGACCTCGCCGTACGCGCGGAGAAGCAGCCGGTGTTCTTCGGCACCCTCGCCGCCGCCTCGGGCGGTCGCCTGGCGCCGGCTCCCGGAGGGGTGCTGGTGCGCGACCAGGACGGCGTGCTCCTGGGCGCGGTCGGCGTCAGCGGCGACGTCTCCGACGTCGACGAGGAGTGCGCCGTGCACGGGATCGGCGCTGCCGGGCTCGCCTCCGACCCGGCTTCCTGAGCGTCGCCCCGGGTTCGGTCTCGAGGCACGTGCCCGGGGCAGGCCCGGGGTCAGACGACCTCGACCTGCCCGCTCACCGCTGACCGGGTGATCGCCTCGAAGGCGCGCACGTTGGAGCGGATCTCCTGCACGCTCACCGGGTAGTCCGCCTCGCCGCGCACCGAGCGGGCGAACGTCTCCAGGTTGATCCGCACGGCCGGGGCCGGCTCGAAGAACGCCTGCTGCGGCGAGCCGTCACGCAGCGACGTCGTGACGTCCCAGCCCGTGGAGGCCTCCGGGTGGCTGCGGTCGCGGATCTCGGTCCACCCCTGCGAGCCGATCACGCAGAGCCGCCCGATGAACGGCGTCGTCAGCACCGCCGTGATCACGGCGGTCCCGCCCTCGGCGAAGGTCATCGTGATCGTGAGGTTGTCGCCGTTCTCGAACTCCGTGGCCCGGGTCGAGAGCTGGGCCCACACCTCCCGGGGAGCACCCATCACGGCGATCGCCAGGTCGACGAGGTGGATCCCGGTGGCCGACAACGGCCCCACCGGGGCGTGCTCGTTCGAGAGGCGCCAGTTGTCGGGCGGCAGGGCCAGGAACTTGTCCTGGCTGAAGTTGCCCTCGAACACGAGGGGTACGCCGAGCTCCCCCGCGGTCAGTCGCGCACGCAGGTCCACCACCGCCGGCTCGAACCTGCGCTCGTGCCCGATCCCGAGACAGACCCCTGCCTGCTCCACCGCTGCCAGCGCCCGCTCGGCCGCCGCGATGCTCGCGCTGAACGGCTTCTCGCAGAAGACGTGCTTGCCTGCCTGGGCGGCGGCTACGACCTGGTCGGCGTGCAGCCGGTGCGGGCTGCACAGGACCACCGCCTCGATCTCGGGGTCGTCGAGCACCGCCTGGTAGTCGTCGGTGACGGCGACTCCCAGCTCCTGCGCCCGGGCGCGGCCGGCGGGGTCCGGGTCGACGCCCGTGCGGACGTCCAGCAAGGGGGACCCGGCCAGCTGGCCGATGATGTTCTGCCCCCACCAGCCGAGTCCGACCACGCCGACCCGGACCGCCTCCATGTCCCGGACCCGCTCAGTCGTCGAGCTTGAGCAGGCGGGCGGCCGTGCCGCCGCGGATGGCGGTCCGCTCGTCCTCCGAGAGGGTGGTGACACCGTCGACCTGGCCCAGCGGGTCGTAGTGCCCCATGTCGAAGGGGTAGTCGGTGCCGACCACGACGTGGTCCGCGCCCATCTGCTGGATCAGGAACTCCAGGTGCACCGAGTCGAAGACCAGGCAGTCGACGTAGACCTGCTTGAGGTAGGTGCTCGGCGGGCGGGTGATGTGGTGACGCCCCTCGGGCCGCAGCTCGTAGGAGTGGTCCATCCGCGAGGAGTAGAACGGCAGGTAGCCGCCGCCGTGCACCGCGACGAGCTTGAGCTCCGGGTGGTCCTCGAGCACCCCACCGTGAATGATCTTGGTCAGCGCCAGCGTGGTGTCCAGGGGGTTGCCGACCACGTTGGTCAGGTAGTACTTGCGCAGCCGCTCACCGCCGGTGAACCCGTTCGGGTGCAGCAGCACCACGACGTCGAGCTCCTCGGCCTTGGCGAAGAACGGCCGAAATCGAGGGTCGTCGAGGTCGAGGCCCATCACGTTGGTGTTGATCTCCACCCCGCGGAAGTTGTGCTCCCGCACCGTGCGCTCGAGCTCCTCGACGGCGGAGCGCACGTCCTGGAGCGGCACGGTGGCCAGACCGACGAACCGGTCGGGGTTGTCCGCGACGATCTTGGCGAGGTTCTCGTTCTGCATCCGGGCCAGCTCGCGGGCCAGCTCGGGGTCGGTCCAGTAGTAGTACCCGGGCGGCGCGACCGAGATCGCCTGGACGTCGATGCCCATCGCGTCCATGTCCGCGAGCCGCACCGCCGGGTCGGTGGCCTTGGGGAAGATCTCCTTGACGTGCTCGACCTGGTAGGCGTTGGTCTCGTCGCCGCCGAAGTAGCTGAACGGCTCCATCTCCGGCGACATCAGTCCGTCGACCAGCGCCTGGCACTCGGGGGTGAACACGTGGGCGTGGATGTCGACGGTGCGTGGTGGGCGTGCGCTGCTCATCTGGTTGCCTCTCATCGAATGTGTGGAGATCGTGGTCGGTGGTGCTGTTCGGCAGGGCGGCTGCCTAGGCCCAGGAGAGCGTGGCGTCGCCGTACTTCGCCGCCCGCACGTCACCTGAACGGGCGTGGCCCTCGAAGCGCTCCACCCTCGCAGTACGGCCGCATAGCTCGCCGAGGCGCGCGCTGGCCGCGGGGTCGGTGACCTCCTGGTAGGTGACGGTGCGCAGGTACTTGCCCACCCACAGGCCGCCGGTGTAGCGGGCGGACCCCCGGGTCGGCAGCACGTGGTTGGTGCCGATCACCTTGTCGCCGTAGGAGACGCAGGTGCCCTCACCGAGGAACAGGGCGCCGTAGTGGTTCATCTTCTCCAGCGCGAGGCGCGGCTCGGCGGTCAGCACCTGCACGTGCTCGCTCGCGAAGGTGTCCGCGAGCGCGAACGCCTCGTCGAGGTCGTCCACGACGTGCACCTCACCGTGGTCGCGCCAGGCCGGGCCGGCCATGTCGTTGGTCGACATCCCGGGCAGCAGCTTCTCGATGTGCTCCATCGCCTGGCGGGCGACGTCCTCGGAGGTGGAGATCAGCACCGCCGGGGAGTCCGGCCCGTGCTCGGCCTGGCTGAGCAGGTCGACGGCGACGATGAACGGGTCGGCGTGCTCGTCGGCGATCACCAGGATCTCGGTCGGACCCGCGAACAGGTCGATGCCCACCTCGCCGAAGAGCTGTCGCTTCGCCTCGGCGACGTAGGCGTTGCCGGGGCCGGCGAGCAGGTCGACGCGGCCGATGGTCTCGGTGCCGAGGGCGAGCGCGGCCACGGCCTGCACTCCCCCGAGCATCAGGATCTCGTCGGCCCCCGCGAGGTGCAGGGCGGCGATCGTCGCGACCGGCAGCTCCCCGCGGATGGGCGGGGTGCAGGCGGTGACGCGCTCGACGCCGGCCACCTTGGCGGTCACGACGGTCATGTGCGCGGACGCGGTGAGCGCGTAGCGGCCGCCGGGCACGTAGGCGCCGGTGGCGCGGATGGGGAGCTGCTTCTGGCCGAGGTGCACCCCGGGGGCGACCTCGGTCTCGAACGAGTGCATCGAGTCGAGCTGCAGCTGTGCGAACTGCCGCACGTTGGCCTGCACCTCGAGGATGTCGGAGACCACCTGCTCCGGCAGCGAGGCGACGATCTCCTCGGCCTGGTCGCGGCCGAGGAGGAAGTCCTCGGGCGACCAGTCGTCGAACTTCTCGGAGTACTTGCGGACCGCGGCGTCGCCGTCGCGGCGTACCTCCTCGATCACGGTGCGTACGACGTCACGGACGCCTTCCTGCGAACCGGCGTCGAGCTCGACGCCGGGGGCATGCTTCAGCTGCTTGCTCATATCCAACTCCATGGGTGGGGTCGTTCAAGGGCGCGCGATGCCGCCCACCCGCGAGCGGGGGGCAGCATCGGCGACTGACGTTCTTCGGGAAGCGGGCCCGGGCCTAGGCGACCGGCTCGGAGACGGGGGCGGCGGGGGCCTTCATCTTCTCCAGCCGGGCGAGCACCTCGGCCTGAAGCGTGGCCACCGTCGGGTCGGACTGACGGCGCGGGCGCGGCAGGTCGATCGTGATGTCCTCGTAGATCCGGCCGCCGGGCTGCAGCACGATGATCCGGTCGGAGAGCTCGACGGCCTCGACCACGTCGTGGGTCACGAACACGACCGTCTTCTTCGACTGCGCCCAGATCTCCTGCAGCTGGGCCCGCAGCCCCCGCGCCGTGATGGCGTCGAGGTGGCTGAAGGGCTCGTCCATCAGCAGCAGGTCGGGCTCGACCGCGAACGCACGGGCGATGCCGACTCGCTGCTGCATCCCGCCGGAGAGCTGACCGGGGAAGAAGTCGGCGTTCTTGGACAGGCCCACCATGTCGAGGTAGCGACGAGCGCGCGCGGTCGTCTCCTCGTTGTTGTTGTCCTGCACGTACATCATGTTCTTCATGACGCTGCGCCACGGGAGCAGACGCGGGTCCTGGAACACGTAGCCCATCCGGGCGTTCCCGCCGTCGTCGCTCTTCAAGGAGATGTCACCGGAGGTGTGCTCCTCGACTCCCGAGATGATGTTGAGCAGGGTGCTCTTGCCGCAGCCCGAGGGCCCGACGATCGAGACGAAGGTCTGACCCTTCACCTCGAACGAGATGTTGTCGAGCACGCGGCTCGCGCGGGGGGTTCCCACGTTGAAGGTCTTGCTCAGGTCCCTCACGGTGAGGACGGCCATGGAACTTCTCCTGACGGTGAAAACGTACGACGGAATGGTGGACGTGGTGGGACCGGTCAGGCCGAGTTGTCGCGCCAGCGGAACGCGCGACTGATGGCCCGGTCGAGGACGAACCGGTCGAGGATGACGATGAAGCCGACGAACAGCACCACCCAGGCGGCGAACCCGCCGTACCTGTTGGCGTCGTACCAGAAACGTGCCCGGTAGCCGACGCCGCCCGAGCCGCCGAACCACTCGGCGAGCAGGACGCCGTTCCAGCCGATGATCACGGCGAACCGGATGCCTGCGGCGACGTAGCCGGTCACCGCCGGCAGCACGAGGTCGCGCATCCGCCGGGCGAGCGGAACCTTGTAGGTCGACGACATGTCACGCAGGTCGCGCGAGACTCCCCGGACGCCCTGAGCGACGTTGACGATGACGAACGGGACGGCGGTGAGGAAGGTGGTGACGATCGGGCTGGCGTCGCCGAACCCGAACCACATCACGGTCAGGAACGACCAGATGATCGCCGGGATCGACAGCGCGACGAGCACGGGGCTCTCGAAGAACGCCCTCGAGAGCTGCGAGAGGCCCATCATCGCGCCGATCACGATGCCGAACACCGTGGCCAGGGCGACGCCCACCCCGAAGCGGTAGAGGGTGACGCCGAAGTTGCCGAAGACCTCTCCCCGCTCGAACTCGTCGACCAGGCTGGTCACGACCTCGACCGGTCCGGGCACCCGCCCGAACAGGGCGGCCACGAGCAGCCACACCACGAAGAACGAGAGGCCGGCGGCCACCCGGGCGGCCACGTCGGAGGTGAGCCGACGCTGCCACTCGGGCGTGCTCTCGGCGATCTCGGTGGTCGACCGGCGCTTGGAATCCAGGACGGTGCTCACAGCGCGGTGCTCCTTTCCTCAGGACGCCAGGACAGGAGGCGCGCCTCGGCCTTGGCCAGGACCAGTCGCTCGATGACGAGCATGAAGGCGATGAACAGGAACATCCACGCCAGCACCCCGGAGATCGAGTAGAGCTGGTACTCGGTACGGATCTGGAAGCCGACGCCGTTGCGGCCGCCGAAGACCTCGGTCAGGGCCTCCACCTTCCAGGCCACCGCGAAGCACATCCGGATGGCGGCGAAGACGAAGGGGACGATGGTCGGGATGAGCACCTCGCGACGGATCTGCCGCGGGGTGCGGCCGAACGCCTCGCTCATCGTGATCAGCGACTTGTCGACGCCCCTGATGCCCTCGGCCACGTTCAGCGCCACGTAGGGCGCCGAGACCAGGGCCACCGCCAGGATGGGCCCGAGGTTGGAGAGACCGAAGACGATCAGCGACAGCACCGCGTAGACGATCGCCGGGATGGTCCCCGCGATGGTGACCCCGTCGTGGAAGAAGGCCCGCCAGTAGTTGTAGCGACCCATCAGGTACCCGATCGGGGCCCCCACCGCCGCTGCGACACCGAAGCCGGCGAAGGTCTTCAGCACGCTGGCGGTGAAGTCCGTGGCGAAGTTGCCACTGCGCAGGATCTCCCACATCTCCACCAGCACCTCGTGCGGGCGGGGCAGGATCCTGGAGCCGAACCACCAGGAGCCGAGCTCCCACACCAGCACCATCGCGATCCAGCCTGCGACGACCAGGAGGGTCTGTCGCAGCCTCCGCCGCGAGGCGGCCTTGCTGGCACTGGCCTCTCCGGCCTCGACCTTCACTGCGAGATCAGGTGGTCGCTCCACCATTTGGTCAGTCACGTCGTGCTCCTTCGAGTGCGCGGCGGGGTCAGCTCTTCGGGAGGATGGTGAAGTCCGGGGTCGGGATGTCTTCCTCGACGTAGCCGGTCTTCTTCATCAGCTCGAACAGCTCGGTCTCGCTCTTCACCCACTCCTCGTCGAGGTAGGTGCTGGGGACGAACCAGTCGTAGGTCTCGCCCAGCCACTTCTTGATGAAGGCCTTCTCCTGCGGCGTCTCGGCCGCGAAGTCCTCGGGGTAGGCCTCGATGATCTTGTCCTTGTTCTTGGCCCACTCCTCCACGCCGCGGTTCCACACGTCGATCAGGAACGCGGCCTCCTTCGGGTTCTTCTTCACCCAGGCCTTGCGGGCCACGAACACGTTGTTCTGCGGGTGGGTGGTGTCTTCGGGGGTGGAGCTGAACTTCTCGGCGTAGATCTGCGAGACCGACTTGGAGTCGTAGAGCGGGCGCAGCTTGCCGCTGGAGAGACCGGGGATCGAGAAGTCCGGCAGCAGCAGCCCGGCGTCCGCGTCGCCGCGGGTGATCAGGCCGGCCGCGTTCTGGGGGTCGGTCACCACGAGCTCGAAGTCACCGCCACCGGCCCGCAGGTCGAGATCGCAGAACTCCTTGGCGAAGACGCCCCACATGATCGTGATCGACACGGCGCTGTGGGTGACGATCTTCTTGCCCTTGAGGTCGCAGATGTCCTTGGCCTGGCTGTCCTTCGGCACCGCGAGGACGCTGCGGTCGGAGTTGAACTTGCCGAAGATCGTCGCCTCCTCGCCGGTCTGCTTCTCAAGCTCGGGCACCTCGTAGGAGGCAGCGGAGACCACGTCCGCGTGACCGCCGGCGTAGACGCCGAACTCGTCCCACGAGGAGGAGGTGAGGACCTGGATCTTGGCCTCCTGCTCCATCTCCTGCTTGATCCCCTGGTCCTCCATCCACTTCCACACCGGGTCGGGGGCCATCACCATGTTGACGACGCCATTGGCGTCCTTGGCCTTGCCCTCGCCACCGGAGGAGGCAGCCGGGCGGTTGGCGCACCCGGTGAGCGCGAGGCCTCCGGCCGCGACGAATGCGGCCAGCTTCCAGCCGGCGGATCGGTGTGTTGCTGTGCTCATGTCGTGCCTCTCGGTTGGGTGAGGAGCGGGTTCTCGAGGAAACTCAGGGTGGAGTCGGGCGGCTCGGCATCGCCTCGCGCACGGCCTTGGGTGTGACGTGTGACACTGCCAAGCAGATGCGTGCAACGTCAAGCATTTCCGTGAATAAAATTTGGGTGGACCTCAACTTGGAGACGGACGGGCTTGCGCAGACTGCGCCCACAAACCCCTGAGGCAACGCGGAATTGGGGCGTACGGCGTGTGCGTTGACACGACATCCGGGCATGACTAAGTTATGCATCGACAGGTCACGACGAAGCAGATGAGGCGGTACCCCGATGGACGAGCGTGGTGGCTTGCGGTGAGCGGATCCCAGGACCCCTCGGCGACGAAGGGCGGCCGGCGACGCGGCCCCCGGCCGAAGGTGACCAACAGCTCCACGGTGGCCGCAGAGGCCGGCGTGTCGCAGTCCACCGTCTCCCGGGCCCTGCGCGGTGACCCGAGGGTGCGCCCGGAGACGCGGCGCCTGGTGGAGGACGTCGCCGGGAGGCTCGGTTACCGGCTGGCGTCGGCGCCGCCGTCCGAGCCCGCACCGACCCGGACGATCGCGGTGGTCGTGGCCGACCTGACCAACCCGTTCTTCCCCTCGTTGCTCACGCCGATCCACGACGAGCTGCGACTGATGGGCTACCGGGTCGTGCTCTTCGCCGAGCGCACCGACATCCCCACCGGGCAGGAGGCGCTGAGCCGGCTGCTGGAGCGCGCCGTCGACGGGGTGCTCGTCACCACGGCGACCCTGGGGTCCCGGCTGACCGAGGCCATGCACGGGAACGAGGTGCCGGTCGTGCTGCTGAACCGCTACGTCGACCACATGGACGTGGACCGGGTGGTGGCCGACAACCACGAGGGCGGACGCCTCGCGGGCCGGCACCTGCTCGAGCTGGGCCACCGCCGGATCGGGATCATCAACGGCCCCCTGAACACCTCCACCTGCCGGGACCGGCACGCGGGGTTCCTCAGCGCACTCGCCGAAGAGGGGGTCACGGTCGACGAGGACCTCGTGCGGACCGGCCCCTACTCGCACCAGAGCGGCTACCAGCACGCGAGGGAGCTGCTGCGCCTCGAGGACGCACCCACCGCCATCTTCTGCGGCAACGACATCATCGGCTTCGGCGCCCTCGACGCGGCGAGGTCGCTGGGGCTCGACGTGCCCGAGGACGTCTCGATCCTCGGCTTCGACGACGTCCCGATGGCCGCGTGGGAGGTCTTCCAGCTCACCACGGTGCGCCAGCCCCTCGACGACATGGCCAGATCCGCTGCCCGGATGCTCGTGGAGCGCATCGAGAGCGAGTCCCCCGTCGGAGGACCGCGGGAGCAGGTCTTCGCCACCAGCCTGGTGAAGCGCTCGACCACCACCCGGGCCCGGGCCACGGTGGAGGCCTGAGATGGCGAGCAGTGAAGCCGCAGTGCGGGGCACGACCCGTGCCATGGCCTGCCTCCCGTCTCCGCGTGCACAGCTGAGTGATCCTGATCACCCTGCCTCCCACCCGTTCCCCGTTGCCATGTGTGCAGCCACAGGACTGCCCCTCCGATGTGGTGTGCGACACAACACCCCATTCCGGCCAGCACTCCGGACGGGGCAGCGATGACGTCCCTCCCGGACTGGGCCCGGAAGGTCGCCGACGAGGTCGAGCTCGACCTGGTCGCACAGGTGGTGGTGGAGCGCGACCTCGACGCGGCGTTCCCGCACCTGCGCGGGCACGCGGAGTTCGTGGAGCAGCTCCGGGCCAGCGTCACCGAGAACCTCTCAGCGCTCCGCGACGTGCTCTGCGGCCGGCGGGCGCTCGAGGACGTGCGCCTCGTGGAGCCGTTCGCGCTGGCCGCCGTACAGGCGCGGCTGCGGGTGCCGCAGACCTCCCTGCAGCGCTCCTACCGCGTGGGGTTCACCGCCATGTGGGAGGAGTGGTCGGGCCGGCTGGTGGCGTACGCCGAGGCGCAGGACGTGCCGCGCGACAGCGCCCTCTCGGCGTTGCACACCCTCACCTCGGTGCTGCTGGCCTACCACGACCACGCCGCCTCGCAGGTCGCCGAGAGCTATGCCCGGACCGACGAGGCCCTCAGCCGCTCCCGCGGCCACGTCCGGGGAGGGCTGGTCCGCCAGCTGCTGCGCGAGGACGCCTCCCCGCTCTCCCCCTCGGACCTCGTCATCCTCGACTACCCCCTCGCCGACACCCATGTCGCGGTGTTCCTGCCCACCCTCGCCGAGGGGGCGGCCGCCCAGCTGGTGGCGGGCCTGCGTGCCGCGAGCCGGGCGCACGACGTCCTGCTCCACGCGGCGGACCTCTCCCGCTCGGTGGTCTGGCTGGGCCGCACGGGCGCCTGGAGCGCCGGCGCCCGACAGGCACTCCTGGACCACCTGGGCGCCCTGGACGTGATGGCCTCGGTGAGCGATCCCCGCCCGGGTCCCGAGGGACTGCGAGACACCTGGCGCCAGGTCCTCGAGATCGAGCGGGTGCGGGCCGCGTGGGGACCTGCGCACTCCCCTCGCGTGCTGCGGCACAGCGACGTCAGCCTCGAGGTGCTCCTGATGCGCGATCCGGACCTGGCGCGCAGGTTCGTGGAGGAGGAGCTCGGTCCCCTCGCCGAGGACGACGAGCAGGCCGCGCGCCTGCGCGAGACCCTGGAGGCCTCGTTCCGGCACGGCAGCCACGTGACCACGGCGGAGCACCTCTTCCTCCACGAGCACACCGTGCGCAACCGGCTGTCCAAGGCGGCCGCCCTCCTCGGGCGCCCCGTCCAGGAACGGCGTACCGAGCTCCAGGTGGCGCTCCGGCTGATCCGCCTGCTGGAGGATGGCTGAGCGCCGTCCCTGGCGTGGCTCAGCCCGTCAGGAGCCCCTCGGGGGCAGCACCGCACCGGGCTCCGCGGGAGTGCGCGCCACGTTCATCACCATGGCCAGGGTCCCGTAGTAGCCGACCGTGACCACCAGCTCGACCAGGCACGGCTCCCCGAGCAGCCGCAGGACCTCGTCGTACGCCGCGTCGTCGACCGTCCCGTCACGGTGGATCTGCTCGACGAAGTGCCACACCGCCAGCACGGCGGGGTCGTCCACCTCCGGCCGACGGTCCTCCCCCAGCGCCTCGACGACCGTCGGGTCGAGCCCGGCCGCGAGGGCCAGCGGGTGGTGGTGCGCCCACTCGAAGGCCTGGTCCCAGCGCCGGGCGACCATCAGCACCGCCATCTCGAACAGCGGGGCGGGCAGCGACTTCTCATAGCGCAGGTAGGCACCCACCTCCTGGACCCGGTCCATCAGCTCGGGCGTGCGCAGCAGCACGGTGAAGGGACCGACCAGGGCTCCGCGGGGTCCACCGGTGATCGCGCGCAACGCCGCGGTCTGCGCGTCGTCCAGAGTCGCAGGGTCCAGCGGCGGCATCCGGTCAGCGCCGGGCACTCAGGCACCCGACCCGGGACGGCCGGGCAGTGGCACCGGCATCGACATCGGCATCGACATCGACATCGACAGGCGTACGGCTCTCACGAGTTCTCCTCCAGGGGTCGGGGCGTGCCCCAGTCTGGGGCAGCGCTGCGTCCGGGGACACTGATGCCGGGCGGCACGGTGTCCCCCGGGAGATGACGGGGGACGTGAGTGCGCGTCCGTCCCGGGGCCGACATCCTGATCCCCCCACCAGGCCCGGAGGAGGAGCCACCGCACGTGAAGCCGCCCTCCTCGACCGCTCGGGTGTCCCTGGCCCTCGCCTGCCTGCTCGGTGGGTCGGCCGGGTGGGCGATGACCGCCGCCGGAGCCGGAGCCGCGGTACTGGCACCGGCCTACGACGTCGGGCTCGTGGCGATCGGCCTGATGACCACGGCACTGGTGCTGCCCTACGCGGCGCTGCAGATGCCCGCGGGGACGTTCATCGACCGGGTCGGCGTACGCACGGCCTCGGTGCTGGGGGTCTCCCTGGTGGTGGCCGCGAACCTGGGCGCCTCCATGACCCCGGTCCTCTGGCTGGTCCTGGTCTGCCGGACGCTCGCCGGAGCCGGGTACGCCGTCTGCTTCGTCTCCGGCGCCGAGCTCGCCAGGCGCAGCGGCACCGGTCCGGGCGGGATGGGCATCTTCGGGGGCGTGGCCCTGGCCTCCTCGGGCTTCGCTGTGCTGCTGGTGCCGTTCGCCGAGCACCCGCTGGGCTGGCGGGCACCGTGGCTCACCAGTGCTGCCATCGCCCTGGTCGCACTGCTGGTGGTGCTGCGGCTTCCCCGCACACCCGCCCGCGTCGTACGCCGGACCGGGCCGGCCGCACCCGGGACACGGGTCAAGGGACCCTCGCTCCTCCGGGACGGCGAGCTGCACCGGCTCGCGGCGGTGCACGCGGTCACCCTCGGGCTCGGGGTGGTGCTCAGCAACTGGGCTGCGCTGGTGCTCCAGGAGTCGTGGGGCTTCGGGCGCACGACCGCGGCGCTGACCGCCTCGGTGGTGCTCGGCCTCTCGGTGCTCAGCCGCCCGCTGGGTGGCTACCTCGCGCGCCGGTTCCCCGAGCAGGTGGGCGTGATGGTGGTGCTGTCCCTGATCGGGTGCGCGGCGGCCACCGCGGCCCTCGTCGTGCCGACCGCCCCCGGGGTCGCGGTGGTGGCAGTCCTGGTGCTCGGCGTGCTCAGCGGCCTGCCGTTCGCCGGGGTGATCATCGCGGGGCAGGCCCGGCGACCGGATCGCCCGGGAGCCGCGGTGGGCCTGCTCAACGGACAGGCGAACGCGCTGATCGTGATCGGGACCCCGCTCATGGGCGCCGCGCTGGAGCACGACCGGACGACGGCCGCACTCGTGCTGCTGGCCGTGGTGTGGCTGCTCCCCCTGCTGGCGCGGCCCCGTTCCACCAGGCGCGGGGCCAGCGGCAGCGCGTCGGACCCCGGTTCAGCCGCCCTCGCCCCGCGGTGAGACCGCGGCCACCTGGTCGGCGCTGAGGGCGACCTGGAGCTCCGCCAGAGCCAGCACGTTGGAGGTCGAGACGCCGAGCAGCTGCTCGGCACGGCGAATCCGCAGGCCGACGGTGTTGGCGTGCACGAACAGCTCCGCCGCCGTCGCCGCGGTGTTGAGGTCGTTGCGCAGGTAGGCCCGCAGCGTCTCCTCCAGCGCGGTGCCCCGCGCCGAGTCGTGCTCGCGCAGCGGGCGCAGCACCGTGTCGGCGAAGCGGACCAGCTCCCCCACGTCCTCGACCTGGAGCAGCAGCCCGTGCAGGCCCAGTGCGCCCAGCGAGATCACCCCGTCGGCGACGTCGCGGGTGCGGGCGATGGACAGCGCCCCCCGCGCCCGGCGGAAGGCCGGCGGATAGGCGGCGAGCTTCGTGCACGGCGGCGTGACGGCGACCGAGACGCGCGCGTGTGGGTCGGCTCGCCGCAACAGCCTGCGCAGCTCCTCGGCGCGGGCGGCCGGCTCGCCGGGGTCGCGTGCCGGCCACAGGGCGACCACGTCGTCCCCCACGAGCGTCACCAGGGCGCGCGGGCTCGACCTCGAGGCCAGCGACCGGGCCACCGACAGGATCCGCTGGGGGGCCAGCGCGGCTGCGGCCCCGTGCGCGCCCGCCACCAGGAGGCAGTGCGGACCGGACAGGTCGTGCCCCAGCCGCGCGGCGCGCCCCGGGACGGTGCTCAGCGCCGTGGCGTTGCCGGTCAGCAGGTCGGTCAGCACCTCGTCCGAGAGCCGCCACTCGACCTCGAGGGCGGTCCGGCTGCGCAGCAGCTCCAGGGCGCACACCGTCGCCGCCTGCTCCAGGGTGCGCACGTCCAGGGCGGAGAGCACGTCGAGCGCTCCCGGGAGCCACATCCGGGCCACCGTCTCGGAGCCGAGCAGGACCGGGGCGACCACCATCCGCGTCCGGTCGTCGAGCACCACCTCCTGCACCGACCGGTGCGACTCCCCCGCGGCTGCACCCAGCGCCACCTCCGCGGCCTGGATGGCGGCGAGGACGTCCTCACCCCCGCCCGCGGTCACCGGCTCCCCCGACGGCTCCTCGGTGACCACGATGCTGCGCCCGAGCAGGGCGGACAGGGCCTGTGCCAGGCCGTCGACCCCGCCGCCCTCCAGGGCGACGCCGGTGAGCTGCTCGTGCACGGCCTCCTGCTGCCGCAGCAGCTCGTGCTGGGCCTGCAGCGAGGCGTTCAGCTCCTGCAGCGACTCGATCGTGGCCGTCTCCCGGTCCCGCAGCCGGGCCGTCACGATCGCGCCCCCGGCCTGGGCCGCGAGCAGGTCGAGGAGCTCGGTCTCCCGGGGCCCGAACCGCTGCCGCACCCGGCTGTAGCAGTTCAAGGTGCCGAGCGCCTTGCCGGAGCTCACCAGCGGCACCGAGATCATCGACCGGTAGCCCTGCTCGCGCGCGACCCCGCCCCAGGGGAGGAACGTGGTGTCCGCGACCGTGTCCAGCACCTTGACCGAGGTCAGCGACCTGAAGGCGCGGCTCGACGGGGCCAGGGTGTCGCCACCGGACTGGAGCATCACCGGGTGGTCGGCGTTGACCTGCCGGACATAGCTGGAGGACAGGCCGTAGGAGCCCTCAATCAGCAGGGCGGTGCCGGAGGGATCGGGCAGCAGCACCGCGCAGAAGTCGTAGCCGAGCAGGCGGGAGGCGGTCGCCGCCACCTGGTCCAGCAGGTCTCCCAGCGAGACCGGCCGGTTCACCGCCGTCGCGATGTCGGCGATCTCCTCGAGCCAGCGGCGCAGCTCGCCGGCGTCCCGATTGTCCATGAGCGCACTGTGCCATCCCACGGCAATCAGCACTAGGCCTGTGGCGCTACACATGGATGGCGCCGACCTCGTTGCCCCACCCTTGGTGGCATGAACCAGACCGGTGACGACGACCAAGACGGAGAGGTCTACCTGGTACGCGCAGACGACCTGTCCGACCAGACCCCCCAGACCAAAGGGCTCCAGCGCTTCGAGGCGATCTCGGCGCGCCGGCTCGGGTCCAGCGACCTGTGGATGGGCCTCTCGGTGCTGCCCGCAGGCGGGAAGACCGGCGTACACCACCACGGCGAGTCGGAGACGGCCCTGTACATCCTCAGCGGCGTCGGCCGCTGGTGGGTGGGAGACCGGCTCGACTCCGTGCGGGAGGCGCACCCGGGCGACTTCGTCTACATCAAGCCGAACGTCGTGCACTGGGAGGAGAACGCGAGCGAGACCGAGCCCGTGCGGATGATCGTCGCCCGCACCACCCAGGACGCGATCGTGATCAACCTCGAGGACCACCCCTACGGCCCGGACGACCTCGTGGACGGCGGCACCCGTCATGCCTGAGGCACGCCGCGCGATCGTGGTGGGCGGCTCCTTCGGCGGGCTGACCAGTGCCCTCCTGCTGCGGGAGCAGGGATTCGACGTCGACCTGTTCGAGCGCACCCCCGCGCTGCTGAACGGGCGCGGCGCCGGGATCGTGCTCCAGCCCGACACGGTGCGCTGGATCCGCGAGCGGCACCAGGACATCGACGTCGAGGACATCAGCATCGGGTCCTCGGTGCTGCGCTACCTGGGGCCCGGGAACGCAGTGGTCCACGAGGAGCCCGCCGCGTGGCGGTTCAGCTCCTGGCAGACGCTCTACCGCACCCTGCTGCGCGACTTCGGCACCGAGCGCTACCACCTCGGCGAGTTCGCGGTGGGCGTGGACCAGGACGAGGACGGCGTGGACCTCCGCTTCATCAGCGGTCGCCGCGAGCGTGCCGACCTGGTCGTCTTCGCCGACGGCATCTCCTCCACCGGGCGCCGGCGCCTCCTGCCCCATGTGCGGCCCCGCTACTCCGGCTACGTCGGCTGGCGCGGGACGCTCCCCGAGGCCCAGGTCTCCGACGAGACCAGGCTGCTGCTCGACGACGCCCTCACCTATGCCGTGGCCGACCGTTCGCACATCTGCATGTACCCGATCCCGGGCGTCGACGGAGAGCTCGACCGGGGCGAGCGCCTGCTCAACTACGTCTGGTACCGCAACGTCCCCGAGGGCCCCGCGCTCTCGGAGATGCTCACCGACAAGCGCGGCTACGAGGCGACCGTCTCGGTGCAGCCCGGAGGGGTGCAGGACCGCTACGTCGAGGAGCTCAAGGAACGGGCCGTCGCCGACCTGCCGCCGGCAGCGGCGGAACTGGTCACGCGGACCGAGCAGCCCTACATCCAGCCCGTGCTGGACATCGCCGTGCCCCAGATGGCCTTCGGCCGGGTGGCCCTGCTCGGCGACGCGGCCTTCGCGGCCCGGCCCCACGCCGCCGCGGGGCAGGCGAAGGCGGCCGCGGACGCGTGGGCCCTGGCCGACGCGCTGGCGCAGGAGGACGACGTGGCCAAGGCGCTGGCCGCCTGGGAGCCCGACCGCGTCGCCCTGGGCGAGGACCTGCTGAGCCGGGTGTGCGCGATGGGCGCCCGGTCGCAGTTCACGGGGACCTGGGACCCCGCGGACCCCGCGCTGCACTTCGGCCTCTACGGCCCCGACAAATAGGTCCACCGCCGGGTTCACGTCCCCCCGGGTGCGCCCCGGGAAACAGCGAAGGCCCTGATCCGCAAGGATCAGGGCCTTCGTCTTGTGTGCTCCCCCGGTTGGACTCGAACCAACAACCCTCCGATTAACAGTCGAATGCTCTGCCAATTGAGCTACAGGGGATCGCGCTCGCAAACCCTAGCAACTGAGTCCGGAGTTGCTAAATCGGCCCGCTGAAGTCCTCGCCGATCTCGCTGCGGGCACCGGCCAGGGCCGCGTCCGCCACCGCCGCCACCTCGGGGTCATCGGGGTCCAGGCCGCGGTCGTAGGCGTGCATCCAGGCGACCGGACCACCCACCGGGCTGCGGCGGCCGATCACGGTCACCGCCAGCTTCCCCCGCACGGGCACGCGGCGCTGCAGGACGATGCTGGCGGTCACCCGCTCGCGGACCAGCTGGAGCAGCAGCTCGGGGTCGTCGAGCTCGAAGACGTACGCCGGCCGCTGCTCGCCGTACGTGCCGATCTCGGTGACCTGCAACCGGTCGGTGTCCTGGTCCCAGGTGGCGTCCTCGACCTGCTCCCAGGGGAGCCGGCGGACCGGGGCGTCGACCGGCAGGATGAACAGCGACCGTCTGCCGCCCAGCAACCAGGTCCCGTCGGCCGCACAGGCGTGGGCGAGCAGCTTCTCGCCGCGGGGCAGCTCGATGCGTGCCAGCACCTCGGCGGGCACCCGCTCGCCTCGCCGGAACGTCCTCACTGGCTCTCCAGCGCGCGCTCGCGCAGGCTGCGCCGGTGCTGCTCGAGCGCGACCAGCTCGCCGAACATCCGGTTGTACTCGGTCGCCTGCTCCACCGGGTTGGTGCGCTGCAGGCGCGACTTGAGGTCGGCGATCCGGCGCATGGCGGTGACCTCCCGGAGCCGGTAGACGTGCTGGGCGACGTACGCGTCGTCGGGCTGCTTGTCCGAGAGCAGCGGCTCCACGGTGAGTGCGCTGATCAGGGACTGCAGTCGCTCGTCGGTCTGCGCGTCGCGCAGGGTGGAGGCCCAGTGCGCGTCCGCGGCGGTCGGGCCGCCCGCTGCCTGGATTCCGGTCCACAGGGCCCGGTAGGCGCCGTGGGTGAAGTCCTCGGGGGCCACGTCCCGGGCGGTGCGGCCGACCACCTGGGGGTACTGCACCACCAGCTTGAGCGTCTCGCGCTCCAGCAGCAGCCTCGGGTCGCGCGGGTCCGGGAGCTCGGCGGCCCGCCTGACCGGACCGTGGGCGCCGGCCGGACCGGGGCCGGAGACGCGCTGGGCGGCCCGGCGCACCTCACGCTGCACGTCGGCGGGCTCCACCCCGATCATCCCGGCCAGCTCGCGGGAGAACGCGTCCACCTTGGAGCGGTCGCGGATGGCGGTGACCAGCTTGGCCGCCTCACGCATCGCGTCCACCCGGCCGTCGGCCCGGTCGAGGTCGTAGCGCTTCACGACGTTGGCCAGCACGAAGCGGTAGAGCGGCACCCGGCGGGCCACGAGCTCGCGCACCTCGGCGTCACCGGACTTCAGCCGCAGGTCACAGGGGTCCATCCCGGTCGGCTCGACGGCCACGTAGGTCTGGCCGGCGAAGATCTGGTCGCCCTCGAATGCCCGCAGCGCGGCCTTCTGGCCCGCCTCGTCGCCGTCGAAGGTGAAGATCACCTCGCCCCGGAACTCGTCGTGGTCGTGCAGCAGCCGGCGGATCACCCGGGCGTGGTCGTCACCGAAGGCCGTGCCGCAGGTCGCGACCGCCGTCTTCACCCCGGCGAGGTGACAGGCCATCACGTCGGTGTAGCCCTCCACGATCACCGCCTGGCTGGCACGGGCGATCTCGCGGCGGGCCAGGTCGATCCCGTAGAGCACCTGGCTCTTGTGGTAGATCGGCGTCTCGGGGGTGTTGAGGTACTTCGCGTCGATCCGGTCGTCATCGAAGATCCGCCGCGCGCCGAACCCGATGGTGTCGCCGCTGCTGTCCCGGATCGGCCACATCAGCCGGCCGCGGAACCGGTCGTAGAGCCCGCGGCCCTCGCCGATGAGCCCGCTGGTGACGAGCTCCTCGTCGGTGAAGCCCTTCTGGCGCAGGTGCTTGAGCAGGTCCTCTCCCCCGCGCGGGGAGAAGCCGACCCCGAAGGTGGTCGCGGCGTCGGCGTCGAAGCCCCTGGAGTCGAGGAACTGTCGCGCGGTGAGCGCCTCGGGGGTGGCCAGCTTGTCGGCGTACCACTCGGCGGCGTGCTTGTGCGCCTCGACCAGCCGCGGCCGGTGCGGGCCGCTGCGCTGCCGGGGGGCCCCGCCCTCCTCGTAGCGCAGCTGGACACCGACCTTCTCGGCCAGCCGCTCGACGGTCTCGGTGAAGCCGAGGCCGTCCATCTCCATCACGAACTTGATCACGTCGCCACCGGCCTGGCAGCCGAAGCAGTGGTAGAAGCCGCGGGACGGGGTCACGTGGAAGGAGGCGGACTTCTCGTCGTGGAAGGGGCACAAGCCCTTCATCGAGCCACCGCCGGCATTGCGCAGGGTCACGTAGGAGGAGACGACATCATCGATGCGTGCCTTCTCGCGAACCTCCGCGATGTCTTCTTCCCTGATCCTGCCCGCCACGCTGCGGAGTCTACGGGCAGCCGGTCCGCCGCCGCCGGTGCTGCACAGGCCGTGATGGACTTATCACGTAAGTCCTCTCGACCAGAGGGTTTAGATCGGCCCTGAATGGCTACCGGGTTAGGCATGACTGAACCAACCGTGACCCACACCGGAGCTGGCGCCTCACCGTCACCCCAGGACTCCCGCTCCCCCGGCACGGGATCGGAGCCGCCGCTGGGCGCCATCGTGAACCAGCTCACCACCCAGGTCCCCGAGCTGATCCGCTCCGAGATCCGCCTCGCCCAGGCCGAGGTCACCGAGAAGGGCAAGCGCGTCGGCATGGGCATCGGCATGTTCAGCGGCGCCGGCCTGATGGCCTTCTTCGGCTTCGGCACACTGCTCGCGACGATCATCCTGGCGCTGTCCCTGGTGATGGACGCGTGGCTGGCGGCGCTGATCGTGACCGTCGTGCTGTTCATCGTGGCGGCGATCTTGGGCCTCTTGGGTAAGAACAAGGTCCAGGACGGTACGCCGCTCCAGCCCGAGCGCGCCGTGGAAGGCGTCAAGGAAGACATCGCGACCGTGAAGGGACAGCACTCATGAGCACCCCCGAGGACATCCAGGCCGACATCGAGAAGCAGCGCGAGCAGCTTGCCGAGACCGTCGACCAGCTGACCCACAAGCTCGACGTCAAGGCGCAGACCAAGGCCAAGGTCGACGACGTGAAGTCCCAGGCGCAGGTCCGGCTCACCGAGGTCAAGGAGATGAGCACCACCGACGACGGCAAGCCCCGCCCCGAGGTGCTCGGCGCGGCTGCCGCCGTCGTACTCGGCGTTGCACTCGTCATCTGGCTCAGGAAGCGCCGATGAGTCGTCCCGAGGTCAAGCAGGACGCAGCCAGCGAGGAGGACCACGCCCAGCAGGCGATGCCCGACCCCGACGACAGCCGCAAGCCCGACGGTCCGGGGGACCTCGACAAGCGGTCCTGGTTCTACGTGCTGCGCAAGACCATGCACGAGTTCACCGAGGACCAGTGCACCGACCTCGCAGCGGCGCTGACCTACTACGCGGTGCTCGCGATCTTCCCGGCGCTGCTCGCGCTGATCTCCGTGCTCGGCGTGCTGGGCCAGGCCGGGGAGGCCGTCCGCACCATCGAGGACACCCTGCGGCCGCTGGTCTCCGACCAGGTGCTCGACACCATCACCAAGGCCCTGGACCAGGTCGTGAACTCGCAGGGAGCGGGCCTCGCGCTGGTGATCGGTCTGGTGGCGGCGCTGTGGTCGGCGTCGGGGTACGTCGGGGCCTTCGGCCGCGCGATGAACAGGATCTACGAGATCGAGGAGGGGCGACCGTTCTGGAAGCTCCGCCCGATCATGCTGCTGCTCACCCTGATCGCGGTGACGCTGGCCGCGGTCGCGCTGCTGCTGCTGATCGTGTCCGGTCCGGTCGCGGAGTCCATCGGCAACGTGATCGGCCTCGGGGGCACCGCGCTGACGGTGTGGTCAATCGCCAAGTGGCCGGTCCTGGCCGTGATCGTGATCGTGGTCGTCGCCCTGCTCTACTACGCGACCCCCAACGTGCAGCAGCCGAAGTTCCGGTGGGTCTCGGTCGGTGCCGGCGTGGCCATCGTGACCTGGGTGCTGGCCTCGGTGGCGTTCGCGTTCTACGTCGCGAACTTCTCCAGCTACAACAAGACCTACGGATCACTGGCGGGCGTCATCGTCACGCTGCTGTTCCTGTGGATCACCAACCTGGCCCTGCTGTTCGGGGGTGAGCTCGACGCAGAGCTCGAACGCGGACGTCAGCTCCAGGCGGGCATCGCTGCCGAGGATGAGATCCAGCTCCCGGCCCGCGACACCCGGAACATCAAGAAGGCCAAGAAGAAGCGGGACAAGGACGCCGCTCTGGGTCGCAGGATCCGCCGTCAGGCGGCAAAAACCAATGATCGGGAGCAGGGCTCCCAGAAGGAGGAACAATGATCATCAAGAGGCTCCCGCTGCTGATCGCAGGCGGCATCGGCTACGTGCTGGGGACCAGGGCGGGCCGTGAGCGCTACGAACAGCTCACCCAGACCTTCAACAAGGTCAAGGACGACCCCCGGGTGCAGGAGAAGGCCCAGCAGGCAGCAGACATGGCCAAGGACAAGGCCCCGGGCCTCAAGGACAAGGTCAGCGGTGTCGCCAGCTCCGCGACCGGCAAGGTGACCGGATCTGGCAGTTCCGGGAACGACAAGGTCAAGCCGTCCGGCAGCAACGGGATCGGCTCCGACGAGCCGGCCGCCAAGCTCAACCCGGAGAGCACGGTCTTCCAGGACAACCCTGGACCGCAGGGCCCGCTTCCCTGATTCTGGGCCCGACGCTCGGCTGAGCTGGGCCCCGGTCCTGCGGGGCCGGGCCTAGTAGTCGCCGGTCATCACGTTCGCGAGCGGCTCCCCCGCAGCAAAGCGGTGGAGCTGCTCGCGAACGAGCTTGTGCGCCCGCGGCTCCATCGCCGTGCTGTTGCCCCCCACGTGTGGTGAGATCAGCACGTTGGGCGCCGACCACAGCGGGTGCTCCTCGGGCAGCGGCTCCGGGTCGACGACGTCGAGCGCCGCGTGGATCCGGCCCTTGCCGAGCTCGGCGACCAGCGCATCGGTGTCCACCACCGGTCCGCGCGCCATGTTCACCAGCAGGGCGCCGTCCTTGAGGTGGGCGAGCATCTCCGCGTCGAAGAGCCCCTTGGTCTCCTCGGTGCCGGGCACGATCAGCACCACCACGTCGGCGTGCGGCAGCAGCTCGGGCAGCTCGTCGATCGCGTGCACGCCGTCGCGGGCGCTGCGGGCGACCCGGGTGACCTCGGCCTCGAACGCCCTCACCCGCGCCTCGATCGCCTCGCCGATCTGGCCGTAGCCGACGATCAGCACCGACCTGTCGGCCAGCGAGGGCCGCAGGTCGGGCTTCCACTGACCGCTGTCCTGGGCGCGGACGAAGTCCGGGATGCCGCGCAGGCTGGCGAGGATCAGCGTCAGCGCCAGCTCCGCGGTGGAGGTGTCGTGGATGCCGCGGCCGTTGCACAGCTCGACCCCGTCAGGGACGTAGTCCCGGATGTGCTCCACGCCGGCCGACATCGTCTGCACCACCCTGAGCTTCGGCAGCCGCGCCAGCACCTCCCCGTCCGCGGGGCGGAACCGGTAGGGCAGCACGTAGAGCTCCACGTCGTCCACGGTGTTCGGCAGGTCGTCGGGATCGATCTCCTGGTAGCGCAGGCCCTCGGGGAGGTCGCCGAGCACCTCGGGGTCGAAGGGCAACCAGACCAGGGGTCCGTCTCCAGGTGCGTACGCCGACGTCTCCATCACTCGCCTCTCCCGTGCATTGGTGACCGGCCGCCGACCAGCCTGGCGTGCCAGGTGAGGGCCGAGGCGTCGGTGAGGCTGGCGATCTGGTCGATCACCACGCGGGTACGACCGGCGTCGTCCGCGGCCTCCTCGAAGTCCCCGCGCAGGGCCGCGTCGAGGCCCTCGCTCCCCCGCTTCCACAGCTCCTCGAACAGCTCCACCAGCAGGCTGCGCTGGCGCTCCATCAGGTCGATCCGGTCCTGGGCGCGCATCACGTAGTGCGCGGCGATGCCCTTGAGCACCGAGATCTCCTGCAGCGTCGTGTCGGGCACGACGAGGTTCGCCTGGTGACGCACCAGCGGCTGCTCGCCGTACTCCAGGCGGGTGGCGCGCTGCACGCTGCCGCAGAAGATCCCGATCAGGTCGCTGGTCAGGTTCTTCAGCGCGGCCAGGCCCCGCCTGGTGCCGTCGTAGGGCCGCTCGGGCCACGAGGTCACCGCACGCACCCGGCCCAGCGCCTCGTCGAGCAGCTCGTCGGTGGCGTCGGGGAGGTACCACTCCCGCACGGTCTGCCAGGTCGCAGCGCGCTCCTCGGAGTCGTCGAGCAGGGCCAGGTCGATGCGGCCACCCACGATGCCGTCCTCGAGGTCGTGCACCGAGTAGGCGACGTCGTCCGCGACGTCCATCACCTGCGCCTCCACACAGCGCCGGTCCCCCACCAGCCCGGCCCGCAGCCAGGCGAAGACCTCGCGGTCGTCGTCGTAGACCCCGAACTTCCCCTGGGCCCTCGCCGCGGAGGTCGAGCCGTCCCCGCCTTCGCCGGTCGAGCTGTCCCCGCCGGTCGAGCCGTCCCAGTCGGTCGAGCTTGTCGAGACCCGCGGCCAGGGGTACTTCGTGCAGGCGTCCAGCGTGGCCCGGGTCAGGTTGAGCCCCACCGAGCGGCCGTCGCGGTCGGTGGACTTGGCCTCCAGCCGGGTGAGGATGCGCAGCGTCTGGGCGTTGCCCTCGAAGCCGCCGCACTCGGCGCCGAGCTGGTCGAGGGCGACCTCGCCGTTGTGCCCGAACGGCGGGTGCCCCAGGTCGTGGGCGAGCGCCGCGGTCTCGGCGAGGTCCGGGTGGCAGCCGAGCGGGTGCGCCAGGTCGCGCGCGATCTGCGCGACCTCCAGGCTGTGGGTGAGCCGGTTGCGGACGAAGTCGTCGGACTGGGGACCGAGCACCTGGGTCTTGGCAGCCAGCCGGCGCAGCGACGCGGAGTGCACCACGCGGGCCCGGTCGCGCTCGAACGGGGTGCGCTCGGGCGCGTCCACCCGCTTGGCGGGCTCGTCGACCAGGCGCTCACGCGACGCCTCGTCGTACAGCTCGTCCCAGGTCACGCCCCGACGCTACCGCCCGCCTTCCCCGCCCCGACCACCCAGCACGCCGACCGGGCGGCCAAGCCGGCCAGGAGACCACCTCAGGAGCCGCTACGCGCCGTTGGTCGCCGGCGCCCGGGCACGGCCGCAGTCGGCTGCGGGGCGGAGGCGGCTGCGGGGCGGAGGCGGTCACCGGAGCAGGCTGCCTGAGCAGCAGGGCCTAGAAGCCGAGCTTGCGCAGCTGACGGGGGTCGCGCTGCCACTCCTTGGCGATCTTCACGTGCAGGTCGAGGTAGACCGGCGTACCGAGCATCGCCTCGATCTGCTTGCGGGCGGCGGTGCCGACCTCGCGCAGCCGCTTGCCCTTGTGCCCGATCACGATGCCCTTCTGGGAGTCGCGCTCCACGAACAGGCTGGCGTGCACGATCAGCAGGGGCTTGTCCGCGGGACGGCCCTCCTTGAGCGCCATCTCCTCCACGAGCACGGCGATCGAGTGCGGCAGCTCGTCGTGCACGCCCTCGAGGGCGGCCTCGCGGATCAGCTCGGCGACGATCACCTCCTCGGGCGAGTCGCTGAGCTCCCCGTCGGGGTAGAGCGGCGGGCCCTCCGGGAGCAGCCCGATCAGCAGCCGCTCCAGCAGCCCGACCTGGTCCCCTTCCACAGCCGAGACCGGGACGATCTCGGCCCACTCCGTGCCGGTCTCCTGACCGAGGGCGGCGATGTCCATCAGGTGCTGGGCGATCTGATCCGGGGTGGCGAGGTCGGTCTTGGTGGCGATCGCCACCTTGACCGTACGACGGACCTTGCTCAGCTCGTTGACGATGAACCGGTCGCCCGGCCCGATCTTCTCGTTCGCCGGGAAGCACACCCCCACGACGTCGACCTCGGACCAGGTGCTGGTGACCAGGTCGTTGAGCCGCTCGCCGAGCAGGGTGCGCGGCCGGTGCAGCCCCGGGGTGTCGACCAGGATCAACTGGGCGTCGGGGCGGTGCACGATCCCGCGCACCACCGTCCGCGTGGTCTGCGGCTTGGAGCTGGTGATCACCACCTTGCTGCCGACCAGCGCGTTGGTCAGCGTGGACTTGCCGGCGTTCGGCCGGCCCACGAAGCAGGCGAACCCCGAGCGGTGAGCCGGGGCCTTCGTCGAGCTGTCGGAGCTCATGTGTCTTCCCTTCCCGGGGGCCGCTGCTCGACCCCAGGTTCCGTGGCGGCGGCATCGTAGTCCGCCCAGATCTGTTCGTTGGTGCGGCCGAGCGCGCGCCCGCGGGCGACGATCGGGCCCGGGTCGACCTGCCGTGCCTGTCGGCCCCGGCTGCCGCTCCAGTAGCCCATCACGTCGTAGTGCCGGGTGTCCCAGCCGAGGTCGTGGCGCGCGTGCCGGCGGATGTCGCGCATCTGCGCGGACTCACCGGCCATCCAGAAGTAGCCGGGCCCCTCGGGCCACTGGATCCCCCGGACGATCTCCGCGAGCTTGCTGGTCCCGGAAGCGGCGTCGTGCCACTGCACCGGTGCGGCGACGTACCCGGGCATCTCCCCGTCCGGCACCTCCGCGTGGATCTGCACCGGGACCGTCTCCGGGTCGAGGCTCTCCGCGATCCGGGCCATCGCCGGCAGCGCGGTCAGGTCCCCGGCCAGCACCACCCAGCGAGCGTCGGCCGGCAGCTCGAAGGACCCCTTCGGGGCGGAGATCCCCACGGTCTGTCCCACGCAGTCGGTCTGGGCCCACTCCGTGACCAGGCCGTGCTCGTGCACCACCACGTCGAGGGTCAGTACGCCGCCCGCGACCGAGCGAACCGTGTAGTAGCGGGTCTGGAACTGGCCGGGCACGGTCAACGCCACCCACTCGTCGGGGACACCGGTGGAGGTGAACCCCTCGGGGGTCTCGAGCTCCAGGCGCACCAGGTGGGGTCCGAGCACGTCACGACGGCGCACGACAGCGTCGAGGGGGGTCCGGGAGGTCACCGACCAAGGCTATCCGCCGTGCGGGCCCCTCAGAACCAGCTGGAGAGCCGGACCCGACCACGCTTCGCGGGGACCAGGTGGGCCAGGTGCAGCCGCCGCTGCGCACACCCGCGGGTGGCGGCACGACAGCTGGTGTCCGAGGCGTAGCCGACGTTGCCCGCCTGCCAGGCGTGGAAGGCCAGCCTCAGCCGCCCGGCCGTGTCCAGGAACGGCGTGGCCCCGCCCGGCCCGGCGACGTAGCGGCCGGTGGCCAGCAGCAGCCCCTTGCGCTTGCAGGGGCCGGTGACGCGCTTGCAGACGGCGTACCCGGTGGCGTAGCGCGAGGTGGTCCAGTTGTTGCCCGAGTAGAACAGGTAGAGCTTCTTGCGGAACCGGATCATCGCCGCGTTCTCCACCACGCCTCCCTCCCACCTCAGCTTGGGCTTCAGCAGCGGGTAGTGGCGGGTGCCGAGCGCGAAGCCGGTGAGGTTGGAGTTCAGCTGCCGCACGAACGTGCCGCCGCCGTACCCGACCACCTTGAACAGCAGCCAGGTCGCCCCGCGGTCGACGAAGACCTGCGGGTCGATCACCCCGGGACCGCAGAGCAGCGCGGTGCGCGAGGAGTCCACGAACGGCCCCATCGGCGAGGCGCTGCGTGCCAGCGAGATGCACCGGCGCCCGTCGCTCGCGCGCGGCACGGAGTACGCCGCCAGGTAGCCGCCCCGGGTACGCGCCACCGAGGGCGCCCACGTGGCCATGAACGTGCGACCCCCCTGGGTCGTGCGCACCTGCGCCCACGGCGGCGGCGTCGGCAGGCCGTCGTTGCGTCCGGGCCTGGCCCGGTCGGGTGCCGCCCGGGTGGTCCAGGTGCGCAGGTTCGTCGAGGTCATCAGCGGCAGGCTCAGGCCCGCCACCGTGGTGGAGGCGGCGTAGTAGCGCGCACCCACCCGGATCACGGTCGGGTCCGGGAAGTCGCCACGGTAGGCCGCGCCGGGCGTGAACGGGTCGCTGCCGTTCGGCGCCGGAGCCTGGGTCTCGGCGCCGGCGACGACCTGCCCCGAGACGAGCAGGGCGGCCAGCACCCCACCCACCAGCAGGCGCCGGACGGCACGTTGGGCTCTGGTGGCCATCGGCGGGCTCCCGGGATCTAGGCGAACGTGTGCTCGCGACTATCTCCCGGGCCCGGCCGGTGCGCACCCGCAACGGGGAAACGTCTCGGCGCGGCTCACCAGGTTGGCCGCAGCGGGAACCCGCTCCGGCCGTCGTCGTGGGTGCGTCCGGCGAGCACCTGGTGCAGCTGGATCTCGTTGCGGTCGAAGCTCATCCGCGAGCCCGCCATGTAGAGCCCCCACACGCGCGCGGTGCCTTCCCCGACCTCGGCGACCGCCTCGTCCCAGTGCCGTTCCAGGTTGGCGCTCCAGCCGGCGAGCGTCAGTGCGTAGTGCTCGCGCAGGTTCTCCTCGTGGTGGACCTCCAGCCCGGCGTTCTGGGCCTCGGTGATGATCCGCCCGGAGCCGGTCAGCTCACCGTCGGGGAACACGTAGCGGTCGATGAACGCGCCGGTCTGCTTGGGCGCGTTGTCGGGCCGGGTGATGCAGTGGTTGAGCAGCCGGCCGGCCGGGACGAGCTTGTCGCGCAGGAAGCCGAAGTACGCCGGGTACTGGTCCACCCCGACGTGCTCGGTCAGCCCGATGGAGCTGACCGCGTCGAACCCGGTCTCCTGCACGTCGCGGTAGTCGAGGTGACGCACCTCGACGAGGTGGTCGAGGCCCTCCTCGATGTTCTTCGCCCGGGCCCACTCCGCCTGCTCGCGCGAGAGCGTCACGCCGAGCACGCTGACGCCGTACTCCCGGGCCGCGTGGCGTGCCATGGCGCCCCACCCGCAGCCGACGTCGAGCAGCCGCTGACCGGGCTTGAGGGCGAGCTTGCGGGCCACCAGGTCGTGCTTGGCGAACTGCGCCTCCTCGAGGGTCTTCGACTCGGTCTCGAAGAGCGCGCAGGTGTACGTCATCGAGGGGCCGAGCACCATCTCGTAGAACCGGTTCGAGACGTCGTAGTGGTGCTGGATGGCCTTGCCGTCGCGCTCCTGGGAGTGCCGGAACCCCTCGACCACGCGTCGCCACCGGGGCAGGTGCTCCTGCGGCGGGGGTGGCGGGGGCACGAGGTGGCTCAGCCCCACCGACCTCAGCAGGGTGAGCACGTCGCTGGGCGAGGGACGGCGGAAACGCATCGACCGCAGCAGCATCACCGCACCCGCGTAGGGGTCACCGGGGTGCACCCCGATCACGTCGAGGTCGCCGGAGACGTAGGCACGGGCCATCCCGAGGTCTCCGGGCGCCGTCACCATGTAGGCGAGTCCGCGCTCGTTCTTGAGGTTCAGCCCCACCGGGGCGTCCTCGGGGCCGTAGGTGCTGCCGTCGTAGGCGGTGAACCGGACCGGCGCCGGCCCGGCCAGGAGGGTCTCGAAGACCTGCGCCAGGGACAGCTTCGGGCTGTTCAGCGCGGAGGCCTGGTCCTTGATCTGCGTCACTGTCGTCGCACCGCCTTGTCGTAGAGACTGGTCAGCCTGTCGTCGGGGTCATAGCGTTTCTTCACTGCAGCGAGGTTGGCGCCGTCGTAGAGCCGGTCGAAGGTCCCGCGGTCGTAGAACGACTCCGAGTACAGCGACTTGTGCCCGTCGAGCTCGGCGACCTTGTCCTCGATCGCGCGGTTCAGCGGGCTGTTCGGGGCGTCCTCGCCCACCGGCACCGCGCCCCAGAATCCGACGTTGACGTAGGTCCGTCCCGGCTCCAGGGGGTACGACGGCCAGGTGGGCCCCGCCTGCCCGGCCACCGGGTCCGCCGGTGAGCGCAGCCGCAGCGGGCACAGCCACACCGGCCGCATCCCGACGCATCCGTCGAACCAGGCGAGGAACTCCCCGAGCCGCTCGACCGGGACCTCCACGTCCTGGATCACCCGCTCCCGCTGGGGGCGCCCCGCCCTGCGGTCGAGCCGGTCCATGATCGAGAACCGGCGGTCCAGGCCAACGAGGCGTTGGTAGGTGTCCGAGCGGCGCAGCCGGCGCGGCCAGACCCGGCGTACCCACGGGTTCTGGGCGCCGAAGGCGCGGGAGCACCAGAACCAGTCGGTGTCCCACCGCCACAGGTAGTCGTAGGTGGTGAGCAGGTCGATCTCGCGCTGCTGGATCGAGCGCCAGTAGATCTGCTGGCCCGCGTAGTCGGACCCGTCGCCGTCGGGGGCGTCGGTCCAGGTGCCGAGGGTGAGGTAGTACTCCCCCGGCTCGAAGGCGGTGCCGTCCATCGCGTCGATGCGCTCGCCGTGCCACTCGCCGGTCTCGGTGATCGTGGCGATCGCCCGTTGCAGGGACTCGGTGTCGCTGAACCGCACGTGGCGCAGCGCGACGTGCGACCTGACCGGCTCGAGCTCGATCCGCAGCCGGGTGGCGTAGCCGAGGGAGCCGTAGGAGTTGGGGAAGGTGACGAACAGCTCGGAGTGCTCGTCGGGGACCCCCCGAGCCGGACGCCGGGCGGTGACGACCTCGCCGGCGCCGGTGAAGATGTCCATCTCGAGCACGGACTCGTGCGGCAGGCCGTTGCGGAACGACGTGGACTCGATGCCGAGCCCGGTGACTGCGCCGCCCAGCGTGATCGTGCGCAGCTGGGGCACCACGAGCGGGATCAGGCCGTGCGGCAGGGTGGCGTCGACGAGGTCCTTGTAGGTGCACATCCCCTGCACGTCGGCCGTGCGGCCCGCGACGTCGATGCCGATCACCCCGTCGAGCCCGGACACGTCGAGACCGGAGCCGGCAGCGGCCTCACGGGGGCGGAACAGGTTGGAGGTGCGCTTCGCCAGCCGGACCGGGGAGTCGGGCGCCAGCGCGTCGTAGGAGCTCGTCAGCCGGCGTACGGCGTCATGGTGCTGCGTCAGCGAGTCCACATCGGCACCCTCCGGCTTTTGGTTGCCAGATGCAACCCGAATCGCGTCGTTGCTTAAGGATCCTCTCAGGATCCCCAAAATCAGGACCAGCGAGTTTCCTCGACCCGGCCCGCAGGGGTCCCCCGGTGGACCGGGGTCCCAGGGCCGGCGAAGTCGCGGACGACGTCGAGATCCGCCTCGCTGATCCCGGTCTCGGTGAGCACCACGACCGCTTCCGCGCCCCTGGCGCCGCTGGCCACGGCCATCGACACCGCGACGCCAACGGCGGAGACCTGCAGGGAGGGGAGGTCGACGGTGGCGGCGGCGTAGGTGCGACCGTCGAGGTCACGCAGTGCGGCGCCCTCGGCAGCACCCACGCGGGCCCGGGTCGCCCGGGCCAGCACGACCAGCTTGTTGTCCTCGGGAGGCAGCGAGATCACGTCGCTGAGTCTATGGCCCTCGCCGGAGCGGTGGCCGCGGGCCTCAGCGCTGTGCGCGGGCGTGGGAGCCGCGCTCGGACTCGTGGTCGGCCGGGCCGGTGAGGGCCGTGGATTTCGCCAGCGGCGTGATCAGCACCGTCCCGACCCGGTTGCGCCGGCCCTTGGCCTCCTCGGCGGTGAACCGGAGCCCGGCCACCTCGACGGTGGAGCCGGGGATCGGGACCTTGCCGAGGTGCTTGCCCATCAGGCCGCCCACGGAGTCGACCTCGTCGTCGTCGATCGAGATGCCGAGGATCTCGTCGAGGTCGTCCACGGGGAACCGCGCCGGGACCCGGCGCGAGCCGTCCTCGAGCTCCTCGACGGACTCCGCCTCGGCGTCGAACTCGTCGGTGATCTCGCCGACGATCTCCTCGAGGATGTCCTCGATGGTCACGATGCCCGCCGTGCCGCCGTACTCGTCGACGACCACGGCGATGTGGCGCCGTTGGGCCTGCATCTCGCGCAGCAGGTCGTCGACCGGCTTGGAGTCGGGGACGTGGAAGACCGGGCGCATCATCGACTCGACGTGCTCGGTCGTCTGGGCGGCCTGCCGGTCGAAGACGCGCTTGCTCACGTCCTTGAGGTAGACGAACCCGAGGATGTCGTCGAGGTCCTCCCCCACGACAGGGACGCGGGAGAAGCCGCTGCGCAGGAACAGCGACATCGCCTGGCGCAGGGTCTTGCCGCTCTCGATGTAGACCACGTCGGTGCGGGGCACCATCACCTCGCGCACGAAGGTGTCGCCGAGCTCGAAGACCGAGTGGATCATCTTGCTCTCGCCCGACTCGATCAGGCTGGACGCCTCGGCCAGGTCGACCATCTCGCGCAGCTCGACCTCCGAGGAGAACGGCCCCTCGGAGAATCCCTTGCCCGGGGTCAGCGCGTTGCCCAGCAGGATCAGCAGCCGGGGCAGCGGGCCCAGGACCCGGCCCACCGCGACCACCAGGCCGGCCGAGGCCAGGGCGATGGCCTCGCTGCGCTGCCGCCCGACCGTGCGCGGTCCCACGCCGATCAGCACGAACAGGACCAGGAACATCACCCCGATCGCGACGAGCACCGAGGTCCACCGGCCGGGGCCGAGCAGGTCGAGCACCACCGCGGTGGCGAGCACGACCGCCGAGGTCTCGGTCAGCAGCCGGACCACGAGGACCGCGTTGAGGTAGCGCGGCGCGTCCTCGAGCATCCGCAGCAGCTGGCGGGCGCCGGGGCGCTGCTCCTGCTCGAGCTCGAGGGCGCGGGCCCGGGAGAACCCCGACAACGCGGCCTCGACACTGGTGATGACTCCGGCCAGCAGGACGAGGCCCACGACCACCACGATCAGGCCCGGACTGTCTCCACTCATCTCTGGGCCTCAGCCCTGGTCGGGGTCGGAGCCGGGGTCGGGCACATCAGGTACGTCGGACGCCGCGGCCCCCTCGGCTTCCCGGGCCAGCCACTCCTGGAGGAGCTGGGCCTGGAGGCCGAACATCTCCCGGTGCTCCTCGGGCTCCGCGTGGTCGTAGCCGAGCAGGTGCAGGATCCCGTGCACGGTGAGCAGGTCGAGCTCCTCGACCGTGGAGTGTCCAGCGGTCCGGGCCTGCTCGGCCGCGATGCTGGGGCACAGCACCAGGTCACCGAGCACGCCCTCCTCGGGCTCCTCGTTGACCATCCCGGGACGCAGCTCGTCCATCGGGAACGCGAGCACGTCGGTGGGGCCTTCCTTCTCCATCCACTTCTCGTTGAGCTGGGAGATCGTGTCCCGGTCGACCGCGGTGACGCACAGCTCGGCGAGCGGGTGCACGCGCATCCGGTCCATCACGAACCGGGCCAGCCGCTGGGTCCGGAGCTCGTCGATCTCGACGCCGGACTCGTTGAGGACCTCGATGGTCATCGTCCGCTCACCGGCGTTCGTGGTCGCGGCGGCCGTCAGGACGGCGCTCGTCGTGGGCCTCGTACGCCGCGACGATCTGCCCGACCAGGCGGTGCCTGACGACGTCGTGGGCCGTGAGGCGGTTGAACGAGACGTCCTCGATGCCGCCGAGGATGTCCTCGACGACTCGCAGCCCGCTCCGGATGCCCGAGGGGAGGTCGACCTGGGTGACGTCACCGGTGACCACGATCTTGGACCCGAACCCGAGCCGGGTCAGGAACATCTTCATCTGCTCCGGCGAGGTGTTCTGCGCCTCGTCGAGGATGATGAACGCGTCGTTGAGCGTGCGTCCGCGCATGTAGGCCAGCGGCGCGACCTCGATCGTCCCGGCCGCGAGGAGCTTGGGGACGGTCTCCGGGTCGAGCATGTCGTGCAGCGCGTCGTACAGCGGGCGCAGGTAGGGGTCGATCTTCTCGCTCAGCGTGCCGGGCAGGAACCCGAGGCGCTCCCCTGCCTCCACGGCCGGGCGGGTCAGGATGATCCGGTTGACCTTCTTGGCCTGGAGCGCCTGCACGGCCTTGGCCATCGCGAGGTAGGTCTTGCCGGTGCCCGCGGGGCCGATCCCGAACACGATCGTGTTCTTGTCGATCGCGTCGACGTAGCGCTTCTGGTTCAGCGTCTTGGGGCGGATCGTCCGGCCGCGGTTGGACAAGATGTTGAGGGAGAGCACGTCGGCGGGACGCTCGGAGGTCTCGGCGCGCAGCATCGTGATCACCCGCTCGACCGTCTCGGTGGTCATTCCCTGCCCGGTGCGGATGATCGTGACGAGCTCGTCGAGCATCCGCTCGGCGAGCGCGATCTCCGAGGGCGCGCCGCGCAGCGTGATCTCGTTGCCGCGCACGTGGAGGTCGGCTTCGAAGGCCTTCTCCATCGAGGCGAGGTGCTCGTCGGCGGGGCCCAGGAGCGAGACCATGTTGATGCTGGTGGGCACCACCACGAGGTGCTGGGTCTCGTCGGGGCCTCCGGGACCGGAGGCGGGTTGCGTGCCGGTGCCGACTGTGTCGGCCTTGCTGGTCTCAGACATGGATGCCCGGTGGGGGGCGGCCCTTCGTTCGGAAGTACTGACGGGTCAATGCTACGCAGCCCGCGCACGGGGCGCACCCGGGTTGTGGATCGTGGGCAACACCCAGCCCGGATCGGCCCGGATCAGGCCCGCTCAGCCGGGGGGCCAGCCCATGGTGCGGCCGCCGATGAGGTGCATGTGCACGTGGAACACGGTCTGGTTCGCCGCGGGCCCGGTGTTGAACACCAGCCGGTACCCGTCCCCGAGCCCCTCGCTCTGCGCGATCGCCCCGGCTGCGGCCAACAGGTCCGCCGCGGTCGTGGGCTCCCCCGCCGCGAGCGCCGCGGCGTTCGGGTAGTGGCTGCGCGGGATCACCAGCACGTGGGTCGGCGCCTGAGGGCTCAGGTCCCGGAACGCCACGGTAGTGGGCGTCTCGTGCACCACGTCCGCCTCGATCTCGCCGGCCACGATCTTGCAGAACAGGCAGTCCTCGGCCGGGTTGTCCTCGGTCACACCATCTGTGCTCATCGCCCCAGCATGCCCGATCGGGCGCCCGGGATCGATCTCGCCCGATTTGCCGGGTCGGCGGGTAAACCGATCCATCCACCCCCGCGTCCCACTAGCGTGACCATCGTCTTGCCGGCGCAGCAGCCCGGCCCAACCCAGGGGGTGCCCATCCACGCAGATCCGTGGGCCGACGCGGCCCTGGAGCGGCTCTACGACGAGCACTACGTCCGACTCGTGCGGCTCGCCGTGCTGCTGCTCCGCGACGCGGGCCGCGCCGAGGAGGTGGTGCAGGACACGTTCGTGGCGATGTACCAGCGGTCGCAACGATCCGGCTCCGCCGCGATGCCCGACGACGCGCCGGCGTACCTGCGTCAGGCGGTGGTCAACCGGTCGCGCTCGGTGCTGCGCCACCTCGCGGTGGTCTCGCGGCACCCCGCCGAGTCGCTCTCGCCCGACCGCGATCATCCCGGGGCGGACCACGACGCGCTGCACGCCGTACGCCGCCAGGCGGTGCTGGAGGCGATGGCGCGGCTGCCGCGCCGGCAGCGTGAGGTGCTCGCGCTGCGCTACTACCTCGACCTCTCCGAGCGGGAGATCGCCGAGACCCTGGGCATCAGCGCCGGGGCCGTGAAGAGCCACGCATCGCGTGGGGCAGCCGCCCTGCGTCTCCACCTCTCAGCCTTCCTCGAGGAGACCTCATGACCACTCCGAACAACGACGAGCCGGAAATGCGCGCGCTGCTCGGCGACGCCGTCTCCGACGTGCACCCCACCGGCACCAGCGACGACATCCGTGCCCGCGTGAAGCGGCCCTCGGCGGCCCGCGGCTGGCTGCCGGTCACGGTGGCGGCCGCCGTGGCGACCGTGCTGGTGATCGGCGGGACCTCCTGGCTGGCACAGCGCGACCCCTCGGCCCCGGCAGCGTCGCCGGGCACTGCCGAGGCGGATCCTGCGCCGACCGACGTCGAGGTGCCCGCCTACTACCTCGGCGCGACGGCGGCGGGCCCGCGACTGTTCAAGGAGACGCACGCACTCCCCGACGGTGCCGACTCGGAGCTGCAGGCCGCGGTGGAGCAGACGATCTCGGGGCGTCCCCTGGATCCCGACTACACCGCGTGGCGGTTTCCGGTGACGCCCACGGCCAGCCTCGGCAGCGACCGGATCACCATCGACCTCGCATTCCCGGCAGCCGCCACCGTCGCGATGCCGGCCGACCCCGAGCGGCTCGTCGAGGCGCTCGTCCGCACCGCCCAGGACGCGACCGGCACCAAGCTGCCCGTGCTGATCACGGTGGACGGGAGCCCCGGGGACCTCTTCGGGGTCGACACCCTCGAGCCCCTGCAGCCCACCGGTGCCGACACCATGCTGGCCCCGGTCTCGATCGCCACGCCGACGCAGGGCGCCACGGTGGGCACCGAGTTCGAGGTCACCGGCCAGGCATCGGCCTTCGAGGCCAACGTGGTCTGGGAGCTCAGGCAGGGCGACCGGGTCGTCCGCACCGGCTTCGCCACCGCGAAGGAGTGCTGCACGCTCTCACCGTACGAGTTCACGGTGACCGCCGAGCCCGGCGACTACACACTGGTGGTGCGCGACACCGACGAGTCCGACGGTGAGGGGGTCGGCGTCAGCCAGGACACCAAGGAGATCACCGTCGAGTAAGGGGTCTCAGGACCAGCGGGAGGTCCGGGAGAGCAGCGCGGCCACGGCGGCGAGCCCGGCGGTGGAGGTCCGCAGCACCGACTCCCCCAGGCGTACGACGTGAGCCGCGCCGAGGACCTCGAGCTCCTCGTCGCTGATCCCGCCCTCGGGGCCGACCACCACCACGATGGACTCCACGCCCTCCAGGGAGAGCGCCGAGAGCGGGGCCGACGCCGCCTCGTGGAGCACCACTGCCAGGCCGGCGGCGTCCACGAGGGCGGCGACCTCGGCCGTCGTGGCCATCTCGGTGACCTCGGGCAGCCAGGACCGCCGCGACTGCTTGCCGGACTCGCGGGCGGCCGAACGCCACTTGGCCAGCGACTTCTGGGCCCGCTCGCCGCGCCACACGCCGACCGATCGGGCCGCGGCCCACGGAACGATCCGGTCGACGCCCACCTCGGTGAGCACCTCGACGGCGAGCTCGGCCCGCTCGCCCTTGGGGATCGCCTGCACCACGGTCACGTGGGGCACCGGCGCCGGCGCCAGGGACACCGAGGTGACCGTGGCCGTCATCGACGACTTCGAGGTCGCCTCCACCACGCACGTGGCGGCGGTGCCGCGGCCGTCGGTGAGCACGACCTGCTCCCCCACCCGGATCCGGCGCACCACGACGGCATGCCGGGCCTCGTCGCCCTCGAGGACCACGGAGTCCCCCGAGGCCGTCCCCGTGACGGGTCCGAGGAAGACCGGCAGCGTCACCGGGCGACCCGGACGGGGCTCACTTGAAGGCGTTCTTCAGGCGCCCGAACACCGACTTGTGCGGCGAGTGGAGCTGCCCGTCGGGCGTCTCCTCGTGCCGGAGCCGGGCCAGCTCGCGCAGCAGCTCCTCCTGCTGTTCGTCGAGACGACCGGGGGTCTCCACGTCGACCGTGACCACCACGTCACCGCGGACCTGGGAGCGCAGGTGCGGGACGCCGCGCCCGCGCAGCACCGTCTCGGTGCCGGACTGGGTCCCGGGCCGGACCTCGAGGTCCACCCACAGCTCCATGTCGGAGTCGCCCTCGGCCACGTCGGCCTCGAGCAGGGGCAGCTGGATCGTCGTACCGAGTGCCGCGGCGGTCATCGGCACCGTCACGCGGCAGCGCAGGTCGGTGCCGTCGCGGGTGAACACCGGGTGCGGCACCACCTGGATCTCGACGTAGAGGTCGCCGGCGGGACCACCGCCGGGGCCGACCTCGCCCTGCTGGGCGAGCTGGACACGGGTGCCGGTGTCGACGCCCGGGGGGATCTTCACGGTGATCGAGCGGCGCGAGCGGACCCGGCCGTCCCCGGAGCACTCGCGGCACGGCTCGGGGATGATCTCGCCGAAGCCCCGGCAGGCGGCACAGGGTCGCACGGTGCGGATCTCGCCGAGGAAGGAGCGCTGCACCTGCTGGACCTCGCCGCGGCCGTGGCAGGTCTCACAGGTCACCGGCTTGGAGCCGGGCGCAGCTCCGCTGCCCTCGCACACCGTGCACAGCACGGCCGTGTCCACCTTGAGGTCGCGGGTGACGCCGAACGCCGCCTCGGCGAGCTCGATCTCGATCCGGACCAGGGCGTCCTGCCCGCGGCGCATCCGCGGACGCGGGCCACGGCCCTGTCCTCCGGCCGCGCCACCGGCCTGGCCGCCGAAGAAGGCGTCCATGATGTCGGTGAAGGAGAACCCGGCACCCTGGCCGGGACCGCCGCCGCCGCGACCGAAGGGGTCACCACCGAGGTCGTACATCCGGCGCTTCTCGGGGTCGGCGAGCACCTCGTAGGCGGCCGACACCTCCTTGAACCGCTCCTGGGTCTCCGGGTCGGGGTTGACGTCGGGGTGGAGCTGACGGGCAAGACGCCGGTAGGCCTTCTTGATCTCGTCGGCCTCGGCGTCCCGGGAGACGCCGAGGATCTCGTAGGGGTCCTGGCTCACGTGTCATCTTTCGGCTGGGCGGAATCTCTGGGCGGAATCTCTGGGCGGAATCTTGGGTCACTTGCGGGTGGTGCTGGTCTGCGGCAGGCGCTGGTCAGGCCTGGTCGAGGAGGGTGGAGACGTAGCGGGCAACCGCGCGTACGGCGGCCATCGAGCCCGGGTAGTCCATCCGGGTCGGCCCCACGATGCCGAGCGAGCCCACGGGCTCCTCCCCTGGACCGTAGCCCGTGGCGACCACAGAAGTCCCCGAGAGCTCCTGGAAGGGCCCCTCGTGCCCGATCCGCACGGTCAGGGAGTCCGAGGAGGTCGCCTCGCCGAGCAGCTTGAGCAGCACGACGTGCTCCTCGAGCGCCTCGAGCATCGGCTTGATCGACTGGTCGAAGCTCTCCCCGAAGCGGGCGAGGTTCGCGGTCCCACCGACCACCACCCGCTCGGTCTGCCGCTCGCTGGACATCGCCTCGACCAGGGCGGTGGTGATCACCGCCACGTGCGTGCGGTCGAGGTGGTCGGTCTGGTCGGTGAGCGCGCCGAGGGCGTTGGAGGCATCGGCGATCGACTTGCCCACGCACGCGAGCAGCACCCGGGAGCGGAGGTCTGCGAGGGCGTCGGTCTCGAGCTCGACGGGCAGCTCCACGACCCGCTGCTCGACCCGGCCGGTGGACAGGATCAGCACGGCCAGCAGCCGGGACGGGGTCAGCGCGACGAGCTCGACGTGCCGCACGGTGGACCGGGCCAGCGAGGGGTACTGCACGATCGCGATCTGCCGGGTCAGCTGGGCGAGCACCCGCACGGAGCGCTGGATCACGTCGTCGAGGTCGTAGGCGCCCTCGAGGAACGTCGAGATCGCGCGGCGCTCGGCCGCCGACATCGGCTTGATCTGGGTCAGCCGGTCCACGAAGAACCGGTAGCCCTTGTCGGTGGGGATCCGGCCCGCGCTGGTGTGCGGCTGGGCGATCAGCCCCTCCTCCTCGAGGGTGGCCATGTCGTTGCGCACGGTGGCCGGTGAGACGCCGAGCTGGTGCCGCTCCACGAGTGCCTTGCTGCCGACCGGCTCCCGGGTCGAGACGTAGTCCTCGACGATCGCCCGGAGCACGGCAAGCCTGCGGTCGTCCTGCATGTCGCTCCTCCAGTGTCCTGTCCGGCGCTGTCCCTGACCCGTGTCGACCGGTCTAGCACTCGTCGCGCCGGAGTGCCAATCCTACTAGGCAAACGTAGGGTCTCGTTCGTGTCGGACTTCACGGAGATTGGCCAGCGGATCTGGGTGGCGCGCTACGAGTGGTACGACGTGAACGTCACCGTCGTCGAGGGCGAGGCGGGCCTCCTCGTCGTGGACACGCACGCCTCGAGCAGGGCCGCGGGCGAGGTGATCGCCGACCTGCGGCGACTCTCCTCGCGTCCGGTGGTCGGGATCGTGAACACCCACGACCACTTCGACCACACCTTCGGCAACAGCGCCTTCCGAGAGGCCTGGGGCGCGGTGCCGATCACCGCCCACGAGTCGACCGCCCAGACCACCGTGGCCACCGGCGAGCGGGCCAAGGAGCAGCTTCGCGAGGCCGGCGACGACCGCGCCGCCGAGGTGCTCGAGACGCCGATCGTCCCGGCCGACACGACGTTCTCCTCGGTCGCCGCGATCGACCTCGGCGACCGCTCGGTCGAGCTGGTGCACCCCGGACGCGGGCACACCGCCGGGGACCTCGTCGTACGCATCGACGACGGGGACGTGCTGCTGGCCGGCGACCTCGTCGAGGAGTCCGACATGCCGTCGTACGGCGAGGACTGCTTCCCGCTGGAGTGGCCGCTCTCCCTCGACCTCGTGCTGCAGCTGATCGGGCCGGCCACCGTGGTCGTGCCCGGGCACGGCGCACCGGTCGACAAGGAGTTCGTGGAGGAGCAGCGCTCGGCGATCGGCGTGGTCGCCGAGACCATCCGCGACCTCGCCGGGCGCGGCGTACCGCTGCGCGACGCACTGGAGGCAGCGGCCTGGCCCTACCCGAGCGAGCGGCTGGGCGAAGCCGTACGACGTGCCTTCGAGCAGCTGCCCCGCGACGCGAAGCGGCTGCCGCTGATCTGAGTGGCCGCCGGCGGCGTCAGGGCACCTTCGGGGGCACGAACTCGAAGGTCATCCCGAGGAGCCACAGCAGCAGGAGCACCACCGGCAGGTGGAAGAGGAACTGCACGAACGTGAACCCGATCAGGTCGCGGGCGCGCAGCCCCAGGACCGCCAGCAGCGGCAGCATGAAGAACGGGTTGACCAGGTTGGGCAGGGCCTCGGCCGCGTTGTAGATCTGCACGGTCCAGCCGAGGTTCATCCCCACGTCGGTGGCCGACTGCATCACGTACGGCGCCTCGACCAGCCACTTGCCCCCACCGGAGGGCACCAGGATCCCCAGGATCGCGGTGTAGATGGCGATCACGATCGCGAACCCGCCACCGCCGCCGAGGTCGGTGAACAGGTCGGCGAGGTGCTCGGAGACCGAGAGCCCGCCACGTCCCGCGGCGCCGGTGAGGACCGCGGCCATCGCGGCGTAGAGGGGGTACTGCACCAGGACGCCCGCCGTGGTGGGCACCGCCTTCGCGGTCGCGTCCAGGAAGCCCCGCGGGGTGCCGTGCAGCACCAGCCCGAGCACGACGAAGACGAGCAGGTAGGTGTCCAGGCTGCTGATCACGCTCAGGAACGGGTTGTCCAGGAGCTGGTAGACCAGCCACAGCAGCGCCAGGGCCCCGATGAACAGCGGCAGGATCATCGACCGCTCCAGCCACTCCCCCGGGCGGGTGCTCGGCGGGGGCGGGTCGACGGTGTCGTCGAGGTCGACGCCGAGGTCGTCGGCGGTCTTGATCGCCCCGCCCTGCGGCGCGGAGAGCCACGCGATCACCACGGTGAGCACGATCAGGATGCCGGCCATGGTCAGCGACTGCCAGGTGAGGATCGTGTCGCCGAAGTCGAGCACGCCGGTGATCTTGAGCAGGTCGGGAGGCAGCGATGACGCGGTGGCCTGGAGCTGCGCCGCGGAGGAGGAGAGCCCCAGCGCCCAGACCGCGCCGAGTCCCATGTACGCCGCCGCGCCTATCGCCCGGTAGTCCACCGTGAGGTCGTCTCGCCGCGCGATGGCCCGGGCGAGGAGCCCACAGAAGACGAGGCTCAGCCCCCAGTTGAGCATGGAGACCGTGCACGAGATCAGCGAGACGAAGGCGACCGCTCCCCGCGGCGTGGACGGCACCCGCGCGATCCGCACGATCGCCTTCGCCGCCGGCGGGGAGGTCGCGACGATGTAGCCGCTCAGCACGACCATCGCCATCTGCAGGGTGAACTCGGCCAGGCCCCAGAAGCCGCCGCCGAAGGACTCCGCCACCACCTTGGGGCTGGAGCCGTTGACGAGCGCGGCGAGGGTCACCACCACGACGCCGCCGAGGGCGAAGACGTAGGCGTCGGGGAACCACTTCTCGGTCCACCCGGCGAGTCGCTGTGCGAACCGCGCCAGTCCGCGTTCCTGGACCTCTGCGGTCGATGAGGTGGTCGCCATGGCGTCCCTTCCCGAAAGGATGGGATCAACCTAGGCCCGGGATCGCTCCGCGGCTAGTGCCTGCTCGTTCGGCACCTGCTCCACGACGGGGTCGCGATGCCGAACCGGCGCGAGAGCACGAACCAGATCAGCAGCCCGACCAGCACGATCGGGAGGTGGGTGAGCACGGTCAGGGCGATCAGCACGAACAGCACCGGCGCCAGTGGGAACGGCGGGCGTCGCCATGCCCGGGTGGCCGAGGTGACGGCGCCCGCCGTTCCCGCTGGCGCCATCGAGGACGAGCGCACCGGCAGGTCGGCGAAGAGCGGGACGAGGTCGCCCCGCGTTCGCGCCGACCACACGGCATCGCTGCGTTCGTCGAACTCGTCCTTGGTCAGCCGGCCCTCGGAGTACTGGTCGCCCAGGAGTCCGACGGCCTCCGCACGTTCCGCGTCGCCGATCCGCAGCGTGTCCATCACTCCTCCTCGAAGGCGTCGTCCGGCTCGGTTCCGTCAGGGCCCTCGGCGAGCAGGCCGTAGAGCCGCCTGCGGGTGTCGCCGAGGATCTCGATCGCCTTCTCGCGCTGGTCCGGCGTGCCGGTGGTCGCCACCTGCACGATAGCGCCGACGGTCTGGCCGATCACCTGCTTGAAGTTCACGGCCTCCTCGTCGTCGGCCTCGGTCACGAACGGTGCCCAGACCGCTGCCATCTCCTCGGGGTGCGCCTCGACGTACGCCGTGCCCTCGGCGGTGAGCCGGATCGCCTTGCGGCCGGTGGGCGCGTCCTCGACGAGGCCCTCGTCCTCGAGCTGGGCGATGGTCGGGTAGACCGAGCCGGGGCTCGGCTTCCACACCCCGTCGGTGCGCTCGGCGATCTGCTGAATCACCTGGTAGCCGTTCACCGGCTCGTTCGAGGTGTGCAGCACGTCGAGGATCGCGGAACGGACGTCGCCGCGGCGTACCCGGGGGCGGCCGCGGCCGCCGCCGCGTCCTCCGGAGAAGTCACCTCCGAAGCCGGGGCCGAACATCTGCGCGACCCAGGGCGGCGGTCCGCCCATCGGGCCGGCCCAGGGCCCGCCCCAGCCGCCGTGCGCGCCGTGCCGGCCGCCTCCACGCCCGCCGCGCTGGCGCCGGGTCGGTTCGAAGTCTGGTGTCCACATCGGGTGTCCCATGTCGAGAGCTCCTTTCGTCGGCGTGCCGGTCCCGGTGGTGCTCCTCGGGTGACAACGACACTGTCTCGATATGTTGACGATATATCGCGAGTGTTCGTGAGGCAAGGCCCACAATTCGGGCGTGCCATCCGCCGTTCGCCCTGCTCCCCGTCGTAGCGTTTCCCGGTGACTCCTTCCCCGCACGACCGCTACGGCTCCGACGTCCTCGCCACCGACTGGCGTACGCCGAAGAAGGGCCGGGCCGTCGAGATCGATGCCGACCTCGGACTCGTGGTCGAGGAGGTGACCACCGACTGGTGCGGCGAGATCGTCAAGGTCGAGCGCGACCTCGGCACGGTCACGATCGAGGACCGGCGACGCAAGCGCCGCACGTTCCCGCTCGGGACCGGTTTCCTGCTGGAGGGACGCCCGGTGATCCTGGTCCCGCCGACCCGCAAGGGACCCGAGGCCCCGACCCGGACGGCGTCGGGCTCGGTGGCGGTGCAGGGCGTCAAGGCCCGGGTCGCCCGCGGCAGCCGGATCTTCGTCGAGGGGCGCCACGACGCCGAGCTCGTGGAGAAGGTGTGGGGCGACGACCTGAGGATCGAGGGCGTCGTCGTGGAGTACCTCGAGGGCATCGACGACCTCGGCGAGAAGCTGCGCGACTTCGGCCCCGGTCCCGAGCGGCGGGTCGGCGTACTCGTGGACCACCTCGTGCCCGGCTCCAAGGAGAGCCGGATCGCCGCGTCGGTGCGCAAGTCGGCCGTGGGCAAGCACGTGCTGATCGTCGGCCACCCGTTCATCGACATCTGGGCCGCGGTCAAGCCCGAGCGCCTGGGCAAGAAGGCCTGGCCGCAGATCCCGCGCAACGTGGAGTGGAAGCACGGCGTGTGCCAGAGCTTCGGCTGGCCGCACCGCGAGCAGGCCGACATCGCCCGCGCCTGGAAGCACATCCTCGGCGGCGTACGCGGCTTCCAGGACCTGGACCCCGCCCTGCTCGGCCGCGTCGAGGAGCTCATCGACTTCGTCACCCAGCCCGGCACCTGATCCCTGCCGTCGACTGGGTCCCGGCCCAGATCTCGCACACGCGCGGACACAAGTTCGGAATCGCGCACCGCTTCACGCTCAGCCGGGCCGCTCGACCGGTACTTCTGTCCGCGCGTCTGCGAGAGGAGGGGCGCTCCCAGGTACGTCGGGGAACTAGTCGACGAGGTCGCGGACCACGGCGTCGGCGAGGAGGCGGCCGCGGCGGGTGAGGACGAGCCGCTCCCCTCCGAGTACGGCGAGCCCGTCCTCCACCACGGTCTCGGCGCGGGAGCGGTCGACGAGATCGAGGGGGAGGCCGTCGCGCAGGCGCACCTCGAGGAGCACCCGCTCCAGGTGACGGGTGTCCTCGTCGAGCAGCTCACCGTCGAGGGCCGGGGACTCCCCCGCGGCGATCCGGGCGGCGTAGGCGCTGGGGTGCTTGACGTTCCACCAGCGCTCGCCGCCGACGTGGGAGTGCGCGCCCGGGCCGATTCCCCACCAGCTCGCGCTGGTCCAGTAGAGCTCGTTGTGCCGGCACCGCGCGGCCTCGCTGCGGGCCCAGTTGGACACCTCGTACCACTCCAGGCCCGCGGCGCCGAACGCCTCGTCGGCCAGGACGTACTTCTGCGCCAGGTCGTCGTCGTCGGGCGAGGGGATCGCGCCGGTGCGCACCTGCCGCGCGAGGCGGGTGCCGTCCTCGACGATCAGGGAGTACGCCGAGACGTGGTCGGGCCCACAGGCCAGCGCAGCGTCCACCGAGCGCTGCCAGTCCGCGACCGACTCCCCCGGCGTGCCGTAGATCAGGTCGAGGCTGACCTGCTCGAACCCCGCCTCGCGCGCCCACGCCACCGCGCGGGCGACGTTGGCCGGGTCGTGGGTGCGCTCGAGCACCCGCAGCACGTGCGGCACCGCCGACTGCATCCCGAAGGAGATCCGGTTGAACCCGCCCGCACGCAGGGCGGCGAGGCTCTCGGGGGTGACGCTGTCGGGGTTCGCCTCGGTGGTCACCTCGGCTCCGGGCACCAGCCCGAAGGTCGCGTCGATCGCGCCCAGGACGGCGACCAGGTCGGCGGCCGGGAGCAGCGTCGGGGTGCCGCCTCCGAAGAACACCGTCTCCACGGGCGGCCGGTCCGGCCCGAGCACGCGCCCGGCGTACTCCACCTCCGCGACCGCGTGCCCGGCGTACGCCGCCTGCGACCCGCCCCCGCCGAGCTCGGTCGCGGTGTATGTGTTGAAGTCGCAGTAGCCGCACCGGACCGCGCAGAACGGCACGTGCACGTAGACACCGAACGGCACGCCGGGTGGAGCTTGGGGAGACACCGCCCCAGTGTCACACCGGCTGCCACCCGGAGAGAAAACGAGCCGTGACGGGGCCGCACCGACGGAGGTAGCGTGACGAAAAGTCGAAGGGATCCCCAGATGACTCTCGGACGCCTAGCCCGCACCCTCACCCCGGCCCTGACCAGCGGCCTGGCGACCGGCCTTGTCGCCACCGGCCTCACGGTCGGGCTCACCGCCGCCCCGGCCCAGGCCGACTCGGCGCGACCGGCACCCACGCGGATCAACCTCCCCGCCGGGTTCCAGCCCGAGGGCATCACCATCCGCGGCGGCCCCACGGCCTACCTCGGCTCCCGCGCCGACGGCAGCATCTACGCCGCGAACCTGCGCACGGGGAAGGGCCGGGTGATCAGCAGGGGCGACGGCACCCCCGCGGTCGGCCTCAAGCTCGACGGCCGCGGCAGGCTCTGGGTCGCCGGCGGCGACGACGGTGACGCCAAGGTGGTCAGCGCCCGCACGGGACGCGTGCTGGCGCAGATCGACCTGGCGAGCGGCGAGTCCTTCGTCAACGACGTCGTGCTGCGCGGGAGGTCCGCCTGGTTCACCGACTCCTCCCGGGCGGTGCTCTACCGGGTGACCCCGCGCAACGGCCAGCCCTCCCAGGCAGCGGTGCGCACCGTCGCGCTGCGCGGCGCCTGGCAGCAGCAGCCCGGGGTGATCAACGCCAACGGGATCAGCACCACCCCCGACGGCCGCGCCCTGCTGGTGGTGCAGTCGCCCACCGGCTACCTGTTCCGCGTGAACCCCCGCACCGGCGTCGCCACCCGGGTGGCCCTGGGGTCGGCCACCCTGACCAACGGCGACGGCATGCTGCGCCGCGGCCGCACCCTGTACGTCGTCCAGAACCGGCTCAACAAGGTCGCGGTGCTCGAGCTCGGCAAGCGCGGGAAGGCCGCCCGGCTGGTCCGGACCCGCACCTCCGGCGACTTCGACGTCCCCACCACCATCGCCCGGTACCGCAACCGGCTCTACCTGCCCAACGCCAGGTTCGGGACGCCGGAGACACCGACGACGCCGTACTGGATCACCCGGCTGGGGCGCTGAGCTCCCCCGGACGCGACCGTGCCCGGCCCCAGCGTCGGCTGGGACCGGGCACAGAGCGATCCGATCGGCGAGCGACTGCTCAGGTGTAGAGCTTGTCGATCTCCGCGGCGTAGTTGCTCTCGACGACGTTGCGCTTGACCTTCATCGAGGGGGTCAGCTCACCGGACTCGACCGAGAGGTCGTGGTCGAGCAGCTGGAACTTCTTGACCGTCTCCCACCGGTTGAGCTGGGAGTTGAGCGTGTCGACGTACCCCTGGACCATCTCGCGGGTCTTCGGGGCGGCGACGATCTCCGCGTAGGACTTCCCGCCGAGGCCGTTCTCCTTGGCCCAGTCGGCCGCGGCGTCGGGGTCGAGGGTGACCAGCGCGACGCAGTAGTTGCGGTCGTTGCCGAACACCATGAACTGGCTGGCGTAGGGGCACACGGCCTTGAACTTCGCCTCGATCGCCGGCGGCGCGATGTACTTGCCGCCGGAGGTCTTGAACAGCTCCTTGATCCGGCCGGTGATCGTCAAGAACCCCTCGGAGTCGAGCGATCCCTTGTCACCGGTGCGCAGCCAGCCGTCCTCGGTGAGCGTCTTCGCGGTCTCGTCGGGGAGGTTGTGGTAGCCGTCCATCACGTTGGGGCCGTTGATCTGGATCTCGTCGCCCTCGCCGAGACGGACCCGGCTGCCGGGGAAGACCGAGCCGACGGTGCCGAACTTGTAGGAGTCGGGGTGGTTGACGAACGCGCCGGCCGAGGTCTCGGTGAGGCCGTAGCCCTCCAGGATCAGGATGCCCGCGGCGTGGAACCACTCAGCGATGTCCTGGTTGAGCGCAGCGGCGCCGGAGATGAAGAACCGGACGCGTCCACCGAAGCGGTCGCGGATCTTGGAGAACACCAGCCGGTCGAAGAGTGCGTGCTGCACCTTCAGCGGCAGCGGGACCGACTTGCCGTCCCGCTTGAGCGCGTCCACCTTGCGACCGACCTCGAACGCCTTGAGGAAGATCTTCTCCTTGGCGCCGCCCTCGGCGGCCTGCATCGTGACGATGCGCGCGTGCGCCTTCTCGAAGATCCGCGGCGCCGCACCCATGAAGGTCGGCTTGACGACCGCGAGGTTCTCGATGATCTTGTCGACGCGGCCGTCCACCGCCGTGGCGAAGCCACAGGCGAGCTGGGTGGAGAGCAGCACCTTGCCGAAGGAGTGCGCCATCGGCAGCCACAGGAACTGCACGTCGCTCTCGTCGAGGATCTGCTGGGCCTGGATCGCCGCACCCTCGTAGGTCCACGAGGAGTGCCGCAGGCGAACGCCCTTGGGCTTGCCGGTCGTGCCGGAGGTGTAGATCAACGTGGCGAGGTGCTCCGGCTCGATGGCCGCCGTCGCGTTCTCCACCGCATCGGCGTTCGCCGCGAGGTGGGCGTCACCCAGCACGCTCAGCTCCTCGAGGCTGATCACCCAGTCACCGTCGCCCTCGCCGTCGATGAGGACGACCTTGGACAGGTGCGGCAGCTCGGACTTGTACTTCGTGAGCTTCTCGACCTGACTGGCGTCCTCGGCGAAGACCACGCGGCACTCGGAGTCGGCGAGGATGTAGGAGACGTCCTCGGCGTGGGTCGTGGGGTACACGGTGGTCGTCGCACCCCCCGCACACATGATCGCGAGGTCGGCGAAGATCCACTCCACCCGGGTGTTGGAGGCGATCCCGACCCGCTGCTGCGGCTCGAGACCCAGTGAGAGCAGGCCTGCGGCGATCCGGTCGACCGCGTCCTGGGTCTCCTTCCAGGTGTACGACGGCCAGGGCTCCCCCTCGGCGCCGGGGCGGCTGTAGGCCACCAGGTCGGGGGTCTTGGCAACGCGTTCACGGAACTGGGCGGCCACGTTCGGCGACCGGTTCTCGATGAACGACGTGTCAGTTGCGACGGGCGACATGGGGTGCTCCTGGGGTGGCTGAACAGGCCCGCCGAGCGGACCACGGGTGGGTGACTTGTGAGTAACCTAGATCACAGGTCAAGTCCGCACCCCCCACAGGCACTCGGTCGCGCCAAAAAACTCCGCCCCGAACCGCGTCCCGGCGACCCCCTTAAATTCGACTCTTTTAGTAGACTAAACCGATGGAACTCGTCGCGGTCCCCCTTCCCACGCTGGACGATCCCCGCGTCGTCGTACCCGCACCGGGATCGGGCCCCGGCAACTGGGCCGGCGCCGCCTCGGCAGTACTGGTTGACGGGGTCACCTATCTCACCTACCGATTGCGGCGCCCCCTGCCCCAGGGCCGCGGGGTCGCCACGGTGGTGGCGCGGTCCACCGACGGGCTCACCTTCGAGCCGGTCTGCGAGGTCTACCGCGACGACTTCGGCGCGGAGTCCTTCGAGCGCCCGGTGGTGCTGCGGCGCCCCGACGGCGGCTGGCGGCTCTACCTCTCCTGCGCGGCCCCGGGCAGCAAGCACTGGTGGATCGAGGCCCTGGACGCGGACCGGCCCGAGGACCTGCCTTCCGGCCGTCGCACGGTGGTGCTGCCCGGGAGTGCGCAGGTGGCGGTCAAGGACCCCGTGATCACCCTGCACGAGGGGAAGTGGGAGATGTGGCTGTGCGAGCACCCGCTCACCGACCCCGGGCACGAGGACCGCATGTCCACGTCGTACCTCACCAGCACCGACGGGCTGGAGTGGACTCGTCACGGCACCGTGCTCGCCCCGCGCCCTGGCGCGTGGGACTCCCGCGGCGCCCGGGTGACCACCGTGCTCAGCCACGACCCGCTCGTGGTGCTGTACGACGGCCGCCCCACCGCCGAGGACAACTGGCACGAGACGACGTCGGTCGCCCGCGCCGACGCCACCGGCCTGCTCCAGGCCGACCCGGAGGCGCCGGTGCTGCGCTCACCGGACTCCGACGGCGCCCTGCGCTACGCCTGCGCCGTGCCCCAGCCCGACGGGAGCACGCGGTTCTACTTCGAGCTCGCCCGCCCCGACGGCGCGCACGACCTGGTCACGACGCTGAGTCCTGCGTGACCGTGCGCCTGGTGTGGAACGAGCCGCCGTCGCGGTAGGTCCGCCACTGCTCGAACGACTCCCCGGTGATCTGCTCGAGGACCGCGATGTCCTCGAGGTGCGGGGCGAGCAGCCGCTCGCGCTGCTCGGGCGTGAGCCGCGGCCGGGACGGGTCGCCGCCCTTGTGCAGCTGGCTGATCAGCGGCTTGCTCACCGTGCGCCAGACCTGCGGCGGCAGGAACTGCCCCACGGCCGCCCCCGCACGGATCACCGGCCCCACGGTGCGGGCCCGGACGCCGTCGCGAACGAAGACCCGCGAGTTGTCCGAGGGGATCGAGTCGACCTCCGCCCCGTCGACGCCGAGGAAGCCGAAGACCCGGTTCAGCGTCTGGTCGGGCTCGTCGACGAGCTCGCGGTAGCGCAGCAGCAGCACCTGTCGCCGTGGGAAGTGGTCGTAGAGGTCCGCCAGCTGACGGCCGTACATCCCCAGCCGGGAGTAGTGCCAGAACGGCGCCCACCCGGCCTCCACACGCTGCGGCTCGCGCGCGACGGCCTCCACCACGTCGGACTCCGGCTCCAGTCCGTCCATCCACAGGTGCATCCAGTTGGAGTACGCGCGGTCCACCGGGTCGCGCAGCACGGCGATCAGCTTCGCGTCCGGACGGTCCGCCGCGATCCGTCGGCGGGCGTCGCGGTTGTAGAGGTAGAACGGCGTGCTCTCCCCGCGCAGCATGCCGGGGGGTGCCGCGTCGAAGAGGTCGAGGTAGCGCTGCCGCTGCCAGATCCACTCCTGGTTGCTGTGCGCGTCGCCCGGACCCTTGTACGCCGGCGGCGGGGAGTCGCCGCACATGTAGTACTTCGGCTCCTTGACCGGACTCATGAACAGGCCCGGGTGCGCCGCCAGGGCCGAGTGCAGCGCGCTCGTCCCTGCCTTGGGGGCACCGATCAGGAAGAAGTCAGGCGGACAACTCATCGCATAAGTCTATCGACATTGTGGCGATTGGGCGATGCCCCAGAAGTACTTGCCACCCTGGAAAGTTCACTGCATACTTTCCATCATGGAAACTCCCCTCGACCCCGCCACCCAGCTGCACGAGCAGGAGCGGGCGGCCGCCCTACCGTGGCTCGAGTACCCACGGACCCCCTGGTTCCCGCTCGCTGGGGGACTGTGGTGGACCGCGATGCTCGCCACCTACCTGTACCTGTGGCGCAACCCGTGGTTCGTCGCGGCGGTGATCGTGCTCGTGGGCCTCGAGGGGGCCTTCTTCGGCTGGTACCGACGCAAGCGGGGCACGTGGCCTTCGCTGCGTCGTGCCCCACGCGAGTTCCGATCCGCCACCACGGCGTACTTCGTGGGTCTCGCCGTGGTCGTCACCGCGGTGGCCCTGTCCGTGGCCACACTCCCGGCAGCGGCAGCCGTGGCGATCTGCTTCGTGCTGGCCACCGGTGGGCTTCAGGCCTACGAGGTCGCCTACCAGCGCGCGGCCACGGCCACGCGGGCCCGGCTGGGATGAGCTTCGCCGACCTGGACCCGGTCATCCACGCGCCCAAGCGGCTGGCGATCATGTCGGTGCTCGCCACCACGACCTCCACCGACTTCGGGTTCCTGCGCGAGCACCTCTCGGTGAGCGACTCCGACCTGTCCAAGCAGATGTCCGCGCTCGAGGCCGCCGGCTACGTCACGGTGACCAAGTCGCGCGGACGCGGTGGCGTGACGTCCTACCGGATCACCCGGCAGGGCAGCGCCGCGTTCCGCAAGCACGTGTCGGCGCTGCGGGCGATCGTCGGCGAGACCGTTCCGGACGAGCGCGGTTAGAACGATTCCACGAAGGCCTCGAGCCTGGACCGGGCCTCTCGGGCGAGGTTGTCGACCTTGCGCAGCTCAGGGAGCAGGAACCGCTCGCTGGTCAGCGCCCGGAACATCATCGAGACGGTCACCCCGTGACCGGGCTGGTGCACGACCTCGAGGTCGTCCCCAGCCTGGATCTCGCCCTCCTGGACCACGCGCAGGTAGGGGCCGGGACGCGCCCGCTGGGCGAACCGCTTCACCCAGGCCCGGCTGTCGTAGCCGCTGAGGTCCTGCCAGCTCTTGAAGTCGTTGCACGGGATCCTCACCATCGCCACCTCGAACGTGGCGGTGCCGATGCGCCAGCGCTCCCCCACCTCGGACTCGTTGACGTCGAGTCCGCGGGTGGTGAGGTTCTCGGCGAACTGGCCGTCGCGGATCTCCTGGCCGAGCTCCTGCTGCCACCAGTCGAGGTCCTCGCGGGCGAAGGCGTAGACCGCCTGGTCCACGCCACCGTGGTACTTGGTGTCACCGACCTGGTCACCCTCCAGCCCGAGCCGGTGCACCGCCACCGGTCCGTGCACCGGCTGCTTGTCCATCGCGGTGCGGCCGATGCCGGCCCAAGCGGCCTCGCGCACCCTGCCGACGTTGACGGAGATCACCTGTGCCATGCGGGCAAGTGTGTCAGTCCGGCGCAGGGGCTCAGTCCTGAACGGCCTTCGCCACCGCGATGCACATCGTCAGGTAGTCCTCGGTGCCGATCTGCCGTTGCGCCTCGGGAGGGTCCTGGAGCCGGTCGCAGGCGTTGGCGAGCATGCGTACGACGACCCAGTCCCGGGCGCGCTGCTCGTCGAGCTCGGCGTGGTCGACCAGGGCGTGGAACCGCATCCTGATCCCGTCCCGCACGGTCCCCACGGCGGTGGGCGCGGAGAGCTCCTCGAACCTGTTCCACAGCATCGGCGCCGGCTCGTAGTGCGGGTCCCCGTTCACCGGCTTGGGGTCGATCGCCAGCCAGGGCTCCCGGTCCGAGGCCATCACGTTCTCGTAGTGCAGGTCCCCGTGCACCATCGTCCCGGTGGTGGCGGGGTCGGAGGCGAAGTCGCGCGACAAGGAAATGGCCTGCTCGACGAGCCGTCGCGGCAGCGGGGCGTTGCGCGGCAGCTGCCCCAGCGAGTCGGCCACCCGGGCGGCGTACGACGTGAGCGTGCGCAGCTGCGGCAGCGCAGGCACGTGCAGCAGGCGGTAGAGACCTGCGACGACCTCGCACGCCTCGAGGTCCCACAGCTGGTCGAGCCGCTCCTGGTGCAGGCGCTCGAGCAGCATCGCGCGCCGGTGCGGGTCAGCGCGCAGCAGCTTCACCGCACCCCGGCCGCCCCAGTGCTGTAGCGCCAGGTGCTCGTGCCGGGTCTCCTCGTCGGCGAAGCTGATCTTGAGGACGGCGGCCCGTCCGCCCGCCGTGCGCACCGGTACGACGAGCGCGACGAAGCCGTGCATCATCAGGCCGTCGGGGGTCAGCTGCCACTCCTCCACCACCGTGGTGAGCAGGCCGGGCAGCCGGTCCACCCAGGCGGCCCACTCCGGTCCCCGCCGGGCCATGCCGAGCACCCCGTCGGGCAGCTGTGACGCCTTCACGGACCGATGATCCCACCACCCGGATCCCACCGCCCGCCCAGACGCTTGTGCGCCACAACCATCTCCGGCAACCGGTTGAGGGAGAGGATGGTCAGGTGACCTCCACCACACCCAACGGGGACGGCTCGGTCGACCCCAGAAGCCAGGCACAGGCCGACGGGCGGGCCCCGGAGTCGGCCCCGGAGCAGGCACGGCAGCAGCCACCGGCAGGACCGCCGGAGGAACCCGGGGCCCGGAAGCCGGGCCAGGGCGGGGAGGCGACCGGGGACGCACCCGGTGAGTTCACCCACGCCCAGATCCTCACCATCCTCTCCGGGCTGCTGCTCGGGATGTTCCTCGCAGCGCTGGACCAGTCGATCGTCGCCACCTCGATCCGCACCATCGCCGACGACCTGAACGACTACTCGGCCCAGGCCTGGGTGACCACGGCCTACCTGATCACCTCGACGATCACCACCCCGATCTACGGAAAGCTCGGCGACATCTACGGGCGCAAGAAGCTGTTCCTGTTCGCGATCAGCGTGTTCGTGCTGGGCTCGGCGGCATGCTCGTTCGCTGATTCGATGTACCAGCTGGCTGCACTGCGTGCCCTGCAGGGCCTCGGTGCCGGCGGCCTGTTCACCCTGGTGCTGGCGATCATTGGCGACATCGTCTCGCCGCGGGAGCGCGCGAAGTACACCGGCTACTTCATGGCCGTCTTCGCCACCTCGAGCGTGCTCGGCCCGGTCCTCGGCGGCCAGTTCGCCGGGCAGGCCTCGATCCTCGGGATCACCGGGTGGCGCTGGGTCTTCCTGGTGAACGTCCCGATCGGCATCGCGGCGCTCTTCGTGGTGACGCGCAACCTGCACCTGAACCAGGTGCGGCGCAAGGCCCGCATCGACTGGTGGGGCGCCGTGTGCCTCGTGGTCGCGCTGGTCCCGCTGCTCACCGTCGCCGAGCAGGGCCGGACCTGGGGATGGGGCTCCCCGCGCTCGATCGGGTGCTACGTCGTGGGCCTGATCGGCGCAGCCGCCTTCGTGGGCGCGGAGCGGCTGATGCACAACGACGCACTGATCCCCCTGCGGATCTTCCGGCTGCGGGCCGCGGCCGTGGTGATCGGCTCCAGCGTGATCGTGGGCGCCGGGATGTTCGGGGCGATCACGGTGCTGCCGCAGTACATGCAGATCGTGCACGGAGCCTCCCCCGAGGAAGCCGGGCTGATGATGCTCCCGATGGTCATCGGGATGATGACCGCCGGCGTGGCCGTCGGCCAGGTGACGTCGCGCACCGGCCGGATCCGGATCTTCCCGATCTTCGGTTCCGCCATCGCCGCCGCGTCGATGATCGCCCTGTCCTTCGTGGGAGCCGACACCAGCCTGGTGTGGGTGATGGCCGGGATGCTCGTGCTCGGGCTCGGGCTCGGCCAGTGCATGCAGCCGCTGACGATCATCGTGCAGAACGCCGTGCCCCCCCGCGAGATCGGGGTCGCGACGAGCTCCGCGACCTTCTTCCGTCAGCTCGGCGGCACCCTGGGCGTCGCGGTCTTCCTCTCCCTGCTGTTCAGCACCCTGGGCACCAACGTGCAGGATGCGTTCAAGTCGGCGGCGCCGGAGATCCAGCGGGCCGCGGCCGCGGGCCAGGTCCCGCACACGCCCCTGAACGACGAGGTGCTGGCCGGCCTGAGCGGCAAGTCCCAGGGCGGCGGCGGCGTGTTCGCCCGGATCCAGAACGACACCTCGATCATCAACGACATGAGCCCGGTGATCGCGCACCCGTTCAAGGTCGGCTTCGCCGACTCGATGGGCACGGTGCTCCTCGGTGGCGGCCTGATGATGGCCGTCGGGTTCCTGATCCTGCTGCTGCTGCCCCCGATCACGCTGCGCAAGACCTCGGCCAGGACCGCGGCAGCCGAGGAGGAAGCGGCGGCAGAAGCCGCTGCCGAGCCCCCGATCTGAGGCGCTACTTCTTGGGCTTGTCCCCGGGCGCACCGCTGGTGGAGAGGGCTGCGATGAAGGCTTCCTGAGGGACCTCGACGCGGCCCACCATCTTCATCCGCTTCTTGCCCTCCTTCTGCTTCTCCAGGAGCTTGCGCTTGCGGGTGATGTCACCGCCGTAGCACTTGGCGAGCACGTCCTTGCGGATCGCGCGGATGGTCTCGCGCGCGATCACCCGAGCCCCGATCGCAGCCTGGATCGGCACCTCGAACTGCTGGCGCGGGATCAGCTCGCGGAGCTTGCCCGCGAGCATCACGCCGTAGCTGTACGCCGCGTCGCGGTGCACGATCGCGCTGAACGCGTCGACGGTCTCGCCCTGGAGCAGGATGTCGACCTTGACCAGGTCGGCGGCCTGCTGCCCGGTGGGTTCGTAGTCCAGGGAGGCGTAGCCCTTGGTCTTCGACTTCAGCTGGTCGAAGAAGTCGAACACGATCTCGCCCATCGGCAGCGTGTAGCGCATCTCGACCCGGTCCTCGGAGAGGTAGTCCATCCCCTCGAGCTGCCCGCGCTTGGACTGGCACAGCTCCATGATCACGCCGATGTAGTCGCTCGGGCTCAGGATCGTGGCCTTGACCACCGGCTCGAGGACCTTCTCGATCTTGCCGGCGTTGGGGTACTCGCTCGGGTTGGTCACCAGCTGCTCGCTGCCGTCCTCCATCACCACGGTGTAGACGACGTTCGGCGCGGTGGAGATCAGGTCGAGGTTGAACTCACGCTCGAGCCGCTCGCGCACGATCTCCATGTGCAGCAGCCCCAGGAACCCGCAGCGGAAGCCGAAGCCCAGCGCACCGGAGGTCTCCGGCTCGTAGGCGAGCGCGGCGTCGTTGAGCTGCAGCCGCTCCAGCGCGTCACGCAGCGTCGGGTAGTCGTCGCCGTCGATCGGGTAGAGCCCGGAGTACACCATCGGGTTCGGGTGGCTGTAGCCGCCGAGGGGCGTCTCGGCGCCGTGGTGCTGGCTGGTGACGGTGTCACCGACCCGGGACTGGCGCACGTCCTTCACGCCGGTGATCAGGTAGCCGACCTCGCCCACACCGAGGTCGCCGGCCTTCACCGGCTCGGGGCTGATCACCCCGACCTCGAGCATCTCGTGGACCACGCCGTTGGACATCATCTTGATCCGGTCGCGGTGGGTCAGCTTGCCGTCGACCACGCGCACGTAGGTGACCACGCCGCGGTAGGTGTCGTAGACGGAGTCGAAGATCAGCGCGCGCGGCGGGGCGTCGGGGTCCCCCACCGGGGCGGGGGTCTGGGCGACGATCTCGTTGAGCAGGTGCTCCACACCCATCCCGGTCTTCGCCGAGACGTGCAGCACGTCGGAGGGCTCGCAGCCGATGATGCCGGCCAGCTCCGTGGCGTACTTCTCCGGCTGGGCGTTGGGCAGGTCGATCTTGTTGAGCACCGGGATCACGTGCAGGTCCGCAGCCAGGGCGAGGTAGAGGTTGGCCAGCGTCTGCGCCTCGATGCCCTGGGCGGCGTCGACGAGCAGCACGGCCGCCTCGCACGCCTCCAGGGACCGCGAGACCTCGTAGGTGAAGTCGACGTGGCCGGGGGTGTCGATCATGTTCAGCACGTAGGTGCCCGGCTCGGCCAGCGCGTCGTTGTCCGGGGCCACGGTCCAGGGCATCCGGACCGCCTGGCTCTTGATCGTGATGCCGCGCTCGCGCTCGATGTCCATCCGGTCGAGGTACTGCGCGCGCGCAGCCCGCTCACTGACCACGCCGGTCAGCTGCAGCATCCGGTCGGCCAGCGTGGACTTGCCGTGGTCGATGTGCGCGATGATGCAGAAGTTGCGGATGATCGCGGGGTCGGTCTTGCCCGGGACGGGCGCAGCGCTGTTCGGGGGCACTAGGGCACAGACGACTCTCGTTGGTGAGCAGGGGACGCCCTCATTCTCCCATATCGGCGGAGCCCGACCGCGCCCCGCCGACCCCGGTCCGGTTTCCCAGGTGATGAACCCGAACTGCCTCTTCACACACCCCACGCCGTGTGTGAAGAGGCAGTCTGCTGTGTGGAGTCCGGGGCGTGGAGTACGACGGCCAGCGGCCGCCTCCGCGAGCCCGCCGCCTCGCCCGCCCCTAGGCTGACCGCGTGGACGCACAGGGACGAGTCGCGGTACTGGCAGGCGGGACCGGACTGGTCGGAGGCCACCTGCTGCGACAGCTCCTCGAGCACCCGCGCTGGGATCGCGTCGTCAGCATCGGCCGGCGCGAGATCGACCTGCGCCACGACAAGCTCGAGCAGCGCATCACCGCCCTGCCCGACGTCGGGGAGCTGCCGGTGTGCGACGACGTCTTCTGTGCACTGGGCACCACCATCAAGAAGGCAGGCAGCCAGGCGGCGTTCCGGTCCATCGACCACGACGCTGTGGTCGCGCTCGCTCGCGCAGCCGCAAAGGGTGAGGCATCCAGCTTCCTGCACGTGACCTCGATGGGCGCCGACGCCGGCTCACGCGTGTTCTACAGCCGGGTCAAGGGCGAGACCGAGCGCGACGTCGCCGCGGCCGGGATCACCACGACCGTGGCATTCCGGCCCTCGATCATCGACGGCGAGCGAGGCGAGTCGCGTCCCGCCGAGCAGGTCGGACTGGTCGTGATGCGGGCGCTCGCCCCCGTCCTCGGCCGGTTCCGGCCCACACGCGCCGAGGACATCGCCACGGCGATGATCCGTGAGGCGGAGCGACTGGATCCCGGCGTACGCACCGTGTCCGCCGCCCAGATCCCCCGCCTGGCACACTGAGAGTCGATCCGGCACGAATCAGGTGGGCCCGCCGATTTGGGCACGCCCGCTGCGCGCTGATATCGTTTCTCTTCGTGTGTGGACACTTGGCCAGACACCCCCCGAACCTATTCTCAGCAAACGAGGCGAGCCTGTAGTGGCGAACATCAAGTCCCAGATCAAGCGCAACAAGCAGACCGAGAAGGCGCACGAGCGCAACAAGGCTGTGAAGTCCGCACTGAAGACCTCCGTGCGCAAGTTCCGCGAGGCGGCTGCCGCTGGCAACGCCGACGAGGCCAAGACGGCTGCCCTCGAGGCCGCCAAGCGCCTCGACAAGGCCGCCTCCAAGGGCGTCATCCACAAGAACCAGGCCGCGAACCGCAAGTCGGCCATCCACAAGCAGGTCTCCTCGCTCTGAGGTCCACCACCTCCAGCGAGTCCAGGGGCTGACCAGCCCCTCGCAACAGGCGTCGCCTCCCCTCGGGGGGTCGGCGCCTCTTGCTGTCCCCCTGCGGCCCCCAGAGCAGACCGGGCCTGGCTACCTGCTGGGGCGCGCGCGGACGATGTCGAGCACCATCTTCTCCAGCGCGTACGCCGGGTCGCTGGCGCGTCCCTTGATGTCGGCATCGGCACGGGCCACCACGCGGATCGCTCGGCCGACCCCGTCCTCGTCCCAGCCGTGCGACTGACGCCGCAGGGCGTCGAGCTTCCACGCGGGGACGCCGACCTCGCGCATCAGGTCGTTGTTCCGCATCCCCCTGGGCGCCGCCATGAACTTCGCCAGGCTGCGCAGCCCGCCGGCCATCGCGCTGGTGACCAGCACCGCAGCGGTGCCGCGGTCCAGGGCCCAGCGCAGCTCCTCCAGCGCCCGTGCGGTCTGTCCGTAGAGGGTGTGGTCGGCGACGGCGAACGACTTCGCCTCCGCCCGGCCACCGAAGTACTGCTTGACCATCTCCACGGTGATCGGCTTGCCCTCGAAGTCGTCGGCGAGCTGACCGGCCGCGCCGGCCAGTGACCGCAGGTCCTGCCCGACCGCCTGGATCAGGAAGTCGGCGGCGTCGGGGTCGATCCGCACCTTGCGCGCCCGCAGCTGGTTGACCACGAAGCCGGGGAACTCCCGGTTGGTCAGGGGCGCGGACTTGACCTCCGTGACCGCCGGCAGCTTGCGCAGCTTGGTGAGCAGGCCGCTCCCCTTCTGGCCGCCGCTGTGGGCGAGCACGAGGGCCACGTCCTCGGCCGGGGCCGCCGCGTAGTCGAGGAGACCGGCCGCGGACTCCTCGGGCAGGTCCTCGAGGCGGCGTACGACGACGCAGCGGGTCGTCGAGAACAGCGAGGGCGCGGCCAGCTCGCCGAGGGTGGCCATGGTCAGCGAGCCCGCGGAGGTCTCGGAGAACTCGGCCTCGACGTCGTGGCGGCGTACGGCGGAGCGGACGTCGGCCACCGCTCGCTCGCCGAGGAACTCCTCGGGCCCGGTCACCAGGGTGACCTTGCCGAGCACGTCCTGCGGCTGCGGGTTGACCATGAGCGCAGCCTCTCACGCGGCGGTGACACCGCTGGGTCAGAGGGTCAGCGTCCCGCTCACCACGGTCCGGCACGACCCGCCGACCCACACCTGGCCGGCGTCGTCGGTGCTCACCTGCACCCGCCCGTCGCGGTCGATGGCCGTGCCCTGCCGGACGACGTACGCCGGCGGCAGGTGCCCCTCCCCGGTCAGCCACAGGGCCAGCCCGGCGTTCAGGCTCCCGGTGACCGGGTCCTCGGGCACCGAGTACCCGGGGCAGAACGCACGCACCTCGTGGTCGGCCCCGACCGCCTCGCGCTGCTGCTCGTCCAGGGCCCCGATCACCCCGAGCTTCAGCTCTCCCATGACAGCGAAGTCGGGCCTCAGGCCGAGGACGTCGTCGGCGCTGCGCAGCTGCAGGCCGATCCAGCCGGGCCCGTTGTCCACCCAGGCGGCACTCAGCACCCGCTCCCGGGCGATTCCGAGGGACGCGACGGCCTGGGCCAGGTCCCCCTCCCCGACGCTCCCGCTGCGCAGCAGCCCGGGCGCGCGGAAGGCCATCGCCTGGTCCTCGGCGCGCAGCTCGACGAGACCGACACCGCACTCCTGGACGAGGCGTCCGGGGGCTGTCGGCACTCCCCCGGCGGCCAGCCAGGCGTGCGCGCTGCCGAGCGTCGGGTGGCCGGCGAAGGGCAGCTCCCCGCCGGGAGTGAAGATCCTCAGCCGGTAGTCAGCGGCAGGATCGGTCGCGGGCAGCAGGAACGTGGTCTCGGAGAGGTTGGTCCAGCGTGCGAACGCCGCCATGGTCGCGTCGTCGAGCCCGGTCGCGTCGTGCACCACCGCCACCGGGTTGCCTGCCAGCGGGCGGGGCGCGAACACGTCGACCTGGGTGAAGGCATACGAAGGCACCGGCCCACCCTGCCACCACCTGTGGCCCGCGACACGCGTAGGGGCGCGTGCGGCGGGTATGCCTAGAGGGTGGGAAGCAACCGAGACCACCCGTGAGAGGAACCCATGCAGCCGGAGCTGATCGGCGGCCGCTACCGCGTGCAGCACGCCATCGGCCAGGGAGGCATGGGGACCGTCTGGCTGTGTCGCGACGAGACCCTGCACCGCGAGGTTGCGGTCAAGCAGGTCGGGCTGCTGCCGGGTGAGTCGGTCACCGACTCGACCCGCGCGTTCCGGGAGGCCAGGTCGTCGGCGGGCCTGAACCACCGCAACGTGGTGACGATCTTCGACGTCGTCGAGGAGTCCGGCCACATCTGGCTGGTGATGGAGCACGTGCCCGGACGCTCGCTCTCCCAGATCATCAAGCAGGACGGCCCGCTGCCTCCGGAGGTCGTGGCCGACATCGGCGCGCAGGTCGCCGACGGACTGGCGGCACTGCACGCAGCCGGCACCGTCCACCGCGACGTGAAGCCCGGCAACGTGCTCGTCCGCGAGGACGGCGTCGCCAAGATCAGCGACTTCGGCATCTCGCGGACGGCAGGCGACCCATCCCTGACCCAGTCGGGCTTCCTGACCGGCACTCCCAGCTACTTCTCCCCCGCGCTGGCACGCGGCGCCGAGCCGGGCACCGCCGACGACGTCTGGGCGCTCGGCGCGACGCTGTACGCCGCGGTCGAGGGCCGGGCGCCGTACGAGAAGCAGAGCAACCCGGTCGCGGTGCTGCACGACATCGCCTCGAACCAGCCCTCGGCACCGGAGCGGGCGGAGTTCCTCAGCCCGGCGCTGCTGCGGATGATGGACCGCGACCCCGCTTCCCGGTGGTCGATGCTCGACGCAGGCCACGTCCTGCGCCAGCTCTCCGACTCCCACCGGTCCGACTCGACCCTGGAGGCCACGCTGCGCCAGGTGGAGCCGGCCCCCTCCCCGGCGCCCGCCCACGTGCCCGACCCGGACCCGGAGCCGACCTCGGTCGGCACCCCGACACCTGCTCCGCCGAGGCCCCCCAGGCGCGGCCGAACCGCCGCTCGCAAGCCCGCTCGCAGCTCGGGTGGCAGGGCCGGCCGCGTCCTGCTCGCCCTGGTGGTGCTGCTCCTGGTCGTCGGCGGCGCGGTACTCCTGGTCAACCGTCCCGACGGCGGCAACGAGGCGGGCAGCTCGGAGAGCTCGAAGCCGGCGAACCCGGACAAGGGCAGCACCGACGACGCCAGCGGCTCCGGCAACGAGAGCTCCGCCGAGGAGGCCAAGGAGCAGTTCGTCCGCGACTACTACGAAGCGGCGCCCGGTGGCAGCGACGAGGCGTGGGAGATGCTCGGGCCCGGGCTCAAGGAGCAGGGCCGCGCTCCCTACGACGGCTTCTGGAGCACGATCGAGTCGGTCGAGGTCCGGGAGGCCGAGGCCCTTCCCGAGGAGGACACGGTCGAGGTCACCCTCGTCTACCGCAACACCAAGGGCGCGACCAGCACCGAGCGCAAGATCGAGACCCTGACCCCGACCGACGACGGCTACCTGCTGGAGTCCGACGAGCCGGCGAGCTGACCCGGTCAGGGAGCTCGGCCCCGTCCGCGTACTCCCAGCCGTCCCTCGGTCGAGGTGACCGCGACGTCGCCCTCCTGGTCGGTGCGCACGACCCGCATCCGCGCGTCGCGCAGCAGCGCCAGCAGTGACGGCGCCGGGTGGCCGTAGTCGTTCTCGGCGCCCACGCTGATCACCGCCAACCGCGCCCCCAGTCCCCGGAGCAGGGCAGGGTCCTGACGGGCACTGCCGTGGTGGGCCACCTTCACGACGTCGACGCGCAGCGCCTGGCCCGTGTCCCGGCGCAGCTGCGCCTGGGAGGCGTCCTCCTGGTCGCCCATCAGCAGCACCCTCGTCCCGGCCACCTCCACGAGCAGGACCAGGCTGGCGTCGTTGGCCGGGGACTCCGACCCGGCCGGGGGCGGGCGCAAGGGGGCCAGCACCTGCCAGCGCAGCGGGCCCACCCGCCTGCTCACGCCGTACGCCGCCCGCTGCACCGGCACCCCGGCACGTGCCGCCACCGCCTCCACCAGGCGCACGCCGGAGAGCGGATCGGCCAGCGTGGTCACCTCGACCGCACCCACCTGCCGCCCGGTGAGCACACCGGCCAGGCCGTCCACGTGGTCGGCGTGGAAGTGCGTGAGCACCACCAGCGGGACACGGTCGATGCCGAGCCGGTCCAGGCACCGGTCCATCGCGGTGGGGTCCGGGCCGGCGTCCACCACCACCGCGCTGCCCGCACCCGCGTTCAGCACGAGCCCGTCACCCTGCTCGACGTCGCACGCGACCAGCACCCACCCCCGTGGCGGCCAGCCCGGGGTCGGCAGCGGCACCAGCAGGGCACCCACCATCACCACGCCGAGGCACAGGGTCGCGCCCCGCCTGGCCAGCAGGGAGCCCAGCAGCAGCGCGAGCCCGCCGCACACCAGGGTCAGGGTGGCGATGCCGAGCAGACCGGCGGACCACCCGACCGCGGCCACGGGCAGCTCGGCGCTGCGCTCGGCCACGGCGATGATCCACCGCGCGCACCAGGCCGCGGGCGTTGCGGTCACCCGCCCGAGCGGCTCGGAGAGCAGGCCCAGCACCCCGCCGGCGAGCCCGAGTACGGTAGCCGGCCCGACCGCCGGGGCCGCCAGGAGGTTGGCCACCACCGCGACCAGGCTGACCTGCCCGGAGAGGGCCGCGACGAGCGGGGTGCACGCGAGCTGCGCGGCCAGCGGGACCGAGATCACCTCGGCGAGCCAGCGCGGCATCCACCTCATCAGCCGGTCCCGCCACCCCGGGGCCAGCCACAGGATCCCCGCGGTGGCCAGGGCGGAGAGTGCGAACCCCAGCGACAGCGCCAGCCACGGGTCGAGCAGGAGCAGCAGGAGCACCGCGGCCCCGAGGGCACGCGTGCCGCGGCGGCGGCCGTGCTGGCCCATGCCGAGGAGCCCGACGGTGCCCATCGCGGCTGCCCGGACGACGCTGGGCTCGGTGCGGGCCAGCAGCACGAAGCCGACCACGCCGAGGGCACCGACCACCATCAGCCCACGTGCGCGTACGCCCGCCCACCGGGCCAGGAGCAGCAGGCAGCCCACGACCAGGGTGAGATTGGTGCCGGAGACGGCCAGCAGGTGGGTGAGCCCCGCGGTCCGGAAGTCCTCGGTGAGCTCCTCGGGCATGCCGCCGTCGTCGCCGTCGACCAAGGCGGGCACGAGCACCCGTGGCCCGGTCGGCTGGTGCGAGACCGCTTCCCGGATGGAGGAGCGCAACCCGTCGGCGGCACGCATCCACGGCGCCGGCCGCGAGACGAGGACCGGTGGCCCGCGGGTGCTCAGCACCCCGGCGAGCTCGCGGGTGCTCGCCACCTGCAGTCCCCCGGACGCCTCCACCCGCGAGCCGGGTGTCAGCCCGGACCAGCGCCGGTCGGCGAGGACCAGCACCGGCGCCCGAACCCGGTGCCGGATTCCTCGCCCGGTCACGGACTCGGTCCGGGCCCGCAGCACGACGTAGTCGCCGAAGCGCCCCTCGCGGACCACCGGGTCGGAGGTCACCACCAGCCGGGTCAGCACCGACGCGTGCTCCCGGGCCAGCCCCTGCACAGCGTTGTCCTGGACGGCGTCGGCGCGCAGCAGCGCGGACACGGCGACACCGCAGGCGGCGACCACCCAGGCCACGTGGCTGAGCACCTCGCGGCCGCGGCGGCGTCGCTGCGCCAGGTGCAGGAGCGCCAGCGAGAGCGCCGTACCGACCACCCAGGCAGGGGCCAGCAGCGCGGTCAGCGCGGACGCCCAGGCGACCGCGGCCAGCACCGGTGCGCGCAGGTCGATCCGGGCGCGATCCGCGGATGGAGCGGGTGCGGTCACAGGGTGACGTGTGGCGCCAGCTCGGCCAGCGTCTTCTCCCCGATCCCGTCCACCTCGAGCAGCTCGTCGACCGAGGAGAAAGCCCCGTGGGCACCGCGCCAGTCCAGGATCTTCTGGGCCGTGACCGGGCCGACGCCGGGGAGGGTGTCGAGCTGCTCGGAGGTGGCGGTGTTCAGGTTGACCAGGGCTCCGGTCGCGTCCGGCGCGGCCGTGCTGGCGCTCGCGGCGATCCCCCCGGGCTGGACGGCGCGCCCGACCAGGATCTGCTCACCGTCGACCAGGACGCGCGCGAGGTTGAGCGCACTGAGGTCGACCCGTCCCCGGGGCCCTCCGGCCCGTCGCAGCGCGTCGACGACCCGGGAACCGGCCGGCAGCGTGGTCACCCCGGGCCGGCGCACCTTGCCCGCGACGTCGACCGTCACGCTGCCGGTGCCTGCCGTGCCACCCGCGCCAGCAGCCGCCGAGGTCGCCCCGCCGGGCGTGGGCACCGGCACCAGCGGCGACGCCGACCCCGAGGGAGCACCGAGGGCCGTGGGCCGCGTGACCGGCTCCGCGTCTCCGCCGGTGCGCCACACCACCACGGCCGCAGCGACCACCGCGACAGCGGCCAGCGCTGCGACCAGGAGCACCGACCCCGACTCCAGCCCGACGCGCCCGCGCAGCGTGTCCGGCACCTGCTCGCCGAGCCATCCCCGCAGCCGGCGGACCACCCCGGGCCGGCCAGGTCTCAGGTGCCGTCCGGCGGGCGCCACCGCGGATGCGGGCGGAAGCTCCGGCTGCTCCTCGGGGTCCTCCTCGAGCCGTCGCAGCCCCGCGCGGTCGAGCTCCTGGCCCAGCAGGTCGAGGCGGCGACGCGCCGCGGCCGAGACCTCCTCCTGTGACTGCCTGTGCATGCCCCGACGCTAGGAACCGCAGCCACCCCGGCGGAAGGCCGTTCGGGCGACCTGTGGACAACTGCCGTCCGGCAGCAGGCTGTGCGGGCTCAGGTACGCCGGGACATCGCGACCGCGACCATCCCGGGGCCCACGTGGGCGCCGAGGACCGCCCCGATCTCACCCAGCGACACCTCACGGTCCCCCAGGCCGTCGGCCAGCCGGTTGCCGAGCCGCTCGGCCAGGGCCGCGGCCCGGTCGGGGCTGGCGAGGTGGGCCACCGCGACGTCGACCTCCGCGTCGCCGGCCGCCTCCACGATCAGCTCCTCCAGGCGCGAGAGGGCCTTGCCTGCGGTGCGGACCCTCTCGAAGGGACCGATCCGGCCGTCGTCGACCTTGAGGATCGGCTTGACCGCCAGGGCGGAGCCGAGCAGCGCCGCAGCAGCGCCCATCCGGCCGCCGCGACGCAGGTACTCCAGGGTGTCGACGTAGAACAGCGAGGTGGTCTCGGCTGCCCGGTGCCGCGCTGCGGCGCCAGCGGTCTCGGCGTCGACTCCGGCGGCGATCGCCTCCGCGGCGGCCAGCACGGCGTACCCGGTGCCCATGCCCACCTGCCGGGAGTCGACCAGCGTCACCGGCACCGGTGACCGCTTCGCAGCGAGCTGCGCGGACTCGAACGTCCCGCTCAGCTCGGCCGAGATGTGCACCGAGACGATCGAGTCGAACCCGTCGGCCGCCAGCTTCTCGTAGGTCTCCAGGATCACCTCGGGGTTGGGTCGCGAGGTGCTCACCGGGGTCCACGCCTTGAGTGCCTCGGCGAGCATCTGCGGGGTGACGGAGCCGTCCTCCCCGGACTCGTCGTAGGACGTGGCACCGATGATGACCTGCAGCGGGACCACGGTGACGCCGTGCGCAGCGGCCGTCTCGGCCGAGAGCGAGGCGGTCGAGTCGGTGACCAGGGCGACAGGCATGGGCAGAGGCTATCGCCGCGACCTCGCGAGGCCCCACCCCAGCGTGCCGGGCCGCCCCTGGCGGCGTGGAGTTCGGCTGGGGTGGGTACACATGACGCAGGAGCCGTGGCCTGGTCCACGGCACAGACTGAGCAGAACCAGGACAGGAGACCCATGCGCATCGTGATCGCAGGCGGCCACGGGCAGATCGCCCGGCAGTTCGGGAAGCTGGTCGCCGCCGCCGGCCATCACCCGGTCGGGATGATCCGCAAGGCCGAACAGGTCGGTGACCTGGAGAAGTACGGGATCGAGCCGGCGATGATCGACCTGGAGGACACCGACGTCGTCGCGATGTCCGACATCGTGCGCGGCGCCGACGCCGTCGTCTTCGCCGCGGGTGGCGGCCCCGACGGCAACGCCCAGCGCAAGGAGACCGTGGACAAGGGCGCCGCGATCATGCTCGCCGACGCCGCCGAGCTGACCGGCGTACGCCGCTACCTGATGGTGTCCGCGATGGGGACCGAGCAGGCCGCTCCCCCGCCCGCCGACGGCTCGGAGGAGGACGTGATGCAGGTCTACCTGCGGGCCAAGCAGGAGGCGGACGACTACGTGCGGGGCCGGAGCCTGGACTGGACGATCGTGCGTCCGGGGGCCCTGACCAACGACGTCCCGACCGGGCGGGTCGAGGTCGGCCGGCTCGACTACGGCTCGGTCACCCGGGGGGACGTGGCGCACGTGCTGGCCGTGACCCTCGAGCGCGAGCACACCATCGGGATGACCTTCGACGTGATCAACGGCGACAAGTCGGTGGACGACGCGATCGCCTCGCTGCGCCCCTGACGCTTCCCTGAGGGCCTCACTGGCGCCTCCAGGATGGGGAGCAGACCCAATGGCGGGGTCTGCCCCCGACCGCCAACCTCTCCCGGGTGGATGTCTTCCTGGCCTGCGCCATCTTCCTCGTCACCTATGCACTGATCGCCACGGAACGCATCCACCGGGTGACCGCCGCGATCGGCGGCGTGGCGCTGATGATGTTCGTCGGGGTGACCGACACGGAGACGGCCTTCGGCTCCCCCGAGAGCGGTGTCGACTGGAACGTCATCTTCCTGCTGTTCGCGATGATGCTCATCGTCGGCGTGCTGGAGATGACCGGCCTCTTCGAGTTCCTCGCCATCTGGGCCGCGCAGAAGTCGCGGGGCCGACCGTTCCGCCTGATGGTGCTGCTCATCGTGCTGACCGCGGCGGCGAGCGCGCTGCTCGACAACGTCACCACGGTGCTGCTGATGGCACCGGTCACCCTGACCACCTGCCGGCGCCTGGGGCTGCGGAGCGCGCCGTACCTGATGACGCTGGCGTTCGCCTCCAACATCGGCGGCACGGCGACCCTGATCGGTGACCCGCCCAACATCATCATCGCGAGCCGGGCCGGGCTCAGCTTCAACGACTTCCTGATCCACCTGGCACCGCTCGTGGTCGTGCTCGTGGGGGTCCTGGTCCTGCTGTGCCGGGTGATGTTCCGCAAGCACCTCGTCGGCGATCCTGCGCGGGCTGCGGAGGTGATGGGGCTGCGGCCACGCGACGCGATCACCGACCCGGTGCTGCTGCGGCGCAGCCTCGCCGTCGTCGCCCTGGTCACGGTCGGCTTCGGCCTGCACAGTGCCCTGCACATCGAGCCCTCCCAGGTCGCGCTGCTGGGGGCGTGGGTGCTGATCCTGATCTCCAGGGCCACCCCGCAGAAGTTCCTGGCCTCGGTGGAGTGGCCGACGCTGGTGTTCTTCATGGCGCTGTTCGTCCTCGTCGGCGGACTGGTCGAGGTCGGCGTGATCGGCTGGCTCGGCGAGCGCGCCATCGAGGCCACCGGTGAGAACTGGCTCGGCGCCGCCACCGCGCTGCTCTTCGGCTCGGCCGTGCTCGGCGCGTTCGTCGACAACATCCCCTACACCGCCGCGATGGTGCCGATCGTCCAGGACCTGGTGGCCGCCGCCCCGGGGAGCCAGGGACAGGGGTTGTGGTGGGCCTTCGCCCTCGGTGCCGACCTCGGCGGCAACACCACTGCCGTCGCGGCGGGCGCGAACGTGGTCATCCTCGGGATCGCCGCGACGAAGGGCGAGCCGATCAGCTTCTGGACCTTCACCAAGTACGGCCTGATCGTCACCAGCACCACGCTCGTCGTCGCGTGGCCCTACGTCTGGCTGCGCTACTACGCCTAGGACCGGCTCACGGCTCGATCAGGCCGACGCGGATCGCGTAGCGGGTCAGCTCGGTGCGGTCGCGCATCCCGAGCTTCTGCAGGATGTTCTCCCGGTGCCGTTCCACGGTCTTGACGCTGATGGTCAGCTCCTTGGCGATCTCGCGCGAGGACCAGCCCTCCGCGATCAGCTTGACCACCTCGTCCTCGCGTGGGGTGAGCACCGCCCGTGGGAGCCGTTCCCCGCGCCGCATCCGCTCGAGGTAGTCCTTCACCAGCGCGCTCTCCGCCCCCGGGTAGAGGAACGACGCCCCGCGCAGCGCGGCCCTGCAGGCGTTCACGAGGTCGCGGTCGGCCACCGACTTCAGCACGTAGCCGGAGGCCCCGACGCGCAGCGACTCGAAGAAGTACTGCTCGTTGTCGTGCATGGAGAGCATCAGGATCTTGGGCGGGTTCGGCAGCCGTGAGATCTCCCGGGCCGCCTGGAGCCCGGTGAGCCGCGGCATGGCGACGTCCAGGATCGCGAGGTCCACCTCGGTCTCCCGGACCAGCTGGACGGCCTCCATGCCGTCCTCGGCCTCGGCGACGACCTCGAGGTCCGGCTGCGTCTCCAGGATCATCCGTACGCCGCGGCGTACCAGCCCGTGGTCGTCGGCCAGCAGGATCCGGGCGGGCGCGCTCACCGGCTTGCCTCGGGCAGCGGCACGCGCAACCGCACCACGGTGCCACCGCCGTCGCGGCGCCGGACCTCCAGCGTGCCGCCGACGAGCAGCGCCCGCTCGCGCATGCCGCGCAGGCCGGTGCCGTCGGCCCGGTGACCGATGCCCACGCCGTCGTCGCTGACCACAAGCTCCACCTCGTTGCCCACCACGCCCAGGGTCAGCTCCACGGTACGGGCCTGCGCATGGCGAGCGACGTTGGTCATCGCCTCCTGGGCGACCCGGAACACGACCAGCTCGACGGCGTCGTCCAGCGGCGGGAGGCCGGGGTTGATGCCGCGGCGTACGTGGGTGTCGACGTGGGTGAACAGGTCGGTGGTGAGTGCGGCGAGCGCGCTGCGCAGCCCGAGGTCCTCGAGCACGTGCGGCCGTAGTCGCCGGGCGACCTCGCGGACCTCGTCGAGGCTGGACCGGGTGCCCTCGCGCAGCCGCTCCAGCGCCTCCCTGGTCGGCTGGGTCTCCACGAGCATCCCGGTCTCGAGCAGGAGCGCGGTCAGTGACTGGCCGACGCCGTCGTGCAGCTCCTGGGCGATGCGCGAGCGCTCGGCCTCCTGGGCGGCGAGCGCGGCGATGTTGCTCTGCCGCCGGCCTGCCTCGATCCGGTCGAGCAGGTCGTTGACCGACGTGGCCAGCCGGGCCGCGATCCCCGAGGACGGCACCGGGAGGCGCTCGATGGGCTCGGTGCTGCGGGCCAGGTCGAGCTGCCTGACCAGCCGGTCGAGCGGGCGCAGGGCGGCCGCGACCAGGAGGGCGTTCGCCGCGATCATCACGCCCAGCCCCACCACCAGCACCGCGACCTCGGACAGCAGCGGCTCGGAGGAGACGGTCGCCGGCGAGAACGCCAGCAGCGCCGTCCCGAGGGCGAACAGCAGCCCGTTGGTCAGCACCACTCGCGTGGTCAGCGAGAGATCGGGCATGGACATCATCTGGTCACCCTTGCCGACGGCGTACGCCGTGTCCACGCGGCCCACCTCACGCCCGCGGAAGTGGGGACAAGGCCCCATGTGATCCGGTGTCCCCCTCGACAACACTGACGGTGCGGGGCCCGAACCACATACCTGGGGGGCGGGTCACCGCACCAGCCTTGAGGAGGTCGAGATGTCGTTCCTGCGACGTGCACTCCACCGGCTCCTCGCGCCGGGACAACGTTCCCGTCGTTCGCGCGCACCACTGCACCTGTGGGCGACGGTGACGGCAATGACCGCGGACGGAGTCACCGCCCACCTCCAGACGGAGTTCACGATGCGGCCGCTCGGGGGGACGGCCGGGGACTCTGCAGTCTCCGTGGACCTCGCGGACCTCGCCATGGACGCAGTCGAGCGCGTGCTCCGGCGAGAGATCGGGAGCCGGACCGCCACCGAGCTGCCGTCCGTGGGGTCCGCGGTGGACTGGGTCCCGGTGGACCTGGTGCCCGGAGCAGTGATCGAGGCAGTGCACGTCCTGGGGTCCGACATCGAGGTCACCCCTGAGCTGCAGCGACTCCTCGCAGGTTCCCTGACCACCTGAGGATGGACCTCAACCTCGCGATCCTGCTCGGTGCGCTGGTGCTCCTGGTCGGTGTCGCTGCCGTCCGCGTCTCGGCGCGCGCCGGCCTGCCCAGCCTGCTGCTGTACCTCACGATCGGGCTGGCGCTGGGAGAGTCCGGTCTCGGCCTCGGCTTCGAGGACGTCGACCTGACGATGGTCCTCGGCACCCTCGCGCTCGCGGTCATCCTCGCCGAGGGCGGGCTGAGCACCAAGGCCGAGGTGATCCGGCCCGTGGCGTCGCTGGCCGGGCTGCTCGCGACGCTCGGGGTGGCGGTCAGCGTGGCGATCACGGCGGGCATCACCTACGCGGTGCTCGACGTGGACCTGCGGACCGCGTTGCTGCTCGGCGCGGTGGTGGGCTCCACGGACGCCGCGGCCACCTTCTCCATCATGCGCCGGCTGCCGATCAACGCCCGGGTGCGCGCCACCCTGGAGGCCGAGTCGGGGTTCAACGACCCCCCGGTGATCATCCTGGTGACCCTGGTCGCCAGCGACGCGTGGTCGTCGGCCGACCCGCTGCAGATCGGCGGCCTGCTCGTCTACCAGCTGCTCGGCGGCCTGCTGATCGGGTTGGCGGTCGCGCGCGCCGGACAGTGGCTGCTGCAGCGCAGCGCGTTGCCGGCGGCGGGGCTCTACCCCCTGGCCACGATGGCGATCCTGTTCCTGGCCTTCGCCCTGGCGGGCACGGCGCAGGCCAGCGGCCTGATGGCGATCTACGTGGCCGGGATGTGGCTGGGCAACGCCCGGCTCCCCCACCGGCAGGCGACCGCGGGCTTCGCCGACGGGTTGGCCTGGCTCGCCCAGATCGGGCTGTTCGTGATGCTGGGGCTGCTCGCCTCGCCGAGCCGGCTGCCCGAGGCGCTGGTGCCCGCCCTGATCGTGGGGGTGGCCCTCACCTTCGTCGCCCGGCCGGCCTCGGTGGCCCTGTGCGCCCGGTGGTTCCGGGTGCCGTGGCGGCACCAGCTCTTCATGTCGTGGGCCGGTCTGCGGGGCGCCGTACCGATCGTGCTGGCGACCATCCCGATCGGGCGCGGCCTGCCCTCGGCCGACCGGATCTTCGACGTGGTGTTCCTGCTGGTGGTCGGCTTCACGCTGGTGCAGGCACCGACGCTGCCCTGGCTCGCGCGACGTACCGGGGTCGCCCTCGAGGGCACCCCGAACGAGCTGACCGTCGAGTCGGCGCCGTTGGAGGAGATCCACGCCAGCCTGCTGCAGCTGCAGATCCCACCGGGCTCCCGGCTGGCCGGCCTCTACGTCATCGACCTGCGGCTGCCCCGCAACGCAGCGCTCGCCCTGGTGCACCGCGAGGGCCAGATCTTCGTGCCCGACGAGCACACGTCCCTGCGGGTGGGCGACCATCTCCTGCTCGCCGTCTCCGACTCCGCACGGGCCGAGACCGAGCACCGGTTGCGGGCGATCGGTGCCTCCGGGCGGCTCGGCGTCTGGTACGGCGAAGCGGGCTCACCGGACGCCGAGCCCGTCAGGCTGCGCAGCAGCACCTGACCCGGTCTCAGAGGATGTAGAGCATCTCCTGGTAGGTGGGCAGCGGCCAGAGGTCGTCGGCCACGACGCCCTCGATCAGGTCACCGGCGGCTCGCACCGCCGCCATCGCGGGCAGCAGCGCGTCCCTCGCGTGCTCCGCCTCCGCGACGGGAGTGCTCGCCGACTCGTCCGCGAGCGCCTCGCCCAGGGTGGCGAGGGCCGCGCGCAGGTCGGCCAGCGGCGCGGAGATCGCGTCCAGGGCCGAGGTGTCCGGCTCCACGCCGGCAGCCTTGAGCGCACCGAGGTTGAGCGCCACCTCGGTCTGGTAACGCATCGCCGCCGGGAGGACGGCGGTCGTGCCGATCTCGAGGGTGGACCGCGCCTCCACACCGACGCTCAGGGTGTAGTGCTCCAGCCCGATCTCGTAGCGGCTGTGCATCTCGCGGTGGTTGAAGACCTTGTAGTGCTCGAAGAGCTCCATCGCCTCCTCGGTGATCAGCTCGGGCAACGCGTCGAGCGTCGTACGCAGGTTCGGCAACCCACGCGCCTCGGCTTCGGCCTCCCACTCCTCGGAGTACCCGTCGCCGTTGAACACGGCCGCGCCGTGGTTGGCGATGATCTCGGCGAGGACGTTCTGCACCGAGGTGTTGAAGTCGGTGCCCTCGGCCTGGGCCGCCTCCAGGTTGGTGGCGATGTGGTCCAGGGCCTCGGCCATGATCGTGTTCAGCGTGACCATCGGGCCGGCGACCGTCTGCATTGATCCCGGTGCGCGGAACTCGAAGCGGTTGCCGGTGAAGGCGAACGGGCTGGTCCGGTTGCGGTCACCCGGGTCGGTCGGGAGGACGGGGATCGTGTCCACCCCCACCATCAGGGTGCCGTTGTCCTTCGAGGAGGTGGCGCCCCCCTTCGCGATCTGGTCGAAGACGTCGGCGAGCTGAGCACCGAGGAAGATCGAGATGATGGCGGGAGGCGCCTCGTTCGCCCCGAGCCGGTGGTCGTTGGAGGCCGAGGCCACCGACGCGCGCAGCAACCCACCGAACTTGTGCACCGCTCGGATCACCGCGGCGCAGAACACGAGGAACTGCGCGTTGTCGTGCGGGTTGTCACCCGGCAGCAGCAGGTTGCCCTCGGTGGCGTTGCCCAGCGAGAAGTTGACGTGCTTGCCGGAGCCGTTGACGCCCTCGAAGGGCTTCTCGTGGAACAGGCACTCCATCCCGTGCTTCTTCGCGACGGTCTTGAACGTCGTCATCAGCAGCTGCTGGTGGTCGGCCGCGACGTTCGCACGCTCGAACATCGGGGCGATCTCGAACTGCCCGGGAGCGACCTCGTTGTGCCTGGTCTTGGCCGGGATACCGAGCTTGAACAGCTCCCGCTCGGTGTCCATCATGAAGCCCAGCACGCGCTCGGGGATGGCGCCGAAGTAGTGGTCGTCGAACTCCTGGCCCTTGGGCGGCTTGGTGCCGAACAGGGTGCGCCCGGAGTTCAGCAGGTCCGGGCGGGCCAGGAAGAAGTGCCGGTCGACGAGGAAGTACTCCTGCTCGGCGCCGCAGTAGGAGACCACGCGGTCCGGCTCGTGCCCGAAAAGCCGCAGGATGCGCTTGGCGTGGTCGGCCATCGCCTGCTGCGAGCGCAGCAGCGGCGTCTTGTGGTCGAGGGCCTCACCGGTCATCGACACGAACACCGTCGGGATGCACAGGGTGTTGCCGTGCGGGTTCTCCAGGACGTACGCCGGGCTGGTGGCGTCCCAGCCGGTGTACCCACGGGCCTCGAAGGTGTTGCGCAGCCCGCCGTGCGGGAAGCTGGAGGCGTCGGGCTCGCCCTGGACCAGGGTCTTGCCGGAGAACTCCGCGAGGGCGGAGCCGTCACCGGCCGGCTCGAGGAAGCTGTCGTGCTTCTCCGCGGTGAACCCGGTCAACGGGTAGAACACGTGGGCGTAGTGGGTCGCCCCCTTCTCCATCGCCCAGTCCTTCATCGCCGACGCGACGGCGTCGGCCATGGTCGGGTCGAGAGGAGCGGCGTGCTCGATCGTGGCGAGGACGGACTTGAAGACCGACTTGGGCAGCCGCTTCTGCATCACGGTCTTGCTGAAGACGTTCTCACCGAAGATCTCGCCGGGAGTCTCGGTGAGCGCGAACGTGGTTGCGGGAGGAACATGGGCCTCGACGGCCTTGATCCCTTCGAGGCGAACGTTGTTTCCACTCACTGATGACATCCCTTGACGAGTCCGCTGGGCGGCGACGGAGAAGCTGACTCATCCAACCTATGAGCGCTTCTGCACTGCACGAGTCGGCGGTGTTTCGGTCTCGTGAACCAATGCCACGTCTCGCCCATGCAGGCTCCAGAGGGCTCAGCGGGACAGGAGCTCGGTGACCCGCTGGACCTCGTCGTCGAGCTCGGCCGCCTGGCTCCGGGTCGGCTTCACGAACAGGTCCGTGACCACGCGGCCGTCGCGGAACCACCACAGCCCGGCCATGAAGCCGTCCACGAAGATCGTGTGCCCGACTCCCCCGTTCGTCCCCGCCCAGCGCGGGCGAACCTCCGCCGGGACGATGTGGTCACGGCTCGCCGTGGAGAGCCAGACGTTGTCGTAGGTGCCCAGCAGCCTGACCGGGGCCGGGGTGTCCCCGTCGGCGTACGGCGCGTCCGGGACGTCGTAGCGCCGTCGCCCGTCCTCGCACTCGACGGCGACCAGCTCGTCCTGCATGGACGCGAACACCGGCCCGAGCCTGGTCACCCGTGACCACGCCGTCATGTCGGCGGCGGTGCCGGGACCGAACGCCCGCAGGTAGCGGCGCACCAGCTCCTCGAGGTCGACCTGCTTCGTGGGGCTGCCCAGGTAGTTCTCCACGGTGTCGTAGACGACCCCGCCGGAGCGCTTCCAGAGTCCCCGCGGGGGCAGCTGCACCAGGGGCACCCGCTCCCGCGCCACGTGGGCGAGCGCGCCGGACGGCACCCCGGTGAAGGTCTCGGCCAGGCGCTCCCCCAGCTGCTTGACCGGGAGCGGGCCCGCGGTGGCGAGCACCCGTCGTACCTCGGCGACGACGTCCTCGACCGGTACGCCGCGGGCAGCCCGGTTCATCTGGTTCGAGGAGCTCTGCTGGTCCAGCATCCGCTGCACCCACGGCCGCAGCGCCAGCGCGTCGTCGGGCAGCAGCACGTGGATGGTCCCGCGCATGGTCAGCAGCCGCACGGCCTCCCGGCTCTCCAGCGCTGCGGAGAGCTCCAGCGGATCGAACCCCTCGATCCGCGCCGCCAGCGACAGGTACGGCGGCAGGTTGTCCTGCGCCTGCAGCCCGATCAGGTGCTCCACCATCCCCAGCACCGGCATCTCCACCCGCTCCAGCAGGTGCTGCCGCAGTAGCAGCGTGCGGTTCAGGTCACGAAGGCTCAGCACCCCGGCAGCCTAGATCGCCGAGCCCCAACGGCCCTCCCAAGGTGGTCGAGCAGCGAGCGCCAGCGAACGCCGGCGCGGCTCCGACCCAAGGGTGCGTAGCCGGGCGCGCGCGACCACAAGGTGGTCGAGCAGCGAGCGAAGCGAGCGGATAGTCGAGACCACGCAGGTGAGCCGGGAGCCAGACGTACGACGGCACGAGGGCCCCACTCGGACGTACGACGGGACAGCCCACCCAAGGTGGTCGAGCAGCGAACGCAGTGAGCGGACAGTCGAGACCACTCAGGTGAGCCCGCAGTCAGACCCATCCCACGCAGAGAGGGCTGATCAACACAAGTGCGGCGGCGCGTCCGGCCGCGGCGGCGGCCGATCCGCGGTGACATCAACCGTCCCGTGGTGATCCCGCAGGAACTGGAGCCCGTGCGGGCTGGTCCAGTTTCCGGCGAGAATCCCCTTGTTTCACTGGGGATCGGGATAATAGTTGGAGAGATTTTCGAGCCTCCTGCCCCTGGGCCGGCCGGGTCCTTTGCGTGCCTCGGGTCTGCTTTTCGCCTCACCCAGCGTGGTCTCGACTATCCGCTCGTCTCGGCTGTCCGCTCGCTGGCGCTCGCTGCTCGACGCAAGGCTCCGCTCGCTGCTCGACCACCTTGTGGTCGCGCGCCCCGTCGTACGTCTGCGGGCACGGAGCCTCTGCCGTCGTACGTCTGGCTCTCGCCTCACCCAGCGTGGTCTCGACTGACCGCTCGCGGCTCGACCACCTTGTGGGCGGCTTGCCGCGCCGTACGTCTCACACCCACCTCGCCCGGCGTGGGGCGCGGCCGTCAGCTGACTACGAGGTTGACCAGCTTGGGGGCGCGGACGATGACCTTGCGGACCGTCTTGCCCTCGATGGCTCGCTGGACCGACGGGTCGGCCAGGGCTGCGGCCTCGAGGTCGGCCTCGGTTATGTCGGGCGAGACCTCCAGGCGGGCGCGGAGCTTGCCCTGGACCTGGACCACGGCCGTGACCGACTCCTCGACCAGCAGGGCCTCGTCGACCACCGGCCAGCCGGCCTTCGCGACCGTGGGCTGGTGGCCGAGGCGCTCCCACATCTCCTCCGCGGTGTACGGCGCCACGAGGGACAGCAGGATCGCCACCGCCTCCGTGGCCTCGCGCACGGCGGGGTCCTCGGGGCCGCAGCCGGAGTCGATCGCCTTGCGGGTGGCGTTCACCAGCTCCATCATCCGGGCGACCATCACGTTGAACCGGTGCGACTCGATCAGCTCGGCGGCGTCGTGCAGCGTCCGGTGGGTCACCCGGCGCAGGGCGACGTCGCCTGCGTCCGGCGAGGTCCCCGCAGGGCTGGTCACGTCACCGGACAGTCGCCAGGCGCGCTGCAGGAACCGCAGCGACCCGGCAGGCGACATGTCGGCCCAGTCGATGTTGTCCTCCGGCGGACCTGCGAAGACCAGCGTCAGCCGGACGGCGTCGACGCCGAACTCCTCGAGCTGGGCACCGAGGTCGACGCCGTTGCCCAGCGACTTGCTCATCTTCTTGCCCTGGTTGATCACCACGCCCTGGTTGAGCAGCGCGGTGAACGGCTCCTCGAAGTCCACCAGGTCCATGTCGAAGAGCACCTTGGTGAAGAACCGGCTGTAGAGCAGGTGCAGCACCGCGTGCTCGACACCGCCGACGTACTGGTTGACCGGCAGCCACTGCTTGACCAGGTCGGGGTCGAAGGCCTGGGTGTCGTCGTTGGGCGAGGCGTAGCGCAGGAAGTACCAGCTCGAGTCGACGAAGGTGTCCATCGTGTCGGAGTCGCGCTTGGCGGGTCCCCCGCACTTCGGGCAGTCGACGTTGACCCAGTCCTCGGCCGCGGCCAGCGGCGAGACGCCCTTGGGCTTGAGGTCGGCGCCCTTCAGCTCCGGCAGCCTCACCGGCAGCTGGTCCTCGGGTACGTCGACCTCACCGCAGTCCGGGCAGTGCACCACCGGGATCGGGCAGCCCCAGAAGCGCTGGCGCGAGAGCAGCCAGTCGCGCAGCCGGAAGTTCACCGCGCCGCGCCCGGTGCCGCGCTCCTCCAGGTAGCCGATGATGGTGCGCTTGGCCTCGTCGACGTCCATGCCGTCCAGCGACACGGACTCGTTCGAGGAGTTGATCGCGGGACCGTTGCCGGTGAACGCCTCCCCCTCCCAACCCTCCGGGGGCTGGACCGTGCGCACGATCGGCAGGCCGAACTTCGTCGCGAACGCCCAGTCACGCTGGTCCTGCGCGGGCACGGCCATGATCGCGCCGGTGCCGTAGTCGGCCAGCACGTAGTCCGAGGCCCACACCGGCACCCGCTCGCCGTTGACCGGGTTGAGCGCGTAGGCGCCCAGGAACACCCCGGTCTTGGGGCGGTCGGTGGCCATCCGGTCGATGTCGGAGGCCTTGCGGGTCTCCGCGAGATAGTCGTCGTACGCCGCCCGCTGCTCCGGCGCGACGATCTCCTCGGCCAGCTTCGCGTCGGCGGCGACCACCATGAACGTGGCACCGAAGAGCGTGTCCGGACGGGTGGTGTAGACGCTGACCGTTCGGGTCGCACCGGTGCCCTCGGTGGTGACCTCGAAGTCGACGTGCGCGCCCTCGGAGCGACCGATCCAGTTGCGCTGCAGCGTCAGGACGCGGTCGGGCCAGTCCAGGGTCTCCATGTCGTCGAGCAGCCGCTGGGCGTAGTCGGTGACCTTGAAGTACCACTGGGTCAGCTCACGCTTGGTGACCTCGGCACCGCAGCGCTCGCAGGCGCCGTCCACGACCTGCTCGTTGGCCAGCACGGTCTGGTCGTTGGGGCACCAGTTCACCGGGCTGGACTTGCGGTAGGCCAGCCCGCGCTTGCGCAGCTGCAGGAACAGCCACTGGGTCCAGCGGTAGTACTCCGGGTCGGAGGTGTGCAGCCGCCGCGACCAGTCGAAGCTGATGCCGTAGCGGCGGAACGACGCCGCCTGGGTCTCGATGTTGGCGTAGGTGTACGTCGCAGGGTGCTCGTTGCGCTTGATCGCGGCGTTCTCGGCCGGCAGGCCGAAGGAGTCCCAGCCGATCGGGTTCATCACCTCGTAGCCGCGCTGCCACCAGTAGCGGGCGATCACGTCGTGCAGGGCGGTGACCTCGGCGTGCCCCATGTGCAGGTCGCCGCTCGGGTAGGGGAACATCGTCAGCGCGTAGCGCTTCTCACGCGGGCTGTCGTCGTCGGCCCGGAACGGGTCCAGCTCGTCCCACACCGGAAGCCACTTGGCCTCGGTGGCGTGGACGTCGTAGCCCTCGATCGGGGCTCGGGTCTGGTCCTGCTCGCTCATCGTTTCTGACAACTTCCTGGTTCGTCGTGCTTGGGAAGGGCGCCTGCAGCGGGCACAAAAATGCCCCTCGGGAAGAGGGGCAGCCGCCTCGGAGGTACGACGCGGCTAGTCGAGGAGCGGGGCGCGCTTCATGGGACCATCCTAGCCCCGCCGTTCACGGGCGCCCACGGCCCTCGGTCCCGGCTCCTCAGTGCGCCGGCCCATCGGCCTGAGGGGCCTCCTGGGACGCCTCCCCCTCGGGCTCGGGAGGCACCACGATCGGCCGCAGCCTCGCCCAGGTGCCGAAGACGATCCCGGCGACGAGCATGCCGATACCGGCCCACAGGTTGATGTTCAGGTCGTCGGCCTTGGCCATCTGGGAGTCGCTGGTGAACAGGCCGGCCACGATGAGGATCAGGCCGTAGATCCCGATCAGCGACCCGATGATGACGCGGATGTCGAACAGTCCGGCGCGGTGCGGTGCTTCGTTCTCAGCCATGTGGGCGCTCCTTACCAGAACACGATGTTGAGGATGATGACCATGACGAGGCCGACGCCCGCGAGCTTGGTCGGCTGCTGGTACCACGCGAGCACACCTTCGTTCTCGTCGTGGAAGTCCGACCTCGGCGTGAGCGAGTAGACCAGCCCTCTAAGCTCGGACTCCGGCTTCGGCCGGGTCATCAAGGTGACCACGACGCTGACCACGATGTCGGTCACGAACGCCGCACCGGCCGCCACGAAGCTTGCGCCCTGGCCGCTGAGCGAGATCAGGTTCAGCGACATCGGCCCGAGCACGTCGGTGCCGATCACGCCGACCACGATGGCGGCGAGCGTGCCGCTGACCAGCCCCACCCAGGCAGCGGTCGGCGACATCCGCTTCCAGAACATGCCGAGGATGAAGGTGGCGAACAGCGGGGCGTTGAAGAACCCGAACAGCGTCTGCAGGTAGTCCATGATGTTCTGGTAGTTCCTGGCGATCAGCGCGGTCCCGATCGCGACCACCGTGGCTCCGACCGTGGCCACCCGCCCGATGCGCAGGTAGTAGTCGTCGTCGCGGTCCTTGACCACGTAGGTCTGCCACAGGTCGTAGGAGAAGACCGTGTTGAACGCCGAGATGTTGGCCGCCATACCGGCCATGAACGAGGCCAGCAGACCCGCGATCGCGATGCCCAGCATCCCGTTGGGCAGCAGGTCGCGGATCAGGTAGAGCAGCGAGTTGTTGTAGTCAAAGTTCGGGTCCCCCGACGCCTTGGCGTTGGCCACCTCGGAGGCGACGACCGCGGCGATCATGCCCGGGAAGATCACGATGAACGGGATGAACATCTTCGGGAAGGCGCCGATGATCGGCGCGCGCTGGGCCGCGGAGATCGAGCTCGAGGCCATCGCGCGCTGGACCTCGACGAAGTTGGTCGTCCAGTAGCCGAACGAGAGCACGAACCCGAGACCGAAGACGAGACCGATCACCGACAGCAGCGGGCTGTCGATGCCGGTGAGGTTCGTCCCCGGCCAGGAGGACAGCTGCGCGGTCCCGTCGCCGGCGGCGATGATCTTCTCCTTCAGCCCGCCGTACCAGCCCACCTTGTGCAGCCCCACCAGGGTGAGCGGCAGCAGCGCCGCGACGATCACGAAGAACTGCAGCACCTCGTTGTAGATCGCCGCGGAGAGGCCACCGAGGGTGATGTAGGACAGGACGACGATCGCTGCGACGACCAGTGAGAGGTAGAGGTTCCAGCCGAGCAGGATGTTCACGATCTTCGCCAGCAGGAACAGGTTGATGCCCGCGATGAGCAGCTGCGCGGTCGCGAAGCTCAGCGCGTTCACCAGGTGCGCCCCGGTGCCGAACCGCTTGCGCATGTACTCCGGGACCGAGCGCACCTTCGAGCCGTAGTAGAACGGCATCATCACGACGCCGAGGAACAGCATCGCCGGGACGGCACCGATCCAGAAGTAGTGCACCGTCGGGATGCCGAACTGGGCCCCGTTCGCGGACATGCCCATGATCTCGACCGCGCCGAGGTTGGCGGAGATGAACGCCAGCCCTGTGACCCAGGCGGGCAGCGAGCGGCCCGAGAGGAAGAAGTCGATGCTCGAGGAGACCGAGCGCTTCGCCATGACGCCGATGCCGATCACGAACGCGAAGTAGAGCGCGACGATCAGGTAGTCGATCCAGTTCGCGTCCAGCCGGAGCTGTGCGTCTGCTGCCAGTACCATCGAGCCTCCCGGAGATCGGACGTCGGATCCAACCCGACTACAGCACGTTACCTTCCCGATCGCCGTGGGCTCGCCCGCCATGAAGCACTTCTCGTCCTGGAGGAAAACATGTCCTGGTTGGTGACCGGAGGTGCCGGCTACATCGGCGCGCACGTGGTGCGGTCGTTCCAGGAAGTCGGCATCGACGTCGTCGTCGTCGACGACCTCTCCAGCGGCCACCGTGAGTTCGTCGCCCCCGACGTGCCCTTCGTCGACGGCAGCATCGTGGACACCGCGCTGATGGAGCAGACCATGCGCGAGCACGCCGTCGAGGGCGTGGTCCACCTCGCCGGGTTCAAGTACGCCGGCGTCTCGGTCGATCGGCCGCTGCACACCTACACCCAGAACGTGACCGGCACCGTGAACCTGCTCGAGGCCATGGAGCGCACCGGGGTGCAGTCGATGGTGTTCTCCTCCAGCGCCGCCACCTTCGGGACCCCCGACACCGACCTGGTCACCGAGCAGACGCCCACGCACCCGGAGTCGCCGTACGGCGAGACCAAGCTCATCGGCGAGTGGGTGATCCGCGACCAGGCCCGCGCCACCGGCCTGCGGCACACCTCCCTGCGCTACTTCAACGTGGTCGGCTCGGGCAGCGACGACCTCTACGACACCAGCCCGCACAACCTGTTCCCGATCGTCTTCGACATGCTGCTCGCGGGGAAGACGCCGCGGATCAACGGCGACGACTACGACACCCCCGACGGGACCTGCGTGCGTGACTACGTCCACGTCAGCGACCTCGCCGCAGCCCACGTGGTGGCCGCGCGGCGACTGGCGGCCGGGGACGACCTCGACCCGGTCTACAACCTCGGCAGCGGGACGGGCTCCTCGGTGCGCGAGATCATGGACGCGATCGCCGCGGTGACCGGGATCGACTTCACGCCCGAGATCGGCCCCCGCCGACCCGGGGACCCCGACCGGATCGTGGCCACCGGCGAGGCGGCGGCACGCGACCTGGACTGGGCCAACCGGCACCCGCTGGAGGAGATGGTCCGCAGCGCCTGGAGGGCCCGCAGCTCGCACTGAGCGGCGACCTCCGGCACGACGGGCGCGCGACCAGCGCATGAGCGGGTCCGGAACGGGCATGATCTGCCCATGACTTCCCACAGCCCGATCACCGACCTGTTCTCACTCGACGGCAAGGTCGCCGTCGTCACCGGGGCCTCCTCCGGCCTCGGAGTGGCCTTCGCCCAGGCCTTCGCGGAGGCCGGCGCCAACGTCGCGCTCGGCGCCCGGCGGGTGGACCGGCTCGGAGCGACCGCCGACCTCGTCGAGGCGGCCGGCCGTAGCGCCGTCAGCGTCGCGACCGACGTCTCCTCCCCCGAGTCGTGTGCCGCGCTGGTCGAGGCGGCGATGCAGGAGTTCGGCCGCGTCGACGTACTGATCAACAACGCCGGCATCGGCACCGCGGTCCCGGCCACCCGGGAGACGCCCGAGGAGTTCCGGCAGGTGATCGACGTCAACCTCAACGGCTGCTACTGGATGGCGCAGTCGTGCGGACGGGTGATGGAGCCCGGCTCCTCGATCATCAACATCTCCTCGGTCCTCGGCATCACCACCGCCGGGCTCCCCCAGGCGGCGTACGCCGCGTCCAAGGCCGGCCTGATCGGGCTGACCCGCGACCTCGCCCAGCAGTGGACCGGCCGCAAGGGGATCCGGGTCAACGCCATCGCACCGGGCTTCTTCACCTCGGAGATGACCGACTCCTACCCCGAGGGCTACCTCGAGAGCCAGCAGTCCCGCATCCCGGTGGGGCGCAAGGGCGACCCGCGCGAGCTCGCGGCCACCGCGGTGTTCCTCGCCTCGGACGCGGCGGGCTACATCACCGGCCAGACGCTGGCGGTCGACGGGGGCATGACGATCACCTGACCTGCGCCTTTGCGTCCCAGTGGCGCTCACCACTGCGGTGGAAGACTCTGAAACATGAGCCAGCAGCGAAGCGCCAGGTTTCCCACGTCGGCACTCAGCCTGGAGTTCCCGATGTCCCTCGGGGTCTACGAGCACTACGCGAAGGCCCAGGAGGCGGTCGACTTCCTCGCCGACCACGAGTTCCCCGTGGAGAACTGCATGATCGTCGGCACCGACCTCAAGCAGGTCGAACGCGTCACCGGGCGGCTCACCACCGGCAAGGTGGCCCTGGGTGGCCTCGCCTCGGGCATCTGGATGGGCCTGTTCGTGGGCCTGGTGGTCTCGCTGTTCAGCACGGCCAGCACCGCGCTGGCGATCATCTTGTCCACGGTGCTCTTCGGTGCGCTGTTCGGGCTCGTCTTCGCCCTGGTGGGGTACGCCGTGAGCCGCGGTGCCCGCGACTTCACCTCCGTGTCCCAGGTCGTCGCGACCCGCTACGAGGTCCTCGTCGAGCACAAGTTCGCCGACCAGGGACGCCAGCTGCTCGCCACCATGCCGGGCGCGACGCAGCAGGCCTGAACGACTCCTGACAGGGCTTCCTGTCAGATCCCCTAGGGTGCTGCCATGCAGCAGCCCTCAATCACGATCATCGGCGCCGGTTTCGGCGGTCTCGGCGCGGCCGTCGAGCTCACCCGAGCCGGCTACACCGACGTCACCATCCTCGAGAAGGCCGCCGGTGTGGGCGGCGTGTGGCGGGAGAACAGCTACCCCAACGCCGCGTGCGACGTCCCGTCCTCGCTCTACTCCTGGTCGTTCGCCCCGAACCCGCGCTGGCCGCACCGGTACTCCCGGCAGGACGAGATCCTCGCCTACATCGAGCGCACCGCCGCCGAGCTGGGAGTCCTCGAGCTCGTGCGCACCGGCGTGGAGGTCACCGCCGCGGCGTACGACGAGTCCACCACCTCCTGGCACCTCACCACCGCCGCCGGCGAGCACCTGGAGACCGACGTGCTGGTCACCGCGACCGGGCAGCTGTCCCGGCCCGCGATCCCGCCGCTGCCCGGCATCGACACCTTCACCGGTCCCTCGTTCCACTCCGCCGAGTGGCGCCACGAAGTCGACCTGCGCGACCAGCGCATCGCGGTGCTCGGCACCGGCGCCAGCGCGATCCAGTTCGTCCCCGGCATCCAGCCCGACGCCGGGCACGTCACCGTCTTCCAGCGGTCGGCCCCCTACGTGGTGCCGAAGCTGGACCGGGAGTACACCTCGCTGCATCGCTGGCTGTTCAAGAGGTTCCCGCGCACGCAGGCGTTCGGCCGCCAGCTGACCTGGGTGATCACGGAGCGGTTCAACAAGGCGCTCCTCGAGGACGACTGGCTGAAGAAGGCCGTGAAGCTGTACTGGCGGGCACAACTACACCTCCAGGTCCGCGACCCCGAGCTGCGCGCCAAGCTGGTGCCCGACTACGAGTTCGGCTGCAAGCGGGTGCTGTTCTCCAACGCGTGGTACCCCGCGCTCGCGGCCCCCAACGTCGACGTCGTCAACGAGCCTGTCCTCGAGGTCCTCCCCGAGGGCGTGCGCAGCGCCGACGGCCAGGTGCACGAGGTCGACGTGATCATCTACGGCACCGGCTTCGCGGCCACCGACTTCCTCGCCCCGATCACGGTCACCGGCCTCGACGGCGCGGACCTGCACGAACGGTGGGCGAAGGGCGCGCACGCCTACCTCGGGATGTGCGTGCCGGACTTCCCGAACCTGTTCGTGGTCTACGGCCCGAACACGAACCTCGGCGGCAGCTCGATCATCAACATGCTCGAGGCCGCCTCGGGGGCCATCGTCAGGCTGCTGCAGCACACGGAGGCGAAGGGGGCCAGCTCGATCGTCGTACGCCGCGAGGCCGAGGACCGGTTCGACGAGGAGATCCAGCAGCGCCTGGGCGACAGCGTCTGGGCCAGCTGCGACAACTGGTACCGGGACGGCGGCCGGATCAGCACGAACTGGCCGGGCCTCGTGGTGGAGTACCAGCGTCGCTGCGCGGAGATCGATGTGGATGACTTTGTGACGACCTGAGATGGTGGGTGGTCCGGGAGATCTGCATCACCTAGGTGTGACGCAAGCGGTCCACGGGGTAATGGACCAGCACTCACCATCATGGAGGTACGACGCATGCGCCTTCCCCAGGAACGGGGACCCATCAGCCGGCACGTCATCGAGACGCTGACGATCGCGCGCGAGCAGACCACGCTTGCGCTCGGCCCCGGCCCGATCATGACCGACGAGGACGCCCAGCTCGCGCTGTGGATCATCTACGAGCTCCACTACCGGGGCTTCGAGGGTGTCGCCGACGACCGCGAGTGGGACCTCGGGCTGCTCTCGCTGCGCCTCGACCTCGAGCGGCGCTTCGAGCGCGAGCTGCGCGAGGCGACCCGCGAGACGGTGCAGGCCGTGCCCACCGACGGTGACCTCGGGGCGCTGCTGCTGGCCCTCGTGGCCGCCGACGACGGTCCCGCCGCCGCCGCGTACATGCAGCGCAAGGCCACCCGCGAGCAGCTGGTGGACTACCTGCGCGAGCGCAGCGTGCAGCAGCTCAAGGAGTCCGACGCCCAGTCCTTCGTCCTCCCCCGGCTGGCCGGCGCCGCCAAGGCCGCGCTGGCCGAGCTCCAGTACGACGAGTACGGCGGTGGCCGCGCCGAGCGGCTGCACGCGACGCTGTACGCCGACGCGCTCGAGGCAGCCGGTCTCGACCGGACCTACGGCGCCTACATCAACGACATCTCGGCGCTGAGCCTCGCCTGCACGAACCTGATGACGATGTTCGGGCTCAACCGTCGCCTGCGGGGCGCGGCGATGGGGCACCTGGCCGCGTTCGAGGCGTCGAGCTCGGTGCCGTGCCGCAAGATCGCCGGCGGGCTCGAACGCGTCGAGCTGCCGGACGCCGTGGCGGTGTACTTCCACGAGCACGTCGAGGCGGACGCGGTGCACGAGCACGTGGCCGCGCACGACATCTGCGGCTCGATGGTGGCCGAGGACCCCACGCTGCGCGAGGACATCCTGTTCGGCGCCGCAGCGTGCCTCTACGTCGACGGTGCGGCCGCCGGCGAGCTGCTCGACCGCTGGACCGCCGAAGTAGGGGTGCCGGCATGAACGGCGACGTCTCCGTGCGGCTGTGCCCGGGCGGGCCGCTGCTGGTCCGCGGCGCCGACACGGTGAGCGACGACGACGGTGTCGAGCACGAGGTCACCCGTCCTGTCGTGGCCGTGTGCGCCTGCGGCAAGTCGAACCGCAAGCCGTGGTGCGACAGCACGCACAAGTCCATCCCGGCATGACCGAGACGATGGACTTCGGCGGTCTCACGATCGCGTTCGACGACCGCGTCCTGCGTCCCCGGACCTGGACCGCTCAGCAGTCGCTGTGGGCCGCAGAGCTGCTGCCGGACCTGCCGGCAGGCGATGTCCTCGAGCTGTGCTCGGGGGCCGGGCAGATCGGGCTCCTGGCCGTGGCGGAGTCACGCCGGCGACTGGTGTGCGTGGACGTGAACCCGGTCGCGGCCGAGCTCACCGTGGCCAACGCGAAGGCCGCAGGGATCAGCGAGCGCCTGGAGATGCGTCATGGACCCATCGAGGAGGTGCTCTCCCCCGGCGAGAGCTTCCCGCTGATCATCGCCGACCCACCGTGGGTGCCCCGGGCCGAGACGCAGCGCTTCCCCGAGGACCCACTGCTGGCCATCGACGGCGGGGACGACGGGCTCAGCGTGGTCCGGGTGTGCCTCGCGGCGATCGTGGAGCACCTCGCCCCCGGAGGCGTCGCGCTGCTCCAGCTCGGACCGCGCGAGCAGGCCGCCGCGGTCGCCCAGCACCTCGAGGGCACCCGTCTGGTGGCGGGCGAGGTGCGCGAGTTCGGCGAGCGCGGCGTACTGCTGCGCCTCGACCCCCGGGACTGAGCGGCGCTCGGCACCGGACAGCTCAGTCGGCGCCGAGCACCTCCTCGAGGAGGCTCAGGCACTGCGAGGTGGTCTGCTCGAGCACCTCGTCGGGCTTCCCCTCGAGGGAGAGCTCACGCACGTCCACCCCGTCGACGGTGGCCACCGCGACGATCACGGTGCCGGCCGGCTTGCCCTCGCTCGGGTCGGGACCGCCGACGCCGGTGCAGGAGACCGCGACATCGGCCATGAGCAGCTCTCGCGCACCACGGGCCATCTGCTCGGCGCACTCGCGAGTGACCACCGGACCCTCCGGGACACCGAGGACATCGAACTTGATCGGCTCCTGGTAGGCCACGATGCCGCCCCCGAACCACTCGGCCGCGTTCGGGCCCGCCCCCAGCGTCGCCGCGACATTGCCGCTCGTCAGCGACTCCGAGGTCACCACGCGCACCTTCCTCGCTGCTGCGAGATCGGCGATGCGCTCGATGCGGTCAGGGTCGATGCTCATGGGGCACGCTCCACTCGGTTGGGGGTCAGGGAAGAGAGGGGTCGGGACTCCGACGCCGTCAGACCTTCTACCCATTGCGGCGACGACCCTCACACCCCGAGCTCCGTGCGTGGTGTGACTCACTGTGCCGATTCACCCGTTGGGGCTGGTTCTCCGGGCCACCGACCCGCCCGCCCAGTCCTGGCGCCTTCCGCTACGGCGTCGGCGACGTCGCGGAAGGCCGCCAGGACGCGGCGGACTGCGAGGCGTTCGGCGCGGTCGGGGCGCATCAGGGCGTAGATGTGGCGGGCGGCGAGGACGCCGACAAGGGGGCGGAGGACGACGGGACCGGAGGGAGTCGTGAACCGCGGGAGTACGGCGACCCGGCGGCTGTCCGCGACCAGCGCCTCGATCAACCGGTTGTCGCGCAGCCGCAGGCCCACCGCGACGGGGCGGCCGACCGACTCCTCGACCGCGAGCCGGACCGCGTCGAAGGGGAACCCGATCGGCACCCCGATCCACTCCTCGTCGGCGAGGTCCGCGGCGGTGAGCACGTCCCGGGCGGCCAGCGGATGGCCCGCGGCGAGCGCGACGTCCAGCGGCTCGCGGACCAGCAGCGATGCGCCGGTCGGCAGGGCCCGCGAGGTGCTGTGCCCCACGACGAGGTCGTGGTCGGCTGCGAGGGCCGGGTAGGCGTCCTCGGAGAGGTCCACGTCGCGGCAGTCCAGCTCGATCGGCAGCCCCGCGAGAGCTCGGTAGACCCCCGGCAGGAGGAAGGTTGCCGCGCTCGGCAGGGCGGCCACGCTCACCGTCCCCGCGGGCTGGCCGTGGAACTCGTCCCAGCGGGCCTGCACGCGTTCCAGGGCCGCGGAGACCTCGCCGCCACCCGCGGCCAGGAGCCGCCCGGCATCGGTCAGCCGGATCCCCCGACCTGCCGGCTCGACCAGCGGCGTGCCCAGCTGCCGCTCGGCGGTCTTCAGCTGCTGCGAGACCGCCGAGGGGGTGCGGTGCGTGGCTCGTGCCACGGCGGTGATCGACCCGCGCTCCGCCAACTCTCGCAGCAGCGTGAGGTGACGAACGTCCATGTAGGCAACCTACAAGATCTTGGTAGCAGTATTCGCTGGTGCTTAATGCTCAGACGCACCACGATGGGACTGTGCCCGTGACCCATCGCCTGCTCGCAGCCTCGGTCGCCGTGATGTGGGGACTCAACTTCCTGGCCATCGACGCGTCGCTGCAGCAGTTCCCACCGATCTTCCTGGTCGCCCTCAGGTTCGGGCTGATCGCCATCCCCACCCTCCTCCTGGTCCCGCGGCCCGACGTGCCGCTGCGCTGGCTGGTCGGGTACGGCGTCGGCTTCGGGATCCTGCAGTTCCTCTTCCTCTACCTCGGCATGGATGCCGGGATGCCGCCCGGCCTGGCGTCACTGGTCCTGCAGTCCTCGGCCCCGTTCACGGTGCTGCTGGGGGCCACCGTGTTCCGCGACCGGGTCACCGGACGGCAGCTCGCCGGGCTGCTGCTCGCGTGCGGGGGCATGACGGTCGTGGGGTGGGCCCAGACCGGGACCGCCACCCTGGTGCCGTTCCTGCTCGTGGTGGCCGGCGGGTTCGGGTGGGCGATCGGCAACGTCTGCGCCGCCCGAGCCAAGGCCGCCAAGCCGCTGCACCTGGTGCTGTGGATGTCGGTGGTGCCGCCCGCCCCGATGCTCGCGGTCGCCCTGGCGATCGAAGGGCCAGAGCGGGTGGGCCGGTCCCTGACCGGCTGGAACGACTCGACCGCCCTGCTGGCCCTGGTGGGACTCGCCTACACGATCCTGGTCGGCACCCTGCTGGGCTCCGGGATCTGGAGCTGGCTGATGGCGCGCCACCCGGCCGGGATGGTCGCACCGTTCTCGATGCTGGTGCCGGTCGTGGGGATGAGCACCGCGTGGCTGCTGCTCGGCGAAGCCAGAAGCCTCCCGGAGATCGCCGGCGCCGTCGCCGTGGTGGGCGGGGTCGCGCTGGGCAGCACCCGGTTCGGCTCCCGGGGCGGGTCGCCTCAGCCCCTGGCCGCACCTCGCCGCAGCCTCGCGTTGGCCCGCTCGAGGCGGCGCACCTCCTCCTCCAGCGCCAGCACGCGCGAGATGCCGGCCAGGTTGAGCCCCTCGGCCAGGAGGTCCCGGATCCGGGCCAGCTGATCGAGGTCCTCGTTGCTGTAGAGCCGGGTCCCTCCCGGCGTACGTTCCGGTTCAACCAGGCCGTGGCGTTCGTAGACCCGCAGGTTCTGCACCTGCATGGAGAGCATCTGTGCCGCGACCGAGATGGCATAGACGCCCGTCGTGCGATCCGCCATCGGCTCCTCCAAAAAAGTTCGTAGGTGGGGCTTGACCGTAGCCGTGCTGCTGAGTATATAAAACCTATAACTCTCAATACAGATTCCGGGTTCCGGCCACCAGCCGTCGAGCCCGACGAGATGACCAGGAGGACACCATGCTGCTGCGCAACACCGACCCGTTCCGTGACTTCGACCGGCTCACCCAGCAGCTGCTGGGGACCACGAACCGGCCCATGGTGATGCCGATGGACGCCTGGCGCGAGGGCGATCGCTTCGTGATCGAGTTCGACCTCCCCGGCGTCCGCCCCGAGAGCATCGACCTCGACGTCGAGCGCAACGTGCTCACGGTGAGCGCCGAGCGCGTGGCCCGCAACGGGGACTGGGAGATGCTCGCCTCGGAGCGTCCGCGAGGCCGGTTCAGCCGCCAGCTCGTGCTCGGGGACAACCTCGACCTCGACCACATCGAGGCCGGCTACAAGGACGGCGTCGTACGCCTCGTGGTGCCGGTCGCGGAGAAGGCCAAGCCCCGCAAGATCCACATCCAGCAGGCACCCGAGCAGGAGACGACCGCGATCAACTCCTGACCGGATCCTCACAGGGCCACCGCGCCGGTGGTGGCCCCGGTGGAAGGTGATCCCACCGATCGGTGACCAACCTGGCCACGGAAAGCAGCAAGGCTCCTCTCGCGTTCGGCGAGAGGAGCCTTGTTTCTTGATACAGGGTGGAGCTGAGGGGATTCGAACCCCTGACCCCTTGAACCAGTTGGGCCAGGGTCCGTGACTTCGAAATCCCTCGACTCTTCGCCGAGAAAACACGCTGACCTGGGCAGATGCCGTGAGTCGCTTGCTGTACTTGCTCCACCGTACCCCTGGAATTGGATCCGTCTGGGGCTGTCTCGGCGTTCTTCGCGACCGCAAAGTGTCCAATTGATGTCCAGTGCCAAACGCGAGCACCCCCCGCTGCCACTCGGCAGAACCCTGTCCACCTCCACCGCTTGCATGTGCCCCAGCAGCCTGCCCGGGAAACCAGACCAACGCCCTTCAGGCCACATCACGTAACCCGTACCGCACCTCCATTTGCGATGCCCTGTCCCCACCAGCCGTTAGGTTGCAGCAAAGGACGACCGATTGCTCTCGCGGGGCAAGAAAGAACGCTCCGAAGCACGAGGGAGGAGGCCGCATGAACGGGACCGGCACAGATCCGGATGAAGGTGTCGATGCACTGCCCGACGGAGGCCCACGACGTGACCTGTTCCGCTACGTCACTTCGGAGAACGCCGCGGAGTACCTCGCGCTCAGGCGCCTGTTCACCGGCACCCTGCTCGCCGACCTGTCCGATCTTTGACGCGACCATCGGCCACCCAGCCTTGTACGAGGCTCTCGACAGCTACTCGATGGATCTCACCCGAGTCGCGGACGCGCTGGTGGTGGCCCAGCAGCGGTGAGCTGGAGGAGCCCGTCGAGGAGCGCCTTGAACTAGTCGGCGGACATCTTCTGGTGATGAACGAGGTCCGACTCGATGAGGAGTGGAGGGGATTTGGTCTCGGCGCTCTGCTCGCCGGCGAAGCGCTGGTCGCCTTGAGCCGTGGCCCCAGCTCGCAGCCACGGTGCCCGGGGCACTACCGGATCCCCCGGGCCATGACGGTCCTCCGAAGACGGCGCTCGAGGTGCGCCAGGCCTTTTCCGCTCAAGGCGCCGAGTGGTCCCGACGAACCGCATACTCTGCGGCTGTCTCCGCGCTCCAAGGCGGCACCGACGACGACGCCTCCATCCTGAATGCTGACGGCTCTGAGGTTCGAGTCGTCGCAGCCGAACCGGGCGCCAACTAGAGCCACTTCAGTTGGGCGTCACCGGCAGGAGCGATGATCGCCCGGTGTGCTGTTGAGCCGCTGCGAAAGGTGCGTTCATGCCTACCTCTGGTCTGGAGCTCCTCGGAACGTCATGTTCGCCAGGTCGCCCGAAGATGCTGAGGATCTCAGCAGGCTCAGCGCCGGTGCTGCCGAACAAGTGCGGGACCGTGGTCTCGAAGGCAGCGACCTCACCGGGGCCGAGCACCACGTCTTGGTCGCCGAGGATGAACCGCATGTGACCAGACAGGACGAAGATCCACTCCGTGGCCGTCGTGCGCGCGGGGCTCAGGGGTGGCCTTGCCGGTCGGAATGACTATCTTCCACGCCTGCATGCCGTCGGGCTGCCGGGTCAGCGGGATGACCGTCCGACCCTTCACGAGCCCGGGTTTCAGCCGCAGCCGAGGGTCGCCTTCCTCTGGCTATGCGGCTCGCTGCCTCGCCGACGCTCAGGCGGGAGGACTTCGCCATCTCCACCAGAGTCCTGTAGGCAGCTGTGGCAGCACATCGGCGCTCCTTGCAGATCATCTCGACCGCCACGCTGATCTCGCTCCTCGGAGAAGCGCGCGTGGGGCGCTGTGCGGTGGTGTTGGTGGGCTGCATTGGCTTCTCGGCCATGGCGATCTCCCTCGGGACTGTCGCCTCGTCACTAGGACCGCGATCTGTAGCCAGGCCCGGTCCCTGGTGCTCCCCAGGGATCGACTGCTTGGTCCAGTCGGGGAGGTTCTCCTGAACGTAACCCCGACCCCCGGTACTGGCGAGGGACGCCAGGTGACAATCGAATAACTGCCCGGTCCGGTCTGCCGGGGCATGTCGCCAGTACGACCATATGTCGGACTGGGTACTGGTGCCCAACACATGTGGGGGACAGGATCGCGATCGTCTCCCGGGCGGACCCGAGACTGCACGGGGACGGGTTGCCCGCCGTCGAGCCATGGCGGCGGGCAGTCACCCTACCTGGCAATTGGCCCATGACCGCCGGGGACACTGGACGTGTGCCCGAGCCCCGCATCTACTCCCCCGCCGAGCGCCCCGACGTCGAGGTCCTCGTTGACGACCACTGGTACGCCGGCGAGCTCCACGCCTGGTGGCCCACCGTGACCGGCGACTGGGAAGCCACCTGCAGCTGGAACACCGGCCCTGGCCAGCAGTACCGCGGCCGACTCCCCGCCGACCGTGTTCGGGCTGCCTAGCGTTTTAGGAGCTCAGCCGCTTGGCTGCATTGCTGCGAGCTTGCGGTCGCTGTTCTCCAGTGCCCGGCCTGCCTTGGCCCAGCCGGCCTGGGCCTCGTCGTTGGATGCACCCTCACTGAAGTCGCAGTTGTAGTCGTCGATGCAGTCCCCCCACGCGTTCAGCACCTTGTTGTAGGAGTTGAGCGCGTTCTCCAGCGCTACGGCAACGTTGATGCACCCCGCGCCGGCGCCGTCGAGCTTCGGGACCCAGCGTCATAGGCGACCTGGACATCGCCCAGCCGGTCTCCGTAGTCGGCGTAGCTCAAGCCGACGTCGAGGCGGGAATCGATCTGTGCCAGGGAGTCACGGAGGGGCTTGGTCACGGCGACGCACTTGTTGTAGACCGCGAGCTTGGCCGCCTTGTCGGCCGCGGCCTTCTTGGCGTCAGCAGCCTTCTGGGCTGCGGCCGCTTGGCGGTCCTTCTCCGCCTGCCGCTCGGCCTCGCTGGGGCCCCCGGCAGCCCGCAAGCAGTGTTACCGCGAGGGCAGCGGCGGGGATGCAGGCGAGTCTCATGCTTCGGGAGCGTAGGGACTGCCTTGGCTCGCGGCCAGAGGGCTGCTCATCCCCTGGGCAAGCCGGCCCTTCGGTCCGAGCGCCCTGCCCAACGCAACCGGTCGTCGGCGTGCTGTACACCGCCCCAGGTCGGACACATGGATGCTCCGAGACTCACGCGCTCACCTGCCGCCAGGGTACGACCGACGTGCGCGTACGGCCCGGTTGTGCAGTGGCCCATCCACCGATCGGTGGAGGGGCGAATCAACCTCGATCCAGCCGCCGCGGTCGATGTGACTGGCTGCCGCGCGCCCCTAACGTCGCTGCATGCTCGCATTGGATGTACGGAACCTGCACAAACGCTATGGGTCGCACGTGGCTGTCGATGACGTTTCCTTCACCGTTGAGGAGGGGGAGATCTTCGGGATCATCGGCCCTAACGGAGCCGGCAAGACGACGACGGTCGAGAGCATCGCGGGCCTGCGAACGCCGGACTCGGGCTCGATCTCCGTGCTGGGACTCGATCCGATCAAGGACCGGGCACAGGTGCGTGAGCTGCTCGGCGTGCAGCTGCAGGAGAGCAGCTTCCCCGACGCGATCAAGGTCGCCGAGGCGCTCGAGCTCTACAGCTCCTTCTACCGGGACCCCGCCGATTGGCGCGAGCTCATGGAGCTGCTGGGTCTCACCACGAAGCGCAGCACGCAGTACAAGGCTCTCTCCGGCGGACAGAAGCAGCGGCTCTCGATCGCTCTCGCCCTGGTCGGCAACCCGAGGGTCGCGATTCTCGACGAGCTCACAACGGGACTGGACCCGCAGGCGAGACGCGAGACCTGGAGCCTCATCGAGCGCGTACGTGACACGGGCGTCACGATCCTCCTGGTCACGCACTTCATGGATGAAGCCGAGCGACTCAGCGACCGGATCGCCGTCATCGACGGGGGCCGGGTCGCTGCCGTGAACACGCCGGCCGAGCTGATCGCGCAGGCGAGCACAGCGCAGCAGGTCCGCTTCCGCCTAAGTCAGCCGCTGGACAGACGAGTCCTGACCGCGCTGTCCGACGTGACCGACGTCGAGATCACCGACGGGCGCTGGCTGGTCACCGGGACGGGACAGGTTCTTAGCAGCGTCGTCGGGGCACTGGCCCGGAAGCACGTCGTGGCGCAGGATCTCCGCGTCGACCAGCGCAGCCTCGATGACGCCTTCGTGGCCCTGACGGGACGCACCCCGGAATCTCCGGCACCGCACGAGGGGAGCGTAGGCTGATGCGTGCTCTTCTGAAGATCGAGTCGAAGCTCTTCCTCCGTGACTCCGCCACCGTCGTCTTCGGGGTGCTGTTCCCCTCCGCGCTCCTGCTCGGACTGGGTGCCGTCCCGGCGCTCAGGGAGACGTCCCCGGATACCGGCGGGCTCCGGTCCATCGACATTTGGGCACCGACTGCCCTGGTCTTCGGGATGGTGATGGTCGCCGTGCAGCACGTCCCGGCAGTGGTCGCGACCTATCGTGAGCGCGGCATCCTGCGCAGGCTGTCGACCACGCCCACACATCCGCGCAGCGTGCTGCTCGCGCAGATGATCGTCGCGTTCGCCTCCGTGGTCGTCTCCGCGGCACTGATGATCTTCCTCGCGTGGGCCGTGCTCGACATCGCGCCGCCCGAGCGGCCCCTGAGGTTCGTCGTCGCCTTCGTCGTGGGCTATGCGGCCCTGCTCGCACTCGGCCTGATCGCCGCGGCCGTGGTCCGCACGGCCAGCGCCGCGAACCAGGTCGGCACTCTGCTGTTCGTGGCACTGATGTTCTTCGGAGGCGCCTTCCTTCCCCGGGCCGTGATGCCTGACGTGCTTCGGCAGGTCGGCGAGTTCATCCCGCCGGGACTCCAGGCCCTCACCGCGGCGTGGTCCGCCGAAGCGGGTCAGATCACGGCGACCTCCGACGGGCAGCCCTTCTGGCTGCAGATCGCCATAATGGCCGCTATCGCGGCGACCGCGAGCGCGATCGCTGCGAAGCTGTTCCGCTGGGAGTAGGGGGTCGATGATGCGAGAAGTTGGGGCCGGAGAGCGCGACAGCGCTCGGCCGCACGACTCCTCGCTCGTGGAGGAGGTGGCGAACGCCCATCGCTCCCGGCTGGCCTGGAAGAAGGACCAGCTGCGGATCTGGGACCATCTGCAGCTCGTCACCCCGTGGCTGCTGCTGACGATCTCGACGGCGATCTACTTCTCCTGGATGCTGCCGGCCTCCGGGGAGCGGTTCTGGACCGCGGGCGCGTCCGTGCTCGGGCTGGTGGGGGTCTCGGTGCTGTGGATCCTGTTCGGGCACACCCTGCCCCTCCGCAGGAGGACGCTGCGGCCGGTGCCAGCGGGGGTCTACTTCGTGGGACTCCTGGCACTGTGCGCCATCCTCATGACGTACTCGGAGATCTTCCTCGTCTTCGCCGTCGCGGGCTTCTTCCACGCCTACCTGCTCACTCCGTGGCCGTTGGGGGTGCTCGGAGTCCTGGCGACATCTGTTGCTCTGAACGGCTCAGCGATGCGCGTGTGGGACCACCCGACGCCGGCGCTGTTCGCGGAGTTCATCCTGATCGTCACCGTGCAGACCGCGGCGATCGGGGTGGGTATTCTGCTGACGGCGCGCAGCGAGCCGGAGGAGCGCAAGCGGGAGGAGCTCGTCGAGCGACTCGAGGCGGCACTTCACGAGAACGCCGGGCTCCATGCCCACCTGGTCTCCCAAGCCCGTGAGTCCGGGGTGCAGGACGAGCGGCAACGACTGGCCCGCGAGATCCACGACACGCTTGCCCAGGGTCTCGCCGGCATCATCACGCAGCTCCAGGCAGCCGAACGCTCCGCGCGCCTGGATGGCGTGACGGAGGAGCACGTGGCGCGTGCCCTTCGGCTCGCGCGGAGCAGTCTCGCCGAGGCCAGGCGGTCCGTACAGGCACTCGCTCCCCAGGAGCTCGGGCGAGCGCACCTCCCCGATGCCTTGCGCACGCTGACCCAGCGCTGGGCGGATGAACACGCGATCGATGCTCAGGTGGAGGTGACTGGCACCAGAGAGCCCATGAGCCCGGCTATCGAGGTATCCCTCTTCCGGGTCGTGCAGGAGTCGCTGACCAACGTGGCGAAGCATGCTGAGGCCTCACGCGTCGTTGTCACGCTGTCGTACACGGGCGCCGAGGTGCTGCTGGACGTACGCGATGATGGACGCGGGTTCGTGGAGGCGGTCGGCCCCGGGTTCGGCCTGACTAGCATGCGCCAGCGCATCAGAGGGGTCGGCGGCCACGTGGAGGTGCAGAGCGCACCCGGTGAAGGGACGTCCGTGAGTGCGCGCGTCCCGCTGCTCTCCCCCGGGGGCACCAGAACGAAGGAGGAAGCGGAGCGATGATTCGACTGGTCATTGTCGACGACCATCCGATCGTGAGGGGCGGTCTCCGCGACACGTTCACCGACGCCGAGGACATCGTCGTGGTCGGTGAGGCCGGGGACGGCGCCGACGGCGTCACACGTGCATTGTCACTGGCCGCCGATGTGGTGCTCATGGATCTACGGATGCCCGGGATGGACGGCGTCGCCGCGACCGCGGCGCTGCGCGAGAGGGCCCCGAATGTCAACGTGCTGATCCTGACCACCTTCGACAGCGAGAGCGACGTGCTGCCGGCGATCGAGGCGGGCGCGACCGGATATCTCCTCAAGGATGCCCTGCCCGACGAGCTGATGCGGGCCGTCCGTGCAGCCGCCCGCGGCGAATCGGTGCTTGCGCCGTCGGTGACGCAGCACCTGATGGGGCAGGTTCGCAGGCCCGGCGCAGGCACCCTGACCGACCGGGAGAAGCAGGTGCTGCAACTGGTCGCGAACGGCAACTCGAATCGAGAGGCCGCGGCAGCGCTGTTCATCGGCGAAGCGAGCATCAAGACCCACCTGCAGCACATCTACGACAAGCTCGGCGTCCGCGATCGCGCCTCCGCGGTCGCTGAGGGCTACCGCCGACGCCTGCTCACGTGACATCCGCGCCGACCCTCACCGCATTGCAGCACCCGTGGCGAACGGCAGCGGGACCAGAGCGGACAGTCGAGACCCACCAGGCCTTGCCTGGGACTCCTGGTCAAGGGCCAGTGGCCGCGTTCAGGAGCGCGGTGCTGGCCTAGATGTGATGACCAGTCACGTTGGTCGAGAAAGTGCGATGAGTCGAACTGACTCGTAGACGGGTGAAGACCTCCCGATGTGGAGTGGAGCTGTCTAAGGAACCGCTTCACGACCAGGAGGTCTTCATGTCCCACGCTACTCATGCCAATGCTGCTCTGACGCCTCGTGCCCGGTTGAAGATCGCCCGGCTGATCGTGGAGGAGGTCTGGCCGGTCCCTCGGGCGGCTGAGCGCTACGCCGTCTCGAGGCGGACTGCGAAGAAGTGGGCAGAGCGATACCGGGCCGAGGGGCCGGCGGGGATGAACGACCGCTCCTCGCGGCCGCACCGTACACCGCAACCGATGGTCCGCAAGATCGTGCACCTGCGCTGGAAGCAAACGGCTCGGGCCGGTGGAGATGGGCGACCGGCTCAAGATGCCGTCCTCGACGGTCCACGCGGTCTTGGTGCGGTGCCGGATCAACCGGCTGACCCATGTCGACCGGGCCACCGGTGAACCGATCCGCCGTTACGAGCACGAACATCCGGGCGACCTGATCCACGTGGACGTGAAGAAGCTGGGCAAGGTCCCCGATGGCGGCGGGTGGCGCTACGTCGGCCGCCTGCAGGGCGAGCGGAACAAGTCCGCCACCGTTGAGCGCACCGGCGCGCCCCGCAACAAGTGGGGCAACCCGCTGATCGGGACCTGCTACCTCCACACCGTCATCGATGACCACTCCCGGGTCGCCTACGTCGAAGCCCATGACGACGAGACCAAGGAGACCGCGACCGAGGTGCTGCGCAACGCCGTTGCCTGGTTCGCCGAGCGCGGCGTGAGCGTCCAGCGGGTCCTGTCCGACAACGACAGCTGCTACAAATCGCAACTCTGGGCCGAGACCTGTGCCGACCTGGGAGTCACACCGAAGAAGACCAGGCCCTACCGGCCCCAGACCAACGGGAAGATCTGATCGGCGGCCTTGCTCATGATGAGTTCGAACTCGATGGGGGTCAATCGTCCGAGCCGTTCTTGGCGTCGGCGGCGGTGGTAGGTGTGATGCCCAGCCAGGTTGTTCAATCTGGTGATGGGTGCAGCTTTGCCGATTGCGGTGTGGGGCCGGTGGTGGTTGTAGTCGTGGACCCATGCTGGCAGAGCGGCCAGGCGGGCTGACTCGGAGTTGTAGAACTTCTTGAACGCCCATCCCTCGGCCAGGGTGCGGTGGAAGCGCTCGGCAGCGTAGTCAGAAGTCCCCTGATCGTTCAGCAGTCCCGACAACCCGATTGCCTGTGTCCGCGGCTCGGACCCACACTGTCATCATGCCGTCGTCGAGCCAGTGGGTCGCGTTCCTCGTCGCCTCAATTATCTTCATCCAGGTGCCGGGTCCGAGCCTGCTCTTCACCATCGGGCGTGCACTCACCGTCGGTCGCCGCGAGGCCCTGCTCTCGGTAGTCGGGAACGCCCTCGGCGTGACCGCCCAGGTCGCCCTCGTCGCCGTCGGGCTCGGTGCGGTGGTAGCGGCAAGCGCGACGGCGTACACCGTCCTCAAGGTCACGGGCGCGGCGTACGTAATGTGGCTAGGGGCGCAAGCCGTCCGCCACCGTGCCGACGCCCGGCTGTCGCTGGCCGACGGGGCACCGGTGCGCCGGGGGCACCCCGTGCGGATCGGTTTCACCGTCGGTGCAACCAACCCCAAGACCATCGTGTTCTTTTTGGCATTTCTGCCGCAGTTCACCGACCCGGGCGGCCCGGTCGCACTGCAGACAATGTTGCTCGGCATGGTGTACGGGGTGTTTGCCGCCGCCTCCGACAGCATCTGGGCGCTCGCTGCCGGGACAGCGCGCAGCTGGTTCGCGCGACGGCCCGCGCGGCTCGACGCACTGAGCGCGGGCGGCGGCACGATGATGATCGGCCTCGGGGCCACCATGCTGACCGTCGACTGACCATCAGCTGAACCGACGACCGAGTGCCAGGCGTGGACCAGCATGGGTCACGAAAGTTCGCCGGGTGGGAGTAGGCCTGAGATCTGGCACATGCCATCCGGGTTTCTCCTTCGTATGCGCCCGGAGGAGATCGCGCTGCTCCGGGCGCAGGACGAGGGCGTGCGCGAGATCGCCCGAGCCATCGGCCGCGACCCGGAACGGTGTCACGGGATTTGCGCCGCAACGCCGCGACTCAAGGAGGCAACGGAAACCACGCTGTTGGCGCGGCGGGCTTCTACCTGACTCTGCGACTGCTGGAGAGGGCGACCGTCGAGGGCGCACAACTCCGGGTGCTGCCCCTCGACGCCTGTGACGAGTTCCTCCGAGGCCTGGCCAACGAATCGGCCACCACCAATCAACTGCGGCGCGCGGACCTCTTGCTCGTCGCCGTTACGGCGTATGGCGTCACTCTGGTGCCGGTAGACGCTTCAGTCTTACGGAGGGCGACCTGATCATCGGGACGGGCCGGTCGGCGATCGGCACGCTCGTCAAGCGCAGCAGTGGCTCAACGCTCTTGGTCCACCTGCCGCGGATGGAGGACTGGGGCGACAAGCCGTACGTGAAGAACGGGCCGTCGCTCGGCGGCTATGGGGCCGTCGCGATGAACGCAGCGCTGACGGCGTCGATGACCAAGCTGCCGAGCGGTTGTGCAAGACCCTGACGCGGGACCGCGGCAAGGAACTGTTGGGGCACGCGCTGTTTGCGTGGGAAACCGGGACGCGGGTGTTCCTAGCCGATCCACACTCGCCGTGGCAAGCGGCCGAGCAACGAGAACATCAACGGCCTACTGCGCCAGTACTTTCCCAAGGGCACCGACCTCTCACGATGGTCGGCCGAGGTCTTCGAGGAACAACTACGCTCCCTTCAACAACCCGGTATTGCATTGCATCGACCGGTTGAACCTGCCCAGTACACCTCGCTGCGCTACACCGAACACCTCGCCCTTGAAGGCATCGCACCCTCGATCGGACCCGTCGGGGACGCCTACGACAACGGCCTCATGGAGTCGATCATCGGCTTGTACAAGACCGAAGCGATCGCCACCGACGTCTTCCACGACGGCCCGCTGAAGACCCTCGTCGACGTCGAGTACGCCACCGCGGGCTGGGTCGACTGGAGGAACCACCGCCGCCTGCACTCCAGCATTGGCCAGATCCCACCCGCTGACCACGAGAACGACTACTACGCTGCCCTCAACCGAGAGCCGCGCCCCGTATAGAAGCGGCAGAGAACCCGTGACGGTTCACTCGATCATCGGAGGTGGTCCCGACGTCGGCGAGACCTGAGGTCTAACGCGAGTCCGCGAGCAGGGCGGACAGAAACCGGTCGAGTCGCGTCGAGGCGTCCTGCGGGTCGAGTTGATCTGAGAACGTGATGGCCTGAAGGGTGAGGCCGTCAACGAAGGTGTGGAGGAGATCTACCGCCTCTTCATCGGCGGGGTCCTCGAGCTCGTCGCTTGTCTGTTGCGGGATCGGTAGCCCTCTGGCGCTGGCCCAGGCTAGCCGACACACGTACCGCTCCCCGATCCATCCTGCGGCTTTCAGTTCGGCTAGCGCTGGGTCTCGGCGAGCCTGCGCCAAGCCCTCGAGCCATACGGTGCCCTCGATCCGTCGATTCGCATCCAACGGGAGCAACTCCTCAAGCAGGCTTCGCGTGAGGCTCCGTCCGCTTCGCCCACTGCTGAGATGATCTTGCAGCCGTTCTGAGACGCGCTGGGTCATCAACTCCACTGCGAAGCGGAGCAATCCAACCTGATCAGCGAAGTAGTGGCGAAGAGCCCCTGGCGATACGCCAGCCTCAGCGGCAACCGCGCGGACGGTTGCGCCATGCATTCCCTCACGGCCAACGACCTGCCACACGGCGGCGGCAAGTTCAGCGCGACGCGCTTCGCGGTCTACAACTTTAGGCACCCTCTCTTTTTAGCATGGGTGTATTGTCATCGGTGTTACAGTACAACTGTGTTGCTTAAGGTAGTTGAGATGAGCGTTCCAGACTCAGGTGTCTTCGTGGGTCTTGCGATGGCGGATAGCACAAGCGTTGGAACACTCGCCATTCCGATCTGGCTCCTGATCCGTGGCTCCCTCGAGGTGCGTCAAATCGTGCTGTATCTCGTGGTGATCGCCCTCTTCTATTGGACCGTGAGCCTCCTGCTGCTCGCACTCATGACACCGGTAGTCGCATGGGCCGAGAGCATCCGCCTGGACCGCTCGTGGGTGTGGGGTCAGCTCGCAGTCGGAGTGACGGTGCTCGCCCTGGGCGTGCGCATCGATCGGAGCGGTGGGAAAGCTCCGGAGCAGACATCTCGTTCGCGACGCTGGCGGGACCGAACTCTTCAACTCGAGGGGAATCGGGGAGTGGTCGGCCTGGCACTGGCGGCGGGAGTCTTGGAGGTTGCCACGATGCTGCCGCTGCTCGCGGCCTTGGGCATGGTCGAGAGGTCGGACCTCACACCGTTCGAGTCCGGACTGGCGGTTTCGGGCTACGTCGTAATCATGATGCTCCCCGCGTTCGTGCTCCTGGCGGTTCGTCTCGCGATCGGGGAGCGCGGATCGCGGCTTTTCACTTCCGCTGGTCGCTGGCTCGAACGGCATACCAACGCTCTGGCGGCCACCGTCCTAATCGCGGTCGGTGGCCTCGTCTCGGCCGACGCCGCAATACGTCTCGACCTCATCTCGTAGTTCCACACATCAGAAGGGTGTCACCTCATGAATAGTTTCTCGTTGTCGCCGAGAGCCATCCTCGGCTTCGTGTCTATCGCGGCGGGCGCTGTACTCGCGATCTTCTTCTGGGAGCTTCGGGTTTTCTGGTTCCAGGGAGGACCGCTCGGCATCGCACTGATAGGCCTCGGCGGACTCGATCTGTGGGATTCATCGCGGGGCAAGAGACGCGGGGCTCCTCGCGGCCTGCTACAGAAGGTGCGCGATGAACTCGTCGGACCGCCTCGCCGCGAGGCCCCACCGTCGGAGCCGACGGTAGGGACATCTGCGGAGCCTGAGCCCCCGGCCGGCGAGGAGCCGGGCCGCCGCCACTGATCGGCTGGTGAACCTTGGTACGGGAATGCACGTCTTCCCGGGCCATCGGTGACTCGTTCGCCGGCCGACTCCCACGACCGCGCACCCGCCGTACTCACGAGACGTTCACCTCCTCGCCTCTGAGGTTGATGTCGAGTTCGACCCAGTCGGGGGCGCCAGCGACCTAAGCCCCATCGTCGGCGCCATTGCGTTCGGCGCTCACGTCATCGCCGCCGTACCGCAGGCCAGCGCATCAGACGGCGCAATGCTTCGAGGTGGTCTTCAACCGCAGCGATTCGGATGGGTTCGACTGGCGTCCGGTGGACGCCCGACACGGCTGCGCAGCCGTGGAGATCCGGCTTCAACAGGCCTTCCTCCCGCACCTCGACCCCGGAGGCCTCCTTGGCCTTCTACCGCGACGGCCTCGGAATGGAGGTTCGCGAGGACGTCGGCGCGCGCCCGGTGCGCTGGATCACCCTCGCCGCCCCGGGCCAACACGGCGGTGAACTCGTGCTCGAGCCACCGGCGTCCGCACCGGGCGTCACCGACCAGGAGCGCCACAGGATCCGCGAGCTCATGACCAAGGGCGTGTACGCACAGATCTGACTGTCCACACCCGACCTGATCGCGGCCTTCGAAGTTTGGAGGCATGTCCGGCCGCGGAGGTCGTCCAGGAGCCGATGGAGCGGCCGTTCGGCGGACGTTCCTGCTCCTTCCTGGACCCCGCCGGGACCCTGGTCCGCATCGTCGAGGAGCTGAAGGCGTCCTACCGGAGACGCAGGTCGGCGACCGCCTTCGCGATGCGCGCGGCCCGCGTCTCCGGCTTCTTCGCCGCCTCGATCACGCGGACGTGCTGACGCTGCTGACTCACGGTGAGCCGTTCGAAGGCCGTCCGGGCTGCGAGGTCGCCGTCGAGGGCCGACGCGAAGTCCGCCGGCACATCGACGGTGACCGGCTCGACCTCCAACACGACTTCAACCTCGACCTCCTCAAAGGTGCCACGTAGTTCAGCACGTGCGGCCCCAGTGCGGCCCCGAAGCCCGGAATTGCGGCTCAACCGTCCGCTCCTGCCGGGAGCGGCCGTCTGATCATGCCGCGGAAGCGTGCTCCTCCGCTGGCGCCCGACTAGCGTTTGCCGAGTGTCTGGGAAGTCAGAGCGTCGGATCGCCTGGGCCGCTGTCGCGGAGTATCACGAGGCCAAGTTGGCCCGCTCATCGAGCGCATGGGCGACGCGATGGACCGTTACCGCGCAGGCGCGCTCGATGCCTTCGAGATGAACCAGGTGATCCTCCAGTAAAGCCGCGCTGCAAAGGACTTGTGGAAGTTCTGCAACATGGCCCACGCGGAGTTCACCGCAAGCCTGATTGCTGAGCACCCTCTGGCGGACTGGTGGGAGCGCGCGGCGCCACGTGAGCGGTAGGCGCTGCGTCGATCGCACCGCGGTCGCGCGAACTGCCGCTGGTGCAGGCAGTCAGCGCAGCGGCGAACTTCTGGCTAGGTGCCCGAGGCCAAGAACGCGGCCAGGATGTAGTTGGAGCGGTCGCGCCAAAGAGGGTCGTGCAAGTGATGTGGGACTGATGGCCCGCGTGGTGTGTTCGTAGCCTGCCTGGGCACTGTCTTTCGAACTCGCGCTATGTGGTCGCTCCCCATCTTGGAGCTTTTGGCGCTCGGCGTACGTCACCGTCGCTTCCTGGCTGTCGCCAGCACGAATCCGAGTTGTTCGCCTCGGTCCGCTTCAAGCATGTCCAGTACGGACCGATCGCTCGGGCCAAGGTCGGTCTGGCGCGCTAAGCGAGCCCGTTCCCATGTCAGCCAGTCATCGCGCCCGTGCACCTGCCACCTCGCCTCGACCTGCTCTAACGCCGCGGTGAGTTCCCAGTGCTTCTGCCACCATCCCGGTGAATGCCAAGCAGCAGCTTCAGCTCCCACGACGTCGGTTACGTAGGACGGCGGCGCAACCTCGTATGGATCATCACGAAGACCAGGCGTGGACATGGCCACCAGGCCCCCCGGCTTGACGTGCCTCAAAAGGCGAGGCAAGAAGTGGACGTCGGTTCCGAAGTACTCGAAGGCATCGACCGACACGACCGCGTCGAAGACCGCGTCACCCAAATCAAGCGTCCGAATGTCACCCTCGATGGTCGACACCTGGTCAGAGACGTTCGCCTCGACGAGGACTCCACGACGCTCGTCGCTAGCGACCCAGAGGTCCAGTGAAACCACAGAGCAGCCGTATTCACGAGCCAAGTACACCGAGGTGGCTCCTCGACCAGCTCCGAGATCGAGCACTGTGGCCGAAGCATCTACAGGGATGTCTCCGAGTAGGTCCTCCAGCTGCCACAGTGGGTGGGGCCCCATGTCCAACCCCAACACCCAGGTGGGGTCATACGCCGCCGATCGCGGGTACCGAGATGGCTTCATAACTAGGTCGAGATCATGCATGCGATTAGTATTCAGTTCCTTTCGCGGCGGTGCTTAGGCGGGGGTCTGCACCGTGGTCGAGCAGCCAGTCCGAGCTGATCTACGACATATAAGCACTTGTGCACGTAGTACTCGAAGTCAGCGTTCGAGACCGAGGGCCCCGGCGTTGCCGGGGCCTCTTTGGTATTCAGGTGGCGGTTGATGTCGATCCGCCCAGATCGAAATTTCTGCCTACTTCTAGAGATCCGGCTCGCGGAAAGGAAATCGTGCCGACCGTAGAAAAGAACGACGCCGTCAAGCCGGGTCGATACCTGACGGCATCGCTCGTCCCAAGGCACGGATTCCCGGCACGGCCTACCAGGGATGGACCGCCTGCCACGCGGGGCTCGCGACGTAGTGGTTGTCGTAGAGGTCGGAAGTGGCCTGCAGCTCCTCGAGCGTGACCTCTCCGCGGTAGAGACGCTCGAGCAGCCGGTAGTACTCGAACCGGTGCTGGCCCGGGGTGTAGACCGCGAGCATGTCGGCAGAGCCGCCGCTCGTAGGGGCGAACGCGTGCGCCGTGCCCGGAGTCAGGACGACCATGTCGCCCGACCCGAGCACCGACACCTTCTCCCCCACCAAGACGTCCAACGACCCGGCGATCACGAAGATCGTCTCCGTCGCGTGCAGGTGGCGGTGGGAGGGGGCGCCGGGCGACCCCGGTTCGAGTCGCGCGCGATTGACGGTGAGGGCGCCGCCCGTGTGGTCACCGTCAGCGAGCAGCGTCAGCCGGCTGAACTCGCCGTCCTGGACCTGCTCGGCCTCGGCGTCGCGGACGATCCAGGGCGTGGTGTCGATCGTGGTCATCTGTCTTCCTTCTTCTGGTGTGGGTCAGTGTTGGTTTGGTGCGCTTGCTGGGTCGCGATCAGCCGGCCACGAGCACGTCAATCGGCTCGGACGGCTGGGCCGCCTCTGGATCCCGCCGGAACGCCAACGCCAGGAGCGCCGTGCCGGCGATCATCGCGGCGGCGACCCACAGGGCCGCCTGGATGTCGGAGACGACTGTCGACGAGGATGCTCCGACGGGTGAGCTGCCCACAGCCACCAGCACGGCGAGGCCGACGGCACCACCGATCTGCTGGGTGGTGGACACGAGACCGGATCCGACGCCCTGGTCGCTGGCGGGAAGGTCCTGAGTCGCGGCGCTGAACATGATCGTGTAGCCAGCGCCCTGGCCCAGCCCGAGAACGACCAGACCGGGGACCAGCGAGAGATAGCTGCCCGCCGGCGACAGTGACGACGCCAGGACGACGGTCCCGAGACCGCCGACCACCAGGCTCGCAAGCAGCGCCGTCTTGGTGCCGAAGCGGGTGGCTGCCCGACCCGCGGTCTGGGCACCGGCCACGATCGCGACCATCGGCACCAGGAATGCGAGTCCGGTCTCGAGGGGGCTGAGCTCCTGAACCCGCTGGAAGAACAGGGTGAGGAAGTAGAGCAGGGAGCCGAACGACGCCATGTAGCCGAAGGTCACGAGCGAGCCCACCGACAGGTTGCGGTCGCAAAGAAGGCGTGCCGGGATCAGCGGGTCGGCACTGCGCCGTTCGATCAGGACGAACGCGGCCAGCAGACCGGCGCCGAGCACCACCGAGGTCAGCACCCGGCCGGACCAGCCTGACTCCGGACCGTCGACGACGGCGAGCACCAGCGCACTGACGCCGACGGTCACCATGGTCGAGGCGGCCAGCTTGAACCGGCGCGATCCGGGCGCGACCGGTGTGTGCGGGATCGCGAAGAGAGCGACCGCCGCCACCGCGACGGCGATCGGCACGATGACGAAGAAGACCGCTGCCCAACCCCATGACTGGGTGAGCACGCCGCCCAGCAGCGATCCGAGGATCATGCCGCTCCCGCCCGCGGTGCCCCAGACTGCAAATGCACGGTTGCGGTCGCGTCCGGCAGCGAAGCTCACGCTGACCAGGGTCAGCGTCGCGGGGAAGAGCATGGCTCCTCCGACGCCCTGGACCGCGCGGGCGCCGACCAGCAACTCCGGCGAGGCCGCGAGGCCACCGACCATCGAGGCGACCGCGTAGATCCCCAGCCCCAGGATGAAGATCCGCTTGGCGCCGAACAGGTCGCACGCCCTGCCACCGAGGAGCAGGAAGCCGCCGAAGGCGACCGCATAGGCGCTGACCACCCACTGCAGGCTGTGGTCGGAGAACCCGAGATCGTCGCCGATCTCTGGCAGCGCTACGTACACGATGTTGTAGTCGACGGAGATGACCAGCTGCGCCGTCGCCAGCAGAGCCAGCACGAGCTTCGGTCGAATCTGATTATTTTGACTAGAAAACATCCAGAATCCTTAAATGGACGAAGAGTCCGAGCCTCCAGGGAGAGGAAGCTCAGGCCTTGAGGTGGTCGAACCAGGCTCGGGTGGCTGCCGGCGTCTCGGGATACGCCGCCTCGACCTGCGCCTTGATGTCGGCGAGGGTCCGGCTGGCCAGCACCGTGCGCCAGGCGAGGTCCGCCTCGGTCATGGCGTGGGACACCAGGCAGCTGACCCGGTAGTCGGTTGCCGGGTCACCGTTCGGCCCGTCGCGCAGGATCTGGGCACACTCAAACACCTCACTCCGGCCCTCAATGGCCACCACGATGTCGAGCAGCGATATCTCCTCCAGCCTGCGCGCGAGCCGGAACCCTCCCCTCGGCCCGGAGAGCGAGGTCAGGATGGAAGCCCGGGCGAGCGCCTGCAGCTGCTTGTTGAGGTACGCCGGCGGCAGGTCGTAGAACGCCGCGAGGCGGGCCGCCGTCTGCGCCGGAGCGCCGGCCGGCAGCCAGCCGAGATTGAGGCACGAGTGCAGCGCCCATTCGACGCCTTGGTTCAGTTTCATATTCCAGATATTACATGTCTAGAATAGCGCGGTCAATCCGCCGTCCTCGTCTCGCCGGGTCGCGAGCGTCGCAAGGATCGGAAGCTGCGCAAGGCCGCAGCCCGGGCGAGGGGCTCCGAGGACCGCGAAGCTCGTCGTACCGAAGCGAACCGCAAGGCAGACGACCTGGCCCGCGAGAAGCGGTCGACCGCTGCTGCCCCGATCCGGCGAACCGGGTCCTGCGGCTCTTCGAACACCGGGGCGCTTCCGGGTCCCGCGGCACCAGGACACATCGGCCACCCTGGCCGGTGAATACCTGTTGGCTGTTCATGCTCCCTAGGTGGGGAGCATGCGCCGAACCGACCGAGTTGGTCGTGAGCGACCCGCCGGAACCGGCCCCAGCCGCACGAGGATCTCGTCGCTACCGCGCAGGAGGCGGCAAAGTGGAGGGTAAATGGAGGGGTGTCGAATCCACGACTAGCTGTGATGTCCAGGCAGGTTGTTGAGCCTGCTGATGGGGGTTCCGCCGATCGCTGAGTGGATCCGGTGGTGATTGTAGAAGTGCAGCCAGCCTGGGAGCGCTGCTCGGCGCTCGACTTCTGATGCGTAGAAGCGGGTGTAAGCCCAGCCCTCAGCGAGGGTGCGGTGGAAGCGTTCGCTCTTGCCGTTGGTCTGGGGCCGGTAGGGCCGGGTGCGTCTGTGACTGATCGCGAGGTCGGCGCAAGCATCGCGCCAGGCGAAGGACCGGTAGCAGCTGCCGTTGTCGGAAAGGACTCGCTCGACGATGACGCCCCGTTCTGCGAACCAGGCGACGGCTCGGCGCAGGACCGCGACAGCGGTCTCCGCTTTCTCGTCGGCACAGATCTCGACGTAGGCGACCCGGGAGTGGTCATCGATCACGGTGTGCAGGAACGCGGTCCCGATGTTGGGGTGGCGGGTGATGGTGTAGCCGGTGCGGTTGCGCGCCGTCGCGGTGCTGTTCCGGGAGCCTTGGACCCGGCCGAGGAACCGATGGCCGCCACCATCGGGGATGTTTCCGAACTTGGTGACATCGACATGGATCATTGCGCCGGGATGCGGATGCTCGTATCGGCGGATCGGCTCGCCGGTGACCCGGTCGATGCGCGAGAGCCGGTTCACCCCGGCTCGGACCAGAACCGCATGGACCGTCGAGGCCGGGACACCCAAGCGACCACCGATCTGTGCTGGCCCAAGTCGTTGGCGCCACCGCAGCTCGAGAATCTTCCGTCTCACCGGCGCCGGTGTCAGGTGCGGACAGCTCCGCGGGCGACTGGACCGGTCCGTCATCCCGGCCGGCCCTTCGGCTCGCAGCCGAGCCGCCCACTTGCGGGCAGTCACGGTCGAGACCATGAACATCTTGGCCGCATCAGCGGGCTTCCAGCCGTCCTCGACTATCAGCCGTGCGAGTCGTAGTCGAGCTTTCGGGGTCAGCGCAGCGTTAGCGTGGGACACGAAGGCCTCCTGTTGTTGGAGCGGTTCCTAGACAGCTCCACTCCACAACCGGAGGCCTTCGCCTTCCAGCAACTCAGGGCCGTGTCACGCAACAACGTCCCTGGACATCACAACTAGCCATGAATCTCGGCATCGTGAGCTGACCGAGCTCTGACTGCGAGGCGCGCATGGCGCCTACTGCTCCATTGGAGCTCACTCCCCCACTTGGATGAAGAGTTCACGTCCTCCTTCAGAACGCACTGACGCACCGACGCACCGACGCACCGACGCACCGACGATCGGACGTCGCTGTCAGAAGACTGAGACGGCCCCGAAGGCCAAGAACACGATGAAGGCACTAACTGGGTGTGTCCCTATTGGCGGGCCGCGAGCCGGATCCGACTACAGGACGTATCCGGCTCGCCTGGGACGATACCGCCCGTGAACGAACGAGTCGATTCAGTCGACGGCGAGGATCGCGGATCCGTGCCGCCCGCGGTGCGGGCCAGTCCTTGGCCTGTGCGGATGGGCACCTTGCTGTTCCGAGAGGCCACGGAGGCAGACATCGAGGTGTTGCAGTCCTTCCGCAATGACCCTGACGTCAACCGGTTCATGGTGCGCACCTTCGTCGATCCAGACGATCTCAAGCACGAATGGCTAGGGGTGCCCGACAGCGCGACGGACTATTCCTGTGTCGTGGAGCGACATAGACAGGTCGTGGCCATGGGGTTCCTCGACATTGTCGATGGCGCCGGTCAGCCGGGCCACCCCATGGGCACCGACGGTGTGATCGGCTACATCGTGAATCCCGAAGCCGCTGGTCAGGGTGTCGGCCGTGCCACTGCTCGTGCCCTGCTGCAGGCGGCCTTCGACGGGCTCGGCCTGCGCCGGGTGACCGCCGGTGCGAATCTCGACAACGTGGCGTCTGTGCGTGATTCGGGCCGACGGGGATCACGTAGGCCTCGGTCGCCTTGCAGCTTTCGCTAGGGAAGTGGTAGTGGGCGACGGTGACCAATCCAAGCCCGGTTTCAGGTTCGCAGAGAACCGTCGCGGTCTGGCATGGAGGCCGCTTCAAGGAGCCCGCCCAGGCCGAGCAGACCTCTACCTGGTCGCCCTGAAGTTCTGTCGGGCCCCCTCGTTCCTCGCGATGACCGGCTACGAGCAGGTGCGCCCGGTGGTCTTAGCACTGGCCGGCGACCTATGGACGCTGACCCTTGACTACGGCATATATCTCAACAATAGTTGCCTCAATGGATACTGAGTCATCTCCGAGATCACCGCTGGCTGTCGAGCGCAGGGCGCGAGTGCTTGCGGCGGTTGCCGATCCGGTGCGCCTGCAGGTCGTGGACGCCCTCGTGCTCGGTGACACCTCCCCCGGCGAACTCGGCACCCAACTGGGTCTCACCTCGAACCTCCTGGCCCACCACCTCGGCGTGCTCGAGCGCGAGGGACTCGTCGCACGGCACCGCTCGCAGGCCGACCGACGCCGCAGCTATGTGCGACTGGTCCCCGGCGCCCTCGACGACCTGCTGCCCGGACTTAGCGCAGGAGCCCCGACCAGCACACCGGCAGTGACGCGCGTGGTGTTTGTGTGCACCGCGAACTCCGCCCGCTCTGTGCTGGCGACGTCGCTGTGGTCGCAGAACAGCTCCCTCCCGGCGACCGGTGGCGGCACCCACCCGGCGTCCGCCATCGCCCCCGGGGCGGCCGCAGCAGCCAAGCGTCACCGGCTGCCGCTGACCCAGTCGACACCTCAGCTGCTGCCCGACCTCACCGAGGACGACTTCCTGGTCACCGTGTGCGACAACGCCTACGAGGACCTGGCCCACACCGGGGCGCTGGACGCGCCCGTTCACCGCCTGCACTGGTCGGTGCCCGACCCGGTGCCGGTCGGCGGCAAGGAGGCGTTCGAGAACGCCTACGCCGACCTCGAGGGGCGAGTCATCACCCTGGCCCGCCACCTCACCCCCGCACCTGGCCGCGAACCTGTCTAGCGCCACACACCACTGGAGAACTCCATGACCGACTCACCCACACCTCGCCTGGACCCGCGCCCCGAGCACGACATCACCCTCGACCAGAGGGTCGCCCTGCGCTCCGCAGCCGTACGACTGGCCGAGGAGTTCACCGGCACTTTCAACGCCGAGACCATCGAGAAGTTCCTGGCCTCCTCCTACGACCAGTTCGCCGGCCGGTCGACCATCGTGAACTTCCTCCCACTCCTCGCGGAGCGGTTCGCCCGGGAACGACTGCACGCCCTGTCCCGAGTCGAGGGACTGGCAGCCGACGGACGCGCCGCCGTGCTGTTCCTGTGCACCCACAACGCCGGCCGGTCCCAGATGGCCATGGGGTTCTTCACCCACCACGCAGGCGACGCCGGGATCGCCTGGTCCGGCGGCACCGAGCCCGGCATCGAGGTCAACCCGGCAGCAGTGGCCGCCATGGCCGAGCGCGGCATCGACATCTCCGGTGAGTACCCCAAACCATGGACCGACGAAGTGGTCCGCGCAGCCGACGCTGTCATCTCCATGGGCTGCGGAGACGCCTGCCCCATCTTCCCGGGCAAGCGCTACGAGGACTGGGACCTGCCCGACCCGGACGGCCTCGACGTCACCGACGTCCGCTCCATCCGCGACGACATCGAACGCCGCGTCCTGACGCTCCTGGACGAGCTCGACATCAAGCCCGCCCAGCACACCAACCATCACGCCACCGCAGGAGCCTGACACACGTGAGCGACACCGTGCACGAGACCCGCGACCCGAGCGCCCCCGATGGCGACGTCTTGGGTCAGCTCTCCACCCTGGACCGGTTCCTGCCCGTGTGGATCGGCGTGGCCATGGTCGCCGGCCTTGTCCTCGGACGATTCGTTCCAGGCCTGGACGACGCGCTCGCCGCCGTCGAGATCGGGTCGGTGTCGCTGCCCATCGCCATCGGCCTGCTGATCATGATGTACCCGGTGCTGGCCAAGGTCCGCTACAACGAGCTCGGCCACGTCACCCGCGACGGACGGATGCTCGGCACCTCGATCTTCCTGAACTGGGTGCTCGGGCCAGCGCTCATGTTCGCGCTCGCGTGGCTGCTGCTGCCCGACCTGCCGGAGTACCGCACCGGTCTGATCATCGTCGGTCTCGCCCGCTGCATCGCGATGGTCCTGATCTGGAACGACCTGGCCTGCGGGGACCGTGAGGCCGCCGCGATCCTGGTCGCGATCAACGCCGTCTTCCAGATCCTCGCCTTCGCGCTCCTCGGCTACTTCTACCTCCAGGTTCTCCCCGGCTGGCTCGGCCTCGGACAGACCCAGCTCGACGTCTCGATCTGGGGCATCGCCAAGTCCGTCCTGGTCTTCCTCGGCATCCCACTGCTGGCCGGATTCCTGTCCCGCACCTTCGGAGAGAGGGCCAAGGGCCGCGAGTGGTACGAGTCGACGTTCCTGCCGAAGATCGGCCCCGCCGCTCTGTACGGGCTGCTGTTCACCATCGTCATCCTGTTCGCGCTCCAGGGCGAGACGATCACCAACCAGCCCCTCGACGTCGCCCGCATCGCGCTGCCGCTGCTCGTCTACTTCGCGCTTATGTGGGGCGGCTCGATGCTGCTGACCAGAGCACTCGGGTTCGACTATCAGCGCGCCACGGCCGTCTCCTTCACCGCAGCAGGCAACAACTTCGAGCTCGCCATCGCCGTGGCCATCGGCGTCTTCGGCGTCACGTCCGGCCAGGCTCTCGCCGGAGTCGTCGGCCCCCTGATCGAGGTCCCGGCCCTGGTCGCCCTGGTCTACGTGAGCCTGTGGGCGCGCAAGTTCTACCGGGAGCGCTCCACCCCAACGGGCGCCACCACCAGCAGCACCGGAGGGACCCGATGAACCAAGGCACCGCCAGCACCACACCACAGGTCGTGTTCGCGTGTGTGCGCAACGGCGGACGCTCAGTCATCAGCCGCGTCCTCACCGAGCACTACGCCGAAGGCCGGGTCACCGCGCTGTCGGCCGGCACCCAACCAGGCGACCACATCCACACCGAGGTCGCCGCGGTCCTCGAGAAGCTCGGTCTCGACACGTCCAAGGAACAGCCCAAGCTGCTGACCCGCGAGACCATCGCTGCGAGCACCATGGCCATCACTCTCGGGTGCGGCGAAGAGTGCCCCTACGTCCCAGGCGTGAAGTACGTCGACTGGCCGGTCGCCGACCCCGGTGGCCAGGACGAGGGCACCGTGCGCGAGATCATCGCCGACCTCGACGACCGGGTGCGGACCCTCCTGGTCGACCTGGTCCCCGACATCGAGCTGCGGCCCTCCGTCCTCGACGAGAACTGAAGGCGAGGGCACTCATGAGCAACCGGCCCAGCGTCCTGTTCGTCTGCGTCAAGAACAGCGGCAAGTCCCAGATGGCCGCCGGCCTCATGCGCCAGCTCGCCGGCGAGCACGTGCACGTGGAGTCCGCCGGCACCCGGCCGGGCACGTCCCTCAACGACCTGTCCGTCAGCACGCTCGCCGAGGTCGGCATCGACATCAGCACCGAGGTTCCCAGAGGGATCACCCCAGAGCTGGTGCGTGCCTCCGATCTGGTCATCACCTTGGGTCGCGAAGCGCACGTCGACCCCGTCGAAGGAACCAGGGTTGAGAACTGGGACACCGACGAGCCCTCCGAGCGCGGCATCGTGGGCGTTGAGCGCATGCGTCTGCTGCGCGACGACATTTCCGCACGCGTACGCCGCCTGGTCGTCAGCTTGGGTGTCCCCACCTAGCGAAGCCGGCCGCGGCCATGCACTCCGAGCAGGTCAGGCCGTCTCAGCTCAGCTCGCGGCCGAGCACGTCGATGAACTCGTCTGCCATCGCCAGCTGGCGCACGAGCTTGCTCCTCCGCTCGCCGGCCTCATCGAGAACCTCCCTCAGCCTCTGGCTCGCCGCGCCCCTGTCGGTGGCGGAGCTGGCGGGGTCTCGTAGCGTCTCGATGTTGCCCATTGCCTCGCGCATCGCATCGAGAGTGAACCCGAGGGGCTTCATCCGGCGGATGAGCAGGATCTTCTCCACGTCGGCTTCTGTGTAGAGCCGGAAGCCGCCGACGGTCCGCCCCGATGGCTTCAGTAGGCCGACCTCGTCCCAGTGGTGCAGGCTGCGCAGCGACAGCTCGGTGCGTGCAGCAACCTCCCCGATTCGCATGGCCCGTCTCGCCGGCACGGCCTCCTCAGGAGCGCTCGCGGACGCCGTCCTACTGCTCACAGTGGTCCCCTCACTACTCATCGGTTTCAACCCTCACGTTACGTGAGGTTATGCTGTTCTCAGACTTCTCCACTGGCGACGATGCCAGCGCACGGCCACCCGCGCACCACCGCCTCTCATTTCTCCCCGCTCCGTCCTGCATGCGCGGTGCACAGCGGGCCACCCCGATCGGAGCCTCATGAGCACTCCCACCCCGCCGGCACCAGCCGAAACACCAGGCCCGCCCGGCACCCTGGAGCCGACCGTGCGCAACGCGTTGCGGTCCCCAAGGATGCTGCGCACCGAGGTCCTCGCTGGCCTCGTCGTCGCGCTCGCCCTCATCCCCGAGGCGATCTCGTTCTCCATCATCGCCGGCGTCGACCCGCGCGTGGGACTGTTCGCCTCGTTCACGATGGCGGTCTCGATCTCCTTCCTCGGCGGCCGGCCGGCGATGATCTCGGCCGCGACCGGCGCCATCGCCCTGGTCATCGCACCTGTCATGCGCGAGCACGGCTACGACTACTTCATCGCCACCGTCCTGCTCGCCGGCCTCATCCAGATCGTCCTCGGCGTCGCCGGCGTGGCCAGGCTGATGAGGTTCATCCCCCGCTCGGTCATGGTCGGGTTCGTCAATGCCCTCGCCATCCTGATCTTCATGGCCCAGATCCCGCACATGGTCGACGTGCCCTGGCTGGTCTACCCGATGATCGCCGTCGGCATCGCCGTCATGGTCGGCCTCCCCAAAGTCACCCAAGTCATCCCCGCACCCCTGGTCGCCATCGTTGCGCTCACCGCGTTCACCGTCCTGGCCGCACTGACGGTCCCCAACGTGGGCGACGAGGGCGAGCTCCCAGACAGCCTGCCCGCACTGTTCACCCCGGACGTGCCCCTGAACCTGGAGACGCTGAAGATCATCGCGCCGTACGCGCTGGCGATGGCGCTGGTCGGGCTGCTGGAGTCGCTGCTGACCGCGAAACTCGTCGACGACATCACCGACACACACTCAGAGAAGACCCGCGAGGCATGGGGCCAGGGCGCCGCCAACGTCATCACCGGGTTCTTCGGCGGCATGGGCGGCTGCGCCATGATCGGCCAGACCCTCATCAACGTGAAGGCCTCCGGCGCCCGGACGCGGATCTCCACGTTCCTCGCCGGGGTGTTCCTGCTCATCCTCGTCGTCGGGTTCGGCGACGTCGTCGCCATCATCCCGATGGCAGCGCTGGTCGCGGTGATGATCATGGTCGCCGTCGGCACTTTCGACTGGCACAGCATCCAGCCGGCCACCCTGCGCCGGATGCCGAAGTCGGAGACCACCGTGATGCTCTCCACCGTCGTGGTCACCGTGGCCACCCACAACCTCGCCATCGGCGTGGTCGTCGGCGTCCTGGTCGCCATGACCCTGTTCGCCCGCCGGGTCGCCCACCTCACCGAGACCCACCGCGAGGTCGTCGAGAACCCCGACGGCACCACCACTGCGGTGTACACCGTGACCGGAGAGCTGTTCTTCGCCTCCAGCAACGACCTCTACACCCAGTTCGAGTACGCCGCGGACCCCAACCGCGTCGTCATCGACCTCTCGCGGTCCCACATCTGGGACGCCTCCACGGTCGCCGCGCTGGACGCCATCACCACCAAGTACGAACGCAGGGGAACCAGCGTCGAGATCGTCGGTCTCGACGACAACAGCGCCGAGCGTCACGAGCGGCTCTCTGGAGAGCTCCCCTCCCACTGACCGAGTGACGGACACACGACTGGGTACGTCGCCGGTGGTGCGCCGGGAAGTCTGGTCGGCAACAAAGACCCCGACCCCGAAAGAAGACTCACGTGACCACCCCCCAGCCTGACCGCTCCGGCCCCGCGCCGATCAACCGGATCCTGTCCCGCGGTTCGTTCGCCGAGGCCACCCGGATCGCCGAGATCTTGCGCAAGGAGACCGTCGGCGGCGCCCTGCTGCTGGCTGGCACCCTGGTCGCGCTCGTGTGGATCAACTCCCCAGCCGGGGGCTCCTACAACGCGCTGCGCGACTTCACCCTCGGTCCCGCCTCCCTGCACCTGGACCTCTCCCTGGGCACATGGGCCGCAGACGGACTTCTGGCGATCTTCTTCTTCGTCGTGGGCCTCGAGCTCAAACGCGAGTTCGTCGCCGGCGACCTGCGCGACCCTGCCCGGGCAGCGCTACCCATCCTCGCCGCCCTCGGCGGCGTCGTGGTGCCCGCCGCGATCTACCTCCTGATCAACCTGAACACCGGCGGCAACGCCTTGAGCGGGTGGGCCATCCCAACCGCGACCGACATCGCGTTCGCACTGGCCGTCCTGGCGATCATCAGCACCCACCTGCCCACCGGGCTGAGGACCTTCCTGCTAACGCTCGCCGTGGTCGACGACCTGGTCGCGGTCACCATCATCGCCGTCTTCTACACCAGCGACCTCGCCCTGCTCCCCCTTGCCGGCGCCCTGATCCCGCTCGGGCTGTTCGCCCTGGCCGTCCAGCGCCGCATCCGGTCCTGGTGGCTGCTCATCCCCCTCGCAGCAGCCACCTGGGTGCTGGTTCACGAGTCCGGGGTCCACGCCACCGTCGCCGGAGTCCTGCTCGGGTTCACCGTACCCGTCATCCGCTCCGCAGCCGCCGGCGGACCCGAGGCCGGTCCAGGTTTGGCCGAGCACTTCGAGCACCGCATCCGCCCCATCTCCGCCGGCATCGCTGTACCCGTCTTCGCGTTCTTCGCCGCAGGCGTCGAAATCGGCGGCCTCACCGGCCTCACCGAATCCCTGACCGACCCCATCGCACTCGGCATCATCGCCGGCCTGGTGCTCGGCAAACCGATCGGGATCCTCGGCACCGCCTGGCTCACCGCCCGCTTCACCCACGCCAGCCTCGACGACGAACTCAGCTGGATCGACGTCCTCGGCGTCTCCCTGCTCGGCGGCATCGGCTTCACCGTCTCCCTGCTCATCGGCGACCTCGCCTTCGGCGCCGGATCCACCGCCGACGACCACGTCAAGGTCGGCATCCTCACCGGCTCCCTGGCAGCCGGCCTGCTTGCCGCGGTGCTCGTGAAGTCACGCGACCGCGACTACGAACGCATGGCCACAGCCGAAGCGCTCGACTCCGATGCCGACGGCATCCCAGACGTCTACCAGCAGCCAGGCCAACCGAGGCATACGGATACCTGAAGGGCAACCTTCTGCCAGTCGGCGCGCCGCAGTGGTGATCCTGCTCGGCGGAAGACAAACCTTCGGCTGGCGAGCCCGCCCGGGTGGGTCTGCTGCACGGATAGGTGACACCTGACCTGTCACCCGCCCATACAGCGGTCCCGACCGCGCGGTCATGGGCCCCTGGCGGCGTCGACGCTCTCAACAATCACGCTGAACAACTGGGGTCGGCCTCACCTGGCCCCGTCGCTTCCAAAGGTCACCCACACAGACAATCAGGCCCACTGCCGCCATCCACGCGAACTTCGTCGCATTCCAGAAGAACAAGATCACCAGCAGGTTGACCCAGCCCGGGCCTCCGTTCGCGACGATGGTGGCGCAGATGCTCATGGCGTACAGGTAGATGAACAGTGCTACCAGGGCAGCGGGCAGGGCCCACTTGAGCCCGCGGGGGCCGCGGAGCAGGTCGATGGCGATGTTGGTGGGCATGTAAGAACGCAGGTAGCCACGGATAGCTGTGCTGATATTCCAGATCAGAGTCAGCATGGCGTCTCCTTAAGTCGACTCACTCGACGAATACGCTCCACCTGACGAAGGCGCGCCTCCCCTGCCTCGGGTTGTGGCTAACTCCCCGAGGCAGCAGAGCTGTGAACTCGATCCCTACCGGGTCGCCAGTCCCCTCGCTTCCATGGCCAGGACAGGGGCTGACTGCGCCGTTGCCTCGTCAGCGATCGCCCGCGCACGTCGGACTGCCTGCTGGGCACGGACGGCGTCGAGTTTCTGGGCGGCGGTGCGCGGCCCTTCCTCGAACGCGGTGCGTGAGTCAATTAGGTAGCAGTCTCGATATGCAGCGACCGTCCTGACTTCATGGATCCACCGCGTTCGCAGATGTTGACTGGTAGGCGGTTTGCCGAGTCTCCTGAGCCACGGATCATCGTGCTCGATGGCTACCTCCGCCAGAGCCAGCGCCCGCGCTTCGATGAGGCACCCACGCTGCGCGAGTGCCGCGGCCATCTCCTGGCTCATTGGGCCGGCTGCCACCGGGAGCAGACCAGCTATCAGCTTGGCCTCGACTCGACCGGTGCCGCGCTTTGGTCGTCCCGTCTCATGACAAAGACGACTGATCAGCACCGCGCCGACATCCTCGGCGTCGTCCAAAGAGCGGCGCGCAACGAGCCTGGGCAACAGAGAGTCCACGTCGTAATGGTTGGCCTCCGCTCGGCGAAGCTCGGCGCTCAAGGGTCCGAACGAGTCAGAGGCGAGCACTTGCTCGAGCTGCTCCGCCGCCAAGCCGCAGGTCTCCAGGAGCCCGGTCCAGCGGTCGCGCTGTGCGACGGCGGCGATGGTCTCGTACTCGGCTGCGACTTGCGCGATCGATGACCAGCGGTCCTGCTCGGCTTGGATCATCTGGTGGGCCGACATTTCTGCGCCGGAGTGCTGGAGCACCCCGAAGAGGACCGTTTGCGCGTTCACCTCTTCCGGTTCGGGGGCGGCGTGGCTGTCGTCTGGTTTGTCGAGGGCAACGTAGGCAATGTTGGAGTCGCGCCCACGGGTCATCGAGACGTAGAAGTTCTCGCGTGTCGTGCTCCCCGAGGCGACGACGTGGGAGGTGTCGACGGTGATGCCCTGGGCGCGGTGAGCTGTGACGGCGTAGCCGAGATCGACGTGCTCGGCGACATAGGTCGCTGGAAGAGTGACCGCTCCCCCGTTGCCCGGACCCAGCGGTCCGGCGCGCACCGAGCCGTCCCGGTTAACCGCGACAACTCGCCATCGGTCGCCGTTGCGGACCCAGCTGCCACGCAAAGTGTGAAGCCGGCGGTCATTGCTGCGGGTGATGATGATGTCGCCCTCGGATGCCTTTGTGCCGTCAGCCAGGTGCACTTCCCGACCGGCAATCGTGTCGCCGTCGAGGAGTCGCTCGGCGCGAGCCCGATGGTTCAGCTCGATCACTGACTGGGTCGCTTCGGTAACGAGAACGCTCGCCCGTCCGTCGCGGATATCGGAGCGCCACGCGGCGTACGCGGCGTCGATCATTTCAGTGGTGCTCCCCTCCCTGACTCGTTCGTGCTGGATGTACTCACCGATCGCTTCCGGGCGGCCGAAGCGTAGGTCGAGGGAGGCGCTCTTCTCCCACTCGTTGGTGAAGCGGTGGATGTCGGTCAGCTCCGGGGTGTCAGAACGGGCGGAGGCCAGGAGCGCGAACGCGCCGCCCGCTTCGACGGACTGGAGTTGGGCCCAGTCGCCTACGAGCAGCACCTTCGCCCCAGCTCCGGCGGCCAAGGCAGTGAGTCGGTCAAGTGTCAGTGTCCCGGCGAGGGTCGCTTCGTCGATGATCACCAGTTGACCCGCGCGGAAGGTCGCCCGCCCGTGGTCGAACTCGTGGAGCCACTTGGCTGTGTTCTCGCATTCGATGCCGAGGTCGTCGGCGAGCACCTGGGCGGCGGCGGCACTCGGTGCGAGGCCCACAACGCTGCCCTCTCCATGTTCCCGTGCCCACGCGTGGTGCAGTGCGCGCATCGCTGTGGTCTTGCCTGCGCCTGCCGGGCCGACGAGGAGGTCGACCTGACGTCCGGACTCCGCGATCTGGACGAGGGTGGCGGCTTGCTCGCTGCTGAGGAGGCCCCCGCGCTCTTCCAGTCGAGCGACGCGATCGATGACCCGGTAGTCCACGACGGGGGCGCTGGTGTCCGCGGATCTTTGAAGAAGGCGATCCTCGGCCGCCAGGAGTTCCTCCGAGCTGAAGACCACTGAGTGACGCGGCCGGAAGACGGTAGTGCCGTCCACGCACTGGAAGACCTCGGGGCTGAACGCCAGTTCCGGCGGTGTCAGCCTGAGCGATCCTTCCTCGGCTGCCCTGACGATCATGCCAACGACCGCCTCGCGATCCTGAACGGTCGCAAATCGCCACCCCATCGTCTGCCGGCACGCTTCAGCCCACAGGTTCCAGTGCCGCCACGTCGCCCGCTTCTCGCTGACAGCTCCGACGACCGTCGATGCGACGGCGCCGACCACGTCGAGTGGGATGTCGTCGGCACGGAGCGTGGGGCGAGCAGCGCCCCTCGTGACCAGCCGCCGCGTCCACGAGGCCGCGTCCTTGCCAAGGATCTTGTCCGCGCGACCTCGCCACTCGGCAGTCAGGTCAGCCAGCGAACGGATCTGCTTCTCCGGCCGAGTCGTCAGCGTGGCCATGGCACGCAGACGGATCACCTCGGCAGCGGACGGGCGCCGCCCGCGCTGGTCGACGTACGCCGCGATCAAGCGGTCCGTCTCCCCATCGATCTCACGTGATCGGCTGGAGAACTCCTGGATGAGTCCCTCACTCACCGGGGCCAGCTCCCAGGCCGTGTTGTGGTTCTTGCCGCGGTTTCGCTGTTCCCACTCGATTCCGAAGGTTCGGGTGATGCGGTCGGCGAGGACAGCGTTGTAGTGCTCTGAGATCGCAACGACGGCGGCGTGCAGAGGTCGTCCATCCAGGCTTCGCCAATGCCCGTCCTTCACGGTGAGGACCTTGTTGGAAACCACAACGTGGGTGTGGAGCTGCGGGTCCCCCATCCTCGAATCCCAGTGGTCGAAGGCCGTCGCGATGATGCCGACGATGTCGGCTTGCGCGACGGCACCATCACCGGCATCGACACCGCGCCGCGTCGTTGCGACTTCGCGCTCGAGAAAGGCGACCACTTCGTTGACTGCCTGATGGTGGGCATCGAGGATGCCCGCCTGGGTGCCGGCGTCAGCGACGCCCCACAGCGCGGAGACCGACTTCGGGACGCTGAAGGTGAAGTCGTAGCCGGCCACAGCGTGCCTACTGCCGGCTAGGACTTCTTGGGCGTCGATCTGTGCGATCGCCGCGGCTCGCTGCTCGTCAGTCAGGTTGGCGCTCAGGTCCTTGATGCGCGAATCGATCCGGGCTCTGACGGGTGCGTACTCCGGGAAGGCACGGCCAAGCGGATCCCCCGAGACTGGGTCTCGACCTAATCCGAGCAGGAGCGCAAGTTGCTGCTCCGTGACGGGATCATTCCTCCTGATGGCTCCGGCTCCCACGGCATGCAGCCCAGAGCCCAGCCATCGGCCTGGTGGAGTCCCTGCCTCGGTGTAGTACCTCGTGAGCGGAGTCGACGGGCTGCGATGGCCATCACCGACAGCGACGCTCTTGAGCAGGTACTGGTAACCCTTCCCCGCCGACATCACGCGCATCGAGACCGTCACCGCAGCCCACCTCTCTGGCATGAAGGTGTTCCGTACTTACACAGCTCCACTTCCGGCGTGTTCATCCACAGGTGACACCCCACAGAGCCCTCCTCGATCTGCAAGAGGTGTAGGGCAGAGAAGGGATGAGAACTCGATCAGGACGGGCGGACGCCGGGAGGCCTCGAGCACCTACGACATGCAGGCGGCCAGTCGGCAATTGGGAGATGGAAGTGAAGGGTGAGCGACCTTGCGCTCGTGGTCACGCAGTGGCTCAATGAGATGCGACGCAGTCCAGCCGGTCCGTCGGCAGGGCGTCGTCTGCTTCTTTCACGAGGTAACTCGCGGATGAAGGAACGGACTCGGACCATGACGTACGCACGAGGGGCCAGGACACTAGCGACTGCGGTACTGCTGCTGGTCGCGGTCACGTCTTGCGCCGACGATCCCGCTGCGAGCAAGAGCCCGACTCCCAACTCACCGCCCCCGACCCGAACGACCTCAGCGCCGCCCTCTGAATCCCAGATGGTTTCAGCGACAGCGTCGTCACTTCTTCGCCAGTTCTACGCGGTCCGCAACAGATTGCGCCGAGATCCGAGGCAACCCCTGCGTCTCCTCGCGACCGTAGCGACCAGCACTGAATTGTCCGCCCAGACGAACCTCGTCAGAAAAGAGCGGAAGCAAGGGCTGCGTCAAACGGGCGAGTCCAAGGTCGCCCAGCTGGTCGTCCAGTCGGTCAACCTTGACAACTCGGACCCCGATGTCGGCAAGGTTCCAACTGTCCAGATCGACCTCTGCTTCGATGTCAGCGACGTCGATGTGATCGATGGCAATGGCAAGTCGGTGGTCGCCCCTGACCGACCCGACACCGGCTGGATCCGGTATTTGGTGGCCAACTACGAATGGGACTCCGATCCCGAAGGCGCCTGGCGCGTCGCATCAAGCCAGGATCTCGAGCGACCGCCATGCGCAGCCTCGTAACCCGCCTACTCGTCACCTCGCTCGCTGCGGCGGGACTCTTCGCCCATGCCCAGCTGCCCGCTTACGCGGCCCCCCAGTGCCAAGTCACTGATCCAGAGACCGGCGTCTGCCTGATCATGGTTGAGGTTCGCGACCGGGACGATCGCGACAAGCCTGATGCCGTAGCACCCAAGGAAACCGGAGCAGGCGCCTCTTGCTACTGGGACGGCTCAGATCAGGGAATCTCCAAGCCACCCCCAGGCCCAGTGCCGTGCACGAGTGGCGCTGGCTACTGGTCGAACAACTACGGCTGCTACATCGGTGCGGTCAATCCGCAGCCCCCGGCAGGCGATCCGAGCTGGCAGGGACATGAGCCCGGAGACGGCGCCGTCTACAACTGCTATCAACCCCAGACAGATCTGCTGATCGCGATCTGGTCCGCGGACACGCCACCCAACTCCGGCTCCGGACCGAGCCCACGCGAGGTAGCGCAGCTCGCGATCGACCAGATGGACCTGCAAGCGATCAACGTGGGCATCACACCCGAGCCGGGCAACGGCAGCATCGGCATTGTCGGGATGCCCGTGTGGATGTGGGCTGCTAACCCCGACAGCCACACCGTTGGGCCCATCACGGCGTCAGCCTCAGCTGGCGGGATCACTGCGACCGCAACCGCTCGCCTGGACAGGCTCACCTGGGACATGGGCGACGGCACATCGGTCACCTGTCACGGGGCTGGTACCCCGTACAAGGCGTCGTACGGCAACCAGAAGTCGCCCGACTGCGGGCACGTTTACCAGAACTCCAGCTCGAAGAGGTCCGGTGGCCAGTTCAGGGTCACGGCGACGTCGGACTGGGTGATCACGTGGCAGGGAGCAGGGCAGGCCGGGACGATCCGGTTGAACGGCTTGGCGCGTTCGGTCCAGATCTCGGTTGGAGAAGCGCAGGTGCTGGTGCAGTAGCAGCGGAGAGGCAGAGGGTATGAGTACTACAGCCACTCGAGACGACAGGACGCTCCATCAGGAGTCAGGTCCCGCCGCCAGCCAGCTAGCGCCTCCACCGAGGCTGCGGCGACGCCCTGCCCTGGTTGCGGGAGCCATCGCGGCCATCTGCATTGGAGCATTACTCGCCGCCTGGGCGTGGACAGCGACGACCAATACTCAAGAGGTTCTGGTCGCTCGCGACAGTATCGAACGTGGATCCGTCATCGAAGCCGGAGACCTCGCGCGGGTCAGGGTCAGTGCTGACCCTGCCTTGAAGCCGGTGCGAGCAGGTGAGTTCGATCGCGTTGTCGGTCAACGAGCCGCGCTCGACATCGCCGAGGGCGGGATGCTGACCACCGGCTCTCTCGCCCCGGCGGTGATTCCGGTGGAAGGAGAATCCGTGGTGGGGGTCGCCTTGACACCGGCTCAGGCTCCGGGCCTGGCGCTCCAAAGCGGTGACCATGTTCGGGTCGTTGTGACACCGGCCCAGGGCGAAGTGCTCCCCGCCGGTGCTCCTCTGGTCAATGACGCGGAGGTCCTGGGGGTCCGCGTGGACGACGAGTCCGGTCTGAATGTGGTCGACCTGCTGGTCCCGCGCGCTGACGCGGCTGTCCTGGCCACGAGGGTCGCGACGGGGAACATCGCCATCGTGTTGGACTCGCGGGAGCGCTGACATGGCTGTCATCGCGATCACCTCCGCCTCTGGATCACCCGGTGTCACGACAGCTGCGCTTGGGATGGCCCTGTTGTGGCCGCGCCCGGTCCTGCTCGTCGAGGCCGATCCCACCGGTGGCTCGGCATTGTTGGCCGGCTACTTCCGAGGGACCACGGAGTACGCCGCCGGCATGATCGAGCTGGCGCTGGCCCCAGCCGACATCGGCGATGCCCTGGCAGAGGTCGCCCGTCCTATTCCGGGGACTCAGGTTTCTTACGTGGCCGGAACGCGGTCGCACAGCCAAGCCGGTGCTCTCAGAGACCTGTGGCCCGCGTTGGCTGAAGCGCTCGCGGACCTGGAGTCGACAGGACAGGATGTGATCGTCGACGTCGGGAGACTTGGACTCGTCGGATCACCCGAACCGTTGCTCGACGCTGCGGATCTTGCGCTACTGGTTGGCCGGACGAACCTGCCGGCGCTCTCGGCCTTGCGCTCGTGGGCGGAGTCAATGCAGCGTCCCGCTTTGGACTGGCATCAGGCCGGCATGCTGCTGGTCGGTGAGGGGCAGCCCTATAGCGCTGGCGAGGTCTCGAGGGTCGTCAGCCTGCCCGTCATCGCCTCGGTGGCCGATGATCCGGAGTCTGCGGCGGTGTTCTCCCGAGGGGCCACACCGCATCGGAAGTTCAAGACAGGCGCTCTGACTCGGAGCCTCACCGCCGCGATCGCGGCTATTCACTCGACGATCGGGCGACGCCGCACCGAGCTTCTCGAAGGGGCCCAGTCATGACGACCGAGCGCAGTGACGACCTCGACGTGAGACTGGCCGGGCTACCTCTGTTCAAGCAGCCGCTACCAACCAATGGAACTGATCATGCGCCAGGTCACTTTCGCGCGCTCCCGCATCTGCCCACAGCTGCCGGCCACCGCGTCAGCAGCGAGGTCGACTGGGCGGTGGTCGCTGCAGTGCGTTCGCAAGCCTCCGAGCAGCTCAGTCAGGCCGTGGCAGCCGATCGGGGAAGGCTCGACAAGGCGGACCAGGAGGAGCTCGGCCGTGCCATCGTGCTGGACCTCATTGAGTCGACCGTTGCCGATCGGGTGAACGCCGGCGGCGGCACGCTCTCTGCGACCGAGCAGGACGGCCTGGCGCGGGCCGTGTTCGACTCCCTGTTTCGCCTGGGCAGGCTCCAGCCGCTCGTCGACGACGACCGGGTGGAGAACATCATCATCACCGGGCACGACAACGTCCTGCTCGAGCTCATCGACGGGTCGCTGGTCGAGGGACCCGAGGTGGCCGACTCCGACGAGGAGTTGATCGACTTCCTCGTCTTCCTGGCCTCACGTAGCGAGGTCAACGCGCGCAGCTTCTCCGAGGCGCAGCCGCGCCTTCACCTGCGTCTTGACGGAGGCTCTCGCCTCGCGGCGGCAGCGTGGGTGACTCCACGGCCGTCCGTCGTGATCCGGCGCCATCGGCTGATGGAGGTAACCCTCGATGACCTCCTCGCGCGGCAGATGCTCACGCCGGTGGCCGCCTCGTTCCTCGCTGCGGCGGTCCGAGCACGGAAGAGCATCGTCGTCTCTGGCAGCCAAGGTGCAGGTAAGACAACGCTCGTGCGGGCGTTGTGCGCTGAGATCGGCCCGCTGGAGGCGATCGGCACCTTCGAGACCGAGTACGAGCTGCACCTTCACGAGCTGCGTGACCGGCATCGAATCGTGCATCCGTGGGAGGCACGCCCCGGCTCTGGTGAACGCGGCGCGGACGGCCGACAAGCCGGCGAGTTCACCCTCGATGAGGCGCTGGTCGACTCCTTCCGGTTCAACCTCTCGCGCCAGATCGTCGGTGAGGTCCGCGGCAAGGAGATCTGGGCAATGATCAAGGCCATGGAGTCCGGCACTGGCTCCCTCTCCACGACACATGCTTCCGATGCTGTGGCGGCTCTGCAGAAGTTGGTCACCTGCGCGATGGAGGCCGGCCCGCACATCACCCACGCCCTGGCCACCAGCAAGCTCGCCTCGACAATCGACCTGATCGTGCACCTCGAGATGCGCGCCGTGAACGACGACGGCACCTTGACGCGTCAACGCCGGGTCGCCGAGATCATCGCGCTGGATCCCGGCGAGAGGGAGACGGGGTACGCCACCACCCACATTTTCGCGCCCGACCTCGACGGCACCGCCGTCCCGGCGGTGCTGCCTGATCAGTACCGGGCACTCGCTGCCCACGGCTTCGACCTGGCTGGGTATCTCGCGCAGCAGGAGGTGCGGTCGTGATCGTTCTTGTCCCCGCGCTGGGCGGCGCCTTCCTCGTCGGCGGCGTGCTGGCACTCATCGCGGGCTTGCGCCCCTCCCCCGCCCGTCCCCGTCGAAGGCGACCGCCGCTCCTGCGGTCAATGACCACGCGGACCAGGCTGCTCCTCTTCGCGGGCGCTACTGGCGGAGTCCTCACCTTGCTCCTTACCGGTTGGGTCCTTGCCCTGGTTGTCGTTCCGCTCGCCTTCGTCGGGCTGCCGATACTCCTGTCCTCAGGATCAGCCGCTGCCCGCATCGAGCGTCTCGAAGCGATGGAGGAATGGACCCGCTCACTGTCCGGCGTACTGACCGTGGGTGTGGGGTTGGAGCAAGCGCTCGTCGCGACCCTGCGTTCGACGCCGGGGGCCATCGCTCCGGAGGTGACTCGACTCGTCGCCCGTCTCCGCGCCCGCTGGGTCACTGAGGACGCGCTGCGGGCCTTCGCCGATGAGGTCGATGATGCGACCGGGGATCTCGTCGCAGCCAACCTGATCCTCGGCGCCCGACGTCGGGGAGCCGGCCTGGCGAGCGTGCTCGAAGGGCTCGCCGAGTCAGTAGCCGCCGACGTCCGCGCCAGGCGTGAGGTCGAAGCCGACCGCGCCAAGCCCCGCGCCACGGCCCGATGGGTGACGCTGATCAGCGTCGGCGTACTCGTGGTGCTCGCCATCTCAGGGACCTACGTGGAGCCGTACAAGAGCCCCCTGGGGCAGGTGATCCTGGTAGCGCTGCTCGCGGCGTACGTCGCGACCCTCGTCTGGATGAAGCACATGGCCATCGGCCGCGACCTCCCCCGGTTTCTCTCGACAGCCCCGCGCGCTGCCCAGGGCGGTGCCGCGTGACCACCGGACTTCAGCTCGCCCTAACCAGCGGAGCCTTGCTCGGGCTCGGACTGGTCCTGCTCGTTGCACGCCTCATGCCCGCCGAGCCCGACCTTGCCGAGTCGCTGCGCCGACTCACGCCCGCCCGGGGAGGCGCGAACGCCGTCGGCCCAGTGATGAACGCCCGAGGGAAGGAGCGAATCGGCGTGTGGGCCATCAGAGCACTGCCTCCGGCGCTGTGGGTGCGGACACCCACCCGCGAGCTGGCGCTGCTGCGCATCCCCCTCGCACGCTTCTACGGCGACAAGATCGTGTTCGCGTTCATGGGCCTACTGATCGCACCGCTGCTGGCGTACTTCTTCGACCTGATCGGTCTCGGACTTCCGGTGGCTGTGCCCGCCGCAGCCTCGCTGGGGCTGGCAGGGGTGATGTTCTTCCTGCCGAACTACAACGCGGTCGACGACGCCAAGAAGGCGCGGCTCGAGTTCTCTCGTGCGTTGGGTGCCTACATCGACCTGGTCGCGCTGGAACGCAACAACGGTTCTGGTGTGCGTCAAGCGATGGAGTCCGCAGCCGAGGTCGGCGACTCCTGGGTTTTCACCCGGCTCAGCGAGGAGCTCACCCGCTCGCGGTGGTCAGGCCAACCACCCTGGGACGCCCTGCACGCCCTTGCCGAAGAACTTGGCCTGTCTGAGCTGGACGACTTCGCCGACATCATGCGTCTGTCCGGAGAGGAGGGGGCCAGGGTCTACACCAACCTCCGAGCCCGGTCAGCAGCCATGCGGACAGCCATGCTCAACGACGAGATCGCGGAAGCAAACGCCGTCGGCGAACGCATGACCATCCCCGGCTCACTGCTGGGCGTCATCTTCATGGCACTGCTCGTCGCCCCGTCGCTGCTGCGGATGTTCAGCAACACCTGACAACCATTCCCCCACGGAAGGCCAACGAAGGAAGGAACAACACCATGAATCAAATACTCACGATGCTTGTCGCGGTCAGGATCGCAGTCCGGCTCCGCGGCCGCGACGAGCGCGGCTCCGTCACCACCGAGCATGTGCTCTGGGCGGTGGCGGTCATCGGCATCGTCGCCATCGTCGTGGCAGCGGTGAAGGCATATGTCACCAGTCAAGCCGGCAACATCAACTGACCGGCGGACCGATGAGCGCGGCTCGGCCTCGGTCGAGCTCGTGATCCTCCTGCCCGCCCTGTTCGCGGTGATGTTCCTCGGAATGCAGGCCGCGCTCTTCTATCACGCCCGCACCGTGGCGATCGCCGCCGCACAGGAGGGCGCGCGCGCCGCGGGAGCCGAGAACGGCCACAGCTCCGATGGCATCAGTGCGGCGCGACTGTTCATCTCTGAGGCCGGGGGCGACGACGTACTCGCTGGCACCACAACGACGGCCAACCGAACATCGACGACAGTCACGGTGACCGTCACGGGGCGCAGTCTCAGCGTCATCCCCGGCTGGGATCCGGTGATCAAACAGTCTGCGTCCCTGCCCGTAGAGAGACTCACCGCACCATGAGGAAGTGGCTACCTCACGTCCGCGACGACACAGGGTCGGCCGCCATCGAGGCCGCCGTCGGGTTGCCCACCTTCATGCTCTTCGTCGGACTCATCATTTTCGGCGGACGCACCGCCACCAGCCACCAGGCCGTCGAGTCTGCCGCGACGGATGCTGCCCGCTCTGCCTCGATCGCCCGCACGAGCCCCGAGGCACAGAAGGATGCCAAGAGCGCCGCGCAAGCCAGTCTCTCGAACCAGCAGATCCGCTGCCTGAGCATCAAGGTCAGCGTCGACACCTCGGAGTTCCGCAAGGGGGTTGGCGATCCTGGAGAGATCGCTGCAACCGTTCAGTGCCGCCTCGACCTGTCCGACCTGTCCGTTCCGGGCGTCCCAGGCAATCGCGTCATCGAGGCGACCATGACCAGCCCGCTCGACACCTGGAGGGAGCGGGGATGAACAACCGCGTCCGCGACGAGCAGGGATCGATCAGCATCTGGCTGGTCACCTCCAGCTTCGTGATGATGATGCTCGTCGGCCTGGCCGTCGACCTTGGTGGACAAGTGCACGCCAAGCAACGGGCCCACAACGTCGCGGCCCAGGCAGCCCGGGCCGGTGGCCAGCAAGTGCAAGCGGCGCCGGCCATCGAGGGTCACTTCCTCGCCGTCGACACAGTTGCCGCCAGGAGGGCAGCTGCGCAGTACCTCGCAGCTGCCCACGTGACCGGGACCGTGCGGATCACTGGTGGCGACACGATCACGGTCCACGTCACCGACACCTACAACCCTGAGTTCCTGAGTGTCATCGGCATCGATGACCTGCCAGTCACTGGCGAGGCCTCTGCGCGCCTGATCCGCAGCCTGGGAGGAACCGAGCGATGAGCCAACCCCAACGATTCAGGCAACGACTCCAGGGGCTTGGGGCCGCCCTCCTTCTACTCCTGGTTGTGATCGCCCTCCCCGCTGCGCTCGTCGCCATCGGCGCCACCCCGTGGGACACAAACCTCGACGACCTGGGAACCCTGCTGAGCAATCCCGACGACGGCACGCTCGCGCTTGTCATTTTCGCCGTCGTTGCCTGGGTCGCCTGGGCGGTCATCGCCGTGTCCGTCGTCCTCGAGGCCGTGGCTCAGCTATGGGGACTCGCCGCTCCGGCGATCCCTGGCCTTGCAGTCCCCCAGCGCGCCGCAGGCCACCTCGTCGCCGCAGCTGCGCTGCTCTTCGTCGCAGCACCGACCATCGCTCCGGCGTTTCCTGCACCGCCCGCCCACGCCGCGCTGGCTCCGCCCGTCCCGGACGCACCACCGCTGCAGGTCGCGCCGATCGCGCCCGTCCTCCCCTCGGCACCTTCGCCCGTCCCCGCAGCGGCACCCACAGAACGCCCTCTGGCCACCGACGACTACACGGTCAAACGAGGCGACAGCCTGTGGAAGATCGCCGATCAGCTCCTCGGCGACGGCGCACGTTACAAGGAGATCGTCGAGCTCAACCGCGAGGTACTCAAGGGGCGCCCGGACTTCATCCTGGCTGGGACCGTCCTCAAAGTTCCACAAGAAGTTGCCTTCATGGACGAGGACGGGCGGCCAGCTGAGGAGTACGCCGTGAGGCCGGGCGACACTCTTTCCGGCGTTGCCAAAGCCGAGCTGGGCGACCCGACCCGCTACCGCGAGATCTTCACCGCATCTCGCTCGACGGCCCAGCCGGACGGCGCGCGCCTGGTCGATCCGGACCTCATCCGGCCCGGCTGGAAGCTCACCATCCCGAGCACACATTCCGTCGACAACGACCCGGCCGAGCCCAAAGAGGCCGACAAGCCACCCCGTGCCGCCGGGCCCCCCGACGAACCAACCCTCACGCCGCCCCCATCGGAACCCGCTACCTCGGTCGCCCCTCCCTCCGTAGGCCCTGCCGAGAGCGCGGAAAGCGCCCCGGACGAGTCAATGCCGGGCTGGCTCATGCCGGGTCTCAGCGGCGCCGGCGCCGTCCTTGCCGGCGCCGTTCTGCTCGCCGTGCGAGCGCATCGTCGCACCCAACTCCGCTACAGACGACCTGGGCAGATCATCGCCCCGCCACCTCCTGAGCTGGTCAACGCGGAGAAGACCACGCTCGTGACAGGAGCTCCCCTCGTTGACCACATCGAGCAACTCGACCGTGTGCTCCGCCACCTCGCCGGGACACTGCTGGACAAGGGGCAATCGCTTCCCCTGCTGGCGAGAGCCACCCTCGAGCGCGGAACTCTCACGCTCCACCTCGCAGAAGCAGCCGAGCTCTTGTCTCCGTGGGAGGGCGAGGGACGGGTGTGGACAACGCGGCTTGAGGACTCGGCCCCGGACCCAAACGAGCTCCCGCCATACCCCCTGCTCGTGACGATTGGGCAGCACGACACCAACCGGCTGCACCTCCTCAACCTCGAGCACTTCCGCTCGATCACGCTCATGGGCGAGCCCGAGAAGGCAACGGCACTCGCTCGCCACATCGCGGCTGAACTCGCCCTCAACCCGTGGTCCACCCTCGTTGAGGTCGACGCCGTCGGTGTAGGTGAGGAACTGGCCGATCTGGACCCGGTGCGACTTCGACACCACGCACCAAACACATCAGCTCTCGAGCAACTCCTGGGAGACCTACGCCGTGCGGGGCAAGCAGGCCACGGGGACCCCGACCCTTTCCGGGTCGCGATCGTCATCTCAGCCGACGAGGCAGCCCAACTCACCGACGTCCTCATGTCATCGGGCTCTCGTATTGGTGCAGCAGTCGTCGCCCTCAGCGCATCGCCCGTCCCTGGCTCGACCGTGATCGACTTGACCAACGACGGGCACCTCCGCGTAGCCGACCTCAACCTCGATCTGGTGGCCGCTGGGCTAACAAGCGCCGAGGCAAGCGCCACCGCGGCCATCGTCGACCTCACCCGCGAGAGCCCCACCGTCGACATGCCGAGCTTCACCCAGGCCGCCGATGGATGGCGATCCCTCACCGATCAAGCCGGAGCGCTTCGCGAGGAACTGACCCGCATCCGCGCAGATGGGCCGGCAGGAGAAGACTCGCTGCTCCCGAAATCAGCGGATGAATACACGGGGGTGGCAGCTGCGACCAGCGAGGATGTCCAGACCCTGGCACCGGTCGTCCCCAAACAGATCCGCCGAACCGTCGAGGACGCCGATCCGATGCTGGACGACGACGTGGCCACATGGTTCAGCGAGGGGTGCCCGCTCCCCCGCTTGACCCTGCTCGGCCCGGTCACAGCCGGCGCGCACGGCACGCCCGTGCCAGCCGTCGCGAAGCGCAAGCCCTACTTCGTGGAGCTGCTTGCGTTCATCTCTCTGCAGCCCGAAGGCAGGACCGGCAACGCGGTCGCGGCCGCCTTCTCAATCGGCCCCTCCCGCGCCCGCACAGACCTCGGACACCTGCGAGCCTGGCTTGGAACCAACCCGCGGAGCGGGCGCCTGCACCTGCCACCGGCAGCGGCCTCGCGCACCTACGAGCAGACCGGCGTGAAGACCTACCAAGTCGAGGACGTACTCGTCGACGTCGACCTCTTCCGCCGCCTCCGCGCACGCGGCGAGGCACGAGGAGCGCAAGGCATCAGCTATCTGATCACGGCTCTCCAATTGGTCGGCGGGCTGCCCTTTGACAAGCTGCGAGAACGAGGCTGGAGCTGGCTGCTCGACGAAGACCGCCTCCACGAGACGATCGGTAACGCCATCGTCGACACAGCCCACATCGTGGTGACCGACGCGCTGGCCAAGGGCGATCTGGCGACGGCCCGCAACGCAGCGGAGATCGCGTGCCGTGCCGCGCCGTACGACGACATCTGCCGCCTCGACCTCGTCAAGGTGGCAGCCGCCGAGGGCCACGACGGCGAGGCGGCCCACCTGCTGACCGAAGACATTTTCAACCGAACTGACGACGGTTTGCCGCCGATCGACCTCCCCGAGAGGACGGACGAAATCGTAGTGAAGCAGGGGTGGAGCAAGCCCCGTCGCACCGGGCGTCCGTGAGGGCCCTTGGGCGGCTTCGGCACCAAACGGAGCCGTCCCGACATCGACGCGACACAACTCCCTTTGGTCCGCGACGATGGTCGCAGCCCATCAACATCCCGCTGGTGCAACTCAAAGGACGGCAAGGCGTGAGCGCAATCTCGTGGTCCACAACAGACCCAGACACGATCGAGCGGATCATCGCCGTCGGGCTGTGCCGACGCCACAAGCGAGCCCGGCGCATTAAGCCGTCCCAGGGCGACGGCGGTCTCGACGTACTCGTCCCGGTAGCTGGAGGAACCCAGCTACAGGTCGAGGACTACCAGGTCAAGAAGTTCGCCGACGAGATCGACGACTCACGAAAGCGCCAGATCAAGGACTCCCTCGAACGCGCAATCAGGACGCACAACGAGCAAACGTTCGGCTACGAGATCGCCAAGTGGCACCTGGCCCTGCCGATGGATCTCACGCGCGAGCAGGAGAAGTGGCTCTTTGACCTTGCCGGCGAGCTCGACTGCCCGTTCCCCGTCGAGGTGTTCGGACTGACCGAGGTCGAGGCGCTACTCCTCGATTCCCCCGACATTCGCGAGTACTACGTCGGGGACGGTATGGACCGGCTCCGAGACCTGTTCGCACAGATGAGTAACCTCAACGGGCTCACCGATCTGCGGAACCTGGCATCAGATCCGCTGGCCATCACCCCAGCCGACGTCTCGCGCGCACTCGTCGACCTCCACAGCAACCTGACCACGGCCGACCCGCACTTTGACTACGACTTCGAGGTCACCCGGGAGCATCCCGTGCTGACCTCAGTCCTCGGACGGATCGCCACTGTCGTGGGACGAGAGAACGCCGACGACCCGTACATCACGTGGCACGTCAGCACCAAGTACGACACTGCCCTCGAGGACCGCAGCATCCCGGGGGGCTACACCGTCTACCCCGACCGGATGACGCCTGAGCAACGCGTCGCATGGGAGCGGTGGCACATGTACGGCACACCAGTCGAGTTACACGGCGACGTCGTCGGCAACGTCCACGTCGACCTTCCCGGTGGCCTCGGCGGGTCACTGCCCGAAGGAGACCAGGTGCTGCGGATCGGCCCTGCCCTCGGCGATCTCGAGAGCGAACCCGTCGGCCAGGCACTGTGGGTCCTCGAGAACGAGGAGGGGACGTCGCTCGCGGAGCGGCTCTTCAAGTTCCGGCTCAAGGGCCGCGGGGTCGGAGGCGGAGAACACCGCCACGGTGTCGACGCCGACGGATACCTCTCCGCTGACCTCTACGCGCGGCCCGGCGAGGCCGCCGACCGCAATTTGCAGATTCAGCTCCACCTCGACATCGAGCGCTGGGTCAGCGCACCGGTGCAACGTGTAGGCCCTGCCATACGTTTCGCAGCGGCCTGGACGCAAGGCAACCTGCTTCGCCCTCAAGACGAGTTCAGCCTCAATATCAGCACCGAGGCGTTCCCGCTACGAGGCAAATCTCCCATTCCAATGGCGGTGGTCGAGGCCGTCGACGATCTCATCCGCATCAGCACCGCGACCAGACGCCCGATCGGGCTTCCCGCCAACATCATCGCACTGACCCAGCACAGGGGCGAGGCGCTCCGCCTCATCGCCGACACCGTCTCCGGTCTGGAACCACTGGTGGGCATCCCCGAACTGTTCGTCTTCCATGGGGACCACGAGGCAGCAGTTCAGGACCTCGCCGCCCACGCTGAGAACGGAACGCTGGTCGTCCCGTGGGAGATCCCGTTCGACCTGATCGGTGACGACTTCGTGTTCACCTTCGGTCTGGAGGTCATCGGGCCGATCGGGCTCGAGCCCGCGGAGCCAAGTCCGACGGCCACGGAGCGGGGTCTGAAGGCAGTCAGACTCATCCCGACCGAGACCACCCGCGGTCGGTTGCGTTGGACACCGAACCAGACGGTGGCCAACGGGTAGAGGGCGATGCCCGGTCGCCTGCGCGGTTGTCGGGTCCCCCGGCGGTGAGCCGAGAGATGAGCGGCCTCTTCCACCTTCGGCGAGGGCTGGGAATGGTCGCATTCGTCGGGGCGGGGATTGGGCGCCTCGGGGCTCACGTTCACACGCAGGCACCGCCACGGCGAAGGTGTCGGACTCTCCGCATGGGCGGACGCATCGACCTGTCCCAGAGGCGGTGGAAAGACGCAACAAGGTCGGAGTTGGGATGACCGCTTCAGCCACTACTCGTAGCGTGGGCCTCATGTCTACGACTCAGGAATCAGAACAGTCCTTGGTTGGCTGGTGCCACGCTTGCGGGACCGTCCAGCTGCAGGCTGAAATGCCTCAGGAAGCGTTCGAGTACACCGATGGTCCGGAGCCCTGCTGCGTTGAGTGCCTTGACGAGCCCTGGGGGATCGGCGTCTGGAACAAAGGAGCTCATGAGTTGGAGTGCCCATGGGTTGTGGCTGCGCGGAATCGTGTAGTCGAGTGGACGCCTGCCTACACGTGCGTCTGCGACGTGTGAGGGCGAGCAAGAGCGGCGCAATGACGCGCCCCGACGGCGCCGGGACGACATCGATTGTGAATGACGTCAATGCCCAGCATCAAGGTAGTTCCTAACGAGGGCGTCCGCCGGGCCGACGACTCCGTCAACGGCGGTCGACGCCGTCCAAACGCAACTGGGTGGAGGCATCGGAGTGGGTGGTGCCGCTGTTGACGTGCTTGTCACTGATCGTCGCCCCATTCTTGAGAACGCCAAACAGCGCCATCGCATGTCCCCGGCCGACGTCGTAGTCGTCCTTGAGCCACGCCGCGAAATCGCTCGCCTTGCTCTGCGGAGTGAACCCGCGCGCAGCGGCCTCCCTCAACAGCTCCTCGGGGGTCTTGCTGGTCTTCTTCTCGATAGCGTCGAGGTAAGCCTGGTAACTCATCGTGATTCCCTTTATTCGTGTGCCTTAGTTGTGTGCCATTGATGCTAGTCAAGCTGGCGCGGCACCGCTTCTCCAAACCGCTGCCGCCCCGTAGCCCAGTGGAAGCTCGCAGGTCGGCAGCGTCGAGTCCACTCGCTCTTGAACGTCGACCGGTTCATCAGATCCGCACACAGCCACCACACTTTTGGCCTCCAGGCCGTGGGGCGCTCGCGGCGCACTGACGCACGTTCTGGCGAGCGCGTCGACTTGGGCGCGGAGCGTTGCTGCTATCCCGCGTCGATTATTTGGCCGTTGCGGGGCAGGTGGTCACCGAAGGTGATGGGCCTCGCAGAGGCGTTCGCCACGTCCATTTGGTCCATGGCCTGAATGTGAACATGGGGTTCGGTGGTGTTGCCTGAGTTGCCGCAGCGCCCCAGGGTCTCGCCCACCCGAACGCTTTGACCACGTTGCACCTGGACGCTGCCGCGTTGCAGGTGGCACACCGCAACCACCGGGCCTTCGCGCGTTTCGATCATCACGTGGTTGCCGGCCAGCTCCACCCAACCCGCTGCCATCCTGCGGCGCTGAGTGATGGCATAACCCACGGACGGCAGGCCACGGAACGCCCTGTGATCGGGCGCCGTGTCATGCACGCGGACGACCACGCCCTGGACGGGCGCGAGGATGGGGCGCCCGAAGCCCGGAAACCGCTCTGCTGGCTCCGGGCGCAGAAGCGACTCCAGCGTGATTGGTGCCGTTCGCCCAGCCTCGCTGACCGGGACGAAGTCGATCGCGAAGGCCGTAGCCAACAGGGTGGTGCCATGACTGGGCACTCGATTCGCGGGGCTGTTCTGGGTCAGCCAGCGGCCCTCGAACGGGTATGCCAGGTCGACTGTCAGCAACTCTCGGCCCCCCAACTCTCCTCCATGACGACCCATTCTGCTCCTGCCGGGTACGACGCAGGTGGTCTGGAGTAGTAGTCGACTCGCGGTGGATGACGCATCCGCCGATCGGGTGGAACCCCCGACGATCCTCGCGAGCGACGGCCAGGCTCGATGGCTGGCGCGCGACATCAAGTCAGCGCGATGGGCCGCCCCGGTACCCCGGGACCGTGACACCGGGCGCGCTTGGTCGTCATGCCTCGAGAAGCAGTGGGCACGCGTCAGAGGCGAAGCACGATCACCCTTAGCCCTCAGGGGCCCGCGCGGTTCCGAACCACATGTCCGCTGCCGCTTGTAAGCCGTCATCGGGCGGATCAAGCAGCACACGGAAGAACTTCCAGGAGTACCCGTACGGGTCCTCGACCTCCACGTAACGCTCGCCCCAGGGAGCAGATTCAGGTCCCGCCGTGATCACGCATCCTGCGACCTCGCAGCGTCGGGCCATCTCATCGACGTCAGCCACCTCGACGCCGATGACGACGCCGAGACCCCGAGGGCCGGCCTTGGTGAGCCGCTCGCGCTCAGTTTCGGGGAACGGGATCCCCTCCAACGCGTCGACGAGCAGCTGCAACGGTCCCCGTCGCAGGATCGCCATCAGCACGAGACCGCTTGGATCCGGGACTGTCCCTGCCTGAACGAAGCCAAGCTCTTCGTACAAGGCTGCAGCGCCGGACACATCATGGACCCTTAGCGCCACGCGCACCGGAGGTTCGTCGCTCACCCACCGACCGTAGCGTGGTCGTCGTGACGCACGGTTGGTCTTCGACCGCTTGCGCTGGTGCGGCCAGTGTCCTCGTTGAACGGCAGCCAGGCGCAAACGAGAGCTCGAGGACGTGGATCAACAAGAGCGGCGAGGTCACCGTCCGCTGCGCAAATCCACGCCAGGCAGAGACCAGGAAGCACCTCCGCCATGCCGGGCGCCGCACGGTTGAACGACCCACACGGCGCACCACTACGCCTCGGCGTGGGCTCAGTAGTCGAAGACGTCTCCACAGCCGCGGATGTCCGTTTCGACGCGCACCGGGATGTACTCGAAGGTCTTGTCAACGATGTCTGCGACCCCACTCCCGCGGGCTTCCTCGGAGAGCGCGTGGAGGAGCGGAATCAGAAACTGAACATCACGCGCGGCGTACGCCTTCTGAGCCTCAGTCAGGTCGGTCCGCAGCCAGTCGGACTGTTGCTCGCCCTTGTCGATGTCCACTCCGAGGTACCGCGCCAATGCGGGCTTGAGGCTGTGCTCAGCCTTGTCCACGTCAGGGCGGACGACCTTCGAGAGGATCTTGGTGCAGGCCACGTTCCGGGCGACAACCTTCCACTGGAAACTCATGAACCGCAGGTCGAACGGTGCGTGGTGGAACACCTTGGTCACCTGACTCGATCCCAGAAGATCCCGAAGACGATCAGGCACGTGACCGTTGATTTGGACGATGAGAGTGCCGGCGCTCACGGCGTGCAGTTGGCAGGTGCCAATGCGGTCGAGCCTCCAGTCAAGCCCGCTGGTCTCGATGTCCCAGGCGACCAGCCCGTCCTTGCGGACAGCGCGCTCGAAATAATCCGGCACATCCCCAGCGACAATATCTACGGCGTAGTTGTTCACGGTGTCGCCCCTTCGACGAGAAGGTCCTGCTGCGCCACTTCGACGCTCTGCTCCCTGATCGCGGCCAGGTCCGCCACGAAGAATTCGTGGAACGTGCCGTCGTTGAACACCATCACCGGAATCTTCCCGCGTTCCCGACGGTTGGCGTACATCGAGATGATGACCTTCGAGTCGAACCTATAGCAGGTGTAGGTCGGGTCCCCGTCGCGGTAGTAGATCCGGATGTCTGCAGCCGCGCCCTTGGCCAACTTCGCCATCTCACGGGCGGTGTCGAGGATCTCTTCTCGCTCCTTCTCGGGCTGGCTTGAGTACCTCATGGCCAGGATGTTGAGCGTGGCGTCGTGATCCGGGTTCGGCAGATAGAGCTTCAGCTTCCGACTGCTGTCCGTCGCGAATGTCTGAAGCTCGGTCCAGTTGTTGGTGCGCCAGCTACGGCCGCGCGATATGAATATCTCGACCTCCTTACCAGAGCGCAGGAGGTCAGCCCACGGGACGTCCATCCACTCCATGGTTGCTCGGTTGAACCCCGCCGTTGTGAGGTCGGACGAAATCTTCACCTTCTCCAGGATTTCGTCCAACATGTCCCGACGACCACGGAGGTCCCAGAGCACCCCCAAGCCGCCGGTCGTCACCAATAGTCCGCCCAGCTGGTTGAGAGTCGCCTCTCGCACCGGTCGGGAATCGAACCAGTCAGCGTTCGATCCCCACAGACAGACGATGCCTGCGACGGCGACCAGCAGAGCCCATCCGGCAGTCTTGTAGGTGACCAGCTTCTCGATAAGCGATGGCTCGCTAGCCATGGTCAGCCCGTCATCCGTAACATGCCCGCCACCCTAGGGCCGAGAACCGACAACGCACTGGCCCCGAGGGGACCACAGCCTGGCGTGTCGGACCATCGCGCAGGCATAGCCCCGCCGAAACGACCGCACACGGCAAGGCTCGAAGGGGCGCCTTGGGCTCGATCGCCGTCGCGATGAGTGCCCGTCCGATGACCCGCGTCATTCTGGGTGTAATGGGCGCAGCCAAGCTTGCGTCCATGGACGAGGCCGACACCGCGATCGCAGCCCTGCTAGGGGAGCCGCTAGGTCCACCTCTACTGCACTGAGCGAGTAGGCGAGTCGCTCGCCGTCGCGATTTGCCTATCGCGGTTTGCGGGGCCTTGCAGACTTTCGAACTTTGGACGGGCGGCGTTGACCTGCGAGAACGCCCCCCGAGCCCTGCGCCCGGCCAAGGGCGGGCGCTCCAAGGACGGGCGTTTCTTGGTGCGCATGCTGCGGACAGTTGTGGCTATGGAGCACTCGCACTCACAGCAGGCCTCGGCAGATCGATGGAGTCCGCGGCTGCTGGATGACCTCACGACCGCACCGGATCTGTTCACTGCCGCCGGCTATCTCGTCCAAGGCGACATCCCCGTCTTCCCCTGCAGCCCGGCGGGCAAGCGGCCCCTCACGATCCACGGATTCAAGGAAGCCAGCACCAATCCCAAGGTCATCCGGACGTGGTGGAAGCGCTGGCCTGATGCCAACATCGGCGTCCCCACAGGCACGGCCTCAGGCGTCGACGTCGTCGATGTGGATCTTCACTCGACCGGGACCGGGTTCCCCGCCTTCGAGCAGGCCCGCCATGCCGGATTCGTCGATCGCTGGGCATGGCTCGTCGGAACGCCGTCCGGCGGCGTACACGCCTATTTCCTGCGAGATGCTGCTCCAGAGCAGCGCTCCTGGCAGGTCCCCAAAAGGCACATCGACTTCCGCGGCGATGGAGGTTACATCATCGTCCCGCCATCCCGGGTCGCCAATGACGACGGGGTAAGCCGGCCCTACCGGGAGATCGCGACCGCTGAGCATCACCAGCCCGGGCCCGTGGACGCCGTCGGACTGCGGAGGTTTCTCGATCCTTCTCACCCCCTGCGTCGACCAGCGGACGTTCCTGCAATCGGGTCTCGTCTGGACAAGCTCGCCGCGTGGGTTGCCGGTCGACCCGAGGGCGGGCGGAACGGGGGGCTGTATTGGGCGGCGTGCCGGATGGCGGAGGCGGGGCACGACTTCGGACTGGCCTCCTCGCTGCTCGGGGAAGCCGCCCACGCGGCCGGGCTCCCCGAGCGCGAAGCATTGACGACCATCCGGTCGGCGTACCGGATCTCTGCGCGGCCCGGACTGGTGGACCCGCCACGCCCTACGAACACGATTGAGGCGGTGGGACTGTGAACACGCCCGAGCCCTACGAGCGCGACCTCGACCGCGCCCTTCCCGAGACGTCGGCGGCGCCCGAGGCGGACAAGGCCATTGACTCTCTCGCGGTTCACCGTGACCCCTCGCTTCCCGAGACGACTGCCCACCTGGCTCCCGAGCACACGCGTCCGACGGTCGCCTGGGTCCGCCCGAGCGAACTGCCGACCCTGGTTGGTGTCCCGTGGATCCGCCGCGGCATCGACCTCCAGACCGAACTGACCCGCCGAGCACGACACACGCCCAGGACCGCCGCCACGAAGGCAGCACGGCGGATCTCGCGCACAGCAATCGCGCGCCCCGAGTCGGCATCACCGTCCGCTCCCCTGATCGAGGGGTTGGGAAGATGAGCACCCCTCCCCCATTCACCACGCCCGAGGGCTTGCGTCTACTACTCGTCCGCCTGCACTACTCCGGGCCGCGAGCATGGGAGAACGATTCGGAGGCCTCCGAGCTGGCTACGTTCGCCATGGAGAAGTACGGCGCGCTCGCTCACAAGCATGGACTCGAACCATCGGACGCAGCTGTGGCGGCCTTCGATGTCATGCGGACCCGGGCGGCCCGTGTTGCGCAGGACCCGTGGGCGGTCGTCACCCGTGCCGTGCAACTCAGCCTGATCTACGAGGCACGCGCCCAGGGTTTGCTCTGCTCACCCCACCAGGCCCGCCGAGCGGGACTGGCTCGGTGCCACGACGCGGAGCGATTCAGCGACCGGGAGACCGAGCTGGCCGACTATCACCCGTCGCTGCAGGTGCAGGACGACCTAGAGCAGATCGATCCCTCCAAGCCGCTCGACGAGGAGGATCCGACCAACGCCTACGTGGCGCTCGACGCCGCGGTTGCCTTGTTCGTGGAGCTTGGCTGGCCCGAGCGCGCCGCTCGGATCGGGCTGGAGTACATCTGCTCGAGGATCATCGGGAGTGGCGACCGGGTCGCCGCTTACGAGTCACTTCGGCGAGACCAGCACGCCAGAGCTCTGCTGGAGCTCGACCAGGAGTCCTGGCTTGACGTACTGCGTGCTGTGCTGGGCAACCCCAATCCCGATTACGTTGCCACGGCTGCTGGCCGTGGAGTTCTCCTGCGACTGCTCATCGGGCATCAAGTCGATGAGTTGGTCGGCGACGTCGATGTGGCCGACGCGATCGAGAAGGCGGCCTCCACCGCAGCTGGAGGCAGCCATGTCTGACAGTGGCCACATCGAACTGGAGCGTCAGGTCGATTCGCTCCGCATCGGCGTGCGCCATCGGACCGAACTGGGCGATCTGAAGCCCTTGATGGACTCCATCCAGCGACTGGGCCTGCTGCAACCGGTCACGATCGCCCCGGACGGCGTTCTCATCTGCGGACGGCGCCGACTCGAGGCCGTAAAGAGGTTGGGGTGGAACAGCCTGCGTGTCTGGGTGCGGACGGGCCTCTCGGACGACCTCAACCAGCTCCTCGCTCAGCAGGACGAGAACGTCACGCACAAGCCGCTCACCCCGCTGGAGGCGGCCGCTCTGTTCAGGGAGATGAAGGGGCTCCTCCAGGAAGATGCCGCCCGGCGTCAGCAGGCGACCCAGTTCGGGGGTAATATCGACATACGCGCAGGTCAGCCCGGTGGTGCTGAATCAGCACCACCGCAGCCGACTCCCGGGAAGACCCGGGTCCAGGCCGCGCGCTTGATCACCCAACGGGACTCTCACCAGCTGCTCGAACGGATCTCGGAGATCGAACGGGTAGCGGCAGACGCCAGCCAGTCGACCTACCTCCGCCACGTCGCCGAAGAGGAGCTGAAGGCCATCCGCAACGGAGGCGGTGTCGACCCGAGCTATCAGCGTCTCAGAGCAGCGGTGAGGATCGCGAAGCTGAGCACCCCACCAGCGGTCGGCGAGGACGTCGTTGCTCAGGCAGTCGAGACGCTCGCCCGGGCGAAGGATGACCACACTCGTCGGGTCAAGGAGAACCGGGCCAAGCGGGCTGCGGCTGCCGCCAACGCGAAACGTTCGGTGCGCTCCTTCGCCTTGATGTGGGCTGAGTTGGATGGATGGTCGAAGCATTACGACGCCGGTGCGATCGCCCGAGAGGTCAAGCCCGATGACTGGGCGCTCTTCTTGCGGGTTCTCGACGAGACCCAGGCCTTCGCTGAATCGGTCGGCCTTGCCCGGGAGCAGGCACACACCTAAGTCGCGTCAGCTTCCGACCAACAGGAAATACCCATGCGCTACGCCACCGCTTCTACGGCCGGCACTCGCTGGCGCCGCGTGGTCGTTGCCGTCGGATCAGCACTTCTGATCCTCGGAGGCGTGGCCTCGTACGCGCTGATAGAGGGCGGGCGTGACGTCGGCCGGTCTGGCTCTGCGACTGGACCGATCTCAGACCGGATCAAGACCGATTCCGAGGTGCTCGTGCCGGATCGATCGGCCCCTCTCCCCCTCTCTGTGCCCGAGTCCGACCCGGAGGCGTTTGTACGACGCGTGGCGCAGGCGCTCTTCGCCTGGGACACCGGCGCCATGATCGCGCCAACCGAGCTCATCGAACGACTGGTGGCAGTCGCCGACCCGACCGGAGAGTCGTCGGCCGGTCTTGTGGGTGACGTCGCGAACTACCTTCCGAGCAGGGAGGCGTGGGCAGAGCTGCGCCACTACGAGACCCGGCAGCGGATCGAGATCACGTCCACAGAGGCCCCCAGGCTCTGGCGCACCGCACTCCAACAGGCGGGCCCGGATGGGCTGCTGCCAGGCACCACGGCCTACACGGTCCACGGTGTTCGGCACCGTTCGGGCGTCTGGGAGGGTCAACCAGTCAGCACCGCACACGACGTGACCTTCACGGTCTTCATCGTGTGTGCACCGTCGTACCCCGAGTGCCACCTGCTCCGGTTGTCGGGACTCGACGAACCACTGGACTGACCCCGCCAATGCGCAAGGCAATCGTCCTCGGAGTGGTGCTCCTCGCCTTCGGCCCAGCAAGCTGCCTGCTCGCCTTGGGCGTGCTGCTGAACCCGGCCGCACAGGCATCGTGTCTCCCGCATGGTTCTGCCGACCTCGCAGTCGGCACCGTCCCAGACGAGCTCGTAGCGACCACGAGCGACGGAGTCCATGTTCGACTCGACCGGCGTCAGCTGACTCATGCGGCCACGATCGTTCGCAGTGGCGGCGACACCGACGGCGTGGGCCGCGAAGGAGTCAGCGTCGCTTTGATGGCCGCCCTGACGGAGTCCACCCTGAGGCAGCTCGCCAACACCAGCACCTTGCCAGGCTCAGCGTCGCTCCCCCACGACGGCGACGGCGCCGACCACGACAGTCTTGGGCTGTTCCAGATGCGGCCGAGCGCCGGTTGGGGAAGCGTCGGACAGCTGATGGATCCCACCTACCAGGCCCGGGCATTCTTCGGCGGCCCTTCGGGACCCAACCACGGTTCGCCGCGCGGACTCTTGGACATCCCCGGTTGGCGTTCCCTCCCGAAGGGCGCGGCGGCCCAAGCGGTGGAGGTGTCGGCCCACCCCGACCGCTACACCCGATGGGAACCAGTGGCGTCCGCGATCATCGGCGCTCTCACGCGCGCGGCCACCGAGACGTCGCGGGTGCCGGAGACCTCTCGAGTCACCTTCCCACTGCCTGCCAGCACTCGGGTCAAGACGAGCGGGTTTGGCATGCGCGTCCACCCGATCACCGGAGTCCGCAAGCTGCATACCGGAGTCGACTTCGCAGCCCCGAGCGGCACACACATCCTGGCCGCGGCAGATGGACGCGTCGCCTTCGCCGGACCTTCTTCCGGCTACGGGATCCTGATCCTGATCGAACACACCATCAATGGCCAACGGCTGACCTCCGGATATGCGCACATGCACGCCGAGGGCATGCGCGTCCGCGCCGGTGAAACCGTCACCGCCGGTCAGTACATCGCCGACGTGGGCATGGCGGGATACACCACCGGCCCCCACCTCCACTTCGAGATCCGTCCTGGCGGAGCCGACGCTTCCCCTGTCGACCCCGAGCCATGGCTCGGTTCGCACGGCGCGGCCGATCCCGGCGGCGAAGCTCCCGCCACCCCTGGTTGCCACGACGAGGTAGCCGCTGGTCCAGCAGCGTCGTACGCCGGGAGCCAGCCCAGTTACCTGGTCGACGACCCCACCACGGGCGGAAAGATCACCGAGCGCACCGCCCACGTTCTCTCCCGCCTCCGGGCGAGTTTCCGGTCAACAGCGTGGTCATGTTGGTCACCACGGGTAGGCACCAAGTCGGAACACCCCCTCGGTCGAGCGTGCGACGGCACCTTCGGCAACTCCATCGGCACTGCCGCGGCTGGGGACTCACTTGACCTGGGGTGGAAGGTCACCAACTGGCTCAAGGCGAACGCCCGGGCCCTCGGCGTCGAGTACCTGATCTGGCAGGGGCGCATTTGGTCGGTTGCCCGCAGCTCCGAGGGATGGCGCCCGTACGGCGGCGGCGGGATGCACGACCCCGACAACGTCACCGGGGGCCACTACGACCACCTGCACGTCACGGTCGCCGAGTAGCACCTGAGTCCCATGGACCCCGTCCCCACCCTCCTTCCTGTGGTCGGCCCCGACTTCGGCGCCGTCGGCGGCTCAAACCAGCTCCGTCAGATCGTCGGGGCTCTGCTCACCTACGGGCTCATCGTGGCCGTGCTCATGGTCGTGGTGTGCGCCGCGACCTGGGCCATCGCCTCCTCAAGTGGGAGTTGGCATGCCGCCAGCAAGGCCAAGACCGGGCTGGTCGCCGCGCTCTGCGGAGCGGTGCTGACCGGAGGTGCACTCGCCTGGGCGAACTGGCTGCTCGACGTCGGCGGGTCGCTGTAGCCACGGCCGCCGGCTTCGAGACACCTAGCGAACCACGAAGGACGAGTCCAGGGATTCGGTGAGCACCTGAGCCATAGGAACCCCATTCACTCAGGAGTAGCCGTGATCCAGCGTGGCGTACCGCATCCGTTCGTCCACCTGCTGCCGCAGGACATCAGCATCGACCCGAACTCCGACGGTCTGCCCGGGATCGGTCAGCTCCGCAGCATCGTCGGCGCCTCCATGACGGTAGGCCTCATTCTCGCCGTGCTCGCCCTGATCATCTCCGCGGTCGTGTGGGCGCTCGGTGCCAACTCGTCCAACCCGCATCTGGCGGGTCGGGGGAAGTTGGGTGTTCTGGTCGGGCTCGGTGCGGCGATTGTCACCGGCGCCTCGGTGGCGCTGGTCAACTTCTTCTGGAACGTCGGTCAGAGCGTCTGAGGACAACGTCCGACAGAGGAAGGTCCCCGATGGGCGACGTGTGCGATGTTCCGGTCATCTCCAGTGTCTGCGACACGGCCGGCGAGGCTGCTGGCAGCTTGGTCACCGCTCCGTTCGACTGGCTCGCGGAGGCGATGGGCAACGCGGCGGCATGGATGTTCGAGTCCGTGTGGACCGTGTTCGACTCGACCACGATGGTCGACGTCACCGGCCCCCAGTACACGAAGGTCTACAACATCCTCTTCGGTGTCGCCGCCTTCGTCATGCTCGGCTTCTTCCTGCTGCAGGTGATGGGAGGCATGGTCCGACGAGAGCCAGCGGCGTTGTCCCGAGCGGCCCTGGGACTGGCGAAGTCGATCCTCGGCTCCTTCGTCGCCTTGGCCCTGCTGGCGACTGCCCTGGAGGTCACCGACCAGCTGTGCATCGGCATCGTGCACGCCGCTGGGACCAACATGGATCAGATGGGCGACCGGATCGCCTTGCTTGCCGCCGGGATCGGTGGCCTCAACATCGCCGCACCGGGTGCGGGCGCGATCGTCACCATCTTCATCGCCGGCTTGGCGATCGGTGCCGCCGTGATCGTCTGGATCAGCTTGCTCATCCGCAAGGCGCTTCTGTTGGTGGCGATCGTGTTCGCTCCCGTGGCGCTGGCCGGGGCGAGCTGGGACCAGACCCGCGGTTGGGTGGGCAAGTGGGCACAGTTCGTGATCGCGCTGATCCTCTCCAAGGTCGTCCTGGTCGTGATGTTCCTTCTTGCCACGGCACAGGTCTCCGCGCCCATCGACAGCGATCTCCAGTCGGTCAGTGATCCGATCGCCGGTGTGGTGCTGATGCTGATGGCTGGGTTCGCGCCGTACCTGACCTACAAGGCGATCAGCTTCATGGGCTTCGACATGTACCACGCGATGTCAGCCGAGCAGGAGGCCAAGTCCGCGCTGAACCGTCCGTTGCCGATCCCGATGAGTCCACGGTCCGGCTCTGAGCCAAGCAAGGTTCTCGACGGTACCGGAGGCTCAGGGTCTGGCGGCGCCCCTCCCCCGGTCACTGCCCCTTCGGGGACGGGCGGAGGCGCCACGCCAGTGGCTTCCAGCGCGGGCGCTTCGGCGGGTGGGGGCGGCGGCGCCGCTGGTGCAGGCGGAGCCGTGGCCGCGGGTGCGCTGCTCGCCAAGGAGGCCGCCGATGCCGGCGTTCGCACCGGCCGCACCGTGGGCGCTGAAGCGTCACAGCAGAGCGATGCCGCCAACCATGCTCCGGCTGCGTCGGACACCCCGATGCCGCCGCATGTGGCCGACTCCGTTCCGGCTTCGAGCAACGGAAGGGGCTGACCATGGTGAGCGCCCAGGCGGGCGGTTCGCGCGACCACGAGCTGTCGGCGGTGAAGTTCTCCCGGCTCGCCCAGCGCGGGGTGCTCCTGGGTCTGGCCGGCTCGCAACTGGTGGTGGTCGGGACCGGCGCCATCGCGCTCGTCTTCGCGCTGTACTTCGGCGGTGGCATGTCGTTGGTGTACGTCGCGCCGCTGCTCCTGGTCAGCGCGGCACTGGCCTGGGTGAGCGTGGGCGGCAGGAAACTCGTCGCGTGGTTCCCGATCGTCGGGCACTGGATCTGGCGCGCAACTGGAGGTCAGCTCATGTTCCGTCGCCGGATCGTGAAACCTCGTCCCGCGGGCACCCTGTCCTTGCCTGGTGACGCCGCACGATTGCGGCAGTGGCTCGACCCCGAGAGCGGCGCGGTCATGGTGCACGACCCGCACCAGGCCACGCTGACCGCGATCGTGGGCGTCACGCACCCTGCATTCGTCCTGCTCGACCCCATCGAACAGCAGCGCCGCGTCTCGAGCTGGGGTCGCGTGCTCGCTACCGCCTGCCGCTCGGGTCGCATCGCCTCGGTGCAGGTGATGGAAAGAACGCTGCCCGACTCGGGCAAGGGGCTCGCTGAGTGGTGGTCACAGCATGGGCGGCACAACGGGTCGTGGACGTCGGTGACCTATGGCGAGCTGATCGACCGGGCTGGGCCCGCCGGCGAGCGTCACACCAGCACGGTCTCCATCGCGCTCGACATGAAGGCAGCGGGACGGGCGATCCGTGCAGCTGGTGGTGGCAACCGTGGTGCCGCCGCCGTACTGCGACAGGAGATGTCGACAATGACGGCAGCGTTACGGGCCGCCGACCTCGCGCCGTCGGGCTGGTTGGAACCCGGAGACCTTGCCGTCATCCTTCGATCGGCCTACGACCCCGTGGTGGCAGGTGCCCTGGAGCGGCACGGCGAGCTCGGCCGTGATCTCGCGACCGCCGGACCCGTCGCAGTGAGTGAGAACTGGTCCAGTGTGCGCAGCGACTCGGCGCACCACTGCGTGCTGTGGGTCAGCGAGTGGCCGCGCTCCCTCGTCTACCCCGGGTTCCTCGCGCCCGTCCTGCTCAGCTCCGGGGTACGCCGTACCTTCACCCTGCTCTACACGCCGATGCGCACTGACCAGGCCGCGCGCGACATCCGCCGAAAGAAGACCGAGTACATCTCCGATGCCGCCCAGCGCCAGCGCATCGGTCAGATCGAGGACGCCCAGCAGAGTGCCGAGTACAGCGACGTGCTTCAGCAGGAGGCGGACCTCACCGCCGGCCACGGCATCCTGCGCACCACCGGACTGATCGCTGTCAGCGCCCAGGACCCCGAGGAGCTCGAGCGAGCCGTCGCCGAGATCGAGCAAGCCGCTATCCAGGCCTCGTGCGAGACCCGGCGCCTGTGGGGGCAGCAGGCCCAAGCGTTCTCCGCCGCCGCACTGCCTCTGTGCCGGACAGTCTGAGCAGCGACGACGGTCGCCCACCTCCTCTACGACCCCGCAGTCGAGGAGCAGGAGGCTCCGATGCCCACATTCGAGGACCCGGCCGTTGACGCCGACGAAGTGCAGCAGGCGTTACGCGGACTGGCGCACGCCACTCGTTCCATCGACGATCCGCGCCAGATCTACCCTGTGCTCGGGTCGCTGACGGCGGCAGTCACCTCTCTCGGCCAGGTCCTCCACCAGATCGCTTCGGTCCACGATGGTCCAGCATCCAGAGCATGGTCTTCAGGTGACACTGGTGCAGGGCGGGCTGCGGCGTACCAGGTGTCATGGGAACTCCACCGCTCTGGCGAGGTCCTGCGGCAGGTCACTGAGTCGATCGGTCATGCGCACCAGGCTGAGGCGACGCTCGTCTACGACCGCCATCACGCCCAGGGCATGCGTGAAACGCCGCACCCCTCCCTCGATCACGGGCTCGGACTGTGACCGGCTTCCAGGAAGGCCGGCTGCACAGCGCAGTCCTCGTCGCGCCTCGCCGCGAACGGCACCGGGATCGCCGCCTCCGACGTGCTGCGGCCAACGCACTTCAGCGTGCCGACCGCGAAGGCCGAAAGAACACGGCCAAGGCGAAAACCGATCAGCTCCTGGCCGAGCGACGGTCGACGGTGGTTCTCCCCCGTGCCGGCGAGGCTGGTCCGGCCGCGCTCCGCACTCCGGGGCGCCTTCGCTTGCCGCGCCACCAGGACACCTCGGCGACCCTGGCGGGCGCCTACCCCTTCCTTGCCGAGGGTGGCCTCGGCAGTGATGGAGTCTTCGTCGGGCAGGACCTCTACAGCGGCAGCTCGTTCGTCTACGACCCGTGGGTTCTCTACTCCCGAGGTCTGATCACCGCACCCAACCTGGTGCTCGCAGGCATCGTCGGCGCCGGGAAGTCGGCACTGGCCAAGAGCCTCTACACCCGGTCAATCCCCTTCGGTCGACGTGTCTACGTCCCGGGCGATCCGAAGGGCGAGCACACCGCCGTTGCTGAGGCCGTCGGCGGCAGAGCCATCGCGCTTGGGCACGGCATGACCAACCGACTCAACCCGCTCGACCATGGGCACCGGCCTAGCGGGGTCGATGACGCTCAGTGGACGGCGCAAGTGACCGCGAGGCGTCGCGACCTGGTGGGCGCGCTGGCTGAGACGGTCCTTGCTCGACCTCTGACCCCACTGGAGCACACCGCTATCGATGTTGCCCTCGTGGACACGGTCCGCACTGCGGAGGTCCCGGTGCTGCCGATGGTGGTCGAACGGCTGCTCGCCCCCGACAAGTCGACTGACGATGGTCGCCTGGCCGAGGACGGGCGCCTGGTCGGTCACGCGCTGCGACGACTCGTCGCGGGCGACCTGGCCGGGCTCTTCGACGGGCCCAGCACCGTGCGGTTCGATCCGACACTGCCGATGATCTCCCTCGACCTGTCGAGGGTGACCGAGAACGCCACCCTCATTTCCGTCCTGATGACCTGTTCCTCCGCCTGGATGGAGTCAGCTCTCCTCGACCCGGCCGGCGGGCAACGGTGGGTGATCTACGACGAGGCGTGGCGGCTGATGTCGCATCCAGCTCTGCTGCGCCGGATGGATGCTCACTGGCGTCTCGCTCGGCACTACGGGATCGCGAACATGCTGATCTTCCACAAGCTCTCCGACCTCGACAACGTCGGCGACTCCGGATCCGCGATGCGCGCCCTCGCCTCATCACTGCTGGCCAACGCCCAAACTCGGGTGGTCTACCGCCAGGAGTCCGACCAGCTTGGCGCGACCGCGGCCGCCCTCGGTCTGACAGGGACCGAGCAGTCGTTGCTCCCCACCTTTGGCACCGGGCAGGGGTTGTGGCGGATCAAGCACCGCTCCTTCGTGGTGCAGCATCAGCTGCACCCGGCCGAGCTCGAGCTCTTCGACACCTCCGCCCGCGCGTCGGGCCGCGAGGCCCACCTCCCCAGCAAGCAACGAAGGGGGTGAGGTGCGGTGAGAGCACAGGGCCGGGATCTGGCCGCGCGAGAGGCGAAGCTCGAGGCGGTCCAGCAGCAGCTCACCGAGTCGGTCAGTGCCCTGGTGACGGGCGAGGACTGGAAGCGTGCCTTGGAGTTCGCAGCCAGGTTTCGCTCGCGGTCGTTCAACAACACCATGCTGATCTACGTCCAGCACCAGGCCGCCTACCAGCGCGGTCGCGTGCCCGATCCGGCTCCGACGTACGTGGCCGGGTTCAAGCAGTGGCTCAGCCTCAACCGTCACGTCCTGAAAGGCCAGGGTGGCTACGCCATCCTGGCGCCGGTCACCGCCCGGTTCGCCTCATCGACTCCGGACGATGCGAGCTCCTGGCATCGCCTCGGAAGTGGCGAGAGGCCCCGGCAGGGAGAGGTGGTCCGGTCGCGCCTCATCGGGCTCAGACCCGCCTATGTCTGGGACGTCTCCCAGACCGAAGGCGATCCCATCGCCGAGACGCCGCGAGCCTCGTTGCTGAAAGGGCAGGCGCCCGAGGGCCTGTGGGACGGGCTGGCCGACCAGATCGAGGCACACGGCTTCGGCCTGCGCCTGGTCTCCAACGCACATGCCATCGGCGGCGCGAACGGTCTGACCGACTACCTCACCCGGGAGGTCTCAGTGCGGATGGACATGGATGAGGCCGCCCAGGTGAAGACACTCGCCCACGAGTTGGGCCACGTGATGCTCCACGACCCGGACAGCGCCGACGCGGCCATGCACCGCGGCATCGCCGAAGTCGAAGCCGAATCGATTGCGCTGATGATCGGCGCTGCTCACGGGCTCGACACCACGTCGTACACCGTCCCGTATGTCGCGTCATGGGCGAGCAGCGTCCCGGGCAAGCCTTCGGTCGAGGTCGTGCAGGCGACCGCTGAACGAGTTCGCGGCGCAGCGCTCAGGGTGCTCGACAACCTCGGATCCCGGCAGGTGGGTGACGGAGACCCGCCGGGGCTCGACCGCCAGGCCCTGGTGAGGTCACACAAAGCACCTCTCGCGGAGAACGGTCCGAGCCGACAGGTGGAGGTGTTGCGACGATGAGCATGCTGCACACGTCCGCGCCGTACCGCCGCGATAACCGTGCCTCGCTTCGCGTCCCGGTCCTGATGCCGTTGGTGGAGGTCACCGTCGACGAGGACGGGTGTCTTGACATCAAGCTGGACCACGAGCCGTACACCGCTAACGACGCGCTGCACCGCGAAGACCTTCAACGAGTGCTTGAGGACATCGGCGCCGACCTTGCCGCGCCGGTGCGCGTGGAGGTCAAGGAGGCCGACGGTACGAGCTTCACCGACATCATCACCCCATCATTGGCGACGCCACGTCCAGTCGACCGGGTCCAGATTGCCAGATCGGAGATAGGCGAAGTGGCTGGCGACGGGTTCCTACCGAACGAAGACGTCGCAGTCGCAGTCGTCGTCGCCCACCAGGTTGCGAGCGCCGCCGGAGCTGCCCGGCTGCGGTTGCCACCAGCATTGCTCGCAGCGCACCCCGGACTCATCGTGCTCCTTGGGCAGACATCTGGCACCGTCATGGTCAGCGGAGGTTCGGCGTGAATCCACGCGGCCGCTCCGTCGACGATGGCCTCGTCAATATTGGCCTGATCCTCGTCAGTGCAGCAGGCTTGTTCGCAGCCGTACTCCGGCTTGCCGGAAGCGCCGCTGCCTGGCTCTCAGGAACCGCCCAACCCAGCGGCGGATGGGGAGTCGGCTTCACCGTCATTACGCAGCCCGCCGACCCCGCCGCAGCGCTCGGCTCGTCGGGACTTTCCCCCTGGATCTACTGGCTCGTCGTCACACTCATGATTGCGTCCCTGACCGCCAGCGCGCTGGTGCTGATGCGGCGCATCGGAACCATCAGCCACAAGACCTCGCGTGATCCGCGCCGGCTCGCAGGCATCGCGACAGCTCGGGACGTCCGAGCCGTCGGCTCCCAGAAGGCACTCATTTCTCGGGGGCGAACGCTGCGGCCGTCCCTGACGAAGCCGACAGCTTCAGACATCGGCTACCTGCTCGGGCGATCCCTTGGCCGAGAAGTCTGGGCCTCCGTCGAAGACTCGATCCTGCTGCTCGGCCCACCCAGATCAGGCAAGGGCCTGCACGTCGTGATCAACACGATCCTCGACGCTCCCGGAGCGGTCATCACCACAGCAACCCGGCCCGACAACATCGCTGCAACGCTCACCGCGCGGCAGAAGCTTGGACCAGTCGCGGTCTTTGACCCTCAACGTCTCGCCAACGGATTGCCCGCCGGGCTGCGGTGGTCCCCCGTACGCGGCTGCGAGGACCCGCTCACCGCGATGATCCGAGCCACCGGGCTCGCCTCAGCTACCGGCCTCTCGACCGGCGGAGTCGAGTCCGGGGGCTTCTGGGAGGGCAAGACCCGCACCGCCCTCCAGTCGCTGCTACACGCTGCAGCGCTCGACCAGCGCACCCCCAGCGACCTGTTCGCCTGGACCCTCTCACCTTCAGCGGCCGCCGACGCCGTTGCGATCCTGGCCAGCCACCCTGCCGCAGCGCCTGGCTGGTCGGACTCACTGGAGTCGATGATCCACTCCGACCCCCGGACCCGCGACTCCATCTGGATGGGCGTCTCCCTGGCACTCTCATGCCTGGCCGACCCTCGTGTTCTGGATGCGGTGTCACCGCGGCCCGGGGAGCACTTCGACCCGGTCGAGTTCCTCACCCACAACGGCACCCTCTACTTGCTGGCCACCGGCTCCGGCTCCGGAGCCTCATGGTCACTCGTCGCCGCGCTGATCGAGGATCTCGTCGAGACCGCCCGCCATCTCGCTGCAGCATCACCGGGCGCGCGCCTCGACCCACCACTACTCCTCGCACTCGACGAGATCGGCAACCTCTCCCCCCTCCCGTCACTGCCAATGCTCATGGCTGAAGGCGGCGGCACCGGCATCACCCCCATGCCGGTCCTCCAGTCCCTTTCGCAGGCCCGAGACAAGTGGGGCGACCACGCCGCCGGAGCCATCTGGGACGCCTCCATCGTCAAAGTCATCCTTGGCGGCACGTCCTCAGCACGCGACCTTCAGGATCTCTCAGCACTGATCGGCGAACGCGACGAGGAGACTGACACGGTCTCGGTCGGTGACTACGGCTCCCGGTCCCTGCAGCGCGCAACGCGCCGCGTTCCCGTCCTGCCACCCGAGGTCATCCGGACGCTGCCGTTCGGCACAGCGCTGGTGCTCCTGCGGAGCGCGCCCCCGCTGGTGACCGATCTGCGGCCGTGGACGGATCGCCGTGATGCCGACGACATCCGATCCCAGCGCGACGGGGTGGAGCTCCAGCTCAGACGGAAATAGGCGCGGTGTCCGGTCGGCCTTTGGGAGACATGGGCCGGCGGAGTCCCAAACCGGAAGCGCTGCACATCACCTAGATTGACGCGCGTGGCTGGCCCGTTGTGCGCGCCGGCACGCGACCAACTGGCTCAGAGATGCGGGTTTCAAGTCCCGCCCCAACTACAAAGCGCCTGGTCAGACCGGTGAAGGACAGCGAGGGGGTCAGCCGATTCGGCTGGCTCGCCAAGCGGCTCCCCGCTTTGGGATCATCCCGCGGGAACGGATTGGTCGTCTTTGAGACGTTCAGATGCTCGGCGCGTATGTGTCGGTGTCCCCGGCCACACTTGAGGCAAAGACTGCGGCACGCGGTGCGGCGGGGTGAAGTGGGCCTGACTAAGGTCGCAATACACTTCGGAGCTAGACCCTTAGGAGTGGCTAGGTCGAAGTACGACTGAGGAGGCGCGGATGGCACGAAGCGATCTACTCAAGCGTCTTTTCGCTGCGTACTCTCGATCGGATGATGCAGCGTTCCTGGAGGCTGCTGAGAGGATCATCGCTGACGAACAGCGGTTGGGCCACCGGCTGCTTGCGACGGACTTGGAACATGCACTGATGAGGGACGCAGGTCCAGCGACAGATGCCTCATTGTCCCTGCGGCCGGTGCCCAAGGGCCGCGACGAACGGCCCTTGCTGACACTCACCAAGCCACTGCACGAGATTGAAGACTTGGTCTTCGATGCAACAAACGGCGCCGTGGTGAACGAGGTCGTTGAAGAGAACCGAAGTCGCTCCTTGCTTGCTGGCTATCGGCTCTCGCCCCGGCGCCGGCTGCTGCTTGTCGGTGAGCCCGGCACGGGAAAATCTGCGACAGCCCATGCGATCGCATCGGAGTTGAGTCTGCCTGTGGCGACCGTCTCTCTTGCTGCATTGACCTCTTCGTACCTCGGCGAGACAGCCAGGAACGTAGAATCTGTCATCCGCTTCGCAGAGCGAACTCCTTGCGTGTTGGTATTCGATGAGTTCGATGCGATCGCGACTGAGCGGGCAGCTGGATCCGATCACGCTGAGATTCGCAGAGTTCTCGCAACAATTCTGCAGCTCATTGAGTCGGTGCAGGGTGAGTCGCTGGTGGTTGCTACTTCAAACCACCCGCAGATGCTCGACAGCGCGCTTTGGCGTCGATTCGACGAGGTCATCCACTTCCGTAACCTCGATAGTTCGAACACGGAGCGGCTACTTGAGATGCGGCTCCGCGGTGTGCCGCATCGCATTGGTTTGCGCGCGCTGGCTCAACGTCTAATCAACGTCGCACCCGCAGAGATCGAGCTCATCTGCTTGGACGCTCAGCGGCGATGGGTCCTCTCTGGGCGCAAGACTCTTACCAATGAGGATCTCCGCATGGCAATCGCAAGGCACGCCGTTCGAGGCGCCGCGCTTCGCGGCAAATGAGACGCTAGTTGCCTGCACGAAGGTCTAGCCTCGGGGGATGTCCGAACAGACAAGCTTGTTTGAACCGCGGTGGCACGGTCATTTGCGCCTCGCTGCGGCAACCGAGCCTGGGCCGAGGCAGCCAAGGTCCGCCGGATTCGGTGGATCGACAAAGTTTGGGGACCGCGGAGCGCATGGACGTGATATCAAAACACAAGTCAGTGCGATTAAGGCGAGTCATCGGCGGCGCTCCGGCAGCCTTGGCATCGACCCCGAGTTAGTCCTTGTCTTGGAGACCAACGGACCCCTAGACCCTTATAGAGTCGAAGCCGCGGGTCTGGTCTTACTTGAGATCCGCTCTGATGTCGCCCTAGTCGCATTCGCGGCCGATCCAGACATGACTGAGTTCCTCTCTCGCAACGATAGCTACTCCGCAGGCACGAGGGGCCTGACGGAGAAGGGAAATGTTAGGCGTGCTGCCTACGAGGACCTGTTCGACAAGATTGATGCGGTCCGAACCATTCGTGACGAAGACCTTATCGGTGGCGAACTCGCGGCGCTCGTCGCGCAAGGACGCGCAAACGGCGACCAGCGACTCGAGGTTCACTGTTGGTGTCCAGAAAGTCAGCCTGAGGCAGTTCGCCGAAATGATGAGGTCCAAGAGGCGATCAAAGCGGCAGGCGGGCGCGTAGTTGGTAAGTCCGTGCGGGCTATCGCCGGCTGGTCGGCGATCTGTTGCGATCTGCCCTTGAACGAGATCGGAGCAATTCTTGCGACTGATCGCGTTAGCTGGATCAACGTGATGCCCCGGCCCCTGTTGGGTGCCCCGCAACTTTTCGACGCAACGCCTGACTCGTTGCCGTTGGTGCTTGCGCCTCCGGCGACGGCGCCGATCGTCGCAGTCATTGACAGTGGCATTCGGTCGGCGCACCCACTGCTCGCCCCGGCCACCGTTGGGGTTGAAGTCGTGGGAGAAGGCCTTGCAGATGGCGGTGATGAGAGCGGACACGGCACGCTGGTTGCCAGCCTCGCCCTATACGGATCGCTTGAAGAACCGATTGCTCTGCGGGCGAACCTCACCCCTGCAGGCCGTCTTCTGAGTGTCAGGGTTCTCGATCGAGATGATCGGTTTGTCGACGACGTTGCTTGGCCCGACACGCTCTTGGCGGCGATGAACGTCGCAGTTGAGGCCGGTGCTCGTGTCGTCAACCTCTCAATCGGAGACAATCGCCGGCCGTATCGCGCATCGCGGCCTACTGCGGTCTCCGCTCTGGTGGATCAGTTTGTACGTGATCACCCCGAGGTGGTGGTTGTCACCTGCGTAGGCAACTTTTCGTTAGATGGCTACGAACCCGCGCGACTTGGATCCAATGAATACATTCAGGATCTCTTGGCATCCTCAATCGGCGGAATCTTGGATCCTGGCACCGCGGCACTCTCGATCACGGCCGGGGGCTTGGGCGCCGGAAGTTTGCAGGGTGTTGCAGTTAAGGCATCGGCCGAGAAGTTTCCTATCGGCGGCTCAAGATTGCCTAGCCCGTTCACGCGGGTCGGGCCGGGGCCGATGGGCGCGATCAAGCCGGAGGTTGCCGCGCCGTCGGGCAGCGCCCTGTTCGACAGCCTGCTTGGTCGCGCCGTCCGCGATGCATCGGTGGAAGTAGTTGGAGCCGGCGGAGCGCATCCTGATCAACTTCTAGCGAAGGACAGAGGAACCAGTTTCGCAGCGCCGCTTGTTGCCAATGCAGCGCTTCGAGTTCTTGGCCGCTACCCAGACTTGAACGGAAATAGCGTGCGCGCCCTGCTACTTGTTGGGTCAGAACCCTTGCCGCATATGTTCGAAGTAGACACTGCACCATCACGGACCAATCAAAGGCGACTGGTTGGCTACGGTCAGGTCTCCAGCGCTCGCTCAGAGGCGTCGGATGACCACCGTGCCGTCCTTCTCAGCGAAAACTCGATAACGGTTGATCAGGTTCATTTTTACAGCGTCCCTGTCCCAACTAGCTTTCGGGAATCGGGAGGACTGCGAGTGATCTCCTTGGCACTTGCGTTCGACCCACCTGTCCGGGTGACCAGGATGGATTACCTGGCGAACAAGATGGGGTTCCAGATTTTTCACGGGCCATCCGTTGCTCAAGTGCGAGCCGCTTATGTGAAGGCTGAATCTGACGAAGCGATGCAAGAGGATGTCGAGGCGCTACCGAAGGAACTCGAGAAGTATCGCCTCGATCTTCAGCCGGCCAACACTGAGCGAAGCCGAGGAACTAATCAACTGGGTCGGTACACACGATCGGTGAAGGTTGCCGATGGCACGCCTCACGAGTACGTCGTCGCAGTTCGAAACTTGAACCGTTGGGACGTTGAAGGAGTGTCCCAGAGCTACTCACTCGCGATCGCCCTTGAACGAGACGAGACGCATAACGAGTTGTACGCCGAACTTCGAGCTGAACTACAGCCGCTGGTCGAAGTCGAAATTGAGGCCGAACTTGAGATCGAGTAACCGGCGCCGGGTGGCGCGCTGATCGGCGTGCTGCGTCATTCCACCGCCTGTCGAACGCGATGGGTTAGCAGTCGGCGATGAGTAGAAGTGTTCGAAGACCTAAGTCGCCATTCACGAGTTCAGACGCTGAGCACCGTGACCGCTAACTGGGCGAGTCTGATCGAGCAAAGACGGCACAGGCACCTGGTGGCGCCGCGCGTACGACGTCCCCCCGCTGCGCACCTCGACGGGGGTTCCCACGCAGTAGGCCGACGTGAGCTCGCGGACCATGTCGCCCAGCTCCTCTCTCCTGGCGTCCATCTCCGCTCATGTCGCCTCGCTCTTGTCGGTGGCCGACGCTACGGTCCGTCCCATGACTGACGAGCCCATCCGCCTACGACTCGACGACCAGTGGCACGCGCGCGATCTACCGGTGCTTGCGACCGCGGCGCGGCTAGCCGGTCGTGATGTTGACCTGCCCATCGGGGCGCTAGTGCGCATCGAACTGGGCCTGTCAGAAGAGGAGATCTTGGAGGCCTTCCGCGCACTGCACGACGGTGGGTACCTCGAGGCGGTTGTCGGCGAGGCGTCGATGGGGGACCCAGGCGACGTGTTCGAGGTGCACCTCCGCGAGCGAGGTCGCCGCACCCTCGGCCTCTGGCCCTCCGAGGAGGGCGTGGACGCGCTGGTGGAAGCCCTGAAGCAGGCGGCGGACGCCACTTCCGACCCAGAAGAGAAGACCCTATTGCGTCGTGCCAGCGGGCAGATCGGCATGGTCTCCCGCGACATCATGGTCGACGTGGTGGCGGCTGTCGTCGCAAGACAATCCGGGCTCGGGTGAGGTCCAGAGATGACTGACCAACCCCAGCGCCTGCGCGACAGATGGAACAGCCGCGACTTCCCAGTGCTGCTCGAAGTCGCCCGTCGCCTAGACAGCGGCGAGCAGTACGTCGGAGCCGTCGACATTGCCAACGACCAGGACAACGACTTCACCCGTGACGACGTCGTGGCTGCCATGGACGCACTCGTGCCCGCGTTTCTCAACGGCAAGCCAGTGAACGCAATGGGCGGCCCCATCGACTTCTTCGCCAGCAGACTCACGGAGCGAGGACGCCGAGCAGTCGGTCTCTGGCCCGACGAAGACGCAGCCGCCGAAGCCCTGGTCGAGCTCCTGAACCAGGCCGCCGAGCAGACCACCGACGACGACGACGCGGGCGCCCTGCGGAAGGCCGGACGCCTCCTCCGCTCCGTCCCCAGTGCAGTGCTCGCTGACGTCACAGCCGCGCTTATCCGCCAGCAGACCGGACTCTGAGTCCACACCATGGACGCCGCCGCCTGGTCCAACACCATCGCGGGCGGAGACCCTCCCCCGCAATGCGAAGGCAGAGGTCAGCGGATCGTGCCGATGGCTGGGGACGGCGCGTCACTCAGCCCACCCACTGATTCACACCCCGTCTGCCCTACGGGCGACCGCCACGGATGGCGCCGCGACCCCGGCCAGGCTTGGGACTGACCGCTCTGTTGCGGTACCTCCCCGAGCCGACTTCGATCAGGCACCCACGGGCTCATCGATCGCCGCCTCGTAGAACGCATCGGCCAGGGCCAGGATGACGCCGTTGATCCCAGGGCCGTCGCTGAAGAAGTAGTCGGCCATGGTGTTGTGTGCGCCCTGGTTGTCCACCACCGCCTCGGTGACAGCTGCCTGGAAATCCTGGGACTCGAGGAACTGCTTCTTGGAGTTCACCCGCGTCTGCTTGATCAGGTCGGGGTAGGCCAGCAGCCGCTGGACGAGACCCTGGACGAACTCCCTCACTTGGGACTCGGTGAACGACTCGGCTCCGAAGAGGTCGTTCATCTTGTCGATGACGACCTGGAGGGCGACGTACTTCGGCTCCTTCTTGGTGCCGGTGCCTGCTCCACTGATGCCCTTGAGCTGACCGTCGCCGGTCAGGGAGATGTCGACCGCGGCGGCCTTGGTGTGCTTGATCCCGACCAGGACCACGTCGGACAGGTCGACCTCCGCGGCCCAGGAGGTCTCGTCTATGACGTGTTCGAGCAGGCGCAGGTAGATCGACAGCATCTCCAGGTAGGGGTCGCCGTAGTCGACGATCTGGCTCATGAAGTCATAGAGCCGCACGTAGGTGGAGATGTCCTTGCGGAACAGGTCCAGTGCGTTGAGGGTGACCTTGTCGTCCTCCTCGAGCGCCCGGGCGTATCGGCGTTTGAAGTCGTGCTGGGCCGGACTGATCGCCGCAGACAGAGCGTTGTGGCCCTTCCGGGTGACCCACAGCTCGGCGACCTTGCGGACCTCGTCCTCGGAGTAGATGCCGGCCTGGGCGAGCTTGGTCGCCAGATGAACCACGACGTAGGGGTCGGTCTCGGTCTCCAGGGTGGCGTTCTTGAAGTACGGCTCGAAGGCGTCCTTGATGTCCTCGGGCTTGTTGACGAAGTCGATCACGAACGTCTTGCGCTTGTGCTCGCCCGTGGCGGTGCGGTGCGTGCGGTTGAGCCGCGACAGCGTCTGCACCGCAGTCACGCCGGAGAGCTTCTTGTCGACGTACATCGCGGAGAGCAGCGGCTGGTCGAACCCAGTCTGGAACTTGTTGGCGACCAGCATCACCTTGTAGGTCTCGCCCTTGAACGCTGCCGCCAGATCCGCTCCGGCGCCGGGGTTCAGGTTGGCCTCGGTGAACTCGTCGTCCTTGCTCGGCGCCGGGCCCCAGTCCGCAGACCAGACCTCGTCCTCGGCCATCTGCACCGCGCCGGAGAAGGCGACCAGGGTCCGGTAGGTGTAGGCAGGATCCTCGGCGGCCCGTTTGGCGATATAGGCGTCGATCGCCTTCTTGTACTTCACCGCTGCCTTGCGTGAGTCGGTCACGACCATCGCCTTGGCCTTGCCCTCCAGCAGGTGGGCCACATTGGCGTGGAAGTGCTCGACGATGATCTGCACCTTCTGGCTGATGTTGGTCGGGTGCAGCCGCACCCACCGCATCAGGCCCTTGCGGGCCGCCCCCTCCTCGACCTCGCCCTCGCTGTTGGCGTGGCCAGCGATCTTCAGCGCAGTCTCATAGGCCTGATAGCCCTTCAGGACATCGAGGATGTAGCCCTCCTCGATCGCCTGCTTCATCGAGTACAGGTGGAACTCCCCCGGCTTGCCGTCTGGCCCCTTGCGCCCGAACAGCTCAAGGGTCTTGCTCTTCGGGGTCGCGGTGAACGCGAGATAGGAGATGTTGGGCGACTCCACCCGCTCGGTCATCTCCGCGGCCAAGATCGACTCGACGTCGACCACGCCACCATCCTCGATCTCCATAATCTCCTCAGCGGTCAGGACCTGCTTCAGCTTCGAGGAGATCTGCCCGGACTGCGAGGAGTGGGCCTCATCAGCGATGACAGCGAACTTCTTGCCCTTCAAGCCGGCGTCAGCCCGGATCTCCTCCAGCGCATACGGGAACGTCTGCACCGTCACCGCGATGATCAGCTCACCGTTCTTCAACGCGGTGGCCAGCAGGCTGGACTTCGACTTCGCGCCCGCCTTGCGGACGTCCTCGGGGCTGATAGTGGCCACGATCTTGCCGGTGCCGTCGATCTGACGGATCGCGTCCTGCAGCTGCCCGTCGAGCACCGTGCGATCCACCACCACGATCACGGAGTCGAAGACCTTCACGTTGTCCACGTGCAGCCGGGCCAGCCGGTGGGCGGTCCAGGCGATCGTGTTGGTCTTCCCCGATCCAGCCGAGTGCTCGATCAGGTATCGCTGACCGACCCCCTCCTCGACGACCGCGGTCACGATGTCGGTGACCGCCTCCCACTGGTGGAACCGGGGGAACAGCATGCTCGTCCGACGCACCGAGGCGCCCGTGGCGACGTTCCACTCCTCCTTGGTCTCCACGATCATCAGCCGGCCGATGATGGTGAGCCAGGCGTCCTTCTGCCACACCCGCTCCCACAAGTACGCCGTCGCCGACTGCCCGTCCGCGCCGGGCAGGTTGCCGGCCCCGGCATCGAACCCGGCGTTGAACGGCAGGAAGTGGGTCTTGTCCCCCTCCAGCCTGGTGCTCATCGCCGCCAGGTCGTTGGAGACCGCGAAGTGCACCAGCGCCCGGTGCCCGAACGACAGCAACGGCTCGGCGCGGCCGTTGGTCAGCGGGTTGCGGTCCCTGCGGTACTGCTGGATCGCCTCGTCCAGCGACTGACTGAAGTGCGTCTTCAGTTCCACCGTCGCCACCGGCAGCCCGTTGACGAAGAACACCAGGTCGATGCTGCGCTGGTCGGCGGTGGAGAAGTGCACCTGCCGCATCACCCGCACCCGCATCGCCGCGTAGTGGGCGTTCGTCGTCTCGTTCAGCGTCGTCTCGGGCCGGAACTGCGCCATCTTCAGCCGACCGCCACCGATGTACTGCACCCCGTTGCGCAGGATGTTCAACATGCCGCCACCGTGCTCCAGCGGCTTGTCCAGCGCCGCAGTCAGCACGTCGAGGAACTTCGCCTCAGAGCCGGCGGCCTTCAACGCCTTCTGGTACGCCGCCGACTGCGTCGCCTCCAGCCACTCGACCAGGTCCTCCGGAATGAGCGCGCGCTCGCGGTCATAGCCCGCGTCGTTCGCCGAGTACAGCCAGCCGTGTGCCTTGAGGTGCTCGCAGATCTCGGTCTCGAAGACGATCTCGTGGTGATCGGCCATCACGCCACCTCTCGTATGTCGATCTGACCCATTACCGCTGCCGTGATCAGCGCGGCGCGACGCTCCTTCGAGAGCTCGATGAACCGCTCCGTCTCCGAGATCAGCGCGTCAATCTTCGTGATTCGCTCGTCGAGGTAGCTCGCGATACGGCGCTGCTCCTCGAGCGGGACAAGCGGAATCGGTGTGCGCGCAAGGGTGCCGAGATTCAGACGACGGAACGTCGCGCCCATGATCTGGTAGTCCCAGTAGTCGGTGGTCTGACGTGAGAGCAATGCCCACACGACGAACTTCCTGTCAGCCACCTCCGGCACCAAGGCCACGCGCACCGTGTCTTGCGTCAGGTTGGCCCCCGTCAGATCATCAGAAACGACAGCGACCTTGCCGTACGCGGGACCTATCGAGACGACGAGGTCCCCGCCAGCCAAGACCGACCGGCGATACGCGCTCGCGATCTCCGGCGTTGTCGTTCGCAAAGTCGCCCTCACTGGAGAGGTTCCCTCGCCCGCGATATCGGAGGGACCGATGTAGGGAACACCATCTTCGACGGGCTCCCCTGCTTGCAGGATTCCGTACGTCATCGGACGCTGAGGATCAACGAGTCGCCGTAGGTGGATTCTTTCGTACCCTTCAAGTGCCTCTGCGACAGTCGCGACTCTCCGTTCGCGGAGCATGAGGATGAGCCGCTGCTGCTGTTCGATAAGCGCGTCGATGCGGTCGGTCTCGTGGTCGAGGTAGTCGGCGATGGCGCGCTGCTTCTCCGCCGAGGGCAGGGAGACCTCGATCGTCTTCATCTCGTCCCAGTACAGCCGCCACTGGGAGGGACGGATCCCGGTGGAGCGGAGCGCGTACTGGTCGATAAGCACACGTGAGCGGAGCAGCGAGTGCATGAAGCGCTGGTCGTATGCAGGGCCTGTAGGGCGCAGCACTTCGTAGTCGGGGCTAACGATGCCTCGGTGCTCAGATACAGCGAGTGATCCCTGCCATGCCTTCATCCGGTTAACGACAAGATCACCCGGCTGCACGAGCTGGTAGTTGCTGAGGTTCGCTGGAGTGCGGTTGAAGTTATCCGTCCTGCTGGCCTTCGGAATCACGCCGTGATCGCGGTACACGCTCAGAACCATCGCGTCCTGGTGACCCCGCTCGGAGACTGGCTGGAACATCCAACCGAGACGAGTTGTATTCCAGGCACCCGTCGCGACCGAGGCGCTATTCACTGCTCGACCTCTCGCAAGAGCTCGAGGATCTTGGCGACCTGCTTCTCGAGGTCAGCGTCGATCTCGGCCAGAGGTCGAGGTGCGACGTACTTGTAGAAGTGGCGGGTGAACGGGATCTCGTAGCCGGTCTTGGTCTTGGTCCAGTCGATCGAGGCATCCTCGACGTGGGGCTTCACCTCGGTGTCGAAGTAGGCGTCGATCACCTCGGTCATGCCGGCCGCACCAGCGGTGGAGCCGCCGTAGGTGAAGGGCACGTTCTCGGTGTCGCGCTTCTTCGAGTCGGACTTGGGCTTGCCCTTGCGGTCGACGACCTCGTTCCCAAATTCGTCGAGGAGCGGGCGCTCGACGGTGATGGTCCAGTAGCCGAACTCGTCGTTGGAGAGAACCTTCGAGAAGTCCGGGTCGGCGTCGGTGAACTCGGCGTAAAGGCGGACGACCTGAGCGCGGTCGACGTCGCTGATCTCGCGGCCCTTGGAGCCGAGGTTCTTGCGCATCTTGGTCCAGAACGAGGTGCCGTCGATGAGTTGGACCACGCCCTTTCGCTCGGGATGCTTGGAGTTGTCCAGGATCCAGATGTAGGTGGCGATGCCGGTGTTGAAGAACATGTTGGTCGGCAGCGCGACGATGGCTTCGACCAAGTCGTTCTCCAGCAGCCACTGGCGGATGTTGGAGGGCCCGGATCCGGCTCCCCCGTTGAACAGCGGCGATCCGTTCATGACGATCCCGACCCGGCCGCCGCCGTCCTCGGGTGCCCTCATCTTGTGGGCCAGGTGGAGCAGGAAGAGCATCTGCCCGTCCGAGGTCGCCGGGAGCCCCGGGGCAAACCGGCCGTAGGGACCGGCTTCGTCGCGTTCCTTGGTGATCGCCTTGGCGTACTGCTTCCAGTCCACCCCATAAGGCGGGTTGGACATGCAGAAGTCGAACTGGCGACCCTTGAACGCATCGTCGGTCAGCGTGTTGCCGAAGGCGATGCTGGTCGCGTTGTGGCCCTTGGCCAGCAGGTCCGACTTGCAGATCGCGTAGGACTGCGGGTTGTACTCCTGGCCGTAGAGGCTGAGCCGCGCATCAGGATTCTGTGCGAGCAGGTGCTCCTCGGCCAGGGAGAGCATGCCGCCTGTGCCGGCGGTGGGGTCGTAGAGTGTGCGGACGATGCCGGCGCCGGTCAGGTCGGCGTCCTTCTCGGCGAAGAGCAGGTCGACCAGCAGCTTGATCGCGTCGCGCGGCGTGTAGTGGTCACCGGAGGTCTCGTTCGCGGCCTCGTTGAACTTGCGGATGATGTATTCGAAGGCATCGCCCATGTCGGAATTCGACACCTCGTCCGGGTGCAGGTCGATGGCGGCGAATGCCTTGACGACCTCGCGCAGAAGACCCGACTTCTCCAGGGCGAGGATCTCCTTCTTGAACTCGAAGTACTCGAACACGTCGACGTCTGCGGAGAACCGGTCGACGTAGTCGGTGAGGTTGTCAGCCAGCCCGTCTGCGTCGGCGAGAAGGTTGGCGAAGGAGTAGTTCGAGGTGTTGTAGAACGGTCGCCCGGTGGCCTTGGTGACCTCGACCTTGAGTCGGTTGGGGTTCTCGTACTTCGCGGCCAACTCACGCACCGTTGCGCGGTCCGGCTCGAGGATGCAGTCGAGCCGTCGCAGGATCGTGAGGGGGAGGATCACGGTGCCGTACTGGTTGGGCCGGTAAGGGCCGCGGAGCTGGTCGGCGATCGACCAGATGAAGCTACCGAGCGTACTCACAGAGTTCCTCACGACAGACGATGGGCGATCGGGGCTCAGTCTGCCGCAAGATGTCCAGCTCCGGCCGGGCCTCGATGAACATGGCGCGGGCACTACACCGCAGTCGCGCGCTACGGACCTCTGTGACCCCGCGTCGAACGACATCGAAGGTCGCGGCTGCGCACCTCCCTGCTGAGAGCGACCCCGTTCGAGGCGTCGCGCGACGGCAGGAGTCAGTGATGACGATTCCCACCCAGATGAGCCTGCATGGTTTCGTCGCTTCACCACCCCAGCTCACGTTCACCGACAAGGGCACCGCCAGGTGCTACGCCCGCGTCGGTGTCGAGCACTTCCGCAAGGAGCCGGACGCCACCTTCACGCGCCTGGACCCGACGTACCACGACATGGTCCTGTTCGGCGCCAGCGCCGAGCGGGCCTATGCCCGGTTCAAGGTCGGTGACCAGTTCGTCGCGTCCGGCTACACCCACCAGTACGACGTGGACAAGAACGGCGCGACCGAGTCACGCGAGGAGTTCGTCGCCCGCCGCATCGGTCACGACCTGGCTCGCACGAAGTACGCCGTGGACCGCACAGCGCCACGGCAACCCGACGCCCCCGGCCAACAGGTCACCGCTGGCGCGCGGGCGCCGCGGGCCGTCAGCATCTGATCGAGCAGGTCGATGACCGACTTCGACATCGCCCAGCCTTCCTTGCTGGGGCTTGAACGCGAGGGCGACGAGCTCCCGGAATTCGGCGGTCCCTTTGCGTCCTACGGATCTTCCGACCGGGAGGACGCTCCGCTGCACCCGATCAACTGGAACCTGCTCTCCGGCGACGAGGCCGAGGGTCAGTGGCTCGATCTGAACGCCTGGGTGAACTGGCTGCGCGCGACCTACGGGCTGCCGCCGACCGTGATCCCGCCCCTCTGGCACCGACACGACGAACTCGTCTGGGAGCTCTCGGCCCTGCACGAGCACTGGCTGAACTCCTACGACCCCGATGCCTCACCCTCAGGTCCGCTCGCGTGGCATCGCGACTTCGCTGACGCCCGGAACCGGCTCCGGGAGTGGGTCTCCACGTCGGGAACACGACTCGACCGGGATCGGGCCACCAGGCAGACCGCGTGGCCAGGCGAACGGACGGTCCAGCCCAGCCGCGAGGTCCTGATCGAGGACCGCGACGCCGACTTCGTGCAGTTCGTCCTCAACGACGTCGCAGCAAGACGCCGCATCGAGGAGCGCGTCCGCGCGGCCACCTAGGTCCCAGACCTCTCACTCCCCCGAGATGCCCACAGCCACGTCTGTTCCCCAGGCCCGAACACGCCACTGGCGGTAGCGGTGACAGAGCCGAGCCGTTTAGTCCGCTCCGAGCGAAGGAGACAGTCCATGTTGCTCGCCCACGCGCTCACCCTCGCCGAGGCCCGCTCCCATCTCGCTGCGCTGGCCGATCTCGCGCAGACCTTCGACGCGTCCGTGGAGTACGAACGAGTCCTGCTCCAGCTCGACTGGATGCACGGCGACCACATCCCCGGTATCAGCGCTGTTGGCCTCGATGAGCGCGACGTCTTGTTCTGCGTTGCCGAGTCCGCGATCGAGGACCTCGTCGAGCACGGCGTCGATGCTCTCCAGGTCGAGCTGGTCCTGGACATGCTCCTCGCCGCGCGCGAGCAGGACGTCCCCTGATGTACGGCGAGAACTCCAGCGAACTGCGCGCCGAGCTCGCCGTGCTACTGCGTCAGCACAGGATCCAGCAACGCCTCGGCGGCCGAGGGCTCCACACGGTGCCCGAGTCCACCACCGTGGAGGAGCGCACGAACCTCGGTGAGCAGATCGCCCGCTACCGTCAGTCGGTCCTGACCTGGTGTCTCCAGGCCGTGTGTGCCGCCAGCCCGCGGATCGACCTCGAGAAGATCAGCCCTCTCAGGCGCACTCCAGCTCAGGAGCTGCGATTCCGGCTGGAAGCGGCTACCGGGGAGTCCGCCCCGGGTCTCCCGCACCTGGAGGAGCTCGCCAGTGAGCAGGCCTTCCCGATGCTCGAGACCTGGCGACGAGCGGCCCGGGCCGCGGCGCTGGGTGAGCACGACTTCGACGCCGGCCTCGCGTACGGCCGGCTCTCCGACGCGCAATGCAAGACCATCCTCAAGGACGCAGCCGAAGTCGCCCGCGCCGTCGTTGGCCTCGACCGCCGCTACGCCAACATCCCAGGCTGGCGCCCCGTCAAGGACCAGAGTCGACTCAGACGAGCGGCGGAGAACTGCACAGCCTTCGCACGCCACGACGAACCCGACTACACGGTCGACTTGCGTGGGTGGCGCCCCGCCCCCGCGACCATCGACGGGCCCGCCCGGCCCGGGATCACTGGCCTGCTAGACGCCGAGCACAACATGCTCGTCCACCTCGGCACGTTCCCCGACCCCCGCAGCCTCCGAGTCGTCCTCGACTCCCAGCGCATCGTCTCGCACACAGCAGCGCTGCTTGTTGCAGTAAGCGACCCCGATCATGCTGCCCAATGGCGCGCCCGGGAGGCGACCTACACCCGGCTGATCCACCAGACGCGCGACCTGGGCGGCAAGCTCGGCGACGGCAGACTGTCTGCCGGGCAAGCATCTGTTGCGGCATCTCGTGTCCGACGACTCCATGCCTCGGAGCTTGCCGACCCCGCTGCGGTGCGCCAACTGGATCAGCTCTTCGCCCGGGTCGATGAACGAATTGTGCAGATCCTCGACCGCGGCGCCAGCGAGCGCCTCTACTTCCTCCGTGTTCCGTTTCCTCGAATCGACGAGGCCGCCGTCCGACTCGTCAAACCAGCCCGGGCGCGGTACATCCCCATCACCTCCCCCGTCGGGCCCGGACTCCTCGACATCGCCCCTCTGGACCGTCGAACTGAACCACCCAAGCCGAGGCCACCCACGGGAGCGGCGCAGAGCCGGGCCGAGCTCGAAGCGGCCATCCTCCACCGACCCGACAGCCGCGGCGATAACGGCGCGATCGGCATGTGACCGTTCGAAGTGCTGCTCGCGATCGACCTGATGTGCGCGTACGACGGATCCTGGGCGCGATGGGCCCCCAGTCATGCCACATCGATCGACCCTGTGTCCTCACGCGGGTCGATCTCTTCGAGCAGTCGGTCCTCCTCGTCGGTCTCGGGCTGCGCGAGGAGGCCTGGATCGGGGGCCACCGGCCGGAGCGCGGTTTCGAGCAGGTGCGCGGGAGCGAAGTCGACCGTGCGATCGGGCTCGATGTAGTGACCTTCGGTGATCGATGTCGAGGCGTGGCCCAGGTGGGTGGCAGCCACGTCCACACCAAGCCCGCGAGCCAGGACGGTGGCGCCTGTGCGTCGGTACCACCGTGGCGTGATCCCGGAGTCGCCGAGCCCGGCGAGGATCAGGAACTCCCGGAACGTGCGCCGGACGTTGTGCGTGCTGAGCGGGCCACCGCTGCGGTTGGCGAAGATGGTGCGCTCACTGTTCTGTGGGCCAAGGTTCGCGATCCGACGGCGCAGCACCTGGGCTGCGAAGGTCGGCACCGGGACCTGCCGCACCGAGGAGTCCGTCTTGGGGTGGTTCTGGCGGGAGGTGCCGTGGCCCTGCCGGTACACAACTGTGCCTTGGACATGCGCGACCATCCCGCGCCGGCCTTCGGCTATGTCGCACGGCCTCAGCGCCAGCGCCTCCCCGGGTCGCATCGAGGTGCCGAGCAGGACCTCGATGAGGTCGCGGACCTGCCCATCGGGTCTGGGGCCGCTCAGGCCCGGGTCAGTGCGCCACGCAGCAGCCGCGACCCGGATTGCCTGGACCTGCTCGAGGGTCAGTGCCTGGATCTGGTTCTTCGGTCTCACCAGCTGCGAAGTGCCCTCCACCGGGTTGCGCCCCATGGCGTCATGGCGCAGGGCGAAGGTGAACAGCTGGTTCAACACGGTGCGCGAGTGCTTGGCCCGTGAGTGGGACACCGCTCGCTCGGCCTTCAGGAACCACTCCACCCGCCCGGTGGTGATCTCCCCGAGGGTGAAGTGCTCGAAGAACGGTCGCACGTGCAGCCGCAGGTCGTCTCGGTAGTTGTCCTTAGTGTTCTCGGCGATGTCGCGCAGCTCCAGATCACCGAGCCACAGCTCGACCAGGTCACCGAACGGGCTGGACAGGCTCAGCAGCCCCCCGTTGCCGTAGCCGGGCCTGCTGAGCAGCCGCTCCTTGAGCAGCGCTTGGGCCGCTCGCCGAGACCTCGCCGTCGCGGTGACTTTCCGGAGCCGGCCGTCAGTGTCGCGGAAGCGAGTGATTGCGCGGTACCGGCCACCAAGGTCGACGAGACCGACCTGCCCGAAGGTCCCCACGCTCGTGCGCGGCCGCCCGGCGCTCACCCTTGCCCCTGGGATGGGTGTCGTGCGCTGTCGGAGGCCTCCAGGCGCTCCAGCCACGCGTCCACCTCGGACTGGCGAAACCTCAGCTCGCGGCCCACCCTGAACCCACGCGGTCCACGACCCTTGCTGCGCAGGTCGTAGAGCGTCTGCACCGTGACCGAGAGATGCGCGGCCAGCTCACTGAGCGTGAGAACCGGTTCGATGGCGACGTGGGTGCTGGTGGAGGTGTCCATGACACCCAGGTGCACGAGGCCACCCGAGGCACCTCCAGAACCAACGATGGGGTTCCACGACGCCACGCTCAGCGACGAATAAGTGTCCAATAAATGTCCAAAGGCCATGCCTTCACCCTCCTGAGAGGACTCCGACATAGCCTTTGACCTGGTGTTTCGGGTGGAGCTGAGGGGATTCGAACCCCTGACCCCTTGCATGCCATGCAAGTGCGCTACCAGCTGCGCCACAGCCCCCCATTGCCCTCGTCCGGGCAACGTCGGGAATCTTATCCAACGTCCTCCGGTGACGCTAATCGGGGGGTGGCTGCGTCGCCGTCCGGTTGTAGGAGGAGAGCCGGAGCCGCCCGGGACCGGTCTCCGCCAACGTCGCCCAGGCGCAGTTCTGCATCGCCTCCATGCCGTCGGCTGCCGACAGCGACCAGCCCAGGATGCCGGCGATCGCCACCCGCAGCGAGGCGCCGTGGGTCACCACGATCGCGGTCTGCTCCTCCCCCAAGGAGTCCAGGACCTCCTCGAACGCAGGGAGCACCCGGGCCGCGAGCTCCTCGGGGGACTCCGCTCCGGGCACCTCGACGTGCGCGTGCACGTCCCACCACCCCTCGAACTGCACGCCGATGCGCTCCCCGAACTCGGCGAGGGTCAGCCCGGCTCGCTCGCCGAGGTCGTACTCCCGCCACCGCGGGTCCTCAACGGCGGTGAGGCCGGTCTGCTTCTCCAGGAAGGCCGCGGTCTCGCGGGCCCGCGTGAGGTCGCTGGAGACGAGCAGGGTCGGTTCGATGTCGGCCAGGGCGAGCGCCATCGCCTCGGCCTGCTGCCGCCCGGTGTCGTCGAGGCCGACGTCCAGGTGGCCCTGGGCACGCCCCTCGGCGTTCCAGGCGGTCTGCCCGTGCCGGACGAGGATCACCCGGCGTCCGCGCCCGCCCGGGTCGAGCACCGGCGGCGACGCGTCAGCGGCCACGGCCGGAGGTCACGTCCTTGGGCAGTGCGATCACCGGGCAGTCGCGCCAGAGCCGCTCGAGGGCGTAGAACTCGCGCTCCTCGGTGTGCTGCACGTGCACCACGATCTCGGCGTAGTCGATCAGCACCCAGCGGCCGTCACGCTCACCCTCGCGGCGTACCGGCTTCGCGCCGTGCTCGCGGAGCTTGTCCTCGATCTCGTCGACGATGGACCGGACCTGCCGCTCGTTGCCACCCGAGGCGATCAGGAACGCGTCGGTGATCACCAGCTGGTCGCTGACGTCGAAGGCGAGGATGTTCTCGGCCAGCTTGTCCGAGGCCGCACGTGCGGCCGCGTGCACCAGCTCGACGGCGCGCTCTGTTGCGGTCATCAGGTCTGCACCTTCATGGAGTAGAGGTCGTGCTTGGCGATGTACTGGACCACGCCGTCGGGCACGAGGTACCAGACGGGCTCGCCCTTCGCGCGACGCTCGCGGCACTCGGAGGAGGAGATCGCCAGCGCGGGGATCTCCAGGATCGTGACCCGGTCCGCAGGGATCCCGTGCAGCGTGCTCGGCAGCATCTCGTAGCCCGGGCGGGTACAGCCCACGAACCGGGCCAGGCCGAACAGCTCCTCGGCGTCACGCCAGGTGAAGATCTCGGCGAGTGCGTCCGCACCGGTGATGAAGTACAGATCCGAGCCGGGCAGCGCCTCGGTGAGGTCGCGCAGCGTGTCGATCGTGTACGTCGGGCCACCGCGGTCGATGTCGACGCGGGAGACGGTGAACCGCGGGTTGGAGGCGGTCGCGATGACCGTCATCAGGTAGCGGTGCTCGGCCGTGGAGACCTCGCGGTCCGACTTCTGCCAGGGCTCCCCCGTCGGGACGAAGACGACCTCGTCGAGGTCGAACCACGCCTGCACCTCGCTCGCGGCCACGAGGTGGCCGTGGTGGATCGGATCGAAGGTGCCACCCATCACGCCGACACGGCGACGTGGCGGCGCGGGTGCGGGCTCGTCCACGATCGGGTCCGGCGAGACGGAGGAGGTGGCGGCGCTCAGGAGTGCTCGCGTCCCTTGCCGAAGGCCAGCAGCGCGAAGAGCATGGCCAGCAGGACCAGCAGGGCGCCGATACCGATGGCGAACGGCGCCAGTCCGGCGCCTTCCTCGGCTTGCAGCGGCAGCAGTAGGAGATTCAGCATGGGCACAGCCTAACGGCACCGGCTCCCCGTGGCGCCTGCGGCATCGCAGAGGCCGAGGGGCTGCTCGCGGAGCCGCTTGCGCGCCCGCGGCGCCGGTTCGAGGACGGGGGCCGGAGCCTCAGTTGAAGATGAGTCCCACGCCCACCAACCAGGCCCAGAAGAACAGCGTCCGGCCGGCCAGGCCGGCGAAGAAGAAGACCACCACGTTCATCCGCAACGTGCCGGCCACCATCGCCATCGCGAAGAACGGCGGGAAGCCCACGGCCGCGGAGACGAACGTCAGCAGGCCGCTCATCGCCGGGCGGCCCTGGACGTAGCTGCGCCACTTGTTGAAGCTGGCCTGCCGCTTGGGGGTGTCCATCCGCTTCTTCAGCCAGGGGATGTCCAGGGCTCCGAGGGACAGGTAGTACCAGACCAGCTTGCCGATGTTCTGTCCCAGCGAGCCGACGAAGGCCAGCGCCAGCGCGGAACGCTCCGGGTTGTTCGCGTACATCACCGAGATGTACGCCTCCATGTTGAAGATCGGGATGACTGCGGAGACGGCGCCGAACCCGAAGGTGAGCCAGATCAACCTCACCGGACGTGGCCGTCGCCCGTGACGACGTACTTGCTCGACGTCATCTCGGGCAGGCCCATCGGCCCACGCGCGTGCAGCTTCTGGGTGGAGATGCCGATCTCGGCGCCGAACCCGAACTCGCCACCGTCGGTGAACCGGGTGGAGGCGTTCACCAGCACCGCAGCGGAGTCCACGGCCGCGACGAAGCGCTGCGCGCTGGACTGCGAGTCGGTGACGATCGCCTCGGAGTGGCCCGAGGAGTGCTCGCGGATGTGCGCGATCGCGGCATCGAGCGAGGGTACGACGGCAGCCGAGATCTCCAGCGCGAGGTACTCGGTGCCCCAGTCCTCCTCGGTGGCGGGCACCACGTCCGCCTCCTCGGCGAACACGTCGTCGCCGTGCACGGTGACTCCGGCGTCCTGGAGCGCGCGCACGATCCGCGGTACGAACTCGGCGGCCACGTCCGCGTGCACCAGCAGCGACTCCGCGGCGTTGCACACCGAGGTGCGCTGGGTCTTGGCGTTCAGCACGATCCGCTCGGCCATGTCGAGGTCGGCGGCGGAGTCGACGTACACGTGGCAGTTGCCGACGCCGGTCTCGATCACCGGAACGGTGGACTCCTCGACCACCGAGGCGATCAGTCCGGCGCCGCCTCGCGGGATCAGCACGTCGACCAGGCCACGGGCGCGCATCAGCTCCTTGACCGACTCGTGCCCCTCCCCCGGGACGACCTGGACCACGTCCGGGGACAGCCCCGACTCCTGTGCCGCACGCCGCAGGGTGTCCACGATCGCGGCGTTGGACCGTGCCGCGCTGGAGGAGCCGCGCAGGAGCACGGCGTTGCCGCTCTTGAGGCAGATGCCGGCGGCGTCCGCGGTGACGTTGGGGCGAGCCTCGTAGATGATCCCGACGACCCCGAACGGCACCCTGACCTGGCGCAGCTGGAGGCCGTTGGCGAGGGTGGAGCCGCGCAGCACCTCACCGACGGGGTCGGGCAGCGCGGCCACGTCGCGCAGCCCCTGGGCCATCGCTGCCAGGCGGTCGGGATCGAGGCGGAGCCGGTCGAGAAGGTGCTCGGGGGTGCCCGACGCAGCCGCCGCCTCGAGGTCGGCGGCGTTGGCGGCCAGCAGTCTCTCGGCGTCGTCGAGCAACGCCACTGCCATCGCCTCGAGGGCGGCGTCCTTGGTGGCGCGGGTCGCCAGCGCGAGGTCGTTGGCGGCTGCCCGGGCACGCGTGGCGACGGTGGTGAACGCGGAAGTGGGCATGGTGCAAGGATATCGAGCAGTGACCGGTACGGGTCAGGCGCGTCGCCCCAGGGCGCTGCGCTTCTCGCGAACGTCCTTCTCCACGATCTCCAGGCCGACGATCTCCCAGTCCGGGAGCCGGGCCGAGTCACGATGGTCGGTCCACAGCCGCATCGCCAGCGAGGCGACGTCGAGCATGGTCTCGCCCTCGTCCCAGAACTGGATCTCGACCGAGTGCCCCGTGGACTGCACGGAGTCGAGGAACTGGTGCTCGTCGCTGAGTCGCTGCATCGCGCTCCGGACCAGGAGCGGTTCTGCGGGCGCGCCGGCAAGCGTCAGCGTCACGTGCCAGTGGCGTACGGCCTTGATCACTCAGCTCCCCCGCGAACCTGCCGTGCAGCTGCCCGGCACCTCAAGTGTCCACCACCTGGACAGCGCGTGGAGGGAAACCGGGAATTCGGCGCGCTCACAGCACGATCAGGTCGTCGCGGTGGACGACCTCACGCTCGTACGCCGCACCGAGCTCGCGTGCGAGGTCACGGGTGGAGCGACCCAGCAGCCCGGGAAGCTCCTTGGCGTCGTAGTTGACCAGCCCGCGGGCCACCACCCGGCCGCGCTCGTCGACGAGGTCGATCGGATCACCGGCCACGAACCCGCCCGCGACCCCGGTGATGCCCGCCGGCAGGAGCGAGGCCCGCCGCTCGGTGAGCGCACGGACGGCTCCCTCGTCGAGGACCACCCGTCCCTTGGCCTCGGTGGCGTGCGCCAGCCAGAGCAGCCGGCTCGGGCGCCGGCGCCCGGTGGGATGGAAGAAGGTGCCGGTGGTCTCGCCGGCCACGGCCTCGCGGGCGTGCGCCATGTCGGTGAGCACCACGGGGATGTCGGCGCCGGTGGCGATCCGGGCGGCCTCGAGCTTGGTGTTCATCCCGCCGGTCCCGACTCCGGAGCCCGCACGACCCACCCGGACGCCCTCGAGCTCGCTCCAGTCGGTGACCTCGTCGATACGGCGGCTGGTGGCCAGGGACGGGGGCGCGTCGTAGAGCCCGTCGACGTCGGAGAGCAGCACCAGCAGGTCGGCGTGGACGAGGTGGGCGGTGAGCGCCGCGAGCCGGTCGTTGTCGCCGAACCGGATCTCGGAGGTGGCCACGGTGTCGTTCTCGTTCACGATCGGGACGACACCGAGCTCGAGCAGCTTGTCGAAGGTGCGCTGGGCGTTGCGGTAGTGGCTGCGCCGGGTCACGTCGTCCAGGGTGAGCAGCACCTGGCCGGTGACCTGGCCGTGACGGGCGAACTCCACGGTGTAGTGGTGGACCAGGAGTCCCTGCCCCACCGACGCGGCCGCCTGCTGGCGAGCCAGGTCGCGTGGGCGTCGTTTGAAGGCCAAGGGCGACAGGCCGGCCGCGATGGCTCCCGAGGACACCAGGACCAGGTCGGCCCCACGCTCACGGACGCCGATCAGGCTGTCCACCAGGTGGCGGACCCGGGCGACGTCGATCCCGCCGGCAGCGGTGGTCAACGAGGACGACCCGACCTTCACCACGACCCTGGCCGCACTGGTCACGCGCTCACGCGTCACGCGTGACCCTCTTCCTCGTCCTCGCTCTCGCTCGTCGAGGACTGGTCGAGGCGTCGGGCGACGTCGGCACGGACCTCGGACTCACCGCGCTCGGGCATCAGCTCGTCGATCGCGCGACGTCGTCCGGCCGCCGGCCGGTCCTCGCGCAGGCGCTGGTCCTCGCCGCGGCGCCCGAGCATCTGCGCTCCGGCGTCGACGCTGGGCTTGAAGTCGAAGACCACCGCGTTGGCCGGGTCACCGATGAGCACCGCGTCGCCCTCGGCCGCTCCGAGCGCGATCAGCTTGTCCTCCACGCCGAGGCGGTTGAGGCGGTCGGCCAGGAAGCCCACCGCCTCCTCGTTGCCGAAGTCGGTCTGGCGGATCCAGCGCTCGGGCTTCTCGCCGCGGACCCGCCAGCCGTCGGCGCCGTCCTCGGTCTTGACCGGCTTGACGGTGAACTCGGTGGCTCCGGTGACCGACTTGGGCCGGATCACGATCCGGGTAGTCTCCTTGACCGGCTCCTCGGCACGACGCGCTGCCACGACGCCGGCCATCGCGAACATCAGCTCGCGCAGGCCCTCGTGGCTCGACGCGCTCACCGCGAAGACCTGCCACCCCAGTGCGCGGACGTCGTCGGCGACCATCTCGGCCATGTCGCGACCGTCGGGGACGTCGACCTTGTTCAGCGCGACCAGGCGGGGACGGTCCTCGAGACCGCCGTACCGCTGGAGCTCCTGCTCGATGACCTGGACGTCGCCCAAGGGGTTTCGGCCCGGCTCCATCGTGGCCAGGTCGACCACGTGCACGATCGCGGCGCAGCGCTCGATGTGCCGCAGGAAGTCGTGTCCCAGGCCGCGGCCCTCGCTGGCGCCCTCGATCAGCCCGGGTACGTCGGCCACGGTGAACGTGGTGTCACCGGCCTTGACCACGCCCAGGTTGGGGACCAGCGTGGTGAACGGGTAGTCCGCGATCTTGGGACGGGCTCGAGACAGCGCGGCGATCAGGCTCGACTTGCCGGCGCTGGGGAACCCGACCAGGCCCACGTCCGCGACGACCTTGAGCTCGAACCGGACGACGAGCTCCTGGCCCGGCTCCCCGAGCAGGGCGAACCCGGGTGCCTTGCGCTTGGCCGAGGCGAGCGCGGCGTTGCCCAGTCCGCCGCGACCACCCTCGGCGATCACCATCTCGGTGCCGGGCCCGACCAGGTCGGCCAGGACGGTACCGGACTCGTCGGTGACCACGGTGCCGTCGGGGACGGGCAGGACCAGGTCCTCGCCGTGGTGGCCGTTGCGGTGCCCGCCGGCGCCGTGACCGCCGTGCTGGGCGACGCGCTTGGCGCTGTGGTGGTAGTCGATCAGCGTGGTGACGTCGGGGTCGACCCGCAGGATCACCGAGCCGCCCGGCCCGCCGTTCCCGCCGTCGGGACCACCCAGCGGCTTGAACTTCTCCCGGTGGACGGAGGCCACTCCGTTTCCTCCGCGCCCCGCGACGATGTGCAGCGTCACGCGGTCGATGAACGTCGGCACTGCCATCGTCGGCTCCTCTCGATACAGGTGGATCAGGGGTCGGTGAAAAGACACAAGGACGCTCCCGATGGTCTCAGGAACGCCCTCGTGGGTGGATCGGTGTCGCGGTGCTCGTCGCGAGGTGAGCGCTCAGCGCCCTCCCCGCGCGAGCGTCACTCCCCTGCGGGGGCGATGTTCACGACGCGGCGGCCGCGCTTGGTGCCGAACTCGACAGCACCCGCGACCAGCGCGAACAGCGTGTCGTCGCCGCCGCGGCCGACGCCGGAGCCGGGGTGGAAGTGCGTGCCGCGCTGGCGCACGATGATCTCGCCGGCGTTGACGAGCTGACCGCCGTAGCGCTTGACACCGAGACGCTGGGAGTTGGAGTCGCGACCGTTCTTGGTCGACGCTGCACCCTTTTTGTGAGCCATGTGTTCTGTCCTTTAGCTGATGGGCGATGCGGGAGTCAGACGCTGATGTCGGTGACCTTGACCTGGGTGTACTTCTGGCGGTGCCCCTGGCGCTTCTTGTAGCCGGTCTTGTTCTTGAACTTCTGGATCACGATCTTGGGACCCTTGGCGGCGCCGAGGACCTCGACGGTCACGCCGGCCTTGTCCAGCCCGGTGGCGGTGACCTGGTCCCCGTCCACGACCATGACCACGGGAAGCGTCAGCGACTCGCCCACACCGGTGTCGATCTTGTCGATCTCGATGACATCGCCCACAGCAACCTTCTGCTGCTTGCTGCCAGCGCGCACAACTGCGTACACGGCGTTCTCACTTTCCTCGGGTCTTCAACGTCTGGAAAAAATCCTGGTCTGCCTCCGCGCACGAGCCACCCGGGTCTAGCCGGGGGCGCGATCCGCGCAGAGGGTTGGGGTGCGCACGAGCACACCGAGGGTCAACATTACGGGCTCGCTGGCCGCACGGTCAAAACGGGCCCGCCAGATCGGCTGGTCCACGCTCTCTCCCCGCGGTTGGCGGCTCGATCACCTCAGCGTTTGCGCGATCCCTTGCGCTTGATCGGCACGTGCGAGAGCGAGATCCCGGTGCCGGACTCCCCCTCGTCGCCCTCGTGCTCGCCGTTCTCCGCCTCGCCCTGGTGTCCATCGTCACCCTGGTGACCCTGGTCACTGCCGGCGTGCGGCGCCGCCGGAGCCGGCTCCTGACCGGCACCGGGCCCGGGGGTGGTCTCACCCACGGGGCTGGGCGGGCCGGCGGGACGACGTGCCGTACGACGGCGCGTGCTCGTCACCACCCGGACCGCGGGCGTCGGTGCTGTCTCGGCAGCCGGTTCGGCAGCCTCCTCGGCGACCGGCTCCGCCACCTTGTCAGCGGCCTTCTCGACGACCGGCTCGGTCACCTTCTCGGGGGCCGGCTCGGTCACGTTCTCGGCGACCGGCTCGGTCACCTTCTCAGGTGCCGCGGGCGTCGCCGGTGCCTGCTTCTCGCGCTTCTGGGGCTGCTCCACGGCGGGGGCGGCGTGCGAGTCGGCGTCCGTGTCGACCTTGGCGTCCGTGTCGACCTTGGCGGGCGCTACCGGGGCGTCCGCGGAGGACCCGTCGGCAGTGCTCGACGCTGGGCTCGGCTCTGGGCTCGACTCCGGGCCCGACTCCGTCTTCTCCGGGGGCCGCGACCGCGCGAGGTCCGCGGGCGTCGGGGTGACGGGGATGGCGGGGGTGCCGCCACCGTTCTCACTGCCCTTGCCCGAGCCGTTGCCGGACCCGTTGCCACCGGCCCCGCTGTTCCCACCCGAGCCGGAGTCGCCGCGTCCGCGGTTGCGGCCACCTCGGCCACGCCCACGACCACGCTCGTCGTCGTCGGCGCGCGGGCCGGAGGCGACCGGGTGGTCGTGCAGCACCAGGCCGCGGCCCTTGCAGTGCTCGCACTCGGTGCTGAACGCCTCGACCAGGCCGGTACCGATCCGCTTGCGCGTCATCTGCACGAGCCCCAGCGAGGTCACCTCGGCCACCTGGTGCCGGGTCCGGTCACGACCCAGGCACTCGACCAGCCGGCGCAGGACCAGGTCACGGTTGGACTCCAGGACCATGTCGATGAAGTCGATGACGATGATGCCGCCGATGTCGCGCAGCCGGAGCTGGCGGACCATCTCCTCGGCTGCCTCGAGGTTGTTCTTGGTGACCGTCTCCTCGAGGTTCCCGCCCGAACCGGTGAACTTGCCGGTGTTCACGTCGACGACCGTCATCGCCTCGGTGCGGTCGATCACCAGCGAACCGCCGGAGGGCAGCCAGACCTTGCGGTCCAGGCCCTTGGCGATCTGCTCGTCGACCCGGTAGGCCGAGAACAGGTCGGACTGCTTCTCCGAGGCGTCCGCCGGCGGCTCGAAGCGCTCGAGCCGGTCCTGCAGGTCCGGGGCCACGTGCGAGACGTAGTTGCTGACCAGGTCCCAGGCGTCGTCGCCCTGGACGACCAGCTTGGTGAAGTCCTCGGTGAACAGGTCGCGGACGACCTTGAGGGTGAGGTCGGGCTCGCCGTACAGCAGCTGCGGCGACTTCCCGGCCTTGACCTTCTCCTCGATGTCGGCCCAGCGAGCGGTGAGCCGCTCCACGTCGAGGGTGAGCTCCTCCTCCGAGGCGCCCTCCGCGGCGGTGCGGACGATGACGCCCGCGCTGTTGGGCACGATCTCCTTGAGCAGCGACTTGAGCCGGTTGCGCTCGGTGTCGGGGAGCTTGCGGGAGATCCCGGAGGTGTTGCCGTCCGGGACGTAGACCAGGAAGCGGCCGGGAAGGCTGACCTGGCCGGTGAGCCGGGCGCCCTTGTGCCCGACCGGGTCCTTGCTGACCTGGACGAGGATCGTCTGCCCGGAGGAGAGCACCGACTCGATCTTGCGCTGCTGGCCGTCCTTGTGACCGACCGCCGACCAGTTGACCTCGCCGGCGTAGAGCACCGCGTTGCGGCCCTGGCCGATGTCGACGAACGCCGCCTCCATCGAGGGCAGCACGTTCTGCACGCGGCCGAGGTAGACGTTGCCGATCAGCGAGGTCTGCGACTCGCGGGCGACGTAGTGCTCGACGAGCACCTTGTCCTCGAGCACGCCGATCTGGGTCAGGTCGTCCTTCTGCCGGATCACCATCACCCGGTCCACGGCCTCGCGCCGGGCGAGGAACTCGGCCTCGCTGACGATCGGGGCACGTCGGCGCCCGGCCTCGCGGCCCTCGCGGCGGCGCTGCTTCTTGGCCTCGAGACGGGTGGAGCCGCCGATGCTGGTGATCTCGTCCTCGGGGTTGCGCTGCTTGCGCGCCCTCGGGGAAGTGTTCTCGGTGTCCTCCGAGCCGTCCCCGTCCTCGCCGGTACGGCGGCGACGACGACGACGACGCGAGCCGTTGCCCGACTCGGAGTCGGAGTCCGAGTCCGAGTCCCCGGCGTCGCCGGAGGAGTCGGAGGAGTCGGAGTCGGAGTCGTCGGACTGGTCCTCGCCGTTCTCGGCGTTGTCCCCGTCGGACGGCTTGCGACGGCGACGGCCGCCACGGCGGCGACGACGACGTGCGCCGCCCTCGCCGTCACCCGAGTCGTCGTCGCGCTCGTCCTGGTCGTCCTGGCCCGACTCGCCGTTCTGGTCGGACTTGCCCTTCTGGTCACCCTGGTCGGCCTGGTCGCCCTCGTCGGACTGGTCCCTCTGGTCGCCCTGGCTCTCGGCGCCCTCGGCGCTCGCAGCGCCCTGTCCGGCCCGGCCTCGGTTGCCGCCCTGGCCGCGGCCGCGGCCGCGGCCACGTCCCCGGCCCTGACCCTCGTCGGAGTCCTTGGCCGACTCATCACCGGTCGACTCGGCCGCGGTCGCGGCCGGGTCGACGGTGTCGGTGTCGTCGGCGGACTGCGCGCCGGTCTCGTCCTCGGTGGTCCCGGGACTGGTCTCCTCGGCGGTGGTCTCCTGCGCAGGGCGCGCGGCGGAGACCTTCCGGGTGGTGCGCTTGCGGGCCGGCGCGGTCGTGGGCTCCGGAGCCTTGAACAGCACCGGGGCCACCGCGGGGGCAGCCTGGTTCGTCTCGGCCGCGTCGGAGCTGGTGTCCTGGTCGGCTGCCGCAGCGACCGGGGCGTCCGTCGTCTCGGGCGCGCCCTCGTCCACCGGTGCGGATCGCTTGGCGGCCGCCCGCTTCCGCGGGGCCGCAGCCTTCTTCTTCGGCTTCTCGGCCGGCGCCTCGATCGGCGCGTCCACCGCCACGTCGGCGGTCTCGTCGGCCGCACCGGTGTCGGCCTGCTCCGGGGTGTCCTGCGCGACGGCCTTGGCGGGCTTCTTGGCGGCCGCCTTCTTCGCGGTCGCCTTCTTTGCCGGCGCCCTCGTGGTCCGCTTGGCAGCGGCCTTCTTCGCCGGGGCCTCCGGCTGCGTCTCGGCAGGAGCCTCCGGCTGCGTCTCGGCCGGGGTCTCCCCCTGGCCGCCGGAGTCGGCGGTGCCGGTCACCTCGGGCGTGTCGTGCGCCTCAGCGGCCGGACCGGGGTCCTGGACCGGCATCCCGGCTGGTGCCGATTCGCCGGAGGGGGTGGTGTTCTCGTTGTCGAGCACTGGTGAGCTCCTCGTGCACGTTGCTGTGGGCTCCCACCCTGGCAACGGTGCTGGTCGGGGGTACGCCGCGACGAGCTTCTCGCTGCGGTGTACTCCAAAGCCTTCGGTCGGCGGCGACCCCTCCGCGCCATCGCGTCGCTGGGCTGCCCTGAGCCACCAACCGCGGTCGCAGGGCCGTCACGTCTGTGAAGCTGTCACCTTCACTGACCAGCCGCGTCGCGGTCGGGTGTCAATGGATCACCCACCGTGCCGTCCTCATGATCGACCGGCCCCTGCGCCAACCGCTGCTGGAGGGCCGCGGTGACACGAAGACCGGACGTCTCACGAAGAGCGGCGAGAACGTCGTCGGGTCTCACGGACGGCGAGCCGTGACGCAAGACCACGTCGAGTATCGCACACGACCGCTCTGCCGAGACCTCATCTGAGACCGACAGCGACAGGATCGCCTCGCGCGCGTCGAAGCTGCGCAGGCCTTTCTTGGTCATCCGCTCCACGATCACCTCGTCGGTGGCCAGCAGCGCCTCGACCGCTGCACGCGCCTCCTCCACGGGCGTGTCGAGCAGCGAGAGCCGCCACCAGGAGCCCTCGAGGAGGTCCGCCAGCGAGCCCCCGGCACTGGGCACGACCTCGAGCACGTCGAGCCCGTCGGGCAGCGCCTCGTCGATGTCGGCGTGGGCCCGGGCCGGGTCGACCACCTCGGCGAGCGCGATCTCGACGTACTCGGCCTCGCTGGCCGAGCCCATCGGCGCCGCACCCATGTAGGAGATGCGCGGGTGCGGGTTGAAGCCCGACGAGTACGCCATCGGCACCCGGGCACGGAAGACGGCACGCTCGAAGGCGCGGCTGAAGTCGCGGTGGCTGGTGAAGCGCAGGCGTCCGCGCTTGGCGTAGTGGATCCTCAGCCGCTGCACCGGAGGGGCCTGTTGCTCTGGCTGTTCACGCACACGCAGAACCCTACGTGGCCGCCGCGGACCTCATCAGCGCGGACGGGTAGACGGTGCCGACGCGCTGGCCCTCCAGCCACCGGGTCAGCCGCTCCGCCTCCGCTTCGAGGGCGCGCACGCCCTCGGAGCCGACGTCGTGGGGCAGCAGGACGGAGACCACCCCGTCGGGGTCCTGCACCCAGCAGCCGACGATGCGGCCGTTCCACCAGGCGGTCGTGCCCGCGTTGCCGTTCGTGTCGAAGAGGTGCTCCACGTCGGCGTCGTCGAGGTAGAAGCCACGCCGCCTCCACCCCATCGTCGTCGGGTCCAGCACCGGCAGCAGGGCCGCCCACGGCTCCTGCGGCGCGACGTCGTCCAGGTCGTCGGGCAGCAGGTAGCCCACCCCCTCGACGAGCGAGACCTCCACGGCGCCGAGGTCGGCGAGCGCCCGGCGTACGGCGCCCTTGGTCGCACCCAGCCACCAGACCAGGTCCGCCTCGGTCCCGGGCCCGAACGTGCGCAGCCAGCGCTCGACCAGGACGCGATACCCCGCCGCCGGGTCCAGGCGCTGCGGCGGCTCGCCCAGCCACTGCTCGGTGAGCGACCAGCGCGGCCGGTTGACGTTCCAGCCTGCCTCGTTGACTCCTCGCAGGATCCGGCCGCTGGCGGCGACCGCGCCCAGCAGCCTCGGGGCGATCGGGAAGTGACCGCCGTACTTCTTGCCGGGGCTCGTCTCCAGCCGCAGCGAGAGGGGTGGCAGGCGCTCACGCAGCTCGGCGGTCGTGGCCGGTCCGTGCTCCGCGAGGCAGGTGAGCACCTCCTCGATCCGTAGCGCCACCCAGGCAGCGCCATCGGGTGCGATGTCGTTCTGCTCCACCTCCTTGGCCAGCCGGGCGAGGATCTGGGAGCAAACCCGGTCGGCGGCACTCCCCCAGACCGCAGGCAGCAGGGCACGGGGGAAGGCGAACAGGGTGCGCCGCATCCCGAGCTGCTTGACCACCGTGCGGTCCTCGTAGAGGGCACGGTCGATGTCGGCCCGGGTCGTCTCGGCCCGGGCGAAGGCGGAGAGGTAGACGCTGGCCGGCTCGGTGGCATGCAGGCAGGTCATCTGCTCCACCGCCTGCTCGACCGAGGTGGCCCGTCGGGCGAGGCCGTGCCGGGTCCCCAGCCGGGCGCGCCGCTGGTCGTCGGTGACTTCGAGCATGGGGCCGATCCTGCCAGTCGCCCCGCCCGGGCGAGGCCCGTGCGCCCGGCGAGGGAGCGCTGGGGCACGATGACGACGTGAGCCTCACCTCTCGCGGCAAGGCGCAGTCGGCGCTCGTGGTCATCGGCGTCGTCGCCCTCGCGTTCAACCTGCGCCCAGCGGCGGTCAGCGTGGGGCCGATCCTCGGCGAGATCAGCGCCGGCCTGCGGATGTCGGCGACCCAGACCGGGTTGCTCACCTCGTTGCCGGTCCTCGCCTTCGCGATCTTCGGTGCACTGGCTCCCCGCGGCGCCAGGCTGATCGGGGTGCACCGGCTCACCCTGGTGGCGCTGCTGTGCCTCGTCGGCGGCCTGCTCGGCCGGGCCACGGTGTCCTCGCCGTGGCCGTTCCTGGCCCTCTCGCTGCTCGCCCTGGCCGGGATGGCCGCGGCCAACGTGCTGCTGCCGTCCCTGGTCAAGCTGCACTTCCCCCACCGGATCGGGCTGTTCACCTCGATCTACTCGACCGCGCTCGCGATCGGCCTCACCGCCGCCTCCGTGCTCACGGTCCCGGCCAGCGAGGCCGGGGACGGCTGGCGCACGGGGCTGCTGGTGTGGTCGCTGACCGCCGCGATCGCCGTACTCCCCTGGCTCGCGCTGATCGCCCACGACCGCAAGCCGGAGGAGGTCCCCAGCCGGATCGGGCTCCTGGACGTGGCCAGGACGCGCCTGGGCTGGCTGATGGCGATCTTCTTCGGCCTGCAGTCACTGCAGGCCTACTCGATCTTCGGCTGGTTCGCGGAGCTCTACCGCGACGCCGGCTTCTCGGCCCACGACGCGGGACTGCTGCTCGGCGTGATCACCGGGGTGAGCATCCCGCTGTCGTTCATCATCCCGACGCTGGTGGCCCGTTCCTACAACCAGACCGCGCTCATCTGCGCGGTGATGGTCTGCTTCCCGGTCGGCTACCTGGGCCTGGTATTCGCACCGCACGCCGGAGCGGTGCTGTGGGCGGTTCTCGTGGGGGTCGGCACCACCACGTTCCCGTTGATCCTCACCCTGATCGGCCTGCGGGCACGAACGCCCGGCGGCACGGCGGCGCTCTCGGGCTTCACCCAGGCTGCCGGCTACCTGATCGCCGCCGCGGGGCCCTTGGCCGTCGGGGTGCTGCACGACGCCTCCGGCGGCTGGACCGTGCCGCTGATCGTGCTGCTGGCGCTCAACATCCCCCAGCTGGGGGTGGCCCTGGCCGTGTCGCGTCCGGCGTACGTCGAGGACGAGCTCGACGCAGCCGGACGCGACCGCGTGTGAGTCAGCCGGTCAGCGCGGAAGCCGGACGACCTTGCCCGGTGCCGACGGGCCCGATCCCATGGCGCCGATGTAGAGGTGCTTGCGCGTGGCCTCCACCGAGACGGCCCCGGGAACGGTGTACCTGGTGAAGCGGCCGCCCTTGCCCAGCTTGGTGACCTTGCCGCTGAACAGCTCGGTCACGTAGAAGCGCCCACGGACCGAGGCGAGGTTGGTCGCCCCCAGGAACCCGGTCGCCATCTTGGTGACCGAGCCGCCCTTGATCCGGTAGAGCGATCCCCGAGCGCCGAGTGCCGGGCTCTCCGGACCACCGGGCAGGGTGGTCACCCACAGCGCCTTGCCGACCCGCTCCACGTCGGTGGGGACCGACTCGAACGCGTAGGTCACCCCGGCACAAGCGGGCGCACCGAGGGCGCCGGCCTGGGCAGCCGTGAGGGTGATCGGCTGCGGCGGCAGCACCGCGATCGTGGAGATGCGTCCCTTGGCCCCCACCCGCAGGATGGCGTTGCCACCGGACTCGGCCACGGCGAACGCGCCGCCGGGCAGCGCCGCCAGCTGGTAGGGGTGCGCGTCCTTGATGCCGGTGTACGTCGCCGGCCCACCGCTCAGGGACTCGACCTGGGTCCGGCACGCGGCACTGGCAGCGCCCCGGACCCCGTAGGTCACGGACTTGTCGGGGTTCACGTTCAGCTCGTAGCGGCCGACCTCTGCCACGACGGGAGCCTTGCCACGACGGAACAGGCTCACGCGCGCCGTGGGCGTCGCCGGGCCACCGCCGCCGTGCGCGACGGCCATCACCTTGCGGTTCTTCGAGAACTCCACCCCCGAGACGTTGGGCACGTTGCGCACCGGCTTGGGACCTCGCTTGGTGACCTTCATGATCTTGCCGGCCATGCCGTCGGCGTAGAACACCGTCTTCCCGCGGCGGGCGATCTGGAACGGGGCTCCCACGCCGGAGGCCAGGACCCGCTGGCCGGGGGCGTTGTCAGCAGGACGTGCGGCCGGGGTGGCCACCGCCATGGTGCCGGCGGTCGCTGCGAGAGCGCTTCCGGCGGCAGTGAGGATGAACAGGGTTCGGTTGAGCGTGTGCACGAGCAGACTCCCTATCGAGGCGCCGGACCGGCGGACGCACGGCCCGATTGACGGCCAGGGGGGAAACGCCGGTGGAGCAGACGCTACTGATAACGGACTCGCCCGGACTCTACGAACCGTATTGTCCGGTTTCCGGTCTATCCCGCACAGAATCGACCCTTGACGCGGAGGGGTCGCCTGCGAGAACGGGAGCTGCGCTCAGACCACGCTGAGCGGCAGCAGGGTCTGCCCCGTGGGCCCGATCTGGATGTCGGTGCCCATCTCAGGACACACGCCACAGTCGTAGCAGGGCGTCCACCGGCAGTCCTCGACGTCGACGGAGTCCGGGTCGAGCGCGTCCTCCCAGTCCTGCCACAGCCAGTCCTTGTCGAGACCCGAGTCGAGGTGGTCCCACGGGAGCACCTCACCGTAGGTCCGCTCACGGGTGGTGAACCAGTCGAGGTCCACGCCGGTGCCGGCCAGCCCGGTCTGGGCCGCCGAGATCCAGCGGTCGTAGGAGAAGTGCTCGCTCCAGCCGTCGAAGCGGGCACCGTCACGCCACACCTGCTCCACGACCCGGCCCACGCGCCGGTCGCCGCGGGAGAGCAGTCCCTCGATGATCCCGGGCTTGCCGTCGTGGTAGCGGAACCCGATGGCCCGGGCGTACTTCTTGTCCGCGCGGACCAGCTCGCGCAGCTTGCGCAGCCGGTCGTCGGTGGTCTCCACGTCGAGCTGCGAGGCCCACTGGAAGGGCGTGTGCGGCTTGGGCACGAACCCGCCGATCGAGACCGTGCACCGGATGTCGTTGTGCCCGGCGACCCTGCGGCCCTCGGCGATCACCCGCTTCGCCAGGTCCGCGATGGCCAGGACGTCCTCGTCGGTCTCGGTGGGCAGGCCGCACATGAAGTACAGCTTCACCTGCCGCCAGCCGTGGGAGTACGCCGCGGAGACCGTGCGGATCAGGTCGTCCTCGGTGACCATCTTGTTGATCACCTTGCGCATCCGCTCCGATCCGCCCTCGGGCGCGAACGTCAGCCCGGAGCGGCGCCCGTTGCGGGAGAACTCGTTGGCCAGGGTGATGTTGAACGCGTCCACGCGCGTGCTCGGCAGCGACAGGGAGACGTTGGTGCCCTCGTAGCGGTCGGCCAGCCCCTTGGCCACCTCCCCGATCTCGGAGTGGTCCGCGCTGGAGAGCGACAGCAGGCCGACCTCCTCGAAGCCGGACTTGCGGACGCCGTTCTCCACCATCTCCGCGATCGTGGTGATCGAGCGCTCGCGGACGGGGCGGGTGATCATCCCCGCCTGGCAGAACCGGCAGCCACGGGTGCAGCCGCGGAAGATCTCGACACTGAACCGCTCGTGCACCGTCTCGGCCAGGGGCACCAGGGGGTTGCGCGGGTAGGGCCAGGAATCGAGGTCCATCAAGGTGTGCTTGCGCACGCGGTCGGGTACGCCGGGCCGGTTGGGCCGGGTCCCGAGCAGGGACCCGTCGTCGGCGTAGCTCACGTCGTAGAACTTCGGGACGTAGACACCGCCGCTGGCAGCCAGGCGGAGCAGGACCCCGTCGCGGCCGCCCGGACGCCCCTCGGCCTTCCACTCCCGGAAGACCTCGGTGATCGCGAGGACGATCTCCTCGCCGTCCCCGAGCACGACGGCGTCGAGGAAGTCCGCGACCGGCTCGGGGTTGAACGCCGAGTGACCACCGGCGAGCACGACCGGGTCGTCCTCGGTGCGGTCGACCGCGTGCAGCGGGATACCGGCTAGGTCGAGCGCGGTGAGCATATTGGTGTAGCCGAGCTCGGTGGAGAACGAGATCCCGAACAGGTCGAAGCCGCGCACCGGGCGGTGGCCGTCGACGGTGAACTGCGGGATGCCCTGCTCGCGCATCACCGCCTCCATGTCGGGCCACACCGAGTAGGTGCGCTCCGCGAGCACGCCCTCGGCCTCGTTGAGGACCTCGTAGAGGATCTGGACGCCCTGGTTGGGCAGTCCGACCTCGTAGGCGTCGGGGTACATCAGGGCCCAGCGGACGTCGGTCTCGGCCCAGGACTTCGAGACCGAGTTCAGCTCGCCACCGACGTACTGGATCGGCTTCTGCACCCGAGCCAGGTGCGGCTCGAGGGTGGCGAAGACAGATTCACCAGGTGGGACGGGCATGGTTGAACCTTCCACTTGAGGGGGAGGTAACAAGACTACGTCCCGACCGGTGTACCTTCCCAACCCAAAGCCGAAGGGGGAACCGGGTGGCTGACCATGCCCTTGCCTGGCGTCCTTCGAGACGCCTCTCGGTACGGGCGATGTGGTCACTGTGGCTGGTGTGCCTGGTGCTCACTCCTGGGTCGCTCGTACTGCAGCAACTACCCGCGCTGCAGGTCGCCTCGATCACCTCGATCCACGCCGCTGGGCTGATCACGTTCCTGTGGCTGGCGCTCGCCTGGCTCTGGCCCGTCCGGGTCCAGCGCAACCAGATGCTGGGCCTCACCGTGGGGCTGGCCCTGCTGGTCCACCTGTGGACGGGTGTCGCCCTCGAGGGCGACGGCCTGATCTCGGCACGGGTGGCGGTCGCCACCGTGGCGCAGGCCGGCGCCACGCTGGCGTTCTACCGGTGGCGCATCGGCGACGACAACCTCACCCCGCACCGCCCCAGCGACATCGTCGACCTGCTCCTCGCGAGCGCCGTGGGCGCCGTGGTGGTCATCCCCCTCGGCCCGACCCCCGAGGTCTGGCTGAACAGCTCCGCCTTCGACCTGTTCTGGTGGACGGCGCTGAGCACGGCGTACGTCTTCGTCGGCAGTGCCTGCGTGATGCTCCTGATCCAGCGCCGCCCACGGACCGAGGCGATTCCCACCCGGCTGATGGACGTCTACCTGCAGCTGGTGGTCACCGCCCTGTGCATCGGCGCGGTGTTCACCTTCGACCAGTACCCGCTGACCTGGATCGTGATGCTGCCGGCCATCTGGGCCGGGCTGAGCCTGGGGCCGTGGACCTCAGCGGCGTACAGCCTCACCGGTGCCTCCGCGGTGGTGATCGCCCAGGCGATCCCGGCGGCAAAGGACACCTACGGCACCTCCGACCTGCCCAACGTGCTCCTGCTCGACAGCCTGATGGCCGCCTTCGTGTTCGTGGTGCTGCTCCTCTCGCTGGTGCGCGACCAGCGTGCCCACCTCGCCGGCGAGGTGGTGCGCCGTCGCCAGGAGGCGCTCGACCAGGCCGGCCTGCTCGGGACCGTGTTCGAGTCCATCAACGAGGCCCTGGTCCTGATGGACACCCACGGCGTCGTGCAGCTGCACAACTCGGCCGCCCTGCAGATCCTCGGGCGCGAGAAGCTCACCGCGGAGCCCGGCCGCTGGCTGGACCGCAAGGAGGCCGACCCGGCGTTCACCTACTCCTTCCACCGTGACGGCTCCGAGGACGGCGTGCGCATCCTCGCCGTACAGCTGGCCCCGGTGCAGTACGCCGGGTCCGACAGCGTGGTCGCGATCGTCCGGGACGTCACCACCGAGCAGCAGCGCATCGAGGAGCTGGCCAGCTTCGCCGCCGTCGCGGCGCACGACCTGAAGAGCCCGCTCGCCGCGGTCACCGGCTGGATGGAGGTGGCCGAGGACGCGCTCGACGGCGACCCGGAGCTGGCCCTGCAAGCACTGCAGCGCGGCCGTCACGCCACCGACCGGATGTCTCGCGAGATCGAGGACTGGCTGACCTACAACGTCGCCCGCGAAGGGGTCGTGCAGCCTGAGTCGATCCCGCTCCAGCCCTGCGTGGACTCGATCGCCGCCACGTTCCCGGGGGTCGACTTCGTCGTACGGACCCCGCACACCGTGCTGGTGGACCCGACCCTGCTGCGGCACCTGCTGGCGAACCTGATCGGGAACGCGGTGAAGTACACCGCTCCGGGGGAACGACCCGCGGTCACCGTGCGCAGCTTCGCCGGCGGCGACGACCAGAACTGCGTCCGGCTCTACGTCGTCGATGCCGGCATCGGGATCCCCGAGGGCGAGGAGGTCGCGGTCTTCGAGCCCTTCCGGCGCGCGTCGAGCGTGGTCGGCACCTACGAGGGCTCCGGACTCGGGCTCGCCCTGTGCAAGCGCATCGTGCGCCGGCACGGTGGCCAGATCAGCGCGGCCCGCAACGAGGGGCCGGGCACCACGATCACGGTCACGCTCCCCCGTGGCTGACCACGCCCGTCCGAGCCGGGGCGGATCCGATGCGACCGGTGCTGGTCCAGGGACTGGTCCAGGGACGCCGAGTCGATCGATCCCCTGATCCTTGATAACCGGACGAGGGCACCGACTGGCAGCCTAGACTGAGTCCGGACAGAAAAGGGCAAATGGTACGCGACGACCTGGAAGATCCTGTGGAGCGTCCGCACACTGGTGCGCACGCACACTCGGCCATGTCGTTTCGCCAAGCCGCTCCCTACTTCGGGTTCGCGTTCGCGTGCTACTGCGTGGCCCCGTTCCTGGGCCTGGACAGCCGCGACGTCGACCCCCGGATCGCCGAGGTGTGGCCCCCGGGGGGCGTCGGCTTCGTGCTGCTGAGCACCATCTGGTTCGCAGGCAGAGGGGTGGTCGTCGCGACGCTCACCGCCATGTTCGCCATCTTCGCGAGCACGGCTGCCGCGATGGGCTACTCCCCGCCGATGGCGGTCTGGCTCGCGTTGACCGGTGTCGGCCAGCCACTGCTGATGACCTGGTGGTACCGCCGCCGCCTCAGCCACCCCGGGTGGGCGCCCGAGAACCCCGGCGAGGTCGCAGCCCTGCTCTACGCCTCGGTCGGCACCTCGCTGCTGCTCGGGCTGCTGGGCGGCTTCCCGCTCCTCTCCCCCACCGAGCTGCCCTCGGAGGTGCTGCTGTGGTGGGTGCTGCGCAACACCGTGTTCTGCTTCGTGGGCGGCGTCACGTTCATGGTGATGTTCTACGGCCGGCGCTCCACGATCCTCCCGGCCAGCTCGGTGCTGAACCGGGTCGCGCTCGCGGTCACCTCGGTGGTGTGCGTCTACGGCACCTACTACGACCCGTCGCTGCCGCTGTCCTGGCTGCTGATCGTCCCGAGCGTCTGGGGCGGCCTCACCCTCACGGTCCGAGGCACGGGCTACCTCGCCATCACCGTGGCGCTGCTCTCCGCGGTGATGACCTACCTCCCCCAGAACGCCCGGTTCGGGTACGACGGCGTACTGCCCGCCTCCTCGATCGTCGACCTGCTGATCATCGCCAGCACCGGCTTCCTGCTGCTGCTGACCCTGATGCGTGAGCAGCGCGGCATCCTGATCGACCAGCTCGACCGCAACGGCAAGGAGTCGGAGAAGCAGCGGCAGGTCCTCGAGACGGTGTTCAACTCCATGACCGACGGCGTGATCATCGTCGGGGACTCCAAGGTCTCGATGTTCAACCAGGCTGCCCGCCAGCTCCTGGGCCGGCCCCTGCCGGCCCAGACCCCCGAGTCGTGGACCGGCACGTTCGGCCTCAGCAGCCCCGACGGCGGACCGCTCGACGACGCCATCCTGACCAGGCACCTGTTCGAGAACCACCGGGCCCAGGGCCAGTCCAGGCCGGTCGAGGTGCGGGTGGGGACCGACGCCGCCCCCCGGATCCTGGAGGTGACCGCGCAGCCACTCGGGCAGGCACCGGATCGTTCCAGCATCCTGCTGCTGCACGAGGTCACCGCCCAGCGGGCCCGCCTGCGCGAGCTGAGCAACTTCGCCGGCATGGTCGCCCATGACCTGCGCGGCCCGCTGACGGTCCTCGACGGGTGGCTCGAGGTCGTCCAGGACGGCGGGACCGAGGAGGACCAGCGCGACGTCGTCGACAACGCGGTCGCCAAGGCGCGGGACGCGAGCAGGCGGATGCGCCAGGTGATCGAGGACTGGCTGAACTACACCGTCGTGCAGAACGGCCAGCTGCGTCCCGAGGCGGTCAAGCTGGAGGACGTCACCACCGAGGTGATCGCAAGCAGGCGGGCGCACTGGGTGGAGGCCGACGAACCGCGCTTCGTGGTCGCCCTGTCCCACCAGGTCGCGGCCGACCCCGGGCTGCTGCGCCAACTCCTGGACAACCTCGTCGGCAACGCCATCAAGTACACGCCGGCCGACCGGGCCCCGTGGATCGAGATCAGCTCCGCCCCCGACGACGAGTCCGGCTGGATCAGGGTCAACATCGTCGACCGCGGGATCGGCATCCCGGAGGGCCAGGAGGAGAACATCTTCCAGGAGTTCCACCGCGGCGCGGTCGAGGGGCGTTCGGCGGGCACCGGGCTGGGCCTGGCCCTGACCCGGCGCATCGTCGAGCTGCACGGCGGCGAGATCTCGGCCAGCACCGAGGCCGACGGCGGTGCGAGGTTCAGCTTCACCCTGCCCGAGGCCCAGTGATCGGGAGCCCAGTGATCCAGAGCCCAGTGATCCCCCACTGACCCGAGGCGGCTAGCGCGGCCTGGACCCCGCGCTGCCGCGCATCGCGATGTTGAGCAGCAGCCCGACCGCCATCATCGAGGCGAACATCGAGGATCCTCCGTAGGAGACCAGCGGCAACGGCACCCCGGTGACGGGCATGATCCCCAGGCACATCCCGACGTTCTGGAAGGTCTGGAAGGCGAACCAGCAGGCGATCCCGGCGGCGGCGACCCGGCCGAACATGTCGTCGGCGTGCATCGAGATGTGCAGCGCGCGCCACAGCAGCACCGCGAACAGCAGGATCAGGGCCCCGGCGCCGATCAGGCCGAGCTCCTCCCCCGCGACGGTGAAGATGAAGTCGGTGTGCTGCTCGGGCACGAACCGGGACCGGGTCTGGGACCCCTCGAAGAGGCCCTGGCCGAACAGGCCGCCGTTGCCGATGGCGATGCGCGCCTGGGTGGTGTTGTAGCCGGCCCCGCGGGGGTCGAGCCCGGGATCGGTGAACGCCATGAACCGGTTGATCTGGTACTGCTTGAGCAGGCCCAGCGAGATCGCGAGCACGGCGACGGCCACGCCCGCGGTGAACAGCGAGACCAGCCAGCGGCGCGGCACGCCCGCGACCGCGAGCACCCCGAAGACCGTGGCCGTGAGCACCAGCATCGTGCCGAGGTCCGGCTGCAGGATGATCAGCACGGCGGGGATGCCGGCGATCGTGCCCAGCAGGGCGATGTCGACCGACCCGATCTGGCGGCTGCGGGAGTTCTCGGTGCGCTCGGCGATCACCATCGCCATCGCGATCACCACCGCGAGCTTGGCGAACTCCGCGGGCTGGATGGACAGTCCCCCGATCATCAGCCAGGAGCGCGACCCGTTGATCGTCGTACCCATCGCGAGGACGAGCAGCAGGCCGATGATCGAGCCGACGTAGACCAACGGGGTGACGATGCGCACCCATCGGTGGTCGGTGGCCATCACCGCGGCCGCGAGCACGAGGCCGATCATCAGGTTGACCAGGTGCTTGTGCAGGTAGGCCGTGGGGTCCCCGCCGGTCAGCGACTCGTTGTTGGCGGTCGCCGACCACACCAACAGGGTCCCGATCGCCACGATCGCGGCTGCCGCCCCGACCAGGATCCAGTCCAGGCGGGGTACGACGACGCGGCTGCGGCTGACGGTGGTGCGGCCCGGTGGCAGGAGAGTGGTCACTGTCCCCCCTTCGGCGAGGGCGGCAGGATCGAGCCGTCCTGGGCGAAGGTCGGCAGCTCACGCGGGCTCGTGGTCCCCGGGATCGCTGCCTTGGACGGCTTCACGGCGGTGCCCTTGACGCCGTACAGGTGCTCCCAGATCTTGCGGATCGCCGGGCCCGACGTGCCCGAACCGGTGCCGCCCTGGCTGACCATCATCACCACGACGTAGTCCTCGGTGTAGGAGGCCACCCAGGAGGTGGACTGCTTGCCGTAGACCTCGGCCGAACCGGTCTTGGCCCGCACCTTGACCTTGTCCAGCGGGAACTCGGTCAGGCGCCAGGCCATGGTGCCGGTCGTCGAGACGCCCTTGAGCGCGTCGTCGATGAACTTGAGGTACTCCTTCTTGACCGGGACCTTCGCCTGGACCTTGGGCGGGAACGCCTTGATCAGCTTGCCCTCCGGGCTGACGATGGCCTTGGCCACGCGGGGCTCGTAGAGCGTGCCGCCGTTGGCGATCGCCCCGTAGGCGCGGGCGAGCTGGAGCGGGGTCACCACGGTGTCGCCCTGGCCGATCGCGAAGTTGACCGCGTCACCGGCCCGGTAGGCGAACCCCTCGAGGCAGAACTCGCGCGCGAACCGGTGCAGGAAGTCGTTGCCGTCCTCCTTGCCGACCTTGCAGTAGTACTTCTTCATCGACTCCCAGTAGGCGAGCTTCCACTTCCGGTCGGCGATGCGGCCGCTGGCCTCCCCCGGTACGTCGATCCCGGTGACCTTCCCGAAGCCGAACTTCTTCGCCATCGCGACCAGGGGGTCCTTGGCGTCGACGTCGGCGACGTCGGTGCCGTACTTGCGCCAGTAGTCGTAGCCGATCCGGTAGAAGAACGTGTTGCAGGACACCTCGAGGGCCTTGGCGAACCCGATCGAGCCGTAGGCGCCGGACTCGTAGTTCTTGAACACCCGGTTGCCGACCTGGAAGCCCGAGGAGCACGCCAGGGTGGAGCTCTTGGAGTAGCCGTTCTCCAGCGCACCGGCGGTCATCATCGGCTTCCACGTGGACCCGGGCGCGAACTGTCCCTGGGTGGCGCGCGAGAGCAACGGGGTGCCGGTCGACTCCGAGTAGAGCCGCTCGAGCTCCTTGCTGCTGATGCCGCCCGCCCAGACCTCCGGGTCGTAGGTGGGCTGGCTGGCCATCGCGACCACGCGGCCGGTCTTCGCGTCGAGCACGACCGCGGCGCCGCTGTCCGCGGCGTACTTGCGGCCGGTGACGGTGTCGGTGGTGGCCCGGGCGGTCTTGATCGTCTCGTTGAGCTGCTTCTCCACGAACGACTGCACCTTGGAGTCGATCGAGGTGACCAGCGTGTTTCCGGGGGTGGAGTCGGTCTCGCCGGAGTCGCCGAGCACGCGGCCCATCGAGTCCACAGCGACCTTCTTGTAGCCGGGCTCACCACGCAGCCACGTGTCGTAGGCCTTCTCCACGCCCGCCCGGCCGACCACCGAGGCACCGTTGACCGAGGTGTCGTCGTCCTTGCCGGCCTCGTCGAGCTCGCCCTCGGTGATCGGGCTGAGGTAGCCGAGGAGGTGGGCGGCGTTCACGCCGTACGGCGCGGGGTAGGCGCGCACGCTCTCCTGCTGGGCGAGCACCCCGGGGTAGTCCTCGGACTTCTCGAGCACCTTGACCGCGATCTTCTGCGGGACGTCGCGCGCCACCGGCACCGGTTGGTACGGCGAGCCGTTCCAGCAGGTCCCGCGCTTGGAGTCGGGCTGGCCGCACAGCAGCATCCGGGCCTCGATGGCGTCGACCTCGACCCCGACGACCCCGGCGAGCTTGTCCAGCGTCTGCGCGCGCACGTCCTCGGGCAGCTTGCCGAGCAGGGTGCGGTCGACGCTGACCACCCAGCTGCTGCGGTTGGCGACGAGCGGACGGCCCATGGCGTCGACGATCAGGCCACGCGCGGGCTGCACCACCACGTCGCGCACCGACTGCTGGGCGGCCTGCACGCGGTAGGCGTCGCCGGTGAGCACCTGCATGTACCACAGCCGCGCGAACAGCGTCAGGAACAGCGAGAGCACCAGCGCCTGGACGACGAAGAGCCGCAACCGGCTCTTCTGCGAGGCGTTGGGACGGATCCGCGCAGCGGCCATCAGACGAGTCATCCTCGGTACGCCAGCTCGGCGGTCCGGGAGCGCTCGAAGAGCGCCATCAGCCCAGGGAGCAGGAGCGGGGCCACCACGATGTCCCAGAGCAGCGCGATCCCGATCACCTGGAGCATCTCCGAGACGGGCAGGGCGTGGTCGCCGAGGACGACCCCGCTGAGCGCGAAGACCGACGTGGCGACGAACGAGCACACCGCGACCGTGGCCAGGGCCGCGAGCGGGCTGCGCTGGGCGTCGGCGCGCACGCGGCCGGCCAGGATCGCCGCCAGCACGAGTGCGAGCGCCCAGCGGCCGGCGACGTGGTCGGCCGGCGGGGCGAGGTCGAGCAGCAGGCCCGCGACGAGCCCGACGGTGGCGCCGAACTGCGGGCCGCGCGCGACCGTGGCCGCGACCACGACCACGAGCGCCAGGTTGGGCACCACCCCGTTGACCGAGAACAGGCTGAACACGGCCACCTGGAGGATGACCGCCAGCACGACGACTCCGCCGACGAGACCGGCGCGGGCGAGGCTCATCGGTCGTCCTCGCTCTTGCCGGCTTCCGCGGTGCCGCCGTTGATCACGAGGCGGTCACCCTTGGTGGCACGGGGTACGACGACCCCGACCACGTCGAGGGCGGTGAAGTTCACGAACGGGTCGATCACGGCGTGCTTGGCCAGCTCGCGCGGCGTGGAGTACACCGACTCGACCTTGCCGATCGGGATCCCAGCGACGTAGGGAACGCCGTTCTGGCTCCCCCAGGTCACCACCACATCGCCCTTGGCCGGGGAGACCGAGTTGTCCACCAGGTCCAGGTCGAGGCGGCCGCGGTTGCCCGTGACCCCCCGGCCCCGCAGGAAGCCGATCTCCATGTTGGACCCGAGCCGGCCACCGACCACGGAGTCGGTGTCGAGGACGAGCAGCACGACGGCGGTGCGCCGGGTGGCGCTGATCACGCGGCCGACGAGCCCGTCGTTGTTGAGCACGGTCATGTCCGGGCGGATGCCCGAGGACGTCCCGGCGTCGATCGTGACCGTGCGGGAGAACGACTGCATCGGGCCCATCCCCACCACCCGGGCGGCGACGAGGGCGTAGCCGGTCTCGTTGGCGGTCGCGGTGAGCCCGTCGAGCTCGCGCAGCCGGTTGCGGTCCAGCGGTGCCTGCTCGACCTCGGAGCGCAGCTGGGAGTTCTGGGCCGAGAGGCGGGCCACGTCGGCGCGCAGGTCGTGGTTGGAGCTGAAGTAGGCCAGCGTGTCCCGCACCGGACGTGCGACGGTCGCGGCAGTGGCCTCGATCGGACCGATCACGTTGCCCACCGCCGTACGCGCCGGGTCGAGCGGCGAGCCGTCGTCGCTGGCGGCATCCACGGTGATCACGGTCAGCGAGGTGGCGACGAGCAGCCCGACGACCAGGCGCGAGGATCCACCGCGCTGGCGGCCGAAGCCGGTCCGGACGTCGTCGTTGACCGCGCGCCCGAGTGCGGGCCCGCGGACGTTGCCCGTCCTTGGGCGAAGACGCTTCCTGTCCACCCGTTACCGCCTGTGGTCCGAGACGAGCACCTGCTGCAGCGCCTCGAACTCCTCGACGCACTTGCCGGCGCCGAGGGCCACCGAGGTGAGCGGGTGGCTGGCGATGTGCACCGGCATCCCGGTCTCGTGACGGATGCGTTCGTCGAGGCCCATCAGGAGGGCGCCTCCGCCGGTGAGGACGATCCCGCGGTCCATGATGTCGCCGGCCAGCTCGGGGGGCGTCTGGTCGAGGGTGGTGCGCACCGCGTCGACGATGGCGTGCAGCTGCTCCTCGAGCGCCTTGCGGATCTCGGGGCTGCCGACGGTGACGGTGCGTGGGAGGCCGGAGACCATGTCGCGCCCGCGGACCTCGGCCTGACGCTCCTGCGGCAGCGGGAAGGCGGAGCCGAGGGTCATCTTGATCTCCTCGGCGGTGCGCTCCCCCAGCATCAGGGAGTGCTCCTTCTTCATCCAGGTCACGATCGCGTGGTCGAGCTCGTTGCCCGCCGTACGCACCGAGAGCGTGGTGACCAGACCGCCCAGGGAGATGACCGCCACGCCGGTGGTGCCACCGCCGACGTCGACGACCATGTTGCCGGTGGCCTCGTGCACCGGGAGCCCGGCACCGATGGCAGCCGCCATCGGCTCCTCGATGATGTAGACCCGGCGGGCGCCGGCCTGGTAGCCGGCCTCCTTGACTGCGCGCTGCTCAACGGCGGTGACGCCGCTGGGCACGCAGATGATCATCCGGGGCTTGGTGAAGTAGCGGCGCTTGTGCACCTGCTGGATGAAGTAGCGCAGCATCTCCTCGGTCGCGTCCAGGTCGGCGATCACGCCGTCCTTCAGCGGCCGGATCGCGGTGATCCCGTCCGGCGTACGGCCGATCATCCGCTTGGCCTCGTGGCCCACGGCGAGGATCTCGTGGGTCTGGCTGTTCATCGCCACCACGGAGGGCTCGTCGACCAGGACGCCCTTGCCCCGCACGTAGACGAGCGTGTTCGCCGTACCGAGGTCGACCGCCATGTCGCGGCCGATCAGACTGTTGGCCATCGGTTCCGCCTCGAAGCTGCAGTGGTGGGGAAGCGGTGTGGCACGACACGCGCCCCACCGTCATCGAAGCCTAAGAGGCGACCCGACGACTTCTCGGGACGACACGCGGCCCCACGGTGTGAGCTTGTCGCCCGAGCGGCGGTCAGGCGGTCAGGGGCAGGCGGTCAGGCGAGCTCGGGGAACCACAGGGCGATCTCGCGGGCTGCGGACTCGGGGCTGTCCGAGCCGTGCACGAGGTTCTCCCGGTTGGACAGCGACAGGTCGCCGCGGATCGTGCCCGGGGCGGCCTTGCGACCGTCGGTGGCCCCGTTGAGGGCGCGCACTACCTCGATCGCCTGCTCGCCCTCGAGGACCGCCGCGACGAGCGGACCGCTCGTCACGAAGTCGCGCAGCGGGGGGTAGAAGTCCTTCTCCACGTGCTCGGCGTAGTGCGCGTCGGCCTGGGCCGCGTCGATGTGCCGCTGCTCCATCGCGACGATGCCCAGGCCCTTGGCCTCGTACCGGGACAGGACCTGGCCCACCAGCCCTCGGCGTACGGTGTCGGGCTTGAGCAGGACCAGGGTGCGCAGTGCTGTGCCGTCGGTCATACCCACCAGCCTAGTGCGGGTGGTCAGCCGGATCGGCCTGGGCCTGCCCGGCCGCCTTCCCGGGGTAGTTCCCGGTGCGCTCCCACTCCGCCCGCTCGGCCTCGATCTTGCGGCCGAGGAAGTACGCCGTGGCCCACAGCGCGAGGAAGACCGCGCCGAGGAAGAACATCGTCGGGACCGCGAAGCCGAGGGCGATCGCAGCCACCTGGATGACCCACCCCAGCCAGTAGGCCCAGGCGAAGCGCAGGGTCCCGGCCGCCACGACGCAGGCGAGGGTGAGACCGAGGCCCACCCACAGCGCCAGCGCGGTGGAGACGCCGGCCACCGAGATCAGCACCGGCGTGGCCAGGCCGAACGCGATCGCCTCCAGCGCGAGGATCGCGGCGCAGAGTCGTCGCTGCATCAGCCCTGGTCCTGTTCCCGGCTGCGGCTGCCGTCGGGGTTGCGCCGCGAGCGCAGCATGCTGCGTGCCTCGCCGACCGTGACCACGGATCCCGTGACCAGCACCCCACCGGAGCCGATCGCGTCGCCGAAGGCACCGCCTGCCTCGGCCAGTGCCGCGGCCTGGTCCAGGGCGTCGGCCAGCGAGGGGGTCTCGCTGACCCGGTCCTGCCCGAAGATCCCCAGCGCCGCCTCGGCCAGCTCGGAGGCCGGCATCGAGCGCGAGGTGGAGTTTTGGGTGCACACGATGTGGGACAGCACCGGCTCGAGCTCGGAGAGCAGGCCCTCGTAGTCCTTGTCGGCCATCACCGCGACCACGCCGATCAGCGGCGAGAACTGGAACGAGTCCTCGATGGCCGCGACCAGCGCCGTCGCACCGTGCGGGTTGTGCGCCGCGTCGAGCACGATCGTGGGCGAGCGGCGGATCACCTCCAGGCGACCGGGAGAGGTCACCTCGGCGAACGCCTCCAGCACCAGGCCGGCCTCCAGCACCTCGTCACCGAGCAGCGCCTCGACCGCGGCGAGCGCCAGTACGGCGTTCTGTGCCTGGTGGGCGCCGTAGAGCGGGAGGAACACCTCCTCGTAGGCACCGCGCAGCCCCTGCAGGCCGAGCACCTGACCGCCGACGGCGGGCACCCTGCTCGTCACCCCGAAGTCGAGGCCCTCACGCAGGAGCGTGGCGCCCACCTCGGTGCACTGCTCCACGATCACCTGGGCGACCTCCTCGGACTGCACGGCCGAGACCACCACGGTGCCGGGCTTGATGATCCCGACCTTCTCCCGCGCGACCGTGGCCGGCGTCGAGCCGAGGTAGCTCGCGTGGTCGACCGCGATCGGCGTGAGCACGGCGACCTTGGCGTCCATCACGTTGGTGGCGTCCCAGGTGCCGCCCATCCCGACCTCGACGACGGCCGCGTCGACGGGGGCGTCGGCGAAGGCGGCGTACGCCATGGCGACGATGGTCTCGAAGAAGGACAGCGGGTGGTCGTGGTCGGCGTCGACGAGGTGGGTGTACGGCGCCACGTCGTTGAACGCGCGGACGAAGTCCTCCTCGCTGATCGGCTCGCCGTCGAGGCTGATCCGCTCGGTCATCGACTCCAGGTGGGGGCTGGTGAACCTCCCGACCCGGAGCCCGGCCGTCGCGATCAGGGTCTCGATCATCCGGGCGGTGGAGGTCTTGCCGTTGGTGCCGGTGATGTGGACCACCGGGTAGGTGCGCTGGGGGTCGCCGAGCAGCTCCATGAAGTCCGAGATGCGGTCCAGGGTCGGGTCGAGCCGGCTCTCGGGCCAACGGCTCAGCAAGGCATCGGCGACCTCGTCGTAGGACTCGGCGAGACGTGCTTCGGGGGCCGCATCAGGAGCGGAGGCATCGGGGAAGGGGGTGGTGTCCATCGAGTGGAAGTCTAGGTCGTGACGAGTGGGGACCTGCATCTCCGTAGGATTCGCATCATGACTGACTCCCCCGAGAACACCGCACCCCGCGAGACGGCCGCCGCTGCCGTCGTACCGGACCGCGCCGCGCTCGAGGGCCTGGAGGCCAAGTGGTCCGCGCAGTGGAAGGCCGACGACACCTACGCCTTCGACCGGACCCGCCCGCGCAGCGAGGTCTACTCGATCGACACTCCCCCGCCGACCGTCTCCGGGTCGCTGCACGTGGGCCACGTCTTCTCCTACACCCACACCGACCTGGTCGCGCGCTTCCAGCGGATGCAGGGCAAGTCGGTGTTCTACCCGATGGGCTGGGACGACAACGGCCTGCCCACCGAGCGCCGGGTGCAGAACTACTACGGGGTGCGTTGCGACCCCTCGCTGCCCTACGACGCCGACTTCACCCCGCCCGCGAAGCCGGACCCCAAGCGCCAGGTGCCGATCAGCCGGCCCAACTTCATCGAGCTGTGCGAGCAGCTCGTCGAGCAGGACGAGCAGGTCTTCGAGGACCTGTGGCGCACCCTGGGGCTCTCGGTCGACTGGAGCCAGCACTACACGACGATCGGCCCCAAGGCGCAGAAGGTCAGCCAGCGTGCGTTCCTGCGCAACTTCGCCCGGGGCGAGGCCTACCTCCAGGAGGCGCCGACCCTGTGGGACGTCACCTTCCAGACCGCGGTGGCCCAGGCGGAGCTCGAGGCGCGCGAGTACGCCGGGCACTACCACCGGGTCGCCTTCCACGCCGGTGACGAGCCGGTCTACATCGAGACCACCCGTCCTGAGCTGATCCCGTCGGTCGTCGCGCTGGTCGCCCACCCCGACGACGAGCGCTACCAGCCACTGTTCGGCACCACCGTGACCTCGCCGGTCTTCGGCGTGGAGATCCCGGTGCTGGCGCACCCGCTGGCCGAGCCCGACAAGGGTGCCGGCATCGCGATGTCCTGCACCTTCGGCGACCTGACCGACGTCACCTGGTGGCGCGAGCTGCAGCTGCCGGTGCGGACGCTGATCGGCCGCGACGGCCGCCTCTCCCGCGACACCCCCGAGTGGCTCTCCAGCCCGGCCGCCGCTGCGGCGTACGAGGAGCTCAAGGGCAAGACCGCCTTCGGCGCCCGGGAGGCGATGGTCGCCCTGCTGCGAGAGAGCGGCGACCTCGACGGCGAGCCGAAGCCGACCCAGCGGATGGCGAACTTCTACGAGAAGGGCGACAAGCCGCTCGAGATCGTCGCGACCCGCCAGTGGTACATCACCAACGGCGGCCGGGACCCGCAGCTGCGCACGGAGATGCTCGAGCGCGGCGCCGAGGTCCAGTGGGTGCCGCCGCACATGAAGCACCGCTTCGACAACTGGGTCGGCGGCCTGAACGGCGACTGGCTGGTCTCGCGCCAGCGGTTCTTCGGGATCCCGTTCCCGGTCTGGTACACCCTCGACGACGCCGGTGAGCCCGACTACCAGCACCCGCTGCTCCCGAGCGAGGACCAGCTCCCGATCGACCCCTCGACCCAGGCGCCGTCGGGCTACTCCGAGGACCAGCGCGGCAAGCCGGGCGGGTTCATGGGCGACCCCGACGTGATGGACACCTGGGCCACCTCCTCGCTGACCCCGCACATCGCCGGCGGCTGGGAGGAGGACCCCGACCTCTTCGAGCGCGTCTTCCCGATGGACCTGTGCACCAACGCGCACGACATCATCCGCACCTGGCTGTTCTCGCGCATCGTCCGGGCGCACTTCGAGAACCACACCGCCCCCTGGTCGCACGCGGTGATCTCGGGCTTCATCGTCGACCCCGACCGCAAGAAGATGTCCAAGTCCAAGGGCAACGTCGTCGTGCCCAACGAGGTCCTCGACAAGTACGGCGCCGACGCCGTGCGCTGGCGGGCCGCAATGGCGCGACCGGGCCTGGACTCCCCCTTCGACGAGACCCAGATGAAGGTCGGTCGCCGGCTGGCGATGAAGGTGCTCAACGTGTCCAAGTTCGTCCTCGGCAGCGTCGGCGCCACCACCGTCGACCCCGCCCTGGTCACCGAGCCCGTGGACCGGGCGCTGCTGGGCAAGCTGGCCCGCACCGTCACCGCGGCCACCCGGGCGTTCGCGGACTACGACTACACCACCGCGCTGGAGGAGACCGAGAAGTTCTTCTGGGACTTCTGCGACGACTACGTCGAGCTGGTCAAGGAGCGCGCCTACGGCGACGGGGACGCCGAGGACCCGGTCACCGGCTCGGCTAAGGCCGCCCTCGCCACCGCGCTGCACGTCCAGCTGCGGCTCTTCGCCCCGTTCCTGCCCTACGCCACCGAAGAGGTGTGGTCGTGGTGGCAGCAGGGCTCGGTGCACACCTCGGCGTGGCCCACCGCCGAGGAGCTCGGCGAGACCGCCGGCTACGACGCCGCGGTGCTGGACGCGGTGGCCGCCGTGCTGGCCGGCGTCCGCGGTGCGAAGTCGACGGCCAAGGTGGGCATGCGCACCCCGGTCGAGCACGCCACCGTGACCGGGCCCGCTGCGGCGCTGGAGGCGATCCGGAGCGCGGAGAGCGACCTGCGTGCCGTGGGCTCGATCACCGGGGACCTGCAGCTGGTGGCCTCCGAGGACGGTCCCGAGATCCGCGTCGAGGCCGTGCTGGGGGAACCGCCGCCCAAGCGGTGACGTCCGAGGGGCCGGGAGGCTCCTCGGCCGGGGGTCAGCGACCGCGGCGCTGGTGCAGGCCGTGCTGGTGACGGTCGTGCTGGCCCCGGGACCCCGTGTGCCGGCCGTCGTGCCGCCTGTGGTCGAGCCTGCCCGGGCTGGTGGCCTTGGGCCCGCGCTTCCAGGTGTGCTTGCCGCTGTGCTTCCAGGCCCGCTTCTCGGTGCGCTTCTCAGCCCGCTTCTCGGCCCGCTTCTCGGCCCGCTTCTCAGGGCCGGACTCACCGTGACCGTGGCGGCCGAACGCCTTCCCCGGGAACCCCGGCCGTGGCGCCTTGTGGGTGCGCCGGTCACGGTCGCTGCGATCCCTGCGGTCGCTGTGGTCGGGACCGCGAGTGGTCTTGCCACGCTCACCAAACCAGTGCGGACGGTTCCGGCCCTCGCCGCGCCCCGGCTTGTCCTTGCTCGGACCCTCGTCCCGCACGGTCGGAACCGGCCGCGGGTCCGGGCCCTGTCCCTGCTGCTGGCCCGGCCTCTGGCCCGGCTGCTGGGCGGGTGCGGGGACGGCCGCCGGCGGTGCCGGGGCGAGCGGAGCGGCGGCAGGCGCACCCGTGGAGGGTTCGGGCACGTGCACCGAGGCTCGGCGGGGTCGATCGGTGCCGCTGCCGTCCCGGCCCTGTGCGCGGGCGCCCGGCTCGGTCGAGGGGCCCTCGGAGCCGGGGGCCGCCCCCGAGAGCTCGGGAGCAGGGTCGACGGTGCGGGCCCGGTCCGCGGCCGGGGCACGTTCCACCGGCGCCCTGTCCAGGGCCTGGCGCAGCACCATGTCCGGCGCCACCGCGGCGACCACTCCTCGCGGGGCACCTGCCTCGACCAGGACCTCGAACATCTGGGTGCGCAGGCCCTGGACCATGATCAGGCCGGCCGCGACGAGCACGACCAGGAAGGCCACCAACGGCCGGCGCTGCTCAGAGCTCATTCCTAGGATCCCCCCGGATGCCACGCGTCGGGCATTCGCCACCACGCTCGTCGAGGATACGACGAAATGGCCTAAACGGGCACTGTACGGGCAAGAAGCACGCCCCGGTCCCCCCGAAAGGGGACCCTGTCAGCTCAGGCGGACTTCTTCTTGCGGGGCTCGGCCTCGCGCGGGACCAGCGTCGGGTTCACGTTGTCCGAGACGGCCTCACCGGTCACCACGACCTTGCCGATGTCCTCGCGGGAGGGCACGTCGTACATCACGTTGAGGAGCACCTCCTCGATGATCGCGCGCAGGCCACGGGCACCGGTGCCGCGCTCCATCGCCTTGTCGGCGATCGCCTCGACCGCGTCGTCGGTGAACTCGAGCTCGACGCCGTCGATCTCGAAGAGCTTCTGGTACTGCTTGATCAGCGCGTTGCGGGGCTCGGTGAGGATCTGCACCAGGGCAGCCTGGTCGAGCTTGTTCACGCTGGCGATCAGGGGCAGCCGGCCGATGAACTCCGGGATCAGGCCGAACTTGACCAGGTCCTCGGGGCGGACCTGGGCGAACATCGCGTCGGACTCGGTCTCGTTGGAGCTGCGCATCTCGGCGGTGAAGCCCAGGGTCTTCTTGCCCACCCGCTGCTCGACGATGTGCTCGAGCCCGGCGAAGGCCCCACCCACCACGAACAGGATGTTCGTGGTGTCGATCTGGATGAACTCCTGGTGGGGGTGCTTGCGACCACCCTGGGGCGGCACCGAGGCCGTGGTGCCCTCCAGGATCTTCAGCAGGGCCTGCTGCACGCCCTCGCCGGAGACGTCGCGCGTGATCGACGGGTTCTCGGCCTTGCGGGCCACCTTGTCGATCTCGTCGATGTAGATGATCCCGGTCTCGGCCTTCTTCACGTCGTAGTCGGCCGCCTGGATCAGCTTGAGCAGGATGTTCTCCACGTCCTCGCCGACGTAGCCGGCCTCGGTGAGGGCGGTGGCATCGGCGATCGCGAACGGCACGTTGAGCATCCGGGCCAGCGTCTGCGCCAGGTAGGTCTTGCCGCAGCCGGTGGGACCGATGACCAGGATGTTGGACTTGGCCACCTCGACCGCGTCTTCCTTGGACTGCTTGGCCGGGTTGACCGCGACGCCGGACTGCACCCGCTTGTAGTGGTTGTAGACCGCCACCGCGAGCGACTTCTTGGCGTTCTCCTGGCCGATCACGTAGGAGTTGAGGAACTCGAAGATCTCACGCGGCTTCGGCAGCTCCTCGAGACCGACCTCGGCCGTCTCGTTGAGCTCCTCCTCGATGATCTCGTTGCACAGGTCGATGCACTCGTCGCAGATGTAGACGCCTGGACCGGCGATCAACTTCTTGACCTGCTTCTGGCTCTTTCCGCAGAAGGAGCACTTCAGGAGGTCCCCGCCGTCACCGATCCGTGCCATCCAACCTCATCCTCTCGATCGGGCCGGAGCCCGCCTTCATGTCTCGCCCGACCACGTTTCTCGCCCGACAACGTCCAGACAAGGCGTCCCATGACCGTACTCCGAGATCGTGCTCCTCGGTGGAGGACACGACTGTTGAAACTAGCGACCGGCCCCGAGTGCCGCCACGGCCTTGCGCGATTCCAGGATGGAGTCGATCAGGCCGTACTCGAGAGCAGCGTCGGAGGTGAGGATCTTGTCGCGCTCGATGTCGAGATTGACCTCCTCCGGAGTCTTGCCGGAGTGCTGGGCGATCAGCTTCTCGAGCAGCTCACGCATCCGCAGGATCTCGTTGGCCTGGATCTCGATGTCCGAGGACTGGCCGTAGGTGCCCTCGGTGTAGGGCTGGTGGATGAGGATCCGGCTGTTCGGCAGCGCCAGGCGCTTGCCCGGGGCACCGGCCGCCAGCAGGACGGCGGCCGCCGAGGCGGCCTGGCCCAGGCACACGGTCTGCACGTCGGGCTGGATGAACTGCATCGTGTCGTAGATCGCGGTCATCGCGGTGAACGAGCCACCGGGGCTGTTGATGTAGATCTGGATGTCGCGCGAGGGGTCCATCGACTCCAGGCACAGCAGCTGGGCCATCACCGCGTTGGCGATGTCGTCGCTGATCGGGGTCCCGAGGAAGATGATCCGGTCCTCGAAGAGCTTGGCGTAGGGGTCGATCCGGCGAACTCCGTAGGAGGTCCGCTCTTCCCACTGTGGGATGTAGTAGTTCATCAATGCTCTCGATTCTGGTGGCAGCGGAGGGTCACTTGGAGCGGGCGGGACGGCCCTCGTCGACCGCGTCCCGTGCGCTGGTGATCACGTGGTCGATGAAGCCGTAGTCCTTCGCCTGCGCGGCGGTGAACCACCGGTCGCGGTCGGCGTCGGTCTCGACCTGCTCCAGCGGCTGGCCCGTGTGCTTGCTGATCAGCTCGAAGAGCACCTTCTTGATGTGCAGCGACTGCTGCGCCTGGATCTTGATGTCGGACGCGGAACCGCCCATGCCGCCCGAGGGCTGGTGCATCATGATCCGCGCGTGCGGGAGGGCGTAGCGCTTGCCCTTCTCGCCGGCGCACAGCAGGAACTGGCCCATGGAGGCCGCGAGGCCCATGCCGACGGTGGCCACGTCGTTGGGGATGTAGTTCATCGTGTCGTAGATCGCCATCCCGGCATCGACCGAGCCACCGGGGCTGTTGATGTGCAGGAAGATGTCGGCCTCGGGGTCCTCGGCGCTCAGCAGCAGGAGCTGGGCGCAGATCGCGTTGGCGTTCTGGTCGCGCACCTCCGAACCGAGGAAGACGATGCGCTCTCGCAGGAGACGCTGGTAGATGTGGTCGTCGAGGCCGTAGGACCCTCCCCCGCCGTCCATCCGCGGAGTGGTCAGGCCGTGCATGGAGTTCTCAGTCACGGGACCGACCCTAGACGCCCCCGGGGACATTTCCACGGGCAAATCCCGTTGTTCGCCCACAGCAGACTCATCGGGGCTCGTCGGGGCTCACCGGGCGGGGCTCTCGTCCTTGGTCGGGGCGTCGGAGCGGTCCAGCAGCCACGCCCGGACCGCGGCGTAGACGTCGTCGTGGTTGAGCAGGTCGAAGTGGTCGGCCAGGGGCACGTGCAGGGTCTCGGCCCCCGGGAACATCTCCTCGCCGTTGCGGCGCATCCCCAGTGCGGAGGAGTAGGGCACCAGGTAGTCCCCGATGGTGTGCGCGGTGACCGAGCGTGGGGATCTGGTCAAGGTGGCCGCCACCAGCCGGTAACGAGCGTTCGGGAGGTTCTGGACGTCCTCCGCCAGGCCGTGCCGCAGGTCCAGGATGCCGGTCGAGCGGTACTCCAGGATGCGCCCGAACGGGGCCGCCTCCGGGACGCGCCCGATCACGCCGACCCCCTTGTTCACGACGCGCTCCAGCGGCGCGCCGAGGTGCGGGGTCCCCAGGCACACCACGTCGGTGACCAGGTCGGTCCAGGGCAGGTCGCTGTCGGTGGTGACGGCACAGGCCGCGCGCAGGATCAGCCCGCCCATGGAGTGACCCACGAGCGCGATCCGGCGTACGTCGGTGGGCCAGGCGGCGACGAGGCGGTCGAGCAGGGCCGCCATCGCCACGCCGTTCTCCGCGATCGGGAGGCCGGTGTTCACCCGGAGGAACACCGGGGTCCACCCCTCCTCGGCGATCCGCGTGCCGTAGCTGCGCCGGTCGGGGGTCTCACGGCGCGCCTCGGTCCGGGGCCGGGCCGCCCGGTTCCAGTAGGCCTCGTTCTCGCTGAGGCCGTGCACGAAGACCACGAGCTCCTCGCTCGCGTCCGGGTACGCCGCAGCGAGCCCGGGCCGGTCCAGCACGACGTCGCGGCCCTCGACACGGACCCCCATGTCGAAGCTGAACCGGGAGCCCTCGTCGCGCAGCCGGTCACCGATCAGCCCGTTCACCGCTGCCCGGACGAACCGGCCCTTCGAGGTCGCCTCGAGCTCGGGGGCGAGACCGGCCTCGCCCGCGACACTGAGTCCCTTCGCGGAGAGCTTCAGGCTGGCGCTGATGCTGCCGTAGACGAGCCCGGCGACACCGTCGTGGATCCGACGGGTCACGGTCGGGCCGCCCACGAGCTCTGCGACGCCGTGGACGCGCTTGGCCACGGCGCCGTGGACGTCTCGGACGGTGCCCAGGATCAGGTCTTCGGCGACCTCCGTGGCCAGAGCCGCTGCGTCGAGCACGTTGGCGTCATTCGTCGTCACAGTGCACAAGTGTTCACTGAAACTCGCGAATGGGCCACCGCGACCCGCCGGGAATCAGTCCTTGGACGTCTCCGCGGCCTCGGGAGCGGCCTCGGTCTCGGTCTCGCCCGCGTCCTGCGCCGCGTCCTCGGCTGCCTGCTCGGCCTCGGGGTCACCCAGGCTGCCGTCGGGCCGGAGGTTCTTCAGGTCCACCACGTTGCCCGACTCGTCGGTGACGGTCGCGCCCTCGACGATCCGCGCCAGGGCCTTGCCGCGCACGACCTCGGAGACCATCTCGGGGATGTGGTTGTGCTCGACCATGTGCTTGATGAACTCGTCCGGGTTCTGGCCCGACTGCTGCGAGCGACGGAACAGGTGCTGGGACAGCTCGTCCTGCTCGACACCGATCTCCTCGGTGCGCGCGATCTCGTCGAGCAGGAACTGCGAGGCCATCGCGTCGCGGACCCGCTTCTCGAGCTCGGCCTCGAACTCGTCGATGGTCTGCTTCTCGCTCTCGAGGTAGGCGTCCATCGTCATGCCGATCTGGGCCAGCTGCTGGTCGATCTCCTGGCGGCGACCGGCGAGCTCCTCGGCGACGACACCCTCGGGGAGGGGGATCTCAGCGGAGTCGAGCAGCTGCTCGAGGACGGCGTCACGGGCGGCAGCAGCCTGCTCGAGGCGCTTGCCGCGCTCGAGCCGGGCCGCGACGTCCGCACGCAGCTCCTCGATGGTGTCGAACTCCGAGGCGGTCTGGGCGAAGTCGTCGTCGAGCTCGGGCAGCTCCTGCTCCTTGACCGCACCGAGCGTGACGGAGACCTCCACGTCCTGGCCGGACAGGTCCCCACCGAGCAGCTGCGAGGTGAAGGTGGCCTGCTCGCCGGCGCTGAGGCCGCGGAGCGCGTCGTCGATGCCCTCGAGCATGTCGCCGGAGCCGACCTTGTAGGAGTACCCGGCGACCTCGCCGCCCTCGACGTCCTCGCCGTCACGGGTGGCCTTGAGGTCGATGGTGACCAGGTCGCCGTCCTGCGCCGGGCGGTCCACGTCCTGCAGGGTGGCGAACCGCTCGCGGAGCGCGTCGAGCTGCTCGGCGACGTCCTCGTCGGTGACCTTGAGGTCGTCGACCTGCACGCTGAGCGCGTCATAGGCAGGCACGTCGATGCTGGGGCGTACGTCGACCTCGGCGGTGAACTCGAGCAGCGTGTTGTCCTCGAGCTTGGTGACGTCGATCTCCGGCTGCGCGAGCGGCTGGAGGTCGTTCTCCTGGAGCGCCTGGACGTAGAGCTTCGGCAGGGCGTCGTTGATCGCCTCGTCGAGGACGGCGCCGCGGCCGACCTGGCGGTCGATGACCGGCGGCGGAACCTTGCCCTTGCGGAAGCCGGGGATGTTGATCTGCTTGGCAATGGCCTGGTACGCCGCGTCGAGGCTCGGCTTGAGCTCCTCGAAGGGCACCTCGACGGTGATCTTGGCCCGGGTGGGGCTCAACGTCTCGACGGCGCTCTTCACAGGGTGTCTCCTTGGTATCGGGGGTTCGGGGCTGTTGTGGTGGTCGTTCACGAGCGAATGCGGAGTCGGGGCGACAGGACTCGAACCTGCGGTCTCCTGCTCCCAAAGCAGGCGCGCTAGCCACTACGCTACGCCCCGCCAGAAGGCCCTCCGAGCGTGTCTCCACGCGTCTCGAAGGCTCCTGAGAGCGGATGACGGGAATCGAACCCGCGTAGTCAGTTTGGAAGACTGAGGCTCTACCATTGAGCTACATCCGCGAACGCCCCCTCGCGAGGGCGGGCTCCATCGTGCCACAGCGGGTCTCCACTGCACGAACCGGCCGCCCACTCGGTCGCCCCGTGGGTCGCCCCGTGGGTCGCCCCGTTGGTCGGTCGCTTGGTCGCCCCGTCGGTCGCAGGGTCAGCGGCGGTGCACCAGAACCAGCGCCCGGTCGTCGTCGGTCTGCTCCATGGAGTCGACCAGCATCTGCGCGCCGCCCTCGAAGCCGCCCTGGAACAGCCGCTCCCCCAGCCCGGCCAGCTTGTCCATCCCCAGGGAGATGTCGCGCCGGGCCGTCTCGACGAGTCCGTCGGTGAACAGCAGCATCGCGTCCCCGCTCGCCAGGGTGCCGCGGACGCACTCGAACTCCGCATCCTCGATCAGTCCCAGGATCGGTCCGTCGGAGCTGACCACGTTCCACCGCCCTGACCCCGCGTGCAGCCACATGCCCGGCGGGTGCCCGGCCTTGCGCAGCTCGAAGTCACCGTTCACCAGGTCGACGTGCAGGTGGATCGCGGTCGCGAACCCCTCGTCCCAGTCCTGGCCGCTCAGGTAGTGGTTGGCCGCGGTGAGGAACTGGTCCCCGGGCACGGCGGAGACGATGCCGTTGAACGCGCCCGAGAGGAACAGGGCCTGGGAGCCGGCCTCGACCCCCTTCCCCGAGACATCGACCACCACGAGGTCCAGCAGGTCCCCATCGGAGCGGCGGGCCACGATGAAGTCACCCGCGAACGAGGTGCCCCCCGCCGACTTGACGACCGACTCCACGAGCCAGGAATCGGGCAGCTCCGGCAAGTTGCCCTGCTTGGAGATCCGGTCGCGGAGGTCGACGAAGATCGCCTCGCTGCGCGGCGCGGAGACCCCGAGCCGGCCGCTGCGGAAGGAGGCAAGCATGATCAGCAACGCGATCACGAACGTGACCGCCGCCCGGGCGATCGCGCGCAGGCTCACCACGGGCTGGTCCACGAGGAGCACGCAGAAGCACGCGCACACGAACACCACGAACCACGGCAGCGTCCGGGGGCCGAGCCACAGGCTTCCGATGAACATCGGCAGCAGGAGCACCGTGGAGGGGGCGACCTCCGGTGACAGCAGGCCGACCAGCGTGCACGCGACCGTGAGCAGGACCAGGAACACGAGCGCCGGCCGGTCGGAGACCGACATCTCGCGCCGGACCCGCAACGACAGTCCGCTCCAGGGACGCTCGTGCCGGGTGGGCGAACCGGTCAACATGGTTCCCTCCCTCGGCCGAGTCGGACGGTGTCGACGGGTCCTCCTCGAACGCCCGGCACCGGACCCCTCAGTATGTCGGTCCTTCGTAACGTTTTGAGCGATTTGCCGAGATCGGTCATCTCAGCGCTGGGCCCGGGAGCGGAACACGGGCTGGCAACGCGGGCACCAGAACGAGTTCCGTCCGGCCAGCGTCTGGGTGCGCACAGCCGTGCCGCACACCAGGCACGGTGCCCCGGTGCGCCGGTAGACGTAGACCTCGCCACCGTGGTCGTCCACGCGTGCGGGCCGGCCCATCGCCTCGGGGGTGTGCTCCGGACGCACGGTGTCGATCCGGCCGGTCTCCACGCCGAGCTGCATCAGCTCCACGAGGTCGTCCCAGATCGCACGGAACTGGCTCACCCGCAGGGTGTTGCCCGGTCGCAGCGGATGGATCCGGTTCCGGAAGAGCACCTCCGCGCGGTAGACGTTCCCGATGCCCGCGAGCACGGATTGGTCCATCAGCAGGTCCCCGATCGGCCGCTGGCTCCTGCTGATCCGCGCCCAGGCCGCCATCGGGTCCGCGTCGGCCCGCAACGGGTCGGCGCCGAGCGCGGCGATCACCGACTCCTGCTTCTCCTTGCCGATCAGGTCGCACAGGATGGCGCCCCGCAGGTCGGCGTACGTCGTGTCGTTCTGCAGGCGCAGCCGGACCTGGCCGACCGGAGCGGGCACCGGGGCCCCCGCCTGGACAGGGTGCAGCTCGAACTTGCCGATCAGCCCGAGGTGGACGTGGATGTAGCGCTCACCGGGGAACTCCACGAACAGGTGCTTGCCCGCGGAGTCGGCGCCGAGCACCGGCTGTCCGTCGAGGACGGCAGCGTCGGCGGCGAACCGTCCCTGGGGGCTGCTCACCCGGGCCGGACGGCCGGCGAACGCGGCCGAGAGGTCGTTCGCGAGGCGCCGGAGGGTGTGCCCCTCAGGCATCGGGCCCGAGGCCGACGGCGGAGTCCGGCAGCGGGGGCAGCACCCCGCTCGACTCGTACTCCGCGAGCATGGCGATACGCCGGGAGTGCCGTTCCTCGCCGGTGAACGCGGTGGTCAGGAAGATCCCGATGAACCGCGTCATCTCCTCCAGCGTGTGCATCCGGCCGCCGACCGAGATGACGTTGGCGTCGTTGTGCTCCCGCGCCAGGGAGGCGGTCTCGTCGCTCCAGGCGAGGGCCGCGCGGACTCCACGGACCTTGTTGGCCGCGATCTGCTCGCCGTTGCCCGAGCCGCCGATCACCACGCCGAGGCTGCCCTCGTCGGCCACCACGGCCTCCGCGGCACGCAGGCAGAACACCGGGTAGTCGTCGAGGGCGTCGTAGACGAACGGCCCGTGGTCCACGGGCTCGTGGCCCTGCTCGCGCAGCCAGTCGACCAGGTGGTCCTTCAGCTCGAGGCCGGCGTGGTCAGAACCCAGGTGGACGCGCATGGTGCGATTCTGGCAGACCCCTCCCGCTCACCTGGAGGCGGCGAGCAGCCAGCTCCCCCCGACGACGAGCGCCGCCACGTTCACCAGCCAGAACACCGCCTCCCAGACGATGCCGGGGACTCTCGTCAGCCTGGCCAGCACGTCGGCATCCGAGGTGCGGGCACCGCCGCCGCGACGGTGGGCGTGCAGCTCCAGCACGGCGCGGGGCGCTGCCAGGAGCACGAACCAGGTCCCGACGTGGGCGAGGACGACCTGCACGGGCGGGCTCCCCCACCAGGACAGCGCGAACACGCCGAGGCCGACCACGAGCACCGCGTAGAGGCCGTAGAAGTTGCGGATCTGGAGCAGGAGCAGGGCGAGGAGCACCAGTGCCAGCCAGAGCATCCCGACGGCGTGCCCCTCCTTGAGCAGGTACGCCGCCCCCAACCCCATCAACCCCGGGCCCACGTAGCCCGCAGCACTGGTGAGCACCATCCCGAGACCGGTCGGCCGGCCGCTCGACAGGGTCAGCCCCGAGGTGTCGGAGTGCAGCCGGATGCCGGAGAGCCGGCGCCCGGTGAGCAGCGCCACCACTCCGTGCGCCCCCTCGTGGGCGATGGTGACCAGGTGCCGGGCACGAGGCCAGAGCGGTGGCGTCATCAGCAGCATCGCCAGGACGGCGGTCGCCACCACCACGCCCAGCGACGGGGGCGGCTGGGTCCCGAACGCGCTCTCGCGGACCCGCTCGAGGACCTCGCCGAGGCTCACCGCCCGGTCAGCGGTCCAGGACCAGCTGGACGAAGCCGGCGACCTGGCGGTTGAGGGGCTCGGCAGGGTCGTAGACGTCGGGGTGACGCCAGAAGCCGTGCACCTGTCCGAGGTAGCGCGTCGCGGTGACCTCGACCCCGGCCTCGGCCAGCAGCTGGGCGAGGTGCTCGCCCTCGTCGCGGAGGGGGTCCTGCCCGGCGGTGACCACCAGGGTGGGCGGCAGCGTCGCGAACCGGTCCTGCCCGGCGAGGTCGGCCCCGAGCGGGGCGAGGTCGGGATGCGCGAGGTCCTCGGGCGAGGCGGCGTACTGCTGCCAGTACCACGCGCCCTCGCGCGGGTCGAAGCCGTCGGCCGCCGTCGTGTAGGACTCGAACGAGGCGGTCGGGTCCAGGAACGGGTAGATCAGCACCAGCCCTGCCGCGATCCCCGGGTTGCGCAGCGCGGCGACGAGGGCGAGGTTGGCGCCCGCGCTGTCACCGTGCAGGAACACCGGACCCTCGAGGCCCCGGGTCCGGCGCTCGCGGACCAGCCAGGCCAGGACGGTGTCCACGTCTTCGGGAGCGGCCGGGAACCGGTGCTCGGGGGGAAGCCGGTAGTCCACGCTGAGCACCGCGATCCCGCAGCGGTTCGCCACCCGGCGTGCAGCAGCGTCGTGGACCTCGACGTCGTGGAACACGAACCCCCCGCCGTGCAGGTGGACCAGCAGCCCGGGTCGCGCGCCCTCGGGGCGGTAGAGCCGGCACGGCACCCCGTCCGCGTCGAGGTCGGTCACCTCGGCCACCTCCTCGCGCGGGGCAGCGGCGGCCTCCTCGCGCGCCGCGCGGCGTGCCTCGTCGATGTCGGTCTCCCAGACCAACGGTTCGCCGGCGGCCTCCTCGACGGCCTTCCTCGCCTGCGGGTAGAGCACGGCTCAGCGGGCCATCAGCGCGTCGAGGCCCACGGCCATCGAGGCCGCGAGGCGGAAGTCGAGACGGGGGTCGGGGACGGTGACGGTGTAGCGGTCGCGCAGCGACATCTGGCGCTCCGAGGTCATCACCACCGCACCGGTGCCCTGGTCGACGAAGTCGAAGTGGAAGGAGAACGGAAAGTCCACGAACCGGCGCAGCAGGGCGACCACCTGGTTGCGCTCCCGTCCGGTGGCCTCCAGCCCCGGTCCACTGAGGTGGAAGGTGGAGCGGAGCAGGCTCTGCCCGAAGTCCTTGCGGAACATCCCCAACGGCGCCCCGTCGGCGTCACGGACGTCGTAGCCCGCGTTCAGGTCCATCACCTGGCGAGCCTGGAAGGAGAACACCGGCTGGGTGCGCTGGTCGTCACGGAAGAACGTGACCTGCTCCTTGAACGCCATCCGCTTCTGCTGCGCCACGGCCATCAGCCGGCCTACGGAGCCGTCGGGGTTGGCCTCGTTGATCTCGTAGCGGTTGACCATCATCGTCAGCTTCTGCTTGACGTAGAACTTCGGCAGGTACATCTGAGCCGTCATCGGCCGTCCTCTCCGGTGCTGAGTCGAGCGAGCTCCTCGTCGACGATTACGGGGTCGAGCTTGGTGAACACCGGGGTGGGCTTCTCGATCGGGGTTCCGGGCACGAGCACGCGGCGCTCCCAGCGGCGTACCGAGGTGTAGTCGCCGGTGAGGATCGGGTAGCCCGCTCCCCCGTCCAGGTCCTCCGCCTCGACCAGCTGCGGCATCGGCTGCACGTCCCCGTCTCCGCCGAGGGCCTGGTCGACGGCGTTCGCGGAGAACGGCAGGAACGGGGAGAGGATCGTGTTCAGGTCGGCGACGCACTGGGCCACCACGTTGAGGATGGTGCCGAGACGCTCGCGCTCGTCGTCGCCCTTGAGCTTCCACGGCGCGGAGTCCGAGACGTACTTGTTCACCTCCGAGACCACCCGCATGGCCTCGTTGATCGCCGCCTTCTGGCGGTGCCGGGCGATCAGGTCGCCGACCGTGTCGAAGGTGGACCCCACCAGGTCCAGCAGCGCCTGGTCGGTCTCCTCGAGCGGCCCGGCGGCCGGGATCTCGCCGAAGCTCTTGGCGATCATGTTCGCGGTGCGGTTGACCAGGTTGCCCCAGCCGGCGACGAGCTCGTCGTTGGTGCGGCGTACGAACTCGGACCAGGTGAAGTCGGAGTCCTGGTTCTCCGGGCCGGCGGCGGCGACGAAGTAGCGGAACGCGTCCGGCTGGTAGCGGCTGAGCAGGTCGCGGACGTAGATCACGACGCGCTGCGAGGAGCTGAACTTCTTGCCCTCCATCGTCAGGAACTCGGAGGAGACCACCTCGGTGGGCAGGTTCAGCGCGCCGAACTGGCCCGGCTGGCCACCCTTGTCGCCCTTGCCGTCGTAGGCCAGCAGCTCCGCCGGCCAGATCTGGCTGTGGAAGGTGATGTTGTCCTTGCCCATGAAGTAGTAGCTCAGCGCCTCGGGGTCGTTCCACCACTCGCGCCAGCGGTCGTCGTCACCGGTACGACGGGCCCACTCCACGCTCGCCGACAGGTAGCCGATCACCGCGTCGAACCACACGTACAGCCGCTTGGTCGGGTTCTCGGCCCAGCCCTCCAGTGGCACCGGGATGCCCCAGTCGATGTCGCGGGTCATCGCCCGCGGGCGGATGTCCTCGAGGATGTTCTGGCTGAAACGGATCACGTTGGGCCGCCACAGCCCCGTCGCCTCCCGGCCGTCGAGCCACTCCTTGAGCGCATCGGCCAGCGCCGGGAGGTCGAGGAAGAAGTGCTGGGTCTCCACGAACTCCGGCGTCTCGCCGTTGATCCGCGACCTGGGGTCCCTCAGGTCGGCCGGGTCGAGCTGGTTGCCGCAGTTGTCGCACTGGTCGCCGCGGGCCTTGTCGTAGCCGCAGATCGGGCAGGTGCCCTCGATGTAGCGGTCGGGCAGCGTGCGACCGGTGGACGGGCTGATCGCCCCGAACGTGGTCTTCTCGATGAAGTAGCCGTTGTCGTAGACCCCGGTGAACAGCTCCTGGACCACCGCGGTGTGGTTGCGGGTGGTGGTGCGCGTGTAGAGGTCGTAGGAGATGCCGAGCGCGGCGAGGTCCTCGGCGATCACCCGGTGGTTGCGGTCGGCGAGCTCCTGCGGGGTGACGCCGGCCTCGTCCGCGGCGATCAGGATCGGGGTGCCGTGCTCGTCGGTGCCGGAGACCATCAGCACGTCGTGGCCGGCCATCCGCATGTAGCGGCTGAACACGTCCGAGGGCACCCCGAAACCGGCGACGTGGCCGATGTGGCGGGGGCCGTTGGCGTAGGGCCAGGCGACTGCGGACAGCACTTTGCTCATGCGGGTGATCCTAGGCGCGAGGGGGCGACGCCACCGACCGGGTGCGGGCGGCCGGTTGTCCGGTCTCCTAGTCTGCTGGCATGACGAGGTTGATCGCCGAGGACCTGCTGCTCCTGCTGCTCGAGGACGAGTCCGGGAAGCTCACGAACGCCAGCTACCTCGACACCGGCATCGGGGGCGCACTGCTCGTGGAGCTGGCGCTCGGCGGGCACGTGGAGGTGGTCAAGAGCGAGAGCAGGTGGACCCGCGCCAAGGTGCACTCGACCGGCACGGCGCAGCCGGCGGATCCGGTGCTGGTCGAGGCCCTCGGCATCATCGCCGAGAAGGAGCGCTCCGCCGACGACCTGGTCGGCCGTCTGGGCCGGAAGCGGCGCGAGCCTCTCCTTCTCAGGCTGGAGCGCGAGGGGATCCTGCGCCGCGAGGAGGGCAGGATCATGGGCCTGTTCCCGACCACCCGATGGCCCGCCGCCGACAGCAGCCACGAGGCCGAGGTGCGCCGACAGCTCACGGACGCGCTGGTCCACGGTATTGCGCCCAGCGAGCGGGTCGCTGCCCTGGTGGCCCTGCTCTCCGCGCTCGATCTCGCCCACAAGGTCGTCGACACCGGCGGCCTGCCGGCCCGCGAGGTCCGCAAGCGCGCCAAGCAGATCGCCGCCGGCGACTGGGCCGCCAAGGCCGTGCGCGACGCCGTGAGCGCCGCTCAGGCCGCGATCCTGGCCAGCATCACGGTGGCCACGACCGCGGCCAGCACGAGCAGCTGAAGCTCCTGGCTCAGCTGAAGTCGAGGTCGGCCGTGCGGCTGCGCTTGAGCTCGAAGAAGTAGGGGTACGACGCGACCGCCACGCACCCGTCCCACAGAGCGCCGGCCTCCTCGCCGCGCGGCGCCTTGGTCAGCACCGGCCCGAAGAAGGCCACGCCGTTGATGTGGATCGTCGGGGTGCCGACGTCGTCGCCCACCGCGTCCATGCCCTCGTGGTGGGACCGCGCCACCGCCTCGTCGAGGCCGCTGTCGTCCATCGCGTCGGCCAGCTCGACCGGGAGGTCCGCCTCCTTCAGGGACTCCTCGATCAGCTCGCGGGAGATGTCCTGCTCCTGGAGGTGGATGCGGGTGCCCATCGCGGTGTACAGCGGAAGGAGCACCTCGTTGCCGTACTTCTGCTCCGCCGCGACCAGCACGCGTACCGGGCCCCAGGCGCTCTTCAGCATCTCCCGGTAGTCCTCGGGGATGTCCTTGTCCTGGTTGAGGTAGGCCAGGCTCATCACGTGCCAGCGCACCTTGATGTCGCGCACCTTCTCGACCTCGAGAATCCACCGAGAGGTGATCCACGCGAATGGGCAGCGCGGGTCGAACCAGAAATCTGCCTGCGAACCGGTCTGGGAAGTCGTCATGCACAGTCGAACGCACCCGGCAGGTCGATACATTCCCGACGTCTTGCAGCCGTCCACTCTGGGCGTCTCACGCGGGTTCGGAGCATGTCGCCCCCGGGTGCAATGATGGAAAACATGCCTGGAACCAACCTGACTCGCCATGAGGCACAGACCCGTGCCCGGTTGCTCGCGGTCGACTCCTACACCGTGGAGCTCGACCTGACGACCAGCGAGACGACGTTCGCGACCACCACGACCATCGAGTTCACCAGCGTGGAGACAGGCGCCGAGACCTTCGTCGACCTCGTCGGTGCCACGGTCGGCGAGGTGACCCTCAACGGGGTCGCGCTCGACCCGGCCGAGGTCTACGTCGACAGCCGGATCCAGCTCACCGACCTGCAGCCGACCAACGTGCTGGTGGTCCGGGCCGAGTGCCCCTACTCGCGCACCGGCGAGGGCCTGCACCGGTTCGTGGACCCCGCCGACGACCGGGTCTACACCTACACCCAGTTCGAGGTTCCGGACGCCCGGCGCGTCTTCGCCACCTTCGAGCAGCCCGACCTCAAGAGCGTCTTCACCTTCCACGTCACCGCCCCCGAGGACTGGGTCGTGGTCTCCAACTCCCCCACCCCCGAGCCGAAGCCGCTGGGCGAGGGCAAGGCGCTGTGGCAGTTCCCCCCGACCGAGCGGATGTCGACGTACATCACGGCCGTGATCGCCGGTGAGTACCACGCGGAGTACGACACCTACCGCGGCAAGTTCGGCGAGATCCCGCTCGGGCACTTCTGCCGGCAGTCGCTCGTGGAGCACATGGACACCGCGGAGCTGGTGAAGCTGACCAGCCAGGGCTTCGAGTTCTTCGAGGACGCCTTCGACTACCCCTACCCGTTCCACAAGTACGACCAGCTCTACGTGCCGGAGTACAACATGGGCGCGATGGAGAACGCGGGCGCGGTGACCCTGCGCGACGAGTACCTCCCGCGCAGCCGCCAGGACGCCTCGTTCTACGAGTTCCGCTGCTCGGTGATCCTGCACGAGATGGCCCACATGTGGTTCGGCAACCTGGTCACGATGCGCTGGTGGGACGACCTCTGGCTCAACGAGTCCTTCGCCGAGTGGGCCTGCTACCACGCGGCCGTCGAGGCCACGGAGTACGACGAGTCCTGGACCGGCTTCACCAACGCCCGCAAGAACTGGGCGCTGCGCCAGGACCAGCTGCCCAGCACGCACCCCATCGCCGCCGACAACCACGACCTCCAGGCGGTCGAGGTCAACTTCGACGGGATCACCTACGCCAAGGGCGCCTCGGTGCTCAAGCAGCTGGTGGCCTGGGTGGGCCTGGACAACTTCCTGGTGGGCCTGCGCTCCTACTTCAAGCGGCACGCCTTCGGGAACTCCGAGTTCAGCGACCTGCTGACCGCCCTCGAGGAGGCCTCCGGGCGCGAGCTGGAGCCCTGGGCCAAGGAGTGGCTGCAGACCAGCGGCGTGAACACGCTCTCACCGCGCTTCGAGCTCGACGAGGACGGGAGCTACGCCTCGTTCGAGGTGCGGCAGACGGCCACCGGCGAGCACCCGACCCTGCGCCGCCACCGTCTCGCGATCGGGCTCTACGACCTCGAGTCGCGTCCCGACGGGACCGAGCACCTGGTCCGGCGTACCTCGATCGAGGTGGACGTACACGGCGAGACCACGCCGATCCCCGAGCTGGTCGGCGCCACCCAGCCCCACCTGCTGCTCCTCAACGACGGTGACCTGACCTACGCCAAGATCCGACTCGACGAGCGCTCGCTGGCAACCGTCGTCGACGGTCTCTCCCGGCTCGACGACTCGCTGGCTCGCGCCCTGTGCTGGGGCGCCGCGTGGGACATGACCCGCGACGCCGAGCTGAGCGCGACCGACCTCGTCAACCTGGTGCTGGGCAACATCGCCAGCGAGACCGACGCGTTCGGCTCCTCGCGGATCCCCGGCTACGCCGCCCAGGCGATCAACAACTTCTCCGCTCCCGGCAACCGTGCGGCACTGCGGGAGACCTGGGAGAAGGGGCTGCGCAGGCTGCTGGAGGAGGCGGAGCCGGGCAGCGACCACCAGCTGACCTTCGCCCGCAGCTACGCCGCCGCCGCGCACAGCGACGAGGGGCTGGCCGACCTGAAGGCGCTGCTCGAGGGCTCTCTCGTCCTCGAGGGCCTCACCGTGGACACCGACCTGCGCTGGGCACTGCTCACCGGGCTGGCGCGCGCCGGCCGGGCCGACGAGGACCAGATCGAGGCGGAGAAGGCCAGGGACAACACCATCTCTGGCCGGGAGCGCGCGGCAGGTGCCTGCGCCAGCCGGCCGACGGCCGAGGCCAAGGCCGAGGCGTGGGAGATCGCGATCGTCCGTGACGACGTGCCCAACGAGACCCAGCGCAGCGTGGTGGGAGCGTTCATGCAGCCCGGACAGGCCGACGTGCTCGAGCCCTACGTGGAGAAGTACCTCCAGGCAGCCGACACGCTGTGGGAGGACAAGGGCACCCAGCGCGCCTCCACCGTCCTGGAGCTGATGTTCCCCCGGCCCCTGGCCTCACCCGAGCTGCTGGATCGGGTGAGCAGGTGGCTGCAGGAGTCGCCGGCAAACTCGGCGGCCAAGCGCTACGTGCGCGAGGGTGCCGCGGACGTGGAGCGCTACCTCGCCGGGCAGGCGAAGGACGCCCAGTAGGTCAGCCGGAGCTCAGCCGTGCAGCGTCTCGGGCTGCCGGGCGCTCTCGGCCAGCTGCAGCACGCCGTGCTTGATGCCGCCGACCAGGTCGCCGTTGGCGAACGCGGACTGCATCCCGACAACGGCCAGCTCGACGGCACCGTTGCTCAGCGAGCGACGCACGACCGAGCCGGTGACCACCTCGATCGCCCGGGCCGACGGGTCGACCAGGATCAGGACGCTGCGGTCCGGGGATGCCAGCGAGGCGTGCAGCCGCTGGGCGTAGGAGTGGTGGTCGCCGTCCACGACGCCCACGAAGACGGAGAACTCGAACCGGCACGACGTCTCCGCCGCACGGATCGCCCGGTCGATCTCGGCCTGCTGGGCCGAGGAGAAGGCGTCACCAGCCGGCACTGGCGCCGCCGGTGTCCTTGGAGCGCGCCTCGACCTGTTCCGGCGTGACCTCGTCAGCAGCCTGCGCGCCCTTGGTGGGGCCGCCGAACCACTCGGTCTCGCCTCGCCAGGTCTGTCCGGGCTCGTAGCCCTTCTTCGAGGCCAGTGACGGCAGGATCGCCAGCAGGGTGATCACGATCGCGAGCCCGAGCGGGATGATCACCAGCAGGAGCAGGTAGTTGAAGGCCGAGACGGGATCGCCGCTGTCCCATCCCTCGGGCTCCAGTGCGGCGGCGGGGCTGAGCATCCCCGCTCCCAGCACGAGCGAGAACGCAACCGGAAGGGCCAGCAGTGAACGGCGGAAGGGGCGCATGCCTCGGTGAGTGAACACACATGAAGGATAGCCGCGTCGGGCTGGATGCCTTCCCCCATCCCTCGTAGCCTCCCTCACATGCTTTCTGCGACACCACCGTTCGGCCTGTTCGAGATGCCTGCTGCCTGCGAGGAGAGCGACAGCTGGACCTGCGCGGCCGTCTACGACTGGACCGGGGGCAACGAGGACCTGGCCGGTGCGGCCACCTGGCTGATCGGCAAGCCGCTCGCCATCCTGGTGATCTTCGTGACCGCGGTCGTGCTCCGCTGGGTCGCCACCAAGGCGATCGACCGCGTGGTCCAGCGCGCCGAGGCTGCTCCCCTGGGAGCACGCACCGCCTTCAACCGCAGGGCGCAGCGGGCGAAGAGCCTGGGCACGCTGCTGAAGAGCATCACCACCACGATGGTGTTCGGCATCGCCTTCGTGATGGCGCTCTCCGAGCTCGGCATCAACGTCGCCCCCATCCTCGCCAGCGCGGGTGTGCTCGGCCTCGCCATCGGCTTCGGCGCCCAGAACCTCGTCAAGGACTTCCTGTCCGGGGTGATGATGATGATCGAGGACCAGTACGGCGTCGGCGACGCCGTCGACCTCGGTGAGGCGGTCGGGACCGTCGAGGCGGTGGGCCTGCGGGTCACCCGCGTGCGCGACGTGGACGGCACCGTCTGGTACGTGCGCAACGGCGAGATCCTGCGGGTCGGCAACCAGAGCCAGAACTGGGCCCGGACGGTCCTCGACGTCGGCGTGAGCTACTCCGAGGACCTCTCCCGGGTACGCCGGGTGCTCACCGACGTCGCCCACGGCCTGTGGGAGGACGAGGACTTCAAGAACATCATCATCGAGGAGCCCGAGGTCTGGGGCGTGCAGAACCTCGCTCCCGACGCGGTGATCGTGCGGGTCACGCTGAAGACCGCCCCGATGCAGCAGTGGGCGGTGGCGCGTGAGATGCGCGAGCGGATCAAGTCGCGCTTCGACCACGAGGGCATCGTGATGCCGCTCCCCCAGCGGGTCGTCTGGCAGAGCGGCCCGGCCGCGGACCGGCCGGCCGCCCCCGCACCTGAGTAGTCCTACTCAGTCCGGTTGAGTCGCGCACCGGGCGCGCGGGCCGACCCCGGACCGCGACGATCGCTCCATGAGCAGACTCGCGGACCCGACCATCTGCCCCGACTGCCGCGGCAGCCTCGACCCCGACGCCACGTGCACGCAGTGTGGCCTGCGGATCCGGGGCCCGCTCGCCGGCCAGCTGTGGGCGGTGATGGTCACCGCCGACGGGCTGGTGGAGCAGCTCCGACTGGCCCCGGAGAGCGCCCCGGAGAGCTCCCCGGTGAGCGCCCCGGGGACCAGCGCTGTCACGGGCGGACCCACGCCGGTGGTCCCGGGACCGGCGGCAGCCCTGCCCCGCCACCCCGGCACCGCCACCCCGGCCGCTCCGAGGCCCCGTCGGCTGCCCTCGGCCTCGGTGCCCGTGGTGCTGCTCTCGCTGGGCGCGCTGTGCCTGCTGGTGGCCGCGGTGGTCTTCGTGGCGGTGACCTGGAGCCTGCTCGGCCTGACCGGGCGCACGCTGGTCCTGCTCGCGGTGACCGCTGCCTTCGCCGCGGTGGCCACGGTCCTGACCCGCAAGGGCCTGCGCGGAGCCGCCGAGACGTTCTGGTTGGTGGTCGCGGGGATGCTCACCGTGGACCTGCTCGGCGCCCAATCCGCCGGCCTGCTGGGCCTGGACGCCCTCTCCTGGCGCGGGACGAGCGCCCTGGTGGGTGTGCCGCTGCTGGCCCTGGGTGTGGCGGCAGGCGCCTGGGCCCGGAGCCAGCCCGTCGGGCGGCTGCTCGGCGCCGAGTCGGTGGCCGTGCTCGGCGCGCTCCTGGTGTGCGCGAGCAACGCGTGGTTCGCCGAGAACCCTGCGCTCGGCACCACCATCGCCGTCCCGCTGCTCGGCGGTGGCTGCGCGCTGCTGCGCCGCAGGGTCCCCGTGGCGGCGTACGGGCTGGGCGGGGTGGGGGCGGTGACCTGGTTCGTGCTCCTGGGCGAAGGGTGGGCGCGAGTGCTGGAGAGCGCCACGCTCGCCGGCTGGTGGAGCCAGGGCCGCGGCTGGCCGCTGCTGGCCGCGTTCGTGCTCGCCGCCGTGGCAGCGCAGCTCGTCCGGCCCGACCAGCTCCGCTCGGTGGTCGCCGGGCTGGCGCTGGTGCCGCTGGTGCTGCTCGGCAACGGTCCGGAGACCGGGGCACCGGCCACCCAGCAGCTCCTCCTCGTGTGCGCCACCCTCGCCGTGCTCGGCGCGCTGACCGCCCTGGCGGGCGAGGTCTGGGCCCGCGGTGCGGCAGTGCTCACCGGGCTAGGGATCGCCGGTCTGGGCGTGTGGCTGGCCGCCGTGCCGTTCGATGTGGTGGCCGAGCTCGACCCCGACGGCGTCGCCGCGACCGACGTGCTCCTGCCGATGCAGGGGGGCCACCCCGCCTGGTGGACGTTCCCGGTGGCCGCGACAGCGGTGGTGCTCGCGGCGTACTGCCTGGTCCGCCGGCTTCCGGCGCGGCACGCCACCACCGCGAGCCGGGTGGTCGCCACCCTGACGCCGGTCACGCTCGCGCTCGGCCTGCTCGCCCTGGTCCTGGAGCTGGCGCCGCCGCTGTGGGCGGGCGTGCTCGCCGCCGCACTCGCGACCGCGGCCGGTGCGGGAGCGGCCTGGTGGTCTCGCGATCGTCTGGTCGCCGCCGTGGCCGGGAGCACCGCCACGGCGTACCTCGCGGCCCTGACGCTGTACGCCGCCGCTGCCGCCCACCTGCTCAGCGCGCTGGCGGCCACGGCGATCGCCCTGGTCGCGGCGCTGGGCGGGGCGGTGCGTGAGCGCGAGCGCGCCGCCCTGGCCCCGGCGGTGCTGGGCACGGTCTCCGCGCTGCTCGGCGGCTGGGCGCTGGTCTCCCGGGGCCTGGAGGCCGGGCTCGAGCCGAGCACGCGGGCGCTGCTCCTGGCGGTGTACGCCGCCGCGGTCGGCCTGCTCGCCGCCCCGGCCACCCGTCAGTCCAGCACCCGGGTCGCCCTGGAAGCGTCCGCCGCCGTGCTCGCCCTGCTCGCCCTCGCCGCGTCGGGCGACGAGCGGACCGCCGCGATGGTGCTCACCGTCGTCGGGACGGGCCTGTGCGCGATCACCGTGAGCACGCGGGACCGGCTGCACCTCGGCTGGGCCGGGGCCGCCGTCCTCGGCATCGCCACGGTGCTGCGGGTGGACGCCGCGGTGCGTGCGCCGGAGCTGTACACGCTCCCGGCCGCCCTGCTGCTCGTGGCGGCGGGCGCCTGGCGGCTGTACCGGGACCCCACGACCACCAGCGTCGCGGCGCTCGGCAGCGGGCTCACGCTGGCGCTGCTGCCGAGCCTGCTGCTGGCGCTGGACGAGCCGGTCTCGGTGCGCGGCGCGCTGGTCGGGGCGGCGTCGGTGCTGACCCTCGCGGCCGGGCTCCGGCTGCGCCTCGCCGCACCTTTCGTCCTGGGGGCCCTGGCCACCGGCGCGCTGGCGATCAGGCACCTGGAGCCCGTGGCCGAGGCGGTGCCCCGCTGGGTCTCGCTGGGCGGTGTGGGCGTGGTCCTGCTGCTGGTCGGGGTGACCTGGGAGGCCCGGCGACGCGACCTGGAGACCGCCCAGCGCTACCTCGCCGCCCTGCGCTGAGGACCCGGTTGCCACAATGCACGTCGTGAGCACGTTCTACGAAGACATCGGTGGCAGTCCCACGATCCGCGGGATCGTCAAGCGGTTCTACGCGGGGGTCCGGGACGACGAGGTCCTGCGTCCGATGTACCCCGAGGAGGACCTCAAGGCCGCCGAGGTGCGGTTCGCGATGTTCCTCGAGCAGTACTGGGGCGGGCCCACGACGTACTCCGAGCAGCGCGGCCACCCCCGGCTGCGGATGCGGCACGCGCCGTTCCGGGTGACCCCCACGGCCAAGGACCACTGGCTGAAGAACTTCCGGGCCGCCCTCGACGAGGCCGACCTCACGCCCGAGCAGGACGCCCAGTTCTGGGACTACGTCACCCACGCCGCGCAGTTCATGGTGAACACGCTCGAGGAGAGCTGAGCCTCAGCCGGCGCTGATCTCCCGCTGCAGCCGCGCCCGCTGGGCCGGCGCCATCTCGGTGGTGCCCTGGGTCTCGAGGTCGTAGGTGACCATCACCACCGCCGCTCTCGCCAGCACCCGGTCGCCGTCGCAGAGCGTGGAGCACAGGGTGAACGACCTGCTCCCGAGGTGGGCGACCCAGGAGCGCACCGTGTAGGGCTCGGGGCGGTAGGTGACCGGCGCGAGGTACTCGACGTCGGTACGCGCCACGACGTGCTCGCTCCACTTCTCCCCGCGCGTGTGCAGGTTCATCAGGTAGCGGATCCGGGCCTCCTGGAAGTACTCGAAGTACACCCCCGGACGTGCCGCTCCGGTCTCGTCGAGGTCCGAGCGGCGTACGACGAGGTCCCACTTGTCGCGGAAGTCGCGGGCCTCCCGGGCCACCGGTCGCCACTGGAGAGCGGGTCCCCGGGCGTCCTGGGCCAGGGCCCGCTCGGCCTCGTCGGGCCGGTGGTCGAGCACGGTGGTCGCACGCAGGTAGGTGGTCCGCTCGCTCGACCCGTCCACCGGGGCGTCGTACACCTCCTGGGCGAGGGTGATCCGGTCCTCGGTCAGCTCGGTGACCCAGGTGTCGACCAGGACCGGCGTACGCCGGAACACCAGCGGCAGGACGAACTCCACCTGGTGAGAGGTCACCGGCGCCCTCCCGGCGGGCAGGCCGGCGAAGAACGCCTGCCGGGCCTCGCTCACGTAGTCGAGGTAGGTGACGTTGTTGACGTGACCCAGCAGGTCCATGTCGGCCCAGCGCAGCGGGCACTCGAAGGTGTGGTGCGGCACGCGCAGATCGTCTCAGGGTCTCCCCCGGCCGGCTGCAGCGGCTGGTGGCTCCCTCAGTGGGGAGCGTCCTTTCCGAGAGTTTCTACATCTGTAGAATCTACAGATGTAGATGAACCTCTTCACCGCGCGGAGTACTGTGCGATGTCACGACAGGAGGAACCCCGTGAACTCGGTCCCGGGTGTGTTCAGCCAGCGCGAGCAGGACCTGCTGCGCGCGGCTGTCGGCGTGGTCGCCCGCGCGGGGCTGCGCGGCCTGACGCACCGGGCCGTCGACGCCGAGGCGGGCCTGCCCGAGGGCAGCTGCTCGGCCTACATGCGCACCCGGCTGGCGCTGGTCACCCGGCTGACCGAGTTCGTGATGGCCTTCTTCGAGAGCGACCTGCGAGCACTCACCCTCCGGGTCGAGCAGCACGCCGGGCGCGACGACTTCGAGCGGTACGCCGTGCAGCAGACCGCCGAGATGCTCCAGTCCTGGCTGCTCCGCCCCGAGCTGCTGCTGACCCGGATGGAGCTCAGCATCGAGGGATCCCGGCAGGAGGAGGTGGCCCGGATCAGCCAGGCGGTCTCGCTCCAGCTCGTCTGCGTCGTCGAGCAGGCGATGGCCGCCGGGGGCCGCAAGGAGGGGCGCACCCGCGCCACGGCGCTGATCGCGGCGGTCGACGGGGTGCTGCTGCACGCGCTGCGTCAGGAACCGGCCGACCGGGCGGCGTACATGCGGCAGAGCCTGGAGCTGCTGATGGGAGCGCTCATGGATGAGCCTGCCGACGACCGTCTAGGCTGACCCCGCCCTGCGCGGCGCGGTTGGCGCCGCCCTCATCAACACGACGGAGTGCACATGCCCGAGGCAGTGATCGTTTCGGCCGCCCGAACCCCCATCGGACGCGCGAACAAGGGTTCCCTCAAGGACTTCCGGCCCGACGACCTCAGCGCCCTGGTCATCAAGGCCGCGCTGGACAAGATCCCGGACCTGGACCCCGCCACCATCGACGACCTGATCCTGGGCTGTGGCCTGCCCGGCGGCGAGGCCGGCAACAACATGGGCCGCGTGGTCTCCGCGCTGCTCGGCTACGAGATCCCCGGAACCACCGTGACCCGCTACTGCTCGTCCTCGGTGCAGACCTCGCGGATGGCCTTCCACGCGATCAAGGCCGGCGAGGGCGATGCGTTCATCTCCGCAGGCGTGGAGACGGTGTCCCGGTTCGCCAAGGGCACCTCCGACCACATCCCCGACACCCGCAACCCGCTGTTCGAGGACGCCGCCAAGCGCACCGAGGAGCTGGCCAAGGGCGGCCAGGACTGGCACGACCCGCGCAAGGACGGGCTGCTCCCCGACATCTACATCGCGATGGGACAGACGGCCGAGAACGTCGCCCGGCTCCGCGGCCTGGAGCGCAAGGAGCTCGACGAGTTCGCCGTGCGCAGCCAGAACCTCACCGAGCAGGCGATCGCCAGCGGCTTCTGGGCCAACGAGATCACCCCGGTCACCGCCCCCGACGGCACCGAGGTCACCGCCGACGACGGCCCGCGCGCCGGGGTCACCTATGAGGCGATCGCCGGCCTGAAGCCGGTCTTCCGCCCTGACGGCGTGGTCACGGCCGGGAACTGCTGCCCGCTCAACGACGGTGCGGCCGCGGTCATCGTGATGTCCGACACCAAGGCGGCCGAGCTCGGCCTGACCCCGCTCGCCCGGATCGTCTCCACCGGGCTCAGCGGCCTCTCCCCCGAGATCATGGGCCTCGGTCCGGTCGAGGCGAGCAAGCGTGCCCTGGCCAACGCGAACATGTCGATCGACGACATCGATCTCGTCGAGATCAACGAGGCCTTCGCCGCGCAGGTCGTCCCGTCGTACCAGGACCTCGGCATCGACCTCGACCGCCTCAACGTCAACGGCGGTGCGATCGCGGTCGGCCACCCCTTCGGCATGACCGGCGCCCGCCTCCAGAACACGATGCTGAACTCGCTTAAGTGGCACGACAAGCAGACCGGCCTGATCACCATGTGCGTCGGCGGCGGCCAGGGCATGGCGATGATCCTGGAGCGCCTCTCCTGACCTGGACCCCAAACCCGCCGAGACGTCGCAACTGAAAGACCAGAAACCGCCGAGACGTCGCATCTGAAAAGTCAGTCTCTTTCAGATGCGACGTCTCGGGGTTCTGCGGACTTTCAGATGCGACGTCTCGCGGGTTTGCTGGGAGGCTCAGGCCTGGTTGAGGACGGCCTCCACGGCGAGGTGGATGTTCACCTTGTCGCCGATGAGGAGCTTGCCGCCGTCGAGCGGGATGTTGAAGTCGATGCCGAAGTCCTTGCGGCTGATCTCGGCGGTGGCCTCGAAGCCGAGACGCGAGCCGCCCCAGGGGTCCTTGCCGGCGCCGAGGAACTCGACGTCGAGCTCGACGGGCCGGGTGACGCCCTTGATGGTGAGCTCGCCGACGGCGGTGCTGCCGTCGAAGGAGGTCGTCACGAAGCTCATGCCGCCGTGGTTCTCCACGTCGAAGAAGTCGGCCGAGCGCAGGTGACCGTCGCGGTTCTCGTCGCGGGTGTCGATGGAGTTCAGGTCGATGGTCGCCGTGGCGCGGGTCTCGGCAAGCGTGGTGCCCGTGGTGAGGCTGCCCTCGAACTTGGTGAACTGGCCGCGCACCTTGCTCATCAGGTGGCGAACGGTGAAGCCCACCTCGGAGTGGCTGGCGTCGATGGTCCAGGTGCCGGCGACGATGTCGGTGCCGAATTCGGTGTCAATGCTCATACTCATCAGTCCTCGTGGTCTGTGACGTGCGCTCGCCGCACAGTCAGTAGTAGAATCTTCAACCAATCTGGTCCGGGGATATTCCCGCACCGATTCACGACATCTGGACGGGGGCCACCTAAACTCCCCGGCATGGGAAACGGGAGCGAGGTTCGCTGGCTCGACGCCGATCAGCAGCGTTCGTGGCGCGCCTACATCATGGGAACCGAGCTGCTCCAGCACCAGCTTGACCGCGAGCTGCGCGAGGAGCACCAGATCTCGTTCAGCGAGTACGAGATCCTCGTGCGCCTCTCCGAGGCCGAGGACGGCCGGATGCGGATGGCGCTGCTCGCCGATGCGATGTCGCACTCCCGTAGCCGGGTGACCCACACCATCGCCCGAATGGAGAAGGCCGATCTCGTACGCCGGGACGCGGCTCAGTGCGACGGGCGCGGTGTCGAGGCCGTGATGACCGATACCGGTCGCCGCAAGCTCGTCGAGGCGGCACCGACCCATGTCCGGGGTGTGCGGACCCACCTCGTCGACGTCGCCTCCAGCGACGACTTCGCCGCCCTGGGCCGGATCTTCAACGAGGTCAGCGACCGGCTGATGCAGGGCATGCCCGACGACGCCGACATCCGCTGATCCGAGCCGGCCCCCAGGGGCGGCCCGGCCTCAGGCCCGGCCTCAGTCGCGGGTGAGGCGCCGGTGGGTGACGCGGTGCGGGCGGGCGGCGTCGGGACCGAGGCGCTCGATCTTGTTCTCCTCGTAGGAGGCGAAGTTGCCCTCGAACCAGAACCACTTGCCGGAGTCCGTGTCGTCGCCCTCCCAGGCGAGGATGTGGGTCGCGACGCGGTCCAGGAACCACCGGTCGTGCGAGGTGACCACGGCGCACCCGGGGTACTCCAGCAGCGCGTCCTCGAGCGAGGACAGCGTCTCGACGTCGAGGTCGTTGGTGGGCTCGTCGAGGAGCAGCAGGTTGCCGCCCATCTTCAGGGTCAGCGCCAGGTTCAACCGGTTGCGCTCACCACCGGAGAGCACGTTGGCCTTCTTCTGCTGGTCGGGGCCCTTGAAGCCGAAGGAGGCGACGTAGGCGCGCGAGTTCATCTCGAAGTTGGCGACCTTGATGAAGTCCAGGCCGTCGGAGACGACCTCCCAGACGTTCTTCGTGGGGTCGAGGCCCCCGCGGCTCTGGTCGACGTAGGAGATCTTCACCGTGGTGCCGACCTTGAGCTCGCCCTTGTCGGGCTGCTCCTGGCCGGTGATCATCCGGAACAGCGTGGTCTTGCCGACCCCGTTGGGGCCGATCACGCCGACGATGCCCGCGCGGGGCAGGCTGAAGGACAGGTCGTGGATCAGGGTGCGCCCGTCGAAGCCCTTGGTCAGCCCGTGTGCCTCCAGGACGATGTCGCCCAGGCGCGGACCGGCGGGGATGTTGATCTCCGAGGTGTCGATCTTGCGCATCCGGTCGGCCTCGGCCGCCATCTCCTCGTAACGAGCCAACCGCGACCTGCTCTTGGTCTGGCGGGCCTTGGCGTTCGAGCGCACCCACTCGAGCTCGCGCTCGAGCATCTTGGCGCGCTTGGCGTCCTTCTGGCCCTCGATCTTGAGCCGGTCCTTCTTGGTCTCCAGGTAGGTCGTGTAGTTGCCCTCGTAGGGGTGCGCCTGGCCCCGGTCGAGCTCGAGGATCCAGGTCGCGACGTTGTCGAGGAAGTACCGGTCGTGGGTCACCGCCAGGACGGCGCCCGGGTAGGTGGCGAGGTGTCCCTCGAGCCACTGCACGGACTCGGCGTCGAGGTGGTTGGTGGGCTCATCGAGCAGGAGCAGGTCGGGCTGCTGCAGGAGCAGCTTGCACAGCGCGACCCGGCGACGCTCACCACCGGAGAGGTGGTCGACGATCGCGTCCGGCGGCGGGCAGCGCAGCGCGTCCATCGCCTGGTCGAGCCGGCTGTCGAGGTCCCACGCGTTGGCGTGGTCCAGGTCGGTCTGCAGGTCGCCCATCTCGGCGAGGAGCTTGTCGTAGTCGGCGTCGGGATCCGCGAGCTCCTCGGAGATCGCGTTGTAGCGGTCGAGCTTGCCCTTGATCTCGCCGACGGCCTCCTCGACGTTCTCCAGCACGGTCTTGCCCTCGGTCAGGGGCGGCTCCTGCTGGAGCATCCCGACCGTGGCCGCCGGCGCCAGGGACGCGTCGCCGTTGTTGGGCCGCTCCAGCCCGGCCATGATCTTGAGCAGGGTCGACTTGCCGGTGCCGTTGGGGCCCACGACGCCGATCTTGGCGTCGGGCAGGAACGACAACGTGACGTTGTCGAGCACCACCTTGTCGCCGTGGGCCTTGCGGACGTTGTGCAGCGTGTAGACGTAGTCAGCCATGATTGGACCAGCCTAAGGGGAGAACCCCCTCCGAGCCGATTCGGGCCGATCCGGGCCGATCCGGGCCCGGACAGCCGCCGGAGCGACCCCCGGCCGCGTGCGTGAGCGTCCTCAGGCCGCCGGGGTGACCGGTTGCCCCGTGGCGTCGAGCTGCGGGCCGTCGGCCCCGTAGGCGTGGACCATCTCGCGGACCTCCTCGCTCTCGCGGGGGTCGCGGGGCGCGGCACGCACCGTCTTCTCGAAGCTGCTGGTCCCCCGGTTCAGGTCGTGCCCCACGAAGGTGGCGTCCACGACCCAGGTGACCGAGCTCGGCTGGCCCTCGCGCTCCCAGACATCGACCCGGACGCGGCCGTGCACCACCACCGCGTCTCCACGCTTGATGCTCTCGCTGACGTTCTTGCCCAGTCCTCGCCAGCAGTTCACGGTGAACCAGGACGTCTGCCCGTCCACCCAGGTCCCGGCCTTGTTGTAGCGCGGCGTCGCGCCCACGCGGAAGGACGCGCACTGGGTGTCGCCCACGTCGCGCACGTCCACGTCTCCGCCGACCCAGCCCTGCAAGGTCACGAACGGCTCGTTCATCTTCTGCCTCCTCGTCGTCGATGCAAGGCAGTCCACCCGCCTGTGACGACACCGGGGCAGGCGCCGGGCGACGCTGTGGACCCGTCACCGCACGGGGCCGGCTGTGGACGCGAAGTGGTCAGCCGCGCGCGGCGCGCAGGCCCTCCCAGGTCTCGCGGTACGCCGCAAGCTCGGCCGCCACCGGGTCGATCACCAGCTCCTCGGCCACCTCGGCCACTCCCGCGCGCAAGCGTTTGTCGGCCCGTCGCGCCCGCGACCCGGCGGAGTAGGAGATCAGCAGTCGCGAGAGCAGCGCGAGCCCGACACCAGCGCCCGCGCCGAGCACCAGCATCAGCGAGGGCACCGGCAGGCCCAGGTAGTCCGGTGTGCCCGGAGCCGAGAGCTGCAGGTAGGAGAACGCGGCGAGGCCGGTGAGCCACAGCCCCCCGACCAGCGCCGTCGCGAAGAGCACCCACTGCAGCACCCGCACCACCCGGCACCACAGGGGGATCTCGGAGACGCCGAGGTCGGTCGTGGTGACCACCCGGTCCAGCCGGTCACCCAGGTCGGCGAACCGGGAGGTGGAGGCCCGCCTCACCGAGCGGACCCAGGGCTGGGCGAGGCCGGTGGACGTCCGGTCGCACAGGTCGCGGACGGCGCTGTCCACCCGGGCCTGCTGCACCTGGCCGACGGCGGGCAGGGAGGACCGGGCGGCGGCGACCAGGTCCCGGCCGGAGGTGTGGCGGTCGAGGTGCAGCCTCCTGAGCGGATCGGGCTTCAGCCTGGAGACCCAGGCGGTGACCGGCCAGCCCGTGGCCCTGCGCGCACGCACGGTCGTGGCCCGGCGTACGGCATCGGCGACGGTGGGGACGCCGGCGGCGTCGGCGAGCGCGTCCACGAGCTCGCGCTGGTCCTTGGGCCCCAGCTCGCGGGGGGCTGCGTCACCGTTGTGGTCCGCGAGCCGCGCGGAGGCCGCGTCGAGATCGCCGGCCAGGCGCTTGCGGATCGAGGCCTTGTCGGCGACCCGCTGAGCGATCGCGCGCCGCAGCTCGGGGATCCCCTCCCCCGTCCGCGCCGAGGTGCCGAGCACCGGGACGCCGTCGAGGCCGTCCGCGGCGAGCAGCCGCCGTACGTCGTCGAGCACGGCGTCACGACGGTCGGCCGGCACCTCGTCGATGTGGTTGAGGACGACCAGCATCACGTCCTGGTGCGTGGCCAGCGGCGCCAGGAACCGCTCGTGGATCGCCGCGTCGGCGTACTTCTGCGGATCGAGCACCCAGACCATCAGGTCGGTCAGGCCGATCAACCGCTCCACCTCGAGGTGGTGGGCCACCTCGGTGGAGTCGTGGTCTGGCAGGTCGAGCAGCACCAGCCCTTCGAGCGAGGCGTCCTGCTGCCCGCGGTCGAGCATCGAGTCGTGGAGCACCCGGTGACGCGGCGGGATCTCCAGCCAGTCGAGCAGCCCGTCGGCCCCGTCCGCGCCCCAGATGCACGCGGTGGCCGAGGACGTCGTCGGACGGCGTACGCCGACCTCGGCGAGCTGATGCCCGGTCAGGGCGTTGAACGTGGAGGACTTGCCGGACCCCGTGGCCCCGGCCAGGGCGACCACCGTGTGGTCGGCGGACATCCGCAACCGGGCTGCGGCGCGATCGACGACTTGGGAGACGGGTTCCACGACGGAGTCGTCGAGACGTCCGCGACCGGCCTCGACCGCGCGCTGGAGACCGTCGAGCCGGGTGTCGAGCGGCGCGGAGCGGCCGAACACCTTCCGGGCCCCGGCGAGGAGCCCGCTCACGACGCGTTGTCCCTCGCGGCGAAGCGCAGGTCGTCCACCTTGCGCGCCAGCGTCCGCAGCTGCTCGCCGGCATCGGCGGAGACCCCGAGGGCGTCGAGCCGGTCCACGTAGCGCTGCTTCTCCTGTTCCATCAGGGCCTCGACCCGCTGCCGCAGATCCTTGCGGGCGTTCGACGCCAGGCGGCGTACGGCCTGGTCCCCGAAGACCGCCTCCAGCAGCTTCTGGCCGAGTACGGCGGAACCGCCCGCGATCCCGACCTCGGCCCCGGTGACTCCACCGGTCGAGGCGAAGACCACGACCATCAGCGCCACCGCGAGGCCGTTGAACCCGTAGGCGAGGAAGCGAGCCGTCGTGCGCTTGTCCGCACCCTCGCTGCGGACCAGGTCGAGCACGGCGGTCTGCCAGTCGCGGACCATCCGCTCACTGCGCTCACGCAGGTCGCGGGAGGCCCGGGAGAGGTCGACGCCACCGTCCTGGAGCACCTGGAGGCCCGCGTCCACCGAGCGCCAGGAGGCGTCCGTGCGCTCGGCCGCGGCCTCGGCGTGCTCGAGGATCAGCGTCTGCAGACCCGACTCGACCGCCACGGCCACCCGCTCGACCTCCTGCGGCTTGCCCTTCACCGCGTTGGTGACCCGGTCGCGCAGCCAGCCGATCCGCGACTGCAGGTTGCGGAGCAGCTCACCGGTCCCCACGAACTCCTGCCACCTCGCGAGCACCTCGCCCCGCAGCAGGGTGCCGTCGGCCGAGGCCTCGTCGATGTCGGCCAGGGCCTGGTCGTAGGAGGCGTCCACGTCGCGCTCGAGCCGCGCGCGGATGTCGGTCTGGACCTGGCAGGCGTCGGCGAGGTCATGGGTACGGCGGGCGATGGTGCGCACTGCTCCTTCGAGGGTCTGTCGGACGACGGCGTTCCGGGCCTCCACGTCGGCGCCGAGGGCCGCGAGCCACTCGCGGATGTCGCTGACGGCAGCGGGGGCGAGCAGCCCGTGCTCGTCGAGCGGGCCCTCGGCGACCGTGAACAGCGGGGAGTCCCTGAGTCCGCGGGAGGTCAGCATTCTCGCAAGGTGACCGCTGACCACGGGCATCGCCTCGTCCGCGGTCCGGTCGAGCACGATCGCCACGGCGGCGCTGCGCTCGGCCGCCTGCTTGAGGAACCCCCAGGGGACCTGGTCGGCGTAGCGCGCCGCCGAGGTGACGAACAGCCAGAGGTCGGCCGCGGCCAGGAGCTGGGCGGCGAGGCTGCGGTTGTGCTCCTCGACCGAGTCGATGTCCGGCGCGTCCAGCAGGGCCAGCCCGCGCGGGATCGCCGTCGAGGAGACCAGCCGCAGGGCATCGGGGTCGGTGGTCGCCCGGGTGGTGCGCTCGAGCTCGGGCAGGATGCGCGGCTGGTCGAACCAGCTCACGTCCTCGGGGTGGTGCACGAGCACGGGCGAGCGCGTCGTGGGCCGGAGTACGCCGGGCTCGCTGACCGGCTGGCCCACGAGGGAGTTGACCAGCGTCGACTTGCCGGCGCCGGTGGAACCGCCCACCACCGTGAGCAGCGGGGCGTCGGTCTGCACCAGCCGGGGCAGCACGTAGTCGTCGAGCTGGTCGACCGTCTCGGCGAGGACGGCACGGCTCTGCGCCACTCCGGGGACCTCCAGCGGCAGCCGCGCCCGCTGGAGGGCGTCGCGCAGGGCCGTGAGGGTGCTCAGCATCTGCGCGGAGGGCTCGGAGCTCCCCGTGGCGGGCTCGTGCGGTCCCCCCGAGGAGGGCCCGGCGGGGCTCACTGCCGCGTCCCCTCCCCCGGTCCGGGGCTCCGGGTCTGGGTGACCACGGGCAGCTGGGCGGGCTGGCGCCCACCGGCCGGCTGCGGCCAGATCAACCCGGGACGCAGGGCGCGCATCCGGTCGACGTGCTGCTGGCCGACCGCGGCGAAGTCCGGCGGCGCCACTCCGCGCAGGTAGCGGCTGTGCAGGAAGCCGAGCTCCACTGCCTCGTTCTGGTAGGCCACCATCGTCCGCCGTGCCGGCTTTCCGCCGACCTTCTCGGCGTACCGCCGGGCGAAGCGTCGCGCCGGGATCCGCGAGAGCCAGGGGATCTCGGCCGGGTGCAGGAACCCGCGCTGGGCACAGTCGCTGAGCGCCGCGGTCAGTACGGCGCCCTCACGGCGTCGCGACCAGATCGCGAACCCGCTCAGCAGCAGGAACGCCGGCACCATCAAGAAGACGTAGGTCGCGATCGCGTTGCGGCCGTCGTCGAGGCTCAGCGAGCCGTTCCAGGCGGCGTGGGCCGCGACGGCCAGCAGGTAGCCGACGACAGGGGCGATCACCCGCACGGGCTTGCTGCGGCTGGTCACCGCGAGCCCGATCCCGATCCCGATGAACGCGGTGAAGAACGGGTGCGCGAACGGGCTGAAGATGCACCGGACGATGAACAGCCCGACGGCGCTGCCGATGCCTCCGGCCTGTCCGTCCTCGCCCATGTACGCCGCCATCAGGTAGAGGATGTTCTCGGTGAAGGCGAACCCGATGCCGACCATGCCCGCGTAGACGATGCCGTCGAGGACCCCGTCCAGCTCCTGGCGCCGGAACCACAGCAGCAGCAGGATGAACAGGCCCTTGGAGGCCTCCTCGGTGAACGGGGCGATCACCGTGGCGCCGAAGGACTCACCGGACTCGAAGATCAGCGCGTCGAAGGTCTGGAGCAGCAGGGCGCCGGTCGTGGCCACGAATGCTCCCCAGCCCAACCCCATCAGCAGCAGCGACCGCGGCTCCGGCTCGTAGCGGTCCAGCCACATGTAGGCGGCGACCAGGGGCCCCAGGGGCAGCGCGGCGAGGATCAGGCCCACCACCAGCGCGCCCGGCGCTCCGGAGAGCAGGAGCACCAGGCCGATCACCGCAGCCCCGACCACCATGATCGCCGACACGGTGATGGTGAAGGCTGCGGAGCTGCGACGGGTCTGCATGGCGGTAGCGTAACGACCGGCCGAACGTAGAGTGGCATCGTGACTGATGCGACGGACACGAGCACCGAGGACCACACCGAGAGCCACGACCCGGCCGTTCCGCCGGCCTACGCGGCGTTCATGCGCACCGGTTGGGCCGAGCTCGAGCGCGACGTGCCGCGGCACCCGGTCGCCGACTGGACGCCCGCTCGCCGGCAGCGGCTGACCGAGCAGTTCCCCGGCGAGCGCCTGGTGATCCCGGCGGGCGGCTTCAAGGTGCGGTCCAACGACACCGACTACCGGTTCCGCTCCGAGACCGCGCACACCCACCTGTGCGGCAACCAGACCAGCGACGCCGTGCTCGTGCTCCGGGACGACGAGGTCGTGCTGTTCGCACGGCCGCGCAGCTCCCGTGAGACCGACGAGTTCTTCCGCGACAGGCAGTACGGCGCCCTCTGGGCCGGCCGCCGCCCCTCGCTGCCCGAGATCTCGGCCTCGCTCGACGTACCCACCCGGCACATCGACGACCTCGCCGAGCACCTCGCCGGCCCGGACAAGACCCGAGTCCTGCGCGGGGTGGACGCCCGCGTCGACGGCCAGCTGTCCGGCGACCGGGCCCGCGACCAGGAGCTCGCGCGCGTCCTTTCCGAGCTGCGCCTGGTCAAGGACGAGTGGGAGGTCGCGGAGCTGCAGCACGCCTGCGACATCACCACGCTCGGCTTCGAGGACTCCGTGCGGGAGTGGGACCGGGCGATCGAGCACGGTGAGCGCTGGATCGAGGGCACCTTCTTCCGTCGTGCCCGCGCGATGGGCAACGACATCGGCTACGACTCGATCGTCGGCGGCGGACGGCACGCGACCACGCTGCACTGGATCGAGAACACCGGCCCGATCACTCCGGGCGAGCTGGTGCTGCTGGACATGGGGGCGGAGGCGTCCTCGCTCTACACCGCGGACGTGACCCGGACGCTGCCGGTCGACGGGCGGTTCACCGGGGTGCAGCGCGACCTGTACTCCCTGGTGCTGCAGGCCCAGCAGGCCGGTCTGGACGCCGTACGTCCCGGAGCGGCGTTCCGGGCCCCCCACGAGGCCGCCATGTCCGTGCTCGCCCACGGGCTCGAGGACCTCGGGCTGCTGCCGGTGTCCGCGGAGGAGGCGCTCTCCCCCGACAGCCGGGTCTACGCACGGTGGACCCTGCACGGCACCAGCCACATGCTCGGGATGGACGTGCACGACTGCGCGGCCGCCGACACCGACATCTACCCCGGCGGCGATCTCGCCGAGGGAATGGTGCTCACGGTCGAGCCGGGACTCTACTTCCAGGAGGACGACCTGCTCGTCCCCGAGGAGCTGCGCGGCATCGGCATCCGGATCGAGGACGACGTGCTGGTCACCGCCGACGGAGCCCGCAACCTCTCCGCGGCGCTCCCCCGCGACCCAGACGAGATCGAGACCTGGATGGGCGAGCTCCGCGGCTGAGTCCACTCACCTCCGCGCACAGACCCACCGCTACCCTCCGGCGGATGAGTGACTCGTTCCGGCTGACCGTGCGGCGTACCACGATTGCCGACATGCAGCGGGCCGCTGCCGGCACCCGGAAGGAACAGCGGCTGCGCCACCCCGGCTACCGGGTCCGGATCGACGGCGACAGGCTCAAGCTCCGGTACGCCGGTAGCGGTTACACCCGCTCGGCGTGGCGGCTCGTGGCCCGCCTCGAGGAGCGGTCCTACGGCGTCGTCGTCACGGGGACCATGCGCCGGACCATCGCGGTCCTCTCCTGGTCGTGGCTCATCGTGGTCGGTGTGCTCCTCACCGCGGCCGGGGTCGGGATCGCCTCCGCGGAGGGGGCGGCACACCCGGGGACCTGGATCACCCTGACCGGCGGACCTGCCTTGGTCCTCATCGGCCTGCTCAACCTGATGCTCGACTCGGTCATGGGGTTCGGCGACGCGGCGGACGCGCGACACCTGCTGCGGGAGCTGTTCGAGCCGCCGGAACCAGAACCCGAGCCCGCCACCCGGGGCCGGCTGCGGCGGTTCCTGACCAGCTGACCCCTACGGCCGGGGACGACCGGGAAAAACAGCGACTACGGCATACTCGTTCCCCGGTGGGTCCGACTGCACGACCCATCCGGCCCCTGTAGCTCAGCTGGATAGAGCAAGAGCCTTCTAATCTCTAGGTCGCAGGTTCGACTCCTGCCAGGGGCGCCACAGCGCCGGTCAGCCGGCGGGCTGCTCCAGCTCGGCGCCCATCAGGGTCATCAGCTGGGTGAGCCCCTTGAACGGGCGCACCATCACGGTGAACTCGGTCAGGCGGCCGTCCGCGTCCCAGCGGATCATGTCGATGCCGTGCACGGTGAGGCCGTCGAGGTCGGCGATGAACTCGAGAACCGCCGAGCCCTCGTCCCACCACTCGTGCTCGTACCGCAGTGTCGGGCCGAGCACGGCCAGCGCTGCGGTGAGGTACGCCGTGGTCAGCGCCTTGCCCTCCTGGGGCGTGTGCACCGCCGGTGAGCGGAACACGCACTCCTCGGCGAGCAGCGCGTCGAGCCGGGCCGGGTCACCGGTGTCCACGACGTCGTGCCAGCGGGCAAGGGGCTCGGGGCGACGGCTCATGGGCTGAGCCTAGGGCGCCCGGATCGCGGGCACCTCGGGTGATCTCGTTCACACTCCGTGCGTGTCGGGTCAGGGCCACCGGACGAGGCGTCGTAGAAAGGGACCGGCCCTGGAAGGTATGAGCTTCCAGGGCCTCAGCCTTTCCCGGAGCCCTCAGCCGGAGCCGCTGCGCCTCAGCCCGCGACCGCCTTGTCGATCTCCCCCAGGATCCGGTCCTTCACGTCCTGCGGCGCGTACGACGCCCGCACCGCCGTACGGGAGAGGGAGGCGAGCCCCTCCTCGTCGAGGTCGAGCAGGTCGGCGGCGATGTCGTACTCGCGGTTCAGCGTGGTGCCGAACATCGGCGGGTCGTCGCTGTTGATCGTGACCACCACGCCCGCCTCGACGAAGGCCGGCAGCGGGTGCTCGGCCAGCGACGCCACGGCGCGGGTCGCGAGGTTCGAGGACGGGCACACCTCGAGCGCGATCCCGGTCTCCGCGAGGTGGGCCAGCAGCTCCGGGTCCCGGACCGCGGAGGTGCCGTGCCCGATCCTCTCCGCGCCCAGCACCCGCAAGGCGTCCCACACCGTCTCGGGCCCGGTCGTCTCCCCCGCGTGCGGCAGGCTGCGCAGGCCGGCCGCCCGGGCGGCGGCGAAGTGCCGCTCGAACTGCGGCCTGGGTACGCCGATCTCCGGCCCGCCCAGCCCGAAGCCGATCAGCCCGTCGGGACCGTGCTCGAGGGCGTACTCGAGCGTGGCGTCGGCGGCCGGGAGCCCGCTCTCCCCCGGGATGTCGTAGATCCAGCGCAGCACGATCCCGAAGTCACGCTCCGCGGCGACCCGGGCGTCCTCGATCGCCTCGGTGTAGCCCTCGATCGGGATGCCCACCGCGACGGAGGTGAACGGCGTGCAGGTCAGCTCGGCGTACCTCACCTGCTGGCCCTGCGCCATCTCGCGGGCGACCTCGTAGGTCAGCAGCCGGACGTCCGCGGGGGTGCGGACGAGGTCGACCACCGCGAGGTAGACCTCGATGAAGTGCGCGAAGTCCCGGAAGGCGAAGAAGTCCGCGAGCCGCTCCGGGTCGCTGGGCACCACGCCGGGGTGGCGCTCGGCGAGCTCGGAGACGATTCGTGGCGACGCCGACCCGACGTGGTGCACGTGCAGCTCGGCCTTGGGCAGGCGGGAGATGAACTCGCTGTGCGCAGACATGCGCCGAGCATGTCAGCCGTCGGCGAGCATCTTCTCCAGGCGATCCGCCATCTCCGTCAGCGAGTCGCCCTCGAGCGGCTTGCCGTCGACCAGGACCGTCGGCGTCCCCTGGATGCCGGCCTTGGTCGCCGCGTCCGTCGCCGCCTTGACGAACTCGGGGTTCGGCTCCCCGATCTTGTCCAGGACGGCCTTGTCCGTGACACCGGCCTCCTCGGCGAGCTTCTTGAGGTCCTCGACGTCCGGCTGGTCCCCGCCCGACTCGTAGGGCTGGTTCTCGAAGAGCAGGTCGTGGTACCTCAGCGCCTGCTCACCGGTGCCGCCCTCGAGGACCGCGCCCCAGGCGGTCAGGGCCAGGGTCGAGTACTCCTGCGACAGCAGCTTGAACGGCCGGTACTCCACCAGCGCGCGCCCGGCCTCGGCGTCGGTGTGCAGGAAGTCACGCGTCGCCGTCTCGAACTGGCGGCACGCCGGGCACAGGAAGTCCTCGTAGATGACCACCTTGGTGGCATCGGGGTTGTTGCCGACCACGAGCGTGGTCCCGCTGGCCACCGCCTTCGGGGTGGCCCCGGTGCTGGCGCCCGGCTTGGAGCTGTCGTCACCGCCGGAGAAGATCACGCCCGCGGCGACGATCGCGGAGAGCACCACGACCACGGCTGCGGCGATCAGCACCCGGCGGTTGCGTTCCTTCCTCGCGGCCTCCGCCTGGATCCTGGCGGCACGCTCGCTTCGTTCGCTCAGACGGTTCTTCTTCGACATCACACCTTCTCCGGTCGTGGGGGGAAGAGCACGTTGTCCACTGCCAACGGCGTACGTCGCAGCATGACGACGAGCCCTGAGAGCAGGATGAGCCCGATGTCGCGGGCGATCTCCCACGGGTACTTGCTGAAGGCGTCCGGATCCGGCCCGCCGTCACCGAAGCAGCCACAGTCGATCGCGATCCCGCGGCTCCATACAGAGATTATGCCGACGATGAAAGCCACCAGCAGTGCGGCCGAGAGGGCAGCGCTGGCACGGCGCAGGAGCCCGATCACGAGGCAGACCCCGATCACGACCTCGAGCATGGGCAGCACCCGGCCGACGGTGTCGGCGACCCCCAGGGGCAGCAACTGGTAGGCGCGTACGGCGCTGACGCTCGCCTCCGGATGGGGCAGCTTGATCGCGCCCGCCCAGATCCAGACGCCGCCGACGACGAGGCGAGCCACGAGTCCCGCCCACCCCCACATGGCTACACAGTAGAAGGCCGCTCGGGAGCGAGTGAGTAGGGTCGTGATCGTGAATGACCGACTCGTCTGGATCGACTGTGAGATGACCGGCCTCTCGATCGAGGCAGATGCCCTGATCGAGGTGGCGGCGCTCGTCACCGACTTCGACCTCAACGTCCTCGGCGAGGGCGTCGACATCGTGATCAAGCCCCCACCGGAGGCGCTCGACCAGATGGTGGAGTTCGTGCGCAACATGCACGTCTCCTCCGGGCTGCTCGACGAGCTCGACGCGGGCGCGACCATGGAGGAGGCCGAGGAGCAGGTGCTCGCCTACGTCAAGGAGTTCTGCCCCGACGGGAGCCGGCCGCCACTGGCCGGCAACACCGTCGCGACGGACCGGATGTTCCTAGCCCGCGACATGCCGAGCCTGGAGCAGTTCCTGCACTACCGGATCGTGGACGTGTCCTCGATCAAGGAGCTCTCCCGCCGCTGGTTCCCCCGCGCCTACTACAGCGCCCCGGCCAAGGGCGGCAACCACCGTGCCCTCGCGGACATCCAGGAGAGCATCGAGGAGCTGCGCTACTACCGCGAGGCGGTCTTCGTCCCCTCCCCCGGACCGGACTCCGCGACCGCCAAGCAGATCGCCGCGAAGCACCAGGCCGCCCTGACCGGCACCCGCCCGGTGTCGGAGGAGGGCTGAGGAACCGCTACACTCTTGCCTCGCAAGATCCCATGGTGGGTATAGCTCAGCTGGTAGAGCGCCGCCTTGTGGTGGCGGATGTCGCGGGTTCAAGTCCCGTTACTCACCCCAAGAGAAATCGAGCCCCTGACCTGCAGTGATGCAGGGCAGGGGCTCGATCGCTTCCCGGGGCCCCATGCCCCCGGATTCGCCTTGCGCCCGCTGGCTATTCTTTCCGCGTGGATGACCCTCCCCGAAGTCCGTGCCCCTCTGACCCAGCAGTCCCCAGCCCAGGGACGGTCAGGGGGTGGAACTCGTGAACGAGTGGATCATGTTGGGCATCGGCCTGGCCCTCACTGTGGGGACCGGGCTCTTCGTTGCCTCGGAGTTCGCACTGGTCAACCTGGACCGGCACGAGCTCGAGGGCCGCGAGAAGCAGGGCGAGAAGGGGCTCGGGGCCACGATCAAGGCCCTGCGGATCACCTCCACGCACCTCTCCAGCGCCCAGCTGGGCATCACCTTGACGACCCTGCTGACCGGGTACACGTTCGAGCCGGCCGTCAGCTCACTGCTCGTGAGCCCGCTCGGCGGGCTCGGCCTTCCCGACGGGGCCATCACCGCCGTCGGGGGCGTGATCGGCGTCCTGCTGGCGACGCTGTTCTCGATGGTGATCGGCGAGCTGGTCCCGAAGAACTTCGCCCTGGCGCTGCCGCTGGCGACCGCGAAGCTCGTGGTGCCGTTCCAGGCCGGGTTCACCACCGTGTTCAAGCCGGTGGTGCTGCTGCTGAACAACACCGCCAACAGCCTGATCCGGTCCATGGGGATCGAGCCGAAGGAGGAGCTCAGCGGCGCTCGCAGCGCTGACGAGCTGACCTACCTGATCCGGCACTCCGCGACCGCGGGCCTCCTCGAGGCCGACGAGGCGACCCTGCTCGACCGGACCCTGCGGTTCTCGGCGTACGACGCGGGCGACCTGATGACCCCCCGGGTCCAGATGACCGCGGTCAAGGTGACCGACACCGCTGCCGACGTGATCGCCCTCTCGGCCAGGACGGGTCACTCCCGGATGCCCGTGCTCGACGACGGCCCCGACGACATCGAGGGCTTCGTGCACGTGAAGAGCGCGTTCGCGGTGCCCCTGGAGGAGCGTGAGCAGGTCTCCGCGGCCGCGCTGATGTTCCCGCCGACCCGGGTGCCCGAGACGATGCCGGCCTCCAAGCTGCTGGCCGAGCTGCGCACCCGCGGGCTGCAGATCGCCGTGGTCACCGACGAGCACGGCGGCACCGCCGGCATCGTCACCCTCGAGGACCTGGTCGAGGAGCTCGTCGGCGAGCTCGAGGACGAGCACGACCACATCCGCTCCGCGATGACTCGCCGCGGCCGTTCCGTTTCCTTCGACGCCAGCTGGCGTCCCGACGAGGTCCGCGAGCGGACCGGCGTACCGGTCCCTGACGGCGAGGACTGGGACACCGTCGCCGGGTACGTCGTCGACACCCTCGAACGGATCCCCGAGCTCGGCGACGAGGTCCCGGTCGAGACCGGCATCCTGCGCGTCGAGCGCCTCGACGGACCCCGCATCGTCCGGTTGCGGTTCGTCCCGCTCGAGGCCACCGTCGCCGCCACCTCCGCCTCTACCCAGGAGAGCCTCCGATGAGTGAGTACCTGCCCGGCATCGCGTGGCTGGTGGTGCTGCTCGCGGGGAACGCCTTCTTCGTCGGCGCCGAGTTCGCCGTGATCTCCGCCCGACGCAGCCAGATCGAGCCCAAGGCGGCAGAGGGCAGCCGGGCCGCGAAGACGACGCTGTGGGCGATGGAGCACGCCACGCTGATGCTGGCGACCTCCCAGCTCGGCATCACGGTGTGCTCGCTGCTGATCCTGAACGTCTCCGAGCCGGCGATCCACCACCTGCTCGAGTACCCGCTGGGCCTCACCTCGCTCTCGGCGGAGTCGATCAGCGTGCTCGCGTTCGTCGTAGCGCTGGTCCTGGTGACGTTCCTCCATGTCGTGCTCGGAGAGATGGTGCCCAAGAACCTGGCCTTCTCCATCCCCGACCGCGCGGCACTGCTGCTCGCCCCGCCGCTCGTGCTGGTCTCCCGCGCGGTGCGCCCCGTGATCGCGTCGCTCAACGCCGTGGCGAACGGGGTCCTGCGCCTGTTCAAGGTCGAGCCGAAGGACGAGGCGAACAGCACCTTCACCCTGGAGCAGGTGGCCGGCATCATCGAGCAGTCGCAGCGAGAGGGACTCCTCGAGGACCACTCCGGCACCCTGGCGGGTGCGTTCGAGTTCACCGACAAGACCGTCGGTGAGGTGGAGGTTCCGCTGGACCAGGTCTTCACGCTGCCGGAGACGGCCAGCCCGGCGCAGGTCCAGCGGGCCGTGGTGGAGCACAACCACTCCCGCTACGTGGTCACCGATGAGAACGGCGCACCGTCGGGCTACCTGCACATGAAGGACGTGATGGACCTGTCCGCCGACGAGTTCGCCACACCGGTGCCGGAGAAGCGGATCAGGCGCCTGGTCGCCGTACCGCGAACCATCGCGCTCGAGGACGCCCTCGCCCACCTGCGGCACAACGGCGCCCACCTCGCGGTGACGGTCGACGAGCTGGGCGAGCCCGTAGGAGTGCTGTTCCTCGAGGACGCCATCGAGGTGCTCGTGGGTGAGGTCACCGACGCTGCCTGAGCCGGTGAGGCTCCAGTCACAGTGCCGCTGCGTGCCCTCCCCCGGCCTCAGCGGGAGTGGGTGCGGGCGAGCAGGGCGAAGGACGCGACGAGGCGCTCGAGTCCGAACCGGTAGGCGTGCTCGGGGTCGTAGGCGCTGCCTCGGGCGGCACCGGCGACGGACCCGATCCGCGCGGCGTACGGGTAGGTGGCCGGGTCCAGGAACCCGCCCAGCAGTGGCTCGACCGCGGCCCACCACTCGGCGTCGGAGCGGCCGTCCTCCAGCTGGGCCCGGTGGGCTGCCTGCCGCTCGAGCGCGTTGGCACACACGAACGACAGCAGGCAGCTCAGCGAGTCGTCGACCTCGAGGTCGGTAAGGCCGGAGCCGTCGAAGGCGCGCAGCTCCCGGTCGTACTTCGCCGTCTGCCCCGGCCCCAGCGGCGGCCGCGCCGTGGACACCGCGGCAGCCCACGGGTGGTCAACGAGCATCGTCCGGTTCGCGTCCGCAACCTGGCGGACCCGGTGCTGCCACGGCTGTTCCGGGTCCGGCCGCGGCGCACCGGTCGCGTACATGGCGCCGTAGACGGTGTCGAGCATCAGGTCGAGCAGCACGGTCCGGTTGGGCACATAGGTGTAGAGCGTCATCGCCGTCACGCCGAGGTCGCCGGCCAGTCGACGCATCGTCAAGGCCTCGAGACCGGCGGCGTCGCTCACCGCCACGGCCGCCTCCACGACCCGGTCCACGCTCAAAGCACGGGGACGTCCCAGACCACCTCCCGGCGAGCCCTGCGCCAGCTGCGCGCGCCACAGCAGGCGCAGCGTCTGCAGGGACACGTCCGCGGAGGTCCGATCACCGGTCACTGCCGCAGGCTCTCACTCCCCCCGCTGGCCCATCTGGTCAGCCCAGCCACCGGCGACCATGGTCTGGAACCGCCAGCCCTCCGGCGTCTTGATCAGCAGGTCGCCGTACCGCATGTGCTGCTCGTGCTCGCCGACCCGCATCGTCGCGTCGGTCACCACGAAGCACAGCGCGCGGCTCAGGAAGGTCGGGTGCCGGACCGAGGTCATCTCCACCTCGCCCGCGCCCGCCACGACGTCGCGCATCTGCGCCAGGAACCGCTCCCGGTCGCACGTGCCGACGACCCCGTGGCCCTCGGCGTCGTCGGTCACCTCGTTGATCGGGAACGCCGCCTGGTCCGCCATCGCGTCCAGGTCGCCGGCCTCCACCAACGCGTCGTAGTGGGCGAACCACGCGAGCACCTCGCGTGTCTCCTGCTCGAAACCGGTCGCCGCCTCGGGCTCCATGATGGACTCAGTCATGCCGCTCCTATTTATATACGGTGTATATAAATAGCACTCGGCAGTGGCCCACACAAGAGGTGGCCGAGTCAGGTTCAGCGCAGGGGGTCGAACGCGGTGAGCTCCGCGGGGTTGACCCCGGTGCAGATCCGCTCGGCCAGCAGCCGGCCCGTCACGGGCCCCAGGACGATGCCCCACATGCCGTGACCACCAGCGGCGAACACCCGCGGCGACGTGGTGGCCCCAACGAGTGGCAGCCCGTCAGCCGTGCACGGACGCGACCCCACCCACTCGTCCTCACGGGTGTCGAGGTCCAGGCCCTCCAGCAGTGGTCCGGCCGCGGCGACGATGGCCTCCACCCGGCGCGGGTCCAGCGGTGCGTTCGGTGGGCGGAACTCCATCATCCCCGCGACGCGGAGCCGGGGCCGCTCCTCGGAGTGCATCGGCGTACAGGCGACCCGCTGGGCCGGGAAGTACACCGGCCCGCCCACGGGACGGTCCATCGCGACGCTGAAGCTGTAGCCGCGACCCGCCTGCACCCCACGTCGTACGCCGAACCGGGCGGCCAGCTCGTCGAGCCAGGCCCCGTTCGCCAGGACCGCGGCGTCGAAGCGGTGCTCCTCCCCCGTGGAGGCGACCACCGTCACTCCCCCGTGCTCGTCGCGGACCTGCTCGACATCCACCCCCTCGCGGATCACGCCGCCCCGCGCCCGCACCGATGCGGCGAGGGCGTCCATGAACTCGGGCGGGTTGAGGTAGCGCTGGCCGTGGATCCGGATCGCGGCGCCCACCTCGCCGGAGAGGGCGGGCTCGTCGCGCCGTGCCTCCTCACCGGAGACGGCCTCGAACTTCACGTCCTGGCCGGCGGCGTGGATGTGCCCCAGCTCCTCGAGCAGGGTCGCCCGCTCGGCCTCGCTGCGATAGCAGGCCAGGAACGGGTCGGCCGCGTGGGTGCGGGCCGTGACCCCGCCCTCGGCCAGTCGGTCGAACCCGTCGAGCGCGAGCGCGTTGACCGGCGCGTAGGCGCGCATCCCGAGCCCCCACCTGCGCTCGGTGCTGTGCCGCGCGAACCCGGCCAGGAAGCGGAGGAGCTTCGGCTGCGGGCGGAGCGGGACGTAGACCGGCGAGGAGGGGCTGAGCACCGCGCGCACGCCGTAGGTCAGCACCGCCGGCTCCGGCAACGGGGTGGTGATCCCCGGGGTCAGCCAACCCGCGTTGCCCCACGAGGAGCCGGCCGCCACGTGCGCCCGGTCGAGCACGGTGACCTCGACCCCACGCTCCTGGAGGAACCAGGCGGTGGACAGGCCGACCATCCCGGCCCCCACGACGACGACGTGGCGCGGAGGGGCGGTGAGGCCGCCTTGACTCACCACCGGGGCTGCTCGGTGCAGCGCGTGCAGCGCGTGGCCCAGGGGCGCAGCTCCAGCCGGCCCACCGAGATCGGGTCCGCACAGCTCATGCAGGTGCCGTAGCGCCCGGCCGCGAGGCGCTGGCGCGCGGTGCGCACCTCGTCGAGGATGCGCTCGACGCTGGCGCGGTGAGCGGCGGCCACGACGTCGAGGTCGTGGCTCGGCAACGAGTCGAGGTGCTCCTGGCGGGAGGTCTCGAACCGTTCGAGCTGCGCGTCGAGTTCGTCGTGGGTGAGGTGGCCCGAAGAGAGGCGCGGAGAAACGCTGGAGGTGGTCATGTTCGTGTCCTTGGCTTTCGAGGGCGCGCGGCGAGGTCGCAGGCGCGCAGGGAGGGAGGAGCACCCGGTCGGATCAGGTCCGGCCGGGCCGGCAGTGGCCGTCGAAGGTCAGGGACGAACGGGCGGGGCGCGGTCGACGCTGCGGCGCAGCACGTCGAGCCCGCGGATGCCGCGGGCCTCCTCGCTCAGCTGGACAGCGAGCAGCGCGGCACCGGAGGGCACGTGCGCAGGCAGATGGGTCGAGTCGGCTGACGCCGTCGTCCCCATCGCTGCCTGGATGCCCATGCTGGCGACCATAGCAATCGGCTGCGCGACCTGCCCTATTCTCGCGAGCATGCACACCGCGGGCACACTGAGATGAGCGCGCCGAGGCGTTCGAGCTACGACGTGGTGGTCGTCGGTGGCGGGCACAACGGGCTGGTCGCGGCGGCGTACCTCGCTGGAGCCGGTCTCTCCGTGCTCCTGCTGGAACGGCTCGACCACACCGGGGGCGCGGCGATCAGCACCGAGGCCTTCCCCGGTCTCGGCGCGCGGCTCTCGCGGTACTCCTACCTCGTCTCGATGCTCCCCGAGCAGGTCGCCCGCGACCTCGACCTCGGCGTGGAGCTGCGGTCTCGGCGTACGGCGTCGTACTCCCCCACGGTGCGCGACGGCCGGCACCTCGGGCTCCTCGTGGAGCACGAGGAGGGCGAGGCCACCCGCGCGTCCTTCCGCGCGCTCACCGGCAGCGACGAGGAGTACGACGCCTGGCGCACCTTCTACGGCGAGGTCTCCCGGCTGGCCGAGGCCGTGGCGCCCACGCTGGTGCGTCCGCTGCCCACCGCCGGGGAGGTGCGTGACCTGGTCGGGCCCTCCCTGTGGGAGGCAGTCGTGGAGCGGCCGCTCGGCGAGGTGATCGAGCAACGCTTCCGCGACGACCTCGTGCGCGGGGTGGTCGCGACCGACGCCCTGATCGGCACCTTCGCCGACCTCCACGACCCGTCGCTGGTGCAGAACCGGTGCTTCCTCTACCACCTGATCGGCAACGGGACCGGCGAGTGGCGGGTGCCGGTCGGCGGCATGGGCGCAGTCACCACGGCGATGCTGCGCAGCGCCACCGTCCGGGGCACCGAGGTGCTCACGAGCGCCCGGGTGAGCGCGATCCGGGGCGACGCCGACGGGACCGAGGTCACCTGGGAGGACGGCGGCGGCAGCCACTCCGTACGGGCCCGGCACGTGCTCTCCAACGTGGCCCCCTGGACCCTGCAGGGCCTCCTCGGGGACGAGCCGACCCGCGGGCCCCGCCCGTCCGGCTCCCAGCTGAAGGTCAACTTCCTGCTCTCCCGGCTGCCGCGGCTCAGGTCCGGGCACGACGCCGCGGACGCGTTCGGAGGGACCTTCCACGTGGCCGAGGAGTACTCCGCGCTGTCGCGCGCCCACGCGCAGGCGGCATCCGGCTCGATCCCGGCCACGCCTCCCGGTGAGTTCTACTGCCACTCCCTGACCGACCCCTCGATCCTGGGCCCGCTGGCGGCGCAGGGCGTGCACACGTTGACCTACTTCGGGCTGCACATGCCCGCGGAGCTCTTCTCCGGCGACCGCGAGGCGCAGCGTGACGAGGCCGTACGACGGGCGATCGCCGCCGTCGACGTACATCTGGAGGAGCCGCTGATGGACTGCGTCCTGGTCGGCCCCGACGGGCGACCGTGCCTGGAGGCGAAGGTGCCCCAGGACGTGGAGGACGACCTCGCGATGCCCGGCGGGCACATCTTCCACGGCGACCTCAGCTGGCCGTGGGCCCCCGACGACGAGGCGCTGGACACCCCGGCCCGGGAGTGGGGCGTGGCCACGGCGCTCGACTCCGTGCTGGTGTGCGGCTCGGGCGCCCGGCGCGGTGGTGCCGTGAGCGGGCTCGGCGGCCACAACGCGGCGCAGGCGGTGCTCGCCGCACGCTAGGCCGACACAGGAGGGCCGTCCCGGAACGGGAAGAGGCCCTTCCCGATGCTGCTGAGAAGGACCTCTACCTGTGTGACCTGCGGTGCGCCAGCAGGGACTTGAACCCCGAACCCGCTGATTAAGAGTCAGCTGCTCTGCCAATTGAGCTACTGGCGCTTGAAGCGTCAGAACCTTAACAAGGCGATGCCGTCACCTCCAAAACGGGGTCGTCCTCCGCCCTTGCGCGACCCGCCCCGGCCCACCGGACCACGGGCGCAGTTTGCGCGACGAAGGGGCCGGGTACCCCTCGACCGGAGGAGAGACGCCGGTGGAGAGCCGGTGTCACAACCAGGGAGCGAACATGAAAACGGTCATCATCATCCTGGTCGTGCTTGCCGTCCTGCTGGCGGCAGCACTGATCTGGACCGCGATGAAGCGGAAGAAGGACCAGGTCGGTCGCCAGCGCGCCGGAGAGCTGCGCTCGGAGGCCGCGGGAGTCGCCGCCGAGAAGCGCGAGCGGGAGGCCCGCGCCCGGGAGGCCGAGGCCGAGGCCGAGCGGGTCCGCGCCCAGGCCGACCAGCTCGAGGTGCGCGCCCAGGAGGAGCGCACCGGCTACGACCAGACCCGTGCCCAGGAGGAGCACTCCCTGCGCGAGGCGGACCGGCTCGACCCCGACGTGGACCACCGTGATCCCGAGTACCGGCCCGGCCACAACGAGACGGGCGACGAGACCGGCCGCGAGACGGGCCGCGAGACCGGCCGCGACCCGGGCCTCAACGGCTCCCCGACCCGCCACGGCGACCACCCGGGTCAGGAGCCCGACTGGTCGCGTGACGAGCCGGTGGACCAGCCCGGAGGCGGATCGCACCGGTACTCCGCGGGGCCGGCCAACCCGGTGCCGCCCGGCCCGGAGACGATCGTGCCCGAGGACGAGCAGGGCCGTCGCGACCAGATCTGAGCGGTTCTCCAGGCGCAACCTGAATCTGCGAAGCGGCCACGGCAGGGAGAAAATGCTGGTCTAGTGACTCTCGGAACCTCGCGCAGCCCGGCAGCGATGTCGACAGCGCGCTGGTTCGCGCCCCGGGAAGTGCCCGTGGCCGAGGACGGGAGGCCACGTGTCCAGGTCCCCCCGCACGCGCGTCGTAGGCCTGCTCCTGGTCCTGATCGGCGTCCTTGGCTACTTCGCCGTGAAGTTCTCGGACCCGGACACGCACGTGGCGGGGATGTGGCCGGTCGGCCTCGCCTCGGGTTTGTTCGTCTACGTCTCCAGCGCCAGGCTGCCGTGGGCCTCGGCAGCCGTGCTCGTCCTGGCTTTCGCCAGCATCGACCTCGGCGGGTATCCCTCGGTCGTGGCGGCCGGGTACGCCGTGAGCATCCTGGTCGAGGGACTCCTCACCCAGCACCTCCTCGGGATGAGGTGGGGTGAGCGGCGCCGGCTCGACGACGACCTCGACATGGGTCGCTACACCGTCGCTGCGGTGGTCGGGGCAGCCACCGGCTCGGCCCTGTTCGCGCTCGTCTCCCTGGCCACCGGCTTCGGGGTGCCCTGGGCGGTGGGAGTGGCCGCCTTCACCGTCCACCTGGCTTCGCAGCTGACCCTCCTGGCCTTCTTCATGGAGGAGGTTCGCCTCCCGGGCGTGAGCGGCCGCGTGGAGCGGGTGACCCGCTGGACCCTCACCGTCCTCGCCACCGTGCTGGCCTTCGCTCCCACCACGCTCTCCGGGGCCCTGTTCTTCCTGCTGCCCCTGCTGGGCTGGACGGCCCTGCGGGGCTCCATGCGCGAGGCGCTGTGGCAGCTGCTGATGGTGGGGGTCATCACCAGCACGCTGGTCGGTGCCGGACGTGGTCCGTTCGTGGGGTTCGAGACGTTGGGCCTCCGCCCCGCGGAGCTCGACGTGATCCCCCACCAGACCTTCCTGCTCAGCTGCGCGCTGGTGTGCCTGCCGTTCGCCATGGCCGTGAACCGCCAGCGCCACACCGCGATGGAGAAGGCGCACGAGCGCGAGCGCCTGCGCCGTATCGTCGAGGGAGCCACGGCGATGGCGATCATCGAGACCGACGTCCACGGCCGGATCACCTTGTTCAACCCCGGGGCTGAGGCGATCCTCGGCTACTCCGAGGCGGAGGTCCTCGGCAGGCTCCCGGCGATGTTCCATCCCGCCGAGGACATCGCCCGGCAGGCCCGGGCGCTCGGGGTGCCCGCCGACCCGATCCACGTGGGGCTGGCCCATGCCGCCACCGGCACCGGCCCTCGCGACTGGAGCTACGTCCGCAAGGACGGGGCGGTCCGGTCGATGTCGATGTCCGTGGTCCCCATCGAGGACCACCGCGGGTCGGTCGTGGGCCACCTGATCACCTCCGAGGACACCACCGAGCGGGTCCGGACCCAGGAGGCCCTCGAGGCCGCGCTGGTCACCGAGAGGCGTGCGGTCGCCCGGCTCACCGAGGTCGACCGGACCAAGGATGCCTTCGTCTCCAGCGTCAGCCACGAGCTGCGTACGCCGATCACCAACATCGTCGGCTACCTCGAGCTCCTCATCGACGGGGCGTACGGCGAGCCGACCGAGCCCCAGACCCGGGCGCTGGAGCGCATCGACACCAACAGCCACCGCCTGCTCGAGCTCATCGACGACCTGCTCACCCTCTCCAGGATCGAGTCCCTCGACGCGGACCTCACCCAGGAGCCGGTGGACCTGCGAGACGTCATCCGGCGTACCGGCACCAAGGTCGGCAGCGACCTCAGCGACCGCGGGCAGCGGCTGGACCTGCAGCTGCCGAGCGAGCCCGTGGTCGTGCTCGGCGACGAGGGACACCTCGAGCGGATGGTCTCCAACCTGGCCACCAACGCGGTCAAGTTCACCCCCGACGGCGGCACCATCGTGCTCCGGCTGCGGACCGACGGGGCGGGACCTGCCATCGAGGTCCAGGACACCGGGGTCGGGATCCCTCCCGAGGAGCAGGCCATGCTGTTCAACCGGTTCTACCGCTCCAGCTACGCCCAGACCGAGGCGATCCGGGGCAGCGGGCTCGGCCTGTCCATCGCCCGCAGCATCGCCCAGCGCCACGGCGCCCAGATCAGCGCCACCTCCGCACCCGGACGCGGATCGGTGTTCCGGGTGACCTTCGGCGAGTCGCCGAAAGGCGTGCCCACGCCTCGCGCACCCACCTGAGACCGAGTCCGATCCCACGAAAATCCTAGAAGGCCCGCAATTGGGTCGCGCCTCCTTTACCGTACAAATGCGGTGTACCCGACTCTGGTAGACCGATTGGCCCATCGGCGCGAGACACGAAGGACGGGTGCGTTGCACGGCTCCCGAGCGAACCGCCTGCTGGCGACCTGCCTTTTGGTGGCCGCCCTGCTGCTGGCGGTGCGCGGAATGCGCACCACCCCCGAGTCGGACCTGATCGCCCCCTGGTGGCCGGCGACCGCCCTGGTGACGGCCGTGCTCATCCTGTCTCCCCCGCGCCACGTGCGCCTGATCGTGGGCCTCGGTGGCCTCCTCGCGCTCGCCGCCAGCCTGGTCGCGGGGCGCGGGATCGTCTTCGCGACCGGCTTCGGGATCGCCAACGCCGTGGAGGCGCTGCTCATCCTGCGCTGGCTCACCGGGTTCGAGGTGGACCGGCCCCAGTTGCGCGGCTGGCTCGACTACCGCCGCTGGCTTCTCGGCATCACCGTCGGCAGCTGCGCCGCCGGCGCCATCACCGCCCTCACGATCGGTCTCACCGGCGGCACCGACCTGTGGCGGCCGATGATGTGGATCGCGGTCACTCACTTCGGTGCCCAGGCGGTGGTCCTGCCCCTGGTGATGCGCCAGCCGCGGCGCAAGGTGCGGGTCTCGGCCGTGGAGATCCTGAGCCACCTCTCCCTACTCACCCTGGGCGCGTTCATGTGCTTCGGCGCCGACGCCACCGAACCGGTCGCGTTCCTGCTCCTGCCCCTGCTGATGTGGGCGGCGGCGCGGTTCACCTCCACCTGGGCAAACATCGAGCTGGCTGGGGTCGCGATCGGGATGGCGCTGCTCTCCGCCCTGGATCGGGGGCCGTTCGTGGAGATCACCGACAGCTCCCCCGCGCTGGCGATCGCGGCCAGCGCCCAGATCTTCGTGGCCGTCGGCGCCGTGACCTCGGTGGCGTTCTCGGTCGCCATGGGCAACCTGCACGACTCGCTGCGCCGGATCCGGGAGAACGAGGTCCAGCTGGGCCAGCTGCTGGACTCCGCGAGCGGTACGGCGTTCATCGCCACCGACCTCGACGGGCTGATCACGTGGTTCAGCCCCGGGGCCGAACAGCTGCTCGGCTACTCGGGAGAGCAGGTGGTGGGGCGGCTGACCCCCGCCCCGTTCCACGAGAGCCGCGAGCTCGCGGCCCGGGCCCGGGAGCTGGGGATCCCGGTCGGGTACGGCGTCGTCACCCATGCGGTCGCCAACGGCACCGAGCAGGACACCCGTGACTGGACGTTCGTACGCCGCGACGGCAGCCGGCTGACGGTGTCGCTGAGCGTCACCGCCGTGCGCGACGACGACGGCCGCCCGCAGAGCTACCTCAGCGTGATCCGGGACGTGACCGACCGGCGGGCCGCCGAGCAGGCTCTGGTCTTCGCCCTGGACAAGGAGCGCGAGACCAACCGGCGGATGCTGGACCTCGACCGGGCCAAGGGCGAGTTCGTCTCGACCGTGAGCCACGAGCTGCGCACGCCCCTGACGAGCATCGTCGGCTACACCGAGCTGCTCGCCGACGACCTGTCCGAGAACCTCAGCGGGGAGCAGCACGAGCTGGTCGAGCGGATCGACCGCAACGCCGAGCGGCTGCTGCACCTGGTCGAGGACCTCCTCACCCTGGCGCGGATGGAGGACGACGACCTCTCCCTGGACCGGGTCGAGACCGACCTGCGCACGGCCGTCCAGGCGGCGGCCGACGAGGTCTCGCACGCGGCGCACAAGGCCCGGGTCTCACTGGAGGTGAACCTCCCGGCCATGCCCGTGATGCTCCAGGGCGACCCGGAGTACCTCGAGCGGCTGGCGCTCAACCTGGTCAGCAACGCGGTGAAGTTCACCAGCGCCGGCGGCTCCGTCGAGGTCGGCGTCGAGGTGGAGGGCGATGTCGCCTCGCTGCGCGTCGCGGACACCGGGATGGGGATCCCACCCGAGGAGCAGGGCCGGCTGTTCCAGCGGTTCTTCCGCTCCTCGCTGGCAAGCGAGCACGCGATCCAGGGCACCGGTCTCGGGCTGCACATCGTCCAGTCCATCGCCGAGGCCCACAACGGCCGGATCGACTTCGAGTCGACGCCGGGCGTGGGCACGACGTTCGTGTTCGTCGTACCGCTGCTGGACGCGCGTGGCCTGCCGGAGACGGTGACCGCCGAGCAGCACGAGCCGGCCAGGTCCCGGCGGTCGGTCACCTGAAGGTCAGCTGACGACCTTGCGCACGAGCGCGAACAGCGCGATCACCCCGACGACGCCGCCGACGACCTTGACGATGTTGTCCTGGCGGGGGGCGCCGGTCGAATCCACGAAGTAGGCCTTCACCGAGGCGACCTCGCGGCGCGCGATCGTCTTCGGGCTGGCCCGGTGGACGAGCTGGTCGATGGTGGCGCCGAGGCGCTCGCGAGTCTGCTCGATCTGGTCCTCGAGGGACGACACCTGGTCGGACACAGTCCTTGGCTCCTTCGCGTCACGCACGGCTGCCCCACCCCCGGGAGGGGGCTGGGGCGGTTCAAGCAGGAAGGCTACCAATGCCCGGGATCGTCCTCGGATCGAACCCGAACGGCAGCTCGAGGCGGTGCCGGCGCATCAGCTCGGGATCGGTGAGCAGGTCGTAGGTCGTCCCGTCCGCCACCACCTGCCCGTCGGCGAGCACCACGGACCGCGGACACAGCTCGAGCGCATAGGGCAGATCGTGGGTGACCATCAGCACGGTCACGTCCAGGGAGCGCAGGATGTCTGCCAGCTCCCGCCGCGAGGCGGGGTCGAGGTTGGAGGAGGGCTCGTCCAGGACGAGGATCTCGGGCTCCATCACGAGCACGGTCGCGACCGCCACCCGGCGGCGCTGGCCGTAGGAGAGGTGGTGCGGCGGCCGGTCGGCGTACTCCGCCATCCCGACCTGCTCGAGGGCCGCCATCACGCGCCGGTCGAGCTCCGCGCCGCGGATCCCTTGGTTGGCGGGGCCGAAGGCGACGTCCTGGCGCACCGAGGCCATGAACAGCTGGTCGTCGGGGTCCTGGAAGACGATGCCGACCCGGCGACGGATCTCCGGGAAGTTCTTCTTCTCCACCGGCATCCCCGAGACCGAGACCGTGCCCGCGCCGGCGGTCAGGATGCCGTTGAGGTGCAGCACCAGGGTGGTCTTGCCGGCGCCGTTGGGGCCCAGCAGCGCGACCCGCTCCCCCTCGTGGATGTGCAGGTCGACGCCGAAGAGCGCCTGCGTCCCGTCGGGGTAGGCGTGCGCCAGGCCACGTACGTCGAGCACGGAGACCGCCATCAGGCTGCCCTCCCTTCGGTGACCTGGTGTTCGTGGACGTGCTCCTGGCTCGAGGTCGCGGGCGACGTGCTCGGCAGCGTGCCGGTGTACCCGCGCGAGAGCATCGCGAGGTGCACCCGCTCCCCTCGCTCGTAGGACCGGATGAACAGCGCGCCGAGCGTGCGCGCGAGCACCGGCCAGTGCCGTGGCGAGCGGGGGTCGCAGCCCCGCGACCGCATCGAGGTGATCATCCGGGCCATCTCGGCCGTGACCACGTCGAGGTAGCGCAGCATGAAGCCCATGATCTGCACGATCAGCTCGGGCATCCGCAGCCGGGTCAGCCCGGCCAGGACGGCCTGCGGGTCGGTCGTCGCCGCGAGCGTCAGCGCCGCGAGGACGCCCAGGGTGCCCTTCGCGATCAGCGCCCCGGCCGCCCACAGGCCCGGCTCGGAGACCGAGACCCCGAGCACCTCGACCCGCGGCCCCTCGGCGATGAACGGCACCAGGATCGCGAACACCACGAACGGGGTCTCGATCAGCATCCGCTTGGCCAGGTAGCCGGCGGGCACGCCGCTGATGGCGACCACGGTGACCAGGATGCCCAGGTGGACGGCGTAGAGCGGGTACCAGTCCCGTGGGGTCGCGACCACGACCAGCATGAAGCTCACCAGCGCGACCAGCTTGAGGTGCGCCGGAGCCCGGTGGACCCGGCTGTGGCCGTGGTAGTGGAGCCGGTGGCCGTGACCAGCACCCACGCCGGTCAGCGACCCGAGGTGGTGGTGACGTCGGACCCGGTGTCGGCATCCGTGTCGGTATCCGTGTCTGCCTCGTCCCGGTCGTCCGGGTGCCCACGACGGCGCAGCACCCAGAAGAGTCCTCCGGCGAGGGAGAGCACGATCAGCGATCCCGCGACACCGGCGATGCCACCGCTGATGCGGCCGTTCTCGACGCCCTTGGTGGAGTAGTCCGCGAACGGGCTCGAAGCGGTGGGCGAGTCCTCGGCGTGCTCGATGAACCCGGTCTTCTCGGCCACGAACTCCAGGCCGTCGGGGTGCGAGCTGGCGTAGAAGCTCGCCACGCCCGCGACGAGCAGGGCAGCCAGCAGGGACACCACGAAGAACCTGCGGGTCCTGGTGCCATGCGTCCGAGAGCTCATGACGTGCCTCCCGACGAGGTGGGCCGCGAGGGCATCTCCACCGGCTTCTTGATCTCCAGCGTCCGGGCGCGCAGGGCGGACCGGGCGCCGTAGACCAGGTCAGGGCGTACGGCGACCACCGAACCCACCACCAGGAAGGTGATCAGCGCCTCGCCGACGCCGATCACCGTGTGCCAGGTGACCATCGCGACGAAGACCTTGCCGGTCGCGACGGGGGCGGTGCCGCCGACGGCGAACAGCAGCGTGAACACGGTGGCCGCGACCGGCACGCTGACCAGCGCGCCGATGGCAGCGGCCGGGGCGACCGCTCCGAGGCGGTTCGGCAGCACAGCCCGGACGCCCTTGAACACCAGCCACCCCACGCCCACGCCCACCAGCGCGAGCAGGGTGATGTTGGTGCCGAGCGCGGTGATGCCGCCGTCGGCCATGAACAGCGCCTGGACCAGCAGGACCGTGCTGATGCACAGCACCGCGGTCCACGGGCCTGCGAGTACCGCGGCCATCGCACCGCCGAGGAGGTGGCCGCTGGTGCCCGCGCCGACGGGGAAGTTCATCATCTGGCCGGCGAAGACGAAGGTGGCGACGAGCCCCGCCATCGGCGCGGTACGGTCATCGAGCTCCCGCCGCGCGCCGCGCAGTGCCAGTGCCACACCCCCGACGGCGATGACCCCGGTCGCGACCGAGGTGGGGGCATCGAGGAAGCCGTCGGGAACATGCATGACTTCCAGCGTACGTTATTGCAAACAGTTCGCAACAAGCCGCAACCAAGGAGCCCTACTCCGTGACTGCCACGTCCCAGCCCCCGGCACCGGCCCCGAGCCGGCTCTCCCCCGGCGACACCGCGCCGGACTTCACCCTGCCGACCGACTCCGGCGAAGAGGTCTCCCTGTCGTCCTTGCGCGGCCGCAAGGTGATCGTGTACTTCTACCCCGCGGCGATGACGCCGGGCTGCACCACCCAGGCCTGCGACTTCACCGACTCCCTGGAGTCGCTGCAGGCAGCCGGCTACGAGGTGGTCGGCATCTCACCCGACAAGCCCGCGAAGCTGGCGAAGTTCCGCGAGAAGGACTCGCTCTCGATCACCCTGGCCTCGGACGAGGACAGGTCGGTGATGACCGCCTACGGTGCGTTCGGGGAGAAGAAGCTCTACGGCAAGGTCGTGCAGGGCGTCATCCGGTCCACGATCGTCGTCGACGAGGACGGCAAGGTCGCCGTGGCGCAGTACAACGTCAAGGCCACCGGCCACGTCGCCAAGCTGCGCCGGGACCTCGGTCTGGGCTGATCAACGCCCCGACCTGGTCGGGGGCGGCCGGCGCAGCGATCCCTAGACTGCGTCGTGCAGGGCCGAAGTGGTGGAATCGGCAGACACGCAGGTTTTAGGTACCTGTGCCTTCGGGCGTGGGGGTTCAAGTCCCCCCTTCGGCACCAGTTTTTCCACACAAGGGCGTCGCGACCCCCTACAGTCCGACGATGGACTCACCGCTCACCACCATCGGCCTGCCTGCCGCCCTGGCGATCATCATGCTCGGGCTGGGCCTGGGGCTCACCGTGGACGACTTCCGGCGGGTCGGCCGGCACCCACGGGCCGTGGCCGTCGCCCTGGGCTGCCAGCTCCTGCTGCTGCCGGCGATCTGCTTCGGCCTGGTGGTGCTGTTCGACCTCCCGGCACTGCTCGGCATCGGGATGATGCTGCTCGCCGCCTCACCGGGCGGGACGAGCGCGAACCTCTACAGCCACCTGTTCCGCGGCGACGTGGCCCTCAACATCACCCTGACCGCGATCAACTCGGTGATCGCCCTGTTCACGCTGCCGCTCATCGCCGGGCTCGCGATCGGCTACTACGACCGCGGCGGGGACGTGCAGCTGCCGTTCGGCGAGGTCGTCCAGGTCTTCGCCGTGGTGCTGGTCCCGGTGGTCATCGGCATGGTGGTGCGTGCGCGCGCACCCGGCTTCGCCGCGCGGATGGACCGCCCAGTGCGGATCGGCTCCGCGGTGATCCTGGCGGTCCTAGTCCTCGGCATCCTGCTCGACCAGAGCGAGAACGTCGGCGAGTACTTCGCCGAGATCGGGCTCGCGGCCGGTCTCTTCTGCGCGATCAGCCTGGTGCTGGGGTACGTCGTACCCCGGGCCGCCGGGGTCCAGGAGGACCAGGCGATCGCCTCCTCGATGGAGATCGGCGTGCACAACGCCACCCTGGCCATCTTCGTGGCGGTCGAGGTGCTCGACGAGACCGAGATCTCGATCCCGGCGGCGGTCTACTCCATCTTCATGTTCGTCTTCGCCGGCCTCTGGGGCTCCTTCGTCGCCCGCCGCTCCCGCGCGACCGCAGCGGCACGCTGAGGCAGCCCGCCCGGAATACGTCTGCGGGGGCCTTGTTGGGAACAGGGAACGTCCGACGACGAGAGGCAACCGCATGCGCGCAGCGACCTACGACCAGTACGGCGACCCAGACGTCCTCCAGGTGCGCGAGGTCGACGACCCGCCCGTCGGTCCGGACACCGTGCTCGTCCGTGCGAAGGCCACCAGCCTGAACCCGGTGGACAGCCTGATCCGCCAGGGCAGCCTCAGCGGCGCCTACCCCCACCACTTCCCGATCATCCCCGGCTGGGACCTCTCCGGCGTGGTCGAGGCCGTCGGACCCGCGGTCCGCACCGGCCTCAAGGTCGGCGACGAGGTCTTCGGCTACATCCGGCGCGACGACGTCTGCTTCGGGACCACCGCCGAGCTGGTGCCTGCTCCCGAGCGGACGGTGGCGCTCAAGCCCGCCTCGATCAGCCTCGAGGAGGCGGCCGGGCTGCCGCTCGCGGGGATGACCGCCTACCAGTGCCTGGTCGAGGAGCTCCAGGTCACCCAGGGTGACCGGGTGCTGATCCATGCCGCCTCCGGCGGGGTCGGCCACCTCGCGGTCCAGATCGCGAAGTCGCTGGGCGCCACCGTGATCGCCACCGGCAGCCCCGGCTCGCACGACTGGCTGCGCGGGCTCGGCGCCGACGAGGTGCTCGACTACTCCGCCGGGAAGATCAGCGAGCAGCTGGACTCGGTCGGCGGGAAGGCGGACGCGGTCGTCGACCTGATCGGCGGCGAGGCGCTCCAGGACGCCCCCAACCAGGTCCGCAGCGGCACCCGCATCGTCTCGGTCGTGGACCCGGAGACCGTGCTCGGTCTGGGCGGCCACTACGTCTTCGTCCGGCCCGACCGGGCGAACCTGAACGCTCTCGTCGACCTGGTCGACTCCGGGGCGCTCACGCTCAGCGTCGCGAAGACCTTCACGCTGGACCAGATCGTCGAGGCGCACCAGTTCCTCGCCGACGGTCACCCGCGCGGGAAGATCCTCGTCACGATCTGAGCGTGCCGGTCACCAGCTCGGCCACCACCGGGGCGATCGCCCGCAGGGCGTGACCCCGGTGGCTGATCCGGTCCTTCTCCGCGGCCGACAGCTCCGCCGAGGTGAGGGCACCGTCCTGCTCGTCGGGGACGAAGAGCACGTCGTAGCCGAACCCGCCGTCGCCGCGCAGCTCCCGGATCACCCGGCCACCCATCTCCCCCGTGGTCACCTGCTGGGACCCGTCGGGGTGGCAGAAGGCCACGGCACACCGGAACTGCGCCCCGCGCCGTTCGTCGGGCACGTCGGCCAGCTGGTCGAGCAGCAGGGTGTTGTTGCGGTGGTCGTCCTTGGGCACCCCTGACCAGCGCGCGGACAGGACACCGGGCATCCCGTTCAGCGCGTCCACGCACAGGCCGCTGTCGTCGGCCAGCGACGGCAGCCCGGTCGCGCGGACACCGGCCCGCGCCTTGAGCAGGGCGTTGCCCTCGAAGGTGGGCTGGTCCTCCACCGGCTCGTCGTACGCCGCCACGTCGTCGAGCCCGAGCACCTCGATGCCGGGACCGCCCTGGGCACCGAGCACCTCGCCCAGGATGCGGCGCAGCTCCTCGATCTTCTTGGTGTTGCGCGAGGCCAGGAAGACCTGGGGGGTCTCGGCAGGCTCGACCACCACCTCCGGTGCTGGCTCAGCCATCGTTCGCCAGCGCCTCCTGCTGGATCCTGGTCAGGTCGACACAGCCCTTCTCGGCAAGGGAGAGCAGCGCGTCGAGCTCCGAGCGGTCGAACGCGACGCCCTCGGCGGTGCCCTGCACCTCGACGAACTTTCCGTCCCCGGTCATCACGACGTTCATGTCGGTCTCCGCGCGCACGTCCTCCTCGTAGGGCAGGTCGAGCCTGGGGACCCCGTCGATGATGCCGACCGAGATCGCCGCGACAGAACCCGTCAGGGGCTCGCCGGCGAGGGCGCCGTTGGCCTTGAGGTGCGCGACCGCGTCGGCCAGCGCCACGTAGGCGCCGGTGATCGCAGCCGTGCGGGTGCCGCCGTCGGCCTGGAGCACGTCGCAGTCGAGCACGATCGTGTTCTCGCCGAGCGCCTTGTAGTCGATCACCGAGCGCAGCGACCGCCCGATCAGCCGGGAGATCTCGTGGGTGCGCCCGCCGATGCGGCCCTTGACCGACTCGCGGTCCGAGCGAGTGTTGGTCGCCGACGGGAGCATGGCGTACTCCGCGGTGACCCAGCCCAGGCCGGATCCCTTGCGCCAGCGCGGCACCCCCTCGGAGGCGGACGCGGCGCACAGCACGCGGGTGCGGCCGAACTCCACCAGCACCGACCCGGCCGGGTGGTCCTGCCAGTGGCGGGTGATCTTGACCGGGCGGAGCTCGTCGTCGGCGCGGCCGTCAGCGCGTGAGGAAGTCATGCGTCCGACCCTACCGACGTCGGGAGGGCGACGACGACAGCGGTTACTTGACCTCGGCGCGCAGGATCCGCCACACGCCCAGGCCGAGCGGGAGGACGAACCAGATGAGTCCGGAGACCACGAAGTGCGCCCAGTCCTGACCCTGCATGTCGCCCTCCAGCAGCGGCACCTGGGCACTGGTGAAGTCGATCCAGGGCTGCAGGTCGGCGAACCAGCCGAGGAACGCCGAGGCGATCGCGAAGATCGACGGGAGGATGAACGCGTACGCGAAGTACACGACGATGGCGATGGCGGTGTTGAGGAACAGCGCCGCGAACGCGAAACCGGTCAGCATCGCGATCCCCTGGGAGGCCAGGAACCCCAGGAAGGGCACGAAGCCGAAGGTCCAGTCGGACGAGCCCTCGAGGGCGGCGTACAGCAGGTTGGCCACCAACGCGGCCGCGATGGCGACCAGCGCCACGGCGGCGGCGAGCAGCAGGCCCGCCACCATCTTCGCCCCGACCACCCGTCCCCGGTTTGGCTCCAGGGTGAACGTCACCATCGCGGTGCGCTGCGTCCACTCACTGGTGACCAGGAGGATGCCCAGGACCGGCAGCAGGAACGAGGAGGTGTAGACGGTCGTGGACACGAAGTCGGACAGCGAGGTCATCACGTCCTGCCTCACCACGACGATGAGGACCACCACCATCACCAGGGTGGTGAGCCCTGCGGTGATCCCGAGCAGCCACTGGCCGGCCCGGGTGTCGTAGCTCTTGCGCAGCTCCACCCTGGTGAGGGTGGCGAAGCTCGGCCGGGGGGTGCCCGAGACGTCGATGGTCTTCACGGGCGTGGCGGTGCTCATACCTGCGCTCCTTCGGAGGTGATGGTCTCTCGGGCGTCCGCGGAGGTGAGCTGCAGGAACATCTCCTCGAGCCCCGCCCCCTCGGCGCGCTTGAGCTCGGTCAGGACCACTCCACCGGCAGCGGCGGCGCGGCCGACGTCCACGGGCTCGCACTCGGCCCGGAAGCCGCCGTCCCCCGAGGGCAGCGCGGTGATGTTCGCGGCCTGCAGAGCACGTTGCAGCGCGGCCGGGTCCTCCGGCTTCACGTAGGTGCCGGCGGTGTTCAACAGCTGGTCCTTGGTGCCCTGCGCCACGATCTTGCCGCGGCCGATCAGCACCATCTCGTCGGCGATCATCTCCACCTCGTGCAAGAGGTGGGAGGACAGCAGGACGGTTCCGCCCTGGCCCGCGAAGTGCCGGAGCAGGCCTCGCATCCAGTGGATGCCGGCGGGGTCGAGGCCGTTCACGGGCTCGTCGAGGATCAGGACCGACGGGTCCCCCATCAGGGCGTTGGCGATGCCGAGGCGCTGGCGCATCCCGAGCGAGTAGTTGCGCACCCGGCGCTTGGCCTCGGAGCCGGAGAGGCCGACCAGCGCCAGCATCTCCTCGACGCGCTTCTTGCCCATGCCCATCGTGTCGGCCGAGATCCGGAGCACCTCGCGGCCGGTGCGGCCGCCGTGCTGGGCGGAGGCGTCGAGCAGCACGCCGACATGGCGTGAGGGGTTGGGGATGTCGGCGAACCGGTGCCCGCCGATGAACGTCTCCCCGCTGTCCTGCAGGGTCAGCCCGACCATGATCCGCATGCTGGTGGACTTCCCGGCGCCGTTGGGTCCGAGGAAGCCGGTGACCTTCCCTGACTTGGCGACGAAGGAGACGTCATCGACCGCCGTGAACTGGCCGTAGCGTTTCGTCACGTTTTCGAGCGAGATCATGGGCCCCACTATGCCGAACGGCGGCAATGATCCGGCGGCCCGACTCGCCTGGGCCGGTCACCCGACGTAGGTCACACGTCGTAGGTCACACGTCGTAGGTCACACCGGGCATCGCGAGCTCCACGGGGCCGTCGTAGGTCCCGACTGCCTCGGCGAGCACCTTCTGCGGGTCGTGCCACGGCGGGATGTGGGTGAGCACGAGCCGGCGGGCCGCCGAGACCGTCGCCGTCCGGCCGGCCTCGGCCCCCGTGAGGTGCAGGTCGGGCGGGTTCGGTGCGCCCTCCATGAACGACGCCTCGCACAGGAACAGGTCTGCCTCGCGGGCCGTGTCCTCGAGCCCGTGGCAACTGCCGCTGTCACCGGAGTAGGCCAGCACGCGTCCGTTGGCCTCCACCCGCAGTGCGTACGCCGTGACCGGGTGCACCACTCGTCGCACGGTGACGGTGAACGGTCCGTACTGCACCGAGTCGGGGGTGTAGTCGATGAAGTCGAACTCCTCCCTCATCCCGGGGTCCTCGTCGAGGTCGTAGGCCTTGGCCATCCGCAGCGCCGTGTCGGCCGGACCCCAGACCGGGATCCGCGGCAGGGCGCCGTCGGGGTGGTACTTGCGCATCACGTAGTAGCCGCACAGGTCGAGGCAGTGGTCGGCGTGCAGGTGGGAGAGGAACACGCCGTCGATCGCGGTCGCGTCGGCATACCGCTGCAGGGAACCCAGGGCGCCGTTCCCGAGGTCGAGGAGGATCCGCCAGGTGCGTCCGTCGAGCTCGGCCTCCAGCAGGTAGCAGCTCGCCGAGGACTGCGGTCCGGGGTAGGACCCGGAGTTGCCGATCACGGTCAGTCGCATGCTGGGTCCCGAGTCCATGGGGTTTCACGTCCCCTTCGGTGAGGAGCGGTCCCGCTGATCATCGCGCCCCCACGGCCGTGACGCCACCCGCGAACTGGCTGACGCTCTCGAGCTCGGGCCCCAGGAAACGACGTCCGGTGGTCTCGAACTCCTCGGGCTGGCCAGTGGTCAGGAACCGGTGCCGGGGCGGGTGGCTCTCCCCGTCGGCCGGGGAGCGCTCGATCCCGTGACGCACCAGCATCCGGTAGACGTCCTTGCCGCACTCCTCGGCGCTGCTGACCAGGGTGACCCCGTCGCCCATCACCATGGAGATCACGCCGGTGAGGAGCGGGTAGTGGGTGCACCCGAGGATCACGGTGTCCACCTCGGCAGCGAGCAGCGGGTCGAGGTACTCGTGGGCGGCCGCGAGCAGCTCGGGCCCGCTGGTGATGCCCTGCTCGACGAAGTCCACGAACCGGGGACAGGCCTGGGTCGTCAGGGTCACTTGGGGGGCCGCGGCGAACGCGTCGTCGTAGGCCAGCGACTCGGCGGTGGCCCGGGTGCAGATCACCCCGATGCGGCCACTGCGGGTGGCCGCGACCGCGCGGCGGGTCGCAGGCAGGATCACCTCGACCACGGGCACGTCGTAGCGCTCCCGGGCATCGCGCAGCATGGCGGCGCTGGCGGAGTTGCACGCGATCACCAGCGCCTTGACGCCCTCGGCGACGAGGTGGTCGAGACACTCGAGGGCGTACTCGCGCACCTCGGGGATCGGCTTGGGGCCGTAGGGCTGGCGTGCGGTGTCACCGAGGTAGACCACCGCCTCGTGGGGCAGCTGGTCCATCACGGCGCGAGCGACGGTGAGCCCACCGAAGCCCGAGTCGAAGATGCCGATCGGTGCGTCAGTCACAAGGAGCAAGGCTAGTGCGCAACGCCGACGATGAGGTGGTTAAGCGACTCAGGTCACCTGTTCGCAGGCTCACGCACGCGCGCGGCGTCCGCGCAGCAACCACCACAGGCCGACCACCGGGAGGACCAGGGGCACGTAGCCGTAGCCGGCGCCGAAGTCCGACCAGACGGTGCTGTCCTGGTAGTCGGCCGCGAACAGCTCGCTGGTCAGCCCCACGGCCAGGACGCCGACGAGCTCGATGCCGACGGTCACCAGGCCCAGCGCGCGGCGGCCGGTGGCCAGCGCGAACGTGGCCACCAGGTAGACCACAGCGGCGAACGCGCTCAGGCTGTAGGCCAGCGGCGCCTCCGAGGCCTGGGTGGTGAGCTGGAGGGTGGAGCGCCCGGTCGCGGCGAGCGCGAACACGCCGTACACGAAGACCAGGACCCGGCCGAAACCGGTGCCGGTGCTCCCGGGGGCCACCTCAGGCACCGAGGGCCCAGACGTCCGCGAGCCGGATGAACATGAACGGCACCACCAGCACTGCGACCAGCAGCACTGCGGTCCCACCGCGCGACTGCTCGCCGGAGGACCAGATGACACCCGCGGGGACGATCAGCAGCGAGCCGACCAGGTAGCCGACGTACTCCCACACCGAGACGCCGCTCGGGGCGCCGGCGACCTTGACGATGCCGAGCACCAGGTGGACGACGAGGAGCACCTCGATGCCGAGCATCACGTTGAGCAGCCAGCGCTCCGGTGTGCGGTCGCGGATGATGAGGACCACGATCCACAGCGCGCTGAGCAGGCACGCGGCGGTGATCACCCCCTGGATGACCGTCACGCCCAGAGCTGCCCTTCGAGCTTCTCCTCGGCCTCGTCGACCGTGCCCTCGTAGGCACCGGTGGACAGGTACTTCCAGCCGCCGTCGCAGACCACGAACACGATCTCGGCCGACTCCCCCGCCTTGACGGCCTTGGCCGCCTGGCCGAGCGCGGCGTGCAGGATCGCGCCGGTGGAGATGCCGGCGAAGATGCCCTCGGCCTCGAGCAGCTCCCGGACGCGGCGTACCGCGTCACGTGGACCCACCGAGAACCGCGAGTCGATCAGTGACTCGTCGTACAGCTCGGGCACGAAGCCCTCGTCCATGTTGCGCAACCCGTAGACGAGCTCGCCGTAGCGGGGCTCCGCGGCCACGATCTTCACGCCGGGCTTGTGCGCCCGGAAGAACCGGCTGACGCCCATCAGCGTGCCGGTGGTGCCGAGCCCGCCGACGAAGTGGGTGACCTCGGGCAGGTCGGCGAGGATCTCGGGGCCGGTGCCCTCCTCGTGGGAGAGCGCGTTGGCCTCGTTGCCGTACTGGTAGAGCATCACCCAGTCGGGGTGCTCCTCAGCGATGCCCTTGGCCTTGCGGACCGCCTCGTTGGAGCCGCCCGCGGCCGGCGAGGACACGATCTCCGCGCCCCACATGCGCAGCAGCTGGCGGCGCTCCTGCGAGGTGTTCTCCGGCATCACGCAGACAAGGCGGTAGCCCTTGAGCTTCGCGGCCATCGCCAGCGAGATGCCGGTGTTGCCGCTCGTCGGCTCGAGGATCGTGCAGCCGGGACGCAGCGTGCCGTCCTTCTCGGCCTGCTCGATCATCCGCAGGGCCGGGCGGTCCTTGATCGAGCCGGTCGGGTTGCGGTCCTCGAGCTTGGCCCACAGCCGCACGTCCGGGGACGGGGACAGCTTCGGCAACCCCACCAGCGGGGTGCCGCCGACCGAGTCGAGGAGGCTGTCGAAACGCACCGGGACTCAGGCGGCGCTGCCGCCGGCGACGGCCGGGAGCACCACGACCTGGTCACCGTCGGAGAGCGCGGTCTCGAGGCCGCCGGTGAACCGGACGTCCTCGTCGTTGACGTAGAGGTTGACGAAGCGGCGCAGGTCGCCCCGGCCGTCCTTGTCCTCGATCAGCCGGTCCTTGAGACCGGGGTGCTTGGCCTCGAGGTCGTCGATCAGCTCGATCAGCGTGGCGCCCGAAGCATCGACCGACTTCTCGCCTCCTGTGTAGGTGCGCAGGATGGTCGGGATGCGGACCTCGATGGCCATGGGTGCTACTCGCTCTCAGTCGTGGTTCAGCGTCGTGTGGTTCAGCTGCTGGTCGACGGCTCGTCGGCGGGGGTGTCGGTCACGCGGACCTCTTCCTCGGTGACGACGCCGTCGATGATCCTGTAGGACCTGAACTCCACAGGCCCGTCACTATTCCCGTCCTCGCGTGTGCTGACCAGCACATAGTGGGCGCCGGGCTCGCTCGCGAGGTCGATGTCGGTGCGGCTCGGGTAGGCCTCGGTGGCGGTGTGCGAGTGGTAGATCACCACCGGCTCCTCGTCCTGGTCCCACATCTGCTTGTAGAGCGCGAGCAGCTCACCGGAGTCGAACTCGTAGAACGTGGGCGAGCTCGCGGCGTTGGTCATCTCGACGATGCGCACCGCGCGGTCGCTGCCCTCGGGGCCGGCGACGATCCCGCACGCCTCGTCGGGGTGGTCCCGCCTGGCGTGCGCGACGATCGCGTCATGGATGGCACGGGAGATCTGCAGCACCGGGCCAGCCTACGTTCACCGCGGCGCGACCCGGCCCCCGGATCAAGGTCCGGTCAGCGCAGCGAGTGGACCAGGGTCTCCTGCAGGTAGCCGAGCCAGTCGTAGATGTCGTGAACCTGGGCGCGCGGGTCGTCGTCGGGCAGCGAGTGCCAGTACTCCTCGTCGCCCTCCTCGACCCCGAGGCGCGTGCCGATCGCGAGGCGCATGTCGGTGAAGGACTTCATCCACGTCATCGCCTCCCCCTCGTCGAGCTCGACGTCGATGAAGATCCCGTCCTCGGGCTCGCTCGGCAGCCCGGCCTCCTCGAGCGTGTCGATCACCGCCGCGGCCGCGGTCGCCTTGCCGTCGCGCAGCGCGTTCTCGGTGAACCGGCGGAAGTCGCCTGCCGCCTCCTCGTCGTCGGGGTACGCCGTGGGGAAGAACCGGGCCAGCACCGGGTCCTCCGGAGCGGTGGTGGGGCCGGAGAAGTCGAGCAGCTGCTCCAGCGGGTCGCTCTCCACCGGCGCGAGCGCGGACTCGTTGCGCAGCAGCTCGATCAGCTGGGCGGCCAGGGAGCGCAGCAGGTCGGCCTCGAAGACCGTGAACGTGGCCACGCTGGCGCCGCTGCGGCGATGACGCTTGAACCCGCTCACGGGGCGTCGGACCTCTGCATCGTGGCCCACAGGCCGTACTCGTGCATCGCCTGCACGTCGCGCTCCATCGCCTCGCGGGTGCCGGTCGAGACGACCGAGCGCCCGTCCTGGTGGACCTCCATCATCAGCTTCTCCGCCTTCTTCTTGCCGTACCCGAAGTACTTCTGGAAGACGAAGGTGACGTAGGACATCAAATTGACCGGGTCGTTCCACACGATGGTGACCCACGGGGTGTCGAGGTCCGTGACCTCGGCTACCTCGGGCTCGTCGAGCTCAACCGGTGAAGTGGACACACGCACATTGTGCACAGCGGTCATTAGGGTGTTCCGGTGCGCACCCCCTCTCGGCCCTCCACGGCCCTGCTCACCGACCACTACGAGCTGACCATGCTCCAGTCGGCGATCGCCTCCGGCGCCGCCCATCGCCGCTCGGTCTTCGAGCTGTTCCCCCGGCGTCTCCCCACCGGCCGCAGGTACGGCGTCGTGGCCGGTGTCGGGCGCGCCCTCGACGCGGTCGAGGACTTCCGGTTCGCCGAATCCGAGATCGACTTCCTGCGCGAGAAGCAGATCGTCGACGAGGCCACGCTGGAGTTCCTCGCCGGCTACCGGTTCACCGGCGACATCTGGGGCTACCCCGAGGGCGAGACCTACTTCCCCTACTCCCCCCTGCTGGTCGTCGAGGCGAGCTTCGCGGAGGCGGTGCTGCTCGAGACCGTGCTGCTCTCGATCTACAACCACGACGCCGCGATCGCCTCCGCCGCCTCGCGGATGACCTGGGCGGCGGGCCCGCGGCCGTGCATCGAGATGGGTTCGCGGCGTACGCACGAGGGTGCTGCGGTCGCGAGTGCCCGGGCGGCGTACATCGCGGGGTTCACGGCCACCTCCAACCTGCGCGCCCACCAGGCGTACGGCGTGCCCAGCACCGGCACCAGCGCGCACTCGTTCACGCTGCTGCACGACACCGAGGCCGACGCGTTCCGCGCGCAGGTCGACTCGCTGGGCAGGGGGACGACGCTGCTGGTCGACACCTACGACATCGCCGAGGCGGTCCGTCTCGGTGTCGAGATCGCCGGGCCCGAGCTCGGGGCGGTGCGGATCGACTCCGGTGACCTCGGCGTGCTGGCCCAGCGGGTGCGCGACCAGCTCGACGAGCTCGACGCACCGGACACGAAGATCATCGTGACCTCCGACCTCGACGAGTTCGCGATCGCCGGCCTGGCCGCGGCCCCCGTCGACGGGTACGGCGTCGGCACCCAGCTCGTCGTCGGCAGCGGCCACCCCACGTGCGGCTTCGTCTACAAGCTCGTGGCGCGCGAGGACGAGTCGGGCAAGGTCGTCGGGGTGGCGAAGAAGAGCAAGGACAAGATCTCCATCGGGGGGCGCAAGTACGCCCTGCGCCGTCTCTCCCCCGACGGCGTGGCGATGGCGGAGGTGATCGGCATCGGCGGTCCGTCGCACAACGACGGCGACGACCGCTCGCTGCTCGTCCCGCTCGTCCGTGCTGGCGAGGTGGTCGGTCGCGAGTCGCTCGAGGCGTCCCGGGAGCGGCACCTCCGGTCCCGCAACGAGCTGCCGCTGATGGCTCGCCAGCTCTCCAAGGGCGAGCCGGTGATCGAGACGGTCTTCGAGGGCTACGAGTAGCCGGTCCCCTGCTGTCGCGTCCAGCCCGGGATGAGTAGCCTCCCTGTCATGAAGCAGGCACTCATCGTCGTGGACGTGCAGAACGACTTCTGCGAAGGAGGCTCGCTGCCCGTCTCCGGAGGGGCACGGGTCGCGAGCGACATCGCGGAGCTGCTGCACCACTGGACGCGCAAGGACCCCAAGGCGCCGGCGTACGACGTGGTGGTGGCGACCAAGGACCACCACATCGACCCGGGCGCCCACTGGTCGGAGACTCCTGACTTCGTGGATTCGTGGCCGGTGCACTGCGAGGTCGGCACCGACGGCGAGGCGTTCCACCCCAACCTGGACCCCCAGCCGTTCGACGCGGTGTTCCTCAAGGGCGAGCACGAGGCCGCCTACTCCGGCTTCGAGGGCCGCGACGCCGACGGCGCCTCGCTCGCCGAGTGGCTGCGCAGCCGCGGCGTCGAGCACGTCGACGTGTGCGGCCTGGCCACCGACCACTGCGTCCGCGCCACCGCCCTCGACGCCGTGGCCAACGGCTTCAGCACCCGCGTCCTCCTGGACCTCTCCGCCGGCGTAGCCCCCGCCTCCACCGAGAAGGCCCTGATCGAGATGCGCGCAGCCGGCGTCCGTTTGTCCTGAGGTTGGCGGAGGCGCGACTCGCGGCAGCAACGCGAGCACGCGACCCCAAGGTGGTCGAGCAGCGAGCGAAGCCTTGCGTCGAGCAGCGAGCGTCAGCGAGTGGTCAGTCGAGACGAGTGGATAGTCGAGACCACGCTGGGTGAGCCGGGAGCCAGAGGTACGCCCAGCTGGTGGACCGGGCGTACGCCGCTGCACGCGACCACAAGGTGGTCGAGCAGCGAGCGCCAGCGAGCGGATAGTCGAGACCACGCTGGGTGAGCCGGGAGCCAGAGGTACGCCGGGGGCGGGCCCGGGGTACGCCGGCGCACGCGACCCCAAGGTGGTCGAGCAGCGAGCGGAGCGAGCGGACAGTCGAGACCACATGAGTGGGCCGGGAAGCAGACGTACGCCGGGTGGTGGGCCCGGGGTACGACGGTGCACGCGACCACAAGGTGGTCGAGCAGCGAGCGAAGCCTTGCGTCGAGCAGCGAGCGCCAGCGAGTGGTCAGTCGAGACGAGCGGACAGTCGAGACCACGCTCGGTGAGCCGGGAGCCAGAGGTACGCCCAGGTGGTGGACCGGGCGTACGCCGAGGCACGCGACCCCAAGGTGGTCGAGCAGCGAGCGGAACCCTGCGTCGAGCAGCGAGCGCCAGCGAGCGGATAGTCGAGACGAGCGGACAGCCCAGACCACGTGAGGCAAACCCGGGGAGCTGAAGAACGCCCGATCGTGGGCCCGGGGGTACACCGGCGCACGCGACCCCAAGGTGGTCGAGCAGCGAGCGCCAGCCTTGCGTCGAGCAGCGAGCGCCAGCGAGTGAGCAGTCGAGACGAGCGGACAGTCGAGACCACACCGGGCGAGCCGCGAAGCAGACCCGGACCCCGCAAAGAGTTCGCGCCAACCGCAGGACAGCGAGACGAAAAACTCTCCAACTATTTCCCTGATCCCCCGTGAAATAAGGGGATTCTCGCCCGAAACTGTCAGTGCCCGGTGCTTGGATTGATCCATGACAGCAACCGCGACGGCCAGCATCGAGGAGCTCGACAGCGCCTCGGATGTGTTGTCGTTCGCCCGGCAACGTCGCGCCGATGCGGACCGTGCGGAGGCCGATGTCCTGACCGCTGCTGTCCTCTGGGCCGAGCAGCACCCGCCGGAGTCGATCCACGAAGCAGCCACCTGGATCGGCGGCGGCGAGACCGGCCTACTCCTCGCCGGTGAGGGTGCTCCGCTGGTCGCAGAGTTCGCCATCGCCGAGTTCGCTGCCGCGATCGGGAAGACCACCGACGCAGGCAAAGCACTGATCGCGCACGGCCTGGAGCTGAAGTACCGCCTGCCCAGGCTCTGGGCGCGGATCCAGAACGGAGCACTCCCGGTGTGGCGGGCCCGTCGCGTCGCCGAAGCCACAATCGCCCTCTCACCGGGGGCGGTGAGATTCGTGGACGCCCAGGTGGCGCCGTTCGCGCACAAGATCGGCTTCGCCGCGTTGGAGCGGCTGGCCGCAGAAGCGGTGGACCGGTTCATGCCCGACCTCGCGATCGAGCGGGCCGAGAAGTCGGCCGACGGCCGCCACGTGACCTTCCATCACGACCAGGTCTCGTTCAACGGCACCACGAGGATCGAGGGTGAGCTCGACCTCGGCGACGCCCTCGACTTCGACGCCGCACTCGCTCAGGGTGCGGAACAGCTCGCGCTGTGCGGAGCCACCGAGTCCCTCGACGTACGCCGCGCCATGGCCGCCGGTGAGCTCGCCCGGCGGCAGTTGGCTTTTGAGCTACAGACCGACGACAACGCCACCACAAGGTGGTCGAGCAGCGAGCGAAGCCTTGCGTCGAGCAGCGAGCGTCAGCGAGTGGTCAGTCGAGACGAGCGGATAGTCGAGACCACACAACGCAAGCCGGGCGCGTCACCCAAGCCCCGCCAAGTGATCCTCTACGTGCACCTCTCCGACGCCGCCATCCGCGGCGAGGACGGCCTGCACCTGGCCCGGGTGGAGAACACCCGCACCGGCGTCACCGCCGAGCAGGTCCGCACCTGGTGCGCCAACCCGGACACGGCGATCGTCGTGAAGCCGGTGATCGATCTGAACGACCACATCGGTGTGAACGCCTACGAGGTCCCCGACCGGCTCGCTGAGCAGACCCAGCTGCGCGACCACGCCTGCGTGTTCCCCTGGTGCACCCGTCCGGCGCGCAAGTGCGACTCCGAGCACTGCGTGCCGCACGATCGGGGCGGAACCACCTGCAGTTGCAACATCGCGCCGATGTGCCGGAAGCATCACCGGTTGAAGACGCACTCCACGTGGGGCTACGCGACGTTGGAGCCCGGGACCTTCTTGTGGACCAGCCCGCACGGGCTCCAGTTCCTGCGGGACCACCACGGGACGGTTGATGTCACTGCCGAGCGGCCGCCGCCACAGCCCGGTGCACCACCGCACTTCTACTGACTCCGCCCTCTCTGCGTGGCCTGGGTCTGCCTGCGAGCTCACCTGAGTGGTCTCGACTGTCCGCTCACTGCGTTCGCTGCTCGACCACCTAGTGGTCGCGTGCCCCGGCGTACGGATGGATCGGAGTTCGCTATCGGCGTACGTCTGCCTGCGGGCTCACCTGGAGTGGTCTCTACTGTCCGCTCACTGCGTTCGCTGCTCGACCACCTTGGGGTCGCGTGCCCCGTCGTACGTCCGAGTGCGAGAACTCGCTGCCGTCGTACGTCTGGCTCCCGGGTCGCCTGTGTGGTCTCTACTGTCCGCTCGTCTCGACTGACCACTCGCTGGCGCTCGCTGCTCGACGCAAGGCTGGCGCTCGCTGCTCGACCGCCTGGCCGGCTACTCGCCGCGGAAGGTGGGGCGGCGCTTCTCGTTGAAGGCCTTCATGCCTTCGATGACGTCCTGGCTGCGCAGGAGGAGGGACTGGCCGGTGCGTTCGCGGGCGAAGGCGTCCTCGAGGCCGCCGAGGGTGGCGGCGTTGACGGCCTTCTTGGTCGCGGCGAACGCGAGCGGGGCGCCCGTGGCGAGCCGGCGCACGATCTTGTCCAGGGCGGCGGCGTAGTCGTCGTCGGGGAAGACGTGCGAGACCAGGCCGGCCGCGTAGGCCTCCTGGGCCGAGATCACGTCGGAGAGCAGAGCGAGGCGCATCGCGCGGGCCCGGCCCACCGAGGCGGCCACCGTGTACGTCGCGCCGCCGTCCGGCATCAGCCCGATCTTGGAGAACGCCAGCGTCAGGGCGGCGGACTCCGTGGCGACGACCAGGTCGCACGCGAGCGCCACCGACATGCCCACGCCTGCCGCGATCCCGTTCAGCCCGCACACCACGGGCCGGTCGAGCTCGGTGATCGCACGGATCAGGAGGTTCGCGCCGTCGACCGAGTCGGCGTCGTAGTTGTCCTGCGGGGCATCGCCGCTCAGGTCGGCGCCGGCCGAGAACGCACCGCCCGTCCCGGTGAGCACCACCACCCGCACGTCGTCGCGGGTAGTGACCTCACGCAGCCGGGTGATCGTCTCGATCACCATCTCCCCGGTGAACGCGTTGAACTGCTCGGGCCGGTTCAGCCGCAGCCACAAGGCACCGTCCTCGAGGTGGACCTCCACGTCGCTCATGCCGGAGCCGCCTCGGAGTAGCGGTCGCGCAGCTTCTGCTTGACCAGCTTCCCGGTCGGCGTGCGCGGCAGGTCCTCGGTGACGATGAACTCCGCGGGCACCTTGAACCGCGCGATCCGCTCGCGGGCGTACGCCGTCAGTTCGCCGGCCAGATCGTCCGGAGCGCCCTCGGCGGGCTGCACGAACGCGACCACCCGCTCCCCCATCTCGTCGTCGGGCACGCCGATCACCGCGATGTCCAGCACCGACGGGTGCAGGCTGAACAGGTCCTCGATCTCCTGCGGATAGATGTTCACCCCGCCGCTGATGATCATGAAGGCCTGCCGGTCGGTGAGGAACAGGTAGCCCTCGTCGTCGAGGTAGCCGAGGTCGCCGACCGTGGACCAGCCCGGGTGCTCGGGGTGCTGGGTGGACGCCGTCTTCGCGGGATCGCCGTGGTAGCTGAACGGCATCTCGTCGCGCTCGAAGTAGATCGTGCCGACCTGCCCGGCCTGGACCTCGCGGCCCTCCGCGTCGCAGATCCTCGGCGTGCCGAGCAGCGGCCGGCCCACGGTTCCGGGGTGGGCGAGCCAGTCCTCCGGGCCGACGTACGTCGCACCGTTGGCCTCCGTGCTCGCGTAGTACTCGTGCACGATCGGACCCAGCCACTCGATCATCTGCTGCTTGACCTTCACCGGGCACGGCGCCGCCGCGTGCACCACGGTCTTCAGGGTGCTGGTGTCGTAGGAGCTGCGCACGTCCTCGGGCAGCTTCAGCATCCGCACGAACATCGTCGGGACGCACTGGGTGTCGGTCACGCCGTAGCGCTGGACGGCCTCGAGGAAGTTCTCGGCGTCGAAGCGCTGCATCAGTACGACGGTCCCGCCGAGGGCCTGGACCACGCCCGTGTAGCGCAGCGGTGCCGCGTGGTACACCGGCGCCGGCGAGAGGTAGACGGTCTCGGGGCCGTAGGAGAACAGCGCGCCGAAGATCATCACGTAGGGGTAGCCCGGCTCGTCGACCTGGATCGGCAGCAGCGGGATCTTGATCCCCTTGGGCCGCCCGGTGGTGCCCGAGGAGTAGAGGAAGTCGTCGCCGTGCGGCTGGTCGACCAGCGGCTCGGTGCTCGCCCCCGCCAGCGCCTCGTCGTAGGAGGCGTACCCCGCGACCGGTCCACCGAAGGCCAGCCGGACCGGCACGTCGATCTGGTCGGCCATCGCCTCGACCAGCTCGGAGCGGGCAGCGGAGACCACCAGCGCCTTCGCCCCGCAGTCGTTGACGATGTACGCCGCCTCGGCCGGGGCGAGGTGGTGGTTCACCGCGGTGATGTAGAGCCCCGAGCGCAGCGCGGCCCAGTAGACCTCGTAGGCCTGGGGCGCGTTGTCGCTGACCATCGCGATCACGTCCCCGGTCACCAGCCCGGCGTCCGCGAAGACGTGCGCCAGTCGAAGGCTGCGTTCGTCCAGCTCGGCGTACGTCGTGACCTGCCCGGTCTCGGCGATGATCAGTGCTGGCTTCTCAGGCGTCTCGCGCGCCCAGGTTCCCGGAAACATGGACTCATCCAAGAGGTTGACAGTTTTACTGTCAACGACGGGTGCGGCCCATGTCTCCCCCGGCTAGTGTCGAGGCATGGTCCGCGGCCTGGTGATTGCCGACGAGGAGGCTCCACACCTCCGACCCGAGACGCTGCGCGACCTCGCGCCCGATGTCGTCCTCGCGGCCGGCGACCTGTCCTGGGACTACCTCGAGTACGTCGCCTCCGCGACCGACGTGCCGATGGTGTTCGTGCCCGGCAACCACGACCCCGAGCCGGACCGTCCCAGGCGCGGGCTCAACGGCAGCTACACCGTGGCCGGCCTCCACTGCGACGGACCGCGGCCCCAGGGCGCGACCAACGCCGACCAGCTGGTGCTGCAGGTCGCGGGGCTGCGCATCGCCGGGCTGGGCGGCTGCGTGCGCTACCGGCCCGGGCCCAACCAGTACACCCAGGGCGAGTACGACCGGCGTGCCCGCCGCCTGCTGCGCCGGGCGAGGAGGGCCGGGCCGGTCGACGTGCTGCTCACGCACGCGCCGCCCCTGGGCCTGGGTGACGGCGAGGACAAGCCCCACGAGGGCATCCGCGCACTGCACCACGTGCTCGCCCGGATCGAGCCGACCTGGCACCTGCACGGTCACGTCCACCCCTACGGCCAACCGACGCCCGACCGGCAGGTCGGCCCGACGACGATCCGCAACGTGATCCCCTGGAAGCTGATCGAGATCGAGCCCCGGCCCGGCGCCCGATGAGGAGCACCGGGTCGCCGCGCGCCGACGCCGAGAACGACTTCCTGCGCGCCCGCCGGCACCAGGTGCTGTCCTCGCTGGCGGCGTGGATGCGCTCGGACGCCGCCAAGGACAGCGGCCGGACACTGTCGTTCACCGAGGTCGTGGACGCACTCGGGCGACGCGGTGAGCGTTCGCTCGGCCTCCAGGTGATCCCGGTGGACTCGATCGTCGGGTCGGTGGACAAGGTGCGCGACTTCGACCGCCGCTTCCGGCCCACCTCCGACCGGAGCCGGCAGCGGTGGGAGCGGATGGCGCTCAAGACGCGCCAGGGGCACGCGTTCCCGCCGATCGACGTCTACAAGCTCGGCCACCTCTACTTCGTCCGCGACGGCCACCACCGCGTCTCCATCGCGCGCGCCATGGGAACCCGCGAGATCGAGGCCTACGTGACCGAGATCGACACCGTGATCGACACCGAGGGGATCGGTGGCAGCCGCGACCTCGACGCCAAGAGCTGGGGGCTCCGCTTCCTGCAGCGCGTGCCCCTCGACGCCACCCGCCGCACGGAGATCAACTGCTCCGACCCGGCGACCTACCACCAGCTCGCCGAGATGGTCGAGGCCTGGGCCTGCCGGCTGATGCACTCCGAGGGCGCCTACTTCGACAAGGCGACGATGGCGCGGCGGTGGTTCGACGAGGAGTACAAGCCCGTCCTGGCGATGATCGACGAGGCCGGCGTACGCGGTCCCGACGAGTCCGGGGCCGACGCCTACGTGCGCGTGGCCGGTGAGCGCTACCGGCTGATCCGCGAGCACGAGTGGAACCGCGAGGTGATGCAGCGGCTCGCGGAGAAGGGCCGCTCACGGCGTCGGTGAACCGCCCTCCCCCAGATCCCTCAGATGGTCGAGGTCTCAGCTGTGCGCTGCGTGAGCTCCCACGGGCTGGGCGGTCAGGTTCGCGCCGCTCTCGGCGTCGAAGATCGACATCTTCTCCGTGTCGACCCACAGCGTGGCCTCGGTGCCGGCCCGGACCTTCGCGGCGGCGTCCAGCCGGGCGTTCACCTGGGTGCCCTCGCCGTGCATGTCCTGGCCGGCGTCCGCGGCCAGGTCCTGCAGGTCGCGGGAGGCGGCCTCGCCACGCACGGTGAAGTAGGCGTAGACGTCGGAGCCCATGGACTCGACGAGGTCGACCGGCACGGTCACGGTCGCGCCGGGCGCATCCCCCACCAGGGCTGCGTCCTCGAAGTGCTCCGGACGCAGGCCGAGGATCACCTCACGGCCCTTGCTCTGCTCGCTCGCGCGGCGCACGCGGTCCGACATCGGCAGGGTGCCCAGGCCACAGCGCAGGCTGTCCCCCTCGATCGTGGCCGGCAGGAAGTTCATCGCAGGGCTGCCGATGAAGCCGGCGACGAAGAGGTTCGTCGGGTTCTGGTAGAGGTCGGTCGGGGAGCCGACCTGCTGCATCACGCCACCGCGCAGCACCACCACCCGGTCACCCAGCGTCATCGCCTCGGTCTGGTCGTGGGTGACGTAGAGCGTCGTGGTGCCCAGGGTCTTCTGGATCCGCGCGACCTGCGTGCGCATCTGCACCCGCAGCTTGGCATCGAGGTTGGACAGCGGCTCGTCCATCAGGAACGCCTTGGGGTTGCGGACGATCGCGCGCCCCATGGCGACGCGCTGCCGCTGGCCGCCGGAGAGGTTGGCGGGCTTGCGGTCCAGGTGCGCGGTCAGCTCCAGCATCTCCGCGGCCTCGTCGACCTTGGCCTTGATCGTCGCCTTGTCGACCCCTGCCAGGGTGAGCGGGAACGCCATGTTCTCCCCCACCGTCATGTGCGGGTAGAGCGCGTAGGACTGGAAGACCATCGCGATGTCGCGGTCCTTGGGGGCCTTGTCGTTGACCACGACGCCGTCGATGCTCAGCGTCCCCTGGGTGATGTCCTCGAGGCCGGCCACCATGTTGAGCAGCGTCGACTTGCCGCAGCCCGAGGGCCCCACCAGGATGATGAACTCGCCGTCGGCGATGCTCAGGCTGAAGTCATCGACCGCCAGAGCCCCGTCCGGGTAGCGCTTGACGACGTGGTCCAAAACGATTTCTGCCACGAGGTGCTCCTTTGCTCGAGGTCGCGGGCCTCAGCCCTTGACCGCGCCCGACGTGAGGCCAGCGACGATGCGACGCTGGAAGAACAGGACGAAGAGAACGATCGGGATCGTGATGATCACGCCCGCGGCGGCGATCGCCGCGGTGGGCTTCTCGAACGTCGTGGCGCCGGTGAAGTAGGACATCGCCGCCGGCACCGTGCGCGCGTTGTTGGTCGAGGTCAGCGAGATCGCGAACAGGAAGTCGTTCCAGCAGGCGATGAACACCAGGATCGCGGTGGTGAAGACACCCGGCATGGCCAGCGGCGCGATCACCTTGCGGAACGCCTGGTACGGCGTCGCGCCGTCCATCTTCGCTGCCTTCTCCAGCTCCCAGGGGATCTCCCGGAAGAACGCCGAGAGTGTGTAGATGCCCAGCGGCAACGCGAAGGTGATGTAGGGCAGGATCAGGCCGGGCCAGGTGTCGAAGATCCCCACGGCCGTCTCGATCTTGAACAGCGGGGTCACCAGGGCGATCTGCGGGAACATCGAGATCAGCAGCGACATCGCCACGATCGCCTGCTTGCCCGGGAAGTCCAGCCGCGCGATGGCGTACGCCGCCATGGTGCCCAGGATGAGCGCGACGAACGTCGAGATCAGGCAGATGCCGATCGAGTTGATCAGCGCTCGCAGGAACGTGTCGTTGCTGAAGATCTCGGAGTAGGCCTCGGTGGTGGGCTTGGTGGCGATGAAGTTGCCGTCGTTGATGGTGTCGCCGCCCTTGAGGGACAGCGAGATGATCCACACGATCGGGATGAAGGCGTAGAGCAGGACGATGGTGTTGATCGCTGCCCAGCCGTACTTCTTGCCGGTGGTCTCGGTCTGCGCACTCATCGGGTCTCCCCCTGCCCGGGCGCCGCGGCCCCGAAGAGCTTGATGAACAGGAACGCGATGATCGCGATCGTGATGAAGATGAGCACCGACATCGTGGATCCGATGCCGAGGTTGAGACCTCTGATCAGGTTGTTGTAGGCGACGATGGAGACCGACGAGGTGTCATTGGCGCCGTTGGTGAGCACGAAGATGTTGTCGAATATTCGGAACGCGTCCAGGGTGCGGAACAGCAGCGCCACCAGGATGGAGGGCTTGATCAGCGGGATGGTGATCTTCCAGAACCGCTGCCACGGCGTGGCCCCGTCCATCGAGGCTGCCTTGAGGAGGTCCTCGGGCACGAGGGCCAGGCCGGCCATCAGCAGCAGCGCCATGAACGGCACCGTCTTCCAGACCTCGGCGAGCAGGATGATCCACAAGGAGGGCCATCGCTCGGTCAGCGGCGCGGAGTCACCGGCGAGCCAGCCGAGCCCCTGGGTCCACGCGAACCGCCAGGAGAACGCCGCCACCACGGTCACGATCGCGTAGGGCACCAGCGCCGAGGTGCGCACCAGCCCGCGGCCCACGATGGTGCGGTGCATCACCACCGCGAGGGCCATGCCGAGGATGAGCTCGAGGGTGGCACCCAGCACGGTCAGGAACATGGTGACGCCGAAGGCGGTCCACCAGATCGAGCTGCTCAGCACGGTGACGTAGTTGTCGAACCCGATGAACTCGTTGGCGTCCGGGGTGCGCAGGTCGGCGCGGAAGAACGAGAGGTAGATCGCGTAGAGGATCGGGTAGGCGGTCACCAGGAGCATCACGAACACGGCGGGCGCGCACAGCAGCATCCCCAGCCGCTGCTCGGCCCGCTTGCCCTCGCTGGCGCGGGTCCTGGCGATCTCGACGCCCTCGTCGTCCTGGTCGGTGCGGGTGATGGTCGCGCTCACGGCAGGATCCCCTTTCCGTCGATCGCCTGCTGGATCTTGTCCTCGAGCTCCGCGGCCGTCTTCTTGGGATCGATGGCGCTCGGCGGGGACAACGTGGTCGACACGATCGTCGAGACGTTCTGGTAGAGCGGGGTGATCGGCCGCGGGACGGCGGTCTTCAGGGACTCCAGGAGGACGTCGCCCATCGGGTAGGCCTCCTTGAACTCCGGCATCTCGTAGACGCTCGGCGCCACCGGAGGCTCACCCGCGTCAAGAGACGTGCGCAGCTGGTTCTCCGGCGAACGCAGGCACATCGCCGCGTCGAACGCCTCCTTCGGGTGCTTGGAGAACTCGCTGACCGCGAAGTTCATCCCGCCCAGCGTGGCCTTGGCCGGCGTACCGGGCTTGAACTCCGGGAGCGGCGCGAACCCGAGGTCGTCGGCGACCTTCTCGTTGGCGCCCTTCATCGCGGAGAGCACGTAGGGCCAGTTCACGATGAACGCCGCCTCGCCGTTCTGCAGCTGGGCGAACAGCTCGGGCTCCTGGCTGTTGGACAGGGACTTGCTGGCCAGCCCGTCGCGCGCCAGGTCGCGGATGATCTTGAGCGCGTCGACCGTCTCCTCGTTGACGGTCACCTTGGTGCTGTCCTCGTTGACCAGCGTGCCGCCCATCGAGGACAGCACGGTGTTGAACGCCACCACGAAGCCTTCGTACTGCGCTGCGGTGATCCCGATGACGTAGGGCTTGCCCTCCGACTTCAGCTTCTTCGCCGCCGCGATCACGTCGTCCCAGGTCTTGGGGGCCTCGGGCACCAGCGACTTGCGGTACCAGAGCAGCTGGACGTTGGTGTGCTTCGGGATGCCGTAGAGCTTGTCCTTCCACATGGCGGTGTCGATCGTCGCCTCGAGCGTGTCCTTGGTGGCCTCGGCCTTCTGCGCCGCGGTGAGCTCGCGGATCCAGCCGGCCTCGGCGAACTCCGCCGTCCAGGTCACGTCCATGCCCAGCAGGTCGAGGCTGTCGTCCTTGGCGGCGAGCCGCCGGACGAACTGCTCGCGCTGGCCGTCGGCGTCGCTGGGCAGCAGGTTGCCGACGATCTTGTACTTGCCCTCGGCCTTGGTGTTGCAGTCGTCGAGGATCTTCTCGAAGCCCGCGGCGGACGCGCCGCCGTACAGGTTGATCACGGGCACCCCGCTGTCGGAGCTGCCGCACGCCCCCAGCAACGCGCTGGCGGTGACACCCGCGCAGACCGACGCCGCCAACTTCTGGAACCTGGGTCGCGCACTCATCAGCTTGCTCCCTCCGACCCCCGACAGTCGTGTGACCTGGGTCACATACGGCACTGAACCTAGTGCTCGGGGATCGGAGGCGCAAGGACCGCCGGGATTCAGTTACCGATCAGCAACCAGACCGCGGTGTCGGTCGGGACACCCTGCGAGGAGTCGAGGTCATCACTGGCCACGAGCACCTCGGCGCCGTCGGGCAGGGGCACGCTCGCCTCACCCAGGTTGGCGATCACGCGCAGGGTCGCGTCCGCCGTGCTGACGTCGAAGGCGAGGGCGTCGGGCCCTGCATCGACCCAGCTGAGCTCTCCCCGGCCGGGCCGGTGCTCACGACGCAGCCGGAGCAGGGTGCGGTAGAGCTCCAGCGTGGATCCCGCGACCCCGGCCTGCCGGTCGACGGCGAGCTCGCCGTACGCCTTGGGCTGCGGTAGCCACGAGCGGCCCGAGGGACCGAAGCCGTACGCCGGGGCGTCACCCTCCCAGGGGATCGGGACGCGGCACCCGTCGCGACCACGCGAGGTGTGGCCGGACTTCTCCCAGGTCGGGTCCTGGCGGACCTCGTCGGGCAGCTCGGTTGCCTCGGGAAGGCCCAGCTCCTCGCCCTGGTAGAGGTAGGAGCAGCCCGGCAGCGCCAGCATCACCGTGGTGGCGGCCCGGGCGCGACGCAACCCGAGCACGGCGTCCGGCTGCGGGTCGTCGGCGCCGATGCCGGCCATCCGGACTCGGCCCGGCACCGCCTCGTAGCCCAGCCTGCTGGCGTGCCGCACCACGTCGTGGTTGGACAGCACCCAGGTCTGCGGGGAGCCGCTGTCCGCGACGGCCTCCAGCGAGGCCTGGATCTCCTGCTTGAGGGCACCGGCGATCCACGGGCTCATCAGGAAGGCGAAGTTGAAGGACTGGTGCAGCTCTCCGGGGCGGACGTACGCCGCCAGCGCGTCCGCCGGCACCACCCACGCCTCCGCGCACAGGATGCGATCGGAGTCCGCACCCTCGACGGCGTAGGAGTCGGTGACCTTGCGCCAGCGACGGTAGATGTCGTGCACACCGGGCTGGTCCCACATCGGCAGGTCGGAGGTGCGGTCGGTTCCCTCGATCTCGTGACCGGGAGGAGCGTCGGGCAGCCCCTGGGCCTTGACCAGGCCGTGGGCCACGTCGATCCGGAAGCCGTCCGCCCCGCGGTCGAGCCAGAACCGCAGCACCGACTCCATCTCGTCGCCCACCTCGGGGTTGTCCCAGTCGAAGTCGGGCTGGGTGACGTCGAAGAGGTGGAGGTACCACTGCCCCGGGGAGCCGTCGGGCTCGGTCACCCGCTCCCACGCGGGACCACCGAAGTTGCTGACCCAGTTGTTCGGGGCTTCGTCCCCGTCGGTGCCCCTGCCGTCGCGGAACACGTAGCGCGCCCGGGCCGCGCTGCCGGGCGGGGAGGCGAGCGCCTCCTGGAACCACGGGTGCTCGCTGGAGGAGTGGTTCGGGACGATGTCGACCATCACCCGCAGGCCGAGCTCGTGGGCACGCTCGATCAGGGCGTCGGCGTCGGCGAGCGTGCCGAACCGGGGATCGACGTCGCGGTAGTCGGCGACGTCGTAGCCCGCGTCGTGCTGGGGCGAGGTGTAGAACGGCGAGAGCCACACCGCGTCCACACCGAGCTCGACCAGGTAGGGCAGCCGGGCCGTGATACCGGGCAGGTCACCGAGTCCGTCGCCGTCGGAGTCCGCCCACGAGCGCGGGTAGATCTGGTAGATGACGGCGTCACGCCACCACTGCTGCTTGGTCATTGGCCCCACTTCTCGGTCAGCTTGGCTATCACCGTCAGGCTACGGGTGGTGGCGACGCCGAGACGACGCTCCAGCGCGGCGTTGCTGGACGACGCCACCTCGTTGTAGGGCTTGGCGATCAGCAGGTGCACCGCCCGCCGGCCGACCCGCAGCTGCGCGCCCGGGAGCGACTGCGCCTCCACCTCGGCGGCGAGACCCGCGTCCGGTGGAGTCGCGAGCAGGGTCAGGTGGTGCCCGGTGAGATCGCCGTGCGTGTCGTCGTACTCCGCACGGAACGCGAGTGCCTCCGCGTGCGTCTCGGCCAGCTCGGCCGGTGTCATCAGCACCACCGGAACGGCGAACCCGCGGTCCTCGAGCATCGTCTTCTCCACGGCGGCGGTCACCTTGGCCGGGGACCGCATCCCCGTGCGCAGCAGCACGTTGCCCGTCTGGATGTGGGTCTGTACGTCCTCGAAGCCCGCAGCCGTCAGGGCACTGCGCAGCTCGGCCATTCGGTACTGTCGCTTGCCCACGTTGATGGCACGCAGGAACGCGATGAAGGTCGGCACGGCGTCAGTCCCGCGCCCAGGTCCAGGCGTACGCCGGGTCCTCGACCGCCAGCCCGGCCTCACCCAGCTCGAGGGGCCGGAAGGTGTCCACCATGACGGCCAGCTCGTCGAAGTACTCCACCCCGATGGAGGCCTCGATCGCGCTCGGCTGCGGACCGTGCGCAAGACCGCCCGGGTGCAGCGAGACCGAGCCGATCCCGATGCCGGATCCCTTGCGGGCCTCGTAGTCGCCGTCGACGTAGAACATCACCTCGTCCGAGTCGACGTTGGAGTGGTAGTACGGCACCGGGATCGACTGCTCGTGGTAGTCGACCTTGCGGGGACAGAAGTTGCAGATCACGAAGTTGTGGCCCTCGAAGACCTGGTGCACCGGTGGCGGCTGGTGGATCTTGCCGGTGATCGGCATGAAGTCCTCGACGTTGAAGGTCCACGGGTAGAGGCAGCCGTCCCATCCGACCACGTCGAAGGGATGCGTCGCACAGGTGATCCGCGAGCCGACCAGCCCGGCCCCGCCTGCCGACCTGCCACGGTGCTTGACGAGCACCTCGACGTCCGTGCCCTCCACGAGCAGCGGGTCGATGGGGCCGTACAGGTCGCGCTCGCAGTACGGCGCGTGCTCGAGGAGCTGGCCGTACTTGGAGAGGTAGCGCTTCGGCGGCGCGATGTGGCTCTCCGCCTCGATGGCGTAGAGCCGGCTCTGCTCGGCCGGGACCCACCGGTGCGTGGTCGCCCGAGGGATCACGACGTAGTCACCGGTGCGGTAGGCCACCACCCCGAAGACGGTCTCGACGGTGCCGCTCCCGTGCTCCACGAAGACGCACTCGTCACCTACCGCGTTGCGGTAGAGCGGCGAGGGCTCGTCGGTGACGACGTAGCTGATCCGCACGTCGGCGTTGCCCAACACCAGCCTGCGCCCGGTCACGGCGTCCACCCCCGCGGCGTCACCGCCCGCGGCCAGGTCATGCAGCTTCAGGTGCCGCGGCTTGAGTGGATGGTTGGGCGTGGTGGCCTGGTCGGGCAGCTCCCACACCTGGCTGTCCACGATGGCCGACGGGACACCACGGTGGTAGAGCAGCGAGGAGTCCGAGGAGAACCCCTCCTCCCCCATCAGCTCCTCGTGGCGGAGCGCGCCGCGGTCGTCTCGGAAGGCGGTGTGCCGGGTGCGGGGAACCTCGCCCACGGATCGGTAGTAAGCCACACCCGCAGCCTGTCCCCTCGTCCTCTAGCGTGGCAACCGTGAGCACCACCGACGCCACCTTCGCTGCCTTCGTCGACGACGCGAGCGCGCTGCTCCCCGACGAGCCCGTCTCCCTGGCAGAGGCGATGTCCGCCTACGGCACCCGGACCGAGGACTCCCGCCAGGGCAGCTTCGTGGTCCGCGACACCGACCTGCCGCACCTGCGTGGGTTCCAGGGCCCGGTGACGGTCGTGACCACCGGTGGTGCGGGACACCTCGCCGGCCCCGCGGGGCTGTGCAAGCGACTGGGCCTGCGCCTCACCCGGCTGCACGTCACGCTGCGCGACCCCGGCGACCTGCGGGGCAACGCGAGACGGGTGCTCGCCGCGGTCGACGATGCCCTGGCCGCTGGCGACCTCGACGACAGCACCGAGGTCTGCATCGAGGTCCCGCCCTCCGGTTCGGAGTCGGGCTGGCTCGCGGCCGCGGACGAGGTCGCGGCGGCCGAGCACCTGCTCGCGCTGCGCCTCGCCACCGGGGGCACCCCCGTGCCCGCGGACACGCTCGTGTCGTGGATCGACGCGTCCCTGGACCGCGAGACGCCCTTCACCGTCCTCGGGCTGGCCCGCGCCCTTCCCGCCGGCGCGGGCCCGTCGACGCCGGGCTTCCTGAACGTGCTCGTGGCGACCCAGCTCCTCTTCGACGGCGGCAGCGACCCGGTCGGGGCCCTGGTCGAGACCGACGCGACGGCGCTGCTCGCGCGGGCAACGCCGGAGGACCTCGCGCGTGCCCGGCGGTGGTTCACCACGTTCGCCTCCGACGACGTGGAGGCCTCGCTGCACGACCTCACCGGCCTGCCCGACGAGTGGGCCGGCCGGTGACCTCCTGGGTCGCAGGTGCGGCCGGGTCGGCGTACGACGTGGACAACCTGCCGTACGGCGTGTTCTCCACCCCCGGGACCGCGGCCCGGGTCGGGGTCCGCATCGGTGACCACGTCCTCGACGTGGCCGCGGCCGGCGGGGACCCCGTCCTGGCCGAGGGGTCCCTGGACGCGTTCCTGGCCGCCGGGCGGGAGGTCTGGACGGCCACGCGCGAGTGGCTGGTCGGCGTGCTCGGCGACGAGCAGCACCGCGCCCGGGTGGAGCCGGCGCTGGTCCCGCTGGACGAGGCCACGATGCACCCGCCGTTCACCGTCGCGGACTACGTCGACTTCTACTGCTCCGTGCAGCACGCGACCAACGTGGGCCGGATCTTCCGTCCGGACGCGGAGCCGCTGAGCCCGCAGTGGCGGCACCTGCCGATCGGCTACCACGGGCGTGCGGGCACCGTCGTCATCTCCGGCACCGACGTACGCCGCCCCCGGGGCCAGCGTCCCTCCCGCAGCGGCTCACCCGCCTTCGGCCCGACCCGCCGCCTCGACATCGAGGCCGAGCTCGGCTTCGTCGTGGGCACCCCCTCCCGGATGGGAGAGCAGGTGCCCACGGACGCGTTCGCCGACCACGTCTTCGGCGTCACGCTGCTCAACGACTGGTCGGCGCGCGACATCCAGGCCTGGGAGTCGGTGCCGCTGGGGCCGTTCCTCGGCAAGTCGTTCGCCACCTCGATCAGCCCGTGGATCACTCCGCTCGCCGCCCTGGAGTCCGCACGGGTGCCGCTGCCGGGGCAGGACCCCGAGCCGCTGGAGTACCTCCGGGTGCAGGAGCCGGCCGGCTACGACATCGACATCGAGATCGACCTCGGCGGCGAGGTGGTCAGCCGGCCGCCGTACGCCTCGATGTACTGGTCGCCCGCGCAGATGCTCGCCCACCTCACCGTCAACGGGGCGTCGCTGCGCACCGGCGACGTCTACGGCAGCGGCACGGTGTCAGGTGACGAGCCGGGCCAGCGGGGCTCGTTCCTCGAGCTCAGCTGGGGCGGCCGGGAGCCGTTCGCCGGTGGGCACACCTTCCTCGAGGACGGGGAGACCGTGACCCTGCGCGCCACCGCACCCGGTGCCCTCGGTGGCCGGATCGCGCTGGGCGAGGTGACCGGCACCGTCGTCAGCTGAGCCCGCGCCGCAGGGTCTGCTCCGGTGAGTTCACCGTGACGCAGAAGGCCTGCCCGGCCGGGTCCCGCAGCACGTGCCACCCACCGTGCCCCCTACCGAGGTCGGCAGCGCCGAGGGCGACCAGCCGGCGTACCTCCGCCTCGAGGTCGTCGGTGCCGTGGTCGAGGTGCGCGCGCACCTCGCCGCCCGGCTCGTCCAGGCGCTGGAACAGCAGCTGCAGCGGCGATCCGGCGTCGTCGTGCCACTTGCCGGCGAACTCCTCCGCCGAGGACCCGAACCAGTGGCCGCCGAGCAGCGCTCGCCAGAACCCGACCTCGGCGTCGTGCTTCGCGACCGGCGAGTCGATGCACACCTGCACCAGCCGGGAGCGGTGCCCATCGGGCCAGGTCACCGGTTCCGGCGCGGTGCGGCCGGGCTGGCCGAGGACGCAGAACGGCAGGCCCCCGGGCGAGCGCAGCGTCTGCCACTCCCCGTTCGCACCCAGCGCCTCCGCACCCAGCGCGATCGCTGTCGCCACGGTCGCATCGGGGTGCGCGGACTCGACGTCGAGATGGACCCGCGGCGGCCCGTCCACCTGCTGGAGATGGACGTAGGCCTCGCCCTGCGGGGGCTCGAAGCTGCGCAGCTCGGGATGCCCCGGCCACGACTTCCCGGCCGGCCAGCCGAGCACCTCACCCCAGAACCCCGCTGTCGCCGCGTGCGAACCGGCCGGGACGTCGATCACCGTGTGCAGCCACGCCATCGGGCCACCCTAGGACGCGGCAGAGCCCCGGGGAATGCCGTCATCCCGCCCCGGTCACCCCAGGAGCAGCGACCCGCGCCAGACCTTCTCCTGGTGTCCGGGCAGCAGCCGGTTCTGCTTGAGGAACGCCAGCGGCTTCTCCCCCATCCACTGCATCGTCGCGCGGTAGTGCGGGTTGCCCAGGGCTGCCCGGCGGCCGACCCGCGGTTCGATCCCGACGCTGCGGTAGATCTCGGGGTTGACCAGCGAACGGGCCACCATGAAGCAGGTCTGCGCGGTGAGCACCTGCTGGCGCAGCAGCCCGGCTCCGGACTGGCCCGCCATCTGCTTGCGGACCTCGTCGCGGGCGAACGTCATGTGCCGGGCCTCCTCGAGGACGTGGATCCGCGCCACCATCCGCGTCACCGGCTGCACCCGCTCGTCGTTCATCAGGTCGCGCTGCCAGGTGTCGAGGATCTCCTCGGCCACCAGGATCGAGGCGTAGGCGCTCGGCCCGCGCACGACGGCGTTGAAGAGCCGCCCGAGGCGGTGCACCGACGCAGGCGGGCCGTACGCCGGGACGCCGAAGTGCGCGATCGACTTGCCGAACATCGTGGAGTGCCGGCACTCGTCGGCCACCTCGGTCAGGGCGTAGTGCATGTGCGCGGAGGTGGGGTCGTCGTCGTACGCGTCCCGGAGCATCATCTGCATCAGCAGGAGCTCGAACCACAGCCCCACGCTGGCGATGGAGGCGACCTCGTGCCGCGACAGCTCGAGTCGCTGCTCGTGGGTCAGCCTGTCCCACAGCTCGGTGCCGAACAGCGACATCCGCTCCGGCTGCATCCCCCACAGGTCGGGGTCGATGGGCGCCTCCCAGTCGATGTCGACGTCGGGGTCGTAGGAGTGCCGGGCCGAGGACCTCAGCAGCCGCTCGGGGACGGACGTGGCGGACATTGACGCCTCCTGAATCGCAGTAACCGTTACTTCCAGTAACAGATATCGGCTACTGTCGGTCACATGGCCCGCCACGTCAAGGACTCTGCCGACACCGGCCCGGCGCACGACGACCGCCGCAGCACCCGGTGGGACGACCACCGCGAGACCCGGCGCGCCGACCTCGTCGAGGCGGCGGTGGCCGCGATCGACGAGCACGGTCCCGGCGCCAGCATCGCGGAGATCGCCGCGTCGGCCGGGGTGAGCAAGCCGGTGCTCTACCGCTACTTCTCCGACAAGGACGACCTCTACCGCGCCGTCGGGGCGTGGGGCGCCCAGCAGGTGATCGACGGGCTGCTACCCGTGCTGCTCAGCGACACCCCCGTCCGCTCGCGCGTGGAGAAGGCCTGCTCGGCGTACCTCACCCTGATCGCCGCGCACCCGCACGTGTTCTTCCTGCTGGTCGAGCACCCGACCAGCGACGACCCCCTCGCGGACGGCAGGGAGATGGTCGCGGCCACGATCAGCCGCACCCTCGGGGACGCCCTGCGGGACCTCGGCGTCGACGCTGCCGGGGCCGAGCCGTGGGCGCACGGCCTGGTCGGGCTCGGGCTCTCCACCGGCGAGTGGTGGCTGCGACGCAGGACGATGAGCCGGGCGGCGGTCTCGCGGTACCTGAGCTCGTTCGTGTGGCACGCCTTCGAGGGCATCGCCGCCGAGCACGGCGTCAAGGTCGACAGCCGGGGCCGGCTGCGACTCGTGGGCGAGGCGACGCCGTGAGCAGCCACGAGCCCCGCGAGTCCTACGACGGGCCGGCGACCCTCGACGACCTGGAGGTGGAGGTGCGCCTGCGCGGCTGCTTCCAGCCGATCGACGGGCGGTTCCACTGGTGGGGCCGCGTCGACCGGGAGGCAGTCCTGCCGCACGCCTCGGGCGCCACGGTCACGGTCGCCACCCCCCACGGCCGGGCCGAGGGCCGGCTCTCCGACGTCGACCCATGGGGACGCTTCCGGATCACCGGGACCGGCCGACCACCCTTCTGAGGGCGCTCCCGTGGAGCGCCCGTCGCGTCCGCGGCGTACTCCTTCGTGCGGTTCTGCGGCGGCGCCGTCGGCCGTACGTCGCGCTGAAGCTCTTCGGGACCGAGGAGACGACCGAGGACGGCGCCGATGCGGTCCTGGTCGGCGACCTGGACTGACCGGAAGGCGGCCGGACTCAGAGGTTGCCGCGCGCGTCCTGCTCGCGCTCGATCGCCTCGAAGAGCGCCTTGAAGTTGCCCTTGCCGAAGCCGAGCGAGCCGTGTCGCTCGATCAGCTCGAAGAACACCGTGGGCCGGTCCCCCAGCGGCTTGGTGAAGATCTGCAGCAGGTAGCCGTCCTCGTCGCGGTCCACCAGGATCCCGTGGCGCTGCAGCTCCTCGATCGGCACGCGCACGTGGCCGATCCGGGCACGCAGCTCGGGGTCCTCGTAGTAGGAGGCAGGCGTGCTGAGGAACTCCACGCCGTTGGCACGCAGCGCGTCGACCGAGCCGAGGATGTCGTTGGTCGCGAGGGCGAGGTGCTGGGCACCGGCACCGCGGTAGAACTCGAGGTACTCGTCGATCTGCGAGCGCTTCCGGGCGACGGCCGGCTCGTTGAGCGGGAACTTCACCCGGTGGTTGCCGCTCGCGACGACCTTGCTCATCAGCGCGGAGTAGTCGGTGGCGATGTCGTCCCCGATGAACTCGGCCAGGTTGGTGAAGCCCATCACCCGGTTGTAGAACCCCACCCACTCGTCCATCCGCCCCAGCTCGACGTTGCCGACGATGTGGTCCAGCGCCTGGAAGAGTCGCTTCGGCTCGCCGTCGCGCTTCACCCAGGTGGACTCGGCGGCGACGTAGCCGGGGAGGTAGGGCCCGTCGTACCCGGAACGGTCGACGAGGGTGTGCCGCGTCTCGCCGTACGTCGCGATGGCGGCCGTCCGGATGGTGCCGTGCTCGTCGGTGACGTCCTCCGGCTCGCGGACGACCCGGGCGCCGGCCCGGCGCGCCTGGGCGATGCAGCGGTCGACGTCGGGCACCTCGAGGGCGATGTCGACCACGCCGTCCCCGTGGCGGCGGTGGTGGTCGGCCAGCTCGCTGGCGGGGTCCACCGCCCCGTTGAGCACGAACCGGATCGACCCGGAGCGCAGCACGAACGACTTGTGGTCCCGGTTGCCGTGCTCGGGACCGGAGTAGGCGACCAGCTCCATCCCCCACGCGGACTGGTAGTAGTGCGCGGCCTGGGTCGCGTTGCCCACCACGAACACGATCGCGTCCCACCCGGTCACGGGAAACACGTCACGCTCCTCGTCGTACTCCACGAGGCCGACCAGCTGCTTGAGCTGGTCGAGGGTCAGGTCGGCGCGGATCTCTTCGGGCGTCAGCGAGCTCATGCACCCAAGCGTCGCCACGGACGACAACTTGTGCAACGCTCACCCGACACACTGCACAACCTGTACAGCAAGGAGCCCCCTCGTGGACCTTCTCGACCGCACCCTGATCGAGCTGTTCGCCGCTGAGCCCCGGGTCGGGGTCCTGGAGGCCTCCCGGCGCCTCGGGGTCGCGCGGGGCACCGTCCAGGCCCGGCTCGACCGGCTGCAGCGCGACGGGATCGTGTCCGGCTGGGGGCCGCAGCTCGAGCCGGCCGCGCTGGAGCACCCGGTGACGGCGTTCCTGACCCTGGAGCTGCGGCAGGCGGGCGCCGGTGGGCACGACGCGGTCGGGCGACACCTCGCCACCATCCCCGAGCTGCTCGAGGCCTGCACCATCACCGGTCCCGGGGACATGTGGTGCCGGGTGGTGGCGCGGTCCAACACCGACCTGCAGCGGGTGATCGACCAGGTGCTGGCCCACGAGGCGATCGTGCGCTGCTCGACGGTGATCGCACTGGCCACCCAGGTGCCGCACCGGGTGCTGCCGCTGCTGAGCACCGTGGTGGGCGACTGAGGGGCGAGCCTCAGCCCTTGGTCGCCCACTCCCGCAGCAGGTCGATCCTCTTCGTCAGCTCATCGGCGCTCGCGGCAGCAGCAGCCGGTCCCCCGCACGCCTTGCGCAGTGCCGTGTGGGTGACCCCGTGCGGCTGGCCGGTGCGGTGGAACCATGCGGCGACGAGCCCGTTGAGCTCGCGCCGGAGCACGGCGAGGCGCTCGTGGGTGGCCACCTCCCGCGCCGCGGGCCGGTCCGCCTCGACCACCGGCGTACGCCGGCGCGCGCTCTGCCGGGTGCGGAGCAGGTCGCGCACCTGGTCGGCCTCGAGCAGCCCCGGGATGCCGAGGAAGTCCATCTCCTCCTCGGAGCCGACGTGCACCTCGCCCTCGTGGCCGAACTCGGCGCCGTCGTAGAGCACCCGGTCGAACGTGGCCTGGGAGCCAAGCGCTTCGAACGGCACCAGGGCCTCGTCGCCGGACGCGCTCTCGGCCTGCTGTGCCGCCTGCATCAACGCGTCCTCGGCCGCGAAGATGTCACCCTCCTCGGTGATCTTGCGCTGGAGCACGTGGTCGCGCTCGACCTCCATCGCCGAGGCGTGCGAGAGCAGCATCGGCACCGACGGCACGAAGATCGACGCGGTCTCCCCGCGCTTGCGGGCGCGCACGAAGCGCCCGATGGCCTGGGCGAAGAACAGCGGGGTCGAGGTGGTCGTCGCATAGACGCCCACCGCCAGGCGCGGGACGTCCACGCCCTCGGAGACCATCCGGACCGCCACCATCCAGCGCGCCCCGTCCTCGGTGAACTTCGCGATCTTCTTCGACGCGGCCTTCTCGTCGGAGAGCACGACCGTCGGCTTCTCGCCGGTCACCGACGCCAGCACCGCGGCGTAGGCGCGGGCGGAGTCCTGGTCGGTCGCGATCACCAGTCCCCCGGCGTCCGGCACGTGGCGGCGCACCTCGGAGAGGCGCCGGTCCGCGGCCTCGAGCACGGAAGGGATCCAGGAACCCTTGGGATCGAGCGCAGTCCGCAGCGCCTGCGCCGTCAGGTCCTTGGTGAGCGGCTCCCCCAGGCGGGCCGCGATCTCGTCGCCGGCGCGGGTGCGCCACTGCAGCGTGCCGCTGTAGGCCATGAAGAGCACCGGGCGGACCACGTGGTCGGCGAGGGCCTGCGCGTACCCGTAGGTGTAGTCCGAGACCGACCTCGCCACCCCGTCCTCGTCCGGGGCGTAGGTCACGAACGGGATCGGGTTGATGTCGGAGCGGAACGGGGTTCCGGTCAGGGCGAGCCGGCGCCGGGCCGGCTCGAAGGCCTCGCGGATCGCGTCACCCCAGGCCTTGGCGTCACCCGCGTGGTGCACCTCGTCGAGGATCACCAGGGTGTTGAACCGCTCGGTGCGGATCCGGTGGGCCAGCGGGTTGGCCGCCACGCCGGCGTACGTCACCGCGATCCCTACGTAGTCGCTGCTGGCCTTGCCCTTGCGCCCGGCGTACGCCGGATCGAGCGCGATCCCGACCTTGGCAGCCGCCTCGGCCCACTGGGTCTTCAGGTGCTCGGTCGGCGCGACCACCGTGACCCGCTCCACGATGCGTCGCGAGAGCAGCTCGGCAGCGACCGTGAGCGCGAAGGTGGTCTTGCCGGCACCCGGGGTCGCGACCGCGAGGAAGTCGCGCGGGGCCTTCTCGAAGTACGCCGTCAGCGCAGCCGTCTGCCAGGCTCGCAGCCTCGTCGCCGTCCCCCAGGCAGCGCGTGCCGGGTAGGCGGGTGGGAGATCGAGCGGGGCTGGCGGTGCGGGTTCGGTCGGAGGGTGTCCGTCAGTCACAGGGCGTCAGTACCGGTACTTCGCGAACGCAGCGTCCATCCGTAGCACTTGGCCGCGGGTGAACATGTTCATGCAGGAGTCGAGCGAGAAGTCCATGAAGTTGCGGACCGGATCGAGCCCCGGCGCCGGACAGGTGTCCCGGGTGGTCGGGCAGTAGTAGCTGGGCTCGGCCTCGGCCGGGGTGTCGGCCACCGAGTCCCCGCTGCCCTCGCAGCCGCCCTGGAAGGTGTGGAACAGACCGAGCCAGTGACCGGTCTCGTGGATCAGGGTGTCGCCGAGGTTGTAGCCCCTGGCACCTCCACCGGGGATGGCCTTCAGGCTCACGGCGAGGCCGTCCTGCTTGGGGGCGTAGGCGGCCTGCCACGGGAAGCGGGCCCAACCGAGGAGCGGGTTGTTCTTCGCCCCGGTCCCGCCGAAGTAGATGTTCAGGGTGCGGGCGTTGCCGCGGTGCAGCTTGCGGCGCATCTTGCGCTCCACGGCGCTGTTGGGGGCCGCGTGGAACCAGCGGTCGTTGCGGGTGGTGGTGACCTTCTTGAGCACGAACCGGTAGCGGCTCCACGCGCTGTGGGAGCTCTGCTTCCTGGCCATGGCGTTGTTCATGATCTGGAGCATGTTGCGGATGCGCTTGGGGCGCAGCTTCGGGCGCTCACCGCGGTGCTTGCCCTTGATCACGTGGGCGTGGACCGGGATCACCACGTAGTTCGGCAGGCGGGGCTCCACCTGGCGGGCCACGATGCCCGCGCGGGTCTCCCGGGCCGGCAGCGCCTGCACGTCCTGACGGGTCACCTGGCGGGTGTCGGCGCCCTTGCGCCACTGGGGCACTCCGGAACCGCCGGCCTGACGGGTCGCGGAGGCCTCGGTCTCGCACGGGTCCGCGTGCCCCCGGTGTGAGTCGGTGTGTGAGTCGGTGTGTGCCCCCGAGTGTGACCCCGAGTGTGACCCCGGACGCGACTCAGGCTGTGACCCGGCATACGAGCCGGTGTGCGCTCGGGTGGCGGCCGAGGAGGGAGCGCTGACCAGGAGTGGCAGCACGGCCACGGCGGCGGCGACGAACACGGGGACGACGGTCCTGCTGAGGACCCTCACTCCGGCTTGTCCCCGTCCCGCATTCCGTCCCAGATCTCCTTGCAGTCAGGGCAGACCGGGAACTTCTGCGGGTCACGGCTGGGGATCCACACCTTGCCGCACAACGCGACCACCGGCGTCCCGTTGATCATCGCGTCCATCAACTTGTCCTTGGGGACGTAGTGGGACAGCCGCTCGTGGTCGCCGTTGTCGGTCGTCTGGGTGCGTTCGTCGAGACGTGTGTCCTCGAGGACATCGGTCCCGACGCCCGGTGTCTGGGTGCTCACCACAGCATCGTACGCCGGACCGGCGAGACACGGCGAAACCCCAGGCCGGGGGGGACCGGGTGGCGCGGAGGGAGGGCCGCGCACCGGGGGGCCTGGGGTTTCGCCAGTTCAGGGGGCCGGGCAGCTGGGCGGATCAGGCGGCGAGGACCGCCTTGATCCGGTCGACGAGCGAGCTGCCGGGCGCGGTCCCGGCGGCGCCGGAGGCCGTGGGGGGCTCCCCCACGCGGGCGTTCGAGCTCAGCTGGAGGCGGGCCTGGTCCTCGACGCGCCGGCCGACCGGGACCGCCGCGGCGTCGGGCCTGCTGGCGAGTCCGGCGGCGGTCGCCAGCCGGGCCTGCTCACGTTCCCGGGCCCGGTTCATCGCCGTGGCCATCTCGGGGCTCTGGGGGGAATCGGTGTACCGGTCGATGATCATCCGGACACCGGGCAGCTCCTCGGCGGTCGCCTGCCAGGCCGTGGCCACGCCGGACTCGAGGTCCAGCGGCTCCAGCATCAGGGCCCGCTCGATGTTGCCGGAAAGCCGGGCGTGCCACTTGAGCAGCAGCGCGCCGATCAGGTCCAGCTCGTCGCGGAAGTGCTCGGCAACGCCGACCACGTCCATCGGGAGCACTCCGTCGCAACGCTCGTTCGCCGTGCTGACCACGGTGCGCAGGGTGTCCCCGCGGTTGTGGAAGGTGTTCCAACCCATCGTGTCTTCCCTTCATGGAGCATTCACATACCGGAAGTACGTACTCAAGGTATGTGAGTGCTCCTCGCAGCACCAGTCACGACGCGCGTGACCTCACCCACACCGATGCCGTGGCGCGGCCCGCCCACCGACCTAGACTGCCCGGATGACCCGTTCGCCTGCCGAAAGACTTCTCACCGGTCTCCCCAAGGTCACCGGTGGCTCACGGCGCGCCCAGTACTCCGCGTCCACGAAGCGGGCGCTGATCGACGTGGCCACCGTCCAGTTCGGCGAGCACGGGTACGGCGGGACCAGCCTCGACGCCATCGTCGCCGGCGCACGCGTGACCAAGGGCGCGCTCTACCACCACTTCAGCGGCAAGCAGGGCGTCTTCGAGGCGGTCTTCGCCAAGGTCGAGGAGGACGCCACCAAGAGCATCAAGTCCGCCCTGCGCGGCACCAACGACCCGTGGGAGAAGGCCCGCGCCGGACTCCGCGCCTTCCTCGCCGTCGTCCAGGAGCCGGTCTACCAGCGCGTGGTGATCCAGGACGGCCCCGCGATCCTGGGCTACGAGCGCTTCCGCGAGCAGGAGGAGCGGTCCAGCTACGGGATCGTCCAGGACATCGTCAGCTCGGTGCTCGAGGCCTCCACCTACGAGCTCGACGAGCCGATGAAGCAGACCTTCAGCCGGATCTTCTTCGGCGCCATGTCGGCGGCCGGTGAGAGCGTGATCACCGCCGAGGACCCCCGGCAGGCGGTGCTGCGCCTCGAGGCGGCCATCCTGTTCATCCTCGAGGGACTCAGGTCGCTGGCCGACCAGGGCATCGTGCTCACCGACCCGGCGCTCGAGCAGGAGTGACCGGGCAGGAGTGACCGGCAGCAGTGACCGAGCAGCAGTGACCGGGCAGGCTCAGGGGGCGTAGGCCACCCGGCCACCGGCACGGTCGTTCGGCACCAGCTCCACCCACACGTGCCCGGCCGGGACCTTCACCGGGCCGGCCTCGGTGCTGAGCTGGATCGGAGTCTGCCGCGACCTCTTGGTCCAGGTGCCGCGGACGACCTCACCCTTGTGGAACAGCATCATCTCGCCCTTGCCCACATAGATCGTCTCGGGCACAGGGTTCCCGGCGGGGTCCCGGTAGCCGGCGTCGCCCTGACGCACCCGCACCACCAGGACGCTGTCGGGCACGAAGCGCTGGCCCGGCTCGGCGTGGCTGTTCTGGTTGCGGTACTTGCCGCCCTGGTACTTCCACGAGGTGGTGTGCGACTTGCTGAAGACGGCCTGGATGCTCTTGGCGGGCTGGCCGCCTGCGAAGTCGGCCTCCTTGCCCCACGGCAGGTAGCTGGCGGGGACGATGGCCTTCTTCCGCACGGTCTTGGCCAGCTTGGGCAGGTCCACCATCAGGTTGTACGGCGCCCGCCGCCCGCTGTCGCGGAAGTAGCCGGGCCCGCCCTCGCTGAAGAAGGTGATCTTGGCCTTCCTCATCCGCGCGTTCGTGGGCGGGGCTGCCCCGCTGGCCACGAGGACGCCGTGGGCGGGTTGGACGATCCCGATGTCGGAGGCGCGCATCGAGCGCACCGGACCGACCGTCTTGGGGAGTTTCGAGTAGAAGAAGACCGCCAGCCTGGTGCTGCCACCCTCGACCAGCTGCTCGGTGACGAAGTCCGCCTTGTTCAGCCCCACCTGCGGCTGGGAGTTGCCGGTGTTGTCGATCTTGGTGACCAGCACCGGGTGGTCGGGGGTGGCCCCGGTGACCGGCTCGCCGGTGAGGGGCCACAGGGCCGCCAGCTCCGCGCCTCCCTGGATGGGCTGCGAGCTGGGCTTCTTCGCCTCGTCGTCCTGCCCACCGCAGGCCGCCATCGTCAGGCTCAGGGCGACTGCCGTGAACGCGGCGACGAGACGAGCGGGGCCGCGGACCGGTCCGCGGCTGGCGCTGGCACGTGAAGTCATGTCTTCAGCATGACAAAGCGGGCCCTGCTTTGCCGCAGGGCCCGCCCGTGTTGTAGCAGATTTAACTCGGCTCAGATCTTGGCGCCGCCGTCGACGTAGAGGGTCTGGCCGGTGATGTAGGACGCCTCGTCGCTGCACAGGAACGCGGCGGCGGCGGCGATGTCCTCGGGCTGCCCCACCCGCTTGACCGGGTTGGCCTCCGCGTTCAGCTTGCGGAACTCCTCCACGTCGAGCTTGAGCCGGCGAGCCGTGTCGTCGGTCATCTCGGTCGCGATGAAGCCCGGAGCGATCGCGTTGACGTTGACGCCGAAGGGGCCGAGCTCGAGCGCCAGGGTGCGGGTGAAGCCCTGCACGCCGGCCTTGGCCGCCGAGTAGTTGGCCTGGCCACGGTTGCCGTTCGCCGAGACGCTGGAGAGGTTCAGGATCTTGCCGTACTTCTGCGCGACGAAGGTCTTCTGGGCCGCCTTGCTCATCAGGAACGCACCCTTGAGGTGGACGTTCATGACCGCGTCCCAGTCGTCCTCGGTGAGCTTGAAGAGGAGGTTGTCGCGGGTGATCCCGGCGTTGTTCACCAGCACGTGCAGGCCACCGAGCTCGCTCAGCACCTGCTCGACGGCTGCGTCGACCGAGGCGGCGTCGGTGACGTTGCACGCCACGCCGATCGCCTTGGCGGTCCCGCCGAGGCCTTCAGCGGTGGCCTGGGCCTGCTCGAGGTCGAGGTCGAGTACGGCGACCGAGGCACCTTCCTCGGCGAAACGCCTGGCGGTGCCCGCTCCGATGCCCCGTGCGGACCCGGTGACGATTGCTACCCGTCCGTCGTACCTACCCATGTGTCCTCGTCCTCTCGTCGTGACTGCTGGGCCCTCTCTGGGGCCGCGGTCACTCTAGGGCAGCCGAGATCCGGGCCGCCCAGGCGTCCCTGTCCGCGGTGCTCTCGTACTTCGTGCGCGGCCAGAAGAACCCGCGCAGCCCGTCCCCCTTGGTGCGGGGCACCACGTGGCAGTGCAGGTGCGGCACCGACTGCGAGACGACGTTGTTCATCGCCACGAACGACCCCTGCGCCCCCAGGCCGTCGACCATGGCGGCGGCCAGCCGTTGCGCGGCCGCCAGGAACGGGTCCCGCAGGGAGGCGGGCAGGTCGGGCAGGGTCACCACGTGCTCGCGCGGCACGAGCAGGACGTGCCCCTTGAACAGCGGCCGGATGTCGAGGAACGCGGCGAAGTCGTCGTCACCCCACACCAGCGAAGCGTCCGTGTCGCCGGCGGCGATCGAGCAGAACAGGCAGGCGGCGGAAGGCTCGGCAGGACCGGCAGATCGGGACATTCGCACTGCCTACCCCACCGCTGGGGCGCGTTCAAGATGACGATCGGCCCTTTCCAACAGAGAAGGCAGCGGAAACGATGGGGTATGAGCCGAAACGAACCCACGAAGAGCACCGTCCAGGGACGCCCCCTCGGCAAGTCCGAGCTCGGGCGGATCGACGCCTGGTGGCGAGCGGCCAACTACCTCTCCGTCGGGCAGATCTACCTGATGGACAACCCGCTGCTGCGCGAGCCGCTGCGGCCCGAGCACGTGAAGCCGCGCCTGCTGGGGCACTGGGGCACGACCCCGGGGCTGAACTTCATGTACGCCCACCTGAACCGGGCGATCATGGCCCGCGACACGGACATGATCTACATCATCGGGCCCGGTCACGGCGGGCCCGGCCTGGTCGCCTCCGCCTGGCTGGAGGGGACCTACACCGAGGTCTACCCCGGCATCACCCGCGACGCCGAGGGGATGCGGGCGCTGTTCCGGCAGTTCTCGTTCCCGGGCGGGATCCCCAGCCACGTGGCCCCGGAGACCCCCGGGTCGATCCATGAGGGCGGCGAGCTCGGCTACTCCCTCTCGCACGCCTACGGGGCCGCCTTCGACAACCCCGACCTGGTCGTCGCGGCGATCGTCGGCGACGGCGAGGCCGAGACCGGTCCGCTCGCCACCAGCTGGCACTCCAACAAGTTCATCGACCCCGCCAACGACGGGGCCGTGCTGCCGATCCTGCACCTGAACGGCTACAAGATCGCCAACCCCACCCTGCTCGCGCGCATCCCCGAGGAGGAGCTGGTCGCGCTGATGCGGGGCTACGGGCACACGCCGTACATCGTCTCCGGCTCGGACCCCGAGGAGATGCACCAGGCGTTCGCAGCCACGCTGGACCACTGCCTCGACGAGATCGCCGACATCCAGGAGGAGGCCCGCTCCACCCGCAAGCGCAAGCAGCCCGTACGCCGACCCTGGCCGATGATCGTGCTGCGCTCCCCCAAGGGCTGGACCGGCCCCAAGGAGGTCGAGGGCAAGCGGGTCGAGGGGTTCTGGCGCTCGCACCAGGTGCCGTTCGCGGCAGCCCGCGAGGACGACGCGCACCGCGAGGTGCTCGAGGAGTGGATGCGCAGCTACCGCCCCGACCAGCTCTTCGACACCGAGGGAGCACCGGTCCCGGAGATCGCCGACCTGCACCCGGCCGGCACGCGCCGGATGAGCGACAATCCCCACGCCAACGGCGGCATCCTGCTCAAGGACCTGAGGATGCCCGACTTCCGCGACTACGCCGTCGAGGTCGAGGCCCCCGGCACGGGTGCGGTGGAGTCGACCCGCGTCCTCGGCACGTTCCTGCGCGACGTGATGGCCAAGAACATGGAGAACTTCCGGATGTTCTCCCCCGACGAGAACAACTCCAACCGGATGCAGGACGTGCTGGAGGTGACGAACCGGGCCTGGAACGCGGAGACCCTCCCCTACGACGACCACCTGGCCGTCGACGGCCGGGTGATGGAGATCCTCTCCGAGCACACCTGTGAGGGGTGGCTGGAGGGCTACCTGCTCACCGGCCGGCACGGCCTGTTCTCCTGCTACGAGGCCTTCATCCACGTCGTCGACTCGATGTTCAACCAGCACGCCAAGTGGCTCAAGGTCACCGACGAGATCGCGTGGCGACGCCCGATCGCCTCGCTGAACTACCTGCTCACCTCGCACGTGTGGCGCCAGGACCACAACGGGTTCTCCCACCAGGACCCCGGGTTCATCGACCACGCGATGAACAAGAAGGCCTCGGTGGTGCGCGTCTACCTGCCGCCGGACGCCAACACCCTGCTCTCGGTGGGTGACCACTGCCTGCGGAGCAAGCAGTACGTCAACGTCATCGTCGCCGGCAAGCAGCCCGCGCCGCAGTACCTCACGATGGACCAGGCGATCGTCCACTGCACCAAGGGCATCGGCATCTGGGACTGGGCGAGCAGCGACATCGGCACCGAGCCGGACGTGGTGATCGGCTGCGCGGGCGACGTGCCGACGATGGAGGCACTGGGCGCCGTGATGCTGCTGCGGGAGTTCTTCCCCGACCTGCGGATCAGGTTCGTCAACGTGGTCGACCTGATGCGCCTCCAGCACGAGGACGAGCACCCGCACGGGCTCTCCGAGGCCGACTTCGACTCGCTGTTCACCCGCGACAAGCCGGTGATCTTCGCCTACCACGGCTATCCCTGGCTGATCCACCGGTTGACCTACAAGCGCCACAACCACGGCAACTTCCACGTCCGTGGCTACAAGGAGGAAGGGACCACGACCACCCCCTTCGACATGACGGTGATGAACCAGCTCGACCGGTTCAACCTCGCGATGGACGTCATCGACCGGGTCCCGCGGCTCCAGGCGACGTCGGGCTCGGCCCGCGAGACCCTGAAGAACAAGCTGATCGAGCACAAGATCTACGTGCGCACCCACGGCGTGGACCTGCCCGAGATCCGGGACTGGCGGTGGTCCTCCGATCCCGGGCCGGAGTTCACCACCGAGTCCCCCGAGCTGAACACCCCCGAGGCCTGAGGGACGTGCGCGTCCTCGTGGTCAACGCCGGTTCGAGCAGCCTCAAGGTGGCGCTGTTCGAGGGCGACAGCCAGGTCGCTGCCACCACGGTGGAGCGCTGGGAGGGCGAGGCGCACCTCGAGCCGATCAGGGAGTTCATCGAGGCCACGCACGGCATGGACGCCGTGGAGGCCGTCGGGCACCGGGTGGTGCACGGTGGCCCGGAGATGAGCGAGCCGACGCTCGTCGACGACGACGTACTTGCCTACCTGGACTCCATCGAGGACCTCGCCCCGCTGCACAACCCGCGCGCGATCGCCGGCATCCGCGCGGTCCGCGAGCTGCTCCCGCGCGCGCCCGAGGTGGTGTGCTTCGACACCGCCTTCCACGCCCGGATGCCGCTGCCCGCGCAGACCTACGCGCTGCCCCGGGAGTGGAACCAGCGGCTGCGGCTACGGCGCTACGGCTTCCACGGGCTCAGCCACGCCTACGCCGTACGACGGGGCGCCGAGCTGATCGATGCCGACCTGCACGACCTGCGCGTGGTGTCCTGCCACCTCGGCGCGGGCGCATCGCTGGCCGCCGTCCGCGACGGGACCTCGGTCGACACCACGATGGGCTTCACCCCGACCGAGGGCCTGGTGATGGCCACCCGCTCCGGCTCGGTCGACCCCGGCCTGCTGATGTGGCTGCTGGTGCACGGCGAGCAGACCCCCGAGGGCCTGACCGACGTGATCGAGCACGGAGCCGGCCTCAAGGGGCTCTCCGGCACGAGCGGCGACATCCGCGAGGTACTGGCGGCCCGGGAGCGCGGCGACGCGGACGCCACCTTGGCCTTCGAGGTGTTCGTCCACCGGCTGCGCCGCGAGATCGGCGCGATGGCCGCCAGCGCCGGAGGGATGGACCTCCTCGTGATGACCGGCGGGATCGGTGAGCACTCCCCCGAGGTCAGGGCCGCCGCGGCACGTGGCCTCGAGCACCTCGGTGTCGCCCTCAACGAGCAGGCCAACCTGGCCGTCACCGGCGACGGCGAGATCAGCGCGCTCACCGCCACCGCGCGCACCGTCGTGGTCGCCGCGTCAGAGGGCACCGAGATCGCCCGGGAGACCCGTCGCGTCGTGGCCGCCGGGGCCGGTCCCGCGCCCCGGTGATCCTGCTCACAACCAGCTGAGGACCTTGGTCCCACACCTCGGGGCCGAGCGCCACCTGTGCCGTCGGGGGTCGCGTTTCTAGTCTCGGGTGAACCTTCGACCAGGAGCGTCTGTGGACACCGTTGACATTGCCCGATGGCAGTTCGCCATCACCACCGTTTACCACTTCCTGTTCGTACCGATCACGATCGGGCTCTCCGCGATCGTGGCCGGTTACGAGACAGCCTGGCTGCGGACCGGCAACGAGAAGTGGTTACGGCTCACCAAGTTCTTCGGCAAGCTCTTCCTGATCAACTTCGCCATCGGCGTGGTGACCGGAATCGTGCAGGAGTTCCAGTTCGGGATGAACTGGAGCGACTACTCGCGCTTCGTGGGCGACATCTTCGGCGCCCCGCTCGCGATCGAGGGCCTGCTCGCCTTCTTCCTCGAGTCCACGTTCCTGGGCCTGTGGATCTTCGGGTGGGACCGGCTCTCCCCGAGGCTGCACGCCGCCTGCATGTGGATCGTGCACATCGGCACGGTGCTGTCGGCGTACTTCATCCTGGCGGCCAACTCGTTCATGCAGCACCCGGTGGGCTACCGGTTCAACCCGGACACCGGACGTGCCGAGCTCACCGACTTCGTCGCCGTGATGCTGAACAAGGTGCAGCTGGTGACGTTCCCGCACACGATCCTCGCGGCGTACATGACCGGAGCGGCGTTCGTCGTGGGGGTCTCGTTCTGGCAGATGCGCCGCCGGGCCGCGAAGCCCGCCGACGCCCCGATGTACCGCAGCGCGCTGCGCACCTCGGCCGCCATCGTGCTGGTCGCGGGACTGGGCGTGGCGATCTCGGGTGACGTGCAGGGCAAGATCATGACCGACGTGCAGCCGATGAAGATGGCTGCCGCGGAGGCGCTCTACGAGACCGAGCAGCCGGCTTCTTTCTCGATCTTCACCCTCGGCACCCTCGACGGTGAGTCGGAGCTGTTCTCGGTCACGATCCCGAAGGTGCTGTCGTTCCTGGCGACCGGTGACCCGAACGGCAAGGTCGAGGGGATCAACGAGCTGCGCGAGAAGTACGAGAAGAAGTACGGCGAGGACCCCGGCGCGAGCTACTACTCGGCGAACTACGTCCCCAACATCCCGATCGCGTACTGGACCTTCCGGCTGATGATGGGCCTGGGCATCGCTGCCGCGGCGTTCGCCGGATGGATCCTGTGGGCGACCAGGCGCGGGCGCACCCCGACCGGGCGACCGATCCTGTGGGCCGCGATCTCGCTGCCGCTCCTGCCGCTGTTCGCGAACTCGTTCGGCTGGATCTTCACCGAGATGGGCCGCCAGCCGTGGTCCGTGTTCGGTCTGCTCACCACGGCGCAGTCGGCCTCGCCGAGCGTCAGCCCGACCGAGGCGATGATCTCGCTGGTCACCCTGACCCTGCTGTACGGCGTGCTCGCCGTGATCGAGGTCAAGCTGATGCTCACCTACATCGACCGCGGCGCGGACGAGCTGCCCCCGCCCCCGGACCCGGCCGACAAGGACGACGAAGACCGTCCTCTCGCCTTCGCCTACTGAACGCCCCAGGAGACCTCCGATCATGGAACTGACGACCATCTGGTTCGCCCTCATCGCCGTGCTGTGGATGGGCTACTTCGCTCTCGAGGGCTTCGACTTCGGCGTCGGCATGCTGCTCCCCGTGCTGGGCAAGAGCGAGAAGGAACGACGGGTGCTGATCAACACGATCGGCCCCGTGTGGGACGGCAACGAGGTCTGGGTGCTGGTGGCCGGCGGCGCCACGTTCGCCGCCTTCCCGGAGTGGTACGCCACCCTGTTCAGCGGGTTCTACCTGCCGCTGCTGCTGATCCTCGCCGCACTGATCATCCGCGGGCTCGCCTTCGAGTACCGCGCCAAGCGCGACGACGCCGGCTGGCGGCGTCGCTGGGACCTGGCCGCGACGGTGGGCTCCTTCGTGCCGGCGGTGCTGTGGGGCGTGGCGTTCGCCAACATCCTGCGCGGTGTGCCGATCGACGGTGACGGGGAGTACGTCGGCGGCTTCTTCAACCTGCTCAACCCCTACGCGCTGCTCGGTGGCGCGATGACGCTGCTGCTGTTCCTCACCCACGGGGCGATGTTCATCGCGCTCAAGACCGAGGGCCCCATCCGCGTGGCCGCCCGGGCGCTCGCGGTCAAGGTGGGCCTGGCGGCGGCCGTGGTGGCCGTGGCCTTCCTGGGCTGGACCCAGGCGCAGACCGGCTCCGTGGCCTCGGCGGTCGCCTTCGTGGTCGCGGCCGTGGCCCTCCTCGCGGGCCTCGGGGCGATCCGGGCGATGCGCGAGGGCTGGGCCTTCACCGGCACCTTCATCGCGATCACCGCCGGTGTCGCCGGGCTGTTCCTCGCCCTGTTCCCCAACGTGATGCCCACCAGCCTGGCGTCGGGGATCGACCTGACGACGACGAACGCCGCCGCGACGACGTACACACTGAAGATCATGACCGTGGTCGCGGTGATCTTCACCCCGATCGTGCTGCTGTACCAGAGCTGGACCTACTGGGTCTTCCGCAAGCGGATCTCGGTGCACCACATCCCCGAGTCGGTCACCGTGCCCGCCGCGGACCCCGCAGCCTCGCAGTGAAGCCGAACGACCCGAGGATCCGCCGGCAGCTCTCGCCCGCGCGGAGACCGCTGGCGGGGGTGCTCGTCGCCGGAGTCGGGACCAGCGTCCTGGTCATCGCCCAGGCCTGGGTGGTCGCAGGCCTGGTGGTCGCGGCGCTCAGGGGCGGGGACGTCGTCGCCTGGGGCCTCGCCGTGGCGGCGGTCTTCGCCTGCCGCGGCGCGCTGGGATGGGTCAGCGACATCTGGTCGGCACGCTCGGCGGTGCTGGTCGGGACAGCCCTGCGGCAGCGGATCCTGTCCGTGGTGCTGCAGCGGATCGCGGAGGGGAAGCCCTCCCCGGCGTCGGGCGAGACCGCGGCGCTGGCCACCCGCGGAGTCGCCTCGGCCGAGCCCTACCTGACCCGCTACGTCCCGGCCTTCGCGCTGGCCGGTGTGCTCCCGGTGCTGACGGTGGTGGCCATCGCCACCCAGGACCTGCTCAGCGCGGTGATCGTGGTGTGCACCCTCCCCCTCGTCCCCGTCTTCGGGGCCCTGGTCGGGCTGGCCACACGTGACCGCGCCGAGGAGCAGTGGCGGTCGATGGCCTCGCTGTCGAGCCACTTCCTCGACGTCGTCCGCGGCCTGCCCACGCTGGTGGTGCACCGCCGCGCACGCGCGCAGTCACAGACCATCGTCACCATCACCGACCGCTACCGGCAGGCCACCCTGCGGACGCTCCGGCTGGCCTTCGCGTCCTCCGCCGTGCTCGAGCTGGTCGCCACCCTCTCGGTGGCGCTGGTCGCCGTGAGCGTCGGCCTGCGCCTCGCCTCCGGCGGGCTCGAGCTGCAGACCGCGCTCGTCGTACTGCTGCTGGCGCCGGAGGCCTACTGGCCGCTGCGCCGGGTGGGCGCGGAGTTCCACGCCGCCGCCGAGGGCGTCGCCACGTTCGAGGCCGTCGACGAGCTGGACGACTCCGGCGAGGCGACCCCTGAGGAGCAGGCCACGACCGCAGGATCCCCGGAGCGGCCGCTGGTCGTGAGCGGCCTCACCGTGCGCTACCCCGGACGACCCACCCCCGCCGTGGACGACCTCGACCTGAGCATCCCGCCGCGCGGCGTCACGGTGATCACCGGACCCTCCGGTTGCGGCAAGACCACGCTGCTCTCCGCGATCGCCGGCCTGGTGCCCGCCGAGCGCGGCGCCGTCAGCGTCCCCGGCCCGATCGCGTGGCTCCCCCAGCGCCCGGTCTTCGTGGCCGGCAGCGTCGCGGACAACCTCCGCCTGGCCGACCCCGGCGCCGAGGACTCCCGGCTCTGGGCGGCGCTGCGCCGGGTCGCGCTCGAGGAGCGCGTCCGCGACCTCCCCCACGGTCTGGAGACCGGCGTGAGCGAGGACGGCGCCAACTTCTCCGCCGGCGAGCGTGCCCGCCTCGCCCTGGCCCGCGTCGTACTGGCCGAGCGCCCCTGGGTGCTCCTCGACGAGCCCACCGCCCACCTCGACGACCTCACCGAGCAGGTCATCCTCGACACCGTCACCGAGCTCGGCCGGACCAGCGCAGTCGTCGTCGTGGCCCACCGCCCCGCGATCCTCTCGATCACCGACACCCTGGTGGAGCTCTCCGCCCCCGAGCCCGCCCCCAACCCGATAGTCCGAGACGCAACCGTCGCGGATGACCGGTTTGTACGACGGGAACGTCTCGGACTACCCGGAACTCCCGCTCCACCCCGCACGACGAGCATGTGGCCGGGCACGCTGCTCGGTGCGCTCGCCTCGGCGTCGGGGGTGGCGCTGACCGCCACCGCGGGGTGGCTGATCGTGCAGGCGTCGACCCACCCCCCGGTGCTGACGCTGATGGTCGCGATCGTCGGGGTGCGCACGTTCGGGCTCGCGCGTCCGGCGCTGCGCTACGTCGAGCGGCTGAAGTCCCACGACGTGGCACTGCGCCTGCTGGCCAAGCGCCGCGTCGAGGTGTACGACGCCCTGGTGCCGCTCACGCCCGGACGGCTCGGGAACCGTCGCGGGGACGTGCTGGCAGCGATCGTCGACGACGTGGACAGCGTGGTCGACCGCGAGCTGCGGGTGCGGATGCCGGTGCGGGTCTTCCTGCTCGTCGGTGCCCTCGCCGTCGCGGTGGCCTGGGTACTGGCGCCGCCCGCGGCGCTGGTGGTCGGCCTCACCACTGCCATGGCCGGGGCCCTCGCCTACGGCGTTGCCCGGATCGGCGCGGGCCGGGCCGAGGCCGCCGGCATCGAGCGCCGGGCCGCTCTCTCCACCGAGGTGGTGGAGGTCCTCCAGACGTCGACCGAGCTGGTGATGTGGCAGGCCGGTGACCGGGCGCTGGACCGGGTGGCCACCGCCAGCGACCGGACCGGGGCGGCGCTCGTCTCCGCCGCCCGCTGGACCGGTGCCGCGCGAGGGCTGGCGCTGCTCGCCTCCGGCGCGGGAGTCGCGGCGATGGCCCTGCTCACCGAGCCGCTGGTCTCCTCGGGCGAGCTGTCCGGGCCGATGATGGCCCTGCTGGTGCTGCTGCCGCTGGCCCTCGCGGACCTCGCCGTACCGCTGGCGGACGCAGCCGCACTGGCCGCTCGCACCGCCTCCGCCGCCGACCGGCTCTCCGCGCTCGAGCACACCGCTCCACTCGTGGAGGACACCCCGCGACGCCCCCTCCCCGACTCCAGCAACGTCGTCCTCACCGACGTCTCCGCAGGGTGGGGGGACGCCGACACCCTGCAGCACCTCTCGCTCCCGGTGCCGCTCGGCGCACGAGTCGGGGTGGTCGGGCCCTCGGGCAGCGGCAAGACCACCCTGGCCGGGCTGATGCTCCGCTTCCTGGACCCCTCCGCGGGCGAGATCACCCTGGGGGGTACGCCGATCCACCTGCTCGGCCTCGACGACCTGCGCAGCGTGGTGGGGCTCGTCGACGACGACCCGCACGTGTTCGGCACCAACCTGGCGGAGAACGTCCGGCTCGCTCGGCCCGACGCCACCGACGAGGAGGTGGCGCAGGCGCTGCGGCAGGCACGGCTGGGCGACTGGCTGGCCACCCTGCCCGACGGCCTGGACACCTGGCTCGGGGACGGGCACGCCCAGGTCTCCGGGGGTGAGCGGGCACGGCTCGGCATCGCCCGCGCGCTCCTGTCCTCGCAGCGCGTGCTGGTGCTCGACGAGCCGATCGCCCACCTCGACCACGCGACGGCGACGCAGCTGGCCACCGAGGTCCTCACCGGGCCCCGTGATCGCAGCATCGTCTGGATCACGCACGCTCCCGTGGGCCTCGACCTCGTGGACCGCGTGGTCGACCTGGGGCGCGATCAGCCGGGAACGCGCTCGGGCCGGGCCTCGGCCAGCAGCGCCTTCTGATCCTCGGCGAGCACGAACCCGGCCGCCACGGCCTGCTCGACCGCGTCGCGGTAGCGCTCGAGGTAGGTCTCGGGAGACCCGTACACCCGCGCGAGCACGTCCGGCTCCAGCGGCAGCGAGCGCCCGAACAGCTGGCACAGGTGGGAGGCGCCGGGCGCGGCCAGCCCGGAGTGCACCTCCACGGGCACGTCCACGGCAGGAGTCCGTACGCCGCCCCGGACGTTGCCGAGCTCGTCGAGGACGAACGACTCGGGGACCGTCCCCTGGTCCACCTCGAGCCGGTCGGCGCGGGGAGCCGGCGGGCCTCCGCGCGCCCAGGTGTCGAGGTGCCTGAGCGCGGCCCGGACCACGAAGCCCTGCTGTCCCCGGTTGATCGGCTCGGGGCAGCCGAGGAACGGCTCGGCCTCGCCGATCACGAACCGGTCCGCGTGCGCGGCCCCCGCCACCTCCCACAGCCGGAGGTGCTCGGAGTCGGGCTGGCGCGCGGCCAGGTAGCCCAGGGAGCCCAGCACATCGGTCTCGGTCTGCACCATCACGACGGGCACGCCGAGGTCCTCCCTGAGCCGCACCGGCTCGGCCACCAGCCGGCGCACGTCGAGCGGGCGACCGGGCTCGCCGAGCGGGGCGGCGTACCTGGCCCGGCTGTGCACCAGGAACCCGTCGAAGGCACCAGTCACCGGCTGCACCCCGTTGACGTAGGTGGTCAGCGCGAACGCGGACTGGGACTCCCCGACCGCCAGCATGGCGGTGACCTCCAGCCCGTCGAGCGGGTCCTCGGGCCGCGCGGCGACCAGCCCGAGGGCGACCTGGGTGAAGATGTCGTAGCAGTAGGCGTCCCCGGGGTGGTGGAGGTCGCCGTACCTGTCCGGGTCGAGGTGGCGCAGCCCGTTGCGGGGCGTCTCGGACCCCTGCGGCAGGTCCACCGCGGCGCGACCGCCCTCGACCCCGGTGAGCTGCGCCGAGACCCCGGCCCAGGCGTAGCCGCGGCGGAGCAGCTCGGCCGCGAGGTAGGTGTAGTCGGGCGCCGCGTCCTCACCGCTGCTGACGTTGAGCCACTCGACGACGAGCGTGCCGTTGAAAGCGGCGGGGTCCAGGGGCCGCCGTACGAGCACCCGGGTCGCGAACTCCGCACGGTCCCGCTCCCGCAGCACGAACCTTCCCTCGGGCCCCCACTCGAGCGCCTCGAAGGAGGCGGCCTCCCCACGGGCCAGGAGCTCCTGCTCGCCGTACCCGGCCGGAGCCAACGGCGGTCCCGGCACGGCGGCGAGCAGCCGCACCCCCTGACCCGCGTCCAGGAGCTCGAAGCTGGCGGTGGGCCGGTCGGGGGTCGACATGGCCGAACGCTAACCGGGTGCTCCGCCGGGCCGCAGCCGATCACTGCCACCCGGCAGTCCGCGGCGGGGACCTTCGACTCTGGGGCGGACAAACCTCGCGGACCACGCTGGGCACATGGACAGACTCACCCCGCTCGCAGCAAGCTTCCTCGAGGCCGAGGACGTCGACGGGACCGCCTCCCTGGCCATCGGCTCGGTGGCGATCTTCGAGGGTCCCCCGCCCGACATCGACGACTTCGTGGCCACCATCGCCGGTCGGCTGCCGCTGGTCCCCCGCTACCGCCAGAAGGTACGCCGGGTGGCGCTGGGCCTGACCGCCCCCGTCTGGGTGGAGGACCCCGACTTCGACCTGGGCTGGCACATCCGCAGCACCGCGCTGCCGGCCCCGGGGGGTCGACCCGAGCTGGCGCGGCTGCTCAGCCGGGTGATGTCGCGCCGGATGGACCGCAGCCGGCCGCTGTGGGAGTACTGGGTCTGCGAGGGGCTCGAGGGCGGTCGCTGGGCGCTGCTGTCCAAGGTGCACCACTGCATGGTCGACGGGGTCTCCGGCACCGACCTCTACCGGCTGCTGCTGGACCCGACGCCGGTCCCGCGCGAGCCGGAGGCAGACACCTGGCAGCCGCCCCGTCCGGAGAGCGAGTGGGCCTTCACGGGCCGGGCGGTTCTCGACCTGGCCTCCTCCCCCGCCCGCACCGTGAGCGCCGCGGTCGGCGCGCTGTCGGCGCCCCGGCTGCTGCTCGCTCGCACCGTCGCCTCCACTGCCGGCCTACTCAGGCTCGCCGAGGCGGCCCGCCCGGTGCACCCGACCTCGTTGAACGGCTCTCTCGACGGGAGCCGGCGCTACGCCTGGGCGCAGGCCACGCTCAGCGACATCCGCACGGTCCGGGCGGCCCACTCGGTGACCGTCAACGACGTGGCGCTGGCCGCCATCACCGGTGGCTTCCGTCGCCTGCTCCTCTCCCGCGGGGAGACGCCGGACGCCCGTGCACTGCGCTCGCTGGTGCCGGTCTCCATGCGGGCACCGGGCGAGGAGTCGATCCCGGACAACCGGGTCTCGATGATGCTCCCCTACCTGCCGGTGGACCTCGAGGACCCCGTGGAGGTGCTGGCCGCCGTGCACGCACGCGTCGCCGCGCTCAAGACGGGCCACGAACCGGAGGGCGGCGCGAGCGTCACCACCCTGGCGGAGTACGGCCCGTTCGCGGCGGTGAGCTGGGCGATCCGGGCCGGCATGCGGTTCCCGCAACGCCAGGTGTCCACCGTGACCACCAACGTGCCCGGGCCGCGGGACACGCTGTACGCCCTGGGGCGCGAGCTGCAGGAGCTGCTGCCCTACGTCCCGATCGCGGACCGGGTGCGGATCGGGGTGGCGATGTTGTCCTACCGCGACGCCTTGACCTTCGGGATCACCGGCGACTACGGGTCCGCCGGGGACCTGGACGTGCTCGCCGAGGGGATCACTGAGACACTCGGGGAGCTGGTGCGCCGGTCCGGGACCGCCACTGAACTCACCCTCAGCACCTGAACAAAGGAGCCACTGCGTGCCCACCCTCGACGAGAAGCTGCACGACGTCTACGACGAGGTGCTGCGCCGCAACCCCGGCGAGAACGAGTTCCACCAGGCCGTGCACGAGGTCCTGGACAGTCTCGGTCCCGTGGTAACCAAGCACCCGGAGTACCTCGACACCGCCGTCATCCGGCGGATGTGCGAGCCGGAGCGACAGATCATCTTCCGCGTCCCGTGGGTCGACGACCAGGGTTCGGTGCACATCAACCGCGGTTTCAGGGTGGAGTTCAGCTCCGCGCTCGGCCCCTACAAGGGCGGCCTGCGCTTCCACCCCTCGGTCTACCTCGGCATCGTGAAGTTCCTCGGCTTCGAGCAGATCTTCAAGAACTCCCTGACCGGCATGCCGATCGGCGGCGGCAAGGGCGGCTCTGACTTCGACCCCAAGGGACGCTCGGACGCCGAGGTGATGCGGTTCTGCCAGGGCTTCATGACCGAGCTCTACCGCCACATCGGCGAGTACACCGACGTCCCGGCCGGAGACATCGGCGTCGGCGGCCGCGAGATCGGCTTCCTCTTCGGCCAGTACAAGCGGATCACCAACCGCTACGAGTCCGGCGTACTCACCGGCAAGGGACTGACCTGGGGCGGGTCCCAGGTCCGCACCGAGGCCACGGGCTACGGCACCGTCTACTTCGTCGACGAGATCCTCAAGGCGACCGGTGACTCCTTCGAGGGCAAGTCGGTCGTCGTCTCCGGATCCGGCAACGTCGCGATCTACGCGATCGAGAAGGTGCACCAGCTCGGCGGCAAGGTGGTCGCGTGCTCCGACTCCGGCGGCTACGTCGTCGACGAGGACGGCATCGACCTCGACCTCCTCCGCGAGATCAAGGAAGGGCGCCGGGGACGGATCTCGGAGTACGCCGACGCGAAGTCCGGGTCCGTGCGCCACATCACCGACGGCTCGGTGTGGGACGTGCCGTGCGACGTCGCGCTGCCGTGCGCCACCCAGAACGAGCTCGACGAGGACGGCGCGGCAGCCCTGATCAAGGGCGGCTGCACGGTGGTGGCCGAGGGCGCGAACATGCCCTGCACCCCCGACGCCGTACGTGCCTTCGTCGAGGCCGGGGTGAAGTTCGCACCGGCCAAGGCCGCCAACGCGGGCGGGGTGGCGACGAGCGCGCTGGAGATGCAGCAGAACGCCTCACGCGACTCCTGGACCTTCGAGCACACCGAGGAGCGTCTCGCCGAGATCATGCGGGGGATCCACCAGCGGTGCCTGGAGACCGCCGACGAGTACGGCAGCCCCGGGAACTACGTCGCGGGCGCGAACATCGCGGGCTTCATGCGCGTCGCCGACGCGATGCTGGCGCAGGGCATCATCTAGGGACCAGTGCGGTCGGGCGTCCGGACAATTGTCCATTTTGCTCCGCCGGCACCGCGGCGGCCACTACCTTGTGCCGACCGCACCGCCGGGTGTGGATCTCCCCAGCACCTAAGGAACCCCATGACTGTCCTCCGTCGTACCGCAGCGACCGCCGTCGCCAGCTTCGCCATCGTCCTCGCCGTGCCTGCCGTCCACGCGGAGGCCGCCAAGCCGCTGCGCTTCGAGACCCTGGCGAGCATCAACGGCGCCAAGATGCAGGCGTGCCGGATCCCGACCAAGGCCACGCAGCCGGTCAAGATCAAGGTCCGGATCAACGCCACCAAGGCGAAGTCGCGGGTCAACGGCATCGCGCAGCCGACCCGCAAGGACATCTCGGTGGGCAAGAACTGGAAGTCGGGCTGGGTGAAGAAGGGCAAGGTCAGCAAGGTCGGGACGGTCAAGATCCCCCGGGGTGCGGGCTACGCACTGAGCGCCGGTCTCGGCACCGGCGCCATGGGCAACGGCACCACGGCCACGGCGGCCTCCATCCGCACCTGCCGCTGAGTCACGCAGCGACGCCCGGGGCACGAGGTCCGACCTCGTTTCCCGGGCGTCCGCGCGCCCGGGGTGAGCAAGCGCGGCTCAGCCGCGGGTGGCTGCTGCGAGCTCGGCGAGCGAGGCGAAGTGGTGGTCGGGCTCGGTGACCATCCGCTGGTAGATCGGCTCCAGCATCTGGGTGAACGGCAGCTCGGGGGTCAGCTGCTGCTGGTCCCCGGTTGTGCGCTCAAGCGTTGATCTCCGGGTCGGCGGAGTCCGGCATCTGCCCGGGCTGGGCGTCCGGGTCCGGCTCGCTCTCGGGGTCCGTGGCCGGGAACTCGGACGGCTCCGCCGGGGAGGCGGGGTCACCGGAGGGCACGACGGTCGGGTCCTGCTCGGGTTCGTTCGGTGTGGTCGTCATGGCTGGCCCATACCCGTTCAGCCGCCGGCGTACGCCCTCCGGGACGGCGGTCAGGCTCGCCGGCCCGGGACCCGTCCGGACCGGCTCAGCGTGGTTTCCTGCGCGGTGCGGGCAGTGAGTTCACCTACACCACCGAGCTGATGGGCGCCGAGTTCGTCGACGACGAGCACTGGGTCGCCGTCAACCGGCTCGAGGGCGACTTCCCCGGTGGCGACGTCGGGTCAGTCGGTCGCCGACTCGTGTCGCAGCGAGATGTCGTCGACGGTGGGCCAGGTGGTGGGCCAGGCCGGCTCGGCCGCGTCGTCCGGGGCGAGGGCGGCGGCGGGGGTGAGGGAGACGCTGCTGAGCCGTCCTTGCTGGATGTCGAGCTCCACCTCGAAGGTCGCGCCGGCGTGCTGGAACTCCGCACGGACCGGGAAGGCGAACGAGTGCGGCACCGCCCGGGCCACGTCGTGGGCACCGGCGACCGCGAGCCCCACGAAACCGGGCAGCTCGTCGTCCGGGCCTTCCTCGGGGTCCCACACCTCTGCCTGTGTCAGCGTCAGCTGCTCCCGCAGCACCGGGGCGCTGAAGTCGTCGGTCGCGGCGAGGATCGCGGCGACGAGGGCGCGCAGCCGCGGGTCGAGGTCCACCAGCTCGGGAGCGGTGTCCCGGTCCCCTTCCTCGTTCTCCTCCTCGTCCTCCATCGCGGATCCCACGAGGCCCGAGACCAGGGAGGTCACCGCCGTACCGGCCGCGATCACCAGGCGTGGGTGCTTCACCCCGCGGGCGACCAGCCACCGGTGCGCCGCACTGTCACACCGCTCCCACAGGCCCATCGTCCCGAACATCGCACCGGTCATTCCGACGGCGAGCGCGAACCGAGCGGCGGGCTGGTCACCGAAGGTGTCCTCCTTGCGGAGCGTGTCGTAGGTGTAGACGCCGGACAGACCGGCGCTGACCGCCCGGTAGGCCAGCAACGCACGCGGCGGCAGGGCCGCGGGGCTGATCAGTCCCAACGCGCCAGTGGCACCCGCGATCACGAGCTCTCGACGGACATTGGCTGGCAGCAACGACATGCAGCTCCTCGGTAGGGGTGTGGGTGGCCGGGCGGCCGCGTTCGCCCATCATGGTGGGCCGCGCCAAGTCCGTTCGCGGTGGGTGGATGCCCACCGACCGGATCACTACGCTCTCTCTCCATGACTGCTGACCGGATCACGTCGTACTCCCGGGACGGGCTCACCTTCGAGGTCCGTGACGAGGGGCCGCTCGAGGGGGACGTGGTGGTGCTGCTGCACGGCTTCCCCCAGCTGAACACCTGCTGGGACCAGGTGGTGCCGCTGTTGCACGCCCAGGGGCTGCGGACCCTTGCACCCAACCAGCGCGGCTACTCCCCCGGTGCTCGCCCCGACGGGCGCCGGTCCTACCGGACCTCGGAGCTGGTCAAGGACGTGCTCGCACTCGCCGACCTCACCGGCGGGCCGGTGCACCTGGTCGGCCACGACTGGGGTGCCGCGGTCGCCTGGGGGACGGTACTTCTCGCACCGGAGAAGGTGCGCACACTGACAGCAGTCTCGGTCCCGCACCCGGGCGCCTTCATGGCAGCGATGCCGCGCGGCCAGGCGCTGCACTCCTGGTACATGGCGTTCTTCAACCTTCCCTGGCTGCCCGAGCGGGTGCTCTCGGACCGGCGTGCCGCCGCCCGGTTCCTGGGCGGCAGCGGGATGACGGAGGCGATGCTGGCCGCCTACCAACGCGACATCGTGGGGAGCGGGGCGCTGCCCGGCGCCCTGGGCTGGTACCGCGCCCTGGCCCTGTCCAGCCCCGGCACGTTCAACAAGCACGTGCAGGTGCCCACCACCTACGTCTGGAGCGATGGCGACGCGGCCCTGGGCCGCGTGGGCGCCGAGCTGTGCGAGAAGTACGTCGACGGCCCCTACCGGTTCGAGGTGATCGAGGGCGCCTCGCACTGGCTTCCCGACGAGCGGCCCGAGGAGCTTGCCGCGGCGATCCTGGATCGGGTCGGCTCACTCACCTGACACCGGGGCCTTGACTTGATCTCGCCCCATTCATACATTCATACATCTTCTGCATAAACGTATGAATGGGGTCTGCGCGTGAAGGTTGGAACCACTGCCGTCGTGCTGGGTGGAAGCGCTGCTGGACTGTGCGCGGCCGGCGCCGTGGCGCCGTACTTCGAGCGGGTGCTGATCCTGGAGCGCGACGAGCTTCCCGCCGAGGCCGAGCACCGGCGGGGCGTCCCTCAGAGCAAGCACCCCCACTTCCTGCTCAACTCGGGCCGCCGTGCCATCGGCGAGCTGTTCCCGGGCTTCGAGGAGGAGCTGATGGCGGCCGGCGGGTTGCACCTGATGCCCTCCATGGACGCCGGTTACCTCCAGGGCGACGGCTGGTCGGCCAGGAAGCGCAGCTCGATGACCATGGTCTACAGCTCCCGGATCCTGATCGAGCGGGTCCTGCGAGACCAGGTCCGTCGCCTGGAGAACGTCACCATCCGGGAGGGGGTCACCGTCCAGGGACTGGCCACCCGGGCGGGCGGCACCGCGAGCGGCGAGGTCACCGGGGTGCGCTTCGCAACGGCGCAGGGCGATGACGAGGTGCAAGCAGACCTCGTCGTCGACGCGCTCGGTCGGGGTTCCTCCGTGGGCGACTGGCTCGTGGCCGCAGGCTGGCCCGAGGTGCCCGTGCAGACGCTGGACGCCAAGGTGACCTACACCTCGCGCTGGTACGACCTGCCGGATGCCGCGGACCGGCCAGCCTCCTGGTGGTGGCAGCACCTGGTGATCATGCCGACCGACGACAAGGGTGAGCACCCCGCCGAGCACGAGTACCTGGTGAACTTCTTCCCCATCGAAGGCAACCGTGCGATCGCGTGCATGGGTTCCTGGGGACACGACATGCCCCGCACCCCCGAGACCTTCGTGGAGTCGGCACGTCGCGTGCGTGCTCCGTTGTTCGCGGCGGCAATGGAGAAGAGCACCCCGACCTCCGAGGTCCACCTCACCCGGTCCACCGGCAACAAGTGGCGCCGCTACGACCGCTGGGAGCACGCACCGGGTGGCCTCGTCTTCGTGGGCGACTCGATCTGCGCCTTCAACCCCTTCTACGCGCAAGGCATCAGCTCGGCGTCCAGCTCCGCGGTGCTCCTCAAGGAGACGCTCGCCTCGGCAGCACGGGAGAGCAGAGCCCCGGACTCTGCCTTCCATGCCGAGTTCCTGGCGGCCCAGCGCAAGCGTCTCGAGGTGCCGTGGGGACTGGCGATGGCGCGCGACCAGGGCTACGCGTGCGCGGTCGGCACCGAGCGGCTGCCTGAATGGCGACGACGCATCATCGCCGCAGTGAGCGAGCCCGCCTTCCGCTTCATCGTCGGCGCTGCTCGCGAGGACGCCGTGGTCGATGAGCACTTCAGCAAGGTCTTCAACCTCGATGAGCCACTGGGCGAGATGTTGAAGAGCCCTCGGGTCATCGCGGGCCTGGTCCGCTACCGCGTGCGCTCGGCTCTCGGCCTTCACCGAGTCCCCTTCGGCTTCGACTCGCAGGCCGATCCCCCGGCAACGGACTACTCCGAGCTCGATGACGGCGCCGTCCACGAGGCAGCGAGCACACGATGAGCGCGACCTGCGAGGCAGCAGCAGAACAGGTCACCCGCGGGCTCGGGTTCGACTGCCACGACGTGTCGACCGTGGCCTCGGTGCGGGCTCCGTGGGACCTGGCGCACTGGTCGATGCCGTTCCTCGAGCTGCTCATCGTGGGAGGAGCCGTCTTCGCCCTCGTGCACGCCTGGAGGCGCTACCAGCAGGGCGACCCGGTGAACCTCGCGCTGTGGTGCACGTCCCTGGTGTACCTGTTCGTCATCGAGCCACCGTTGTACTTCCCGGAGTGGTTCGGCCTCGACGGGCAGTACGGGTTCATCTTCGCCCACAACCAGTTCACGGTTCAGTTCATGTGGGACCGGCTGCCGCTGTACATCGTCGCGTTCTACCCGGTGATCAGCCAGCTGGCCTACGAGCTGGTCCGCACGCTGGGGATCTTCAGGTCGCGCGGTGCCGCTACCGGAGCGGTCGCGGTGGCCTTCGTGTGCCAGGTGTTCTACGAGGTCTTCGACCAGATCGGCCCCCAGCTGAAGTGGTGGGCGTGGAACCCGGACAACATGCTCGTGAACCATCCGATGATGGCGTCGGTCCCGATGAACAGCGTGCTGCTGTTCGCGTCGGTCTCGATGGGAGCGATGACGTTCCTGGTCGTGAAGCTCACGGGGGGATCCCACGGCGACGGCGGGCCACGACGGGGCGCCTCGCTTGCCCTTCGCATCCTGGTGGCGGGGGTGCTGACGCCGCCCAGCATGGCGATCGCCGGCATTCCGTCGGGCTTCTTCGGCGGCGAGACTCCCAACGTGACGGCTCAGGCGTGGGTCCTCGGCGCGGAGCTGGCCATCGTGTGGATGGCAGGAGCGTTCATCATCGTGCGCGAGTGGCGTGCCGGGATTCCCGCGCTGGAGCCACTGTCGCCTTTCACGCGCTACTACCCGGCTCTGTACCTGGGCGCGATGGCCCTGTTCTGGCTCACCGCGCTCCCGGCGTACGTCGGGGCGACCGACGGGGTCACTGCTGGTGGGACCCCGACCGGGAGCGGCGCCTACGCCCTCGTCTGCTTCGCGGGTGCCGGCCTTCTGCTGGCGGCGATGTACCGGGCACACAGTCGCACCCCGGCCCTGCGCTGAGGCAGCGCGGACCCGATCGGTCACCATTGCGCCATGGGACATCACGGTTGGCAGGGGAACCCTCCCGGCACGGAAGAGGCTGCGCGTCGGCGGATCGTCGAGGCGGCGACCGCCTGCATCGATCGGACCGGCCTGGCCAAGACCACTCTCTCCGACGTCGCCCATGAGCTCGGCGTCACCCGGCAGACGGTGTACCGCTACTACCCGAGCCTGAACGAGATCCTGGGCGCGGTCGCGCAGGCCGGTGTCGAGGACTTCGCCGCGCGCATGCAGGAGCATCTGGCCACGTGCACGACCGCGCAGGAGGTGGCCGTCGAGTCGGTCGTCTTCGCGGTCCGCTCCATCCCGGACGAGAAGTACCTCAGCCTGCTGGTCCAGGCGAGCGAGACGGAGTTCTTCACCGCTGGCGCGACCTCGTCTGCCGCGTTCCTGGTCGGTGCGAACATCCTGCGAAGCGTGCCCGCTGACTGGGACGAGGTGGGCATCCGCAGCGACGCGGACTTCGCGGGTCTCGCAGAGATCCTGATGCGCCTGTTCATCTCGTTGCTCCAGTTCCCGACGGCACCGCCGCGCACCGAGGACGAGCTGCGCGATCTGGTTCGCCGTTGGATCGGGCCTGCACTCGTCAGCAGCTCCCCCGCCTGAAGGTCCACCACCGAGCGGTCGAGGTGGAAACGAGGCCCGGAAACGAGGACGATGGACCAAGACCGTGCCCTCCGCCCACGCGGCCGCCCCGGTCAGCACCCCGGTCAGCCACCCAGCCGGCTCCCGGCCCGGAAGGAGCCCTCGTGACCTCCCTGGACATCGCCCGCCGCACCCGCCGACGCCTCGTCGCTGTGACCGCAGCCGCACTCGTAGCCGGATCCGCCGCAGCGGTGGCTACGGCGATGGCGCCGGACGGGCCGGCCGACCCGCCGCAGGCAGCGTTGGCCGCGGCGAGCGCGGACGACCACATCAACCACGTCGTCGCCATCTCCGTCGACGGGCTGAACCCCGATGCGATTCGCAGGCTGGGCCCATCGCGAGCGCCGTACCTGCACCGGATGATCAACGGTGGCGCGACCACCCTGAACGCGCGAACCGCAGTGGAGTCGACGAGCACGCTGCCGAACCACACCTCGATGCTCACCAGCCGCAAGGTCGCACGCAGCGCTGCGGGGCACGGGGTGCTGTTCAACGACAACCGCAAGAAGGTGACCGTGCACAAGGCCGCGGGTCGTTACGTACCGTCGGTCTTCGACGTCGTCCACGACGCGGGCGGCGCCACCGCGCTCTACACCTCCAAGGACAAGTTCGCACTGTTCAACCGGACCTGGAACCGCAAGAACGGCGCGGTGGACCGGACCGGCGCCAACAACGGTCGCGACAAGATCGGCGCCTTCGTCTACCGCAAGAACGAGAACCGCCTGGTCTCCGCGGTGCGCAAGGACCTGCTCTCCTCCCCCAACGCGTTCACGTTCGTGCACCTCTCCCAGACCGACAAGGTCGGGCACGCGTCCGGCTACATGTCAGCGAAGTACCTGGCTGCGGTCCGTGCGGTGGATGCGCGGATCGGGGTCATCATGAACACGATCTCGCGCAAGGCGCAGCTCAGGGCGCACACGGCGATCGTGCTCACCTCGGACCACGGCGGGTACGGCAGGTCGCACTCGCTGATCACCTCGCGGGTCAACTACCGGGTGCCGTTCATGGTGTGGGGCAAGGGCATCGCGAGGTCGAACCTCTACGCGGTGAACCGCGGCTACCGCAACCCCGGCAAGGCCCGCGTCGGGTACGCCGGCGCCCAACCGATCCGCAACGGCGCACTCGGCAACCTGGTCACCGACCTGCTCGACCTGCGCGCGATCCCCGGCTCCCAGGTGAACGCCAGCCGGAACCTGAACCCGTTCCGCTGACGCGCGGCCCGGTGGCACGCGCCCGGTGGCCCGGTGGTCTCCTCGGACAGACGAAGGGCGCGCACCGATGACTCGGTGCGCGCCCCACGGTCGATCGGCTACTTGGCCCAGACGTACTTCATCCGGAGCACGTCCACCGTCTGCTCTCCGCGACTGCCGGGGAAGCCGGCCACCGCGTCGCCGGCGATCCACCCGCCGACCTGCTGGACCAGTGGCACGCTCGGCATCCAGTCGGCCAGCTCCTGCTGGGCCCGGTCGTAGAGGTCGCCGCGCTCGGCCACCGGCGTCTGCGACATCTCGTCGAGCAACGTGTCCAGCTCTGGGTTGCCGGCGTGAGCGATGGTCCCGGAGGCGCCGGTCTTCAACCTGTTGCGCAGGTCGTTGGCGGCCAGGAGGGTGAACCCGATGTAGCGGTAGATCGCCTGGTAGTTGCCCTGTGCACCGTTCAGGATCGAGGTCGGCTGGTCCAGGGGCGCCACCGTGACCTTGATGCCGACGTCGGAGAGCATCTGCTGGATGATCTCGACCGCCCGGGTGCTCTCCGGGCTGGGAGTCACCTGCACCTCCAGGGTCACCGGGCTGCCCTTCGCCTGGTACTCCTTGACGGCCGACTTGGCCGCGTCGGGATCGAAGGCGGGGTAGTCGACCTCGCTGTAGTCGGGGTGGTTGGGGGTGAACCAGCCCTTCATCGGCGTCGCCCGGTTGGCGAAGACGACCTTGGAGAGGGCCTTGGTGTCGATCGCCTGGATGACGGCCTTGCGCATCGCGGCGTCATCGAACGGCGGCTTGGACAGGTTCAGGGCCAGGTAGTAGTAGGTGAAGAGCGGCTGCTCGAGCACCTTCAGCCCCGCCGCCTCGGCCTTTTCCATGTCAGCCGGCGATGTCGTGGTGGCGAGGTCCAGGCTCCCCGACTCCAGCGCAGCCAGCCCCGCCTGAGGGTCGGAGGCTGTCACCATGGTGACCTTGTCGAGGTAGGGGTACTTCTCGTCGAAGTAGTCCGGGTTGCGCTCCAGCACCAGGTCGCCGCCCGGCTGGAAGGACGCGACCTTGAACGGCCCGGCCCCGACCGGCTTCAGACCGAAGCGCTTGGGGTCCTTCTGCACCGCCGTCGGGGAAGGCACCATGCCGAGGCTTCCGGAGAGCATCAGGGGGAAGTCCAGGTTGGACGCGGCCAGCACGAACTCGACGGTGAGATCGTCCACCTTGTCGGTACTGGTGATCTGCTTGGTGCTCCCGGCGTCGCGGGCGGTGGCGCCGGGCGACTGGTAGCGCTTGACGTGGGCGACGACGGCGTCGGCGTTGTACGGCGTGCCGTCTGTGAACGTGATCCCCTCGCGCAGCTTCAAGGTCCAGCGCTTGCCGTCCTCGGACTCGAGCGACCGGGCGAGCTCAGGCACCACCACTCCGGTGGGCTCCACCCGCATCAGCGGCTCGTAGATGTTGAGCGCCGCCGAGTTGGCCGAGGTCGAGAGGCCCGCCGTCGGGTCGAGGGTGTTGATCGGTGCGACGATCCCGACCTTCAGCTCCCCACCCCGCTTCGGCTTCCCCAGCGCGAGCTGGGCACCGCCGTACTCGTTCCGGGTGACGCCCTCACCCTTGATCTGGACCTCACCGGGCTTGCCGGCCCCGGCCGCATCGGTGTTCGTCTCGGTGCCGCCGCAGGCGCTGGCCAGCGCGAGCACGGCGACCAGGCTGGTCGCCAGTCGCGCGCGTCGGGGGATGGTCGTCACGGTGTCTCCTCTTCGGTGAATCGCGGTGTGAGGTACCTCACCCCCAGAGTGTGGAGAGCAGGTGAGCCCGCGGCGCGACCACCTATCACTTAGTGGAAAACCACGTTCTCACCCGCGGCGAGCATCCACCGAGGGGGTTCAGGCGAGCTCAGCGGCAGCTTTCGACTGGTCGGGCGCACTGAGCGGGTGGTGGCATGCCACGACGTGCTGCGGTGCGAGCTCGGTCAGCGGCGGCATCGTCGAGCGGCACAGGTCCGTCGCGGCCGGGCACCTCGGGGCGAACGGGCATCCCGTCTCGGGAGCACGCCTGGACACCTCGCTCATCACCGTCTGCCGGCGGCGCCCGCCCTTCGGGTTCGGGACCGAGTCGAGCAACAGGTTGGTGTAGTGGTGCAGGGGCCGTTCGTACAGCTCGGTCGCCGGCGCGATCTCGCAGATCTTGCCGAGGTACATCACTGCGATCCGGTCGCTGATGTTCTTCACCACCGCCAAGTCGTGGGAGATGAACACCATGGAGAGCTGGTGCTCGGCCTTCATCTTCTCGAGCAGGTTCAGCACGGCCGCCTGGACGGACACGTCCAGGGCGGAGACCGGCTCGTCACAGATGAGCACCTCCGGCCTCTGCACGATGGCGCGAGCGATCGAGACCCGCTGGCACTGACCACCGGAAAGCTCATGGGGCCGTCGGTCCGCCATCCGCTCGTCGACCCCGACCTCCTCGAGCGCTGCGAGCGCGGTCTCCCGGGGGTCAGGGTGCTTGGCCAGGCGGAGCGGATCAGCCACGATCTCAAGCGCGGTACGACGGGGATTCAGCGAGGAGATCGGGTCCTGGAAGACCAGCTGGATGCGGCGCCGCAGTGGGCGCAGCTGCCGTTGGCTCAGGCCGGTGAGGCGGGTCTCCCCCAGGTGGATCTCACCCGAGGTGGGCGGCGGCAGCTGCACCAGCGAGCGTCCCAGCGATGACTTGCCGCACCCGGACTCCCCCACGAAACCGAGCGTCTCGCCCCGGAGCAGGTCGATGCTGAGTCCGCGAACCGCCTGCAGCGACGGTCGGCCGGGGACGCGGTACTCCACCACGATGTCGCGCGCCGACAGGGCGCTCTGCACACCGGACTCAGGTGGCCCCGTCTGCGTGATGGACTGGATCGGCTGGGTGGTCATGCGCGGGTCCCTTCGACGACAGGAGCCTCGCCGGCCTCGGTGCTGCCGAAGGCCGGCTCCTCGGGGTTGTGACAGGCAGCGGAGACCGGGCCCATCGGTACCAGGCTCGGATGGACGGTGGCGCAGATGTCGAGGGCCCGCGGGCACCGGGCCCGGAACGCGCAGCCGTCCGGTCGGTCGAGCAGGTTGGGCGGCCGGCCGGAGATCGTGTGCAGCCGGGTGTGCGGGGGCTCCTCGAGCCGGGGGCGGGCCATCTCGAGGAGGCGGGTGTAGGGGTGCCGAGGGTTGGCGAACACGTCGGCCGAGGCGCCGTGCTCGATCACCTCGCCGGCGTACATCACCGAGACCTTGTCGCACCGTTCGGTGAGCAGACCGAGATCGTGGGAGACGAGCAGGATCGCCAGCCCCCGCTGCTCGCGCAGCTCGTCGAAGAGATCGAGCACCTGAGCCTGCACCGTGACATCCAGCGCCGTGGTCGGCTCATCCGCGATCAGCAGCTGCGGGTCGCAGGCGAGGGCCATGGCGATCATCACCCGCTGCCTCTGCCCACCGGAGAGCTCGTGGGGGAAGGCGGAGAGCCGATGAGTGGGATCGGGGATCCCCACCTGGCCGAGCAGGTCGGCCGCCTTGGCGCGCGCCTGCTTCTTGCTCAGCCCCTGATGGAGCCGGATGGGCATCGCGAGCTGCTGCCCGATGCGCATGACGGGATTGAGCGCGGTCATGGGGTCCTGGAAGATCATGGCGATCTGCTGACCCCGGATCGAGGTGCGCATCTCCTTCTCCGAGAGCGTTGTGAGCTCTCGGCCGCGGTAGCGGATCGAGCCACCCAGGTGCGCGACGCTGCGGCGCGGCAGGATGCCGAGGATCGAGCGGGCGGTCACCGACTTCCCCGAGCCGCTCTCGCCGACCAGCCCGTGGACCTTCCCGGCCTCGATCCGCAGGTCGACGCCGTTGATGACGTTGGCGATGCCGCGAGCCGTGTGGAAGCGCAGGTGGAGATCCTCGATCTCGAGCAGCGCCGGCTCCCCTGGTCCTCCCGGGCCGGCAGCTCCCTGCTGGATGGCGCTCACAGCGCAGCCTCCTTCACGTCGAACTTGCGGTTGAGCGCCTCGGCCAGGAAGTAGATCGAGAGCAGCGTGACGAACATGGCGGCGGCGGGGAGCAGCGCGATGTGCGGGGTCTCCTCGATCTCCGAGCGCCCAGCGGCGATCATCGTGCCCCAGCTCGAGGTCGGCGGCGGCACGCCGAGCCCGAGGAAGGAGAGCGAGCCCTCGGCGACGATCGCCACGGCGACCATCACGGTCGCGAAGGCGATCACCGGACCTACGACGTTCGGCACGATCTCCCGCCTCAGGATCCGCAGGCTCCCGGCCCCCATGCCCCGGGCTGCGGTGACGAACTCACGCTGGGCGAACCCGAGAGTCGCAGCCCGCGTCACGCGAGCGATGCCGGGCGAGCTGACCAGGCCGATGCCGATGATGAGCGTCCACAGCCCGCTGCCCATGAAGACGCTCAGTGCGATCAGCGCCACCAGGGAGGGGAACGCCAGCAGGATGTCCATCAACGCGTTGATGGGACGTGCCACGAACCCGCCGTAGAACCCGGCGAGCAGACCGAGCACGGAGCCGATCAGCAACGCGATCAAGGTGCCGCCGATGCCGACTGCCAGGCTGACCCGCGCTCCGATGACAAGTCGGCTGAACATGTCGCGGCCCACCATGTCGGTGCCCAGGATGTGGCCAGGGCTCCCTGGCTCCACGGCGATGGCGAGGTAGTCGCTCCTCGTGGGGTCGGGCAGCGGCAGCAGCGGGAAGGCGACAGCGCCGACCACGAGGAGGGTCAGCCACAGGGCGGCGAGCGCCGTGCCCACGCGCATCGTGCGCTTGCCCATCCAGTGACGCTTCCGGCCGCGGGCGGTGGGCGCTCCCGTGGGCGGCGACACCAGAGCGGTGGTCGTGCTGGTCTCGATACTCATGCGCGCACCCTCGGGTCAAGCATCGTGTGGAACATGTCGACGAGGAAGTTGACGACGACGTACGTCGTGGCAACGAGGAGGATGATCCCCTGGACCATCACGTAGTCCCGGGCGTTGATGCTGCTGTAGAGCAGCGTGCCGATCCCCGGCAGACCGGAGATCAGCTCGATCACGATGGAGCCGCCGACGAGGTGGCCGACATTGACGCCCACGACGGTGATCAGCGTCGGCATGGAGGGCTTGAGGGCGTACCGCACCAGGATGTTGGGGCGGCTGATGCCGACCGACCGAGCCAACAGGATGTAGTCCTCCTGGAGGGTGCGGACCATCTCGCTGCGCAGGATGCGCAGGTAGACCGGGATCAACCCCGAGGCGAGCGCCAGCGTCGGGATGGTCAGCGACTTCACGCTCGCCCACACTCCCTCGGACAGAGGGACGTACCCGATGGCCGGCAGCAGCTTGAGCTGGACCGCGAAGAGGAAGACCAAGAGAATCGCGACCATGAAGTTCGGCACCGACTGGCTGCCGAAGGTGAACACGGCGACCGTCTTGTCGAGCACCGAATCGCGGCGGCTGGCCGCGATCGTGGCCAGCGGGATCGCGACGGCGAGAGAGACGATCTCGGCCATCACCAGGAGCTGGAGGGTGACCGGCGTCCGCTCGACGATCGCCGCGAGCACCGTCTGCCCGGTGCGGTAGGACTCTCCGAGGTCGCCTTGGAAAAGTCCACCGAGCCAGGAGAAGTAGCGCTGGATGAGCGGCTGGTCGAGGCCGAGCTGCTGGCGAATCGCCTCCACCGCACCTGCCGAGGGCGAGTCCGTGGCAGCCACGATGACCTCGGCGGTGTCACCGGGCATCAGGTCCATCAGGACGTAGACGAAGAAGGTCACGCCCAGCAGCACACCGATCAGGTGGACCAGCCGAATGGTCAGGATCCGCATCACTTGCCTCCAGGTGTGCGGCAGGGCCCGGCGTACGGGCCGATGGACGCGCGCAGGACACTCAACGGGCTTGCCACTGCGGCTCCCGGCGCTCGAGGAAGGCGCGTGCGCCCTCGATCTGGTCCTCCGAGGCGTACACGTCCGGACCGGCGTCGAGCCGGATCGCGGTGTGCGGCGCCATGCCGGCGGTCTTGCGATAGGTCAGCTTCAGGCGCTGCAGCGACAACGGCGCCGAGGACACGACATCGTCGAGCCACTCCATCGCCTCCGCCACCAGGTCCTCGCCGGGAAGGATGGCGTTGACGAGCCCCCACCGCTCCGCCTCGGTCACCGGGATCCGCCGACCGGTGTAGAGCCACTCCATGGCGATGCCCGGTGGCACGGTCACGGGCAGCATCACCGAGGCGAAGTGCGCGCCGCGGCCGCGCTTGGCCTCCGGGAGACCGAAGAAGGCAGTGGGCGCGACCAGCCGCAGGTCGCAGGAGAGCGCGAGCTCGCAGCCGCCGGCCATCGCAGGTCCGTTGACCACAGCGATGGTCGGCTTGCGCGTCTCGATCATGACCTCCATCAGGCTGCGCCGGCCGTTGTGCAGCGGCCCCCGGAACGGGAGGCCCTTGGCCGCGAGGTCGCGGGCATCCTTGAGGTCGGCGCCGGCGCAGAACGCCGTACCGCTCCCGGTGATCGCCACGGCATAGACGCCCGGGTCGTGGTCGGCCTCGACCAGGGCAGCCATCAGCGCCTCGTTGAGCTCGTGGTTCAACGCATTGCGGACGGTGGGCCGGTTGAGCGTCATCAGCCGCACGTGTCCGTGGTCCACGACGTCGAGCACCGGTTCGGTCATGTTCTCCTCCATCGTCTGCCAGGTGGGCTGGGGTGCCCGGGAATGTGTTCGGGGAATGTGGTTCCGAAGTTCAGCTGGGTGGGTCGGCGCGGACCGTCACCCACTGGGTGTCGGTGAAGGCCGCCAGGTTCGTGCGGTGGCCGCCGTGCCGGGCGCCGTTCCCCGAGTCCCGGACACCACCGAAGGGCACCGTCGGTTCGTCGTTGATCGTCTGGTCGTTGATGTGCACCAATCCGCTCGGCACCCGCTCCGCCAGAGCGAGGCCTTTCATCACGTCACGCGTGAGGATTCCGAGCGACAGCCCGTACGGTGAATCGGCCGCGAGCCTAGCGGCTTCGTCGAGGTCGCCGAACGCGAGCACGGGCGCCACCGGCCCGAAGACCTCCTGGACGTAAGCGGGCGTGGTCGGCGTGACGTCGGTGAGCACCGTGGGCCGGTAGAAGAGCCCCTCGAAGCTCCCGCCGGTCGCGACCGTGGCACCGTCGGCGACGCTCGCGGTCACCAGGGCGTGGATGCGGTCGCGTTGACCTTCGTCGATGATCGGACCGATCATCACGGTGGGATCGGTGGGATCGCCGACGGGCAGTCGGGCGGCGTGCTCGGCCAGCCGTGCGGCGTACTCGTCCGCGATCCGCTCGTGCACCAGATGGCGCCCGGTGGCCATGCAGATCTGGCCCTGGTGACGGAAGGCGCCTCGGGCCGCAGTGGCCACCGCAAGGTCGAGGTCGACGTCGTCGAGGACGACCAGGGCGGAGTTGCCACCGAGCTCGAGGTGCACCCGCTTGAGCTGCTGCGCGGCCAGAGTCGCGATCGCCCGCCCGGCCCCGGTCGAACCGGTGAAGGCGATGACGGGCACGTCGCGGTGACGCACCAGCGCCTCACCGACGTCGGCCCCGCCCGGCAGCACGTGCAGCAGGCCCTCGGGCAGCCCGGCCTCCTCGAAGACACGGGCGAGGACGGCACCGCCGACCACCGAGGTGCGCGGGTCGGGCTTCAGGACCACGGCGTTGCCCAGGGCGAGTGCCGGCGCCACCGAGCGGATCGCCAGCGCGATCGGGGCGTTGTACGGCGCGATCACGCCCACCACACCGACCGGCCGCTGCTGGGTGAAGGAGAGCCGCGGCTGGGTGGAGCGGAGCAGCTCGCCGTAGGGGGCTGCGGACAGGGAGGCAGCCTCGTGGCACTCCTCCGCGGCGCTCGGCCCCTGCATCATCGCGCCGGGACGGTTCCAGCCCGCCTCGCGGACGGCCCACCCGCCGATCTCCTCGGCGTGCTCGACGAAGAGCTCAGCGGCCCGGCGCAGCACCTGCGCCCGGACCTGGTGGCCGGCCCTCGCCCAGTCCCCCTGCGCGCGTACGGCGGCGGCAACGGCGCGATCGACGTCCACGGGCGTGGCCTGACCGATCTCCCCCAGCTTGTCGCCGGTCGCGGGCTCGATCACCGCGAGTGCCTGCGGGACTGCACGCCAGCCCGAGGAGTAGATCGCCCGCTCCCAGACGCGGGGCTCCAGGAGACTCATCACGCGACCGGCCCGGGGACGCCGGCCTCGGTCTCGCCCACGACGCCGTCGCTGACCAGGGCCTGCACGGCGGACTCGTCGTACCCCAGGGAGCCGAGGATGGCGGCCGTGTCGGCGCCGAGCATCGGCGGGGCGGTGGGTGCCGGGAGGTGGGCGCCGTCCACCTGGATCGGCAGCGCGACCACCCTCAGGTCAGGGACCTGCGGATGCGGGAGCTCACGGATCCCGCCGATGGCCTGCACCTGCGGGTCGTCCGGCAGCTCGTCGGCCGCACGGATCGGTGCGTGCGGCACCTTCGCCGCGGACAGCAGCTCGCACAGCTCGCTGCGGTTGAAACCCCGGGTCACCCCGGAGAGGGTGGTCTCCACCTCGGCCCGGTTCGTGGAACGGTCACCGTTGCTGCCGAAGCCCGGCTGCTCGTCGAGCTCGGGCACGCCCAGGGCCGCGATCAGCTGGAGCCACAGCTTCTGGTTGCCGGCGGCGATGAACACGAGTCCGTCGCTGGCCGGGAACGCACCGTAGGGGACCATCCCGGGGAACCCGGACCCGAGGTTCTCGCGCTTGTTGCCGGCGTTCGCGTTCATGATCGTGCCGCCGACCCAGTCGAGCGCGGTGCTCAGCAGGGACACGTCGACCACGCTGCCGACGCCGGTCGCCTCGCGCCGGCGCAACGCGTCCAGCACCCCGATCGCGGCCCACATGCCGGTCCCCTTGTCGAGGACCGAGAGCGGGACCCGCGCCGGGCCGGCCGCCGTGTGGGGCATCATCGCGACGATGCCGGAGTAGGCCTGCAGGACGGGGTCGTACGCCGGCTCCGCGGCCTTGGGCCCGACCGCGCCGTAGCCCGTCATCTCCACGTAGACCAGGCGGGGGTTCAGCTCACGCAGGCGGGACCAGGAGAACCCGGCGGCGGCGAGCGCGCCCGGGCGGAGGTTCTGGACCAGCACGTCGGCAGAGCGGACCAGGTCCTCCAGGATCGCCCGGCCGCGCGGGTCCTTGTAGTTCAGCTCGAGACTGCGCTTGCCCCGGTTCAGCCCGAGGAAGGCGGTGCTGACCCCGTTCCAAGCCGGCGGGTTCCACGCGCGGGTGTCGTCACCGTGGCCCACGCGTTCGACCTTGATCACCTCGGCGCCGAGGTCGCCGAGGATCATCGCGGCCATCGGCCCGGCGACACTCGTGCTGATCTCGATCACGCGCAGCCCGTGCAGGGACCCCGGGTGCTCGGACGTCGGTATCTGGCTCATCGCCGGCTCGCCTTCTCGATGGTGCGGATTCGCTCGACCGCGTCGCGATCAGCAGAGCTGATCGGCTGCTTCCAGGGGCTCGGGCAGCCCTCGTAGGCGACGGGACCGAGCCTGAAGTGCTGGGCCTGCTCCACCGTCTCCACGAACGGCATGTCCATCGGGTACAGCGAGTCGGGTCCGGGCCGCGGGCCCGCTTTGCTCACCCGCCCGTACAGCTCGTGGCCGACGACCTTCTCCGCGAGGAGTGCCGCCTCGACGAGGGCGGGCAGGTCCACGCCGGTCTCGACGCCCTCGGCCTCGAGGAGGTGCACGAGGTCCTCCGTCGGGATCATCCTGGTTGCGCGGCCGTTGCCGCCGTACGGGCAACCGCCCATGCCGCCGACACTGGAGTCGATCACCAGGGTGTGCTCGGGCCCGAGCGCCCGGTAGGCCTGGTAGGCGGAGAGCAGGGCCGTCCCCCGGCCGTCGTGCAGGTGGAGGTGGTAGGTCGTGATGTCGGGGAACTCCGCAACCATCGCCTCGATGGTCTCCTCGACCGCCGCCGGCGTGTTCCAGCTCATCGGGTCGCCGATCCAGGCGTGCGTGACCGGTATCCCCGCGGCCTCCCAGGCCCGGACCTGTCGTCGCAGGTCGTCCAGCCGTTGCTCGGTGGTGAACCCGCCCAGCCAGTTGGAGCCCCAGGCCGCGTTGATCCTGACCGAGGCCCGGGCGAGGCCTTGTTCCCGGGCCGCAGCCACCCGGTCGGGGATCCGCGCCAGCTCGTCGGCGCGGGTCTTTCCGGTGTTGCGCTGCACGAACACGTCGCACAGGTGGACGCTGGTCGCGCCCATCGGCTCGTACTCCGGGACGAGCTTGGTCCCGAGGTACGGCGCACGCCGGTCGATGCCCCGCTGGTTGAGGGCCAGCGCGAAGTACTGCACGCCGGGGACAGGCTCGAAGCGTTCCACCAGCTCGTCGATGTGTGCCATCTGCGGCACCCACCTGGGGCTCACGAACGACCCCACGTTGATGGTGCGGAGCCCGGTGCGCCCCAGCGCGTCGAGCAACCGCAGCTTGTCATCGACCGAGATCTCGGCGCTCTCGATCTGCATGCCCTCGCGCATGCCCTCCTCACGGATCTCCACGCTCGCGGCGCTCATGCCCGCCACCTCAGGGCGTGCTGGACCCAGCCCAGCGAGGTCTCGTCCGGTGCCGATGTCAACCGGCCGATGAGCTCCGCGCTCTCGCGCGGCGTCCACCCGCCTGCGGCGAACGCGCCCGTGGCCTTGGCAACCAGCTCCTCGTCCGACAGCGGATCGCGCGCGTCACCGTGGGTCAGGTCCACGCCCTGGCGCAGCTCTCCCCCGCCGGCGAGCCCCACTGCCACCGAGGTGTGGTGACCGTCCGGTCCGCGCTGATCAGCGGGTCGCCGCACGATCCGGCACAGCCGCGTCAGGCGGCGTACGTCGGCGTCGAGGACTCGCTCGTCGGTGAAGTCGGCCAGCTCGACATGACCCGAGGAGAGCGCCTGCGCCACGCAGTACTCGAGGCTGAACTTCCCCTCCAGCCCGGTGGTCGGCAGCCGGTCGATCAGCGGGCTCCCCTCGCTGTCGGGCGCGGAGACCTCGATCGCGGCAACCCGGTCGGCATCGCCGAGCTGCTGGTGCAGGTCGATGGCGGCGTCGATCGCGCGGTGGGTCGCGTAGCAGGACGGGTACTGCTTGAGAACCCAGTCCTGCACCCAGTCGCGCTCCCACACGTCCAGCCGCTCGGCCAGGCTCTCGATGCCGGCGGGGGTGCCCGCGCCGTACATCGCGAAGAACCCGCGGCGGTCCTCCAGGACGGCGGCGTTGGCGGTGAAGTCCCTCTCCGCCAGGGCCACTGCCATCAGCGAGTCCCGGGCCGCGAGGCCCGCGTGCAACGGCTTGGTCATCGTGCCGAAGTTTGCGAGGCTGCCCGCCGCGGTCGAGGCCGCGATCCCCAGGGCGTGGCTCGTCCGGTCCGGGTCGAGACCGACCAGGTGCGCGAGCGCGGCCGTGGCGGCGAGCCGGCCCGTCGTGGCGGTGTTGTGAAACCCCCGCGCCGAGTGGTGCCCGACCGGGAGGACCTCCGAGATCGCACGCGCCACCGCGGAGCCGACGTCGTACGCCGCCACCAGCCGGGCGCCGCTGGCCTCGGTGTGCGCGAGCCTCGCCAGCAAGGCCGGGACCAGCACCGTCCCGGGATGGAACGGCATGCTCGGGACCGCGTCGTCCCAGTCCAGCGCGTGCGCGAAGGTGCCGTTGAGCAGGGCGGCCTGCGAAGGGGCCAGGGACAGGTCGGTCCCCCAGACGGTGGCCGGCCCTTCGGCCGGTTCCGAGGTCACCCAGTCAAGGGCCCGCGCAGCCACCTCGGTGCGGGCGCCGGCCACCGCGACCGCGACCGTGTCCACGAGGACGCGGCCGACGGCCTGCGCGTGCGGGGCCTCGGGCCGGACCCCGCTCGCGAACTCCGCGACGGCCCGGGTGGCCCCCGGTGTACTGCTGCTCACTGCGATGGCTGCTCTCTGGGGACTGATCAGTAGGAACGCGGCATGCCCAGGTCACGCTGGGCGATGCCGGCGAGGATGAGGTTGCGGCTGATCGGGGCGATCAACGAGCCGCGAGCTCCCTGGAACTTGCGCGCGATGCCGAACTCCTCGGTCAGGCCCATGCCCCCGAAGGTGTCCATGGCCGCGTTGGCCGCCTCCCACTGGGCATCGGCGGCGAGGAACTTCGAGGTGTTGGCGTACATCCCGTCGCGGCTGCCGTTGGCGAACTGCCGCGCGGCCTCCCATCGCGTCACGCTGGCAGCCTTGAGGTGGGCGTACGCGCTGGCGAGCGGGAACTGGATGCCCTGGTTCGCACCGATGGGCTTGCCGAAGACGACGCGCTCCTTGGAGTACTGAACGGCCCGGTCGATGAAGTACAGGCCGGCCCCGATGTACTCCGAGGCCACGCTGATCCGCTCGGAGTTCATCCCCGACATGATCACCTTGAAGCCCTTGTTCTCCTCGCCGATCAGGTTCTCCACCGGCACCTCGAGGTCGGTGAAGGTCAGCTGGTTCGTGTGGTGACCACTCATCACCTTGATCGGCTGTGCGTCGATCTGGCCGGTGTGCCGGGCCTCGCGGGTGTCGACGAGGAGCACCGAGATGCCGTCCGTCTTCACCGCGACGTCCTCGTACCGCTTGGTGCGCACCAGCAGCAGCATCAGGTCGGTCTGCATGAACCGCGAGGTGAAGATCTTGCCGCCGTTGACGATGTACTTGTCGCCCCGGCGCTCGGCGAAGGTCCGGATCCGGGTGGTGTCGGTGCCGGCGTCGGCCTCGGTCACGCCGAAGGACTGCAGGCGCAGGCCCTCGTTCGCGATCTTCGGCAGCCACTTCTGCTTCTGCTCCTCGCTGCCGTGTCGCAGGAGGGCGCCCATCTGGTACATCTGCCCGTGGATCGACCCGGCGGGGTTGCCCCAGCGGTTGAGCGTCTCGAGGACGACGCACGAGTCGGTGATGGTGGCGCCACCGCCGCCGTACTCCTCGGGGATGAGCATCGAGAGCCAGCCCGCGTCGGCGAGCGCCTTGACCCACTCGTCGGGGTAGACGCCGGCGTCGGCGATCTCGTTCCAGTACTCCACCGGGTACTTCAGGGCGAAGTCGGATACCGAGTCGCGGATGGCCTCCTGCTCCTCGGTGAGCAGATCATCGGCCAGCCAGTCCTTAGCCATGGGGTGTTCCTTCCTCGTTCACGGGAGAGGCGCCTTGACGTGTACGTCGAGGAGCAGGGGCTCGGTGCGCTCACCGAGAGTCGGTATGACCTGGTCGAGAACCGTCACCAGCTCGTGGTGGTCGGTGATGCGAAGCGACGGGCAGCCGAAGCCGAGCGCCAGGGTGGCGGGGTCGATCTCCTCGAGGCTCGGCCACGGACCCCGGCCGCCCCGGGCAGCCGCCAATCGGTCCATCACGGCGTAGTGACCGTTGTTGAGGATCACGAAGAGAGCGCCGACCCGGTAGTGGACCGCGCTCCAGAGCGCCTGGATGCCGTAGAGGCTGGCGCCGTCGCCGACCATCGCCACGACGGGACGGTCGGGCCGCGCCATCCTGATGCCCGTCGCGGCGGGGATCGCGAAGCCGAGACCGCCCTGGGCCACGGTCACGAACCCGAACGGAGCTCGCGCCGGCATCAGGTCCAGGAGCCGGGCGCGGGTCGAGGGGCTCTCCTCGAGGACGGTCGAGGCCGCCGGGAGGCGGGCCGCGACCTCGGCGTACACGTGCTCGGCGCGGAGCGGGTCGGTCGCCACGGGCACGAGACCGGACACGTCGCGGATGGGGACGGGCACGGCACGTCGCGGCAGCTCCGGGACGCGGGCGACGACGTCGGTGACCACGGCCCGGACGTCCCCGACCACGGCGATGTCGGCGGCGCTGTAACCGGCCTCGTCGGGATCGCCGGTGATCACGAGGACCGACGTGCCCGGCTCCACGAACGGACCGGGACGGTAGCCGCCCTGCCGGAAGGCGGGCGCACCGACGACGACCACGGTGTCGTGGGCTGCCAGCGTGGCCCGCAGCTCGTCCCTGAACTGGGTCAGGTGTCCCTGGAAGCGCGGGTGGTCTCCCGGGAAGCCGGCCTGCGAGGCGGCCGAGGACTGCCAGACGGGTGCATCGAGGCGGTTGGCGAGGGTGGTCAGCGCAGCCCAGGTCTCCGGGTCGTCGGCCCCGGGGCCGACCACGATCGCGGGTGAGGCCGCGGCGCTGAGCGCGTCCGCCAGCTGCTGCCCGACGACAGGGTCCGCAGCGGCACTGCGCACCAGTGTGCGTGGGGCCGCGGGCAGCGCCTCCGCATCCGCAGGCTCGAGCCAGTCGCTCATCGGCACGATCACCACGGCGGGCCCACGGTGCAGGCAGGCGTCGTGGTGGGCGCGCATCACGGCACCGGGGACCGCCTGCGGGTGCTCCGGTGAGTGCACGGCCACGGGGTAGTCACCTGCCAGGCCCGCGAGGTGGCCTGCGAGGAAGGGCTCCGACGCCAGGTGCCGGCGGTCCTGCTGCCCGACCAGCACCACCATCGGGGCCCGGTTGGTCCGCGCGGTCGCGATCGCGCCGACGCCGTTGCCCAGGCCGGCAGTCGTGTGCAGCAGCACCAGCGCGGGGCTGCCCGACGCCAGCGCGTGACCGGCTGCCATCGCGACGACGGAGTTCTCGTGCAGTGCCAGGACGAAGTCGATGTCCTCGGGCAGGTCGGTGAGCAGCGCCACCTCGGTGGACCCCGGATTGGCGAAGACCTTCGTCAGGCCGAGATGGCGCAGCACCTCGAAGAGCTGATCGCGGACCGTTGCCATGTCACTACTCTCAGCGAGTGCGGAGAGGACCGCAGTGGACCTCGCATCCAGTGGAACTCGACTCGAACCGCCCGCGGCCGGCGCCCATAGTGAGGCCATGGACATCCAGGTCAACTCCGAACGCAACCGCATCCACCAGGTCACGGACCTGGAGCCCGAGACCATCCACGGCGTCGCCGACCGCACCGCGGTCGCGACCACCTTCGAGGACCTCATCTACCGGGAGTCCGAGGTGGACGCGATGTGGTCACTGGTCGACATCCAGGTCCGGCAGGCCGAGCTCAACGGCTCGCCCGAGCTGGACAAGTGGGTCCGGCTCCGCGAGCGCCTGTGGGAGGCGCACGACCTGATCCCCGAGGGCAAGGTCGTCGAGTCCTCGGAGATCCTCCGCAGCCTGACCACGATGCTCTGACGGGCTGCCCGCGGGTCGCCCGTCCATCGGACGGCGGCCCGCGGCAGCCGGTCCGGTCCTACAGGTCCAGCACCAGCTTCTTGGTGCAGGCGCGGCTGACGCAGATCATCATCGTCTGGCCGGCGGCCCGTTCGATCGGGTCCAGCACCTCGTCGCGGTGGTCGGGGACTCCCTCGATCACCGGGGTCTCGCAGGCGCCGCAGAACCCCTCCTCACACGAGGAGATGGTCTGCGGCAGGTGCTCCCTGACCGTCTCCAGGACGGTGCGGTCGGACTCGACCGTCAAGGTGATGCCCGTCCTCTTCAGCTCGACCTGGAACGGCCCGTCGGGGGTGTGGTCCCCGCCGTCCTCGCCCGCGCCCCCCTCGACCGAGGCAGCCGCGGGCACCGGCGACACCGGTGCCTGAGTCGAGCCGGGCACCGCTCGGGACGCGGGAGTGGCCTTCGGCCCGGCCGCGAACCGCTCCACGTGAACCGGGATCTTGAGATCGGCCCCCGTCTGCTCCACCGCCCGCAGGAGTCCCTCGGGACCACAGCAGTAGATGGCGGCGTCCATCGCGCCCTGCTCGAAGAAGGCACGCAGGTCGGGAAGGCCGTGCTCGTCCTCGGGAACGACTGTCACCGAGCTGCCGTAGGCCTCGAGCTCCTCGAGGAACGCCATCGTCCGGCGGGAGCGTCCGCCGTACAGGAGCCGCCACGGCAGGCCCTCGCTGTCGAGGTGGCGCACCATGGTGAGGATCGGCGTGATGCCGATGCCGCCCGCGACGAGGAGGTACTCCCCCGCCTCGCGTACCTTGAAGTGGTTGCGCGGGCCGCGCACGGCGATCGTCTTCCCCACCAGCTGGGTGTCGTGCAGCTCCTTCGAACCGCCCCGGCCGTGGATGTCGCGCAGCACCGCCACGCGCAGCTCCCTGCGGTCCTGGGTCCGGCCGCACAACGAGTACTGCCGCACCAGGCCTGAGGGCAGCACCAGGTCCACGTGGGAGCCGGGCGTCCAGTCGGGGACGTCCTCACCCTCGGGATGGGCCAGGGCGATCGAGATGATGCCCTCGGCCTCCCAGCGCACCTGCTTGACGAGCATGTCACGCAGCGCGAAGCGCCCGGTGTCCTCAGTCATGAGTACCTCTCGTGTCCACCGTCAGACGGTGCGGAAGCCGTAGATGTCCAGCGTCAACTCACCGGCCCGGATGCGCTCCATGAAGGCGGTCTCCTTCTCGATGCGCTCCTGCGACGCGGCCAGGGTGGCCTCGACCTTGTCCGGGGACAGCACGACGACACCGTCGGCGTCGGCGATCACGGCGTCCCCGGGGTTGACGAGCACCCCGCCCACGGTGACCGGCTCGTTGACGATGCCGGGGAAGTTCTTGCCGGTACGCCGTACGCACACTCCGCGGGAGAAGGCCGGGAAGCCCATCTGCTCCTGCTCGACGATGTCGCGCACGCCGCCGTCCATCACCAGGCCCACGACCCCACGGGTCTGCGCGGCCACCGCGAGCACCTCGCCCCAGTAGCCGCACAGCTCCTCGCGGCCGTCCACGACGAGCACGTCACCGGGCCGGGCCTGCACGAGTGCGAGGTGCAGCGGCAGGTTGTCGGCCGGGTGCGTGCGCACGGGCAGGGCCCGGCCGGCGATCCTGGCGCCCTTGTAGATCGGCCGGATGGCCGGGTCGAGCGCTGCGTCGACACCAGAGGCCTCGTAGACCGTCGCGGCGCCGAAGTCCGCCAGCGCCTTGATCTGCGCGTCGGTGACCCCCATGTCAGGACTCCTGCCGCTGGAGCACGTGGTAGCCGAACTCGGCACGAGCACCGGCGATAGTGGCGCCGCCCTCGACCGCGCTCATGATCTCGTCCTCGGTCCTGCCCACCTCGTCGGCGAGCCGGAAGACCTCTTCGGCGCGGTGGGACGGGATCACCACGACCCCGTCGTCGTCGCCGACGACGATGTCGCCGGGACGCACCTGCACGTCACCGAGCGCGACGGGCACCTGCACGTCGGCCACCTCGACACGGTCCTTGCCGGTGCGCATGAAGCGTCCGGCGCTGAACATCGGGTAGCCCAGGCCCAACGGCACCCGGGTGTCTCGGCACACGCCCCAGATGGCGGTGCCGGCGAGCTTGTGGAGGTTCGCGTACGTCGTGAGGATGTCGCCCCACACCGTGCAGTCGGTGCGGCCCTGGTTGTCGAGCACCGCGACACCGCCCTCGGGGATGTCGTCGATGAAGTCGCCGACGGTGCCGACCGGGTCACCCGCCGGCACGTACCGCACCGTGTACGCGGGTCCGGCCATCCGGGTCCCGTTCTGCAGCGGCGCGACGCCGTGCACGCTGCCGGGGAGGCCGAGGCGGTCGAGTGCGTCGGAGATGGTCGCGGTCCCCAGGTCCTTGAGTCGTTCCACGTCGAGGTTCATCGTGGTTTGCCCTTCTCTCGTTGGGGATTGTCGTCATCCGCGGCGTTGGTCCACCGCGGTGCGACCGAGGCTATTGAGGAGTGGCGACCGTCCGGAGCGCTCCGATCACCGCGCGGAATACCTGTTCGCGAACCCGGTGGTTCCCGGGTGGATGAGGCTGTCGAAACCACGCCGTCCCGCCCTGGTCGGCGGACGAGAGCCCTCAGCCCTGGGCGTCCGGCTTCAACGCGTTCTCGTAGGTGCCGTCGAGCACTTCCACGGCAGCCACCCCGGCCTGCAGCGCCTGCAGCATCCTGCGCTCCCGGGCGACGAGCTGCTCGGCCTTGGCCAGCACGGCCTCTGCGTCTTCGGGGGCGAACACGACGATCCCGCTGCCGTCGGCGACCACGAAGTCGCCGGGGTCGACGCGCACACCGGCCAGGCTCACCGGCTCGTTGGTGCTGACCTCGTGCACCCGTGCACGCGCCGTACGCACGGCGCCGCCGCGTGCGAACACGGGGAACCGCATCTCACGTGCCTCGTCCACGTCCCGGCAGGCGCCGTCGGCGACGACCCCCGCGACTCCCTGGGCGACGGCCGCGGCGCTGAGCAGTCCGCCCCACGAGCCCATCGTGTCGCGACCGTCGTTGTCGACGACGATGACCCGGCCAGGCCCCGCCAGCCCGACTGCCCTCGCTCCGAGATGGACCGGAGCCGCGTCGGCGGGTGCGGGCCCCTCCGCCAGCTTCATCGTGACCGCGCGACCCGCGACCTTGGCCCCCTCCCAGAGTGGGTGCAGCCCGTCGACGACGCCGACGAGGCCGAGCGCGTCCATGGCATCGGAGAGGGTGCAGACGTCAAGCGCCGCGATCCGGGCGTCGACGGTGTCGTGGGTGTCCAGTGGCGCGTTCATCGGCCGCCTTTGCCTGTGGTGGTTGGGGATGAGTGCTCACCGGGTCCCGCGGAGACCGCGGGACCCGGTGAGGAAGGCTGGAGCTAGCCGCGGACGCCGGCCTCGAGGCTCTCGCTCGCCTGTACGCCGTTGAACAGGTCCGCCCACGTCTCCTCAGGGGTGCCGACCCCGGCGAACGAGCGCTGCCGGAAGGCCTTCGAGTGCTGCGCCTGGGTGGGCTCGGTGCCGTCGCGCAGCGCCTTGGCCGTGCGCAGCATCAGGCGCCGCGCCGCGACGATCGCCCGGTCCGTCGTACCGAGGTGCTCGCTCTCCCGCTGGCAGATCGGACCGTCCTGGTCCTCCTGCACCGGCATGTCCTGGCTGCGGATGCCGGTGATGCCGGTGAAGTTGTCGTTCGCCATCACCTCGAAGTCGCGCAGGTAGTCGTTGTCCATGTTGGCGATCGGGACGAAGTTGGCATCGGTGTGGACGTGCAGCCGGGTACCCGACATGTCGGCCTCCAGCTGCTCCTCGTTCATCGGTGCGTTGGCCGTCCACGACACGGTGAAGCCCCACATGCTCTCGTCGTCGATCGGGACCGCCGCTGTGAAGGTGTACTTGCCGTCACGGTTGGTGGGGACGATCGTCGAGGAAGGCATCAGGAACGGCGTGATCCGGAAGTAGTTGCTGGCATCGCTCCGGGGCCGAGCGGCGATCGCGAGCAGTCCGACCGGGGTCTCGGCGATGGTGTACTCCGGGTTGCCCGCGGTCTCGAACATCTTCTGTGCCACGAACCCGTGCTCGGACTTGAGCTCCTTGTGCAGGAACTGCACGTGCGCGGTGTCGAGCTCACCCTCGATGCTCTGGAAGAAGTTGTTGCGCTGGTGCCGCTTGGAGACGAAGTAGTGGTCCTCGGGGAGCAGGGTCCAGTCGTGCTCCGGGAACTCCGGCTGCAGGTCCGCCGGTCCCATGTAGGTCCAGATGATGCCCCCGGCCTCGTGGGTGGGGTAGGCAACCGCCTTCACCCGTGACCGGTAGTCCGAGTCGTCCGGCTCGGCCGGCATCTCCATGCACTGACCGTCGAAGCCGAACTTCCAGCCGTGGTAGACGCAGCGCAGGCCGTCCTCCTCGTTGCGACCCCAGTAGAGGTTCGCGTGCCGGTGCGGGCACCGCGACTCCAGCAGGCCGACCTTGCCGTCCTTTCCGCGGAAGGCGATCAGCTTCTCGCCCAGCAGGGCCACCTTGACCGCGGGGCCGCCCTGCTTCGGCAGCTCGGTGGAGAGCATCGCCGGGATCCAGAAGCGACGGAAGACCTCGCCCATGGGCGTGCCTCTCCCCGTCTTGGTGAGAAGTTCGTTGTCTTCGACACTGAGCATGGTCTTTCCCTTTCCTCTGCTGTTCGTTTCAGTTGGTCGCAGCGAGCGCCGGCTGGGCGATCCGGCCGCTGCGAGCGAAGCCAGGAACAACCCGGAGCGGGTTGTCGTGGAAGATCGCTCGACGGTCCTCGTCGGTGAGGAAGTCGAGGGAGTCGAGCACCGGCACCAGGTCGTCCGAGGTGCGGCCGGTATCGGCCCGCACGGCCCCACCGGACCCCGGAGCCTCGGTGCCGAAGACCATCCGGTTCACGCCGCGCTGCTTGATCGCCGCCTCGAGGAAGTTCAGGTCGTAGCCGCAGCTGTCGTAGAACAGGTTGTTCGACAGGTCCTTCTGCGCCAGGTGCTTGTCGGTGTCGATGAAGCGGTCGAGGGCACCGCCGCAGTGGCAGATGATCACCCGCAGCTTGGGGAAGCGGTCGAAGACCGGGCCGTGGCTGAGGAACTGCCCGGCCAGGTACTGCTCGGTGAGGAAGTGCATCTGGTAGTTCATCGGCACGTTGTTGGTGCGGAACCTCGGGTCGAGGGTGTTCGTCCCGTGCACGATCAGCGGGATGTCGTACCCCTCCGCGGCCTCGTAGAGGTCGAAGTACCACTCGTGGTCGAGTCCGTGACCGCTCCGGTTCCCGGTGATGTCGGGCGAGAGGTACGCCGCCACGAAGCCCAGCTGGTTGACGCTGCGGTCCAGCTCCTTCAGGACGTGCTTGGTGTCGGGGTGCGAGGCGTGCAGCGGAAGCTGGGCCGCCCCGACGAACCGGTCGGGGAAGAAGCCGACCTGCTGGGCGATCATGTCGTTGACGTACTCCGTCCACCCCGGCTGGATGTGCGGCTCCATCCAGCCGAACTGGAGGAAGGGACGCGGACCGAGCACCTGCACGTCGATGTTCCGGGCGTCGATGTAGTCGACGTGGGTCTGCGCCGCGGCGCGGAACTCGTCCTCGCTGACGCCCCTCGAGGTGATCGCCTTCTGCCCGATGTTGCTCGGCATCGGCTGGTTGGAGCCGAGCATCGCGACGACTCGGTTGTTGGCGGCCGGCGGGACCGTGACGTGGCCATGCACGTCGAGAACCAGGTAATCGTTGTAGGTCATGTGGTGTTCCTTTGGTTCAGGGGTGGGGGGCTCGGCTGCTACTGCCAGTAGGCGAAGGCCATGCCGGTGCCGGTGCCCGCCGGGCTGCGGTAGCCGGGGACGTAGTCGACGATGGTGGCGGTCTGCTTCTCCAGGACGCCCGCGGCGGCGACCCAGTTGAGGATCTCGGCGCTTCCCGAACGAAGGTGCTTGCGCGGGATGTCGGCGAAGGCCGCCCCGTCGCCCGACACCAGGCCGTCGAGCACCTTCTGGTCGAGCTCCTCGTTGACCACGAAGTGGGAGAGACCACCCGAGGTGATCACGCCGACACGTACGTCGGCCTCCCACGACTCGACCGCCTCCCGGATCGCCTGCCCGAAGGCGAAGGTGCGCGCGGGCTTGGGGGTGTTGGGCGGGAAGTAGCAGTTGATGAACAGCGGCACCATCGGGATCTCGGGGTCGAGACCGAGCCGGTAGCGCGGGAACGTGAACGCGTGACCCAGGGTGCGGTCCTCGCGCTGCTCCTTGAACCAGTGCACGTCGAAGTCGCGGTCCGTGAGCTGCCCGGTGATGTGCGCGGCCAGCTCGCCGTCCGTCTTGTGCCAGGCACGGTCGCCGGCGTGGGCGGCCCACGACGCGGCCTGGATCCCCGCGGGGAGCTTGGAGAGGTCGCGCTGGTTCTCGTCGAAGAGCTTGTCACCGTGGTAGAGCGCGAAGGCGGGGACACCCTCGTCCTTGAACAGCTCCCACTGGTCGTCGCCGATCACGAGCACGACGTCGGGCTTCGCCTCGGCCAGCTTGGCGGAGAGCACCTCGATGCCCTTCTGCGCACGCTCGTACTTGGCCCGGTAGATCTCGGGGTCGAGCTGGTCGAGCACCTCCTGCGGAGCGGTCGGCAGCTCGTCGTAGGTGTGGAACTCGCCGTCCTTGCCCAGCAGCCTCGGGTTCCCGCGGTCACGCTCACCGTGGTTCGCCCACCACTCCACACCTGAACTGAGTTGGGGGGTGTGGGACGCAGCTACGCCCACTACGATCTCGGCCATCGAAGTTCCTCTCCACGCGTCATCGGACGAGTACCACTGTCGAGGTACCTACGCGTCGGAGCCAGAGGTGCTCGCACCTACCGGAACGTCTCCTGGCCGATCACCGAATCTCAGCGCGCGTCGGCGGGGGGCCTGCCCTGGTCGGCGATGAGGAGCTCGGTGATCTCGTTGCTGCACGCGGTCATCGGCTCACGGAAGTCGTCGAGGTCCTGGGGGGTGAGCCGGGTCGAGGGACCGGAGACGGTCATCGCCGCGATGACTCGCCCTCCCGGGCTGCGCACGGTGGTCGCCGCAGCCACCACGCCGTCCGTGCGCTCGCCGTACGACACCTCCCAGTGGGCCTCGCGGAGCCTCTCCAGGTCTGCAGGCGTGGGGACGAAACCGCCCCGGGGGCGCTCCAACTCGGCCAGGACGGCTCCGCGGCGCGGTGCCGGCTCGAAGGCCAGCAGCAACCTGCCGCTCGCCCCCACCCCGAGCTCCGCGTGCCGGCCGAGCGACACGATCGGGCGCAGCGAGTAGCGGGACTCGACCGAGGCGATGCAGACGCGGGCGCCGCTGTCCACGACGTAGAGGTGGACACTCTCGCCGAGGCGATCCCGGAGCCTGCGCATCGGAGCCTCTGCATATGCCCGGAGGTTGAACCCCGCGATGGCGACAGCACCCCAGTAGAGGAGTCGCGAGCCGAGGGAGTAGCCGTCGGCCTCCCGGCGCACGATCCCGAGCGAGATCATCTCCGCGAGCAGGCGGTGAGTGGACGACTTCGGCAACCCGACGGCTGCCGCCACCTCACCCAGACGAGCGGGCGACTCGGCCGCGCACAGGTAGTCGAGCGTCTGGCTCGTCCTCTGCAGCACCGACATGGCGATCCTCACTCTCGACGCGGTCGGGCACCACCCCGGGGGTCAACTACCGACGACGGCCAAGCACTCTAGCTGGATCCGCATGCCGGTGAGCTCGGTCTTCAGTGTGTGCCGGACGGGCCGGCTATCAGCGTCGGGAAACATCTCGATCCACACCGGGTTGACGTGTGCGCGGATGTCGCGGTCGTTGACGAAGACTGTCACTTTCGCGACATCATCAGGGCTCGCACCGGCAGCGTCAAGGATGGATCTCAGGTTGGCGAAGGCCTGGGCGACCTCGGCTGCCGGGTCCTCGGGAAGCTCCCCCGACTTCGGGTCGCGTCCGCTGACGCCACCGGTGAACAGCAGGCCGCCGAGGACCGTTGCAAGCGGGATGGGCTGGTTGCCGTGGCCCAGACCGGCCACCTCGATCGTGCGTCGCATGTTCAGACCTTTCTTTGGCGGATCAGACGGGTGCAGCAGTTCGACCGAAGAAGGAACGGGTGGCCCCGAGCTCCTCGGACACGGCACGGGCCGCCTGCCGGACGGCCTCGCCGTGGGCCCGGGTCAGGCGCTCGGTGGGAACCACCACCGAGAGCGTGGTGCGCATGGCGCCGGCGGCGTCGAAGACGGGAGCGGCGATCCAGGACCTGGTGCCCGCACGGTCCCGCGTGGTGGCCAGCCCGTGGGCACGGATCTCGGCCATGCTGCGCAGCAGGAGGAACTCCTTGCGCAGCAACTCCTGGGGCAGCCGGACGGCGCGCTCGGCGGCCATGCTGCGCAGCTGGGCGATCGGCAGGTGGGCGAGGAAGACCAGGCCCGGGGCGACCGTGCCGAGCGGGAAGCGTCGGGTGGACTGCCAGGTGAGGTCGCACGACCGGCCGGCGATCTGGTCCACCAGCAGCAGGTCGTCCTCGTCCCGGGAGCCGAGCACCACGACCTCACGTGTCGCGGAGTAGAGGTCGACCATGTGCGGACGTGCCACGTCGCGCACCTGCCGGGCTCCCGGCACACCCCAGCCCAGGCGCCACAGCCGCATGCCGAGCTGGTAGCGACCGCGCGTGGTCCGCTCGACCGCTCCCCACTCCACGAGGCTCGCCAGCATCCGGTGCACGGTCGCCGGGGGAAGCCCGGTCTTGTCACAGAGCCGCGAGATCGTCTGCTCGGGTTCGGAGCCCGAGAAGCAGTCGAGGATGTCGAACGCCCGACCAAGCACAGAGCGCTTGGCGTCGAGATCCGCACTGATGGGGGGCATTAACTCTCCTGTTATTCGGAACGCTGCTGGACTGGTGGCCCAACCTACGAGACGCTCCGCTGCGTGTCAACGGTCACATGTGCGCTCAATCACCTACGCTGAGAGCGCAAATCTCCCTCCCGACGCGTCCGTGCCTACCCCACTCAACCGAAGCCACAGCGTTCCGAATAACAGAACACCCACCTCTCCCCCGCCCCCGCCGACACGTCGCAACTGAAACCCCAAACGTCGCCGAGACGCCACAACTGAAACCCCAGACGTCGCCGAGACGTCACAACTGGAAGAACTGGCCGTACGCTCGGAGGCAACCCTGGAGGTCGTCATGCCGGAGCAGGTCGAGAGCGCCCCTCGCCAGAACAAGTACGCCAAGCTGCCCGAACAGGTCAGGTTCGAGGACATGGTCGCCACCCACGAGGTGCGTCAGCAGCCGACCGAGAAGGGCGAGCACGACCGCGACACGGAGTTCATGCTGCGGACCACGGGCCTGTTCATCTAGGGCCGTCGTCCGGCGTTGGCCTTCACAGCCGACGCCGCGCCCGCCGTACGCCGTCGAGCAGGATGCTCTCGATGTCGCGGTCGTTTCCGAAGACGTTCTCCTTGGTCACCGGCTCGATGATCCAGCCTCGTTCCTCGCGCAGCCAGGTACGTCGCTTGAGATCACGCTCGCGCTGCTCCGGTGTACGTCGATGCCACTCCTCCCCGTCGTACTCGGCAGCGAAGCGGAGCTGCTCGACCCCGAGGTCCAGCCAGTAGGAGAACCGGCCCGGGCGAGTGATCTCGATCTGTAGGTCGGGCCGCGGCAGGATGAGGAGGTCGAGCCAACGGAGCCGGAGAATCGACTCACCGGGCGACTCCGCACGTCCGTCGGCCAGCGGGGCGAACCCACGCAGCTGACGCACGCCGCGCATCCCGCGGAACACCTCCACCGCCTCGCACAGCTCCTCCCGGGTGAATGCGCCGAGGCGCAGCATCGCGTCCAGCGCCGCGAACGCCCGATCTCGCGGCAGGAGCCGACCGAGGTCGCAGGCCGTGCGCAGCGGCGTCGTCACCTGCAGGCCGAGAATTTCCACGATGTCCTCGGGCCGGAGGGTTCTCTGGCCGCTCGCGCTGAGGTCGTTGCGCAGGCGAGCACCCGTGCGGTTCACGAAGATCGACACGGCCGGGACGGCCAGGTGGTCGCCGGGCGCGAGCACCATGGGTGCGCCGAGCAGCCAGCCGGCGGTCCGGTCGGTCACCACGGCATCGGGCGGGACCACCAGCCGCAGCGCCGCCGCACGCAGCTCGAGGGAGTCGGGCACCTGCATGGCGACGTACACGCCCTTGACCAGTCGTCGCAGATACCCCTCCGCGCACAGCACGCTCAGCTCGGATGAGCAGATCCCCGCGCTGCGCGCGTCCGCAGCGGTGAACGGTCGCTCTAGCGGCAGCGGGAAGCGCTCGTCGAGAAGCACGGCACCTGGTGCGAGGAACGGTCTCATCATGACCTGAGCCTCGACCGAAACGGCGGAGGCTGGTTCCTGTTGTCCACAGGCCACCCCAGCCGGCTTTCAGATGCGACGTCTCGGCGGGGTTTCGGGTTTCAGATGGGACGTCTCGGCGGGAGGGCGAGGGCGGGGGTCAGGCGGTGCCGTAGCGGCGGTTGCGGGTGGCGTAGGTCTCGATGGCGGACCAGAGGTGGCGGCGGTCGATGTCGGGCCAGAGGACGTCGCTGAAGACCATCTCGGAGTACGCCGCCTGCCACAGCATGAAGTTGGACAGGCGCTGCTCGCCGGAGGTCCGCCAGACCATGTCGGCGTCGGGCAGCTCGGGGACGTAGAGGTACTTGGCGAAGGTGCGCTCGTCGATCCGCTCGGGGTTCAGCCGCCCGGACGCCACGTCACGGCCCATCGCCGCGGCCGCGTCGGCGAGCTCGGCGCGACCGCCGTAGTTGACGCACATCGTCAAGGTGAGCACGTCGTTGTCCCGGGTGAGGTCCTCGGCGACCTGGAGCTCCTTGATCACCGAGCGCCACAGCCGCGGGCGGCGACCGGCCCAACGCACGCGTACGCCGAGCTCGTGCATCTCGTCGCGCCGGCGGCGGATCACGTCGCGGTTGAAGCCCATCAGGAACTTCACCTCATCGGCCGACCTCGACCAGTTCTCGGTCGAGAACGCGTAGGCGGAGATGGCCTTCACGCCGATCTCGATCGCCCCCTCGACCACGTCGAACAGCGAGGACTCCCCCTGCTCGTGGCCGGCCGTGCGCGGCAGCCCACGCTGCTTGGCCCACCGGCCGTTGCCGTCCATGATGATCGCCACGTGGCCGGGGACCTGGTCCAGCGGGATCGCGGGCGCGGTGGCACCGGAGGGGTGGGGTGTCGGTGGGCGCACGGAGCGCCGCGGGGACCTGCGCACGGCTCATCCCTCGCTGACGTAGGGCATCGAGCGCAGGCCACGTTCGAGGTGCCAGGCCACGAACGCCGACACCAGCCCGCGGGCCTCGCGACGGTTGCGCTGCTGGGCCCCGTCGACGACCGCCCAGTCGCCGGCCAGGAGCGCGCCGAGCAGCAGCAGGGTCTCCGGCGCCGGGCTGGCAGAGCCGGGCACCCGGCAGTCCGGGCACAGGGTGCCGCCGGCCGCGGGGCTGAACGCGCGGTGCGGCCCCTCGAGCCCGCAGTTGGCGCAGCCCGCGAACGACGGCGCGTAGCCGGCCACCGAGAGCGACCTCAGCAGGAAGGAGTCGAGCACGTCACCGGAGCGGTGCTCGCCGGCCGTCATCGCCCGCAGCGCCCCGACGAGCAGGAGGTACTGCTGCACCGAGGGCTGGCGCTCCTCCGAGACGAGGCGCTCGGCGGTCTCGACCATCACGCTCGCGGCGGTGTAGCGGTCGTAGTCGGCCGAGATGGCGTTGCCGTACGGCGACCGCGTCTCGGCCTGGGTGATCGTGTCGAGGTTGCGGCCCACGGCGAGCTGCAGGTCGACATGGGTGAACGGCTCGAGCCGCGACCCGAACCGGGAGGAGGTCCGGCGTACTCCCTTGGCGACCGCACGGACGACGCCGTGCTCGCGGGTGAGCAGCGTGATGATCCGGTCGGCCTCTGCGAGCTTGTGCGTGCGCAGCACGATGGCTTCGTCGCTGTACAGGGGCATGGGGCCATTGTCCCCTGCCGCGCGGACAACCGAGAACGACCCGCCGCCCGGCTCGCACAAGGCCCCGGCACTGCCCGTCCAGGGCCGGCAGAGGGCTCAGCCGCGGAGCCTGCGGGCGCTGGCCTGCTCGTCGAAGCACCGCTCCACGAACCCGGCGGCGATCTGGTTCAGCCGCTGGGGCCGCAGCCGCCACTCCAGGATGTTGTGCGCCTCGACGAAGGTGGAGTCGGGGAGCTCCTCGGCCAGCATCGCGGCGTCGGCCGCCGGGTGCACCGGGTCGCGTCGGTGCCCCACCACGAGGGCCGGGGTCTCGATGCTCCTGCGCATCCGTGAGGAGGGCGCGATCCGGCCGAAGAAGATCCCGTGGATGGCCGCGGCCATCGGTGCGGGCCGCTGGTCGAGGGTGTCCAGCACGATCCCGGTCCAGAAGGGTACGACGCCGCGGGGCACGGCCCGGGTGACCAGGCGTACGCCGGCCACGGTCGCCGGCATGAAGCGCGAGAGGAACAGCAGCGGCGCGAAGGTGAGCATGCCGGCCTCGAGGGCGTTGTCGAGCACCGGCATCTCCAGCAGCAGCCCGCGCACGCGCTCGGGGGCGAGCACCGCTGCCTCGAGGGAGGAGTTCGCGCCCAGCGACGTGCCGCCGATGACGGCGCTCTCGATCCCGCGGTCGTCGAGGAGCGCGATGATCTGCTCCCCGAATGCGGTCATGGAGTACTCCAGCGGGTCCTCGGGGCGGTCCGAGCGCCCGTGGCCGAGCAGGTCGACGGTCAGCACGTGCGCCCCCTGCGCCGCCAGGTGGCGGGCGAGCGGCTGGTGCATCCGCCTCGGCATCAGCTGGCCGTGCACCAGGACGACCCAGCGCTCGCCGCTGCCGTACTCGGTGTACTCGAGCCGGTGACCGTCGTGGAAGAACTGCCCGATCCGCTCCGAAACCAAGGTCATGGCGCCACTTTGGCACGCGTGTGCCACACGGCGTACGACCGCACGCAACGAGGGTTCGCAAAACCCATCAAAACGTCTCGCCATGCGGGACAATCGGGCGGTGCGGAGAGGATGGCTGACCTCAGGGGGCCTGCTGGTCGGGTGCCTGGTGGTCGCTGCCTACCTCGCCGGCATCAGCGCCCTCGCACTCGCGGAGCGCTCCGACAGCACTGCGGCCTGGTGGCCCGCCGCCGGGATCGGCGTCGTCGCGATGATGCTGGCCCCTCGGCGGCAGTGGCCGGTCGTCCTCACCGGGCTGTTCCTGGCCTACACCCTGGCCAACCTCACCCTGGGCCGGTCCCTGCTGGTCGCGACGCTGATCGGGGTGGTGGACCTCGCCGAGACCGTGGTGGTGGTGCTGCTGCTGCTCGCCCACGTCGGTCGCCAGATGCGCGACGTGCTGGACGTGTGGAAGCTGTTCCTGATCGCCGGCACCGGCGGGCTCGTCGCCGCCGTGGGCATCGCGGCGGTCCTGACGGCCTTCCTCGACCAGCCGTTCTGGCCGACTGCGAGCCTGATCCTGCCCTCGCACGCCGCGTCGTTGATGCTCATCGCCCCCCTGGCGCTGCTCGGGCGCGGCGGTTCACGGCCGCGGGGGTCCACGTCGTACGTCGAGCTCGCGGCGCAGGTGCTGCTCCTGGTCACGGCCACGCTGATCACCTTCAGCGACGCCCAGCTGACCCTGGGCTTCGCGCCGCTGCCGGTGATCGTGTGGGCCGCGGTGCGGTTCTCCCCGCGCGTGGTGGTGATCGAGCAGGTCTCCTACGCCACGGTCGTGACCCTGTTCACCACGTTCGGGTGGGGACCCTTCTCACCGGAGAACAGCGCCAACGCCAGCAACAGCACCCAGCACGCGCAGCTGTACCTGATCTGCCTCGTCCTGGTCGGGCTGCCCCTGGTCCAGGCGATGCGGCAGCGCGACGAGGCGATGACCCAGGTGCTGGCGAGCGAGCGCACCTTCCGGCGCAACTTCACCGAGTCCCGGGTCCCGGTGGCGATCATCCGCCGGGAGGGCGACGACCTGTTCTTCCGCGAGTGCAACGAGGCCACCAGCGGCCTCCTCGGGCTGTCCTCGGCGGACATCGCCGGCACCCGGCTGACCGACCTGCTCACCGCTCCCGAGCTCGACACCGCGGCTCGCCGGATCGTCGACGGAGAGGCGGCCGGCTGGTCGGGCCCGATCGGGGTGGTGGGGTCGCCGCGCACCCGCCTGGACGCCACCTTGTCCCTGATCGAGCAGCGCGAGGGCGGCTCCCTGTTCTCCCTCAACCTCGTCGACGTCACCGCCCCGCACGAGATGGCCGAACGGCTCGAGGCGGAGCGCAACTACACCCGCGCGGTCATCGACACCGCCAGCAGCATGATCCTGCTGACGCGCATCGACGGCTCGGTGATCGCGGCGAACCCGGCCACCTGCCGGCTCACCGGCTACACCGAGGAGGAGCTCATCGGTCTCCCGATGTGGGAGCTGCTGATGTCAGGCCAGCAGCGCGACGGTGCCGTGGCCCTGTTCGCCCGGCAGCGCCTGCCGATGACGGGCGAGGCACAGCTGCGCACCAAGGACGGCCGCCGGATGGCGGTGATCTTCTCCAGCGCCACGCACCGCGCCAGCGCCGACGCACCGGTGACGATCGTGATCTCCGCGACCGACGTGACCGACGCCAGGCAGAACGCGGGCATGGTGAACCACCTGCTCCGCTCGGCGCGGACCATCGCCTTCGTCGGCACCGACCTCAAGGGCCGGATCACCCTGTTCAACACCGGCGCCGAGCAGATGCTCGGCATCGACGCGGACTCGGCGAACGGACGGGAGCTCGTCGAGTTCCTCTCTCCGGAGGATCTGGCCCCCTACTCCTCGCGGGAGGACGGCACCAGCACCTTCCAGGCCATCGTGGGCCACTCCGCAGGCGACCTCGCCCCCGAGACCCGCGACTGGACGTGGCTGCCGGCCGGGCGGGCTCCGCTGCGGGTCTCGATGACGACGAACCCGGTCACCGACACGTTCGGCGACCTCTTCGGCTACCTGTTCGTGGCCAGCGACATCACCGACACCCGCCGCAGCCAGGACATCCTGGTCCGGGCGCTGCAACGCGAGCGGGACGTGGTCACCCGGCTCAAGGACCTCGACAACGTCAAGGACGACTTCGTGACCACGGTCAGCCACGAGCTGCGCACCCCGATGAGCAGCATCATCGGCAGCGCCGAGATGCTCGCCGACGGGATGGTCGGCGAGCTCAGCCCCGACCAGCTCAGGATGGTCGAGGTGATCACCCGCAACGGGGACCGGCTGCTCTCCCTGGCCGACGACCTGCTGCTGCTCGCCACCTTCGACCAGAGCGCGCCGCCCGACCAGACCGGGGACGTGGACCTGCGCGACGTGGTCCACGAGAGCGCGAGCGCCGTCTCGACCGTGCTCGCCACCCGCAGGCTGGACGTGAGCTTCGTGCTCCCCGAGGAGCAGGTGCTCGTCCGCGGCGACTCCAGCCACCTCGAGCGCGCGCTGACCAACCTGCTCACCAACGCGGTGAAGTTCACCCCCGACGGCGGCAAGATCACCGTCGAGGCCCACGAGAACCTCCGCGCACGCGTCGCCGTGCTGACCGTCACCGACACCGGCCTCGGCATCCCGGCCGCGGACCTCGAGCACGTCTTCGGCCGGTTCTACCGCTCCGCGGACGCCCAGGAGCGGGCGATCCAGGGCTCCGGCCTCGGTCTCGCGATCGTGAAGACGATCGTGGAGAACCACGAGGGCCGCATCGACGTGCAGTCCGAGGCGGGCAGCGGCACCACGTTCACGGTGACACTGCCCCTGGTGCGGTCAACCGGCGCCGCGACCCCCACGGCCTGAACCTCAGGCCGTGTCCCGGCGGTCACTGAGCCGCGGGAACGGCCGGGTCGAGAAGATCACCTCGACCGGCACCCCGAAGAACTCCGCGATGCGCAGGGCGAGGTGCAACGACGGGTTGTACTCGCCCCGCTCCAGGTATCCCACGGTCTGGTAGTGCACCCCGAGTGCGTCGGCCAGGTCGCGCCGGCTCACACCCTGCTCGCTGCGCAGCAGGGCGATCCGGTTGTGGACCCCCTCGTTCGGAGGCGTCACTTGACCCATTGCACGGTGGCGGCGTGTGCTGCCTCGACCTGCGAGCCGGTCTGCTTTCGGGCCATCCTGCGCAGCACGATCGGCGTGACCACAGCCCCGACCACGGCCCAGGCGCCGAGGACGAGCACGGTCTCCAGCGTCCGCCAGGACTCGCCGATCTCGTAGGCAGCCGCCCCGTCCGGGAGGAACGCCGAGCGCATGCCGAGACCCATCCAGTACATCGGGAAGACCTGCGCCACGACCTGCACCCAGCCCCAGAGCTGCTGCACCGGGTAGAAGATCCCCGAGATCCCGGCGAGCGCCATGATCGGCAGCATCCCCCACATGCCCACCTTCTGCACGCCCGGCACCAGGGCACCGATCACCATCCCGATCGGCAGCGCGGCCAGCAGGCCCAGCACGATCACCCAGACCACCGTGAACCAGCCGCTGGGGTGCGCCATCAGGCCGTCGAACAGCAGGAAGCTCGGCACCAGGATCACCACCAGCTGGGGCACCAGGTTGATGCTCTGGAAGAGCATCTGGCCGCTGAAGTAGCCCACGAGCCCGTCGGGGATGGCACGGTGCCGGAGCAGGGTGCCATCCTCCTTCTCCATCGCCAGCGTGTACGCCGGCCCGATGACGACACCGAACGCGATCAGCGCCCCGAGCAGGCTGGGCAGCGCCACGGACGCGAACTCCACTCCGGGCGCGCCGGTCTCGGCGTTGCGACGCAGCCAGAGGTAGCCGACGGTGAGGCTCGCGGTGAACAGGTAGAACCACTGGTCCTGGGTGCTGCGGATGCTCTGCACGAACTCCATCAGCCCCCGGCGCAGGCCCAGCTTCACCGCGTGGGTCTTGCGTGAGGTGAAGGTGCTCGATCGGTTCATCGGGTCACCTCCACGAAGGCGTCCACGGCCGTCTCGGCGCTGCCGGACTCGTGCTGCTGGACCAGCGCCAGGTAGGCGTCCTCGAGGCTGGCCCGGCGCACCTCGAGGTCCTTGATGTCGTCGCCGTACTGGGCGAACAGCTCACGGACGAAGCGCGTGGGGTCCACGGCCGAGTGGACGAAGCGCTCGCCGTGCGTGGTCCACTTGATCTCGGCCTCTCCGGCCACCCTGAGCGCGAGTCCCTCGGCACTGTCGTCGGCGACGATGCGTCCACCCGCGAGGATCACCACACGGTCGGCCAGCTTCTCGGCCTCGTCGAGATCGTGCGTGGTCAGCAGGACGGTGGTGCTCTCGAGGTCGGTGAGGCGGTGCACCAGGTGATGGAAGTCGCGTCGGGCCTGGGGGTCGAAGCCGGCCGTGGGCTCGTCGAGGAAGAGCAGCTCCGGACGACCGATGATGCCCATCGCGACATCCAGCCTGCGACGCTGCCCGCCGGAGAGCGCACCGATCTTGCGGTCGGCGATCTCGGTCAGCCCGACGAGGTCGAGCAGCTCCTCGATCCCCCACGGCCGCTGCTGCTCCGGTGTCGAGAACGGCGCGTAGTACCCGCCGAGCTGAGTCAGCAGCCGACGTGGGGTCCAGCGGGGATGGTCGCGCCAGGACTGCAGCACCACTCCCGTGCGGGCCCGCCACGACTCCCCGGCGGTCGCCGGGTCCTCACCGAGCACCAGGACCTCGCCCGCGGAGCGGATCCGGAACCCCTCGAGGATCTCGATGGTGGTGGTCTTCCCGGCACCGTTGGGACCGAGCAGGCAGACCACCTCACCGGCGTGGACCTCGAAGTCCACGCCCGTCAGCACGTCGGTCTGCCCGTAGCGCATCTGCAGGCCACGCACCGACACCGCCGGAGCCTGCGTGTCGCGCATCACAACCATCGAATAAATGTAGTACTCCTACTACATCTGCAGCAAGGGTGTTACGCGAACGTCTCCTCAGGCGCGGTTGACCGCGGAGATCACGGCCTTCAGCGAGGCGGTGACGATGTTCGCGTCCACCCCGACACCCCAGAGCAGCTGGTCGCCGACGGCGCACTCGACGTACGCCGCCGCGAGGGCGTCGCCCCCCGAGGACAGCGCGTGCTCGGCGTAGTCGAGCACCCGCACGTCGAAGTTGTCGGGCAGCCCGTTGATCGCGTCCACGAACGCCGCGATCGGCCCGTTGCCCGACCCGTGCAGCTCCCGGATCTGGCCGTCGACGTAGACGTTGACGTCGAGCTGGTCCTTCTCACCCGCGGCCGAGGAGGTGTGCACCGAGTTCAGCTTCAGGGGCGTCTCCCGGTCGAGGTACTCGCTGCGGAACGCGTCCCAGATCGCGGCCGAGGTCATCTCGCCGCCCTCGCCGTCCGTCTGCTCCTGCACGACGCGGCTGAACTCGATCTGCAGGCGTCGCGGCAGGTCGAGCTTGTGCTCGGACTTCATCACGTAGGCGACACCGCCCTTGCCCGACTGGCTGTTCACCCGGATCACGGCCTCGTAGCTGCGGCCGACGTCCTTGGGGTCGATCGGCAGGTACGGCGCCTCCCAGGGGTGCTCGCCCACGGGGTGGCCGGCCTCCTCGGCCTCCTTCTCCAGCGCCTCGAGGCCCTTCTTGATGGCGTCCTGGTGGGAGCCGGAGAAGGCGGTGTAGACGAGGTCGCCCGCGTAGGGGTGGCGCGGGTGGACCGGCAGCTGGGTGCAGTACTCCACCGTGCGACGGATCTCGTCGATGTCGGAGAAGTCGATCTGGGGCTCGATGCCCTGGCTGAACAGGTTCATCCCCAGGGTCACCAGGCACACGTTGCCGGTGCGCTCGCCGTGGCCGAACAGGCAGCCCTCGACGCGGTCCGCGCCCGCCATCATGGCCAGCTCGGTCGCCGCGACCGCGGTACCGCGGTCGTTGTGCGGGTGCAGGCTGATCGTCGTGTGCTCGCGGCGGGTCAGCTGCCGGGAGAACCACTCGATCTGGTCGGCGTAGACGTTCGGGGTCGCGACCTCGATCGTGGCCGGCAGGTTCAGGATGATCTCGCGACCGTCCTCGGGCTGCCACACGTCGGAGACGGCCTCGCACACCTCGAGGGAGAACGGCAGCTCGGTGCTGGTGAAGATCTCCGGGGAGTACTCGTAGCCGATCACGGTCTTGGACAGGTTCTGCTCGGCGTACTTCATGAACAGCTCGGTGCCGCGCACCGCGATGTCCTTGACCTCGTCGGTGCTGGCGCGGAAGACCACGCGCCGGAACATCGGCGCCAGGGCGTTGTAGAGGTGGATGTTGGCGTGGTGCACACCCACCAGGGACTCGGTGGTGCGCTCGATCAGGTCCTCGCGGGCCTGGGTCAGCACCGAGATGGTGACGTCCTCGGGGACCTTGTCGCGCTCGATCAGCTGGCGCACGAAGGCGAAGTCGGTCTCGCTGGCCGAGGGGAAGCCGACCTCGATCTCCTTGTAGCCCATCTTGACCAGGAGGTCGAACATCTTGTGCTTGCGCTCAGGGGACATCGGGTCGATCAGGGCCTGGTTGCCGTCGCGCAGGTCGGTGGAGAGCCACCGGGGTGCCTGGGTGATCTGGGCCGAGGGCCAGGTCCGGTCGGGCAGGTCGATCGGGGGGAACGGCCGGTAGCGCTCGACGGGCATGCCACTGGCACGCTGGGTGTTGACGAATCCGGATTTCTGCAGGGTCATGAGTCTTCTCGCTTGCTGAAGTGACGGGCGCCGGGGACACACACACTCCGCCGCGAGGGGTCCGGCTCCGCTAGATGTGCGGGGTGACCTCGCGGCGGCACCGAAGAAGGCCGCCGAGTGGGCTGAGGAGTGCTGGAAGGCGCGTCATGACCTGTCCACCCTAGCAGCGGACCCGCGCCCCCGCTGCCGGCCCGGCACTTGGGAGACTCGGGCCCATGAGCCGCCTGCTGATCGTCCACCACTCCCCCACCGCGTCACTGCGCTCGCTCACCGAGGCCGTGGTCGCCGGCGCCCACGACGACGCGATCGAGGGCGTGGAGGTGGTGGTCACCGAGGCGCTGGACTTCGCCCGCGGCGCCGCGGGTGCCCGGGACCTCCTCGAGGCCGACGGCTACCTGCTCGGCACGACCGCGAACTTCGGCTACATGTCCGGCGCGCTCAAGCACGTCTTCGACTCGACCTTCCTGCAGATCGGTGGCGCCCTCTCCGAGGACGGCAGCGGTCAGGAGTCGGCCGGGACGACGGCCGGGCGGCCGTTCGGGCTCTACGTGCACGGCCGCTACGACACCACGGGCGCGGTGCGCTCGGTGCTCTCGATCACCGGGGCACTGGGCTGGCGGCGCGGGTACGACGTGCTCGAGGTGATGGGTGAGACGACCGGCGCGGACACCGCCTCGGCGTACGAGCTGGGCGGTACCATCGCGGCACTGCTCGCCCAGTGACTCTCGTCACGTGCTGGCCGAGGACCCGGAAGCCTGGAGGAACCGCACGTGCCTGGCCGTACCGCGTGGACCCGCGTCGCCGCCGGACTGCTGGCGCTGCTCCTCGCGGGCTCGCTCGCCGCCTGCTCGGCACCGTTGCGGCCCCAGACGGTCGCGGACCGGACCACGACCCCGAAGCTCGGGGCCTGCTACGTGCTCACCCCCGCCGACACCGAGAAGCCGAGCAACACCTCGGAGGAGGTCCCGTGCACCGAGCCGCACACCTCCCAGACCTTCGCCGTCGGCACGCTGCCGGAGTCGACCGGCAAGGCGTACGACGCGCCGGGGCACGGCACCTGGATCTACCCCACGTGTGAGCGTGCCTTCGAGCGCTTCCTCGGCGTCGACGAGAGCCTCGCGATGAGGATCCAGCTGAGCTGGGCCTGGTTCCGGCCCTCCGAACGCGGCTGGGACAAGGGCGCCCGCTGGTACCGCTGCGACCTGGTCGGCGGCCCGGCCGACGCCGAGAAGTACGCCGCCCTGCCCACCACGGCCAAGGGACTGTTCCGCGCGAAGCCCCCCGAGCAGTGGCTCCGCTGCGCGCTCGGAGACACGCTGGCGGGCTCGAAGAAGGTCAGCTGCAGCGAGAAGCACAACTGGCGCGCGGTCACCACGATCAAGCTGGGTCAGCCCCAGGACCCCTACCCCGGCGACCGGCTGGCCGAGGTGCGCTCACGCGACTTCTGCTCCGACTCGGTCGGCGCCTGGATGAACTACCCGGTCGAGTACGACTTCGGCTACACCCGGTTCCACGAGGCGGAGTGGAAGGCCGGGAACCGGCGCAGCATCTGCTGGGCCAAGACCGACCGCTGAACGGCCCCTGCGTCGGGTCAGCGGACCGGGTGCCCGGCCCGTTCCAGGGTCTGCTTCACCTCGGCGATCCGCAGGGTGCCGAAGTGGAACACCGTCGCCGCCAGCACGGCGTCCGCGCCCGCGTCCACCGCCGGGGGGAAGTGCTCGAGGGAACCCGCTCCCCCGCTCGCGATCACGGGGATCGACACCTCCCTGCGGATCAGGCGGAGCAGCTCGAGGTCGAAGCCGTCGCGGGTGCCGTCGGCGTCCATCGAGTTGAGCAGGATCTCGCCCGCGCCCAGCTCGGCCGCCCGGGCAGCCCACTCGATCGCGTCGAGACCGGCCGACTTCCGCCCGCCGTGGGTGGTCACCTCGAACCCCGAGTCGGTGCCGTCCGGCGACCCCGTGGGGACCCGTCGCGCGTCCACCGAGAGCACCAGAACCTGGTTGCCGAACCGGTCGGCGATCTCGGCGACCAGCTCGGGTCGCCGGATCGCCGCGGTGTTCACGGCGATCTTGTCCGCACCTGCTCGCAGCAGTCGGTCGACGTCCTCGACCGACCCGACTCCTCCGCCGACGGTCAGCGGGATGAACACCTGCTCGGCCGTGCGCGAGACGATCTCCATCGTGGTCGCGCGACCTTCGTGGGAGGCCGAGATGTCGAGGAACGTGAGCTCGTCGGCCCCCTCGGCGTCGTACACCTTGGCGAGCTCGACCGGGTCGCCGGCATCGCGGAGGTTCTGGAAGTTGATCCCCTTGACCACCCGTCCGCCGTCGACGTCCAGGCACGGGATCACGCGTACGGCGAGGCTCATGCCTGTCCGGACCCCGTCGTGCCCCGGGTGAGGTCGAGCGCCTCGGTCAGGGTGAACCGGCCCTCGTAGAGCGCGGTGCCGATGATCGCTCCCTCCACGCCGCCGGGCTGGTCCGCCGGCGTGACCAGGGCCATCAGGGCCTCGAGGTCGGCCAGCTCGGTGATGCCACCGGAGGCGACCACGGGACGGTCGGTGCGGGCACACACGCTGCGCAGCAGCTCGAGGTTCGGGCCCTGGAGCATCCCGTCCTTGTTCACGTCGGTGACCACGTAGCGCGCACAGCCCTGCTCGTCGAGGCGCTCGAGCACCTCGTAGAGGTTGCCGCCCTCACGGGTCCAGCCCCGGGCAGCGAGCGTCTCCCCGCGCACGTCGAGCCCGATCGCGATCCGGTCGCCGTACTTCTCGATGACGCGCGCGCACCAGTCGGGCGACTCCAGCGCAGCGGTGCCGATGTTCACGCGGCGGCAGCCCGCGGTCATGGCGGCCTCGAGGGAGTCGTCGTCGCGGATCCCGCCGCTCATCTCCACGTCGATGTCCAGGGTGCCGACGATCCTGGCGAGGAGCTCACGGTTGTGGCCCCGGCCGAAGGCGGCGTCGAGGTCGACGAGGTGGATCCACTCCGCCCCGGCGTCCTGCCAGCGCAGGGCGGCCTCGACGGGGTCGCCGAACCGCTTCTCGGAGCCGGCGACCCCCTGGACGAGCTGTACGGCGTTCCCGCCGGCGATGTCGACGGCTGGGAGCAGCTCGAGGTGGGTTCCCTGGCCGGTGGGGATGGGGGCGGCGGTCATTGGATGGTCTCCGGTTCTCAACGTCGGCGGAACAGCATGGTGTGCAGGACAGGGGCCGCGAGCAGGCTCACGATCAGGGCCATCGCCCGTGCGGGCCAGCCGGGGAAGAGCACCCAGACGACCACGTTCAGGACGAGCAGGAGGGCAATCGTGGCACCGGTCTCCCGGCGACGGCGGGCGGCCAGGATCCCGGTCGGACGCGAACGACGCCGGGGCAGCCGCGACGCGAAGGCGCGCTGACGAGCGGCACGGCGCTCACGGCGCTCGGCCTCGGAGGCGCGCGCGGCGGTCACGATCGCGGCCTCCTTCTCCCGGGCCTCGCGTCGCCGGGCGCGTTCCTTGCTCATCGGGGGCTCATCGCGGGCTCATCGGCGGCTCATCGTGCGGGCATCAGGACGTGCCGGGGCGGCGCAGGCTCCGCACCCAGTTCGCCAGGAGACGCGCACCGGCGTCGCCGGACTTCTCGGGGTGGAACTGGGTCGCGGTGAGCGGACCGTTCTCGACCGCGGCCACGAACCGGTCGCCACCGTGGGAGGCCCAGGTGACCAGCGGCGCCCGGGTGCGGCCGTTCGTGACCAGCGACCAGTCGCGGACACCGTAGGAGTGCACGAAGTAGAACCGCTCGTCCTCGATCCCGGCGAACAGCGTGGACCCGGCGGGCGGCTCCACGGTGTTCCACCCCATGTGGGGTACGACGGGCGCCTGCAGCCGCTCCACGACGCCGGGCCACTCGTCGCAGCCGGCGGTCTCGACGCCGTGCTCGACCCCGCGCTCGAAGAGGATCTGCATCCCGACGCAGATGCCGAGGACCGGTCGCCCGCCGGCCAGGCGGCGCCCGATGATCTCGTGGCCGAAGACGGCACGCAGCCCCTCCATGCACGCGGCGAAGGCGCCCACCCCCGGCACCACCAGTCCGTCGGCGGCCATCGCGGCGTCACGGTCCGCGGTCAGCGTGACCTCGGCACCGGCCCGCTCCAGGGCGCGCACGACCGAGCGCAGGTTGCCGGAGCCGTAGTCGAGGACCACCACCTTCGGGGCGGTGCCTGCGGTGTCCTCGGGGGTGGGGGCGTCGGTGCTCAGAGCGTTCCCTTCGTGGAGGGGACCCCGGTCTCGCGGGGGTCGTAGGCCACGGCGTCGCGCAGGGCGCGGGCGACCGCCTTGAACTGCGACTCGACGAGGTGGTGCGGGTCGCGTCCCGAGAGCACCCGCACGTGCAGGGCGATCTGGGCGTGGTGCGCGAGGGTCTCGAAGACGTGCCGGGTCAGCGAGCCGAGGTAGGCGTTGCCGATCGTGACGAACTGCTGGCCCTCGGGCTCGCCGAGGTGCACGCAGTATGGCCGGCCCGAGACGTCCACGGCGCACTGCACCAGGGCCTCGTCGAGCGGCACCAGCGAGTCGCCGAAGCGGCGGATGCCGGACTTGGGCCCGAGCGCGAGCAGCAGCGCGTCGCCGAGCGCGATCGCGGTGTCCTCGACGGTGTGGTGCGCGTCGATGTGGGTGTCGCCCTCGGTCTGGACGGTGAGGTCGAACAGGGCGTGACGCCCGAAGGCGGTGAGCATGTGGTCGTAGAACCCGACGCCGGTGGAGACGTCCGTGCGGCCGGACCCGTCGAGGTCGAGCTCGACGAGCACCTTCGACTCCTTGGTCTCCCGCTCGATGCGTGCGATCCGGTTCGTGCTCGGAGTCATGCTGTCACCTCTCTCATGGCGTCCTTGAACGCCTTCATCTCTGCTGGAGTGCCGATCGAGACCCGCAGCCAGCCCTCCGGTCCGGTCACCCGGATCAGCACGCCGCGGTCGAGCAGCTGCTGCCACACTGCCGCACGATCCGCGAACCGACCGAACAATACGAAGTTCGCGTCGCTCGGCGCGACCTCGTAGCCCTCGGCCAGCAGCCACTCCACGGTCCGGTCGCGCTCCTCGCGCAGCTCCGCGACCTTCCCGAGCAGCTCGTCGGCGTGGCGCAGGGCCGCGTTCGCCACCGCCTGGGTGACCGCCGAGAGGTGGTAGGGCAACCGCACCACCCGGAGCGCGTCGCACAGCTCCGGGGCGGCCGCGAGGTAGCCGAGCCGGGCCCCGGCCAGCGCGAAGGCCTTGCTCATCGTGCGGCTCACCATCAGGTTGCGGTGCTCGGGCAGCAGCTCCAGCGCCGAGGGGGTGCCGGCGCGCCGGAACTCGGCGTAGGCCTCGTCGATCACCACGACGCCGGGCACCGGCTGGTCCTCGGCCAGCTCGCAGAGCTCGCTGATCACCTCGTGCGGCAGCGCCGTCCCGGTCGGGTTGTTCGGGGACGGCAGCAGGATCACGCTGGGCTGGTGCTCGTCGATGAGCCGGCGGGCCTCGTCGAGGTCGAAGCTGAAGTCCTCGTGCCGGCGGCCGGCCACCCAGTTGGTCATCGCGTCGCGGGCGTACTCGGGATACATCGAGTACGTCGGCGCGAACGAGATCGCCGTACGCCCGGGGCCGCCGAAGGCCTGCAGGATCTGCAGCATCACCTCGTTGGAGCCGTTCGCGGCCCAGACCTGGGAGGGGGCGATCGTGGTCCCGGCCTCGAGGCTGAGGTACGCCGCCAGCCCGCTGCGCAGCTCGGTGAACTCGCGGTCGGGGTAGCGGTTGAGCGTGGCGGCGGCCAGGGTCACTGCCTCGGTGACGTCGTCGACGACAGCTTGGGAGGGACCGTAGGGGTTCTCGTTGACGTTGAGCTGCACCGGCACGTCGAGCTGGGGTGCGCCGTACGGCTCCACGCCCTGGAGCTCCTCACGCAGGGGCGGCCAGCTGGACGCTCCGACCGCTGCGTCCGGGGCGGGCCTCACCGGCGCCCGAAGCGCACGTTGACCGCGGCTCCGTGACCGGGGAGGTCCTCGGCGTCGGCGAGGGTGACGACGTGGTCGGCGACCTCGGCGAGCGCGTCGCGGGAGTACTCCACGACGTGCACCGCCCGCAGGAACGAGCGCACCGAGAGACCCGAGGAGTGGCAGGCGCAGCCGGCCGTGGGCAGCACGTGGTTGGAGCCGGCGCAGTAGTCGCCCAGCGACACCGGCGCCCACGGGCCCACGAAGACGGCGCCCGCGTTGCGCACCCGCGCGGCGACCGCCTCCGCGTCGGCGGTGTGGATCTCGGTGTGCTCGGCGGCGTAGGCGTTGATCACCTCGAGGCCCTGGGTGACGTCGTCGACCAGGACGATTCCCGACTGCACGCCGGACAGGGCGGTGCGCACGCGGTCGGTGTGGCGGGTCGCGGCCACCTGCTTGTCCAGCTCGACCTCGACCTCGTCGGCGAGCCGGGTCGAGTCGGTGACCAGCACCGAGGCGGCCATCGGGTCGTGCTCGGCCTGGCTGAGCAGGTCGGCGGCCACGAACGCCGCGTCGGCGGTGTCGTCGGCCAGGATGGCGATCTCGGTCGGCCCGGCCTCGGAGTCGATCCCCACGACGCCCTTGAGCAGCCGCTTGGCGCTGACGGTGTAGATGTTCCCCGGCCCGGTGACCAGGTCGACGCGGCGGCACGGGCCGGCGCCGTGGGCGAACATCGCGATCGCCTGGGCGCCGCCGACGGCGTACACCTCGTCGATGCCGAGGAGCTCGCAGGCGGCCATGATCGTCGGGTGCGGGAGCCCGGGGCCGTAGCTCTTGAACGGCGTCTTCTGCGGCGAGCTGCTCAGCGCGATGGAGCCGACCTCCGCGACCTGCGCGGGTACGACGTTCATCACCACGCTGGAGACCAGCGGGGCGACGCCGCCCGGCACGTAGAGGCCCACCCGGTCGACCGGGATCAGCCGCTGGATCACGCGGGCGCCCGGGCCGAGGTCGGTGACCACCTCGGTGCCGAGCTCGGCCAGGCAGGTGATCCTCAGACGACGCACGGACTCCTCGAGACCGGCGCGCACCTGGGGGTCGAGGTCGGCCAGTGCCTCGCGGAGCGCCTCACGCGGCACCCGGATGTCGGTCTGCGTGACGCCGTCGAACTGTGCGGCGTACTCCAGGATCGCCTCCACGCCCCGGTCGCGGACACCGTCGCAGATCGGGCGCACCACGTGCTGCGCGGCCTCGACGTCGAAGTCGGCGCGCGGCACCAGGGTGCGGTAGTCGGGAGCAGCGCCAGCGCTGCCGTCCCGGAGGTCGATCCGGCGTATCATGCCGCCCATTCTAGGTGGGCAGCCGAGGCGGCTCCGACCACGGCCCCGGAGCCGGACCGGGCGTGGCCCCACCGCTCCGGAGAGGCGGCGTCAGCGCCGCAGCAGCCCCAGCATCTCGGGGAGGTCGAAGAAGGTCGCGATGGCCACGGCCGACTTCGGGCCGAGGTCGGGGTCGGCACCGGCGTCGAGCAGATCGGTGACGATCTCGGCGCTCTGCCGGAACGCGGCCGCGGCGAGCGCGGTCTGCCCCATGTCGTTGACCCGGCTGTGGTCGGCGCCGCGAGCGATCAGCGCACGCACGACGTCGGGCTGCACGTGGTAGGCCGCGAGGATGAGCAGCGTGTCCCCCTTGCTGTTGGTCAGGTTGACCGGCACGCCCGCATCGAGGACCTCGGTGAGGCCGACCAGGTCACCGTTGCGGGCGTGGTCGAAGGCGGAGGTGACGAACGCCAGCTCCTCGGGGGTCAGTTCGTGGGACACGTCCGAAAACGTACCCCTCGGTGGCGGGAACCCCCGACGACGGGGGCTTGCCCCTAGATTGGCCTCGTGCCCATGGTCCCGCTCTTCCCCCTCAACGCGGTGGTCTTCCCCGGTGTCGCCACCCCGCTGCACATCTTCGAGGAGCGCTACCGCGTGCTGGTGCGCGAGCTGATCGAGGTCGAGGACGCCGCCGACCAGGTCTTCGGCATCCTCGCGATCCGCGAGGGCTACGAGGTGGGCGAGCACGGGATGCAGTCGGCCCACCGGGTCGGCACCCTGGTCCAGCTCACCGAGGTCGAGGCCTACGACGACGGCCGCTACGACATCGAGGTCGTCGGCCGGCAGCGGCTGCGGGTGCTCAACTCCGACAGCTCGGGACCGTTCCTGCGGGGCGAGATCGAGCTGATGCCGGACCAGGACGAGCCGGAGGCCGTCGTCGAGGCAGAGGCGGCGCGCTCGGCGTTCGAGTCCTACCGGCACCAGCTCTCGGACCTGCGCGGCGGCCCGGTGCTCACCGGCGAGCTCCCCACCGACCCGGCGTACCTCTCCTACGCGCTCGCGAGCACCTGCCTGCTCACCCTTCCGCAGCGGCAGGCGCTGCTGGAGGCCGACAGCGCCCAGGTGCGCCTGGGGATGATCCGGCGCACCCTGCACGAGGAGATGCGGGCGATGCGCGCCCTGCCCTCCCTGCCGGCCACCGAGGTCGCCCGGACCCGGTGGTCCCCCAACTGATGGCCCGGCGGTCCCCCGCCTCACGATCCGGCGGTACGCCGGCCACGGTGGCGCTCGAACGTGCCGGGGTGCCCTTCACGCTGCACCCCTACACCCACGACCGCGCGGCCACCTCCTACGGCCTGGAGGCCGCCGAGCAGCTGGGGCTGGACCCGGAGGCGGTGCTCAAGACGCTGGTGACCGAGGTCGACGGGCAGCTGACCGTCGCCGTGGTCCCGGTCTCGGGCCAGCTCGACCTCAAGGCGCTCGCAGCCGCGGTCGGCGGCAAGAAGGCCGCCCTGGCCGACCCCGCCGCCGCGGAGCGGACGACCGGCTACGTGGTCGGCGGGATCTCCCCCCTCGGCCAGCGCCGGCAGCTGCCCACCGTCGTGGACCGCTCCGCGCTCGACCGGCCGACCGTCTACGTCAGCGCAGGCAGGCGCGGCCTCGACCTCGGCCTGGCTCCCGCGGACCTGGTCGCCCTGCTGGACGCGACGGTGGCCGACATCGGGCGCCGCTGAGCCGTCGTACCCCCGCGTCACAAGGGACTGTTCAGCCGAGGAGCTCGAGGGTCCGGGGGTCCGGGGTGCCGTCGAAGAACCGCTCCAGCACCGCCGTGAAGACGGGCTCGTCGGGCTGCGCGCGGTCGAAGAGGGTCATCGAGGAGCGCAGCTTCATCGCGTCGGTGGACCCGAGCACGTCCTCGGCGCGGGTCTCCCCGGACTCCAGGAGTGCGGCGGCTGCCTCGCGGAGCCGGGGGCCGAGCAGCGGGTGCGCCAGGTAGGCGCGCGCCTCGGCCAGTCCCGAGACGGCGTACTGCTGCGCCGTGGCGCTGCGCCCCAGGCCGGCCACCTGCGGGAAGACGAACCACATCCAGTGGCTGGTCTTGCGCCCGCGGCGCAGCTCGGCCAGCGCCTGCTCGTAGGTGTTGCCGGAGTCCTGCGCCGTGACGAAACGCTCTAGGTCGAAGTCCATGCCTGCCGTCGTACCCAGCGAGGGGGTCACCCCAACCGAGGCCGGCCCTGTTCAGGCTCGTGCTAGTCGTACCCGTTCTGGCCGGCCCCGTTCTGGCCGGGGCTGTTCTGCTCGGGGGCGGGCTGCGGCCGGTCGGGGCGACGCAGCACCCACAGGTAGACCAGCGCACCCAGCGCCGTGGCGATCGGCCACGTCCAGGCCACTCCGGGGGCGTGCAGCTTGAGCTGCATCCTCACCTCGGCGCCGTCGGGGAGCCCCTTGAGCGCGGACAGCTCCCGTTCCGGGCCCAGGGCGAGGCCCACCTTGATCATCAGCCACGACGCCAGGCCTGCACCCAGGGTGACCAGCAGCACCATCAGCAGCGGGTCGCGCCGCCGCCAGGCGAGCAGCACCGCGCCGCTGACCACGCCGGCGACCGCCGCGATCACGAAGAACCACCCGTCGATGCCGGCCTGCTTGACCAGCTCCTCGGGCGCCAGGGTCGCTCCCGTCCCGGTCTTCACCACGGTCGGCAACGGGGTCACCTGCCACCACACGACCGCACCGAGAAGGCCGAGGACCGCGAACCACACCGCCACCACCAGCACGTCGGCGGCCACGCCCCGCCGGGTCGACGGCCTCCCGGCCGGGCCCGAGGTGAGCACCGGCTCCGAGTCGGGCGGCGAGGGATGGGTCATCCCAGGCACCCAGGTCCGAGCAGGTGCTTGAGGTCTCCGTAGAGCGCCGGCGAGGCGAAGACCCGCAGCCGGTCGTCGAGCTTGAGCACCCGGGTGCCGCTGCGCGAGACGAGCTTGAGACGTACCTCGGTCGTGCCCGGGTGCGTGTGCAGCACCTCCTTGAGCTGCTCCACCACCGGCGGGGTGCAGCGGGTGGAGGGCAGCGTGATCACCACCGGCCCGCCGCTCCCCCGGTCGTCCATCACCGGGGCGGAGACGGTCTTGCCGCGGAGCTCGGCCTGGTCCTTGCTGCGGTCCAGGCGGCCCTGCACGGTGACCACGGTGTCCTCGACGAGCAGGGTGCTTGCCAACTGGTAGTCGCTGGGGAACAGCAGCACGTCGATGGCACCCTCGAGGTCCTCGACGGTCACGATGGCCCAGGCGTTGCCGGTCTTGGTCATCTTGCGGGTCACCGAGGTGATCAGGCCGCAGATGGTCGCGAAGGACCCGTCGGGGCGGTCCTCGTCGGTGACGAGCTGGCCGATGGTGCAGTCGGCCGCCGCGGAGAGGACGTGCTCGAGCCCGGTCAGCGGGTGGTCGGAGACGTAGAGGCCGAGCATCTCCCGCTCGTGGCCGAGCAGGGTGCTCTTGTCCCACTCGTCCATGTGGTCGGGCACGACGACCTCGGTGCTCGCACCTCCGACCTCCTCGACGCCGAGCATCTCCATCAGCGAGCCCTGCCCGCCCTCGTCGTTGCGCTTCGCGTCGATGTACTTGTCGACCGCCTCCTCGTGGATCGCCACGATGGCGCGACGCTTGTGCTTCATGTCGTCGAACGCGCCGGCCCGGGCGAGCGAGTCGATCAGCCGCTTGTTGCACACCAGCACGGGGACCTTGGCCATGAAGTCGTTGAAGTCGACGTAGCGGCCCTTCTCCCGCCGCGCCTCGACGATCTGCTCGACGACGTTCCAGCCGACGTTGCGGATCGCGGTCAGGCCGAAGCGGATGTCGGTGCCGACCGGGGTGAAGTTGGCCTCCGACTCGTTCACGTCGGGCGGCAGCACCTTGATCTTCATCCGGCGGCACTCGTTGAGGTAGATCGCCATCTTGTCCTTGTCGTCCTTCACCGAGGTGAGGAGCGCGGACATGTACTCGGCCGGGTAGTTGGCCTTGAGGAACGCGGTCCAGTACGACACCAGGCCGTACGCCGCGGAGTGCGCCTTGTTGAACGCGTAGTCGGAGAACGGCAGCAGCGTGTCCCACAGCGCCTTGATCGCGGCGAAGGAGAACCCCCGCTCGGTCATGCCGGCGGAGAAGGTCGCGAACTGCTTGTCCAGCTCCTCCTTCTTCTTCTTGCCCATCGCCCGGCGCAGCAGGTCCGCCTGGCCGAGCGTGTAGCCCGCCAGCTGCTGGGCGATCGCCATCACCTGCTCCTGGTAGACGATCAGGCCGTAGGTCTCGCCCAGCACCTCCTCGAGTGCCTCGGCCAGCTCCGGGTGCAGCGGCTCGACCGGCTCGCGGCCGGTCTTGCGGCGGGCGTACTTGTTGTGCGAGTCCGCGCCCATCGGCCCGGGACGGTAGAGCGCGCCGACCGCGGAGATGTCCTCGAAGGTGTCGGGCTGCATGCTGCGCAGCAGCGCGCGCATCGGGCCGCCGTCGAGCTGGAAGACACCGAGGGTGTCGCCCTTCTGCATCAGCGCGTACGTCGCCGGGTCGGTGAGCTCGAGCTCCTCGAGCACGATCTTCTCGCCGCGGTTGGACTCGATGCTGATCAGGGCGTCGTCGAGGACCGTCAGGTTGCGCAACCCGAGGAAGTCCATCTTGATCAGGCCGAGCTTCTCGCAGGTCGGGTAGTCGAACTGCGTGATCTTGGCGCCGTCGGCGGGACGCCGCATCACGGGGATCACGTCGAGGAGCGGCTCGCTGGACATGATCACGCCTGCGGCGTGCACGCCCCACTGGCGCTTGAGGCCCTCGAGGCCGATCGCGGTGTCGACCACGGTCTTGACGTCCTGGTCGCCCTCGTAGAGCGCCCGGAACTCACCACCCTCGCCGAAGCGCTTGTGGGCCGGGTCGAAGATCTCCTTGAGCGGCACGTCCTTGCCCATCACCGAGGCGGGCATCGCCTTGGTGATCCGGTCGCCCATCGCGAAGGGGTAGCCCAGGATCCGCGAGGAGTCCTTGACCGCCTGCTTGGCCTTGATGGTGCCGTAGGTGACGATCATCGAGACCCGGTCGTCGCCGTACTTGTCGGAGACGTAGCGGATGACCTCGCCGCGGCGACGCTCGTCGAAGTCGATGTCGAAGTCGGGCATGGAGACGCGGTCGGGGTTGAGGAACCGCTCGAAGATCAGGCCGTGCACGATCGGGTCGAGGTCGGTGATCCGCATCGCGTAGGCCACCATCGACCCCGCGCCGGAGCCGCGGCCCGGCCCCACCCGGATGCCGTTGTCCTTGGCCCAGTTGATGAAGTCGGCGACGACGAGGAAGTAGCCCGGGAAGCCCATCGCGATGATCACGCCGACCTCGAAGTCGGCACGCTTGCGGACGTCGTCGGGGATGCCCTGGGGGTAGCGGAACCGGAGTCCCTTCTCCACCTCCTTGACCAGCCAGGAGTTCTCGTCCTCGCCCTCGGGGACCGGGAACCGGGGCATGTAGGTGCCGTTGCCCTCGGTGAACTCCACGTCGCAGCGCTCGGCGATCAGCAGCGTGTTGTCGCACGCCTCGGGCAGGCCGTTGCGCACCGCCCACAGGTCGCGCATCTCGGCCGGTGACTTGATGTAGTAGCCGTCGCCGTTGAACCGGAACCGCTTCGGGTCGCTCATCACGCTGCCCGAGGAGACGCAGAGCAGGTGCTCGTGGGAGGGCGCGTCGCGCTGGTGCACGTAGTGGGAGTCGTTGGTGGCGACCGGCGGGATCCCGAGGTCCTTGCTCAGCCGCAGGAGCCCGTCACGGACCCGGGTCTCGATGTCGAGACCGTGGTCCATCAGCTCGAGGAAGTAGTTGTCCTTGCCCAGGATGTCCTGGAAGTCCCCGGCGGCCTGGCGGGCCTTCTCGTAGTCCCCGATCCGCAGCCAGGTCTGCACCTCGCCCGAGGGGCACCCGGTCGTGGCGATCAGGCCGTCGGCGTACTCGGTGAGCAGCTCGCGGTCCGCGCGCGGCTGGTAGAAGAACCCCTCCATCGAGGCCCTGGAGGAGAGCCGGAACAGGTTGTGCATCCCCGCGGTGGTCTCGGCGAGGAGCGTCATGTGGGTGTAGGCGCCCGAGCCGGAGACGTCGTCGTTGCCGCCGTCGTTCCACCGCACCCGCTTCTTGTCGAAGCGCGAGGTGTTCGGGGTGAAGTAGGCCTCCATCCCGATGATGGGCTTGACCCCCGCCGAGCGCGCCTTGGACCAGAAGTCGTAGGCCCCGAACACGTTGCCGTGGTCGGTCATCGCGATGGCGTCCATGCCGAGCTCGGCCGTGCGCGCGAACATGTCGCCGAGCCGGGCGGCCCCGTCGAGCATGGAGTACTCGGTGTGGACGTGCAGGTGGACGAATCCATCTTTGCTCGACATGGAGCGCGATCAGCCCTTCCCGGAGCTCAGTCGTTCGATACCCGTCTTCAGCACGGGCGCGGCCAGTGGTCGGCGCCCGGTCGTGCGGGGAAGAAGGTCAGCGTACGTCAGCCTGACAGGCCCCCCTGACAGGACACGGGCGTCGGCTCATGGGGGTCCGGAGGCCTCCGGGGACCCGTCGTGAGACCCGTCACGGGACCCCTCGCCGGGCCGGTCACCGGGTCGGTCACCGGGTCGGTCACCGGGTCGGTCGGCGGCCTCCCAGGCGGCCAGGCTCTCCTCGATGATCGTGTGCATCACCCGGGCGATCCGGTCGGCCCCCAGCCCGGGCACGTGCCGGGCCATCCGGGCCACGATCTCGGCCTCGCGGCCGGCGTCACGGCCCTGCTCCCCCGCGGCCGCGCCACTGCTCAGCTTGTGGTCCTGCACCGCGGCCGTGAGCGCCGTACGCCGGGCCAGGAGCACGGCGAGCTCGTCGTCGACCAGGTCGATGCGGCCGCGCAGGTAGGCCAGCGGCTCCTCGCCCGGCCAGGCCATGGCCACGTCGGGAGTGCCGTCGGGGTAGCTGCTGCCGTCGGTGTGCTCGAGCTCGACCAGCCCGCGCCTGGCGTAGAAGGCCCGGGCGCGGGTGTTGGCCCGGTGCACCCTGAGCCCGAAGCCGCGCGGTCGCAGGCCCTTGACCAGGTCCAGGAGGGCGGCGCCCACGCCGGCCGCCGGGCGCTCGGGATGGACGTAGAGCAGGTCGATCCACTCGTCCTCGATCAGCACGAACCCGAGGAGGACCTCCTCACGTGCGGCGACCCACAGCTCCCGGCCGGGCAGGTCGAGCAGGGCCAGGAGCCAGGCACGGACCTCCTCCGCGGAGCGCACGTCCTCCGGCAGGCCGGGTCCGCCTGCGGAGGCCCGGTAGACCTCGCAGAGCTCGTCCAGGTCCTCGAGGTGTCCCGGACGCAGCGCGAAGTCCTCGAAGTCCTCGAGGTCGGCGTCGACGGCCTCCCCGGCCGGCTGCGCCGGCCGGTCCTCAGCGCTCATCGCGCAGGATGTCCAGGGCTTGCGCCAGGTCGTCGGGGTACGGCGAGGAGTAGTGCACCTGCTCCCCCGTGCCGGGGTGCTCGAAGCCGAGCCCGACCGCGTGCAGCCACTGCCGCTCCAGGCCGACCCGCTGGGCGAGCGTGGGGTCGGCGCCGTAGGTCAGGTCGGCGACGCACGGGTGCTTCAGGGCGGCCATGTGCACCCGGATCTGGTGGGTGCGGCCGGTCTCGAGGTGGACCTCCAGCAGGCTGGCGAACCGGTGCGCCTCGAGCGTGGAGTAGTGGGTGACGCTGTGCTTGCCGTCCTCGCGTACCGCGAACTTCCAGTCCGACTTGGTGTGCCGCCCGATGGGCGCGTCGATGGTGCCCTCGAGCGGGTCAGGGTGCCCCTGCACCAGGGCGTGGTAGGTCTTGTCGACCTGCCGGTGACGGAAGGCGTTCTTCAGCACCGAGTAGGCGCGCTCGCTCTTCGCGATCACCATCACCCCCGAGGTGCCGACGTCGAGGCGCTGCACGATCCCCTGCCGCTCGGGGGCACCGCTGGTGGCGATCTGGTAGCCGGCACCGCGCAGGTGCCCCACGACGGTCGGCCCGGTCCACCCCATCGAGGGGTGTACGGCGACCCCGACCGGCTTGTCGATGACCACGATCTCGTCGTCGTCGTGGATGATCCGGATCCCCTCGACCACCTCGGCGACCACGTCGAGGGGGTCCTCCTCGCGGGGGAAGGTCACCTCGAGCATCGTGCCGGGCACGAGCCGGTCGGACTTGGCGGCAGGGTGCCCGTCGAGCTGCACGAGGGCCTGGGCGACCAGCTCGGCCGCCTTGCTCCGGGAGATGCCGAACATGCGGGCGAGGGCCACGTCGACGCGCTCGCCGCCGAGCCCCTCGGGGACGTGGACGGTGCGATGCTCTCCACTCCGGGCGGTCATCGCTTCTTCTTCCGTGGTTCGTGGGGGATGCGGTTGCCGTCGAGGTCGATGCCGCGGACGAGCAGGATCACGAGCAGGACCCCGGCGGCGTTGATGCAGATGTCGGCGATGTTGAACACCGGCCAGTTGGGCAGCGCGAAGAAGTCGACCACGTGTCCGTGGAACGGGCCCGGGGCCCGGAACATCCGGTCGATGAGGTTGCCGACGACCCCTGCGAACAGGAGCCCGAGCGCGATCGCCCAGGGCCGGTACCTGACCCGCAGGAGGTAGTAGCCCACCACCACCGTCGCCACGATGGCCACACCCGTGATCACGGGCGTGAACGAGGCGCCGGCGCTGAAGGCGGCCCCCGGGTTGCGCACCAGTCGCAGCTGCAGGAACGAGCCCAGCACCTCCACCGGTGCCCGACCGGTCAGCTCCCGCACCGCGAGCTGCTTGGTGAGCAGGTCGGCGGCCAGGGCGATCACCGCGACGGCCAGGGCGAGACCGGTGGCCGAGCGGCCCGGACGGCCCGAGCCGCTGGGTGCATCGGACCCGTCAGAGCCGGTGGGTCCGGTGGGCATGGTGGGCGTGCGGGGGTCCTCCTCGGTGCTCAGCGACGCTCCTCGCGCTGCTTGCAGCTCAGGCACAGGGTGGCGCGCGGGAAGGCCATCAACCGGTTCTTGCCGATCGCGTTCCCGCAGTCCTCGCACTGTCCGTAGCTGCCGTCGGTGATCCGGTGCAGGGCGTGCTGGGACTGCTCGAGCATGTCGCGGGCGTTGTTGACGATGACCATCTCCTGATCACGCTCGAAGGAGGCCGAGCCGACGTCTGCCTGGTCGTTGCCGGCGCCCTCGCCGGAGTTCGCGATCATGCCGGCGAGGTCTTCCTCGACCTCGGCGAGCTCGCTGGTGAGCCGCTTCACGTCGTCGTCGAGCTGGACGCGGACCTCCTTGAGCTCGGTCTTGGTCCAGGGGTCCTCCTGCTCGAGGACCACCAGGTCGGTCGGCATCGCCGATCCTGTGGTCGCCGGCGCCGTCGTACGCGCTGCGCTCTTAGGGGTCACGGCCTTCTCCACTTTCGTCTTCGCCGACAGCTTCTTCGCCGGCATCTTCTTGGCCGGGGCCTTCTTCGTCGGGCTCTTGCTCACGGTGCTCTTCTTGACTGGCCGCTTCTCGACCGGGCTCTTCTTCGCGGGGGCCTTCTTGGCGACGGCCTTCTTGGCCGTGCCGTTCGTCGCCGCGCTGGTCTTCGTGGGGGACTTCTTCGTCGTGCCGTTCTTCTTGGCGGCCTTCTTCGCCGTGCCGTTCTTCGCCGTCGAGACCGCCGGTGCCGCGGCCTCCGCTGCCGCGGCTCCACGACCCACCACCTTGCGCGCTGCGGCGCCCGCGAGCCGGGTCAGGGACTTCCTGCTCGCTGGTGCCATGGCTCGACCTGCCCCCTACCGGGTGATGGATATGAGCTGCGTCATACGTGCTGGCAGAGGATATGTTGCTGGTTCAAGCCCTTCAACCTGGTCGTCCGGCAGCGCCGGCCACCAGGGTCGTAGAACTCTCCCACAGTTCTGGCACACTGGACCCACCGCAAGGCGTGGAAGGGACCAAGGACCCGGTTGCACGGCCACGAGCGAGCCGGGGATGGTGTGAGCCCGGTGGCACGGCAGCCGGTGACATCACCCCGGAGCCGCTGGAAGAAACGCGGACGGCTGCTCGGGTCGTCCCGGACTAGAACCAGCTGCGGTGAGACCCAGCCGGGTCGCCCATGAAGTGGGTCGGCGAGCAGGTGGCGCCGGCCAAGGAGGGTGGTACCGCGGGGCACGGCGTACGCCGCTCCTCGTCCCTTCGGTTCGATACGAGAGCACCGACCCGAAGACGAAGGACAGCCGTGAGCGCGTACCGCCCCGTCCCCCCGCAGGTCGACCTGCCTGAGCTCGAGTCCGGCGTGCTGGACTTCTGGAACCAGGAACAGGTCTTCGAGAAGTCCGTGGCGCGCAACGCCGGCGCGGAGACCTGGACCTTCTACGAGGGCCCGCCCACGGCCAACGGCCGCCCCGGCACCCACCACATCGAGTCCCGCACGTTCAAGGACGTCTTCCCCCGCTTCAAGACGATGCAGGGCTACCAGGTGAACCGCAAGGGCGGCTGGGACTGCCACGGCCTGCCCGTCGAGCTCGCCGTGGAGAAGGAGCTCGGCTTCTCCGGCAAGGCCGACATCGAGGCGTTCGGCATCGCGGAGTTCAACGAACGCTGCCGCGAGTCGGTGCAGCGCCATGTCGACCTCTGGGAGCAGATGACCGACCGGATGGGCTGCTGGCTCGACATGCGCCAGCCCTACCGGACGATGGACTCCGAGTACGTCCAGTCGGTGTGGTGGGCCCTGAAGCAGATCCACGGCAAGGGGCTGCTGGTCGAGGACTACCGCGTGGCGCCGTACTGCCCGCGCGACGAGACCGGCCTCTCCGACCACGAGGTCGCCCAGGGCTACGAGACCGTCACCGACCCCAGCGTCTACGTCCGGTTCCCCCTGACCTCCGGCCCGTGGGCCGAGCGCGGCGCCGCCCTGCTGGTGTGGACCACCACCCCCTGGACCCTGGTGTCGAACACCGCCGTGGCGGTGCGGCCCGACGTCACCTACGTCCTGGCCACCGACGGCACCGAGCGTCTCGTGGTGGCCGAGCCCCTCGTCGGGGCCGCCCTGGGCGAGGGCTGGACCGTGGAGGCCACGGTGACCGGTGCGGAGATGGAACGCTGGACCTACCAGCGGCCCTTCGAGCTGGTCGAGTTCCCGGCGGTCGAGGAGGGCGCCACCGCGCCCCACCTGGTCGTGCTCGCCGACTACGTCACCACCGAGGACGGCACCGGGCTGGTGCACCAGTCCCCCGCCTTCGGCGCCGACGACATGGAGGTGTGCCGCTCCTACGGGCTGCCGATCGTCGTACCCGTCGGCTCCGACGGCCACTTCGCCCAGGACATCCCCCTGGTCGGCGGCCAGTTCTTCAAGCACGCGGACGCCGACCTGGTGCGCGACCTCGAGTCGCGTGGCCTGATGTTCCGGCACGTGCCGTACGAGCACAGCTATCCGCACTGCTGGCGCTGCCACACCGCGCTGATGTACTACGCCCAGCCCTCCTGGTACGTCCGCACCACCCAGATCAAGGACGCCCTGCTCCGGGAGAACGAGAAGACCAGCTGGTACCCCTCGACGATCAAGCACGGCCGCTACGGCGACTGGCTGGAGAACAACATCGACTGGGCGCTCTCGCGCAGCCGCTACTGGGGTACGCCGCTGCCGATCTGGCGCTGCGAGGAGGGGCACCAGACCTGCATCGGCTCGCTCGAGGAGCTCTCCGGCCTGACCGGCACCGACCAGTCCGGGCTCGACCCGCACCGGCCGTTCATCGACGAGGTCGTCTTCGCGTGCCCGACCTGCGGCCAGCAGGCCCGACGGGTGCCCGAGGTGATCGACGCGTGGTTCGACTCCGGGTCGATGCCGTTCGCCCAGTGGGGCTACCCCCACGTCGAGGGCTCGGAGCAGATGCTCGAGCAGGCCTACCCCGCCGACTTCATCTGCGAGGCGATCGACCAGACCCGCGGCTGGTTCTACACCCTGATGGCCGTCGGGACGCTGGTCTTCGACGAGTCGTCGTACCGCAACGTGCTCTGCCTGGGCCACATCCTGGCCGAGGACGGGCGCAAGATGTCCAAGCACCTCGGCAACATCCTCGAGCCGATCCCGCTGATGGAGGAGCACGGAGCAGACGCGGTCCGCTGGTTCATGGCGGCCGGGGGCTCCCCGTGGGCGGCGCGTCGCGTCGGGCACACCACGATCCAGGAGACGGTCCGCAAGGTGCTGCTGACCTACTGGAACACTGTGGCCTTCCACGTGCTCTACGCCAACCTCGCCGACTGGACGCCCGGCGGGACGGTGCCCCCGCCCGCGGAGCGGCCCGTGCTGGACCGGTGGGCGCTCTCGGAGGCCCACCGCCTGGTGGGCGAGGTGACCACCGCGATGGAGAACTTCGACACCCAGCGCGCCGGGTCGCTGCTCTCGGCGTACGTCGACGACCTGTCGAACTGGTACGTACGGCGCTCCCGCCGTCGGTTCTGGAACGGCGACCCCGCAGCCTTCGCGACGCTGCACGAGTGCCTGCGGATCACCACCCAGCTGATGTCGCCGATGGCGCCGTTCATCACCGAGCGGGTGTGGGGCGACATGTTCGCAACGACCGAGTCGGACCTGCCGGTCTCGGTGCACCTCTCCCAGTGGCCCACCCAGGACCCCGCACTCGTGGACGCCGAGCTGACCGGCTCGATGAAGCTGGTGCGGCGACTGGTCGAGCTCGGTCGGGCCGCACGCGCGGAGGCCAAGATGAAGACCCGGCAGCCGCTGCGGCGCGCCCTGGTCGCATCAGCCGCCTACGACCGGCTCAGCCCCGAGCTGCGCGCCGAGGTGGCCGAGGAGCTGAACATCGGCGGCCTGGAGCCGCTCTCGGCCGCCGGCGCCGACCTGGTCGACCACACGGCGAAGGGCAACTTCCGCGCCCTGGGCAAGCGGTTCGCCAAGGACACCCCGCGGGTGGCGGCCGCGATCGCGGCCGCCGACGCCGAGGCGCTGGCTGCAGCGCTCGCCGCCGACGGCGTGGCCACCGTCGACCTCGACGGTGCACCGGTGGAGGTGACCAGCGACGAGGTGATCGTCTCCGAACGCCCCCGCGAGGGCTGGTCGGTGGTCAACGAGCAGGGCGAGACCGTGGCCCTCGACCTCGAGATCACCGCGGAGCTGCGCCGGGCCGGACTGGCCCGTGAGGTGGTGCGGATGATCCAGGAGGCCCGCAAGGGGACCGGGTTCGAGGTCTCCGACCGGATCACCGTCTCCTGGGCGGCGCTCGACTCCGGGGACGCGGAGCTCGCCGCGGCCATGGCCGAGCACGGCGACCTGATCGCCGAGGAGGTGCTGGCCTCGGGGATCCTGGAGAGCTCGGAGCCCGAGGCCCTCGAGCACCGCGACGCCGAGCTCGGACTGGCCTTCAGCGTCCAGCGCGTCTGAGGACGCGACGAGGGGCGTCGCAGGCGCGACGCCCCTCGTACGGACTTGCTCGGCTGCAGCTGCGGCCGTGGTGCAGGTGGGGCCGATTCAGCCCTGGTCGCCCTTGGGCCCCGGGCCGCCCGCGACGGGGTCTCCGTCGAGGTCGGCGTCGACCTTCGTCGTGGACCCGTCCTTGTCCTTGTCCAGCAGCGAGCTCAGCCGGCGCGGCGGGGCCGCGCCACCACCGAGGTCGTCGCTGCCACTCGCGTCGAGGGCCTGGAGCTGCTCGGTGAAGTAGCTCTTCAGCCGGCTGCGGTACTCGCGCTCGAAGGCGCGCAGGGTGTCGACCTCCTCGTCGAGGTGCACCTTCTCCTGCTCGAGCTCCCCGAGCAGGGTCACCCGGCGGGTCTCGGTCTCGGAGTCGAGGTTCTGGGCCCGGGCACGGGCCTCCTGCTCGAGCTGGTCGGCCTGGCCCCGGGCGGCGACCAGGATCTGGGAGGCCTCCTCCTTGGCCTCGGCCACCACCTCGTCGGCGTTGCGGGTGGCGAGCTCGAGGAGGCGAAGCGCGGCCGAGGACGCCTCGGCGGCGGTGACGACCTTGATCGTCTCGGCGGGGGGCTCCTCCGCGGCCGCGACGGCGGGCTCGGGGGTCTCGGGGGTCTCGGGCACCGCGGCGATCGCCGGCTTCTCGGCCGCTGCGTCGTCGGCCGGGGCGGCCTCGACCGGGTCCGTGACCTCGACTCCTGCGGCGACGAGCTGGGACCGGAGGTCGGCGCTCTCCTTGAGCAGACGCTCCAGCTCGGCCTCGACCTCGTCGAGGAACTGGTCGACCTCGCTCATGTCGTAACCCTCGCGGAGCCGCACGGGGGTAAAACGCTTGTTGCTCACGTCCTCGGGCGTCAACGGCATGAACTCACCTGATCCTCGTTCGTCGGGCCATCGGTTGTTGCGCCTGAACCATAACTTGTCCGGCACCGATCCGAGTCCGAGCACCTGTTCCGGTGGTCACCGCCGAGGCAGCCGGGGACCGGGTGCGACCTCGCTGGGCCCACTTTCCGGTGCCCTTGCAGTGCCTGCTCAGCTCAGCAGGATGGCGCTGTTCAGGGCCTTGAGGATGTAGCAGATCAGCAGCACGGCGAGGAAGCTCAGGTCGATCGCCACGCCGCCGAGGCGCAGCGGCGGGAGCACCTTGCGCAGTGCCTTCACGGGCGGGTCCGTGACCGAGTAGACGCCCTCGAGCGCCACCAGGACCGGGCCGTGCGGAGTCCATGAGCGCGCGAACATCTGGATCCAGTCCACGATGAGACGCACGAAGAGCAGAGCGATGAACACGAACAGGATCGTGTCGATGACCGTGCCGATGATGACCACGTGAGGAGCCTAGGTCAGCTCTGGTTGAAGAATCCGCCTTCGGCGATGCGCTGCTTGTCCTCCGCCGTCACCGAGACGTTGGGCGGGGAGAGCAGGAACACCTTGTTGGTGACGCGCTCGATCGTGCCGCGGACCGAGAAGACCAGGCCGGCGGCGAAGTCCACGAGCCGCTTGGCGTCGGTGTCGTCCATCTCGGAGAGGTTCATGATCACCGGGACACCGTCGCGGAAGTTCTCGCCGATCACGCGCGCCTCGTTGTAGGTGCGCGGGTGCAGCGTGGTGATCCGGGACAGCGGCGACACCGTGCTCGTCGGCTGCGCGACCTCGGCCTCGCGCACCGGGCGGCGACGCTCGGAGAGGTTGGCGACCGGACGTGCCGGCTCACGCTCGGGGCGGGACTCGGCACGGGGCTCGGTGCGACGCGCGGGCTCGTCGTACTCGCTGTCGGCGTCGGCGTAGGTGCCGTCCGCGTCCTCGAGGAGTCCGAGGTAGACGCCCATCTTCCGCATCGCGCTCATTCGTTTGGTTTCCTCTGCTTCTCGTGGAGCTGTGTGCCGTCGTCACTGTTCTGACGGCACTTCGGACACTACTTGACCGTGGGGCGCGGACCGAGCACCGCAGAGCCGATCCGCAGGTGTGTCGCACCCTCCGCGATCGCCTGCTCGAAGTCGCCGCTCATCCCCGCGGAGATCCACGTCGCCTCCGGCGCTTCCCGGCGTACGACGTCGGCGGTCTCCCGCAGCCTGGCGAACGCCTCGCGGGGGTCGCCGTCCAGCGGTGCGACCCCCATCACACCGCGCAGCCGGAGGCCCTCGGTGCCCAGGATCCGCTCCACCAGCGCGGGAACCTCGGCGACGGGAGCACCGGCACGCCCCTGCGCCTCGGGGGGATCCAGGCTGACCTGGACCAGGCAGTCGAGGTCGGAGCCGCGTTCGCGGGCACCCCTGCCGAGGCCGCTGACCAGCTTGGCGCGATCCACCGACTCGACGACGTCGGCGTAGCCGGCCACCGCGGCTGCCTTGTTGCTCTGCAGCCCGCCGATGAAGTGCCAGCGCACGTCGATCCCGGCACACTGCGCCGCCTTCTCGACGGCCTCCTGGTGACGATTCTCACCGACGTGCCGCACCCCGAGGTCGGCCAGCAGGGCGACGTCGGAGGCGGGGAAGAACTTGGTCACCACCACCAGGGTGGTCTCCGCAGGCCTGCGCCCGGCGTCGGCGCACGCCTGCTCGATCCGCTCCCGGACCACGCCCAGACGTTGCGCGAGCTCCTCGCGGCGCTGCTCGTTGCCTTCGTTGCTCATGCTCTCCTCCGGATCAGGCCGGCCATCCGGCCCGAGCTCCTGCCGTCGCGACGGTAGGAGTAGAGGTCCGGTGACTCCAGGGTGCACCGGGCGAGGTCGCGGACCGTTACCTCGAGCCGTTCCAGCTGGGCCCGCACCCCCGCCCCGAGGTCGAGCGCGGGCGTGCCCCACGACGTCGTGGAGGCGGTGGCCGGCTCGATGGCCGCGACCTCGGCCTGCAGGTCGGCCGGCACTTCGTAGCAGCGGCCGCAGATGTGCGGCCCCACCCACGCCTGCACCTCGCGGGCGCCGAGCACCCACATCTGCTCCACGCAGGCGGCCACCACGCCCGCCGCCACGCCCTGGCGACCGGCGTGCGCGGCCCCGATCACGCCCGCTTCCGGGTCGGCGAGCAGCACCGGCACGCAGTCGGCGACGCGCACCATCAGGACGGTGTCGGCCCGGTCGGTGACCAGGGCGTCGCACTGGGGTCGCGCCTGGGGCTGCGACTGGGCTGGCGACTGGGGACCGGCGGCCTCCACCACGGTGTTGCCGTGCACCTGGTCCATGTCGGCGAGCTCGGCCCCGGGGGCGAAGTCGCCGACGAGCAGGTCGGTGTTGCGCTGCCTGGCCTGCGGGTCGTCGTCGCCGGTGATGGCGAGGTTGAGGCTGTCGAAGGGCACAGCACTGACCCCGTCGTACCTGTCGGTGAACGCCAGGTCGACGGGGCCGGTGCTGCTGCGGTGGAAGTACATCCGAGCGGGCTGTTCCCTACTTCAAGAAGTCGGGGACGTCGAGCTCGTCGTCGTCGAAGGTGGGACGCGACGACTGTGCGGGCCGCTGCGGCGCGGACCCGGCAGCCGACTCGGGGGCACGCTGGCCGCCGAACTGGCTTCCCTGCTGGCTCCCGCTCCCCGACGGGCTCGCCGACTGGCCGGAGGGTGCCCCCACCGTGACCGGCTCCCGGCGGGGGGCCGCCGGCTCGCTGGTCCGGCGCTGCTCGGCGATGGCCCGGGCGGCTGCCCGGGTCTCCTCCTGGCTCTGCGGCTTCGGGGTCTGGGCCGGACGCGGCCGCAGGGACTGCCCCTCGTCGCGGCGCTTGGGCCGGCCACCCTCGAACCCGGCAGCGATCACGGTCACCCGCACCTCGTCACCGAGCGCGTCGTCGATCGTCGCGCCGAAGATGATGTTGGCGTCGACGTGCACCGCGTCGGCGACCATGGCGGCCGCCTCGTTGATCTCGAACAGACCGAGGTCGGAGCCACCGGCGATCGAGAGCAGGACACCCTGGGCGCCGTCGATCGACTCCTCGAGCAGCGGGCTGGACACGGCCAGCTCCGCGGCCTCCACCGCGCGGTTCTCACCACGCGCGGAGCCGATGCCCATCAGCGCCGAGCCGGCGTTGGACATCACCGACTTGACGTCGGCGAAGTCGAGGTTGATCAGGCCGGGGGTGGTGATCAGGTCGGTGATGCCGGAGACACCCTGCAGCAGGACCTGGTCGGCCTGCTTGAAGGCGTCCAGCATGCTCACGTTGCGGTCCGAGATCATCAACAGCTTGTCGTTGGGGATCACGATCAGGGTGTCGACCTCCTCGCGGAGCGAGGCGATCCCCTCCTCCGCGGAGGTGGCGCGACGGCGGCCCTCGAAGGCGAACGGCCGGGTCACGACACCGATCGTCAGCGCTCCCAGCGACCTGGCGATCTTGGCCACGACCGGGGCACCACCGGTGCCCGTGCCGCCGCCCTCGCCAGCGGTCACGAAGACCATGTCGGCGCCCTTGAGCACCTCTTCGATCTCCTCACCGTGGTCCTCGGCGGCCTGCGCACCCACGTCGGGGTTCGCGCCGGCACCGAGCCCACGGGTCAGCTCTCGACCGATGTCGAGCTTGACATCGGCGTCGCTCATCAACAGGGCCTGTGCATCTGTGTTGATGGCGATGAACTCGACGCCCTTCAGCCCGACCTCGATCATCCGGTTGACGGCGTTGACTCCACCTCCACCAATACCCACGACCTTGATGACGGCCAGGTAGTTCTGGGGTGCTGCCACGGCGTTGCCTCTCATGTGCTTGCCACCCTGCCCGACTGCAGAGCGGCGACGGATGTATCTGGGGAAGTGCTCTGGCCTGAAAAACCCTAACCCTGAAGTAGAGGGTTAATGTTATGTCAACCTGAGGTAGTTAGAACAAGGTAGGTGGACGGGTCCCGCGGACCCGCGCAACACGCGGACGCGCCACCAGAAAAAAGAATTCCGGTGTCGTCGGTCAGCGGGTGGTGGGCCGCCCGGGGACCGAGACGTCGATCTGGCGACTGGGTCGCTCCAGGAGCACGGCGAGCACCTCGGCCTTCTGCTCCGACTGCTCGGCACTCCCCCACACCACGCGGCGACCGTTGCCCAGCACCAGCCCGATCTCGTCCACGGAGGACACCTCGACGACGTCGACGCGCTGGGCGACCGAGGCCGGCAGCGCCTCGATCACCAGGCCCGCCTCGGCGAGGGCCTCGCCCTCGGTGTCAGGCTCGGTACGGACCAGCGGCAGGTCGGCCGGGCGCCGGGTGTGCGCGCCGAAGACCACGCCCTCGGCGTCCATGGACCTCAGTCCGCTGCCGCGGTCGATCACCGCGACCGGGGTCCGCTCGGTGACCTCGATGTGCACGGCGTCGGGCCAGCTGCGGGACACCTCGGCGCGGCGTACGGCGGCCAGCGACTCCACCCGGGCGCGGACCGCGTCGAGGTCCACGCGCGCGAGCGGCGTCCCGATCGGCACCTCGGCGCTGCGCTCGATCCGGGCGTCGCCCAGGGTCCTGGTGCCGCTGACCTCGACGGTGCGAGCCGTGAGATGGCTGGAGAAGAACACCACCCAGACGGCTCCCGAGACGAGACCGACCACGACCAGCGCGATCAGGACCATCCGCACCCGGCGCCACAGGCCGGCACGCCGGCGCCTGCGGAAGTCCTTGCTGGCGATCCGCACCGTCTCCTCGTCGGGACCCGACGACGGCGGGGGTGCGGTGTGACCGCGGCGCTTGAGCCGGCTGGACCGGTCAGACATCGTCGTCCTGTGCGCCCCGCTCCGTGAGGAGCCCCAGCACCTCGGGACCGAGCAGGGTGACGTCGCCGGCGCCGAGGGTGAGCACCACGTCGCCCGGGCGGGAGCGGGCGACCAGGTGGCCGGCCGTGGCCGACCAGGAGGGCTCGAAGACGACGTGCTCCGGGGCGAGGGGTACGGCGGCCGCCACCAGGGCGCCGCTCACCCCCGGCTCGGGCTCCTCGCGCGCGACGTAGACGTCCATCACCACGACCTCGTCCGCGGCGCCGAGCGCCACCCCCATGTCGTGGCCGAAGATGCGGGTCCGCGAGACCATGTGCGGCTGGAAGGCCACCACCACGCGGCCCTCCCCCGCCAGCGAGCGAGCCGCCTGGAGGTCGCCGCGGATCTCGTTGGGGTGGTGGGCATAGCTGTCGTAGACGCGTACGCCGCCGGCCTCGCCCTTGAGCTCCATCCGCCGCCGGGTGCCGCTGAACGCGGCCAGCCCGCGGGCCAGGTCGGCGAAGTCGAACCCGAGGCGCAGGCCGCAGGCCAGGGCGGCGAGTGCGTCCAGCACGTAGTGGCGACCGGGGATCTGCAGGGTGATCTCGCCCAGGCGGATGCCGCGGTCCACCACGGTGAACGTCGAGGTGGCCCCCTCGAACCGCACCTCCTGTGCCCGCACCTCGGCGTCGGAGCTCTCGCCCACGCGGACGACCGTGCGCCCACGGGCAACCGCGGTGCGGCCCAGCGCGTCGGCGCCGGGGTCGTCGGCGCACACGACCATGAACCCCTCGGGCGAGACCCGGTCGACGAAGGTGTCGAACGCGGCCCGGTAGTTCTCCTCGGTGCCGTAGTTGTCGAGGTGGTCGGCCTCGACGTTGGTGACCAGGGCCGCGTACGGCGAGTAGACGAGGAAGGCGCCGTCGCTCTCGTCGGCCTCGGCCACGAACAGCTCACCGCTGCCGTCGTGGGCGTTGGAGCCGGTCTCGTTCAGGTCTCCGCCGATCGCGAACGAGGGGTCCGCGCCGCAGTGCTGCAGCGCCACGGTGAGCAGCGAGGTGGTCGTGGTCTTGCCGTGGGTGCCCGCGACCGCCACCACCGTGCGTCCCTGCATCACCGACTCCAGGGCAGCCGAGCGCGGCAGCAGCCGGAGCCCGCGGCGGGTGGCCTCGACCACCTCCGGGTTCGTCTCCCGCACCGCGGTGGAGACCACGACGGTGTCGGCGGAGCCGAGGTTGGCCGCGTCGTGGCCCACGTGACACGTGGCCCCGAGCGCGCGCAGGGCCTCCAGCGTGCGGGACTCCTTGGCATCGCTGCCCGAGACCTCGATGCCCCGGGCGAGCATGATCCGGGCGATGCCGGAGAGCCCGGCGCCGCCGATGCCGACGAAGTGGACCCTGCCGAGCTGGTCGGCGGGCAGCAGGACGTCGGGGACGGGGACCCTCATCTGCGCGGCCCCCGCTCGGCGGCGGCCTGCAGGATCATCTCGGCCAGCTTGTCGTCGGCGTCCAGCGGGATCACGTCACGGGCGGCGGCCGACATCGCTGCCAGCCGGGCGGGGTCGGTGAGCAGGCCGGGGACCTCGCTGCGGACCCACTCGGGCGTCAGGGCCGCGTCGGAGACGAGCAGCCCGCCGCCGGCGTCGACCACCGGGCGGGCGTTGAGCGCCTGCTCGCCGTTGCCGATCGGCAGCGGGACGTAGATCGCGGGCAGGCCCACCCCGGAGACCTCGGTCACGGTGTTGCTCCCCGAGCGGCACAGCACCGCGTCGGCAGCGGCGTAGGCCAGGTCCATCCGGCTCACGAACGCCTCGATGACGTACGCCGGGCCGCCGGCCGTGACCTCGGGGGACGCCTCGCCCTTCGGCCCCACGATGTGCAGCACCTGCACCCCGGCGGCGGCGAACGCGGGCGCGGCCGCGGCCACCGACTGGTTCAGCCGGCGGGCCCCCTGGGAGCCGCCGGTGACCAGCAGCGTCGGCCGGTCGGAGGCCAGGCCGAAGAACTCACGGGCCTGGTCGCGCAGGGCCGCCCGGTCCAGGGTGCTGATCATCCGGCGTACGGGCAGCCCGAGGTAGCGGGCGTGCGGGAGGGCGGTGCCGGGGAAGCTGGTCGCGACGTGCTCGGTGAACCGGGCCCCGAGCTTGTTGGCGATCCCGGGGAGCGCGTTGCCCTCGTGGACCACGAGCGGGAGCCTGCGCTTGCGGGCGGCGAGGTAGGCCGGCACCGAGACGTAGCCGCCGAACCCGACCACCACGTCGGGACGGAGCCGGTCGACGACCTCCAGTGCCGCCAGCCGCGCTGCGCGCAGCCGGTTGGGGGTGGCCAGCAGGTCGCGGTTGACCCGTCGGGGCAGCGGCACCGGCGGGATCAGCTCGAGGGGGTAGCCCGCCTCGGGGACCACCCGCGTCTCCAGGCCCCGGGCCGTGCCGAGGGCGGTGATCTCGATGTCGGGGTGGATCCGGCGCAGGGCGTCGGCGGTGGCGAGCAGCGGCGAGGTGTGGCCGGCACTGCCGCCGCCGGCCAGCAGGACCCGCGGCGGAGACTGGTGGGGAACCATCAAGGACGCCTCGAGCGGGCGCTGCCCGCAGAGGTCGCACCCGGGAACGTGCCGCCGGGGCGGCCCTTGCCCCTGCGGGCCCCGTGCCGGGCCTGGAGAGCGGCGGCCGCCTCCGGCTCCGCACGCGCGAACCCGACGAGCAGGCCGAGCGCCACCAGCGAGGGCACCAGCGCGGAGCCGCCGTAGGAGACGAGCGGGAGCGGAATGCCGATCACGGGGAGCAACGTGAGCACCATGCCGACGTTGATGAGCATCTGGGACATCAGCCAGATGGTGACACCCGCGGTGAAGTAGCGGACGAAGGGGTCCTCGGTGTTGATCGCCAGCCGGATCGCGGCGTACGCGATCGCCCCGAACAGGACCAGCACCAGCAGGGTGCCGACCAGCCCGAGCTCCTCGCCGAGCACCGCGAAGATGAAGTCGGTGTGCGCCTCGGGGAGGCTGCCCCACTTCTGCTGGCTGGCGGAGAGGCCCTTGCCGAAGATGCCGCCGCTGGCCATCCCGAGCAGGCCGTGCCCGGCCTGCCAGCCCGAGCCCTGGAAGTCCTTGAACGGGTCGATGAAGCTCAGCAGCCGCTCGCGTCGCTCGGGGTTGGAGGCCGCGAGGTAGAACGCGACCACCCCCACCAGCGAGAGCGCGATGCCGAACAGCCGGGCGGGGAGGCCGACCACCCACAGCAGCCCGAGCAGCAGCGCGAACAGCACCAGCGCCGTGCCGAGGTCGCGCTGCACGACCACGAGCAGCGAGATCATCGCGACGACGGGCGCCACCGGGAGCAGCGCGTGCACCGGCTTGGCGAGCAGCCGCTCCTTCTTGGCGTAGACGTCGGCCGACCACAAGATGATGGAGAGCTTGGCGACCTCGGAGGGCTGGATCGTCAACGGGCCGAGCGCGAGCCAGTTGCGGTTGCCGTTGACCTCGAAGCCGAGGCTGGTCTGGGTCAGCGCGAGCAGCACCACCGCCAGCAGCACCGAGGGCCAGGCCAGGAGGCGCAGCAACCGGCGGTTCATCCGGCTGGCGACCCAGGCCGCGGGCAGGCCGATCATCACCCAGGTCAGCTGCTTGAGGAAGATGTGGTAGCTGCTGTCGTGGACCCGGTAGGAGTACACGCTGGAGGAGCTGAGCACCATCATCAGCCCGATCGCGAGCAGCATCGTGGCGCCGCCGAGCAGCAGGTAGTACGACGTCAGCGGCCGTTCCATGTTGGCGCGCAGCGCAGCGACCTTCTGGCCGATCCACCCGGTCCCGGAGGTGTTCCGCGTCTGACTCGTGACGCTCACAGTTCCTCCTCCTCGCCGTCAGTCCTGCCTGCGTTGCACCGCCGCCACGAAGGCATCACCGCGGGCGCCGTAATTGGCGAACATGTCCATGGAGGCGCATCCCGGTGCCAGCAGCACCGTGTCTCCGGGACGAGCCAGGCTCGCCGCCCCGGCGACGACGCGGTCCATGGGTTCTCCGTGTTCAGTCTCGCCGTCGGTCACTTCGATCACGGGCACATCGGGCGCGTGTCGCGAAAGCGCCGCCCGGATCACACCGGCGTCGCGACCGAGCAGCACCACTCCGCGCAGCCGGTCGCGGACGCGGACGACCAGGTCGTCGAAGCTCGCTCCCTTGGCCAGTCCCCCCGCGATCCAGACCACGTGCTCGTAGGCCTGGAGCGAGGCCAGTGCCGCGTGCGGGTTGGTGGCCTTGGAGTCGTCGACCCAGGTGACCTCGTCGAGCACGGCCACCTCGGCGATGCGGTGGCCGTCGGGGCGGAACTCCCGCAGCGCGCGGCGCACGGCGGCGGCGGAGACCCCGTGGGAGCGGGCGAGCGCGGCGGCCGCCAGCGCGTTGGCCACGTAGTGGGGGGCGTTGCTGGCGAGGTCCGCGAGCGTGGCGAGCTCGGCCGCGGAGTTCTCGCGGTCCTCCACGAACGCGCGGTCCGCGAGCATGTCGTCGACCAGGCCCACCATCCCGACCGCGGGGGTGCCCAGGGTGAACCCGATCGCCCGGGCCCCCTCGGTCACGTCCGCGTCCCGGACCAGCTGCTCGGTGACCGGGTCGGCGACGTTGTAGACGCAGGCGCGCTCGACGCCTTCGTAGATCCGGCCCTTGTCGGCGGCGTACGCCGTCATGCCGTCCTCGCCGGGGTACCAGTCGAGGTGGTCCTCCGCGACGTTGAGCACGGCGGCGGACTGCGCCTTCATCGAGGAGGTGTAGTGCAGCTGGAAGCTGGAGAGCTCCACGGCGAGGACGTCGTAGGGCTCCGGGTCCATCACGGCCTCCACGATCGGCAGGCCGACGTTGCCGCACGCCACGGTGCGCAGGCCGTCCGCGCGCAGCATCGCCTCGAGCATCTGCACGGTCGTGGTCTTGCCGTTGGTGCCGGTCACGGCCAGCCACGGCGCCGGGCGGGCCGGGTCGCGCAGCCGCCAGGCCAGCTCGACCTCGCCCCAGACCGGGATCTCGCGTTCCCGCGCCTGCGCGAGCAGCGGGGCCGAGGGTGACCAGCCGGGTGAGGTGACCACCAGGTCCACCTCGTCGGGCAGGGTCGCAGTCGACCCGGGTCCCAGCAGCACGGTGGCTCCCAGGCTGTTGAGCAGGTCGGCGCGCTCACGGCGGTCCCCCGCCTCGGACTCGTCGAGCGCGGTCACCTGGGCACCCAGGAAGGTCAGGTTGTCCGCGGCGGCGTACCCGGAGACCCCGAAGCCGGCCACCACGACCCGGACGCCGCTCCAGTCGCTGGTGCGGCCCAGGGAGTCGATCACCGTGGTCATACCCCGGCGACCCACTCCCCGTAGAAGACCCCGAGCCCGGCGGCGACGAAGATGCCGGCGATCAGCCAGAACCGGATCACCACGGTGATCTCCTCCCACCCGAGCATCTCGAAGTGGTGGTGCAGTGGTGCCATCCGGAACAGCCGTTTGCCCTTGGTGGCCTTGAAGTAGCCCACCTGGAGGATCACCGAGAGCGTCTGGATCACGAACAGCCCGCCGAGCAGGACCAGGAGGAGCTCGGTGCGGGTGAGCACGGCGAAGCCCGCGAGCGCCCCGCCGAGCGCGAGCGAGCCGGTGTCGCCCATGAAGATCTTGGCCGGGGACGCGTTCCACCACAGGAAGCCGAAACACGCCCCGGTGATGGCCGCCGCGACCACGGCGAGGTCGAGCGGGTCGCGCACGTCGTAGCACTTGGGCCCGGCGTCGCGGCCGCACCACTGGTTGTTCTGCCAGATGTTGACGATCGTGTAGGCCCCGAAGGTCATCACCGACGCCCCGGCGGCCAGCCCGTCGAGCCCGTCGGTGAGGTTCACCGCGTTGCTGGCACCGGCGATCATCACCCAGATGAACAGCACCAGCACGACCGAGGGCAGGACCAGGTCGCGCGGCTCCCGGATGAACGAGATCGCGTGCCCGGCGGGCGTCCGGAACCGGTCGTCCTCGAGCCAGGGTGAGATCGCGAGGGCGCCGAAGACCAGGGCCACGAACGTCTGTCCGATGAACTTGGCCCGGCTGCGCAGGCCGAGGCTGCGCTGCCGCGAGATCTTGATGTAGTCGTCGAGGAAGCCGACCGTGCCCAGCCCCACGAACAGGAAGAGCAGCAGCAGCGCCGAGGCGCTGGGCCTGTTCCCGGTGACGAAGGTCGCGATGAAGTAGCTGGCCACCGAGGCGAGGATGATCACCAGCCCGCCCATGGTGGGCGTGCCGCGCTTGGTGTGGTGCGTGGTCGGACCGTCGTCGCGGATCAGCTGGCCGTAGCCCCGCTCGGAGAGGACCCGGATGGCGTACCTGGTCCCGATCAGGGTGAGCACCAGGGACAGGCCGCCGGCCAGCAGGATCGCTCTCAACTCACCGACCCCCCTTCCGCCTCGATGAGCATGTCCGCGACCCGTTCCAGCCGCTCGCCCCGCGACGCCTTCACGAGGACGACGTCGGGACCCGCCACATTCTCGCGCAGCCACTCCGCGGCCTGTGCCGTGGTCTCCACCTGGCGCGTCGCCTCCCCCTCGCCACGGGCCTCGACGAGCGCCTCGTGGATGCCTCCGGCACCGGCTCCGACCACGACGACGACGTCGATGCCGAGCCTGTCGGCGAGCAGGCCGACCTGCCGGTGCTCCTCCTCGGCGTCGCCGCCGAGCTCGCGCATCTCCCCCAGCACCGCGACCGTGCGGCGCCCGGCCCCGCGGCCCATCCGGGCCAGGGTCTCCAGCGCGGCACGCATCGAGTCGGGGTTGGCGTTGTAGGCGTCGTTGAGCACGGCCAGGCCGTCGGCCCGCTCGTGCAGCTCCATTCGCCACTTCGAGAGCCGCTCGACGGCGCGCAGGGTGGTCGCCACCTCCGCGAGCGTGAGACCGGCCGCGAGCGCAGCGGCAGCCGCTGCGGCCGCATTCATCGCCTGGTGCTCGCCGAGCAGGCGCAGCGAGACGTGCTCGGAGTCTCCTCCGTGGACCAGGTCGAAGGACGCCCGGCCCAGGTCGTCGACCTCGACGCCCGCGAGCCGCACGTCGGCTCCCTCGGAGCGCCCGAAGCTCCACACCGTGGCCCGGGTGCGCGAGGTCATCGCGGACACGAACGGGTCGTCGAGGTTGAGCACCGCTGCCCCGGTGGGCGGCAGCGCCTCCACCACCTCGCCCTTGGCCAGGGCGATCCGCTCCTGGGAGCCGAACTCGCCGATGTGGGCCTTGCCCACGTTGAGCACCATCGAGATGTCGGGTGGGGCGATCGAGCACAGCTCGGCGAGGTGGCCCACTCCGCGCGCGCCCATCTCGAGGACGAGGAAGCGGGTGTGCTCGTCGGCGCGGAGCACGGTCAGCGGGAGGCCCAGCTCGTTGTTGAACGAGCCCGTGGTGGCCACCGTGGCACCGGCGGCCGCGAGCACCCGGGCCAGCATGTCCTTGACGGTCGTCTTGCCCTGGGATCCGGTGAGCGCGATCACCTGCAGCTGCGGACCGGCCTGGCGCAGCCGCACCAGCACCTCCCGGGCCAGCGCCTGGAGCGCGTGCTGCGCGTCGGTGACGAGCACCGTCGGCACGCCGGTCGCCCCGGTGCCGAGCACGGCCGCGGCACCGCCCCGGACAGCGCCGGGCGCGTAGTCGTGGCCGTCCACGTGTTCGCCGGCGAAGGCGACGAACAGGCCGCCGGGCTCGGGGGTCCGGCTGTCCAGGAAGGCGGGGCCGGTGACCTCGAGGTCCTCGGGACCGTCGACGACCTCGCCGCCGACGATCCGGGCGATCTCCCCCAGGGTGAGCCGGATCATCGCTCTCCCCCGGCGTGCGCGAGGGCCTGCAGCTCGGAGAGCAGCTCGGCACGGTCGTCGAAGGGGTGCACCACGCCGTCGATCTCCTGCCCGGTCTCGTGCCCCTTGCCCGCGATCACGACGGTGTCGCCCGCGGAGGCCATCGAGACGGCCTGCCGGATCGCCGTACGACGGTCGCCGATCTCGAGGATCTCGGCGGTGGTGCTGTCGCGGTCGACACCGGCGAGCACGGCGGCCCGGATGGCGGCGGGGTCCTCGCTGCGGGGGTTGTCGTCGGTGACGACGAGCACGTCGGCCAACCGGGCACCGATCTCGCCCATCAGTGGGCGCTTGCCCGTGTCCCGGTCGCCCCCGGCGCCGATCACCAGCACCAGCCGGCCTGCGGTCAGCGGCCGCAGCGCATTCAGCGCGGCCTCCACCGCGTCCGGCTTGTGCGCGTAGTCGACGACCGCGAGGAAGTCCTGGCCCGCGTCGACCGGCTCCAGCCGGCCGGGGACCCCGCCGCTGCGGGCGATCCCGTCCGCGACCAGCCGTGGGTCCAGGCCGGCCTCGCCGGCGAGCGCGATCGCGCACAGCGCGTTGGCCACGTTGAAGTCACCGGGCAACGGCACCGCGGCCTCGACCCGGTCGCCGTCGGGGGTGACCACGGTGAACCGTGAACCCGCCCGGCCGAGCTCGACCTCCTCCGCGCGCCAGTCCGCGGGCGCCCCGGAGGGCGAGAACGTGGCCATCGGCACGGTGGCCTCCTCCAGGAGCCGGCGACCGAAGGCGTCGTCGACGTTGGTCAGCCCGCGACGGGTCCGGGCGGGGGTGAACAGCGAGGCCTTCGCGGCGAAGTACTCCTCGACGTCGGCGTGGAAGTCGAGGTGGTCGCGGCCGAGGTTGAGGAACGCGGAGACGTCGAAGACCACTCCGGCGACCCGGCCCATCACCAGCGCGTGGCTGGAGACCTCCATGGTGCACACGCCGACCCCCTGCTCGACCATCACGGCGAACAGGGCGTGCAGGTCCGGTGCCTCCGGGGTGGTCAGGGCGGTCTTCACGTCGCGGCCGCCGATGCGGGTGCCCACGGTGCCGATCACGGCCGCGGGGATCCCGGCGGCGCCCAGCCCGCCCTCGAGGAGCCGGGTGGTGGTGGTCTTGCCCTGGGTGCCCGTGACCGCCAGCATCGTCAGCGACCGGGCCGGGTCGGCGTAGAGGTGGGCCCCCAGCACCCCGAGGACCGAGCGGGGGTCCTCGAGCACCACCAGGGGCACGCCGGCGTCCCCGATGAGCGCGGCGCCCTCGGCGTCGGTGAGCACGGCAACCGCCCCGGCGGCCACCGCGTCCGCGGCGAACCGCGCGCCGTGGGCCCGGCTGCCCGGGAGCGCGGCGTAGAGATCACCGGGCCGGACCCGCTGCGAGCTCAGGCACAGGCCGGTCACCGCGGTGTCCGCGCCGGGGTTCGCACTGTCGCCGCCACCGGTGCGGAGCTCGCCGCCGACCCAGTCGCTGACCTGGCGCAACGAGGTCCGCGGAGGACGCGCCGGACGGGTGAGATCGGTCGGACTCACGACGTGGTGTCGCGCGTCATGGGGTTCTGCCACCACTCGAGGCTATCGACCGGCCTGTGCGGCCCGTTCGGCCAGCACGGCCTGACGACCCCACATGGTGGGCAGCGTCGAGGGTGGCGTCGCGGTCGGAGGTACGGCGTACTTCTGCAGGACGTAGGTGAGCAGCTTGCGGAACACGGGGCCGGCCGTGCCGCCGCCGCTGGCGCCGGCCCGGGGGCCCTTGATCACGACGTAGACGGTGAAGCGGGGCTTGTCCGCCGGGGCGAAGCCGCCGAAGGAGACCGCCGTGCCGCCGTCGCGGTAGCAGTTGCACTCGCCCCCGGCCTGCTGGGCGGTGCCGGTCTTGCCGGCGACGCGGTAGCCCTCGATCCCGGCGCCCGGCGCGGTGCCGACCTCCGGGGTCGTGACGAGCTCCATCATCTCGGCCGTCTGGCGGGCGGCCTGCGGGCTCACCACGCGGCTGCGGGTGGTGGTGGCCGTGCCGACCGACTCCCCGTTGGCCGTGGACGCCTGCCCCTCGACCAGGCTGGGCGAGACCAGCTCGCCGCCGTTGGCCAGGGCGTTGACGGCCGAGGCCATCTGCAGGACGTTGACCGAGAGGCCCTGCCCGAACGCGATCTGGGCGCGGGTGAGCTCGGACCAGTTCTCGGCGGCCGGGAGCAGCGCGCGACTCTCGAACGGGATACCGACGCCGGTACGCCGCCCGAGGCCGAACTTGTCGAGGTAGGAGTGCATCTCCTGGGGCGTGAACTCCATCGCGGCGAGTGCCGTGCCGATGTTGGAGCTGCGGGCGATCACCCCGGCGAGAGTGAGGTTGAGCTGGCCGTGGTCGAACCAGTCGCCGATCGTGCGGTCGAGGACCGGGAGCTCCTTGGGCACCTTGATCTTGGTCGTGGGGCTCAGCTTGCCCGCGTCGATCAGGGCCGCGGCCGTGAGCACCTTCTCCACCGAGCCCGGCTCGTAGACGTCGCCGAGCGCCTTGCTGGTGAGCAGTCCCTTGCCCACCTTCGCCGGCTTGTTGGGGTCGTAGGTCGGGTAGTCGGCCAGGGCGAGCACCTCGCCGGTGCGCGAGTCCATCACCACGGCGGCGCCGGACTTGGCCTGGGCCTGCTCGACGGCCTGGCGGATCAGCCGCTGGCTGTACCACTGCACGTCGCGGTCGATGGTCAGCGCGAGGTCCTGGCCGTCGACCGGCTTGACCTGACTGTTCTCACCCAGCGGGAGGCGGTTGCCGCCGCCGACCTCGTAGGTCTCCTTGCCGTCCTTGCCGGCGAGCAGCTTGTCGAAGTTGAGCTCGAAGCCGGCCAGCGGGACGCCACCGTCGCCGACGAGGCCGACGAGGTTCGCCGCCACGTCTCCCGCCGGGTAGGTGCGCAGCGGGTCGGAACGGGTGTCGACGCCGGCGTACTCGTGCTTGCGCAGCTCCTCCATCACGCTGCTGGCCAGGGTGGAGGGGATCCGCCGGGCCACGTAGACGAACCGGGTCTTGTCGTCGGTCTTGGTCAGCTTGGCGAGCAGGTCGAAGTAGTCGAGGTCGAGCCGCTCAGCGAGGATCTTGGCGATCGCCTCGGCGTTCGGGGTGGTGCGCGTGGGGTCCGCGACGATCATCATCCCGGCCACCGACTCCGCGAGCGGGACGCCGTTGCGGTCCAGGATCCGTCCGCGCTTGGCAGGCAGGTCGATGGTGACCACCCCGGACTCGGCCGCACGCGCCGCGTAGGCCTTGGAGTCGATGCCCTGGAGCTGGAACAGGCGTGCCCCGAACAGCGAGAGCAGCATGGCGATCAGCACCATCCCGACCCTCAGCCGCAGTCGGGTCTCGCCACGCTGGTTGGCCGACCGAGCGCGCTGGGGAGGTGTCAACGAGATGCTCCGGAGTTGGCCTGGTTGTTGGCCTTCTTCCTATCGTTCTCGCGGGTCTCGTTGGTGGAGGCGCGAGGGGTGTCGCCCCGCGAAGTGCCCGCAGCGCCTACCTGGGCGGGCTGGGACACCTCGGGCCGGACGAAGATCTTCCTCGGCTTCAGGGAGTCGGGCAGCTCCGCGGGCATCGGGTTCACCCGGACCGCTCCGTCGAGGGTCGCCGGGGTCGGGGTGCCGAGCACGCGGCCGTCGGAGAGCTGCACGAACGCGGGCTGGGCCGGAGCCACCATCCCGAGCCGCTTCGCGGACACGGCGAGGCTCTGCGGGTCGCGCAGCCCGTCGAGGTCCATGTCCAGCGACTGCTTCTTGGCGGTGAGCTCGTTGACCTGGTTCTGCAGGGCGGTGGCCTTGAAGGAGGACTGCTGCATGTGGGTGTTGAACATCAGCAGGCCGACCACTCCCCCGGCCAGCATCAGCAGCACGAGCACGGCGAACGGCGTACGAGCGGCCTGGCTGCGGCCGAGCTGGCGGCGCGGCGGCACCACGGTCAGGCGGGCCCGCTCCACGGCCGCCTCGGCGAAGCGTGGGACCCGGTTGCGGGCGCCGGCCCTGGCAGAGTTGATCAAGGTGCTCATGCGGCGGTGACCCCCGGGTTGTTGTTGACGCGTTCGACGGCGCGCAGCCGGACGGAGGCTGCGCGCGGGTTGTCCTCGATCTCGGTGGCGGAGGCCTTCTCGGCCCCGCGGGTGAGGTTGCGCAGGGGCGGCTCGTGGCCGGCCGGTACGACGGGCAGGTCGTGGGGCACCCGCGAGGTGGTGCCCGCTGCGAAGGCCTGCTTGACCAGCCGGTCCTCGAGCGACTGGTAGCTCTCCACCACGACGCGCCCGCCGACGCCGACGGAGGCGATCGCTGCGGGGATCGCGCGCCGCAGGGTGCCGAGCTCGTCGTTGACCTCGATCCGCAGCGCCTGGAAGGTGCGCTTCGCCGGGTGCCCGCCCGTACGCCGGGCCGGGGCCGGGATCGTGTCGCGGAGCAGCTCCACGAGCCGCGCGGAGCGGGTGAACGGCTCGGTCTCGCGGGCCTGCACGATCGCGCGGGCGATCTGGCGGGAGAACTTCTCCTCGCCGTAGCTGCGCAGGATCCGGGCGAGCTCCTTGGCGGGGTAGGTGTTCAGCACGTCGGCGGCCGTGGGGCCCTGGGTGTCGTCCATCCGCATGTCCAGCGGAGCGTCCTCGGCGTAGGCGAAGCCGCGCTCACGGACGTCGAGCTGCATCGAGGAGACGCCGAGGTCGAACAGGATGCCGTCGGCGGCGGGGATCCCCAGCTCCTCGAGCACGTCGGGGATCTCGTCGTACACCGCGTGCACCAGGGTGGTCCGGCCCTCGAACCGGGCGAGGCGGCCGCCGGCGAGCTCGAGGGCGTGCTCGTCGCGGTCGATGCCGACCAGGCGTGCCTCGGGGCACGCGTCGAGCACCGCCTCGGAGTGGCCGCCGAGGCCGAGCGTCGCGTCGACGAAGACGGCGCCCGGGTGCTGGAGCGCGGGCGCCAGCAGGGCGACGACCCGGTCGAGGAGCACCGGGACGTGGGCGGGAGTGGTCATGGCGAGGGGCTCTAGTTCCCGAGCCGGACGACGAGCATCAGGAGCAGTGCGAGGCCGCAGGAGGCGACGGCGGAGAAGAGCATCACGGCGAGCGAGTCGCGCACCTCGTGCCTGACCCGACGGGAGGGTGTGACGGTGCTGCTCATGAGATTCGACCCCTAGGTTGCCCTGCTCGTGCTGCGTGACTGCTGGATGCGGTGGTGCGGTGGTGCTTCTCGGGATCGCAGGGCCAGGTTCCCGTCCGCTCGACCCCCGCTTGGAGGGGCGACCCATCTGACACCGGGGAAGGTGCGTCAGAGGGGTCAGTGGGAGGAGCGGACGCGAGCCTCGCCCTGCGATCACCGTTGTTGAGTTGTCCGTGCTGTGCGTCGGGACCGGGGTCCCTTCCTCTAGAAGCCGGGGAAGATCTCTTCCTGGAGGTTGGCGAAGGCCTGTTCCTGGTCGGCGGTGTAGGTGGCCCACGAGCTCGGCTCCCAGACCTCGATGCGGTCGAAGACCCCGATCACCACGGCGTCACGGTCGAGGCCGGCGTACTGCCGCAGCTCGGGGGTGATGGTGACCCGGCCCTGCTTGTCGGGGACCTGCTCGGAGGCCAGCGCGAAGAGCATCCGGCCGTAGGCGCGCAGGCGGGCGTCGGTCTGCGAGGCGTTGCGGAACTTCTCGCTGAACGCGTCGAAGTCGGCCTTGGTGCGGATGTCGAGGGCGCGTTCTTGACCTCTGGTGATCACCAGGCCCTCCTTCATCTCGTCTCGGAACTTCGCCGGGAGGATCACGCGGCCCTTGTCGTCGAGCTTCGGGGTGTAGGTGCCGGAGAACATCTGCTGCTCCCCTCACCCCTGCTCTGTGAACCCGTTGACCGCCAGGTCCCTCCACTTCGCACCACTTTACTCCACATCCCTCCACACGCAACCACTTTCCCGCCACTTGCCTCCCCTTTTCGCCAGCAAATGCGCCCCACCGTCACCGCGCCCGGGCCGGGCGCCGGCGCCACCGGCCCGAAACGGGGAGCCGCTCGTCGTACCCGCCCGCCGCGCTTGTGTGGTGCTATGGGCTTCACTTGGGAGAGGCGTCCCTCAGGCGGTGGTGGGGCGAAGTGGTGAGAGGTGGAGCCAGACGTGTTCGGAGCGGGAACGCAGAGCCCTGCGCAGGCAGGGCAGGACGCGTCGGGCGGCACCGAGATCGACGAGGTGCGCACGGTCGCCGAGCGCATCTCGGACAACGTCGCTCGCGTCATCGAGGGCAAGCCCGAGATCGCCCGGTCGGCACTGGTGGTGCTGCTCGCCGGCGGCCACCTGCTGATCGAGGACGTCCCCGGCGTCGGCAAGACGATGCTGAGCAAGGCCCTGGCCCGCTCCATCGACTGCAGCGTCCGCCGGATCCAGTTCACCCCCGACCTGCTGCCCTCCGACGTCACCGGCGTCTCGGTCTTCAACCAGGACACCCGGCAGTTCGAGTTCCGACCGGGCGGGATCTTCGCCAACGTGGTGGTCGGCGACGAGATCAACCGGGCCAGCCCAAAGACGCAGGCAGCGATGCTGGAGTGCATGGAGGAGGCCCAGGTCACCGTGGACGGGACCACCTACTCCCTCGAGTCCCCGTTCATGGTCATCGCCACCCAGAACCCCATCGAGATGGAGGGGACCTATGCCCTCCCGGAGGCCCAGCGCGATCGGTTCATGGTGCGGCTCTCCATGGGCTACCCGGTGGAGTCCGCGGAGATCGCGATGCTCTCCGCGCGTGACGGGACCAGTCCCCTCGAGGACCTCGAGCCCGTCACCGACGCCGCCGAGGTGCGCAAGCTCATCGAGGTCGCCAGCAGCGTGCACGTCTCCGAGACCGTCCAGCGCTACGCGGTCGCCCTGAGCACCGCGACCCGGCGCTCCCCCCACCTCCGGCTCGGCGCCTCGCCGCGGGCCACCCTGCACCTGGTCCGCGCCTCGAAGGCGTGGGCGGCGATGCAGGGTCGCCAGTACGTGCTGCCCGACGACGTGCGCGACCTCGCCCCGCAGGTGCTGCCGCACCGGCTGGTCCCCACCCTGGAGGCCACGATGAGCGGGCGGCGTACCACCGAGGTCGTCGAGCAGGTGCTCGCGCAGGTTCCGGTCCCCCACGCCTCCGGCCGGGTCACGCCGGACAGCGTTCGGCCCTGACGAGTCCGAGGAGCAGCGGCGTTGCGCAACCTGACCGTGCAGGGACGGTGCTTCCTCGCAGCCGGCGCCGCCGCGGTCGTGTGCGGCATCCAGATCGGCGAGCGTGACTTCGTCCGGATCGGCCTGCTCGCCCTGCTCGTCCCCGTCCTGACCTGGCTGCTCCTGCGGCACCGCGAGCGCCGGCTGTGGGTACGCCGCGCGCTCAGCGCCCTCCAGGTCGAGGCCGGCACCACCGCCCACGTCGAGGTGGAGGTGGGCACCACCGGCCGACGCACCGGGCTGCTCCTCGTCGAGGAGGAGCTCCCCGCCGCGCTGGGCGGGCCGCAGCGGTTCCTGGTCGACCCGCTGGGAGCAGGCGAACACACCACGCTGCGCTACCAGGTGAACACCGACCAGCGCGGCCGCTACCTGCTCGGGCCGCTGCGGGTGCGGGTGGCCGACCCGATCGGGATGGTCGACCTCGGCCAGACCCTTCCCTCCACCGCCTCCCTCCTGGTCACCCCCCACACCGAGCCGCTGCCGCGCGTGCCGTTGGCCGGCGCCTGGGCCGGGGCCGGTGAGAACCGGACGCGCGACCTCGTCGGGGGCGGCAGCCCCGACGTGACCACCCGGGAGTACCGGCTCGGCGACGACCTGCGCCGGATCCACTGGCCGACCAGCGCGCGCACCGACCAGCTGATGGTGCGCCGCGAGGAGCAGCAGTGGCAGTCGCGGTGCACGCTGCTGATCGACAACAGGCGGAGCTCGCACCGGGGCCAGGGGGCTGCCTCCTCGCTGGAGACGGCGGTCGGTACGGCGGCCTCGATCGTGCGTCATCTGGTCGGGATGGACTTCGAGGTCCGGCTGGTCACCGCGAGCGACGAGCCCGCCTACCGCGGGTGGCACCAGGGGGCCCGCGGGGCCACACTCCCCCAGCAGCTCGAGCGGCTCGCGCTGCTCGGCCCGGCTCGCGCCGAGCGGCTGTCCACCGGGTGGGCCGACGAGTCGCGCCAGGGCGGGATGGTGCTCGCCGTGCTCGGTGACCTCGGCGACGCGGACCGCGAGCTCCTCTCCAGCCTGGCCCGGACGGGTTCCTCCCCGGCGTACGCCGTGGTGCTAGATGTCTCCACCTGGGGCGGCGGGAGCAGCAGCGGGCCGCCGGCGACCGCTGCCCTGCGTGAGACGGGCTGGAAGGCCACCACGCTGGAGCGCGGCGCGCCACTGGCCACCTCCTGGCTGGAGCTGGCGCGATGAGCCGCTCCCCCTTCACCAGGCGCTGGGTCATCGGTCCCCCGGTGCTGGGGCTGCTGGCCGGCTGGACGGCGCTGCTGTCCTGGAGCGGGATGGTGAGCGAGCCGTCCCGGTTCCTGGTGCCGACGCTGTTCGCGGGCCTGGTGCTGGCACTGGCGGGAAGCGTCCTGCGCGCGCTGGGCGTGGCCGCCTACGCCGTGGTGATGGCCCAGTTGGTGCTGGCGCTGGTCTCGCTCAACGTGGCGGTCGCGTCCGGCCAGTCGGTGCTCGGCCTGATCCCGACCGAGAGGTCCGTGCGGAGCACGTCGTACGCCGTCTACAACGGTGCCGCGACGTTGAACACCTACGGCGCTCCGGTGGAGGTCAACCCGATCGCCACCGCTGCGATGCTCACCGCCTGCGGCCTGGCCGTGATCTTCTCCATCGACGTGCTGGCGATCAGCCTGCGCCGTCCGGCGCTGGTCGCGCTGCCGCTGCTGGTGGCCCTGAGCGTGCCCGTGACGATCATGACCGACGCCCTGGCGGTGCCGGTCTTCGTCGCCGTGGCGGTGCTGTTCCTGTGGCTGCTCGCCGCGCAGTTCCCCGACCGACTGCGCAGGTGGGGCAACGGCGGGTCGGCCCGGGTGCCGGACGGCCCGGCTCCGGTGAGCAGCCGGGCGGAGGTCCGCACCGGCACCGGCACGGCGACGCTGTGGCAGGTCTCGGCCGCCGCCGTCCTGCTCGCCCTGTTCGCCGCCCCGCTCGTCCCCGTCGCCGACCTGCTCAGCCGCACGCCCGCCGACAGCCTCGGGAACGGGCTCGGCGACGGACGCGGCTACCAGCTGGCGGTGAACCCGTTCATCCGGATGCGGCGCGACCTCGTGGTGAAGACGAACACGCCCCTGGTCTATGCCGAGACGAAGTCGCGGACGACCGGCTACCTGCGCACGACCGTGCTCGACGACTTCACCAGCAGCGCCTGGCGGCCCTCGCCCCGCGAGCTCCCCAGCGAGAACGACGCCGACGGCACCTTCCCGAACCCGCCCGGGCTCGCTCCCTCCGTCGACGGGGTCGAGGACGAGTGGAAGCTCCAGCTCGCGCCCCGGTTCAGCACGATGTGGCTCCCGCTGCCCTACCCGATCCGCAACCTGGACGTGCCCGGGCTGTGGCGCTACGACGACCGCACCCTCGACGTCGCCTTCCTCAGCCGCGGCAGCACCTCGCAGCTGGAGTACCGCGCCACCGCCTTCACCCCCACCATCACCGCCGAGCTGCTCGACGCGGGAGGCAGTGCGCCGAACAGCGTCCGGGAGCCGATGACCGAGGTGCCCGAGGACCTCCCCGACGTGATCGCCGAGCGGGCTCGTGAGGTGACCCGTGGGGCCGAGGGCGACTTCGCCAAGGCGGTGGCGCTGCAGGACTGGTTCCGCGAGGGCGGGGGCTTCCGCTACTCCCTCGAGCAGCGGAGCGGCTCGGGGATGGACCTGCTGGCTGCCTTCGTCACCAACGACCGGGTCGGGTACTGCGAGCAGTTCGCCGCGGCGATGGCCGCGATGGGGCGCACCCTGGGGATCCCGAGCAGGGTCGTGGTCGGGTTCCTGGACGGCACCACCGAGCCGGACGGGCGCATCCTCTACACCAGTGACGACCGGCATGCGTGGCCGGAGATGTACTTCTCCGGGGCCGGGTGGGTCAGGTTCGAGCCGACGCCCAGCCAGCGCGCCGGCGCCACCCCGTCGTGGACCCGACAGGCCCTCCCGGCGGTCGCGCCCTCGGTCGCCCCCGGCGACCAGGCTCCGCGGGACCAGGCACCTGCCCCCGCGCAGGCGGCAGACGACGACTCTGCGAGCGATGGGAAGGGACGCAGCCTGCCGGTGTGGCCGCTGGTGGCCCTGGCCGTCGTGGTGGTCCTGGGCCTGGGGCCGGGCCTGGCACGCCGGACCCAGCGGACCCGCCGGCTCGGCGCCTCGGACCCGACGCACCTGGCCGAGGGGGCCTGGTCCGAGCTGCGGGCAACGGCTCTCGACCTGGGCCTGGAGTGGCCCGAGCAGCGATCGCCCCGGGAGCAGGCGCGCAGCGTGGCCGGACAGGTCCCCGTCCGCGACGAGGATCGGCACGCCCTGGAGGACCTGCTGGTCCGGGTGGAGCGGGGACGCTACGACCGCGGCGGGGCCCCGGGATCGGGCGGGGGGTCCGGCGGGAGCGTCGATGCGCAGCTGCGCGACCACACCGTGGAGACGGTGGGTTCGTGGCGACGGGCGATGGTGAGCAGCGTCGACCGGCGGCGCGGCTGGCGCGGCCGGCTCTGGCCCAGCTCCCTGCTGCGGCGCGAGCGCTGATCGACCGGGCTGATGGCGCCGTGCTGATGCTCCAGCTTCCGGACTCAGGGCTCGGGGGCTCAGGGTCGGGACGGGCTCGTCCTGATCGGCCGATGTCGGGCCCCACGTGCTCAGGCCCGGGAGGCCGCTGTCATGGTCGCGGGGACCTGGTTGGGCCCCTCATGGTCGGGGGCCAGGGATGATCGGATCGGGCTCAGTAGCCCTCGTGCCGCCGGCGCTCCCAGCGCTGCTCCATGCGCTGCATGAAGGTCCCGTGCTTGGGTCCCCGGCCACCGCCGCGGCGCTGCTTGGTGGGACGCATCTTGCGGGAGCGGCCACCCTCGATCACCTCGAAGCGGTGCGGGTTGTCGTCGAAGTCGAAGAGCTGGTCCTCACCGGTCTGGGCCTGCGCCGGCACTGCGTGTCGCCCGCGCCAGGTGGCCAGGCCGATGGTGGCGGAGGCGAGCATCACCACGAAGCCGAGCACCCCCAGCCAGATCTGTGCACTGATGGTGCCGCCCATCATCATCGCGACACCGAGCACGAAAACACCGCCGGCTGCGGCGGTGCGCATTCGCGCGACTCGCTGGAGGGTGCTGCCCCTCAACGTCGAGGCGAACTTGGGGTCCTCCTGCGCGAGCGCATGCTCCATCTGCTCAAGCAGGCGGAGCTCCTCTTCGGAGAGCGGCACGGCTTCCTCCCGAACTGATCTGGTCCCTGCTTTGAGTCTAGGCAGGCTCCCCACAACTCGGTAGCCGGGTTCGGAAAATGTTGATCGCGATTTCGTCGTCGCGGGGTTGCCGACCGGCGCTGGGGCCGCTGCCCGAGCACTGTCCGGGGCACCTTGGAGGGCGGTCTCAGGGCCGGTCTCAGGGGCGGTCACCGAGCAGGAGCGTGGCTCGGCGTACGGCGCCGCCACCGAAGCGGAGCGCAGCCGCGTCGGCCGCCCGGTCGGCCTCCTCCCAGCCGCGCTCTCTCGCTCCGAGGACGAGCTGGCGCTGCACCTGATCGCGTGGGACCAGGCCCTCGACGCGTACGCCCACCAGGCGGATCCGGGCACGCTGCAGGCCGAGTGCGTCGAACAGCGCCGCCGCGGTGGCATGGATCTCACCGGTGCCGTCGGTGGCATCGGCCAATGTCCGGGAGCGGGTGATCGTGGTGAAGTCGGCGAACCGCACCTTCAACGTGACCGTGCGCCCCGCGACCCCGGCGGCCCGCATCCTGGACGTCACCTTGGTCGCCAGCCGCAGGAGCTCGCGCAGCACCACGGCCCGGTCGTCGGTGTCCCGGCCGAAGGTCTCGTCCGCCCCCATGCTCTTGTCGGGGTCCTGGGTCACCCGGCGCGGGGTGAGCGTGCGCCGGTCGGTGCCCCACGCCAGGTGGTGGATCTGGGTGCCGGCCGCCACGCCGATGCCGCGCTGCAGGGTGGTCAACGGCGTGTGGGCGACGTCGCCGACGGTGCGCAGGCCGAGGCGGTACAGCTGCTCGCGGGTCTTCTCCCCCACCCCGTAGAGCTCGCCCACGTCGAGAGGGTGCAGGAACCGGGTGACCTGGCGCGGCGGGACCACCAGCACCCCGTCCGGCTTGGCGCGGCGACTGGCCAGCTTGGCCACCGAGACCGAACCGGCCAGGCCGACCGAGCAGGTGATCCGCTGCTCGTCGGCCACCCGGGCCCGGATGTGCTCGGCGATCTGCACGGGACTGCCCAGCCTGCGCACCGATCCGGAGACGTCGAGGAACGCCTCGTCCATGGAGATCGCCTCCACCACCGGGGTGACCTGCCGGAAGATCTCCATCACCGAGGCGGAGACCGCTTCGAAGTCGGCGTAGTCGGGGGCAATCACCACCGCGTCGGGACACATCCGCCGGGCCCGGGTCATCGGGAGCGCCGAGTGGACGCCGTACCTGCGGGCCGGGTAGTTCGCGGCCAGCACCACCCCGCGGTGTCCTCCGCCCACGATCACCGGCAGGTCGGCCAGCTCGGGGCGGTCCCGGATCGCCACCGAGGCGTAGAAGGCGTCCATGTCGACGTGGAGGATCGGGCAGTCGAGGGAGGGGTCTCGGGTCATGAGGGCCCCCGGCGGGGGTCAGCGGGTGGCGACGAGGTGGAGCTGGCTGGCCAGGGTGAGGTACTCGGGGCGTTCGGAGACTGCGCGCTCGAGCTCGAGCAGGGCTGCGCTGGCGCCGGGCTCGAGGTCCAGGAGGGTGGAGGGGACCAGGTCGGTGAAGACGCGGATGCCGTGGCTGCTGCGGATGCCGAAGCCGGCACCTTCGAGGAGGCTGGTGATCTCCTCGACGGTGAAGCGGTGCTCGTTGGCGCGGGCGTCTCCGGCCGGGCGGTCGGGATCGCCCTCGAGCAGGCGCATGGCCTGGGTGAAGTGGCCGGCCATCGCGCGGGCCAGCACGGCGGCGTGCCGCTGGCTGACCACCAGGGAGAGGGATCCGCCGGGGCGCAGCACCGAGGCGATCTCCCGCAGCCCGGTCTCGGGGTCCTCGAGCAGGCCCAGCACACCGTGGCACAGCACCAGGTCGACGCCGCCCTCGGGCGCGAGCTCGCGCAGGGTGCCCAGGTCGCCCTGGAGACCGGTGACCCGGTCGGCGACGTCCTGCTCGTCGGCGCGACGAGCCAGCGCAGCGAGGGCGTCGGGGCTGGGGTCGATGACGGTGACCCGGTTGCCCTGGGCGGCAACCCGGACCGCGAACCCGCCGGTGCCACCTCCGATGTCGAGGACCTGCTGCTCGCCAGTGCCCTCGAGGAGGGCGTGGACGGCGTCCCAGACCACCGCGGTGCGGGCAGCGGTACGTCGTTCGAGGGGGCGTTCCATGAGCGCCAGCCTAGGGGGTGAGGTCCTGGAGGCCGGGAGGTCATCCGGCGCTCCCCGGGCTGCGGTGCCACAGCTTGCGGGCCACGTCACCGGTGAGGGTGCCCGGGGCCCCGGTCTGGGTACCGCTCTTGATGCCGGTCTTGATGTCGGTACCGGCGGGCTTGATGTCGGCGTACGGCGACATCCGGAAACCGCTGGTGTGCACCATCACCCGGCTCGGGCCCTGGGTGGACCCAGCGGACCCGGCGCCGAACCCGGCGGGCACCCGGTCGATCTCGGCGTGGACGGCCGCCATCCCCTCGGCGAGCCAGAGGTCGTGCAGCTTCCCGAGGTCCCAGGCACCGGTCGCCCGCAGCGAGACGCCCCGGCGGCCCGTGCGGCGCAGCTCTCCACGGACCACGAGCAGCCAGGAGCCGAAGACGGTGGCGGCGTAGGGCCCCTGGGCGTCCTCGAAGAAGGTCGCGTCCACCGGGCCGGTGGCGTCGTCGAGGGTCAGGAAGATGACCCGGCGGCCCGAGCGGATCGGCGGGGTCTGGGTGGCCACCTTCACCCCGGCGACCAGCAGCTCGCTGCGGCTGCGGGCGGAGAGCAGGCCGGAGGAGCGGGTGATGCCCAGCCGGTCGAGGAACTCGGCGTGGAAGTCGATCACGTGCTTGCTGGCATCGAGACCGAGGATGTCGAGCTCGGCCCGGACCCGGTCCCCCTCGGTCATCTCCGGCAGTCCGCTGGGGATGCCGGCGCCGGAGACCTCGTCCCCGAGGTCGAGGGTCAGCTGGAAGGAGGCGTCGCCCTCGCGTGCGGCGCCGTTCTGTGCCCGGTCCGGGGACCCGCCTCGGGCCCCGGGCCGGGACAGTCCGCGGGCCCGCTTCGTGCCCGCCCGGTCGGAGGCACGCCGCAGCCGGTCGAGGTCGCTGACCTCGAGCAGCAGGTCACGCCTGGTCAGCCGGCCGCGACGGCCGGCCCCGCTCCCGCCGATGCCGTAGATGCTGTCGAAGGCGCCGGCCTGCACCAGGCGCTCGACGACCGGCCGCGCGACGTGGGTGCGTTGCCAGAAGTCGGTCAGCGAGGCGTACGGCGCACCCTCCCGGGCGGCCACGATCCGGCTCACCTCGCCGTCGTTGATGCCCCGCACCTCCTCGAGTGCGATCCGGATGCCCCACCCCTCGCCGGTCTCCTCCACGACGTACGCCGCCTCGCTGGCGTTGACGTCGAGGCCGAGCACGGCGATGCCGAGCTGGCGGGCGTCGTCGAGGATCAGCCGCTTGGGGTACATCCCGGGGTCGTGGGTCAGGACACCGGAGAGGAAGTGGGCCGGGTAGTGCGCCTTGAGCCAGGCCGACTGGTAGGTCGGCAGCGCGAACGCGGCGGCGTGGGCCTTGCAGAACCCGAACGAGGCGAACGCCTCGATCACCTTCCAGATCTCCTCCACCACCGGCAGCGGGTAGCCGCGGCCGAGTGCCCGCGGGTAGAACCAGGTCTTCGTCTCGGCCATGCCGTCCCGATCGCCGAGGGCACGGCGCCACTCGTCGCCCTCGGCGTAGCTGCAGCCCGCGAACTCGGCGATGATCTCGATCACCTGCTCGTGGTAGACCACCACGCCGCGGGTGCCCTCCAGGATCGGGCGCAGGTCGTCGTGGAGGTAGCTGGCGCTCCGCCAGCCGTTCTTGACCTCGAGGTAGGGCGTGATCATGTCGCTCTTGACCGGTCCCGGCCGGAACAGCGAGATGTCGGCGATGATGTCGGAGAACTTCTCGATCCCGGACTTGCCGACCAGCTCGCGCTGCCCGGGCGACTCGATCTGGAAGACGCCCAGGGTCTTGGCCGAGGAGATCAGCGAGTAGGTGGTGGGGTCGTCGAAGGGCACCTGCACCTCGTCGTCGAGATCGATGGCGCGGCCCGAGGTCCGCTCGATCTCTCCCACCGCGTGCGCCATCGCCGACTGCATCCGGATGCCGAGCACGTCGAGCTTGAGCAGCCCGAGGTCCTCGACGTCCTCCTTGTCGAACTGGCTCATCGGGTAGCCCAGGGAGCTCTGCTCCACCGGGGTGCGGTCCAGCAGGGTGCGGTCGGAGAGCAGCACCCCGCACGGGTGCATCGCGATGTGCCGGGGCAGCCCGTCGAGGCTCTCCACCAGCCGGAAGAACATGTCGAAGGTGCCCCACTCCCCGGCCGCCGCCTCCCGCGCCATCCCGGTGGAGCGCAGCTCGGGCAGGTCGCGCAGCGCCATCCGCGCGTCACGTGCGCGGATGTGCGGGAACGCCTTGGCGATGGCGTCGATCTCCCCCATCGGCATGCCGAGCGCCGCCCCCACGTCGCGGATCGCGTGCCGCACCTTGTAGGTGTCCATCATCGAGACGGTCGCGCACCGGTCGGTGCCGAAGCGCTCGAGGATCGCGTCATAGACCTCGAGCCGGCGGGCCGACTCCACGTCGATGTCGATGTCGGGCAGCGAGCGGCGCAGCGGGGAGAGGAACCGCTCCATCAGCAGGCCGTGCCGGATCGGGTCCACCCCGGAGATGCCGAGCAGGTAGTTGACCAGGCTGCCCGCGCCCGAGCCGCGCGCCGCGCTCCGGATGCCGAGCTCGCGGATCATCGTGGTCACGTCCCCGACGGTGAGGAAGTACGACGCGAAGCCCAGCTGGCCAATCGTCTGCAGCTCGTCGTCGAGCCGCTTCCAGATCCGCTGCCGCGGTGCCGAGCCGTAGCGCCACCCGACCGCGGCCTCGCACCGGGCCCGCAGCTCGAGGTCGACGGAAGCCGCGCCACCACTGCCTGCGGCGACCTCGAACTCGGGGAAGTGCACCTCCCCGATCCCGAGGTCGTCGCGCGGGTCGAGCACGCACTGGTCGGCGAGCGCGCGGGTCCGGGCGAGCAGCTCGGTGGCGCCGCGGGAGCCGTGCTCCCCCAGCCCGGCGAAGCGGCAGATCTCCTCGGCCACCTCGTGCATCTGCTTGCCCGACTTCAAGAAGCCCTCGGCGTTGGCGCGGTCGAGATGACGGACGTCCATCGGCACCAGCCGGCGCGCGGCGTCGAGCACGTCGATCGTGGGGGCATCGAGCCGATCGGCGTAGCGGACCGCGTTGGAGAGCACGGCCGGGACCCGGGCCGCGCCGGCCAGGCCGGCCATCCGGGCGGCGTGCGGGGAGGAGCCGGGACCGGACCCCTGGATCCGGTGGGAGACGACCTCGACCACGACCTGCTCGGTGCCGACCAGGTCGAGCCAGTGGCGCAGCACGGCACTGCCGAGGTCGTCGCGACGCAGCGTGGCCGCCCGCCCCAGCTCCGAGGCCGGTCCGAGCAGCACCCGCACGTCACGACCTGCGACGTGCTCGGCCACCAGCTCGGGGGTGCACACCGGGGTCCCGCGCTCACCTGACTGGTGGGTCGCCGAGACCAGCCGGCACAGCGCCGCCCAGCCGCTCCTGCCACCGGCCAGGAAGGTGACCCGGGGCAGCCGGGCGTCGCGGAACGCACCACCGCGGGTCGGGGTCCGGGTGGGGATCCGGGCCGGGGCCGGCCTGCCGGTCGGGTCAGGTGTGCTCGGGGAGAAGGCCAGGTCGACGCCGAGGACCGGCCGGATCCCCGCCGCGACCGCGGCCTTGACGAACCGGACCGCGCCGTAGGTGCCGTCGCGGTCGGTCAGCGCGAGCGTGTCCATCTCCTGCTCGGCCGCCCGTTCCACCAGGACGTGGGGGTGCGAGGCGCCGTACTGCAGGGAGTAGCCCGAGGCGACGTGGAGGTGAACGAAGGGATCAGCCACGAAGCGCTCTCAGGCGACCCGGATCGGGGCGTGCTCGGTCAGTCCCAGCGAGGTCTCCACCAGGGCCAGGAACCGGTCGGCGTCACGGACCAGGTCGTCGGCCTCACGCTCGGTGACCGCCCGGCGCGAGCCGGCTTCGGCAGCGGCGCGCTTGCCGGCGCCCGCGGCGAAGAAGGCGGCCCACTCGGCGAGCTCGGGAGCCACCTCCGCGAGCAGGACCCACGCGTTCTTCTGCGGGCGTCGCCGCGACGAGATCGCGGGCTGGGCGCGGGCGGCCAGGAGGGCGGCGGTGGCACGCAGCGCGGAGACGTGGGCCAGGGCGTAGCGCTCCGGCACGTCGGTGCTGGCGATCGCCTCGCGCAGCGACTCCGCTGCCCGCTCCAGGTAGGAGTGCGTGGCGGCGCTCAGGAAGTGGGGCGGCGCCGCGAGCCCGGGGTGGGCTGCGGGGTGGGCTGCTGGGTGGGCTGCGGGGTGGGCTGCGGGGCTGGTCGCCCGGGTGGTTGCCGGGGTGGCTCTCGGAGCGGTCATCTGCTGGGTCATCTCGTTGTCCTCTCGATCCGTCGATCCGTCAGTCCATGGCCCGGACGAGCTGCCAGCTGCCCTCGGACCAGCTGAAGACCAGGTCGAAGACGCCGAAGCCGGGGTCCTGCCCAGGAGGCTGTCCGGGTGAGTGCTGGGCGGCGACCCTCCCCCTGGCTGCTGCCACCCGCCACACCTCGCGCTCCCGGAGGAGGTCGGTGTCGAGTGCCCCGGAAGTCGGGCCGGAAGTCGGGCCGGAAGTCGGGCCGGAAGTCGGGCCGGAAGTCGGGCCGGAGGTCGCCGGGCGGCTGGCCCACCAGGCACCGGTCTCCACCCAGTGCGCCACCACCTCGCGCACCTGCCACAGCCGCCCCCGCCACAGGAACTGGTCGGGGTCCTCGTCTGCGCCCTTGTGCACCTCAACCGGGTCGTCGTAACGCCGCACCGTCTGCTCCTCACTGTCCGCAGCTGTTCGACCCGCTGTCAGTGCCCTGGCGGAGGATGGGGGTCGAGGTCACCCTCCGCCAGGACTTGTTCGAACAGATGTTCGAACAAGTCCAAAGGTACACCTCCCCTCCGACAACCCGTCAAGAGCCGATCCGTGGCGGCGCCCCACGACCGGGCCGGTACGTTGCCCCCATGACCGAACGACCAGTCGAGCTCCCGGCCGAGATCCCCGGCGAACAGGGCCGGCCCGTGGGCGAGCACGCCGCCATCACCAGGTTCCGCGCCGAGCTCGCCCGCCGCGGCGGGCGCGGGCGGATCGTCGTGCTCCCCGACTCCGTGCACACCGCCCAGCTCGCCGCCGACGCCCTCGGCTGCGAGGTCGGGGCGATCGCCAACAGCCTGCTGTTCGCGGTGCCTGATGGCGCTGAGGGCGAGGACGAGCCGCTGCTGCTCCTGACCAGCGGGGCGCACCGCGTCGACACCGACAAGGTCGCCGCCGAGCTCGGTCTGCCCGCGCTGCGGCGTGCCAAGCCCGACTTCGTCCGCCGGCACACCGGCCAGGTCATCGGCGGCGTCTCCCCCTTCGACCATCCCGCGCCGGTGCGCACCTACCTCGACCCCTGGCTGCGCCGGCACGAGGAGATCTGGGCGGCCGCGGGCCACCCAGCCGCGGTGTTCTCCACCACCTTCGAGGAGCTGCAGCAGCTGACCGGTGCCGACGAGCTGGAGGTGGAGTGATGGAGATCTGGATCAACCCGGCCTGCACCAAGTGCCGGGTCGCCAAGTCCGAGCTGGACACGGCCGGACTGGACTACACCGAGCGGCGCTACCTCGAGGACCTGCCGACCCCGGCCGAGCTCGCCGACGTGCTGTCCCGGATGGGACTGGAGCCCTGGGACCTCGCCCGGCCCAAGGAGACCAAGGAGGCCGGCATCGACCTCCCCCGCGACGCCTCCCACCGCGACGACTGGATCGCGGCGATGGTGGCGAACCCACGCACGATCCAGCGCCCGATCATCACCCTCGACGACGGGACGACGGTGGTCGCCCGGGACACCGAGACCCTGGCCGAGGTCGTCCGGCGCGCCGGGGGCTGACCCGGCCCGTAGGGTGACCGCCATGTCAGCAGTCGTGGTGGTCGGAGGCGGGTTCGGCGGGATGGCGAGCGCCGCACGACTGGCCAAGATCGGCCACCAGGTCACCCTGGTCGAGGCCTCCGGCAAGCTCGGCGGCGCCCTGGGCTACGTCGAGCAGGACGGGTTCCGCTGGGACTCCGGGCCCACGCACACGCTGCTGCCGGCCGTGCTGCGCGACCTGTTCCGCAAGTCGGGTCGGGCGCTGGAGAAGGAGATCGACCTGGTCCCGGTCGAGCCCGTGGCGCGGCACATGTTCGACGACGACGACGACACCTTCCTCGACCTTCCCGGAGGCAGCCGGGCCGCCCAGATGGAGGCCGTCGAGAAGTCCCTCGGCCCGGGAGCGGGCGCGCAGTGGGCGACGTACGTCGACGCGTTCGCCGACGACTGGGAGACGCTGCGCCGCGACTGGCTCGAGCGCCCCTACTCCCCCGACCTCGCCAGCAAGCACGCCAAGGCGCTGCTCACCACCAGGCTGAGCCTGCACAAGCTGACCCAGAAGGCGTTCAAGGACGAGCGGCTGCGCCAGGTGGCGACGTACCCGATGACGCTCGAGGGCCACGACCTGCGCAACGTGCCCGCCTGGATGGGGATGTGGACCTACGTCGAGCAGAACTTCGGCGCCTGGACCGTCCCCGGCGGGATGGGCTCGCTGGCCGACGCGCTCGCCGCGCGGCTGAGGACCCGCGGGGTCACGGTGCTCCTCGACTCGCCCGCACTCGACCTGGAGATCTCCGGCGGCCGCGCCGTGGGCGTCCGCACCGCGCAGGGCATCCTGGCGGCCGACCACGTGGTCTGCGCGATCGACCCCCGCAGGCTCCCCGCGGTGGCGCCGCTGGTCCAGCGCACGATGCCGGTGATCCCGCCGGTGACCTGCCACATCGGCCTGGTCGGCGAGGTGCCGGACCTGCCCGCCGAGGTGGTGCTGCACGGCGACCCGATGGTGGTGGTGCGCACCGGCGGCCAGGCACCGGAGGGCGCGCACGCCTGGACGCTGCTCGGGCGGGGCCAGCTCGCCGAGGACATCGTCACCGCCATGCACCGCAGCGGCCTGCGGGTCCGCGACCAGGTCGAGACCCGCGTCGACCTCTCGCCGCGCCAGCAGGTCGAGCAGTGGCACGGCTCGCCGTACGGCGTGCTCTGGCAGGGCCGCAACACCGTCACCCGCCGGCTGGGCCCCACCACCCCCGTTCCGGGGCTGCTGATGGCCGGGGCGCACGCCACACCGGGCGCAGGGCTGCCCTCGGTCGGGCTCTCCGCCGCCCTGGTCGCCCAGGTGATCGGACCCGCCTGAGCGGCGGGCCCGGGCCTCAGGCCTGGACGGAGAGCGCCGCGAAGATCTCGCGGGTCGCCTTGGAGCGGTTCAGCGTGTAGAAGTGCAGGCCCGGCGCGCCCTGCTCCAGCAGCACGTCGCACAGCTCGGTGGCGATCGCGATGCCCTCCGCGCGTACGGCGGCCGGGTCGTCCTTGAGCGGCTCCAGCCGGGTCATCACCTCGTCGGGGATCTCCCGGCCCGAGAGCTCCACCATCTTCGCCATCGAGCGGAAGTTCAGGATCGGCATGATGCCGGGCACGATCGGGAAGTCGACGCCGACCGCCTGCGCCCGCTCGACCAACCCGAGGTAGTCAGAGGCGCGCAGCACCATCTCGGTCACGGCGAACTCGGCGCCCGCGTCGTACTTGGCCTTGAGCACGGCCACGTCGTCGTCCAGCGACGCGGAGTCTCGGTGGCCCTCCGGGAACGCCGCGACCCCGATGGAGAGGTCGCTGACCCGGCGCAGGTGCGCGACGAGGTCGGAGGCGTACTCGATGCCGCCCTCGGTGGAGACCCAGTCCGACCCGGGACCACCGGGCGGGTCGCCGCGCAGGGCGAGCACGTTGCGCACCCCGGAGTCGACCAGCGCCTGCACGATCCGGTCGAGCTCCTCGGTGGTGTGCCCCACGCAGGTCAGGTGGGCCATCGGCAGCATCGAGGTCTCGTGGGCGATCCGGCGGGTGATCGCGACGGTCCGGTCGCGCGTCGTACCCCCGGCGCCGTAGGTGACCGAGACGAACGTCGGCCGCAGCGGCTCCAGCTCGCTGATCGAGCGCCACAGCACCTCTTCGCCGGCCTCGTCCTTGGGCGGGAAGAACTCGAAGGAGAAGGAGCGCCCGTCCTGCCGGAGCAGGTTCCCGATGCGTCCAGAGCCCTCATTCATGGGTTCGAGAATACGGGTCTACGCTCGCCGGGTGACCTTGCATCACCAACCGTGGGACGCCCGCTGGGACTCCGCCCGCTTCCGCGACGACGTCGAGTCCACCCTCCAGGAGTTCGTCAGCACCCGTGCTGCCTGGCTGGACCGCCTGGGCCCGGACGCCCAGCGGCTGGTCGAGCACGCGCGGGTCAGCGTCTCGGGCGGGAAGCGGCTCCGGGCCGCGTTCTGCTGGTGGGGGCACCAGGCCGTCCGGGAGCCGGAGGACCGCGCCGCCCTGGTGCGCGCGTGCGCGTCCCTCGAGCTGCTCCACGCGAGCGCGCTGGTCCACGACGACTACATGGACGCCTCCGACGTACGCCGTGGCCGGCCCGCGACCCACCGCGCCTTCGAGCAGCTCCACCGCGACCAGGGGTGGGCGACCAGCCCTGAGCAGTACGGCGCCTCCGCCGCGATCCTGATGGGCGACCTGCTGCTCAGCTGGTCCGACGAGCTGCTGCGCACCTGCGGCCTGCCCGCCGACCGGGTGCTGGACGCGCTGGGCTACTTCGACCTCACCCGCAGCGAGGTCGTCACCGGGCAGTTCCTCGACGTCTCCGCGCAGGCGCGGGGATCGGCCGACGTGGAGACCGCGATGACGGTGCTGCGCTACAAGTCGGCGAAGTACTCCATCGAGCGGCCGCTGCACATCGGCGCCGCCCTGGCCGGGGCCAGCCCGGAGATGATCACCCAGCTCACCCGGTTCGGCCTGCCCCTCGGTGAGGCGTTCCAGCTCCGCGACGACCTGCTCGGCGTCTTCGGCGACCCCGAGCTCACCGGCAAGCCCGCCGGCGACGACCTGATCGAGGGCAAGCGCACCGTGCTGATCGCGCTCGCGCTCGACACGCTGCCGGCCGCCGACGCGAAGGTCCTCGACGCCGGCCTGGGCACCGCCCTCGACCCGGGCCAGGTGGAGCACCTGTGCCGCCTGATCGACCAGTCCGGGGCCCGCGAGCAGGTCGAGGCCGTGATCACCCAGCTCACCGAGCGGTCACTCTCCGCCCTCGCCGCAGCCGACATCACCGAGCGCGCCCGCGGCGTACTCGCCGGCCTGGCCGCCGACGCCACCCAGCGCGCCGTCTGACCTCATCGCGGCCCGCTGGGCTCTGGCTCAGCGAGACGTTTCTGCCCGCTCGACGCCGTACGGCGAGACGTTTGTACCCGCTCGACGCGCTAGAGCGCGAGGGCCTGGGCTCGGCGCTTCACCTCGGAGCCGCGGTTCTCGCGGAGGGCGTCGATGGGGCGGCCGGGGAGGGTCTCGTCGGGGGTGAACAGCCAGGTCAGCTTCTCGCGGTCGTCCCAGCCGCCGTCGGAGAACAGGGTCAGCAGGCCCGGCACGCCCTTGACGATCTCGCCGTCCATGATCAGCTCGGCGGGGATCTGCTGGCCCGCGCCAGGGGTCGGTACGGCGGCAGCGAGCTGGTGCTCGCGGATCCACTGCCGGATCTTGCTCACGCTCACGTGCAGCTCGGCGGCGGCCGCCTTCCAGTCGAGCCAGTCGGTGATCAGCGTTGCCAGGTCGTCCTCGGGGGTGTTGTCACTCACCTGCACATGCTCCCATCACGCCCAATCACCCGGCCCACCTACCGGGTCTGGGCGCCCGGAGCGCCTAAACTCCCGGGGCAGTCGGGTCTCTTCCCCAGCCCGGCGCAGGAGGAGACCGTGGACCGCAGCGCCGATGCCTTGACCGGGCGCGTCCTGGACGGCCGGTACCGCGTCGGCCCCCGGATCGCCCGCGGCGGCATGGCCACCGTCTACGAGGCCACCGACCTGCGCCTGGACCGCACGGTGGCGGTCAAGGTGATGCACGAGGGGCTGGCCGACGACGACGAGTTCGTACGACGCTTCCAGCGCGAGGCGCGCTCCGCGGCCCGCCTGTCCCACCACAACGTGGTCGCCGTCTTCGACACCGGCGACGACAACGGCACCTTGTTCCTGGTGATGGAGTACGTCCCCGGCCGGACCATGCGCGACCTGATCCGCACCGAGGCGCCGATGTCGCCGGGCAGGGCCCTGGCCGTGATCGAGCCCGTCCTGGCCGCGCTCGCCGCCGCCCACGACGCCGGCATCCTGCACCGCGACGTCAAGCCCGAGAACGTGCTGCTGGCCGACGACGGCCGGGTCAAGGTCGCCGACTTCGGCCTCGCCCGCGCGATCAACTCCGAGACCCAGCACACGGCCACGGGCGGGGTGCTGATCGGCACCGTGTCCTACCTCTCCCCCGAGCTGGTGGTCAACGGCAAGGCCGACGCCCGCGCCGACGTCTACGCCGCCGGGGTGCTCATCTACGAGATGCTCACCGGGCACAAGCCCCACCAGGCGGCCAGCCCGATCCAGGTCGCCTACAAGCACGTCCACGAGGACATCCCCGCGCCGTCGGCCTCCACGCCCGGCATCCCGCCGTACGTCGACGCGCTGGTCGCCCGGGCCACGGCCCGCGACACCGCCCTGCGGCCCGCCGACGCACGCGTGCTGCTCCACCAGGTACGCCGCGTCCGCAACGCGCTCGACCACGGCGTCGTCGAGGATCCCGACCTGGTGGACGACCTCGTCCCGACGGTGCCGGTGGGCGGCATCCGCACCCCCACCGGCGAGCTCCCGGCGCAGATCATCGAGGCGCACGACCTGAGCAGCCTGCAGGACGAGGACGACGACCGCGACGCGCTGCTCCTCGCCACGGCTCCCCCCGGCAACCAGCGCCCCGTGCGCAGCGACCCTGCCCCCGTACGCCCTGCGCAGCGCTCCCGCCGCGGGCCGGCGCTGCTCGCGGTCGTGGTCACGCTCGCGGTCCTCGCGGCCCTGGGCGGGTGGTACCTCGGGGTCGCCCGCTACACCTCCACCCCCGGTGTGGTGAACACCAGCGAGGCCGCCGCCCGGGTCAAGCTCCACCAGGCCGGGCTCTCGATGGAGGTCACCGACGAGGCCTTCCACGAGACCGTCGCCAAGGGCGCGGTGATCTCCACCGACCCCGACCCGGGCGAGCGCGTCCGCAAGGACGGCACCGTGGGTGCGGTCATCTCGCTGGGCCCCGAGCGCCACGACGTGCCCGACGTCGCCGGGAAGAGCCTCGACGAGGCGCAGCGCGCCCTGGACGACTCGAAGCTGCAGTACGGCGACTCGATCGAGCGCTTCCACGAGAAGGTCCCCGCAGGCCGGGCGATCGGGACCGACCCCGCGAGCGGCACGTCGTTGCGGCGCAACGCCGCCGTCGACGTGATCATGAGCAAGGGCCCGCGGCCGATCACGATCCCGATCATGGTGGGCAAGCCCCTCCCCGCCGCGAAGACCGCCCTGGAGAAGCTGGGCTTCAAGGTGGGCGCCTCCGAGGCCAACGACGACACCGTCCCCACCGGCCGGATCATCTCGCAGAACCCCGCCGAGGGCACCGGCAAGAAGGGCGACACGATCTCGTTGGTGGTCTCCAAGGGCCCGGTGATGGTGCAGGTGCCCGACGTGGTCTCGATGGGCTTCGAGGCCGCCAAGCAGCGCCTGGAGGCGGCCGGCTTCAAGGTGACCTCGCGCGAGGCGAGCCTCTACATCGGGGTCAGGTACGTCGTGGCCACCGATCCCGCGCCCGGGACGATGGCGCCCAAGGGCAGCGTCGTCGTGGTCAGCATCGTCTGAGCCGGATCTCCGCGACGTCTGGGCGGCTCACCCGGCGCGCCGCCACGCCTGCAACATCAGCAACTTCAGTCACTTCCGTCACACTGGTAACGTGCTTGGCTTCGCCCGCAGACGGAGGAAACATGTCACTTCCCCGACGCAGAGCACGATCCCTGGTGGCCACGCTGGCCGGCACCGTGACGGCAGCCGCGCTGCTTCCCGCGGCGCCTGCCCAGGCCCAGCCGATGACGCAGGCCCGCGCCTCGGCGCAGGCACCCGCGGCACTGCCCCAGTGGCAGCCGTGGCCCGGCCACCCCGACCGCGCGATCAGGCGGCACGTGGTGGGTCCCGGCGACACGGCGACCGGCCTCGCGGTGCGCTACCGAGCGTGGACCGCCGAGCTGGTCCGGTTGAACGGCCTCGGGCCCCGCGGGGTGCTCAGGCAGGGCCAGGTCCTGAAGATCCCGGTGGTGCTCTCCGCCGTACGCCGTGACGGCGGAGCCGTGCCCACCGGCAAGGTCCGGGAGAAGGCGAAGCCGAAACCCGCCTGGCTCCAGATGCACCAAGCCCGGCCGGCCGGGCGGGGCTGGCTGCACGCCGACCTGTCGCGCCAGCAGGTCCGCCGGCTCGTCGTACGCACGGCCCGGCAGCAGGGTGTGCCCCCCAAGCTCGCGCTCGCCGTCGCCTGGCAGGAGTCGGGCTGGCAGCAACGCCGGGTCTCCAGCGCCGGCGCGCTGGGCGTGATGCAGGTGATGCCGGACACCGGCCGCTGGATGCGCTGGTACGTCGGCCGGCCCCTGCGGCTGCGCGACACCCACGACAACGTGCTCGCGGGGGTGACCGCCCTGCGCGTGCTCCGCGACTCCACCAAGCGCGACAACAACGCGATCGCGGCGTACTACCAGGGCCTCGGCGCCGTACGCCGCATCGGCCTCTTCGACGACACGGTCGCCTACGTGAAGTCGGTGCGCGCCCACGAGCGCCAGATCACCCGGACCGGCAGCCCCGCGTAGGGACCGCCCCGCCGGGATAGTCCGAGACGTTTCCGTTGCCAGATGTCCGTTTCGACGACGGATTGGTCTCGGACTATCCGGAAATGGCGGCGATCAGGCGGGTGAGCACCTTGGCGGCCTGCTCCACGGCGGCGCGGTCGACGTCGAGGTGGGTGAGCATCCGGACGCGGCGGGGGCCGACGGCTCCGATCAGGACGCCCTCCTCGCGGGCCGCGGCGACCAGCTGGATCGCGTCGGGGACGTCCACGACCACGATGTTGGTCTCGGTCAGGGCCGGGTCGCCGCCGCAGGCCTCGGCGAGGAGGCGGGCGTGCTCGTGGTCCTCGGCCATGCGCTCGAGGTTGTGGTCCAGCGCGTAGAGACCGGCCGCGGCGAGCACGCCGACCTGGCGCATGCCGCCGCCTATCCGCTTGCGCAGCACGCGCGCCTCGGCGATCTGGTCGGCACTGCCCAGCACCAGGGAGCCGATCGGCGCGCCGAGCCCCTTCGAGAGGCACACCGCCATCGTGTCCGTGATCGCGCCGTACGCCGCCAGCGGGACGCCGTGGGCCACGTGGGCGTTCCAGATCCGGGCACCGTCCATGTGCACCGCGCAACCGGCCTCGTCGGCGAAGGCGCGCAGCGCCTCGAGGTCCTCGATCGGCAGCACGGTGCCGCCGGCGAAGTTGTGGGTGTTCTCCACGGAGATCGCGGTGGTGCGCACGAAGAACGACCCCATGTCGGGGGCGTACATCGACCTGATCGTGTCCAGGTCGACCTGCCCCTCAGGGTGGACCCAGGTCCGGCTGGTCAGCCCGGTGAACGCACCGTGCGCGCCGAGCTCGGCGCGCAGGATGTGCGCCCGGGACTCGCACAGCACCTCCTGGCCGGGGCCGACCAGGAGCGCGAGCGCGATCACGTTCGCCATCGAGCCGGTGGGGGTGAACAGCGCGGCCTCGTGGCCGAACAGCTCCGCGACCCGCTCCTGGAGCAGCCCCACCGTGGGGTCCTCGCCGTAGACGTCGTCGCCCACCTCGGCCTCAGCCATGGCGCGGCGCATGCCCTCGCTGGGGCGGGTGACGGTGTCCGAGCGCAGGTCGATCATGGGTCGAGCCTAGAAGGCGGGCGGCTGCCTTGGGCCTCCGGAGCAGATCCGGTGTCGTCCGGACCCTGCTGAGGACGTGGTGGTCGAGGCGCCAGCAGCGGGCTGATCAGCTCGACGAGCGCCAACCGCGTCTGTTCGGGGTCCAGACGAGCGTCGAGGCGCAGGATCCGCCAGGTGGTCGCGTCACACGCCGCCGTGACCTGCGCCAGTCGGCGATCACGGGTGAGCGCGTCCCCATCGTCGTCGAGGTGCCGCTCGAAGGTGCGGCGGCACCAGGACAGGTGGTAGGCGCGGCCGTCCGCCACCGCCTGGGCCAGGCCCTCGATCATGCCGGCCTCCGCGTAGACCTTGAGGATGAGCGCTCCGTAGGTCTCGTAGTGCGTGACCAGGTCCGCAACGATCCCGGCTGGGTCCTCCGAGGCGCCGGCCTCACGCGAGGCCACAATGCGCGCCAGCTCACGCTCGACGGTGGCGCGCATCAGACCCGCCTTGCTCCCGAACCGGCGGATCACGGTCTGGGTAGTCACGCCGGCGTCGGCCGCGACGTCGTCGAGGCGCACCTCGTCGTACGGCAGCCGGCCGAACCGCCGCAGCATCGCGTCGACGATGCGCGTACCCGTCTCCTCGGCGGCAGCGGCGCGCGCCGTCATGGTATAGACCCGATCTTTCATGTTAGTTAGACTAACATCAATTATTCTGGACTCCACGAAACGAAAGGCACGACATGACCACCACTTCGCCCTCCGAGCGGACGGTCGCCGTCTCGACCCGTCTCGGTGCCCTGCACGTCCGCACGCTCGGCACGGGCCGGACAACCGTCCTGTGGCCGTCGATGTTCGTCGACAGCCACACCTGGGACCTGATGCTGCCGCACCTGGCTCCCGATCGGCGCTACCTGCTGGTGGACGGGCCCGGCCTGGGTCTGAGCGAGCCGCTGAGCCGCGAGAGCGACATCGCCGAGGCGGCTGACGCGGCGGTCGACCTCTTGGCCGGCCTGTCGATCACCGAGCCCGTCGACTGGGTGGGCAACGCCTTCGGAGGACACGTCGGTTTCAAGCTCGCGACCCGACCCGGCCTGCTGCGCAGCCTGGTGGCGGTCAGCTCCCCCACGGAGCCGATCACTGCCGCGCTCCGCCGCCGCATCCTCCTGCTTCGCCCCCTCTTGCGGACGGTCGGCGCCGTTGGTCCCGTCCGGAGCGCGGTCCTGGACGCGATGCTCACCGAGACCTCGCAGGCGGACGACGCCCTCCGGCGCACGGTCGTGGACAGCCTGGGGCGCCCGACCCGCGCCAGCATGTCGAAAGCGCTCGGCTCCTTCATCCTCAACCGCGTCGACGTCACGGACGAGCTCGGCGACATCTGCGTCCCGAGCCTGTTCGTCGCCTCGGACGACCGCGGGGACTGGAGCCCTCAGGACGCCGCGGCAGCCGCCGACCGCGCCCCGGACGCTCGAGTTGCAACGGTCACCGGAGCCCGCACCCTGATCCCGCTCGAGCAGCCGGAGGCGTTGGCCGCACTACTGCAGAGCTTCTGGGACCAGCTGTGAGCCAGCCGCGCTAGCGAGCGACGGGTGGACATCACCGTTCCCGGCCCCCGCGTCCTCGTCGGGGCGGTATCCGTGGCGCCGAGGCCCGCACGGGGCCGTTCACCACGGCGCGCACCTCACCAGATGGTCTCGACTGACCGCTCGCGTACCTCGATGCTCGACCGGCGGTCCCCACCACTCGACCACCGACGGATCACACGTTGCCGATGGCGCTGGTGATCGTGATCCGCAGGGCCACCCGGTCGGGGTTCTCCCGTGGCTGGCGGTAGCGCTCGGCGTAGCGGCGTACGGCCTCGGCGACGGAGCCCGGGTCGTCGAGGACCTCGGCCGTGCCCTCGATCGTGGACCACCGCGCGCCGTCGACCTGGCACGCCGCGACCCGGGGGTCGCTCCCGGCGCGGAGGTTGGCGACCTTCTGCGAGGTCCCCGAGGTGATCGCCCAGGCGACACCGGCCTCCACGTCCACCACCACGCCCATCGGTACGACGTGCGGGGACCCGTCACGGCGCAGGGTGGTCACGGTGCACAGGTGCCGCTCCCGCCAGAACGCCAGGTGGTCCCCGGCGAGCTGGCGGACCCGGGGCACGCGGCTCAGGCCTTGCGGAGCATCTCGGCGACCAGGAACGACAGCTCGAGGGACTGGACCCGGTTCAGGCGGGGGTCGCAGACCGACTCGTAGCGGTTGCCCAGGTCGACCTCGAGCAGCTCCTCGCCACCGCCGACGCACTCGGTGACGTCGTCACCGGTGAGCTCGACGTGCAGGCCGCCGGGCCACGTGCCGACCGCGCGGTGCACGTCGAAGAAGCCCTGGACCTCCTCGATCACGTCGTCGAACGCGCGGGTCTTGTAGCCCGAGGACGCCTCGAAGGTGTTGCCGTGCATCGGGTCGCAGACCCAGGCCACCTCGACGCCGGCCGCGTGCACCTTCTCCAGCAGCGGAGGCAGGTGGGTGCGGATCTTGCCCGCACCCATCCGGGTGATGAACGTGAGCCGCCCGGGCTCGTTGGCCGGGTTGAGCTTGGCGGCCAGCGCGATCGCGTCGTCGGCGCTCGTGGTGGGACCGAGCTTGACCCCGATCGGGTTCTGGATGTGGCTGAGCAGCTCCACGTGGGCGCCGTCGAGCTGGCGGGTGCGCTCACCGATCCACACGAAGTGGCTGGAGACGTCGTAGGGCAGCTGGGTGCGGCTGTCGGTGCGGGTCAGGGCGTGCTCGTACTCCAGCACCAGCGCCTCGTGACTGGAGTGGAAGTCGACGCGGTGGAACTCGTCCGGGTCGGCGCCGATGGCCGACATGAAATTCAGCGCGCGGTCGATCTCGGCGGCCACCTGCTCGTACTTGCGGCCCGCCTCGGAGCCGCGGACGAAGTCGGTGTTCCAGGTGTGCACCTGGCGCAGGTCGGCGTACCCACCGGTGGTGAAGGCGCGCACGAGGTTCAGGGTCGCCGCGGAGGCGTGGTAGACCTCGACGAGGCGCTGCGGGTCGTGGCGGCGGGACTCCTCGGTGAACGCGAAGCCGTTGACGGCGTCACCGCGGTACGCCGGCAGCGTCACGCCGTCGCGGGTCTCGAAGTCCGAGGAGCGCGGCTTGGCGTACTGGCCGGCCAGCCGTCCGAGCTTCACGACCGGCACCGACGCGGCGTAGGTGAGCACGACGGCCATCTGGAGCAGGACGCGCAGCTTGTTGCGGGTGTTGTCGGCGGTCACTCCGGCGAAGGTCTCGGCGCAGTCACCACCCTGGAGCAGGAACGCCTCGCCGCGGGTGACCGCGGCGAGCTTCTCCTTCAGCGCGTCGCACTCTCCCGCGAACACGAGCGGTGGCATGCTGCGCAGCCGCGTGACGGCTGCCTCGACCGCTGCGGGGTCGGCGTAGGTGGGCTGCTGAGCGGGACCCATGGCGTGCAGCGTCGCCAGGTCGGGAACTGATTCGGACACCACGCCAGACTACGTGGCCTGTGGGCTCCGGTCCGAACCGCGGTCACCCCTCCAGCTTGCCGACGTCCTTGAACTCGCCGCCGCCCTGGCCCGAGGCGCGGTTGAGCCCCAGGGTCACCAGCCACAGCACCACTCCGAGGACGAGCAGCCCGCCGGCGATCTGGTACTGGATCCAGTCGTCGCGGTCACGCGCCCACGGGCCGACCAGGAACAGGCAGGCGACCGCGGCGACGAGCGGCGTCGGCCCGGGCGCGCGGAAGGCGCCCTCGGCACCCGGCTCGCGCCGCAGCACCAGGCAGGCGATGTTCACCACGGCGAACACGCACAGCAGCAGCAGGCCGGTGGTGCCGGCCAGCGAGGCGATCACGTCGTTCTCGGCCATCAGGGTCACCACCACGATCACGCACAGCGCGAGCACCGTGGAGAACGCGATCCCGGCCCACGGCGTACGCCGCCCGGGGAGGACCTTGCCCAGCACCCGGGGCAGCACCCGCTGGTTGGCCATCCCGTAGAGCAGCCGGCTCGCCATCAGCATGTTGATCAGGGCGGTGTTGGCCACGGCGAACACGGTCAGGAACGGGAAGACCTTGTCGATCGGGAAGTTCGGCGCCCCGGTCTTGACGACCTCGAGCAGCACCTTGCCCTCGTCGTTGACCACGCTCTCGATCCGGCCCTCGGGGATCACGGCGATCACCGAGATCGCGACGAGGATGTAGCAGACCACCGCGATCCCCAGCGCGGTGAGCATGATCCTGGGGAAGACCTTCACCGGGTCCTTGGTCTCCTCGACCATGTTGACCGAGTCCTCGAAGCCCACCATCGCGAAGAAGGCGACGGCCGTGGCGACCGTCACGGCCAGGAACATCCCGCGCTCGCTGCCGGAGTTGAACACCACGATCCGGCCGAGGTCGGCGTTGCCCTGGGCCATCACGTAGAAGCCGACCCCGATCACGATCGCCAGCGCGATGATCTCGATCAGGGTCAGCAGCACGTTGAACTTCACGCTCTCGCCGACCCCGCGCAGGTTGATCACCGCGAGGACCAGCATGAACAGCAGCGCGACCACCAGCACGGGCGTGGTGCCTCCCGGCACCTCCATCCCGATGCCCTCCAGGCCCGCGAGCAGGTTGGTCGCCAGCAGGTTGGAGGAGGTCGACGCGCTGGTGATGCCCGAGCAGATCACCCCGAAGGCCACCAGGAACGTCACGAAGTGCAGGCCGAAGGCCTTGTGCGCGTACAGCGCCGCGCCGGCCGCCTGGGGATGGTTGGTGACCAGCTCCAGGTAGGACAGCGCGGTCAGGGTGGCCACCCCGAACGCCACCAGGAACGGCACCCACACGATGCCGCCCACCTCGAGCGCCATCTCCCCGGTCACCGCGTAGATGCCCGCGCCCAGGATGTCGCCGACGATGAACAGCAGCAGGAGCTTGGGGCCCATGACCCGCTTGAGGCCCTCGTCCTGCTCGGTGAGGTCGTCGTGCTCCGAGGTGCTTGGCGACATTGCTTCCTCCAGGGTGGGGAGTTCCTTCGCCTAATCGTGGACCACGCCCGGCCTCACTGCGAGCGTGGCGCGCCTCAGCCGAAGAAGACCTCGGCCTCGGCGTACTCCTCGGGCTTGACCAGCTTGAGCTCGGCGGTGCCCTCGGCGAGCGGCACCCGCACGATGTCGGTGCCGCGCAGGGCCATCATCTTGCCGTAGTCCTGGTCGGCGACGGAGGTGATCGCCTGGAGGCCGAAGCGGGTGGCCAGCCACCGGTCGAACGCGGTCGGGGTGCCGCCGCGCTGCACGTGGCCCAGGACCACGGCGCGGGCCTCCTTGCCGGTGCGGTCCTCGATCTCCTTGGCGAGCCGGTCGCCGATGCCGCCGAGCCGCACGTGGCCGAACGCGTCCTTCTCGCCGCTGATCAGGGTCATGTCGCCGCCCTCGACCGGCGTCGCCCCCTCGGAGACGACGATGATCGGCGCGTAGTGCGACTCGAACCGCTTCTCGACGTACCCGCACACCTTCTCGATGTCGAAGGGCTGCTCGGGGATGAGTACGACGTTCGCCCCTCCCGCGATGCCGGCGTGCAGCGCGATCCAGCCCGCGTGCCGGCCCATCACCTCGACGACCAGGACGCGGTGGTGCGACTCCGCGGTGGTGTGCAGCCGGTCGATCGCCTCCATCGCGATGTTCACGGCCGTGTCGAAGCCGAAGGTGAAGTCGGTCCCGGAGAGGTCGTTGTCGATCGTCTTGGGCACCCCGACGACGTTGACGCCGAGGTCGGCGAGCTTGGTGGCCACGCCGAGCGTGTCCTCGCCGCCGATGGCGATCAGGGCGTCCACGCCGTTGGCGGCGAGGTTGTCCTTGATCTTCTCGACCCCGCCGTCGATCTTGAACGGGTTGGTGCGCGAGGACTTCAAGATGGTCCCGCCGCGGGGCAGCACACCGCGCACCTGGTCGACCCCGAGCTCGGTGGTGAGGTTCTCCAGCGGACCACGCCACCCGTCGAGGAAGCCGACGAACTCGAAGCCGTACTCCTTGACGCCCTTGCGGACGATGGCCCGGATCACAGCGTTCAGTCCGGGGCAGTCGCCCCCACCTGTGAGCACTCCGACGCGCATGTTCTCTCCCTCTGCTGGAATTGGATCGTTCAACATCCAACCTCTATCCGGCTCGGTCGTCCACCCCGGCACCGGGTCCCCCTAATGTCAGGGTCCATGAGCGGAACGAACAGTGCCACAGCCGTCCTCGCCATCGATGCCGGCACCACCGGGGTGACCGTCCTCGTGGTCACCGCGGACGGGCGGATCATGGCCCGCGGCTACCAGGAGTTCCGGCAGCACTTCCCCCGCCCGGGCTGGGTCGAGCACGCACCCGAGGAGATCTGGCAGGCGACCCTGGAGGCCACCCGGGACTGCCTCAAGGCGTGGGACGGGACCCCGAGCGACCTCTCCGGCATCGGGATCACCAACCAGCGCGAGACCGTGCTGCTCTGGGACCGCGAGACTCTGGGCTCCCCGCGGCGCGCGATCGTGTGGCAGGACCGGCGTACCGCCGACATCTGCCGCCGGATGCGCGAGGAGGGCCACGAGGAGCGCGTCACCGAGCTCACCGGCCTGCGCCTGGACCCCTACTTCTCCGGAACCAAGCTGGTCTGGCTCGCCGAGAACGAGCCGAACACCTGGGCCCTGGTCGGCGACGGCCGCTACGCGATCGGCACCATCGACTCCTACCTGATCGCCCGGATGACCCGCGGCACCTGGCACGTCACCGACGTCTCCAACGCCTGCCGCACGCTGCTGTTCGACCTCGAGACCGGGGACTGGTCCGAGGAGCTGTGCCGGCTCTTCGGCGTCCCGATGGACGCGCTGCCCGAGATCGTGCCCAACTGGGGCGAGCTGGCACGCACCGACCCGAAGAGCTACCTCGACCTCGACCTGCCCATCTCCGGCATCGCCGGCGACCAGCAGTCGGCGCTGTTCGGCCAGACCTGCTTCGACGTGGGCGACTCCAAGTGCACCTACGGCACCGGTTCGTTCATCCTGACCAACACCGGGAGCGAGGTGATCCGCTCCGACGCGGGGCTGCTCTCCACCGCGGCGTGGCGCTCCCCCGCCGGTGAGACCACCTACGCGCTGGAGGGGGCGATCTTCGTCACCGGCGCGGCGGTGCAGTGGCTGCGCGACGGCCTCCAGATCGTCGGGTCCGCGGCCGAGACGGCCGCGATCGCCTCCACGGTGGAGACCACCGACGGCGTGGTGTTCGTCCCGGCGCTGACCGGGCTGGGCGCGCCCCACTGGGACCCGCACGCGCGAGGCACGATCCTGGGCATCACCCGGGGTACGACGCGCGCGCACCTGGTCCGGGCCACGCTGGAGGCGATCGCCTTCGAGGTGCGCGACGTCACCGACACGATGCCGACGAAGCTCACCTCGCTGATGGTCGACGGCGGCGCCGCCGCGAACGACCTGCTCTGCCAGTTCCAGGCCGACCTGCTCGGCGTGCCCGTGCAGCGGCCGGAGATCGTCGACACCACCGCTCTCGGCGCCGCCTTCATGGCCGGGCTCGGCACCGGGGTCTGGGACTCGACGGAGGACCTGCGCGAGACCTGGCACCTGGACCGGGAGTTCGGCCCCGACGAGTCCGCGGAGGCCCGGGAGCGCACCGACGCCTCCTACGCCCTGTGGCGCAAGGGCGTGGAACGCGCCAAGGACTGGGCGCAGTAGCCACTCGCGCGCTCCACCGCGCCGGCTCCATGGAACGGCGACCCGGCAGTGCGGGCCTAGGGCCTTTGGTCCCGGCACGCCACTGCATTCCGCCCTACTCCCGCCGCGTCCTCCGGGCGAGAGTGGAACTGAGTCGCACGGGTCCCTCACAGAGCTGGAGCGAGCATGAGCCTCACTGCGGGATCCATCGTCGTCGGCGTCGACGGCTCCAGTGCCTCCGACCAGGCCCTCGCCTGGGCCGCCAGGCGGGCCGGCGCCGAGAACCGGGTCCTGTCGGTGGTGCACGCCGTGCCGCCGACCACGCCGGTGCTGCTCGATCCGGCCGGCCACAACCCGCGGGAGGCCCGCGACCTGTCCCTGCGGCAGAAGGGCCAGGGGGTCCTCGCCGCCGCCCGTGAGCAGGTGTTCCAGGTGGCGCCCGACGTCACCGTCGAGGAGCTGTGCCTGGTCGACGACCCCCGCGAGGCGCTGGTCGAGATCTCAGCCACGGCCCGGACCATGGTGCTCGGGTCGCGCGGGCGGGGGCGGATGAAGAGCCTGCTCCTCGGTTCCACGGCCGTTGCCGTCGTACGCCATGCGAGGTGCCCGGTGATCGTGCACCGCCCCCGCCCCCCGGGCACCGCGACCCAGCGCCACGGGATCGCCGTGGGCGCCGACGCCACACCGGACTCCCTGCCCGTGCTGGAGTTCGCCTTCCGCGAGGCCTCCATCGAGAAGCTGCCCCTGACCGTCGTGCACAGCTTCTGGTACTTCGAGGCAGCACCCACCGCGCTCGGCGACGACTCCTCGGTCGTGGGGCAGCGGCGTCGCGCGCTGGCGGAGTCGCTGGCGGGGTTCGGGGAGAGGTACCCGGACGTGAGCGTCTACACCGAGATCGACCAGGGGATGCCGGAGCGGTTCCTGCTGGGGCTCGCCGAGAGCATGGACATGCTGATCGTCGGCGCCCACCACGGCAGCCGCGCGGAGCAGTTCATGTTCGGCTCCGTCTCGGTGTGGCTGGTCGAGCACGCCCGCTGCCCCGTCGGGGTCGTCCCGCTGTCGGTGGGCTGACCCGTATGGGTTGGTGACATGGCACCCTCCGGCTTGTCCACCGCCGAGGCCACCCGGCTGCTGAGCGAGGTCGGGCCCAACGAGGTCGCCCAGCGGGGACGGGTCTCGGTGTGGTCCAGCATCGGCGTCCAGCTCCGCGACCCGCTGATCCTGGTGCTCCTCGGGGCCTGCGTGCTGACCGTGTTCATCGGGGACCTCACCGACGCGGCCGTCATCGTGGTCGTGGTCGTGGTGAACACCACCGTGGGCGTCTACCAGGAGCTCAAGGCCGACCGCGCGATCACCGCACTGGCGGCCATGTCGGCCCCCTCGGTCCGGGTACGCCGCGACGGGGTGGAGGTCTCGCTGCCCAGCGCCGACCTCGTCCCCGGTGACGTGATCGCCCTGGGCGAGGGAGACATCGTGCCGGCGGACTCCGAGGTGCTCGAGGCCTCGTCGCTGCTCATCGACGAGGCGGCGCTGACCGGCGAGTCGGTCGCGGTGGGCAAGGGCGTCGGCGACCCCCTCTCCTCGGGCACCGTGGTGGTCAAGGGGCGGGTCTCGGCACACGTCACCGCGACCGGTCCCTCCAGCGCGATGGGCAGGATCGCCGCGCTGATGGACTCCCGGGTCCAGGTGACGCCGCTCCAGCAGCGGCTCGCCGGGCTGGGGCGCGTCCTGGCGATCACCGCCGTGGCGCTGTGCGGGGTCGTCCTGGTGATCGGCGTGCTCAACGACCGGTCGCTGGAGCTGATGCTCGTCACCGCCGTCAGCCTCGCGGTCGCCGCGGTCCCGGAGTCGCTGCCGGCGGTCGTCACGCTGAGCCTCGCGCTGGGGGCGAGCCGGATGGCGGCACGCAGCGCGGTGGTACGCCGGCTCCCGGCCGTCGAGACCCTCGGGTCGGTCACCGTGCTCAGCACCGACAAGACCGGCACGCTGACGCAGGCGGTGATGGTGGTCGAGCAGCTGTGGACCCCCGAGCACACCGTGCGCGTCACCGGGGACGGGTACGCACCGGTCGGGGAGCTGCGCCCCGAGGGGACGACGCAGGACCCGGCCGGCCTCGCCGACGTACGCGACCTGCTCCTGGCCGGCACCCTGTGCAACGACGCCGCCCTCGTTCCGCCGGCCGAACCCGGCGGCCAGTGGTCCGGGTTGGGCGACCCCACCGAGGTCGCGCTTGTCACCGCCGGCGCCAAGGCCGGGATCGACAAGGCGCAGGCCGAGGCGGAGTACCCGCGGGAGGCGGAGGTCCCGTTCGACAGCGCGACCCAGCAGATGACCACCGTCCACCGCACCCCCGGCGACCGCCTCCTCGTGGTCACCAAGGGATCTGTCGAGGCACTCCACGAGCGCCACGGCCGGTTCGGTCGCGGAGACGAGTGGAGCAGCGCCCTGGCCCGGGCCGCGGAGCTCTCGTCGCAGGGCTTCCGGGTGCTCGCCCTGACCTCCGCGGAGAGCGCCGACGCCTCCTGGGAGGACGCCGAGCACCGGCTGCTGGGCCTGGTGGCGATGGAGGACCCCCCGAAGCCGGCCGCACGCTCCACGATCGCGGCCTGCCGGGCGGCCGGCATCCTGCCGGTCCTGATCACCGGCGACCACCCCGCGACCGCAGGTGCGGTCGCACGCCAGGTCGGTGTGCTGAGCGAGGCGGAGGCGGCCCAGCACGACGCGGTGGTGACCGGTGCCCAGATCGCGGCGGGCGAGGTCCCCGACCTCACCGCCGTGCGGGTCTTCGCCCGGACCAACCCCGAGCAGAAGCTCGACATCGTCCAGGCCTGGCGCGACCGCGGGGCCATCGTGGCGATGACCGGGGACGGGGTCAACGACGGTCCCGCGCTACGCCGCTCGGACATCGGCGTCGCGATGGGGCACCGCGGCACCGAGGTGGCCCGGCAGGCCGCCGACCTGGTCCTGGCCGACGACGACCTCAGCACCGTGGTGGCAGCCGTCGAGGAGGGACGCCGGGTCTACGCCAACATCCGGGGCTTCCTCGTCTTCGGGCTCTCGGGCGGCGCGGCGGAGATCCTGGTGATGCTCCTGGGACCGGCCGTGGGCCTCGGGGTGCCGCTGCTCGCGGCGCAGATCCTGTGGATCAACCTGCTCACCCACGGGGTCACCGGAGTCGCCATGGGGGCCGAGCCCGCCGAGCCCGACCTGATGGCGCGTCCCCCGCGCCCACCCGACCAGAGCGTGCTCGGCGATGGACTGTGGCAGCGCGTCCTGGCCCTGGCGGTCATCTTGTCGGTGACCAGCCTGGCGGTGGGGGTCTGGGCGCGGGAGGCCGACAAGCCCTGGCAGTCGATGGTGTTCCTGTCGCTGGTCGCCGTCCAGCTGGGGGTGGCGATGGGGCTGCGGCCCAAGCAGCTGACCCGCGAGAACCCGCTGCTGCCGGTCACCGTGGCCGGGTCGCTGGTGCTGGCCTTCGTCGGCCTCTACGTGCCGGTCTTCCAGACCTTCCTGGGGACCGAGGCGCTGTCCCTGCCCGACGTGGCCGTGGCGACCGGGACGATCGTGGTGGGGTGGGCGGCCGCGATGCTCATGCGCCGGCTGTTCCAGAGCAACGACCGCACCCCGACCGGCGACCACGTCGCGGTGGCGGCCCCGTGACGGAGGCGGTCACGGGGCCGGCCCGGGCACCACACCTGGGCATCACACCTAGGCAGAGGCCAGTCGCCGCCCGGGCGCCACGTCGTCGCCGTAGATCCCCTTGGCGCGCAGGATCGGCTTGACCCCCTCGGCGAACCAGTACGCCTCCTCGACGTGCGGGTAGCCGGACAGGATGAACTCGTCGATGCCGATCCGGTGGTACTCCTCGAGCCGGTCCGCGACCTCCTGGTGCGAGCCCACGAGCGCCGTACCCGCTCCACCACGGACCAGGCCGACGCCGGACCACAGGTTCGGGGCGATCTCCAGGTCGTGGACCGAGGCGAACGTGCTGCGCCCGCCGTGCAGGGAGCGCATCCGCTGCTGGCCGGTGGACTCGCTCGCGGCCAGGGCCGCCTGCGCCTGCTCGATGGTGGCCGGGTCGATCCCGTCGAGGAGCCACTGCGCCTCCTGCCAGGCGCGCTCGCTGGTGTCGCGCGACAGCGTGTGGATCCGCAGCCCGAAGCGGATCTCGCGCCCCTGCTCGGCGGCCAGCCCGCGGATCCAGCGGACCTTCTCCTCGACCTGCTCGAGCGGCTCCCCCCAGGTCAGGTAGACGTCCGCGTGCTTCGCCACGACCGGTCCCGCCGGCGCGGAGGACCCGCCGAAGTAGATCTCGGGCACCGGGTCGAGGCTGCCGCGGACCTCGGCGGCCTCGATGTCGTAGTGCTCGCCGGAGAAGTCGAAGGGACCCTGGGTCCACGCACCCTTGACCACCGAGAGGAACTCGTCGGTACGGGCGTAGCGCTCGGCCTTGGAGAGGTGGTCACCGAACCGCTTCTGCTCCACCGGCTCACCGCCGGTGACCACGTTGAGCAGCAGCCTGCCACCGGAGATCCGCTGGAACGTCGCGGCCATCTGCGCGGACAGGGTCGGCGAGGTCACCCCGGGCCGGAACGCCACCAGGAACTTCAGGTTGCGGGTCTCGCGGATCAGGGCCGAGGTGACCAGCCAGGCGTCCTCGCACCACGTACCGGTCGGGGTGAGCACCCCCTCGTAGCCCAGCTGGTCGGCGGTGCGCGCGACCGAGGCGAGGTACTCGATGTCGGGCTCGCGGAAGACGTTGGCGGTGCCGAGTCCGTCGACGGGGAGACCCACGCCCTGGGGAACGCTGTGGCCGCCGCCGACGAGGCTGCGGGCGTCTCCGGTCGTGGGCAGGAACCAGTGCAGCTTGATGCTCATGTGTGACCTCCGGTTGAAGTGGGCGCTCAGGCCGCGGGGACTGCTGCGCTGTTGAAGTCGTCGGAGAAGAAGTCCCCGACGTCGAACTTGCTGGGGAGCAGGCCTGCCTCGACGAAGGCGTCGGCCATCTCCTGCTCCGAGGCGATGACTGCGTCGTCGATGGGGGTGGGCTCCGCCGTACGACGATCCACCGCCCGGCGGGTGACCGCCTGGGACAGGCCGGTCTCCTCCGCCCAGACCTTCGCCCACGCGTCGCGGTTCGTGTTGCTCCACACCTGCGCCTTCGCGATCCGCCCCAGGTAGTCCTCGAGCGCCTTGCTGGTCGCCTTGTCCTCCAGTGCGTCGGGGTTGGCAGCCTGGAACGCCAGCCCGTTGACCAGCCCGCCGCCGTCGACGAGGACCCGGGCGTCGGACTCCAGCTCGGCCTGCGAGGTGTAGGGGTCCCAGATCGCCCACGCGTCCACGTGCCGGTTGCTGAACGCGGCCAGTGCGTCGGCGGGCTGGAGCGCCTTGACCTCGATGTCGTCGTAGGCCAGTCCTGCCTTGTCGAGCTGGGCGAGGAGGTTGAAGTTGGCCGAGCTGCCCTCGGCCACGGCGACCTTCTTGCCCTTGAGATCCGCGATGCTCTTGATCGGGGAGTCCTTGCGGACCACGATCGCGTCCCCCTCGGCTCCCATCGTCGCTGCGTAGACCACCGAGATCTTGCTCTTGGCCGCCGCCGCGAACAGCGGCGGCGTGTTGCCCACGGCGCCGACGTCGATGGCGCCCGCGTTCAGCGCCTCCAGCAGCGGCGGGCCCGAGGTGAAGGACTTCCACTCGATCTCGTAGGGAAGGTCGTCGAGCGCGCCGGCTGCGGTGAGCAGCGCCTCGGAACCGCCCTTCTGGTCCCCCACTGTCAGGGTCACCTTGGCGAGATCGACGCTGCCGTCGTCCCGGACCGCCTCCTCGTTCGCGTTGCCCGAGCCGCAGCCGGCGAGCGCGAGCGTGGCGACCAGGGCCAGTGTCAGGGCCCCGGTGAAACGGCCGGTGCGGCCGCTGGTGGCGGGTGGGGTCGGGTTCCTCATGCTGCTCCGCTCGTGTCGAAGTGGTGGGCGACGTCGTGGTCCTCGCGGTGCTGCGACTCGCCGGTGGCCGTGACGCCGAGCGCGCCGAGCACCTCCACGCGCAGGGTCGCGATCAGGTGGTGCTCGGGCGTGCGGGCGGAGCGCGGAAGGGCGACCTGCCACTCGTGGGCGATGGTGCCGGAGTCGAGCACCAGCACCCGGTCGGCCAGCGCCAGCGCCTCGTCCACGTCGTGGGTGACCAGCAGGATCGCGGGCCGGTGGCGTTCCCACAGCGCGGTGACCAGGGTGTGCATCTCCATCCGGGTGAGGGCGTCGAGAGCGCTGAACGGCTCGTCGAGCAGCAGGAGGTCGGGCTCGCTGACCAGGGCGCGTGCCAGCGAGACCCGCTGCGCCTGCCCGCCGGAGAGCTGGCCCGGCCAGGCGTCGGCCTTCTCGGAGAGGCTGACCTCCGCGAGCGCATCGCGGACCCGGCCCGGCCGGTCCTGGCTGGTGACCGTGTTCAGCACGGCCAGCCCGACGTTCTCCTGCACCTTGCGCCAGGGCAGCAGCCGGGGCTCCTGGAAGGACACGGTCGCGCGCCCGGTGACCGACACCTCCTCACGCGGGCTCCGGTCGAGTCCCGCCAGGCTGCGCAGCAGCGTGGACTTGCCGGAGCCACTGCGGCCGAGGAGCGCGACGAACTCGCCGCGGCGCACGGTGAGGTCGACCCCGCGCAGCACGGTGGTGGTGCCGAAGGAGCGGTGGTGACCGCGGACCTCGGCGACGGTGTTGCCGGTCAGGAGCGCCATGCCAGCGCCTTCCTCTCGATGAGTCGGACAAGGGAGTCGGTGGCCAGGCCCAGCACGCTGTACACGGCCAGGCCCACCACGATCACGTCGGTCTGGAGGAACTCGCGGGCGTGGTTGATCATGTAGCCGAGGCCGGAGTCGGCACTGACCGTCTCCGCCACGATCAGGGAGAGCCAGGCAACTCCCAGGCTCTGCCGCAGCCCGACCAGGGCCTGCGGGAGCGCGCCGGGGATGACCACGTGGCGCAGCCGCTGGGCGTGGCTGAGACCCATGGTCACGGCGGCCTCGACCATCTTGCGGTCGATGCTCCGGATGCCGGCGAACGTGTTCAGGTAGAGCGGGAACGCGACCCCCATGGCGATCAGCGCGATCTTCGGCGCCTCGCCGATCCCCATCCAGACGATGAACAGCGGGATCAGGCCGAAGTGCGGAAGGGTGCGCAGCATCTGCATCGGCGGGTCGACGGCGTCCTCCCCCATCCGGCTGAGCCCGGCGATCACCGCGAGCACCAGCCCGATGGCGGCCCCGATGGCGAACCCGGCCAGCACGCGTTGCACCGAGGTCGCCGTGGCGGCGCCGAGGGTCCCGTCGAGGGTGAGCTCGGCGGCTCGGGTGGCGATCTGTGCCGGGGAGGCGATCTTCTGCTCGGGGATGGTTCCCGCGCTGGAGAGGGCCTGCCAGGTCAGCAGGATCACGGCCGGACTCACCCAGCGCCGCAGCCACGAGACCCGGCCGCGTCCCGGATGGGGCCGGGGCTTCGGGCGGGGATTCGGCCCCGAATCCGGCCCCGAATCCGGCCCGGACAGGATCTGCGCCCTCGAGAGTGCGGAGGCCGCGAGCTGCGGGGTGGGCACCGGGGAGGTCATGACCCGACCTTGCCAACTCAAGACATGTAAGTCAAGTTATTCACTAGACTTATTCGTAAAAGACGTGTCCCTCGCTCGCCGGGGTTGCGGGCGTCATCGCTTCGCCTCCAGGCGGACGAGCTCGGCCTGGGCAGTGTCCCGCGTCCGCTGGGCCTCCTCGAGCACGTCGTGCGCGTCCTGGCGCGCCTCTCCCACCTCCTCGAGCTCGTCGTCGACCTGGTCGACGCCGTCCTCGAGCTCGGCGAGCTTGCGACGGAGCTCCTCGGCCTCGCCCTGCAGCTGCAGGCGACGGGCGTTCAGCGCCTCGACCGACTCGTCGATCTCGGCCAGCTCGTGCTCGGCTGCCCGCACCTGCTCCTCGGCCTCCTCGAGCGCCTCCTGCGCGGCGGCCAGCCTGACGCCGTCGTCGGGTACGACGCGCAGCGCCACCGGCGTTGCCGACCCCTCCTCCTCGTCGCCTCCCTCGAGCGGAACGGCCTCGACCTCGAGCCGGTCCGGCAGGGCGACCACCGAGTCCACGTCGAGATCGGAGACCCCCGTGGAGGTGAACGCGGTCAGCACCCGCCCGGTGCGCACCACCCGGGCCGCCTCCGGGTCGAGCATGGCCGCGTTCAGCATCCCCTCGACCTGATCGACCACCGGTGCGGTCAGTCGCACCCCGGCCTCGCGTGCGAGCGACCGCGCGGTCGAGGCGAGCGCGGTGGTCAGCTGGCGACGCTGCCGGGTCAGGGCACGCAGCTCGTCACCGTCGAGTGCCTGCGCCGCGGCCCGCAGGGAGTCGGCGAGCTCGAGCACGTGGCCGATCTGGGCGCTCTCCCGGCGTACGAGGAGGTTGATCGCCCAGGCCGCCACCGAGGGCTTGCGCAGCTTCTTGACCTGCGCGGCCAGCGCCTTGTCCCCGCACGCCTTCGCCTCGGCGTTGCGTGCCTCGGTGAACCGGTCCGGCGAGGCGGCGTAGAGCCGGTCGGCGACCTCGGCGAGGTCGGGCGGCTCGGGCGTGGTCATGGGCTGACGCTAGCGGCTCGCGCCGGGCCCTCGCGCGAGTTCCCGGACCGACAAACCTCTGAAGAGTGGTCTAGTCCGACAGAGACGATTTATCGGTCGAATAGCCACAAGTACGGCTGTCCGCAGCAAACTGTTCCCGCGGCGAGACCACCCGCCGCGCACCGCCTTTCAAGCAAACCGGGGGACGAGAATGCGACACCGCAACGAGCAGGAGCAGGACCGCCAGGCCGACGTGGCGAGCGCCGAGGGCAGCACCCTCATCCGGCGTACCCGCCCGGGCCTGCCGGCGCCGAGCGGACCGGGCAAGCACCGCGCTCCGGGCGCACCTCTGCCGCTGATCCCGTTCCAGAAGCGTCCCGCCAACGACGTGACTGCCGAACCGACGGCCCCGGCCGCACCGGCGGCACCGGCCTCGTTCGCACCCACACCGGCCTCGTTCGCGCCGGCCCCGGTCGCCCCGGCCCCGATCACCCCGGCCCCGATCGCACCGACGCCGTTCGCACCGAGGCAGTTCGCACCGACCCGGGCGCCCCAGCAGGCGCCCGCCCAGGATTCGGCCCGGGATTCGGGGCAGGATTCGGGGCAGGCTTTCGGTGGCCACGTCGGCCAGCACGCCGCCGAGCGGCAGGAGACGCAGCCCGCGGTCCCGCAGTCGGGTCAGTGGAGGGCCAGCCACCTGCCGCGGACCCTGGCCGCGGTCGCACTGGGGTTCTCGGTGCTGGGCACTGCCGCGCTCGGCGTCCGGTACGCCCAGACCAGCACCCCCGACCACCTGGTCTCGCTGGTCGTCGGCCTGGCCGTGGTCGTGGTCCTGTGGGGCGTGCTGATCGCGAGCACCCCTCAGGCCGTCAGCCTCGACGGGTCCGTGCTCACGATCCACAACCTCGGCGGGCTCGAGCGCTTCGACCTCGCCGACGCGCTCCAGGCGGTCGACGTCGTGGGCAACCCGCGCACGTCGTACTGGGCCGTGCTGCTCCACCGGGCGAACGGGACGACCCTGGTGCTACGGCACAACGACGTCGTCGCGACCGAGCTCGACCCGATCGTCCGGCACTACCGCATGGTCGCCGACCGTCGTTTCGCCGAGCGTCAGGCCCGGTTCAACCGCTAGCGGCGGCTCGGTCCCGCGGCCGCTGGGACTCCCCTGCTCCTCGGAGCGCACCACCACCACGCCGGCCAGGATGAACAGGCCGCCGACCAGCTGGACCGGCCGGGGCAGCTCCGAGAGCAGCAGCCAGGCGCACAGCACGGTGAACATGACCTCCGAGAGGCCCACGAACGAGGCGAGCTTGGCGCCGAGCAGCCGGTTAGCGACGATCCCGGTGAGGTACGGCGTCACCGTGGCCACGGCGGCCAGCTCCACCACCGAGGCCCACCAGGGCAGCGACCAGCCGGAGAACTGCGCGGGGGCGCTCCCGAAGGTCATCGGCAGCACCCCGGTCAGCCCGAGCACGGCGAAGGCGAGCGTCGCGACGACCATCCCGCCACCGGCCAGCACGAGCGGCGGGAACGGCTGCGCGGCAGTGTGGCTCGACAGCAGGAAGTACGACGCCAGCCCCATCGCCGCGAACAGGCCCCAGGCCACCCCGACCGGGTGCACCCGGACGCCGCCGAACACGTCGAGCACCAGGGCGAGGCCCACCAGCGCCAGGACGATGCCCATCAGCGTGGCCTTCCCCGGCAGCCGCCGCGCCACCAGGCACTGCCAGGCCACGACCAGCACCAGGCCGAGGTACTCCAGCATCAGCGCCACCCCGACCGAGAGGTGCTGGACGGCGTAGAAGAACCCGACCTGCGGGACCGCGACCCCGGCCAGCCCGAACGCGACCAGCTGCTTCCAGCCGCGGCGCAGCAGGTGCCAGCGGCCGCCGAGCGCGTACAGCGTCGGCACCAGGAGCAGCAGCGCCGCACCGGCGATGCGCAGGAAGACCACCGAGCCGGGCGTCCAGCCGGTTTCGAGGAGCGACTTGGCGAAGGGGCCGGAGGTGGCGAAGGTGGCTGCGGAGACCAGCGCGATCACGATGCCGACCCCGGTACTGCGCGTGGACATGTGGGACCGCCTGTCAGGACCAAAACGTGGGGACACTCGTTACCGCTACTCTAGGGAGATGAGACGTCAGGAGTCAAAGTGACTTTTGCCCATGACACCGAGATCGCGCTCTCGGCCGCCGCGGCCCTGGTCAACACCGGTCCCGGGCGCGGGTCGGGCGAGGACACGCTCGGCAGCCCGGCGGACCTGATGCGGTTTCTCGAGGAGCAGGGCTGGTCCGGCGGTCGGGCCGGCGACCTCGCCGAGCTCGACGAGGTCCGCCGGCTGCGCCCGCGGCTGCGCGGGCTGTGGGGGCTCGAGGAGTCGTCCCTGGTGCCCGCGGTCAACGAGATCCTCGACCAGGCGCAGGCGCTCCCCCAGCTCGTCGACCACGACGGCATCGGCTGGCACATCCACGCGGTGCCGCAGGACGCGCCGCTGGCCACGCGGATGCTGGTGGAGGCGGCGATGGCGTTCATCGACGTGATCCGCAGCGACGAGCTCGACCGCCTGAAGACCTGCGCGGCCGACGACTGCGACGACCTCGTCGTGGACCTCTCGCGCAACCGGTCACGCCGGTTCTGCGAGTCGGGCTGCGGCAACCGCGTGAACGTCCGCGCCTACCGCGACCGTCAGCGAGCCGAGGGCGACTGACGCGGACGCCCCGGGTACCGCGGCCGGCGACCCAAGGCGACCGTCAGCGAGCCGAGGGCGACTGACGCGGTGCGGCGGCCGGCGACCCGCGCCGGTGCCGGACGGCGTCGCGGGCGAACTCGACGCCGGAGGTGATCGTCAGCACCACGGCGATGGCCATCGCGACCGCGGCGACCCACCAGAGCAGGTCTCCGGGGACCTCGAGCACGCCGGTCAGGTGTCCGAAGGGAGCCACGAACCCCGCCAGGGCGACCACCTGCATCACGGTCTTGACCTTGCCGCTCTGCTTGGCCGGCATCACCACGTCGCGGGCGATCGAGAGCCGGGCGAAGGTGACCGCCCACTCGCGGGTGAGCACGACCACCGTGATCGTCCACCACAGCCAGGCCGGCCCGAAGTCGTGGATCACGGCCAGGCCGATGAAGGCCATCCCGGTCATCGCCTTGTCGGCGATGGGGTCGGCGATCTTGCCGAAGTTGGTGATCAGGTTGTGCTTGCGGGCGATGTCCCCGTCGACCTTGTCGGTGATCATCGCGACCACGAACAGCACGAAGGCGACCCAGCGCCACAGCATGCTGTCGCCGCCGTCGTGCAGCAGCGCCCAGCCGAAGAAGGGCACCATCACGATGCGCAGGGTCGTCAGGGCGTTCGGGACGTTCCAGTTGCTCACCCGGGCCGGCTCGCTCATCACACCTCCTCAGCCATCGCGACGAGGTCGACCCCGTCGGAGGCGATGACTCGCGCCGCGATCATGTCACCGACCCGGACCCGGGGAGAGACGGACTCCAGGGTGGTGGACCCGTCGACCTCCGGCCCCTGGTGCGCGGCGCGGCCCTCGGCAACGAGCTCGCCGGTCTCCTCGTCGTGGTCCAGGGACTCCACGAGCACCACCACCTGCTCACCGATGCGCTCCTCGGCCCGCTGGGCGGTCAGCTCCTCGGCCAGCGCCGTGACGTGGGCGACCCGCTCGGCGATCTCGTCCTCGTCCAGCTTGCCCTCGAAGCCCTCCGCCTCGGTCCCGTCCTCGTCGGAGTAGCCGAAGATCCCGATCGCGTCGAGCCGGGCCTCGCTGAGGAAGTCGCACAGGACCTCGAGGTCGTGCTCGGTCTCGCCGGGGAACCCGACGATGAAGTTGGAGCGCGCTCCCGCCTCGGGCGCCTGCGCGCGGGCCTGCTCGAGGAGACCGAGGAACTGCTCGGAGTCGCCGAAGCGGCGCATGCGCCGCAGCACCGGGTTGGAGGCGTGCTGGAAGGACAGGTCGAAGTAGGCGGCGACCCCAGGGGTGCTCGCGATCGCGGTCACCAGGCCCGGCCGGGTCTCGGCGGGCTGGAGGTAGGAGACCCGCACCCGCTCGACCCCGTCGAGCGCGGCCAGCTCGGGCAGCATCGTCTCGAGGAGCCGGAGGTCGCCGAGGTCCTTGCCGTACGACGTGGAGTTCTCGCTGACCAGGAACAGCTCGCGGGCGCCCTGCTCGGCCAGCCAGCGCCCCTCGGCGAGGACGTCGGAGGGACGCCGGGAGACGAACGAGCCGCGGAACATCGGGATGGCGCAGAACGTGCACCGCCGGTCGCAGCCCGAGGCGAGCTTCAGCGGGGCCATCGGGCCGGCGTCCAGGCGCCTGCGCTCGCCGTGACCGGGCTGGTACGCCGCGGCCCCGGCGCGCTCGGCCGGGGAGATCGGCAGCAGCTTGCGGCGGTCCTGCGGGGTGTGCGGGTGCTGGGTGTCCCCCGCGAGGATCGAGCGCAGCCGCCCGGCGATGTCGGGGTAGGCGTCGAAGCCGAGGACCGCGTCGGCCTCGGGCAGCGAGGTGGCCAGCTCGGCGCCGTACCGCTCGGCCAGGCAGCCCACCGCGACGACGGCCTTGGTGGTGGCCGCCTCCCCGTCGGCGCCCTTGAGGTCGGCGGCCGCGAGCAGCGTGTCCACCGAGTCCTTCTTGGCCGCCTCGACGAAGCCGCAGGTGTTCACCACCACCGTCTCGGCGTCCGCGGGGTCCTCGACGAGCAGGAAGCCCCCGGCCTCGAGACGTCCGGCGAGCTCCTCGGAGTCCACCTCGTTGCGGGCGCAGCCCAACGTCACCATCGCAACGGTGGTCGGGGGCAGGGATGGACTGGTCAGGGAGTCAGCAGATGCATTCATGGGCCGTTCGAGTATGACGGACAGGCCGCCACATCACGAAAAGCGCAGGCTGGGTCGCTCGGAGCGAACGTCCCGGCGCACCGCCTCAGCCGAACTCCTTGCTCGCAGCCGCCTGCGAGTCGCCGACGGCACCCTTCGGCTTGCCGAGGAAGGACACCTTCACGGCCTCCCCCACGCTTGCGGTCACGTCGAACGGAGCCAGTCCGATGACCTGCTGGCGCTGGCCGTCGGCGAGCTTGCCGGCCCACAGGATCCGTCCGTCACGGTCCCGGATCACCACCTGGGGGCTCTTGCCCTTGGCCGCGACCTCGAGGGTCGCCAGGGTCATCTTCGGAGCCTTCTCCGTCTCGGACGTGGCCAGGCCGGCCGCGTCCACGACGTTGGGCGCCGGGCTGACGAGCTCCTGCGGGGTGTCGTTGAAGACCCGGGCCATCCCCCAGATGCTGGCCAGGGCCAGCACGCTCGCGGCGAGCAGGCTCCACCGCGGTCCGGTGTAGGTGCTGCGTACGCCGCCGCCGATGCCGGTGGCCAGCTCCGCCTCGAAGACCTGCTTGGCCTCGATCTCGGGACGGGCGTAGTGCTCGTCGTAGAGGTCGAGCAGCTGCTGCGGGTCGAGACCGAAGATCCGCGCGAGCGTGCGCAGGTGGCCGCGGGCGTAGAAGTCCCCGCCGCAGGCCTCGAAGTCGTCGATCTCGATGCACTCCAGCACGTGCGGCCGGATCCTGGTGCGCTCGCTGAGGCCGTCGATGCTCAGCCGGGTGCGGTGGCGCGCGGCCGCGATGATCGGGCCGATCATCGCGTTCTCGGCCGGCCGCGGGGCGGCGGCTGCGGTGTAGTCGTCCACCTTCGCCACCACGACGGGGCTCTGCGCGGAGCGCTGGGAGGGGATGGCCGGCGGGTCCGGCAGCATCCGCACCGAGTCGAGGACCACCTCGACCCGGGCTGCGGGCCGGGGCTCGCGGGCGGGCGCGACCGGGGTGAACTCCTCCTGCTCCCGGTCGTCCTCCTCGTCCTGGTGCTCATCGGCTGCCGTGTGCGGAGCCTCGGCAGCGGGGTCGGCAACCTCGGCCGCAGCCGGCTCCGGCGTCGTGGTCTCGGGGTCGGCGGTCTGCGCGTCGGTCGGGTCGGCGTCCGCGGTCTCGGCATCCACGGTCTCGGCGTCCACGGACCTGCTGGTTGCGTTCCTGCTCGCCGCGGCACTCTGGACCCGGGCGCGCAGGGTCGCGAAGCGGGCGCGTGCGGAACCGGCCCGCTCGGGGACGCTCTCTGCGTCGGCGACCTCCTCCTCGGCGGGCGCCTCCGGCTCGATCCGGGTGAGCACCAGGACCGGCACGCGGCCGCTGGCCAGGGAGTCGAGGTCAGCGGCGAGGTCGCCGCTGAGCCCGTCGAAGTCCACCTTGGTGGTGCGCGCCAGCGGGAGCACGTAGGCCTGTGCCAGGTCGTTGCGCGGGGTGGCGGTCGCCTCGGTGCCGTCGACGTCGGCCGCAGGCTCCTCGGTCAGGGACTGCCGCAGCAGGGACTCCTCCGCGGTGAGGGTGCGCGGGTGCACCACGACCCGGCCGTCACGCAGCCAGGACTTGGGGGCCTGCACGTCCACGTGCTCGATGTCCTGCCAGCGCAGCCCGCTCCAGGTCTCCCCGCGGCGTACGCGGACGCCCAGCTCGTCGGCGACCATCAGCGGCGCGCGCCCGTCGCGGACGACGAAGAGCTGCAGCAGCGCCACTGCCGCCACCAGCAGGCACCACAGCCAGTCGGTCCAGGCGCTGGTCTGCAACGCACGCGAGAACCACGCGACGGTCATCACCGCGGCGGCCAGTGCCACCAGGGCGGCCAGCCTCGAGTTGTGCCGAACCGAAACGCCCATCACTGCTCTCCCTGGAGGTTCGAGATCACGTCATCGAGGTCGTCGGGCTTGATCATCACGTCGCGTGCCTTGGATCCCTCGCTCGGACCGACGATCCCCCGGCTCTCCAGGATGTCCATCAGCCGGCCGGCCTTCGCGAACCCGACCCGCAGCTTGCGCTGCAGCATCGAGGTCGAGCCGAACTGGGTGGAGACCACCAGCTCGATCGCCTGCACCACCAGCTCCATGTCGTCGCCGATGTCGTCGTCGAGGTCGCGCTTGGCCGCGGCCGGCGCCGTCACGTCGTCGCGGTAGCTCGGCTGGAGCTGGTCCTTGCACTGCTTGACCACGAGCGCGATCTCGGCCTCGGTGACCCAGGACCCCTGGACGCGCACCGCCTTGGAGGTGCCCATCGGCAGGAACAGGCCGTCACCCTGCCCGACCAGCTTCTCCGCACCCGGCTGGTCGAGGATCACGCGGCTGTCGGCCAGCGAGCTGGTCGCGAACGCCAGGCGGGAGGGCACGTTGGCCTTGATCAGGCCGGTGACCACGTCCACGCTGGGGCGCTGGGTCGCGAGGATCAGGTGGATGCCGGCCGCTCGCGCGAGCTGGGTGATCCGGACGATCGAGTCCTCGACGTCACGCGGCGAGACCATCATCAGGTCGGCGAGCTCGTCGACGATCACGCACAGGTAGGGGTACGGCGCGAGCACCCGCTCGCTCCCGGCGGGGACCTCGACCTTCCCGGCGCGGACCGCCTTGTTGAAGTCGTCGACGTGACGGAAGCCGAAGTTCGCCAGGTCGTCGTAGCGCATGTCCATCTCGCGCACGACCCACTGCAGCGCCTCGGCCGCCTTCTTGGGGTTGGTGATGATCGGCGTGATCAGGTGCGGGATGCCCTCGTAGGCGTTCAGCTCGACCCGCTTGGGGTCGACCATGATCATCCGCACCTCGTCGGGCGTGGAGCGCATCAGCAGCGAGGTGATCATCGAGTTGATGAAGCTGGACTTTCCGGAGCCGGTGGCACCGGCGACCAGGAGGTGCGGCATCTTGGCCAGGTTGGCGACCACGAAGCCGCCCTCCACGTCCTTGCCGAGGCCGACCACCATCGGGTGGTGGTCGTTGCGCGCGACGTTGGAGCGGAGCACGTCGCCGAGGGAGACGACCTCCTTGTCGAGGTTCGGGATCTCGATGCCGACCGCGGACTTGCCCGGGATCGGGCTGAGGATCCGCACGTCGGCCGAGGCCACCGCGTAGGAGATGTTCTTCGCGATGCCGGTGATCTTCTCGACCTTCACCGCGGGACCGAGCTCGACGATGTAGCGGGTGACGGTCGGGCCCCGGGTGTAGCCGGTGACCTGGGCGTCGATGTCGAACTCCTCGAGCACCTGGGTCAGGCGCGAGACCACGGCGTCGGACGCCTTCGACCGGGCCTTGTGCACCGAGCCCGGCTTGAGCACCTCGCTGTCGGGCAGCGAGTAGGCGATGTCGCCGGAGAGCGAGAGCTGCTCGACCCGGGCAGGCAGGGGGCTGTGCGGCGGCGGCTCGAGGGCCTCCTTCGCGGCAGGGCCGGCGACCTCCTCCACCGGGCCGGTGAGGTCGAGGTCGATGTCATCGTCCCTGCTCTGGTCGCTGACCGGCTCCTGCTTCTTGCGGCTGCGGCGGCCGAGCTCACGCTTCTCGATGCTCTGCGGGTCGAGCACGGGCGAGTCGTACGCCGGGTCGCCCATCTCGGGGTCGATCTCGTCGTCGACCCGCTTGCGGCGGCCCGCCTTGGACTCCGGCGCCGGGTCGGCCTCCTCCTGGGAGGGGTGGTGGCCCATGATCCGCTCGCTGAGCTCACGGAGCCGGGCGGGGACCTGGTAGACGGGGGTGGCCGTGACCACCAGCAGCCCGAACACAGCCAGCAGCACGAGCAGCGGGACCACCACGTAGGCGGTCTGCAGCAGGTCCATCAGCAGCTTCGAGACGACGAACCCGATGGCTCCGCCCGCCTGCTGCAGCGGCGCGGTGTCGCCGAGCTTGGGGGTCGGCGAACCGTTGGAGATGTGCACGATGCCCAGCAGGCCGAACAGCAGCGCGGTCCAGCCGATCGCCTGGCGGCCGGCGGGTCCGTTGGTCTCGGGGTCGCGCAGGTTGCGCCAGGCGACGAAGCACAGCAGCAGCGGCACGAACCACGCCAGCAGGCCGACCGAGCCGGCCACGACGGTCCGGGTGAACTCCCCGATCCCTCCGGGCAGCTGCCACCAGACCGAGGCTGCGACCACGAGTGCCACCCCGAGGAGGAACAGGCCGGCCCCGTCGCGGCGGTGCTCGGGCTCGAGCTCGCCGGCGGTGTGCCCGATCCGGCGTACGCCGCCTCCGACCGCGTGGGCGAGCGCCAGCCAGCCCGTCATCAGCACCCGCGCGATCGCCATGAAGATCCGGGCGATCGGTCCCGGCCCGTTGCGGACCGCACGCGGCGCGGGCCGCGCCCCCTTCTTGGAGGACGCGGTGGAGCGTGCTGCGGGCTTTCGCCCTGACTTGCTTCCCGTGGACCGGGTTCGCGAGGTCGAGCTCCCCTGCGCCGACTTGCGGGCTGGAGAGCTCTTGCTACGCGACGCCGGCGGGGAAGACGTACGGGTCGCCATGGTGCGAATCTACCCCGAACACCTCATCCGTCCCTTGCGTCACACGCCGCACAGCGACCGGTGTCACTCGAGCCGTCCCGCCCTCCACGGGCGCCGACGGCGGTGTCTCAGCTCGCGGGGCTCTCGCCGAGCAGGGGCAGCCGGAGCCGGAAGGTGCTCCCGACACCGAGCTCGGAGGAGACCTGGATCTCACCGCCGTGCATGTGCGCGACCCGGCGCGAGATCGCCAGCCCCAGGCCCGTGCCGGGGATGGACAACGCCTCGGGGTTGCTGGAGCGGTGGAAGGCCGAGAACAGGTGCACCTGGTCGGCCGCGGAGATGCCCAGCCCGGTGTCGGCGCAGCGAAGCCACGCGTGCCGGTCGTCGCGGCCCACGGCGAGGTCGACGCAGCCACCGGGGCGGCTGTACTTCACCGCGTTGCTGACCAGGTTGTCCACGACCTTGCCCAGGTCGTCGGGGTCGGCGGTGACCATCACCGGCTCGTCGGGGAGCTCGAGGCTCAGCGTGACGCGGCCGCGCTCGGCCTGGAGCGCCATCAGCTCGGCGCTCTCCTCCGCCAGGGTGCGCAGGTCCACCGGCACTCGGACGGTCTCGCGCTTGTCCTGGATCTGGGAGTAGTTCAGGAGGTTCTGCACCAGCCGGTCGAGCCGGTCGGCGTTGCGCGAGATGGCCTCCACGGACCCGATCCCGGTGTCCAGGTCGTCGAGGAGCTCGATGTGGCCCATGATCGAGGTCAGCGGGGTCTTCAGCTCGTGGGAGATCGTGGCGATCAGCTCGCCCTTGTAGCGGTCGAGCTCCTGCAGCTCCCCCACCAGGTGCCGCTCCCGGTCGTAGAGGCGCGCGTTGAGGACCACCCGGCCCAGGGCTCGGCCGACCTCCATCACCGCCTCCTGCTGCTCCTGGGTCCAGGTGCTCAGCATCAGGTCCCGGGTCAGCAGCACGTAGCCCAGCAGCTCGCGGCCCACGGCCACGGGCGCGAACATCAGGCTGTAGCCCTCGTTCTCCTCCACCAGGGCCCGGACCAGGCGACGCTGGTCGTCCTGCAGGCTCTCGTCGAGCTGGCAGGTGTCGCTGGACTCGATCACCACGGGCCGGCCCAGCTCCCAGGCGCGCTTGGCCAGGAGGCTCTTGACCGCCACGAGCTCGCGGCTGGACTCGTGGTCGTCGGGCGGGTACGCCGCGGACTGCTCGACCTGGCCGAGGTCGCCGGAGGGGAAGCACCGGATCCACAGGCGCTCGGTCTGCAGGTGCTTGGCGATCGCCTGGGCGGCCTCGCGCAGGGAGAGGTCGAGCTCCGCGAGCTGGCCGGCCGAGGAGACCGCACGCAGCATGTCGCCCATCCGGACCTGGTCGCCGAGGCGCTCGCGCTGCTGGGCGTTGTACATCGCCAGCCCCGCCTGGACCACGAACATCTCGAGGAGCTCGCGCTCCTCGCGATTGGGGACCCTGTTGCCGGGAGGCAGGTCGACCGACATGTTGCCGAGCAGCTGCCCGGTCGCGGAGTAGAGCGGGGCGTAGAGGGCGTCGAGGGGGTGCCAGGCGTCGGCGCTGGCCCCGGGCTCGAAGTCGGGCACCCACGCGGACTCCTCGAGCGCGTCGGGCATCCGGTCGTGCGGGACGAAGCGGAGCACCCCCCACTCGTCGGCCTGGGCGAACTCGTTGAAGATCGAGGCCACCGGCGTACGCCGCCCGATGATCTGCTCGCGGACCTCCTCCGGACCGGCCACCGTGGTCATCACGAAGGTGTCGCCCTCGAGCCGGGCGATCGCCGCGATGCCGTAGCCGAGCACCTCCACGACCCCGCGCGCGATCTCGTCCAGCACTTCTGACAGGTCCGTCGAAGAGTTGACGCGCAGCATCAGCTCATAGAGTCGGCGGATCCCCTCTGCGCGAGGAGACTCTGTCAATTGCATCGGGCGGGCCCCCGTGGACACAGTTCAGGTGGGACCAGTTGTTTGGTCTCACGCGATTCTAGGGCGATTCGCCCGTTTCCGTCGGTGCTTTATCCCACATGGCGGGTCGGCCGCCCCCTGTCCGGACCCCGGATCGGCTTCTCCGTCCGAAAACCTGTCCCGGAAGGGGGCGTCGGGATCGCCGGCTACGCCTCCAGGACGACAGGGATGATCATCGGCCGGCGACGGAGCCTGCCGCCCACCCAGCGCCCCACGACCCGCCTGACGGTCTGCTGGAGCTGGTAGGCGTCGTTGACCCCCTCGGCCACCGCCTTGTCGAGCGCGGCGATGATCGGGTCCTTGATCTCGTCGAAGGTGGTGTCGTTCTCGGCGAAGCCGCGGGCGTGGATCTCGGGCCCGCTGATCACCTTGCCGGTCTGGGAGTCGATCACCACGATCACCGAGACGAAACCCTCCTCACCGAGGATCCGGCGGTCCTTCAGGGAGCTCTCGGTCAGGTTCCCCACCGAGCTGCCGTCGACGAACACGTAGCCGCAGTCGACCTTGCCGGTGATCTTGGCCTTCCCCTTGACGAGGTCGACCACGACCCCGTCCTCGGCGATGACCACGCGCTCGGGGGCGATGCCGGTGGCCCGGGCGAGCTCGGCGTTGGCCAGCATGTGCCGGATCTCGCCGTGGACCGGCATCACGTTGCGCGGCTTGACGATGTTGTAGCAGTAGAGGAGCTCACCGGCGCTGGCGTGACCACTCACGTGGACCAGCGCGTTGCCCTTGTGCACGACGTTCGCGCCGCCGCGGGCCAGGCCGTTGATCACCCGGTAGACCGCGTTCTCGTTGCCGGGGATCAGCGAGGAGGCCAGCACCACGGTGTCGCCCTTCTCGAGGTTCACGAAGTGGTGGTTGCGCTGGGCGATCCGGGCCAGCGCCGAGAGTGGTTCCCCCTGCGAGCCCGTGGAGAGCAGCACCACCTTCTCCGGCGGCATGTCAGCCGTCGCCTTCGCGTCGATCAGCAGCCCGGGCGGCACCTCGAGGTAGCCCAGGTCACGGGCGATGCCCATGTTGCGCACCATCGAGCGCCCGACGTAGGCGACCTTGCGGCCGTGCTCGGCAGCGGCGTCCATCACCTGCTGGACGCGGTGCACGTGCGAGGCGAAGCAGGCCACGATGATCCGCTTCTCGCTCGTGTGGAAGACCCGGTCCAACACCGGTGCGATGTCCTTCTCCGAGGTGGTGAAGCCCGGCACCTCGGCGTTGGTCGAGTCGGTCAGGAACAGGTCCACGCCCTCCTCGCCCAGGCGCGCGAACGCACGGAGGTCGGTGATCCGGCCGTCGAGCGGCAGCTGGTCCATCTTGAAGTCGCCGGTGTGCAGCACCATGCCGGCAGGCGTGCGGATCGCCACGGCGAGCGCGTCGGGGATCGAGTGGTTGACCGCGACGAACTCGAGGTCGAACGGCCCGAAGCTGATCCGGTCCCCCTCGGAGACGATCGACTGCTGGACGTCCTTGATGCGGTGCTCGCGCAGCTTCGGCCCCAGCAGGGCCAGCGTCAGCTGGGAGCCCACCAGCGGGATGTCGTTGCGCTCACGCAACAGGTAGGGGACGGCACCGATGTGGTCCTCGTGGCCGTGGGTCAGCACGAGCGCGTCCACTGCGTCGAGGCGGCTGCGGATCGCGTCGAAGTCGGGCAGGATCAGGTCGACGCCCGGGTGGTTCTCCTCGGGGAAGAGCACCCCGCAGTCGACGATCAGCAGGCGCCCGTCGTACTCGAAGACGGTCATGTTGCGGCCGACCTCGCCCAGGCCGCCGAGGGCGATGACCCTCAGCCCGCCCTTCGCCAGTGCCGGGGGTGCGGACAGTTCGGGGTGGGGATGGCTCACAGCAGGTTTGCTCCTAGGAGCGCGGCACGCAGGGCCGCGACCTCGTTGTCGTCGAGTGGGACCAGGGGGCCCCGCACGTTGCGGTTCTCGATCACGCCGAGCAGCTGGAGAGCTGCCTTGGCGGTGGTGGCGCCGTAGTTGGGCACGCCCATGACGGCGGCGAAGACCGGCAGCAGCCGGGTGAACGTGTCCAGGGAGGACTCGTGGTCGCCCGCGTCGTACTGCTCGATCACCTGGCGCAGCAGGTCCCCCGCGACGTGGCCGGCCACCGAGACCAGCCCGCAGCCGCCGTGCGCGAGGTAGCCCAGCAGCAGGCCGTCGTCGCCGGCGTAGACGTCGAGACCGAGCTGGCGCAGGACGATCGTGTCAACCGGGTTGCCGGTCGCGTGCTTGACGCTGGTGACGGTCTCCAGCTTCGCGGCGGCCTCGTAGGTCTCCATCGCGATCGCCTGGCCGGTGCGTCCGGGCACGTCGTAGAGCATCACCGGCAGGCTGGTCGCGCGGGCGACCTCGGTGAAGTGGTGCAGGATCCCGGCCGGGCCCGGCTTGTTGTAGTACGGCGCCACCAGCAGCACCGCGTCCACCCCGACCTTCTCGGCCTGGACGGCGAGCTCGACCGAGTGGGAGGTGGAGTTGGTCCCGACCCCGGCGATCACCCGGCCGCGGTCGCCCACGGCGTCCTTGACGGCTCGCAGGATGTCGCCGTCCTCGGGCACCGTGGTCGTGGGCGACTCCCCGGTCGTTCCGCTGACGACCACTCCGTCGTTGCCGTGCCGGATGAGGTGGTCCGCGATCGCACCGGTCCCGTCCAGGTCGACCGCACCGTCGTCGGTGAACGCCGTCGCCATGGCAGTGAGCAGGCGCCCGTAGGGCGCAGCAGGCAGACTCATGTCCACAGGTTATCCGGCGCGGTGAGCCCGCGTGGTGGCGGCGCTCGCTGGCCGCGGTCCGACATATATTCCTCGCCATGAGTGACGACCAGCAGCGGCCCGACCCTGCCCCGCAGTACGGCCAGCCCGACCAGGGCCAGCCCTACGGCCAGCCCGACCAGACCCAGCAGTACGCGCAGCCCGACCAGACCCAGCAGTACGGCCAGCAGTACGGGCAGGGCTCCGGCTACGACCAGGGCTACGGCCAGCAGTACGGCCAGCAGCAGTACGGCCAGGCCCCCGCGGTCAGCGGCGCGTTCATGCTCGCCCACCTCGGCCAGGAGTACGGCCCCTACGGCTTCGAGCAGCTGCGCCAGATGGCGCTGACCGGTCAGCTCAAGAGCGACGCGCAGGTCCGCGAGCAGTCCGCGGGCGGCTGGTTCCCCGCCAGGCAGCTCCCCGGGCTGTTCTCCCACCGCGAGTGGCTGGTCACCGTGCTGCTCTCGTGGTTCCTCGGCATGTTCGGCGTCGACCGGTTCTTCCTCGGCTACACCGGCCTCGGGGTCCTCAAGCTGCTCACGTTCGGCGGCTGCGGCGTGTGGCAGCTGATCGACTTCGTCCTGATCCTGCTCCGCAAGATCCCCGACTCCGAGGGCCGCCCGCTCGCCTAGCCCGGTCTGACCCTCCTAGCCCTCGCCCGGAGTCCTGTCCCAGGTGCTCACGCTGATCACAGCTGGGGCAGGACCTCCGCGGCCACGAGCTCGAGGTGGTCGAGGTCGTCGAGGTCGAGGGTCTGGAGATACATCCGCTGGGCGCCCAGCTCGGCGAACACACCGATCCGGTCGACCACCTCGGCCGGCGTGCCGGCCAGCCCGGTCTCGCGCAGCTCGTCGACGTCGCGGCCGATCGCCTCGGCACGCCGGCGTACGTCGGCATCCGTCGCGCCGCAGCACAGCACCAGGGCGTTGGAGTACACCAGCTCCTCGGGAGCGCGCCCGATCTCCTCGCAGGCGGCCCGCACCCGGGCGAACTGGGCCCGGGTCACCTCCTCCGAGGCGAACGGCAGGTTGAACTCCGCCGCGAACCGGGCCGCGAGGGCCGGCGTACGCCGCTTCCCGGTCCCGCCGATCAGCACCGGCGGGCCGGGCCGCTGCACCGGCTTGGGCAGCGCGGGCGAGTCGGTCAGCGTGTAGTGCTCCCCCGAATGGGAGAACCGGTCGCCCTCCGGAGTGGCCCAGAGACCGGTGATCAGCGCGAGCTGCTCCTCGAACCGGTCGAAGCGCTCGCGCGTGTCGGGGAACGGGATGCCGTAGGCCGCGTGCTCCTCGGCGAACCAGCCGGCGCCGAGGCCGAGCTCCACCCGGCCGCCGCTCATCTGGTCGACCTGGGCGACCTGGATCGCGAGCGGGCCCGGGAACCGGAAGGTCGCCGAGGACATCAGCGTGCCGAGCCGGATCGTGCTGGTCTCTCGAGCGAGGCCGGCCAGCGTCGTCCACGCGTCCGTCGGGCCGGGACCACCGTCCCCGCCCATCGCCAGGTAGTGGTCGGAGCGGAAGAACGCCCCGAAACCGAGGTCCTCGGCTGCTCGTGCGACCCGGAGGAGCTGGTCGTAGGTGGCGCCCTGCTGGGGCTCGGTGAACACACGCAGTTCCATGCGCCCACCGTAGGGGGCGGGTTCTAGAGGGCTCGCTCCAGCCAGCGGATCTCGTAGGGCGGGTCGTTGTCGTGGTGGCGCTCGCGCCGGGTCTCGTGCCACTCCAGCTCGTTGAAGTCCGGGTAGCGGGTGTCGCCGTCCGGCTCGAGGTCGACCTCGGTGAGGACCTGATCGGTGGCCAGGGGCAGCGCGTCGCGGTAGACGCCCGCTCCCCCACCGATGTTCACCACGTCGTCGAGGTCCGCGCCGATCGCGATCGCCTCCTCGACCGATCGCGCGACCAGCACCCCGTCGTACGACCAGTCGGGGTTGCGGGTGACCACGATGCTCTGCCGGTCGGGCAGCGGCTTGCCGATGCCCTCGAAGGTGGTGCGTCCCAGCACCAGGGGGTGACCGACGGTGACGCGCTTGAAGTGGGCGAAGTCCGCCGGGATCCTCCACGGGATGCCGCCGTCGCGGCCGATGACGCCGTTCCTCGCCCGGGCGGCGACCAGCACCACGCGGACCTCGCCGGGCTGCACGGGCTGCCCTGGCTCTGCGGGGCGCGTCATACGGAGATCGGGGCCTTGATGCCCGGGTGGGGGTCGTAGCCCTCGACGGTGATGTGCTCGAGGTCGAAGCCGTCGAGAGCGGTGACCGACGGGTCGAGGTGCAGCGTGGGCAGCGGACGGGGCTCCCGGGTGAGCTGCAGCTCGGCCTGCTCGAGGTGGTTGAGGTAGAGGTGGGCGTCGCCGAAGGTGTGCACGAAGTCGCCGACCTCGAGGCCGGTGACCTGGGCGACCATGTGCGTGAGCAGGGCGTACGACGCGATGTTGAACGGCACGCCGAGGAACACGTCGGCCGATCGCTGGTAGAGCTGGCAGCTGAGCTTCCCGCCGCCCTCCGAGGGCGCGACGTAGAACTGGAACATGGTGTGGCACGGGGCCAGCGCCATCTCCGGGATGTCAGCGACGTTCCACGCCGAGACGATGTGGCGCCGCGAGTCGGGGTTGCTGCGGATCTGCTCCACCACCTGGGCGAGCTGGTCGATGTGCCGACCGTCGGGCGCCGGCCACGAGCGCCACTGGTAGCCGTATATCGGGCCCAGGTCGCCGTTGGCGTCGGCCCACTCGTCCCAGATGCTGATGCCGCGGTCCTGGAGCCACTTCACGTTGGTGTCGCCGCGCATGAACCACAGCAGCTCGCCGAAGACCGAGCGGGTGTGCACCTTCTTGGTGGTCAGCAGCGGGAAGCCCTCGGAGAGGTCGAAGCGCATCTGGTGGCCGAAGACGCTTCGGGTCCCGGTGCCGGTGCGGTCGGACTTCTCGACGCCCTCGTCGAGGATCCGGCGGAGGAGGTCGAGGTAGGCCTGCATGCGGACAACCTACCGCCGCGGGGCACGTGCGAGGCTGGCCGACATGGTGGTCGGACTGGTCGCGGCGTTGCTCGCCGCGCTGCTGTTCGGCGTGGGCGCGGTGATGCAGGCGGTCGCGGCTCGATCCGGCCCGCTGATCTCGGTCCGGACGGGCGTTGTCGCGCTGATCTACGTCGCGGGCTGGCTGCTGCACGCGGTCTCCATCGCGACGGTACCGCTGTACCTCGCCCAGGTGGGCATCTCGACCTCGCTCGCGGTCACCGCCGTGGTCTCGACCCGCGCCCTCGGGGAGCCGTTGGCCACGCGGCACCGGGTCGCGATCGGCGTGCTCGTGGGCGGGTTGGCGCTGCTCGCGGTGGCCTCCGGTCCCGTGGGCAACCACCGGTTCGGTCCGGGCGACATCGGGGTGCTCTACGCCGTGCTGGCCCTGACCCTGCTGCTCTCGGTCGTGGCGCTGCGGCTGCACGGTCCGCGCGCCGGCTATTGGCTGGGGTGCCTGGGCGGGGTCGCCTACGCCGGTTCCCCCGTCGGCACCCGCGCCCTCGTCGACCCCAGCTGGAGCTGGCTCACCCTCGCCCCGGTGCTGAGCATCGGCCTGTTCGGGCTGCTCGGGTTCTGGCTCTACTCGGTGGCGATGCGGCGCACCTCGGTGATCGCCGCCAGCGCCCCGCTCGTGCTGCTGCAGACCGTGCTGCCGGCGCTGGCCGGCGTGCTGGCGCTCGGCGACTCCTTCCGGCCGGGATGGGCGGTCGTCGCCGTGGGCGGGTTCCTGGCGAGCACCGCGGCAGCCCTGGTGCTCAGCGACGCCGAGGCCCGGCTCGACGAGGTCACCGGCCTGCGCGGCGTACGCCCGACCGACCGGCTGGCGGGCTGAGCACCGGTGGTTGGATGGTCACCATGACCAGCGCCGACGTCTCCGCCCGAATCGCCTGGGCCGAGGACGCCCCCGCCATCGCGGCCGTGCAGGTACGCGCCTGGCGTGAGTCGTACGCCGACCTGCTGCCGGCAGAGGTCCTCGCCTCGCTCGACCCCGAGGAGCTCGCCGAGGGCTGGCGCGGCGCACTGGGCCGGCCCGCCGACGCACGCAACCGGGTGCTGGTCTCCCTGGAGCGCAACCTGGTCACCGGCTTCGTGGTCACCAGCCCGGCCGCCGACCCCGACTGCGACCCGATCAGCGTGGGCGAGCTGAGCGACCTCACGGTCGACCCGCACAAGCGGCGCGCCGGCCACGGGTCACGGCTGCTCCAGGCCGGGATCGACACCCTGGTCGCGGACCGGTTCCAGCTCGCGGTGACCTGGCTCCAGGCGGTCGACGACACCACCCGCACCTTCCTGACCAGCGCCGGCTGGGGACCCGACGGCGCCCACCGGACGCTCGACCTGATGGGCGACGGGAGCACCACCGTCAAGCAGGTGCGCCTGCACACCGCCCTGGTCGACCCAGTGGACCCAGTCTGAGCACCCGGCTGGCCAGCAGCCGATGGCACTCGACGTCGCGACGCGCACGATCGTGCGTGACGGCGTCGCGGTCGGTGTCGCGACCGGGGCCTACGGCATCTCGTTCGGCGCCATCTCCGTGGCGAGCGGCCTCGATGTGTGGCAGTCGTGCGCGCTGTCCCTGCTGGTGTTCACCGGCGCCTCCCAGTTCGCCCTCGTCGGCGTCGTGGGATCCGGCGGGAACCCGTTCCTCGGCGCGCTCTCGGGGCTGCTCCTCGGCACCCGGAACACCCTCTACGGGCTGAAGGTCTCGCCGCTGCTGGGCTGGCGCGGCTGGCGGCGGGCGGCCGCGGCGCACGTGCTGATCGACGAGTCCACCGCGATGACCGTGACCCGCACCAGCCGCGAGCACGCCCGGGCCGGGTTCCTCTCGGCCGGTCTGTCGGTGTTCGTGCTGTGGAACCTGGCCACCCTGGTGGGCGCGCTGGCCGGCGACGAGCTCGGCGACCCGCGCCGGTTCGGCCTCGACGCCGCCGTGGGCGGGGCGTTCCTCGGGTTGTTGTGGCCGCGGCTGGCCACCACCCGCAACCGGGTCGCCGCCGCGCTCGGCGCCGCCCTCGCACTGTCCCTAGTCCCGGTGGCCCCGGCCGGGGTGCCGGTGCTGGCGGCGGGGGTGGTCGCCCTCGGCCTGGGCCTGATCGGCCGCGACACCGGTGGGAGCGAGCCCGAGCCCGGTCCCGACCCCGGTCCCGACGCCGGGGGGCGGCCGTGATCTGGGCGGCGGTGTTGGTCTGCGCGGGGGGCTGCTACCTGCTCAAGCTGGCCGGGATGTCGGTGCCCGAGCGCGTGCTGGAGCACCCGGTGCTGCGGCGTACGGCCGACCTGCTCCCGGTCGTGCTGCTGGCGGCGCTGGTCGCCGTACAGGTGTTCGCCACCCCGGCCCCCGAGGGACAGGTCCTCGCGGTCGACGCCCGCCTCGCCGGCCTCGGCGCGGCCCTCGTCGCCCTGCTCCTGCGCGCGCCGTTCATCGTGGTGGTCTTCGTCGCCGCCCTCACCGCGGCACTGCTCCGCTTGTAGCGCGCTCAGCCGATCCGGTCGAGCACGATCGGCCCGGGTTCGTACGCCGACCCGGCGGGCGCGACCTCGTAGCCGCCCTCCAGCGAGGCCAGGGCCCGGTCGAAGCGCTCCGGCTCGTCGGTGTGCAAGGTGAGCAGCGGCTGGCCCTCGGTGACCTGGTCCCCCGGCCTCGCGTGCCACTCCACCCCGGCGCCCGCCTGGACGGAGGCGCCCTGCCTGGCCCGGCCCGCGCCGAGGCGCCAGGCGGCCATGCCGACCGCCATCGCGTCGAGGCGGGTGAGCACCCCGCTCGCGGGGACCGGCACCACGTGGGTCTCCCGGGCCGCGGGCAGCGGCGCGGAGGGGTCGCCGCCCTGCGCGGAGATCATCTGGTTCCAGGTGTCCAGCGCCCTGCCGGAGGCGAGCACCTCGGCCGGGTCCACGTCGTCCACGCCGGCACCGGCGAGCATCTCCCGCGCCAGCGCGACGGTGAGCTCGACGACGTCGGCCGGGCCACCGCCCTGGAGCACGTCGACCGACTCGCGCACCTCGAGGGCATTGCCCGCGGTGAGCCCGAGCGGGGTGGACATGTCGGTGAGCAGCGCGACGGTGTGCACGCCGGCGTCCTGGCCGAGCTCGACCATCGTCGAGGCCAGCTCGCGGGCGCGCTCGAGGTCCTTCATGAACGCACCGGTGCCGACCTTGACGTCCAGCACCAGCGCACCGGTGCCCTCGGCGATCTTCTTGCTCATGATCGAGGAGGCGATCAGCGGGATCGCCTCGACGGTGCCGGTCACGTCGCGCAGCGCGTAGAGCTTCTTGTCGGCCGGCGCCAGCCCGGAGCCGGCGGCGCAGATGACGGCGCCCACCTCCTCGAGCTGGCGCAGCATCGCCTCGTTGGACAGCGCCGCCTCCCAGCCCGGGATCGACTCGAGCTTGTCCAGGGTGCCGCCGGTGTGGCCCAGCCCGCGGCCCGAGAGCTGGGGCACGGCCACGCCGCACGCCGCCACCAGCGGCGCGAGGGGCAGCGTGATCTTGTCGCCGACGCCTCCGGTGGAGTGCTTGTCGGCGGTGGGTCGCGAGAGCGAGGAGAAGTCCATCCGCTCGCCGCTGGCGATCATCGCGTGCGTCCACCGCGAGATCTCCCGACGGCTCATCCCGTTGAGCAGGATCGCCATCGCCAGCGCCGACATCTGCTCGTCGGCCACGTCCCCGCGGGTGTAGGCGTCGACCACCCAGTCGATCTGGCTCTCGCTGAGCTCGCGCCGGTCCCGCTTGGCCGTGATCACCTCGATCGCGTCGTGCGTTGCCACTGCTGCCTCCTAGGCGTCCACCGGCGTACGCCGAGCCCCGAACCTATCGCGGGGAGGTCGGTGCCCGACCCGCCCCGGCCACCCGGCAGGCTGCTCCCATGACGGTCGAGCCGGGGAGCGTGCGCGACGACCTGTTCGGCCCCGGCCAGCGCGCCGTCACGATCGGGATCGTGCTGCTGATCAGCATGGTCGCGTTCGAGAACATGGGCGTCGGCACCGCGATGCCCGCACTCGTGGCGGACCTCGGCTCGGTCTCGTCGTACGCCTGGCCGTTCGTCGCGTTCATCGCGACCAACGTGGTCGGGACCGTCCTCGGTGGCCGGTGGTGCGACGCCCGCGGACCCGCCGCCATGCTGATCGGCGCGCCGGCCGTGTTCGGTCTCGGCCTGCTGGTGGCCGGCACCGCGAGCACGATGGCCCAGCTCCTCGCGGGCCGGGTGCTCCAGGGACTCGGCGCCGGAGCACTCGGAGTCGCGGTCTACGTGCTGATCGCGCTGGTCTACCGCCCGCACGCCCGTCCGGCGGTCTTCGGGCTGACCTCCTCCGCGTGGGTGGTGCCCTCCCTGGTCGGCCCTCCCGTCTCCGCGGTGGTCACCGAGCGGCTCTCCTGGCACTGGGTGTTCCTGGGCCTGCTCCCCCTCGTCGTGCTCGCGGTGGCGCTCGTGGTCCCGGCGTCCCGGGGGCTCGGGGCACCCGCCGAGCCGCCACCCGTGCGGCCCGGCCTGGTCCCCGCCGCGGTCCTCGCAGCGGTGGCCGTGGCCGCGCTGAGCTGGTCGGGCCAGCACACGACGGTCCCCGGCCTGATCGTGGCCCTGGCTGCGATCGCGGCCCTGGTCCCCTCCCTGCGTCGGCTGCTCCCGCCGGGCTCGTTCGCCGCCCGCCCGGGGATCGCCGCCGTGGTGGCCGGCCGCGCCCTGATCGCGGGGGCCTTCTTCACCGCCACCGCCTACCTGCCGCTGATCCTCACCTCCACCCACGGGTGGTCCCTCACCGCCGCCGGCACCCCGCTCATCGTCGGCTCGCTGGGCTGGTCGGCTGCCTCCGCGTGGCAGGCACGGCACCCGCAGCTGTCCCGTCCACGACTGCTGCAGGTGGGGTTCGTCGCCCTCGCGGTCGGGCTCGGCGGGCTGCTGCTCGTGGCTCCGGCGTGGGGGCTGACCTGGCTGGCGCTGCCCACCGTGGGACTGGCGGGCATCGGGATGGGCCTCGGGTTCTCGGCGCTGTCCTTCCTGGTGCTCCAGGAGTCCGGCCCCGGGGAGGTCGGGTTCAACTCCTCCTCGGCCCAGCTCTCCGACCAGCTCTCCCAGGCGGTCTTCGTCGGCCTCGGCGGAGCCCTGCTGGTCGCCTTCGTCACCCCGGCGAGCGCGCTCACGCTGCTGCTCGTCGTGCTGGTGGCGCTGGCGGCGACCGGGGCCGTGGTGGCCCCCCGGACGGTCAGCCCGGGGAACCGCTGACCGTCACCTCGTGGAAGCCGCGCAGCACGAAGGTCCCACGGCTGCGGGGCTCACCGGCCAGGCCCAGGTCGGGGAACCTGGTGAACAGCGCCTCCAGCGACTCCACGAGCTCCATCCGCGCCAGCGGTGCGCCGAGGCAGAAGTGCAGGCCGGCACCGAAGGCGAGGTGCGGGTTCGGGTCGCGCGCCGGGTCGAAGGTGTCGGCGTCCTCGAAGACGGCCGGGTCCCGGTTGGCCGCTCCCAGGAGAGCGGCGATCTGCTGGCCCTCCTCGACCACCACGCCGCCGAGCTCCACCCTCTCGGTGGCCGTGCGCACGAACAGCTGCAGGGCGGAGTCGAAGCGCAGCATCTCCTCGACCGTCAGCGCGGTGTCGGCCGCCGGGCGCAGCCCGCGGGAGAGCAGCGCGACCAGCCCGTTGCCGAAGACGTTGACCGAGGCCTCGTGCCCGGCGTTGAGCAGCAGCACGACCGCGGCGACCAGCTCGTCGTCGCTCAGCCCCGCCGCGAGCAAGTCGGTGGTCAGGTCGTTGCCCGGCTCGGCGCGCCGGCGGGCAAGGTGCTCGCGCACGTGGTCGGCGAACTCGCCTGCCGCGAGCACGGCTGCGTCCACCACGGCGGCCGCCGGGTCGGGCTCGTACATCCGCACGATCGCCTGCGACCACGCCCTGAGCGCGGGCACGTCGGTGACCGAGAGTCCGATCAGCTCGGCGATGACCAGCACGGGCAGCGGCTCGGCGTACTCCCCGATCACGTCGAAGCCGGCCGGGTCCACGTCGTCGAGCAGCGACGCCGCCAGCGACTGCACGCGCGGCCGCAGCCGTTCCACGTGCCCGCGGTTGAACGCGCCGGCCACGGCACGCCGCAAGCGGGTGTGCTCGGGCGGCTCGTTCTCCATCATCTGGTTGCGGTGGAGCAGGTTGAACGGCTCCAGGTAGGCGGCCGGCTCGCGGTCGCGCCAGATCCGTCCCAGCCGGCGGTTGCGCAGCACGGCTCCGGCGGTGGCGTGGGAGAACGTCAGCCAGGCGTTGCTCGGTTCATGCCAGGCCACCTCGTGCAGCTCGCGCTCGGTGGCGAAGTACGGGTACGGGTCCGCGACGAGGTCGGCGGAGCCGAGGTCAAGCGAGGTCGTGGGGACCGAAAGCATCGGGAAGTACCTCATCCATTCGTCGTACACCGGAGACGGTGAGCAGCAGCAGGTCCGGGCCGCCGCTCTCCATCAGCAGCTGCCGGCACCGCCCGCAGGGCATGATCACCTCGTCGAGCCCGTTGACGCACACCGCGTGGGTGAGCCGCCCGCCGCCGGTGACGTGCAGCTGGGAGACCATCCCGCACTCCGCGCACAGGGCGACGCCGTAGGCCGCGTTCTCCACGTTGCAGCCGACCACCACGCGGCCGTCGTCGACGAGCGCTGCGGCGCCGACGCGGTAGCGGGAGTACGGCGCGTAGGCGTGCGTCGCCGCCTCCACCGCGCGGGCCTTGAGGGAGTCCCAGTCGAACTCCTCGCCGAGCTCCTGGCCGACCGCGCTCATCCCGCCGACCCCTTCCGGTAGACGACTCCGTCCGCCGCGGGCATGCGTAGTCGCTGGGAGAAGAACGCCAGCACGAGCAGCGTGGTCAGGTAGGGCGCCATCGTGGTGAACTCGCTGGGCACCACGTCGGTGAGGAGGTACCACGCCAGGAAGACGGCACCGAAGACCAGCGTGGTGACCGCGGAGCGGCGCGAGCCGCGCACCAGCTGGTAGATCGCGAACGCCACGAGCAGCAGCGCCAGCACCAGCAGCAGCGCGTGCACCGACACCGTCCCCTGGCGGAACGGGAGCGCCTGGGTGTAGCCGAACAGCGTCGAGCCCATGAACAGGCCGGTCGGGCGCCAGTTGCCGAAGATCATCGCCGCGAGGCCGATGTAGCCGCGCCCACCGGTCTGTCCGACCTGGAAGCCCGAGGACGACACCAGCGCGAGGTAGGCCCCGCCGAGCCCGGCGAGCCCGCCGGAGATGAGCACCGCGATGAACTTGTAGCGGTAGACGTTGACGCCCAGCGACTCCGCGGCGGCCGGGGCCTCTCCGCAGGAGCGCAGCCGAAGACCGAAGCGGGTGTGCCAGAGCACGTAGATGCTCCCGAAGATCAGCACCAGCCCGAGCAGCGTGAGCACCGAGAGGTTCTTGGTCAGCATCTCCACGACGCTGGCCAGGTCACTGACCAGGAACCAGTGCTTCTCCTCGATGGTGTTCATCGGGTCGGAGATGAAGGAGATGTTGATCCTCGGAGGGGTCGCCAGCGACGGTGACTGGGTCGGGCCTCCTCCGGGGAGCGCGGCGAAGAAGGTCTCGGCCATGAACCCGGTCAGGCCCGCCGCGATGATGTTGATGGCGACGCCGGAGACGATGTGGTCGACGCCGAACACGACCGTGGCCAGGGCGTGCAGCGCCCCGCCGAGGACGCCGAACAGCACCGCGCCCAGCACGCCGGCCACGATGCCGTAGTGGTAGGTGAAGTAGCCGGCTCCGATGGTGCCGACGATCATCATCCCCTCGAGGCCGATGTTGACCACGCCCGCGCGCTCGGCCCACAACCCACCGAGGCCCGCCAGGGCGATCGGCATCGCCGCGGTCAGGGTCACGGTCAGCGTCCCGGACGAGGTCAGCTCGTCGGCGCCGCTGATCACGCGCACCAAGGAGAGCAGGGCGAAGCCGGCGAGGACGTAGAGATAGATCCAGCGTCGGCGCTGCTTCTTCGCCTCCGGGGTCCGGACCGGGGGCAGCGGGGCAGCCGTGGCGGCGCTCATGACACGGGCTCCTTGGGCTTGGCGGTGGTGTCACCGGAGGCCAGCTGCGCGGCGACCGAGGCCTGCTCGTGCCGGACCCGGTAGCGGCGTACGACCTCGTAGGCGATCACCACCGCGATCACGATCACGCCCTGGGTGACGGCCACGATGTCCGGCGACACGCCGACCAGGATGTTGAGCAGGTTGGCCTGCTCGCTGAGGAAGGCGAAGATCAGCGCCCCGAAGGCGATCCCGACAGGGTGGTTGCGACCGAGCAGGGCCACCGCGATGCCGGAGAACCCGATGCCTGCCTGGAACGAGGACCCGTAGTTGTGCGCGTCGCTGAACAGGGTCGGCATCCCGATCAGGCCCGCCACGGCTCCGGAGATCAGCATCGAGATCACGATCATCTTCTTGACGTTCACCCCACTGGCGACGGCCGCGCTCTCCGAGGCGCCGGCGGCCCGCAGGTTGAACCCGAACCGGGTGCGGTTGAGCAGCACCCAGAAGAGCACCCCGACCACCACGGCCAGCAGGGAGAGCCCGAAGAGCTTGGTGGGGCTGTCGCCGAAGATCGTGATGCCGCCGACCCAGCTCTCCTGCTCGATCGTCTTGGTGGAGCGGGAGTTGCCCGTCGTCGACCCGACCTTGCTCAGGCCGTAGGCCACCACCGAGAGCGCGATGGCGTTGAGCATGATCGTGGCGATCACCTCGCTGACGCCGCGCGTCGCGCGCAGCAGGCCGGCGATCCCGGCCCAGAGGGCGCCCGCGAGCATCGCGACCAGGACCGCCACGACGGTGTTCAGCTTGCCGGGCAGCCAGCTCGCGCCGGCGAAGGCCGCCGCGGCGAACGCCGCGACGCGGTACTGGCCCTCCACGCCGATGTTGAACAGGTTCATCCGGAAGCCGATGGCCGCGGCGACGCCGGAGATGTAGAGGATCGCGGAGGCGTTGAGGATGTTCACGATGTTGCGGCCCGCGGGCCAGGTGAGCAGCGTGCTCCAGAAGCCGGGCACGTCGTCCCCGCTGACCAGCAGGACCAGGCTGGAGATCAGGGCCGCGACGACCAGGGCCAGCACGGGGGCGGCCAGCCCCAGTGCCGCTCGCTTGAACAGGCTCATCGGTCCGCCTCTGCTCCGGTCATCGCCGAGCCGAGCTCCTGCGGGGTGACGTCCTGGGGGTCGAAGGTGCCCACGAGCCGGCCGCGCAGTAGCACCTGGATGGTGTCGGAGAGGCCGATCAGCTCGTCGAGGTCCGCGGAGATCAGGAGGACGGCGAGGCCTTCGCGACGTGCGTCCTTGATGTGGCCCCAGATCTGGGCCTGCGCGCCGACGTCGACGCCCCGGGTGGGGTGCGAGGCGATCAGCAGCACCGGGTCGCCACTCATCTCGCGCCCGACGATGAACTTCTGCTGGTTGCCGCCGGAGAGCGCCCGGGCCGTGGTCTCGATGCTGGGGGTGCGGACGTCGTACTGCTCCACGATGCGGGCGGCGTCGGTGCGGGCACCCCGGGGGTTCAGCCACGGCCCCTTCACCGAAGGCTCACGGGTCTGGTGGCCCAGGATGCGGTTCTCCCACAGCGGCGAGTCGAGCAGCAGGCCGTGACGCTGGCGGTCCTCGGGGATGTAGCCGATGCCGGCGGCGCGACGCTCTCCGGTGGACCAGCCGCTGATGTCCTCCTCGCCGAGGCGGACCGTGCCGCTCAGCGGGTGCCGCATGCCGATCAGGGTCTCGACGAGCTCGGTCTGCCCGTTGCCCTCGACTCCGGCGATGCCCAGGACCTCCCCGGCGTGGATGTCGAAGCCGATGTCGGCGAGCTCGGTGCGGCCGTTGGCGTCGCGCAGCTCGATGTCGCGGACCGAGAGCAGGACCCGGTCGGTGACCGTGGACTCCTCGGTGCTGGGTGAGGGGAGCTCGCTGCCGACCATCAGCTCGGCCAGCTTGCGCGAGGACACGTCGGCGGGCTTGACCGACGCCACGGTGGTGCCGCGGCGGATCACCGTGATCTCGTCGGCGACCGCGAGGACCTCGTCGAGCTTGTGCGAGATGAAGATCAGCGTGTGCCCCTGCTCCTTGAGCTGGCGCAGGTTGGCGAACAGCGCGTCGACCTCCTGCGGCACGAGGACGGCGGTGGGCTCGTCGAGGATGATTATCCGCGCGCCCCGGTACAGCACCTTGAGGATCTCCACCCGCTGCCGTTCACCGACACCCAGCGACTCCACCAGCTCGTCGGGGTCGAGGCCGAAGCCGTAGCGCTGCGAGATGGCGAGGATCTCCGCCCGCGCGGCCTCACCGATGCCGTGGAGCTTCTCGGCCCCCAGCGTGACGTTCTCGAGCACGGTCAGGTTGTCGGCCAGCATGAAGTGCTGGAAGACCATCCCGATCCCCTCGGCGATGGCGTCGGCCGGGGTGGAGAAGGTGACCTGCTTACCGTTGACGCTGATGGTGCCGTCGTCGGGCTTCTGCACGCCGTACAGGATCTTCATCAGCGTGGACTTGCCCGCGCCGTTCTCCCCGACCAGGGCGTGGATCGTGCCCGTCTTGATGGTGATGTCGACGTCGTGGTTGGCGATGACGCCGGGGAAGCGCTTGCCGATCCCCCGCAGCTCGATCGCCTCTGCCGTGAGGCTCGAAGCGCTGCTCGACACGGTTCCCTCCCTAGGTGCTGCGCCTGACGCACAGGTGCCCGGGCGACAACCTAGCCTGTCGCCCGGGCCCTGCTTCAACGGTGGTTGCCGGTCAGGTCACTTGACCTTGGCGGGGTCGGTCGGGACGACGATCTCGCCGCTCTTGATCTTCTCCGCGGCGGCGTCGATCTGCTCCGAGACGTCGTCGACGAAGCCACCGGACTTGGAGTAGCCGACACCGTCGATCTTCAGGTCGTAGTTCTTGAAGCCGGGCTGCACGTCCTCGTCAGCGTTCGCCTTGACGTAGTCGAAGACCGCCGTGTCGATGCGCTTGAGCATCGAGGTGAGCATGTGCTTCTTCTGCGACTCGTCGACGGTGAGGTACTGGTCGGAGTCGACGCCGATGGCCCAGTTGCCCTCGCCCGCGGCCTCGACCGCGTCGAAGACACCGAGGCCGGACTTGCCGGCAGCGTGGTAGACGATGTCCGCGCCGGACTCGTACATGGCGGTCGCCGCGTCCTTGCCGCCGGTCGGGTTCTCGTAGCCGGTCTCGCCGTCGTTCGGGTCCTCGGTGAGGTACTGGACGTCGATCTTGATGGCCGGGTCCACGGACTTCACACCCGCGGCGTAGCCGGCCTCGAACTTCTTGATCAGGTCGCCGTGCGTGCCGCCGACGAAGCCGACGTGCTTGGCCTTCGACTTCAGCGCCGCGGCCACACCGACCAGGTAGGAACCCTGCTCCTCGGCGAAGACCAGGTCGGTCAGGTTCGCCAGGGGCTTCTTCGGCAGCGTGGTGCTGTAGCCGTCGATCACCGAGAACTTGGTGTCGGGGTACTCCGCGGCCACGGTGGCGGCAGCAGGCGAGTAGATGAACCCGACCGCGACGATGGGGTTGTAGCCGCCCTCGGCCAGGGTCCGGAGACGCTCGGCGCGAATGGTGTCGTTCTCCTTGGGCGCAGCCTTGGCCTCGGTGCAGGTGGCGCCGAGGTCGTCGACGGCCTTCTCCACGCCCTTGTAGGCGGAGTCGTTGAACGACTGGTCGCCGCGACCGCCGACGTCGTAGGCCAGCCCGATCTTGGGTCCGTCGCCCTTGGCCGCCTTGCAGACGTCGGCAGCGGCCTTGGAACCGCTGTTCCCGGACTCGTTGCCACTGCTGCCACAACCGGCGAGGGTCAGTGCGCTCACCATTGCTACTGCCGCGATCTTGCTGAACCTACGCAAGATGCCTCCTTGATCTTGGTGTGCCTCGGCGGCACGGGATGGCGGCACCATATGCGAGCAGGCCGGGTCGCTCCTACTTGGCGCACACCGAACGGGGGAACCGTTATGCGTCGGTGACCATGGAGTTGAGGGCGGCGGCCGCGAGCACGCCGGCACCGACCGAAATGGCCCGTTCGTCCACGCGCAGGTCTCCCTGGTGCAGGTCGTAGGTGGGTCCACCCGGTGTCCGGGTGCCCAGCCGGGCCATCGCGCCGGGCACGCTCTCGAGGTACCACGCGAAGTCCTCGCCGCCGAGGCTCTGCGAGGTGGCGACGTGTGCACTGGAGCCGAGGACGACGTCGATCGCGCGACCGAGCAGCAGGGTCGAGCGGTGCTCGTTGACCACCGGGGGCACGCCCCGCACGTAGGTGACCACCGCGTCCACGCCGTACGGCTCCACGATCTGGTCGATCGTGTCGCGGATCAGCTTCTCCGCGTCGGCCCAGGCGACCGCGTCGAGCATCCGGACGGTGCCGCCCGCGCGGCCGGTCGCCGGGATCACGTTGACCGCCGAGCCCGACCGCACGATCCCCCACACGACGCTGACGCCGGCACGTGGGTCCAGGCGCCGGGACAGTACGGCGGGCAGCTCGGTGACCAGCTTGCCGAGGGCGAAGGTCAGGTCCTCGGTCAGGTGCGGACGCGAGGTGTGACCGCCCTTCCCGGAGAGGAGCACGTCGAGCGAGTCGGCGGCGCCGGTGAGCGGACCCTCACGCAGGCCCACGGTGCCGACGTCGAGGCCGGGATCGGCATGGAGGCCGAAGATGCGGTCCACCCCGTCGAGGGCACCCGCCTCGATCGACATCAGGGCTCCGCCCGGCATGATCTCCTCGGCCGGCTGGAAGACCAGTCGCACCCTGCCCGGCAGCTCGTCGCGCACAGCGGCCATGGCCAGCCCGGCCCCGAGGAGCGCGGCTGCGTGCACGTCGTGCCCGCAGGCGTGGGCGACCCCGGAGACGGTGCTCCGCCACGGGTCGGAGGTCAGGTCCTCGACCGGCAGGGCATCCAGGTCGGCGCGCAGGGCGACGACGGGACCGGTCCCCGAGCCGATGTCGACGACGAGCCCGTTGCGGGGCAGCGGCCGGGGCACGAGCCCGGCCTCGTCGAGCCGCTTGGCGATCACGGCCGTCGTACGTTCCTCGGCCCACGACAGCTCCGGGTGGGCGTGCAGGTCGCGACGGAACTCGATCAGGGACTCGGACTGGGCCTCGACCCCGTCGAGCACCGTGCGCAGCAGCCTGGACACGTCAGCGTTGGGAGCGGAGGTCACGACGGTCAAGCCTATCGGCCCCCGACGGGCAGCGCTCAGGAGACTCCGCTGACGCGAGACTGGACCTCGATCACCGGGATCTCGGTGACCGCGGACATCGTCTTGGCCTCCAGCTCCCCACCGGGACCGGCGTTGCTGGTCCACGTGGCGCCCCAGCCCGTGGTGGCCTGCACCGGGAACCCGCCCGGGTAGGCGAAGGAGCTGGACGGGAAGACGAGCACGCAAGCCGACGCCGGGTCGACGCCGGGGGCGTAGGCCGTGCGCGCCTGGGCGGCGGTGCAGCCACCGGTCACGACGGGGCTGCTCACGGTCATCCCGCCGGGCCGCGCGGTGACCGTGACGCTGACTCCCGCCGCCTCCGCGGTGACCTCGCGCACCTCGACCGCCGCCGGGTCCCGGGTCCACAGCCAGGTGGGCAGGTTGACCAGCGTCGCGTCGTCGGCCGCGGCGAGGTGGGGGTTCCACTCCAGCGCCGGCTGCTTGAGGTCCATCACCTCGTAGGCGTAGGCGGCCAGGTCCTCGTCGGAGACCGCGGGCGGTGGCTGCTGGCCGGTGGGGAACGCCCGCCAGCTCATCAGCACGGGTCCGAACGGGCCCTCGGCGACCGGGGTTCCGCAGGCCTGGGCGACCTTGCCGGTGTCGGCGGCGTAGTTGTCGTCGCCCGGCTTGCCGCCCACGGCGCCGTCGCGCACCTGGAGGCTGTAGAACGTGAGTTCCTCGCCGTCAGCGGCGCGGCGGATGATGTCCTTGAAGTACGCCTCGGAGGGCATCGCGAGCGTGCCGGTGGCCGCGTGCCCGGTGAGCCAGGGCCGGACCTTCTCGGTGTAGTACTTCTGCACTGCCTCCGGGTCGCTGGTGTCGACCGAGCCCGGGTCGAGCAGGGTGGTGGACAGGTCCTCCCACCAGCACATCGGGGGCGGGCCGGGCACCGAGCCCACGAGCGACTGGCTCACGTCGCCGGACAGGCTGACCTGCACCTTGGCGCCGTAGCCGCCCTCGGTCGCGGTGCCGCCGTTGCCGGCGTACGCGGGCGCGGAGCCCAGCGCCGCCGCGACCAGAGCCGCGACGCCGGCAGCGGCGCCGGCCAGGAACCTGGTGGGACGTCTCGTCGTCATCGCACTCCTCATGCCTGGCACCCGTTCTCCCCCACGACCTCCGCCGACACCACCCGCCAGCTGCCCCCGGCCTTGGCCAGGATGCCGGCGAAGTTGTAGAACGGCGTGGGCTGCTCGGCCGGACGCCCCTCGGCGTCACGGTCGATCGACTTGTTCTCCCCGCAGCTGTTCAGGGTCGCACTGTTGCCCTCGATCTTGATGTCGCTGACGCCGAACTTGGTGTCCCCGACGGTGCGCAGCTTCTTGGCCTTGAGGTGGGCGACGTAGCGCACCACGTCGGTGGCGGCCTTGCCCGCTGCCACCGACCCGAGCGCCGGGTCCACCTCGGCCTGGTGGTAGCTGCTCGAGCGTGCGTCCCAGTAGGCGAACCAGGCCTGCGCGACGGCCTCCTCCTCGGGGGTGGTGGCCTTGACGCTCCCCCGGATGGCCTCGTTGCCCTCGTCGTCGAAGGGGCGGGTGTCCTCACCGCCGGGCTCGTCGGCCGGGGGCTTCTGCGACGTGCTCGGGCCCTCGTCGCTCACCGGCCCCAGGGAGCTCTTGTCCTCCGAGTCCCCGCATCCAGCCAGGGTCAGGGAGAGGCCGAGCACCACGGACAGGGCCGCCAACGGCGTACGGCGCATAGGTCCTCCCCGGTCTGCTAAGCGGTGGAAGCGCATAATAGCGACAAAGCAGGACCGGCTCAGCCACGGTCCGCGTCGTAGGCGGCCACCAGCCGGTCCGCGGCCAGCGGAGCGGTCAGCTCCCCGGCCAGCAACGCGCGGCGTACGTCGTCGCGGATCGCCCGCACCCCCGGCGAGCGGCGCAGCCGCTGCGCGAGCTCGTCGCGCACCAGGGCCCAGGTGAACTCCAGCTGCTGCTCGGCCCGCTTGTCGGCGATCCCCTGCTCCCCCAGCGCCTCACGGTGCGCCAGCACCCGCGACCACACCGTGTCCACGTCGGTGCCGTGCAGGCCGGAGCAGGTGAGCACCGGCGGCACCCAGCCGTCTCCCGAGGAGTGCACCAGCCGCAGCGCGCCGGCCAGCTCCTTGGCCGCGGAGCGCGCCTCTACGGCCCGGTCGCCCTCCTCCCCCGGGTTGGTGCCGGGGTCGGCCTTGTTCACGGCGATCACGTCGGCGATCTCGAGGATCCCCTTCTTGATGCCCTGGAGCTGGTCGCCGGTGCGCGCGATGGTCAGGAACAAGAAGGTGTCCACCATCCCCGCGACCGTCACCTCCGACTGCCCGACGCCCACGGTCTCCACGAGGACGACGTCGTACCCGGCGGCCTCGAGCACCACCATGGCCTGGGTGGTGGCGCGGGCGACGCCACCGAGGGTCCCGGCCGTGGGCGAGGGCCGGATGTAGGCGGCAGGGTTGGCCGCGAGCTCGGGCATCCGGGTCTTGTCGCCGAGCACGGAGCCGCCGGTGCGGGTCGAGGACGGGTCCACCGCCAGCACCCCGACCGTGAGGCCGAGGTCGGCGATCAGGTGCTTGCCGAGGGTCTCGATGAAGGTGGACTTGCCGACACCGGGGACCCCGGAGATCCCCACCCGGATCGCCGGCGACCGCTCGGCACCGACCGGGTCGGTCAGCTCGGTGAGCAGCTCCCTGGCGGCCTGCTGGTGGTCCTGGCGCGCGGACTCCACCAGCGTGATCGCCCGGGAGACCGCCGCTCGCTTCCCCGCCCTGACCCCCTGCACCAGGGCGGCGACGTCCACGGCAGCAGCCTCAGCTGCTCTCGACACCCTCGGTCACCGGCTGGTGGCCCAGCTGGGCGGCGAGCCGCTCCAGCAGGTCGAGGGCGGCCTCGCTGATCACGGTGCCCGGACCGAACACCGCCGCGGCGCCCATCTCCTGGAGCGTCGGGACGTCGTCAGGCGGGATCACGCCACCCACGACGACCATCACGTCCTCGCCACCGAGGTCCGCGAGGGCCTCCTTGAGCGCAGGCACCAGCGTGAGGTGGCCCGCGGCCAGCGAGTTGACGCCGACGATGTGGACGTCGGCGTCGACCGCCTGCTGGGCGACCTCCTCGGGGGTGGAGAACAGCGGGCCCACGTCGACGTCGAAGCCCATGTCGGCGAACGCGGTGACGATGACCTTCTGGCCGCGGTCGTGGCCGTCCTGGCCCATCTTGGCGACCAGGATCCGGGGCCGCCGGCCCTCGTCCTCGGCGAACTTCTCGGTCGCGGCGAGGACCTTCTGCATCGACTCGTTGGTGCCGGACTCGCGCTTGTACACACCCGAGATGGTACGGATCACGGCGCGGTGGCGGCCGTACACCTTCTCGAGCGCCTCGGAGATCTCACCGACCGTGGCCTTGGCGTGCGCGGCCTCCACGGCGAGCGCGAGCAGGTTGCCGTCGAGCGAGCCGTGGACGTGGCCGTCCTCGGCGGAGCGGGTGAGCGCGTTCAGGGTGCGCTCGACCGCCTCGGGGTCGCGCTCCTCGCGCAGCCGCTCGAGCTTGGCGAGCTGCTGGCGGTAGACACTGGCGTTGTCGACCTTCAGCACATCGAGCTTGTCCTCGTCGGCGAGCCGGTAGGTGTTCACCCCGACCAGCTTCTGCGCGCCGGAGTCCAGTCGCGCCTGGGTACGGGCGGCGGCCTCCTCGATACGCATCTTCGGCAGGCCCTCCTCGATGGCCTTGGCCATCCCGCCGGCCTTCTCGACCTCGCTGATGTGCGCCCAGGCGCGCTCGGCGAGGTCGTGGGTGAGCCGCTCCACGTAGTAGGAGCCGGCCCAGGGGTCGATGATCCCGGTGGTCCCGGACTCCTGCTGCAGCAGCAGCTGGGTGTTGCGCGCGATCCGGGCCGAGAAGTCCGTCGGCAGGGCGATCGCCTCGTCGAGGGCGTTGGTGTGCAGCGACTGGGTGTGCCCCTGGGTCGCGGCCATCGCCTCGATGCAGGTCCGCTGCACGTTGTTGAACACGTCCTGGGCGGTGAGCGACCAGCCCGAGGTCTGGCTGTGCGTGCGCAGCGAGAGCGACTTGGCGTTCTGCGGCTCGAACTGGCTCACCAGCCGGGCCCACAGGGCCCGGGCGGCGCGCATCTTGGCGACCTCCATGAAGAAGTTCATCCCGATGGCCCAGAAGAAGCTCAGCCGTGGGGCGAACTGGTCGATCGTGAGCCCCGCCTCCAGCCCCGCGCGGATGTACTCCACGCCGTCGGCGAGGGTGTAGGCGAGCTCGAGGTCGGCCGTCGCCCCGGCCTCCTGGATGTGGTAGCCGGAGATCGAGATCGAGTTGTAGCGCGGCATCTTCTGCGAGGTGTAGCCGAAGATGTCGCTGATGATCCGCATGCTCGGCTGCGGCGGGTAGATGTAGGTGTTGCGGACCATGAACTCCTTGAGGATGTCGTTCTGGATCGTCCCCGTGAGCTGCTCCGGCTTCACCCCCTGCTCCTCGGCCGCGGCGATGTAGAGCGCCAGCACCGGCAGCACCGCACCGTTCATCGTCATGCTGACGCTCATCTCGTCGAGGGGAATGCCCTCGAAGAGCGTGCGGGCGTCGTAGATCGAGTCGATCGCCACGCCGGCCATGCCCACGTCGCCGCGCACCCGCGGGTGGTCGGAGTCGTAGCCGCGGTGGGTCGCGAGGTCGAAGGCGACCGAGAGGCCCTTCTGGCCGGCCGCGAGGTTGCGGCGGTAGAAGGCGTTGGACTCCTCGGCGGTGGAGAACCCGGCGTACTGGCGCACGGTCCACGGCTGGGTGGTGTACATCGTGGGATAGGGACCGCGCAGGAACGGCGCGAGACCGGGGTAGGTGTCCAGCGCGTCGAGGCCCTCGAGGTGCTCGGGACCGTAGACCGGCAGGATGCCGATCCCCTCGGGCGACTCCCAGGCGTCGCCCTGGGTCCGGGCTGAGTCCTGAGCCGGGGCGTCCTGGGCCGGGGCGGTGTCCTGCGCGGCCACCTCGCCGGCGAGCGGCAGGCCGGCGAAGCTCTCGGGGATGCTCATCGCGTCAGCTTCTCTCTGGTGCGGGTCAAGAAGTCGAGCGCGTCGACCCCTGTCGCACACGTGTCGTCGGTGTCCACACCCTCGACGGGCTTGCCCGCCAGGATGACCCAGTCGGCCCCGGCCTCGCGCAGCGCGCTCGCGAGCTCGGCGCCCCACTCGGCGTACGCCTTGTCGTGGCCCACCAGGCAGACCACGGACTGGCCCCCCTCGGGGCCGGTGAAGTCCTCGATCACGGCGGCCACGTCGTCGTGGCGACCGGCGTTGACCACGTCGATGCCACCGGCGGCGAACAGGTTGGTGGCGAAGCTCGCCCGGGCGGTGTGGGCGGCGATGGTGCCCATCGTCGCCAGGAACACCTTGTCGGGGGCGGGCTCGTCACGCAGCGCCTCGAAGGCCGCACCGTAGGCGCGGACCGGCAGCGCCTCCTCGGCGTACGGCGCCCGCTGCGGCAGCGTCTCGTGCAGGTTGGGGAACTCGCTGAGACCGGTGATCGGTCGCTTGCGCTGCGCGATCTGCTGGTCGCGCACGGTGACCACCTCGTCGATGCGCGCCTTCAGGGAGCCGTCCTCGAGGGCGGCGAGCACGCCACCGGCCGACTCGATCCGGCCGAGCTCCTCCCAGCCCGCGACCGCGAGGTCGTCGGTGAGCTTCTCCACCGCGAACGAGCCACCGGCCGGGTCCGCCACCTTGGCCACGTGCGACTCCTCGACCAGCAGGGTCGAGGTGTTCCGGGCGATCCGGCGCGCGAAGGCGTCCGGCAGGCCGAGCCGCGCGTCGAAGGGCAGCACGGTGACCGCGTCGGCCCCGCCCACCCCGGCAGCGAAGGCGGCCACGCAGGTGCGCAGCATGTTCACCCAGGGGTCGTACTTGGTCATCATCGGCCGGGACGTGACCGCGTGCAGCGTCATGTTCCTGCTGGTCGGCGAGGCGCCGCTGAGCTCGAGCATCCGGGCCCAGAGCCGGCGTACGGCACGCAGCTTGGCGATGGTCTCGAACTGCTCGTCGGTCGCGGCGAGCCGGAACTCCACCAGCTGCGCGGCGTCGTCGACCTCGATCCCGGCGGTGGTCAGGACCCGCAGGTAGTGGGCGCCCACGGCCAGCACGTAGCCGAGCTCCTGCACGTCGGACCCGCCCAGGTCGTGCACGGCGGTGCCGTCGACGACGAGCGCCCTGCACCCCAGCCGTCGGGCCAGCGTCGCTGCCTCGGTGACCTGGGAGGCATCGGCACCGGGTACGCCGCGCACGGCCGCACCGACGGGGTCGACGCCGAGGTTCGTCCCGGGGGCCAGGGTGGTGCCCTCGGCCAGGGCGGCGAAGGCCTCTGCCGCGGCGAGGGGGTCGGAGGGTGCGTCGAGGACCACCGGGGCCGCGTCGAGCAGGACTCCCGAGAGCACGGCGGGGAGGTCGGAGACGTCGATGCCGGTGGCGCCGAGCTGGAGCCACAGCGACGTCGCGCCGTTCTCCAGGTCGGTCAGCCCGGCCGCGTGGGCCGCTCCGGCGTCCGGGTCAGCGAGCAGGGCACGGACGTCCCAGCCGTCACCGCGCTCCGGGGGGCGGACGGGCTCGGGGAGGTCGGCGACCAGCGCCGGGGTGCCCAGCGGGGTGACCGCGATCCCGTCGAGCGTGGAGCGGATGAGCGCGGCCCACACGGCGTCGTCGGGGTCGTCGTCACTGAGCCGGCGGGCCTTGCGCAGCACTGCCGCGGCCGCCTGCTCCCACTCGCTGACGTCGTGCTCCTGGCCCTGGGCCAGGGCGAGATGGGAACCGTCGGCCTCGGCCGGCCCGGAAGAGCTGCTCATGGGCGAAGGATACGAACTGCCCTCCCGAACCCACCACCCACTGTGACAATGGCCTCTCCCGACCCGCGCCAACCCGGTCCTCGCGGGCATGACCCGGCCCAGCCTCGCGAGGTGCAGATGACCAGTCGCATGATCAGCGGGGACGGCATCGGACTGCGGCCACCGGTCGCCGCCGACCGCCAGCGCTGGCTCGAGCTGTTGGAGGACCCGGAGCAGACGAGGTTCGCGACGCCCTGCTTCATCAGGCCGCCGAGCTCGGTCCAGGACCTCGATGCGCGGATCGCCCAGGCGACCCGGCAGTTCGCTGCCGGTGAGCCGTCCACCCTCACCGTCGTGGAGGGCGACGACCCGGCGCTGGTGGGGATCGTCGACTGGCGACGGCACGCCCCGGCGCCCCTGCGGGTCTGCGAGATCGGGTACTCCATCCATCCCGATGCCCGTGGGCGCGGTCTGGGCCGCCGGGCGGTGGCGGCCTTCGCCCGGTGGCTGACCCTGGACCGGGACGGTCCCCGCCAGGCGCGGGTCCAGCTCGACCACAGTGTCGAGAACCTCGCCTCGTGCCGGGTCGCGACGGCCGCGGGCCTCGCCGAGGAGGGGATACGCCGGGGCTACCTCCCGCTGCCGGACCCGGCTGCCCCGGGCGGCGTACGGCGCCACGACGTCTGCCTGCACGGCCGCCCGGCCGCCGAGTGAGCCACGGAGTGAGACACCGCCGGCCTCGCGGCTAGACCACTTGTCCTGCTCGGGCGCCGTGCGGCGGTGGGCCGACTACGGTTCTGGCACCGGTCGGAGGAAGGGTCGAGCATGCGCAGGTGGCGAGGCGTCGCAGTGCTGCTGCAACCCGGGGCGAGTCGTGCGCGCCCCCGTCCCCACCAGCCCCCTACCCTCATCCGGTGATGGACGGGCTCCGGCGTTATCTTGTCGACCCCGTGGCCACCTGGCGCACGGGCAGCTCGCAGAGCCAGGCGATGACCTTGGTCGCTCTGCTCGCCGGCGTGGTGCTGTGCTTCGGCGTCTCGATCGTCGAGTACTCGGTGATGCCGTTGACGACGTACTTCATCTGGCTGCTGCTCGGCATGATGCTGCTGCGCTTCGTCCCGCTGATCTTCCTGACCCTGGTCACCGTCAGCGCGGCAGTGGGCGCCGTGCTGCTCCACCCGCCGATGAGCTTGCCGCGGATCACCGGACTGATCACGCTGCTCGTGTGCGTGCTCCTGATCCTGTTCGCCTCCGGCCGTCGCCGGACCGGCCTGCCGGGTCCGGTCAGCGACGCGATGCTCAACGACCTGCGCGACCGGTTGCAGTCCCAGGGCAAGATCCCGGACCTCCCCGAGGGCTGGCGCTCGCACTCGGCGATGATCGCGGCCGACGACGTGGGTTACGGCGGCGACTTCCTGGTGGCGCACTGCAGCGACGAGGCCAGGCAGCTGGAGCTGATCCTGGTCGACGTCACCGGCAAGGGCGTCAAGGCGGCCTCTCGCGCGCTGCAGTTCGGCGGCGCCCTCGGCGGGCTGATCGGAGCGCTCCCGCCCCAGGGGCTCTTCGCCGCCGCCAACGACTTCCTGCTCCGGCAGAACTCCGACGACACGTTCGCCACGGCGGTGCACGTGCTGCTCGACCTCGAGACCGGCAGCTACCAGCTCAGCAGCGCGGGCCACCCGCCGGCGCTGGTGTGGTCCGGCGAGGAGCGCGCCTGGCGGATCGACCCGGCGCGCGGTACCGCCCTGGGGATCGTGCCGCGACCCGAGATGGTGATGAGCAGCGGGAAGCTGCTCCCCGGGGACGCCTTGATGTTCTACACCGACGGGGTGGTGGAGTCGCGGTCCGAGCACCTCGACGTAGGAGTGGCGTGGCTCCAGGACGTCGCCGAGAAGGCGGTGGCCCGCGGGTTCGACGGCGCCGCCGACCGGATCATCGCCAAGGTCTCGCAGGGCAACGACGACCGCGCGCTGCTGATCATCGAGCACCTGCCGGCGACCGGCATGAGCGACGCCGACGCGCCCGCGAGGCGGGTCGCAGCCGGGTCCCAGCCGGGCCGCAACAGCACGGTGTGATGAACACCACCCCCGTTTCGCCCGCCTGAGAGGTCCCTGAAGGCCTCCAGGGGGCGGGTCGGGTCACCCAGTCGCAGCATGCGCGGCTCCGGGGATATACGGTGAACTTCGTGGCAACTGCGACTCTCGTCAAGAACCCCAGGTCGACACGATCGACCATCGCGCTGAAGATCACCATGGCTGCCAGCGGGATCATCTTCCTGCTCTTCGTGCTCGCGCACATGTACGGCAACCTGATGGCGTTCGGTGGGCACGACACCTTCAACGACTACGCCCACCACCTGCGCGAGATCGGTGAGCCGATGCTCCCGCACTCGGGGTTCCTGTGGATCCTGCGCATCGTGCTGATCGTCTCGCTGCTGGTGCACGTCGCTGCCGCCGCCGCGCTGTGGCGCCGCGCCCGCGAGGCCCGGTCCGCGAAGTACGCCGTGAAGAAGAACCGGCACTCGACGCTCAGCTCGCGCACCATGCGCTGGGGCGGGCTCACCTTGCTGGTGTTCATCATCTGGCACCTGCTGAACTTCACGATCGTCAAGATCAACGTCACCGGCGGACCGACCAACGACCCCTACAACCTCTTGGTCGAGTCCTTCGAGACCTGGTGGCTGACCCTGATCTACCTCGTCGCGATGTTCCTCCTCGGCATGCACATCCACCACGGTGTCTGGAGCGCGATGCAGACCCTGGGACTCACCAACCACGCCACCTCCCGCGTCCGGGCCAAGCGGCTCGGCGTGGTGATCGCGGTGATCGTCGCCGGCGGCTTCTCGCTGGTGCCGATCTTCGTCCTGGCCGGCGTCATCACCAAGTAGAGGGACTCCCCCATGAGCGACAACCCCGAGAACGAACTCAGCGCGAACGCGACCGTCGAGGCGAGCGCAGGCTCCCGAGAAGGCAACCAGTCCAGCGACGACGCGGCCGGGTACTACGTCCCCGGTGAGCCGATCGCCGACACCAAGGCACCCAAGGGCCCGATCGAGGAGCGGTGGGACACCCGCCAGTTCGACGCCCGTATCGTCAACCCGGCCAACCGCCGCAAGGTCTCGGTCATCGTCGTGGGCACCGGCCTCGCCGGTGGCGCCGCGGCGGCGACGCTCGGCGAGGCGGGCTACCAGGTCAAGTCCTTCTGCTACCAGGACTCCCCCCGCCGGGCCCACTCGATCGCCGCCCAGGGCGGCATCAACGCCGCGAAGAACTACAAGGGCGACGGCGACTCGGTCTTCCGGCTCTTCTACGACACCATCAAGGGCGGTGACTACCGCTCGCGGGAGTCGAACGTCTACCGGCTCGCCCAGGTGAGCCGCAACATCATCGACCAGTGCGTCGCCCAGGGCGTCCCCTTCGCCCGCGAGTACGGCGGCCTGCTCGACAACCGCTCCTTCGGCGGCGTCCAGGTCTCCCGCACCTTCTACGCCCGCGGCCAGACCGGCCAGCAGCTGCTGCTCGGCGCCTACCAGGCCCTCGAGCGCCAGGTCGCCGCCGGCACCGTGACCACCTACACCCGCCACGAGATGCTCGAGCTGATCGTCGTCGACGGCCGCGCCCGCGGCATCATCGTGCGCGACCTGGTCACCGGCGACGTACAGACCCACCTCGCCGACGTGGTCGTGCTGGCCAACGGCGGCTACGGCAACGTCTTCTTCCTCTCCACCAACGCGATGGGCTCCAACGTCACCGCGAGCTGGCGGGCCCACCGCAAGGGCGCCTACATGGCCAACCCCTGCTACACCCAGATCCACCCGACCTGCATCCCGGTCTCCGGCACCCACCAGTCCAAGCTGACCCTGATGAGCGAGTCGCTGCGCAACGACGGCCGCATCTGGGTGCCCAAGGACGCCAAGGACGCCGACAAGGACCCCCGGGACATCCCCGAGGAGGACCGCGACTACTACCTGGAGCGGATCTACCCCTCCTTCGGCAACCTGGTCCCCCGCGACATCGCCTCGCGACAGGCCAAGAACATGTGCGACGAGGGCCGCGGCGTGGGCCCCGAGGTCGACGGCGTACGACGTGGTGTCTACCTCGACTTCGCCGAGGCCATCGGGCGTCTCGGCCGCAAGGCGATCGAGGACAAGTACGGCAACCTGTTCGACATGTACGCCCAGATCACCGGCGAGGACCCCTACGACTCCCCGATGCGGATCTACCCGGCGGTGCACTACGTGATGGGCGGCCTGTGGGTCGACTACGACCTGCAGTCCACGATCCCCGGCCTGTTCGTCACCGGTGAGGCCAACTTCTCCGACCACGGCGCCAACCGGCTCGGCGCCTCGGCGCTGATGCAGGGCCTGGCCGACGGGTACTTCGTGCTGCCGAACACGGTGCGCGACTACCTCGCCGACAGCCCGTTCGAGAAGATCCCCGAGGACCACCCGGCGGTCGTCGAGGCGCAGGAGGCCGTGCAGGCCCGCGTGAACCACTTCCTGAGCAACAACGGCACCCGCAGCGTCGACTCCTACCACCGCGAGCTCGGCAACATCATGTGGGAGTACTGCGGCATGGAGCGCAGCGAGGACGGCCTGAAGAAGGCCATCGACCTGATCCGCTCGCTGCGCGACGACTTCTGGCGCAACGTGAAGGTGCTCGGCACCGCGGAGGGGCTCAACCAGTCCCTCGAGCGTGCCGGCCGCGTGGCCGACTTCTTCGAGCTCGGTGAGCTGATGTGCATCGACGCCCTGAACCGGCGCGAGTCGTGCGGCGGTCACTTCCGGGCCGAGTCCCAGACCGAGGACGGCGAGGCGCTGCGCCACGACGACGAGTTCGCCTACGTGGCGGCCTGGGAGTGGGGCGGGGCGGCAGCCGACCACGAGATGGGCAAGCCGGTCCTGCACAAGGAGAACCTGACCTATGAGTTCGTCGAGATGAAGCAGCGGAGCTACAAGTGAAACTCACCCTCAAGATCTGGCGTCAGCCCAACGCTGCGGCGCAGGGCGCGATGCACACCTACGAGGTCGACGAGATCTCCGGCGACATGTCGTTCCTCGAGATGCTCGACGTGCTCAACGAGCAGCTCAACGCCGCGGGCGAGGAGCCGGTCGCGTTCGACTCCGACTGCCGCGAGGGCATCTGCGGAATGTGCGGGCTGATGATCAACGGCGAGGCCCACGGCCCCGTCGTCACCACCACCTGCCAGCTGCACATGCGCTCGTTCACCGACGGCGAGACGATCACCATCGAGCCCTGGCGTGCCGACCCCTTCCCGGTGATCCGCGACCTGTGCGTGGACCGCGGGGCCCTGGACCGGATGATCGCCGAGGGCGGCTACATCTCGGTGAACACCGGTGCCGCTCCCGACGCCCACGCCACGCCGGTGCCCAAGGAGAACGCCGACCGGGCGTTCGACATGGCCACCTGCATCGGCTGCGGCGCGTGCGTGGCCGCCTGCCCCAACGGCTCCGCCTCGCTGTTCCTCGGCGCGAAGATCACCCACCTCGGTGAGCTCCCCCAGGGCCAGGCCGAGCGGGACACCCGGGTGGTCAACATGATCGGCCAGCACGACCACGAGGGCTTCGGTGGCTGCACCAACATCGGCGAGTGCACCGCGGCCTGCCCCAAGGGAATTCCCCTCGACGTGATCTCGCAGCTGAACAAGGACCTGCGCACCGCCATTCGACACGGTCACTAATACCCAGGTTCTGCATTATTTGCCCATTTCGGTGCGAAACGGACATTTGGTTATATATGCTCCTTAGTTATGGAGCCCAAGACCCCCGTTCGGGCGCTCGTCACCACCGGCGCCGCGCTGATGATCATGTTCGGAGGGGGCGCTGCCCCCGTCCTTGGCACCGCCTCGGCCGATCTGTCCTCCGGGTCCACCAAGGCGCGGCAGGAGCCGACCCGGCAGGTCAGTGACCAGCCGGCCGTCCAGAAGCAGGCCGTCGAGAAGCAGGGCGTCGAGAAGCAGGGCGACCTGGTCCAGGGCACCGAGGTGCTCGGCCGCAAGAAGAAGAAAAAGAAGCGGTCCGTCCGGATGGCGAGCGTCCAGGTCACGGGGCGCTACTCCCGCGCGGTCAACATCCACAGTGCGGCCGCGGTCAACGCCGCCTACAAGGCACAGTTCGCCTCCGGGCTCAGCGTCCCCACCGACTACACCGGCGACGCGAGCCGGTGCATCCCCGGGACCAGCTCCGCTGCCTCCCGGGCCGCCACCCAGCGGGCACTGAACTTCGTCCGGTCCCTGGCCGGGCTGGCGCCCGTCGCCTTCTCCGCGGACCTGAACAACCGGTCCCAGCTCACCGCGATGATGATGGCCGCCAACGGCCGGCTCAGCCACTCCCCCTCGCGGAACTGGCGGTGCTACACCGGCGCCGGAGCCGCCAACGCCGGACGCGCGAACCTGGTGCTCTCCTACCCCCACCTCACCGCAGCCGGCCTGGTCCGGCTCTACACCACCGACCCCGGCGCCACCAACGGTGCCGTGGGGCACCGTCGCTGGCTGCTGAACCCGTTCGCTACCGCGATGGGCTCGGGCTCCACCAAGGAGGCCAACGCGATCACCGTGATCGGACCGCAGTCGCGGTACCGGCCGAACCCGACCTGGGTGGCCTGGCCGAGCCCCGGCTACTTCCCCAACACCCTGGAGCCCAACGGCCGCTGGTCGCTGTCCTCGGGCAACCGGGCGGCGAACTTCCGCAAGGCCCGGGTGCAGGTCTTCCGCAACGGCCGCCCGGTCCGCACGGTCAAGCTGCGCGTGGAGAACGGGTACGCCCAGCCGACCCTGGTCTGGCACATCCCCGCCAGCCAGGCCAAGTCGGGCAACTTCCGGGTGGTCGTCAAGGGCGTCAAGGTCGGCCGCAAGCGGTTCTCCACGTCGTACGCCGTGAACATGTTCGCCCCGCGCTAGCCCCCACCGGCACCACGACAGAGCAGCACCACGACCAGACCGGCCGGCCCCCGATCAGCCCCCGAGCGGGAACGCCCGGGTGGGGTGCCAGCCGGTCTCGTCGTCGTGGAAGTACATCCACATCTCGTCGACGTCGAAGCTGGCGTCGAACCCGTCGAGGTCGGTGAACGCCTGCTCGAGCCGCTCCGGGGCCAGGTCGTGGGCGACCGTCACGTGCGGGTGGTAGGGGAAGGCCGAGTCGAAGGCCAGCGGCCCCTGACGGACCTGCAGCGCGAGCTGCTCGAACTGGCTGATCCCCTCGACCACCCCGATGAACACCACCGGTGAGATCGGCTCGAAGGTGCCGGTGCCGCGCAGGTGCACCCGGAACGGCAGGCTCGCTGCCGCCACCAGCCCGAGGTGCGTGACCACGTCGTCGAGGTCGTCCGCGGCCACCTCGTGCGGGGGCAGCAACGTGATGTGGGTCGGGATGTGCCGGGCCGCGTCGTCACCGGCGTCGATCCGGTACTGCTGCAGCTCGAGGCCCCACGGTTCGGGCACGGCGACGGAGACTCCGATGGTGGGCACCCGCAGACCCTACCGACGCGGCCAGGGAGCGAAACCGACGCGCTCGTGCACGTCGGCCAGCGTGCGCGAGGCCACCGCTCCCGCGGTCTCCGCGCCGTTGTCGAGCACCCGCTGGAGCTCGGCCCGGTCGTCGAGCAGCTCCAGGGTCCGGTTCCGGAACGGGGTCACGAACTCCACGACCACCTCGGCCAGGTCGCCCTTGAGCGCGCCGTAGCCCTGGCCGTCGTAGGAGGCGACGAGGTCGTCCACGGTGCGGCCGGTCAGCGCCGAGTAGATCGTGAGCAGGTTGGAGACACCGGCCTTCTCCTCGGGGTCGAAACGGATCTCGGACCCAGAGTCGGTCACCGCCGAGCGGATCTTCTTCGCCGAGGACCTGGGCTCGTCGAGCAGGTCGATGATCCCGGCCGCGCTGGAGGCGGACTTCGACATCTTCGCCTCGGGGTGCTGCAGGTCGGTGATCTTCGCGGTGTCCTTAAGGATGTAGGGCTCGGGGACGCGGAAGGTCTTCTTGTAGCGGTGGTTGAACCGCTGCGCGAGGTCGCGGGTCAGCTCGAGGTGCTGGCGCTGGTCCTCCCCCACCGGGACGAACGTCGGCCGGTAGAGCAGGATGTCGGCCGCCTGCAGGATCGGGTAGGTGAACAGGCCCACGGATGCGGTGCCCTCGCCGCCCTTGGCGGACTTGTCCTTGAACTGCGTCATCCGGCGGGCCTCGCCGAAGCCGGTCAGGCACTGCAGCACCCAGCTCAGCTGCGCGTGCTCGGGGACCTGCGACTGCACGAAGATGGCCGAGCGGGCCGGGTCGATGCCCATCGCGATCAGCTGGGCGGCGGCGACGAAGCAGCGCTCACGCAGCTTCTTGGGGTCGTGCTCGAGGGTGATCGCGTGCATGTCGGCGATGAAGAAGAACGCCTCGTGCCCGTCCTGGAGGTCGACCCACTGCCGCAGCGCACCGAGGTAGTTCCCGAAGTGGAACGAGTCGCTGGTGGGCTGGATTCCGGACAGGACGCGTGGGAGCGCCGGCACGTCAGGCGGGGTCTGCTGGGACATGTCTGACATTGTTCCAGCATGGCCGCGGCACACCGCATGGTCCCCACGCTCACCGATGCAGTGGTGACGCTGCGTGCACCGACCGAGGACGACGTCCTCGGGGTCTACGAGCAGTGCCAGGACCCGCAGATGCAGCAGTGGACCTCGATCCCGGTCCCCTACTCACGCGACGATGCCAAGGCGTTCCTGCGCCACGTCATCCCGGGTGGCTGGGAGACCGACCAGGAGTGGGCGTTCGTGGTCGAGGCGGCCGACGACTCGGGCAACGCGCGCTTCTGCGGCACGGTCTCGTTGCGCAACAAGGGCCTCGGACGCGCCGAGATCGCCTACGGCTCCCACCCCTGGGTGCGGGGCCGGGGGGTGATGGAGCGGGCGCTGCGGCTGCTGCTCGAGTGGGGCTTCGCCGAACGCGACCTGCGGACCGTGCTCTGGTTGGCGAACCGGGGCAACTGGGCCTCGCGGCGCCTGGCCTGGCGGGTGGGGTTCAGCTTCGACGGGATGCTGCGGTCCTGGCTGGACGACCGTGACGAGCTCGTCGACACCTGGGCCGGCACCCTGCGCCGCGACGAGCCGATGACCCCCCGCTCGGTCTGGCTGCGCCCTCCCCGGATCACGGGCGGCTCCGTCGTCCTGCGCGCGCCGCAGGACAGCGACCTGGCCCGGACCGTGGAGGCCCTCAACGACCCCGGGCTGCAGCGCTACAGCCAGCGCATGCGCGACCACGCCCCGCATGACGAATCCACTGCCCGGGAGCGCGAGCTGGTCCACGGCGAGGAGGCTGCTGCAGGGTCGCTGCTCGACTGGACGGTCGCGGACCCCGAGTCCGACGCCTTCCTGGGCTCGGTGCTGGTCTACGGGATCGGTCCCGGTGGCGAGGCGGAGATCGGCTACTGGACCCACCCCGACGCCCGGGGGCGTGGCGTGGCAACCGAGGCCTGCCGACTCGCCGTACGCCACGCCTTCGTGGACCAGGAGGACGGCGGGCTCGGCCTGCGCCGGCTGGTGGCCTACGCGTCCGTGGACAACCACGCCTCGCTGCGCGTCCTGGAGCGGAGCGGATTCACCCGGGTCGGCACGGAACGGCGCAGCACCTCGCTGCCGGACGGGAGCCACGTGGACACCGCGGTCTTCGACCAGCTCGCCGGGGAGCTGCGGCCCCTCTAGGCCGTACGGCGGTGCAGGCCGGCCGAGGCGAGCAGGACCGCCAGGCCGGCGACCGAGAGCGCGGCCCCGACCCAGCTGGTCGAGGTGTAGCCGAACCCGGCCGCCACCACGACTCCGCCGAGCCAGGCACCGAGAGCGTTGGCGACGTTGAGCGAGGCGTGGTTCATCGCGGCGCCGATGGTCTGGGCGTCGCCGGCGACCTGCATCAGCCGCATCTGCAGGTTGGTGACCAGCACCGACCCGAAGACCGTGAGCGCGAACGCCGTGAGCAGGCCCGGGATGAACCACTGGGCGGTGACGGTGAACGCCACCAGGGTGCCGGTCATCGCCACGGAGGCGACGAGCAGCGACCGAAAGATCGACCAGTCCGCGAGCCGGCCGCCGAGCGGCGTACCGACGACCATGCCGAGCCCGAGCGCCAGCAGGTAGAGGGGCACGCGGCCCTCGCCGAGGCCGGCCACGTCGGTGACGGTGGGCGCGATGTAGGTGTAGACGGCGAACATGCCACCGAACCCGACGGCGCCGGCCAGCAGGGTGAGCAGCACCTGGGGGTTCTTGAACGCGCGCATCTCGGTGCGCCCGGACGCCTCCCGGTTGGCGGCGACGTGGGGCACCAGCCACAGCACCAGCACCGCGGTCACGACGGCCATGCCCGCCACCATCCAGTACGCCGAGCGCCAGCCCGCCGCCTGGCCCAGCCAGGTCGCCGCGGGAACGCCGGCGAGGTTGGCGAACGCGAGCCCGAGCATCACGCGGCTCACCGCGCGGCCCCGGCGCTCGGGGCTGACCAGGTCCGCGGCGACGAGCGAGGCCACCCCGAAGTAGGCGCCGTGCGGCAGTCCGGCGAAGAACCGGGCCAGCGTGAGCGAGGTGTAGCCGGTGGCGAGAGCGCTCATCGCGTTGCCGACCAGGAAGACCACCATCAGGCCGAGCAACAGCTCGCGGCGCGGCAGCCTGGCCCCGAAGACCGCGATCACGGGGGCACCCACCACCACCCCGATGGCGTACGCCGAGATCACGTGCCCGGCCGTCGGGATCGAGACCCCGACTCCTGCGGCGAGCTGGGGCAGCAGCCCCATCGAGACGAACTCGGCAGTGCCGATGGCGAACCCGCCCATCGCGAGCGCGAGCAGCGCCAGGCCCACCTGGACCGGCGACCCCTGCCGCGCCGCGGCGTGCCGTCGTGCCCGCCGGGAGATGGCGGCGTCCGAGGACAGGTCGGGGCCTTGGCCGAGGGTCTCCGTGGTCGGGGTCACCCCTGCCTCAACGCACACACGCCACCCGGATTCCCGGGTGGCGTGTGTGCGTATGTGGAATGGGTCTCAGTTCAGCGAGGCGAGCAGGTCGTTGAACGTCTTGGAGGGACGCATCACCTGCGAGGCCTTCTCCTCGTCGGGGCGGTAGTAGCCGCCGACGTCGGCCGGCGAGCCCTGGACGGCGATCAGCTCCTCGGCGATCTTCTCCTGCGCCTCGGAGAGCTGCTCCGCGAGCGGGGCGAACGCCTCGGCGAGGGTGGGGTCGTCGGTCTGCTTCGCGATCTCCTGGGCCCAGTAGAGCGCGAGGTAGAAGTGGCTGCCCCGGTTGTCGATCGTGCCCAGCTTGCGGCCCGGCGACCTGTTCTCGTCCAGGAAGGTCCCGGTCGCCCGGTCCAGCGTCTGCCCGAGCACCTTCGCGTGCGCGTTGTCGGTGACCTCGCCGTACTTCACGAAGCTCTCCGCCAGCGCGAGGAACTCACCAAGGCTGTCCCAGCGCAGGTAGTTCTCCTTGAGCAGCTGCTGCACGTGCTTGGGCGCCGAGCCGCCGGCGCCGGTCTCGAACAGGCCGCCGCCGTTGATCAGCGGCACCACCGAGAGCATCTTCGCGCTGGTGCCGAGCTCGAGGATCGGGAACAGGTCGGTGAGGTAGTCGCGCAGCACGTTGCCGGTGACCGAGATGGTGTCCTCGCCCTTGCGGATCCGGTCGATCGAGACCTTGATGGCCTCCTCGGGCTTCTTGATCGAGATGTCGAGGCCCTCGGCGTCACCGACGAGGTCGGCCTGCGGGAGGTACTCGTTGACCTTCGCGATCAGGTTGGCGTCGTGCGCCCGGGTCTCGTCGAGCCAGAAGATCGTCGGGGCGCCGGTGGCGCGGGCGCGGGTGACGGCCAGCTTGACCCAGTCGCGGATCGGGACGTCCTTGGTCTGGCAGGCACGCCAGATGTCGCCGGGCGAGACCTGGTGCTCCATCAGCACGTTGTCGTCCTGGTCGACCACGCGGACGGTGCCGGCCTTGGCGATCTCGAAGGTCTTGTCGTGGCTGCCGTACTCCTCGGCGGCGCGGGCCATCAGGCCGACGTTGGCCACCGAGCCCATCGTGGCGGGGTCGTAGGCGCCGTTCGCGCGGCAGTCGTCGATCACGACCTGGTAGATGCCGGCGTAGCTGCTGTCGGGGATGACGGCCAGGGTGTCGGCCTCCTCGCCCTTCGGGTCCCACATGTGGCCGGAGGTGCGGATCATCGCGGGCATGCTCGCGTCCACGATCACGTCGCTGGGCACGTGCAGGTTGGTGATGCCCTTGCGGTCGTCGACCATCGCCAGCTCGGGGCCCTCGGCGAGGCCCTTCTTGATGGAGTCGAGGATCGCCTGGCCCTTCTCGCCGCCGAGCTTCTCGGCGCCGGAGATGATGCTCGCGAGGCCGTTGCTGGGGTCCAGGCCGGCCTCGAGGAGCACGTCGCCGTGCTCGGCGAACAGCTCGGGCAGGAACGCCTGTACGGCGTGGCCGAAGATGATCGGGTCGGAGACCTTCATCATCGTGGCCTTGAGGTGGATCGAGAACAGCACCTCGTCGGCCTTGGCCTTCGCGATCTGCTCCTTGAGGAACGACTGGAGCGCTGCGGTGTTCATGAACGTGGCGTCGACGACCTCACCGGCCTCGACCGGGATCGACTCCTTGAGCACCTCGGTGCCGTCATCGGTCACGAGCTCGACGCGGAGGGTCCCTTCCTTGTCGATCACCACGGACTTCTCGTTGGAGCGGAAGTCGTCGGAGGTCATGTGCGCGACGTTCGTCTTGGAGTCCGAGCTCCACTCGCCCATCGAGTGCGGGTGCTTGCGGGCGTAGTTCTTCACCGACTCCGGCGCGCGCCGGTCGGAGTTGCCCTCGCGGAGCACCGGGTTCACGGCGCTGCCCTTGACCTTGTCGTAGCGGGCGCGGGCGTCCTTGTCCTCGTCGGACTGCGGGTTGTCGGGGTAGTCGGGGAGCGCGAAGCCCTGCTCCTGGAGCTCGGCGATGGCCGCCTTGAGCTGCGGGATGGAGGCGCTGATGTTGGGCAGCTTGACGATGTTCGCCTCGGGCGTCTTCGCGAGGTCGCCGAGCTCGGCGAGGTCGTCGGAGACCTTCTGGTCCTCGGGAAGCAGGTCGGCGAAGCTCGCCAGGATCCGGGCCGCGAGGGAGATGTCGCGGGTCTGGACCGAGACATCGGCCTTCTCGGCGTACGCCTCGATGATCGGGAGGAACGAGTACGTCGCCAGGAGAGGCGCCTCGTCGGTGTGGGTGTAGATGATGCTCGACTCGGTCACGTGTGACTCCTGATGCGTCTGCTCGGGGATTTATCTTCACGTCAAGATACCGCACGGCCTCGGCGGTCACTGCGTCAGCCAGCCTCTCAGCGCTCGCGCGCAGGCACAACCGCACTTCCGATTTAACTATTCACAATGTGAATACACCGTGTGTATAGTCCGCTCATGAGCACCGCCCCCGCCCTTCTCGCCCTCCTCGAGCCCCGCCCCGCCCACGGGTACACGCTCAAGCAGCTCTACGACCAGCACCTCGCGCCGGCAAAGCCGCTGGCCTTCGGGCAGGTGTACGCGAGCCTGGCCCGGTTCGAACGGCACGGCTGGGCCGACGTCGCGGGTACGGAGTCGGGCGAGGGCCCCGAGCGCAAGCTCTACCGGATCACCGAGGAAGGGGTCGGGATCGTGGACGAGTTCGTCTACAACGCGCAGCCACCACAGGACACGGCGTCCCGCACGCTGCTGAACCGCCTCACGCTCGCGCTGCTCTCCGGGCGCGACGTGAGCCGGGTCATCGACGCGCAGCGTGCGGCCCACGTCGCCCGGATGCGCGAGCTGACCGAGGCACGGCGTACGGCGGACCCCGAGTCGCTGCTCGCGATCACCTACGAGCTCGCCCACCTCGACGCCGACGTGCGCTGGATCGACGAGGCCGCCCAGCGGATGGCAACGCAGGGAAGCGATCGATGAGCCCCCAGATGGACGACCCACACCTGCTCTCCGCCCGCGACCTCGTCGTCCGCTACGGCGAGACCACCGCCCTGGACGGGGCGAGCCTGGCACTGGCGGCGGGCGAGCGGGTCGCACTGATGGGGCCGTCGGGCTCCGGCAAGTCGACCCTGCTGCACTGCCTGGCCGGGGTGGTGCGCCCCGACGAGGGCGCGGTCCACTTCGAGGGCAGCAGGCTCGACACCGTCTCGGAATCCGCACGCTCGGCCAAGCGGCTGCGACGGATGGGGGTGGTCTTCCAGTTCGGGGGCCTCGTCCCTGAGCTCACCCTGGTCGAGAACGTGATGCTGCCCCTCCAGCTGACCGGGACCAGGCGGGCCGACGCGCGCGCCGCCTCCGCCGAGCTGCTCGACCAGCTCGGGATCGGTGACCTCGCGGACCATCGCGCGGGAGCGGTCTCCGGTGGCCAGGCCCAGCGGGCCGCGGTGGCGCGGTCCTTGGTGCACCGGCCAGCCGTCGTGCTCGCCGACGAGCCCACGGGTGCCCTGGACTCCCTCACCTCGGAGACGGTGCTGGACGCGATGGTCTCGCTGACCAGTGCGATCGGGGCGGCCCTGCTCGTGGTCACCCACGACCACGTGGTCGCCTCGCACCTCGACCGGCTGGTGCTGGTGCGCGACGGGCGCGTCCAGGAGCCCGCCGGCGTCGCGCCATGAGGTCGGCGCTCGGCCTGGGCCTGCGGCTGGCCTGGCACGGCAACCGGGCCTCCCGGCTGCGCTCGGTGCTGGTGGCGTTCGCGGCGCTGGTCGGAGCGACGGTGCTGCTCAGCGCGGCCGGGCTCACCGCCGCGGACGTGGCCGCCAACCCGTACCGCTACTCCGACCGCGGGATGATCTGGCTGGCCGCGGCCCTGGTGATGGGGGTCGGGGTGCCGGTGCTGGTGCTGGCCGCCACCGTCGGGCGGCTGTCCGCCGGGTTGCGCGGCCGACGCCTGGCCAACCTCCGCCTGCTCGGTCTCTCCCCCGCGCAGACTCGCGCGGTCGCCACGGCCGAGACCGGGGTCGCGGCCCTCGCAGGATCCTTGGCCGCCTTGGTCGTCTCCGTCGCGCTGAGACCACTGCTGACGCTGGTGCCGGTGTGGGGTGCGTCCTACCCAGCAGGGGCGATCGCTCCCCCGGCGGCCGTCACCGCCACGATCGTGCTCGGCGTCCCCCTCGTGGTGGTGGCGGTCGCCGCGCTGCCCGAGCGGCTGGGACGCGCACAGCTGTTGGCCGGCGTACGCCGGGCCGAAGCGCGGCGACCTTCATTGTGGCGGCTGCTGCCACTGACAGCCGGGATCGCCTGGTGCGCCGGGTTCTCGTGGCTGCTCCGGTTGACGGGCATCGAGAGCGACGCCTGGCTGTCGGTGAACCTGATCGGCTCGATCACGACGCTGGGCCTCGGGGTGCTGCTCGTGGTGCCGGTCGCCGTCCGCCTGGTCGGCGACGTCCTGCATCTGTTCGGTCGGTCCCCGGCGGTGTTGCTGGCGGCGCGCCGCATCCAGGCACAGCCGGCGACGATGACCCGGGTCGTCTCCGGGTTGTTGATCGGACTGTTCGTCGTGACCGGGGCGAGATGTGTGGTGGTGGCCTTCGAGTCCACCCCGCAGTACCTGGCGGCCGAGAAGAACATCCAGTTCCAGCAGGTCGCCAGCCTCCCGGTCGACGGAGCCGACCGCGCAGCGGTGCGGCAGCGGATCGAAGACCTGCCGGGCGTGCGCGCGGCCATCGCGACGTACGTCGCCGAAGCCGGCGACTGCCAGACCGGTCCCACCTGCTTCCAAGGGCAGGTGCTGTCGTGCGGCGACCTCGCCCGGCTCGCACCGTCCGCGCAGGGCTGCCGCGACGACGAGCCGATGTGGCTGGGCAGGCCCCTCGAGGCACCGGACGAGCTGGCCTGGAACGCAGCGGACCGTGGCACCCTGCGGCTGCCGGCGCCCACGCGCCAGGTCGCCGGGCTCACCGACGCCGACTACGGCAGCCTCAGTGGCGAGATCCTGCTGCCTCCGGGCCTTCCCGGGGTGGAGCGGCTCACCGACGAGACCGTCACGATGATCGTGCTCGCCGATCCCGGGCGCGACCTCATCGAGGTCCTGCTGAGGTCCGGCCTCGCCGAGGACGGAGTGAGTGGCTTCGGCGTGGAGGACTACGACTACGTCGCGACGCTGCGGGCCCTGGTGTGGTCGATGGGGGCGCTGGTGATCTCCCTGGGTCTGCTGTCCTTCGGCATCGCGGCGATCGACCGTGCGGTGGAACGACGGCGCGAGCTCACCGCGCTGCAGCTCGTGGGCGTCCCGGCCCGGGTGCTGCGCCGGGCGCAGTGGATCGAGGTCGCCGCTCCCCTGGTGATCGGCTCACTGCTCGCGATCGGAGCCGGGCTCGCGGCGGGGGCGACGTACCTGACCCTCGACGAGTCCCGCGCGCTTCCGTGGAACGCGGTGCTGCTGCTGGCGGCCATGGGGTGCGCCGGGGGCGTGCTGCTCGCCGGCATCACCGTGATCGCCTCCGCGCCGCGCATCCGCCCCGAGCTGATCCGGGCGGAGTAAGCGTCCGGGTAGCGGTCCGCAGAACCGGGCCGCGCTTACCAGGGAGCTGGGGCGCTGCTAGTTTCGAGGCGTCCGTCACGTCGCAACTCAGGAGATCTCGTGAGCACCCAGCCCCCTCTGAAGGTCGCCGTCACCGGCGCCGCCGGCCAGATCGGCTACAGCCTGCTGTTCCGCCTCGCGAGCGGAGGCCTGTTCGGGCCCAACCAGCCGATCGAGCTGCGGCTCCTCGAGATCGAGCCCGCGCTCAAGACGCTCGAGGGCGTCGTGATGGAGCTCGACGACTGCGCGTTCCCGACGCTCGCCGGCGTCCAGATCGGCGCTGACGCCACCAAGGTCTTCGACGGCGTCAACCTCGCCCTGCTCGTCGGCGCCCGCCCCCGCGGCCCCGGCATGGAGCGCGGCGACCTCCTCGAGGCCAACGGCGCGATCTTCACCGCCCAGGGCAAGGCGCTCAACGACGTGGCGGCCGACGACGTACGCATCGGCGTGACCGGCAACCCCGCGAACACCAACGCGCTGATCGCGATGACCAACGCGCCCGACATCCCCCAGGAGCGGTTCTCCGCGCTCACCCGCCTCGACCACAACCGGGCGATCTCCCAGCTCGCGGCGAAGACCGGCGCCTCGGTGACCGACATCAAGAAGATGACGATCTGGGGCAACCACTCCGCCACCCAGTACCCCGACATCTTCCACGCCGAGATCGCCGGCAAGAACGCCGCCGAGACCGTCGACGACCAGGGCTGGCTGGAGAACGACTTCATCCCGACCGTGGCCAAGCGCGGTGCCGCGATCATCGAGGCCCGCGGGTCCTCCTCGGCCGCCTCCGCGGCCTCGGCGACGATCGACGCCGCCCACGACTGGCTCGCCGGCTCCGCCGAGGGCGACTGGGTCTCCATGGCCGTGCGCTCCGACGGCTCCTACGGCGTCCCGGAGGGCCTGATCTCCTCCTTCCCCGTCACCACCAAGAACGGTGACTGGGAGATCGTCCAGGGCCTGGAGATCAACGACTTCTCGCGCGGCCGCATCGACGCCTCCACCAAGGAGCTCGCCGAGGAGCGCGACGCCGTCAAGGAGCTCGGGCTGATCTGACCCGGCTCGGCAACAGGCACCCAGCGATGCCGCCCACGCCGATCGTCCTCGACGTCGACACCGGGGTGGACGACGCCTGCGCGCTCCTGCTCGCAGCGCTGCACCCGGAGCTCGACCTCAAGGCCGTCACCTGCGTGGGCGGCAACGCTCCCCTGCCCGATGTGGTCCGCAACACCCTGACCGTGCTGGACACGTGCGGCCGCGCCGACGTGCCGGTCGGCGCGGGGGCGGCCCGGCCCCTGCTCGAGGAGCCGTCCGATGCTCGCCACGTGCACGGCGACGACGGGATGGGCGACCTCGACTGGCCGGTGTCGGTGCGTACGCCGGACCCGCGGCACGCCGTGGAGCTGCTCCGCGACGTGCTCCTGCAGGCGGCCGAGGACGGCGCACCCGTGACGCTGGTGCCGCTCGCACCGATGACCAACATCGCGCTGCTCCTGCGCACCTACCCCGAGGTGGCGCCCGGGATCGAGCGGATCCTGTTCATGGGCGGTGCCGCCAACGTCGGAAACGCCACCGCCTCCGCGGAGTTCAATGTCTTCCACGACCCGGAGGCGGCCGCAATCACCCTGGACGCGTGCGCCGACGTGGACATCGAGCTGGTGATGTACGGCCTCGACGTGTTCTACGGTCCCCGCGTCCACCTCGAGGACGCCGAGGCGCTCGTCGCCGCCCACGACACCGGGCCGGCGGGACTGGGCGGCCGGCTGATCTCCTTCCAGTGCGGCCGCTTCGGGACGAGGTCCGCCACCATCGGCGACGCCGGCGCGGTGTGCGCCGTGATCGACCCCGGCGGCCTGGAGACCCAGCGGCTGCCCGTACGCGTCGAGCTGGCCGGCACCTGGTCGCGGGGACGCACGATCGTGGACCGCCGCGACTGGGACGGCGACCTCGCGCACGACCCGCACGGCCAGGCGCCCACGACGATCGAGGTCGCCCTCGAGGTCGACGGCGAGCGCTACGCGCGGCTGTGGCTGGACACGGTCCGCGCGTCCCGATGACGGACCTGCGCGGGGACGCCTGATGGGACGGGTGCTGGTGCTCGGCTCGCTCAACGTCGACCTCGTCACCCACGTGGAGCGACACCCCGCGCCCGGCGAGACCGTGCTCGGCCGGGGACTCGACCGGCTGGCCGGGGGCAAGGGCGCCAACCAGGCCGTGGCCGCCGCTGCCGCGGGCGCCGAGGTGGTGATGGTCGGCGCCGTGGGCGACGACGAGGCGGGCCGCTCCTACCTCGCCCGGTTGCGGGACCGTGGCGTGGACGTCACCGGGGTCGGCGTACTCCCGGACTCGCCGACGGGCACCGCCCTGATCGTGGTCGACGAGGCGGGCGAGAACACGATCGTGGTGGCCCCTGGCGCCAACGCCCACGTCGGGTCGGATGCCCTGGCCCTGATCGACACGATCGCCCCCGGTGACGTGCTGCTCACCCAGCTCGAGGTGCCGGTCGACACCGTCGCCGCCGCGTGCTCGCTGGCCCGGGAGCGGGGGGCTCGGGTGGTGCTCAACATCGCGCCGTACGCCGACCTCCCGGCCGGCCTGGTCGCGCTCTGCGACCCGGTGATCGCCAACGAGCACGAGGCCGCCCTGCTGGCAGCGACCGGAGCGACCCCCGGCTCGCTGCTCGTCACCCTGGGCGCCCAGGGCGCCGACTGGGACGGGCGACGGCTGCCGGCCGTCGAGGTCCCCGACGCCGAGGTGCTCGACACCACCGGTGCCGGGGACGCGTTCTGCGGAGCGCTGGCCGCCGCCCTCGCGCGCGGCGAGGACCGCGAGCAGGCGCTCGCCTCGGCACTACAGGCAGGCGCGAGAGCCGTCCGCCACCACGGCGCCCAACCCGACCCCGCCCTGGACTGAGGGGTCAGGCCGGCTGGTTCGGGATCACGCTGGCTGGTTCGGGATCACGCTGGCTGGTTCGGGATCACGCTGGCCAGCACGATCAGCGTCGTACCCACCCCACCGAGCATGATCACGTCGACCCACCGGTTGCGGCGCACGCGCAGCATCCCGGCGTCACGGTCGGAGAGCACCGCCCGCATCACCGCCCCGAGCAGCAGGGCCGCACCGATCAGCAGCACGCCGCGCCGCCACGGGCCCAGCGCCACCACCAGCACGCCCAACGCGCTGACCGCGACCACGATCAGGTAGACGAGGCCACCCGGCGTGGACGGGATCTGGCGCGGTTCCTGCGAGGGGGTCACGAGCCGACGCGCTGCCCGTCACTGGTCTGGCCGTCATCGAGCTTCAGGCCGGCCTCGGCACGCTCGACCACGTTGGAGAGCAGCATCGCGCGGGTCATCGGGCCGACGCCGCCGGGGTTCGGGGACACCCAGTCCGCGACGTCCCACACCGAGGCGTCCACGTCGCCGGCGAGCTTGCCGTCGACCCGGGAGACACCGACGTCGAGCACGGCCGCACCGGGCTTGACCATGTCGCCGGTGATGATGCCGGGCACCCCGGCAGCGGCGACCACGATGTCGGCCTGGCGCACGTGCGCGGCCAGGTCACGGGTGCCGGTGTGGCACAGGGTCACAGTGGCGTTCTCCGAACGCCGGGTGAGCAGCAGCCCGAGGGGCCGCCCCACGGTGACGCCACGTCCCACGACCACGACCTCGGCGCCGCCCAGCTCCACCCCGTGACGACGCAGCAACGTCACGATGCCGAACGGCGTGCACGGCAGCGGCGCCGGCTTGCCCAGCACCAGCCAGCCGAGGTTGGTCGGGTGCAGCCCGTCGGCGTCCTTGGCCGGGTCGATCTCACCCAGGACGGCGTTCTCGTCGATCCCCTTCGGCAACGGCAGCTGCACGATGTAGCCGGTGCAGGCAGGGTTCTCGTTGAGGCGTCGTACGGCGGCCAGGATCTCGTCCTGGGTCGCGGTGGCGGGCAGGTCCTCGCGGATGGACTCGATGCCGACCTCGGCGCAGTCCTTGTGCTTGCCGTTGACATACCAGGTCGAGCCCGGGTCCTCCCCCACCAGCACGGTGCCCAGCCCGGGGGTGACACCGCGCTCGCGCAGCTTGGCCACGCGCTCGGTCAGCTCTGCCTTGATCGCCTTGGCGGTAGCGGTCCCGTCGAGCCTCTGTGCAGTCATGTGGTCATCCTGTCATCGGGAGGTTGTGCGCGTCGTGCGTGTTCGTTGTCGCCTCTGCTTGTCCGTCGCCGTGCCGGCTGTGGCGCCCACTGCCTTGCGCCTCACCGGTGTCTCGACACGCTCCCTACGGCTTCGCAAGCTCAGCCGTGGTCGCTTGCTCGACCACCCTCATCAGGTCCGCTGGCGCGTCCCTGATCAGTGCGCGAAATGGCGCGTGGCGGTGAAGTACATCGTCACGCCGGCCTTCTTGGCTGCCTCGATGGTGAGCTCGTCGCGCACCGAGCCGCCCGGCTGCACGATCGCGGAGACACCGGCGTCGATGAGGATCTGCGGGCCGTCCTCGAACGGGAAGAACGCGTCCGAGGCGGCCACGGAGCCGGCGGCCCGTTCGCCGGCGCGGGTGACCGCGAGCCGGCAGGAGTCCACCCGGTTGACCTGGCCCATGCCGATGCCGACCGAGGCGCCACCGGAGGCCAGCAGGATCGCGTTGGACTTCACGTAGCGGCACGCCTTCCACGCGAACGCGAGGTCGGCGAGCACCTCCGGGGAGGCGGCCTCGCCGGTGGCCAGCGTCCAGTTCGCCGGGTCGTCGCCCTCGGCGTCGACGTGGTCGACACGCTGGAGGAGCACCCCGCCGCTGATCGCGCGGAACTCCACCGGGTCCGGGTTCTGGTCCACCGGGCAGCGCAGGATCCGGATGTTCTTCTTGCCCTGGAGCACCTCCACGGCGCCGTCCTCGTAGTCGGGGGCCACGATCACCTCGGTGAACACCTCGGCCACCTGGCGCGCCATCTCCACCGAGACCGGACGGTTCACCGCGATCACGCCGCCGAACGCGGAGACCGGGTCGCACTCGTGGGCGCGGCGGTGCGCCTCGGCGACGTCGGCACCGACCGCGATCCCGCACGGGTTGGCGTGCTTGATGATCGCGACCGCCGGGGCCTCGAAGTCACCGGCGGCCCGGCGGGCCGCGTCGGTGTCGACGTAGTTGTTGTAGGACATCTCCTTGCCGTGCAGCTGCTCGGCCGAGGCGAGGCCGCCGCGCCAGTGCCGGTAGAGCGCGGCCGGCTGGTGCGGGTTCTCCCCGTAGCGCAGCACGGCCGCCTTCTCCCAGGTCGCGCCGGTGAACTCCGGGAACCCGGTGCCGTCGCTGGTGTCGGTGAGCACACTGCCCATCCAGCTCGCCACGGCCACGTCGTAGGCGGCCGTGTGGGCGAACGCCTCGGCGGCCAGCCGCTTGCGCTGCTCGAGGGTGAAACCGCCCTCGGCGAGAGCGGCGAGCACGTCGGCGTACCGCTGCGGCGAGGTGACGATGGCGACCGAGGGGTGGTTCTTGGCGGCGGCGCGCACCATCGACGGGCCCCCGATGTCGATCTGCTCGACGCACTCGTCCGGGCCCGCGCCCGAGGCCACCGTGTCGGTGAACGGGTAGAGGTTGGAGACCACCAGGTCGAACGGCTCCACGCCGAGCTCGGTGAGCTGGGCGACGTGGTCCGGCAGCCGCCGGTCCGCGAGGATCCCGGCGTGCACCCGCGGGTGCAGCGTCTTGACCCGCCCGTCGAGGCACTCGGGGAACCCGGTCAGGTCCTCCACCTTGGTGACCGGCAGCCCGAGGTCGGCGATCAGCTTCGCCGAGCCCCCGGTGGAGACCAGCTCCACGCCGGCGTCGTGCAGCCCGCGGACGAGCTCCTCGAGCCCGGACTTGTCGTAGACCGAGACCAGGGCACGCCTGATCCCGACCCGGTCGGGGGTGTTCTGGGGGCTGTGAGTGTCGGGCTTTGTGGGGTGGCTCATGAGCCGATCCGCACCTTCCTGTCGGTGATGGTGATGCCTTCACGGGCGATGCGCCCCACGCTGTCGACGAGCATGGTGCGCTCGGCGACCTTGATCCGGTCGTGCAGGGACTCGACGTCGTCGCCGTCCTCCACGGGCACGGTCGTCTGGGCGATGATCGGCCCGGTGTCCACGCCCTCGTCGACGACGAACAAGGTGGCGCCGGTGACCTTGACTCCGTAGGCGAGCGCGTCGGCCGGCCCCGTCGTACCGGGGAAGGAGGGGCACAGCGCCGGGTGCGTGTTGACCACCCGCCCGGCGAACCGGCGCAGGAACTGCGGCCCGACCAGCTTCATGAACCCCGCCAGGACCACCAGGTCCGGCTCGTAGGCGGCCACGGTCTCGCTCAGGGCGGTGTCCCACTGCTCTCGGGACCCGAAGTCACCCACCTTCGCCACGAAGGTGGGTACGCCGGCACGGTCGGCGCGCTCCAGGCCCTCGATGCCGCCGCGGTCGGCGCCGACGGCGACCACGCTGGCGCCGTACGCCGGGTCCTGCGTCGCGTCCAGCAGCGCCTGGAGGTTGGTGCCGGCGCCGGAGACGAGAACGACTAGGCGGGTGGCAGGCACCGGCACAGGCTACCGAGGCCGGTCACGAGTCCGCTCCCCGGCGCTGCCACCAGGCCGTCGCCGACCCGGCGAGGAGCCCACCGAGGCCCATCGCCATCAACGCGGCGACCAGTACCTCCGCCGCCGGGGCCCCGATGTCGGCCATCCGGCCGGTGCCCATCGGCCCTCCGGCCAGGGTGATCGCCACGGTCGTCAGCAGGGCTGCCCCGGTGCCGACGCCGAAGCCGCGCAGGGCGGCGGAGTCGTACGCCGCGACGCCGTAGGCGCGCTGGGCACGGAAGGCGCCGACCACCGCGGCCAGCACCGGCACCGCCAGCACCGCCATCATCCAGGGCGGCGTCGGACCGCTCTCGGGCAGCGCGGCCAGGAGCGGGAAGGCCGGCACCGGCCCCAGCGCCACCACCGACGGCGAGACCACGGTGCCGGTGCCCACGGCGAACCCGGGCCCGAGCAGGTAGGCCGCACCGAGCAGGACGGCGTTCGGCGCGACCGCGAGCATCACCACGGCGTACATCACGTAGTCGCCCGGGCTCAGCTGCAGGCCGGACATCACCGTGGCGGCCTCGCTGAGGCCCAGCGCGAGCGCGACCAGGACCAGCAGCGCCGCGGCCGCGCACAGCACCAGGAAGGAGGTGAGGGCCCCGTGGAGGGCCGACCGGACCCAGCCCGGGACCAGGTCCACCCAGACCCGCAGCCGGCCGGTGCCGGCAGCCATCCCCAGGGTGCCCACGAGACCGGAGAGCAGCAGCGAGCCGACGATCGTGCGGCCCAGACCCGGGCTGGCGGCCTCGCTGGCCACCAGCACGCAGGTGATCACCGCGACCACGACGTAGAGGCCGGTGAAGATCGTCGCCGCGACGGCCAGCGTGCGGTCGTCCTCGACCGGCTGCGAGGTCGCGGCCGCCCACCGGCCGCAACGCAGGACGACCATCGCGATCAGCGCCGTGACGGCCAGCGGCACGATCCCCAGGGGGGTGCCGCCCACCGTGAGCTGGGAGCCGTGCCCGACCAGCCACACGTCGGCGCCGACGCGCAGCGCGTCGGTGGTCTCCCCGTGGGCGCCCGCGTCGGCCAGGAACCAGCCGATCACCGCGAGGCCCATGCAGGTCGCCATCGTCGTCGCCGCGGCGCCCAGTGCGGCCAGTCCGGCCGACACCGTCAGCGGCCGGCCCTCGGGCGCTCCGCTGCCCTCGGCGGGGCGACCGGTGAGCGCCCGGTACAGGCGCCCCGCAGGTCCCCCGAGGGAACGCCCCCCGGTACGTCGGGAGGAGCTCGCGGCCGATGGTCGGTTCAGCAGGTCAGTCATCGCACTCCATCCTGACCCAGGACTCCAGGGAGCCGCGTGAGGCACGCGGGTAACCTCGGCCTGTCATGCCTACGCCCACCCCGCCCGGATCGCCGGCCCGCGACTTCGAGGAGTTCTACCTCGAGAGCCGTCGCCGACTGGTCCTCGAGGCCTACGCGCTGACCGGTGACATCTCCGCGGCGAGCAACGCCGTGCGCGACGCCTTCGTGGCCGCGAGCCAGCACTGGGAGAAGGTGAGCGCCTTCGCCGACCCCGAGGAGTGGGTGCGTCCCCGCGCCTGGGCGATGGCCCAGCGGCGGCACGTGGGCCGCCTGTGGCGTCGCGACCGGGGCCTGACCCCCGAGCAGACGAGCGTGCTCGACGCCCTGCACGGGCTCACGGTCCAGCAGCGCAAGGTGCTGCTGCTGACCCACCTCGCACAGCTCCCCGCCGACCGGATCGGTCGCGAGCTCGGCGAGTCGCCCGACGCGGTGCGGGACCTGATCGAAAGCGCCACCGAGGCCCTGGACCGGGACGTGCCCGCAGCCCTGGAGTCCCTGGTCCCGGTCGCCGAGGCCAGGACGCTCCCGCCGCCACCGGCCATCGAGAGCGGGGGACGGCAACGCCGCCGGCTCCAGCTCGTCACCGCGGTCGTCATCCTGCTGGCGCTGACGCTGGCCACCGGCACCTTCGTCACCGGAGGCAGCCAGGAGAGGGCCTCCGCGAGCGCCGGACAGGCGCCCGTGGACCCGGTCACCGAGGACATGCTGATCACCCCCGCGCAGGTGCAGGCCCTGGCGCCGCCGCAGCGCTGGCAGCTCGTGGAGACCTCGGACAACACCTCCGGGTCCGGCATCAACACGGTCTGCCAGGAGACCCGGTTCGCCGACCCCAAGGGCCGCGGGACGTTCGTGCGCACCTTCGCCACCCAGAGCTCCCCGGCGAAACCGTCGAACGGCAAGTACCTCCAGACCGTGGAGATCTCCCGGTCCCCCGCGGCGGCGGCCGCCGCCTACCGGACCACCCTGGGCTGGTTCGCGGGGTGTGGCCGGGTCCGGATGCAGCTGCTGAACACCTACCAGGTGCGCGGCCTCGGCGAGGAGGCGCAGATGCTGAAGTTGCGCAGCCCGGGCCCCACCGGCCGGACCTACGTCGTCGGCCTGGCCCGCACCGGGTCGCTGACCGTCTCCACGGTGCTGGAGAGCCTCGGTGGCCAGCAGGTGCGCCTGAAGCCGGCGATGGGCGTGCTCACCACGGCGCTGCGCAACCTGTGCTCGGCCGACCCGTCCGGGCCGTGCCCGGTCACGGTGACCGCGGCACCGGTGCTGCCCCCGCCCTCCGGGGAGACCCCCGGCACGCTCGCCGCGGGCGACCTCCCCGTGGTGGGCAGCATCGACCGCCCCTGGGTGGGGACCCGGCCGGTACCGGCCCGGCCCAACCTCGCCGCCACCACCTGCGACCGGACCAACTTCGTCAGGAACGGGTCACCCACCGCGATGACCCGCACGTTCCTGATCCCGAAGGCAGGCCTGCCCCGGCGGTTCGGGATCACCGAGACCTACGGCGGCTTCCCGACCCCCCAGCGCGCGGCCGCCCTGGTCCGGAAGGTCAGCGAGGCCATGCGCACGTGTGAGGACCGCGACCTCGGCGCCGAGGTGAGCAGCGAGGTCGCCCTCACCAAGGGCTACCGCGGGTCGGAGTACGCGCTGTGGCGCCTCGACAGCGAGATCGACAAGGGCAGCACGGTGGGCTTCTGGATGGGGGTGGCCCGGGTCGGCAGCTATGTTGCCCAGGTGACCTTCACCCCCACCGGCAAGAACGACGTCGACGAGCTCGCGTTCCAGACGCTGATGACCCGGGCACGCGACCGGCTCTTCGAGCTCCCGGCCAGCCGGTGAGCGCCTTCTCGCTGCCCCCCGGGCTGGTCTACCTCGACGGGAACTCGCTCGGCGCCCTTCCCGTCGGCGTGGCCGAGCGGGTCGAGGACGTCGTACGCCGCGAATGGGGACAGGGCCTGATCCGCTCCTGGAACGACGCGCACTGGATGGAGCTGCGGCGCCGGGTCGCCGGCCGGATCGCCCCGCTGATCGGGGTCGGGCCCGACGACGTGCACCTCGGCGAGAGCACCAGCGTGAGCCTGTTCAAGACCACGGTCGCCGCCGCGCGCCTGCGTCCCGACCGCCGCGTGCTGGTCGTGGAGCCCTCGACCTTCCCCACCGACGGCTACATCACCGCCGGGGTGGCCGACCTGATGGGCCTCGAGCTGCGCTGGTGCGACCCGGCGGACCCGCTCGCCTCGGTGGACGAGGACGTCGCACTGCTCAGCCTGACCCACGTCGACTTCCGCACCGGCGCGATGTTCGACATGGCCGAGATCACCGCGCAGGCCCAGGCCCGTGGCGCCCTGGTCCAGTGGGACCTGTGCCACTCCGCGGGCGCCGTGCCGGTCGACCTCACCGGCGCCGGCGCCGACCTCGCCGTGGGGTGCACCTACAAGTACCTCAACGGCGGACCCGGGGCCCCCGCGTTCCTGTGGGTGGCCCCAGAGCACCAGGCCGCCGCCCGGCAGCCGATCACCGGTTGGATGGGGCACGCCAGCCCGTTCGCGATGGCGCGCGACTACGAGCCGGCCGCGGGCATCGGCAGCTTCGCCTCCGGCACCCCGCCGGTGCTGGCGCTCTCCGCGCTGGACGCCGCGCTGGAGGCCTTCGACGGCGTCGACCTCGGCGACCTGCGGGCCCGGTCGCTGGAGCTGACCGACCTGTTCATCGCGCTCGTCGAGGAGCGCCTGCCCGGGGTCTTCGAGATCGCCACCCCGCGCGAGCACGAGCGCCGTGGCAGCCAGGTCTCGCTGCGCCACCCGCACGCCTACGGCGTGGTGCAGGCGCTGATCGCCCGCGATGTGATCGGCGACTTCCGCGACCCCGACATCGCCCGGTTCGGGTTCGCCCCGCTCTACAACACCCTCGAGGACGTGCGGACCGCCGTGGAGCGCCTCGAGCTGGTGGTGCAGCGAGAGGAGTACGCCGACCCGGAGTACTCCTCTCGCAACGCCGTGACCTGAGCAGCCGGATTCCGGATAGTCCGAGACGTTCCCGTCGTCAAAACCCCCGATCGGGGACGGAATCGTCTCGGACTATCCGGCGGTAGGGCTGAGCCGGGCGCAAAAGACAGCGGGAGGAGTACGCCGGTCCGGCGTACTCCTCCCGCTGTGCTGTGTCTGGCTGGCCTAGAGACCCTTCAGGATCTCCCGCATCAGGTCCGCGGTCTCCGACGGCGTCTTGCCGACCTTGACCCCGGCGGCCTCGAGGGCCTCCTTCTTGCCCTGCGCGGTGCCCGCGCCGTCGGAGACGATGGCGCCGGCGTGGCCCATCGTCTTGCCCTCGGGTGCGGTGAAACCGGCGACGTAGCCCACGACCGGCTTGGTCACGTGCTCCTTGATGTACGCCGCGGCCTTCTCCTCCGCGTCGCCACCGATCTCGCCGATCATCACGATCGCCTTGGTGTCGGGGTCGTTCTCGAACGCCTCGAGGGCGTCGATGTGGGTGGTCCCGATGATCGGGTCACCGCCGATGCCGATCGCGGTCGAGAAGCCGTAGTCCTTGAGCTCGAACATCATCTGGTAGGTCAGCGTGCCCGACTTGGAGACCAGGCCGACCGGGCCGGAGCCGGAGATCGTGGCCGGCGTGATGCCGGCGAGCGCCTCGCCCGGGGTGATGATGCCGGGGCAGTTCGGCCCGATGATCCGCGTGGTCGAGCCCTCGGCGGCCTTCTTCTGCGCGTAGGCCCAGAACTCCGCGGAGTCCTGCACCGGCACGCCCTCGGTGATGATCACCAGCAGGCCGATGCCGGCGTCGATCGCCTCGATCACGGCGTCCTTGGTGAACGCCGGGGGCACGAAGGCCACCGACACGTCGGCGCCGGTCTCCTTCATCGCCTCGGCGACCGAGCCGAACACGGGCAGCTCGATGTCGTTGCCGTCAGGGTCCTGGTGGGTCACCGTGGTGCCGGCCTTGCGGGCGTTGACCCCGCCGACCACGTTGGTGCCCGCCTTGACCATCAGGCGGGTGTGCTTGGTGCCCTCGCCGCCGGTGATGCCCTGGACGATGACCTTGGAATCTTTGTTCAGGAAGATCGACATGTGTTCAGGCCCCTGCCGCGTCGTTGGTGGCTGCGTGTGCGAGCTCAGCCGCCTTGGCGGCCGCGCCGTCCATGGTCTCCTCGATGACGACCAGCGGGTGGTCGGCCTCGGCGAGGATCCGCCGGCCCTCCTCCACGTTGTTGCCGTCGAGGCGTACGACGAGGGGCTTGTTCGCCTCGTCGCCGAGGATCTCCAGCGCGCTCACGATGCCGTTGGCGACCGCGTCGCACGAGGTGATCCCGCCGAAGACGTTCACGAAGACGGACTTGACCTGCTCGTCGCCCAGGATCACGTCGAGACCGTTGGCCATCACCTCCGCGGAGGCACCGCCGCCGATGTCGAGGAAGTTGGCCGGCTTCACGTTGCCGTGCTTCTCGCCGGCGTACGCGACGACGTCCAGGGTCGACATGACCAGGCCGGCGCCGTTGCCGATGATGCCCACCGCGCCGTCGAGCTTGACGTAGTTGAGCCCCTTCGCCTTGGCCTTGGCCTCGAGCGGGTCGGCGGCGTCCTTGTCCTCGAAGGCCGCGTGGTCCTCGTGGCGGAAGTCGGCGTTCTCGTCGAGCGAGACCTTGCCGTCGAGCGCCTCGAGCACGTCGCCCTCGAGCCGCGCGAGCGGGTTGACCTCGACCAGGGTGGCGTCCTCCTCGACGAAGACGGTCCACAGCTGCTGCACCATGGTGATCGCCTGGTCACGCAGCTCGGCGGGGAAGCCGACCTCCTCGACGATCGCGGTGGCCTTGGCCTCGTCGACACCGGTGCCGGGGTCGATCGGGATCTTCTTCACCGCGTCGGGGTTGGTCTTGGCGACCTCCTCGATCTCCACACCACCCTCGACCGAGGCGATGCACAGGTAGGACCTGTTGGAGCGGTCCAGCAGGAAGGAGAAGTAGTACTCCTCCACCGGCGGGGTCGCCGGGGTGACCAGCACCCGGTTGACCGGGAGGTCCTTGATGGTCAGTGCGAGGATCGCCTCGGCGTGCTGCTGCGCCTCTTCGGGGGTCTTGGCGATCTTGACGCCGCCGGCCTTCCCGCGGCCACCGGCCTTGACCTGCGCCTTGATCACGGTGACTCCACCGATCTCCTCGGCGGCCGCCTTGGCCTCCTCGGCGGTCTGCACGACCGTGCCGAGTGTCGCCTTCACACCATGCTTGGCGAAGAGTTCCTTCGCTTGGTACTCCATCAGGTCCACGGGTCAACCGCTCCTTTGTGGCATCGTTGGCATCGAGCATTGGGTCTTGCTGAGACTCGATGGGCGCCCGGGATCGACCCGGCGTCCGCTCCGCCCGACCTTAGACCCCGAGAAGGCCACACGGCCACGTCGGGGCGCGGGCGTGGAACCCATAGAGACGCAGGTCACGTCGATGACGCGGCTGCGACCCCGGCGGCCGGGGCTCGTGACCGGGGGCCTTTCCGCTCGTTGACCGGGCATGCCTCGCCCCACCGCGCTCGCCACGCTCCTGACCTGCAGCCTCCTGCTGGTCGCGGGCGTCCCCGGGCCCGCAACTGCCGCAGCCGCCGCGCTCCCGACCGGGACGGACCTCGCCTTCACCACCGAGGCGATCGAGATCTCGACGCTGGTCGGTCCCGGCTCGGACGTCCCGTGCACCGTGGAGGCCGACCTCTACCGCCCCGAGGGGGTGGACGCGGCCCACCCGGCGCCGGCGATCCTGACCACCCACGGCTTCGGCGGCACCAAGGACGACGACGGCCAGGTGGGCGCCGCGAGCGCGTTCGCGAAGCGTGGCTACGTGGTGATCTCCTACTCCGGGCTCGGCTTCGGCGGGTCCCAGTGCAAGATCACCCTCGACGACCGCGACCACGACGGCCAGGCGGGCAAGCAGGTCGTCGACGTGCTCGCCGGGAAGAAGACCTACACCCTGGACGGCGGCAGCGAGCCGCGCACGATCGACTACGTGGAGACCGAGGCGCAGGGCGACCCGAAGGTCGGGATGGTCGGCGGCTCCTACGGCGGCCAGATCCAGTTCGCCGTGGCCGCGCTCGACCCCAGGATCGACGCGCTGATCCCCACGATCACCTGGAACGACCTCTCCTACTCCCTGGCCCCGAACAACACCGACCAGGCCGGCGGCGTCAGCTACGCCACCCCGGGCGTGGCCAAGAAGCAGTGGATCGGCCTGTTCTTCGCCCTCGGGATCGTGGCCGGGCTGGAGTACGGCGGCGCCGACCCGGCCCGCAACGTGGGCTGCCCCAACTTCACCGACCAGGCCTGCCTGGCCGCCGCACAGCTGCAGACCCTGGGCTACCCCGACCAGCCGACCCTGGACCTGGCCCGGGGCGCGTCGGTGTCCGACTACCTGGCCGACATCAAGGTCCCGACCCTGCTCGTCCAGGGGCAGCGCGACACCCTGTTCAACCTCCAGGAGGCCGTGGCCACCTACCGCGCCCTGAAGAAGCAGGGCACCCCGGTGGCGATGTCGTGGTTCTCCGGCGGCCACTCCGGCGACGGGGTGCCCGACGACCTGGACCTCTCCGGCGGGGTCGAGGGCAGCCACCAGGGACGCCGCTGGATCCAGTGGATGGACCGCTACGTCCGTGGCGACGACTCCGCCGACCCGGGCCCGGAGTTCGAGTACTTCCGGGACTGGGTCGACCGCACCCAGAAGGGCGTCGACGCGGCCTACGCCGAGGCAGAGACGTTCACCGGCGCACCGACCTCGACCCTCTACCTCGACGGCACGAACTCCTTGACCTCCTCACCGGCCGCGGTGAGGACCGGCACCGCCAGGTTCGCGGTCTCGCCGGTGGGCAGCTCCTACTCCGAGCTCTCCGGGATCGGCGGGATGCTCCCCAGCGAGCCGCCCCCCTCGGACACGCCGGGCACCTTCGCGGCGTACACCACCGCGCCGCTCCAGCGCGACGCTGTGCTCGTCGGCTCCCCCCGGCTCACGGTGCGCATCGACGCGCCCGTCGCCGCCACGGCCCAGGGAAGCGGAGCCGCCGGCAAGCTCGTCGTGTTCGCCAAGCTCTACGACCTCGCCCCGGACGGCACCCGGACCCTGCAGCACCGGCTCGTGTCCCCCGCTCGGGTCCGCGACGTCACCCGACCGGTGCAGATCGAGCTCCCCGCGGTGGCCCAGCGGTTCCCGGCAGGCCACCGGATCCAGCTCGTGGTCGCCGGCGGCGACAGCGCCTACGCCAACAACCTCACCGCCGGGCCGGTGACGATCAGCACGAGCCGGCAGAGCCCCGGGGTCCTGGAGCTCCCGCTGGTGGGAGCAGGTCCCGGCGCGGTGCCCGGCAATCCCGGACCGGAGACTCCGGGACCAGAGACTCCGGGGCCGGGAACGGGCGAACCGGGGACGGGCGAACCTGCCGGCCCCAGCAGTGGCCACGGGCAGGCTGCCCCGGAGGAACCGGGCGGGCAGCAGGGCCAGCACGGACAAGCCGCCCAGGGCGCTGCGGTCGCAGCCGCCGGCGCGCTCCCCAGCACCGGTGGCTCCGGGGCCTCGGCGCTCGCAGAGACCGGCGCCGCCCGGGGCCTCACCGGTGTGGCGGCCCTGGGTCTGATGCTGCTGCTGTCGGGCCTGGTGCTGGTACGGCGCCGGACGCACCCGGACGTCTGAGACGGCCGGTCTGGGGCTCAGGTCAGTCGGGGAACCGCTGACTCACCCAGCCGGTGATCTCGCCGGTGGTGGCGCCGGGGGTGAAGATCTTGGCCACGCCGAGCGCCTCCAGCGCGGGGAAGTCCTCCTCGGGCACGATCCCGCCGCCGAAGACCGCGATGTCGCCGGCGTCGCGCTCCTTGAGCAGCTCGATGATCCTGCGGAACAGCGTCATGTGCGCCCCGGAGAGCACCGAGAGCCCGACGAGGTCGGCGTCCTCCTGGATCGCGGTCTCCACGATCTGCTCGGGGGTCTGGTGCAGCCCCGTGTAGATGACCTCGTGACCGGCGTCGCGCAGGGCGCGAGCGACGACCTTGGCTCCCCGGTCGTGGCCGTCGAGCCCGGGCTTGGCCACCACAATGCGCAACATGGCTGCAGGTTAGCGGGTCACCACCGGCGCGTGAGCGGGGCCACAGGCGAACCAGCGTCGCCTCTGGGCGCCTTCATCGTTGAGCGTGCGTGAAAAGCAACCGCATTTCACATGTCGTGACATGACCGTTATCGTGTTCGTCGCCTCCCACAAGGCCTAATGACGGGTATCACATGGCTAATCACCGCGCAGACCGCAGCCACCGGCCGCGACCTGCAGCCGGGCGACCCCAAGTGGCATCCGCGGGAGCAGGCGGGCGCCGTCGCGCCGACAAGCCGAAGCTCCTCTCGACGATCGTCCCGCTCCCCCTGCAGCTGCCGTCCGTGCCTGCGGTGGTGGGACTGATCAGCCTGGTCGCAGCCGGCGCCGGCGCGGTGCTCGTCGACGAGCAGGCCGCTGCGCCCCGCACCTTCCAGCTCTCCTCGGCCGGCCACCAGCACTCCGGCACCGACGCCGTCTCGGTGAACCTCGGTTCCCGCGAGCGGGCGATCAGCCGCGACTCCGAGCGCCAGGCGATGCAGGACGCCGCCCAGGCCGACCTCGCGGCCGCCGCCGAGCAGGACGCCGCCGAGCGCAACGCCGCCCTGAAGTCCCTCGGCAAGGCTGCCGAGGCCCGTGCGGGCGAGATCGCGAAGAACCAGTGGCAGCTGCCCACCACCGGCTACCGGTTGACCGGCCGGTTCGGCAGCTCCGGGAGCCTGTGGTCCAGCAACCACACCGGCCTCGACTTCGCCACTGCCTCCGGGACCCCCATCGTGGCCGTCGCCAACGGCGTGATCACCGAGACCGGGTCGGCGGGCGCCTACGGCAACCGCACCATCCAGACCCTCGCCGACGGCACCGAGATCTGGTACTGCCACCAGACCACCATCGGGGTCAGCGTGGGTCAGCAGGTCGTCGGCGGTACCCAGATCGGCACCGTCGGCTCCACCGGCAACAGCACCGGCCCCCACCTGCACCTCGAGGTCCGCCCCGGCGGCGGCGACCCGGTCGACCCGGCCCAGGCGCTGGCCTTCCACGGCGTCACCCCGTAGTCAGAAGGCCCGTAGTCAGAAGGCCCGTGATTCGCAGCCGGGCCAGCCGCTAGAGCTTCTCCACCGGGGCGTAGCGCAGCAGCAGCCGCTTGACGCCGTCGGTGCCGAAGTCGATCGAGGCGACCGCGTTGTCGCCCACGCCCTCCAGCGCCACCACCGTGCCCAGCCCGAAGCTGTCGTGCTGCACCCGGTCGCCGGGGTCCAGGGACGGGATCGGACGGCCGGCCTTGGCCTTCTTCGAGGCGTCCGAGCGGGCGGCCGCCGTACCGAACCGGCGCTGGATGCCGGAGCCGAACCCCGAGCCGACCGCTGCCCCGGACTGGCCGAAGGAGGGCCGGTTCCAGGAGGTCATCGCGTCCGCCGTACGCCGCCAGTCGACGAGGTCGACCGGGAGCTCGTCGAGGAACCGCGACGCCGGGTTGTGCTGGGGCGCGCCCCAGGCCGAGCGCACCACGGCACGGGAGACGTAGAGCCGCTCGCGGGCGCGGGTCAGGCCGACGTAGGCGAGGCGGCGCTCCTCCTCGAGCTCGGGCTTGTCACCCAGCGAGCGCATGTGCGGGAAGATCCCGTCCTCGAGCCCGGTGAGGAACACCACCGGGAACTCCAGGCCCTTCGCGGTGTGCAGCGTCATCAGGGTGACCACGCCCGGAGCAGCGGCTCCGTCCTCCTCCTCGGGGGCGTCCGGGATCTGGTCGGAGTCGGCGACCAGCGCCACCCGTTCCAGGAAGTCGACCAGCCCGGGCGGATCGGCCGGGGCCTCGACCGGGTCGCCCTCCTCGTCGTAGACCGCGGCAGGGTCGGCGGACGGCCCGGCCTGCGGGTCCTCGGCGAACTCGCGGGCCACCGCCACCAGCTCGGCGAGGTTCTCCACCCGGGTCTCGTCCTGGGGGTCGTTGAGCTCGGCGATCCGGTCCTCGAGCTCCTTGAGGTAGCCGCTGCGGGTCAGCGCCTGCTCCAGCACGACGTCGACCCGCTCACCGGCGGCGACCATCGACTGCAGCTGCTCGATCAGCTCGACGAACCCGCGGATCGCGTTCAGCGAGCGGGTGGCCAGGCCGGGAGCGTCCTCGGCGCGCTGCAGCGCCTCCCAGAACGTGATGCCGTCGCGCTGCGCCAGCCCGCCGATGCAGGCCTCGGCCCGCTCGCCGATGCCGCGCTTGGGGGTGTTCAGCACCCGGCGCAGGGACACCGAGTCGGCCGGGTTGGCGAGCACCCGCAGGTAGGCCAGGGCGTCGCGCACCTCGCGGCGCTCGTAGAACCGGACGCCGCCGACCACGCGGTAGGGAAGGCCTACCCGGATGAAGACCTCCTCGAAGACGCGCGACTGGGCGTTGGTCCGGTAGAACACCGCGACGTCGCCCGCACGCGCGTCTCCCGCGTCGGTGAGCTTGTCGACCTCCTCGGCCACGAACCGGGCCTCGTCGCGCTCGTCGTCACCGACGTAGCCGACGATCCGCTCCCCCGAGCCGGCGTCGGACCAGAGGTTCTTCGGCTTGCGGCTCTCGTTGCGGCTGATCACGGCGTTGGCCGCGGTCAGGATGGTCTGGGTGGAGCGGTAGTTCTGCTCCAGCAGCACCGTGCGCGCGTTCGGGAAGTCCTGCTCGAAGTCCATGATGTTGCGGATGTTCGCGCCGCGGAACGCGTAGATCGACTGGTCTGCGTCACCGACGACCATCAGCTCGGCGGGAGCCACGGCCTCGCCGGTTGAGCCGCCCCCGTCGGTCGAGCCTGTCGAGACCATCGACGCCGACGTGTCCTCCAGCCTGTCCGCGCACAGCTCGTGGATCAGGGCGTACTGCGCGTGGTTGGTGTCCTGGTACTCGTCGACGAGCACGTGGCGGAACCGGCGCCGCCAGTTCTCCCGCACCGCCGGGAACGCCCGGAACAGGTGCACGGTGAGCATCAGCAGGTCGTCGAAGTCGAGGGCGTTGGCCTGGCGGAGACGGCGCTGGTACTCGCCGTACGCCGAGGCGAACACCTCCTCCTGGCCGTTCGCGGCGTTGCGGGCCGCGTCCTCGTGGTCCTGCAGCTCGTTCTTGGCGTTGCTGACCCAGTTGAGGATCGACCGGGGCGGGTAGCGCTTCACGTCGAGGTCGAGGTCACGACAGACCTGGGTCATCAGTCGCTTGGAGTCCGCGGCGTCATAGATCGAGAAGCTGGACTTGAAGCCGAATTTGTCGATCTCCTTGCGCAGGATCCGCACGCACGCGGAGTGGAACGTGCTCACCCACATGATCCGGGCACGGCCCCCGACCAGCTCCTCGACGCGCTCGCGCATCTCCGCCGCGGCCTTGTTGGTGAACGTGATCGCCAGGATCGAGCCGGGGTGGGCGCCACGCTCGGAGGTCAGCCAGGCGATCCTCCGGGTGAGCACCCGCGTCTTGCCGGAGCCGGCGCCGGCGACGACCAGCAACGGCGTGCCCTCGTGGACCACGGCCTCGCGCTGCGGCTCGTTGAGGCCCTCGAGCAGCTGCTCCCGGGTGGGGCGTCCGGGGCGCGCCGGGCGCCGCCCTTCGCCCTCCGGAGTCGGGTCGGCGGCAGGAAGACCGGGGAGGGGAAACTGCGTCGTCATTTGTCCCCAACCCTACGTGCGGGCGGGGACATCCCCCACCTCGGCGGGAGCAGTGGTGGACCCGCCCGCTGGAGGAACCACTCAGCTGTTGGCGACCTGGCGGCGGTCGTCAGGCAGCCGCTGGGTGCGGCCGGTGCGGTCGAGGTGCTCCAGCAGCGGGAGGACGACGCGCCGGCTGGTGCCCAGACGCGACCTGGCCTCGCTGGCGGTGAACGGCTGGGCCAGCTCCTGGAGCCGGTCCACCGCCGCTCGGTCGGCCCCTGCGAGGAGCACGACGCCGGGGGCGAGGCGCAGCAGCCGGCCCGCCCTGGCGGCCGCCGCGACCTGTGCCTGGTCGAGCCCGAGCTCGCGGAGCCGGTCGGCCGTCGGTGCCGCGAACGGGTTCTCGGCCAGGTCCTCCGCCAGCGCGGCGAGGGCCTGCTCCAGCGGAGCCGGCAGCGCCGTCGCCGCCTCGGCCGAGGGATGCACCCGACCGTCGACGACTCGAAGCGGCGCAGGCACGACTGCGGCCACGAGAGCGGGGCTGGGCAACCCGGTCCGTTCTGCCAGCGTGGTCAGCGGCAGGCCGCGGTCCAGGGGCCGGGACCGCTCGTGCTCCGCGACCTCCGCCGCGACCCGGCGTGCCGCCTCGTGCGCCCGTCCGGCGCTCATCAACCAGGGCCCGGCGGAGACGATCCCCGGCGGGACCGGTGAGGTGGCGACGCCGATCCGGCGCAGCGTCGCGGTGTCGACGACCCCCCGCCGCTCGACCTCGACGGCCAGGTCGGGCTCACCGCTGGAGCCGGCCAGCGCCGCGGCGCGGGCCAGCGCCGCCCCGCGCCGCCGCAGCGGCGGAGGGAGAGGGTCGAGCACCCGGATCCCCCAGAGCTGCCTGCTCCCGGGGTCGCGCAGCAGCGCGCGGTCCCCCACCCGCAGCGGCAGCGGCCGCTCCAGGGTCAGCCGCACGAGGTCGTCGCCCAGCGGACGGCACCGGACGGTCAGGGACAGCGCCCCCACGTGCAGCATCGGCAGGGTGGGCAGCGCGCCCGCCTCGAACCCGCCTGTCTCTGGTCCGTCCGGGCCGAGCACCCGCACGTCGACGACCTCGGTCGACTCGTAGGCGTCCGGGGTGGTCAGGGTGCCGAGGTCGGTGTCCTCGAGGTCGCCGGTGAGGTTCAGCGCGACCCGGGCGACCCCGGAGGCGGACGCGACCGGCTCCCCCAGCGACTGCACGCCGCGCACCCGGACCAGGCCCGCCCCGGTGCTCAACGTGTCGCCGCGCGCGATGGTCCCGGCCGGCAGGGTGCCGGTGACGACCGTCCCCGCACCCCGGATCGTGAACCGCCGGTCCACCCACAGCCGCACGTCGGCAGCCGGGTCGGGGCTCGGCAGCGCCCGCACCATCTCGACCAGCCGGGCACGCAGCTCCTCGAGTCCCGCGCCGGTCACGCTGCTCACCGCCACAACCGGGGCGCCGGCCATCGCGGTGCGGCCCACCTCCGCGTGCGCTCGGGCCGCAGCGGGAGCCGGGTCGGCGAGGTCGCTCCTGGTCACGGCCACCACCGCGTGCCGCACCCCGAGCGCGTCGAGAGCCGCGAGGTGCTCGGCCGCCTGCGGCATCCACGGGTCGTCGGCGGCGACGACGAGCAGGACGGCCGGCACCGGGCCGACGCCGGCCAGCATCGTGGAGACGAACCGCTCGTGACCGGGTACGTCGACGAAGGCCACCTCGCCGGTGCCGTCCAGCCCGGAGCCTTCCAGCCCGGGCAGGGTGGTCCAGGCGTAGCCGAGCCGGATCGAGAGCCCGCGGCGATGCTCCTCCTCGAGCCGGTCCGGGTCGGTGCCGGTGAGCGCCTTGACGAGCGCGGACTTCCCGTGGTCGACGTGGCCCGCGGTGGCGATGACGTGCACTAGCGGCCCGTGAGCGTGTTCAGGGACCGTCGTACCGCCTCGACGAGGAGGTGGTCGTCCTCGGGGGACACCGCGACCAGGTCGAGCAGCAGCTGACCGCGCTCAACCCGGCCGACGACCGGGAGCGCGTCGTCGAGCCGCAGCGGCTCGGCGAGCTCGGCCGGGAGTGCCACCGCCGCGCTCTCCAGGGGCACCTCGGGTGCGCCGCCGCCACCCACCGCTGCCGCCGAGCGGACCGCGGTGGCCGTGAGCGCCCCGTCGGTGCGGACGCCGATCTCCTCCGCGACGCGGCCGGCCCGCTCCAGCAACTCCCCCGGGGTGGCCGCAAGCGCCGCCGCCACCGGGGGCGTCGGGCCGGTGAGCGTGGCCTCCAGCGCGGCCAGGGTCAGCTTGTCCACCCGCAGCGCGCGGGCGAACGGGTGCCGGCGCAACGACTCCACCAGGTCGGCGCGGCCGAGCATCAGTCCGCACTGCGGCCCGCCGAGGAGCTTGTCCCCCGAGGCCGTGACCAGGTCGGCGCCCGCCCGCAGCGCGGCCGAGGCGCTCGGCTCGTCGGGCAGCCGCGGGTGCGGGGCCAGCAGCCCCGAGCCGATGTCGACCACGACGGTCGCGTCCAGGGTGGCCAGCTGCTCGACCGGGACCGAGGCGGTGAACCCACGGACCACGAAGTTCGAGGGATGCACCTTGAGCACGAAGCCGGTCCGCTCGTCGATCGCGTCGGCGTAGTCGGCCAGGCGCACCTTGTTCGTCGTACCCACCTCGCGCAGGCGCGCCCCGACGGACTCGAGCAGCTCGTGGATCCGGAAGCCGTCACCGATCTCCACCATCTCGCCGCGCGCGACCACGACGTCGCGGCCCGACGCCAGCGCGCAGGTGACCAGGGCGAGTGCCGCTGCCCCGTTGTTCACCACGTGCACCCCTCCGGCGTCGGGGACTGCTGCGGCGAGCGCGGCCAGCGCGGTGCGGCCGCGGTGTCCACGGCGCCCGGTGGCGAGGTCGAGCTCCACGTCGGTGGCCCCGGCAGCCACCTGCAGCGCCTCCACGGCCGCCGCCGACAGCGGGGCCCGGCCGAGGTTGGTGTGCACCACGACGCCGGTGGCGTTCAGCACCCGGCGCAGCGACGACGCCGATGCCGGCAGCGCGGCCACCGCGGCGTCGGCCACCTCCTCGGGTGCGACCGCACCGCCGCGGCACCGCTCCAGGGCACTCGCCACCGCCTGCTTGACCAGGCCGGCACCGAGCCGCTCGCTCGCCGCGACCAGCCGCGGGTCGGCCAGCACGGCGTCGGTACGCGGCGTGGCCCTTCTCGGGTCCGGCACTCCGACCTCCCGGCAGGAAACGACAGTGGCAAGCCATCGTATGCAGGCCGGAGCGGTCCCGGGTGCCCGATGATGACCACACGACGCCACTTGGACCGAGGAGCGATCAGCATGAGCAACCCCGACAACGGGCCGACCGGGGCTTACCGGGAGCTGGTCGCAGCCGTCCGGGCGCGCACCGAGGGCACGCCGTACGTCCTCACCGAGACCGCTGGCGGCTTCGACGTGCGCATCGACCTCGAGGACGCCTCCTGGTACGCCGCGCTCTACAAGGAGCACCTGTCGACGGCGTGGACCTACGAGGTGAAGGTGGACGCCGCGACCAGGACGCTCTCGATCACCGACGTCGGGAAGGCCGTGACGTGGCGTGCGGGCGCCGAGGCCCGAGGCGGCATCCCGACCCCCGTGCTCAGCGGCGCCGGGTCGGTGTTCAGGGGACGCGCCTCGGGCAGGACCTTCCGGAGGGTCTACGCCATCAATGAGCAGGGCAAGTACGCCAAGGTCGTGGACATCTCGTTCAACCCTTCGGAGGGCCGCGATCTCATCCGCGGACCCGCCCGTGAGCTGGGCTGGACGGAGAAACGCGGTGTGTCCGAGCGCATCGGCCTCTACTTCGCGGTGTTCACGCTCGTGGGACTCGTGCTGGGCGGCATCGCGACCGCGATCCTGCTCGCGGTGATGGCCCTGAACGGCGACCTGTGAGCTGTGGCGGAGGCGGACGGGAATCGAACCCGCCTGACCGAGATGCTCGGCCACTACGGTTTTGAGGACCGCGCCCGTCACCAGACGAGGAACGCCTCCGCGGACACTCTAGGGGAGACCGAGAGACGAGACACCGGTTACGCGAGCCTCTAGCCTCGGGACCATGACCACCCAGCCCACCCAGGTCCGTCTCACCCAGTACGCCGCCGGCGGCGGATGCGCCTGCAAGGTCCCGCCGGGCGAGCTGGAACGGGTCCTCGCGGACCTCCCCGGCGGACGCGCCGGCACCAGCACCCCAGGCGGCTACGGCGAGCTGCTCGTCGGTCTCGAGCACGGCGACGACGGGGCCGCCGTACGCATCGAGGAGGGGCCGGACGGACGAGCGGTCATCGTCACCGCCGACTTCTTCACCCCCGTGGTCGACGACGCCTACGACTGGGGCCGGATCGCCGCGGCCAACGCGCTCTCCGACGTCTACGCGATGGGCGGCGAGCCCCTGCTGGCGATCAACCTGCTCGGGTGGCCGCGGGACCGGATCCCGTTCGAGCTCGCCGCCGAGGTGCTCCGCGGCGGGGCGGACGTGTGCCTGGAGGCCGGGACCCACCTCGCCGGCGGGCACAGCATCGACGACCCGGAGCCGAAGTACGGCCTGTCCGTCACCGGCTTCGCCCGCGCCGACCGCCTGCTCCGCAACGACGCCGCGAGCCCCGGCTCCGCGCTGACGCTGACCAAGCCGATCGGGGTGGGGGTGCTGAACAACCGGCACAAGGCCACCGGGGAGCGCTTCGAGCAGGCGATCAGCGCGATGACCACGCTGAACCGCGAGGCCTCACGCGCGGCCGTCGCGGCCGGGATCCGGGCGGCCACCGACGTGACCGGGTTCGGCCTGCTGGGCCACCTCTACAAGATGGCCCGGGCCAGCGGCGTGACCGCGGTCGTGGACTCCGCCGCGGTCCCCTACCTCGAGGGCGCCCGCGAGTCCTACGCCGAGGGGTTCGTCCCCGGCGGCAGCCGCCGCAACCTCGACTGGGTGCGGCCCCACCTCGACGCCGGGGTCGGCGAGGACGAGCTGGTGCTGCTCGCCGACGCGCAGACCTCCGGCGGCCTGCTCGTGGCCGGCGAGCTCCCGGGGCACCCGGTCATCGGTGAGATCATCCCGGCGGGCGAGTTCCCTCTCGTCGTACGCTGAGGTCCTGAGAGCATGGCCCCCCGGTTGCGGGGTACACGTGCCCAGACGGAAGGAGACGGGGTGACGGACGAGCACAGCGAGAACAGCCAGGCATCTGGCCAGGACTCCGGTCCGGCATCTGGTCCGGCATCTGGTCTGGCATCCGGTCTGGGCGCCCGTCTCGGCAAGACCTTCCTGTCCTGGCCCGTCGTCCGCCAGCTCAGCGGCTCGGACTTCCTGGGCCGTGGTGTCGCCGCCCGGTCGCAGCACACCGAGGAGATCACCGCCCGCACCGAGACCGCGGACCGGGTCGCCAAGAGCGTGTGCCCCTACTGTGCGGTCGGCTGTGGCCAGAACGTGTTCGTCAAGGACGAGAAGGTCATCCAGATCGAGGGCGACCCCGACAGCCCGGTCTCGCGTGGGCGCCTGTGCCCCAAGGGATCGGCCAGCAAGAACCTCGTCACCAGCCCGATGCGCCAGACCAAGGTCCGCTACCGCCGTCCCTACGGCACCGAGTGGGAGGACCTCGAGCTCGACGTCGCGATGGAGATGATCGCCGACCGGGTGGTCAAAGCCCGGGACGACTCCTGGCAGGACCTCGACGACGACAAGACCGTCCGCCGCACGTTGGGCATCGCCAGCCTCGGAGGGGCCACCCTCGACAACGAGGAGAACTACCTCATCAAGAAGCTGTTCACCGCGATGGGTGCCATCCAGATCGAGAACCAGGCGCGTATTTGACACTCCGCCACGGTCCCCGGTCTGGGGACCTCGTTCGGGCGCGGCGGCGCCACCGGGTTCCTCCAGGACCTGGCCAACGCTGACTGCATCGTGATCCAGGGCTCCAACATGGCCGAGGCCCACCCCGTGGGCTTCCAGTGGGTGATGGAGGCCAAGGCGCGCGGCGCCAAGGTCATCCACGTGGACCCCCGGTTCACCCGCACCAGCGCGCTCGCGGACACCTTCGTGCCGCTGCGCGTCGGCACCGACATCGCCTTCCTCGGTGGCGTCATCAACTACGTGCTGGAGAACGAGCTCGACTTCCGCGAGTACGTCGTGGCCTACACCAACGCCGCGGTGATCGTGGGCGAGGACTTCCAGGACACCGACGACCTCGACGGCCTGTTCTCCGGGTTCGACGCCGACACCCGCACCTACGACCCCACCAGCTGGCAGTACGCCGGGGAGGGTGCCTCGGGCGACGACAGCCAGGAGCAGGACCCGGTCACCCAGCGCGAGACCGCCAGCGGCCTCCAGCACGAGACCCACGGTGCCGGGATGCAGAGCGACCCGCAGCGCGACGAGACGCTGCAGGACCCGCGGTGCGTCTACCAGATCCTCAAGCGGCACTTCGCGCGCTACACCCCCGAGGTGGTCTCCCAGACCTGCGGCGTCTCGACCGAGGCGTTCCTCGAGGTCGCCCGGGCGTTCGCCGAGAACTCCGGCCGCGAGCGCACCACCGCGCTGGTCTACAGCGTCGGCTGGACCCAGCACAGCGTGGGCGTGCAGTACATCCGCACCGGCGCCATCCTCCAGCTCCTGCTGGGCAACATGGGCCGCCCCGGCGGCGGCATCATGGCCCTGCGCGGGCACGCCAGCATCCAGGGGTCCACCGACATCCCCACCCTGTTCAACCTGCTCCCCGGCTACCTCCCGATGCCGACCGCGGGCAAGGACGACTCCCTCGACGACTGGCTCGAGGGCGTGAGCCATCCCGGCTCCAAGGGGTTCTGGGCCAACGCGCGTGCCTACGGCGTGAACCTGCTCAAGGCCTACTGGGGCGAGGCCGCCACCGCCGAGAACGACTTCTGCTTCGACTACCTGCCCAAGATCACCGGGGACCACGGCACCTACCGCACCGTGCTCGACATGATCGACGGCAAGGTGAAGGGCTACTTCCTGCTCGGCCAGAACCCCGCAGTCGGGTCCGCGCACGGCAAGGCGCAGCGACTCGGGATGGCCAACCTGGACTTCCTGGTGGTGCGTGACCTCTTCGAGATCGAGAGCGCGACGTTCTGGAAGAACTCCCCCGAGATTGAGACCGGGGAGATCGTCACGGAAGAGTGCCGGACCGAGGTCTTCTTGATGCCGGCCGCCTCGCACGTGGAGAAGGAAGGCACCTTCACCCAGACCCACCGGATGCTGCAGTGGCGCGAGAAGGCCGTCGAGCCACCGGGCGACTGCCGCTCCGAGCTGTGGTTCTTCTACCACCTGGGCCGGATGATCCGATCGCGCCTCGAGTCGTCCACCGCGGAGAAGGACCGTCCGCTGCTCGACCTCGCGTGGGACTACCCGATGATCGGGGAGACCGACGACCCCGACGCCGAGGCCATCTTGAAGGAGATCAACGGCTTCGAGGTCGCGACCGGGCGGCCCCTCTCGACGTTCACCGAGATGAAGGAGGACGGCTCCACGCTGGGCGGCTGCTGGATCTACACCGGTGTCTACAAGGACGGGGTGAACCAGGCGGCGCGACGCAAGCCCGGCAAGGACCAGGACTACGTGGCTCCCGAGTGGGGCTGGGCCTGGCCGGCCAATCGCCGCACGCTCTACAACCGCGCCTCCGCCGACCCCGAGGGAAAGCCGTGGAGCGAGCGCAAGGCCTACGTGTGGTGGGATCCCGAGGCGGGCGAGGCCGGTGAGTGGACCGGGCACGACGTGCCGGACTTCGAGGTCACCAAGCCGCCGTCGTACCGCGCGCCGGAGGGAGCCGACGGCGTCGCGGGCATCGAGGGCATCGACCCGTTCATCATGCAGGGCGACGGGAAGGGCTCGCTCTACGTGCCGAAGGGGCTCATCGACGGGCCGATGCCGACCCACTACGAGCCGGTGGAGTCGCCGTTCCGCAACCAGATCTACGCCCAGCAGGCCAACCCCACGCGCAAGGAGTACAGCCGCGCGGAGAACCGGATCAACCCGAGCCCGCCCGAGGAACACAGCGAGGTCTTCCCGTTCGTGTTCACCACCAGCCGGCTCACCGAGCACCACACCGCCGGCGGCATGAGTCGCTACGTCGCGAGGCTCGCGGAGCTGCAGCCGGAGATGTTCATCGAGGTCTCCCCCGAGCTGGCAGCGCTGCGCGGCCTGGAGAACGGCGAGTGGTGCCACGTGGTCACCGCCCGCTCCGCGGTCGAAGGCCGGGTGCTGGTGACCGAACGGCTCTCGCCGCTCCGGGTGGAGGGACGCACGATCCACCAGGTGTGGTTGCCCTACCACTGGGGCACTGGTGGGATGGTGACCGGCGACTCGGCCAACGACCTGTTCGGGATCGCCCTCGATCCCAACGTCCTCATCCAGGAGAGCAAGGTGGGCACCTGTGACGTCCAGCCCGGACGCCGCCCCTCCGGCCGCGAGCTCCTCATCTTCGTCGAGGGCTACCAGCGCCGCGCGGGCGTGCTGCACGACCAGAGCAGACCGATCGTGACCGCAGGTCCCGGCGCGCAGGTGGACGACGCCGGCGACGAGACACCCGAGCCCACTGAGACACCCGAGCCCACCGAAGGATCCTGATGGCCGGCCCGCACAGCCTGTTCGGTCCCGTTGACCCCGCCTCCGACGCGGGCTACGAGGACAACCCCAAACGCAAGGGGTTCTTCACCGACACCAGCATCTGCATCGGCTGCAAGGCCTGCGAGGTGGCCTGCAAGGAGTGGAACGACGTCCCCGCAGACCACTTCGACATGCTCGGCTCCTCCTATGACAACAGCTTCTCGCTGAACGCCAACCAGTGGCGTCACGTCGCCTTCATCGAGCAGCCCAAGAAGTTCGGCCAGCAGGAGTCGGGGCTGCGTCGCCAGATCAAGGAGGACGCGCACCAGCAGGCGGTGAACCTCGGCATGCCCGCGATGTCTCCGCCCCGAGGCGAGAACGGGGTGGTGCTGCCCGACTCGGGCACCGACGTGCAGGCCGGCGAGGCCGACGCGGTGGACCGCCCGGACTTCCGCTGGCTGATGTCCTCCGACGTGTGCAAGCACTGCACCCACGCCGCGTGCCTCGACGTGTGCCCCACCGGCTCGCTGTTCCGCTCCGAGTTCGGGACCGTGGTCGTCCAGGACGACATCTGCAACGGGTGCGGGTACTGCGTCGCCGCCTGCCCCTACGGCGTGATCGAGCGTCGCAAGGGTCCCGAGGGCGCCAAGAACGTGGGCATCGCCCAGAAGTGCACGCTGTGCTACGACCGCCTCGACGCAGGCAAGCAGCCGGCGTGCTCGCAGGCCTGCCCCACCCAGTCGATCCAGTTCGGCGACGTCGAGGAGCTGCGCGAGCGGGCCAACGCCCGCGTGGAGAAGCTGCACGAGGCCGGGATCATGGACGCCCGGCTCTACGGCAACGACCCCGACGACGGCGTCGGAGGGACCGGCGCGTTCTTCCTGCTGATGGACGAGCCCGAGGTCTACGGGTTTCCGCCCGACCCGGTGGTCACCACCAAGGACCTGCCGGACATGTTCCGCAAGGCCGGGATGGCGGCCGTCGCCCTGTTGGCGGGCGCCGCGGTCTCGTTCGTGGGAGCTCGCAGGTGAACCCGCAAGCGGATCCGGATTCCGGCCCGGACCGGAGCAGGTCCCCGCAGGAGCTGGTCGAGCCGGTCGGCCACGAGGCCACCCCGGGATCCCGGGGGCGTAGGCGCCGTCGGCGCAAGGGGGGCGGGGCGGAGCAGTCGATGGTCCCGGACCCGACGTTCACCTCCTACTACGGTCGGCCGATCGTCAAGGCCTCGCCGTGGGAGGCCGACATCCCGGCGTACCTCTTCGCGGGCGGGCTCGCCGCCGGCTCCTCGCTGATCGCTGCCGGCGCCGACCTCACCGGCCGCCCGACGCTGCGCAGGTCGGCCCGGCTCGGCGCCATCAGCGCCCTGGGTTTCTCGATGGTGGCCCTGGTGCACGACCTGGGCAAGCCGTCGCGATTCCTGAACATGCTGCGGGTCGTGAAGCTCACCTCCCCGATGTCGGTCGGCACCTGGATCCTGTCGGTCTACGGCCCGTTCGCGGGTGCGGTGGCCGCTACCGAGGTCGTCGGGATGCTCCCGGAGCGCTACCGCGTCGGGCCGCTGCGGCTCGCGGCGTACGCCGACCGGCCCGCCGGCCTGCTCGCCGCCCTGTTCGCGCCGCCGGTGGCGTCCTACACCGCCGTGCTGCTGGCCGACACCGCGACGCCGTCGTGGCACTCGGCCTACAAGGAGCTGCCGTTCGTCTTCGTGGGTTCCGCGGCGGCCGCCTCGGCAGGCCTCGGGATGATCACCTCGCCCCTTTCGGAGACCGCTCCCGTGCGTCGGCTGGCGCTCGGCGGCGCCGTGCTCGAGCTGGTGATGGAACGCCGGATGGAACACACGATGGGGATCACGGCCGAGCCGCTGCACCAGGGCAAGGCCGGGCGGCTGATGACGGCTGCCAGGAACCTGACCCTCGCCGGCGCCGCGGGGTCCCTGCTCGCGGGGCGCAGCCGCACCGTCGCGGTGCTCTCCGGCGCAGCCCTGATGGCCGGCTCGGCGTGCACCCGGTTCGGGATCTTCGAGGCCGGCCAGGCCTCGGCGAAGGACCCCAAGTACACCGTGGTCCCCCAGCGCGAGCGCGTGCAGCGCGGCGAACCGGTCCGCTTCGAGCACCCCACGTCCACCAGCCCCGAGAGCTAGACCAGAGCCCCGAGAACTAGACCGACGCGCGCCACCACGGCTCGGTGGGCAGGGCGCCGTCGAGCTCGAACCGCCCGCCCGGCGCGGGCAGCGCCAGGGCGACCCCAGCGCCCGCGGCCTCCTCGAGCAACCGCTCGACCGGCTCCGACCACTCGTGGAAGGCGAGGTCGAAGGTGGCCCAGTGGATCGGGAGCAGCGCCGCCCCGCCGACCTCGCGGTGGGCCCGGACCGCCTCCGCGGGATTCATGTGCACGTCGGGCCAGCGGGGGTCGTAGGCACCGATCGGCATGATCGTGAGGGCGAACGGGCCGTGCCGCTCGCCGATCTCGGCGAACGCGGGCGTGTAGCCGGTGTCGCCGCCGAAGAAGACCCGCTGCCGCTGCCCGGCCAGCACCCAGCTGGCCCAGAGCGTGGTGTTGCTGCCCAGGCTGCGTCCGGAGAAGTGCCGGGCCTCGGTGCAGGTGAAGGTGAGCCCACGCACCTCGTGGGACTGCTCCCAGTCGAGCTCCACGATGCGGTCCTCGGGGACCCCCCAGCCGCGCAGGTGCTCACCGATCCCGAGCGGCACCACGAAGGGGAAGCGGTTCCCCGCCGCCGCGCTGCTCGCGACCAGGGTGTCGATCGTGGCGGTGTCCAGGTGGTCGTAGTGGTCGTGGGAGATCAGCACCGCGTCCAGCCGGGGCAGGTCCGCCAAGGCCATCGGCACCGGGTGGTTGCGCCGGGGGCCGACCTTGCGCGAGGGCGAGACCCGGTCGCTCCACACCGGGTCGGTGAGCACCCAGTGGCCCTCGATCTCCAGCAGCACCCCGGCGTGCCCCAGCCAGGTCGCCGCGAGATCGGCGGCCTCGGTGGGGAGGTCGGGGGTCGCGAGCCGGACCGGCCGTCGTGGCTTGCCGCGCGAGCCCTTGGTGGCGAACTCAGCAGCGAGCCCGGCCGTGCCCCCCTCGGGCGCCTCGGTCGCGGGCAGCCGGTTGTGGAACAGCCCGTCCCGGAACTGGGGCGAGTCGGCGTAGTCGAGGCGGCGGTTGCCGGCGCCGAGCGAGCGGCGTACGCCCCGGGCCGCCGTGAGCAGCGTGGGAGCCGACACCAGGGCGGCCAGGAGCGGGAGACGGGAACGGATCACCGGGACAGTCTTCCGGGTGACCCCAACACGAGTGCGACCAGGTCTCGTGACTCACCTCTCGTGACATCCGTGACAGATCCGGGGCATGACCAGGCACCCGCTAGCGTTGGAACTTATGATTGGAACGATCCAATCAGCATCAGAAACCGGCGCGACCCCTCGCGCACAACCCCCCGAGGAGGAACCTTGAGCATCCTGAAACGCACGCTTCGCACCCTCAACCGCCATACGCTGTGGTCGTTCAACACCCAGGCTCCGCTGTTCCGGCGCCACTGAGGCTCCGCTGTTCCGGCGCCACTGAGGCCGGTGGCCGGGCGGGGATCAGCCGGTCTTGCTCCGGCTACGCCGGGACAGGTGGCCGTGCATGACCCCCACCAGGCGCGGACCCGCGAGACGCCCCTCGATGCGCCTGGCGTTGCGCTTGAGCGGCTGGGCGATGTACTCCCCCAGGATCACGCCGGCCGCGAGCGCGATCGTCGTCGCCGCCGCGGCGGAGATCTGCAGGATCCCCTGCGAGCTGCCCTCGGACATCGAGCTCAACCCGCGGTAGATCAGCAGCCCGGGCAGCATCGGCACCAGGGCCGGGACGATCACCACCAGCGGGGGTGCCCCGACCCGGCCTGCGACCGTGTAGCTGACCACGCCGATCACGACGGCGGCACAGGCCGGCGCCCACGGCATCGCCACCGCCGGGTCGCGCACGGCCAGGAACGCGAGGTGCCCCAGCAGCGTGGTCATCGCCACGGCCGGTAGCGCCCGCACGGGCGCATAGCTGGTCAGCGCGAACGCACAGGCCGCGACGATGGCGCCGACGAGCACCAGCGGCGTCTCGGCCAGGCCCGACTCCCCCGGGCGTACGTCGGTCAGGCTGAGCCCGAGCGTCTGGGCGAGTGCCAGCCCGGCCGAGACACCGGCGATCAGCCCGGCCGTGGCGAGCAGCGCCTCGATGATCCGGGCTCCTGCGGTGATGTAGAACCCGGACAGGGCATCCTGGATCGCGCCCATGAACCCGATCCCGGACAGCAGCAGCACGATGCTGGCGGTGATCACCAGCGAGGGGTCCACGTCCAACCCGAGCCAGTCCCTGCCGAGGGCGCCGGTGCCGACTGCCAGCAGCGTGGCCAGCAGTCCGCCGGCGATCTGCTGGTAGAACATCGGCCACCGCTGCCGGTTCATCGTCCGGGTGAGCATGGTGATCAGCGCCGCGGCGATCGCCGCGACGACGGTGATCACCACACCGCTGCCCAGGACGAGCGCGATCCCGGCGCCCACCGCAGCGGAGCCGAGCACCACCGCCCACCGCGGCAGCCAGTGACCCGTGGAGTTCACCCGGGCCACCTTGGCGCGCGCCTCGATCAGGGTGACCCGGTCCAGCAGCACGTCGCTCACCAGGTGGTGGGTACGGGTCAGGTCGTCGTAGTCGATCTCGCGCTGGCTGATGGTCCGCGTCAGCAGCACCGGCACTTCGTCCGGGTCGTTCTGGTAGCCCATCCGCAGCATCGTGAACGTGACGTCCACGTCGGCGTTGCGCAGACCGTAGTGACGGGTGATGGCAAGCATCGTCGCGGTCACGTCGGCGGCACCGGCGCCGGACGAGAGCAGGATCTCGCCGACCCGGAGCGCGAGGTCCAGGACCTTGTAGGTCTCGCGGGAGTCGGTCATCACACGGGAATGTTGAGGCTTGTCGCAGGGCGCGTCGTACCGCTCACGCTGCCGGGGTGAGGGGACTCACACGAGGCCGGCGACACTCAGATCCAGCCCATCCGGCGAGCGGTCGCCGCGGCCTCGTGACGGTTGCCGGCACCCAGCTTTGCTGCCGCGCTGGAGAGGTAGTTGCGCACGGTCCCCGGGGACAGGTGCACCCGCCGGGCGATGTCGTCGACCGGCGCCCCGCCCGCCGCCGCCTCCAGCACGTCGGCCTCCCGCGGGGTCAGCGGCGAGTCCCCCGCCGCGATCGCCTCGGCAGCGAGCTCCGCGTCGACGTGGCGTCCTCCGGCGTGCACGATCCGCACCACCTGGGCCAACGTCGCCGCCGAGGTCGTCTTCGGCAGGAACCCCTTCACCCCACTGGCGAGTGCCCGCTTCAGGTAGCCGGGGCGACCGTGGCTGGTGACGATCAGGCACCCACACGACGGCAGCACCCGCCCGAGCTCCTCGGCGACCGTGATCCCGTCCTGGTCGGGCATCTGCAGGTCGAGGACGGCCACGTCGGGCGCGGTGGCTCGTGCTGCCGCCAGCGCCTCGGCGCCGGTGGCGGCCTCCGCGACGACCTCGAGGTCGTCCTCGAGGGAGAGCATCTGGGCCAGCGCGCTCCGGATGAGGTTCTCGTCGTCGGCGAGCAGCACCCGGATCACGGGACCACCCCGGCACGGGAGCCGGTCGCGGGCAGCTCCACCCGTACGACGAACTCCTCACCTTCGCGCCCGGCGCGGAGCGCGGCGCCGGACGGAGCCAGCTGCTCGGTGAGACCGGCCAGTCCGCTTCCTGCGGTGCTTCCCGGATGCTCGCTGCCGGATGGGTTCTCGAGCCCGTCGTTGCGGATCACGACCGTCCCGCCGACGTAGGACATCTCCACCCGGGTCGCGCCGGAGTGGCGCAGCACGTTGGTGACCGCCTCCCGGACCACCCTGGCCACGGGCTCGTGCCAGGCCGAGGGAAGGCCGTCGAGATCGGCGGTGGCGGCGATCCCGGCTGCCTTGAGCAGCGAGACCGCGCCGTCGAGCTCGGCACTCAGGTCCAGCGGCCGGTAGCCACGAGCCAGCTCGCGCGCCTCGCGCAGCGCCTCGTGCGCGGTCTCCCGCACCTGCAGGATGCGGTCGGCGGCGCGGGCGTCACCGCGCCCCGCGAGCGTCGCGGCGAGCTCGGCCTGGACCGCGATCGTGGAGAGCTGTCGCCCCATCACGTCGTGGACGTCCCGGGAGAACCGGAGCCGTTCCTCGGCCACGGCCAGGGCCGCCTGATTGGTGCGGGCCCGTTCCAGCTCGATCACCACCCCCATCAGCCACAGCGAGCTCTGCACCGTGAACGTGAAGAACAGGCCGACCACCGCGCCGCCGATGGCGAGGCCGAGGTGACCGGTGGGCACCAGGACCAACGCCGGGTAGGCCAGGAACAGGCCCCACTGGAAGGCTCGGTCCCGCAAGCCACCCATCCCCCAGGACAGTGCCATCACCACGATCAACGCGCCCGCGAACTGCGACTTCTCCGGCAGCAGCAGGACGAGCCCCTCGGCCAGGAGCGCCGCGGCGACGAGCGGAACCAGCCGGGACCAGGGCACGGGAGAGGTGGCCGGGTGGAGACTGATCACCGCTCGCATCGCCAGCGTGCTGGTGACGCCGAGGACGATGGTGCCCAGGACCAGCCCGAGCACCTCAGCACGCGCCATGGGGTATGCCAGGGCACTCACGGCGCCGCTGAGCAGCACGAACCACAAGATCACGTAGAGCGAGCCGAGGGTGTAGAGCCGGACGCGCTGCACCTCGCTGCGGCGGGCCCACCCCCACGGGTCCATCGCCCGACCAAGAGACCGGCCCAATGACCGGCCCGATGATCGGCCCGTCATCGCGACACCCGTTCGTCCGCTCGTCCGCCCACGGGCCGATCCTGTCAGGCCGCTCAGGACCGTGGCTCCCACGTCATCGAGCGCCGCGCCAGCACTCCGGCGATGACGGTCCACGCGACGAGCACCCCGACGGCCGGAGCCGCCTCGACCCAGGTCTGCGCGAAGCTCACGGTGGCCGGGTCGACCATGTCGGTGGTGCGCCCGAACCAGGCGATCCGGACGAGGTCGTTGACCGCTGCCCCGGGGGTGAGCGCGACCCAGGCGTGAGCGGCCTCGGGAAGCGCCGGCTTGAGCAGTCCCCCGGTCGCCAGGAGGATCACCGGCAGGCTGGTCAGCTGGGCGGCCTCCGCCGTACGAGTCCACGCCGCGGTCCAGAACGCCAGCGCCGCGAACGCGACGCACGCCAGGAGCACCCCGACGAGCACGAGCAGCGGGTTCGCCGGGAGGTCCAGGCCGGAGGCCATCGAGATCGGCACCGTCACCAGCGTCACCACCAGGGTGATCGCCAGGCCGGGCAGCGCCAGCGACGCCAGGATCTCCGGGTCGGTCGCCTCACCGGTGCGCAACCGCTTGAGCACCAGCTCGTCGCGCCGGGTCACCGTCATCGAGAGCAGGTTGTAGTAGACCGGGAACAGCAGCGCCATCAGCAGCACCGTGCTCACCCCGGCCATCCCGGCCATCATGTCGCCGCGGTCGCCGAGGAAAAGCAGCGCCAGCGGGAGCAGGGGCATCACGAACGCATAGGCGAGGGTCAGCCGGTTGCGGACGATCGTGATGACGTTGGTGCGCGCCAGCCCGGCGACGCGCTGGGCAGCAGGGGCGAGGGTGCTCATCGTGAGCTTCCTTCCGTGACGGTGCGGAGATGGTCGTCCGGTGCCGCGGCAGCCGACTCGTGCTGGTCGTCCCCGTGCTGGTCGTCCCCGTGCTGGTCGTCCCCGTGTTGGGCGATCGCCAGGAAGACCGACTCGAGGCTGGCGCTGCGGGCACTGATCCGCTCGAGGCGTACGCCGTCGCGCTCGGCCCAGAGCAGCACCGCGGTCAGCACCCGCTGCAGGTCGTGGGTCTCGATGGTGGTCAGGTCACCGTGGCGGGAGACCTGCACGTCGGTGAGGTCCGGGAGCGCCCGGTCAAGGGTCGCGAGGTCAAGGGTCGCGAGGTCGGGAGTCGCGAAGGAGATGGTCGCCGGGTGGTCGGCGACGATCGAGTCGGCCGTGCCCTCCTTGACGATCCGGCCGGCGCGCATGATCGAGATCCCGTCGGCCAGCGTCTCGGCCTCCTCGAGGTAGTGCGTGGTGAGCAGCACCGTCGCCCCCGACTCCTTGAGGTCCTGCACCAGCCGCCACACCTGCCGGCGGCTCTCGGGGTCCAGCCCGGTGGTCGGCTCGTCGAGCATCACCACGTCCGGGCGTCCCGACAGCGTGCAGGCCAGGTCGACCCGGCGCTGCTCACCTCCGGAGAGCGCGCGCATCGGGGTACCGGCCTTGTCCGCCAGGCCCAGCATCTCCAGCGACTCGGCGACCGGGCGGGCGTCGGTGACGGTGGCGGCCCACATCCGCACGGTCTCGGCGACGGTGAGGTCGGCGACGAAGCCGCTGCGCTGGAGCAGCACGCCGGTACGACGTCGTACGGCGGCCCGGTCCGCGATCGGGTCCAGGCCCAGCACCCGCACCTCCCCCGCGGTGGGCGAGGCGAGCCCTTCGATCACCTCCAGGGTGGAGGTCTTGCCGGCGCCGTTGACGCCGAGCAGGGCATGGATCGTGCCGCGGCCGATGTTCAGGTCGATCCCGCGGACCGCCTCGAAGGCATCGTCGCCGGTGCCGTAGCGGCGCCGCAGGCCGCTGACCGTGATGGTGTGCTCGCTCATGCCTCCAGCATCAGCGATCCAGCGCACGGCCAGTAGTGCGTGATGTCACCGGTCCGGCGAGGATCCGCCCGCTGAGTACTGACAGATGTCATGGGCGCACTTGTCGTGCCCGCACCGGGAGGGTTGCAGGGCCACCAGCGGCAGCGGCATCGGCCCGAGCAGCGACGCGGTCCGGTGCACCACTTGCGCGGACAGGACCTCGGGGCCGGAGGTGATCTCCTCCACCAGGTGCCCGGGCGAGCAGACCAGCACCGTCCCGGCGCGGGCCGCGAACGCCAGCGAGCCGGTGACGCACACCACCGGCACGACCACGCTGTTCCTGCCGCTGCTCGGGCCCGCATCCAGCGAGGGCACCAGTGCGCGTACCGCCTTCGCCGACCGCACGGCGTTCGCGGTGGCCCGGGGGTGCCGGCGACCGTTCTTGAGCACCATCCCCCCGCGGACACCCACCTCGCCGAAGACCTCCAGGGTGTCCACCACGAAGACTCCCTGGGGACCGACCAGCACCCGGTCGATGTTCTCCTTGCCGCGTCCGGGCCGGGGGACGTCGGCGAAGACGTGCCACCGACGCGACAGCCGGGTCAGGGCCTCGGGAAGGGTCTCCTCGGGACCCGGGATATCGCGGGACACCGCAACGCGCACCGGCATCGGCGTCCCCCCCTGTCCTGATAGGGCATCAGGATATGGGTGAAACATCCGATTTGTTAGATATTCAGGCGGTTCATCCGGTGAGCTCCTGCTCGGCTTCGGCTGGCAACCGTCCCGACGCGACCACGAGCGCCCGCATCCGCTGGGCGATCGCATCGCTGAACGCACCCCTGGGGGCGCGCCAGGCCCAGTTGCCCTCGTCGGTCCCCGGGGTGTTCATCCGTGCCTCCGCGCCGAGCTCGAGCAGGTCCTGGGCCGGCACCACCGCGAGCCGGGCCGTGGAGGACAGCGCCAGCCGGATCAGCGCCCACGGCATCTCCCCATCCCCCGACAACTCCCCGTCCCCCGGGGTCTGCGCCGGCACCTGGGCCTGCACCGACTCCAGCACCCGCCTGCGGGTCGGCTCGTCGAGCGCGCTCCACCACCCGAGCGTCGTGTCGTTGTCGTGGGTGCCGGTGTAGACGACGCTCTCCTCACCGTGCAGGTGCGGCAGGTAGGGGTTGTCGCCCTCCCCGTCGAAGGCGAACTGGAGCACCTTCATCCCCGGCAGCCCGAACTCGAGCCGCAGCTCGGTTACCTCGTCGGTGATCACGCCGAGGTCCTCGGCGACCAGGGTCCCCGGTCCGGCGGCCTCCACCAGGGCGGCGAGCACCTCCCGGGCAGGACCCTTGACCCAGTGGCCGTCCTTGGCGGTCTCCGCCTCGGCCGGTACGTGCCAGGCGGCCTCGAAGCCGCGGAAGTGGTCGATCCGGACGAGGTCGAAGAGCTCCCGCTGGCGGGCGATCCGCTGCCGCCACCAGGCGAACCCGTCGGCGGCCATCGCCGCCCAGTCGTAGTGCGGGTTGTTCCACCGCTGCCCGTCCGCCGCGAAGTAGTCCGGCGGCACGCCGGTCACCGTCGTCGGGTTGCCCTCCTCGTCGAGCAGGAACAGCTCGCGATGGGCCCAGACGTCGGCGCTGTCGTGGGAGACGAAGATCGGCAGGTCACCGAACAGCAGCACCCCCTTGGAGGCTGCGTAGGCGTGCAGCTCGGCCCACTGGATCGCGAAGACCCACTGCTCGAAGCGCAGCCGCTCCACATCGGAGGCCCGCGACTCCAGCACCTGGGCCACCCGCACGGGGTCCCGGTCGCGCAGTCCCGGCTCCCACGTCGTCCACGGGATGCCACCGAGCGCCTGGCGCAGCACCGTGAACTGCACGAACGGCTCCAGCCAGGAGGCGTTCTGCTCGCACCAGCGCGCGCACGCCAGCCGCTGCTCGGCGGTCATCGAGCCCGGCGAGACCAGGCCGCGCTCCTCGCGCAGCTCGGGGCTGAGCAGGTCGGGGTTGCCGGCCATCGCCGAGATCGCGTTGTACGGCGAGCCGTCCCCCTGGTGCGTCGGCACGAGCGGGAGCACCTGCCAGACCGTGCAGCCTGCGGCGGCGAGGAAGTCCACGAACCGGTAGGCCTGCGGCCCGAGGTCACCCGAGGTCAGCGAGGTGATGTGGAGCAGCACCCCGGCCCGGCGTACCCCGAGCGGACCCCGAGCGAGACCCCCGTTGAGAGCAGGGTCGAGAGCAGGGTCGAGGAGGTCAGCCATGGGCCTCGGTCACCACGTCGCGCAGCTGGTCGATCATCCACTCGAGCTCTTCGGTCTCGATCGTCAGCGGCGGCGCCAGCCGGATCGTCGACCCGTGGGTGTCCTTGACGAGCACGCCCTTGGCCAGCATTCGCTCGGAGGTCTCCCGGCCGCTCATCAGCCCGGGCTCGATGTCGACCCCGGCCCACAGGCCCCGGGTGCGCACCGCGACGATCCCGTCGCCGACCAGCTTCTCCAGGCCTGTCTCGAGGACCACCTCCAGCTCGCGCACGCGCTCCTGGATCTCGCCGGTCTCGAGCAGCTTGACCACGGCGTGGCCGACGGCGGCTCCCAGCGGGTTGCCGCCGAAGGTGGACCCGTGGTTGCCGGGGTGGAGCACACCGAGGACCTCGTCGGAGGAGACGACCGCGGAGACGGGAATGATCCCGCCGCCGAGAGCCTTGCCGAGCACGTACATGTCCGGGACCACGCCCTCGACCTCGCAGGCGAAGGTGGTGCCGGTGCGGCCGAGACCGGACTGGATCTCATCGGCGATGAAGAGCACGTCGAGCTCGGTGCACATGTCCCGGACGGCCTGCAGGTAACCGGCCGGGGGGATGATCACGCCCGCCTCGCCCTGGATCGGCTCGATCAGCACGGCGACCGTCTCGGCGTCGATCGCGTCGCGCATCGCGGCGGCGTCGCCGTACGGGACGACCCGGAAGCCGGGGGTGAACGGGCCGAAGCCCTCCCGCGCCAGCGGGTCGGTGGAGAAGCTGACGATCGTGGTGGTGCGCCCGTGGAAGTTGTCGCCCGCCACGACGATGTTGGCCTGGTTCGCCGGCAGCCCCTTGAGGTCGTAGCCCCACTTGCGCGCGACCTTGATCGCGGTCTCCACGGCCTCGGCGCCGGTGTTCATCGGCAGCACCCGGTCCATTCCGGCCAGAGCGGCGAGGTCGCGGCAGAACGGCCCGAGCTGGTCGTTGTGGAAGGCCCGGCTGGTCAGGGTCACCCGGTCGAGCTGGTCACGCGCCGCCTGGATCAGGCCGGGGTGGCGGTGGCCGAAGTTCAGCGCGGAGTAACCGGCCAGGCAGTCGAGGTAGCGGCGCCCGTCGACATCGGTCACCCAGGAACCCTCCGCCTCGGCCAGCACGACCTGGAGGGGGTAGTAGTTGTGCGCGACGAAGCGGTCTGCGAGGTGCAGGTGCTCCTCGGTCTGCGGTGCTGGTGCGGTCTTCCCACGGCTGAGGTTCGTCATCGGGTCCCTTCGCGTCGCGCCGCACCCGGGCGGCGGCTGACTTTCTGGTCGCTTCGCACTGTGTTCTCGGTCGCTTCGAACTGTACGGGTGGCTCGGAGACTGCCGAAACGCCGATCGTCCCGTGGGCTTGCCCGCCTCAGGAGGCTGCGCCTAAGGTGACGCGTCCCGGAGGACCGGGACGCCCCCGTCGTCGCCGAGTCCTGTCCGCGCGGAGGGCCCTCTACCAATCAGCGGACAAGAGCGGGGAACCCACTTTCCCGGGTCGTGGAGACACGACCCTCTGGGGTGAAGCCATCACCTTTGGCCGGGCACCTTCAGCCCGAACCCGACAGCTAACCTCGCAGGCGCACGGAGGAACCACCCATGCGCATGCGCACGCTCTCAGCGACCCTCCTGGTCGCGTTCACCACCGCCATCCTCATCGGGGGAAGCCTGGTCGCGCCGGCCGAGGCCGCCACGATGAAGACCTGGACCCGGCTGGCCAAGTGCGAGTCCGGCGGCCGCTGGCACGTCAACACCGGCAACGGCTACTACGGCGGGCTCCAGATCAGCCCGCGCACCTGGCGCGGGCACGGCGGCAAGAAGTACGCCTCCAACGCCCACAAGGCCACCAAGCGCCAGCAGGTCCGCGTCGCCAAGCGGATCAAGAACAACCAGGGCTGGCGCGCCTGGCCGTCCTGCTCCAAGCGCATCGGGGTGCGCTGAGCCGGCGGGACCGGCTCGATCGATCGCCAGTACGTCGTCTGGTGTAGTGCCCTGGACAATGGTGTGTGAGACACACTAATGTTCAGCACATGCCAGACGACGTCCTCGCCGCACACCTGCAGGAGCTGCGCCGCGGCACCGTGGTGATGGCCGCACTCGCGACGCTGCGGCGTCCGACGTACGGCTATGCCCTGCTGGAGTCCCTCGCCGACGCGGGGTTCGGGGTGGACGGGAACACGCTGTATCCGCTGCTGCGACGCCTCGAGAAGCAGGGACTGCTCACCAGTGAGTGGAACACCGAGGAGTCGCGGCCGCGCAAGTTCTACCGGGTCAGCGCGGAGGGAGAGGCCCTGCTGCAGGACCTTCTCGACGAGTGGCAGGCCCTGCACACATCGATCGAGAAGCTGAGGTGACCTAGATGCAGACCCAGGACCAGTCCCCCGGGCGTTCCGACCTCACCGAGAGGTACGTCCACGCCGTCACCCGCACCCTGCCCGAGGACCAGCGGGCCGACGTTGCCGAGGAGCTGCGCGCGAGCATCACCGACCGGGTGGAGTCGCTGCAGCACTCCTCGGGACTGCCGGCGAGCCGGGCGGAGTACGCCGCACTCGAGGAGCTCGGCGACCCTGACCGGCTGGCGGCCGGCTACACCGGGAGGCGGCTGTACCTGATCGGGCCGGAGCTCTACCCGGCCTACGTACGGGTGCTCAAGCCGCTGCTCTCCTCGATCGTCCCCGTCGTGGCGGTCGTCATCGCGGTCATCGCGACCATCGACGGCAGCTCCATCGGCGGGGTCATCGGCGAAACCGTCTGGGTGTCCCTCACGGTCGCCCTGCACGTCTTCTTCTGGGTCACCCTGGCCTTCGTGCTCACCGAACGAGGCATCTCGACCGACGACCTGCGCGACACGATGAAGGTCGACTGGGAGCCCGAGCAGCTGCCCGAGCTCCCCCGCGGAGCGCACGGCTCGTTGGGTGAGCTGGTCTCCACCCTGGTGTGGATCGGGCTCCTTGGAGCCGCACTGGTCTGGCAGCACTTCGGGTCGCACATCGGCGACGACATCCCCGCGCTCGATCCCGACCTGTGGACCTTCTGGCTCCCGTTGATCTTCGTGCTCCTCGCTGCCGAGGCCGTCTTCGAGGTCCTGAAGTACCGCCTCTCCGGCTGGTCCCCGAGGCTCGCGACCGTCAACGTCGTGCTGGGCGCCGTCTTCGCGGCCCCGTTCGTCTACCTCGCGGCCACCGACCGGCTGCTGAACCCGGCGATGGTCGCCGAGGTCCAGAGCAGCTGGCCCGAGTTCGACCCCGGCCTGGTCAATGCCGGAGTCGTGGTCGGGGCCCTCGGGATCTGGGTGTGGGACAGCATCGACGGCTGGATCAAGACGCGAAGGGAGCTGAGCGTCGCCGCTTAGTTCCGTGACTTCTGCCGGTCTGACTGTCGACGACTCGCGCTTCGTCGTGTAGTCAGGCATCAGACACCGCTCAGGAGGAAATCGTGCGCCAGATCATCGTCACCGCCTTCATCTCCCTCGACGGCGTGATGGAGGCGCCCGGAGGTGAGGAGGGCTACCGCAACACCGGCTGGACCTTCCGCGACATCGAGCACGTGGACGAGGCCTACGAGATCAAGGGCCGCGAGCAGGAGGAGGCGGCCGCGATGATGATGGGCCGGGTCAGCTACGAGGCGTTCGCGCCGGTGTGGCCCTCGCTGGACTATTTCCCGCAGTACAACGCGATGCCGAAGTACGTCGTGTCCACCACCCTGCGCGAGGAGGACCTGGTCACCAACTGGGGCGAGACCACGATCCTGCGCTCGACCGACGACGTCGCGAAACTCAAGGAGACCGACGGCGGCCCGATCAGCATCCACGGCAGCGCGCAGCTCGGCGCCAGCCTGGCCGACGCCGGGCTGGTCGACCGCTACCACCTGCTGGTCTTCCCGGTCCTGCTCGGCGCCGGGAAGCGGCTGTTCAGCACCGCCGACAAGGACAAGCAGCTGCTGTCCCTGGCCGAGAGCGAGTCCTACCGCAACGGCATCCAGAAGCTGGTCTACGACGTCGTCAGGTGAACGTGACCCCCGGCTCAACGCCGACTGACTGCTGCCCCGCTCCCGCGTGCGCTCCCTTGTGCCGGGCTCTCTACGGTCTTATCTTGCCATGACTGTGACCCACATCACACAGTCCGCAGGAGGCTCGCATGACGCAGCTCGACCGGCACGGTCCGTCGGATCCTGTTCCTGACCCGCTCGCCGCGCCCTTCACCCCCGGAATGCGCGACAACCCCGCCGAGCTCGAGGTGATCCCGGAGGAGATCGCCCGCGAGCACCTCCTCCCTCTCGAGCCAACCCCCACCGAGGAGTTCACCGAGCAGTGGCGCAACGCGTCGTACAACTGCTTCTCCTCGGGCCACAAGTTCTGCCGCGAGGTCTGCCCGGTCACTCAGGTGACCCGCAACGAGTCGTGGACCCCCACCGCCTTCCACGCCAACGTCGTGGCGATGGACAAGGGCGAGATGACCATCGAGGAGGTCGCCTCCGACTACGTGAACTGCACCCAGTGCGGTGCCTGCGAGCTGCGCTGCCCCAACACCTTGTTCACTGGCGACTTCTACCGCTTCCGTACCCGCACGGTCGACGTGGTCAAGGCCGTGCGCGCGTTCGCCGTGGAGAGCGGCGTGCACCAGCCGGGGTGGAAGTCGTGGAACGCACGCACCGACGAGCTCACCCACGAACCCGTGCTGGGTGAGTCGAGTCCGGGCGAGACCCCGGTCAGCCAGGAGCACGTCCGGGACTGGTCCGAGGGCCTCGCCCTCCCGATCGGTGGCGAGACGGTGCTGTTCGTGGACTGCGAGGCGGCCTTCTACCGCACCTCGGTGCCACGCGCGGTCGCCCAGATCCTGCAGCAGGCGGGGTACGAGTTCGGGCTGATGGGCGAGCAGTGGTGCTGCGGCGGCCCCGCCGCCGAGATGGGGTACGTCGACCAGGCGAAGCGGTTCGCCCAGCACAACCTGGACAACTGGCACGCCACCGGCACCCGGCGGGTGCTCGTGCTCGACCCGCACGACTACATCTCCTTCACCGAGGACTACCCGAAGTACTTCGGGGCCGACTTCGACATCGAGGTCGTGCTTGTCGTGGAGCTGTTCGCGGAGCTGATCCGGGAGGGCAGGCTGACGCCGTCGGTGCCGATCGAGCGGGCGATCACCTACCACGACCCGTGTCGGCTCAACAAGCGCAAGGGCATCTGGAAGGAGCCGCGCGAAGTGCTCCGGTCGATCCCGGGCCTCGACTTCACCGACGTCGACCGGGTGACCCAGTGGTCCTACTGCTCGGGCGGAGGTGGCGGGCTCCCCGTGGAGAAGCCCGAGCTCACCGCGGCCATCTCGGCCGGCCGGGTCGAGAAGGCAGCGGCCCTCGAGGTGGACACCCTGGTCAGCGCCTGCCCCTGGTCAGAGCGGCCACTGACCGAGGCCGGGCAGGCAGCGAACATCGACGTCGTCGACATCCACGAGCTGCTCGCGGAGTCGCTGGGCATCACCGTCGGCGGCTCCACCGACGGCACGGTCCACGAGCCGGTCGACCGGACACTCGACGGGACACTCGACGGGGACGGGGCGTCATGACCATCGCGGTGGAGCGTCTCGACGAGCTGGTCACCGCGCTGCGCACCGTCCTGCGTGACGAGCAGATCCTCACCTCCAAGCCCGACCGCTACAACCGGGCGCGGGTGCCGGCGCCGTTCCCGGTGCACCGCTGGGCCGAGCGGTTGCCCGACCTCGCCGTGCTGCCCACGAGCACCGCGGAGGTCGCGGGCGTCGTACGCATCGCCAACGACCTGCGCGTGCCGGTGGTGCCCCGCGACGGCGGCACCGGCCTGACCGACGGCGCCGTCCCCCTGCACGGCGGGATCGTGGTCGACGTCAAGCGGATGAACGCGATCACCGAGCTCGATCTCGAGAACCGCACGGTGACCGTCGGCACCGGCATCAACATGCTCAAGCTCAACGAGGAGCTGGCGAGGCACGGCTTGTTCTACCCCGACGACCCGGCGTCGTACCCCTGCTCCCTGGTCGGTGGCCGGATCGGCACCAGCGGGTGGTCGTTGATCGGCTCGCGCTACGGGCACACCCGCGACCTGGTGCTCAGCTTCGACCACGTCCTGCCCACCGGGGAGGTGATGCACGTCGGGGACGGCATCGGCCACAAGGTGAGCAAGTCCTCCAGCGGCTACCAGCTCAAGCACCTGTTCATGGGGCACCAGGGCACGCTCGGGATCGCCACCGAAGCCACCCTCAAGCTGTTCCCCAAGCCGGAGGCGGAGCTCTCCCCGTTCTGGGCGTTCGACAACTACGACGACGCCTACCGGTGCGTCGGGGCGCTGGCCCGCGCCGGGGTGGCGACCTTCGCCGGCGCCGTGCTCTTCGACGAGTGGAAGGTCGCCTACCTGCGCCGCGACGACGAGGCCTACATCCCCCAGCCCGGCGACGTGCGCGCCCTGGTGTGCGCAGTGATGTACGGCTACGAGGACGAGGTGCGCCCCGCGGGCAAGCGGCTCTTCCGGATCGCGAAGGAGCACGGGGCGCGCTACCTCGGCGACGAGATCTCCGAGGGCGACTGGGCCGCGCGCCACGACCGCTACGCCACTCCCCTGCACGGCCGCACCAAGGCCGGCCAGGTGGTGCCGATGAGCTGGCACTGCGAGGACGCCGCGATCAACTACACGAACCTGCCGTCGGTCTCGAAGGCCTGGCACGAGATCGTCGCGGACCTGCGTCGTCGTACCGACGTCTTCGACGACTGGGGCATGTTCGCCTACACCTCGGGCAACACCGGCGTGGACTACCTGACCGAGATCGACGTCGGCATCTGGGAGCAACAGCTCGACGACCGAGCGTGGGAGATGTGGGTCAAGGCCAAGCGCGACATCGCCGCCGTTTCCCTGGCGCACAACGGCTCGATCAGCGCCTGCCACGGGTCCTGCCGGGCGGGCGAGGTCGACCTCGTCCCCGACGAGCTCGGCCGGGGGTACGACGTGATGCTCGACCTGAAACGGACGCTGGACCCGAACAACATCATGAACCCCGGGAAGTACCTCCTCGACCGGGCCTACGAGTCAGGAGACCCGCGATGAACGACTCGTCCCCCGCCGATGGGGGCCAGCCCTCGAACCGGCCGATCGGCTACCGCTACGCCGAGCAGTTCGCGCCTCCCGAGCCCACCCGGGTCTCCGACGTCGCGATCACCACCCACGAGCACGTCTACGAGGTCGACCCACGACTGATGGAGCGCTGGGTGCTCCAGCAGGAGTTCCCCAACTGGGACTCGCTGCGAATCATGAACAGCCGGGGCGACCACCTCACCTGGATGCACCGTCACTTCGCCGAGAAGGTGGTCACCGGCTCGGAGCTGCTCGCCGCGGTGGAGGCGCAGGAGGGGGCACCGTGACGGCAGACGCCATCCCCACCGACTCGGACCGACTTCCCCAGTAGTCAGGCCCCAGTAGTGCATGTCCACAAGGAGGATGAGATGAAGTTCAGCTATGTGATGCTTCCCGACTACCCGCTCACGGAGTCGTTGGCATCGATCAAGAAGGCCGACGAGCTCGGGTTCCACGCGGTGTACGCCGCGGACGAGACCTGGCACAAGGACCTGTGGCTGCTCTTCGCCGCCGCCGCGGCCCAGACCTCTCAGATCCGGATGGGACCCAGTGTGTCCGGGGTGGTGCTGCGCGAGCCGACGCTGATCGCCCAGGCCGCCGCCACCCTCGACGAGCTCACCGACGGCCGCGCCGAGGTGGTGCTCTCCAGCGGCAACTTCGGCCTGCTCGCGCAGTACGGCATCGACTGGACGCAGACCAAGCCGCTCTCCCGCGTGAAGGAGGGCGTCGAGGTGATCCGGAAGTTCCTCGACGACGGGGCGATCACCCGCGAAGGCGAGTTCTTCAACTACTCCGGCCTGTTCACCTTCGCGCGCCCGGTGCAGGAGCACCTGCCGGTGAAGATGGGCGCCATGAAGGGACCGAAGTCGTTCGAGGTGTCCGCGGAGTTCTCCGACGGGTGCCACCATGCGTTGAGCTACACCCGCGAGGCCTACGACTACATGATGGAGCACTGCGCCATCGGTGCCGAGCGTGCCGGCAAGGACGTGCAGGACCTCGACCTCGGTGCCTGGGTGGTGTTCTCGTGCGGCGAGGACTCCGCGAAGGCCAAGGACGCGGCCCGCAGCATGGTCGGCCTCTACGCCTCCTCGATGCCGCACGACCAGCTGCGCCGCAACGGCGTCGACCCGGAGGAGATGGCTCCGATCATCGAGGCCATCGGCGCCGGGGACATGGCCAAGGGCATCGAGCTCACCACCCCGGAGATCGCCGAGCGCCTCTCCATCGCCGGGACTCCCGAGGAGTGCGCCCAGAAGCTGAAGAGCGAGATCACCTCGGCCGGCATCAACCACCTGATCCTGGCGATCACCGACAAGGCCCTGGTCAAGGCGCTGATGGGCCGCGAGGTCGAGGGCGTGCCCGACGTCGACACCCAGCTGCAGCTGATCCACGACCGGGTGATGCCCGCGTTCGCCTGAGAGCCCTTCACCAGCCCCTCAGCGGGCGCGCAGGAACTGACCGGTCCGCTCCTGGCCCAGGCTCGCCGCGGCCTCCCCGTTGCCGAACACGTGGTGGCCGTTGACGAGCACCGCAGTGACGGCGGCGTCGTTGCGGTTCACCATGCGCGGCAGGTTGTCGTACGCCGGGACGGGCGCCTCGGCGTAGGCGTCCAGTGACTCGTCGAGGTGGGCGGGGTCGATCACGACGAGGTCGGCCCGGTCACCGACGCGCAGGTGCCCCGCGTCGATGGAGTACCACTCCCCCAGCTCGCCGGTGAGCCGGTGCACCGCGTGCTCCAGCGTCATGAACGGCCGGCCTGACTGCTCGGCGTCGCGGACGTGCCGCAGGAATCGCAGCCCGAAGTTGTAGAACGCCATGTTGCGCAGGTGGGCGCCCGCGTCGGAGAACCCGATCTGCACACCGGGGCTCCTGCCGAGCTTCTTCAGCAGCTTCGGCCGGTGGTTGGAGATCGTCGTACGCCACCGGACCTTGGTGCCGTGCTCCACGACGAGGTCGAGGAACGCGTCCACGGGGTGCAGCCCGCCGCGGTCGATGCCGACCTGGCCGAAGGTCTTGCCGATCACGGTGTCGTCGGGGCAGTCCACGATCTCGGCGTCGAAGAAGTCGCGGTGCCAGACCCGCATCCCGAACTTCGCGTCGTAGTCCTTGCGGAACTGGCGACGGTAGGCCTCGTCCTGGAGCAGCGCGTTGCGCTCCACCGCGTCGGCCAGGTGCAGCGCTGCGGCGCCGGAGCCGAACTCCTCGAAGATCACGAGGTCGATGCCGTCGGCGTACACCTCGAACGGCACCGGCAGGTGCTGCCACCTGAAGTCGCCGCCGAGCGAGTTCATGATCGCCGCGATCGGCCCCATGATCTGCACCAGCGCGGGGTTGGCCTTGATGTCAGCGGCCGAGAGCAGGCTGGTCTTGAGGTTCCGACGGCCCCGCTTCGACCCGCCCCGGCCCAGGGGCAGGGTGTTCAGCGTCATCGTGGCGATGCTCTTCACCGAGGTGATGTCCGGCCCGCCCTGGAGCACCCGGCCGCGCTCGCGCAGCAGCGCGTTCAGCCGCCGCCGCTCCCTCCCCCTGGTGTACGTCGAGGGCAGCGTGCGCGAGCGGCAGGTGTCACCGTCCAGCTTGTCGAACATCAGCTCCTGCGCCGACATCCCGACGAAGCCCTCGTCGAGCGCCTCCTTCAGGTGCGCCGCCATGTTGGTCAGCTCCGACTCGGTCGGTCGTACGTCGCTGCGGGTGGCCCGGTCCAGGCCCATCTCGGCGGCGCGCAGGTCGGAGTGCCCGATGAACGCGGCGAGGTTGGGACCGAGCGGCAGGGCCTCCAGGGCCGCGACGTACTCCCGAGCGTTGCTCCAGTTCTTGTGGGTCTCGAGCGTCTCGATCACGTGCCGGCGCGGGATCGCCTCCACCCGCCCGAACAGGTCCCCCGCGGTCGTGGGGTCGACGTGGATGGTCGACAGCGAGCAGGACCCGATCAGGATCGTGGTCACCCCGTGCCGCAGCGACTCCACGAGATCCGGATGCTCGAGCACCTCGATGTCGTAGTGCGTGTGGATGTCGACCATCCCCGGGAGCACCCACTGCCCCTGCGCCTGCACCACACGCTCGCAGCCGGTCTCGTCGAGCGGGGTCTCGGAGACCTCCGCGACGCGGCCGTCGATGATCCCGAGATGGCGTACGCCGGAGGGCCCGCCGGTCCCGTCGAACCAGCGGCCACCCTTGATGATCACGTCGAATGCCATGTGGATCATCAACGCACGGGCCACCCCATCTGACAAGAGGTTCCGCCAGATGGGTCCGCAGCGCCCGCGGTCGCCCTAGAGTGCGCGCATGAAGGTGGTGCTGGCGCTGTGGGACGCGGACCGGACGGCGCTGGCGAGCGCCGAGCTGCGGGAGCGGCTCCACGCCATGGGTGCCACGCGGCTACAGCTGAACCTCGACGACGACCACGTCCCGGAGACCGTGCTGCGGCTGCAGCACTTCGATGCCCCGCTGGAGTGCGTGGTCTCGGTGTGGACGTCGGCTGTGGCAGAGCCGGCGGGTGTCGTCTCCCTCCTGCGCCCGTACGCCGGCCGCCTGGCTGCGTGGGAGGTCGAGGAACGAGTGCCCCTGGACCCACCATCGGTCCCCGACGGCGTCCGCCTCGACGGCCTCGCCCAGGTGGCGTTCCTGCGCCGCCCCGCCGAGCTGCCGTACGCCGACTGGCTGGCGCACTGGCACGGCCCGCACACCCAGATCGCTATCGAGACCCAGGCGACGTTCGGCTACGTGCAGAACCGAGTGCTCACCAGGCTCACCGAGGACACCCCCGACATCGACGCCGTCGTCGAGGAGCTCTTCCCGACCGAGGCGATGCACGACATCCACGCCTTCTACGGCAGCGCCGGCGACCAGGCCGAGCTCGACCGGCGGTTGACCCGGTTGATGGGCAGCGTCGCCACGATGGGAGCCGACCGCGACCTCGACGTCGTGGCGACCAGTCGCTACACGTGGGACCTCAGGCCTCACCCGAGACCTTGACTTATCGTTAATCGTTGTTATCGTTTTTCGTTAAAGAACTCGCCGCAGCGAGTTCGGACTCGATGAACTGCCTCACGATGAACGGGAGCCCCCGATGCGCCTACCGACCTACGACCGGACGGACTTCTGGCTGACCAGGGCCCTGCTCCTCCTCATCGCCGCGGGGGTGGCGGTCTCCTCGGTCGGCGCCCCGCTCGTGCGCTGGGTGATGGGCCGGTCGCTGCGCTGGGAGCTGGACGGGCTCGGGCCCACGGACGTGCCGGACAGCCTGAGCCCCGCCGGCGGGGTCTCGCTGAGAGGCGGCGACGCGATCTCGGTCCGGATCCCCGACGCTGGCACGGGCACCTGGCTGGCCACCCTGCTGCCCGGCGTACTGCTCTCGATCGCGGTCTGCCTCGCCACCTGGCAGGTGCTGCGGGTCCTGCGCAACCTCCAGCGGGGCACGCCGTTCCTCGCCACGAGCGCTGCCTCACTGCGGGTCCTCGCCGTGGTGATCCTGCTGGGCAGCGTGGGCTTCGCCCTCGTCTCGGGGTTCGCCGACGACGTCGTGGCACAACGTGCCCTCGCGGCAGGGAGCACGGGCATGACCTTCGACATCTCCGGGCTCAGCTTCCTCGGCCTGATGCTGGCGGCTGCCCTGTCCGAGGCGTTCGCGCACGGATCGCGCCTGCAGCACGATGTCGAGGGTCTTGTCTGATGCCGGTGGAGGAACCACACCGCGTGGTGTGTCACCTCGACGAGCTGCTGGAGCAGCGCGGACTCACCCTGACAGCCCTGGCCGAGATCATCGGAGTCTCGATCGTGAACCTCAGCGTGCTGAAGAACCAGCGCGCCAAGGCCGTCCGGTTCTCCACACTGACGGCCCTGTGCGATGCCCTGGACTGCAGTCCAGGCGACCTGTTCACCGTCGCCGAGGCTTGACCGCAGCTACTCCCGACGACGCAGCGCCAGCACGATCGGCACCACCAGCGCGAGGGCGGCGACCGCCCACAGCACGATGCTCAGCGTGGTCGAGAACAGGCCCGTCACGCTGCCGCCGTCGAGCAGCACCGCGCGCAGCGCCTGCTCCTCGAACATCGGGCCGAGGATCAGTCCCACGATCGCGGGCGCGACCGGCACCTTGGCCAGGGCCATCAGCACGCCCAGCAGGCTGAGCACGTAGAGGAGCAGCAGGTCGGCGATGTTGCCGCCGGTCGCGAACGTGCCCAGCGTCGCGAACACCATGATCCCCGCGTAGATCCCGTAGGCCGGGATCTGCAGCAGCTTGGCCCACACGCGCGCCAGCGGCAGGTTGAGCACGAGCAGCATCACGTTGCCGACGTACAGGCTGGCCAGCAGCGCGTAGACGAGCGGCCCGGACTCGCTGAACAGCTGCGGACCCGGTTGCAAGCCGTAGGACTGGAACGCGGTCAGGATCACCGCTGCCGTGGCCGAGGTGGGCAGGCCGATCGTCAGCAACGGGACGAGCACGCCGGCGGCAGCGGCGTTGTTCGCGGCCTCCGGCCCTGCCACGCCCTCGATGGCGCCGTGCCCGAACTCCTCGGGGTGCTTGGAGAGCTTCCGCTCGGCCGCGTAGGACAGGAACGTCGGGATCTCCGCACCGCCAGCCGGCAGCGCGCCGATCGGGAACCCGAAGGCGGTGCCGCGGAGCCACGCGGGCCAGGACCGGCGCCAGTCCTCACGGGTCATCACCGCACGCCCCTCCAGCGGGGTCACCGTGCCGCCACCACCGCCCTTGAGCGCGTGCTGGAACACCTCCCCGATCGCGAACAGCGCGACCACGACGATCACGACGTCGATGCCGTCGAGCAGGGTCGGGATCCCGAAGGTGAGCCGAGACTGACCGCTCTGGGTCTCGATGCCGACCAGCCCGATCGTCAGCCCGATCAGCAGGCTGGCCGCGCCCTTGAGCGGCGAGGTGCCCAGCAGGGTCGCGACCGTGACGAAGGCGATCGCCATCAGCGCCGCGTAGTCGGCCGCGGTGAACTTCACCGCCACGTCGGCCAGGGGCTGGGCCAGGAAGGTCAGCAGGATCGTGGCGATGGTGCCGGCCACGAACGAGCCGATGGCGGCGGTGGCCAGGGCCGAGGCCGCGCGCCCCGACTTCGCCATCTTGTTGCCCTCCAGGGCCGCCACCATCGAGGCGCTCTCCCCCGGGGTGTTCAGCAGGATCGCCGTGGTCGACCCGCCGTACATCCCGCCGTAGTAGACGCCCGCGAACAGGATCAGCGCCCCGGTCGGCTCCAGGGTGAACGTGATCGGCAGCAGCAGCGCCACGGTCAGGGCGGGGCCGATGCCGGGAAGCACCCCGACCAGCGTGCCCAGCGTGACCCCGACCAGCGCCAGCAGCAGGTTGGTCGGGGTGAGCGCGTCACCGAACCCGTCCATCAGCAAGGAGAAGGAGTCCATCCCCTAGAACCCCCAGACCGCGGCCGGCAGCGAGATCCCGATGACCACGTCGAAGACGAGGTAGATGCCCGCGGCCACGATGAACCCGTAGGCGAACGCCTTGCCGCGGTGCGGGGCGCCGAGCACGATCGCCGTCACTCCGAAGAGCAGGGTCCCCGAGACGACGTACCCAAGGAACGAGTTCACCACCGCGAACACCACGAGCGCGGCCAGCAGGACCCCGAGGCGCTTCCAGTCCTGCACCTCGGTCTGGTGACCGGGCTCCTCGGGGGTGGCCGTCGCCAGCTCTCGCCACCCGCGCAGGCACATCAGGACCGAGACCACGAGCATCAGCGCGCCGATCACCCACGGTGCCGTGGCCGGGCCGACCGCGTTGCCGTTGTTGCTCAGCCGGGTCGCCTGGGTGATCGTCGCGATCGCGGCCAGCACCAGGACTCCGCCGAGGACGAGGGTCGCCAGCGCCGTGGCCCGCTCGTCCTCGATGTGCAGCTCCTCCGCACCCTCGTGACCGACGAGGTCGCCGCGGACGTTCAGCGGCGCTCGCTCTGTCCCATGTCCTCTGTGGTGTTCCTGGGCCATCACGACACCTTCCCGATCCCGAGCTCGTCGACCACGGCGTTGACCCGCGTCACCTCGTCGGTGAGGAACTCGTCGAAGTCCGGTCCGATCTTCACCACGGACTTCCAGCCCTCGCGCTCGAGCGTCTCCTTCCAGGAGGTCGTGGTGGTCATCTCCTCGACGATCTCCTGCAGGCCCTCACGCTGGGTGTCGGTGATTCCCGGCGGTGCGACCACTCCGCGCCAGTTGGTCACCTCCACGTCGATGCCGCTCTCCTTGAGCGTGGGGGTGTCCGCGAGCTGGTCGACGCGCTCCGCGCTCGCTACGGCGATCGGCCGGAGCTTGCCGGCCTCGATCTGCGGACGGAACTCCGAGACGCTGGAGACCCCCACCGTGTCCTTGCGCGCCAGCAGGGTCGCGATCGCCTCCCCGCCGCCGGCGTGGGCGATGTAGTTCACCTGCCCCGGTTCCTGGTCCAGCGCCTTGGCGATCAACCCCGCGAGGATCTGCTCCGCTCCCCCGGCCGAGCCACCGGCCCAGGCGACCTTGGTGACGTCGCGCCGCATCGCCGCCTCGAGGTCGCCGACGTCCTTGATCGGCGAGTCGGTGGGTACGACGACCAGCTGCTCCTCGTTGACCAGCTCGGCGATCGGGGTGACCTCGTCGAGCTGCACCTTGGGGTCGTTGGCCGCGATCGCGCCGACCATCACCAGCCCCATCACCATCAGCTGGTTGGACTGCCCGTCGAAGTTCACCAGCTGGCTCAGGCCGATCGTCCCGCCCGCACCGGTCACGTTGTAGACCTCGCTGCGCCCGACGATCCCCTCCAGCGCCGCCTGCATCGCCCGCGCGGTGGAGTCCCAGCCACCGCCGGGATCTGCAGGAGCCATGATCTTCAGCTGCTTGCCGCCGAGGGTGTCCTTCGCCGCGTCCGAGGGACCTCCGCGACTCACCGTCACCACGACCAGGATCACGGCCATCACCACCGCGAGCACGTAGGGCAACACGTCACCGAGACGGCGAGATCTCCCAGCCGCAGGTTCCGAGTCCATGGGCCCTCCTGGCTCTCCGTTATACGCCTCATTCGCCGTTCGTGGCGGAGTCGAGGAGTACCGGTCTCGCTGCCGAGACTCTTGCCAACCCCGCGGAAGCGGTCCTAGGTTGCCAAGGAGAGTTCTCGCAGGTACTGGGACCTTCGAGGCACTCGCCGCCTCGGGAGGCAGCCATGTCCAGTGACCACGTCCGCCCCACCCGCGCCGCACGTCCCCCTCGTCGGGGCCGTCTCGCGACCGTCGCCGGACTCGGCGCCCTGACCCTGGTGGCGACGGCGCTGTCGTCCACGCAGGCGAGCGCGGCGCCGGACGACCCACTGGTCGGCTCCAGCCGCAACCAGACCGGCAAGGTCCAGGTCGTCCACGTCGAGGCGCGAACCCCGGCGGCGCGGACCAAGGTCAGCAAGCTCGGGCTGGACATGACCGAGCACGGCGACGCCACCGGCGTCGAGGTCGTGCTGCACGGCCGCAAGGACGCGGCCCGTCTCCGCGGGGCCGGCTTCGACTGGACCGTGAAGATCCCCGACCTGCAGGCCCGGTTGAAGTCCAACCAGGCCAAGGACCGGCGCTACGACGCGGCAACCGCGCAGTCCCCGCTTCCGAGCGGACGCACCGCCTACCGCAACCTGGACGACTACAACCGCGAGATGACCCAGCTGGCCCGCCGCTACCGCAACCTGGTGAAGCCGTTGACCCTGCGCAACCGCTCGATCGAGGGCCGCGCCGTCCGTGGCATCGAGATCACTGCCAACGCCCGTCAGGTCAACGACGGCAAGCCGGTGTTCCTGATGCTCGGTGCGCACCACGCGCGGGAGTGGCCATCCGCGGAGCACGCGATGGAGTTCGCCTACGACCTGGTCGAGAACTACCGCACCGACGCACGCACCCGCCGCATCGTGCAGCGCTCGCGAACCATCGTGGTTCCGGTCGTCAACGTCGACGGCTTCGTCATCTCCCGTGCAGCCGCGCCCCTGGGCGACTTCAGCGAGTTCGACTACGAGATGAAGCGCAAGAACTGCTCGATCTCGGTCCAGACCCCGGCGGACCGGCGCGGTGGCACCTGCGCCGACAACCCGGCCGGGCGGCTGCGGGGCACCGACCTCAACCGCAACTACCCCGGCTTCTGGGGTGGCCCCGGTGCGAGCCCGCTGTGGTCCTCGGACACCTTCCGCGGGGACGGGCCCGGGTCGGAGCCGGAGACCGACAACGTCCGAAAGCTGGTCTCGGAGCGCCAGGTCACCAACCTGATCACCAACCACACCTACTCCAACCTGGTCCTGCGTCCGCCGTCGATCCGCTCGACCGGGTTCAGCCCCGACGAGCCGGTCTACCGCCAACTGGGTGCGGACATGACCGAGGCCAACGGCTACGCCAACTGGGCCTCGTTCCAGCTCTATGACACCTCCGGCTCCACCGAGGACTGGAGCTACTGGAACACCGGCGGGCTCGGGTTCACCTTCGAGATCGGACCCGACGAGTTCCACCCGCCGTACCAGGAGGGCGTGGTCAACGAGTACCTCGGCCTGGCACCGGCTGCGGGTGCGGGCTACGGCGGCAACCGCGAGGCGTACTACGTGATGGCCGAAGCCACGGTGAACGCCGCGCTGCACTCCACCATCGTCGGGAACACCCGTCCGAACCGGAGGCTGACCGTGAGCAAGTCGTTCATCACGGCCACCTCGCCGGTGATCCAGACCGACGGCTCGACCACCGCCCCGCGCTACTACCGGGACAACCTCACCTCGAGCTACGAGACCAAGGGTGGGCAGTTCCGCTGGGCGGTGAACCCGTCCACGCGGCCGTTGGTCGTGGGCCGCTACGGCCGTGACCCGCAGGGTCCCGCGCAGCCGACCCAGGCGATCGTGAACCCGGCGGGCACCCCGGCCGAGGGCACCTACGAGACCGCGACCTTCACCGTGGCGGGTCAGCCGTCCTACGACAACGGCACCGCCACAGTCGTGATCTCGTGGCCCGACGCCCAGGTCGACTGGGACGTCGAGATCTACGACTCCCGGGGCCGGCCGGCCGCGACTGCGGCCACCCTGGCCGACCCCGAGCAGGCAGTGCTGATCGACCCGGCGCCGGGCACCTACACCGTCCGGTTGATCAACTACGGCGGAGGAGCCACCTCCGACTGGACCGGTCGGGTCGACTACGCCTCCCCCACCCCGGGCACCTACTCCGGGCTCAAGGAGGCATGGAACCTCACCTGCAGCAACCGCAACGGTCGCGTGCTCGCCACTCGGGAGGTCGTGGTCGACCGCGGTCAGACCGCCCGGGTCGGGGATCCCTGCACCAGGAAGGGCAGGTAACCGGCAACACGCGTGGCTGGGTCGCGCACCGGGGTCCCTAGCCCCGCCCCCGGCGCACCCAGCTCGCGCAGGCCCGGGTGGAACCGCGGCGCACCCCGGCACAGGGCGGTGGCTCCGCTCCTGCCACCTCGTCACCGTAGGAGTCGTAGTCCCGCAGGTGGGGTGCACGTCGCATCCCGTTGAGGAAGATCTCGCAGTCGCAGAACCCACCCATCCCCGCGAGCCGATGCTCCAGCGCAGTTGCCCGCGGTGCACGCAGGTCGCGATAGCCGCGAGCGAACCGCAGGGTGGTGTCGCAGCCGAACTCGTTGAGCATCCGGAGCACGTAGCAGACCAGGCACTCACCGCCCCGTGGAGTGGTGAGTGCGCGGGCCAGGGAGCGCACGAACTGTTCGGCGTACTGGTCGATCGTGATCTCTTCCACGGCGATCCTCCTCAGACACACGACAGTCCTACGGCGGAGCACCGACAAGTCGGCCCACGACAGGCCCTAGAGTCCGCACGTGCCACGGAGATGCGCAGGACTCGGGACCGCTCTGGCAGCCGCTGTGCTGCTGGCCGGCTGCAGCAGCCCCGCCCTCGAGGAGGGCCCGACACACGACACCAGCGCGCCCGCTACCTCGTCCCCCGCCAAGCCGGCGCCGTCCCGGACCCCCGCCACATCGCCAGCCCCTACACCGACCGAGCCCGGCGACACCGAAAGCGGCGACACCGGCGACACCAACCGCGCGAGTGACGTCCTCGCCCGGCTGCCGGTCAAGGGCCGCGCCCCGATGACCGGCTACGACCGGGCCAGGTTCGGGCAGGCCTGGCTGGACGCCGACCGCAACGGCTGCGACACCCGCAACGACATGCTCGGCCTGCGCCTCACCGAGATCGTGCACCGGCCGGGGACGAAGGAATGCGTGGTGACGAGTGGGCTGCTGCTCGACACCTACACCGCGACCACCATCCGGTTCGTCCGCGGCGACGGCACCCTGGTCGACATCGACCACGTGGTCGCGCTGGCGGACGCGTGGGTCACCGGCGCCTTCGGCTGGGACATCAAGAAGCGTGCCGCCCTGGCGAACGACCCGCTCAACCTGGAGCCGGTCGACGCCTCGGCCAACCGCAGCAAGGGCGCGAGCAACGCCGCCTCCTGGCTACCGCCGAACAAGGGCTACCGGTGCACGTACGTCGCCCGCCAGGTGGCGGTCAAGGCGAAGTACGGCCTCTGGGTGACCGCACCGGAGAAGACCGCGATCGAGCGGGTGCTCACCAGCTGCCCGGACGAGCCCGTGCCCGCAGACTCCGGAGCTCCCACCACGGTCACCCAGACCATCACGGACCCGTACGCCGAGCCCGAGCCCGTCCCGGAGAAGGCCACACCTCCGCTCGGAGGCTCGGTGTACTACGAGAACTGCACCGCCGCCCGGGCCGCCGGCGCGGCACCCGTCCGCCGCGGCCAGCCCGGCTACGGCTCGCACCTCGACCGGGAGGGCGACGGCGTCGGCTGCGAGTGAGCAACACTCCCATCCGATTCAGCGGGTCAGGACCCGGCCTGTTCCTGCTCGCCTGCCAGGACCCGACAGACGGCGTCGGCGGGTGCCGCCAGCTGCTCGGCCAGCCGACGCAGCTTGGGTGCGTCCGAGTCGGTCACGCCCCCGGCAAGGGAAGGGATGACCGTCGAGTGCAGGAGCGTGGCGGCGACGATGGGCCATGGTTCCGCGACGAAGTCGACCCCCTCCACCTCCCCCTCGATCGCAGCCCGGACGAAGGCGGTCGACACCGCGGCGAGGTCCCCGGCGTCCATCCCGAGGTTCGACTCTCCGACGTGCTCCACGAAGGCCCCGATGGTGGCGTACTGGAGGTCGAGGGGGACGTCGGTCAGCATCCGGAAGCCGTGAGGGCTGGTCCGCACACGTTGCTCCGGCGGAGCCTGCCGTCGACACGCCTCCGCGACAGCCGCCACCCAGCCGTCCGGTTCGTCAGCCACCCTGTGGGCCACGTCGTCGGGCACGAACAGGGGTGCGGTCTCGAACATCGCTCCCCCCTCGATCGGCACCAGCCGACCGATCACGCACTCGTCGGGCAGGAGCAGCGCGGCACCTCCGAGGTTGGGCACGGTGACCTGCTCCCCCGCCCCCAGGTCGAGCCAGGTCAACGTTCGGGGAGACCTGTGCAGAAACCTGAACGCGCCCATGGTTGCGCTGGCCCAGTCGTGGATCTGGTCGGCTCCCGCGATCAGGTCCGGCGTCGCGACCCGGGCCAGGAAGTGCTGGAGAGCACCGAGCTCGTAGAGGAAGACCTGCCGATGCACCCAGTCGTGGTCGACCACCTTCGCGCGGGCGTCGAGCCGGTTGACGCCGACCAGGGTCCCCTCCCCACCCCTGGTCTCGACGGCGATCTCGATCGCCCTGCGTGCCTGGGGACGGGTCGCCTCGTGCAGCGATTGGGCCGCCTGGTCCAGGATCCAGCGCGAGGTCACCCATCGGGGCAGCAGCGGCCGCAGGGCGACGAGCTGGATCAGTCGCTGCACCCGTAGTGGACGCCAGAAATTGTCGTCGCGACCGGTGTCCAGGTCCCTCATGATCAGCTCGAGGGCCGTGAGGGCGTCTCCGCGCGCCTCGGCGAGATCGGTGGCGTGCAGCAGCTCACCGAGGCCACCGAGCGCGCCCGCCCGCAGCTCACCCATGCTCCGCGGATGACTCCCCGGGCGCGACCTGTTCTGCTGCGCCCGCTTCTGGTGCGGCTGCTTCTGGTGCGGCTTGCGCTTGCGACCTCGTGACTTCGGCATACCTGGAGCCAAGTCCGTGGCGCCGCCGCCTGCCAGCAGCATTCCTGGCCCTGTGGAAAACCCGGGGAGGTGCGGAGTCCCTGGTGTGCCTGTGGATGACGAGATGCGCACTGCGGCTTCGACGGCCAATCATCGGCGCTTAGACCCGTCTGCTAAATCGGACGTCGCCGTTGGGTAGCCGGCTGGTGTCGTAGCCGTCGTCGTGTGCGCGGTGGTGGTGCCAGGAGCAGAGCAGCACGCCGTCCTTGAGGTCGGTGCGGCCGCCCTTGGCCCAGGCTCTGCCCCAGTGATGGGCCTCGCACCAGGCGGCGGGGATGGTGCAGCCTTCGGCGCGGCACTCCTTGTCACGCACGACCATCGCCTTGCGCTGCGCAGGCTTGAAGAACCGCGAGGACCGACCCAGGTCGAGCACCTCGGACTTCCCGTTCAGCACGGCGGGGATGATCTTCGCGGTGCAGGCGAGGCGCCGGACCTCCCCGGCGGTGAGCCGGTCGGTCGGCCCCAGTTCGCCGCCGCCGAGGTCACGGCGCAGGTCCGCGAGCGGGATCGTGACGATCACGGTGGTGGCATCCCCACCGTGGACCGGCAGCCGCTTCGGGTCGACGGCCTCCAGCAGCGCGCAGAACGCCTGGCCCCGGCGTACGTCGGCCGGGACGCGCTCGGTCGTGCCGGCAGTGAAGCCCTCGACGCCGTTGTGGTGTCGAGGTGAGGTGAACGCCTCCAGGTAGGTGTGCAGCCGGGCGGCCACGCTGTCGGGGACGTGGATGGTGATCCGGGTGCTGCCGTCGCCCAGCCGGGTGGTCGCCAGCGAGGTGCGGCGCCAGGCGCGGGACTCCTCGCGCCGTAGCGCCTTGGCCTCCTGCTCCTCCGCGACCTCGGGGGCGACGTGGTCCAGGATCCGCCGGCCCAGGTGGCGCAGCTCGCGCGGCCCGAAGTACGCCGCCTGCGCCACCAGATGGGCCTCTGCCGCAGTCAGGACGTCCGCGCCGATCTCTGCGGCGGGCAGCTCGTCCAGCGCGTGCGCGATCACCCGCGCCTGCGCGACATTGACCTCACCGGCGCCGAGGGCCGAGCCCACCTGTTGCCAGCGCCGGTCCAGTGCCAGCCCCAACGCGAGATCACGCCGGTTCGCACCCGCATCACCGCGGGTGTGGTGGGTGACCAAAGCGGCAGCATCCCGGGCGCCCTCGGCGAGGGCGACGTCGTCGGCGGCGGTGAGTACCCGCATGCGCAGGGAAGCGAGCTGCGCCTCCACCCGACTCAGCTGCACCAGCGCGGCGCGCTTGTCCGCCGGCGCCATGAACTCCACGGGGACGTCCGCGGCCGACTTCACTGCCGCCTCCACCGTCTCGGCACACGCCAGCACCGGATGCAGCGCGGGCCGATCGAACGTCGAGCTCATCGCGCACCTCCTGCACCGACTCGTGACCATGACTGACTGGTCTCACACGTCGATGCAGCACGCCCGTGAGCAGGCGGACCCCCGACTTCACGGCGGTCCGATTCGATCCCTCAGCATCACTATTGGATCGAACCTGTGTTCGATAATACAGGCAGAAACCTCAGGAGGTCAAGAGGTCAAGAGGTCGAGTCCAACCCAGCCGATCTCAGTCCAGCTCGCGCCGCACCCGCGCACAGACGCCGTCCAGCCGGTCCGCGAGGGCGTCCGCCTCGGCCACCGTGATCCCGCCGACCAGGTCGGCTTCGCGTGCATCCGTCTCACCGGAGGACGCGGCGATGCGCAGGTTGCCGACGAGGTTCACGGTCGCGGTGCGCACGGCCGCGGCGTACGCCACCGCAGCGGCGGCGACGTCGGCGAGGGGTTGCCTGCTGCCGTCACTCAGCAGCAGCTCCAGCAGCGGCTCCGCCTCGGCGGCGACCTCGATGATGTCCGCGCTGCTCCGGGCAGCGGCCACGGCAGCGTCGTGCAGGTCGGGCCCGCCGGCGCGCCAGGCGGAGACCAGCCGGACCGACGCGGCGGCATCGGAGTCCACCAGGACGAGTGCCCTACGGCGCAACTCGAGGCACGCGGAGACGGCCGGGCTCAGGTCTGCGGAGGACTCCGGCCGGGGCGGGTAGGAGGCCACCATCTGGGTCAGCGCGGACCCCAGGGCGAGCATCACCGCCGCCGCCGCACCTCCACCCGGGTCAGGCCCCGGAGCAGCGAGCCGGTCCAGCCATCCAGCCCCGTCGTCGCGCACTGCGCCCCTCCCGACTCAGGATCGCCGACTCCACAGCCGGCGTCACGTCGGGGAAACATACCGTTCCTAGGATGCCGGGTGTTGACCACATCAACATGCAGCTCGGGACGGGACCGGCGGATCGGAGGGCGCGATGCAGGCGTGGCCGCTGACCGGGGACGCCCACCCCGAGGACCGGCTCCGTCCAGGTGTGCACGGGCCGCGCGCGGCCCATCTCGCCAGCTTCCTGGCGGCCGGCGGGTCACCGCTGCTGAAGACCGATCCCGCCACCGAAGGCTCCCTGGCCGACCGGTCCCGCACAGCCCGTTCACTGGCAGACCCCATCGACCCGACAGCCCGACCCGATGCCGTGCTCGTCTCGGACCTCGCCCCGGTCACCGCCGTGCTCCGGGCAGCGGCGTACCGCGATGCCGGGCTCGACGTCTGGTGCCGGGTCTCGCTCCACGACCGGAACCGCGTCGCCGTAGAGGGCGACCTCGCAGCTCTCGCCGACCTCGACGTGGCGGCGGTCGTCGTCGGCACCGAGCCCGTCCCTGGCCGGGTGGACGACCTCAGCCCGCTGGACTGCGTCCGGCTGGCGGCGTACGCCGGGCACCTCGTCGTCCTCGACCACGGCGACCAGGACGTCGAGCCGGTATGGCAGGAGGCGGGCGCGACGGCGGTGCTCCGCGGCCTTCGCACCGTCGCACTCGGTGGGCACCCATGACCGCGGCCGTGTCGGACTGTCCGAAGCAGATGACCTACGGGCCGTGCGGCGGAGTCGCCGCCGACGGCACCTGCGAGGTCGCTCCGACGCCGTGCTGCTTCGTCTCCTCGACGCTCCCCTCGGGCTGGCCCGCAGTCGACGAGACCCCGCCCGGACCCACCACCACCGCAGGCCGCGAGGTGGTGGAGCTGCTCGCCCGGCGGCCCCTCGTGGTCACAGGCTTCCCCGCCCTCCCGATGAGCAGCGACTCGGTACGCGCCTGTGCCGAGGTGCTCCGCGACGCGACCGACTGCGCGCTGGCCGGCGACTCGGGCCGGAGCCGCGTGCAGTACCCGCCCGCCTACCGTGCGCGGCTGATGGCCCGGGAAGGGCTCCGGGTCTGGTCGGGGGTCAACTGCCGTGACCGGGACCGCGACGTACTCGACCTCGAGCTGGCGACGCTGCGCGAGGTGGGAGTGGCCGGGGTGCACTGCGTGACCGGTGACCACACCGATTCCGGCGACCGGCCCGATGCCAGGCCGGTCTTCGACCTCGAGGCCGCGACCCTGCTCCCCCGCGCCCATGCGCTCGGCCTGCTCACCTCCTTCGCGGAGAGCCCGAACGCGCCACCGGTGGAGGTGCGTCCGGCGCGGGTGTCGGCGAAGGCGCGCGCCGGTGGCTCGATGTGCTGGCTGCAGTACTGCGGCGAGGTCGAGGACGTGCACGCCTTCGCCGAGGCGACCGCGGCGGCCCACGGCGCCCAGGTCCCGATCGTGCCCGGGGTGCCGCTGGTCGTGGACCGGGCGGGAGCACTGCTGCTGGCCGACTTCGCGGCCGCGGTCCTGCCGCGGGGATACGTGGAACGGGTGCTGGAGGCCCGCGACCCCGAGGCCGAGGGGATCCGGGCCGCGGTGGACCTGGGCACCCGCCTGCTGGAGGTGCCCGGTGTCGTCGGCGTGGTGGTCGCCGGGGGCGCGGCGCCTGACAGAGAGGTCGCCTTCGCCGGGGCGCTGGCCACCGTGGCGCGCGAGCTCGGCGGGGGTTCCTGACCCGATCTGACCTGACCCGACCTGACCGGGCCGGGCGCTCAGCAGCGACCGGGGTAGTCCGCGAACCGCCGCTGCGGGTCGAGCCGCGCCCGGACCGCGTCGATCCGGTCCAGCACCCCTTCGGCGAAGCAGCACTCGAGCCGCTCGGGACTGCGCCTCAGGTCGAGCTCGCCGACGTAGTGCCCGGTCCACGCAGGGCGCAGCTCCTCGATCGCGTCACCCGCCCACCGGCGGTTCTCCTCGTCGCGGTCACCCGGGACCCAGTTGGAGTACGCCGCCACGGTGATCGTCCCGAGCGGCCGGTAGGCCTGGTCTCTCGCGGGTGCCGCGAGCCGCCGGTAGGACGACGAGCTGACCAAGATGCTGCTCCACCGGGACGGGCACCGCTCCATCGGCTCGACCAGGGCCGGCAGCACCTCGGCATAGCCGGTGGTCGTCCACGCCTGCTGGGCGACCATCCCCAGTCCTGGCGGGGCGGTCTCGGTCTCGGTCATCGTGGCGATGTCGCTCGGCCCGGCGTACGCCATCCGCGCGCCGCGGGGCACGCTCTCGTCGACGGGCGCGAGCAGCGCCTCAGCCGTCTCGGCGTCGTCGGCGTACGCGGTGGCAGCCACGGTCACGGCCGGCTCGTGGAGGTCGGGGTGCAGCGGTGAGCCCGTGGGAGCGAGGAACACCGTGAGCTCGACGCCCGGCGCGATCGCCGCCGCGAGGTGGTCGGCCCAGGCACCGATCTCCGCGACCCGCGTGGCCGGGAAGGACAGGATCCGTCGCTGTACCTGCTGCTCTGGCCACAGCCGCAGGTGGAAAGCGGTGACGATGCCCGGGAACCCGGGGCCGGCTCCGCGCAGCGCCGCGAACGCCTCGGCATCGGTGCCGGCGTCCACCCGGACCACGGCCCCGTCGGCGAGCACCACGTCCGCGGCGACGACGCTCTCGCCCGCGCTCCCCCACACACCGTGGTTCCAGCCGTTGCCGCCGGCGAGGAGGTAGCCGCCGAGCGCCACCGTCGCCCGGTGGCCCACCGGGAAGGCCCACCCGCTGCCGTGCAACGCCCGGGCAGCCTCGAGGGAGGTGGTGCCGGGGCCGACGACGGCCGTGCCGGCGTCCCGGTCGAGACGTACGCCGGACAGGGCACGCAGGTCGAGGGCGAGCGAGTCCTCGCGCAGCGCGGCGAACGACGAGCTGTGCCCACCGCTGCGCGAGGTCACCTGCAAGCCCTCCACAGCCGCGTGCGCCAGGGCGGCCCGGACCCCGTCGACGTCCCGCACCCTGGTCACCACGCGGGGGTAGAGATCGGGCACCACCGCCGAGGCGGAGAGGGCGCGGCGGGCCTCGTCGTACCCGGCGTCGTCACGCCGGAATGTTGACCACATCGACATGTGCGCCATCGTGGCCGAGGTCCGTGACGCCGTGATGACGAACGCCGACCCGCCGTGTTACGGCCACCGGTGCAACGCAAACGCAACAGGGACGCCGCGGACGACGTCGTTGGCGAGACTAGATTGGCGGCCATGTCGTCCCAGACCTCGCCAGCCGCCGAGCGAGCCCTCGACCGCTCCGTGCACCGCCTCGGGGCCCGGATCCGGGACCTGCGCAAGGCCCGCGGGATGACGATCGTGCAGCTCGCCGCCGCCGCTGACCTCTCCCACCCGTTCATCAGCCAGATCGAGCGCGGGCTGGCGCGGCCGAGCATGTCCTCGCTGTTCCGGATCGCACGCACCCTCGGCACCGACCAGCAGACGCTGCTCGCCGAGAGCTCTGCACCGGAGACCGGCTCGGTGCGCCGGCGCTCCGACGAGGCGGCGGCCGACGTGGCCGGCGGATCGGTGCACGCGCTGGTGCACGGGGCCGACCGGCCCTTCATCCCGATGGAGTACCTCGGCGAGTCCGAGGTCCTCACCGACTACTGGGTCCACGAGGAGGACGAGTTCATCTACGTGGTCTCGGGTCGCGTCCGGGTCGACCTCGAGGGGACGCAGGACGTGCTGGAGCCGGCTGACTCGATGTACGTCGAGGGCGGGGTCCGCCACCGGTGGGCCAGCGCCGACGGATCGTCGTACCGGCTGCTCGTCGTCAAGGAGAGGCGACGACCGAGCCCCGGTCAAGCCGGCGACCCAACCGGCAACTGAGACCCTCGACCAGCTCCCGCTCGTCGGCGGCCACCAGCCTCCCGTCGCGGACCACGACGCGACCGCCGACCACCACGTGGCGCGGCCGCCTGCCGGGAGCGGCCCAGAGCAGCCCGGCCACCGGGTCGGCGACCCCCGCGTCGGCGACCCCGGAGACGTCCCACACGCAGAGGTCACCGGCACTGCCGGGGCGCAGCGTCCCGAGCTCGGGGCGGCCGAGTCCGGCAGCGGAGCCCGCGGTGGCCATCTCCAGCACCTCGCGCGCCGCGAGCGACGGGCCGACCAGCGGCGCGACCTGCATCGCCAGGCGCGCATCGGCCAGGAGGTGTCCGGCGTCGTTGCTGCCGCCCCCGCTGGTGCCGAGCCCGACGACGACGCCGGCTGCACGCAGTGCCGCGACCGGCGCGATCCCCCAGCCCATCGGCAGGTCGCAGCCGGGTGCGTGCGTGGCGGTGACCCCCGCGGATGCCAGCCGGGCGATCTCGGAGTCGGTGACGCCGCACAGGTGCGCCAGGGTGACGTCGGGTGCCAGCCAGCCCCACTCCTCCAGCAGCTCGAGGGGGCGGCGCCCGTAGCGCTCCGCGGCCACCGCGACGTCGACCTGCTCGTTGGCCTGGGTACGCCGCCGCAGCCCCCGTCGAGCGGCCACCTCGCCCAGCAGCCGGAACGTCTCCTCGGGGTCGGAGTGAACCCCGGCCGGGCCGACCGCGACCTGGATCATCCCGTCGGCGGACACCCCCCGAGGGGAGCGGCCCACCAGCGCCTCGGCGACCAGGTCGGCGCTGAGAGCCGCCGTCTCGGGATCGTCGCGGGCCGCGCCGCGGACGAACACCAGCCGCCCACCGAGGCCCCGGGCAGCGTCCGCCGCCGCGGCCGCGAGGTGCACGGAGTCCTCCGGAGAACAGCCGGCTGGCCAGGTGAGGTGGTGGTCGGCGACCGTGGTCACCCCGCACAGCAGTCCCTCCGCCACCCCCACCCGTGCCGCGACCGCGACGAGCTCGGGATCGACCACGGCCTGCTCGTACGCCGCCGCCATCGTCACCAGCCACGAGGCCATCGGCACGCCGCGGGTGCCCGGCAGGGTCCGGAACGCCGACTGGAGCAGGTGGTGGTGGGCGTTGACCAGGCCGGGAGTGACGACGCAGCCCGAGGCGTCCAGCACCTCGGCGCCTTCCGGAGCGGACCCCCCGGCGACCACACCGTCGGAGACGAGGACGTCGCCGGTGCGCTCGGTGCGGGCGTCCTCGACCACCGCGGTGGCGCCCCGCACCAGCAGGTGCGCCGGCCGCTGGGAACGGCTCACGCGCCCGTGCGCGGGACGCTGAACCGGGCCGCCTCCTCGATCACCTCGACGAGGGTCTCCACGGCGGCCTCGAAGCGCACCTTGCCCACTTCCGCGTTCGCGTCGGTCGCGTCGCCGATGTAGCCGTCGGGACCGAAGTCGTCGGAGAGCCAGCCGAACGAGACCGGCCGGCCGAACCCGATGTGGCGGTACTCCGCGAGCTCCTCGGGGACCCGCCTCCCCGCGTGCTCCATGTGCACCAGCTCGGGACGAAGGTGCAGCATCAGCGAGGTCTCGCCGTGACCGCCGTGGATGCCCATGCCGAGCTCGCCCTCACGCGACGCACCGCCCTGGTCCACCGGCAGCGAGAGGTGCGCGAAGAACGTCTGCAGCCCGAACTGCCGTCGCAGCTCCCGGTTGGCCACCTGCCCGAGCGCGGAGTTTCCCCCGTGTCCGTTGACGAAGAGCAGCCGGGTGATCCCCGAGGTCTGCAGTGACCGACCGATGTCGACCAGCACTCGCATCAGGGTGTCCCAGGACAGCCAGATCGTCCCCGGGGACCAGGAGTGCTCGTCGGACTTGGTGTAGGCCAGGCCCTCCAGCAGCACCACCGAGGCGTTCCCGGCCTGTGCCGCCGCGGCGACGGCCGCCTCCGCGGCCTCGGTGGCGATCACGTAGTCGGTGGAGACCGGCAGGTGCGGGCCGTGCTGCTCGACGGCCCCGAGCGGGAGCACCGCGACCGTGTCCGCAGGCAGTGCGGCGATCTCGGGGGCGGTGAGGTCGATGAACCGGGGCGCGTGCCCATCGCCCGTCAGAGCGGGGACCCGCATCAGCGCACCCCCACGTTCACCCGAGTCGGTACGACGTGGTCGGGCACCAGCTTGCCGGGGTTGAGCAACCCCTTCGGGTCGGTCCCCCGCGCCGTCTCCACGGCGAGCTCGACGTTGCGGTCGACGTACCACTGGTGCGGGGAGTGCACCGTCATCCCGAGAGCCTCCATGGCCTCCATGCCGGCCAGGACGCCCTGCTCGTCGTGGTAGTCGGCGACCACCATCGCCAGCGGGCCGTGCCCCATCAGCTCGAGGTGGAGGTAGACCTCGCCGGGATAGACGGCGCGGACGGCGTCCGGGTCGGACCAGTAGATCTGACCGCCGGTCTCCATGTGGAACCACGTCCGCTCGGGGTTGGCGCGCTGCAGGAACAGCACGGGGTGGTTGTAGGACATGCCCGAGAGCCGGTCGCACGCGGCGTAGTCGGCGGACACGTTGACCACGTCTCCCCCGGCCGCCAGCACCCGTCGCTCGATCTCGGCCACCGTCGATGCCTCCGCGATCACCCGCAGGCTGAACCGGTCGGGGTCGAGCTCCAGGCCGGCCGGCAGGCTCGGCACCAGCATCGGCTCGTCGCCCGAGGCCAGCCGGGGCAGCACCGGCAGGTCGAGCAGGCTGCGGTGCACGGTGACCATGTCGGCCCAGGAGTCGAAGGCGGCGTGGATCGCGCTCCACCCCCGGGCCGGGTCGGTGGCGATCTCGACCTCGACCAGGATCCCGGTGACGCCGTACGCGTGGATGTACGGCGTCGCCTCCTCCCCCCGGGCGTGGATGAGCTCGCCGCTGCCGTCCATCGGCGCGACCGTGACCGCGCGGACGAACCCGTCCGAGGTGGTCCCGTGCTCGATCGTCCCGGTGCCGGCGCTGCCGCCCGCGACGAAGCCGCCGACCGAGGAGGCCTTGGTGGACGGGAAGATCCAGATGTCCCGCCCGGCCGCGCGCGCCACCCGGTCGATTTTGGAGAGCAGCGCACCGGCACCCGCGCGGATGCTGCCGTCCTCCAGCAGGGTGATCTCGCTGAGCTTCCGCAGGTCCAGCACGATCCCGCCGTCGAACGGAGTCGCCTGGCCGTAGTTGCCGGTGCCGGCGCCGCGAGGGGTGACCGGCACATCCTCGGCATGCGCGAGGGCCAGCATCCCGGCCACCTCCTCCGGAGTCCGCGGGCGTACGACGACATCGGCGACGTACTTGCCGCGCGGGACCTTCTCCTCCAGCACCGGTGACATCCGCGACCAGTCCGAGGAGTTCTTGATCAACGTGTCGGGGTCGGTGGAGACCCGGTCGGCTCCCCACCGCTCCGCCACCTGGGCAGCGACGTCGAGGCTGCGTTCACGGATGGACACCGGCTGACTGGTCACGGGCTCACTTCCCCATGGAGATGGAGGTGTCGATGAACTCGTTGGTGTACAGCGACTTCGGGTCGATGTCGGCGCTCTTGATCGTTCCGGACTTCAGCAGGATCGGCCCGAAGGTGTCCACGATGCCCTGCATCCGCTCGGGGTCGAGCTGACCGAAGACTCCGGAGGCGGGGTCGTCGGTGACGATGTCCAGCGCCCCCATCTGCTCCACGGCGAAGTCGGCGACCTCGGCGGAGTAGGTCCAGCCGGTCTGGTACTTCTCGACGATGTCGACGATCACGCTGTTCGCGTGGTCGGGCTCCTCGAGGTAGTCGATCTGGGCCTGCTGCATGATCGGCACCAGCTTGGCCAGGCATTCGGCCTCACCCTTGACGTCTGCCTCGCGGACCGCGAGCGGCTCGGGGTAGATGCTGTAGCCGACCTCGGAGAGCAGCTGGTAGCCGATCTCCTTGCCCCACTGGGGAATCTCCTTCTCGTAGATGTACGGCTCGGCGGTGGCGAACCCCTGCTGGAGGATGGCGGGGTCGGAGACGAAGCGCTGCGGCGTACCTTCGTAGGACTGGTCGGACTGCTTCTCCTTGATGATCCCCTGCGAGGAGAGCAGGCCCGGGATCAGCTCACCGGCGGTGACCACGGGGTCCCCGTCCGCCGCCGCCTCCTTGATCGTCTTCGCGCCCTTCTGTGTCTTGGGGTCCCACATCAGGATCTGGGGGCTGTTGGTCATCTGCGAGGTGACCGCGACGGTCGGCTGCCCGGGGGCGGCGATCGCGGCGTCGCTGTTCACCGCTCCGATCAGGATGTCCTTGTCGAGGTACATCAGTGCCGGCACCGGCTGGAAGTTCACCGCCGGGCCGCCGGAGCGGATCTCGATGTCCACGCCGGTCTCCACGCCGCCGGCGACCAGCGGACCGCTCACCGTCTTCTTCTCGGTGTCCACGGTGTAGTCCTTGCCGACCAGGTGGTACATCGCACCGTGCTCGGCCTCGGGCTGCCAGTCCTGCTGCATCACGACCTTCGCGGGGCACACGTCGGCGAGGTCGAGCTTGCTCCCCTTGTCGGCGGACCCTTCGGCGGTGGCGCCGCCGTCGGTGGAGCCGGACTCCTCGCTGCCGCAGGCGGTCAGGCCGAGGGAGAGGACGGCCAGCGTGGCCAGGGCGGAACGGGACAGGCGGTTCATGGTGACTCCCAGTTGTTCGGCGGTGGGCAGGTGTGCGGCGGTGGTGCAGTGCAGGGGTACGGCGGGGGCGGCGTCACTGGCGCCCGGTGCCGTACCAACGGCCGATGACGGCCCGATCGAGGGCGGCGAAGACCGAGAACACGGCCACGCCGAACAGCGCGGTGAGGATGATCGCCATGAACAGCGGGTCCATGTTCAGCCGCAGCGTGTAGATGCGGAGCAGGCTCCCGATGCCGGGGCTGCCCTGCTGGAAGAAGAAGTCACCGACGATGGTGCCGATCACCGAGAGACCGGCGGCGTTGCGCAGCCCGGTGAAGATCGCCGGCACCGCTGCGGGGAACTGCAGCTTGAGCAGCCGCTGCATCCGCGTCGCCTTGTTGAGGGTGAACAGGTCATGCGCGTCCGGGGTCGCGCTCTGCAGCCCGAAGAGCGTGTTGGAGATCATCGGGAAGACCGCGATGATCACGCAGACCACGATCCGGGCGTTGAACCCGTAGCCCATCCAGATCCCGATCAGCGGCGTCAGCGCCAGGATCGGCACGGTCTGCAGGATGACGGCGTACGGGTAGAGGATCTTCTCCACGAAGGTCCACTGCGACATCAGCACGGCCCAGCCCATCCCGATGACGACCGCGAGCACCAGGCCCAGCAGTGCCACCGCGACGCTCTGCCCCAACGCGTCGAACATCGGGTTCATCACGTTCGGGTTGGTCACGGTGTTGCCGACCACGTCGTGCAGCGGTGGGAGCAGGAACCGGCGGTCGGGCTCGAGGATGACGTAGGTGACGAAGTACCAGATGGCGACCAGTCCGGCGAGGGCAGCGAGGACCGGCAGCACCTTGTTCCACAGCACCCCGGCCACGGCACGCAGCCGTGGGGTGGGGGTCTCGGGCGCGGCCGCTTCGACGCTGCTCAGCTTGGGGCCGCGGGTCTCTGCGCCGGGGGTCTGGGTCAGCTCGGTGTGCGAGTGGAGCTCGGCGCTGCTCATGAGTGCTCCCCCAGTGCGGCGGAGACGCGGCCGGTGAGGGCGGCGAACTCGGGGGCGTAGCGCAGCTCCGGTGGTCTCGGATAGGCCCAGGGCACTGGGACCTCCGCGACGATCCGTCCCGGGCGCCCACTCATCACGATCACGCGGGTGGAGAGGTAGACCGCCTCGGAGACCGAGTGGGTGATGAACAGCCCGGCGAACCGCTTGAGCTCGAAGATCCGCTGCAGCTCGGTCTGCATCCGCAGCCGGGTGATCTCGTCGAGCGCGCCGAACGGCTCGTCGAACAGGGCGAGGTCCGGCAGGGCGACCAGCGCGCGGGCGATCGAGACGCGCATCCGCATGCCGCCGGAGAGCTGGCGGGGATGCTGCTTCTCGAAGCCGGTGAGCCCGACCAGCTCCAGAGCCTCCAGCGCGGCTGCCCGGCGCTCGGCGCGCGGGGCGCCGCGGAGCTCGTTGACGAGCTCGACGTTCTTCAGCGCGCTGCGCCACTCCAGCAGCGTGGGGTCCTGGAAGACATAGCTGGTGGTGGTCGCGGCGACGTCGATCTCGCCGCCGGTGACGGTGTCGAGCCCGGAGGCGAGCCGCAGCAGGGTGGACTTGCCGCAGCCCGAGGGGCCCACCACGGAGACGAACTCCCCCGGGCCCACGTCGAGGTCGACGCCGGTCAGGGCGGTGGTGCCGGTCGGGAACCGCTTGGTGACGTTGCGCAGGGACAGCGTCGTGGTGGTGTCCGCTCCTTGCGAGGAGCCTGGGCGGTGCTGGGTGCTGGTCATGGTTCTCACCTCGAAGTGGCGGCGGGGGTCAGTGACCGGGTCCCGGTGGACCAGGCGGTGAGGTCGAGCGAGCGGCTGACGCGGGTGTCTGCCACGACCCGGCCGGCATGTACGACGACCCGCGCACCCTCGGCGCCGGCGAGCACATCGGCGATCGGGACGTCGGGGACGAGCATGAAGTCGGCGGCGTTGCCGGACTGGGCGCCGATCTGGGCGCCGATCTGGGGCAGGCCCAGCACCGATCGCGGTCCGGTGGTGACGGCGGCCAGGGCCTCGGTCACGGTGAGGTGACCGGCGGTTACCAGCAGCGAGGTGGTCTCGAAGGGGTCGGCGCGGCCGACCGGGTTGAACGGGTCGCGCAGGTTGTCGGCGCCGGCCGCGAGCGGGATGCCGGCGTCGAGGACGGCGCGCAGGTTGGGCAGGCCCCGGGGCACGACGCCGTCGACGCCCCAGCCCTGCAGGTAGAGGTTGGTGATCGGCAGCGTGACGATCCCGATCCCGGCCTCGGCGACCCGGGCCAGCACCGGGACCAGCCGGCCCGAGGCGAGCGAGCCGAGTCGCACGCAGTGGCTCGCGGTGACCAGCCCCTGCATCCCCCGAGCGAGCACCTGGTCGGCGAGGTCGAGCAGGTCGACGGTGTGCGGGTCGGTCTGCTCGTCGGTGTGCAGGTCGACCGGGAGGCCGTACTGCTCCGCGACGTCGAGTGCCCGTCGGGTCTGGTACGCCGGGTCGTCGGCCAGGTGCGGGCAGCCGCCGACCACGTCGATGCCGCGGGCCACGCCCTCGTGGATCACGTCAGTGGGAGTGTCGGGTCCGGCCAGCAGGCACACCTGGAGGTTGACCACGCCGGCCAGCTCCTCGCGCAGCTCGACGAGCGCGTCCACCCCACGAAGCGGGTCGCCCTCGAGGAGCGCGTCGACATGGGTCCTGATCGTGGTGATCCCGTTGGCGACGTACAGCTGGAGCGCGGAGCGCGCCCGGTCGAGCACGTCGGCGCGGTCGATGCCGGGCACCAGCGTACGCCACTGCGCGATCGCGCTGAGCAGGTCGTTGCCTGCGTCGGGATCGGTGCGCGACCAGGTCAGCGCCTTGTCCAGGTGGGCGTGCGGCTCACTGGCGGCGGGGACGTAGCGCCACCCCTCGGCCTCCAGGACGGCACCGCCCTCATCGGCGACGTCGTCCGCGACGTCGTCCTGCCTCGCGCCGGGCGCGCGCACGGCGCCGATCCGCGGACCGTCGAGCACCAGGTCGGCGAGGGTCCCGTCGAGCAGGCGCACGCCCCGCACCTCGGCCAGGCGCAGCCCGCCCAGCACCGCAGGATCTCCCGGTGCACCGACCGGCACTGTTCTGCCTGGAACGCTCGTCACACGCCACCCCTGGGTCTCGGGCTCCTCGCAAATGTTGATGTGAGGAACATTCGTGACCCTAGGCAGCGAATATTTCAGTCACGTATCCGTGCGGGTGCAGTCGCGTGACGTCGTTCGTTCCGCTCAGGCGGTGTCCCGATCGCCGCTGCGGACGACCGCCTCCTCCGGCACCCAGCGGAGCAGGTCGCCCGGCTGGCACTCGAGGACCTCGCACAGCGCCGCCAGCGTGCTGAACCGGACGGCCTTGGCGCGACCGTTCTTGAGCACGGCGAGGTTGGCCGGCGTGATCCCTACGGCCTCGGCGAGCGCACCCACGGACATCTTCCGCTGGGCCAGCACCACGTCCACGTCGACGACGATCGGCATCAGATCACCTCGTCGAGCTCGGAGCGCAGGTGCTTCGCCTCGGCGTCGCGGGCGACGGCCTGGGCCAGCAGGGTGCGCATCACCAGCACCACCAGCGCGATCCCGCCGACCACCACGGCAGCGCCACCGATCAGCAGTACGACGCCCGGCGCCACCGCCTCACCCGGCGCGAGCAGCACCCCGAGCCCGAACATCAGCAGCGACGCGACCGCGATCGCCCCGATGATGACGTCGACGTACCGGAACGAACCGTGAGAGAACACCGTCCCCCGCCGCACCATCGTCAGCAGCCGCCACACGCAGACCATCACTACCTGCGTGGTCACGATGCCCAGGAACACGATCGCGATCAGCGGCGCGCGCAGGTCCAGCACCTCCTGGTCGGCGCCGTCCAGGTCGTTGAAGGCCAGCGGCAGCATCACCACTTGCAGGAACACCGACCCCACCAGCGCACAGGCGAGGACGAAGCGGAGCGCGAGTGTCGCCCAGGTGGCCATCAGATCTCCTTCGATTGGATCTCGATAGGAATCTATCGAAAAACAATCGATCAGACCAGAGTCGCCTTGAGATTTCTCGGCTACCTACTGGCGGTCTCGCGGGTCCACTCGGCAGTCCTGACCATCCCCATGCCCACGGTGAAACGAACGCTGGTGATGCTCGTGGCGCGGGGAAGCTGCATCACCACGACGCCGCGACGTCGGACACCCGGCTGCAGGGACGAGATGTCGAGCAGCTTTCGTCCCCGCAGCTTCACCAGCCCGTCCGCCGGGCGATGGATCTCGCCTCGATCGTCGGTGGCCCTGACCTCGACGCCCATCGAGTCGGCGAACGGCTGGGTCCCGACGTTGCGCACCGTGAACGGGAGGCCGACGAACTTCGTCCCCCGGGCCGGCCGCACGCCACGCGTGGCGGAGCGGACCCGCACGGGCTCCGTGGCGACCAGCGACAGTGCCGGCCGCTCGGCCCGGCCGGCGAGTTCCACCGGAGCACCGAAGGCAACGGTGGTCGTGGGGGCCACCAGTCGGTCCAGGTTCCCTGACCCCAACTCGGCGATCCGCGCGGGCACCTCCAGGACGAAGACCGCGCAGCTGACGAGTGCCACCGCGGCCATCGCCACCAGCGCCCTGAACGGCGTGGTCCGCCCCCAGGCGTCTCGGCTGGAGTTCCCTGTCCTCACGCGGTCTTTATATAAGTAATTCTTCCTTTTGTTGGGATTAGCGATCAACCCCCCACCTGCGTGACGCCAGCCCGGATGCGTCGTTTTCCGACACATGGAAACCGCATCGATCGCCGCATGGACCCTGGTCAACGAGATCCCGATCCCCGAGGACGTCAAGCCCCTCCTCGTCCCGGGTGAGGAGGCGGTCGCAGCGTTCAAGACCTTCCGTGACAGCGCCGTGTTCACCACCAAGCGGCTGATCGTGCGGGATGCGCAAGGCATCACCGGGAAGAAGGTCGAGATCTACTCGCTCCCCTACAGCTCGATCAACATGTGGTCCTCGGAGAACGCAGGGAGGCTCGACTTCAACTCCGAGATGGAGCTCTGGACGCGAGCCGGTCACATCAAGATCAAGCTCGGCAAGGGCGCCGACGTACGCCGCCTGGACAGCCTGATCTCGTGGGCCGTCCTCAAGAGCCAGTAGCCACTTGGAAAGGTCTGCCCGCACCTTCGGGTCGAAGCCCTACGCGCCCTCACCCGCCCGGCCGCCACCGATCGCGGCCTCGATGGCCTGGTTGACGGTCTCGACGACTCGCAGCCGCGCGTAGCGCTTCGAGTCGCCCTCGATCAGGTGCCACGGCGCCTGGGTCGTGCTCGTCCGGTCGAGCATGTCCTCCACCGCCTCGGCGTAGGCCGCCCGCTTCTTGCGGTTGCGCAGGTCCTCCTCGGTGAGCTTCCACGACTTCAGCGGATCGCCCTTGCGGGCCTTGAACCGCCGCTCCTGCTCCTCCTCGGAGATGTGCATCCAGAACTTCACGAGGATCATCCCCTCCGCGACCAGCATCGACTCGAACTCGCGGATCTCGGCGTACGCCCGCTGCCACGCGTCGTCGTCGGCGTACCCCTCGACGCGCTCGACGAGCACCCGGCCGTACCAGGAGCGGTCGAAGACCGACATGCCTCCCCACCCGGGCAGCACCGGCCAGAACCGCCACAGCCAGTGGTGCCGCTTCTCGTCGTGGGTCGGGGCCGAGAACGCCCGCACCCGCACATGGCGCGGGTCGAGCCGCCTGACGAGCCGCTTGATCGCGCCACCCTTGCCGGACGCGTCCCAGCCCTCGAACACGATGCACACGGGCGGACCCAGCTCGCCGCTGCCGGTGAGTCCGGCCATCCGCAGCCGCAGAGAGAGCAGCTTGGTCTGCTCCTCGCGCAGCCGCTTCTTCGCCTCCTTCTTGGGCAGCGATGCCGAGAGGTCCAGCTCATCGAGTCGTCCCATCAGGGCTTCTCCTCCGCCGTAGGCACGCGTGCCGGAAGTCTAGGGAGATCGGCGTCGCTGCGGCTACGGCGTGACCACCGCAGCCGGGTCGCAGACGGTCGGCGGATGTGCGGGGCGAGCTCTGCGCCGAGTCCCTTCGGAGGGTTGGTTGCACAATGGACACGTGGGCCGGTGGTGGCAGGGCTTGGCGTCCCGCGAGGTTGCGCGCGTACGCCGCAACGGCCGCGCGGCGGTGCTGTGGTCCCTGCGGATCACGATCGCGGCCACGTCGGCGTACGTCGCCGCGTTGCTGCTCTTCCCGGGGACCGAGCCGCTGCTCGCGCCGCTGACCGCGATGCTGGTGGTGCAGGTGACACCGATGTCGCTGCTCGCCAGCGGGCTCGACCGCGTGATCGCCGTCGTGTCCGGCCTCGTGCTGGCAGTCGGGTTCGCTGCCGTCGTACCCCTCGAGTGGTGGAGCCTCGGCCTGCTGATCCTGATCTCCATCACCATCGGGCAATACCTGCGCCTGCGCGACAACCTCGTCGAGGTGGCGATCAGCGCCATGCTCGTCCTCGGCGTGGGCGCCGCCGGTGCGGAGGCAGCGGCGTGGCAGCGGCTCACCGAGACCCTCGTCGGCGCAGCCGTGGGCATCATCGCCACGCTGGTCTTCCCTCCGAAGGTCGCCACCTCCGATGCCGGTCAGGCCATCGACGGGCTCGCAGATGCGGTGACCGACCTCCTGCTGCGGGCAGCCGAGGAGCTCGACGCCATGGCGCCCGACGAGCGTGGGCTTCTGCCCCGCGCGGCTCGTGACTGGCTGGACCACGCCCGGCGCATCACGCACGAGATCCCGACCGTCGGCGCCGCGCTGCTGCGGGCGGAGGAGGGGCGGCGGCTCAACGTACGCGCGGTGCGCACGCCACGCGTCGAGCCCGGCCTGCGCCAGGGCCTGGAGGCGCTCGAGCACTCAGCGGTGGCGATCCGCGGCCTGATGCGCTCCCTGGTCGAGGCGGCCGATCGCGACTGGCTCGAGGAGGACTCCGCAGCGACGGTCCTCGGCGATCTCGCCGCGACCTTCCGTGAGGTGGCGGCGGGGACCGACGCCTTCGGCGAGCTCGTCCGTCACGAGGGCGACGTGGAGGTCGGCCTGAGCGCCACCGACATCGCGCGCCTTCAGGAGGCCCACGACGGCATGGTCCGCGCCCTGGCCCGCATCGACGCCGCGCTCGCGGCAGAGCAACCTCCCGACGTGGTCGAGCTCTACACCAACACCCGTGCGACGGTACGTCGGCTGCAGCACGAGCTGCACCTCGACGAGCGGGTACGCCGTCAGCTGCGCCTGGCTCCCCCACGACGTCGCCCGCTCCGCCCGGGCAGCGGCGCCCATCCACCCGCCGGCCCGGTGCCGCCGGTCGGGCCCGACGCCGACACGCAGGACCTGCCCGCGATCACCGACGAGCCACCGCAGTGATCGTCCGCCTCAGACCCGTGCAGTCGTCGCGGCGTACGTGAGGATCTCGGCCATCGCCGTCATGTCGTCCGGTCCGGTGAGCTCCACCTGGGCGAGCCAGACCACGACAGTGCCGGTGGACGGGATCACGTAGCCGGCGGTCCCGGTGCCGCCGATCCAGCCGTAGCGACCGAGCACGTTCCACGGGTCCTTGCGGCTCACGTCCACGCCGCCACCGAAGCCCCAGCCCTGGCCGTCAAGGAACGGGTTGTCCGGCTCGGCCTCGACGTGGCTGGTCATCATCAGCCGCACCGACTCGGGGCTCAGTACCGGCCCACCGCCCTCGAGCAGCATCCGCCCGAACGCGAGCCAGTCGTCCACCGAGGACACCAGCCCACCGGCACCGGACTCGAACGTCGGCGGTGACGCCCACTGACCCTCAGGCGGGTCGACCAGCGCGAACCCCTCCTCCGAGCGTTGGTAGAGCGAGGTCATCCGGTCCACGTCCTCGGTCCAGAACCTGGTGTCCGACATCCCGAGCGGCCCCAGGATCGTCTCCTGGAGGACCGCGCCCAGGCTCGTGCCCGACGCCCGCGCGAGCAGTACGCCGAGGACGTCGAGCCCGACGTTGTAGGTCCACCCCTCCCCCGGCTGGTGCGCCAACGGGATCTCGGCCAGCCGCACCATCCACTCGTCCGGTGCCGGCCACCCGTCCGGCCGCAGCGGTCCCTGGCCCAGGCGCTCGATGAGCTGCTGCGCCACCGGCGACCCGACGTCCGCAGTGAACCCGTGACCGCCGGTCAGGGTGAGCAGGTGCCGCACCGTGATCGCCCGGTCAGCGGGTACGACGTCGTCCAGCGCCCCGCCCGGCTCCCGCAGCACCACCGGCGCCGCAAGTTCGGGCAGCCACTCCCGGACAGGGGCGTCGAGGCCGAGCACCCCGCGCTCGACCAGCACCATCGTGGCCGCAGCGACGATCGGCTTGGTGATCGATGCGACCCGGAACAGCGAGTCGCGCGTCATCGCCGGACCACCCACGCTGCGCTCACCGACGCAGGCGACCTCCGCGTCGTCTCCGCGTGCGACCACGGCGACCGCCCCGGGCACCCGGCCCGCGGCGTACTGCTCGTCGCAGATGTCCTGCAGCTCGGTCATCGCCAGATGGTGGCACGCCCGTTCAGGAGACGGCTACGTCCCGAACGCGTGCGACTCAGGGACCGCCGCGCCAGTGGTCGATCCGGTGGTGGTTGGGGGCGAAGCCGTGGTCGATGCCCCACAGCACGGCCTGGGTGCGGCTGGACACCTCGATCTTGCGGTAGAGCGTGCGGATGTAGGACTTGACCGTGTTGGGGGTCAGGAAGGTCTGGGCGGCTACCTCGGCGTTGTCGAGACCCTGTGTGATCAGCGCGAGGATCTCGGCCTCGCGCTCGCTCAGGCCCTCGCTGCGGCCGGGCCAGTCGAGCCCGTTCACGCCGCCGGATCGACCGGGTGGATCACTGAACACCACCTCGCCCGCGTGCACGGCTTCGAGGGCGGCGATGAACTGACGGGCCGGCAGTGCCTTGGAGAGGTACCCGTGCACCCCTTGCCGGCGCGCGCTCTCGACGAGCTGCGGGTGGAAGTTCCACGTGTAGACGACCACGCGTCGCGCGTGCGGGTTCTCCAGCAGGACCGCGATGTTGTGGTGGTCGGACTCCGGTTGCGCGAAGCAGTCGTAGAGCGCGATGTCGACGACGTCCTCGACCGGCTTGTTGGTGTCCAGCTCGGCGACGATCACTCGGTCGCGGTAGCGGTCGATGATGTTGGCGACCCCCATGACGACCACGTCGTAGTCGTCCACGAGCGCGACCGTGATCGGTCGCGTACTCGTGTGGGTCTTAGCCGTACTCACGGCGCAACATTAACCTACCCAGGGGTGTATCGGACCCTCCTCAGGGGTCACAGGATGGAGGGACCAACCTCCACTGAAAGGAACCCACCATGCTGGGTCTCATCCTGACCATCCTGATCGTCGGGCTCATCGCCGGCGCCCTGGCCCGATTGCTCGTCCCGGGCAAGCAGGACCTGTCCATCGCGATGACCATCGTCCTGGGCATCGTCGGATCGTTCATCGGCGGCTTCCTGGGCTACCTGCTCTTCGGCAAGGACGCCTCCGACGGCCTCCTGCAGCCGGCCGGCATCATCGGCTCGGTCATCGGGGCAGTCATCGCGCTGCTCATCTGGACGCGTGTCGGCGCGCGCCGGTCGGTCCACAGCTGAGCCGGCCGATGACCGGCCCTTCGGTGCCCCGGTGTCGCGTCTGCGGCCAGGAGCTCGTCCTGCAGATGGACCCGGCGGCACCCCCGGACACCCAGTCCACCGTGCTGCTCGCCGACCCGCCCTTCCGCTACGTCTGCGCGTCCCCGGACTGCTCGGCCGGGGACGCGTGACCGCGAACGACCGGACGTAGTCAGGGACGCCAGGTCGTCGATCGGCGAGCCGACTCGAAGATGGACTCGAGCACGGGCTCGGCGAGAATCTCGCCGTGCCGGCCGAGCCAGTTGGCGACCCTCATCCTCGGTATGACGTGTACGCCGTTCGGCGCCTTCTTGACCACCACGTCAGATGCGTTGACCGTGACCACGATCCCCTCGACGTGCACCGGAAATCCGCACGCGGCAGTGAGTAGCTTCGCCGCACGGGCCGCCTCGTGTCGGCTGTTGCGGATGTAGGGCTGCTTGTGGCCGTCGACAAGGAAGGTGTCCCCGCCGACCCAGATCTTCGCCCCAGGGTGGTGCTTCGCGTTGACGGTGAAGACGCCGGCGGGACCGATGACCACATGGTCGATGTCGGCGCCCCGGGCGCCGACCGGGATCGCGTGCAGAATGCGCCAGCGCGGGTCCTTCTTCGCGAGCTTGGCCAGCCGGGCCGCCACCTTCTCCTCGCCGTCCGCTCCGATCCGCCAAGCGCGCTCGTCGGTGTGCACGCCGAGCGCACGCGCCAGCAGCGACCTCACCGGCGCAGCACCACGGGCAGCGATCGCCTGTTCCCGCGCTTCGGCTCCGGGCAGGTTCGTGGACAGGTCGAGCCAAGGGCGCGCGGGCGTAGCGTCGGCTGGAGTCACTGAGACGGGCTCCACGACGGGGGATGCCGCAGTAGCCGCCTTGGTCGCTGAAGGGGCAGCCCCGACCAGGTCGGCATTGCTGGCCTGCCATGCCGTCACGGCTTCGCGGAGTGCCGCTTCGTCCTCCGGGCTCTCGGGGCTCCCCTCGCCGGACTTCAGGTCCCACCAACCGACGCTCACCTCATGGCCCCGGGTGACGTACAGCCGGTCGTGCCCGAAACGGCGCCAGCGGGTCACGACCCCCTCTGGATTTCCCATGCCGTCGAGTATCAGGTTTGGGCCTGCCCGGAACGGGCGTTTTCTCGATTGGAGTCAGGAGACCGGAAGTGTCGTTTCGCCTATCCGCAGCTTTGCTGACGGTCGATGACCCAGGTAGTCGAGGCGGCTCACCCGCCCAGCGATCGGCGTGAAAGCCATGACCGGCTCAGTGGCAGAGGTCTGCAAGGCCCCCACCTCGACCTGCTTCTCCCGACTGCAGTCGGATGGTGGCCCGCAGGGCGGTCCCGCGGTGGTTGTCACCGACCTGCCCTTGCGAGGCAAGCCCAGATCGCCCGTCACGGTGCCGGGTTGGGAAGTCCAGGTCTTCTTTCCAGTGTTCTTGATACTCACCCGGACGGTTCGAGCGACTGCCATCCGCGAGGTACGGCGCGTGGTGCTGATCAGCGGCCGCGTGCCCGAGCACAGCGCACCAGCAACGCGAAGCGCGGGCGGGGCACGGCCGAGCCCCGCGAGCACCCGGTTAGTGGTTCACGAAGTTCGTGACGTCGGGGGTGCACAAGGAGAGTCGGTTGAGCCTGGTCATCTCCCGCGCGTAGACCGCACCGACCGGCGCGTTGCAAGACAGCATCCTGTGCCGCATATCATCTTCCGATGCGGAGAGAACCGGCACCATCTCCAAAAATGACGAGCGAGACTTGGGGGCAACTCCTCGGCCACGCCGTCAGCGAGGCCCTTGATCAGCAAGCGCTTGTTTTGACCTACGAATTTTGGTCCCGCAACCGCCAGAATAATCGCGCACTGCTCGACGCTTTGGACCTATCGGATCAACCATCCTCCGACGCCATGCGTTGGCTGGAGCGAATCAAAGACGTGAACCGGAGTGCTCACGATGGAATGCCGACGTCCGGCGCCCATGCGCGACGAGACTTGGTTGCGTCGGCGCAGGGGGGACCGTACTGCCGCACATGCGGAGACCGCTCAGACCCCCTTCACGTCGACCACATCACGCCCACCTCGTTGGGTGGCAGTCACGGTCTCAACAATCTTCAACTGCTTTGCGCTGCGTGCAACCTAGGCAAGGGCGCCACCACAAACGGGCGGATCGCTGCAGCCTTGAAACTGAGCACCAGTCAGACCATCTCTCCAGCACTACGCTTTCTTCGACTCTCAATGTCGAACCAGACCACAGATGGGCGACCATTGAGCATGTGTCCTTGCGGAAACTCAGCATCTGACTGTCGACTCTTTGTGCGCCCACGGGGAGTTCTAGCCGCCAACCTGACCAACCTCATTATCGAATGCGAGTCGTGCAAGTGAAGAAACCAAAGGTAACCCGGAAGTCACACGAATTCTACGGGTACGAACTGGTACAGAATCCAAGCAACTCGAAGTTGCATCTTTACGTCGCGGGGGTGGATGCACAGGTCCTGCGCGATTTAGTGTCTGTAGACAATGCCGTCGGGTGGGACCCCGCATCCGGCGTCTGGAGAGAAGGGGGCAGGAATCGAACAATCAACGACGCGCACTGGCAATCGATCCGGGATTTTCTAGCGTCTTCGAATCAAGAGAGAATACTTCCCTCTGCCATCGTAATATCAGTCGAGGAAGACGCGTTTGAGTTCGTACCACATACACAAATGCCGGCGATTGCCCGCGTCACACCAGGAACGGTTCGACTGACCGGCAAATACGAATGGGACGGCACTGAATTGAAGGCCGTTGCGGAAGTTGATCGAACGGCATGGGTACTGGACGGACAACATCGAATCAAGGCCTTCAGGGATTGGTCCGCACCCGATCCATACCCAGTCAACGTGATTATAATCAAGCGGTGGAAGGGCAACGACTACGAAGATGTGATGCGGCATCAGACTTATGAACTCAATATGGGAAGGCCGCTAAGTGAAGATTTTAAAGCAGCCATCAGGGAGCAGTACGACTCACAGGTGGGGCACCGAGCCTACAAGGCACAGATTGCCTTGAGTTGGATTCGAAATGACCTTGAGGGGAGGGGGGGCGTCTTTGCTCCGGACTCAATAGTCGGCGCCACCAATCTGCGGACTCCTTACGTAATCACCCTGAGTTTTCTCGAGTCACTGATCGCCCTTGCCTTTGAGCAAGACCCGTACTTGGCCAACAGGTTCACCCTCGAGAAGATGGACCCCAGTGAAGTCAAGGAGGTAGGGAAGTACCTCTTTGACTTTTACGAAGGCGTCCGTCTTTCACTGGGCCTAATCAACCCTAATGTGAAGGGGACCATCGGATCAGACCCACAAGTCAACGCAGCGACTGACTATTGGGACATTGCTGTCACAACCAACCACAAACAGAGAATACTTCACAACGTGGGCCTTAAAGCCATCACGCGTGGACTCTTGGCTCAGGTCATGGGGCCGAGCTCCCCCAGCAGTCCAGCAGAGGTTGCTAGCAACCTCGATCACATGCGGGGAATCCCCTGGCACGATTCTGGACTGCAGTCACTAAAGGACGACTGGGTTGGCCCTTTGGCCGAGGCACTCAAGACGATGTACGGGTCGAAAGGCACTAAGGGCGGCAAGAAGTACGTTTTGAACCTCATCAAGAGAGACAAGGCTGGCAACCAAATTGACAGCCGAACACTGGAGGCTCACGGCTGGATCAAATAGTCTGTGCGGCGACTCTCCCGATGTACGCGACACTGGCAACTGCGTCATGGCTGTGAATGCTCTCCAAGTTCCTTACCGAGACACGGTGCGTGATATTTAGTCCTCTCAGCATGCCGGACAGATCACGAGTCATGTCCTCAACGAAGACGGGGTGGTCGAAGGCAGCCATGGTGATTGCTCGCTCATCCGGGCGCTTCACCAGTGGATAGACAGCACACGAACCAACAGATCTGATTAGCTCAACGGCCCGACTGATAGTCAACGGATACGAGTCGTCGCCGTCGCCTTCCACCTTCAGAGTCACGTCACTTCGCTGGTTGTGAGCCCCGTAGTCACTGATGGCCTTGCTGCAAGGGCAGAGGCTGGTCACCTGACTCGTGACGGTCGTGCTCAGCCGGAAAGTTCCGTCGACCAGAGCGGCTTGAAACCGCACATCGCTGGCCTGCCAGGACTCTCGACGCGACTCTGGCGACGTCACCAAGGTGGCAATGGGCAAGGCGCAACGGATCTCGACCGAGTCGACGTCGAGCTTAGCGGCGGCGTGCTTCAGCACGAGAGGGAGTTCGCGAGGATCAAGCCTCACCAAATGGTCATGCACAATCTCAACCATGCGACTCATGTGCGTACCACGGCGATCAGCAGGCAGGCGGACAACAACGTCGAAGTTACCGATGCCCCCCTGTGTGATCTCACCATCGTCAAAAACCGTCGGATACCTCAACCCTGAGATTCCCACCTCGTCCAACTCGATGCCACGAGCGTCGAACTGATCCTGGATATCGGGCAGCATGGTGTTTTCACTCGCCCCGGTAGATGCAGCCGGATGTGCAGGTCTCGCGCACCTGGATGGCCGCCAAGTTCGGGAGGTCGTCGAGCAGGCGGTCCCAGATCCACTTCGCCAGCACCTCGCTGGTGGGGTTCTCGAGGCCGGGGAGCTCGTTCAGATAGTTATGGTCCAATTGCTCTTCGAGCGGCTTGAACGCCCTCTTAATGTCGCCGAAGTCCTGAACCCATCCAGTCTCGTCACCAACGGGCCCCGCGATGTGCACCTCCACCCGATAGGAGTGACCGTGCAGGCGCGCACATTTGTGCCCGTCGGGCACGTGGGGCAACCGGTGTGCGGACTCGAAGGTGAATTCGCGATAGATCTCTGCAGTGAAGGTCACGGGATTCCTAGGAACTTGTGGGTTTGGAGGCTCAGTTGCCAGTTGGGGTGGTCCATGCAGAACTTCACGGCTGCAGTCGTGTTCGCCACGACGTCCGGTCCGTCCATGGGCTGGACCCGGAAGTTCTCGAAGTGAAGGTGCTCGAACGAGGTTGGGTCGACACCGCCTTGCGGGTAGACGAACTTGAGTTCCTGTCCCCCACCGACGACCAAATCTGCACCGATCTTCGGGCTCACGCATAGCCAGTCGACCCCGGTTGGAGGAACCTGAGTGCCGTTGGTCTCGACGGCCACATAGAACCCGCGCGACTTCAGCGCTTGCACTGCTGCGTCGTCGAGCTGCAGCAAGGGTTCCCCACCAGTGCAGACAACCATCCGGTTCTCGAGCCAACCTGTCGGCCAGGCAGCCTCTACGGCATCTGCGAGCGCCTCGGCGGTGGCGAATCGTCCGCCGCCCTCGCCGTCGGTGCCTACGAAGTCAGTGTCGCAAAACTTGCAGATCGCTCGGGCCCGGTCCTTTTCCCGTCCCGTCCACAGGTTGCACAAACTGAATCGACAGAACACTGCTGGGCGCCCGGCATGAGCACCCTCTCCCTGGAGGGTGTAGAAGATCTCTTTGATCTTGTAGGTCACCGGGTTGCCTGGTAGGCCACGGGGTCTTCCATGCCGGCTTCTGCAAAGCCCTTCAGACGTAGCAAGCAGGAGTCACAGTGCCCACACGAGCGCCCCTCGGAATCTGGGTCGTAGCAGGACGAGGTAAGGGCGTAGTCGACACCGAGTGCGAGTCCCATCTCGACGATCTGGGCTTTGGTCTTGTCGATCAGCGGTGTGTGGATGCTCATCTGGCCACCCTCCACGCCGGCTCGCGTAGCAAGGTTTGCCATGGCCTCGTACGCCGCGATGTATTCCGGTCGGCAGTCGGGGTAGCCAGAGTAATCAAGGGCGTTGACTCCGATGAAGATGTCCGTGGCACCGATCACTTCGGCGTACGCAAGCGCGAATGACAGGAACACGGTGTTGCGTGCCGGCACGTAGGTGACCGGAATGTTCTCTTCCACCGTCTCGACGCTCTCGTGCTTCGGCACGTCAACATCGGCAGTAAGGGCCGACCCACCGAACACTCGAAGGTCGATGTCACACACAACGTGGCCGGCCACACCCTGAGCCTCAGCCACCCGCTTGGCCGCCTCGAGTTCGACCACGTGTCGTTGCCCATAGCGGAAGCTCAGCGCGAAGGGCTCGAACCCCTCGTTCTTCGCATGCGCCAGCACGGTTGTGGAGTCGAGACCACCACTGAGAAGAACTACTGCTTTGCGCACCTTGTCACCACCGAATCCGTCGTTGTCCACATGTCGCGTGTAGGCCTCTACGCTAGGCCGAAACTACAGGTTAGAGTAGCGACGACACACTGACAGTTACTGGGGAGGGCCGCGCAAGTGGGCCAAAAACTGACGATCGTCGTCACGTGCACTGACCGCAAGTCAGCACAACCTGAGCCAGGCCTGATGGTACGCAGCCTCCCCCCTGGGTCGATAGCTGAGCGAACTGACCTGTGGAAGACACGGATCGAGGGCGCGTCGCCTACAGCGCCACTTCGCCATCTCTACTGTGGCGAATCCTGGACGCAGGCGCTGAGGCTGGAGGCATCGGCACGCGGCGCAGGTTTCCGTCCGACACTGGTCGTTGCCTCGGCTGGCCTGGGGTTCGTGGAGGCCGACGTGCAGGCACCGTCGTACGCCGCGACCTTCAGCCCCGGCCAAGCCGACTCGGTGGGTGCGAGTCGAGTCGACGCCAGCGCCTGGTGGCAGTCCATGGCAACCAACTCTTCGCCAGCCAGGGCCCACCTAGACGCACCTACGCTGTTTGTGCTTTCCAAGAACTACGCCGATGCGATGGATCAAGACCTGAAGCAGTTGGCTGGTAGAGACGATGTTGTCGTCTTCGGGGGGTCCGACTCGGTACCGGCAGAACTTCGTGTGGCCGCAGACCGGGGGTTGCGAGCCGCATTGGGCGGCACCACCACCAGTCTGAATCTTCGCACCGCCATCGCTTGGCTAAGCCTGCTTCCCGAACCTACGATTTCGGGGAACCGGAACAACGCTGCCTGGAGCGCATGGGCTTCGACGGCATCCCAACCAGAGGTCTACGACCGCACCCCTTTGACCGACACACAGGTCCTCAACTTCGTGTTGCAGATGCGGCAAGCCGATCCCAACCTCTCGAAGACCAGGGCTCTCCGCATACTGCGAGACGCAGGTCACGCCTGTGAGCAACGCCGATTCGGCGAGATATTCCGATCCGCACTGGAGGCGGTATGACAGCCGAATGGTTAGAGCGCAAGGCTCTCAAGGTTCTCCAGAATGCCGACACACCCCTCTATCTCTTTACCTTGGCAGCCGAAGAGATCGACCAAATCGCTGACGTTGCCCGAATCGGGCGCAACGAGGCCGGCAAACTGATCGGTTACCAGCGACCCGAAAAGCGCAAACATGTAAAGCAGATCCAGGAGTACCTCGATAGCGCAGATGTGCTATTCCCCAACGGTCTCATCTTGGCTTTACCGACGGAAGTGCGCTTCAAATCCAGTCGCGGCCCCGGAGCCAGTGACGGCCTTGCCATCTCGGGCACTTTAGAGATCCCATTCGGGTCCGGCCCCGAAGACCCCCGCCCCGCATGGATCGTGGATGGCCAACAGCGGAGTCTCGCCTTGTCACGAACCAAGAATCGCCGCCTACCTGTTCCGATAGCCGCTTTTGTTACGGACGCATTGGAGTTACAGAGGGAGCAGTTTCTGCGCGTGAACACCGTGCAACCACTACCTGTCAACCTGGTCACGGAACTGCTGCCTGAGATCACTCGGGTCCCGTCCGGACGCATGTCAACTCGCAAACTGCCCTCCGCACTCGTGGACATGCTGAATCAAGATGCCCGATCACCCTTCAAGGGCCTGATCAAGCGCGCATCGGCCGACCCCGAGACGAAGCAGAAGGCGATAGTCACTGACACCGGCCTTGTCGAGGCCCTCAAGGAATCCCTCGAGTCGCCATCAGGAGTGCTTTTTCCTTATCGGAATATCGCGACCGGGACCACCGACACCGAGGGGATCCGACGAGTGCTCCTCACCTACTGGTCAGCGGTGAAGAACACGTTCCCAGATGCCTGGGGTGTGCCTCCGACGCAATCACGCCTGATGGGTGGAGTTGGCATTCGCGCGATGGGGCGATTAATGGAGCGCGTGATGGCGCACGTAGACGTCGATGACGCTCAAGCGGTTCAACTTGCTGAGCGGGAACTTGCTTTCATCGCGGCGGATTGCGCCTGGACGCAGGGAGTTTGGCCCGAGCTCGGATTGCCTTGGGACGAACTGCAGAACACTCCCCGTCACATCAGCGCACTCTCTAACCTGTTGGCGCGCAGTTATGTTGCGAATCGGGCTGGCAAGAGGTGAAGTTCTACTTCCCTGACAGCCAGGATCTGGTCAGTCCCACGTACGACTTTCTTCGTGACGAATATTCTGCGCTACGGGTACGGCAGCGCGACGACCGGTACGCGCACGAGATCCTCGAGGCCCCTCCCTATAGCGGCATGCTCGTGAGCAAGTCTATCGTTGACGGCTCGGTCAAGGGATCGGGCAAGTATACGGCCGCCCAACGGGCGCGGCTCTATCGATTGGGCGTGCGACGGTTTTTCCGACTACCGCATGAAGTAGAAACACTGGGCGACAACGGGGCCTTCAATTACGCCGACGAATTGATTCCTCCGGTCAGCGTCGAAGAGACCCTCGACTTTTACGAAGGATGCGGTTTCGACGCCGGGGTCAGTGTTGACCACATCATTTTCGGGTACAACCGAAATCTCTCGTTCGAGGACGTCGATCCAGCATGGGCGCAGCGACGACTCATCACACTCGAACTTGCCGAGAGTTTCATCGCACGAGTGAGAGATCAGCGACTACGAGTCCACCCGGTCGGAGCAGCCCAGGGCTGGAGTCCTGAGAGCTACGCCGACAGCGTGCGACAACTCCAGGACATGGGATATCGCCGGATCGCACTCGGCGGCATGGTGCCACTGAAGACGCGAGACATCCTTGAGTGCCTCGTCGCCATCGACCGCGTTCGTACACAGGACACAGAACTTCACCTGCTGGGCATTACTCGCTTCGACTCTATGGACACGTTCGCTGGCCATGGCGTGACGAGTTTCGACAGCACATCCGCTTTTCGCCAGGCGTTCATGGATGACCGCAAGAACTTCCACACCCCAACCGAAGCCTTCGTCGCTTTGCGCGTCCCACAGGTTGACGGAAACCCGACGCTGAAGCGGGCGATCCTGGCGGGACGCGTTTCGCAACGAGAGGCGCTTGAACACGAGCGAGCATGTCTCATGGAACTCCGTCACTTCGACGGCAGCACTGCCTCTCTCAAACGAACACTGCAAGCGCTGGGGGCTTATGAGGTCATCTGTCAGATCAAGAAGAGCTACCTCCCGGAGTACGAGCGCACTTTGTCGGCTGCTCCCTGGACGAAGTGCCCATGCACGCTTTGCCGCACGCTCGGCATCGAGATCGCGATCTTTCGCGGAACTGAACGGAACAAGCGACGCGGGTTCCACAACCTGTCAGTGCTGTCGAACAAGATGAAGCACCTCAAACCCCGCGTGACTGCGGAGACCAATGGGAGCAACCATGGCTGACCAATACGAGATCCGACTCCCCGCCATCAGGGTGCGCCAAGGAAGCCAATACATCTTCTGCTTCGGCGTCGACGGCAAGCGGATTCACGACTTCGCCACAGTCTCACGGGTGCATCGAGACGATGAGTCGCTGCAGGGCTACCAGCGGCCCGAGGTCCTCAGCCATATCCGAGCGATCCGGCGCTATCTTGAGTCCGACTCGCCCTTGCTCCCCAACGCCATCGTCCTGGCGTTCGATGCGCGCGTGCGCTTCGAGTCTACGAACTCAAGGGCGAACCTCGATTACTCCACACTCGGTGAACTCGTGATCCCGATCGACGAGTCGCAGCCCGATGACGAGAAGCCAGCATGGCTAGTCGACGGCCAACAGCGGAGCGCGGCAATCCGCGACGCTGACCTCGCCGAGTTCCCGGTGGCCGCTGTCGGATTCATCGCTCATGGAGAGGCCGAGCAACGCTCACAGTTCATCCTGGTCAACAACACCAAGCCTCTCCCCAAGGGACTCATCCACGAACTGCTTCCTGACACGGCCGGTCATCTGCCCCCCGCGTACGCCCGCAAGCAACTTCCGGCGCTGGTCATGACCCGCCTCAACGCCGGCGACCCATGCTCCGGTTTGCCATTCGCCGGAAAGATCGCGACCCCCACGACGCCGGATGGCTACATCAAGGACAACAGCGTCCTCAAGATGATCGAGAACAGCCTGTACGACGGCGCGCTCTACCAGTACCGCGACCCAATCGACGGCTCCGGTGATGTGGAAAAGATCCTGCTTCACCTCAACCAGTTCTGGGCGGTCGTGGCGTACACCTTCGCCGATGCCTGGGCACTCCCACCCATCAAGTCCCGGCTTACCCACGGCGTCGGGATCCAGTCCCTGGGATACGTCATGGATCATTTGACGGAGGGCGTCCCTGCCGCGGATCTCGGCGAACTCAATCTTGAGCGAGCCATCGCGACTCTTAAACCCAAGACGTCATGGACAACGGGCTCGTGGAGCTTCGGGCCTGACAACATCCGCCGTTGGAACGGCCTGCAAAACACTCCTTCTGACGTGCGCCTCTTGAGCAACCACCTGCTACGTGAACTGCGCTAGTTGTCTCTAGCGGATTCGCACCTCGGCGGAATCGACTGCGTGCCTGGAGTACGCCGACTGACGGGTGCTGCGCGCGTGGGAGCATGAGGATCCGGTCGCGGTAGCGGACTCGCTCGCAGCCGTCATACGCGCACAGCGACCGGGTTACCTCTCCAGGTGCGCTTCCAGTGCACGCAGGAATCCGGTCACCCCCCGCTGCTGCGGCAGCACCTGCTTGCCCTTGGGCCGAACGTGGTCGATCGCGTTGGTTGCCTGGTGGGCGGCGTGCCAGGTGTCGACGACGAGGTGGTCGGCTCGCGTGGCCAGACTGCTCAGCGCGTTGGTCGCGGTGGTGTCAGTGTTCCCGACGATCTCGCCCGGGCTGCATAATTCCTTCAGCCGTGAGGTGAAGCGCGGCACGGCGTGGGAGAGCAGGGAGTACAAGCCGACAACGCTGCCGTCCAGTCGTCTCCAGACCGACTCCTCTTCCTCATGGGCCGTCACCTCGACGGGAAGCCGGGGAAGCCCAAACTCCACAGCGAGCGCCTCGACCTCCACGCACTGCCGGAGACCGAGGTGCTCCAAGGAGCGCAGGTACTGGACTATGGGCATCCCGTATGCGGTGCGACTCCCGGCGTCCGGGGCGCTCGCGCCGGCGACGGCATCTAGCAGTTCCAGGGCCCAGTCGACGTGCTGCCGGGCCCGGACGAGATCCCAGAGCGCGGTGGTCCTGGTCAGCAGCTCAACATAGGCGCCCTTGGACGGCCCTGCGGCCAAGATGGCCTCAAGTAGACGCACGTAGGCATCCCGGACCTGGGCGCTGAGGTTTTCCTGGTCGGCCAGGACCTCCAAGACGGTCTCGAAGAACGGCGCGCAGGAAGGGTTCTCGACCACCTCGGCGGCCACCCGGCACAACACATCCAGACCGGCTCGCAGTTGATCGTCGTTAGTCGAGCCCACAGCGGCGAGAATCCCGTCGGCGACTCCGGAGACCTGGTTCGAGGGCAGAGCACCGAGCCGATCCCAGCTCTGATGCTGGTCGCGCAGCACCATCGATGCATCGGCCCAGCGGTCGTCGGAGCCGACGCGCTTGGCCCAGTCCGACCACCCGGCGCACGCTCCGGCCACCAAGGCATCGAGGTCCTCGAGGTCGCGACGCAGGCTCCTTGTGGGGTCGATCACGCCGCCGTCGATCCAGGTCTTAACCAACTCCAAGACGTCGCTAGCCTGGTCGTGTTGGTTGATCTCCAAGATCGCGTCGACCGCGACGGCGGCGAAGTCCGGTGCCGGGTCTTTCAGGAATAGGTCGATAGCAGCCTTGAATTTGCCTCGGCCGATAGCCACCAGCATCGGATCTTCTTGTGGCTCCGACTCAGGCTCCTGAAACGGTTCCGGCTCAGACTCCGGAACCGGCGCCGTCGCAACCGGCAACCCCCCAGTGCCCCGAGCGAGCGCGACGAGATTTGCGCGCTCTGCATCATCTGCCGACGCTTCGAGGATTGCGGCCTGGCGCTCGGCGTCGTGGTCCGCGGTCGCGGTAAGGAAGGCCAGCATCCTCGCCTGCGAAGAGTTCGGCACCTGGATCGTCCGGAGGATTCCGCCGTATCTCGTCAGCACCCCGGCGCTGGCGAACACCGATGAAATCGCGGCGGTGCCCAGATGGGGGACGATCTCGGTCCACCAGATCATGCGCAGGATCGACTCGCTGACCGCTTGGGGCCGGCGGGCCTGCATCAGTACGTTGATGTACGGCAGGTCAGCCATCTCCTGCCAGCGACCGAAGGCCGCAAACAGTTCGATGGTCAGGAACCGCAGGTTCTCCGCGCTTAGTTCCCCCGTCAGCACCAACTGATCGAGGAGTCGCTGAGCATTCACCGAGTCGTTGCCCAGCATTGCCAACCGCACGTCGCGGAGCAGATCGACGTGAGTCGCTTGAACCTCGTCGATAGCCGTCGGACGACCGGCCATGGTGGCAACCAGATCCTCGAGGCGGAGCAGCATCTCGACACGGTCGACGTCGGGACGGCGTTGCACGAACGCCGCCTTGACCATGCCAGTGGCCGCCCACACCGGATCCAGTGCCGATTCCACGAGGTCGTCGGGCATGCTCACCAGTCGCGCCACCGAGGGGCCGAGAAAGCCGTTCAACACCTCCCGGCCACGACGCTGTCCTTCACGGTCCTCAGAGAACAGGTAGAAACCAGAGGACGCGTTCGCCGGGCGCCACGGCAGCACCAGCCAGTTGCTGCGCCCAGCCACGAAAGACAACGTCTGGGTCTCGACAAGACCTTCAATTCGGTCGGCGTGCTCCCCGTAGATGGCGTAGTCGCCTATGAGTGCCCCGATGGCATCTACCACGCTCATAGCAGCACGCCCCCGAACCGGTCATAGGCGTCCATGCGCGCCTGCGCCACCATCTGCTGGTCGACGCAGAGGTCGATCAACTCTTCACGCACCTCGATGCCGTTGTACGTGATGTTCATGCTGCCGGAAAGCGCATAGTCGTCACCGGTGATCGCCTTGGTGTGCAGTTGCTCGGATGTGTCGACCTTGACGGTGATCCGTTCCTCGACCCGGAGGTCTGCGCCGAGGTGCTCGAGTCGTTGGACGAATCGAGTGTTGTGCGGGTCGCTGGTCGTGCCGATCACCACATGACTGCCTCGGTCGGCTAGTGAGACGAGCACTTCTGTCAGACGGACTCGACGCTTGCCGAACCGCGCCAAGGACTGGAACGAACCGGCGCAGTTGTCGATCAGCTCGACATCGGAGATCCACGGCGAGACCAACCAGATGCACGTGCTAGGCGCAGCGATCTCGGCTGCGAAGATGCCAGCGAGCAGGTCGGCCGCCTCGCTGGCACTGCTGCTCTGGGACTTGCGGATCACTCGGTTCACGACCAGGCCTCCCTCAACAGCACGCGCGCCTCGGCGTAAGCTCCGTGGTCGCGGACGGCAGTCACCTGCGGGTGGAACATCAGTGGGCCGACCTCGACGGGGGCCGTGGTCAGGTCGAGGATCGCAGCCCGCAGGGTGCGGCGCTCGAGGGCAGCCACCCGCATGATCACCTCGCGAGCTCGCACGAGTTCGTCATGCACCTGCTGGCGGGCCTGATCGGTCCAGGTCCCGATATCTATCACCTGGATTGGCGCGGCCCAGTTGTCTCGCACCACGTCGACCGTCGCCGACAGAATCGGCGCATACGGATTGTAAGAGGCCACCGATTGCGCGCTCTCCCCCCACGGCCAGAGGACGTTGCCGATGGCGCGAACCCGGTCCGCCGGACTCGGCTGATCGAGTTTGAGATACGGATCAACTTCGGCACGGTCGGCCAAGGTAAGGGCCAGCACCCTCGGATCTACGGCGAACCCCCCGTCCAGAACTGCCTTCTGCCGGGCAGTCATCCACACGGACACCTCATCGATCAGACCCGGGTGAGCGCCCGGACCGGCGAGTCGCGTCGACAGCGCAGTTCGGGCCGCATGACCCATCTCAATGCCGACCCCCTGCAACGCAGCGTCGAGATCCGAGGTCGCGGCTCGGACGGCAGCGTGCCCATTGCGCCACGCGCTCGCGAGGTTCTGGACGGCGATCGCGACCGTGTTGTCAGGCACCGCCAAGAACGAGCGCAACTCGACGTCCATCGATTCCATGTCCGACGGTCGCATTGCGTCCCTCAACGCCATGCCAACGTTGTCGGGATTCTGCGAGACGGATCTAGCCAGGGACTCGATCTGCCCAGTGCCGCCGGGCGACTGCTCGGAGATGACGAATCGGGTGTCGTCCTCGGGATGCAGGTCGACCGTCAACTCATCAGCATCCACGCCTGAGCCCCAACTGGTCAGCGAGACCAATAGCAGGTTCGCAGCGCTCAAGGTGTGCCGACGACGCACCCAGTGCATCCACTCGTTTGAGCGACCGACGGTGCGAGCCCCGAGGAGTGCTGCGAGTAGGACGTCGCGCACACTGGAGTTGGCGAGCCAATCGCGCAGACTGCTGTCGTTCTCGGTCTTCGTCAACCCCAGCAGGTCTGCGCACTTGCTCAACTCGACCCCGAACGCGACCTCGTCCGGATCCTGGTCTCGGGCACCGGGCCAGGTCGCGGCGACGGCCAGCACACTCTCACTCAGCGAGGATCGGTCGAACGAACTCATCTCGCCCGGCAGGTCTGTGGTCGTCAGCACCTGGTGCTGGAGCCAGGCCGATCGCTCGTCCGACTGTGGGGCGGAAGAGAAATCCGGGGTGGCAACCTGGCCGATCAGCGCGTCACAGTGGATTTCGATGCCCATCGCGGCCGGTGCCCAGTCCTCCCCATCTCGCACGCCGAACCGGATTCGCTCGGCCGAGGTCTTGCCGTTGATCCAGCGCACCCCGGCCCCACCGAGTGAGTAGCGCATCAGTCGCACTCCCCCGCCTTGGACGTGCAGGTGCGACGACAGGTGCGGGACCAGGGTTGTCACGGACGGCGACAGCGGCAGAGAGACGCCGTTGCCTAATGGGACGACGTTGAACTCCCAGTCGGCTCGCATTGATGATGCGTCCGAGGTCGTTTCCGGGACCGGCGTGAGTTCCACGGCCACCGGAGCAAACACCGGAGTCGTCTCGCCGTTCGCCGTGACGTCGTCGACCGGCGCCCCTGAGTAGGTAGCCACGTCAACCCAGCGGACGCCGTCATCATCGATCGCCTCCGGCAACGGGACCCAGTGCCGCTTGTTGGTTGCTCGAACGCCAAAGTGTCGGGACACGTTGCCGGGGAGAAACTCCCGGAGGGCCCGGAGCGCGGGCAACTGTTCGGAGCGCTTCTCATCCTTGCTCCACGGGACCAGGAAACTGACATCCGGAACCATCAACTCGTCGAAGAGGGTTCCCGGCACGAAGTCCCGCAGTGGGATCCGGTGTCTCAGCCCGCCGTCATCGGGCGCCGGTCGTTCGGCCGCCCATTGGTCAGCCAAACGACGGCGGAGGGTCGGGACGACACCGGCGAGGAGGGGCCGCGGCGCCTCCCAGAAGATCTGCTCAAGCACCCGGTCGGCATGAGATCCAGCGCCGAGAGCGAGGCTTTTGCGCAGGTGCCGACGCAGCGAGTCTCGCTCGGGACCTTCGCGCAGTAGTTGGGCGAGCAGACCGCTCAGCAGCTCCTGGTGCTCCTTCGTTTCGGCCTGCTTTTGGGGGGTCTTGCTGAGCAGGTCGGCTGGGCCGGTAGCGAGGCGCCACGAATTGACCCAGGGAATGTTCGCATGTTGCGCCAGCCAGTCCAGCAGGCTGTATACCGCTTGGATCCGCAGCACATACAGGTTCTCGATCGGCAGTGTGCGGGCCGGAACGATGGGGCTGAATAGCGCGTCATAGGCGTCCCAGGCGTCTCTGTCTCGCCCCCAATTGCTCAGCACCACGACCGTCCAGGGCCGGGTCGCGGCATTACGCCCGGCGCGGCCCTTGCGCTGCAGGAACTGCGCGATGTCGTGCGGCGCCTTGTGTTGAAGCACAGCGCCGACGCGGTCGTCATCGAAGCCGACCTCGAGACTGGCGGTAGCGATGACCACGTCCGCGTCGTTCGCTACTCCGCTGTCCTGGGAGCTCGTCCGGTCGACTCGCTTCTGCACGTCGCCGTCGATGTTGTGGCCCAGCGTCTGGGCCAGCCACCACAACTGGCCGTCCAGGTCGCGCTGGGCGGCGTCCTGGCGCTGACCCACCTTGAGTTGATCCTGGCACGGCGACCGAAGATGGGCCAAGGTGTGCGGGTTGTGCCTTGGGTTCGGTCGCTTGGGCCACGACCACCCCTCGGCGTCCAGGAAATCCCAATACAGCCGGTTCGTACTGTCCAACTTGTCGGTGAACGCGAACAGGCGACTGCCAACCATGCCCTCGGAGTCGACTGGCGGATTGAACGGGTTGTCATCGAGCACGTCGAGGCAACGAGACAGCGCCATCGCCGCCTGGATCGACACCGAGAGCGGCCCGGTGCTGCTGTGCGGATCGTGTCGAAGCGCGACCAGGTACTCGGCGCCAGACTCCTCGAGTTCCTCGTACGCCGGTTCAACGACGGTGACGTCACCGGGATTCAGATCGACCAGCCTGCCGAAGAAGTCGCCCGCGTCGGTCAGGGTCGCCGACAGACCTGCCCACACCAACGGCTTGCCCAGGGCCTTCTTCACCCGACGCAGCAGGATCGCGTTCTGCGCCCCCGTCGTCCCCTCGTAAGTGTGAATCTCGTCGAGCAGAACGGTCCTCAGACTCTGCGTCGAGATGCCAAAGGCCTTCAGGCTCGACGGCACCGAGAGTTGCCGGTTTAACGATTCGGTAGTGCTCAGCATGATGTCAGCCGGGTGCTGCCGCGCCGAGTCACGAGTAAGACGCAGGACCGACCCAGGGAGCGTGAACCCGCAGTTCACGTCCAGGCAGTCCAACCGCTCTTCCTTGTTGGCCACTGCTGTCTTCGGCCACACCAGTTCACCGTCGCAGACGGGGCAGCGTAGGTACGGACAGAGGTAGCCGGGGCCTTTGGGTTGCCATTGGTCGCCAATGAACCGGATCGACTGCGGCGTCAGGCTGAACCAGCTCGCCAGACTCAGCGGGGTCGAGCCGGGCCTCTTGGCTGCAAGGTCGAGCGACATCTCCACCAGGGTTTGCAGTTGATCTTTGAGCAACTCCTTGCGGGGATACAGCGCGAGCGCCGTCGTGCCCGCCTGAGGGGTGACGTGGTCCGACAGCCACGCCAGCAGTGGCAGATAGAACGCCAGCGTCTTTCCGCTACCGGTGCCAGCCGTCACCACGACTCCGGCGCGCGGATTTTCGGAGTTGAGCGCCGTCAAGATCGACTGAGCCGAACGCTCTTGGAAGGCTGAGATCTTTGGCGGGCTGAGCGTATGAGCGGTCGCCAACCCGTTGGCCCCGACTAGGTCGCCGAGCCTCAGGACGAAGTCTTTCCGCAGGATGTTGCGCTCGGGTCGACGCCGCGGCCGTTGCAGGAACCGAAAGTCCAGCACCAACGGCCGGCCGTTCAGGATGCGATCGCCCCGGAAGGCCTGTCGCAGAGTCGCCAGGAGTCGCATCGTCTCTGCGCTCCGGGTCCGGTACCCGCCGTCCGGAGTTTGAACCAGCAGACCGCGGCCCTCCAGGTCGGCGAAGAGGTCCTCGGCGTCGCCGTGCTCGGCCAGCACGGCGATCGCTTCGTCTCGCGACCATTGCGCCCCTACTGCGCCCCACGCCAGGAGTTCGGACTCCCGAAGTTCCAGGGCGGTCAAGGCCGCTTGAGGATCACTCATGCCGCATCAGGGTTCCCTGGCGTGATGCGGAAACTGTTCACGGCGTTGTTGGCTTCCAACCAGGCGCGCACCTCATCGGTGAGCATGGTTAGCGACGCGCCGCCGCGAGCGACCGCAGACAGGAAGGCCCGAACCGCCTCCGGTTGGAGCGCCGCTTCCAATGCCTTGAGCCGCTCCTCCGCCTCGTCGAGCAGGTCGAAGGCCGCCTGCGTCGGCAACTTGGCAGCCGCCGGCGCCAGTTGAAGCAACACCTGCTTCAGGGTGCTCGCCATCGAGGCGACGCTGTCGACTCCGGCGAGAGTCTCGGCGAGTTTGGCCAATTCGAACACGTTGCCGGTTCGGCCGGCTCCGTAGGCCTTCCAGTCTTCGAGCGCTTGCCCGCGTGCGGCCGGTACGAAGTTGCCCAAGGTACGGGTGAGCGCGCCTAGGGCCGACTGGGTCGGGTTCTTGGCAGCGTTCTTCAGGGCGTCGAACAGGTCAGGCGCTCCGGTGTATCCCTGGAACCATCCTCCCCCACCCAGGCTGGATGCGGAGGCCAAGGACTTCAGTAACTCCAAATGTGCGGCCAGATCGTTCTTGGCCAGCCCGAGGGTCTGGATCTCTCCTTGCAACTGGGCGGTGTCGGTTGCGGCCGTCACCACCTTGTCGGCCTCGGTCAGCCAGATCGGCATCGTCGTCATCCGCTCAGTCCTTCCTAGCCATGGCCTTGACCAAGCCATCGATCTCGGCGACTTGGCCCTGGACCTCCGCACGGAGTGCCTTCACGTCCCCGACGGCGTCACCGGACCGCTCGCACTCAACCTTGGTCTTACGTAGTGAGTCGATCACCACCCGCAGCGCGTCAGACAGCGACGAGACCGACCGGCCCAGGTTCTGGGCGCGGAGCACCGACGTGGCGTCGGGGTCAACGCTAAGAGGCGGCACTGCCGACGTGGCCATTTCCAAAACGCGGACGGCACGCTGGAATTCGCCCCACCCATTCAGGGGGCGGAATAACCCACGTGAGTTCGCGGCGGAGCCGATTTGCAGCGCCCGGTCCCCGACGATGGCTGGCGGCTGACCTGCGAGGTTCGCGGCGAGGTGAGCGGACGCGTCATTCAGAGCCTGCTGTTCTTCTGCCCGTACTTGGCGGATGGCCTCCAGCAACACCTTCGCGCGCAGGGCTAGATCTGGCTCTGCTTTCTGCCCTTGCAACCGTTCGAGCGATCCCTCGGGATCATCTAGCCACTCAGCCAGTCTTCGGTCGAGTTCGATGCAGTCGACCATCTGAGCTTCACCCCTCGCGCCCTGACGAACAGCGGCGAACTCCGCGACGTACTCCTCCGACTTGAGTTCCAGGGCTTGCCCGGCGGCCGCCTGCACCGGCGCCCAGGTATTGGTCACTTGCCCACGCGGCGCACTCGGCGAATTCAGGACAGCGACAGTCGATGACAACCCGGACCCGGGGTGTCCCGAGGCCAGCAACGCGACCGCCCGCAGTCCCACGGCGTCGGCGGCGATAGCCGGCCCGCCGGTTGCCTCAAGGAATCGCGAACGCACTTCGGTTGCCCAACGGTCTAGAGCGTCCTCAAGATCGAGCATCATGTCCACCGGGGCGAGGCCAGAAGGCCATGGCCACTTGCCGCGCTCGGGGTCGAAGTGCCCGTGATCACGGAACCAACGGGCGGCAGCCAAGAGTTGCACGCTCTCAGCTGTGGGTTTGATCTCAATGCGAACCGAGTCCTGACCCGCACCGGCACCACGCGCGCCTTCGAAGTAGAACGAGGTCTGGTTGAACATCCGCCCGAGCAGGGCCCTTCCCCGGCCACTGAAGACGTGCGTCAGGTGCTGGTCCAATTGCAACCGCGACTGGGTCAGCAGCAGCAGCGTTTGGCGGTAATAGTTGACCTCATTCTCGATCAGAGTATCCCCGTTCCGCCACTGGTACAGCGGTTCTAACGGGTCTGCGACCACGATGGTGGGCGTCGTCGGCGGTTGGGGTCCGGGCGTCGGCTCGACTTCCGGCGTCGGTTGCAAAGGCCCTTGTGCGCCCATCGGCAGCGAAAACGCCTCTACGATCCCGGGCTTCAGAGGTTTCTCGTCGCCCCAGATCAGTCTAGCCCGGTAAACCCTGTCCTTCTCCGCAAGCGGGACGTCTTGAACAACGACATCGCGGAGCCTCGTGGCATGGTCGTCAAACCGGTCTTGGACACGGCCGTGTGGGTACGTGCCGTCGGCAATCCGGGCGTCGGCCTCGGTCAGGTTCGTCGCCACGCACTCGTCGAGAACCAGGCGCGGCGTCCCGTCGTTGCCGAGGTGATCGATTGCGCGCCGCAGCGACGACGCGTTGTAGGGGTACAGCCCAACGGGGCCGAGCCCATCGATCTCCACCTTCCCAAACGAGGTGTGGCAGGTCTCGATGAACGGGCAGGGCAGGCCGTTTTCCAGGCTGGTGCAGGCGTTCTGCATCCACGGCGATGCGTCGCCGGAACCGACTGCCTCGCGCAATGCCCGGGTACGCCCGGCACCGATCCGCACCAGGTTGAGGTAGCGCCCGACGAACTTCTGCGGATCGGACATCGCCGAACCGCCCACCTGGAAGACGTGGGACATCCGCGTCGACACGGTCCTGTCCATGCGCGCGAAGGCACCGTCGGTCACCGCGAAAACCACGCGAAGCGGCGCGATGTCCGCCGACGGCGGGGTCACGAATTGGTCATAGAGTTCACCGTCGACAAGACCGAACTGGGTGAGATCCTCAAAGATCAGAACCAGTTCTCGGCCGTCCTGCTTGAGGATCTGCCGCGACTGGGTGAAAAGCCCATCCAGGGTCTCACCGCCGCCCTTCTCACTCAGGCCGATCGTCCCCGGAACGGCCTTGCGCAGGGCGTCCTCGAGCAGCGAGAGCGCGTCGGTGCTGTCGTGGGCCACCATCTCCCAAAGCTCAAGCAGATCGGGTCGACGCTTGAGAGCGCGGCGAACGCCCAACTCGCGAACAGGCAGATCGTCCTCGGAGAACGCTTCCTCGCTGTCATCGCGACGCGAGGTCTCGTCGTAGTAGGACGCTACTAGCCGGTCTAACCGGCCGCCCTTTCGCAGCAGGGCCTTGCTCACCAGCGGCTCTTCCAGCAGGTCGGCCAGCCCGTCCCGACGCCGGCCCTCTTCGTCAGCAAAGCCGAGCAGGTTGTTGCGGTCCTCACGGGCCTGCGCCTCGTCCGGTGTCTCGCCGTCCTCGGCCGGTAACGTCTGGATCGTCCAGTTGAGAGCGATCTTCATCTCGTTGACGACTTGGTCCTTCAGTTGGCCGGGGCTGGCCTTACCGATGGCGTCGTCGACCCGCTTCAGCAGTTCAGTCCCGTCGACCCCGGGCAGATCGGCGACGATCCTGTGTAGCAGCGACCGCAGCGTCTGGATCGCCCGCGGCACGTAGAGGACCCGATAGCGGTCATCGTCTCTGCTGACATGGGCGTTCACCCAGCGGACGACGTGGCTCTTGCCGCTGCCCGCCCCACCGGTGACCGCGATCAGGGTGTTGCGCTCGGTGTCCCCCAACGGGCCAAGCAGGGCGTTCAGCACCTGCTTCTCACCCGAGGCGTGCTGATCAACCTCAGTCCCTTTGGGATGCGCGAGTTCAACTGGTGTATGCGCGGCCAGGAAAATCGCGTCGGCATCGCCGGCGAGAGCACCGATGTCGGAGAACACCGTCTCGGACACCTTTTCTGCCGACCAGCAGCGGAACTTGGCCATTGTCTCCTGTGTCATGCCGCTGCCCCCGCCACGGTGATAATGCCGACTTGGCGGGTCTTGCCGCCTAGTCCGACGGCGACGATGCCGCGGCCGTCATCGGCTCCGGCCATCGTGATGGCGCCGGCTTTCTCTAGCTTGAGAAGACCCAAGGCCAAGGCCGGGGCAAGGTCCGCCCAACCGGCGCGCGGCTTCGGCAGCGTCCCCAGCACACTGGGCGCGCCCAGGATCGGAAGGCGGGTAATCAACTGGGCTAGCCAGTCTTCGGCGCGATCCGAGGCTGGCAGCACCGGGAACTGGTCCGCGATCGCCGTGGACGCATCCGCCACAACCACCTTGGCCCCGGGGGCGTCGACGTTCCGGGCCAGGCCCAACGCGATAGACCAGCGCAGGAATGACCGCCATTGCTCCGGCGTCTCGACTGCCTTCACCGCCTTGCCGTCGTCGTACTGCAGTTCCGCGATGGTTTTCTCTGCACCTTGACCGAACGCCGTACCCAACGGCGACAGCGCATCCTGCTGCAGGAACCAGGTAATCCCGAGCACCAGATCGGATGGCTTGTTGCCTTTGCCGATCGCGGCGACCGCGTCCCTATTGATCCGACTCAGCAAATCGCCGCGGAACCAAGCCCAACCGTCGACTGCTGCGGTCAACCCGGCGGCGATCGCCGGGTCGACGGACCATCCCACGCCCGCCTGCTCGGACAGCGCGCCGATCCCCTGCCCCACCTTGAGCGAGGTTGCCAACGCATCGGTGTTGCGATCACCGCCGCGGTCGCTGGCCTGCTGCTCTTGCAGGGGGCGCAAACTCGCCCGCAAATTCTCTGCCGACACGGCAATGCCGAGCGTTGTCAGATGGCGGCAAATCACGTAAAGCGCGCCGGCGCTCGCGGTCGCGTTGCCCTTCAAGAAGTCCACGGTCAAGCCTTTCTCAGCAGTTCGAGAGCGGTTACGGCGGGCAGGGCGGGAATGTCCCGCCCGACCTCCTTCCCGCCGATCCGGGCCCCTTGGGGCACCAGCAGGATGTCAACGACCTCATGGCCGCCTCGGTCGTAACGGGGCGCCATCCGTCGAGAAGCCCAACGCGGCGAGACCGGGTCCGCCGGACCGAACCGGGAGAAGGACGACACCGGAGTCAGATCCTTCGGCGCCATGGGGCGGTCGTCGCGGAACAGGGCGGCGCCGAGCGGCGGTCTGGGCAGCGCCCCAAACTCGCCCCCCACGTGCAGCACTCCCCGAGCGATCAGTGCTGCAGACACCGGGTCGCCGAGATCCTCGCCGGGACGTTCGACCAGCACAGCCATACCGTGCTGGCCGCGGACTCCGGCCACGAACGACCGCAAGCCCTCCGAGGCGCCCTCGGCAACTTCCCACGACTGACGTGGACGCGGCGGCGGGTCGGTGTTCGTCGGCACCGCCGTTGCCCGGCACCCCGGGCAGCGCCCGCAGGGGCCCAACGGCTCCATCCACTGCAACCGGTCGGACCAGTCGTTGCGCAACTTCTCATCGGGCGCGTAGGCCTGGATGATCCCCTGGCACGCCCGCAACCGACTGCGCGACACCTCGAGCATCGGGATCAGAGCAGCCCGGGAACGGGCCATCTCCTGGAGTCGCCAAGGTTCCCAGTGCTCAACCCAGAAACGCACAGCGTTCACTTCGGCGCCGATCTGGGTCACCGAGACCCAGTCGGTCGTGGTCTGGATGTTGTCGTCCAGCAGAGCATGGAGCTCTTCGATGTCCACGAGACGGCGTTCTAGTTGCCCCAACTCGACGAGACCCTGGACAAGTTGTGCGTTCCAGAGCCGGTTGTAGTCGCCCTTCCCAACGCCGGTGGAGCTCTCCAGGTCGATGTAGGAGCGCCCGTTCTCGCCGATAGAGCGGTTCTCCCAGAGGTGCTTCCAACGCTTGCGCGCGGTGCCGCCGGTCAGGACCGTCACGGCCAGGCTCTCGGCCTCATTCTTGTCTGCAGGCGCAGTAAGCAGGTACCCAGCGCAAGCCGCACCGTCACGGCCACCCCGGCCGGTCTCCTGGTACCAACGGTCCACAGTCTCTGGGAGGCAGGCGTGCACCACGGAACGGACGCCGGCGTAGTCGATGCCCAGCCCGAAGGCGGAGGTGGCGACTACCAGGTCGACTGCCTCGCCGTCCGCGCTCCCAGCACGGATCTGCGCGAGCACACGGGAACGTTCGGCGCCACTGGTGTCCCCGATAACGGTGGCGATCCGCCGGTAGCCCTCGGTCCGCAGCCGGTCGGACCACTCGATCGCGTTCTTGGGTGACGTCAGATAGAGGATCGCCGGGCGCGGGATGTGCGCGAGCGTCTCCAGCACCCGCTCGGCGCGCTGCCCCTCGGCGTCAGAGCGCGCGATCCAAATATCCGGCTCGCTGCGCACTGCGTTGGCGACGATCGGGGTGCAGGGACCGGGGTCGCCAAAGAGCGTGAGCAGGTCCTTCATCTCGGCCGACCCGAGGGTAGCGGAGAGCAACAGGGTCACGGCCCGGTCGCGGTCGTTCTCCTGGGCGCGGCGCAGCAGATCATTGCGGAAGTCCCCGAGGGTCCGGAACTCTGGACGGAACGACCGGCCCCATTGGGTCACAAGGTGCGCTTCGTCGATCACAAACCCGCGGAACCGGCCCATGGCTGCCGCATCCATCATCGTCTGGCGCAGGCTGCGGGTCATCGACTCCGGAGAGGTGACCACGATCGGTTGCTCGCCCTGCTGGATCCGGTTTCGCATCCCGTCCTTCGCTGCCTCCGTGGTGGTGGAGGTCCAGGCGAAAGCCAGTTTGGTGGGATCGATCTTCGGGTTCATGGCCGCGTACAGGTCCCGGAATCGTCGCTCGAAGTCCGCCGCCAGAGCCAGGGTCGGGACAATGATCACGGTGACGCCGGACTTCTTCCGTGCCGACAGCGACAGGGCGATTTCGGTCTTGCCGGATCCGGTCGGCAGCATGCAGACGATGGTGGCGCCTTCAGGAACCGAGATGGCAGCCCGACAGGCTGCTCGCTGACCGGCGGTTCGATACGTCTTGAAGGGGGTGATCTCGGTGAAAAACGGATCTGCCAGAAGCGGGTCCTCCTGGAACCGGCGGCCCAAGTCAGTGCCGGCCAGGGCGGCCGCGTCACACGGCCTGCCATCAGGGTCCAACCACGCCGGCGACCAGTCGGCAGCCGTCCAGCGGTTAGCGACGGTCTCAATGATGTCGACGCGGTTGGCGACCTGGCGGAGACGGGCGGATACGTCATCGGTGACGGCGATCTGAAACGCCCCGTTGCCGTGCAGCGAGCTTCGGCGGATGAACTGCCGGACCAGGACGCCGAGGTCCAGCGCGGAGGTGGCGGCATGGTTCAAGGCGCCCATCAGGCGACGGCTCAGGTCGTCCTCGAGATGGACCGGGTATGGCCCGCCGACAGCCAGCGCCTCGAGCGCGCGTGCGTCGTCCTCCATCAGAAATCTTCTTCTGGCCACAGCACACAGACGCCACACGACACCATCCGCACCGCGGGCTCGAAGATGCCTGCGACCAGTGCGTCGCCCGCAGCCTTCTCGAACTCGAACTCGATTTTCGCGGCTTCCCGCTCTCGCGGAGTCGGCAACCGCAGCGAGCGGGCGCGGAGAATCGAGTCGCGTTTAGCCGTCTCAGCGCGGGCCGCGGTCAGGGCGCTCTCAACGGCCGTGGTGAGTGTGCTCGACTTGCTGATCACCTGACGTGCCTGGTCTGCGCTCTGCCTGATCAACTCGGCCCAGGCCGGCAGAGCTTCGAGGACCGGCTTCCACGTCGAGCCGCGCAGGACCACCTCATCACGCTTGGCCTCCGAGGTGGCGCCGAGGTGCTTGGCGACGAGGTCCTCCGGTGCCTGGCCGTAGGGGTCTGTCCAGGTAGCAATCTTGGCGGGCGGGAACAGTGCGTCGCCGCGCCGCGCCAGACGCCGCCGGGCCGCGCCGTCCCATTTCAAGTGGCTCTCGTCGAACTCGACGATGAACTCGCTGTGCAGCCACAGGGTCGGCGTACTCAGCCCGGCCACGGGTCGGACCACGGCGTAAGCGCGGCCGCGTTCGTCCACCTCAAGGTAGTCGTCCAGCCAATCCACCAACGGATCGCCGATGCGGAAGGGCGCGACCCCGAAGCGGTCGGCGGCGACCCTGCGGGAGTAGGTCTTCGGCGACAACAGCAGGCGGTGCAGCACCGACACCTCGTCCTCGGGCAGACCGATCTGCTTGGCGCCACTGAAGCGCACCACTCCGTCGCGCGACTCCACTGGTTTCATCCCCAGCGAGCCAATTCCGCTCGTGAGGCGCCTCACCGCGCGACGCAGTGCCTCGTCGTCGCCGTCCTCGTATTCGGTCAACTCGGCGAAGGCCGCGTCTCCGAACACCGTGGCTGCGCTGACCGACTCCATCTCCTCGAGCAGGTCGATGTCCTCGCGCTCGGTGTCGAGGCGCTCTCGCAACTCCTCGACGTCGACCGCTAGGGCGCCGATGCCCTGGGCGATCAGTCCGTGGAGCACATCCTGAAGAACCTGGGAGAGCAGGCGTTGCACCGTGGAGACCGAGACGTCTAGGACGCCAGTGCCTTGGGCGAGCAGTCGGATCTGGGCGGTCACCCACTCGCTGGCCGGCTCGGAGAAAACGACGACCTCGGCGGGTTCGGGACGCACGGCATACCGGTCGAGCCTGCCGATCCGCTGGTCGAGGCGACTGGGGTCCAGGGGCAGGTCAAGGTTCACCAGGACCTCGGCCTCCTGAAGGTTGCGGCCCTCTTCCATGGAGTGATCGGCCACCAACACCGCACCGGAACCGCTGTGCAGAAAATCGGCAACTGCGTCGTCACGGAGGAGCGGCGTCATGTCCGCGAAGTGTTCAAACACGACGAACTCGCCGATCTCCTCCCGAGCGCGCTCGTGGAAGGTCCTCGCGAGTACCCGAAAGTTCGAGCACACGACGACCTTCGCACCACCGCTAACCCGGTCCTGGACCAGGCTAAGCGCGGCCTCGACGCGGGCATCCAGGCCCGCGAACTCCAGGCGTCCCGCGGTTGACTCGCAGATGCTGCGCGCACCGGCGGGTGGGGCCTTGGGGTCCGTCGGGGACAGACTGAGCCGTCCTCTAAGCCACCGGTGCAAGGCGAGCGGGCCGGCGAGAGCGTGCAGCACCGCTTGGGAGTAGATCAGGTCGTCGCGCCCGGGCTCGAGTTCGAACCGGAACAGCTCCAGGAACGTGTCGACATCGGCGCGGCCTGGGTCGTCGATCTGGATGTAGGTCGGGCGTCGCCCAGCGACGGCGTAGCCGTCGGTGAGCTCCCCGTCACGCCGGTGCCGGATCATTCGCCGGCTAAGGCGGTAGGTCTCCCGAACGTACTCGGCGAGGTCGAACCACTCCGGCCCGAGCGGGTTCTCCGACGCGGCGCATGCGGCGGCTAGGTCGGTGATGTTCTGGTCGCCCGCGTACATCGACTGCACCGAGTCGACGACCGCCGTTTTCTGCCGGACGCTGGCGCGCTTCGAGCTCAGCACCTGGAGATCACGGGCGCTTCGCTCGCGCTCGTGCAAGCGCTGACGGAACGACTCCTCGGTGGTGCCAGCGAACGCCACTGGGTCGACCAGCGCCAACAAGCGCCGGAACAGATCGAGATCACCGCGCATCGGCGTGGCCGAGAGTGCCAGCATCGCGGGAACTTGCAATAGGGCCTGGTGGGCCGCGGAGCCCTCGACGACGCGGCTGAGGAGATTGTGGGCCTCATCAACAACCACCATGGCGACGTGATCGAGGTTCCAGTTCGGGCCGACGTCCTCATGCGCCATCACGACCAGGCGGCGGTCCGCGAGCGCCGTCCCAAGAGCCAGCCGGTCCTCGAACTCACTGCGCCACTGGCCGACCAGGCTGCTTGGAACCAGGACTAGAACCTCGGCATCGGGGTCATCGATCATGACCTGGCGGATAACCAGGCCCGCCTCTATCGTCTTGCCGAGCCCGACCTCGTCCGCGAGCAGGTAGCGAAGCACTGGGTCCGCCAGCACACGGGCCACCGTTTCGACCTGGTGGTGGTAGAGCCGGATCGGGGCGGAGATGATGCCAGACAGGCCGCGGGACACCTGCCGCTGCCGAACCAGCACGGCAAGCAGGTCTGAGCGGGCGTCGTGGAACGTAGGCGCTTCACACAGGCCGTGCTGTAACGCCGCAGCCGGTTCCTCGAGCGGCTTCGACCACCGCAGGTAGAACTGGTCCTGGTACAGCAGCATCTGCCGCGGTACCCCCACGAGGGCGACGTGGTACCTCCCGATGGTGGCAGGGAGTTTGATCTCCCCAGCGTGCCAACCGTAGGGCGACCCCTTCACCCAGACCCTGGTCCCATTCGGGATCAGCTGATCGACTAGGTCGCCAGGGTCAACCAGGACCTCGTGCTCGGCGACCTTCGGGATGTCGACGAAGGAAAGGACGTACTGGTCGCCGCGCTTCGCCGCGCAGTAGCCGAAGCCGAGATCGGGGTGCGACCGAGAGCGCAGCCAGCGACCGACGAAGTGCAATGCGGGTTGATGTTCTGGGCGAATCAAGCCGCGCTCACCACGCCCGAGAAAGGATCCTGCGGCAGTGCCTCGCGAACATCTGCGCAGTCTTCAAGGCACGCGGTTAACGCGAAGATGGCGGTGCAGTTTTTCATGACTCGTCCGTTTCGTGAACTCTTTGCGTTGACCCTAGCCAGGAGGTCCGTCATATGCGCACGAATCCAGGAACGCCGGACGCAAACTTCTACTGCGGACATCGCGTACGCGACTAGAAGAGGTCGTCCGACCCCGGGTGAAACTCGCCGTTGGCTGCCCGGTCACGCAGCCAGTCGAGCAACCCGAGCGTCATGGCCTCCTCTGCGAGGCCTTCACCGCCGGCGAGTGGGTCTAGGCGGCTTGCGCGGCCTGCCTCCACCTCTCGACAGTGCGCGCGGACCGACTGCCACTCGGGCGCCGATTCGAACGCAAACTTCAACTCCTCGATCAGTGCGCGCTCCAGTCGTCTGACCTCGGAGACCGCCAATCCGTGCTCTGCAGCGATTTCCGTCCACGTCGTTTGCGCTGGATAGATCAGGCGTTGGTCGATCAGGCTCCGGGTTATTGGGGGTCGTGACCCAATAAACGCTCGCACGATGCGCTTCGCCGCTTCCAGATCGACCGTGGAGGTCGGGACGGGGAGTCGCGGCATCGCGGGGTTCGACTTCACAGAAGGACGTTGCCCGACATCCTCGTGTACAGATTGCTCGCAACTCGGACGGCAGAGCCAGGCGATGAACTTTCGTGCGACGTCGGCGTCAGACCGCCCGATTCCGATCGGGGCACCTGAAGAGTCACTAGGGCCGGTACCACCGCGGTGGGCCTCGCACGCCCAGTGCACCGGCAACCATTCCTCGCTCTCGGCAACGTGCCGGCGGATCCGGGCCTCAAGTTCCTGGGCGTGGCGCCGAACCGCACCCACACTGATCGTGAACTGATCCGCGATGCTTTCTATGGCGCGGGGCGCATCGCCAAGCCAGTAGTCCATCGCCACGGCGTGCTCCAGCTCCGGCAACCTGGTCAGGTAGTCCACGATGACCGCAGCAGAACTTCGCACCGGCATCTCGAAAATCGGCGTCTCGGCAAGCATCGCGAACGCATGCTCGACTTGCGGTGGCTTTGGGTCGCCGGCGGCGGCAATCAGGCTTCCCCAGGTCGCCCGGCCTCGGGTTGACGCCGTCCAGGCGGCCACCAGGTGAATCGCGTTCTGACGGCTCTCGTACGCCTCGGCACCCAGGTGAGCGAGGAAGTCTAGAATCTGCCCTCGGCGCACCGGGCCCACACCCCGCCAACTCACGATCGTGTCGGTGTTGATCCGCAAGAGGTCGCCGATGGTCGGGACTCGGGGGCCCTTACGGATCAGCCGCAAGGCTTCCCTGCGCCCGACGTTCGTCGTGAACTCGTCGAGCCACGGTGAGCGCAAGTCGACGTCGGCGAGGAACCAGAGGTACGGGAAGACGTCGCCGAGCAGGCCGCTCATCGGGTCCGAGGGCGGGGCGTCCTTCTTACGCGACTGCGGACCGGGGATTTCGAAGACGCGTTGACGCCCCATCCGCACGCCAGCGTTGTCTCCGTGACCGGTCCGATCCGGCGACCGGCACTCGTCGCGGCGAACCCTTGCGTCCACGCGCCGGAGATAGTCGAGCACCTTGGCGACGTTACTGCCGGGCCATCGAGCGACGTCCCCCACCGAGCGACTGAGCAACCGTGAGATCGGTTGATCACCAGCGTGTGCACGGATCAACGCAAGCGTGTGCCGATCCTCGGGTGCGCTAACCGACTCATCGAAGATCGGGAGCCGCATATCGCTTGCGCCCATGCCCGTGAGACTCGGGAACAGCTCAGTGAGAATCGCCGAGTGGTCAGGCGAAGCCTCGCTTTGCGATTTGGTCCGAGCCTCACTAGGGCTTCCCAGACCTTCAATCGACTTGCTTAACACCCGGAGGATCCGCGTGACCTCCACGGTGTTGCTCCGCGCGCCCACCCGGACCTGCGCCAGCGACAGCGCAGTGACGTCCCCGAGTCGAGAGACGCCGTCCATCTCAGCTAATCGGGCCCACAACTTCCGCTCCGGCGTCGACTTCAGCAACTCAAACAAGCGTGGCGAGTCGACCGGCAGATCTCGGTACAACTCAAGGCGCGGGAATAGGTCGCCCGCCGTGGATCCTCTGGTCACCTCGGTACTAAACCAAGTCCACTCGCGGGCCGGGCATCAAATCACCCAACTACCAATGACTGATTCGTCACGTGGGCAAGTCGTCCAGTCGAGCCAGTGGAGGCACTCGTCCATCTGGCCATTCTGCTCCCCACGGGCTGCGTTTGTGGACGGACTGGCGGGCGGTTAATGACCGCGCTTGAACCGGGCGCACAGAAAGCGCCAGACAGGAGGCCAGCGCTACGGCATCCTGTGGATCGTGTCGAAGACCACTATTGGCTTCATTCCGGTGGGCCGCCGGGGTATGCGCGTGACCTTGCAAACCGAGAAGGGCTGGCAACTGGCGGCGTGGGGAGACTTGGACCAAGGCATCCCGGAGTTCGCGGGCGCAAAGAACCTCCAGCGCAATCTCGTTGTAGCGGTCAATCTATGGGCCTACGCGTGCTCCGAGAAGGAGGGGCGGATCACGCGTGATCCGGAACTGCGGGAGGAGTTCAAGAAGAGGGCGCGGACGCATGCAGATCTAGTCAGAAACGTGGCCGACCTCGTCGACAAGGGTGGTCTAGAGATTCGGGTGGGATGGTGCTCTGCTTGCTTCGAGCACTCAGAGCATCGGAAGGCCGACGCTGGCCTCTCCGTGCCGGCCTATCTCTGTGAAGCTTGTGGTGCAGCCACCTTTCCGTGCGTCGCTCCGATGTGCAGGAACATGGCCACGCGAGGGTTTGGGGCAATCAGGCTCCCGCGTTACTGTGCTGAGCACCGGCACGACCTGCCTAGCTTTGAGCGGGGATCAGCGAGGATCGGCGACCTCGCCGACTATGAAGAAGTACTGAGGTTCGAGAAGCGGAACCTGGCGAAGACGACGAAGGTTGCTGGAACGGCCCTTGTCGCGGCCGGCGCGATGACGGGCGTCGGCCTGATGGCCGCGCCCCTCCTGGGAGGCTTCGTCGGAACCACAATTGGTGGCTATACCGGGGCTGCCGCGACCAGTTACGGGCTGGCTCTCTTAGGTGGGGGCTCTGTCGCAGCTGGCGGGTTCGGAATGGCGGGCGGAACCGCAGTCGTCGCCGCGGTGGGAGCAAGTCTCGGTGGGGTTGTCGGTGCTGGACTTACCAACGCCTACGTGTCCGAGGACAAGTCGTTCAGGATCGAGAAACTGAAGGACGGTCCCGGCGTTGCCGTCGTCATCTGCTCCGGGTTTCTCACGGAGGGCAAGCAGGGGTGGGGTGATTGGGAGCGCGTCATCGCAGAGCGATACCCCGATTCGTCCGTCTACCGGGTTCACTGGGGTGCCGAGGAGTTGAGAGATCTCACCGCTGTGATCACCGGAAACTTCGGCAAGGCCGCCGCGGCCATGGGCATGAAAAGGATGGCCCTGAAAGCCGGCAAGCAGGCGGCAAAGAAGGCCGGCCCTATCGGCGGGGCACTGATCCTCGTTGACCTCGTGAAGAATCCGTGGTGGAGGGCCCGGGAGCGCGCTAACAAGACCGGTGCCGTCGTCTCGGACCTCCTTGCGCGTACTGCGATGGATGAGGTGATCCTCGCTGGGCACAGCCTCGGAGCCCGAGCCATGATCTGTGCCGCGGAGGCCTTGGGCACGAAGAAAGCGCCGAAGGTCCGGGAAATCCACCTTCTAGGCGCGGCAGTGGGAGGCAACGGCGATTGGAGTCGACTGAGCGGAGCGACGCAGCAGTTTGCTTACAACTACCACTCCCGCGACGACAAAGTCCTCAAGTTCTTCTACTCGCTCGTTCAGGGAGGCGCGAAGGCCGCAGGTAGTGCCGGGATGACAACCAAATTCAAGAACATCAGGAACGTTGATGTAACGAGACAAGTCTCCGACCATTCCGCATACTGCAAGGCGATCTCGCTGAAGTAGCGCACGGTCCGGCCGTCGATACACGATCGTAGTGCCGTTCAAACTAACCCACCGCGTGGACCATCCGCGGCCCTCTTCCTTACCTTCCCCGGACAGGGGTGAGTGCAGACGACGCCACCTCATCCCCCCGCCGCCCGGCGGGGAGACCCAGCCCGCCTAAAGCAGCAGCCAAGACCCAGCGCGGGCGAAACTTCATCGGAGTCCTCGTGCCAGACCTCACCCTCCCTCGCGAACTGTCCGGCTACCGCCCACAGGATGTCGGCCTGGTCACCCATGCAGCCATCGCGATCATCGCTCCCGTACTGCGTGACCTGAACACCGTGACGCTGCCCGAGCATGTGCTCGACGTGTGCGGTGCCCTGGTCAACGGCGACAACATCAGGCGTCGTCGCGTCCTAATGCTCACCGCAGTCGGTCACGTCGCGAACTACCTGCGGCGATTCGCCCCCGCTCCCCCGTGAACTACTGAACGGTGAGCGCTTCGGCGGCGACTCGTCGCGACGCGACTCGAAGTCCCTTCGCGCGCCAGACACCGTTGAGGAGGAACTAGGTCCGCGTCAGAGGATGTACGCCACGATGGGCGACCTAAGTAGCCCCCTAGAACGGAGCGTCCTCCAACTAGAGATCACGAACGTGTGGATATCTTTACTTAGGCGGCGACCAAGGACTCCTCGTCGCGGAGGTTGCCAATGGGTCGGGCATCCAAGAAATCGCCGAGGCGACCGGCGACTCACCGGCAACGGGTTTTCGACGTATCGAGATCGAAACCCGAGCCGCCCTACACGGCACGCAAATGGTAGGGCGCATCGAGTACAGGTCCGGCGCAGGCGCGTCGCCAACCAATCCGATCCCTGCAGTCATTCGCTCAACTGAAGAATGCCTTCACAACTTCAACCGGCATCAAGGCCGACGGCCCAATTCGTCCTACCACTTGACGAGTCTGAACTTGCAGCGATCGTTACGGACGCGCTCAACAGACGGGCGAGAGACGCGGTGACCAGCCCGCCGGCAAGGTGAGCTGCCGCGGCCGGGGATCGGGCACATCTCGAGGCTTACCTGGAACACACCTGCGCCGACACCGTCGAATGGGTCCCAGCCCGCCCGATCCTCGACGGCGAGGAACCGCCCGCTGCCAAGCTGCGGGCCACCGGCGTCTGCGGGTCGCGCCGCGCTGTCGGAGGGCCAACCGCTCCCCCGGCGGTGCGATCTGCGGGCGACGTTCTCTGGCAGGCGCAGACCAGCGCTTTCTAGCTCGGCGGACGTGCCGCCGGCATGCCGAGACGTTCCACGGCTTCGGCGTGACTGCGGGGCCGCGGGGGCAACCGGTCAGGTGCGGGGCGGGTAGGGAGGCAAACCCGCCTGCTCTCGTTCGAGGTGCGCCTGGATGTGGACGGCGTTCCGCTGGGGGTCAAATTGGTCGAACCCTCGGTGCAGCCGATGGGAGATCTGCAGGACACGGATGTCGAGGCCGACCAAGACGACGGCTTCAACCTCTTGGCCGGTGCGGACACGGGTGCCGCGCAGCTTCACCCGGCCCGGGCCGGCGTCCTCGGGGGAGGCGCTCAACTGCACGGGCCCGTCGACACCGGGGAGCAGAACCACGTCTGTGCTCCGCAGCTCGGTGCTCGACAGGGCTGCGTCCTCGGGCGGTTCGGCGGACATGCCCAGGATGGTCGCGTTCGTCGGCGCCCACTCCGTCGGAGCCTGGGCGTGAACACCTTTCACCCGGGAGTGAGCCAGCTGCCCCCACTCGGTCTGATCGTTGCCGAGGACTGCGACACACCGGACGCAGGCGCCGTAGACGTAGCCGATGCCGTACGTCGTCGCCTGCGCAATCAGGTGGGGGAAGGTGCCCATGAGCGCGGCGGTGCCGAGGGAAAGGGAGTCAACCCTCTCCGGTCCGATGAGGCCGTCGATGTCGGTGTACGGCACCGACTGCTGCATGCAGCCGGCGCACAGCATGCGCCACTCCAGATCGCGGACTGAGAGCCCGGTGCGCATGTCCTGGGGCTTCGCGCGGTGGCGGCTGGTGCGCCGGTGCTGGTCCCGGATCGGCTCCGAAGGCAAGGTCACACCTCCGAGTATCTACGCCGCCCGGCACCTGTGCGATCCGAATGGCCTAAGTCGTGACGGCTGCGTCGAGGGGCTGGGCCGGCGCGGCGAACGCGGCGCCACTTGTTCGGCTCGAGGTCGGCGCGCTTGCAACCCGTGGCATTGCGGGGCATGGCGGCCGCCGACAAGGAGGTCGATGAGCTGGCTCCGGTGGGGAACGGGCAGCGGTGGCATCCGACCGGCGGCAGTTGTGCGCAGCGCCCCTTGAACAAGTCCGGCCCAGCCTCCCCCCGTGAAGGGAAGACCAGGCCGGAAGTGTGAACAGATCATCATCACTATCAATCTCTAGGACTCATAGTCATAGGGATTGGCAGTCATGCAATTCGCTGACAGAACGTGCAACTGACCGCTGACAAACGCGTGCAACTCGGGGTCAACTGCAGCCGCTGGTGCTCCCGCAGCCCTCACACACGAAGCAGCTGCCAGCAGGCCGCATCTTCGTCCCGCACGTCATGCACAGGGGCGAGTCAACAGCGACGCCGGTGATCTTCTCGAAGAGCTCAGCGGAGGTGTGGGCCTCCCCCGTGCCGACCTTGGCGGGGACCTCGCGGGCCTCGGCGCCGTGGGTGTCCTTGGTCTCGATGACCTCGGCGCGGTTGTCGACGTCGCCCGAGTGGTCTCGGCTGTCCGCTCGCTTCGCTCCCTGCTCGACCACCTGTGAGGCGCCCTTGGCCTCGGCGATGTCGATCTGGATGAGCTCCTCGGCTCCCCCGGTCTCCTCGACGGGCTCATACGAGCCGGTCTCGAGGTGGCGCTGGCGCTCCTCGGCGGAGTAGATGCCGAGCATCGAGCGGTCCTCGAAGGACAGGTAGTCCAGCGCCAGGCGGCGGAAGACGTAGTCCATCAGGGACTGGCTCATCCGGATGTCGGGGTCGTCGGTCATGCCCGAGGGCTCGAAGCGCAGGTTGGTGAACTTCGAGACGTAGGTCTCGAGCGGGACGCCGTACTGCAGGCCGATGGAGACCGCGATCGAGAAGGCGTCCATCACGCCGGCCAGGGTGGAGCCCTGCTTGCCGAGCTTGAGGAATACCTCGCCGAGCTCGCCGTCGGCGTGCGCACCGGAGGTCATGTAGCCCTCCGCGCCACCCACGGTGAAGCTCGTCGTCAGCGACTTGCGGCTCTTGGGGAGGCGCTTGCGGAACGGCTTGTGGATCTCCACGACCTTCTCGACGACCTCAGGCGTCTCGGCTGAGGTCGAGATGCCCTGGTCCTTCTTCGCGGAGTCGGACTTGCCGTCGGAGAGCGGCTGGCCGACCTTGCAGTTGTCGCGGTAGACGGCCGTCGCCTTGAGGCCGAGCTTCCAGGACTGCAGGTAGATGTCCTCGATCTCCTCGACCGTCGCGGTCTCCGGCAGGTTCACCGTCTTGGAGATCGCACCGGAGAGGAACGGCTGGCAGGCAGCCATCATCCGCACGTGACCCATCGGCTTCAGGGCGCGGGCGCCCATCGCGCAGTCGAAGACCTCGTAGTGCTCGGGCTTGAGGCCGGGCGCGTCGATGACGTGGCCGTTCTCGCCGATGAACTCGACGATCGCCTCGATGGTCTCCTGGGCGTAGCCCATCTTCTTCAGCGCCCGCGGGATCGTCTGGTTCACGATCTGCATGGAGCCGCCGCCGACGAGCTTCTTGAACTTGACCAGCGAGAAGTCCGGCTCGATGCCGGTGGTGTCGCAGTCCATCATGAAGCCGATGGTGCCGGTGGGCGCGAGCACGGAGGCCTGCGCGTTGCGGAAGCCGTTCTTCTCGCCGAGCTTCTGCACGTCGGCCCAGGCCTTCGTCGCCAGCTTGTGTACGCCGGCGTCGTGCACACCGAGGGTGCGCACCACGTCGTTGGCGGCCTGGTGCTTGCGCATCACCCGCTTGTGCGCCTCGGCGTTGCGGGCGTAGCCGGCGTACGGGCCGACGACCGCGGCGAGCTCGGCGGAGCGGCGGTAGGACTGGCCGGTGAGCAGCGAGGTGATCGTCGCGGCCATCGCTCGGCCACCGTCGGAGTCATAACCCAGGCCCATCGCCATCAGCAGCGCGCCGAGGTTGGCGTAGCCGATGCCGAGCTGGCGGTAGTTGCGGGTGGTCTCCGCGATCGGCTCGGTCGGGAAGTCCGCGAAGCAGATCGAGATGTCCATCGCGGTGATGATGAAGTCGACGGCCTTGGCGAACAGCTCGGCGTCGAACGTGTCGTCGTCCTTGAGGAACTTCAGCAGGTTCAGCGACGCCAGGTTGCACGAGGAGTTGTCCAGCGACATGTACTCCGAGCACGGGTTGGACGCGGTGATCCGGCCGGTCTCGGGGTTGGTGTGCCAGTCGTTGATCGTGTCGTCGTACTGCAGACCCGGGTCGGCGCAGGCCCAGGCGGCCTCGCTGATCTTGGTGAACAGCTCGCGGGCGTCGATGGTCTCGATGACCTCGCCGGTGCCGCGCGAGCGCAGCCCGAACTCGGTGCCGTCCTCGACCGCACGCATGAACTCGTCGCTGACGCGGACCGAGTTGTTGGCGTTCTGGTACTGCACGCTGACGATGTCGGCGCCGCCGAGGTCCATGTCGAACCCGGCGTCGCGCAGGGCGCGAATCTTGTTCTCTTCCTTCGCCTTGGTCTCGACGAACTCCACAATGTCGGGGTGGTCGACGTCGAGGACGACCATCTTGGCCGCACGACGCGTGGCGCCGCCCGACTTGATGGTGCCCGCGGAGGCGTCGGCGCCGCGCATGAAGGAGACCGGGCCGCTCGCCGTACCGCCGCTGGAGAGGAGCTCCTTGGAGGAACGGATCCGGGAGAGGTTCAGGCCGGCACCGGAGCCGCCCTTGAAGATGAAGCCCTCTTCCTTGTACCAGTTCAGGATCGAGTCCATCGAGTCGTCGACGGAGAGGATGAAGCACGCGGAGACCTGCTGCGGCGACGGGGTGCCGACGTTGAACCACACGGGAGAGTTGAACGAGAAGTACTGGTTGACCAGCAGCCAGGTGAGCTCGTGCTCGAAGAGCTCGGCGTCGGCGGGGGTGGCGAAGTAGCCGTTCTCCTCGCCGCTGCGGGTGTAGGTCTTCACGACCCGGTCGATGAGCTGCTTGAGGCTGGTCTCACGGGCCTCGGTGCCGACGGCGCCGCGGAAGTACTTGGTGGTGACGATCGTGGAGGCGTTCACGCTCCAGGTGCTGGGGAACTCCACGCCGCGCTGCTCGAAGACGACCGCGCCGGTCTTCCAGTTCTGCTGGTGGACGTCGCGGCGCTCCCAGGTCAGCTCGTCGTAGGGGTGCACACCCTCGGTGGAGAAGACCCGCTCGATCTTCAGCCCCTTCTTGTTGCGCCCGCGTGCTCCGGTCCCGGTCACCGTTTCCGTCATGTTCCCCTGCTCCCTGATTCGTTTCGCGTCGTCGTACTTCTCGAGTGGTGCTTGTCTTCGTCTTGCTGCGTGTTGCTTGCTGCTGGTTGCCCAGCGCGGTCGCTTCCCCACGACCACGCCGGGCGGTCTGTGGTCAGCCCGTGGGCTGAGGTTGTACGGCGTTCGGCCGGTCGAGCCGGAGCATCGCGATCTCGGTCTCGAAGTCCTCGGCGGACTCGAACGCGCGGTAGACGCTGGCGAAGCGCAGGTAGGCCACCTCGTCGAGCTCACGCAGCGGACCGAGGATGGCCAGGCCGATCTCGTTGGCCGGCACCTCCGCGAAGCCGACGCTGCGCAGGGTGTCCTCGACGGTCTGGCCGAGACGGGCCAGGTCGTCCTCGGAGACGGGCCGGCCCTTGCACGCCTTGCGTACGCCGGCGACGGCCTTCTCGCGGGTGAACGGCTCGGAGGTGCCGCTGCGCTTGATCACCGAGAGCTGCATCTGCTCGACCGTGGTGAACCGCTTCTCGCACGTGGGGCACGAGCGCCGACGACGGATGGAGGAGCCGTCGTCGGCGACCCGTGAGTCGAGCACCCGGGTGTCTGAGTTGCGACAGAAGGGACAGTGCATCCGGGGCTCCTCTCAGGGGGTTCTCGTGCCACTTGTCAGGGCTCCACACAGGTCCAACCTGTGTGTTCTCCTGTGGATTCCGCGGTGGATAACCCGGGTTTCTGTGGGAAACCCCATCTGTCCTGTGCGACTAGATGTGGATAACTACAACGGTGTAACTACTAGATGTAGTGGTAACCGTACGCCTGCGGCCCGAGGGGTGCAACACCATCGGGGAAACGAATCCGGGCCGATGCCGGGCTGTTCGCGTTGTCGCAGGTCAGAGCACGGAGGGCCGGATCGAAATAGTCATTTCGGGTGGTCTGTACCCACCCGTTCGTCCGTCCGTTTTGCGGCGTACGGCCGTGCTGTGGATCAGCACTCCCTGTGGATCGTCGTTCTGGGTGAAGATGAGGCCTATGGGCACACAGGAAGGGACGCTGACATCGGGGGACGAGGCACCTCGTCCACCGGGCCTGCGTGTGCTCGGGCTCGCCCTGGCGGTCACGGCCACGCTCGTCGCGTGGGGCGTGCTGGTGTACGCCGCGATCGACTTCGGCGGCGAGGCCCGTGCCGGCCAATCGGTCGCCTGGGTCCTCCTGGGCATCACCACGATCGGTGCCGCGACGTGCCTGTTCGCAGCCCTGCTGCTCGGCACCCGACTCCTCGCCGCGGCGCAGGGGCGCCCCGTCCCCGCGCGCCCCAAGGGTGGGCGTCGACGAGCCGGTCGCTAGCGCGCGTGGCACCGTGGCCGTGCTCCCTGTCACGCATCGGCCCTGCCGCCACGGGTCTGTCACCGTCGCGTCGTAGGCTCAGCCGGTGAGCAAAGTCGACGCCCTCAGGGCCATGCGTGAGGCCAGGTACGCCCGCGACAGCGCCAGCGGACCCACCCGCCGTGAGGCAGCTGCCGCTGCCGCAGGAGGGGCGCCCGTCGCCCCCCGCGCGAAGGTCTCCCCCACCAAGGCGACGCCGAGCAAGGCGAAGAGCAAGTCGGCTGCAGTCGACGCGGCAGCCGAACCCGAGGCCGAGCGCTGCGGGCACAAGTCGATGAACGGCCGCTCCTGCACCCGCGACGCCGGTCATTCGGAGAAGAACCACCGCTACAGCTGACCGATCGCGCCTTGTCCACAGGCACGGATTCGGTCTAGCCACCGCGTCCCGGCAGTAGTTGACTGCCGAGGACTGCAGGCGCGAGCAATCCTGGGCGGTGAGTGGCCAATGCGCACCCTGGCGCCCCGACTCGCTGCCACGGCGACGGTGCTCGCGCTCCTCGTGAGTGGGTGCGGAGGCGGCAACCCCGAGCCAGCCCCGGCGCCGAAGCCGACGAAGAGTACGTCGCCCTCGGCGAGCCCGAGCGCGCCGGTTTTGCCGGAGGCGGCGAAGGCGAAGGACGATCAGGCCGTTGAAGCGTTCGCGCGTCACTATGTGAATGTCATCAACTTCGCCACAGCGACGGGTGACCGCGCAGGTCTCGACAGTATGGCTAGCGATAAGTGCAACAGCTGCCGACGACTTTCCGCGCGCATCAAGGCGATCTATAGCGGTGGCGGGTCGATTAAAAGCTCTGGATGGCGCGTGACCGCAGTCGAAGTGGTGCCGGACCAACCGCTGACCCGTAAGTACGTGGACCTAGCCATCGTCCAGTCACCGCAGGTTCTAATTCCGAAGGCTGGCGCGAACGTTCAGCGCTTCCCCGGCGGCAAACAGTTGTTGACGATGCTGCTCGCTCGCAGTCCAGAGGGTTGGCTCGTCACGCAGATGACCTTGGCGGGCTAACGTGCAGCGACTCTGCGCAGCACTTCTCTTGGCGACTTTCCACGTCATCTCCCCGACGCAAGTACACGCTCGCGCTTGCGGGGCATCCGTGGTGGCTTCACAAGACGCGCTCAACGCGTCGTTTGACTGTGTCACCCCTGGCGACGCGCAGCCGCGTGGCGAATCGCCGGCACGAGGAGGGCCGTCTGCGAATCGCTCGACCTTTGAGTGGCGTAGCCCGTGCTCAAGATCCGGTGACAATGACGAGAATCTTTGCCCGGCGAACACATGCCCTCCTGGCGAGCAGATCTATCGGCTCTGGCAGTTGACGCCACCTCCTGCGAGGCCATTGGCACTGGTGTGCTCCGGCGACGGGCCACCTGCTGTGGAGGCCGCTGCTCCCCCGCAGGTGACCGAGGCGATGATCCTGGCGGCGTTCCGGCGGGTCCCGCTGCCGTCGCTTCGCTCGCAGAGCCAGCCGGCGGACAAGACGCTGATCAACTTCGACACGATCTTCTTCACGCGGGCCGAGCCGCTGACCCGCCAGGTCACCTTGCTCGGACAGTCCGTCCGTCTCGAGATCGCGCCCAGCCGGTTCGAGTGGGTGCACGGCGACGGGACGACGGCGGTGACCACGACCCCGGGAGCGCCGTACCCGGCCAAGGAGATCGTGCACCGCTATGCCGACGCGCACCGCACGGTCGCGCACCGGGTGGTGGTGACCTGGAGCGCGGAGTACTCCCTCAACGGCGGCTCACTGCGGCCGGTCAACGGCACCGTGACCACCTCCGGCCCGGCCACTGCCCTGCGGGTCGCGGAGGCGAGTCCGGCGCTGAGCGGGCGTGGGCACTGATCAGGTTCCTGAGAGGCCTGTCCGTGCACTAGGTTCCCCCGGTGCGAACGCCGAGAACCTCCACCAGACTCAAGCTCGCCTACGCCGGCCTGGCAGCTGCCGACACCTGGCTCTCGGGCCGCCCGGACAGGTGGGCGCACCGCGTCCGTCTGGTGACCAAGCCACTACTGATGCCCGTGCTCGCGGGATCGCTCGCCACCGATCCCCGCGCCCGCACATCCCCCCTGCGCACGACGACCCTCGTCGCCCAGGCGGCCGGCTGGGGCGGCGACGTCGCCCTCCTCCGACCCGGTACGCGAGCCTTCCTGGCCGGCGCCGGGTCCTTCGGTGTGGGACACGTGGCCTACCTGACCGGTTTCCTGCGTCACGGTGGAGCCAGGACGCTCACGGCGGGTCCAGGGGCCCGCGCTGTCGTCGGGACGTGGGCGGTCACCGGACCTGCGATCGCGGTGCTCGCGGGACGCCGGCAGCGCGAGCTGGGTGGCCCGGTGCTCGGGTACTCGACCCTGCTGTCCGCAATGGCGGCCGCGGCGACGATGCTCGATGGCGGCATCTCGCCGACGGCTCGCCGGATGACCGCTGCCGGTGCGGGGCTGTTCCTGCTCTCCGACACCCTGCTCGGGCTGAGGGAGTTTGTACTCACTGATCCGCCGGAGGCGTTGGAGACGGCTGTGATGGCGACGTACACGGCGGGGCAGTTCCTGCTCAGTGAGGGTGCTGCGCGGGCCTGAGCGTGCTGCTCGCCTGGAGTGGTCTCGACTGACCGCTCACTTCGTTCGCTGCTCGACCACCTTGTGGGTCGCATTGAGCGCGTGCCTCGCCCTGAGTGGTCTCGACTAGCCGCTCACTTCGTTCGCTGCTCGACCAGCTTGTGGGCGGCTGAGGCTTGCCTGTCACGTGAGTGGTCTCGACTGACCGCTCACTTCGTTCGCTGCTCGACCACCTTGTGGCGGCTGAGGCTTGCCTGTCGCGTGAGTGGTCTCGACTGGCCGCTCGCTTCGCTCGCTGCTCGACCACCTTGGTGGGGATGGGGGCGGGGTGGGTCGAGCGTGTCGGCCCACCCCGCGGGTCCCCCGTGCCGGCGACCCGGGTCGAAGAGGTCGTCGGCACGTCTGGTGCCAAGGTCAGCCGCGCGGGACCGCGAGCTTCTGGCCCTCGGCGATCTGACCACCGGGGAGCGAGTTGAGCTCCTTGATCCGGTGCACCATCGTGCGGATCTCGCCGGGCTGGGCGAGGTCCGCTGCGATGTCGTAGAGAGTGTCGCCGGGGGCGACCTCGATCACCCGGACCGGCTCGGGGGTGCCTCCGGAGAGGCCCGCGGCGGCCCAGCCGCCGAAGGCGGTCATCAGGGCGAGCGCGAGGCCGAGGAAGGTGAGCACCGCGACGACGCGGCCGCGGCGGGTCAGCCGCACCCGTCGGGGGGTGGCCGGACCAGGCTGCGCAACCGGGGCGACCCGGCGCGAGGAGCGGACGCGGCGTGCCGCCGGGGCCGAACGGGCCGGAACTGCCTCGAGGGCGCGCTGCCCGTAGTCGAGATCGAAGACCCGGTCGAAGTCGACCTCGACGCGGCGGTCGCGCTGCGTCGGGACCGCGGCGCGGACCAGGGCGTCGAAACGCGCGTCGACCTCGTTGGCGGAGGTGGCGTCCTGCGGGCGGTGAATGCTGAGAGTGCTCATCGGTCAACCTTTCGGGGAAGTGCCCGGCCCAGGTGGCCGAGCGGTCGGTTGGCGACCCCTGCTGTGTGTTGATCGATTTCTATCGGCAGCCACTGACAAGTTCGTTTTCCGTGGACCTGCCGGGCTGATCGAGCGTATGTTCGATCGAACACGTGTACGACGTTAGGGCACGTGTTCGAACGAAGCAAGCACCCAGTCGAACAAATGTTCGGCTGGTTCGCCCGACAAGTGGCGCGACACGCCCTTCGAACATGTGTTTGAAGTGACGCATGTTGCTGGACTAGGTTCTCCCCATGGCGACTCGCGATCAGGACCCCCAGAAGCCCACCCGGCTCCCCCGGGCGAAGAAGACCGCCCAGAAGACCACGCCGAAGACCACCGCGGCCACGCTCGAGGCGGGAGCCGGCGCCAAGGTCACCGAGCTTCCGGACGCGGCTCCGGACAGCACCGGCCTGACCCCCCGGCAGCAGCGCATCCTCAACGTGCTCCGCGAGTCGATCGAGAAGCGCGGCTACCCGCCGAGCATCCGCGAGATCGGCGAGCTCGTCGGGCTCACCAGCTCCTCCAGCGTGGCCCACCAGCTGCGCGTCCTGGAGGGCAAGGGCTTCATCAAACGCGACCCCAACCGCCCGCGCGCCCTCGAGGTGTTCATCCCCGAGCTGATGGCCGCGCGGCGTGCGATCGCCTCGGCGGACGAGGCGGGCTACGACCAGACGGGCCTGGGCGACGCCGTACCCACGCCCACGATGGTGCCGCTGGTCGGCCGGATCGCCGCCGGTGGACCGATCCTCGCCGAGGAGAAGGTCGAGGAGATCTTCCCGCTACCCAAGAGCCTCGTCGGCGACGGCACCCTGTTCCTGCTCGAGGTCTCCGGCGACTCGATGATCGACGCCGCCATCTGTCACGGCGACTACGTGGTGATCCGCCAGCAGCCCGACGCCGAGAACGGTGAGATCGTGGCCGCCATTCTCGACGGCGAGGCCACGGTGAAGACCTTCCAGCGCCGCGACGGCAAGGTCTGGCTGCTCCCGCACAACGATGCCTACGACCCGATCGACGGCACCTACGCCACCATCCTGGGGAAGGTGACCACCGTCCTGCGCCGGATGTGAGACAACTGGGTGGAATAGCATTATTTCGGACATACTGCACGAATGTCCGTACGGTCCTGGCGCGCGTGCGTCATCGCAGTGCTCGCGCTGCTGCTGGTCGCCGTACCCGCACTCCTCGCACAGGACGGGCGTTCAGGCGAGCCCTCCGCCGGCCCGCAAGCCGTCCCGCTCGCCCCGGGAGCCGGCGAAGACCCCTCGGCGCCCGCGGGCGATCCCGGCAGGGCGCGTCCCACCCCGGCTGTCCAGGAACAGGCCGTGGGCAGCGCTTCCAAGCCCGGCGCGTCGCTCGCGGACAACCGGACCCAGCCTGCCGCCGACCCTGAGCCCCGCGTCCTGCCCGAGCGGATGCAGGGCCGCCCCGCCGTACGCGCGCTCGGTGACCGGCTCCCCGCCGTGGCCGCCAGCAACGGACTCTCCCCGGCAGGCTTCGAGGAGCTGCTGGTCGAGGACGACACCGTCTGGCTGACCCCGGAGGGACGGGTCTACTTCGAGGAGGAGGCCCCCGCCGAGGTCACCACCACCTCGGGTGCCGCCGCCCCGACCGTGGCCGCGGCGTACGCCGTGAGCGAGACCTTCACCCTGCACAGCCGGCCGGACGCCCCCCGCAAGATCTTCCTCGACTTCGACGGGGCCACCGTCACGGGCACCGGCTGGAACACCTCCAGGGGCGGCTCGATCCCCGACGGCGTCCACACCGGCTTCGACACCGACGGTTCACCGAGCACGTTCAGTGCCTCCGAGCACGGGTTCATCCAGGAGGTCTGGCGCCAGGTCGCGGAGAGCTATGCCCCGTTCGACGTGGACGTCACCACGCAGGATCCCGGCGTCGCCGCGATCACCAGGAGCTCGGCGAGCGACACCACCTACGGCACCCACGTCGTGGTGACCAGCTCCGAGGCTCCCCGGGCGGCGGTGTGCGGCGGCTGCCTCGGAGTGGCCTACCTCGGCACGTTCAACCTGATCAGGGCCACCCCCGACTACCAGCCGGCCTGGGTCTTCGCCTACAACAAGGGCTTCGACCCGATGACGGTGGCGCAGGCGGCCACCCACGAGACCGGGCACAACCTGGGACTCCAGCACGACGGCACCACGTCCACCGACTACTACGCCGGCACCCGCGCGTGGGGCCCGATGATGGGTTCCTCGATGAACCGGGCAGTGAGCCAGTTCAGCATCGGGGAGTACGCCAGGGCCAACAACACCCAGAACGACTTCGCCGTGATGCAGTCCAACGGACTCCCGCTGCGCACCGATGACCACGGCGGGACCGTCCAGACCGCCACGCCGCTCACCGCCAGCACGCCGTACGACGTCTCCGGGGTGATCGGCACCCGCACCGACACCGATGTCTTCGCGATCACCCGCTCGTGCGTGAGCGAGCTGCGGGCCTCCGTCACCGGCATCGGCGCCCAGACCGCGCTCGACCTCAAGCTGGACCTCCTCGACGCCGACGGCCGGGTGCTGGTCAGCAACTCCCCCGTCTCCGGCTACACCGGCACCACCGTCCCGGTCTCAACCGGGATGAACGCCTCCCTCGTGCGGGAGCTGGGTCTCGGGACCTACTACCTGCGCGTGGACGGTGTCGGCAACGGCGATCCGCTCTCGGGCGGCTGGTCGGACTACGGCAGCCTCGGGCAGTACCGCCTCACCGCGACCGGATGTCCGACCACCCCCACCGACCCGCTCTCCCCGTCACCGACTCCCACTCCCAGTCCGGGGCCGTCCCCTGCCCCGGGAGCGACCCCGTCGCCCAGCGCCCCGGCGGTGCCGGCGCCCAAGCCGACCGCGGCTCCGGCACCCAAGCCCACTGCGCCGAAGCCCCCGGCTCCCAAGGCCCCGGCTCCCAAGGCCCCGGCCCCCAAGGCCCCGGCTCCGCAGGTCAAGAAGCCCACCGCACCGCGCATCGGCGTCGCGGCCGCCGGCGCCCGCCGCGGACCCAAGACCGCGCTGGTCCGCTGGGGTGCCCCCGTCCGCACCGGCGGTGCCGCGATCACCCGCTACCGCGTCGTGGCGTTCCGCCTCAACGCCCGCAACCGGGTGGTGCGCACGTTCGCCTCCGGCTACCAGCGGGCGAGCGCGAGATCGCTGGTGATGCGCCTTCCGCGCGGCCGCTACGTGTTCAAGGTGATGGCCCAGAACAGGGCCGGCTCCTCGCCGTGGTCGCCGGCCTCACGCGTCGTCCGGGCCCGCTGACAGGTCCGGCAGGTGGCGGACTGCTCCGGTTGGCCCTAGCCCTGGGCCAGCCGCTTCAGCGCCCGGCGTACGACGGCGGGGTCGTCGGTCTGCCACATCGGCGGCAGGCTGGCGCGCAGGAAGCCGCCGTAGCGAGCCGTCACCAGCCGCGGGTCCAGGCAGGCCACCACTCCCCGGTCGGTGGTCGTGCGGATCAACCGGCCGGCCCCCTGGGCCATCAGCAGCGCCGCGTGCGTGGCGGCCACCTTCATGAACCCGTTGACCCCGGCCTTGTCCGCGGCCCGCTGGCGCGCCGACATCAGCGGGTCGTCGGGGCGTGGGAACGGGATCCGGTCGATGATCACCAGCTGGCAGGTGTCCCCGGGCACGTCGAGGCCCTGCCACAGGCTGAGGGTGCCGAACAGGTTGGTGTGCGGGTCGCCGACGAACTGCCGGGCCAGCTCGGGCAGCTGCGCGTCGCCCTGCGCCAGCGTGGTCAGGTGCGGCAGCGCCTCGCGGACGTGCTCGGCCGCAGCCTCCGCGGCGCGACGACTGGAGAACAGCCCCAGCGTGCGGCCGTCGGCCGCATCGACGAGCTCGGCGATCTCGTCGAGGTGGGCCTGGGTGAGGCCGTCACGGCCCGGGGGCGGGAGGTGCCGGGCGACGTAGAGGATCGCCTGCTGGCCGTAGTCGAACGGAGAGCCGACATCGAGGCCCTCCCAGGTCCCGTCGCTCGCCTCGGTCGCCCGGTCGCCGGGGCGCAGCCCCAGCGAGGCCGCGACCGCGTCGAAGTCGCCGCCGAGCTTGAGCGTGGCCGAGGTGAACACCACGGTCTTCTCGGCGAGCAGCTTCTCCCGCATCGGGCCGGCCACCTCCAGCGGCGCCACGCACAGGGGGTTGGCCCCGCGGGGACGGTCGCTCTTCCCGCCGGAACGGTCGGCGATCCAGAGCACGTCGCGGTCCGAACCTGACGACATCCGCTCGGCCACCTTGAACAGCTCCTGGGCCCAGCCCCTGGCCTGGGTGCTCGCCGCGTCGGCGCCACCGCCCTCACCGCCCCGGGGCGCGTCCTTGGGGAACGCCGAGACGAGTGCTCGGGCCGCGTCGCGCACCAGCACGATCGCGTCGGCTAGCTGCTCGGGCACCCGGTCGATCCGCCCGGGCTCGCTGACCTCGATCGCGTCCCGCAGCCGCTCCCCGGCATCGGCGAGGTCGTCGGCCTCGGGCCCGTCGACGTGGCGCTGGGAGCGGCGCGCCGTACGGTCGATCTCGAAGACCGAGAGCTCGTCGGTCGCTGCCTGGGTCACCCGCGAGACGAGCTCGTGCGCCTCGTCGATCACCGCGACGTCGTACTCCGGGATCATCGGCACGCCCTCGATCGCGTCGATCGCCAGCAGCGAGTGGTTGGTCACGATCAGCTGCGATCGCGCCGCCTTCTCCTTGGCGCGCTCGGCGAAGCACTCCATGCCGTAGGGGCACTTGGCTGCCCCCAGGCACTCCCGGTGGCTCACGCTGACCTGTCGCCAGATGCGGTCGGTGTGCCGCGGCGCATGGTCGCGCTCACCGGTACCGCTCTCCCTGGCCTCCTCCTCGACCCACTCGCGCAGGGCGAGGACCTCGGCGCCCTGCGACCCCTCGGGGAGCTCGACCAGCGCACCCTGGTCGTCGGGCACTCCCTCGCGGACGCGGTGCAGGCAGGCGTAGTTCGAGCGCCCCTTGAGTACGGCGTAGCTGCCGTTCTCGCCGAGCTGGTCACCGGCCGCCTCGATCAGCGCCGGGATGTCGCGCTCGACCAGCTGGTGCTGCAGGGCCAGGGCCGCCGTCGCGATCACGACCCGGTCGTGGTGCAGCAGCGCCGGGACGAGGTAGGCCAGCGACTTGCCGGTGCCGGTGCCGGCCTGGACGAGGAGGTGCCGACCGCGCTCCATCGCCTCGGTGACGGCCTCCGCCATCGCCACCTGGCCGGGCCGCTCCTGGCCGCCGAGCTCGGCCACGGTCGCACCGAGGACCGTCCGCACATCACGCTTCTCGACCGACTCCTGGACCACCAGGGCACCCTATGTCCTGGCTCCACCAGGTCCGTGAGCGCGCACACACCCTGAGGCGGGAGGGTGCACTTCAGGCTGGTCAACGCGTTGCGTTCTGGGGTAAGCAAGTCAGATGTCCACCACTGAGAAGACTCCAAAGCCCGCTCGCCGGGCCGGGCGCGGCCACTTCACCGTCCACCCGGCCCTGGAAAGTCCGGTCGAGGACCACCAGGCCACAGGCGGCCTGGACCGGGTCGTCTTCGGTGTCACCGCCGCGATCGCGCTCGCCTTCCTGGTGTGGGGCTTCGTCGACACCGGCTCCCTGGGCAGCGCGTCCTCCTCGGCCCTGGACTGGACGGTCACCACGATGGGGTGGCTGTTCGTGCTCACCGCCTCGGCGTTCGTGCTCTTCGTGATCTGGCTCGCGATGGGCAAGTTCGGTGACATCCCGCTGGGCAACGACGGCGAGCGCCCGGAGTTCTCCACCATCTCCTGGGTGGCGATGATGTTCAGCGCCGGCATGGGCATCGGCCTGATGTTCTACGGCGTCAGCGAGCCTCTTGCGCACTTCGTCACCCCGCCTCCCGGCACCGGGGGCGAGAACGATCCGGCCGCCGTCCAGACCGCGATGGCCACCACGCTGTTCCACTGGACGCTGCACCCGTGGGCGATCTACGCCGTGGTCGGCATCGCGATCGCGTACGGCGTCTACCGCAAGGGCCGCCCGCACCTGATCAGCGCGGCGTTCACCTCCCTGATCGGCAAGCGTCGCGTCGAGGGCCCCGCCGGCCGGGTGATCGACATCCTGGCCATCTTCGCCACCCTGTTCGGCTCGGCCGCCTCGCTGGGCCTCGGTGCCCTGCAGATCGGCAGCGGCCTCGAGATCGTCGGCGGCATCGGCAAGATCGGCAACGGCGTGCTGGTCGGCGTGATCGCCGTACTCACCGTCTGCTTCATCGCCTCGGCCGTCTCGGGCATCAGCAAGGGCATCCAGTGGCTCTCCAACATCAACATGGTGCTCGCGCTGACCCTGGCGGCGTTCGTGTTCGTGGTCGGACCCACCGTGTTCATCCTCGACCTGGTCCCCACGGCGCTGGGCTCCTACTTCCAGGACCTCGCGCAGATGTCGGCTCGCACCGAGGCCGCCGGCGGCGACGGCATGGCCTCGTGGCTCTCCGGGTGGACGGTCTTCTACTGGGCCTGGTGGATGTCGTGGACCCCGTTCGTGGGCATGTTCATCGCCCGGATCTCCCGCGGTCGCACGATCCGGCAGTTCGTCACCGGCGTGCTCCTCGTCCCCAGCCTGGTCAGCCTGGTCTGGTTCGCGGTCTTCGGTGGTGCAGCCATCAAGCTGCAGCAGGGCGGCACCGACATCGGCGGCGAGTCCAGCGCCGAGGGGCAGCTGTTCGCGATGCTGGAGCAGTACCCATGGGCAACCTTGACCTCGGTGCTCGTGATGATCCTGGTGGCGATCTTCTTCGTCTCCGGAGCCGACGCCGCCTCGATCGTGATGGCCGCGCTGTCCGAGCGAGGCACCCTGTCCCCCAGCCGCTGGGTCGTCATCTTCTGGGGCGTCACCACCGGTGGCGTGGCCGCGGTGATGCTGCTGATCGGCGGCGACACAGCCCTGACCGGCTTGCAGAACATGACCATCGTCGCGGCCCTGCCGTTCGCGCTGGTGCTGATCGGTCTCTGCGTCGCCCTGGTCAAGGACCTCCGCTCCGACCCGCTGATCGTGCGCCGCGAGTACGCCGCAGCCGCTGTCGAGGACGCGGTCGTCAGCGGCGTCACGCGGCACGGCGATGACTTCTCGCTCTCGGTGGAGGAGAAGCCGGAGGCCGAGCCGCAGGCTGGGCCGCAGACTGGGCCGCAGGCCGGGCCGCGGGAGGGCTAGCCGGTTTCCCAGGTCTAGATGTCAAACTGCCTCTTCACACACCGCGTGGGGTGTGTGAAGAGGCAGTTCGGGTTCATCACCTGGGAAACCGGGTCCACGGAACCGCCCCTCAGAACGTGACGCTCGGCGCGCTCGCCTGGCCCTCGGGGGCGCGATAGAAGTCGCGCTCGTGCACGCTGGCGATGCTGGTGAAGAACATCCACGGGATCGTCTGGGTGAGCTTGTTCAAGGTGGCGACGGCGTCGTTGTAGTACTGGCGCGCGAACGAGATCTTGTCCTCGGTCTCCGCGAGCTGGGTCTGCAGCTCGAGGAAGTTGGTGTTCGCCTTCAGGTCGGGGTAGTTCTCCGCGACCGCGTTCAGGCTCACCAGCGAGGAGGTGAGCTCGGCGTCGGCCGCGGCCTTGGCCGGCACGTCGTCACCCTGCGCCGCCTGCTGCACCCGGGTGCGCGCGTTGGTGACCTGCTCGAAGACCCCCCGCTCGTGGGTGGCGTAGCCCTTCACCGTCTCGACGAGGTTGGGGATCAGGTCGGCGCGCCGGGTCAGCTGCACGTCGATGCCACCGAGCGCCTCCTGGGCGCCGATGTCGGCGGTGCGGAGCTTGTTGAAGCCGATGATGCCGAAGCCCACGAGCGCCACCACGACGACGGCGATCACGATCAGTGTGGTCATGTCAGTTCCTTCTCTCAGGTGTGGTGGCCGCGGTGACCACCGTGAGTGTGGCGCAGCGACTCACCAGGAGCCACCCCCGCCGCCGCCTCCGCCGCCACCGCCGGAGAAGCCGCCGCCGCCCCCGCCGCTGCTGCTGCTCGAGGAACTGCTCTGGGAGTCCTCGTACGCCGAGATGGCGGAGTTGACCGTCGAGGAGAAGTCCTCGACCAGGTCCGAGGCGATGCTCCCGCCGGCGTACCCGCCCGCCGAGCCGGCGAGGTAGTGCGGCTCCGGGGGTGCCTCGCCGGTCTCGAGCTGGTACTTGCGCGCCCACTCCTCGGCGACCCCGAACGCCACGGCCCAGGGGATGTAGCTGGTGTAGAGCTCCTTGCGTCCGGAGAAGTCGAAGCGCTGCTCGGCCGACGGGGTGGCCAGCATCCGGCGGAACCCGCCGATCCGTGACCACAGCTCCCGACCCGCCTCCGTCCGCTTGGTGCTCGAACCCGGCACCAGCAGCTCGGCCGCGGCCAGGGCGAACAGCCCCGGGACCAGCGCGAGGGCCGAGACGTGGAACGGGTTGGCCACACCGATCCCGATCGCGAGCAGTGCCGCAACGATCACCAGGACACCACCGAGGCTGCCGATCCCCGCAGTGACGATCAGGTGTTGCTGCCTCGCCCAGGACTCGACCTCGGACTCGAATCCGGAGATGGCCCGTTGCAGCTTCTTGCCGGCCTTGACGCTCGCGTCGGCCTGGAACGAGCCGCCACGGACGCCGAGCTTGGTCACGGCGTACGCGGTGACCGGGTCGAGGCGCTGCCAGGCGGCCTTCTCCATCGTGTCGGTCACCTTCCAGCCGCCCTCGTTGCGACTGAGCCGGGTGGCCCCGACCTCGGCGGTCTGCATGATCGAGGCGACGAACCCACGCTGGTCGACGTCCTCGCTGTGCAGGTACGCCGCCTGCGCCGGCCCGATTCCCTCCGGTGGGGCGTACATCAACGGGAACTGCGGCTTGCGTTCCCTGGTCCGCCTGGCCAGCCACTCCCCGATCAGTCCCGCCGCGGCGGCCAGCAGGAGCAGCGAGACCAGCGCCGGCGTGCTGGTGCCCAGGACCGGGTCCCACCGCAACGGCCATGCCGAACGCTCTCGCTCCGGCGCGGCCAGGTCGAGCGAGGTCTTCACCGTCAACGGGGTACGCCGGGCGATCTCCCCGGTGGTGACCGTGAAGCCGTTGCCACTGACAGCGGCGGTGCACCCGTCGGCGCTCCCGACGCCCACCGCGCAGCGGACGTCCTGCGGCGGGCCGGGCAGGGTGACGCTCAGCCGCGCTCGGTCGATCCCCATCTGCCAGCCCCCGGGGACGAGGTTCCAGTAGAACTGCGAGCCGGCGCCCGCCGGGGCGAGCACTCCGTCGATCGTGTAGCTGATGACGTAGGTGTGCTCGCCGCTGATCTCCCGGGAGGCCGAGCCGATCTTCACGTTGCGGTAGCGGCTGTTCCCGACGTTCTCCACGTCGAAGTCCTCGGGCCGGCCGTCGCGGGTGACCGCGATGTCCTGCGGCTCGAGCCGGACCCGGGAGTCGCCCGGGTCGCGCAGGTCGAAGAACCTGAAGATGCCGTGCTTGTCGGTCCGGAAGTCCACCGTCAGCGACTCGGTCGCGCTGAGCCGCCCGTCCTCGGAGACCACGAAGTCGGCCGTGTAGTCGGTGATCCTCGTCGGGTCGAAGCGCCCCTCGTCACCGTCCGATCCCCAGTAGAGGGCCGGGAAGACGAGCATCAGGGCGAGCACGAGCAGCCCGAGAACGCGGCCCCCCCAGCGCAACATGCCCGCACGCTACTGGCTGCCGCGCTCCCCCGTGTCGGAAACGGTGCGGTCGGCCGGGTTGCCGGAAGCCTCAGCCCTGCTGGGCGTACGGCGCGAGCTCGCCGGCGAGCGCCTCGTTGACGCGGGCGGTGAGCAGGGTGCCGTCGGGGGTGTGCTCCACCGAGAGGACCTCGCCGCCCTCGTGGGCGCGGCTGAGCAGGTCGCCGCGGTCGTAGGGAAGCAGCGCCTCGATCTCGACCGAGGGGTGCGGCAGGTCGGCCTCGACGGCTTCCAGCGCCTCGGCGATTCCCTCGCCGGTCTGGGCCGAGACGACCACGGAGTGTGGCTCGCGCTGGCGCAGCCGGGCCAGCACCAGCGGGTCGGCGATGTCGGCCTTGTTGATCACCACGAGCTCGGGCACCTTGTCGGCGCCGATCTCGGCGAGCACCTCGCGCACGGCGGCGATCTGGCCCTCGGGGTCGGGGTGCGAGCCGTCCACCACGTGCAGGATCAGGTCCGCGTCGGCGACCTCCTCCAGCGTGGACCGGAACGCCTCCACGAGCTGGTGCGGCAGGTGCCGGACGAAGCCGACGGTGTCGCTCATCGTGTAGATGCGGCCGTCGGAGGTCGTCGTACGCCGCGTCGTGGGGTCCAGCGTCGCGAAAAGGGAGTCCTCCACGAGCACGCCGGCGTCGGTGAGCCGGTTCAGCAGCGAGGACTTGCCGGCGTTGGTGTAGCCCGCGATCGCCACGCTGGGGATCTCGTGGCGACGACGCCCGGAGCGCTTGGTGTCGCGGGTGGTCTTCATGTGGGCTAGCTCGCGGCGCAGCTTGGCGATCTTGGTGTTGATCCGCCGCCGGTCGGTCTCGATCTTGGTCTCACCGGGGCCACGGCCACCGATGCCCTCACCGCCGGCGACCCGGCCACCGGCTTGGCGGGAGAGGTTGCCACCCCAGCCGCGCAGCCGCTGCTTCATGTAGCTGAGCTGGGCCAGCTCGACCTGCGCCTGACCCTCCTTGCTCTTCGCGTGCTGCGCGAAGATGTCGAGGATCAGGGCGGTCCGGTCGACGACCTTGACCTTGACCTTGTCCTCGAGGTTCCTCAGCTGGCTGGGAGCGAGCTCCCCGTCGAGGATCACCGTGTCGGCGCCGGTCGCGCGGACGATCTCGGCGAGACCCTCGACCTTGCCGCGGCCGATGTAGGTCGCGGGGTCGGGGCTGTCGCGGCGCTGGTAGAGCGCGTCGAGCACCTCCGAGCCCGCGGTCTCCGCGAGCAGGGCGAGCTCGGCCATCGAGTTCTCGGCGTCCTGGACGGTGCCGCTGGTCCACACGCCGACGAGGATGACCCGTTCGAGCCGGAGCTGGCGGTACTCGACCTCGGAGATGTCCTCGAGCTCGGTGGAGAGCCCGGCGACGCGGCGCAGCGAGTGCCGCGCGGCGAGGTCCATCTCGCCGGTGGTCTCGTCGGCGGCCTCGGGCCACTCGGTGTCGGTGTCAGCGCGTGCCGGGGCAGCGTGATCGGCCGCGGAGGCGTCGGCCGGGGAGTCGTCCCAATCGGCTGTCTCGGCAAGCTCGGCGGCGAGGTCGAAGTGTTCTGGTGCGTTCGTCATACGCGTCCAGAGTATGGCGGCACGCAAGTCATTAGTGCAGATCGGGGCCGAAGATCCGATTTGGGCGACTGCGTCGGCGACGACCCCGAAGGCGACTCCGTCACCGCCGGGAGACGACGAGCGCCGAGCCACCGCCGCGGCGTACCGGCTCGCTGACCGCGGTGACCTGGCCGCGGGGCCCGAACTCGATCGCGGTGGCCGCCCCGATCTCCGCCTTGCTCGTGAGCGCGTCACCGGCCAGGACCAGGTCGTGGTCCAACGGCGCCAGCACCTTCTCGTACGCCGAGATGAACGCCGGCTCCGCGGTCACGGTGGCGGTGTTGCGCTGCGAGGCGCGCGGCGCGGCGATCGCCTGCTCGACGCTCATCCCCCGGTCGAGCCGGTTGAACAGCATCTGCAGCACCGTGGTGATGATCGTGGAACCGCCGGGCGAGCCCAGCGCCAGGAACGGCTTGCCGTTCTTGAGCACCAGGGTCGGCGCCATCGAGGAACGGGGCCGCTTGCCCGGCTGGATCCGGTTCGGGTCGGCCGGGTCGTAGGTGGCGGAGAAGTCGGTGAGCTCGTTGTTGAGCAGGAACCCGCGGCCGGGCACGGTGATCCCGGAGCCGCCGGTCTGCTCGATCGAGAGGGTGTACTCCACGACGTTGCCCCACCGGTCGGACGTGGTCAGGTTGGTGGTGTCGATGTTCTCGGTGTCGGCGGCCTTGCGCCCGCTGCTCGCGGGGTCGCACTTGCCGTCGTAGCTCGCGACGTTCCCGGCCGCCACCGGCTTGGTCGCCGCCCTGGCCGGGTCGATGCTGCAGGCGCGCTCGGCGGCGTACTTGTCGGAGAGCAGGTCGCGCAGCGGCACCTTGGTGTACGCCGGGTCGCCGACGTACTTGCCGCGGTCGGCGAAGGCCAGCGCGCTCGCCTCGAGGTAGCGGTGCAGCGCGTTCGCGTCGCTCATCCCGCTCAGGCGGAAGCGCTCGAGGATGTTCAGCGCCTCCCCCACGGTGGACCCGCCGCTGGAGGACGGCGCCATCCCGTAGACGTCGTAGCCGCGGTAGCCCACCCGGGTCGGTGCCTGCTGCTTGACCCGGTAGCGCCTCAGGTCGCCGGCGGTCAGGTGGCCCGCCGGGACCGGCAGGGTGGCGTCGGCCCGCTTCGGGGGCGACTGGACCGTGCGTGCCATCTGCCGGGCGAGCTTGCCCCGGTAGAAGGCCTTGGTGCCCTTGCGGGCGATCAGCTGGTAGGTGCGGGCGAGGTCGCGGTTGCGGAACACCGAGCCGACCGCGGGCGGCTTGCCGCCGGGCAGGAACAGCTTGCGGGTCGCCGGGAACTGCGCGAACCGGGCCTGGTTGTCGGCCGTCTGCTCGTTGAAGGTCTTGTCCACCACGAACCCGCGCTTGGCCAGGCGGGTCGCGGGACGCAGCGCCTGGCGCAGGCTCTTGCGGCCCCACTTGCGCACCGCGGTCTGCCAGGTCGCGAGCGTGCCCGGGGTGCCGACCGCAACGCCGCTGGTGACCAGCTCGGGGGTGAAGTTGTAGGGCTTGCCGGTCGCGGGGTCGATGAACGCGTTGCGCGGCATCGTGCGGGGCGCGGTCTCGCGGCCGTCGAGGGTGCTCACCTTGCCGGTGCGCCCGTTGTAGTGCACGAAGTAGCCACCGCCGCCGATGCCGGAGCTGTAGGGCTCGGTGACGCCGAGGGCGGCTGCAGTGGCGATCGCCGCGTCCACGGCGTTGCCGCCCCGGCGCAGCACCGCGATGCCGATCCGCGAGGCCTCGGGGTCGACCGAGGTGACCGCGCCGCCGTACCCCTTGCTGGTCGCGGTCTTCACGTTGTAGCGCTTCTGCTTCGGTGGCAGCTCGCGGGACTGCTTGACCTCCGCCTGTCCGGTGGCCCCCACGGCCGGGGGCGGCACCAGGGCGAGACCGGCGAACCCGGTGAGGACGGCCGTCCCGGCGGCCACGAACCTGCGATGTGCCTGCGACATGGGTGCTCCCGAAAACGTCGACGAGTGCGTTCATCCAAGATGAGCACGTCCGGGCGACGCAAGGGGGGACGTGGCGCCACGGCGTGTTTGCCGGGTTCGGGGGCGGGTACGTCGTTCCCCATGACCGACGAGCAGAAGGACGACGCCAAGCAGGGTCCTGCCAACCCGCAGGCCGCGGGCGTGGAGGCACCCACACCGCCCCGCGGCCCCCAGCGCCAGGACGAGCCCGAGGGCGACCTGTCCGAGGGCCACGACGACGACGTCTCCGGGAGCGCGACCGCGAACAAGCACGCCTCCGAGTCCGGCGGCGGGACGATCCCGCTCGAGGACGAACAGCCCGGCCCATCGGATTCGGGCCAGGATTCTGGGGAGGCGCTGCAGGAGGAGAACGCGGGCACCTCCCAGGACCAGCCGTCCGGCGCGGCGTCGGAGGGCTGAGCGATGAGCGGCAACGACGACGCCGACCACACCCTCGCCGGTCCCGACGAGGTTGCTCCCGCGGGGCAGACCCCGCCCGCACACATCGAGGAGTCCGACCCCAGCGCGGACAACAGGACGGGCCTCGCCGGCGAGATGGGCGTGAGCAGCGAACGCCCCGGCCGGGTGCGCGGCCTCGACGAGGAGGTCACCTACGGGGCGGTGCCCACCCAGCACGACGACGATGAGAGCGAGCTCGCCGAGGGTGAGGATCCGCCCGAGCAGTCCACCTCCGGCGACCGGCCCGAGGTCAACCCCGCGGAGCTCGGCCGGCACGAGTCCGACCCCGACGCCCATCCCGGGCACGGCGTCTGAGACCTCACCCCACGACGACGGGGTGCCTGACCACGGCGTCGAAGAAGTAGCCGGCGTCGTTGAACCTGGCCACGTCCGGCTGGGTCCGGCCGTGCACGTCGGTCGCGCGGGCCAGCAGGACGTGCTCCCCCGGCGCCGCGCCGTCCCAGCGCACCGACCACCGGGTCCAGGCCGTGCCCCGGTCCTCGAGACGAGCCCGGCGCCAGCTGCGGCCGCCGTCCAGGCTCAGCTCGACCTTGCGGATCGGCCCGGCCCCGCTCCAGGAGCGGCCGTGCAGCACCCGGCCGCCGCGGCGCGGCAGGCGGGCACCCCAGGCGAGCTCCCAGGCGCTGCGGACCGGGTTGACCGTCAGCGGCGGGCTGTCGGCGGGCCAGTCGCCGCCGCTCATCCGGTACCACTTCGTGTTCCACGGGGACCTCAGCACCGACCGGGACACCTCCAGCGAGCCGAGCCACTTGATGCTCGCGATCCCGACCCAGCCCGGGACCACGAGGCGTAGCGGGAAGCCGTGGTCGGGGAGCAGCGCTCGCCCGTTCATCCCCCACGCGAGCAGGGCGTCGTCGAGGGCCTTGCCGATGGGCAGCGGTCGGCGTACGGGTCCGTGGTCGACGCCCTTGTCGACGTAGTCGGGGTCCAGCCCGGTCGCCATCACGTCGACGGCGTCGCGGGAGACCCCGATGCGCTGGAGTACGTCGGCCAGCCGGACGCCCTGCCAGGTGACGGCGCCCACCGAGCCCAGCTGCCACTGGGTGCCCGAGGCGGGCGTGCCCTGCTGCCCGGCGAAGAGGCTCCGGCCGTTGCCGGTGCACTCGTGGACCGTGGTGGTGCGGACCACCGGGAACCGCCGCAGGTCGCGCAGGCTCAGCCGGGTCACGCGGTCGCTGCGCAGCCCGTCGCCGAAGATCTCCAGCCGGTATGCGTCCGGGTCGATCACCGGCGTCCGGGTGTGGTTGCGGACGAACAGCCGCGACTGCGGGGTCAGGTGGCGCGCGTGCACGACCGAGTCCCAGCGCATCTCGGCGTTGGTGCCGTAGCCGATGAAGAACCGCTCCGGCAGCGGCTTGAGGATCGCTGCGGGCGCGCCACCGGCTGCCGGCGCCGCGGGTGCGGCGACGGCGGGCAGCGGCGCCCCGGCCACCCAGCCCGCGCCAGCCGCTCCCGCGGCGGCCTGGAACAGCCCGCGACGGCTCAGCGGCCGCTCGGTGGGAGCGGCGGTGCCGGGGAGACCGGCACCGGCCGCGGGGTCAGGGATGCGTCCACGGGGCGAGTCCATGCCGAGTGAGCATACTCTAGTAATCCACTCGACATAGTCCCCAACCCGGGGTGTCGGACTACTTCGGGGGCATCCTGATGCCGCCGTCGACGCGGATGGTCTCGGCGTTCATGTAGGAGTTGGTCACGCACTCCACCACCATGCTGGCCAGCTCGTCGGGGACGCCGAGGCGCTTGGGGAACAGCACGCTCTCCCCCAGCTTGGCCTTGAACGTCTCGGCCGCCTCGCCCTCGCCGTAGATCGGGGTGTCGATCAGGCCCGGGGCGACGGTGTTCAGCCGGATCCCCACCGCCGCGAGGTCGCGCGCCACCGGCAGGGTCATCCCGACGACACCGCCCTTGGACGCGGAGTACGACGCCTGGCCGATCTGGCCGTCGAAGGCGGCGACGCTGGCCAGGTTGACGATGGCGCCGCGCTCCCCGCTCTCGGTCGGCTCGTTGCGCGAGATCGCCGTACCCGCGAGGCGGATGCAGTCGAAGGTACCGATCAAGTTGATCTCGACGACCTTGCGGAACGCGTCCAGGTCGGCGGCCGACTCGTAGGTGCCGTCGCGCCCGACGGTGCGCTGGGCCCAGCCGATGCCGGCGGAGTTCACCAGGACCCGGATCGGGCCGAGCTCCTCGGCCTGCTCGATGGCGGCCTTGATCTGCTCGGTCTTGGTCACGTCGACCGGGGCGAAGACGCCGCCGATCTCGTTGGCGAGGGCCTCGCCCTTCTCCGCGTTCAGGTCCGCGACCACGACCTTCGCACCCTTGGCTGCGAGCTGACGGGCGACTGCTGCTCCGATGCCGGAGGCTCCGCCGGTGACGATCGCACTGGCTCCGTTGATGTCCATGCGCGGCATCCTAGGGGCACCGCGCTCCTGCCCGCGGCCCGCCCACGTGTCGTCAGCCGACGTAGCTCTCCGGCCGTCCCCACCCGGCGGTGCGGGTGGTGCCCCGGTCGACCAGGACGCACCGGGTGCCGGTGTAGTTGGTGGGCATGCACTTGTTGCAGTGGATGCACAGGGACGGGGTCGCGGGCTGGTCGGCGATCCGGTTGACGAGGTCGGGCTCGCGCAGCAGCGCCCGCCCCATCGCCACGAACTCGAAGCCCTCCCGCATGGCGAGGTCCATGCTGGGACGGTCGGTGATGCCACCGAGCAGGATCATCGGCAGGTCCACCGCGGCGCGGATCTGCCGGGCGTCCTCCAGCAGGTAGACGTCCCGGTAGGGGTACTCCCGGAGGAAGTGGCGGCCCACCGACTTCACGCCGAGCCTAATCGGCTGCGGCATCACCGCTGAGAACTCCTCCAGGGGCGCGGCACCCTTGAACAGGTACATCGGGTTCAGCAGCGAGGAACCGGCCGTCATCTCCAGCGCGTCACAGGTGCCGTCGGCGGTGAGCCACTGCGCGACCGGGATCGCCTCGTCGAGCCAGAACCCGCGGGAGACGCCGTCGTCCATGTTCATCTTGACGATCACCGCGACCTGGTCGCCCACGGCGTCGCGCACGGCGCGCATCGTCTCCCGCGCGAACCGGGCCCGGTTCTCCAGAGACCCTCCGAACTCGTCGCTGCGACGGTTCAGGCGAGGGCTCAGGAACGAGCTGATCAGGTAGTTGTGCCCCAGGTGGACCTCGACGGCGTCGAACCCGCACTCCACCGCGCGCCGCGCGGCGTCGGCGTGCGCGTGGACCACGCGCCGGATGCCGTCGGCGGTGATCTCCCGAGCGAAGGTGAACGCCGACTTGTTGAACAGGCGACTCGGTGCGAGCGCGGGGAGGCCGTTGCCCTTCGCGTGGGCCACCGGCCCTCCGTGGCCGATCTGCGCGGAGACGGCCGCCCCCTCGGCGTGCACCGCGTCGGTCAGCGCGCGCAGGCCGGGCAGCGACTCGTCGGTCCAGTGGACCTGGTGCCGGTCGGTGCGGCCCTCCTTGGCCACCGCGCAGTAGGCGACGGTCGTCATCCCCACCCCGCCCTTGGCGTAGGCGACGTGGAAGTCCACCAAGTCCTGGGTGACCCGACCCCGGTGGCTGAGCCCCTCGTAGGTGGCGGCCTTGATCACCCGGTTGCGCAGGGTCACCGGTCCGAGTCGTGCCGGAGCGAGCGGGTCGGGACCAGGTCGTGTGGCACCGGGGCCTTGGTCGGGTAGGGAGATCACGCCAGCACGCTAGGAGCGGCCCCTGGCGGACACGCGGCCCGATCTCGCTCACCGGGAGCCCGACCAGCCCGGCTGCGTCTGTCTCCCGGTGAGTGGGACCGCCCCGGCGAAGCGCTCGGCCGCGACCTCACTCTGACCAGGAACAAGCGGTACGGCGTCCTGGCTCGGGGGGGCACGTGCCCGTCCACCCCGGAGGAGTACCAGTGAAGTCATCCATCTCTCGTCGTTCCCGGCTGGCGGCGGCGCTCGTGGCAAGCACCCTGACCCTGACCGCGTGCGCGGCCTCGTCGGACGAGGCAGGCGACGACAAGGACGCCTCGAAGAGCAAGGTCAGCAAGTCCGAGATCTACACGACCGGCATCGTCGGCGCGACCGGGGAGGAGGGCGAGCCCAAGAAGGGCGGCACCCTCACGATCGCGGACTTCGGCGAGCCTCGAGTCCTGGATCCCGCGAAGACCTACGCCAACGGGGCCACCGGCGGTAGCGCCATGGCGGCCGTCTACGACACGTTGATGCGCTTCGACTACGAGAAGCAGACCTTCGAGCCCAAGCTGGCCGAGTCCCTGACCAGCGACGACGACACAGTCTGGACGCTGAAGCTGCGTGACGGCGTGAAGTTCACCGACGGCACCCCGCTGGACGCCGACGCGGTGCTGGCGAGCCTGAAGTACTACCAGGACAACTTCGCCTACCAGTCGCTGCTGCTGCTGGCGAACGTGGCCGGGACGAAGAAGACCGACGACCGCACGGTGGAGTTCACGCTGCGCACCCCGTGGGCGAGCTTCCCGAACATGCTGGCGCAGGGCCCGGGCATGATCCTGGCCCCGGCGGCGTACGCCGACCCGAAGAAGTTCCAGCCGATCGGGGCCGGCCCGTTCGTCCTGGACAAGTACTCCCCCGGCGAGGAGCTGACCCTCAAGGCGAACAAGGACTACTGGGACGGCGCGCCGTACCTCGACGGACTCCGGTTCATCTGGCTGGGCGGCACCGACGACCAGCCGAAGCTCGACGCGATGAACAGCGGCGACGCCGACACCGCGTTCCTGCGCGACGCCGCGGTGGTGGAGAAGGCCCGTAACGAGGGCGCGGCCGGGATGATGTTCGCCACCGGCCTCGGCGACAACCTGTGGATCAACAGCCGCAAGGGCTCCCCCGGGGCCGACCCGAGGGTGCGCCAGGCGATCAGCTACGCGTTCGACGCCAAGACCTACGTCGCCCGCACGCTGGACGGTGCCGGCCTGCCGACGAAGAGTCTCTTCAACGAGACCTCGCCCTGGTTCACCGAGGTGGAGCCGCCGGCTGCGGACCCGAAGCAGGCCAAGAAGCTGCTGGAGGAGGCCAAGGGCGACGGCTACGACGGAGAGATCTCCTACTCCCACGCCGCCGACGCCTCCGCGCAGGCGGGAGCGGTCGCGATCAAGGCCATGCTCGAGGCGGTCGGGTTCAAGGTCACCCTGGACCCCATCCGCAGCGTCGCCGACCAGGTCAAGAAGATCTACGTGGACCACGCCTACGACATGGCAGTGGCCGCGACCAGCATCCCCGACGAGGACCCGTACTCCCGGCTCGCAGGTGCCCTCGGCGGCAAGTCGCCGTCCAACCCCACCGGCTACGCCAGCGCAGAGATGGACGGGCTGCTCGCCGAGCTGCAGACCGCCGACTCCCCGGAGACCGGCAAGGACGCGATGACCAAGATCGAGGAGCTGTGGCACCAGGACGCCCCGGGGGTCGCGATCTCGGCCGGCGGGACCTTCCAGCCCTGGAACGAGGACGTGCACGGCATGTCCCCGACCACGGAGACGATGTTCCTGCTCGACAAGGCGTGGAAGGGCTGATCCCCACGGCCTGAGGACCGGTCGTGCCCCGGACCCCGATGGGGTCCGGGGCACGACTGCGTCCGGGGTAGGACTGGTCCGGGGTGGGGACGCTCAGGTCAGCGGACCGTCCGCGGCCACGGCAGCGCCTGCTCGAGCTGGGCGGCCAGGCCGAGCAGCAGCGACTCCTGCCCGAGGTCGGCGGCGAGCTGGACGCCGACCGGCAGGCCGTCCTCGTCGCTGCCCAGCGGCAGCGAGATCGCCGGCATGCCGGTGAGGTTGAAGACGCTGGTCCAGGCGGAGTAGGTGCTGCCGTGCTCGTACATCGTCTCGGGGCGCGTCGTGTCCAGCAGCCCGAGCGGTGGGACCGGTCGCGGCAAGGTGGGCGTGAGCAGCACGTCGTACGTCGTGAAGGCGGCGCCCACCTCCCAACCGATCTCCTGGGCCCGCCGCAGCGCCCGGTGGACCTGGGACCCGGTCAGGGAGCGGTAGTGCTCGAGGAGCAGGTGGGTGAACGGCTCCACGTCGTCGGGGCGCAGCTCCCGGCCCAGCGCCGCGAGCCGGTCCTCGACGGTGACCACGAGGTCCGCTCCCATGAGCACCCCGGAGGTGGCACCGACGTCGTCGACCTCGAAGGCCGGCACGGTCTCCTCCACCACGTGACCGAGCTCTTCGCAGACCTTGGCGGCCGCGAGCACCGCGTCGCGGCACGCCGGGTGGAGATCGATCCCGTTCCGCGGGCGCAACGCCAGCCCGATCCGCAACGCTGACGGTGCTCGACCCACGGCGTCGAGGAAGGTCCCGTCCGGCGTCGGGGCGGCGAACGCCTCCCCGGGCAGCGGGCCGGCGACGACGTCGAGCAGGAGCGCGCTGTCGCGAACGGTGGTCGTCACCGCGTGCGGCACCGACACGGGGCCGGCCAGCGTCCCCGGATCGGGTGAGCCCGTCACCCTGCCCCGGCTCGGCTTGAGCCCGACCAGCCCGCACATCGAGGCGGGGATCCGGATCGACCCGCCACCGTCGGTCGCGTGCGCCGCCGGCACCATCGCGACCGCGACCGCGGCTGCCGAGCCACCGCTGGAGCCCCCGGTGGAGCGTGCCGGGTCGCGGGGGTTGCGCGCGGGGCCGTGCAGCTGGGACTCGGTGCTGGCGTTGAGCCCCAGCTCGGGGGTGTTGGTGGTGCCGAGCACCACGAGGCCGGCCCGCTTGTAGCGTCGTACGAGCTCGCTGTCGTGGGGCGGCACCTGGTCGGCGAACAGGCGACTGCCCTGGGTGGCGGGCAGTCCCGCCACCTCGATGCCCAGGTCCTTGACCAGGAACGGCACCCCACGCAGCGGCCCCTCGGGGAGACCGGCCTCCACCTCGGCGAGTGCCTGCTCGTAGCGGCGACCGACGACCGCGTTGACGCCCGGGTCGAGCCGCTCGATGCGCTCGATGGCGTCCTCGACCACCTCCCGGGCGGTCGTCTCGCCGGTGCGGATCGCCGCCGCGGTCGCGATGGCGTCCCTGGTCTGGTTGCTCTCGGTCACGGCAGCGGCTCCTCGGGGACGGGTTCGACGTGGTGGCAGGCGATGAAGTGCCCGGCGCCGACCGGTCGTAGCTGTGGTTCCTCCTCGGCGCAGCGTTCGGTGGCGAGCGGGCACCGGGTGCGGAAGCGGCACCCGCTCGGCGGTGCGAGCGGCGAGGGGAGCTCGGTGCTGCGGACGTCGGGACCGACCTTGTCGTCCACGTCTTGGTCGGGAGCGACCTGACCGGGGACGGACGCCAGCAGCATCCGGGTGTACGGGTGCAGGGCCTGGGTGTCCACGGTCGCCGAGGGCAGCACCTCGCAGGTCTTGCCGAGGTAGAGCACCATCACCCGGTCGCTGACGCTCTTCACGACCGCCACGTCGTGGGCGATGAACACCATGCTGAGGCCGAGACGCTCCTTGGTCCGCTCGAGCAGGTTCAGGATCTGGGCCTGGACGGAGACGTCGAGGCTGGAGACGGGCTCGTCGCAGATCAGCACCTGCGGCTCCAGCAGCAGGGCCCGGGCGATGCACACCCGTTGGCACTGGCCACCGGACAGCTCGTGGGGCCGCCGGTCCCAGACGGAGTCGGGGTCCAGCCCGACGGCGGCGATGGTCTCGCGGACCAGCCCGTCGCGGTCGGGGCCGTCGTACCCCCACACGGAGAGGCCCTCCGCGACCAGGTCCTTGACCCTGCGTCGCGGGTTCAGGGCGGAGACCGGGTCCTGCAGGATCATCTGCATCCGGGCCCGGGCGCGACGCAGCTCGCGTGCCGACAGCCCGGTGAGCTCTTGCCCCGCGAACCGGACCGACCCCGCCTTGGGCCGCGGCAGCTGCATGATCGCCCTGCCGGCGCTGGACTTGCCGCAGCCGGACTCCCCGAGGATGCCGAGGGTCTCGCCCGGGAGCAGGTCGAGACTGATCCCGGACACGGCGTGGACGCGCTGGCGACGACCAACGGGGAACTCCACGACGAGATCGCGTACGGCGAGGACGGGCTCGGCCTCTGCGCGCAGGTGTGCGTCACCGGTGCCCGCCATCAGTCCCTCTCCCCGATCTCGACAGGTCCGGGCACGGTCTGCTGCGGACCGAGCGGACGATGGCAGGCGACGACGCGCGTCGTCCCCGCGGTGACCAGCGCGGGCGACTCGGTCTCGCAGCGGTCCACGCGGCGTGGGCAGCGCGGCGCGAACCGGCAGCCGGGGACCTCCTCGACCATGTCCGGCGGAGCGCCCTCGATGGTCCGCAGCAGCGTGTGCGGCGGCGCGGTGAGATCCGGGATGGAGCCGAGCAGCGCATCGGCGTAGGGGTGCCGCGGCGCCGCGAACAGGTCGCGGGTCGCTGCCTGCTCGACGACCCTGCCGGCGTACATCACCACCACCTGGTCCGTGCGGCCGCGGATGGCGCCGAGGTCGTGGCTGACCAGGACGGTGGCCATCCGCCGCTCTGCCGCCAGCTCGGTCAGCAGGTCCAGGATCTGCTTCTGCACGGTCACGTCCAGCGCAGTCGTGGGTTCGTCGGCGATCAGCACGGCGGGGTCGCAGCTGATCGCGACCGCAATCATCACGCGCTGGCGCATGCCGCCCGAGAGCTCGTGCGGGTACTGGCGCAGCCGCCGGCGGGGGTCGGGGATGCCGACCCGCTCGAGAAGCTCGGCCGCCCGTTCGACCGCCTCGCGCCGCCCCAGTCCCAGGTGCACCCGGAGCGGGTCGGTGAGGTGGGCGCCGATCCTGCGGACCGGGTTGAGCGAGGTCATCGGGTCCTGGAAGACCATGGCGACCCGGGGCCCCCACAGCTTGCGGCGCTCCCGGGGCGGCAGGGCGTGGACGTCTCGTCCGGTGAGCCCTGACGTGCCGGTCACGACGGTGGTGGGACCGGTCGTCACCAGCCCCATGATCGTCCTGCCCAGCACCGACTTCCCGGAACCGGACTCCCCGACCACGCCGATGGTCTCGCCGGCGCACAGGCTCAGCGAGACGCCGTCGACGGCCCGGACCGCACCGCGCGGGGTCCAGAAGGTCGTCCTGAGGTCCTCCACCTCCAGCACCACCTCGGCACCGGGGCTCACAGCTTCGCCCCCCGGGGGTCCCAGCGCTGCTGGGCCCGCTCCCCCAGCAGGTTGAAGGAGAACACGGTGAGGAACAGCACCGTGCCCGGGACGAGCAGCACAGCAGGGTGCTTGGCCATCGTGTCGTTGGCCTCCGCCTCGGCGATCATGTTGCCCCAGGTGGGGCTGGGCGCCTGGATCCCCAGCCCGAGGAAGCTCAGCGAGGCCTCGGCGACGATCAGCCCGGAGATCACCACCACCCCCATCGAGAGCATCGGTGGCAGCACGTTCGGGACCAGCTCGCGCATCATGATCCGCCAAGGTCCGGCGCCCAGCGACCGGGCTGCCAGCACGTACTCCCGCTGGGAGTAGGCGATCGTGTTCGCGCGGGCCAGCCGCACCATGGTCGGGATCGTGAGCAGCGACAGCGCGAAGGCCATGTTGCGGACCTCCGGCGCCAGGATCGAGGCCAGCACGATCAGCAGGATGAGCGGCGGCACGGACAGCAACGCGTTCGTCAGCACGCTGACCACCGAGTCCACCCCGCGCCGGTAGTAGCCCGCGAGCACCCCGATCGCGCCACCCACGACCAGGCCCGTGGTGACCGCGAGCAGCGAGATGGTCAGCGACGCCCGGGCGCCGTGGAGGACCCGTGCCAGGACGTCGAGGCCGTAGCCGTTCGTGCCGAGCGGGTGGTCGAGGTAGGTGAACGGCGGCAGGTACGCCGGGTCGAGGATCGTCGCGGCGACGTCCTCGTGCTCGCCCAGCGGCAGCAGCGGTGCCGCGACCGCGGCCAGTCCCAGGACCACCACCCAGCCGGCGCAGAGCACCAGCAGCAGGTCCACGCGGCGCCGTCCTCGCGCCCGTCGGGACGACCGGCGACGCGAGGGCTGCTCGGCGCCGAGCTGCGGATCACGCATGAGCATGGCGCGTCCTCGGGTCCAGGTAGCCGTAGCTGAGGTCGATCAGCGCGTTGACCAGCACGTACAGGGCAGCGATCACCAGAGCCGCGCCCTGGACCATGGGGAAGTCACCCTGGCTGGCCGCGGTCACGACCAGCGTGCCCATCCCGGGGAGGGTGAACAGGTACTCCACGATCACCGTGCTCCCGATCAGCGTGCCCAGGGCGATGCCGAGCACCGTCACCAGCGAGAACGACGACGGCCGCAGGGCCTCGTTGACCATGACGTGCCGCGGCGACATGCCCTTGGCCCGGGCGGCGAGGACGAAGTCCTCACGCACGGTCCGGGTGAGGTCGTTGCGCAGGATGCGGGTGAACAGCGCAGCCTCGGGCAGGGCGATCACCACCGCGGGCAGCAGCGCGTGCGTGAGGTTGCCGACCAGGCTCTCCGAGAGCCGAACCCACTGGGACCTGGGGAGCAGCTCGAGACCGTCGACGAGCAGCATGATCAGCAGCAGCCCGAGCAGGAACGACGGCACCGAGAGCACCGCGAACACGGCGGCCCCGATCACCCGGTCGGCGAGCCCGCCCTCCCGGTGCGCGGAGACCAGGGCCAGCGGGACGGCCAGGAGCAGGGCCATCAGCAGCCCGAGGGCGGCCAGCTCCAGGCTCACCGGCAGGGCCGCCCCGATCCGCTCGAGGACCGAGTGGTTCGGGGGGACGATCGAGCGGCCGAGGTCGCCGGTGACCGCGCCGCCCAGCCAGTCGGCGTACCGCTGGGGAAGGGACTGGTCGAGGCCGAGCTCGGTGCGCAGCGCCGCGTACTCCTCCGGCGGGTGCCCCGGACCGAGGATGGCGGCGGCCGGGTCCCCGGGCAGCAGAGCCACCAGGAGGAAGACACCGAAGCTGACCAGGGCGAGCACCGCGAACAGCTGGACGAGTCGACGCAGGACACCCACGACGCTGCTCCCTCCTCGGGTTCTCGGCCGACTCGGGACAGGCTAGGAGCCGGGGCCGGGCTCGTCAGGGTGCTTGTCCCGCTGACCGGGAGGATCCCGCTCAGTGGACGGGCCGGTTCCCCATCACGACGGCGCTCCCTACCGTGCGCGGGTGAGCTCCCCAGACCCCGCCCGGACGCCCGAGCGCGATGACGTCGCCGCGATCACCCGACTGAAGTACCGCTACCTGCGCTGCCTGGACACCAAGCAGTGGGACGAGTTCGCCACCTGCTTCACTGCCGACGCGACCGCCGACTACAACGGACTCGCCTTCGAGGACCCCGTCAGCCTGGTCGACTACATGCGCACCAACATGGGCCCCGGAGTGCTGACCATGCACCAGGCACACCACCCGGAGATCGACCTCGACCCCGACCACCCCGACCGGGCCGCGGGGCTGTGGTACCTGCACGACAAGGTGATCGTGGACCAGTTCCGCTTCGCCCTGGAGGGAGGCGCGCTCTACACCGACAGGTACGCCAGGACCGACGACGGGTGGCGGATCGCGCACACCGGCTACCGCCGTACCTTCGAGATGACGTGGAACCTGGATGACCCGGGCGCGGTCAAGGTCGCGGGGCCCGAGGTGCGCTCCCGCTTCTAGACCGGCGGGTCCGCCCACCGGTTCAGCCGTGACCCAGGCCCGCCAGCAGGGCACGGGCCTCGGACCCGCCGTCGAGGCCGCGGGTGGTGCGCGACTGGATCTGCCAGCCGTCCCCGGTCCTCCTCAGCTCGAACCGGTTGGCCCCGATCCGGACCGGGAAGACGCGCTCGTCACGGCCGCGCACGAGCAGCACGGACTCGCAGACCGCGACCGCGCGGTCTGTGTCCACGACGACGTGCGCCGGTCCCAGGAAGTGCGAGCAGCCGCGGCCGATCAGGCCCTGGTGGGCCTCGGAGCGCACCATCTCGGCGACCTCGGCGCGCGAGCGCATCTGCAGGTCCTCCACGTCATAGCTGCCGTCCTCGGTCCACAGCCCCGCGACCCGCTCCGCCTCCCCGGCGTCCACGAGCGGACCGTAGGCGGCGACTACCTGGGCGACCGCCTGCTGGTCCTCCAGCCGCTGCAGTCGCTGCTCCAGCGCGGCCAGCCGGTCCTCCTGCGCGTCGCTCATGTGACTGCCTGCCCTGCTCGCTCGAGGACTGCCAGCGTCTCCAGCTGCTCGAGGTAGTGGTCGCAGGACTCGGCGGCCAGGTGCACCGAGACCAGCGTGGCGCCGGCCTCGCGGGCCCGAGCCACCGCTGTGGCGGCTCGTGCCGGGTCCTGCATCGGGTCCAGGGGCCGCCCCGCACCGAGGACCACCTCGAAGCCTTCGGGCAGCGAGTGCTCGGCCAGCATCTGCGCCAGCTGCGCGTGCTTGAGCCCGAACGGGACCCAGCCGTCCCCGCGCTCGACGGCCCGGCGCAGGGAGCGGGAGGTGTGCCCACCGATCCACAGCGGCACCCGCTCCTGGACGGCGTGCGGCTCCACCACGAACCCGGAGAACCGGAACCGGCTGCCGGCGTACTCCGGGCGGGACTGCGACAGCGAGGCGCGCAGCGCGTCGATGGCGTCGTCGGCCACGGCGCCGCGGGCCGAGTAGTCGGCACCGAGCAGGTCGAACTCCTCGGGGACCGATCCCACCCCGAGCCCCAGGACGACGCGACCGTGGCTGAGAAGGTCGAGCGTGCCGTAGCGCTTCGCGACGGCGAGCGGGTGGTGATAGCCCAGCACGAGCACCTGGGTGAGCAGCCGGATCCGCGTGGTCACCGCGGCCAGGAAGCTCAACGTGGCCAGCGGGTCCCAGTACGTCGCCCCCCGAGCGGCCGCGAGCTCGTCCGGGAGGGCCACGTGCTCGGAGCAGGTGAGGTGGTCATAGCCCAGCCGGTCGGCGGCCTGGGCCACCCGGACCAGCTCCTCGGGCCCGGCGGTCCGCTCCCAGGGCGAGTGGAAACCGGGCAGCGCCGTGACGATGGGACTGGTGATCCCGAGTCGCATCGCACCTCCTCCTGCGGCCGGGCCGGTCGCCCCGCGGCGCCCCCGAGTCAACCTGCTCGGGACCGACCGGCGCCCGAGCACTCCCACTGAACGAAACAGAATGAATTTCAGAATGCTCTGGTCGTCAACCCCTCGGGTTGTTACCGTCGTCACATCTAGAATTCGTTTCAGTTCTGCCGGAGGTGGCCGTGGTGACCGTCATGGAACTCGAACTCGACGACGCGGGCGATCCGCAGCTGCTCCCCGGCGTCATCCCGACGTCGATGGTCGAGCGGATGACGCTGATCCTCGACCTGTTCACCACCCGGGAGGAGCTGCTCCCGCTGGAGCAGATCGCGCGCCGGACCGGGCTGCCACGCTCCACCGCGCACCGGATCCTCGACCAGCTGGTGCGGCTGGACTGGCTCCAGCACGCGGCCACGGGCTACGGCCTCGGCCGCCGTTCCCTCGGCCTCGGTGGCGGGCACGGCGAGAACGACCGGCTGCGCTCGGTGGCCTCGCCGTACCTGCAGGACCTGTTGCTGCGCACGGGTGCGGTGGTGCACCTGGCAGTGCTCAACGGCGGCCGGGTGCAGTACCTCGACAAGCTGGGCGGTCGCTCGGCCGTCGTGGTGCCCTCCCGCGTCGGCGGGACCGCCCCGGCGCACTGCACGGCCCTGGGCAAGGCGATGCTGGCCTGGCTCCCGCCGGAGGAGGTCGACGAGCGCCTCGGCAGCCGCCGCGAGGCACCCACCCGGCAGTCGCTCGCCCAACCCGAGGCCCTCCACCAGGAGCTGGCGCGCATCCGCACCCGCAGCGGGCTGGCCATCGAGCACGGCGAGTGCTTCCCCGACATCGCCTGCGTCGCGGCGGCGGTCCGCGGGCCGCTGGGACCGGTCGCCGCGGTCTCCCTTGTCGTGACCAACGGCGCGGCGCTGGAACGGGCTGCTCCGCTCCTCGTCGGCGCGGTCCGCCGAGTGACCGCCGAGCTGTACCCCGAGCACGTCCGCCGGGACCAGCACTCCGCGTTCGCCCAGGTCAGGCAGACGGAGGCACGAGCGATCGGATGACCCGGTCGGTCCGGGTGACCACCTGGGCCCGGTCACCGGCGACCTGCGCGTCCGCCACCCGCTGGTGCTCCCGCACGACGTGCACCGGGCCGTGCGGGAGCGCGGCCAGCCCTTCCCGGGCGACCGCAACCGGGTCCGAGACCCGCAGCCCCGGGAGGTCCAGCTGCAGCCCCGCGCGTTCCATGGCCGGGGTCCGGGTGGTTCCCAGCACCAGCTCGAGCACGTCCACGCCGTACGGCTGCAGCTCTGCCCACAGCCCCTCGGCGAAGACGCGGCTGAACGCCTTCACGCCGGCGTACACGGACTCGGTGCTGGTGCCGACGTAGCCCGCGAGCGACCCGACGAGCAGGATGCCCCCGCGTCCGCGCTGCTTCATCGGCCGCGCGAAGTGCTGGGTGAGCCCCAGCATCGTGGTGAGGTTGACGTCGACGACCTGGCGGAAGGCGGCCAGGTCTCCCTCGGTGAACGGGCGGCCGTGGCTGTTGGCACCCGCGTTGTAGCACAGCAGCCCGACCTCGAGGTCCGCCGTGGCCTCCCCGACCGCCGCCACCGCGCGCTCCTGGCTGAGGTCGACGGCCACCGTGCGCACCTCGGCCCCGAGCCCGCGGACCCGGGCCGCCGTCTCGTCGAGGGGACCCTGGCGGCGGGCGACCAGCACCAGGTTGATCCCCTCGCCCGCCAGCTGGGCGGCGACCTCGGCCCCCACCCCCTCGGAGCCTCCGGCGACCACGGCCCAGGGGCCGTACGGGGACGCGTCCACGTCGTGGTGTCGTGGTTCCTCGTGTGCTGGGGACATCCCGGGAGTCTGTCTGGGACCGGGGCGACGGGGGCCCGCGATCCCACTCACCGGTAGCCTGCGAGTGCGGAGCGCGGCGAGCGGCGCACGATGGTGACGACCGGGGAGCACCGGTCTCCAGCCGACCGAGCGTCGGCGTCTCTGGTTCCCAGGAGGTCGCGTGCCACGGATAGCGGAGACGCGCACACCTGCCGAACCCGTCTCGCAGGTGCAGAAGGAGCGTTACCGCCGGATCCTCCAGGCCGCGAGCCGGCTCGGGGCCGAGCACGGCGCGGAGCGGATGCAGATGAACGACGTCGCCAAGCAGGCCGGCGTGGCCATCGCCACCCTCTACCGCTACTTCCCCTCCAAGACCGACCTGTTCGTCGGGGTGCTGCGCTCCCAGGTGGAGCGACTCGGCCAGGAGCCACGGCCCGCCCCGCAACCCGGTGGGCGAGCGATGGCCGTCGCCGAGGTGCTCATCGAGTCCAGCCGCCGGATGCTGCGCCGCCCGCAGCTCGCCACCGCGATGCTGCAGGCGAACAACGCCGCCCAGCTCAAGGCCGGTCGCGAGCACGCCGAGGCCAGCTCGGCCTTCCACCACCTGCTCCTGACCGCCCTGGGCTGCACCGAGCCCGGTGAGGAGGACCTGCGGATGGTGCGACTCGTCGAGCAGACCTGGTACGGCATCCTCGTCTCCGCCCTCAACGGGTTGATCTCGCTGGAGCAGGCCGAGGAGGACGTCCGGCTGGCGTGCACGCTCCTGCTCGGCCCCCGCTACGACCGGGCTGCTCCAGCCTGAGCCGGTGACGGCGCCCCCGGTCCGGTCCGGTCACGGTCCCGGTCAGTGGAAGGGCCCGCCCGGACCCGGCCCGGGCCGCCGGATACTCGCGCGGTCCTGACCTCTCGGAGAGGAACCGCAGATGAGCACCCAGACCGACCCCGCCGCGGCGGCCCAGGCAGCCCTGGTCGCCATCACCGGCCCCGGTGGTCCCTGCGAGATGCAGGTCGAGGAGGTCCTCGGAGCTCCGGTCAGGGTGTTCACCCGCCGGTTCCGCGCCCTCCACGAGGTGCTGGCCGCATCCGTGCAGTACGGCGACCACCCCTACCTCGTCACGCTCGAGGGTCGTCTCACCTTCGAGGAGCACGCCGCCCGCGTCTCCTCGGTGGCACAGGCACTGCGCGAGCAGTACGGCGTAGGTCCTGGCGACCGGGTCGCCATCACCTCGGCCAACACCCCCGCCTGGGTGGAGTCGTTCTGGGCGATCACCTCGATCGGGGCGATCGCCGTCGGCTGCAACGCGTGGTGGGCACCGCGCGAGCTCGCCGACGCCCTGGCCCTCACCGAGCCCGTCCTGGTGCTGGCGGACCGCAAGCGGGCTGCCGTGGTCGCGGCGCTGCCCGACGTCACCGCCCGGCTCGTCGTCCTGGAGGACGAGCACGAGCAGCTGGCCACCGCGCACCCCGGGGCACCGCTGCCGAGCACGGAGGTAGCGGAGGACGACCCCGCCGTCATCTTGTTCACCTCCGGCACCTCCGGTCGCCCCAAGGGGGTGGTGCACACCCACCGCAACCTGTGCTCGGTGATCGGCTTCCACCAGTTCAACGACGCCGTCGCCGCAGCGTTCGGCGACCCGGTGGCACCGCAGGACAAGACCTATCTGCTGGCGATGCCGCTGTTCCACGTGGGCAGCCTGCACAACCTCGCGGTCACCCGCCTGGCGACGGGCAGCACCGCGGCCATGCACCTGGGCGCGTTCGAACCCGCCCGGGTCCTGCAGCTGGTCGAGCACGCCCGGGTCACACACTGGGGAGCAGTCCCGACGATGGCCAACCGCCTGCTGACCTTCGACGCGGTGGGCGACTACGACACCTCCTCGCTCTATGCGTTCTCGCTGGCCTCCGCTCCGTCGTCCCCCGCGTTCAAGGAACGACTGCGCGAGCGGCTGCCGTTCGCCGGGACCCTAGTGGACAGCTACGGCCTCACCGAGTCCTGCACCGCGGTGGCGGTCGCGACCCCGATGGACCTCGCCGAGGCACCGGGGACCCTGGGCTCACCCGTGGTCGGCGTCGAGCTCGAGGTCCGGGACCCGCTCGGAGGCCCCCTGCCTCCGGGCGTGGAGGGGGAGGTCTGCGTGCGCAGCGCCTACAACATGCGCGGCTACTGGCAGAACCCCGAGGCCACGGCAGCCGCCATCGACGACGACCGCTGGCTGCACACCGGCGACCTGGGCACGCTGGACGACAAGGGCCGGATCCGGCTCTCGGCGCGACGCTCCGACCTGATCATCCGCGGTGGGGAGAACGTCTACCCGCCCGAGGTGGAGGCGGTGCTCTCCGAGCACCCCGCGGTGCGCGAGGTCGTGGTGATCGGCGCCGAGGACGAGGACCTCGGGCAGACGGTGTGCGCGGTGGTGGTGCCGGTGGACGCCACCATCGACCCCGACGAGCTGGTGCGGGTGCTGCGCGCGTACGCGGCCGCGGAGCTGGCGCACTACAAGGTCCCCACCATCTGGCGGGTGGACCCCACCGCGCTGCCACGCAACGCCACCGGCAAGGTGGTCCGCCCCGCCGTCACGCTCTGAGCCGGCGTGCCCCGGGGTCAGAGCCCGGGGGTCAGAGCCGGGTGACGCCCTCGGCGGTGAGCACCGCAGGCCCGGTCATCAGGATCCGGTTGTCCTCGGTCCACACGATCCGCAGCGTGCCGCCGGGCAGGTCCACGGTGTACGTCGTGCCGCGCGGCGCCTCGTCGGCCAAAGCGGCGGCGACCATCGCGGCGCAGGCACCGGTGCCGCAGGACCGGGTCTCGCCGGAGCCGCGCTCGTGGACCCGCATGGCCACGTGGTGCTCACCGCGGCGTACGACGAACTCGACGTTGACGCCCTCGGGGTAGACGCTCGGGTCGTGACCCGGCGCCTCCGTCAGCGACCCGGCCTCGGCGAGGTCCTCGACGAAGACCACGGCGTGCGGGTTGCCCATGCCGATGTTGCGGGCCTCGAACGTCCGCTCGCCCACCGTGACCGTGCTCAGCCCGAGGACCTCGGGGGTGCCCATGTCCACGGTGATCTGGTCGCGGTCGAAGGTGAGGGTCTTCACGCCGGCGCGGGTGGCGATCGGCAGCGGGTTGCGCGGGTCGACGTCGGCGTGGGTGGCCAGGTAGTGCCCCAGCACGCGGATGCCGTTGCCGCACATCTCGGAGACGGAGCCGTCGGCGTTGCGGTAGTCCATGAACCACATCGCCTCGCCCCGCGCGGCCACGGCTGCGGGGTCCTCGGTCGCGTCGGTGCGCACCACCCGGATCACGCCGTCGGCGCCGATGCCCGAACGGCGGTCGCACAGCAGCAGCGCCTGGCCCGCGGTCAGCTCCTCGCGCCCGTTGGCGTCGGGGAGCAGGACGAAGTCGTTCTCGGTGCCGTGGCCCTTGACGTAGGAGTACTCGATCACGGGTCTGATCCTGTCATGGGCCTGTCGGGCACTGGCCTCCTCGGCCGGGGTGAGAGCGGGTTCGCCCGGAGAAGGTTCGGGTGCGGGTTCCTCGACGGGACCCTCCGCCGGGCTCTGTTCGGGGTCCTTCTCTGGATTCGGGGCGTCCGCGACGACCTCGTCCTTCTTCTCCGGCAGCCCGACCAGTCGGCGTGCCCAGTTCCACGCGGCCACGGCTCAGGCCCCCGGGTTGCGGTAGAGGTTCTCGGCGTAGGCGGGCCCGTAGTACTCGTCGAGCTCGTCCACGGTGGCCTCCGGTCGTTCCAGTCGCTGGGCGATCACCGCGCGCCGGGCCACCACCCCCTCGGGGTCCCAGGTGGTCGGGTCCCACAGCGAGGAGCGCAGGAACGCCTTGGCGCAGTGGTGGAAGAGCTCGTCGATCTCGACCACCAGGGCCAGCAGCGGCCGGTGCCCCTTGACCACCATCTGGTCGAAGAAGGGCGCCTCGGAGACCAGCCGCGCCCTCCCGTTGATCCGCAGGGTGTCGCCGCGTCCGGGGATCAGGAACAGCAGGCCGACGTACGGGTTCTCCAGGATGTTGCGGTAGCCGTCGGCCCGGCGGTTCCCGGGACGCTCGGCCAGGGCGATCGTGCGCTCGTCGATGACGTGCACCATCGTGCCCGCGGGGTCGCCCTTGGGCGAGACGTCGGCGGCCCCGGACGCCGAGGCGGTGCCGACGACGCAGAACGGGGACGCCTCCAGCCAGGCGACGTCGACGTCGGTAAGGCGCTGGCGCGCCTTGTCCCGCACGCGAGGCGTGGGCTCACCGAGGAGAGCCGTGAGCGCGTCGACGTCGACGATCTCGGTCCACGGCTGGTGAGCGGTCATGGCGTGAACCTACGTCGCTGCCCTGTGGCTTCAAACCCCGGTAGGTGCCGCGGCCGCTCGCCGGGTACTCACTGGGCACTCAGTGGGCACTCACTGGGGCGAGGGGACGGCGGCGAGCGCCTTCTCGACGCGCTCGGGGTCGTCGTGGGCGACCCAGACGATCCGGGGGTCCTTGCGGAACCAGCTGTCCTGGCGGCGGGCGAAACGACGGGTGCGGTTCACGGTCTGCTCCTTGGCCTCGGCCTCGGTGATCTCGCCGTCGAGGAACGCGAGCACCTGCTGGTAGCCCAGTGCGCGGTACGCCGTACGCCCCTCGCGCAGACCGCGGCCCGCGAGCTCGCGGACCTCCTCGACGAGGCCCTCGGCGAACATCTCGTCGACCCGCTGCTCGATCCGCCGGTCGAGCGTGGGCCGGTCGATGTCGACGCCGATCTGGACCGCCCCGGGGTAGTGATAAGTCGGCTCCGGCAGCGCCGCGCTCCACGGGCGACCGGTGAGCTCGATGACCTCCAGCGCCCGCACGACCCGGCGGCCGTTGCGCGGCTCCATCTGCGCGGCAGCGGCAGGGTCGACCTCGGCGAGACGGGCGTGAAGCGCCTCGGCACCGATGGCCTCCAGCTCCTCCTCGAGGCGGGCGCGTACGACGGGATCGGTGCCGGGGAACTCGAAGTCGTCGATGACTGCGCGCACGTAGAGCGCGGAACCGCCCACCAGGACGGGGGTGACGCCGCGCCGGTGGCAGTCCTCGATCACCTCGCGGGCCCAGCCCTGGAACTGGGCGACCGTGGCGGGCTCGCGGACGTCGAGCAGGTCGAGCAGGTGGTGCGTGATCCCGCGGCGCTGGGCCGGCGGCATCTTCGCCGTACCGATGTCCATGCCGCGGTAGACCTGCATCGAGTCGGTGTTCACGACCTCACCGCCCAGTCGCTCGGCGAGGTCGAGGGCCAGGGCGCTCTTGCCCGCCGCGGTGGCGCCCACCACCGCCACCACCCGCGGGGTGGTCGGGTGCGGACTCGCGGGCGTGGACACGGCCGTTAGTTTGGCAAAGGTGGAGGCGGGTACGCCGAGCGGCACAGCCCGATGACATCGACGAAGCCATCCGTGGCCGACACGAGGAGAAAAACAGTGAGTTTCCTGGACCAGGCGAAGAAGCAGCTCGGTGACGTCGTGCACCAGCACGGCGACAAGATCGGCCAGGGTCTCGACAAGGCCGGGCAGGCGTTCGACACGAGGACCGGCGGGAAGCACACCGACAAGATCCGCGCCGGCGTGTCCAAGGCGAAGACCGCGCTCAACGACTACGAGGCGCGGAGCGGGGACCTCCGGGCCACCTCCGGCGGCAGCCAGCCCCCCGAGCCGTCCGCCGACCCGCCCGGTGGCCCGGCCAGCGACCCGACCGGCCCCAGCGGCCCCTCGGACCCGAGCGAGCCCACCGCACCGACCGAGCCCACCGCACCGAGCGGGCCGATGAGCTCGGCCGGCGGAGGCGACGAGGACCCGGTCCCCACCGACCCCTCCCCCGTGCCGCCGGAGCCCGGCGCCGACCCCAACGAGGAGATCGCCGACGGCACCCGTCCGGTCCCCGCAGGAGGCACCGAGTGAACGGCGACAGCCAGGAGCCGGGCGAGGCACCCGAGCCCAAGACCGACCCGGCCCCCGACCCCGCCCCCGGCGGCCCCGCGGACCGGGTCCTGGACGAGGACGACCAGCCGCCCGCCACGCCCGACCAGCCGCGCTCGGCCCAGGTCGAGGAGGAGAGCGTCCCCGACGAGATCGAGGAGGCCGAGGACGTCGACAAGGACGTCGAAGAGGGCGAGAAGGGCACCGACGAGGCGACCGACGAGCCTGCCTGAGGGCTGGGGGCGGGTTCGGCCTGGGTTCGGCCTGGGTTCGTGTTCGAGAGTCCGTTGCTCGCCGGCTCGGCGGGCCGCAATTGCTGGCAAATGACAGTCGCTTTCCCCGGGCGTACTGACATTTGCCAGCATTTGCGCGCCACGGGCGCCTCAGCAGTGGAGCCAGGACCGGGCCAGCTGACCCAGCGACCTCAGAGCGAGCAGCCGTCCTGGGGCGGCAGGGGTGCGGGTACGCCGACCGTGGGCAGTCCCAGGGAGACGCCGACCGGCGCCGGGGTGGCGGTGCGGGCCTCCCAGGCGTCGCCGGCTCGGGTACGCCGCAGCGAGCGGATCGGGCCGTCGGCGACGAGGTGGTGCGGTGCGCCGTAGGTGATCACGCACTCCACCATGTCGCCGGGACGCACCTCGACCGGGGTGCCGTCCTCGAGCACCGGGGTGAAGTGCACCAGCCGGTTGTCGCGGGACCGGCCGGACAACCGCAGCGTGGCGGCGTCCTTGCGGCCCTGCCCCTCGGCAACCATCAGCTCGACGGTGCGGCCCTCCAGGGCGCGGTTCTCCTGCCAGGCGACCTCGTCGGCCAGCGCCACGAGGCGCTCGTAGCGCTCCTGGACGACCGCTTTGGGGAGCTGGTCGGGCAGCACGGCGGCCGGGGTCCCGGGCCGCTTGGAGTACTGGAAGGTGAACGCCCCCGAGAAGCGGGCCGCGCGGACGACGTCGAGGGTGGCCTCGAAGTCCTCTTCTGTCTCGCCCGGGAAGCCCACGATGATGTCGGTGGTGATCGCCGCCTCGGGCATCGCGGCGCGGACCCGCTCGATGATCCCGAGGAACTTCGACTGCCGGTAGGAGCGCCGCATCGCCCGCAGCACCCGGTCCGAGCCGGACTGCAGCGGCATGTGCAGCGAGGGCATCACGTTGGGGGTCTCGGCCATCGCCTCGATCACGTCGTCGGTGAACTCCGCGGGGTGCGGTGAGGTGAACCGGACGCGCTCGAGCCCCTCGATCTCCCCGCAGGCACGCAGCAGCTTGGAGAACGCCTGGCGGTCACCGAACTCCACGCCGTAGGCGTTCACGTTCTGCCCCAGCAGCGTCACCTCGGCGACGCCCTCGGCGACGAGCGCCTCGATCTCCGCGAGGATCTCGCCGGGCCGGCGGTCCTTCTCCTTGCCGCGCAGTGCCGGCACGATGCAGAAGGTGCAGGTGTTGTTGCAGCCGACCGAGATCGACACCCAGGCGGCGTACGCCGACTCCCGCTTGGTGGGCAGGGTCGAGGGGAAGACCTCGAGCGACTCGAGGATCTCGACCTGCGCCTCCTCGGCGATCCGGGCGCGCTCGAGCAGGACCGGGAGTGACCCGATGTTGTGGGTGCCGAAGACGACGTCGACCCAGGGGGCCTTCTCGGTGATCGTGGAGCGGTCCTTCTGGGCGAGGCAGCCGCCCACGGCGATCTGCATCCCCGGTCGCGTTCTCTTCACCGAGGCGAGCTGCCCGAGGTTGCCGTAGAGCTTGTTGTCGGCGTTCTCCCGCACCGCGCAGGTGTTGAACACCACCACGTCGGCGGGTTCAGCGCCCGCACCCCCGGGCGCCGCGACGTAGCCCGCGTCCTCCAGCAGACCGGTGAGCCGCTCGGAGTCGTGGACGTTCATCTGGCACCCGTGGGTGCGGACCTCGTAGGTGCGGGCGGAGGCAGGCTCGGGTGCAGTCATGGCCGCACCAGCCTACGTCGGGCAGTGCGGGCCTCCGCCCGGCCCGCTCAGCCCTTGTCGGGGTCGGCGGCCTTGCGCAGGGTCTCGCTCTCGCTCTCGACGGCCTTGGCCACGGCCGGGTCGAGCAACGCGGGCGTGCCGGGCTGCTGGAGGTCGCTCTCCGCAGTGGAGGGGTTGGTCGCGGCCTCGGCACCGGTCGTGCCCACGGGGGTCTCGATGTCGGCGTCCGGGGTGGGGATCTCCTCGGCGTACCCCGAGCTCTCCTCACGGCCCCCGGTGCCACCACGTGCCGAGCTGCGCGTCGCGGCCTTGGGCTCGTTGTGGAACGACTCCGGGGGCGTCGCCGGCTCGGCCTCGATCACGATGGGCTCGGGCAGGTCCTCGGGCGCCGGCGGGGCGAACGCGGCCAGGTCGGGGCCCGGGATGTGGTCGCGCGGGTCCTCGGTCGGAGCCTTCTTCGCCGCCGCCTTCTTCGCGGGGGCCTTCTTCGCCACCGCCTTCTCGGCGGGGGCCTTCTTCGCCGCCGCCTTCTCGGCCGGGGCCTTCTTCGCCACCTTTGCGGCGGGAGCCTTCTCCGCGGCGGGAGTCTCGGCAGCCGGCGCTTCCTCGGCCGGGGCCTTCGCGGGAGCCTTCTCCGCCGCCGCCTTCTTGGCGGGAGCCTTCTTCACCGGGAGCTTCTTCTCGACCTTGGCCTGGACGTCCTCGACGGTCTCGGCGACCTTGACCTTCGCCTCCGCAGCCGTGCCCTGCACCTCCGCGGCGACGTCCTTGACCGCGTCCGGTACCGGCTTCGGGCCCGCTTCCCGGCCCGTCTCCGGAGTCTTCTCCGGCCCCTTCTCTGCACCCTTCTCTGCGTCCTTCTCTGGGGCACCCCCGATCCGGCTGCGCACCAGGCCGATCCCCGCCCCGGCGGTATCCTTGACGAGTCCGGTCGCCTTCGCAGCGGTACCGAACGGAAGTCGGACCGCGGTGCGGGCAGTGCTCACCGCGGTGTGCGTGAGTGACTCGACGGTGCTCTTGATCGACATGCTGGTCCTCTCGGGAGGGTCGGAAGTGCGGTGCCGCGGCGTGGCCCCGAGGCCTCGCAGGACGGGTTGCCAGACCTGTGCCCGCCTCAGGGAAGGCCAAACCGTCACCAAGATCACCCCTACGGTTACTGGTGTGCAACGAAGTGGCGCGTGACTCGACTCAGGTCCCACCGATCCCTAGAGTCACCGAATGACTGGGCCTTGAGCAGCAGGGCCACCCGGCGCCGACAACCTGCCCAAGGCATCTACAGAGGAGCAACGTGTCGACCTACGAGCCCCTGATCGTCCTCGACGGCGTGAACAAGTGGTTCGGCGACCTGCATGTCCTCAAGGACATCAACCTGAGCGTCGGCAAGGGCGAGGTCGTCGTCGTGATCGGCCCGTCCGGGTCGGGCAAGTCGACCCTGTGCCGGGCGATCAACCGGCTCGAGACCATCGACCAGGGCACGATCACCCTCGACGGTGAGCCGCTCCCGGCCGAGGGCAAGGCCCTCGCGGCGTTGCGCGCCGAGGTCGGCATGGTCTTCCAGAGCTTCAACCTCTTCGCCCACAAGACGATCCTCCAGAACCTCACCCTGGGGCCGGTCAAGGTGCGCGGCAAGGGCAAGGCGGAGGCCGAGACGCGCGCTCGTGAGCTGCTGGCCCGGGTGGGCGTCGCCGAGCAGGCCGACAAGTACCCCGCCCAGCTCTCCGGTGGCCAGCAGCAGCGGGTCGCGATCGCCCGGGCGCTGGCGATGGACCCCAAGGCGATGCTCTTCGACGAGCCGACCTCGGCGCTGGACCCCGAGATGATCGCGGAGGTCCTCGACGTGATGGTCGACCTCGCCAAGCGCGGCATGACGATGATCGTGGTCACCCACGAGATGGGCTTCGCGCGTACGGCGGCCGACCGGGTCGTGTTCATGTCCGACGGCGCGATCGTCGAGGAGAACACCCCTGAAGAGTTCTTCACCAACCCCAAGTCGGACCGGGCCAAGGACTTCCTCAGCCGCATCCTCAAGCACTGACCAGGCACGTCCACACCACGAAGGAGAGATCCATGCGATTCACGAGGACCAAGGCACTGATCATGGCCGGGGCGATGTCTCTCGCCGTCGCCGGCTGCGGCGCCGATGACGACAACAACGGGTACCAGGGCGACGACGCCGCTGACGCCAAGTTCGACGCGGGCACCACGATGGCCGAGATCCAGAAGTCGGGGAAGATCACCATCGGCACGAAGTTCGACCAGCCCGGTTTCGGCCTGCTGGGTCTCGAGGACAAGCCCGAGGGCTTCGACGTCGAGGTGGGCGAGATGATCGCCAGCGCCCTGGGCATCGACGAAGACAAGATCACCTGGAAGGAGTCGCCTTCCGACGTCCGCGAGCAGCTGATCGAGGACGGCGAGGTCGACATGGTGGTGGCGACGTACACCATCAACGACGAGCGCAAGAAGCGGATCACCTTCGCCGGCCCCTACTACGTCGCCGGGCAGCAGCTGATGGTCAACTCCGACAACGACGACATCAAGGGACCCGAGGACCTCAAGGACCCCAGCATCAAGGTGTGCTCGGTGACCGGCTCGACGCCCTCGGAGCAGATCAAGACCTACCTCGCGGACGAGAAGAAGCAGCTCACCCTGTTCGACGTCTACGACAAGTGCGCCGCGGCCCTGCGGAACAACCAGGTCGACGTGGTGACCACCGACAACGTGATCCTGCTCGGGTTCGCCGCGAAGTCCGACGGCAAGTTCAAGCTCGTCGGTGAGCAGTTCACCAAGGAGCCCTACGGCATCGGCATCAAGAAGGGCGACGTCGAGTTCTGCGAGTTCATCAACCAGACGCTCAAGGACAACGAGAAGGAGTACGAGGAGGCGTGGGCGGACACCGCCGGCGAGATCGAGGGCACCCAGACCCCGACCCTCCCCGAGCCCGCTCCCTGTTCCTGATCACCCGGTGGTCCCGCCGCGGCATGCGGCGGGACCACCGCTTTCCAGCTGAGAAGAGGCACACGTGGAGGGAGTGACCCAGAACCTCGACCTGTTCTGGTCGGGTTTTCTCCGGTCCCTGGGCATCTGCCTGTGGGGGATGGTCGGTTCCCTGTTGCTCGGCACCGTCCTGGCGACCTTCCGGGTCTCGCCGATCCCCTCGCTGCGCTGGTTCGGCACCGCGTGGGTCACCGTCGTGCGCAACTGCCCGCTGACCGTGGTGCTGTTCTTCTTCGCCTTCGGACTGCCCGAGATCGGGATCAACCAGTCCTACTACACCTTCGGGGTGGCGGCGCTGGTCGTCTACACCTCGGCGTTCGTGTGCGAGGCGGTGCGATCGGGCATCAACTCCGTGCCTCCGGGCCAGGCAGAGGCGGCGCGCGCGATCGGGCTCGGCTTCACCCAGTCCCTGCGCGAGGTCATCCTGCCGCAGGCGTTGCGGACCTCGGTCCCGCCCGTGGGCAGCGTGATCATCGCGATGTTCAAGAACTCCGCGGTCGTCGGCGCCTTCGGCGTCGGCGGTGACCTGTACGCCGTGGGCAAGAGCCTCACCAGCGCCCAGGGCTACGCCACCATCCCGGTGCTGACCGGGGTCGCGATCGGCTACCTGCTGATCACCATCCCGGCCGGCCTGATCCTCGCCGGCATCGAGCGCAAGGTGGCGATCGTCCGATGAGCGCCGAGACCGTCCTCTACGACGCCCCCGGGCCCCGCGCGCGCCGACGCGCGTTGATCGGCACGGTGATCGCCTCGGTGCTGATCCTCGGCCTCATGGCAGTGGTGATCAAGCGCCTCTACGACCAGGGACAGTTCTCGATGGAGCTCTGGGGTCCGCTCATCGACCCCGGCAACGAGTCCTTCGAGCCCGTCTGGAGCCTGCTCTGGAAGGGCCTCCAGGCCACGCTGATCGCGGCGGTGCTGGCGATCGCTCTCTCACTGGTCGTGGGCTCCGTGGTCGGCTCGGTCCGGCTGCTGCTCTCGCCGGGGGCGCGGATCCCGCTGGTCGGCCTGATCGAGCTCTTCCGCGGCCTGCCCGTGGTGATCACGATCTTCTTCGTCTGGCAGGGGCTCCCCGACCTCGGCATCGACGTCGGGCCGCTCCCGGGTGAGGACGGGCTCTGGTACGTCGTCATCGGGCTCACGCTCTACAACTCGGTGATCATCGCCGAGATCATCCGCTCCGGGGTGAACTCACTGCCGCGTGGGCAGGCCGAGGCCGCCCTGGCGATCGGGATGACCCCGGGCCAGACGATGCGCACGGTGCAGCTGCCGCAGGCGTTCCGGACCATGCTCCCCGCGCTGATCAGCCAGCTGGTGGTGATCCTCAAGGACACCTCGCTCGCGGCCGTCCTGGGGATCTACGTGGAGCTGCTGCGTCGCGGCAACATCATCGCGCTCAACCTGGACAACCCGATCCAGACCCTGACCGTGGTCGGGCTGATCTTCATCCTGATCAACTACGCCCTCTCCCGCCTCGCGGTGTTCGTCGAGGGGCGGTTGGCCCGGCGCGGCGTCTCGCGCGAGCAGATGGACAAGAGCATGACCATCGAGGCGGGCCTCGGCGGCGGCGCCCTCAGCTGAGACCCGGCGGGGTCAGGCCTTCTTCTTCGGGGTCACCCAGAGCCGGATCGTGCCCTCGATCACCACGGTGCCGTCCTTGCGGACGCCCTTGACCCGCACCGGGACATCAGGGTCCGTCCCGGTCCACTGCTCGGGGTCGGTCTCCGCGATGCAGGTGATGTCGGTGGTCGCCTTCGCGGTGTAGCTGACCTCCATCCCCTTGGGGATCCAGCGCTTGTCGCTGGGGATCGAGGCCTCGGCGAGCACGCCCATCGCCGCCTCGAGGCCGTTGCACAGCGCGATCGCGTGCACGGTCCCGATGTGGTTGTGCACCCCGCGGCGCTTGGGGATCACCACCTCGGCGTGGTTCGGCTCGATCACGGTGAACCGCGGCCGGATCGTCCAGAAGTACGGCGCCACCTGGGAGAACGCGAACGAGAACAGCCGGTCGCCGATCACCGGGATCGCGTGGGCCTTGGCGTGCAGGTCGAGGACTTTGCTCATGGGCCAACCTTACTCACCGGTAACCGGCGAGTACGGCGTGCTCAGCCGGCGGTCTCCAACCGCGACACCAGTCGGCGCGCGTCGTGCGGGGCGTAGCCCTTGATGTCGTTGTCGAAGTAGACGAACGCGTCCCGGCCGTCGGCGGTCCAGCCCCGCAGCTTCTCGGTCCACTCGTCGAGCGCCGTGTCGGTGTAGCCGCTCGCGTAGAGCTCGGTGGCTCCGTGCAGCCGGACGTAGACCACCGGTCCCACCGCCTGCTCGAACCGCGGCCAGGTGCCGGCGGAGTCCGCCACCACCAGGGAGAGGTCGCAGGAGGACAGGTGCGCGATCGCCTCGTCCGCGGCGAAGCTCGGGTGCCGCGGCTCCAGCGCGTGGAACAGCGGCCGCTCCACCACCTCGCCGCTCCACAGCCTGTCCCCGGAGACCTTGTCGTCGTGGAGCTCGGCGAGCGCGGCGGCCTCGGTGGTGGTGCGCGGGAGCAGCGCGCAGAAGTCGGCCAGCACCTGCTCGTCGTAGGGGAAGGTGGCCGGCAGCTGCCACAGGATCGGGCCCAGGGTCTCCCCCAGGCTGAGCACCCCCTGGGCGAAGAAGTTGGCCAGCGGGACCTCGATGTCCCGGAGCCGCTTCATGTGCGTGATGAACCGGCCGCCCTTGACCGCGAACACGAACCCCTCGGGCACCTCGCTGCGCCACTTCTCCCAGCTCGTCGGTCGCTGGAGGGAGTAGAACGACCCGTTGATCTCGATCGAGGACAGCTGCGAGGCGGCGTACTCCAGCTCGCGGCGCTGCGGCAGTCCCTCGGGGTAGAAGTCGCCGCGCCACGGCGGGTAGCGCCACCCCGAGATGCCGACCCGGATGCTGCCCATCACGGCAGAATAGGCGGCGAGGTGGCGAGGTTCAGCGACGGGCGAAATGGGAAGGTATGCGCCATGCGCGCCCTCCCCCTCCTCGTCACCAGCGTCCTCCTGGCCTCCCTGCTCGTGCCGTTGACCGCACCGGCCGGCACCGCAGCCGACGCCACGCAGACCAGCGGACGCCTTGTCCTGCTGCTGGACTCCTCGGGGTCGATGAAGGACAAGGCCGCCGGCGGCGGCACCAAGATCGAGGCGGCCAAGGAAGCGTTGAACGACGTGGCCGACACGCTCCCGGACGGCGTCGAGGTCGGCGTGCGCGTCTTCGGGGCCACCGTCGAGAACAGGTCCCAGCGCGGCGCCTGCACGGACACCCAGAACGTGGTGCCGGTCGGCCCGGTCGACCGTACGGCGATCAAGCGCGCGGTCTCGAAGTACAAGCCCTACGGCGAGACGCCGATCGGCAACGCGCTCAAGGGAGCCGCGAAGGACCTCGGCTCCGCGACGGACGGAGCGCCGCGCACGATCGTGCTGCTCTCCGACGGGGAGCCCACCTGCGCCCCCGACCCCTGCCAGGTCGCCCGCCAGCTGCGGACCCAGGGAGTCAACCTGCGGGTCAACGTGGTCGGGCTCGGCGTCTCCGGCAAGGCCCGCAGCGCCCTGCAGTGCGTGGCCCGAGCCGGCGGCGGCCGCTACTTCGACGCCTCCAGCGCCGCGGAGCTCACCGAGAGCATGGTGCAGGTCAGCGTCCGCGGCCTGCGGCTGTTCAGCCTGTCCGGAGAACCGGTCACCGGTGGCACCAGCACCGCCGATCCCACCGCCCTCGAGCCCGGTGACTATGTGGACGAGACCCTCGCGGACGAGGCTCCGAAGTACTACCTCGTGGACAAGCCGACGAACGGAGCCGTCACCGCCTCGGCAGTGCTGCGCCCGCGTGACAGCGACAACATGTCGGATCTCCTCAAAGTCTCCCTGCTCACTCGGGACGGCCAACGGTGCGTGAACGACTACGCGAACAAGCTCAACGTGTTGGGGCTGGAGACGATCATGGGGTCGTCGGCGACCTTCAGTCCCGTCATGGAGTCGAGCGCCCACACCTCCTGCGCGGCCGAGGAGCAGCTGCTGGTCCAGGTCAGCTTCAACGGCCCGCCCACCCCGATGAGCTTGCGCGTGCGCACCCATCCCGAGGTGACCAACGTGGCCGAGCTGCCCGAGCCGGCGAACCAGGCCGACGAGGACACCTGGCAGCGCCCGGCCCCTCTGACCGGCACAGGGACCCCGATCATCGGCGGAGCGAGCTTCGAGGAGGCGCCCGAACTGGAGCCCGGGACGACGTACTCCGACACCCTGCGGCCCCGTGAGCAGCTGCTCTACAAAGTCAGGATGGAGTACGGCCAGAGTGCCCGGATGACCGCACGGGTCGAGACCGATGTGCATGCGGCCAAGCTGCAGGGGCCCATCGGTGTGCAGGTGCAGGCCAAGGGGTTCAACCCGTTGGGCCGGGACCTCGGCTACACCAACAACCTCGATGCCGGTGTCCGCCCGATGGGCCGCTACAACGGTGGGGACCCGGTAACGGTGAGCCATGCCGTGCCCCCCGTGCGCCTGCAGAACCTGAAGTCCCTGCGCACCGAGATCAGGGCGAGCGCCTTCGACGGCTTCTACTACTTCACGATCGAGATGGGCGGGGTGAGCGACAGGGCTTCGGAGGAGTTCGCGGCCCCGGTGCGGCTCGCGGTGGCAATCGACGGGGAGCAGCACGGTGCGCCCGAGTACGACGGGGAGGTGCAGGGCGCGTCGACCGAGGAGTCCCCGGCTGCCGAGCCCGAGGCCGCTGACGCCCCGGAGGCGGGCCCTGACGACGCCAAGGACAGCGACACCGCGGAGTCGAGCGCGGGCTACGTGGTCGAGCCCTGGATGCTGGCAGTCGGTGGCGTCGTCGTGCTGGTGCTGGTGGCGGCAGCGGTGTTCGCCGGGCTCAGGGCCGGTCGTCGCCGCCGGGGGGCCTGACCCGGCCCCGAAAGGCGGCGAGCCCGCGTGGTTCGTCGTTGGGCGAAATGGGATGATGCGCGCCATGCGCGCGCTTCCCCTCCTCACCGGCACTGCCCTCCTGGCCGCCCTGCTGGTGCCGGTGACGGCACCAACGGGCTCGGCCGCCGACGTCGCGGAGACGAGCGGACGTCTCGTCCTGCTGCTGGACTCCTCGGGGTCGATGAAGGACCCGGCTGCCGGCGGCGGCACCAAGATCGAGGCCGCCAAGGCCGCGCTCAGCGACGTGGCCGACGAACTGCCCGACGGCGCCGAGGTGGGCGTGCGGGTCTTCGGCGCCACCGTCGAGAACAGGTCGCAGCCCGGCGCCTGCACGGACACCCAGAACGTGGTGCCCGTGGGCCCGGTCGACCGGGCGGCGATCAAGCGCGCCGTCTCCACGTACAAGCCCTACGGCGAGACACCGATCGGCAACGCACTCAAGGGAGCCGCCAAGGACCTCGGTGCCGCGAGCGACGGTGACCGGCGCACGATCGTGCTGCTCTCCGACGGGGAGCCCACCTGCGCTCCCGACCCCTGCAAGGTCGCCAGCCAGCTCCGGTCCCAGGGAATCGACCTGCGGATCAACGTGGTGGGCCTCGATGTCGCCGGCAAGGCACGCTCCGCGCTGCAGTGCATCGCCCGCGCCGGCGGTGGCCGCTACTTCGACGCCGACAGCGCCGAGGACCTCGCCGACTCGATGGTCCAGGTCAGCGTGCGCGGGCTGCGCGAGTTCAGCCTCTCCGGTGAGCCGGTCGTCGGTGGGACCAGCACCGCCGACCCTGCCGAGGTCGAGCCCGGCGACTACGTGGACACCACCCTGGCCGACAAGGCCCCGAAGTACTACCTCGTCGACGTGCCCGAGAAGGGCGCTGTCAGCGCCTCGATGGTGGCCCGCCCGGAGAACGGCAGCACGGTCGACTCCGGCACGGTGACCCTGATGACCCCGGACGGGACCCGGTGCAGCTACGGCATGGGGCAGAAGGCGAACGTCCTGGGCCTGCGCTCGATCATGGGGATGACCGCCTACTACGGCGCGGCCACCGACCGCACCACCAGCAAACCCTGCGCGGAGGCCGAGCAGATGCTCGTCTCGGTGAGCTTCAACGGCCCGCCGAGCCCGTTCTCGCTGCGGGTGCGGACCTATCCGGAGATCGAGAACTTCGAGGAGCTGCCGGGACCGGTCGACTCGAAGGACGAGGACACCTGGCAGCGCCCGGTCGCGCTCACCGGCACCGGCACCCCGGTGACCGGCGGTGCGAGCTTCGAGGACGCGCCCACGCTCGAGCCCGGCACCACCTACTCCGACACGCTGCGGCCCCGCGAGCAGCTGATCTACAAGGTGCCCGTCGGTTGGGGCCAGTCCCCGCGGTTCACCGCGCGCCTCGAGACCGACCCCACCGCCGACAAGCTCCAGGGCATCATCGGCATCCAGGTGACCTCGACCGCGTTCAACCCGCTGGGCCACGAGCTGCAGAAGACCTTCAACACCGACACGGGCATGGTGCCGTCTGGGCGCTACAACGGCTCCGAGCCGATCACGGTGGGCGCGGCGTACCCGCCGGTGCGGCTGCGCAACCTCGAGCCCTACGACCACGAGGTGAACCAGAACTCGCAGGCCGGCGACTACTACTTCACCCTGGAGATGGGTGGCGACCCGAACCGCGCCGACGAGCAGTTCGCCGCACCGGTTCGGCTGGCGGTCGCCGTGGACGGTGAGGTGTCCGGGGAGCCGAAGTACGCCGGCGAGGTCGAGGGCGCCCCTGAGGAGGCCGAGCCGGCCGAGGACTCCGAGACCTCGAAGGCGGCGGACGCAGCCGAGGACGCGAAGGCGGAGGACTCCAGCGCCGGCCTCGTGGTCGCGCCGTGGATGCTGGCGGTCGGTGGCGTCGTCGTGCTCGCCCTGGTGGCCGCCGCGGTGCTGGCCGGGCTCAGGGCCGGTCGCCGCCGGGCTGGCTGAGCCGGCTCACCCGGCGTGGCCGCGGAGCACCGTGGCGACGTCGATGCTGCACCCGATCACGGTGTCGGCCCGGCCACCGGCCTGCGGTTCGTCGAACCACAGCCCCTGGGTGGCGCCGAGCTTCTCCAGAACCCTCAGCGAGCGCGCGTTGCGGTGGTCGGGTGCGGCGAACAGCTCGCCCACTCCTTCTCCGGCCCCGTCGTACGCCGGGACCACGATGTCGCGCAGGAAGACCCACAGCAGGCTGGTGCCGAGACCGCGGTCGACGAAGGCGGCCTCCCCGATCACGTAGTCGAAGCCGACCGCGTCGGGACGCCCGCACAGGAGCGCGAACTCGGGGTGGTCGGCGATCCGGTAGTCCTGGCAGAACCCGACCGAGCGGCCGTTGACCTCCCAGACCCAGTAGCGCACCGCGTCCTCCCCGCGGATCCCTGGCCCGTAGTGGGCGGCCACCTGCTCCGGTGAGCGGTTCTCGTCCCACCAGCGCGCCACGTGCGGGGCGTTCACCCAGCGGGTGACGTCGCCGAGGTCCCCCATCGTCATCGGGCGCACCGCGAACCGGTCGTGCTCGGGGACCCGGAACCGAAGCGGGTCACCGGAGAGGTCGACCGCGAGCACCGGCCCACTCCCCCGGCCCAGCGCCTGGGCACGGCGGTCCGCGGCCTGTGCCCAGGACTCCCCGGGGCGCACGTCGTCGCGGGCGATCTCGAGCTGCACGGCCTCAGTGTGACCCGTCAGCCGAGGTCCTCGTGGAGCTCCAGGTCGGACTGGAGCTCCTCCTTGACCACGCGGAAGGCCACCGAGCTGGAGTGACCCTTGCGGGCCAGCATCCCGACGAGGCGGCGCACCGCCTTGTCCTGGTCGAGGTTGCGGACCGAGCGCAGCTTGGCCTGCACCAGCCTCCGGGCGGCCTCGACCTCGTCGTCGGGATCGATCTCGTCGATCACTTCCTTGGCGAGCTCGTCGTCGATGCCCTTGCGACGCAGCTCCTGGGCGAGCGCCCGCGAGGCCAGCCCGCGACCGGACTGGCGCTGGGCCACCCACTCGCGGGCGAACCCGGCGTCATCGATCAGGCCGACCTCCTCGAACCGGTCGAGGAGCCGGTTGGCGACCTCGTCCGGCACGTCGCGGGAGGCCAGCTTGTCGGCCAGCTCGGAGCGGGTCCGCGCCCGGCCGGTCAGCTGGTCGAGCAGGATCTTGCGGGCCACCGACTCCGGATCGGCGTCAGGCCCCGTGTCCAGCCCCTCGGCCGGCTCGGCCGCCTTGGGCGCGGGCCAGCGGCTGCGCCCCCGCGTCACATGCACCCCGCGTTCACTTGCATCGACCCACTCACAGCCACGCGCCGTGTCGCGTCAAACCGCGGTAGTGGCAAGGCGGAGGAGGGAAGGCGGCCTTTGAGCGAAGCGGGCCGTCGACCGACGACAACGCCGCCAATGCCGCGGTTTCACGCGTCACGGTCAGAAGTCGATGCCGTCGGGGTCAATACCGGGAGCATCGGCTGCGAAGCCGTCGGCCGGCTTGTCGACCTCCGGGCCGATGCCGAGCTTCTCCAGGATCCGCTTCTCCAGCTCGTTGGCGAGGTCGGGGTTGTCCCGCAGGAAGGTGCGGGCGTTCTCCTTGCCCTGGCCGAGCTGGTCGCCCTCGTAGGTGTACCAAGCACCGGCCTTGCGGACCAGGCCGGCCTCGACGCCGACGTCGATCAGGCCACCCTCGCGGCTGATCCCGAGGCCGTACATGATGTCGAACTCGGCCTGCTTGAACGGCGGCGCGACCTTGTTCTTGACCACCTTGACGCGGGTGCGGTTCCCGACCATCTCGGTGCCGTCCTTGAGCGTCTCGATCCGGCGCACGTCGAGCCGCACGGAGGAGTAGAACTTCAGCGCCTTGCCACCGGTGGTGGTCTCGGGCGAGCCGAACATCACGCCGATCTTCTCGCGCAGCTGGTTGATGAAGATCGCGGTGGTGCGGGAGTTGCTCAGCGCACCGGTCATCTTGCGCAGCGCCTGGCTCATCAGCCGGGCCTGGAGGCCGACGTGGCTGTCGCCCATCTCGCCCTCGATCTCCGCGCGCGGCACCAGGGCGGCGACGGAGTCGATCACGATCAGGTCCAGGGCGCCGGAGCGGATCAGCATGTCCGCGATCTCAAGTGCCTGCTCACCGGAGTCGGGCTGGGAGACCAGGAGCGCGTCGGTGTCGACACCGAGTCGCGCGGCGTAGTCGGGGTCCAGCGCGTGCTCGGCGTCGATGAAGGCCACGATGCCGCCGGCCGCCTGGGCGTTGGCCACCGCGTGCAGCGCCACGGTCGTCTTTCCGGAGGACTCCGGACCGTAGATCTCCACGACCCGGCCGCGCGGCAGGCCGCCGAGGCCCAGGGCGATGTCGAGGGAGATCGCTCCCGTCGGGATCACCTCGAGCGGGACGCGGACCTCGTCACCGAGGCGCATCACCGAGCCCTTGCCGAACTGCTTGTCGATGTTGGCGAGCGCTACGTCGAGCGCCTTGTCCCGGTTGTTCTCGCGGTTGTTCCCGGCTGAAGCCATGGTCTTGGTCCCTCACGTCTCTGGTGCGCCTGACTGGTGTCTGGTCAGACGTTAGGTGTCGGCACCGACAACCACTCCGGCTGCGCTCCCCGCCTGTGGAGAACCCGGTGTCGACCCCTGCCTGTGCACCCGACGGTAGTACGAACACCTGTTCGATGCGAACCCCGACACGCCGGGCCGCGGGACTACCGGGTGATCCGGTCCTGCGGCCCCGGCGTGTACGGCGAGGAATTGGTCAGGAACGTGGTGAAGGCATCGATGTCCAGACCACCGAAGTACCTCGCCGTGCCGCTCGTGAACGCGGGGAAGCTGTCCCCGCCGTCTGCGAGGAAGTTGTTGGTCACGATCCGGTAGCTGGCGGCCTTGTCGATCGGGGCGCCGTTGAGCTGCACGCTGCCGTCGACCGGGCCGGTGGCCCCGAGCCGGTAGCTGAACCCCTCGGAGACCTGCAGCACCTTGGGCGAGGCCGCGTTCGGCCCGGTCACCTGCTGGGTGAGCACGTCGTAGATCTGCTGGCCGGTGAGGTTCATCGAGACGAGGTAGTTGTTGAACGGCTGGACGGTGAAGGCCTCCTCGTAGGTGATCTCCCCCGGGGCCTCGCCGTACGCCGAGCTGGCGAAGCTGAGGTCGGCGCGGATCCCGCCCGGGTTCATGAACGCGATCACCGGGGTCTGGCCGCCGGTCACCACCGAGGGGTCGGCCAGCTGTGCGTCGGCCACGAGGTCACCGAGCGGGGTCTCGCCGGCCGGGTTGGCGTCGCGGGTGACGTCGGAGGTGACGCGTCCCACGACCTTGCTCGCGATCGGGCGCACCAGCTCCTTGTAGGAGTCGATCAGCGCGGTCTGGGCGCGGTCGGGCACCACGTTGCGCGTCACCTGGACGTTGGAGCCCTTGACCGAGCTGCGGACGATGTCGCGGGTGCGCCGGTCGTAGGTCAGGTGGGTCTCGGTGAACAGCCGGCCGAAGGAGGACGCCGAGGTCAGCAGCCGGGAGCGGCCCGCCGGGTCCTTGACGTCGCACACGTAGGGCTGGTGGGTGTGCCCCGAGACCACCATGTCGATGGCCGGGTCGAGGTTGGCCGCGATCGGGAGGATCGGCGAGCTGGCCGGGATCAGGCTGCCGCCCCCGCCGCAGGTGTAGTCGTAGCGCGGGTTGACCGCGTAGGACTTGCCGGTGGACGGGTCCGTCCACTGCTCCTTGTCGGGGTTGCCGCCCTGGTGGATGAGCACGACGATCGCGTTGACGCCCTTGCGCCGCAGCTCGGGCACGATCGCGTTCGCGGTCTGCACCTCGTCGGCGAAGTCGAGCCCGGCCACGCCGCTGGCGGTGACGATGCTCGGGGTGTCCTTCAGGGTCATCCCGATGAAGCCGATCCGGGCACCGTTGAGGTTCTTGATCGAGTACGACGGCAGGATCGACTGCTTGGTGCCGGCGTAGCGCACGTTGGCGGCGAGGTAGTCGAACTTCGCGCCGCGGAAGGTGTGCGCGGCGCAGGAGTTCTGGTTGTCCGCCCCGTCGCCGTCCTCGATGCAGCCGCCGTCGGCCATCCGCTGGAGCTCCTTGTAGCCCTCGTCGAACTCGTGGTTGCCCACCGAGGCGACGTCGAGGCCGAGCTTGTTCAGGGACTCGATGCTGGGCTCGTCGTGGAAGGCGGCCGAGAGCAGCGGTGAGCCGCCGATCAGGTCCCCGGCAGCCACGGTGAGGCTGTTGCGGTGGCCCTTGCGGGCCTGCGCCAGGTGGGTGGCGAGGTAGGCGGCGCCGCCGGCGTCGGCGGTCACGTCGGCCGGCAGGCCCGTCGCAGGGTCGATGCGGTGCCCGACCACGTTGCGGCCCGAGGAACCGCTGGGCGGCTCGAGGTTGCCGTGGAAGTCGTTGAACGACAGCAGCTGGACGGGCATCAGCGGGCCGTGCCTGTGCTTGGGCCGGTGCTTCTTGGGCCCGTTCTTCGACCCGTGCACCTGGCTGAGGTCGGGACGCTGGCCCGGCTTGAGGCCCGCCCGGTCGTCGGGGGCGGCGGTGGCGGGCGCGATCGCGGTCGCACCGGTGGTGACCAGCGCCACTGCGCAGGCGGCGGCACCGAGGAGAAGGGCGGGGCGCTTCTTCGAGTGCATGGCTGCTCCATCCTCCGAGTCGGATCACGGCAGGCTAGTACGGCTCACGGCAGGTCCGATACCCGTCGAAGGTCACTATCGGGTGACGAACCGGAACAATCACCGTTCGCGTGCAGGCAGGCCCAGCTCGGCCCAGACCGCGCGCCACACGGTCTTCGGGGCCTCGCCGTCCTCCAGCGACTCCTCGACCGTGCGCTCCCCCAGCGACCCGAGCACGTGCTGCTGGGCCCACATCCGGGCGTACGCCGGGCCGAGGGCCTGCTCCATCCGCACCCAGAACTCGGTGTGCCTCACCCGGCGACTCCCTGGCCGTCCGCCTGGTCGTCCTCGTTGACCGGTCCCGAGGGAGTGACGCTCACGTCCCACAGGTGGTGCACCACGTCGTGCAGGTGGTAGCGACCCAGGGTCTCCACGGTGAAGCGCGACCCGTTGCTGCGGTGCCCGGGCCGCTGCCACTGCTCACCGGTGACGCCGGCGTAGAGCGCCGCGACCTGCGCGGCGTTCTCGACGAGGTCGGCCCCGACGTCACCGGCGTCCTGCAGGCCGTACTCCTCCTGCTCGGCGGTCGCGTCCTGGTCCCAGTTCTCGAAGGCGGGGTCGTCCTGCTCCAGCAGCAGCCGGACCCGCTCGGCGAAGATGCGGTGGACGTCGCGGACGTGGCAGGCGTACTCCAGCCGCGACCACACGTGCGGCGCCGGCCGGACGGCGAAGTCGGCGTCGAGGAGCACGTCGTACCAGCCCCGGGTGTTCTCGTGGAGCCGGTCGGGGAGCTCCTCGGGCCGCACCTCGCGAGGATCGAACCCACACGCCTCGCAGGGCTCCTCGACGACCCAGGTCCAGTCCTTGGTGTCCGGCTCGATGCTCACGTGGCGATTGTGCCCACCTCCTGCGCATGCATGCGAATCGGCGTCTCGCCCCGGCCGCGCGGCCCCTCTCCCGGACCGGCGTCGAGACCACGATGCGACGCGACTGGCACGAATCGTGTAAACGTAGGCACGCCGACCCACCCCGGGCGGCGATGACAAGAAGGCTCCCCATGTCCTTGGGCTCGATCCTGCTGTTCGCACTGGCCGTGGTCCTGGGGGTCTCTGCGGCCCTGCTGGCGCGCGCCAGCAGCCGCGCGCCCTGGCCGGCGATCGTGGTCGCGGCCCTGACCTCCGCGGTCTGCTACACCGTCGGCGGCGAGTCCAGCATGGACTCCGCCGGCCCGAGCATCGCCACCGTGACCGGATCGATCGCCGGCCTGCTCAGCGTGGTCGCTGCGATCATGACGCTGGTGCCCTCGCGGTCCCGCTCCGAGGACGGGGAGGCCTCGCGCACTCCCATCCTGCTCAGCAGCGGTGGCATCGCGATCGGCGCCGTCGGCCTGCTGATCACCTCAGTGATCAGCTGACCCGGGCCCTCCCCGGCCCCGGACCCGCCAGAGGCCGGCTGCCACCCCGGCCAGCACGCCCACCGCGACAAGGACCACCAGCACCAGCCAGCCGCCCACGTAGTCACGGTCCAGGAGCGTGGGGTTGTCGGGGCGCGCCCCGAAGCTGCCGAGCACGGGGATCGCGGTGACGGTGACGGTCCCCAGCACCACCAGCACGACCAGCGCGGCGGTCCGCAGCCGCGTGGGCAGCACCCGGCCCAGCAGCACACCCACAGCGACGGTCAGCGGGGCGAGGACCGCGTCGTGCAGGATCACGCCGCCGGCGAGCCAGGCCGCCGCGTCCACCAGGTCGGGACGGTCGAGCTGGAGCAGGCGGAGCACGCCGTAGCCCGCGGCCAGGGTCCCGATCGCGCCGAGGAGCAGGCGGGCCGCCCTCATCTGCGCACCTCCAGCCGCGTGACCCACTTGGTCTGGAAGACGCCGGGCCGGTTGGGGGCGATCAGGCGGCACGGGAAGCCGTGGTCGAGGGAGAGCTCCTCGCCGTTGAGCCGCAGCGCGAGCAGGGTCAGCGGGTCGTGGGCGAACGGGGCGGGGATCTCGGTCACCGCGAACGCCCCCCGGCGCTGCATCGAGCGCACGCGTACGGCGGCGTCGCCGGGTGCGTCGACAAGTGCGAGCAGGTCCCCGAGGCGTACGCCGGTCCAGCGGCCGCTGGCGCTCCAGCCCTCGACGCAGGCGATCGGCAGCCGGTGGGTGCGCTGGGTCATCGCCTCTAGGTCCGAGCGGCTCAGCACCACCTCCCGGTCGCCGTCGGCCACGGTGAGCCGGAACGCGTCACCGGTGACGGCCGCGGTGACCCCCGCCGCGACCGCCGACCGGTTGATCGGCACACCCTGGGGCCCCTCTCCGGTGCGTACGGCGAGCACGGAGACCTTGCGCAGGAACGGCACCGTCCCGCCGGCGACGGCGAGCACCGCGACCCCCGAGGACAGCAGCGCGGTGCGCAGGACGGCCCGGCGGTCTGGGCCGACGGGCTCGAGGGGTTCGGCTCCGGTCGCGGATGCGGGCCCGGTCAGCGGTTCGGCGTACGCCCTCCTGATCACCGGGAGCTTGACCGCGACGTGCACCACCAGCGCGCCGATGGCGATCCACGCGACGGCGTAGTGGGTCGGGCGGAAGGAGAACGCCCACGGGTACCACTGCGCGGAGTTGGCCAGGCCGGTGGCGAGCTGGAAGATCGACGCCGCGACGAGCACGGCGATCGAGACCTTCTCGGCAGCGGCGAGGAGCAGCGCCCGCAGGTTGCCGAACGGGATCGTGACGAACAGCCGCGGGTAGACGCTCCAGAGCTTGACCAGCAGCAGCGGCACCGCCGCGGTGCCCGCGAGGACGTGCAGGCCCTGGGTGACCCGGTAGCCCCAGACGGGACGGACCGGCGGGAGGATCGGCACGTCGTCGAGGTAGTACCAGTGGCTGACCATGCCGGTGGCGAAGCAGATCGCGAAGGCGACGCCGACCCACGAGCCGATCCTCGCCGTGAGCGTGGCGTCGCGCAGCGGCGAGGTGAACGACGCCTCGGTGGGGACCGGGAGGCGTCTCATCGGGTCAGGACCGCGAACCAGCGCCGGCGACTCTCCCCGAGGTGCTCCACGTGCAGGCCGGCCTCCGCCGCGAGCGCGCCGATCGCGTCCGGACCGACGCGGGCCCAGCGGAAGGTGGGCGACCTCCGCCGGTGCGAGACCAGTCGGGCGGCGTGGACCCGGAGCCCGGTCCCGGGCTCGTCGAGGTCGCACACCACCCGGCCTCCGTCCTCCACCAGCTCGGCGGCGCGGGCGAGCAGCGCGCCCGGGGCGCCGGCGATGCCGATGTTGCCGTCGGCGAGCAGCACCGTGTCCCAGGACCCCTCGCCGGGCACCGGGTCGAAGACGTTGCGGCGCAGGGCGGGCACCCCTCGTCGACGGGTCTGCTCGACGGCCTCCTGCACCACGTCGACCCCGAGCACGAGGTGTCCGTGCAGGGCGAGGTGCGCGCTCATCCGTCCCGGGCCGCAGCCCACGTCGAGGGTGGCGCCCCGGCAGTGGTCGAGCAGCAGCCGGTCGGAGTGGCTGGCCGGTCGCAGCCACTCCCCCATCGGCATCGGCTGGTCCTCGGCGCCGAGCCCGCGCACCGAGACCGGGACCCCGCGCAGCGCGTCGCTGAAGAGCTCGGTGAAGGACCCGTGCAGTGGCTCGCGGACCCGGTCGTCGAAGGCGCCGGCGAACTCGGCCGTGCTCATCGCCAGCTCCTCGCGAACCGGGTCCCGGGAGCGGCCGCGGCGACGAGCTCCGCGTCGGCCACCTCGTCGACGTCGCGCAGGGGGGCCACGTTGCTGACCACGGCGCCGCCACGGACCAGCGCCGCACGGGTCAGCTCCCCGGTCGCGGGCGTGGACATCGGGACTTCGCGCAGGTGGGCGAGCAGGTGCGGTCCCCCGACTCCGACGAGCCACCAGCCGCCGTCGTACGCCGGGCCGAGCACCGCGGAGTCCCGCGTGGTCAGGAGCCCTGCGGCCTCGACCAGGGCCCGCGCCGGCAGGTGCGGGGTGTCCATCCCGACCTGCACGACCGGTGCCCCGGAGAACGCCGCGGCGTCCTCGTGGGCGTGGACCAGCCGGTCGGCGAAGTCCAGCCCGCGCTGGGGGTGCACCGTCCACGCGGCGGTCGCCTCCAGGAGCTCGTCGGCGCGCTCACCGTGGGCGAGGACGCCGTCGAGCGACAGGTGACAGCGGGCCGGGCCGTACGCCGCCGCGCAGGCCGCCACCGTGTCGAGCAGGGCGGCCGCGGCCAGGTCGGCGGCGCGACGCATCCCCACCTCGCGGCCCAGCCTGGTCTTCACCCGGCCCGGGACCGGCGACTTCGCCACGACCAGGACGACCGCCGGTCTCACGAGAGCACCCGGGCGAAGTCGCGGGCCGCGCGGATCGTGCCGATCATCGAGCCCGAGACCTTGGACCTCGTCCCGGCGGCTCGCGGGTGGTAGCCGATGTCGCGCTCGACCAGGCGCCACCGGGCCGCCGTCGCGCGTTGGAGCAGCTCGACCGGGTACCCGAAGCGCCGGTCCTCCACGCCGAGGGCCAGGAGGTCCGCCCGGCAGGCGACCCGCATCGGGGCGATGTCGTGCAGCGTCATCCCGATCCGGCGTCGCAGCCACCACAGCACCACCGCGTTCCCGGCGCGGGCGTGCCAGGGCCACACCCCCCGGGCGCTGGGCCGGCGGCGACCCACGGCGAGGTCGCCACGCCCGGAGGTCACGTCCTCGAGCAGCGGCACCAGCTCGGCGGGGTCCATCGAGCCGTCGCCGTCCATCACCGCGACGTACTGCGCCGTGGCCGCCTCCAGGCCTGCATGCACGGCCGCGCCGTAGCCGGCACGGGGCTCGCTGACCACGGTGGCGCCGAGGCGCCGGGCGACGTCGGCGGTGGCGTCGCGGGAACCGTTGTCCACCACGATCGCGTGGAAGCCCTCGGGCAGCCTGGCCAGCAGGTCCGGCAGCGCGGGCGCCTCGTCGCGGCAGGGGATCACCACCTCGCACCTGGTTGTCGCCATCCCACCACCGGGGGACCCGCCGGGGCCGGGAGGTGTCGCTTCGGTCGAGAAACGGATGTGAACTCCTACTGTGGGGGGCCCATGAGACTCTCCGGACGCCCGCGTGCAGCGCCCTTCATCGGGTTGTTCGTCGCCGTGGGGCTCGCCGGATTGGCGATGGCCCTTCCCGCGGTGGCCGACTGGGACGTCCACGTCCGGTCCTTCCCGCCGCTGCACGCGGAATGGGACCCGCGGATCGGGATCGGCACCCTCCCCGCGGTGCTCCTCGGCGGGCTCGGGGCGTGGTTCTCCGTGGGCCTGGCCCAGCGGCTGTCCTGGCGCGCGCTGCTCCTCTCGACGTACGCCGCGGGGGTGGCCTGGCTGTTCGCCCTCGCGCTGGTCGACGGCGCGAAGCTGGGGATCGGCACGATCCTCGACGACGAGTACGAGTACCTGCGGACCGCGCGCGCCACCGACGACCTCCCCGCCACGCTGCGCGAGTACGTCTCCCGGATCCCCTACGACGGCCTCCCGGACAACATCGCGAACGCGAACTGGCCGGTGCACATCGCCGGCCACCCGCCGGGGGCGCTGAGCTTCTTCGTGCTGCTGGACCGGATCGGCCTCGGCAGCGGGGTGCAGGCCGGAGTCGTGGTCGTCCTGGTCGCCGCCTCCACCGCCGTGGCCGTGCTGGTCACCCTGCGGCTGCTCGGCGCGGAGCCGGTCGCCCGCCGGGCCGCTCCGTTCCTGGTCCTCGGGCCTGCGGCGATCTGGCAGGCGGTGAGCGCGGACGCCATGTTCGCCGCCGTCGCCGCGTGGGGCATCGCCGCGCTGGCCGCGGCCGCCGTACGCCGTAGCGCGGTGTGGTCCGTCGTCTGGGCCGTGGTCGCGGGGCTGCTCCTGGGGTACGCCGTGATGCTCTCCTACGGACTCCCCCTGCTCGGGCTGCTCGCCGTCGCGGTGCTGGTGGTCGCCCGCAGCTGGCGTCCGCTGCCGTGGGCAGTCCTCGCGGCGCTGGCCGTGGTGCTGGCCTACGCCGCGCTCGGGTTCCGGTGGTGGGAGGCGCTGCCGGTGCTCCAGGAGCGCTACTGGGACGGGGTGGCCCGCAACCGCCCCAAGGAGTACTGGATGTGGGGCAACCTCGCCGCCCTGGTGTTCTGCACCGGGCCGATGATCGGCGCCGGACTGACCACGCTGTGGCAGCGGGCGCGTGACCTCGAGGTCGGCGCGGACGCGGCCCGGGCAGCGAGGTGGCTGGTCGGTGCGGGCTTGGCGATGGTGCTCGTCGCCGACCTCTCCCAGATGAGCAAGGCCGAGGTGGAACGGATCTGGCTGCCGTTCGTGCCGTGGCTGCTGGTCTCCTGCGCGCTGCTGCCCGAACGTTGGCGCCGGGCCGGGGTCGCGGTCCAGGTGGTCTCGGCGCTGGTGGTCCAGCACCTGCTGTTCACGGGCTGGTGAGCCTCGGCGTGCTCAGCGCACGGAGTCACGCAGCGGAGCCGTCGCGAACGCCGCGACGCCGCGCTCGGGAGGGATCTGCGCGGTGAACCCGAGCTCCGAGGTCGCCAGGGCCGGCGAGGCCACGACGTGGCGCACGTCGCCGACGCGGTAGTCCCCGGTCACCTCGGGGACCGGCCCGCCGGCGGCCTGCGAGAGGAGCTCGGCGACCCGCAGGATCGGCACCGGCGAGCCCGAGCAGACGTTGTACGCCGACCACGACTCCGCGGGACGGTCCGAGACGGCGTCGATTGCCAGCACGTTCGCGCGGGCGACGTCGTGGACGTGCACGAAGTCGCGCATCTGGCCCCCGTCCTCGAAGACCCGCGGTGCCCTCCCTGCCTCCAGGGAGGAGCGGAAGATCGCCGCCACCCCGGAGTACGGGGTGTCGCGCGGCATCCCGGGACCGTAGACGTTGTGGTACCTCAGCCCGATCGCCCGACCCGGCGCCTGCCGGGCCCACGCCAGCGCGTAGTGCTCCTGCGCCAGCTTGCTCGCGGCATAGCTGCTGCGCGGGTCCAGCCGCGCGTCCTCGGGCACCAGCTCCCACTGCAGCGACCCAGCGCAGCGGGGGCAGTGGTTCTCGAAGTCGCCGCTGTCCAGGGCGGTGCGGCTGCGAGCCGGCGGGGCCTGCTCGCCGTGCTCCGCGCATGCGTAGCGGCCCTCGCCGTAGACGACCATCGAGCTGGCCAGCACGAGTGCGTCCACGCCGCGGGTGTGCATCGCGGCGAGGAGCACGGCGGTGCCCAGGTCGTTGTGCCCGGCGTACGACGGGAGGTCGGCCACCGTGACGCCCGCCCCGACCATCGCCGCCTGGTGGCAGACCACGTCGACACCGTCGAGCAGGTCGGCCCACTGGTCGGCGGCGCGCACGTCGAGCAGGTGCAGGTCCGGGTCGGCGTAGCGGTGGGGTCCGTGGGCCTCGGGGATCAGCGCGTCCACCCGGACGACCTCGTCGCCGCGGGCGGCGAGCTGCTCGGCGATCTGGGTCCCGATGAACCCGGCGGCACCGGTCAGCAGGACCTTCACGCGGGCGCCGTGCTCGGCCCGGGGAGCTCGAAGGGCAGGGTCACGTCGGCGTGCCAGTCGGCGCAGCCACAGGGTCTCGACCCTCCACGGGGCTCACCGTCCGGCAACCCGGTCACGACGCGTGCCAGGAGCTCCTTCAGGCGCCCGATGTGCTTCTCGAACAGCGCGAAGACCTGTGCCTGGTCGACCGAGTCCTCGGCGCTGACGCCGGCGTCGAGGTCGGTGACCAGGGCGATCGTGGCGTAGCAGAGGCCGAGCTCGCGGGCGAGGACCGCCTCGGGGTGACCGGTCATGTTCACCACCGTCCAGCCGGCCTGCGCATAGCTCTGCGACTCGGCGCGGGTGGAGAACCGCGGCCCCTCGATCACGACCATCGTCCCGCCGTCGATCGTCCCCTCGCCTGCGGCGCCGAGGAGCGCCGCGCGCAGGTCGGGGCAGTAGGGATCGGCGAACGGCGCGTGCACCGCCCCGGAGTCGATGAAGGTCTGCGTCCGGCCGTAGGTGCGGTCCACCACCTGGTCGGGCACCACCAGCGTTCCCGGCTGGGTCTCCGGTTGCAGGCCGCCCACCGCGCAGGGGGCGAGCACCTGCTGCACCCCGAGGCTGCGCAGTGCCCAGATGTTCGCCTGGTAGGGGATCAGGTGCGGCGGGTACCGGTGACCCTTGCCGTGCCGGGGCAGGAACGCCACCGGCGTACCCCCGACCTCGCCGACGGAGATCGGCGCCGAGGGCTCGCCGTAGGGCGTGGACACGAACACCTCGCGCGGGTCGTCGAGGAACTCATAGAAGCCGCTGCCGCCGATCACGGCGACGCGCGGGTGCTCCGTGCCGGGGAGGTCCGTCATGCAGGCAGTCTGCCAGCGCCCCGGCCGTGGGTCCTCTATCGTCCGCCCATGCAGATGCTCGCCGACCTCTGGAACGCCGTTCCCGAGCCGTTGCAGGACCCGGTGGCGCTGGCCATCCCGGTGTTCCTGGTGATGCTGGCGCTGGAGTCGACCGCGGCCGTGGTCCTGGAGGAGCACGAGTCCCGCCCCGGCAGGGGTGCCTACGAGCGCCGCGACGCCCTCGCCAGCATCTCCATGGGCCTGGTCTCGATCCTGACGATGACCGCCTGGAAGCTCGGGGCACTGGTCGGATACGCCGCGCTGTTCGCCTACGTCGCGCCCTGGCAGCTCGACCCCCGCCACTGGACGACCTGGGTGATCGCGATCGTGGGCGTGGACCTGCTGTTCTACGCCGCCCACCGCCTCGCCCACCGGGTCCGGATCGTCTGGGCGACCCACCAGGCCCACCACTCCAGCGAGTACTTCAACTTCGCCACCGCCCTGCGACAGAAGTGGAACAACTCCGCCGAGATCGTGATGTGGCTGCCGCTGCCCCTGCTCGGGGTGCCGCCGTGGATGGTGTTCACCGGCTTCTCGATCAGCCTCGTCTACCAGTTCTTCGTGCACACCGAGCGGGTCGACAAGCTGTGGCGGCCGATCGAGCTGGTCTTCAACACCCCCTCGCACCACCGGGTGCACCACGGCTCGGACCCGGAGTACCTCGACAGGAACTACGGCGGCATCCTGATCGTCTGGGACCGGATGTTCGGCAGCTTCCAGCCCGAGCTGCACCGCCCGACGTACGGCCTGACCCAGCCGGTGGGCACGCACAACATCGTCCGGCTGCAGACCCACGAGTACGCCGCGATCGCCCGCGACGTACGCCGTGCGCCCGACCTCCGCACTCGGTTGGGCCACCTGTTCGGCCCGCCCGGCTGGCGGCCGGCCGCGCCCGGGACCGACTGAGGTCCCCTCCCACCGGCCCGGGCCTGTCGGTGCCGTCGGGCAGGATGTTGCGGTGCACCAGTTCAGTGAGGCGACCCGTACCTGGTTCGCCGCGGCGTTCGCCGAGCCGACCCCGGCCCAGGTCGGCGCGTGGGACGCGATCGCCGCCGGCCGGCACGCCCTGGTGGTGGCCCCGACCGGCTCGGGCAAGACCCTCTCGGCGTTCCTGTGGTCCATCGACCAGCTCGCCACGCAGCCGGTGCCGGAGAAGACCAAGCGCTGCCGGGTGCTCTACGTCTCCCCGCTCAAGGCGCTCGCCGTGGACGTGGAGCGCAACCTGCGGGCGCCGCTGGTCGGGATCCGCCAGACGGCCGAGCGGCTCGGCACCTCGGTGCCCGAGATCCGGGTCGGGGTGCGCTCGGGCGACACCACGCCCCAGGAGCGGCGCCGGATCCAGAGCACCCCGCCCGACATCTTGATCACCACCCCCGAGTCGCTGTTCCTGATGCTCACCTCACGCGCCCGGGAGTCCCTGGCCGGGGTGGACACCGTGATCATCGACGAGGTGCACGCGGTCGCCGGGACCAAGCGCGGCGCCCACCTCGCGCTCTCCCTGGAGCGGCTCGACGAGCTGCTGGACCGGCCGGCCCAGCGGATCGGCCTCTCCGCCACGGTGCGCCCCGTCGACGAGGTCGCGCGCTTCCTCGGCGGCTCCGCGCCGGTGGAGGTGGTCTCGCCGCCCTCGGAGAAGGAGTGGGACCTCAAGGTCGTGGTCCCGGTCGAGGACATGACCGAGCTCGGCGAGGAGGGCGACGACGGTCCCCGCGCTGGTTCGATGTGGCCCCACGTGGAGAGCCGCGTCCTCGACCTGATCGAGCAGCACCGCTCCACCATCGTGTTCGCCAACTCCCGCCGCCTCGCCGAGCGCCTCACCGCGAGACTGAACGAGCTGGCCGGGGAGCGGCTGGCGCTGGCTGAGGGATCCGCGACCGAAGTGAGCGGCCCACCCGGCGGTCGAGCAGCGAACGAAGTAAGCGGTCCACCCGGCGGTCGAGCAGCGAACGAAGTGAGCGGTCAGTCGAGACCCCCCTCGGAGATGGCCGGGCAGAGCGGCACCGCCGAAGGAGCCGCCCCGGTGGTTGCCAGAGCCCATCACGGTTCGGTCTCCAAGGAGCAGCGATCCGTGATCGAGGACGACCTCAAGCGGGGCCGGCTGCCCTGCGTGGTCGCGACCAGCAGCCTCGAGCTGGGCATCGACATGGGTGCGGTCGACCTGGTCATCCAGATCGAGTCACCGCCGTCGGTGGCCAGCGCGCTGCAGCGGGTCGGGCGCGCCGGTCACCAGGTCGGGGAGGTCTCCCGCGGCGTGCTGTTCCCCAAGCACCGCGGCGACCTGGTCCCCTCGGCGGTCACGGTCGAACGGATGCGCACCGGCGGCATCGAGGCGCTGCACGTGCCGGCCAGCCCCCTCGATGTCCTCGCCCAGCACGTCGTGGCGGCCACCTCGATGGACGCGTGGAACGCCGAGGCGCTCTTCGACGTCGTACGCCGCTCGGCACCCTTCGCCACTCTGCCCCGCAGCGCCTACGACGCCACGCTCGACCTGCTCGCCGGCCGCTACCCCAGCGACGAGTTCGCAGAGCTGCGGCCCCGGCTGGTCTGGGACCGGGTCTCCGGCGAGCTCACCGGGCGCCCGGGGGCCCAGCGGCTCGCGGTCACCAGCGGCGGCACCATCCCCGACCGTGGCCTGTTCGGGGTGTTCCTCGTCGGCGGCGCAGAGTCGTCCTCGGGCTCCGCCCGGGGGCAGTCCCGGGTGGGCGAGCTCGACGAGGAGATGGTCTACGAGTCCCGCGTCGGGGACGTGTTCACCCTCGGCACCACCAGCTGGCGGATCGAGGACATCACCCACGACCGCGTCCTGGTCTCGCCGGCCCCCGGCCAGCCCGGCCGGCTGCCGTTCTGGACCGGCGACACCCTCGGACGGCCCGCGGAGCTCGGCGCCGCGATCGGGAAGTTCACCCGCGAGATCGCGGCGATGACCCACGACCAGGCCATCGCCCGGGCCACCGGCGCCGGGCTCGACGAGTGGGCGGCGCGCAACCTGGTCGGGCTCGTCGAGGAGCAGCGCGAGGCGACCCAGGCAGTGCCCAACGACCAGCAGCTGGTGGTCGAGCGGTTCCGCGACGAGCTCGGCGACTGGCGGATCGTGGTGCACTCCCCCTTCGGCACCCCGGTGCACTCGCCGTGGGCGCTGGCGATCAACGCCCGGCTGCGCGAGCGCTACGGCGTGGACGCCCAGGCGATGGCCACCGACGACGGCATCGTGCTGCGGATCCCCGAGACCGACCAGGACCCGCCGGGCGCCGAGCTGATCGCCTTCGAGCCCGACGAGCTCGAGCAGATCGTCACCACCGAGGTGGGCGGATCCGCGCTGTTCGCGTCGCGGTTCCGGGAGTGCGCCGCGCGCGCACTGCTGCTGCCCCGCCGCGACCCCGGCCGCCGGGCTCCGCTGTGGCAGCAGCGGCAGCGGTCGGCGCAGCTGCTCGAGGTGGCGGCGCGCTACCCCTCGTTCCCGATCATCCTGGAGACGGTGCGCGAGGTCCTCCAGGACGTCTACGACCTCCCCGCCCTGGTGGCGTTGCACCGCAGGATCTCCGAGCGGCGGCTCCGCCTGCTCGACGTGAGCACCCAGCGGCCGTCCCCGTTCGCGCAGTCGCTGCTGTTCGGCTACGTCGCGGCGTTCATGTACGAGGGCGACTCCCCCATCGCCGAGCGCCGGGCCGCCGCCCTGACCCTCGACCAGGGCCTGCTCGCCGAGCTGCTCGGCCGCGCCGAGCTGCGCGAGCTGCTCGACCCCGACGTGCTCGCCGAGGTGGAGTCCGAGCTGCAGCGGCTGGCCGAGGACCGGCGGGTGCGCGACAGCGAGGGGATCGCGGACCTGCTGCGGCTGCTGGGTCCGCTGTCGACCGAGGAGGTCCAGGCGCGGTGCGTCAGCCCCGACGAGGTCCCCGGCTGGCTCGCGCTGCTCACCGACTCGCGCCGGGTCGTGCCGGTCTTGATGAGCGGCATCGAGCGCTGGGCGGTGGTCGAGGACGTCGCCCGGCTCCGCGACGGGCTGGGCGTGCCCGTGCCTCCCGGCGTCCCGGACGTGTTCACCGAGCCGGTCGAGGACCCGCTCGGGGACCTCGTGGGTCGCTACGCCCGCACCCACGGGCCGTTCCTGGCCGCGGAGGTCGCCGACCGGCTCGGGCTCGGCGTCGCCGTGGTGCAGCAGACCCTGTCCCGGCTCGGGGCCCAGGGCCGTGTCCTCGAGGGTGAGTTCCGGCCGCAGGGATCGGGCTCGGAGTGGTGCGACGCCGAGGTGCTGCGCTCGCTGCGCCGGCGCTCGCTCGCCCGGCTGCGGCACGAGGTCGAGCCGGTCGAGCCGGTGGCCCTGGGACGGTTCCTGCCGGCATGGCAGAACGTGACTCCCTCCGGCAGTGGGGCGCGAGCCCGTCTCCGCGGCGTGGACGGGGTCCTCACCGTGGTCGAGCAGCTCGCCGGGTGCGCCGTACCCGCCTCGGCGCTGGAGACCCTCGTGCTCCCCTGCCGGGTCGGGGACTACGCGCCCGCCATGCTCGACGAGCTCACCGCGGGCGGTGAGGTCCTCTGGGCCGGCCACGGGGGGCTGCCCGGCTCCGACGGGTGGGTCTCGCTGCACCTGGCCGACACGGCACCCCTCACCTTGCCCGAGCACGGCGAGCTGGAGCTCTCCGTCGACCACCAGGCGGTGCTCGACGCACTGGCCGGTGGCGGCGCCTACTTCTTCCGCCAGCTCGCCACCTCCGCGGGGACGCGCGACGACAAGGCCCTCTCGGCGGCCCTGTGGGACCTCGCCTGGTCCGGCCGCGTGGGCAACGACACCCTGGCTCCGCTGCGCGCCCTGACCCGCACCGGACGCAGCGCGCACCGCGTCAAGCGGGGACCGACGCGCGTGCGCAGCGCCCGGCCGCGGTTGACCGGGGCGGCACTGCGCGGGTCGCCCCCCGACGTGGCCGGGCGCTGGTTCCTGCTCCCGGAGCGGGAGAAGGACCCGACCAAGCGCGCGCACGCCACGGCCGAGAGCCTGCTCGAGCGGCACGGCGTGGTCACCCGTGGAGCGGTGGTCAGCGAGCGCACGCCGGGCGGGTTCGCCGCGACGTACCGCGTGCTGGCCGCGTTCGAGGAGACCGGGCGCTGCCGGCGTGGCTACTTCATCGAGGGCCTCGGGGCCGCCCAGTTCGGCACCTCGGGGGCCGTCGACCGGTTGCGCACCTTCCAGCAGCCGGTGCCGCAGGGCCGCGGTGAGGGCGACCAGGTCGCGGTCGCCCTGGCAGCGACGGACCCGGCGAACCCCTACGGCGCGGCCCTGCCGTGGCCCACCTCGACCGGGTCCGACGGCACCGGCCACCGTCCCGGTCGCAAGGCCGGCGCCATCGTCGCGCTCGTCGACGGGGAGCTCGTGCTCTACGTGGAGCGTGGCGGCAAGACGCTGCTCACCTTCACCGACGACGAGAACTGCCTCGCGACCGGCATCGAGGCCCTGGGCCGCGTCGTGCGCGAGGGCGCGCTCGGCCGGCTCACCGTGGAGAAGGCCGACGGCACCAGCATCCTGGGCGAGGACTCCGAGGTGCTCCGGCGCGCGATGGAGTCCGCCGGGTTCGTGGCCACCCCGAGGGGGCTGCGCCTGCGGCAGGGGGTGAGCTAGTGCCCGAGGGCGACACCGTGCACCGCACGGCCCGCAGGCTGGACCGGGCGCTGACCGGGCAGACCCTGGTCGCCAGCGACTTCCGGATCCCCTCGCTCGCGACCAGCGACCTCGCCGGCGCCTCGGTGCTGGGCACCGTCGCACGCGGCAAGCACCTGCTCACCCGCTTCGACACCGGCGTGACGCTGCACACCCACCTGAAGATGGAGGGCAGCTGGTCGGTGCACCCGGTCGGCACCAGGTGGAACAAGCCCTGGCACACCGCCCGGGTCGTGCTGCGCACGGCGACCACCGAGGCGGTCGGCTTCCAGGTGGTGCTCGACCTCGTCCGCACCGACCAGGAGGAGACCCTGGTCGGGCACCTCGGCCCCGACCTGCTCGGCCCCGACTGGGACCCCGACGAGGCACTGGTCCGGCTCGTGTCCCGACCGGAGGTCCCCATCGGCGACGCCCTGCTGGAGCAGCGCAACCTCGCCGGGGTCGGCAACGTGTTCAAGTCCGAGCTCTGCTTCATCGGCCGCGTCGACCCGCTCACCCCCGTCGGCGAGGTCCCCGACCTCCCCGCGATGGTCGCCAAGGCCAAGCAGCTCCTCGAGGTGAACAAGGACCGCCCCACCCGGATCACCACCGCCGACACCCGCCGCGGCTACCAGCTGTGGGTCTACGGCCGCCGGGGCCCCTGCCTGCGCTGCGGCACCCGTATCGCCAAGGCCGACCAGGGTCCCCCCGGCCAGGAGCGCCCCACCTACTGGTGCCCTCGCTGCCAGGTCCGGTTTCCCAGGTGATGAACCCGTACTGCCTCTTCACACACCCCTGCCACGTACGCCGCAGCAGCCCTCCCGATGACCGCCCAGGGACTGTTCTTGGGGGTCCCTATATGTTTCCGGCGTGACTGCACCTGTACGGGATCGTCCCCGCTACCTGCTCGAGCTCGTTGTCTTCGCTGTCGGCATGTCCAGCCTGGGGGCCGAGATCGCGGCGGCCCGGCTGCTGGCGCCGTGGTTCGGGGACAGCACCATCGTGTGGGCCAACACGATCGCCACGGTCCTGGTGGCGCTCTCGATCGGCTACGCGATCGGCGGCCGGCTGGCCGACCGCAACCCCACGATGGCGGGGATGGCGCGCTGGGTGCTTGCGGCCGCGGCGCTGCTCGCGCTGGTGCCGTTCGTCGCCGGCCCGTTCCTGCGCCTGTCGACCAAGGCGTTCGCCGACCTGTCCGGTGGGCTGTTCGTCGGGTCGCTGGTCGGCGTGGGCGTGATGATCGCGGTGCCCGTGCTGCTGCTCGGCATCGTCTCGCCGTACGCCGTGCGGCTGAAGGTGGACATCGTCGAGGACGCCGGCCGGGTCGCCGGACGGCTCTACGCGATCGGCACGCTCGGCTCGCTCGCCGGCACCTTCGGCGCCTCGCTGCTGCTGATCCCGCTGGTCGGCAGCCGCCGCACGTTCCTGATCTTCGCGCTGATGCTGGCGATCTCGGTGATCCCCGCGTTCGGCCGCAAGTGGGTCGTCGGCGCCGCGGTGGCCGCCGTGATCGCCGTGCTGATCGCCCTGCCGGTGGGGTCCACCAAGACCGTGACCAGCGGCGGCAAGGTGATCTGGGAGAAGGACACGGAGTACCAGTACGCGCGGGTCATCGAGGACGCTGACGGCGACCGCGTCCTGGAGCTCAACGAGGGCCAGGCCGTGCACTCGGTCTACCGCCCGGGCGAGTACCTCATGGGCGGGTACTGGGACTCGATGCTCACCCTGTCGTTCGCCGGTGAGCGCGAGCCCGAGCACATCGTCAACCTCGGCAGCGCTGCCGGCACGGTGGCCCGCGGGCTGACCCACTACTTCCCCGGCATGAAGATCGACGCCGTCGAGCTGGACCCGGAGGTGACCAAGGTCGGCCAGGAGCTCTTCGACTACACCGGCGAGAACATCACCACGCACACCGCCGACGCCCGTCCCTGGCTGCAGTCGCGCGAGGACAAGTTCGACTCGATCCTGGTCGACGCCTACCGCCAGCCCTACATCCCGTTCTACCTGACCACCAAGGAGTTCTTCGAGGTCGCGCTGGACCGGCTCTCCCCCGGCGGCACCGTCTCGGTCAACGTGGGTCACGTGCCCGGCAACGACGACCTGGAGAAGGTGCTCACCGCCACGATGCGCTCGGTCTTCGGCGAGGGCCGCGTCTGGCGCGACCCGGTGGACGAGACCAACACCGTGCTGCTGGCCACCAAGGGCGACTTCGACCCCAGGGTCAACCTGCGCAAAGCCGAGATGCCGGCAGAGGTGCGGGCGGTGGCCGACGAGGCCGCTGACCGCCTCGAGCCCGGCCTGCGCGGCGGCAAGGTCTACACCGACGACCGCGCCCCGGTGGAGTGGCTGATCGACGCCTCGCTCGCGAAGGTGGCCGAGTAGCCCTCCGCGGTTCACAATGGCTCGATGCTGCCAGACGCCCTGCCCGACCCCGAGGAGCTGTGGTGGTCCTGGGTCGTGCTCGCGGCCTCGCACCGCGCTGCGGGCGACGACCGGTGCTGGTACGACGCCCGGCAGGGCACCTTGTGCCTCGAGCTCGACTCCGGTGAGTGGCTGCGGATGCAGCGAGTGCGCGGCACCCGCTTCTCGCTGTGGGGCCGGTCCCGCGTGGCGCCGAGCACCGCGCCGGACCCCCGGCAGCTCGCCCCTGAGTGGGCGGTGACCGAGGCGACCCTGGAGGACCACCCCTCCTTCGTCGGCTGGCACGCCCACGGGGAGTGGGACACCAGCTCTCCGGGCACCGACGAGGGCGCCCCGCACCTGATCCGTCCGTTGCTCACCGTCGACCCGCGGGCAGTGACCGCGGTTCGTGAGGGGCGCACCGACCCCCAGACGCTCTCCACCTGGATCAACGGCGAGGACCTCACGGGGGCGGTCGACGTGGTGCTGCTCGCCACCGGAGCCGCCCCGGCCGCCGCGACCACGGGAGCGGTGAGCGCCCGGTTGCGCGCCCAGGTTCACGACCAGATGCACGATGCCGCCGAGCGCGAACGCCCCGTGGTCCAGCGGCCACCGGCCCTGGTGCGGTGGCTGCGCGTCAACACACCCCCCATCCCCTTCGAGTACGCCGTGATGGCGCGCCGTGAGCAGCTGCTCCCCGCCCCGCGGAACACCCCGCTCACCGAGCCGGCCCGGCGGAGCCTGACCAACGTGCTCGCGACCCTCCACCGCGACGAGGCCAACGAGGAGTCCGGCGCCTGGCTCTTCGCCCGGGTCGCCTCCAGCGACGGGGTCAACGTGCGCTTCCAGCGCGCCTTCGACAGCTGGCCCGAGTGGTACCGGCTGCACGCCGGCGAAGCGGCCCCGACGCTGGAGGACCTCGCCTGGGAGATGCACCAGCGCATCCCCGCCTGGCGCCCGCTGTGGGCCAGCCTGCTGCCGGCGGTCCCCCCGACCTGAGCAGCGCCTCGGCAGCGTCCGGGGCTCTGCCCTCAGAGCAGCCTGCGGTCCGATGCCCAGCGGGTCAGCTCGTGACGCGAGGAGAGCTGCAGCTTGCGCAGCACCGAGGACATGTGGGTCTCCACGGTCTTGATCGAGATGAACAGCTCGGCCCCCACCTCCCGGTAGGAGTAGCCGCGCGCGATCAGCCGCATCACCTCGCGCTCGCGCTCGGTGAGCCGGTCGAGGTCCTCGTCGACCGCTGCCACCTCGACGGTCCCGGCGAACGCGTCCAGCACGAAGCCGGCCAGGCGCGGGGAGAACACCGCGTCGCCCGAGGCCACCCGGTCGATGGCCGCCACCAGCTCGGGGCCGGTGATCGTCTTGGTGACGTAGCCGCGAGCCCCGGCCCGGATGGTCCCGATCACGTCCTCGGCCGCGTCGGAGACCGACAGCGCCAGGAACTGGGTCGGTGGGCCCTCGGTCTCCCGCCGCGGGGAGGCGGCCACCCGGCGCATCACCTCGGCCCCGCCACCGCCGGGCAGGTGCACGTCGAGCAGCACCACCTCGGGCTGGTGCGCGAGGACGGCGGCGACCGCCTCGTCGACGTCGGCCGCCTCCCCCACCACGTCCACGGCCGAGCCGAGCTCGGCCCGGACCCCGGTACGGAACATCGCGTGGTCGTCGACGATGACGACGGTGTGCAGGCTCATGGGCTGGACTCCTTGTTGCGTTGGCCGTGCGGCATGGACAGGCGGACCTCGGTGCCGGAACCCGGCACGCTGCGCACCGACGCGGTGCCGCCGTGGCGCTCCATCCGGCCGATGATGCTGCTGCGCACGCCCTGACGGTCGGGGGCGACCTGCGCCGGGTCGAAGCCGGTTCCGCGGTCGCGGACGAACACCTCGACGCCGGCCGGGGTGGCCTCGCCGTACACGTCGACGGCGCCGGCCCCGGAGTGCAGCGCCGCGTTCGCGATCGCCTCCCGGGTGGCGAGCACCAGCGGACGGTCACCCTCGGCGAGGGTCGCGTCGCCCACGCAGACCACCTCGACCGGTACGCCGAGACTGTCCTCCACCTCCGCGGCCACGCCCCTGAGCGCGTCGGCGAACGTGGCCGGCCCGGCGGTGTCGGGGTCAAAGAGCCACGAGCGGAGGTCTCGCTCCTGCGCGCGGGCGAGGCGGGAGACCGTCGCGGGATCACCGGCGGAGCGCTGGATCAGCGCCAGGGTCTGCAGCACCGAGTCGTGCAGGTGCGCGGCCACGTCCGCGCGCTCCTGGGACCTGACCCGGGCCTCGCGCTCCTCGCTGAGGTCCGAGGAGAGCCGCAGCAGCCACGGCCCGACCATGAACCCGAGCCCCACGATCCCGAAGGCGGCGGCCAGCCCGACGTTGAGCGCGACGGTGAGGTTGCCCGAGCGCAGCGAGAACAAGGTGACGGCGGCGATCAGCAGGAGCAGGCCGACGCCGATGCGCAGGTAGGACCGCCAGCCGCCCTCGCCCACGAGCGCTCCCACGGGACCCAGCCGGCCCCCGGGGTTGCGCCACCGGCCCTGCTGGGCCTCGTCGGCCTGGTGCCAGAGCAGCGCCACCCCGCAGCCCGCGAGCAGCAGCGGCCCCTGGGCCAGGGTCTGGCCGGTGACCATGGCGAGGGCGATCAGGATCCCGATCGCGATGGCGCCGACCGCGACCAGCGGCCCGTAGTCGGCCAGCCGTTGCTGCGGTCGCGCGCCGCGTCGGCCCTGCCGGGTGGCGGCGTCCAGGCCGGGTGAGCGCGACTCGGTGTGGCGTTGGGCGGGCAGGAACATCCACAGGGCGCCGTAGAGCACCACACCGAAGCCGCCGAACGCGACCAGGGCCAGCATGGCCATCCGCACCCACAGCACCGGCAGCCCGAGGTGCTCCGCGAGGCCCGATGCGACACCGCCGATCCAGCGGTCGTCGGTGGAGCGGAACGCGCGCCGGGGCCCGTCCGGGGCGGCGCCGGGCGGCACCGGGCCTGGGCCGGCGGGCAGTGGAGGGGGCAGGGGGCGGCTCATTTCCAGGTCATCGTGTCACCGCGCACCCCCGAGCCACATCAGGTATGACCCCTGAGCCGGTGCGCCGGGGTTTCAGGGTCGTCCCCGATGGTGCCGCTCGCCAGGCACCGCCACGATGGATGACATGAACCAGTACGGCGCCACCACCGACCCCTCCGGCACCTCGCCGGGTGACTCCCCGGACAACTCTCTGGGATCCGAGGAGTCCGGGCAGCACGGCGGCCCCCGCGTCACCGCCGAGCAGCTGCGCGACATCGACCGCCTGCGCCGCAGCACCAGCGACCGCTACATCGCAGGTGTCGCGGGCGGACTGGGCCGCTACCTCGACGTCGACCCCACCGTGATCCGCGTGGTCCTCGGGGTGCTCACCTTCTTCGGCGGGGCAGGTGTCCTGTTCTACGCCGTGGCCTGGCTCGTCCTTCCCGAGGAGGGACAGCAGCAGGCCACCGTCGACCTGCCTCCCGACGTACGCCGGGTGGTCCTGCTCGTGGTCGGGGTGGTGGCCCTCGCGGCCGTCCTCGGCACCCCGTTCATCGGCGACAACTGGGGCACGAACTTCCCGTTCCCCCTGGTCGCACTCGCCCTGGTCGCCGTGGCCCTGTTCGCCACCCGCGGTCGCCGCCGGGCCGACCGCGTCCCGCCGGCCCCCTGGGGCAGCGTCCCCACATCCCCCACCCCGACCCCCGACCCGAGAGGCACCACCATGTCGTCCACCCAGAGCGCGCCCGTCGAGCAGACCCGCCCGATCCACGCGCCCGGCACCGAGGCGGGTTGGATGCCGCCACAGAACCCCCCGCAGCACCCGGCCCAGGGCCCGCCGCCGGCCTACCTGCCGCCGCTGCCGCCCCGGCCACGGCGCACCGGGATGGTGCTGTTCTGGCCCACGCTGGCGCTGATCGCGATCGCCCTTGGCACCCTGGGCATCTTCGACGTCTCGGCGACGGTGAGCCCCTCGGCGTACTTCGCCCTCGCCCTGGCCGTGACGGGCGTGATGCTCCTGGTCGGCGCCTTCGTGGGCCGGCCCGGCGGCCTGATCGCCCTGGGACTGATGACCAGCCTCGCCCTGGGCGTGGCGAGCACCATCGAGGCCACCACCGACTGGGAGACCAGCGGTGAGTCGATGCGCGCCCAGCCGACCAGCGCCCAGGCGGTCCAGGACAGCTACCGGGTCCCCAACGGCTCGATCGACCTCGACCTCACCGGCGTCCGCGACCTCGCGGCCCTGGACGGCCGCACCATCGAGGTCGGCCTCAACGCCGGCGACATCACGGTGGTCCTCCCCCGCGGCCTGAACGCGATCGTCGACGCCGACCTGCGCTTCGTCGGGAACATCACCATCGGCAGCAGCAGTCGCGGGGGCTTCGAGCAGTCACTCACCCGGACGCTCACCGGATCGACCGATCCGACGGCTCCCACGATCACCCTGGACATCGACGCCCGCGCAGCCGGCATCGACGTCCAGCAGGAGTGATCCCCCGGTGACCACACGCCCGTCCCCGACACGTCCCCCGACTTCAAGGAGCACCCATGTCCGCCCCCCAGCCCCCCGCTGACCGCCGCGTCAAGATCCCCCACCTCGTCTTCGCCCTGCTCTTCCTCGGCCTCGTCGTCATCTGGTCCCTGGGTACCAGCGGGGTGCTGCGAGGCGAGTCCCTGACCATCCTGGGCCCCGCCGTGCTCGTCGCCGCCGGCGTCATCGGGCTCGGCGCCAGCCTCGCCGGCAGCCGCAGCCGCAACCGCGACGCCACCCTTGCCGAGCCCTTTACCGAGCCCTCTACTGGGCGCTCTTCCGAGGGCGAGGAAGCAGGTCGTTACGGGTACGACCACGATGAGTACGACCAGCCCGCGCCGTCCGACGACACCGAGGAGCTCCGATGACCGACCAGCCGAACGATCCCTACATGCAGCCCCCCGGGCAGCCGCCCGTGCAGCCCCCGCCGCCGCCGCGGCCGGTCAAGCGGCTCACCCGCAGCTCGGTGGACTCCCCGGTGAGCGGGGTCTGCGGCGGCATCGCGGAGTACCTCGGGATCGACGCCACCGTCGTTCGCGTGCTCGCGGTCCTCGCGATGGTGTTCACGTTCCCGGTGGGCCCGCTGGTCTACGTCGTGCTGTGGGCGATCATCCCCAAGCAGTGAGACGCCTCAGTCCCGCGAGGAGTCCGAGAGCGACCGGGTGATCACCTGGTTGGAGGCCCGCTGGAAGCCGCCGACGACCGCCTCGAGCGTGAGCTGGCGCAGCTGCGAGACCTTCTGCTCGAACGCGGCCTTGTCGGCCTCGCTGTGCGGCTGGCCCCGGAACGGGGCGAGGACCCGCGTGCGCAGGATGTGGGTGAGCTCGTCGGCCAGCGCGTCCATGTGCCGGGTGATCGCCTCGGCGGCCTCCTCCACGGAGTCGACCGGGATGTCGAGCTCGACCAGCTTCAGCGCGGAGTCGAAGGACGGCAGCGGCTCGTAGCGGTCGCCGTCGACGCGGACCGCGTAGATCCTCACCAGCCGGTCGATGTCCTCGTCGTCGAGGGTGCGCCCGGCGCGGCTCTCCAGCTCGCGCCGGGTCACCGACTCCCGCGGCCCCGCGCTCCACGAGGTGAGCAGCGCACGCTGCAGGGTGAGGTCCTCCACGGAGGCGTCGGCCGGGACCCGGGCGAGGTACTTCTCGATCGCGGCCAAGGTGAAGCCGTGGTCCTGCAGGGCCCGGATCAGGTCGAGGCGGGCGCGGTGCGCCGGGGTGTAGTACGCCATCCGCCCGCGGCGCGCCGGCGGTGGCAACAGCCCCAGGCCCGCGTAGTAGCGGGTGGTGCGCACCGTCATCCCGCTGGCTGCGGCGAGCTCGTCCACGGTGTAGAGCTGCTCCCCGGGCCCGGCTCCGGCCCCGGGTCCAACTGCGGGTGACCCTGGCTCGTCCGACACCCCTCGACCGTAACAGTCCTACTGGCACAGTGCCGCCTCCGCGTCTCATTGGCAGGCGGGTGCAGCCGCGTCGGCCTTGAAGCGTGACAGTTTTGCTGTAACAGTGAGAACGTCATCCTCACCCTGCCGACTGGAGCCCTTCATGCCCGACCTGTACACCGCTGAGCACGAGGACTTCCGGAAGAGCGCCCGGACATTCTACGAGCGCGAGGTCGTGCCGTTCCACGACCAGTGGGAGCAGGACGGGATCGTGCCGCGCGAGCTGTGGCTCAAGGCCGGCGAGGCCGGGCTGCTGTGCTTCGACGTGCCCGAGGAGTACGACGGCCCCGGCGTCGACGACTTCCGCTACAACGTGATCGTCTCCGAGGAGCAGACCCGCGCAGGAGTCAGCGGCCCCGGGTTCTCGGTGCACACCGACATCATCGTTCCCTACATCACCAGCCTCGGGACCGAGGAGCAGAAGCAGCGCTGGCTGCCCGGCACCGTCTCGGGCGAGATCGTCACCGCGATCGCGATGACCGAGCCGGGCGCGGGCAGCGACCTGCAGGGCATCCGGACCACCGCGGTCGACAAGGGTGACCACTACCTGCTCAACGGCTCCAAGACCTTCATCAGCAACGGCATCCACGCCGACCTCGTGATCGTGGTCGCCCGGACCGACCCCGAGGCCGGCCACAAGGGGATCAGCCTGCTGGTCGTCGAGCGCGGCATGGAGGGCTTCGAGCGTGGTCGCAACCTCGACAAGATCGGGCTGCACGCGCAGGACACCTCCGAGCTGTCCTTCACCGACGTCGTGGTGCCCAAGGAGAACCTCCTCGGCGAGGAGGGCCAGGGCTTCATCTACTTGATGATGAACCTCCCCCAGGAGCGGCTGATCATCGCGGCCCAGGCCGTCGCCGCCGCCGAGGCGGTCGTGGAGATGTGCATCGACTACGCCAAGACCCGCGAGGCGTTCGGCAAGCCGATCGGCAAGTTCCAGCACAACCGGTTCCTGGTCGCCGAGATGGCCACCGAGGTCCGGGTCGCCCGCGCGTTCCTCAACGAGTGCCTCACCAAGCACCTCGCGGGCGAGCTCACCGCTGTGGACGCGTCGATGGCGAAGTACTACTGCACCGAACTGCAGAACAAGCTGGTCAACCAGGGCGTCCAGCTCCACGGCGGCTACGGCTACATGATGGAGTACCCCATCGCCAAGGCCTACCTGGACAGCCGGATCTCCACGATCTACGGGGGCACGACGGAGATCCAGAAGGAGATCATCGGCCGGAGCCTGGGTCTCTAGGCGATGGACTTCGACCTTCCCGAGTCCGCCGTCGCCGTACGCGCGGGTGTCGCTGCCGTCGCAGCGAAGTACGACCACGCCTACTGGTCGCGGTGCGAGGAGAACCACCGCTATCCCGAGGAGCTCTACCGAGACCTCGCCGACGGCGGCTGGCTCGGCCTCAGCGTCCCCGAGGAGTACGGCGGCGGCGGGCAGGGACTGCTCGAGACGGCGATCGCCTGCGAGACCCTGTGCGCCTCCGGGGGCACGGCGGGCTCGTTCATCTACGTGCTCAACCCGGGCTTCGGCGTCACGACGCTGGCCCGGCACGGCACGCAGGAGCAGAAGCAGGAGATCCTCCCGGGCCTGGCCACCGGCGACCTCCAGTTCAGCTTCGGGCTGACCGAGCCCGACGCCGGCTCCAACGCCATCGAGATCACCACCAGCGCCCGCCCCGACGGGGACGACTTCCTGATCAAGGGCCAGAAGGTGTGGATCTCCAACGTCGAGCGGGCCGACTGGATGGTCGTGGTCACCCGTACGATCCCGGCCGCCGAGGCGAGGCCGCGCACGTCCGGCTTCACGCTGTTCCTCCTCGACGTCAAGGAGGCTCTGGCCGCCGGGACGTTGAGCTACACCCCGATCCCGAAGATGGGGTCGAACATCCTGCACTCCAGCCAGGTCTTCCTCGACGACGTCCGGGTCCCCGCCCACCGGGTGCTCGGCGAGGTCGACGAGGGCTTCCGGGTGCTGTGGGACGTGCTCAACCCGGAGCGGATCATCGCTGCTGCCGGTGCCGTGGGCGGTGCCGACGCCGCACTGGACGTCGCCTCCGACTACGCCCGTGAGCGCCAGGTCTTCGGGCGCCCGATCGGGTCGAACCAGTCGATCCAGTTCCCACTGGCCCAGATCAAGGCGAAGGCCGAGCTGGCCCGGCTGATGACCTACAAGGCCGCCTGGCTCTTCGACCGGGGCAGGCCGTGCGGGAGCGAGGCGAACGTCGCCAAGCTGACCGCGGCCCAGGCCTCGTGGGAGGCCGCGGACCAGGCGTTCCAGACCCTCGGCGGGATGGCGTACTCCAAGGAGTACCCGGTGGAGCGGATGTTCCGCGACGCCCGCATCGCCAAGAACATCCCGGTCTCGGAGCAGATGGTGCTCGCCCACATCGGCACCTCGATGCTGAACCTGCCGAAGAGCTATTGACGCTCCCCCGGACTGCGGAGAGACTCCAGACCCCCGACCAGGAGACTCACATGACCGATGTCCTCGCAGACCGGCAGCAGATCGAGGCCCTGATCGCGGGGAGGTCGATCGTGCAGGCGTTCGCGGACACCGTGGCCGAGCAGGGCGACGCCCCGGCGTACTCCGACAAGATCGGGGTCGAGGACCCGGCCGGCTGGCGCACACTGTCCTGGCGCGAGCTGCGCGAGACCGCCCTGGACGTGGCCGCGGCGCTGGTCGACCTCGGCGTGCAGCCCGGTGACCGGGTCGCGATCATGGCCTCGAACCGGATCGAGCACGTGGTCGCCGACATCGGGGCCCTGCACGCCGGCGCGACGCCGATGTCCATCTACAACACCCTCTCCCCCAGCCAGGTCGGCTACATCGCCGGCCACGCCGCCCCCGCGGTCGTGGTGCTCGAGAGCGCCGACCACCTCGCCCGCTGGGCCGACGCACTGGCCGCCGGCGAGGTCCGGCAGGTCGTGGTGCTCGACCCGGCCGCCGTACAGGGCGGGGCGATCACCTGGGACCAGCTGCTCGAGCGCGGCCGCGCCACCAGGGAGCAGCACGCCGCGGAGGTCGACCGTCGCTGGCAGGCCATCGACCCCGACCAGCCGGCGACGATCCTCTACACCTCCGGCACGACCGGCAACCCCAAGGGCGTGGTGATCACCCACCGCAACGTGCTCTTCGAGGTGGAGAGCAGCACCCGGACCGCCGGGCTCGAGGGCGAGGAGAACATCGGGGTCTCCTACCTGCCCTACGCCCACATCGCCGAGCGGGTGCTGGGCATCTACCTGCCGATGGCCCAGGGCGCCCACCTGCACCTGATCGGTGACCCGGCCCAGCTGGTCGGCGCGCTCGGCCAGGTCCGCCCGACGCGGTTCTTCGGGGTTCCCCGGGTCTGGGAGAAGATCCAGACCGGCATCGGCGGGCTGCTCGCGATGGAGACCGACGCGGCGAAGAAGCAGGCTGTCGCCGACGCGATGGCGGTCGGCCTGGAGTACGTCGAGTCGCTGCAGGTCGGTCACCAGACCAGCCCCGAGCTCCAGGCGAGGTACGACGCCGTCGACCAGGCCGTGCTCACCCCGATGAAGTCGATGCTCGGCCTGGAGCGGGTGACCTGGGCCGGCTCCGCTTCGGCCCCGATGCCGCTGGAGACCGCGCGGTTCTTCGCCGGCCTCGGGTTCGCCATCTTCGACATCTACGGGATGACCGAGACGACCGGCTCGGTCACCGCCTGCGGGCCCGGCCGGTTCAAGCTCGGCACCGTCGGCCAGGCCCAGCCCGGCATCGAGATCGCGATCGCCGAGGACGGCGAGATCCTCACCCGGGGCCCAGTGAACACCTCCGGCTACCTCCAGAACCCCGAGGCCACCGCCGACCTCGTCGACGAGGACGGCTGGGTGCACACCGGCGACATCGGCGAGCTCGACGAGGACGGGTTCTTGAAGGTCGTCGACCGCAAGAAGGAAATGATCATCACCTCGCAGGGCAAGAACATCGCACCCTCGAACATCGAGAACCTCCTCAAGGAGAGCCCCCTGGTCGGGCACGCGCTCGCCTACGGCGACTCCAAGCCCTACGTGGTCGCCATCATGACCCTCGACCCGGACGTCGCACCGGTGGTCGCCGGCAAGCTGGGCCTGGAGTACGCCGACCTCGCCGGCCTCGCGCAGGCACCCGAGATCCTCGCCATGGTGGAGGACGCGGTGGCGAAGGCCAACGAGCGGCTCTCCCGCCCCGAGCAGGTCAAGAAGTGGACCCTGCTGCCGGTGGAGTGGACCGCCGAGACCGCGGAGCTGACCCCGACGCTGAAGGTGAAGCGTCGCGTCGTGCACGCGAATTACGCGGACGCGCTCCAGGGTCTCTACGCCCAGTCGTGAGGCTGGACGCGGGCCTGCCACCCGGGCCCCTTACTTTGTAAACTTTTTGCCCTCGCACCCTTTGTGATGCTCATCTCGTCGGCTACTGTGAAACGACGCGCCGCGCAGATGCGGCGGGCATCTCGTTGAAGCCAACCGGCCGGATGCCGCAGTGCTGTAGGGGAATGGCACTCCTTCCCTCAGCTCTCCCTCGGGGAGCGATTCACAGGTCGGTGAGCACACATGCCTGCACTAGCTCAACCCCAAACGGCCGGTCAACTGGCCCCCGAACAGACCCGTCCCGAGAACGCCCGGGCCACCCGGACGCGCGAGCTCTTCACGCTTGCCGGGTGCGCCGGCACGGCCGAGGAGCGACGCGCGCTCCTCGACACCGTGATCGAGATGCACCTCGACCTCGCCCACGCCGAGGCCGGCCGCTACCGCTCGCGGGGCATCCCCGTCGACGACCTGCGCCAGGTCGCCGCTCTCGCGCTGACCAAGGCCACCCGGGGCTACGACGTCGCCACCGGCCACGACTTCCTTTCCTACGCCGTGCCCACCATCCGCGGCGAGCTGCGCAAGTACTTCCGCGACCACGGCTGGATGATCCGGCCGCCTCGCCGGATCCAGGAGCTGCAGGCCCGGATCAACGCCGCCGAGGCCGTGCTGTCCCACCGGCTCGGCCGGTCTCCGCAGCCGGCCGAGATCGCCGAGCACCTCGACGAGCCCCGGGAGTCGGTGATCGAGGCGCTGGCCAGCGACGGCTGCTTCGCGCCGGCCTCCCTGGACCACCCTGCCGGTGGCGACGGGTCCACGACCCTGGGCGAGCTGCTGCCGCTCGACGACGCCGAGCACCGCGCAGCCGACGCGCGGCTGATGCTCAGCCCGGTGCTGAACACGCTCGGCAAGCGCGACCGGCTGATCCTCGACATGCGCTTCCACCAGGGGATGACCCAGCGCGAGATCGCCGCCTGCATCGGGGTCACCCAGATGCAGGTCTCCCGGCTGCTGACCCGCATCCTGGGCCAGCTGCGCAACAGTGTCGGCGAGGTTCACGCGTCCTGAGGCGGGCCGATCCTGAGCCGGGCCGAGGCAGACGGGTCGTCGGCCGCTAGGACGCTGCCACGCCTCGCCCGGAGACCCAGCGGTCCCTGACCGTGACCGTTGCCGCGGGGAAGTCGGTGAGCAGCCCGTCCACCCCGAGGTCGAGCAGCCGGACGATGTCGTCGGGCGTCTCCTTCCTCAGGGTCCACACGAGGACACCGAGGCCCGCCCTCCTGGCCACCTCGACCGTGCGGGCGCCCGCGTGCCGCTTGTGCACCCCGATCGAGCTCGCATACCTCGCCTCTCGGTGCAGCACCCGGCGCTTGACCGGTTCCAGGGGCCCCACCAGGCGGACCAGCTCGTTGTCCACGCGGTGCCGCAGCGCCCGCAGCACCGAGGAGTCGAACGACATCACGCTGACCGGTGACAGCGCGCCGGTCAGGCTGCGCCGCCGCAGCAGGTCGAGCAGCGGCTCGTGCATCGGCATCCCGAGACCGGCGAAGACCTCGGGGTGCTTGAGCTCGACGTGCACCCCGAGCCGGCGGCCGGACCGGGCCGACTCGGCCTCCCGCAGGTCGAGCAGCTCCTCGAGGGTGAGCACGTGCCCCTGGCCGTCGTACATCGCGCTGGTGGGTCGCTTGCGCGGCCAGCGCTCGCGCGCCCGGAGCCGCCGCAGCTCGGCGAGGTCGAAGTCCTGCACGAACCAGCCGTGCTGCACCAGGCCGTCGACCACCAGCCGGCGGCGGCGGTGCGCGAACTCGGCACGCTGGGCCACGTCGGTGGTCCTGGCCAGGTCGAGGTCGTGGCGGCAGACCAGCACCCCGTCGCGGGTGCAGACCACATCGGGCTCGACCGACTCGGCGCCCGTGCGCCAGGCCAGCCGGTAGGCCATCGAGGTGTGCTCGGGGCGATGACCGCTGGCACCGCGGTGCCCGATCACGAGGGTTCTGTTCACACTCGCGACGCTCCCCGCCGCGAGTGACGGACCGGTGACGTGCGCCCCAACGGAGGGCGAGCGTCTGGGGCCGTCTGCGGCCGATCCGGGGTCCCCGTACCTTTCTCGCATGCAGATCGACTCGTTCGGCTCCTTGTCGCTCCGACCGGCCCTCGACCACCCCGAGCTCCTCGCCGCCCCGGTGCGCGAGGCGCTCGCCTCCTGGGAGCACGCGGGCGAGGTCGCCGTGGCCGTGATCGACCCCGAGCTGGCCGACACCGCAGCGATGACCGAGGCGTACGGCGTCTCGCTGGAGGCCAGCGCGAACTGCGTCGTGGTCTCGGGCCGGCGCGACGGCCAGGAGCGCTCGGCGGCCTGCGTGGTTCGCGCGGACACCAAGGCCGACGTCAACGGCGTCATCAAGCGCACCCTCGACGTGCGCAAGGCCTCCTTCCTCAACCACGACCGTGCCGTGACCGAGACCGCCATGGAGTACGGCGGGATCACGCCGGTCGGCATCCCCTCGGACTGGCGCCTGCTCCTCGACCCACGCGTGGTCGACATCGAGACCGCGATCATCGGCAGCGGCATCCGTGGGTCCAAGCTCTTCCTGCCGGGCCGGCTACTGGTCCAGCTCCCCCGGGCCGAGGTGATTCCGGAGATGGCTCGCCAGGTCTAGTCTCGAAAACTCGGGGTGGACGATGAGTTCTGGACGCTCCCGGGGTCTGCCTCAGGTCAGTGAGGTGACTCGCGCCTCGCGCCCGTCCCCTGGAGTGGACCCATGCATCGTCAGATCGCCGGAAGGCTGACCGGCCGCGTCACCAAGTGGATCGTGCTCGCCCTGTGGCTGGTCGCCTTCGGCGTCATGGGCAGCTTCGCGGGCAAGCTCACCGACGTACAGAACAACGAGGCCGCCTCCTGGCTGCCGGGGAACGCGGAGTCCACGCGCGCCCTGGACAAGCTGGGGCCGTTCCAGGACCCGAACGCGATCCCGACGACCGTGGTCTACGAGAAGGACTCCGGGTTCACCGCGGCCGACCTCGCCACCCTGCAGAAGCAGGCCGGCGAGCTGCAGGCGATGGACGACGTCGAGGGCAAGGTGATCGGGCCGATCCCCTCCAGGGACGGCAAGGCGGTCCAGACAACCGTGACGTTCGACCTCGGGTCCAACGGGTGGAACCTGATGCCCGACATCGCGAAGGACATCAAGGACATCACGGCGCTCGACGGCACCGAGGTCTACATCGCCGGGGCGGGCGGCTCGGCCGTGGACTCCTTCGAGTCCTTCGAGGGGCTCGACAGCAGCCTGCTGGTCGCGGCCCTCGGCGTGGTCATCGTGCTGCTGCTGCTCACCTACCGCAGCCCGATCCTTGGATCCTGCCGATCTTCTCCGTGGTGGTCGCGCTGGTCACCTCCCTGGGGGTGATCTACTTCCTGGCGAAGTACGCCGACCTGACCGTCAACGGGCAGAGCCAGGCGATCGTGTCGATCCTGGTGATCGGGGCCGGGACCGACTACGCGTTGCTGCTCGTCGCGCGGTACCGAGAAGAGCTCCGTCGTCACGACGACCGGCACGAGGCGATGGCGGTCGCGCTGCACCGGGCCACCCCGGCCATCATCGCCAGCGGGAGCACGGTGATCGTGGGCATGCTGTGCCTGCTGCTCGCCGAGATGAACTCGACCGCGGGGCTGGGCCCGGTGTGCGCGATCGGCGTGGGAGTCGCGCTGCTGGCGATGATCACGCTGCTGCCCGCCCTGCTGGTGATCTTCGGCCGGTGGATGTTCTGGCCCAAGCGCCCGACGTTCGGCTCCGACGAGCCGACCAGCCGCGGACTGTGGGCGCGGGTGGGCCAGTTCATCGCCCCGCGGCCGCGCAGGGTCTGGGTGGTCACCGCGGCCTGCCTCGGTGTCGCAGCGCTCGGCGTACTCACCCTGAACACCAACGGGCTCTCCGCCGAGGACACCTACACCCAGGAGTTCGAGTCGGTCACCGGCCAGAAGGTGCTCACCGAGCACGGCCTCGCGGACGCCTCCACACCGCTGCAGGTGGTCGCGAACGCGGACCGGGCCGACGCAGTGGCGCAGGCCCTGCGCGGCGTGGAGAACCTCGAGCCGCCGAGCCGACCGGTGGTCCAGGACGGGGTCGCGTTCATCAGCTCGAACCTGACCGTCGACTCCACCTCCGACGCAGCCTTCGACACGGTCGACGAGGCACGCGCAGCGGTGCACGGGGTCGACGGGGCGGACGCACTGGTGGGCGGCAGCTCCGCGATCCTCGCCGACATGCTGGAGGCGAACGCCCGGGACTCCCAGGTGATCATCCCGGTGACGCTGCTCGTGGTGCTGCTGATCCTGATGGTGCTGCTGCGAGCCGTGGCCTCGCCGCTGATCCTGATCGCCACGGTGGTGCTCTCCTTCGGCGCCGCCCTCGGCCTGAGCGCCCTGGCGTTCACCTACCTGTTCGACTACCCCGGCGTGGATCCCAGCTTCCCGCTGTTCGTCTTCGTCTTCCTGGTCTCCCTGGGCATCGACTACAACATCTTCTTGATGACCCGGGTGCGCGAGGAGACGATGACCCGCGGGACCCGGGCCGGGTCGCTGGTGGCGCTCTCGGCCACCGGCGGGGTGATCACCTCGGCCGGGCTGGTGCTCGCCGCGACGTTCGCGGTGCTGGCGTCCCTGCCACTGGTGTTCCTGGTCGAGCTCGGCTTCGCGGTCGCGCTCGGGGTCATCCTGGACACGATCATCGTCCGCTCGGTGCTCGTGACCGCGATCAACCTCGACCTCGGCGCGAAGATCTGGTGGCCCAGCGGGCTCGACCGCGCCGGTGGGCACGGCGGGGCGGGGGCGGTCCCGGGCCGATCGTCAGAGCAGAGCGAGCGCAGCGACGTACGCGTGCGGACCTGAGGAGGAGCGGCCCCGAGGTGGCGCCACGACCCTGACACCAATACTGTCAGCGTCATGAAGCTCTCCACGATGTTGATGTACGACGGAAACCCGCGCTCCGCCGCCGACCAGGTCGTCGGGCTGGAGAAGGCCGGGATCGACACGGTCTGGGTGGCCGAGGCCTACGGCTTCGACTCCCCCACGCTGATGGGCTACCTGGCCGCCGTGACCGAGACCGTCGAGATCGGCGCCGCGATCCTCAACGTCTACTCGCGCACGCCGACGCTGCTCGCGCAGACCGCCGCCGGCCTCGACAACGTCTCCGGCGGGCGCGCCATCCTCGGCCTCGGCGCCTCGGGCCCGCAGGTCATCGAGGGCTGGCACGGGATGCCGTACAGCAAGCCCCTGGGACGCACCAAGGAGGCGATCGAGATCATCCGCGCCGCTCTGCGCCGCGAGGTGATCGAGTACGACGGGAAGAGCTTCCACCTCCCCCTGCCGCAGGGTGAGGGCACCGGGCTCGGCAAGCCGCTGAAGATGCTGACCCGCCCCGAGCGCAGCAGCGTCCCGATCTACATCGCCGCCCTCGGGCCGAAGTCGGTCGAGGGCGCCGCGGAGTACGCCGACGGCTGGCTGCCGTTCATGTACAGCCCCGAGGGCGCCGCCCAGGTCTGGGGCGACGCGATCGCCGCCGGCACCGCCAAGCGCAGCGAGGACCTGGCGCCGCTGGAGATCTCCGCGGGCGGGCTCGTCGCGATCGGCGACGACGTCAAGGGCTTCCTCGACTTCGCCCGCCCGATGGCCGCGCTCTACATCGGCGGCATGGGTGCCCGAGGCAAGAACTTCTACAACGAGCTCGCCTGCAAGTACGGCTACGAGGCCGAGGCCAAGGAGATCCAGGACCTCTACCTCGACGGCAAGAAGAAGGAGGCCGAGGCGGCAGTGCCGCTCGAGCTTCTCGAGCGCACCAACCTCGTCGGCCCCGAGGGCTACATCAAGGAGCGGATCGCGGCCTTCCGCGAGTCCGGCGTGACCAACCTCCAGGTGGCCCCGGCCAGCGACGACCCGGCCGGGCTGGTGCGCCAGCTCAAGGAATGGGTCAGCTGAACCGGCCGGTTCGCCACGCGCGGGCGGGGCCCGACAGCGGGCCCTGCCCGCGTGGGCCCGGCACGCGGCTAGCCTGAAGCACGATGAGCGACCAGCCGGCCACCAGGCCCACCCCCCAGCAGACTCGCCGGGCGATCGCACGCGCCGAGCGCGGCGCCGCCCTGGACCTCGCCGAGGCCGCGGTGCTGCTGGAGGCGCGCGGCGAGGACCTCCAGCGACTGACCGCCGTGGCCGCACGGGTGCGGGACGCGGGCCTGGTCAGCGCGGGCCGGCCGGGGACCGTGACCTACTCCCCGAAGGTGTTCATCCCGGTCACCCGGCTGTGCCGCGACCGCTGCCACTACTGCACGTTCGTCACCACGCCGGGGCACCTCGAGCGCGCCGGCGAGGCGCCCTACCTCTCCCCCGACGAGATCCTCGAGATCGCCCGCCAGGGTGCCGAGCTCGGCTGCGCGGAGGCGCTGTTCACCCTCGGTGACCGGCCCGAGGACCGCTGGCCCGAGGCACAGGCCTGGCTGGACGCGGAGGGTTACGACTCCACCCTGGCCTACGTGCGCGCGATGGCCGTGCGCGTGCTGGAGGAGACCGGGCTGCTGCCCCACCTCAACCCCGGCGTGATGTCGTGGGAGGAGATGAACCGGCTCAAGCCGGTCTCCCCCTCGATGGGGATGATGCTGGAGACCACCTCGCGACGCCTGTTCGAGGTCAAGGGCGAGGCCCACCACGGCTCGCCCGACAAGGACCCGGCCGTGCGCGTGCGCGTGCTCGAGGACGCCGGCCGGCTCGGCGTACCGTTCACGACCGGGCTGCTGATCGGCATCGGCGAGACCGTGACCGAGCGCGCGGAGTCGATCTTCGAGCTGCGCCGCGTGGCCCGGCAGTACGGCAACGTCCAGGAAGTCATCATCCAGAACTTCCGCGCCAAGCCCGACACCGCGATGCGGCACACCGACGACCTCGGCCTCGAGGAGTACCTCGCCGCGATCGCCGTCTCCCGGATCGTGCTCGGCCCCAAGCTCCGGCTGCAGGCTCCCCCCAACCTCGTCGACCTCGAGGAGTGCACTGCGCTGCTCGGGGCCGGCGTCGACGACTGGGGCGGCGTCTCCCCTCTCACCCCCGACCACGTGAACCCCGAGCGTCCCTGGCCCTCCCTGGAGCGGCTGCGCTCGATCACCGAGTCCGCCGGGTTCACCCTGCGCGGGCGCCTGACCGCGCACCCGGAGTACGTCCTGGCCGGCGAGCCCTGGATCGACCCCCGCGTCTCGGCCCACGTGGCCGCCCTCGCCGACGACGACGGCCTGCTGCGAGACGGCGTACGCCCGGCCGGCCACCCCTGGCAGGAGCCTGACGGCGGCTTCGCGGTCGCCGGCTCCGGCAAGGGCCGCACCGACCTGCACGCCAGCGTCGACACCGAGGGCCGCACCAACGACCGCCGCTCCGACTTCGACGAGATCTACGGCGACTGGGACTCGCTCAAGGAGGGGATAGTCCGAGACAGTCCCGTCGCGGAATCGGTCAGTTCGGGACGGAAACGTCGCGGACTATCCGGTACGGCGGCACTCAAGGCAGCCGAGCGCGATCCCGGAAACCTGAGCGACGAGCACGCGCTCACCCTGATGACCGCCGAGGGCGAGCTGCTCGACCAGGTGTGCAAGCTGGCCGACGACCTGCGGCGGGAGACTGTCGGCGACGACGTCACCTACGTGGTCAACCGGAACATCAACTTCACCAACGTCTGCTACGTCGGCTGCCGGTTCTGCGCGTTCGCGCAGCGGCGTACCGACGCCGATGCCTACTCGCTCTCGCTGAGCCAGGTCGCGGACCGGGCCGAGGAGGCCTGGAACCTCGGCGCCACCGAGGTCTGCATGCAGGGCGGGATCGACCCCGAGCTCCCCGGTACGGCGTACTTCGACCTCGCCGCCGCCGTGAAGCAGCGGGTGCCGCAGATGCACGTGCACGCGTTCTCGCCGATGGAGATCGTCAACGGCTCCAGCCGCACCGGGCTGTCCTTCGAGGACTTCCTGATCAAGGCCCGCGAATCCGGCCTCGACACCATCCCGGGCACCGCGGCCGAGATCCTCGACGACGAGGTCCGCTGGGTGCTCACCAAGGGCAAGCTGCCCACCGCCACCTGGATCGACGTGGTCAGCACCGCACACCGCGTGGGGGTGCGGTCGAGCTCGACGATGATGTACGGCCACGTGGACAACCCGCGGCACTGGGTGCAGCACCTGCGGGTGCTCTCCCGGATCCAGGACGAGACCGGCGGGTTCACCGAGTTCGTGCCGCTGCCGTTCGTGCACACCTCCTCGCCGATCTACCTCGCCGGCGTCGCCCGGCCGGGCCCGAGCCTGCGCGACAACCTCGCGGTGCACGCGATGGCCCGGATCCTGCTGCACGGCCGGATCTCCAACATCCAGACCAGCTGGGTCAAGCTCGGTGTCGAGGGCACCCGGGCGATGCTCCAGGCGGGCGCCAACGACGTCGGCGGCACCCTGATGGAGGAGACGATCTCCCGGATGGCGGGCTCCGAGCACGGGTCGGCCAAGACGGTCGCGGAGCTGGTGGAGATCGGCGCAGGCATCGACCGGCCGGTCGTCGAGCGCACCACGACGTACGCCGCCCGCTAGTCCGCTCCCGCAGGCCCTTGACTTAGTTCAAGAGTCGTATAAAAGTAAGGGATGGCCGACTCACCCCTCGTCCTCGGCATCGACTCCTCGACCCAGTCGACCAAGGCCCTCCTCGTGGACGCCTCAGACGGCACTGTCGTGGAGCAGCGCTCGGCCGCGCACCCACCCGGCACCGCCGTCGACCCGCGGGCCTGGATCGCGGCGCTGGAGGAGGCTGCGGGACCGCTGCTCCCCCGCGCGGCAGCGGTGGCGGTGGGAGGCCAGCAGCACGGTGCGGTGATGCTCGACGAGTCCGGCGAACCGGTGCGGGACGCACTGCTGTGGAACGACCTCCGCAGTTCCGCGGCCGGCGAGGAGCTGGTCGCGGAGCTCGGCGGCCCCGACGCCTGCGCCGAGCTGACCGGGAGCGTGCTCACCGGCTCCTTCACGGTGACCAAGCTGCGCTGGCTGCGCGACCACGAGCCCGACGCCGCTGCGCGGGTGGACCGGATGCTGCTCCCCCACGACTACCTCACCTGGCACCTCGCCGGGCGACCCGAGGAGGCGACCACCGACCGCGGGGACGCCTCCGGGACCGGGTACTTCTCCACCCGCGAGGACACCTGGCTCCCCGACGTGCTCGAGCGCGCCCTGGGCCGCGGCGTACGCCTGCCCCGGGTCGCCGCCCCTGCCGAGGTGGTGGCCACCCGGGACGGGGCCGTGATCGCGCCGGGCACCGGCGACAACATGGCCGCGGCCCTCGGCCTGGAGCTGGGTCAGGGCGACGTCGCGGTCTCGATCGGCACCTCCGGCGTCGCCTCCGCGGTGACCACCGAGGCGGTCGCCGACGGCACCGGGCAGGTCTCCGGGTTCGCCGACGCCACCGGACGGTTCCTGCCGCTCGCGTGCACGATCAACGCCGCCCGCATCCTCGAGCTCGCCGCCCGGCTCCTCGACGTGGACCACGACGGCCTCGCGGAGCTGGCGATGCAGTCCGAGCCCGGCGCCCACGGCCTGACCCTGCTGCCCTACCTCGATGGCGAACGTACGCCGAACCGGCCCGACGCCACCGGCACCCTGCACGGGCTGACCACCGCGACCACGCGCGCCGACCTCGCCCGCGCCCACGTGGAGGGGCTGCTGTTCAGCCTGGCCGACGCGGTGGACGCCCTCGCGGCGGTCTCGGGGGCGACCGCCGAGCGCCTGCTGCTGATCGGCGGGGCGGCGCGCAACCCGGCCGTGCTCGCGTTGGCCCCCCTGGTCCTCGGCGAGCCCGTCGTGGTCCCGGCCCCCGGGGAGTACGTCGCCCTGGGCGCGGCCCGCCAGGCCGCCTGGGCCCTCTCGGGCGCGCCGACACCACCCGTCTGGAAGGTGTCCACCACCGAGCTGCCCACCGGTCGCACCGTCGCCGGTCTCCGCGAGGACTACCACCTGCTGCGCGAACGCACCGCCAACTGGAAACCACGAGAGGCACAGCCATGAGCGACTTCACCCCCACCCCGGAAGACAAGTTCTCCTTCGGTCTCTGGACCGTCCAGTACGGCGGCCGCGACCCGTTCGGGGAGCCCACCCGGCCCCCGATGGACCCGGTGCGCGCGGTGCAGAAGCTGGCGGAGATCGGCGCCTACGGGATCAACTTCCACGACGACGACGTGGTCCCCTTCGGCTCCGACGACGCCACCCGCGAGCGGATCCTCGACGGGCTGCGCAAGGCCCTCGCCGAGACCGGCCTGGTGGTCACCACCGCCACCACGAACCTGTTCTCCCACCCGGTGTTCAAGGACGGCGCGTTCACCTCCAACAACCGGGAGGTGCGCCGGTTCGCCCTGAAGAAGGTGATGCGCAACATCGACCTCGCCGCCGAGCTCGGCGCCAAGGTCTACGTGGCCTGGGGCGGCCGCGAGGGCGCGGAGTCGGGTGCCTCCAAGGACGTGATCACTGCCCTGGACCGCTACCGCGAGGCGTTCAACATCCTCGGCGACTTCGTCACCGACCGCGGCTACGACCTGCGGTTCGCCATCGAGCCCAAGCCCAACGAGCCGCGTGGTGACATCCTGCTGCCGACCGCCGGGCACGCGATGGCGTTCATCGAGACCCTCGACCGGCCCGAGATGGTCGGGATCAACCCCGAGGTCGGTCATGAGGAGATGGCCGGGCTCAACGCGGCGGCGGGGTACGCGCAGGCGCTGTGGCAGGGCAAGCTCTTCCACATCGACCTCAACGGCCAGAACGGGCCGAGGTACGACCAGGACCTGCGCTTCGGCGCCGGCAACGTGCGCGGCGCCTTCTGGGTGGTCGACACCCTGCTCGCCGGCGGGTACGACGGCCCGGTGCACTTCGACTTCAAGACCCCCCGCACCGAGGACGACAACGGGGTCTGGGTCGCCGCGCAGGCGTGCATGCGCAACTACCTGATCCTGCGCGAGAAGGCCCTCGCGTTCCGCGCCGACCCGGAGGTGCAGGACGCCCTCGAGCAGGCCCAGCTGCCCGAGCTCGCCGTACCCACCCTGGCCGAGGGCGAGAGCTGGGGCGACCTGGAGGCCGCGGACGTGCCCGACGTCGATGCGCTCGGGGCCCGTGACACGTCCTTCGAGCGGCTCGACCAGCTGGCGCTCGAGCACCTCTACGGGCTGCGCCCCTGAGCGTGCAGGCCGACGCAGGTCCCGCGGCCACCGACGAGGTACGCCGCCGCAACACCGCGCTCGTGCTGCGGCTGCTGCGCGAGGCAGGCTCGTTGAGCCGGGCGGACCTGGCGCGGCGCTCGGGGCTCGCGAAGGCCACGGTCGGGACGATCGTCACGCAGCTCGAGCGTGCCGGGGCGGTGAGCGCGGGCGAGAGTGAGTCGACCGGGCGGGGCCGTCCCAGCACTCCCCTGGCCCTGGCCGGGCGCAACCTGGCCGGGCTCGGGATCGAGGTGAACGTCGACTACATGACCGCCACCGCGCTCGACCTGGCCGGTCGCGAGCTCTTCTTCGAGGAGCGCCCGGTCGAGCCCGGGGCCGCCCGGCTCGGCGACGTGCTGGGGATCGTGCGCGAGCACGTGGAGCGCCTCGCGACCGACGGAGTCTCGCTGCTCGGCCTGACCATCGCGGTCCCGGGACTGATCGACCACGACCGCGGCGTGGTCGTCGCCGCCCCCAACCTCGGCTGGACCGAGGTTGCGCTCGCCGACGCCGTCCGCGCCGACCTCGGGCCGGGCATCCGCGTCGCCGTCGACAACGACGCGAACTGCGCGGCCCGCGCCGAGCGGGTGCACGGGGTCGCGGCGGGCATCGACGACTTCGTCTACCTGACCGGCACGGTGGGCCTCGGCGCCGGGGTGTTCAGCGGAGGCCGGGTGCTGCGCGGATCCCGCGGACTGGCCGGGGAGGTCGGGCACCTCCGCGTCGGGGACGACCAGCACGTCTGCGCGTGCGGGCGCACCGGCTGCTGGGAGGCCCTGGTCGGCCAGCGCGCACTGTCGCAGGCGACCGGGGTGCCGGTCCGGCCAGGCGAGGACCCGGTGTCGTACGCCGAACGGCTCGTCGCCGCGCCTGATGTCGGCGACGGCCTCGCCGTGGTCGCCGACGCGCTCGGTCGCGGGGTGGCCCAACTGGCCCTCACCCTGGACCCGCGGATGGTGGTCCTCGGCGGAGCGTTCGTACCCCTCGGCGAGCTCCTGGTCCCCGCAGTCGAGGCCGCCCTGGACGCGAGCTTCACCGGCGCCGGCTGCACCGTCACCCTGAGCACCCTCGGCCTGCACGCCGCCTCCACAGGCGCAGCAGTCGACGCCCTGGACGAGGTGTACGCCGGCACCCGCCCCCTGCCCGGCTGAGGCTGGGGGCACCACAAGGTGGTCGAGCAGCGAGCGGTGGGGCGAGCCCACGCGAGGTGAGCCAGGAGGCAGACGTACGCCGGGGCACGCGCCCGAAAGGTGGTCGAGCAGCGAGCGCCAGCGAGCGGACAGTCGAGACCACTCAGGGTGACCCGACAAGCAGCCGTACGCCGAAGCACGCGACCACATGGTGGTCGAGCAGCCTGGGGCGCGCGCCCCGGCGTACACCCGCCCCTCGGCGTACTTCTAGCTCCCGCCTCACCCGACGTGGTCTCGACTATCCGCTCGCTGGCGCTCGCTGCTCGACCACCTTGTGGGTCTCGCCCCCAGCCCGTCAGCCCGTCAGCCCGTCAGCCCGTCAGCCGAGGATCTCGGCCACTGCTCCCTGGGACCGCTCCAGGGACTCGGCCGGGTTGGCGAGGAGGTCGGTGAAGGCGAGCTCGGCGGCTCCGATGATCACCGAGTCGCCGCCCAGCCAGGGCAGGACGATCTGGACCTGTTCGGCGGGCGCGCGCAGGGCCCACTCGTCGAGGGCCTCCAGGACGTCCTCGCGGACCAGGGGGAAGACCCAGCGGAGCACGCCGCCGAGGATGACCATCTCGGGGTTGAACACGTTCACCAGGCCGCCGAGGCCCAGGCCGAGCGAGCGGCCCAGCCGCCGCAGCTCGGGGGACACTCCCGGTCCAGGCTGCAGGTAGTCGGCCAGCCGGTGGATCGCCTCGGGCGGGCAGCCGACCGCCTCGGCGACCGCGTGCGAGCCGATCTCCACCTCCCAGCAGCCGACGTTGCCGCAGCGGCAGGTGTGCCCGCGGGGGTTGAAGGGCTGGTGGCCGATCTCGCCGGCGTACCCGCTGGCTCCCCGCATCGGTGATCCCCCGACGATCACACCGCCACCGACGCCGACGTCACAGGAGATGAAGATCAGGTCGGACTTGTGCCGCCCGACGCCACGCGTGTGCTCGGAGAGCGCCCCCATCTCCGCGTCGTTGCCCAGGTGCACCGGCACCCGGCCGAGCCTGCTGGAGATCATCGAGCTCAGCGCCACGTCGGTCCAGCCGAGGTTGGGCGCGAACCGGACCAGGCCGACGCGGTCGGTCACCACGGCGGGTACGGCGATACCCACGCCCACCAGGCGCCCGTCCGGACCCGCGCTCCTCAACGTGGAGCGCATCATCTCCACGAGCGAGTCGAACAGCTCGTCGGGATCGGGATCACTCGGCGTCGCCATGGACACCCGGTCCAGGGGCAGCCCGCCGAGGCCGACCCGGGCGACGTCGACCGTGTCCACGCCCAGCTCGGCGGCTAGCACGAAGACGCCTTCCGGGTTCGGGTTCACGTCGATCGACGGCCGGCCGGCTCCGGCGCGCGGACCCGCTCCGACGAGCGGGATCGACTGGCGTACGGCGTCGAGGTCCTCGAGCTCGCGGACGAGGTCGGCGATCGTGGACCGGTTCAGCCCCATCCGCTCGGTCAGCTGCGCACGCGAGATGCCTCCCGAGCGGTGGACATGGCCGAGCAGCGTGCCGAGGTTGTGGCGTCGTACGGCGCCCTGGTTGGTGCCCGCGCCACGACGGGCCCGGTCGGCCACCGTCACGTCCCCGTGGCGGACCGGCGTCGGCGCGTGATCGCGTCGACCGATGCGGCGAGGAGGAGGACGCTGCCGGTGATGATGTAGTTGATGTAGGCGGACTGGTTGAGCAGGCCCAGGCCGTTGTCGATCGTGGCGATCACCAGACCGCCGATCACCGCGTCGCGGATCTTGCCCTTGCCGCCGAAGAGGCTGGTTCCGCCGATGACCGCGGCAGCCACGGCGTAGAGGAGCACGTTGCCCCCGCCCGACCCGGGTGAGACCTTTCCGGTGTACGACGCGCTGATGATGCCGCTGAGCACCGCCATGCTCGAGCAGATCACGAACGCGGAGACCTTCAGCCGGTCCACCGGGATGCCGGCTCGCCGCGCCGCCTCGGTGTTGCCGCCGACGGCGTAGATGTGCCGACCGTAAGGGGTACGACTGAAGACCAGCGTCCAGAAGATGAGCAGGGCGCCCACGACGAACACGGCGTACGGGATGCCCTCGATGACGAAGGTCGGGACCCGGCTCCGGTTCTTGCTCAGGACGAACGTCATCCCGAGCAGGACGACGCACAGGGCCACGAACTTGAACGCCACCAGCGAGTTCGGCGGGCGGTGCAGGTTCTTGCTCGCCAGCCGCGCCTGCCGCCAGAACAGCAACGCACCATAGGCCGCCAGCAGTGCGACCATCACGATCCAGCCGGTGAGGACGGGCATCGACTTGATCGTGATTGCTCGCAGCACCTCGTCGCGCACCGGGATCGTGCCGCCGAGCCCGATCAGCTTCAGGATCACGCCCTGCAGACCGAGGTAGAACGCGAGGGTCACCACGAACGAGGGGATCCCCAGCTTGGCGACCAGCACCCCGATGGCGAGCCCTACGAGAGCGCCGACGAGGAGCCCGATCAGCACCGCGACCGGCCAGCCGAGGTCGTGCCGGTCGATGGCCACCGCCGTGAAGCCAGCCGCCATGCCACCGGCGACGCCTGCGGACAGGTCGATCTCCCCGAGCAGCAGGACCGGGACCAGCCCCATGGCGAGCACGGAGATGGCGGATGCCTGAACCAGCAGGTTGGCGATGTTCAGGGTGCTGGTGAAGGTGTCCGGGCGCAGGGCGGAGAACACGATGAACAGCACTACCAGGCCCAGGATCGCCGGGAGCATCCCCATGTCGCCGCCGCGGAGCCGGTCACGGTAGGCCCGGAACGAGTCGCTGAGGGAAGCGCTGGCCTGGTCGTCGGCGAAATCCGCCGCGGCGAGGCTCGGCGCGGCGCCGGTGGACGCGGTGTCCTTCGGAGTGGTGGTCACGTCGCTCCTAGGCCGACTCGGCCGCGGTGGCGGCCGAGATGCCGATGTCTCCGGACCGCCCGGCTGTGATCAGCTCGACGATCTGGCTGTGGTTGGTCTCGCTCGTCTTCAGGTCCGCCGCGACCCGGCCCAGGAACAGGGCGGTGACCCGGTCGGAGACCTCGATGACGTCGAGCATGTTGTGGGAGATCAGCACGACGCCGAGCCCGTTGTCCGCGAGGCGCCGGACCAGGTCGAGAACCTGCCGGGTCTGTGCCACTCCCAGCGCCGCGGTCGGCTCGTCGAGGAGCACCACCTTGGAGTTCCACAGCACTGCCTTGGCAATGGCCACGGTCTGGCGCTGGCCGCCGGAGAGCGATGCGACGCTCTGCCGCACCGACTTCACCGTGCGGACCGAGAGCGAGGCCAGGGTGCTGCGCGCGCGATCCTCCATGGTCAGCTCGTCGAGCAGGACTCCCCCGGTCAGGGTCTCGCGACCCAGGAACATGTTCTGGACGATGTCGAGGTTGTCGCACAGCGCGAGGTCCTGGTAGACGACCTCGACACCGAGAGCGGCAGCGTCCTTCGGAGTGTGCAGAGTGACCGGCTTGCCCTCGAAGAGGAACTCACCGGAGTCCGCGCGGTTGATGCCTGCCACGGTCTTGACCAGGGTCGACTTGCCGGCCCCGTTGTCACCCACCAGAGCGGTCACCTGGCCGGGATAGACCTTCAGGCTCACGTCGTGGAGCACCTGGACAGCGCCGAAGCTCTTGTTCACTCCACGCAGTTCGAGCAGGGGTTGGGTCATGACGCCTCCGAGGTCGGTCGGGACGAGAGGTGCGGGAAAGGAGGTCGAGCCACGAGGGGCCCGGTCCCGGTGAGGAAGACCGGACCCGACGTGGTGATCGTCTGCCGGGTCAGGAGATCCCGGCCGCCTCGCACTCCTTCTCGAAGCCCTTGCAGACGTCGGCGGCCTTCTGTCCACCGTCGTCGATCACGGCCTTCACGTTCTCCTTGGTCACCGCGACCGGGTCGAGCAGGACCGAGGGGACCTCGCGCTTGCCCTCCGGGTCCTGCGAGGTGCCGTTGGTGTCGCCCTTCTCGCCCTTGGTCAGGCCGATGGCCAGGTCCGCGAGTGCTCCGGACTCTTCCTTGGCGGACTTGTAGACGGTCATGCACTGGGTGCCCCCGAGCACGTCCTGGAGACCCTGGACCGTCGCGTCCTGACCGGTGACCGGGACCTTGCCGGCGACACCGTTCTTCTCCAGGATCGCGATGGCCGAGCCTCCGAGCCCGTCGTTGGCGGCGAGCACGCCGTCGATCTTCCCCTTGTTCTGGGTGAACATCTGCTCGAAGATGTTGCCGGCCTCCTCGTTGTCCCAGCCGGGGACGGCCTGCTCGGCAACCTTCGTGTAGTTCTTGTTCGCGTCCAGCACCGAGTGCGCGCCCTTGGAGAACGAGGTCGCGTTGGAGTCGTCGGGCGAGCCGTTGAGGAAGACGATGTTGGCCTTGGTGTCCTGGCCGAGGCACTTCTGCAGCCCCTCCCCCTGGAGCTGGCCCACCTTCTCGTTGTCGAAGGAGACGTAGTACGCCGCGGAGCCGCCCAGGGTGAGCCGGTCGTAGTCGATCGTCGCGATGCCCTGGTTCTTGGCCTTCTCCTGGATCGCGGCGCCGGAGGCGTTGTCGAGGTTGACGATGGCCAGCACGGTGACGCCGCTGGAGATCATCGAGTCGGCGATCTGGGCCATCTTGTCGGCGTCGCCCTGCGCGTTCTGGATGTCGTAGTCGACGCCGGCCTCCTTGAACGCCGCCTCGAGGGCCGGACGGTCGGCGGTCTCCCAGCGCACCGAGGACTCGGTGTCGGGGAGGATCACCCCGACCTTGGCCTCGGACGCGCCGCTGCTGTCGCCGCTGTCGCTCTTCTTGTCGCTGTCACTGCCGCACGCGCTCAGGGTCAGGGAGAGCCCCAACGCACCAGCGACGAGTAGAACCGGGATCCGCTTCACGCAGATCGCCTCCTTTTGTGAGGTCACCGGCCCACTGCCCATGGTTCCCGGGCGGGTCGGAGAGGTAATAGTTGGTCGCGCCAACGTAACCTTCGTCACATTCCCGGTCTAGTGGTCTCGAACAACAAATGCCCGACGCCTACACCGGTCTAGACAGGTGTGAGGCACCGGGCATCGCTGTTTGAGTCACCGCTGCGGGTCGACGACCGCCTTCAGGCAGGTGGGGTCCGAGGACAGCGCGTCCAGGGCCGCGGCGTACTCCTCGAGCCCGAACCGGTGGGTGACCAGGCCGTCGGTGCGCACTCGTCCCGAGCGCAGCATCGCCAGCGATCGGTCCATGCAGTTCACCTGGGCGAAGGAGCCCTTGACCGCGAGCTGGCGACGGAAGATGTCGTAGGGGCGCCACTGCACCCGGTCCTCCTCCTCGCACATCCCGTAGACGAACACGGTGCCGTTGGCCCGCACGAGATCGGGCAGCAGCTGCACCACCGAGGACGCGCCGGTCACGTCGATGGCGACGTCGAACCCGCCCGGCTGCAGCGCTCGCAGCGTCTCGAAGGTGGCCTCGGCGTCGCGGGTGATCTGCACGACCCGGTCCACGCCGTACGACGAGGCCAGCACGAGCTTGAACTCGGTGGGAGCCGCGACCGTCACGCGGCCCGCTCCCCCGTGGACGAGCAGCTGTGCCAGCAGCAGCCCGGTCGTGCCGGACCCGATCATCAGCACGTCGGCACCGGGCTCGAGGCCCAGCACGTCCATCCCGTGCACCGCGCAGGCGAGCGGCTCGGCGAACACCGCGACCTCGTCGGGCAGGTCGTCGATCGGGTAGACCTTGTGCGCCGGGCTGACCAGCGAGTCGGCGAAACCGCCGGGTGCGTTGACGCCCAGGGACAGGAAGCTCTCGCAGAACAGGTGCTGGCCGCGCGAGCACTCAGGACAGCGCCCGCACGCCGAGGCGTTGTCGACCGCGACCCGCTGCCCGGGGACGAGGTGATCCACCCCGGCGCCGACCTCGCGGACGACGCCGACGCTCTCGTGCCCCGGCGTCAGCGGGAACTCCGCGAAGAACCCGCCGGCGTGCAGGTGCAGGTCGGTGCCGCAGACCCCGGCCAGGGTGACGTCGACGACGACCTCACCGGCGCCCGCGCGAGGCGTCGGCACCTCCTCGACGGCGAACTCGCGCGGTGCCGAGTAGACCAGGGCGCGCATCAGTGCAGCTGGACCGAGGCGACAGCGGCGAGCTGGTTGCGGATGTAGGAGTTCGCGTGCCGACCGAGGTCGTCACCGTCCTGCCACAGGTTGCGCCAGATCCCGAGCATGTTGCTCAGGTCCTCGTGCACGACGGCGGAGGAGAACGACTCGAACACGACCGGGCCGTCGAACCCGATCGTGGCGAGGCCACGGAAGAACCCGTCGAAGTCGACTGTCCCCGAGCCCAGGTAGCCGCGGTGGCTCTCCCCGATGTGCACGTAGCCCAGCCGATCGCCGGCGGCGAGGACCGGGGTGATCATGTCCGGCTCCTCGATGTTCATGTGGTAGGTGTCCAGGTGCACCGAGAGGTTCGAGGAGCCGGTCTCCTCGACGAAGCGCAGCGCCTGCCTGCTGGTGTTCAGCAGGTTCGACTCGTAGCGGTTGACCACCTCGACCCCGACCTTGATCCCCAGGGTGGCGGCGCGCTCGGCGATCCGGCCGATCGCCTCCTGGCTGTGCCGGCGGTTGAGGTCGGTCGCGGGCGCCATGTACTTGCGCATCGCGCTGTAGATCACGCCGACGAGGTGGGTGCCGCCCACCTCGGCGAGGAACTCCAGGCAGCGGCCGAGGAGGTCCTCACCGGCGGCCACGATCTCCGGGTCCTCGCTGGAGAGGTCGGTGATCTCCGAAAGACCCAGGGAAGCGGTCGCGGCGAGGCCTGAGTCGGCCAGCACCTTGCGGACCGAGGCCGCGTCGGCCTTGTCCGGATCCATCAACGGGATCTCGATGAGGTCGAAGCCCGCCGCGGCGGTCTTCTCGACCGCGAGCCGCAGGCCCGCGTCGTCGAAGGTTCCAGTCCACACGGAGGCGTGGCACCCGATCTGCATGGTCGTCCTTTCGAGGCCCCGAGCGGGACCGGTCAGAGCTGGGGGTGGATGACGGCCTTGACCGAGTCGGCAACGCGGCTGCCCAGCATGAGGGCGTCCGCGGTCTCCGCGAGCGGGAAGTGGTGGGTCACCAGCGGCGCGACGTCGATGCGCCCCGAGGAGACCAGCTCGATCGCGAGCGGCCACGTGTGGTTGTAGCGGTTGACCAGGCTCAGGGTCAGCTCGTTGACGTTGAGCTGCGAGAGCGGCAGGCCGATCGCCTCCTCCTTGGACATCCCGATCATCGCCGCGCGACCCGCGGGACGCAGCCGGCGCATGGCCTCGCCGAGCACCCCCGGAGCGCCCGAGCACTCGAGGAGCACGTCGAAGCGGTCCTCGGTGGGGGCGTCGCTGCGCTCGGTCTCGAAGCCCATGTCGCGGGCGATCCCGAGCCGGAAGTCGGAGAGGTCGGTGACGGTGACCTTGCCGGCGCCCAGGGCGCGCGCGGACGCGGCGGCCAGCAGCCCGACAGGACCGGCGCCGGTGACGAGCACCTCGTCGCCACCCGCGAGACCGGCGCGCTTGCAGCCCCAGATGCCCACCGACAGCGGCTCGAGGAGCGCGCCCTCCTCGTAGGTCATCTCGTCGGGGATCGGGTAGAGGTTGCGCGAGTCGATCGTCATCTTCTCCAACAGCGCACCGTCGTAGGGCGGCGTCGCGAGGAAGACCAGGTCGGGGCACAGGTGGTAGCGCCCGGCCATGCACTCGTGGCAGTTGCGGCACGGCGTACCCGGCTCGACCGCGACGCGGTCACCGACGGCGACGTTGGTGACGTCGGTGCCGACCGCGATCACCTGGCCGGAGACCTCGTGGCCCAGGATGATCGGGCCGTCGACGACGTAGTCGCCGATGCGCCCCACCTTGTAGTAGGCGGTGTCGGAGCCGCAGACGCCCACTGCCTCCACCCGCACCACTGCCTGCTGGGGGGACGGGTCCAGCTCGGGACGCTCCTCGATGACGATGTTCTCGAGCTCGGTCATGACTGCTGCGCGGTTAGCCACGGTGTTGCCTCTCTTGAGGGACGTGCACGTCGGTTGGGTCAGGCCCGGCCGTGTGAGACACGAGACTTGCGGGCCACGGAGTCGATCGCAACCGCGACGGCCAGGACGAGCCCGGTGATCACGAAGCGGTACGACGAGTCGAGGTTGAGCAGGGTGAGGCCGCTGGCGATCGCCGAGATCACCAGTACCCCGAGCAGGGCGGAGAACGCGCTGCCCCGGCCACCGAAGAGGCTGGTGCCACCGATCACGGCGGCAGCGATGGCGTTCAGGTTCACGTCACCCGTGCCGCTGCTGAGGTTCGCGGACGCCAGCCGGCCGGCGGCGAGGAGACCACCGACGCAGGCGAGCAGCGAGCACAGCATGAACGCGCTGAGGTAGACGTTGCGGACGTTGATGCCGGACCGGCGAGCGGCCTCGGCGTTGCCGCCCACCGCGAGCAGCGAGCGTCCCCACCGGGTGCGGGTGATCGCGTAGTTGAGCAGCAGCACCAGGCCCACGAAGAACACGACCATCCAGCCGACGCCGCGGTCCTGGTTGAGGTACCAGACCACCAGCCCGAGGACGACGACCAGGGCCACCGACCGCAGCACCAGCGTGCTGACCGAACGCGCGGACAGGTTGGCCTTGCGCCGGCGGGTCATGGTCTCGAACCCGGTGAGGAACAGGGCCAGGCCGGCGAGGACCACCAGCACGTAGGAGAGCCAGTGCGGCACGAACGCCAGCTGGGCGAAGTGCACCAGGGTGGAGTCGAAGGGCAGGTTGACCGAACCCTTGTCACCGAGGATCGCGAGCTGCAGGCCGAGGAACGCGAGCAGGCCGGACAGGGACGCCACGAAGCTGGGCATCCCGAACTTGGTCAGCAGGATGCCGTAGAGCAGCCCGATCGCCAGGGCCACCAGGCAGGCGACGCCGACGGCCAGGATCCAGTTCCAGTCGTGGCGCACGAACAGCACCGCGACGATGGCGCCGGAGAAGCCGCTCACCGAGCCGACCGAGAGGTCGATCTCACCGACGAGCAGGACGCACACGATGCCGAGCGCGATCACGCCCACCGCGCACATGTCGAGGATGAGGTTGACCATGTTGCCGCTGGAGAGGAACACCGGGTTCAGGATCTGGAAGACCGTCCCGATGAACAGCAGCCCGACGATCACGGGAAGCGCGCCCACGTCGCCGGCCTTGACGCTGCGCCAGAAGGTAGCGAGGGATCCCTTGATCCCCTGGCTCTGGCTGAGCCGCTCGTCGCTCTGGTCGAGGTTGGGCAGCTGCGTGGTGCTCATCGGTTCTCCTCCTCGACGGAGCCGTCGGCGACGGCGGGGTGCTCGGTGCCCTGCAACCGGTCACGACGACGCGTGACCACGTTGTCGCTGGCACCGGTGATGGCGGCGACGACCTCCTCGGAGGAGACCGTGCGCGCGTCGAACTCGCCGTTGTTGCGGCCGAGCCGGAGCACCACCACCCGGTCGGCGACCGCGCGGACGTCCTCCATGTTGTGGCTGATCATGATCACGCCGAGCCCGCGCTCGCGGAGCCGCTCGATCAGGTCGAGGACCTCCGCGGTCTGTGCCACACCCAGAGCCGCCGTGGGCTCGTCGAGGATGATGACGCGCGGGTCGCCGAGGAGCGAGCGGGCGATCGCGACCGTCTGTCGCTGGCCGCCCGAGAGCGAGGCGATCGGGATCCGGACGGTGGGGATCTTCGCCGAGAGCTGGCGCAGCAGCTCCCACGACTTGACCTCCATCGCCACCTCGTCGAGCCGGAGCGGCGAGAGCTCCTGGCCGAGGAAGAGGTTCTCGACGACGTTGAGGTTCTCGCACAGGGCGAGGTCCTGGAACACGGTGGCGATGCCGAGGCGGATGGCCGAGCTCGGGTCGGAGATCTGCACCTCCGAGCCGTCGAAGGCGATCGCTCCCGAGTTGGCCTGGTGCACGCCCGCGAGCACCTTGACCAGCGTCGACTTGCCGGCGCCGTTGTCGCCGACGATCGCGACCACCTCGCCGGCTCGTACGTCGAGATCGATGTCGGTCAGTGCGTTGACGGCACCGAACGTCTTGCTGACTCCGCGAAGACTCAGCAGCGCGGTCTGCGGCGTGGCGGGTGCAGCATTCATCGCTTCTCCTCAATCAGGTTGTCTCCCCCGAACCGGTCGCCGGGGCCCGCGTGGGGGACGCGGGCCCCGGCGTGGATCAGGAGATGCCGAGCTTGGCGCAGGCTGCGGCGTACTCCTTGGTGCACAGCTCCTTGGCCGTGTTGATCTTCTTGTCGATGATCTCGGCCTTGAAGTTCTCCGCGGTCACCAGCGTGGGCTCGTAGAGCTTGGTCGGGGAGCCGAACAGCTCCTCGGGAGAATCGGGCTTGTCACCGTTGATGAAGTCGGCGACGACCTCGGCCGCGGCTCCACCGACGATCTCGCTCGGCTTGCTGATGGTGTTGTACTGGTCACCGGAGATGATCAGCTGGAGGCCCGCGACGGTGGCGTCGTTGCCGCTCACCGGAGGGTTGGGGTTCATCCCGGCGGCCTTGAACGCAGCGATCGTGCCGCCGGCGGTGCCGTCGTTGGCAGCGACCACGCCGACGATCTTCTTGCCGAAGCGAGCGATCTGGCCGGCCACCCACTTCTGGGCGTTCTCGGGCTTCCAGTCGATGGTGTCGTACTCCGCCAGGACCTTCAGGCCACTGCCGTCGACGCCGTTGTGGATGCCCTTCTTGATCAGGCCGGCGGCCGCGTCGGTGGGCGAGCCGTTGACGATCAGGATCCCGGAGCCGGCCGGGACGGGAGCGGTCTTGACCTTCTCGACCAGCGAGGTGGCGATCTGCTCGCCGAGCGCCTCGTTGTCGAAGGAGACGTAGAAGTCCACCTTCGCGTCCGGGATCGGACGGTCGTAGGCGATCACCTTCACGCCCTTGGCGTGGGCCGCGTTGACCATGGTCACCGCCGCGGCGGAGTCGACCGGGTCGAGCACGATCGCCTTGGCGCCCTGCGCCAGCGCGGAGTTGAACTGCTGCTGCTGCTTGTTGGCGTCGCCGTCAGCGTTGTTGTAGAGCGGGGTGCAGTCGTCGCACAGCTCCTTGAGCCTCTTCTCGAAGCCCGGGCGGTCGTGCAGCTCGTAGCGCGTCGAGCCGGTGTCCGGCATCAGGAAGGCCACCTTGGTGGACCCCGATCCCCCGCTGCCACCGTCGTCGCTGCCGCATGCAGCGGCCGTCCCGGCGAGCAGCAGAACGCCTGCTGCCGCAAGGGCCTTCCGTGCGAAATGCCTTGCCATGGTGAGTCTCCCTCGGTGAGTTGTGCCGGCCTCGCGATCACCTTGACCCCGATTTTGAATCGTGTCAAAACTTGCCGGTCCGGCGATGCTAGGGTCCGGCTTGAAACGTGTCAACCATCACAGCCTCGGCCCACGAACCGGAGATCCCATGGACAGCGAGCGCCGCGTCGGCATCAAGGACGTGGCCCGGCACGCCGGCGTCTCGCAGGGCACCGTCTCCAACGTGCTGAACCATCCCGACCGGGTGAGCGGTCCCCGCCGGGAGGCGGTGGAGCAGGCCATCGAGAAGCTCGGCTACGTCCGCCACGAAGCTGCGCGGCACCTGCGTGCCGGGTCCTCCACCACGATCGGGCTGCTGCTGCTGGACGCCTGGAACCCCGGCTTCATCGACATCGCGCGCGGGGTCGAGGACACCACCACCGACCACGGCTGGACCGTGCTGATCTCCAACAGCGCCCGTGACAGCGAGCGGGAGAACGCCTACCTGCGGCTGTTCTCCGAGCGCCGCGTGGCGGGGTTGATCGTGGTCCCCCACGACCGGTTCGCCGAGGGGCTGCACCAGGTCCGGGCGATCGGCCTGCCGGTCGTGGTGGTGGACCGCGACGAGAGCGGCGAGCCCGGCATGTCGGTCGCCGTGGACGACATCGCGGGCGGGGAGCTCGCCGCGCGGCACCTGATCGAGCTCGGGCACCGGCACCTCGGGTTCGTCGGCGACGAGGAGTCCGCCGGCCCGGTGCACGAGCGGCTGGCCGGAGTCCGCAAGGCGGTCGCCGACTCGGCGTACGACGTGCGGCTCGACGTGCTGCCCGCGGACCTCAGTGCGGACGCCGGACGCGTGGTGGGCGACCAGCTGGCCGCGATGCCGCCCCTGGAGCGGCCCACGGCCCTGACCGCGGCGATCGACCTGCTCGCCTTCGGGGTCCTCCAGTCGCTGCTGCAGCACGGCATCCGCGTGCCCGACGACATCTCGCTGATGGGGTACGACGACATCCCGTTCTCCCGCCAGCTCTCGGTGCCCCTCTCGACCGTGCGCCGACCCCACTACGAGATGGGCGTGGCGGCTGCTGAGATGCTCACCGAGACACTGGCTGGTGACCCGCGCGAGGAGCGGCACGTGGTCTTCGAGCCCGAGCTGGTCGTGCGGGACTCGACCACCAGCCCTGCGAGCAGACGACCGGAGACGAGGACGAGACGATGAGCGAGCTGCTGCTGGGGATCGACCTCGGGACCGCGAGCAGCAAGGCCGTGCTGACCACGCCGGACGGCCAGATCGTGGCCACCGCCGTACGCCCCCGGCCGCGCAGCGTGCTGATGCCGTTCCCGGGCCACAACGAGGTCGACGCGGAGGCCGTGTGGTGGGGCGACGTCGTCTCGCTGACCAGGGAGCTGACGCAGGCCGCCGCCGGGCGCAGGATCGCCGCGCTCTGCGTGAGCGGCGTCGGCCCGTGCCTGCTGCTCGGCGACGACGACGCGAACCCGGTGCGCCCCGCGATCCTCTACGGGATCGACTCGCGCGCGACCGCGGAGATCGCGGAGCTCGACCGGCGCCTGGGCAGCGAGGAGGTGCTGCGCCGCTGCGGCACCCCGCTGACCACGCAGGCCGTCGGCCCCAAGGCACTGTGGCTGCAGCGGCACGAGCCCGACGCCTGGGCCCGGGCCACCCGGTGGTTCAACTCCAGCTCGTTCGTGGTGCAGCGCCTCAGCGGCGAGTACGTCCTGGACCACCACACCGCGAGCCAGTCGGTGCCGCTCTACGACATCGAGGCCAACACCTGGAACGACGACTGGTACGACGAGGTGATGGGCTCGATGGCGCGCCCCCGTCTCGTCTGGTCCACGGAGATCGTGGGCTCGGTGACCGAGGCCGCCGCGGCCGAGACCGGTCTCGCAGCGGGCACGCCGGTGTGCGCCGGCACCGTGGACGCCTGGGCCGAGGCGTTCAGCGGCGGGGTGCGGTCGCCGGGTGACCTGATGCTGATGTACGGCTCCACGATGTTCTTCGTCCAGGAGCTCGCCGACTTCGCCCGGCACCCCCAGCTGTGGAACACGATGGGGGTCGCCCCCGGCAGCAAGTGCCTGGCAGCGGGCATGTCCACCTCGGGAAGCCTCACCGGGTGGGTGCAGAGCCTGGTCGGCGACGTCCCGTTCGGGACCTTGGTGGAGGAGGCGGCCGCCGTACCCGCCGGGTCCGACGGGCTGCTCCTGCTGCCCTACTTCGCGGGCGAGCGGACCCCGATCTTCGACCACCACGCGCGCGGCGTGCTCGCCGGGCTCACCCTGCGCCACCAGCGCGGGCACATCTTCCGCGCGGTCTACGAGGGCATCGCCTTCGGGATCCGGCAGATCCTCGAGCTGCTCGACACCGAGACCAACCCGGTCACCCGGCTGGTCGCCGTCGGCGGCGGCACCCAGGGCCGGTTGTGGACCCAGGTGGTCAGCGACATCACCGGCCGCGAGCAGGAGGTGCCGGAGCAGACGATCGGCGCCAGCTACGGCGACGCCCTGATGGCCGCGATCGGCAGCGGCCTCGTGCCCGCGGAGACCGACTGGGCCAAGGTGGCCGACGTGATCGAGCCCGACCCGGCGGTCAAGCCGCTCTACGACGAGCTCTACGGCCTGTACTCCTCGCTGTACCCCGCCACCCGCGAGCACGCCCACGCACTGGCGAGGATCCAGGAGCTCGGCTCCCAGAAGTGACCGGAGCTGGGCTCCCAGGGGCTCAGCCGAGCAGCACCGGCACCGACTCCACGCCGTAGACGATGCTGAGCATCCGGTAGTCGAGGTCCTCGGAGGGGACCGCGAGCCGCATGTCGGGGAACCGCTTCGCCAGCGCGGGGAAGGCCATCTTCAGCTCCATCCGGGCGAGCTCGGCGCCCACGCAGCGGTGGAAGCCGTAGCCGAACGCGAGGTGGGAGGTGGTGGCCCGGTCGAGGTCGATGTGGTCGCCCGTCGTCGACCGGGGATCGCGGTTGGCGGCCGGGAGCGAGCAGACGATGACCGACCCCTCGGTGATGCGCTTGCCGCCGATCTCCACGTCACGCTTGACGAAGCGCGGGAACGCGACCTGGACCACGGAGAGCTGGCGCAGCAGCTCGTCCACGATCGGGCCGACGCTGGTGGGGTCGTCGACGAGGCTCTTCCACAGCTCGCGGTTCTCCAGCAGCACGGCGGTGCCGAGCGCCAGCATCGAGGCGCTGGTCTCCAGTCCCCCGGTGAACACCCCGTCGGCCAGGCCCCCGAGGTCGAAGTCGTTGATCTCGTCGCCGTGCTCGCGCACGATCTGGCCGATCAGGCCCGGGCCGGGGTTGAGCCGCTGGCGGCTCGCCTCCGCCAGGAGGAACTCGCGGGAGCCGCCGATCGCACCGATCGAGCTCTGCGCACCCTTGGAGATGTCGAAGCGTGCCGTTGCCAGCCTGCTGAACGTCTCCCGCTCCTCGTCGGGCAGGCCGAGGAGGTCGCAGATCACCAGGAACGGGATCGGGAACGCGAACGTCGGCACGAGGTCGACCTGACGTCCCTGCTCCCCCGCCGTCTCGATCTCGGAGACCTGCCTCTCCACGATGGAGGCGATGCCCGGCCGGATCCGCTCGAGGCGGCGCATCGTGAACTCCGGGGTGAGCAGGCGACGCAGCCGGGTGTGGTCCGGGGGGTCGGTGAAGCCGAGGCCGCCGAAGTCGCCGTCGGTCACGGACCCGCGACGGCCCATGTAGGGCCGGATGTCCGTGGAGTACGACGTGGCGTCGGAGAGCACCTCGCGGGACTCGGCGTCCCCGGTGACCAGCCACACGTCGAGCCCCATCACGGAGACGAGCTTCTGGACCGGGTCCTCGTCGCGCATGGCGCTCAGCCGCGGGCTCGGGGACATCACGTCGCGGCGCAGCGGCCACGACAACGAGTCCGGGACCTTCTCCATCCGGGAGAGGTCGATCCCTCCGGCGCGTGCGACCAGCCGCTGGCGCACGGCCTTCTTCACCGACATCATCAAGCTCATCCCACACCCCCTCGCACCAAACGTCTGACTGTGAAGTCTACGAAGTCCCCGGCTCGGCAGCCATCAGGAACACCCCCGTGGACCCCCCTGGTCCTGGCCGGGGAGGGGCCGGGGTCCACCCCGGCGCTACTCCCACTCGATGGTGCCCGGGGGCTTGCTGGTGATGTCCAGGGCGACCCGGTTGACCTCGCGGACCTCGTTGGTGATCCGCGTCGAGATCGTCTCGAGCACCTCGTAGGGCACCCGCGCCCAGTCGGCGGTCATCGCGTCCTCGGAGGTCACCGGGCGCAGCACGATCGGGTGGCCGTAGGTGCGTCCGTCACCCTGTACGCCGACCGAGCGGATGTCGGCGAGGAGCACCACCGGGAACTGCCAGATGTCGCGGTCCAGTCCGGAGCGGGTCAGCTCCTCGCGCGCGATCGCGTCGGCCTCGCGGAGGATGTCGAGCCGCTCGCGGTCGACCGATCCGATGATCCGGATGGCCAGGCCCGGCCCGGGGAACGGGTGCCGCCAGACGATCTCCGCCGGGAGCCCCAGCTGCTCACCGACGAGGCGGACCTCGTCCTTGAACAGCGTGCGCAGTGGCTCGACCAGCTCGAACTCCAGGTCGTCGGGCAGTCCGCCCACGTTGTGGTGCGACTTGATGTTGGAGGTGCCCGCGCCACCGCCGGACTCGACGACGTCGGGGTACAGGGTGCCCTGGACCAGGTAGGCGACCTTGGTCCCCTCCTCGGCCATCGACTTCGCGAGCACGTCGGCCTCGGCGGCCTCGAAGACCCGGATGAACTCCCGGCCGATGATCTTGCGCTTCTCCTCGGGGTCGCTGACCCCCTCGAGCGCGTCGAGGAAGCGCTTCTCCGCGTCCACGACGTGGAGGTCCACGCCGGTCGCGGCCACGAAGTCGCGCTCGACCTGCTCGGCCTCGCCCTTGCGCAGCAGCCCGTGGTCGACGAACACACAGGTCAGCCGGTCCCCGATCGCGCGCTGTACGACGGCCGCGGCCACCGCGGAGTCGACCCCGCCGGAGAGGCCGCAGATCGCCCGGCCGGAGTCGCCGAGCTGCTCGCGGATCCGCTCGATCTGCTCCTCGACGATGTTGACCATCGTCCAGGTCGGCCGGCAGCCGGCGATGTCGAGCAGGAAGTGCTCGAGCACCCGCTGGCCGTGCTCGGAGTGCAGCACCTCGGGGTGCCACTGGACGCCGGCGAGGCGTCGCTCGGTGTTCTCGAACGCCGCGACCGGGGTGGCCGCGGTCTGCGCGAGCACCTCGAAGCCCTCGGGTGCGCGTCGCACGGAGTCGCCGTGCGACATCCAGACGCGGTGCTGGGCCGGGATGTCGGCGAGCAGGGTGCCGGGAGTGGTGACCTCCACCGGCGTACGCCCGAACTCGGAGACGCCGGTGCGGGCGACCTCGCCGCCGAGCACCTGGGCCATCGCCTGGAAGCCGTAGCACATGCCGAACACCGGGACCTCCGCCTCGAAGAGGTCGGCGTCCACGTGGGGGGCGCCCGGGGAGTACACGGAGGAGGGCCCACCGGAGAGGATGATCGCGGCGGGCTTGCGGGCCAGCATCTCCGCGACGGGCATGGAGTGCGGGACGATCTCGGAGTAGACCTTGGCCTCACGTACCCGGCGAGCGATCAGCTGGGCGTACTGGGCTCCGAAGTCGACGACGAGAACGAGGTCGTGGTCGCTCAAGTTGGGCCCTTTCAGCGGAGATTTTCGTTCCTCTGAGTCTGTCAGAGAAAAATCTGGGATTCCGCGCGGGGGCGCATAACCCGATCGGGCAGGTGTCGTTGGTCCGAGCAGATCCGGTGTGACTGCTCCCTCCCAGGCCGGGTCGAACTGGTCCGCCCCCGCGTGGATCTCCCAGGGTCCGACCACCTCCCTCCCCGGTCGGGCCCTGGGTTCGTTTCCGGCTGCTGGAGCCGCGTCAGCTCACGCTCACGATCGGGAGCCGCAGCGCCGCAGGAGCCGTCTCGGGAACCGCCGGGTGGTTCGGGGCCACCGGGGTGAGCCGCTCGTAGTCCTCACCGATGGCCGGGCGCGGGTCCGGCTCGCCCTTGTTCGGCCACAGCGACATCGCCCGCTCGGCCTGCGCGGTGATCGTCAGCGACGGGTTCACGCCGAGGTTGGCCGAGATCGCGGAACCGTCCGCGACGTGCAGCCCCTCGTAGCCGTAGATCCGCTGGTAGGGGTCGACGACGCCGTTCTCGGGGCTGGTGCCGATCACGCAGCCACCGATGAAGTGGGCGGTCATCGGCATGTTGAACGGCTCGCCGATGGAGCCGCCCGCCGTACCGCCCATGATCGAGGCCATCTTGCGGACCACCTGGTTGGCGATCGGGATCCAGGTCGGGTTGGGGGTGCCGTGGCCCTGGCGCGAGGTCAGCCGCCACTTCTTGGTGCCCGGGATCGGCTTGGCGTAGGTGGTGATCGAGTTGTCCAGGGTCTGCATCACCAACGCGATGATCGTGCGCTCGGACCAGTGCTTGACGTCGTAGAGGTTGGCGACGTTCCTGCGTTCGCGCCACAGCTCCTTGAGCCAGGTCTGCCACCGGGGGGTGGGGCCGTCGCCGTCGGTGAGCACCGTCTGGATCAGGGCCATGAAGTTGCTGCCCTTGCCGTAGCGCACCGGCTCCACGTGGGTGTCCCCGTCGGGGTGGAACGAGGAGGTGATCGCGATGCCGTAGCTGTAGTCGATCGAGGTGTCCGGCGCGATCGCCCCGAGGATCGACTCGGAGTTGGTCCGCGACAGGAACCCCAGCCGGTCCGAGAGCTTCGGCAGGTGCCCCTCGGCCTTCATCCGGTGCAGCAGCTTCTGGGTGCCGATGGCCGCGGCGGCGAAGACGACCTGCTCGGCGGTGATGGTCTTCGTCGAGCCCGGGGTGGAGCGCTTGGCCTTGGTGAACTTCAGGTCGAGCTCGTAGCCACCCTCGGCGCCCGGCCGGACCCGCCTGACCGTGGTCAGCGGCATCACCTTCGCCCCGCGCTGCTCGGCGAGGTAGAGGTAGTTCTTCACCAGGGTGTTCTTGGCGTTGTACTTGCACCCGACCATGCAGTCGCCGCAGGCGATGCAGGTGTTGCGGTCCGGGCCCTCACCACCGAAGTAGGGGTCGGCCACCCGCTCGCCCCGGCGAGAGTCGGGCTCGCCGAAGAACACCCCGACCGGGGTGGGGTGGAAGGTGTCGCCCACGCCGAGATCGTTGGCGACCTTCTCCATCACGTCGTCGGCGGGGGTGCGCAGCGGGTTCTCCACCACTCCCAGCATCCGCTTCGCCTGGTCGTAGTACGGCGCCAGCTCGGCCTTCCAGTCCGTGATGTCGCGCCACTGGGCGTCGTTGTAGAACTGCTCGAGCGGCTCGTAGAGCGTGTTCGCGTAGACCAGCGACCCACCGCCGACACCGGCGCCGGCCATGATCAGCGAGTCCCGGACGGCCTCGATGCGCTGGATCCCGTAGCAGCCGATCTCGGGCCGGAACAGGTACTTCTTCACCTCGAAGGAGGTCTTGGCGTAGTCCTCGTCCTCGAAGCGGGCACCGGCCTCGATCACCGCGACCTTGTAGCCCTTCTCGACCAGGCGCAGCGCGCTGACCGATCCCCCGAACCCGGATCCGACGATGATGACGTCGTAGTCGAACCCTGATCCCGTGTCGGTGCTCATGCGCGTCCCAGCTTCTTCATGAGGCGCAGGTTAGCGTTCATCACCTTCGCGTAGGCCTGGTCGTTCATCCCCAGCATCGGGCCGAACCTGATCAGCTTCTGCACCGCCACCGACTGGGTCTCGGTGTAGCGCAGGATGCCCTCGGCGCCCTGTCGCCGGCCCATGCCGGACTTGCGCATCCCACCCATCGGGGCGTCGATGCTCGCGAAGGTGGCTCCGAAGGCCTCGTTGATGTTCACGGTGCCGCACTTGACCTGCCTGGCGATGATCCGCGCACGCCGGGTGTCGCGGCTGTAGATGGAGGCGTTCAGGCCGTACTCACCCGCGTTCGCGCGCGAGATGGCGTCGGCCTCGTCGTGGAACCGGTAGAGCGCGATCACGGGACCGAAGGTCTCGTCCCCGAAGCAGGTCATCTCCGGGGTCACGCCCTCGAGGATGGTGGGCTCGTAGAAGTAGGGCCCGAGGTCGGGTCGCGCCCGCCCGCCGGCGAGCACCGTGGCGCCCTTGGCCACGGCGTCCTCGACGTGGGCGGTGACGGTGTCGAGCTGGTCCTGGCTGATCAGCGAGCCCATGTCGGAGCCCCACTCGAGGCCGGGGCGCAGCGTCATCGCGCGCACGCGCTCGACGAACTTGTCGCGGAACCGGTCGTAGACCTGGTCGGCCACGAACATCCGCTCCATGGAGACACACAGCTGGCCGGCGTTGGAGAAGCTGGCCCGCACCGCACCCTCGGCAGCCCGGTCGAGGTCGGCGTCGCGCAGCACCAGGATCGGGTTCTTGCCGCCGAGCTCCAGCGAGCAGCCGATGAGCTGCTCGGCGCACTGCTGGGCGATGATCTTGCCCGTGGCCGTCGAGCCGGTGAAGCAGATGTAGTCGGAGCGCTCGATCATCGGTCCACCGAGCTCACGCCCTGGACCCGCGACGACGTTCCACAGCCCTGCCGGGAACCCGGCCTCCTCCAGCAGCTGCGCGGCCAGCAGCGCGCTCAGCATCGTCTGGGCGTCGGGCTTGGTGACCACCGCGTTGCCCGCGAGCAGCGCGGGAAGGCCGTCGCACAGCGCCATCGTGAACGGGTAGTTCCACGGCGAGATGATCCCCACGACGCCCTTGGGCACGTGGTTGACCTCGACGCGGGTCAGCCCGGGGACCACGCCGAGCTTGCGCTCGGTGCCGAGGTGCTGGTCGGCGGTGCGTGCGTAGTAGCGCGCGGTGAGCGCGATGTGCAGCGGCTCGTCGAAGGCGTGCTTGCGGGCCTTGCCCGACTCCCAGCAGATCAGGTCGATGATCTCGTCCTGGCGGTCCAGGACGAGGTCGTGGAGCCGCAGGAGCAGGGCGGAGCGGTGCTCCAGGCTGGTGCGTGCCCAGGCCTGCTGGGCGATCCTGGCCCGGTCGTAGGCCGCGCGCACGTCCGCCTCGCTGGACTGCGGGATCATCGCGAGCGGCTGTCCGGTCACCGGCGAGTACGCCGGGACGGCCTCCCCCGTGGTGGACACGACCCGCTGGGTCAGGCTCCGGGCATACCCGGGGTCCAGGGCGTACGACGCCGTGGGGTCGTGCTCGGGATCGGCGGGGCCGACCTGCTGGCGGGCGGACGAGGGCTCGGGCTGGGCAGTCATGCCGGGCAGCCTAGACTCGGCAGTAACTTTACACAATGGCTTGCGATGTAAAGACCGCCGCTTGAACCGCTAGACCACCTCCCCCACCTCCCTTCCGCCCGGCGCCCCCCGGTGTCAGACTCCGGGTTCTCCAGGGGGGTCCTCATTGCGTGCAGCCTGCTTCACCCTTGCGCTCGGATGCCTCGTGGCGACCGGCCTCACCAGCCCCGGCACCTCGGTGGCCGCGCCTCCGGCGGCCTCGGTGTCCCCGGCACTGGCGGACCAACAGGAACCCGCAGCCCCCTTCACGCTCGCCGTCATCCCCGACACCCAGGGCTACACCGTCGACGACACCCGGGCCGCGACCATGCACGCACAGACGCAGTGGGTGGTCGACCACTCGGAGGAGCTGGGCATCGAGTTCACGGTGCAGCTCGGCGATCTGGTGGAGACCTGGAACGACACGACCATGTGGCGCAGGGTGAGCTCGGCGTTCGAGACCCTCGACCAGAACGCGATCCCCTACTCCGTGCTCCCGGGCAACCACGACCTCAACGCGAGCACCGGCCTCGCCCAGTACTACGACCAGTTCTTCCCACCCTCGAGGTTCAGCGGCGCCGCCTGGAACACCGCCGAGAAGCGGTACGGCGGCTACCTGGGCTCGAACACCTTCGGCCCGGACCCCGCGAACCGCCGCAACATGAACAACTTCTCGCTGTTCAGCGCCGGCGGCCTCGACTGGGTCGTGATCAACCTCGAGTTCGAGTCCCCGACCGACAGCCTGCAGTGGGCCCAGCGGGTCCTCGACGCCCACCCGGACCGCAGGGCCATCCTGGTCACCCACGGCTTCGTGGACACCGCAGGTGCGCGCAACAACCTCAAGGTGCGGACCGGCGCCGAGATCTCGTCATCGAACCGCGTCTGGAACGACCTGGTCCACAAGAACTGCAACGTGGCACTGGTGATCAACGGCCACTACCACGACGGCGATCTCGGCGAGGCCCGTCGCAGTGACCCGAACGCCTGCGGGACACCCGTCCACCAGCTCCTCTCGGACTACCAGAGCCGGCCCAACGGAGGGGACGGCTGGCTGCGGTACTACACCTTCGACCCCGCCCACGACCGGATCGACGCCTTCACCTACTCACCGACCAGGCGGGAGTTCGAGACCGACGCGTCCAGCCGCTTCTCCCTCGACTACGACATGACGCCGGACCCCGACACGCGCACCGAGGTCGTGGTCCCGGGCGGAACCCCCTGGCGCTACCGCAACGCGACGGGCGCCTGGCCCAAGGACTGGGACCAGCCGGCGTACGACGACTCCTCCTGGCCCTCGGCGCGGGGACCGCTGGGCTTCAACGCGGGCATGCTGGCCACCAGCATCGACCTGGGCCCTCCGACCTCGAACCGGGCACGCGGCATGCTCTTCCGGCGAGGCTTCGCGCTCGACCGGCCCGAGGAGGTGACCAGCCTGCGACTGGTGACGAAGGCCGACGACGGCCTGGTCGTCCGGGTCAACGGACAGGAGGTCGGTCGCGCGAACATGCCTGCCGGTGCGGTGGACGCCACCACCTACGCCAGCGCCGCGCCACGCTCGATGGCCGCCACGACGGCCACCTACGAGGTCCCACTCGCGCTCCTGCGCCCGAGCGGCAACGTGATCGCGGCCTCCACCCACCTCAACTACCTCGGCACCACCGACGCCCACTTCGACCTGGTCGCGGTCGCGCGACGCGGGAGCGTCGCGGCGCCCCCCACGACACCGCAACCGCAACCGGTCACCCTGGTCGATGGCAGCGGCACCTGGCGATGGCGGTTCAGCCCAGACCCCTGGCCGGCCTCGTGGACCACGCCTGCCCTCGACGACTCGAGCTGGCGAACGGGAGCGGCCCCCCTGGGCTTCGGCACCACGGTCGCCACGAACATCGACGTGCCCGCCCCCACCAGCAACCGGCCGCGCAGCGCCCTGTTCCGCCGGACCTTCGTCATCGACGACCCCGCGCTGTACTCCGGTCTTCGACTGAGGAGCCGGGCTGACGACGGGGTGGCGATCTGGGTCAACGGCACCGAGGTCAACCGCACCAGACTGCCCGCGGGTGCGTTGTCCAACGCCAGCTACGCGACGGCCGCGGTGTCCACGGCCACCGCGGTCGGCACCCCCGTGGACGTCAGCGTCCCGGCCTCCCTGCTGCGTGCAGGGACCAACGTCGTCACCGCCGCCACCGTACTGAACTACCGGGGCACGCCGAACGCGTCCTTCACCGCGGAGCTCACCGCACTGCGGACACCCCCGCCGACAGCCCCTCTCGTTCCGGCCAGGCCGCAGGTGAGCGTGCGCGCCACGACGGCAGGCTCCGTGACCCTGGACTGGGCTCCCGGGGACGCCGTTCCGGTCACGGGGTGGGTGCTGCAGCGAACCGGGGCACCGGCGCTGGAGCTTCCCGGAGGCGCCAGGAGCCACGCGGACTCCGGGCTGGCTGCCCAGACGACGTACTCCTACACCCTGACGGCACGTAACGGCACCGCCTCCTCACCCCCGGTCACGGTCACGGCCACCACCCCCCGACCGGCCACGGCGACACCGGTGACCCTGGTGCCCACCGGTTCGCCCTGGAGACATCTCTACTCCTCGACCTGGCCGGCCGGATGGACCGCCACCGGCTTCGACGACACCGCCTGGGGCCGCGGCACGGCACCGCTGGGCTTCGGGTCCCCGACCATCGCCACGAACGTGGACGTTCCCGCGCCTACCTCGAACCGTCCGCGCAGCGTCCTGCTGCGGCACAGCTTCGAGGTCACCGACCCCGAGAAGCTCTCCGGGTCCCGGATCAGCACCCGGGCCGACGACGGCGTGGTGGTCTTCGTCAACGGCGTCGAGCTCGGCCGGAGCAACGTCGTCGCGGGCGCCGTCGGTCCCACGACGTACGCGACCGCCGCTCCGAGCACCAGCCGGGCGTTGGGCGCCGAGGTACGTTGGGAAGTGCCCCCCACGATGTTGCGAGTGGGCACCAACACGATCGCCGCACTTGTCCTGGTGAACTACCGAGCGACACCCGATCTGAGCTTCGACCTGTCGCTGACCGCCCAGTCGGTCAACTGAACCGTTCTGGAGTGCGGGATCTTTAATCCCGGTATGTCCGTTTTGCCTACTTCTAGGTGAATTAGACATTATTGTCACTTCATGACGACTTCGCCCCCCGCAGGTGGCTCGGCTTCCGCCCGACCCCACTCGGCGCTCTCGCGTCTACGAGTGGGCGTCGTGCTCGCTCTGCCCCTGGTCCTCGCGCCCGTGGCCCTCCAGGGCCCCGCACCCGCCAACGCGAGCGCCAGCACCTCGACCCTCTCTTCGGCCACGCGCATGGTGCAGACCGTCGCCCAGCGCAACGGGACCTTCGAGCGCGGCGCCCAGGGCTGGGCCGCGACGAAGACCCGACCCAAGCGGCTGGTCGCCGCCCGGGTCGGCGTCGCGCGCAGTCGCGCCGCGGTGCTCAAGGTGACCCCGCGCCGGGGAACCGTGCTGTCCAACAACCCGAACGCGGCGCAGGGCGTCCGGAGCAGCGACGTCTACCACGTCTCGGCCTGGGTCCGCACGACCCGGCCCGGGATCGGCGTACGCCTCTCGGCACGCCAGGTCAGCGGCAAGGGCACGCTCGTCTCGCGCACCGCCGGTCACCGGTCGGCCAACCGTTCCTGGCGCCTGCTCCGGACGACCCTGGCCGCCGCCCCCGGCGGTGGCTCGATCGACGTCCGTGTCCACGCACTGCCCGGGCCCCGCGGCCGCGTGGTCGTCGACAACATCAACCTCGTGCGGTCGCGCGCCGTGACCCAGGCCGTGTACGTGCCGGTCAGGCCGCCCACCCCGGCGCCGACCACCCCGCCCGTCTCCGGTCCGGTGAAGCCGCCGACCACACCGCCGGTCAAGCCGCCCACGACCCCGGCACCGACTACGCCGCCCGTGACCCCTCCGGTCACCCCGCCGCCGACCACGCCGCCGTCGTCGGCACCGGCGAGCTGGGGCGAGCCCACCTGGCGCGACGAGTTCAACGGGACCGCGATCGACCCCAAGAAGTGGAACGTCCGCACGCAGAGCAACCTCGGCCTGACCATCGACAGTGCCATCCCCGACGCCGGCCAGGTCGACGTCGAGGGAGGCCTGCTGCACCTGCGGGGCGACTGGCTGCCGAACGCGCCCCAGACACGTGCCGCCTCCGCGACCGGGGTCAAGATCCTCACCCACAAGACCGGCTACATCGACCAGCGCGGACTCCGCTCCGGGGACGTGTCCCTCGCACAGCGGTACGGCCGCTGGGAGATCCGCGCCAAGACGCCGACCGGCACCAACACCCTGGGCGCCCTGGCCGCGTTCTGGCTGCGCAACGGCAACAGCGGCGAGATCGACATGATGGAGGCCTGGGGCTACGGCACCGACTTCCCCAGCTCCGGCAAGGCGCTGAAGGACACCGCCAAGACGACCGTGTTCACCAACACCAACACGACGTCCTCCCTGGTCGCACAGGTGCGGCACCGGGAGTTCGGGGTGACCAGCAAGCCCTGGGAGGGGTTCCACAACTACGCCTTCGAGCTGCTGCCCGACAGCGCGGCGATGTACGTCGACGGCAAGAAGATCTGGAGCGTCACCCCCGCCACGCTGCCCGCCCTGTGGGGCCCGTCGTTCCAGACTCCACTGCACATGCGCCTGAACCTGCACGTGGGGCCCTCGGCCGCCTACTGGGGACTGCCCGACGCGGCCAACAAGCACCTGACGAAGCCGCTGGACTTCCAGGTCGACTACGTCCGGGTCTACGGAGCCAGCTGATCGCTCGGGTTCAGCCGCGAGCGGCCGAGGCCTCCGGCCAGGCCGCCGCGGCGACCTCGACGGTGTTGGCGATGTTCGCCCGGCTCGAGGCGCCGAAGACGACGCTGCGGATGTTCGGGAAGCCGGCGACCCACTCGAAGGCCTCCTGCGGTCGCACCGCGCCCGAGGCGTAGACCGACATGGCGATGGCCCTGAACTCGCGGTTCGCCAGCGCGTCGCGGTAGGCCTCGAAGCCGCCGCTCATCCGGAACCCGATCTTGTTCATGTTGGCGCACACGATCGGGTTCTCGATGCCGACCTGGTCGAGCTTGTCGAGCAGGAGCGGCAGGTTCATCGTGATGAAACCCGGCTCCGCGTCGTACTTCTCGCGCACGTGGCGGGCGAAGACGCTGAAGGCCTCGTCGAAGCCGAGCCCGAGCAGCAGGTCGACGACGACGTTCTGCAGGAAGACGACTGGCGTGGAGACGCCCTCGAACATGCTCATCTCGGCGTCGATCAGCATCGTCATCAGCTGGGAGACGTCCTTGGAGGCGAGCGCGGCGCCGCCCTTGAGGGCAGTGCCCACCAGGCTCGTCTCCGGCAGGAAGGCACGCACCGCACCGATCATCCCGAGCTCGGTCACCGCGTTCGCGTACTTGTGGGCGTAGGGCATGCACGGGTAGAAGCGGAAGTCGGCGTAGCGCGCCGGCTCGGCCCGCACCCGGTCCACGACCTCGGCGATCCGCTCGTGGGTGGTGCACATGAAGGTGCGCACGCCCTCGTCGTACGCCGCGTCGATCACGCTCATGATCGCGTCGGTGTCCTGGAAGCGCATCGACTGGGCGCGTGCCTTCTCCTCGGACATGTGGTTCACGCCGAAGAACTGGTTGTCCCCGAACAGGAGGCGGTCCATCTGGTGCTCGCTCATCGTGCCCGTCCCTTCACGCGGTGGCGGAGTTGGCGCAACGACGAGACCAGCCGTCGTGCGGCCGAGCCTCGAGACGTCGAACGCAGGGGCGGCTGTGGCCCCTGGGAGCCCGGCTGGAGCGAGGTGCCCGGAGCCTGGGAGTCGGTCAGCATCAGGTCCATCACCCGGTCAGTGATGGAGGCGGACGCGAAGGTGTTCAGGCCCGGGGGCCGGGTCTCGGGCAGCGTGCCGCGGGCCGACTGCACGAAGTAGTCGATCTCGGCGGAGTACTCCTCGCCGCGCAGGTAGAACCAGACCGGTTCGGTGAGGTCCGTGGTGTAGCGGACGTTCCAGCCCTGCCGGTAGCCGTCGGGGACCTCGGCTGCCTCGGTGAGGTAGACCTGGCACTCCTGGCGGTCGACGGTGATGCGGCCGTGCGTGCCCCACAGGGTCACCTTGGTCGACATCTTGCGGTAGGACTCGTCGGACCAGTTCACCGAGAGCTGGGCGCTGCACCCGTCGGCGTAGTCGATGGTCGAGTAGACGGCGTCCTCGGTGTCGGCGGAGAAGATGTGGGCCAGCACTGTGCCGCGGACCGACGTGGGCTCGCCGAGGTACCACGCGAGCAGGTCCAGCGGGTGGGCCGCGTAGTCGTAGAGCGCACCCCCACCCTGGTCGCGACGGGTCCTCCACGTGCTGCCCTTGGGTCGCAGCACGACCGGGCCGTAGGCCTCCGCCAGAGCGTGGGTGACCTTGCCGATCGCGCCCAGGTCGAGGAGGCGCCGGGCCTCGGCGAACGCGGCGACGAAGCGGTTGTGGTAGCCGACCTGGGTGCACAGGCCACGTTCGGCCGCCAAGGCGGCCAGCTCCTCGGACTCGGCGCCGCTGAGCGTGAGGGGCTTCTCGCAGAACACGTGCTTGCCCTGCTCGAGGGCCGCCTTGACCATGGAGAAGTGCGCCGTGGTCGGCGTCGCGATCACGAGGGCGTCGACCTCCGGGTCGGAGACCAGCTTCGCGTAGTCGCCGAGCCCGCGGATCCCGGTGTACTTGCCGAGGATGTCGAGCAGGTAGCCGTTGGAGTCGCACATGGCCGCGAGCTCCACGTCGGGGTGGGCCCCCAGCAGGGACAGGTGGGACAGGCCCATCTTGCCGACGCCGACGACGCCGACTCTCAGCTTTGCGCTCATGCTCGTCGACCGAACCGCAAGCGCACGGTGGCTGCGTAGAACCCGATCAGCGCTCCCGCTGCCAGGCCTCCGGCCACCCACACGAGGAGCCCGGGGGTGGAGGGGCTCGACGGCGCCTCCGCCTCGGACAGCACCCGGCCCGGCGACCCCAGGGTCTCGCGGGCGTCGTCATAGGAGGCGTTCAGGCTGGCGAGCCGCGCCTCGAGGACGGTCCGGTCGGCCGGGACCGTGGTCTCGGCGACCTCCTTCTTGAGGTCGGCAATCTCGGTGGACAGGAGCGCGACCTCGCGCTGCTGGCGACCACCGTTCTCGTTGGCCCGGTCCTCGAGGTAGGCCTTGGCGACGGCGTTCGCCGCGGCGGCGGCACGGTCCGCGTCGTCGGCGCTGACGCTGACCTGCAGCACGTCCGCACCCCGCGGGACGTTGACCGAGACCGAGTCCTTGAGCTCGCTGAGCTTCCAGCGGGACAGGTCCTTGACGGCCTCACGCAGCACTCCGGTGGAGCGCGCGATCGTCGCCTGGGTCTCCATGTTCGGCGAGCTCGAGTCGTCCAGGGTCGCAACCTCGACCGTCGTCGTGGCCTCGTAGGTGGTGGGCAGCAGGAAGCCGACCGCCGCCGCGACCAGGGCGCAGGCTGCGGCAGAAATCGCGATCAGGGTCCATCCGCCCCGCAGCACGCGCAGGAGGTTGACGAACGGCGCGTCCTCGGACAAACGGACTCCTATGTCATGGAACAAATCAAAAGGGCCGCTCCAAGAGCCGACCCAAGGCACACTAGGATAAACGACCCCGGCGCCGGATACTGAACAAAGGGCCATTACGTGACGCTTCATCCGGCTGTTTCAGCCGTTGTCCCGACTCACAACCGTCCCGAGCTGATGCGTCGCGCCGTCGAGAGTGTCCTGAACCAGGACTACCCCGGCCCGATCGAGGTCGTCATCGTCTTCGACGCGTGCCCCGAGGTCGCCCCCGACGTCGAGATCCCCGAGGGGCGCACGCTGCGCACCGTGACCAACCAACGCAGCCGCGGCCTCGCCGGCGCCCGCAACACCGGCATCGAGACCGCGAGCCACGACTTCGTCGCCTTCCTCGACGACGACGACTACTGGCTGCCGGGCAAGCTCGAGGCGCAGATGGCCAGGTTCGCCGAGTCGCCCCAGCCGGTGCTCGTCGGCACCGCGATGATGGTCGACGACGGCACCCGCCAGTACGAGCGGCTCGTGCCGCTGGAGGACATCCGGCACGCGGACCTGCTGCGCGACCGGATGGCCGGGCTGCACTCGAGCACGTTCGTCTTCCCCAAGCAGACGCTGTACGACATCGGCCTCGTCGACGAGCAGCTGCCCGGCAGCTACGGCGAGGACTTCGACCTGCTGCTGCGTACGGCGAAGCTCGGCCGGATCGCGGTGGTCAACCGACCGCTGGTCAACGTCACGTGGGGCGGCCAGTCCTACTTCTTCGGCAAGTGGTCGCTCTACGCCGACGGCCTGACCTACCTGCTCGAGACGCACCCCGAGTTCCGCCAGGACCGGACGGCGTACGGCAAGATCCAGTCGCAGATCGCGTTCTCCCGGGTGGCCGCGGAGGAACGCCGGACCGGTCGCACCTGGGCGCTCAAGGCGCTTCGGACCGACCCGCGGCAGATCAGGGCATGGCTGGCACTGGGCATCAGCCTGCGGCTGCTGTCCACCGGCTGGGTCGTGCGGACCGTGCAGCGGATGGGCAAGGGCATCTGAATGCGGCTGCTGATCACCTGCTCCGGGGGCGGACATCTCGCCCAGGCCTGGGCGCTGCGGCCGTGGTGGGAGCAGTTCGAGCGCACCTGGGTGACCTTCCCGACCGAGGACGCCCGCACCCGGTTGCGCGGTGAGCACGTGATCGAGTGCCACTACCCCACGGTGCGGCACCTGCCGAACCTCGTCCGCAACACCAGGCTCGCCAGGAAGGTCCTCGACGAGGTGCGCCCGGACCTGGTCCTGAGCACCGGCGCGGCGATCTCGGTCCCGTTCTTCGCCCAGGCCCGGCACTTCGGCGCCCGCACCGCCCACCTCGAGCCGATCGACCGGATCAACAACCCCTCGCTCAGCGGCCGGCTGCTGTACCCGTTCGCGGACCTGTTCATGGTGCAGTGGGACACGATGCAGTCGCTGCTTCCCGACGCCACCGACGTGGGCGTGGTGCTGTGAGCTTCTCGATCGTCGTCAGCGCCGGCACCTACCACTTCGGCTTCGACAGGCTGATGGGCTGGACCGAGTCGTGGCTGCGCCTGCACCCCGAGGTCGAGGCGACGGTCCAGCACGGCCAGAGCCGGCCTGTCGAGGGGGCCACGAACCACGAGATCATCGCCCACCCCGACCTGCTCGACCTCTACCGGGCCGCCTCCGTCGTGGTCCTCCAGGGCGGAGCCGGCGGCGTGATGGACGCCCGGGAGCTCGACATCGTGCCGATCGTGGTGCCCCGGATTCCCGTGGACAACGAGGTCGTCGACGACCACCAGATCGTCTTCGCCACCCGCTTGCGCGACCTCGGCATGGTCCACCTGGCCCAGTCGGAGGAAGAGCTGCACGCCGCCCTGGACCAGGCCCTGGCCGGCACGCTGCGGGTGCGCCCCGAGAAGTCCGACCCCTCCCCCGGCCCGGCAGCCGCCGCAGCGGCGCTGGACGCGCTGCTGGCCTCCCCCGTGCCCGCGGGTTCCTCGAGGCGCCGTCTGCGCCGGCTGACCACCCTGGTCGGGCGCCCCTCCTCGCGAGGCAGGAAGTAGGTCCGCGATGGCCTCACGCACGGCCAGGGTCGCCTTCGACCTGAAGACCCGCGCGGCGATGCGTTCGCAGCGCCGTGTGGCTGCCGCGCTCGAGGTCTCGGAGCGCCTGGACCCGGCCCTGCTGGTCCGGCAGCAGGCCAGTGAGTCGATGGCCCTGGCGCGGCACGCGTTCGACACCACCGAGCACTACCGAACCGCCATCACCGCAGCGGGCCTCGAGGCCGGTGACCTGACCGATCCCGGCAACTGGCGCCACCTCCCGGTCCTGGACAAGGCGACCCTGCGCACGGCGGGCCGCAGCCTCGTCTCCAGCGAGTGCCGGGACAAGGACCTGCTCCCCTCGGTGACCGGGGGCAGCACCGGTGAGCCGCTGACCGTGTACAACGACGCCCGGTCACCGGTCGCGCCGATGTGGTGGCGTCCCTACCGGTGGTGGGGCGTCTCCCCCGCCGACCACAGCGCCCTGATCTACCGGATGAAGCACTCCCGCCGCCAGGAGCTGCGCGAGCGGCTGGAGTGGTGGCCGACCCGGACGATCAAGCTCGACGCCCGCGGGACCACCCCCGAGGCGATGGATGCGTTCCTCGAGCGGTGGCGACAGGTGCGCCCACGCCTGCTCAACGGGTACGTCGGCGCGGTCCACGAGCTCGCCGCCCACGTCGCGGCCAGAGGCATCCAGGTCCCGCCGCCCGTGGCGATCGCGGTGACCGCCTCGATGCTGCACGCCACCCAGCGGCGCGAGATCGAGGAGGCGCTCGGCGCCCCTGTGCATGACTGCTACCGCTCGGCCGAGGTTCCCTGGATGGCCGCCCAGTGCGGCGAGCGCGACGGGCTGCACGTGATGGCGGACCTGCGCCGCATCGAGGTGCTCGACGCCCGGGGCGAGCCCGTCGCCCCGGGGACGACCGGCGACGTGGTGGTGACCGACCTGACCAACCACGCGTTCCCGATCATCCGCTACCGGATCGGCGACCGGGGGCGGCTCCGCGAAGATCTCTGCGCCTGCGGCAGGACCCTGCCCCTGATGGACCCCGTCGAGGGACGTGTCGTGGACGTGCTCAGGACGCCGTCGGGACGCACCCTTTCGGGCGGTCTCGGGACCCTGCTCACCCCGTGGTCGGGCACCTTGCGCAAGTTCCAGCTGCACCAGGCCGCGGACTTCAGCGTCGAGCTGCACTTCGTGGCGGCCGCGGAGGCCGGCAGCGAAGCCGTGGCCGCTGCCTGCGCCGAGGTGGTCGCCCAGCTGCGCGGGATGCTGGCGGACGAGGTGCCGGTGCAGGCCCGCCAGGTCGACGACATCGTGCACCAGGGCGGCAAGGTCCGCCTCGTCGTCTCAGCCCTTGCCTGACCCGGCGAGCACCTTGGCGCCCCTGAACTCGAGCCAGAAGGCCTCGAGTCCCAGCCGCGCGCGCAGCGCCCACGCCAGCGCCAGGTACACCGGTCCCAGCACCACCAGGTAGACGACGAGGTCCAGCACCTCGGTGCCCAGGACGAAGCGGAGCAACGCCCCGGCCACCCCGAACACGGCCAGGGGAAGCAGGCCTGCCCCGAGGAGCCGGTGCGGCGCGAGGTGCACCCCCATCCGCCCGTGCACCAGCCAGGCAGCGACGCAGGTGTCGAAGGCCACCACGAGGGCCCAGGTGACAGCGGCCCCGACGAGGCCGAACCTCGGCACCAGCAGCAGGTTACCGGCCAGGCTCAGCGCCAGGGCCGCGCCCTTGTTGTAGACCTGCCAGGTGCTGTTGCCGCCCATCAGCAGGATCGACTGCAGCATGCCGGTGCTGACCACGACCATCATCACCGCGCCGAGAAGCCCCACGACGAAGGCACCTTCGCGGAACCCCGGCCCGAACAGCCCCATCACCGCGGGGCCCATCACCACGAGCATCAGGTAGAACGGCCAGCTGATCAGCACCGCCGCCCGGGTGACCAGGGTGTGCAGCTCGCTCGCCTCGCGCAGCTCCCCTCGGGCCAGGAGTTGGGCGATCGTGGGTGCGGCAGCCACCCGGACCGCACGGTCGACGACCCGACCGGCCTGAACCGCCCGCGAGGCGACGGCATAGATGCCGGCCTCGCTGGGCGAGCGCACCGCCGCGACGATGAGCACGTCCACCCAGTCCAGGCCGAACTCGATGGCCACGCCCAGGGCCCGTGGCGCGGAGTACCTCCAGAACTCCCGCGCCGTCGGCCCGGCGTCCTGGCCCTCGCGGTCCCTGGTCCTCTTCAGGTCGCGGCGCAGCGGCACCACCAACCAGGCGAGCGTCACCAGCAGCCACAGCGGCACCGACGCCACCCAGGCGGCCAGCGTGACGTAGGTGCCCGCGCCCAGCAGGACCGCAAGGAAGACGCCGGCGAGGCGACTGGCAGGCACCGCGACGTCCTGGAGCAGGCTGAACGAGACGACGCCCCGCATCACCCGCACGGCGGTGTGCAGCACCCCCATCACGGCGGCCGCCGGCAGGAACCACGCGAGCAGCCGCAGGATGCGCTCCAGCGCGGCGGGGCTTCCCCCGGACATGACCTCGGCGATCGGCCCGGCCGCGAGGTGAAGCACGATCGCCACGACGACGGAGATCACCAGCACCGGCTGCACGGCCGTGCGGACCAACCGGCTCTCCCCGCCGACCTGGCCCAGGGCACGCCTGCGCGACAGCGCCCAGATCAGCCCGCTGCTGGTGCCGAGCCGCAGCACCGCGATCAGGATGGAGAAGACCGCGACGGCCTGGAAGAACAGGCCGGTACCGCTGGTCCCCAGCCCGCGGCCCACCGCCACCGCGACGAGCAGGGCACTGGCGGCCGAGAAGCTGGAGCCGACCAGGCTGACCGCCCCGGCCTTGAGGACACTCTCCCGGCTCACCCGTCCGGTCCGCCCGGTCGAGCCCGGGCGTCGCCCGTGTAGCGGTCGCGCAGCAGCCCCGCCACCAGGATCCCGAAGGGCACCAGCATCCGGTCCAGCCCGTAGTAGAGCGACATCACGCAGGTCGCGACCAGGGCCGCGCTGAGCCACACGTCAGCGCTCGAGCGCAGCTTCCAGGTGCGTACGACGACCCCGACCAGGAACCAGGCGAACAGCGCCATCCCCACGAACCCGAAGCAGAACATCATCGACCAGATGGCGCCCTGGGTCCCGACCGTGATCTCGCTGCTGAAGGACTCCCGGGGTGCGCCGTACCCCAGCACCGGCGACCCCAGCGCTCGTTGGAAGGTCTCCTGATAGAGCTGCATCCGGCCCTGGGAGGAGTTGCCGGTGGCCTCCCGCTCGAGGACGCTGGTCAGCAGCCCCATCCTGACCATGGCCACGGCCGAGACCAGGCCGAGACCGAGCACCGCGGCCGCGACGCGTGGCCGCCCGTTCGCGGCCGAACGCACCACCACCACGACCAGTGCCGCGCCGAGCGCGAGGATCATTCCCCGGTTGTTGGCTGCCACCGCGGGGGGGATGGTCAGCGCCAGCCCGACGAAGGTCAGGATCCGCGTCCTGCGGCTCCCGCTGTCGATCGCGGCCGCTATCGCGATCGGGATGAGCATCGACATCGCGGCGCCCCAGCCGTTGGTGAAGGAGAACGGTGCCGAGGGGCGCAGGAAGGGAGCGGCCGCCCCGTAGGGCGTCTGGATCTCTGCGAACTGGGGGAAGAACAGGCTGCGGACGTAGGGGTGCGAGGCCATGTCGGCGGGGAGCAGGTTCCCGACGGTGACCTTGAGCCGGCCGTAGGGCAGCAGCAGTCCCAGGTAGCCGCCCGCCAGCACCGCCACCCACATCGCGCTGAGTCCCTTGAGCAGCCGGGCCCGGGGAAGGTTCTCCGGAGCGTTCACCACGTAGACCATCAGCACGCCGACCGAGGCGAACTGCGAGAGCCGGACGACGTAGCCGAGCTCGTCGCCGGGCTCGAGCATCACGGCGCACGCGACCATCCAGGCCACCAGGGCCAGGAACGGCAGCACCCCGGGCACCACGTTGAGCGACCGGCGCAGCGTCAGGTAGAAGAGCAGCACGGGCATCAGCACGACCGAGCTCAACGGGAACAGCCCGGTCAGCCACCACAGCGGGACACCCCACAGCAGGCACAGGACGGGCCACGCCGGCAGGACGACCTCCGGCGTCGGCAGCAGGTCCTTGCCCCGTGGCGCCAGCAGCGGCCGGCGGTGCTTGGGAGCGCGCCGGGCCGGCGGCCCGGATGCTCCCCCGGCGGTCGGCACGGACGTGCCGGTGTCCACCGTCATCGATCAGCCTGCGAGGGGGCAGGGACCTTCCCGGGGCGACCGAGAGCACGCAGGGCGTCGTACTTGCGCCACAGCGAGAGGCAGGCGACGGCCACGGTGAACAGCAGCAGCGCGACGTAGGCGGAGACGAACACCGGCGCCCAGGGCAGGAGCAGCACCAGGAGGTAGAGGAACCCGACGTCGTAGGGGATCTTCACGAACGAGACCCAGGCCGGAGCCGAGGCGCCGGGCGCCGCGACCTGCTTGGGCAGCAGCCCGTCGGCGAGGATCTGGCCGAAGAACCACACCGAGGAGACGGTCGCGAACACGATCGCCGCGACGGGGGGCCAGGACTGCCCGAGGTCGCTGTGGAAGTACAGCGATGCCGCGATCGCCAGGTGGGTGAGCGGCTGGCGGATCGCGTCGACGACGTGGTCCAGGAACTCCCCCGAGGGACCCGAGGACCCCGAGAGCCGGGCCAGCTGCCCGTCCGCGGAGTCCAGGGCGTAGCCGAGCAGCAGGGCCAGCGAGCACCCGACGGCGACGGCCGGTGTGGGCGTTGCCAGGGCGATCACGCCCAGCCCGATCGCCGAGACCAGTCCGCCCAGCAGCGTGACCTGGTTGGGCGTCATGCCGGCGACGTGGGCCAGGGCCGCGAGACGTCGCCCGAGTCCCCGGTTGACCCAGCGGAGGTACGCCGGGACACCGGCCCCACTCTTCTGCGCCGCGGCCAGACGCGCTACAGCATCGCTGTAGCGGCTGGCCGCAGCGGCCTGTGCACCGCTCGAATCCATGCAGGTTCCCTCCCGACCTGCACGAGCCTAGATCACCAGGCCGTGCAGGACGGGAGAACCACTCACTAGCCCGCCGACTCCAGGACCGCCCGGAATAGCGTGTCCGGTGTCGCCCGGTAGTTCAGGTGCGTCTGCGCCGCGATCACGTTGGTCCCGTTCACCAGGGCCGAGGCAGGCACCGAGACCACGACGGGCGCTGCGTTCGTCTTCGTGCTGCGCGGGGCCGCGGTGGCGTAGGTGTTCGGGCCGATCGTGCCGGCGGGGAGGTTGACCCGCTGCGCCTCGACACCGTTCACGTAGACCACGACACCGTCGTCGGCCACGAATGTGAGCCGCTGGGGACCTGCCGCGCTCGCGTCGGCCACCTGGAAGGTGGTCCTGAACTGTGCCGAGAGCGGACGCGAGGTGGGTGCCCCCACGCTGATGTCGGTGGTCACCAGGTTGCTGCCGAACCCGAAGGTGCCGGTCCCGGTCCCCCACGACGCGTCGTTGAAGCCCGCCGTGGTCCAGCCGGCCTCCGGCCCGGTCGCCGCGTAGCGCCAGCGCCACTGCGTGGTGGGCCCGACCAGGATCTTGGGCGCCGTGGTGGTCACCGAGACCTCCCCGGACGTCGCCTCCTGGCCGTACTGGTCCCTGGCGGTCACCTTGTAGGTGTACGCCGTCCCTGCGCTCAGCTCGGTGTCGTCGTAGCGGGTCGCACCGGCAGCCAGGGTCGCCACCGTGGCGTTGCCCCGGGTGACGATGAACGAGCTGCCCGCCTGTGCCGGCCAGGTGAGCCTGATCGCCGTCGTCGACACAGCCTGGCCCGTGACAGCCGGAGCCGGCGGGGGCGCCGGCAGGTTGTCGGGGTCGGCGGAGGTGATCGACAGGGCCGAGGTGCTCGCCGAGCGGTTGCCGTTGGCGTCCACGGCGCGCACGAAGTAGCGCCGGGTGCCACCGAGCCGGCTGATCACCGTGCTGGTCGAGGTGGTCGTGGCGATGACCCGGTTCTCCTCGAGCACCTCGTAGGTGAGCGCACCGGAGGAGTCGTTGCTGCCGTTCCAGCTCAGCCGCACGTTGAGTGCGTCCACGTTGGCCTGGGACAGGCCGGAGGGGCTGGTGGGCGCCTGGTTGTCGCGCGGGGCGTACTTCATGAAGCCGCCCGACCACTGGTTGATGTATCCCTTGCGGATGGAGGTCGCGTAGTCACCGCCCACCCACAGCGCACCGCCGGAGTCCACGAACGTCCCCCAGGCACCGTAGCCCTCGCGACCCTTCACGATCGGGTTGAAGCCGGGCACGTAGTTGCCGGTCGCGGAGTCCCAGGCGCCGACGGTGCCGATGGAGTCGGCCTGGGTCCAGGTGGTTCCCGGGTCGCTCCAGGTGTAGGCGTCCTGATAGGTGTAGTCGCCGCAGTGGCACCCTCCGAAGACGGTGTCGGAGTTGGCGGCGAGCGTCTGGAAGTCGCCACCGGCCATGGTGATGCTGCCGGACCTCCGGGTCATCGTGTCGCGGTCGTAGCCGATGATCTGGTGCTGGGCGCCACCGTGGTAGAACCGGTCGCCGACCTCCTGGACGTCGAACTGCCAGGGCTCGGAGTTGAAGGCGCTGAAGTGAGCCCGCCATCCGGGGATGGCCTGGGGCGCGTCGGTCGTCGGCTGCACCGCGGTCACCTTGGGCTGGTCCTGGCCCTTCACGGTGGTGAAGTAGCCGGAGAAGTAGACCCGGTCTCCCTTGGTCGACGCGTTCACGCCGACGGTGGTGCCGTTGATGGCCGGGTTCCAGCGGATGTCCGGGCGCCCGTTGGACAGGTTGATCCGGCCGCCGTCCCACGAGGACGCGGCGTACGGCGCCTGGACGAGGTGGGTGAACGCGCCGGCGACGTAGAGGTAGCCACCGAAGACGTCGAGGCCACGGACCGCCGGGACTCCGCCGGAGTTGCGGTGCTCCACCTGGACCTGGGGTCCGGTGAGCGCACCCGTGGCGGGGTCGAGGAAGGCGAGGCCGGTCTGGGGCTGCCCGTTCACCTGGGTGAACGCACCGCCGACAGCGAGCCGGCCGTCCGGCAGCGCCTTGAGGGCCTTGACCTGGCCGTTCAGCGTCGGCTTGAAGCCGGAGACGAACTCCCGGGTGTTCACGTTGAACCCGGCCAGGTTGGACTGCTCGACCCGGCCGGTGCCTGCGGCGTCACGCTGGACGTACTTGAAGTTGCCGCCGGCGAAGACGGTGCTGCCGATCTGGGCGAACGACTGGACCTCGACGTTGAGCTCGTTGTTGATGCCGTTGGCGAGTCCGTTCACGCCCCAGACGGTGGGCTGGGCGTCGCTCTCGGGCAGGGCACGCAGCTCCTGCTTCGCGGTCCCTTCATTGGAGACCGTCGCGGTGAACACGGCGTCGCGCTGCAGCCGGGGACGCAGGAACATCTGGGTGAACGGGCGGCCGGCGCCCGCGTTGGCGACGTTGGACCAGATGTAGGAGTCGGCGGCGGTCGAGCCGCGCACGTTCGCGCCGTAGGCGAAGCCCCACAAGTAGCCCTGCGCCTGGGGGGCGTTGGTGTCCACGCGCCGCAGCGAGGTGTCCTGGCCGAAGCTGGAGGTCATGCCGCCACTGGACCCCGAGCCGTCGAAGGAGAAGCTCCCGACCGGGTGCCGGGCGCCGAAGGTCCAGGTCCAGCGGGTGCGCCGAGGCATCTGGAACCGCACCTCCTGCCAGCTCGTGCCGGCCTGGTTCGTGGCGCGGCGCAGCCGCACCCCCTCGGCCAGGGCGTTCACGTTGCCGCCGTTGAGGAGGCCGTCGATCGTCTCGGCGGGCAGCTGCGCGGGACTGAACGCAGCCGTGCCGGTGACGTTGTTGCGCACGTCCGCAGCCGAGCGGAGGCCCTGGTAGTGGGTCTTCCAGCCCTGCCGGCCCCGGCCCACGAGGACCCAGCCACCGCCGTCGGTGACCTGGTCGCAGTAGAACTGCTGCGGCGCCTGGAGCTGTGGGGTCACCAGCCAGTAGACGCCGCTGGGTGCGGCGGGCGTCTTCTGCTTGATCTCCCAGCACGAGGCTGCCGCGGACTCCTGGGTCAGGCCGTCGACCGGTCGCGTGGTCGCGGCCTGGCTCGGGGCTCCCGCCAGCAGCACGGGCACGCTGGCTCCTACGAGGATCGTGATGACCGCGCGGGCCACACGTGAGCGGGACGACATCATGTGCATTGCTCCATCTGAAGGGTGAAGAGGAAGTCCGACGTGCTGCGGTGCGGGGTCGATGGGCGGTGCGACGGGGCCGGAGGGGCCGCTGCGATCGCACCGGTGCGAATCCGGAAGCTCATGAGCCGGTCCCGGGGCACGCGGAGTTCGACGGGATCGAGTGGTCGACCACCCGCCACTTCCCGCCGATCTCGTGGACGCGGTAGATGTTCAGGACGCGCACCTCGGAGGGGCGCCGGTCCTTGGTCAGGTTGCGGCCCCGGGCGTCGCGCACGATCACCGGGCTGTTGTCCAGGCAGGCCGCGAGCACGACCGTCGGCGGCTTGGCGTCGAGGTCGACCGACCGGGTCGTCACGGAGAGCACCTTGGGGGCGCCCTCGATGGTCTGCTCCTCGAGCTCGTACTGCTGGGCGAGCGCCTCCATCTCGCCGAGCGCCGGGCCGGCGGCGTAGCTGCTCAACCCGGTGACCTTGCCCGGGTTCTCGGCGAGCTGCTCGGACGAGGCCTTGAGGAACCCACGCAGCCGGTCGTCGGCCGCCCGAGCCGTGCTCTGCTGCTTCGCGCTCAGGCCCTTGACCGCCGGGGCGGTGTCCCAGCCCTTCGGGGCGGGGGGCACGCTGGGGTCCGCCGGGCGGGGCGAGCCCGGTGAGGGCGTCGCGGTGGCCGCGGCGGAGGGGTCGCCCGGTGTGGAGCGAGCGGCCTCCTGGTCGTCGCCCCCGAGGACCCAGGTGAGCCCGAGCGCGGCCACCAGGACCACTGCGCAGGCAGCCACCAGGGCAGTGCGCCAGTTGCTCCGGATGAATCGTGGCGACATCAGCTGTGCTTCCCCCCAAGCCAGTCAGTGCGCCCAGTCGGAGCACCGCGATCATTGTGGGGTTGAGGTGGCAAATCGCCCAAGGACGACGATTTCGCGGCCTAGTCCACATAAATCTTCCGCCGGCCGTTCCCACGCTCATCTGGGTCCGCGCTCCGCGGATCGTCCTCGCCAGCCGCCGGGATCGCCTACCCTGAGGGCACTGGATCGAGGTCGGGACGACGGGGGGCGGGCATGCGCGAGTACGCATGGCCACAGATTCACGGTGTGAGCGGGTGCGGCGCGGACTCCTGCGCGCACCCCACGCAGCTGCCGGAAGGCGCGTCGTGACCGCGGCCGAGCGCTTCCGGGTCGGCTACGCCAGCGGCGTCTTCGACATGTTCCACGTCGGCCACCTCAACATCCTGCGCCGCGCCCGCCAGCACTGCCAGACGCTGGTGGTGGGCGTCGCCTCCGACGAGTACGTCGAGGCACTCAAGGGCAGGAGCCCGGTCGTGCCCCTGGTGGAGCGACTCGACATCATCTCGGCGCTCAGCATCGTGGACGAGGTGATCATCGACCACTCCGAGGACAAGACCCTCGCGTGGGAGGAACGCAACTTCGACGCGATCTTCAAGGGCGACGACTGGAAGGGCTCCCCCAAGGGACAGCGCCTCGAGCAGGCGATGCGTCCACTCGGGGTCGAGGTCGTCTACTTCCCCTACACGCTGAACACCTCGAGCACGCTGCTGCGCGCGCACCTCACCCGTTCCGAAGCGGTCTGAGCAACCGACCGGGTCCTGCTCAGTCCTCGTCGGGTTCGGCGGGCGGTTCCGCGCCGGCCTCTTCATCGCGCTCGGCCCACTCGAGCAGCGCGGCGAGGTCGAAGACCGCCTCGTCGATGCCGGCGTGCAGGTCGCCGAGCTCGGCGTACCTCGCCGGCATCGTCTCGATCGTGAAGTCGTCGGGACGGCAGGTGTCGACCTCCTCCCAGCGGATCGGTGCGGACACTGTCCCGATCGGGTTGCCCCGCACGGAGTACGCCGCCGCGATGGTGTGGTCGCGGGCGTTCTGGTTGTAGTCGACGAAGAGCTGGGCGGGGTCGCGGTCCTTTCGCCACCACGTCGTGGTGACCTCGTCGGTACGCCGCTCGACCTCCCGGGCGAAGGCGAGGGCGGCACGGCGTACGTCCTTGAAGCCGTGGTCGGGCGAGATCCGCACGTAGATGTGCATCCCGTTGCCCCCGCTGGTCTTCGGGAAGCCGGTGGCACCGAGGTCGTCGAGCACCTCGTGCGCGACGTGCGCCACCTGCTGCACCGTCTCCCAGGGGCACTCGGGTCCGGGGTCGAGGTCGATGCGCCACTCGTCGGGCTTCTCGGTGTCCGCGCGGCGGCTGTTCCAGGGATGGAACTCCACCGTGCTCATCTGCACCGCCCAGATCACCTGGGCCACCTCGGTGACACAGAGCTCGTCGGCGGTGCGGTTCCAGCGAGGGAAGTGCACCCGGACCGTCTCCATCCACGGCGGCGCTCCCTTGGGCAGCCGCTTCTGGTGCACCTTCTCCCCCGTCACCCCGGTCGGGAACCGGTGCAGCATGCAGGGCCGCTCCCGCAGCGCGTTGACGATCCCGTCCCCGACGCCGAGGTAGTACTGCACCAGGTCGAGCTTGGTCTCGCCCCGCGCCGGGAAGTAGACCCGGTCCGGATTGGAGACCCGGACCACCCTGTCGTCGATCTCCACCTCGGTGGCCGGGGAGGGCATCGGGACGCCCTCAGTCGGTGCCGTGGGCGCGGACGAAGTCCAGGATCACCTCGGCGAGCTCGGGGCGGCAGATCACCAGGTCAGGCAAGGAGACGTCCTCGCGGTTGTAGACCAGGGGGCTGCCGTCGACCCGGCTGGTGAACAGGCCCGCGGCCCGGGCCACCGCGACGGGGGCCGCGGAGTCCCACTCGTACTGGCCGCCCGCGTGGACGTAGGCGTCGCTGACGTCACGGATCACCGACATCGCCTTGGCCCCGGCCGATCCCATCGGCACCAGCTCGGCGTCGATCTCCTCGGCGAGCGCCCGGACGAAGGCGGGCGGGCGGGTGCGCGAGACGACCAGTCGCGGACGGGCCGAGGTCGAGGGAGGTACGACGGGCGGGTGGCCGGTGTCGTAGGTGGTCCCGAGCGCGGGCAGGGCCACTGCACCCGCGACGAGCTCGCCGCGCTCCCACAGGGCGACGTGCACCGCCCAGTCCTCGCGGGGCGGCTCGGAGAACTCGCGGGTCCCGTCGAGGGGGTCGATGATCCAGACCCGGTCGGCGTCCAGGCGAGCCTTGTCGTCGGTGCCCTCCTCGCTGAGCACCACGTCGTCGGGACGGGCCTCGCCGAGCAGGCGCAGCAGGAGCTCGTGCGCCGACAGGTCACCCGCGTCCTTGAGCGAGGCGCCCACCAGGCCCTGCTGCCTGATCCACAGGAGCTGCTCGCCTGCCTGCGTCGCTGCCCAGGCAGCCACTGCGTGGTCGTCGGCGCCGGGGGGCAGCTGGTTCTCGGGTGTCGGTGCGGATTCACTCACGCAGTCGACCCTAGTGCCCGCGACCTGACCAGCTCGGGAGCCTCAGCGGTTGTAGCGCTGCTGCGTGGCCTCGAGCCCGTCGGTGATCAGCGACTCGACGGCGTCGGCGGCGCTGTCGACCTGGAACGGCAGCTCCTTGCGTTCCGCCGCGGTGTAGCCGGAGAGCACGAAGTCGGCCGGGCTCTGCCGGCCCGGGGGACGCCCGATGCCGGCCCGCACCCGGTAGAAGTCGCCGGACCCCAGGGAGGCGCGCATCGACTTCAACCCGTTGTGCCCGTTGTCCCCGCCACCGAGCTTGGTGCGCAGGGTGCCGAAGTCGATGTCGAGCTCGTCGTGGATCGCGATGATCCTTTCCACCGGCACCTTGTAGAACGAGGCCAGCGCCTTGACGGGCCCGCCCGACTCGTTCATGTAGGAGCGCGGACGCGCCAGCACCACCCGCGCCGAGGTGGTGCCGGGCGCGCCCAGGCGTCCTTCGACGACCTGGGCGCGGCTGGCCTTGTGGGTGCGCCAGCCGCTGCCGAGGCGTCGGGCCAGCTCGTCGGTGACGAAGTAGCCGATGTTGTGCCGGGTCCCGGCGTACTCCGGGCCGGGGTTGCCGAGACCGACCACGAGCCACACCTCCGAGCCCGGGGACGGGGTCGAGTCGGTCACGGCAGGAGCGTCAGCTCTCGGAGCCGGAGTCACCCTCGGCGGAGGCGGCCTCGCCGGCCTCGGCCTCGGCTGCGATGTCCTCGTCGGACTCGTCGCGCTCGATGCCGACCTCGGCCTCGGCCTCCTCGAGCTCGGCCTCGACCTCGGCGGCCGTCGGCGCGTGCACGACGTTGACGACCAGCGCCTCGTCGTCGGTGAGCAGCAGCGAGCCCGTGGGCAGCGTGAGGTCCTTGGCCAGCACCTGGAAGCCGGCTGCGGCGTCCTCGACGGAGACCTCGATGAACTCGGGGATGTGGGTGGCCTCGGCCTCGACCGAGACGGTGTTCAGGTCGGTGACGACCATGGCGTCGGACTTGGCCTCGCCCACGACGTGGATCGGGATCTCGACGGTGACCTTCTCGCCCTTCCGCACCTCGACGAAGTCGACGTGCTCGAGGAAGCCCTTGATCGGGTCGGCCTGGACCTGCTTGGTCAGCGCGATGGTGGTGGTGCCCTCGACCTCGATGTAGAGCAGCGCGTTGGAGCCGCCGCGCTTGAGCGCCATCATCGTGTCGTGGCCCGGGAGGGTGATGTGCTTGGGGTCGTTGCCGTGGCCGTAGATGACCGCGGGCACCTTGTCGGCGCGACGGATGCGGCGGGCAGCGCCCTTGCCGAACTCCGTGCGGGTCTCGGCGGTGATCTTCTCTTCGGGCTTGTCAGCCATGGTCTGGTGCTCCTCGTGAGGTCAGGGGGGTACGTCGGCAGCGGCTGTCTCGGGGCCGGGACGAGCGATGCACCGCACTCCAGACGGGACGGTGCATGGCGAACCACGTTCCGGCCACGTCGATCACGGAGGTCAGTCCCTCGCCGAGGCAACTGGGCGATCCTACGCGACCCGGGCCGAGGGAGGCCAATCGGCAGCGGCCAGGCTCAGGCGTGGCCGTCGAACATCGAGGTGACCGAGCCGTCCTCGAAGACCTCCTTGATCGCCCGCGAGATCAGCGGCGCGATCGAGAGGCAGGTGAGCTTGTCGAACTCGTTGCCCGGGGCCAGCGGCAACGTGTTGGTGACGATGATCTCGGTCGCCGGTGAGTTCTTCAGCCGGTCCACGGCCGGGTCGGAGAGGATCGCGTGCGTGGCGGCGATGACCACGCCGGCCGCGCCGTCGGCCATCAGGGCCTCGGCGGCGTTCACGATGGTGCCGCCGGTGTCGATCATGTCGTCGACCAGGACGCACATCCGGCCGGCCACGTCGCCGACGACCCGGTTGGCGACGGTCTCGTTGGGGCGGTCGATGCGTCGCGACTTGTGGATGAAGGCCAGCGGCGCGCCGCCGAGGCGCGAGGACCACCGCTCCGCGACCTTGATCCGGCCGGCGTCGGGCGAGACCACGGCCAGCTTCTGCCCGGAGTACTTCTCCTTGACGTAGTCGGCCAGGATCGGCAGCGCCATCAGGTGGTCGACGGGACCGTCGAAGAAGCCCTGGATCTGGTCGGCGTGCAGGTCCACGGCGATCAGCCGGTCGGCGCCGGCGGTCTTGAACAGGTCGGCCATCAGGCGCGCGGAGATCGGCTCGCGACCGCGGTGCTTCTTGTCCTGGCGCGCGTAGCCGTAGAACGGCAGCACCACGGTGATCCTCTTGGCCGACGCGCGCTTGAGCGCGTCCACCATGATCAGGTGCTCCATGATCCACTCGTTGACCGGAGCCGTGTGGCTCTGGATCACGAATGCGTCGGAGCCGCGCACGGACTCCTCGTAGCGGACGTAGATCTCGGAGTTCGCGAACTCGTAGGCGGAGGTCGGCACCAGCCCGGTGCCGAGGTCCTCGACGACCTCCGCAGCCAGCTCGGGGTGAGCCCTTCCGGTGAAGACCATCAGGTTCTTCTCCGTGGTCTTCTTCATTCCGCTCACGCTTGGCGCTCCTCGGTCGGGCGGGACATGCCGGTCAATCGATTGTGACGCACCGACGGTCGGTTGACGAAACCGCGGGGGGTCACTGGCCGGATTCGACGGCGTTCTGCGCCGCCTCCGCCTGCCGGGTCCCGGCGCGGCGGCGCGCGACCCATCCCTCGATGTTGCGCTGCTGACCTGCGGTGACCGCCAGCGTGCCGGGGGGCACGTCCTCGCGGATCACGCTGCCGGCCCCGGTCGCCGCGCCGTCGCCGATCTCGACCGGCGCCACGAACGTGTTGTTGCTCGCAGTGCGGGCGTGGCGGCCGACGACCGTGCGGTGCTTGTTCACTCCGTCGTAGTTGGCGAAGATCGTGCCCGCACCGATGTTGGTGCCCTCGCCGATCTCCGCGTCTCCGACGTAGGACAGGTGCGGCACCTTGGCGCCGTCGCCGATCTTGGCGTTCTTGGTCTCCACGAACCCGCCGATCTTGCCGTCGGCGCCGAGCTCGGTGCCGGGGCGCAGGTAGGAGAACGGGCCGACGTTGGCGCCGGCGCCGATCACGGCGAGCTCTGCCTGCGTGCGTACGACGTGCGCGCCGGCCCCGACCTCGACGTCCTTGAGGGTGGAGTCCGGTCCCACGACGGCGTCCTCGGCGACCACCGTGGCGCCGAGCAGCTGTACGCCGGGCAGGATCGTCACGTCCTGCTCGAGCTTGACGTCCACGTCGATCCAGGTGGTGGCCGGGTCGACGATGGTGACCCCGTCGCGCATCCACCGGTCGAGGATCCGCCGGTTCTTCTCCCTGGCGAGCACGGCGAGCTGGGCCCGGTCGTTGGCCCCCTCGGTCTGCACCACGTCCTCGATGGCGAACGCCCCGACGGCGAGCCCGTCCTCGCGGGCGAGGCGCACGGTGTCGGTCAGGTAGTACTCGCCATTGGCGTTCTCGTTGGTCAGCCGCGGCAGCGCGCTGTCGAGGAAGGCCGCGTCGAAGGCGAGGATCCCGCTGTTGATCTCCGCCACGGCGGCCTCGGCCTCGGTGGCGTCCTTCTGCTCGACGATGCCGGTGACCTGGCCCGCCTCGTCGCGCAGCACCCGGCCGTAGCCGTGCGGGTTCGGCACCACTCCGGACAGGATGCTCACGCCGCGTCCGGCTGCGACGTGGTCGGCCACGAACGCGCGCAGGGTCTCGCCCTCCAGGAGCGGCGTGTCGCCGTACGCCACCAGCACCGTGCCCGAGCGCTCCTCCTCGGCCAGTGCCTCCCAGGCGATCCGGACGGCGTGACCGGTGCCTTCCTGGGTGTCCTGCACCGCGAGGACCGCGCTGGGCAGCAGCTGCTGGATGTGGGGACCGACCTGCTCGCGCTGGTTGCCCACCACCGCCACCACCCGGTCCGGGGCCAGCGAGGCCACCGCCTCCAGCACGTGTCCGATCATGCTGCGCCCGGAGATGGGGTGCAGGACCTTCATGGTCTTGGACTTCATCCGTGTGCCGCCACCCGCCGCGAGGACGATGACGGTGACGGACCCTGGGGTCGTGGTTTGCCTCGTGGTGCTCACGCTCCCCGGGTAGGAGTCGAACCTACGTCGCTAGTCCTGATTCAAAGTCAGGCGGGCCCTGCCGGCAGACCAACCGGGGATGGTGGAACGAGGCTACTTGCCCGGGGCGGGCCGGCCTCCTCGGCCCGTCCGGTTTCGCCGGGATTCCTCACCCCGGGACGTGCGGCAGGGTGACCCGGAAGGTGCTGCCCAGGCCCACCTCGCTCTCCAGCGCCACCGCCCCGCCGTGGGCGGCCACGATCGAGCTGACGATGTCGAGCCCGAGCCCGGTGCCGGGAATGTGCCGCTCCAGCGCGTCGCCTCCGCGGAAGAACCGCCCGAAGACGTGCTCGGCCTCGTGCGCGGCGATGCCGATCCCGTCGTCGCAGACCTCGATCTCCACCCCCTCCGCGCACTCCCGGAGCGAGACCCTCACCGAGCCCCGGGGCCGGCCGTACTTGATGGCGTTGGAGAGCAGGTTGTCGAGCACCTGGCGGATGCGCTGCTCGTCGACGAACGCGCACAGCCGATCGCCCGGGCCGGTCTTCAGCTCGAGGTGCGTCTCGGACTTCTCGGCGACCGGACGCGCGGCCTCCACGGCCTCATCGACCAGGGCGGTCAGGTCGGTCGGAGCCCGGTAGAGCTGCAACCGGGCCTCGCCGACCTGGCCGACGTGCAGCAGGTCGGAGAGCAGCGCGGCCAGGCGCTGCGCGTTGCGCTGGACCACCTGGAGCTGCTCGCTCACCTGCGCAGGCAGCTCGTCGTGCTCGCAGAGGATCTCGAGGTGCCCGAGGACCGAGGTGAGCGGTGTGCGCAGCTCGTGGGACACCGAGGACACGAACTCGTCCTGGACCTGCATCGCACGCATTAGGTCGGTGATCTCCTGGTAGGCGAGCGCGGCACCGAGCCGCTCCCCGTCGGGACCCCGCACCTGGCGCGCCGACGCGGAGAACGCCGTACGCGTCCGGGGGTCGCTCCCGACCCAGTACGTGTACTCGTCGAACTCCTCGCCCCGCACCGCCCGGGACGACGGGAGGTCCTCCTCGGCCATCCTGGTGCCGTCGAGGTGGTGGAGATGGTCGGGCTGCCCGGTCGCGCCTGCGTCGTCCGCGAGGACCGGGGCCTTGATGATCTCCCGGTAGCTGCGGTTGGTGCGTTCGTAGTGCCCGTCCCTGCCGATCAGCAGCAGTCCCACGCTGACGGCGTCGAAGACGGCCTCCAGTGTCTGGTGCTCCCGCTCGAGCGCCGCCCGGGCGGCCTCGATGCGCGCCTCGGTGTCGCGCTGCTCGGTCACGTCGAGGATCTGCGAGATGAAGTGCATCGGCGACCCGTCCGGTCCGCGCACCAGCGCCACCGAGAGGTCGCCCAGGACCACGTGGCCGTCGGCGCGCAGGTAGCGCTTGCGCAGCCGGTAGGAGTCGATCTCACCGGCGAGCGCCTGCCCGAAGAGGTCGAGGTCGGTCCCGAGGTCGTCGGGGTGGGTGATCTCCTGGAACCCCAGGGACATCAGCTCCTCGGCCTCGTGGCCGAGCAGGTCGCACAGGGCCCGGTTGACCATCAGCAGCCGGCCGTCGAGGCCGACCAGGGTCATGCCGATCGGCGAGTGCTGCAGGGTCAGGCGCCACAGGTCGCTGCCTGCTCCCTCGCCCATCGCACCTCCTGCGCTTCTGCGCGCACCGGACGCGGCGTCCGAGAGTGGCGCGGGGCCAATCTATCCACGGAATCACCCAAAACGTCCAGTTTTGACCACCAAGTGAAACTCGACCTCCCGCACTATCTCGATGTCAAGAATCTTTTTGAGCTAGAATCTCGGCATGGAGCAGGACGAGGTGGACGAGCTGGTCGAGGCATGGACCCGCGAGCGCGACGACCTCGATCTGGCACCCGTGGAGGTGTTCAGCCGGATCAGCCGGCTCTCGCGCCTGCTCGACAAGGCTCGCCGGGCCGCGTTCGCCGCCCACCAGGTCGAGCCGTGGGAGTTCGACGTCCTGGCCGCGCTACGCCGTGCCGGGCGCCCCTACCAGCTCACCCCGGGCGCCCTGCTCAAGCAGACGATGGTCACCAGCGGCACGATGACCAACCGGGTGGACCGGCTGGCCCAGCGCGGCTTCGTGGAGCGCTCCCCCGACCCGAGCGACCGTCGCGGGGTGCTGGTCCGCCTCACTCCTGCGGGCAAGCGCCGGGTGGACGCCGCCTTCGAGGCCCTGCTCGACAGCGAGCGCGCCCTGCTGGACCGCCTGCCGGCCGAGGACCGGACCCGGCTCGCCGCCCTGCTCAAGCAGCTGATGGTCCCGCTGCGCTGACCGGACCCCGGCTCGCGGCCTCAGGCCCCGGAGTTGCGGGGGTTGCGGGGGTCGTCGGCGAAGTCGTGGACCTCGAAGTCCACGCTGCGCTTGGCGTTGGCGATCGAGGTGACGACCGCGGTGCCCAGCCTGCCCTGGCGGTCGAAGACCGTGGCGGTGCCGACCGCGATTCCGTCGGAGCTGACCCGGTCGGTGGCGTGCAGGCCGATCTCGCGGCCGACCGGCAGCCGCGCCAGGGTCAGGGTGATGTCGGTGTTGATCTGCTCGACGCCGTTGCTGCCCCAGTTGGTGACCATGCTGGTGGAGTCCGCGACGCTGGCCGCCACCACGAAGCCCGAGGGGATCTCCTCGGGCACCACGGCGACGCCGACCTGCCAGGTGGACTTGCGCCGGCCGTTCTGGTGGGCCTTGAACGAGGGGTCCCACCCGAGGCCCTCGCTGGAGAACATCGGCACGTGCGGGTCGTCGGTGGGCGGGGCGACCTCGTGCGGCGGCGGCTGGGGCGACTCCGTCGGCTCCCACACGTCGCCGGTGGCAGGGTCGCTGACCTTGAGGAACAGCCCGCTGGCACGCGCCACCGGGACCCCGCCCTGCTCCACGACGGCGTCGACCAGGCACAGCCGGCGTCCCTCGCGCACCACCGTGGTGGTGGTGCGGCACAGCTCCATCGCGGCGGGACGGAACAGGTCCACGGTGTAGCGGGCCGGGCGGAGGTCGTCGCGTCCCAGCTCCGCGACCTGTCCCTCCAGTGCCCGGGCCAGGGCGCCGCTGAGCGCCACGCCGTGCATCTGGTTCTCGCTCCACAGGCTGCGCGCGAGGTCGGTGGGAGCCAGTGCGTCGCCGCTGGTGGTGAAGAACGAGAGCGTCATGGGTGCATTCTGACCCACGCCTGCTCCGCTCAATCCAGCAGTGCGACCGCCTCGAGCCATTCCGCCTCGAGCTCGCTCTTCTGGGCGGCGATCTGGTGCGCCTCGGTGGAGAGGGCTGCGAGCCTGCCGGTGTCGGAGGAGTGCTTGGCCATCTCCTCGGTGATCTCGGCCTCCCGCGCGGCCAGCCGGGCGATCTGCTTGTCCAGGCGCGAGACGGTCTTGCGGGCCGCGCGCTCCTGCGCGCCGCCGACCTTCGCCTTGGTCGACGGGGGCCCGGCGGGTGCGGCGTCGGTCTCGACGGGCGTCGTCCCTGAGGCTGCCGAGGCGGGTGCCGGCGGGCGCGCGTCGCCCCGCTTCCGGGCGGCGAGGTACTGGTCGACCCCGTTGGGCAGCATCGAGATCTGGCCGTCGCCCATCAGCGCCCACACGGAGTCGGTGACGCGCTCGAGGAAGTAACGGTCGTGCGAGACCACCACCAGGGTGCCGGGCCAGCCGTCGAGGAAGTCCTCGAGGACGTTGAGGGTGTCGATGTCGAGGTCGTTGGTGGGCTCGTCGAGCAGCAGCACGTTCGGCTCGGCGAGCAGCAGCTTGAGCAGCTGGAACCGGCGCCGCTCCCCACCGGAGAGGTCCCCGATCCGGGCGGTGAGCTTGTCGCCGGTGAAGCCGAACCGCTCCAGCATCGAGCTCGCCGAGATCTCCTGGCCGGTCGCGGTACGGGTCACCCGGCGGATGTCCTCGATGCTCGGCAGCACCCGAGCGTCCGGGTCCTCGGCCGGGACCTGCTGGAACAGGTGGGCCAGCGCGATCGTGCGGCCGTGCTTGACCGTCCCCGCGTCGGGCTGCAGCGATCCACCGATCAGCTGGAGCACCGAGCTCTTCCCGGCACCGTTGACGCCGACGATGCCGACCCGGTCGCCGGGACCGAGCCGCCACGTGGCGTCGTGCAGCAGCTGCTTCTCACCGCGGCTCAGGTCCACGTGCTCGAGGTCGACGACCTGCTTGCCGAGGCGCTGGGTGGCGAACTTCTGCAGCTCGATCCGGTCGCGCGGCGGAGGCACGTCCTGGATCAGCTCGTTGGCGGCGTCGATGCGGAACTTGGGCTTCGAGGTCCGTGCGGGAGCACCGCGCTGCAACCACGCGAGCTCCTTGCGGAGCAGGTTCTGCCGGCGCGACTCCGAGGCCGAGGCCTGGCGGTGCCGTTCGGCGCGAGCGAGCACGAAGGCGGCGTACCCGCCCTCGTAGGAGTCCACGACCCCGGCACCCTGCGGGCCGGGGTGCACCTCCCAGGTGCGCTCGGAGACGGCGTCGAGGAACCAGCGGTCGTGGGTCACCACCACCAGCGCGGACGTACGACGGACCAGGTGCTCGGCCAGCCAGGCGACCGCCTCCACGTCGAGGTGGTTGGTCGGCTCGTCGAGGATCAGGAGGTCGACGTCGTCGAGCAGCAGCCGGGCCAGGGAGCAGCGGCGGCGCTCGCCACCGGAGAGGCCGTGCACGGAGCGGTCCAGGGACACGTCCGCGAGCAGCACCTCCACCACCTCGCGGGTGCGGCTGTCGCCGGCCCACTCGTGGTCCTCCTTGCCAGCGAGCACGACCTCGCGCACCGTGTGGGTGTCGTCGAGCAGGTCGCGCTGGTCGAGGTAGCCGATGTGCAGGCCGCGCGTGAGCGAGACCCGTCCGGAGTCGGGCTCCTCACGCCCGGCCATCAGGTTGAGCAGGGTGGTCTTGCCGTCACCGTTGCGGCCCACGATGCCGATCCGCTCGCCCTCGGCCACGCCGAGGCTGACCTCGTCGAGCAGGATCCGGACGCCGTAGGACTTGGTGACCTTCTCGAGGTTCAGGAGGTTTGCCATCAGGAGTACTCCACCACGTGGGTTCCGGAGACCGGACCGAGGGCGACCAGCACCCGCGGATGACCGGCGTCGAGCAGGGTGGTGCGCACCCGGTCGGCGGAGCCGCGGTCGGCGCACAGGAACAGGCAGGTCGGTCCCGAGCCGGAGATGATGCCGCGCAGCGCGCCGGCCCGCTCCCCCGCGTCGATCAGGTCGCCGAGCTCGGGACGAAGGTCGATCGCCGCCGACTCGAGGTCGTTGCCCAGCGCGGCGGCGAGGACTCGGTTGTCGGAGTCCGCGAGCGCACCGAGCAGCGCGGGCGGCACCGTGACCTTCTCCGGCGCGTCGGGGCACAGCTCGTCGAAGTGCCGGTAGACGGCCGGGGTGGAGAGCCCGACCCGTGCCGGCACCGCCACCCACCACCGCGTGGCCTCGTCGAGCAGCGGGGTGACGATCTCGCCGCGGCCCCCGCCGTGGGCGGTGCCGCCCAGCAGGGCGAAGGGGACGTCGCTGCCCAGCTGGGCCCCCAGCGCCAGGAGGTCCTCGTCGGTGGTCTGCAGGTCCCAGAGCCGGTCCAGCGCCACCAGGGCGGCAGCCGCGTCCGCGCTGCCCCCGGCCAGGCCGCCGGCGATCGGGATGGACTTGCGCACGGTGAGCTCGGCGGCCCGGTCCACGCCGGCATGTGCCGCGAGCAGGCGTCCGGCGCGCACCACGATGTTGTCCTCGCCCAGCGGGAAGCCGTCGCGGTCGATGTCGTCCTCGGCCACGAGGTTCACCGACCAGCTCGAGGCGGTCACGGCGGTGACGTCGTCGTGCAGGCTGAGCGTCTGGTAGACGGTGGCCAGCGGGTGGTAGCCGTCTGGGCGCGGTCGCCCCACTCCGAGATGGAGGTTGACCTTGGCTGCCGCCCGCACGGTCACGGAGTCGGTCATCGCCGGTCCCCCTCCTGCTCCTGGGCCAGTGCCTCCGCGATGCGCACGAACTCGGGCAGCCGGAGCTCCTCACCGCGACGCATCGGGTCGATCCCGGCGGCGAGCAGGGCGCGCTCGGAGGCCTCCGCGGACCCGGCCAGCTCACGCAGGGACGGTCGCAGGGCCTTGCGCCGGTGCGCGAACGCCGCGTCGATCACCGCGAAGACCTGGTCCCGGCTCACCGCGGTGCTCGGTGGCTCCCGGCGCGTCCAGGCCACGAGCCCGGAGTCCACGTTGGGCGCCGGCCAGAACACGTTGCGCCCCACCGACCCCGCCCGGCGTACGTCGGCGAACCAGGCGGCCTTGACCGACGGGATTCCGTAGACCTTCGAGCCGGGCTGGGCCGCGAGCCGGTCCGCGACCTCGGACTGCACCATCACCAGCCCGCGCTCGAGCGAGGGCAGCAGGGCGAGCAGGTGCAGCAGCACCGGCACCGAGACGTTGTAGGGAAGGTTCGCCACCAGCGCGGTCGGAGCAGGCCCGGGCACCGAGGTGACCCGCATCGCGTCGGCGAGCACCACCTCGAACCGGTCGGTGTGGCCCGGGGCCCGGTCGGCCACCGTGGCGGGGAGCAGCCCGGCCAGTGCCGGGTCGACCTCGATCGCGACCACCCGGGCGGCGACGTCGAGCAGCGCCAGGGTCAGGGAGCCCAGGCCGGGACCCACCTCGAGCACCACGTCGGCGGGCCCGACTCCGGAGTCACGGACGATGCGCCGCACCGTGTTGGGGTCGATCACGAAGTTCTGCCCGCGCTGCTTGGTGGGGCGCAGGTCGAGCGATGCTGCCAGTGAACGCACCTCCGCCGGCCCGAGCAGTGCCGGGCCGGCGGAGGCGATGTCGTTCACAAGATGGAGCGTAGTCAGGCCCTCAGCCGAACTTCGCACCGCAGTGCGGCCAGGCGCCGTAGCCACCCTCGGCGGCCGCCACGCGTTCCGCGACGGCGATCTGCTGCTCGCGGCTGTTCTGGTGCGGCATCCCGGAGCCGCCGTAGGCGCGGAAGGTGCTCGGCAGGAACTGCAGGCCGCCGTAGTACCCGTTGCCGGTGTTCGCGGACCAGTTGCCGCCGGACTCGCAGGCGGCGATCGCGTCCCAGACACCGGTGTTCACGGTCTTCGTGCCGACCTTGACGATGCCGGCGACGGGCTGGCTCACGACTGCCTGCTTGACGACGGTGCGCTTGACGACCTTGCCGTTGCGGAACCGCACCTGGTAGGTCACGTCGCGGGCGCCGTCACGTCCCTGGCGGACGGTCTTCGTCTCGCCGGACATCATCGAGGAGTCCTTCTGCTTGCGGACCGGTGCGGGGATGGCCTCGCGCGGCACACGCTTGGTCTTGACGCCGATCTTGGTGACCACGACGCGGGTCCCGTTGGTCAGCTCGGCGCTGCGCGAGGGACGGACGATGTCGTTGCGGTCCACGTTGGCGCCCACCTCGTCGAGCAGCTCACCGACGGTGGCTGCGGGCACGTTGTGCCGCGAGGCCTTGGCGTCCGCGACCTGCACGGAGACGCGCTTGGGGGTGACGACCTCCAGCGCGAGCCCGGAGCGGTCGATCGAGGCGCTACGGCTGACCGAGAGCTGCGCGGCGGTGCCGATGCGCATCCCGATCTGGTCGAGCGCGGCCGACACCTTGGTGGCGGTGGTCCAGAAGGTCTTCTTCTCGCCGTCCACGGTGAGGTCCAGCGGGCGGGCGAGACGTACGGCGATCCGGGAACCGTCCTTCACCGGCGATCCGACGGCCGGGACGATGACGTCGTGCTTGCCGGGCTCGATGCCCTTGTCGGCAAGGACGTCGCCGACGTCCTTGGCGAAGGTGCGGACCTGCTGTTCCTTGCCGTCGACCGAGAGGGTGACGGTCCGGCTCATCGCGCTGTAGGCGGTGGCGGTGCCCGCGAGGGCGAGGACGGTCGCTGCGACCAGTCCGAGTAGAAGGGGTTTGTTCCGGCCGGGGTGCGTGAGTGAAGCGCGCACGGTTCTCCGATGTTCGCGATTTCCGGGCCGCAGGAGGCGGTGCCTGGCAACGAACGCGGTGATGGTCGCGACGCGGCTCCTAAGTGGCACCACCGGGTGTAGATAGAGCCTGCTCCCGGCCAACAGCCCACGACACTAGGTATGTAGCTCCCGGTTAGCAAGGTTGCTAGCAAGACGTGTGGGAGTGCTCACATTGGGATCCCGGGCGTGTCTGGGCGTGTCTGCGCGTGTCGCACCCGGGCCGATGCGACTGGTCGGGCCCCGGGGTCAGCCCCAGGGCCCTCCGAAGGCAGCGTCGGTGTTCGCCTCGATGGCGCGGCACAGCAGCCCCAGCCCCTCCTCGGTCTGCAGGCCCCGGGTCGCGGCCATCGAGCGCACCGTGAGCGGGACCAGGAAGGAGGCGTTGGTGCGCCCCCGGTGCGGCATCGGGGTGAGGTACGGCGCGTCGGTCTCCACCAGCACCCGGTCCAGAGGGGTGATCCGCAGGGCCTCGCGCAACGGCTCCGCGTTCTTGAAGGTGACCGTCCCCGCGAAGGACAGGTAGGCCCCGCGGTCCAGGCACCGCCGGGCGAAGTCGGCATCGCCGGAGAAGCAGTGCATCACCCATCGTTGCGGCGCCCCGACCTCGTCGAGCACGCGCAGCACGTCGTCGTGGGCGTCGCGGTCGTGGATCACCAGGGTCTTGTCCAGGGAGGTGGCCATCTCTACGTGGGCACGGAACGACTCGTGCTGGGCCGCGACGCCCTCCGGGCCGGTGCGGAAGTAGTCGAGGCCGGTCTCGCCGATCGCGCGGACCCGCTCGCTGCTGCGCGCCAGCGTCTCGATCTCGGCCAGTGCCTCCCCCAGCCGCCCCTGCTCCGCGAGACGCGGGGCCTCGTTGGGGTGCAGGGCCACGCCCGCGACCAGCCGGTCGTGCCGTTCGGCGGCCTCCACGGCCCAGCGGGCGCCGGGGAGGTCGCACCCGATCTGCACGATGCGCGCCACCCCCACCGATGCGGCGAGCGCGAGCGCCTCGGTCACCGGCAGCGCGGGCGACTCGCCGCGGCCCAGGTCGAGGTGGCAGTGGTTGTCGACCACCGGGTGGGGCAACGGCTCCGGCACGCCGGGGAGGTCGGAGCCGGCGGACGCGGGCGATCCGGGGCTCACGGGCGGTGCACCGCGTCGTAGACGACCCGCTTGGGGACCCCCGAGCGCCGGGCGACGTCGAGGATGGCCTCCTTGCGCGTGGCGCCGAGCTCCTCCTCCTCGGCGACCAGCGCGGCCAGGGCGAGCGGGTCGGTCACCGCCTCGGGCGCGGCCGCACCCTCCACGACGATCGTCACCTCACCCCGTACGCCGCCCGCGGCCCACTCGACGAGCTCGGCCAGCGGGCCGCGGCGTACCTCCTCGTGGGTCTTGGTCAGCTCCCGGCACACGGCCCCGCGCCGGTTCGCGCCGAACGTCTCCGCCATCGAGCCGAGCGTCGCGGCCGTGCGGTGCGGGGCCTCGAAGAACACCAGCGTGCGCTGCTCGTCGGCCAGCGCGGCCAGCCGCCGCGTCCGCTCCCCCGGCTTGCGAGGCAGGAACCCCTCGAAGCAGAACCGGTCGACCGGGAGGCCCGAGACCGCGAGCGCGGTGAGCACGGCGGAGGGGCCGGGGATGCCGGTGATCTGCACGCCGCGCTCCACGGCGGCGGCGACGAGCCGGTAGCCGGGGTCCGAGACGCTCGGCATCCCCGCATCGGTGACGAGCACGACCCGGTCGCCGGCGAGCAGCGACTCCACCAGCGAGTCGGTGCGCAGGTGCTCGTTGCCCTCGAAGTAGGACACCACCCGGCCGGAGATCTCGACGCCGAGGTCGCTGGTCAGGCGCCGCAGCCGGCGGGTGTCCTCGGCCGCGACCACGTCGGCGCCGCGCAGCTCGGCCGCCAGCCGCGGCGAGGCGTCGTCGGGCCGGCCGATCGGGGTCGCGGCCAGCACGAGCACGCCCGGACCGCGTCCGTCTCCCTGCGGGCCGGCCGGATCGGTGATCCGGTCGGCGTGGTGCTCGGCCGGTTGCGTCATGGCCCGATCATCGCAGCCGTAGCATCGTCCGACGTGACCCTCCCCGCCCCGCTCGAGCGCACGGTCGGGCTCAGCCGCACGGCAGCGGGAGACGTCGTGCCCAGTGCCTCGGTCCGGGCACGCCTGCGGGCCGTCGACACCGATCCGGTGCTCGCGTGGGTCGGCACCGCCGCGGTCACCCTCCTCGCCGCGTTCCTGCGGCTGTGGGACCTGGGCAAGCCCCGCGCGTTCCTCTTCGACGAGACCTACTACGCCAAGGACGCGTGGTCGCTGCTCCACCACGGCTACGCACAGGGCTACGTCGACAACGCGGACGTGCAGCTCCTCGCGGGCCAGACCGAGGGGCTGTGGAACGGGACCCCGAACATGGTGGTGCACCCCGAGGTCGGCAAGTGGCTGATCGCCCTGGGCGAGAGCGTCTTCGGGATGACCCCGTTCGGCTGGCGGGTGGCCTCGGCGGTCGTGGGCGCCCTGATGGTGCTGGTGATGATCCGGCTCGCGCGCCGCGTCACCCGCTCCACCCTGCTCGGGCTGGTCGCGGGCCTCCTGATGTGCTTCGACGGCCTCCAGCTGGTGCTCTCGCGGCTGGCGCTGCTGGACCTGTTCCTCGCGTTCTTCGTGCTGTGCGCGGTCAGCTGCATGGTGGCCGACCGCGACTGGGTGCGCAGCCGGCTGGCCCGCGCGGTCCCCGAAGGCTCCCGGCTCTCGCCGGACTCGTGGGGACCGCTGCTGCTGTGGCGGCCGTGGCGGTTGGCCACCGGTGTCTGCTGGGGGCTGGCCGTCGGCACGAAGTGGTCGGCACTGTTCCCGCTCGCCGCCTTCGGCCTGCTGATGTGGGCCTGGGACGCGGGCGCGCGGCGCTCCTTCGGCGTACGTCGTGCGTGGGTGAAGTCAGCGCTGATCGACGCGGCCCCGGCGGTGGTCTACGTGGTCGTGGTCCCGTTCCTGATCTACCTCGTGTCGTGGACCGGCTGGCTGCTGCACGCCGCCGAGTACGAACGGGCGCTCTCGAACACCCAGTACGGCCCCTACTGGGGCCGCTACCTGGAGAAGGACGCCCAGGGTTTCTTCCCCGAGCTGTGGCAGTCGCTGCGCTCGCTGTGGCACTACCACCACGACGTCTACTCCTTCCACACCGGCTTCCTCAACGAGAGCACCCACGTCTACCAGTCCAACCCGTGGGGATGGCTCACGCTGAACCGGCCGGTGGGGGTCGACGCCCAGCTCAACATCGCGCCCGGCCAGCAGGGCTGCGAGGCGGCGGCGGGATCGACCTGCCTGCGCCAGGTGCTGCTGCTCGGCAACCCGGTCGTGTGGTGGTTCGGCACGATCGCTGCACTGTGGGCGGTGGTGGCGTGGGTGGCCCGCCGCGACTGGCGCTACGGGCTGGTGCTGGTGGGCATCGCATCGACCTGGCTGCCGTGGTTCCGGTACGACGAGCGGCCGATCTTCAGCTACTACGCGGTGACGATCCTGCCGTTCCTGGTGCTGGGCGCGACCCTGCTCCTGGGAGAGATCCTCGGCCGGCCGGACGCGTCGAGGAGACGACGCAGCATCGGGGCCGTGGCGGCCGGGAGCGTCCTGGTGGCGACGCTGCTCGCGTTCGCCTGGTTCTGGCCGATCTGGACCGACCAGCTGGTCACCCACCGCGAGTGGGTGCAGCGCATGTGGTTCAAGCGCTGGATCTAGCGGGACCCGGCAGGTCAGACGCCCGAGTCGGCGAAGGCGCGGGGGGTGGGCTCACGCAGCGCGGGACGCTGGACCTGGCGCTCGAGCATGGTCATCCGGGCGACCGCGAACGCGATCACGAACATGCCGAAGATCCCGATCAGGATCACGGATGCCGGTGCGATGGTCAGCATGGCGTCCCTCCCTGGTGCTCGATGTGGACTAGACCGACAACATACCCTAAAACGACGAAAGCGGACATAGTTTGCTAAAGACTGATTTTTGGGCGTATAGCGACGTGGCGTAGCTCACTGTCGCGGGGCCATTGTGCAGCGCGGGGCCACCGGCCGGAAGCGTCGTCGCTCCGGGCCGTACCACCGCACCTGCAGGGCCCACGATCCGACCCTACGACGCGAACTCGCGCCGCGCCCGCATAACGCCGGAGAACTCGCGGGTCAAGTCCGGCCGTCCAGTCAGGGTCCAGTCGAGTGCAAGCCAGGCACAGAGCGCCGTCACAAGGTGTGCGACACCGGTCACCGACGACGCGAAGGACCTCCCATGTCACGCCTGCTGCACCGCCTCGGCCACGACACCGCCGCCCACCCGTGGCGCACGATCTCCGCCTGGCTCGTCCTCGCGGCCGCCGTCATCGCCCTCGCGGGGGCCTTCGGCGGGACCCCGCACGACGACTGGGACATCCCGGGGGCCCGGGCCCAGCGGGGCATCGACCTGCTCCGCGCCCACCTCCCCGAGGCCGGCAACGCGAGCGCCAGGGTCGTCGTGCACACCCGCGACGGGGCACCGGTGGCTGGAGCCGAGCTCGATGCGCTGAGCGACCGGCTGCGGGCGATGGACCACGTCCTCGGCGTCTCCGCCCCACGGATCAGCCCCGACCAGGACACCGCCCTGCTGACCGTGCACTACGACGTGCCGGTCACGGACCCCGACCTGATGGGCGAGCTGGGCCCGCTCGAGGCGGCGGTCGCGCCGACGAGGGCGGCCACCGACGGCGGCGTACGACGTGCCGAGCCGCCGCGCCTGTTCCAGGTCGAGCTCGGCGGGGAGCTCCCGGACACGGCGGCGGCGCCGATGTCAGGCCGTGGCGAGCTGATCGGCGTGGTGCTCGCCCTGCTGGTCCTGGTGCTGGTCTTCGGCTCCGTCGTGGGCGCCGGCCTGCCGGTGGCGGTGGCGCTGGTCGGGCTGGGAGTCGGCTCGGCGGGGATCACCCTGCTGGCCGCGGTGACCGACGTGAGCAACTCGGCCCCCACCGTCGCCTCGATGGTGGGGCTGGGGGTCGGCATCGACTACGCCCTGCTCCTGGTGACCCGGCACGTGGAGTTCCTCCGGGCGGGACAGGACCCTCGCCGGGCGGCCGGCAGCGCCGTGGCCACCGCCGGGCGCTCGGTCGTGTTCGCCTCGGCGACGGTGCTGGTCTCCCTGCTCGGCCTCAAGCTCGCCGACCTGCCCACCTACGACTCCTTCGGCTACACCACCGCGATCGCGGTGGTCGCGGTCGCGTCGGCTTCGCTCACGCTGGTCCCCGCCCTGTGCGGCCTCGCCGGACAGCGCCTGCTGCCCCGCCGGGTGCGGGCCGGGCGCCGTCCGACCGGCAGGCAGGTGACCGCCCGCTGGGCGGGCGTCGTCACCCGCCGGCCACTGGCGTGGACCCTGGCCGCGACGGTGCTGCTGCTGGCGCTGGCGGCCCCTGCCCTGGGGATGCGGACCTGGCCGCAGGACTCGTCGTCGTCCTCGACCGACCTGACCACGCGCAAGGCGCACGACCTGGTGGCCGCGGAGTTCGGCGCCGGCGCCAACGGCCCTGTCGCGTTCGTGACCCGGGGCAGCCCCGAGGACGCCGCGGTCCACGCCCGGGAGGTGGAACGGCGAGCCGACATCGCCGGCGTCTCCCCCGTGCGTACCTCCCCCGACGGCGCGGTGCACGTCTTCGAGGCCGAGCCCACCTTCGGTCCCACCGACGAGCGGACCCAGGCCCTGGTCGCCGACCTGCGCGAGCAGGCACCGCCGGGTGTCGAGGTCACCGGCACCACGGCCCTGTTCGCCGACATCGCCGACCAGCTCTCCACCCGGCTGTGGCTGGTGGTCGGGTTCGTGGTCGCCGTCTCGATGCTGCTGCTCGCGATGATGTTCCGCTCCGTGGTGGTGCCGGTGAAGGCGGCCGCGATGAACCTGCTCTCGATCGCGGCGGCGTACGGCGTGCTCACCGCGGTCTTCCAGTGGGGCTGGGGTGTGGAGCTCGTGGGGCTCGACCACGCGATGCCGATCTCGAGCTGGGTGCCGATCCTGCTGTTCGCGGTCCTGTTCGGCCTCTCGATGGACTACGAGGTGTTCCTGCTGTCCCGGGTCCGCGAGGACTGGCTGGACAGCGGTGACGCGCACGGCAGCGTGGTGCGCGGCCTGTCCTCGACGGCACGGGTGATCTCGGCCGCCGCATCGATCATGGTCGCCGTGTTCTGGGGGTTCGCCACCGAGGTCGACGTCGTGGTCAAGCAGCTCGGGGTCGGGATGGCGGTGGCGATCACCCTCGACGCCACCCTGGTCCGGATGGTGCTGGTGCCCGCCACGATGACCCTGCTCGGGCGCTGGAGCTGGTGGATGCCCACCTGGCTGGAGCGGGTGGTGCCCGTCCTCGAGGACGGGAGCAGCGCCACCTTCCCGGCGGCCACACCCCGCACGCCCGCCGGCGTGTGAGCCCTGCCTGGACATCCCGCTAGGCGGGCGCCACCTTGTCCTCGGCGAAGTCCTGCGGGCGGAACTCGCCGTCCTGCAGGTGCTGCTCGATGTTCTCCAGGCTGTGCCCGGTGAGCTCCGGCAGCAGCCGCCACACGAAGATCCACGCCGCCACATTGAAGAGCCCGTAGAGCCAGAAGACCTGACCCACCCCGAACGCGTCGATCATGGTCAACAGCGTCAGGGTGATCAGCAGGTTGGTGCCCCACAGGGTGGCCGACTGCACGGCCGTCCCGGCACCGCGTACGGCGAGCGGGTAGATCTCGGACCCGGTGAGCCAGCCCATCAGCTGCAGGCCGCCGGCGTTGAAGAACATGAACACGATCAGGCAGGCGATGATGAAGCCGATGTTGTCGCGACCGGCGTTGTCGGTGACGAAGAAGGCACCGAGCACGAACAGGCTGATCGCCGCACCGGGCACCATCACCAGGGTCAGCCGGCGACGACCGACCCGGTCCACGATGGCGAGGCCGACGATCATCATCACCAGGTAGGTCACGCCGAGCGCGACGCTGACCCGGAGCGCCTCGGTGGTGGAGAACCCGTTGTCGGTCAGGATCGTCGGGGCGTAGTAGATGATCATCTCGATCCCCGACAGCTGGGTGAACGCGGCGATGCCGCAGCCCACGACCAGGGCCGGCCGGACCCAGGGCTGGCGCAGGCCGCTCCAGCCCCGGTGGCTGCGCTTGGTCTCCTGCTTGCGCTGCTCGACCTCGACGATCTCCCCCAGCTCCTCGGAGATGTCGAAGCCCTTGGGACGCACTCGCTCCAGCACGGCGCGGGCCTCGTCCTCACGGTCCTGCTTGACCAGCCAGCGCGGGCTCTCGGGGAGGCGGAGCTGCAGGAGCAGCATGATCAGGGCGGGCACGGCGGCGGCGCCGATCGAGATCCGCCAGTCCACGGACTCCGAGGCACCGACCAGGGTCGAGATCACGATTCCGACGCCGATCGCGAGCTGGAAGCACAGCACCAGCCGGCCGCGCAGGCCCGCCGGCGCCATCTCGGCGACGTACATCGGCACGGTCTGGGTGGCGCCGCCGACCGCGAAGCCGAGCAGCACCCGCGCCCCGGCCAGGCTCAGCGCGTCCGGCGCCACCGAGCAGGCGAGGCTGCCGGCGATGAAGATCCCGCAGATCAGCAGGATGGTCCGGTGCCGGCCCCACCTCTCGGAGAGCAGGCTGCACACGAGGGCACCGATGACGGCGCCGAGCAGGATGCCGGCGGCGATGGACTGCTCCATCCCGTGGCCGGTGTCGAACTCCTCGCCGATCTGGAGCAGGGCGCCGGAGATGATGCCGGTGTCGTAGCCGTAGAGAAGTCCGCTGACCGCCGAGACCACGGCCACCGCGAGCATCAGCCCGTTGAGGGTCCCCGGAGCAGCGGCCGGGTCGTCCTGCTTCGTCGTCTGGCTCATGGACCCCTCCAAAGGATGTGGCGACAACCATGGCCGTCGTACCCCCGGGTAGCGCCGCCCACACCTCGGGCGGTCAGGACACGAGCAGCCGCTCGATGTTGTCGAAGGCCTGGCGTGCGTAGCCGCGCCACATCCGGCCGAAGGCCGGCATCGCCAGCGAGCCGAGCCGGCCCGCGGGATGCACGGTCCACGACCAGGTGATGCGTACGCCGGTGCCGGCTGGCTCGAAGGTCCACGCACCGTCGATCGAGGCGACCAGCAGCTTCATCGGCCCGGTGATCTCGCTGATCCGGTAACCGAACCGGCGCGGCCCGTCGACCTCCACCAGCTCCTCACGCATCGTGCCGCCGTCGGCGAGCGCGATCGTCCGCGTCTGACCGGCGGTGGCCCAGGGGCCGTCCTGGTCGCGGGTCGCCCTGATCGGCGGGATCGCGGCGTACCGCCGGTCGAAGATGCGGCTCAGCTCGTAGGGCAGCAGCTCCTCGAACGCGCGTCCAGGTTCCGCCGGGTAGGTGCGGCTGTGGCTCAGCTCGGTTGGTGTCATCCGGTGACCCTAGTCCCGGAGTCGTCCCCCGGTGGGCGAGATCACACCACGATCAGATGCACTCCTTGGGGCAGAGTGCAAGACTGCACTACGTGACTGAAAGTGCAACCTCCAGGGCCGGACGACGTCAGGAGACGTCGCTGCGGATCTCCAGGTGCGCCCAGGCGCTCGTCGACGAGCGCGGTCTCGACGGCTTCACGATGGACGAGCTCGCCGAGGCGGCCGGCGTCTCCCGCAGGACCCTGTTCAACTACTTCCCCGGCAAGCTCGACGCCGTCCTGGGCGACTCCCCCGAGCCCTCGGAGGAGGCCCTGGCGAGATTCCGTGCACGCGGGGCCGGCAGCAACCTCGTCGACGACCTGCGTGCCCTCGGGATCGACCTGCTCAGCGTCCCTGACCCGAGCCGTGCCGACCTGCTGCGGTTCCGCCGGATCGTGCACGAGCATCCACGGCTCCTCGCGGCCGCCTACGCACGCTTCCAGGTCCTGACCGGCCGCATCGTCGACGAGATCCGCCTGCGCGAGGGTGCGTCGTTCGACGCACAGCGGGCGCAGGTGGCGATCCGGCTCCTGTGCGGGCTCTTCGAATCCGCCTTCGAGCTGTTCCTCGACGACCCCGAGGAACGACCGATCACCACTGCCTTCGACGAGGTCCTCCAGGCAGCGCGTCACCTGCTCGCCTGACCTTCCTCCCTTCCCCCTTCCCCGCTTCCACTCGATCACCCCCCAGGAGAACCACCCATGGCCACCCTTCTGTACCGCCTCGGCAAGACCGCCTTCCGGCGGTGGCCGTTCTTCCTGGCCGGCTGGCTGATCGCGATGATCGCGGTCGGCAGCGTCGCGGCCACGCTCTCCAAGCCGATGAGCGACTCGTTCTCGATCCCCGGCATTCCCTCCGAACGCGCGGCGGACATGCAGGCCGAGCTCTTCCCCGGCGCCCAGGATGCCTTCGACCAGGCCTCGGTGAAGGTGGTCGTCGCCGCCCCGAAGGGCGAAACCCTGGCCGACCACAAGGCCGAGGTCGACGCCCTCGTGGAGGACCTCGCCGCACTGCCGCAGATGCCCGACGGCAAGGACCCGGAGGCACCGGGACCGGTGAACCCGGTGGTCGCTGCCCAGGCGCAGGAGCAGATGCTCCTCAAGTCCGCGGAGCAGTCCGGCCAGCCGGCAGCCGTCGCCAAGGCCAACGCCGAGGCACTCTCGCCGCTGTCGAAGGACGGCCGGGTCGGGACCATCACCTGGGACTTCGACGTGGACACCGTGGCCGACGTCGAGCCCGGCACCATCGAGGCTCTCAACGACACCATGGCGCAGGCCCGCGACCAGGGGCTCACCGTCGAGGCGAACGGGTCCGGCACCAGCGGCGTGCTCGAGATCGGAGGCACCTCCGAGCTGATCGGCATCGCGGTCGCCGTGCTCGTCCTGATCCTCACCTTCGGCTCCCTGGTCGCCGCCGGTCTGCCCGTGGTCACGGCCCTGTTCGGTGTCGGGCTGGGCATCACCGGCATCACCGCCCTGACGGCGGTCATGGAGATCGGCTCCACCACCCCGATGCTGGCCACGATGATCGGCCTCGGCGTCGGAATCGACTACGCGCTGTTCATCCTGGCGCGCTACCGCAGCGAGCTCGACCACACCGACGACCGAGAGGAAGCCACTGGCATCGCCGTGGGCACCGCCGGCTCCGCCGTGGTCTTCGCCGGGCTCACCGTCCTGATCGCCCTCGCCGCGCTCGGTGTGGCCAGGATCCCGTTCCTGACCACGATGGGTATCGCAGCGGCGGCAACGGTCTTCATCGCCGTGCTGGTGGCGCTGACCCTGCTCCCGGCCGTGCTCGGGATGATGAAGTCCAAGGCCTTCGCCGGCCAGGTGCGCAGCCCCCACCCCAAGCGCGACGCGAGCGGCAAGGTGCTGAACAACGGTGTCCGCTGGGCACGCCTGATCGGGCGACGCCCGGTCGCCGTGGTCCTGCTGGTGGTCGTGGCCCTCGGCTCCCTGGCCATCCCGCTCAAGGAGCTCCACCTCGCGTTCCCCAACGACAGCACCGCCTCCACCGACACCACCCAGCGCAAGGCCTCGGACCTGATCGCCGACGCCTTCGGGCCGGGTCGCGACGCGCCGCTGGTGCTGGTCGTCGACGGTCGTGACGTCGCCGAGAAGGACCGCCCCACGGCGTACGGCGAGATCGTGGAGTGGGCCAACGCACAGCCCGGCGTCGTCAACGCCCAGGTCGTGATGCAGAACGAGGAGGGCACCGGCGCCCAGGTGCTGGTGACCCCGTCGGCCGCCGGTGACGACACCGAGACCGAGGACCTGCTCGTGGACCTGCGCACCAACCAGTCCGACATCGAGGAGCAGACCGGCACCGAGATCGGGGTGACCGGCCTGACCGCGATCACCGCCGACGTCTCGGAGCGGCTCGCGGACGCGCTGCCGATCTACCTCGCGGTGGTCATCGGCCTGGCGTTCCTGCTGCTGACGCTCGTCTTCCGCTCGCTGCTGGTGCCGCTGACCGCGACCTTCGGGTTCCTGCTCTCCGTGCTGGCCACCCTGGGCGCCACCGTGGCGGTCTTCCAGGAGGGCGCCTTCGGGCTGATGGAGGGCTCGCCGATCGTGAGCTTCATGCCGATCTTCCTGATCGGCCTGGTCTTCGGCCTCGCGATGGACTACCAGGTCTTCCTGGTGACCCGGATGCGGGAGGCACACGTGCACGGCGCCACGACCAGCGAGGCGGTGATCGACGGGTTCCGCAACAGTGCCCGGGTGGTCGCTGCGGCCGCGGTGATCATGATCTCGGTGTTCGCCGCGTTCATCCTGATCGACGAGCCGATCATCAAGTCGATGGGCTTCGCGCTCGCGATCGCGGTGTTCTTCGACGCCTTCGTGGTGCGGATGGCGCTGATCCCGGCGCTGATGTACCTGCTCGGCGAGAAGGCGTGGTACCTGCCGAAGTGGATCGACCGGATCCTGCCGAACATCGACGTCGAGGGTGAGCAGCTCGACCGCCCGCACATGAGCGAGCTGCACGGCAGCCGGGCCGAGGACGAGGAGCTGGTCAGGGTCTGAGGTTCTCCACCTCGAGGGCCGGGATCTCCTCCTGCGCCGGGAGCTCGAACCCGAGCACCTGGGAGTAGAAGGAGAGCTCGGCCCCGAGGGAGTCCTTGATGTTCGCCGCCTTGCGGAAGCCGTGCTGCTCCCCCTCGTAGAGCCGGTAGGCGACAGGAAGTCCCTTCGCGCGCAGTGCCGAGACGATCATCTCGGACTGCGCCGGGGGGACAACCTTGTCCTCGGAGCCCTGCAGCACGATCAGCGGCGAGGTCAGCGAGTCGAGGTGCGAGAGCGGCGAGCGCTCCACGTAGACCTCGCGACCCTCCGGGTACGGCGCGATCAGCCCGTCGAGGTAGCGGGACTCGAACTTGTGCGTCTCCTCGGCGAGGGCCTCGGTGTCCGCGACGCCGAAGTAGTCGGCTCCCGCTGCGAACACGTCTGAGACCGCCAGCGCCATCAGCACCGTGAAGCCGCCGGCTGACCCGCCGCGGATCAGCGCGCGGGCAGGGTCGACCCGGCCCTGCTCCACCAGCCAGCGCACGACCCCCACGCAGTCGCCCACGTCGAGCACCCCCCACTGACCCTGGAGCCGTTCGCGGTAGGCACGTCCGTAGCCGGTGGAGCCGCCGTAGTCGACGTCGACGACCGCGAAGCCACGGCTGGTCCAGAACTGGGTCCCGAGGGCGAGAGCCGCCTTCGCGTTCGAGGTGGGGCCACCGTGGATCATCACGAGCACCGGCGGCAGCTCACCCTCGAGCGGGCGGGTCTCCGGGTTCGTCGGTGGGTAGAAGTTGGCGTACGTCGCACGGCCGTCCCCGCCCGGGAACTCGATGTGCTCGGGCACGGCGAACCACTCCGGGTCGATGCCCAGCTCGCGCACGGCGCTGAGCGTCTGCACCCGGTCCGGGGCGCCGGCCTCGAAGGCCAGCACCGCAGGCTCCTGCACGGGTGAGGCGCCGACCAGCACGACCCGGCTCCCCGAGGCCGCCAGGTCCGCGACATGGGTCACCTCGGTGGGCAGCCGGTTCGCCGTACCGTCGGGACCGACCAGCCACAAGGTGTCGACGCCCTGGTGCAGCGCGGCGAGGACGACGCGGCCGTCGCCGAGGAAGCCGTAGCGCCGCTGCGCGAAGGACCACTTGGGAGCACCGACGTCACCGGGCTCCTCGAACATCCGCTGGACCCCGCCCTCGGGCGTCCAGCGGTAGAGCGACCACCAGTCCGCGCGGTCGGAGCAGAACCACAGGGAACCGTCCGGCGCCCACTGTGGCTGGCAGATCCCCTCGGCGGGCTCGTCGACCCCGCCCGCGACGGTCTGCGCCCCCATCGGGGTCTGCACCTTCAGCGTCGAGGCGTCCCAGGGCATCGAGGGGTGGTTCCACTCCAGCCAGGCCAGGGAGCTCCCGTCGGGCGACCAGCGCGGGTCGGAGACGAAGTCGGGACCCGAGACCACGGTGTCCTGCGATCCCGCGGCATCGATCACGACGATCTCGTTGACCACGTCCACCGCGCGGCTGGTGCCCACCGGGTGGGTCTCGCGGACCACGGCCACCCGGCCGTCCACCGGGTGCACGTCGCCGTCGGCCCAGCGCACCGAGCCACCCTCGGGCGACGCAGGCGTCACGGCGACCGGCGCGGCGCCGGGGTCGACCCTCCGGAGCCGCTGGTCGGCCCAGTCGACGTACCAGACGACGCCGTCGCGGACCCACCACGCGCCCCCGCCGTACTCGTGGACGGCGGTGCGCGCATTGGCCGTCTCGTCCAGGACGTCCACGGGATCGGCACCCGGGGCCTGCCGCACGATCACCGTGCGACCGCCCTCGTGGGGCCGCATCTCGGACCAGTAGACGTCCGCGGCGTCCAGTGCCACGGCGCCGACGGCGCTGGCCTGCTGCACCACGACGTCCGCGGTGACGGGGGTGGACCAGGAACCGCAGGGACGTCGTACGGGAGCGTCGTGAGTCATCCTCCGACCCTAGTCATCGGGCTTCGCGCCGCCACAAGTCGTGCCCGCATCGATGTTTAGCCACCTCGCCGACCGGACAGGCTCACAGTGCTCTTCAGGGAGCAGACCACCCGCGGTTCCCCTTCCCCCCGATGGGGGTCCGCGGGTGGTTCTCTGGTTCTGGGTCCGCCCCGACCAGCACGTTTGGTCGGCCTCCTTACGCTGTCAGCGCCCGCGTCGATCCCCGGTATAGGAGTAACAGCTCGATGGATGTTTCGGCTCTCGTCTGGGGGCTGACGATCGTCGCGATCCTCGGCCTCCTGGCCTTCGACTTCGTCTTCCACGTCCGCAAGGCCCACGTCCCGACCCTGCGCGAGGCTGCACTGTGGTCCGCGCTGTACGTCGGCATGGCGGTGCTCTTCGGCCTCGGCGTGCTGGTGTTCGGCGGGACCGGGCCCGGCTCGGAGTACTTCGCCGGCTACGTCACGGAGAAGGCGCTCTCGGTCGACAACCTGTTCGTCTTCCTGATCATCATGAGCAGCTTCCGGGTGCCGCGCGAGGACCAGCAGAAGGTGCTGCTGTTCGGGATCGTGTTCGCGCTGATCGCCCGGACGGGATTCATCTTCCTCGGCGCCGCGCTGATCAACTCCTTCGCCTGGATCTTCTACCTCTTCGGCCTGATCCTGCTGCTCACCGCGGGCAACATGCTCAAGCCCGAGGGCGAGGAGTCGCACTCGGCCGACAACTTCATCATCCGGCTCGCCCGCAAGGTCTTCCACACCACCGAGCACTACGACGGCGACAGGCTCTTCACCGTCGAGAACGGCAAGCGCGTGATGACGCCGATGCTGCTGGTGATGGTGGCCATCGGCGGCACCGACATCCTGTTCGCGCTCGACTCGATCCCGGCGATCTTCGGCCTCACCCAGAACACGTTCATCGTGTTCACCGCCACCGCCTTCTCCCTGCTCGGGCTGCGCCAGCTCTACTTCCTCATCGACGGCCTGCTGGACCGGCTGATCTACCTCTCCTACGGCCTGGCGGCGATCCTGGGCTTCATCGGCGTGAAGCTGATCCTGCACGCCCTGCACGAGAACAACGTGCCGTTCATCAACGACGGTGAGCACGTCAAGGTCGTCGAGATCAGCACCGGGCTCTCCCTCAGCGTGATCCTGGGTGTCCTGGTCGTGACGGTCGCGGCCTCCTTGCTGAGCCCTGCCGGAAAGGCGCAGAACGCGATCGCCAACGCCCGCCGGCACGCGACCAACTACCTGGACTCGGAGTACACCGCCGACCCGGCCGAGCGCGAGCGGATCTTCAAGCTGCTGCTCGAGGAGCGTGACCAGATCGTCGACCTCGGGGCGAAGTACCGCCAGAAGGTGCGCGACGAACCCGCGCTGATGGCCCTGCTGGAACGGGCGCGCGCGAGCCACGAGGCCGCGGTCGAGCGGGGCGAGGCGGACCCCGCCGGTCCGTCGAAGATCATCGGGTCCCCGTAGCAGCCACACGGCTTGTCACGCGGGGTCCACGCTGCTGAACACCGACCGGGTCAGCGTGAGGTGCGACCGGGGTGGGAATCGGGCTCGTCCGGTGCCGGCCTCCCCCGGGCGCGGTACCACTGCCACGGGGAGTCAATCGGGGGGAACCGCATCGTGAGCAGCGAGGACAGGGTGAGGTAACTGCGGATCATCCGGAACACGAGGTACTCGGGCAGATAGAGCAGGGCCCTCGGCCGACCCAGCAGCAGACACACCGCGATCGCGACGAGCGCGGGGAGCCCGATCACCATGGCCAGCAGTGGCTGCCAGCCCACGCCGGCGAAGGCGACCTCGAAGATGCTGAGCGTCAGCGCGGCGAAGAAGAGCAGCGGGATCAGCATCGCGCGACGCGCCGTGTTGAACAGTGCGAAGGGCAGCACCACGGTCCCCGCCATCGATCCCGGCCGCAGCAATGCTCGCCGGTTGTGGGCGGCCACGTGGTAGGTGCTGCGGAACCACCGGATCCGCTGCTCGGTCAGGTGTGCCCAGGTGCGGGGGACCTCGCTGGCGTAGACGGCCCGCGGGTCGACGACGCAGCGGTAGCCCAGCGAGTTCAACCGCATGCAGATGTCGGTGTCCTCACCGTTGATCCCCTGCATGATCGGCCCGGCCTCGTCGAGCGCCGAGCCCCGGTACGCCGTCAGCATGCCCGGCACGCCCACGACCCCGCCGTACCCCATGCGTGCCACCTGGTAGAAGGCGTGCCGCAGGAGCACCTCGACCAGCCGCACCCGGTCGATGGAGGTCTCGGTGCGCGTCGGCAGCGGCAGGCCCCCCACGGCACCGACAAGGGGATTGCTGAAGTGCCGCATCACCTTGCCCAGGCAGCGCTCCTCGACCAGGGAGTCGGCATCGAGGCGCAGCACGAAGGGCTCGGTCAGCCGGTCCAGCCCGTGGTTCAGGGCCGCGGCCTTTCCCGGCCGGGCACAGCTGAGCATCGTGCAGGTCAGGTGACGGGTCCGCGCCATGGCCTCTTTCGCGACGGCGACGGTGTCGTCGTCGGAGGCGTTGTCCACGACGTACAGGTGCACCGGAGCGTCGTAGGACCCGGCCGCGAGGTCGAGAGCGTGGATGGTCGCCGCGATCCCGTGCGCCTCGTTGTGGGCGGGGACCAGCACGCCGACCGGCCCAGTGAAGTGCGAGCGGCTCCCCCTGGCCACCAGGACGACCCCGATCGCCGCGGCGAACACCGAGACTGCCTGCTGGACCAGGAACACGCCGGGGCCGATCCCGCCGAGGAGGGCGACGGCCCGCATCACCGACACCACGCCGTCCAGCTCCTGCGCCACATGGACCGCCAGTGCGACCGCCAGTAGCACCGGCACCAGCAGCCGGGCCCAGCCTCCGGCGCCGATCCGGGCCGTCGGCGCCGGAGCGGGCACGGGATCGGGAAGCCGGGCGTTGGCCAGCACGACCACGGGAAACACGGCCACGGCGATGATCGAGCCGATGATCTGTTGCGCGGCCACCGGTGGGGAGACGCCGGGGATCCGGTGTGCCGCCAGGGTCAGCAGGTCGACGGCCAGGCTGATCAGCAGGACTGATCCGACAAGCTCGAGGAACACCAACAGGCGACGCCAGAGGTTGGTGGCCAGGGTCAGGCTGTACACCGTGAAGTACACCAGGATGAAGATCCGCACGGGAATCGTCGCCTTGCTCCCGGAAGCGGAGAACAGCACGATGTCCCGGTCCTCCAGCCGTCCCGTCCCGATCAGGCCCGCGATCAGGAGCAGCGCCAGGAGGCTGAGCGCCACGAACGAGACGAGGAACGCGATCACCGTTCGGGGTGAGCGCCTCATGGCGTATTCCTCGGGGGCGCTGTCCACCGAGCGGTAGTGCTCACGAACGGCCTCGGGAGCGATGAGCTCCTCGGACCTCGACCCGGGCTCTCCCGCCCCGTCCTCGGCCGGAGTGGTCACCGCGTCGTCACCTCGGGGTCTCCGCCCTCACCTCGGGTGCGCTCACCACCCGGCCCGACCTGCTCACCACGAACCCGCCACCACCGCCGGCGACCAGGCGGGCCTGCTCCCGGCCGTACGGCGGCACGACCACCTCGGGGTCACCGACTGGTGTGAGCACCATGCCGGGCTCTCGGCCCGCACGTACGCACTGCAGCACGATGCCGTCCTCGAAGGAGGACAGGTCGAAGCCGCCGGAGCGGATCCGCCCGCCGGCGAGGGTGACCAGTGGAGCGTTCCGGGCCGGAGGCGGACCGAAGAACAGGAAGGGGCGCGCCCGGAGCGTGCCGTCCCAGGCGAACACGGCCTCCTGGCGCCAGCCGCTGAACTCCCCCAGCGTGGGCACCAGCCCGGCGAGGGCGGTGGTCGGGTCCTCGAGGACCGAGCTCGGCACGATGACGTCGTAGCCGTCGGCGTACTGCGCCGGTACGGCGGTGAAGCCGGCGCCTGCCCCGCCGCCGGTCAGGGCGGAATCCTTGAGCAGCTGAACGTCGTAGGAGGTCTGCCGGACGTTGCAGCCACCGAGGTCGCGGTCACGGATCAGCGTCACCGTCAGCTCGTTGCGCACCAGCTGGTCCCGGGGCGGGAGTGCGACCGACAACGACTGACGGCCGGCGCCGGGAAGCCGTGAGCTGGCGAGGAGGTCGTCGTTGAGGCGCACCTCCACCAGCCAGCGGGCGTCGACGGTGGTGGCAGGGACCATCATCGAGATCTGGAACGAGGCCGGCACGGTGCCACCCGGCAGGTCCGCCAGCGAGTACGGCACCCGCCAGCTGCGGCGGTCGGAGATCTGCTGCACCGACGTGTCGACCCCGAGGTCCTCGAGGGTCGCACCGCTGCCGACGGCCCGCTGAGGCGCAGCCGCCCTGGGGTCGGTGGAGCCGGAGTCACTCGTGGTGACCGCGCTCGTGGTCAGGAACGTCGGTACGACGTCGGCCGCGGGCGTGACCACACCGAGCAGCGTCACGTCGCCTCGCGTCCCGACCCGAACCGAGCCGCTGTCGGCCGCTGTCTCCCAGTCCAGGGTGGAGAGCGCGTCAGGGGGGCCGAGGAGGATCGGGGTCTCACTGTGGTCCTCGGCGTCCGGGACGCTCTCGGAGTAGGAGACGTCGTACCCACGCTGGGTGAGGAAGGCGCCCAGCCGGGCCGCGGTCGCGAACCACTCGCGTGAGCTCGCCCGGGGCGAGAGGACCAGCGTGACCTCGTGCCCCAGCTCCGCGACCACGTCCCGCACGGTGTGCAGCGGCTCGTCCAGCAGCTCCCCCCGCACCCGGGTGTCCTCGGCGTCCAGGGCCACCAGGGCACCGATCTCGGTGGTGACGTTGCACCGCCGCTGGTCCAGACTGCCCGTCGTGCGGAGCTGCACGTGCAGCTCACCGTCCTCGACGGCCCACCTGGGCACGTCGATGTCCGCCTTCAGCTCGCGGTCACCGGGCTCGAGCTCCGAGACGAAGACCGACTCGCCGTCGATCAGCACCCGCAGGAAGACGGTGCTGGCCTGCGCGACCTCGGTGTTCCCGCGCAGGAGCAGCACGGAATGCTCCAGGCGGGAGTCGACCGGCACCGGGACGGTGAAGCTCCCCGAGGTTGAGTTGTCGTCGCTGAGACGGATCCCGCTCACCTTCCCCAGGTCGAGCAGGCTCGTGCTGAACACGTGATCCGGGGGCACGTTGTCCTCGTCGTTGCTGAACCAGCTCGGGCGAGCCAGCACGGCCCCGACCACGACGAGAATCGCCACGAGGAGGAAGACCAGCGCCCCCACCGGCAGCCACCTTCCGCGCATCAGCCCTCCTCCGCGGCAGCTCGCCGGCCACGGGTCCAGTAGGACTCCGCCCGGATCTTGGAGCGGTCACAGCGATCGGCGTACCGGCTGGCGATCTCGATCGACTCCCGCATCAGCCCCTCGCCCACCAGGATCGGGTCGAGGCCGAGCGCGCGCAGGTTGTCGTTGCGCAGCGCCAGCTCGTTCTCGGCCGCCTCGACCCGGGGGTTGGAGACGTGGTCGACGGTCCCGCCGAGCATCCCCGCCACGAGCTGGGCGAGGTCCTCGACGCGCAGGGTCTCGGCGAGCTGGTTCATGATCCGCGCCCGGCCCCGCACCTGGTCGCCGGACTCCACGGCCATCCGCACGCAGCGCACGGTGTCCTGGATGTTGATGAACGCCCGCGTCTGGCCCCCGGTGCCGTACACCGTCAGCGGGTAGCCGATCGCTGCCTGCATCAGGAACCGGTTCAGCACGGTGCCGAAGTCGCCGTCGTAGTCGAACCGGTTGACCAGCCGGTCGTCGAGCCGGGTGTCGTCGGTCTGGGTGCCCCAGACGATGCCCTGGTGCAGGTCGGTCACTCGCACCTTGTCGTTCTCGGCGTAGTACTGGAACATCAGCTGGTCCATCGACTTCGTCAGGTGGTAGACGCTGCCGGGCTTGGTCGGGTAGAGGATCTCGCGGGTGACCGTGCCGCCCTGACGATCGGGGTAGCTCACCTCGAGGTATCCCTCGGGCAGGTCGACCGGCGAGGTCTCATAGCCGTAGACGCCGGTGGTCCCGAGGTGCACCAGGTGCGCGTCGAGGCCCACCTCCACGAGGCCCGCGAGCAGGTTGTGCGTGCCGTTGGCGTTGTTGTCGACCGTGTACCGCTTGTGGGCGCTGTCCTTCATCGAGTACGGCGCGGAGCGCTGCTCGGCGAAGTGCACGACCGCGTCCGGGCGCAGATGCTCCAGCAGGGCGAGGAGGCGGTCGTAGTCGTGGGCGAGGTCGAGGTCGTCGTACCCGATGACCGATCCGGTGACCTCTTCCCAGGCCGACAACCGTTCGGGCAGCGTGCGGATCGGGGTCAGCGACTGCACCCCGAGCTCTTCGTCCATCCGTCGCCGGACCAGGTTGTCGACGATGGTCACGTCGTGGCCCGCGCGGGACAGGTGCACCGCACTCGGCCAGCCACAGAATCCATCGCCCCCGAGAACAAGCACCTTCATGATCTCTCCTCACGGGTTGACCACATTCAGCGTAGGTCGCAGCCCTGCACCGAGGCTTCGTCCCGACCCGGCCGGCGGGCCTCACCGGCGGCCCCGCCTGCAGGGGCGGTCCAGACCGCTTCCGGCCCGGGCACAGCCGGGCTCAGGGCCGAGGCGCCCGCTGCAGCTCGGCGATCATCGCCTGCGTCGCTGGAACCCGGTCAGCCCCTTCACGGTGCACGAAGCCGAAGGTCCGGGTGCCGAAGGACGCGTGCCCGCGCACGGACACGGCCGGGTGCCGGTAGGCCTCCAGCGCCGACTGGGGCAGCAGCGTGACCCCCAGCCCGGCCGCGACCAGGTTCTGCACCACCACGTAGTCGTCACTGACGTGCCGCACGCGAGGCTCGAAGCCGGCGGCGGCGCACAGCCGCAGCGTGTGCGCCCGGCACCGCGCGCACCCCACGATCCACTCCTCCTCGGCGAGGTCGCGCAGGGCGAGGCGGCGGCGGCTCGCGGCGGGGTGCTCGGCCCCGACCACGAGGCGCACCGGCTCGTCGGCCAGGGGGTGCCACAGCAGACCCGGCGCCTCGACGGGCGCGAGGTCCTCGTATCCGAAGACCAGGGCGAGGTCGACGTCACCAGCGATCACCTGCGCGATCGCCTCGGGCGGCTCGGCCTCGACGAGCTCGACGTCGACCTCGCGGTGGCGTTCCCGCAGGCCCGCCACCGCACGCGGGACCAGGGTCGCCGCCGCCGAGGGGTACGCCGCCAGGCGGACCCGGCCGCGCCGGAGCTCGGTCAGGTCGGCGAGCTCCTCCCCCGCCATGTGCAGCTGTACGGCGATCGCGTCGGCGCGCGCGAGCAGCACCCGGCCCGGCTCGGTGAGGTCGACCCCACCGGCGCCGCGGAGCAGGAGGGCGCACCCCACCGACCGCTCCAGTGCCCGCAGGTGCTGGCTGACGGCCGGCTGGGTCCAGCCGAGCTCGCGGGCGGCGGCGCTGATCGAGCCCGCCCGGGCCACGGCACGGAAGATCAGCAGGCGTTTCGCATCCACCTGCTCGAGCATAAGTCCTGCTTATGGGTCGTCCTAGGAACTCGGGACTTCCGTAGGGCCCCGACCGGTGGCGAACATGGAGGGCATGAAGACGATCGGCCTCATCGGAGGCATGAGCTGGCACTCGACGCTGCAGTACTACCGCGTGGTCAACGAGCTCGTGGCGCAACGCCGCGGCGGCCACGCGTCGGCGCGGATCACCATGGAGTCCCTCGACTTCGCCGAGGTCAGGGAGCACCAGGTCCGCGGCGACTGGGACGCGGCCGGGCGCCTGCTCGCCGAGGCCGGCCGGCGTTGCGAGCGGTCCGGCGCCGATCTCGTGCTGATCTGCACCAACCTGATGCACCGGGTGGCCGACGACGTGGAGGCCGCCATCGACGTCCCGCTCCTGCGCATCACCGACGCGATCGCGGACCGGGCGCGCGAGTCCGGCTGGTCTCGACTCGGCGTGCTCGGCACGCGCTGGGTGATGGAGGAGGACTTCTACGTCGGACGGCTCGCCCGGGCGGGCCTCGACGTGGAGGTACCCGACCCCGACGAGCGCCGGGAGGTGGACCGGATCGTCTTCGACGAGCTCACCCTCGGCCGGGTCGAGGACCGGTCGCGGGCGGCGTACCTCGCGGTGATCGAGCGGCTGCGGGAGGCCGGCGCCGAGGCCGTGGTCTTCGGGTGCACCGAGATCGAGCTGCTCGTCAGTCCCGAGGAGTCACCGATCCCCGTCCTGGACTCGATGCGGACCCACGCCGAGGCCGCCGTCGCCGCCGCGCTCGGGGATCGCACCCCCGCCCCTGGCATCGGACGGGCTCCGTGAAATCCATATTTCGGACGAACCATGGCTTTATTGGTGCAGGACCGGCATCATCGCTGAGGTTTGCGGGCCGACCCCCGAGACGGCCCGAGACAAGCTGCCCGTCGTTAGGATATTGCGGCGGGCAGCACCCTTTTCCGCCCCGCCCACACCCTGCAGAAGTAGAACCGCCCGCCTCCTGCAGCTGCAGGTGACGGGCGGTTCGTCGTCGGTGGAGCTGAGGGGATTCGAACCCCTGACCTTCTCATTGCGAACGAGACGCGCTACCAACTGCGCCACAGCCCCATGCGCCGTTCAGCGCGAGGGAAAAGTTACCACCGGCAGGGCTGGCCCTCCGAATCGCCCCCTGCTGACAGCCTGCATGTTGGAGAGGGTTGTGGACGCTTCAGGCCCGGTCGGCACCTTGATGAGCGTCCATAACCCCGATTTACATGCGGTTGGCGCCGCGGCCCTAGGCTCCGGCGACCCGGCGCTCGCCGTTGCCGGTGTCGGTCTCGGTGGAGGCCGCCTCGGCCGACTCGGCGGCCTCGCGGGCCAGGGTGCTGTCGGCCTCGTCGTGGCCGGAGCTGTTCATCCCGGTGAGCTCGATCGTGCGGACCGTACGACGGGCGCGAGCCTTGTTCACGTAGGTCGGCAGCGTCAGCGGCAGCGGGTCCCACAGGGAGCCGTCGTCGGCGAGGGCGGCCTCGATCTCCGCACGCTCCAGGCCCACGGTGTCCTCGGCGAGCAGGTCGACGAGGTCCTGCGAGTGCTGGACCTTCTCGACGGGCGCGGGTGCGTGCTCGACCTCGATCGCGTCGGCCTGGGCGGCCTCGGGGACCGACGGGGCCACGACGGCCGAGGACCGGCGGGCGTTGAGCTTGCGGACCGAGAGCCGGGCGAGGACCAGCCAGCCGACCACCAGTGCCCCGGGGACCGCGGGCGCCCAGATCGGCAGGTAGGCGAACCAGGTCAGGGCCCACACGACGGCGAGTGCCGCGACGAGCAGCCCGAGCACCCGGCGGCGGCGCTGGGCCGCCTTGCGGGCCGCGGCACGGGTCACGAGGGGACGCGTCTGTGCAGGGACGCTCGGGGCAGCGGGCTTCGTGCGCCGGGGGGCGGTGACTGTCTTCTCGACGGTCTCGACGTGCTCGGTCTCGACCTCGACCACCTGCGTCTGGCCGCCCTTGGCCTTGCGGGTGAGGATGCGCACCTTGTCAGAGTGGCCCTCCACGAGGCGGTCACTGGCCAGCTCGTCGTGGTGCTTGAGCGCCTTCGGGATCAGGTAGAGCGCCCAGGCGACGGCGAGCACGACGAAGATAACTGCTGACAAGTCCACGGGGCTGACGATACGAGGGGGGCTGGGCCCGGAGCCGCATGCGTGGCGGTGTGTCGGGAGATCACTCGTGTGACTGCTGTGAATCTTGTGATCGGCGGGTGTTCTCGAGGCGTTTCAGCAGTCCCAGCGGCACTTCCTCGCGGGTGATCGCGAACAGCCGGTGGTCGCGCCAGTTGCCGTCGATGTGCAGGAAACGAGGGGCGAACCCGAACTCCTTGATGCCGAGCTTCTCCACCACGCGCAGCGAGGAGGTGTTCTCCGGCCGCACCGCCACCTCGATGCGGTGCAGCCCCACCGGTCCGAAGCAGTGGTCGATCGCCAGCGCCACCGCCACCGGGGTGATCCCGCGCCCGGCGTACTCCTGGTCGATCCAGTAGCCGATCGAGGCGAACTGCGCCGATCCCCGCACGATGTTGCTCACCGTCACCTGCCCGACGAACCGGCCGCCGAACTCCACCACGAACGGCAGCTGCCGGCCGGCCTTCGCCTCGATCAGCATCTGGCGCACCATCGCCCCGTAGCTGCGTGGCTGGACCTGGCTGCGGGAGGGCGCGGTCGCGTCCCAGCGGCCGAGCCAGCCGGCGTTCGCCTGCCGGACCCGCCGCCAGACGTCCTTGTCGTGCCGGCTGATCGGCCGCAACCGCACCTCGCCGGCATCCAGCACCACCGGCCAGCCGGCGCTCAGTGGTCGCTCCCCACGATCTGCTCGACGGCGTGCCGCAGCAGTGGTACGACGACCTCGAGGCCGTCCCTGACGCCGCCGCGCGACCCGGGGAGGTTGACCACGAGCGCGCCCCCCAGGGTGCCGGCGACCCCACGGGAGAGCGCCGCCGTGCTGACGCCCTTGCCGATGCCGTGCGCCCGGATGGCCTCGGCGATCCCGGGCACCTCGCGCTCCAGCAGGCCGCGGGTCACCTCGGGGGTGAGGTCGGTCGGGGTGAGACCGGTCCCCCCGGTGGTCAGCACGGCCCGCGCCCCGGACCGCACGGCCGCGCGGATCGCCTCCCCCACCGGCTCCCCGTCCGGTACGACGACGGGGTCGCCCACGGTCCAGCCGGCGCCGCGCAGCGCCTCGGCGATCAGCGGGCCGGTGGTGTCCTCGTAGACCCCGGCCGCCGCGCGGTTCGAGGCGACCACGACCGCCGCGGGCAGCGAGGTCACCGGGAGCCCTCGCGCCGGTAGGTGCCGCTCTTCCCGCCGGTCTTCTCCTCCAGCCGCACGTCGGTGATCTCCGCGTTCTTGTCGACCGCCTTGACCATGTCGATCACGGTCAGCGCCGCGACGCAGACCGCGGTCAGCGCCTCCATCTCCACCCCGGTGCGGTCCGTGGTGCGCACGGTCGCGGTGATCGTGACCCCGGAGTCGTGGACCTCGAGGTCCACGGTGACCCCGGAGATGGACAGCGGGTGGCACAGGGGGACCAGGTCGGGGGTCCGCTTGGCGGCCATGATCCCGGCGACGCGAGCCACCCCGAGGGCGTCGCCCTTGGGCACCCCGTCCCCGCGCAGCGCCTCCACCACCGCTGGGGAGACCAGCACCCGGCCGGTCGCGGTGGCCGATCGCGAGGTGACGTCCTTGCCGGAGACGTCGACCATCCTGGCCGCGCCGGACTCGTCGAGATGGGTGAAGCGCTCCATGTGGTTCCTCCCTCAGTCCAGCGGCCGGTCGAGCAGCAGCACCGGGACCTGGTCACCCTGGTCGATCCGGGTGACTCCCTCTGCCAGCACGATCAGCGCGTCGGCCTCGGCGAGGCCGGCGATCAGGTGCGAGCCCGCGCCACCGACGGGGGTGACCCGGACCCCCTCGGCGCCGAGCTCGACCTTCGCCCGGACCAGCTGCTGCTTGCCCGGCATCGAGCGCAGCGAGGTCTGGACGGTCGCGGTCACCAGCCGCCGCCCGGCGGGCTCGCGGCCCATCAGCTTGTGCAGGGCCGGGACCACGAACATCTCGAAGGAGACGTACGCCGAGACCGGGTTGCCCGGCAGCGTGAAGATGGGAGTCCGGTCCTCGCCGACGACGCCGAACCCCTGCGGCTTGCCGGGCTGCATCGCCACCTCGAGGAAGTCCACGGTGCCGAGCTCGGTGAGCACCTCCTTGACCACGTCGTGGGTGCCCTTGCTGACGCCGCCGCTCGTGACCACGAGGTCGGCCCGCGCCAGCTGGTCGGTGAGCGCCTCGGTGAACGCGGTGGGGTCGTCCGAGCTGGCGACCACCCGGTACGCGCTGCCGCCGTGCGCGCGGACCGCCGCCGCCAGCAGGTAGCTGTTCGCGTCGTAGATGCTGTCGTGCCCCAGGGGCCGTCCGGGCTCGACGAGCTCGGAGCCGGTCGACATCACCACCACCCGGGGCCGGGGCGAGGTGGAGACCCGGCCGAGGCCGACCGCGGCGAGCAGCCCGACCTGCCGGGTGCCGATGACCTCACCGCGACGCATCAGCACGTCGCCCTTGGAGACCTCCTCGCCGGCGCGACGGATGTGCTGGCCCTCCTCGGGCGCCCGGTGGACGAGCACCTCGCGGCCCTGCTCCTCGGTCCACTCGAACGGGACCACAGCGGTGCACCCGGCGGGGACCGGCGCCCCAGTCATGATCCGCACGGCGGTGCCCGGCGTCAGCGAGAAGATCGTGGCCTGCCCGGCCGCGATCTCACCGACCACCGGCAGGTGGGCGGGCCGTTCACCGGTGGCCTCGGCGACGTCGCGGAACGCCACGGCGTACCCGTCCATGCCGGAGTTGTCGAAGACCGGCAGCGAGACCGGGGAGACGACGTCCTCCCCCACGGGCAGGCCGATCGCGTCCATCAGCGGGTGGTCGAAGGGCTGCATCGACTCGATGCGGCTGAGCACTCGCTCGAGGTGGTCCTCGACCGGCAGCAGGTCCGGGGGCGGCTCGACAGGCATGGGGACGACCCTAGTCCGCGGTGGGTTCCTCACCGAGGACCTGGCCCGCCTCGATCCGGCCGTGCGCACCCTCGACCTCGACGGCGCCCCGGATCCGGACTCCCTTGCCGAAGGTCCAGTCGCCGGAGACCACCAGCGACTCCGCGCCCTTCAGCGACGGGACCCCGGTCGGGAACCGCTTGTCGAAGTCCTCGACCAGCTTGTAGTGCTCGTCGAGGTCGATGAACGGGAGCGTCTCGGCCACCTGGTCCAGGACGAAGTCCTCGCCGAGGTCGTAGGCGTCCGAGCGGAGCACCAGCAGGTCGTTGGTCGTCTTCACCGGCACGAACCGGTCCCGGCCGACCTCGATCGTGCGGGAGTCGTCGAAGACCTCGATCGCCGCGCCCATCGCGGTCTCGATCTGGATCACCTCGGGGCTCGAGGAGTCGCTGGGGTCGACGTTCTTGACGTTGCGGATCAGCGGCAGCCCGAGGATCCCGTCACGGCGCCGGCTCTCGTCGCGCATCCGCTCGAGGTCGAACCACAGGTTGTTGGTCGAGCAGTACTTGTGCCGGTCGAGGTCGCCCAGCGCCTCCAGGTCGGCCTTTGCCGTCTGCGCCGTCTCGCGCAGCACGATCCGCCCGTCGGCCTTGCGGCGGGCGAAGTGGCCGCCCTTGCGGTCGGACTTGGTACGCCGCACGGCCTCGATCGCGAACGGCGCACCCGACTCGGCGAACCACCCGGCGACCCGCGCGTCGGCCACGGCACCGAGGTTGTCGGAGTTGGAGACGAACGCCTGCCGGTAGCCGGCGTCGATGAGCTGGTCGAGCAACCCGCTCGACATCAGCGCCGTGTAGATGTCGCCGTGCCCGGGCGGACACCACTCCATCGACGGGTCCCGCGGCCAGCTGACCGGTCGCAGGTCGTCGGCGCGCAGCTTGGGCTCCTTGTTCTGCAGGAACTCCAAAGGCAGCCCGGGGACGGCGAGGTCCTGGTAGCGCTCCAGCGCGGCGAGGGTGTCGGCCGAGGTGCGGAAGCTGTTCATGAAGATCAGCGGCAGCGTGGCGCCGTACTCCCGGCGCTGGTGGAGCACCTGCCGGGCGATCACGTCGAGGAACGACAGTCCCCGGCGCACGCACAGCAGGGACTTGGCGCGGGCCATCCCCATCGAGGTGCCGAGGCCGCCGTTGAGCTTGATCACGACCGTGGCGCCGATCGCCTTCGCGGCCGCTTCCTCGCTCACCTCGACGTCGTCCAGTGAGGGCATGTCCAGCGGCTCGATCGTGCTCTCGGCGATCACGCCCTTCTCGCCGTGCTCGAGCTGTCGGTAGTAGTGCGCGAACACCTGGATGGCCAGGTCGTCCACGCCCGCGGCCTGCATCTTCTCGGTGGCCTGCCGCAGTCCTTTCGATGTCATGTGCCGATCGTAGGCTGATCGCGTGCCCGACTACATCGCTGCCGCCAAGCTAGCGCTCCGCGACCAGGTTCTGACCGCTCGCAAGCACCTCCCGCTGACCGTCCTGGGCGAGCGCGCCCGGTCGCTGGCCGACCATCTCGTGGCGACTCCCGAGGTCCGGGACGCCGCCACGGTCGCGGCCTACGTCTCGGTCTCCAGCGAGCCCGGCACCGGGCCGCTGCTCGACCGGTTGCGCGAGCAGGGCAAGCGGGTGATCCTCCCGCTGCTGCAGGGCGACGACGACCTCGACTGGGCGCCGTACGCCGGCCCGGAGGACCTGCACACGGCCCGCCGCGGGCTGCTCGAGCCCTCCGGTCCCCCGCTCGGCCGCTCCGCGGTGGCCACCGCGGACGTGCTCCTGGTGCCCGGCCTGGCGGTCGGCAGGGACGGCGTGCGCATGGGCCGGGGAGGCGGGTCCTACGACCGGGCCCTGGCCCGGGTGCCCGTGGGGACCTTCGTGTGCGTGCTGCTCAACGCCGAGGAGGTGCTCGACACCGTGCCGCACGAGGACCACGACCGGCCCGTCGCCGCCGTGGCGACCGAGCTGGGCGTCACCCGCCTCGGCCGCGGGGCGTCCCAGGCAGGGCCTACGCCGTGAGCGAGTGGTGCCGCCCGATCGGCAGCACCATCGGCTTGCCCGAGACCGGGCAGGGCTTGACCTGGCTCTCCATCCCGAACACGTCGCGCACCACCTCGGCGGTGAGCACCTCGTGCGGGTCGCCGGCGGCGTGCAGCCGGCCGGCCCGGACCGCGACGAGGTGGTCGGAGTAGCGCGCCGCGAGGTTCAGGTCGTGCAGCACCATCACGATCGTGGTGCCGCGGGTGCGGTTGAGGTCGGTGAGCAGGTCGAGGACGTCGATCTGGTGGCTCACGTCGAGGAACGTGGTCGGCTCGTCGAGCAGCAGCAGGTCGGTGCGCTGGGCCAGTGCCATCGCGATCCACACCCGCTGGCGCTGCCCGCCCGAGAGCTCGTCGACCGGCCGGTCGGCCAGCTCGGTGGTCTCGGTCACCGCCAGCGCCTCGGCGACGGCGTCGTCGTCCGCGGGTGTCCAGCGGGCCAGGAAGCCCTGGTGGGGGTGGCGGCCGCGGGAGACGAGGTCACCGACCACGATGCCCTCGGGGGCGATCGGCGACTGCGGGAGCAGCCCCAGCGTCCGGGCGACCTCCTTGGTCGGGAGGCGGTGCAGGTCCTTGCCGTCGAGCAGCACCCGGCCCGCCTGCGGCGAGAGCAGCCGCGCCATCGAGCGCAGCAGGGTCGACTTCCCGCACGCGTTGGCCCCGACGATCGCGGTGATCCGTCCCGGGGGGACGACGAGGTCGAAGCTCTCGACGACCGTGCGGTCGCCGTACCCGAGGGTGACGCCCTCGAGGCTCAGGGAATGTAGGTCGGTCACAGTGACCCTCCAGCACGGTTGTTCCGGACGAGCAGGTAGACGAGATACGGCGCACCGATGGTGCCGGTGATCACCCCGACGGGGTAGCGGGCGCCGAAGGCGAACTGGCCGACAAGGTCGGCGGCCATCACGAGCACCGCCCCGACCAGGGCCGCGGGGACCATCAGGGACCCGCCACTGCCCACGATGCGGGCCGCGATCGGGCCGGAGAGGAACGCGACGAACGCGATCGGGCCCGCCGCGGCGGTGGCGAAGGCGATCAGCGCGACCGCGGCCACGATCGACACGATGCGGGTGCGCTCCACCCGGACGCCGAGGGCCGACGCGGAGTCGTCCCCCTGCTGCATCAGGGTCAGGTTGCGCGACTGGGCGAGCAGGACCGGCGCGACGAGCACGACGGCCACCAGCAACGGGCCGACCTCGCCCCAGGTGGCGCCGTTGAGGCTGCCGGTGAGCCACTGCATCGCGGTCTGCAGGTCCCACGCCGCGGCCTGCACGATGACGTAGGCGACGACGCTGTCCAGCATCGAGGCGATCCCGATGCCGATCAGGATCAGCCGGGTGCCGACGACGCCGTCCTTGTAGGCCAGCACGTAGATCAGCAGCGCGGTGACCAGGGCCGCGGTGATCGCCATCAGCGACACCACGGTCTCCTCGACCGAGAGCACCACGATCGCAATCACGGCGGCTGCGCTGGCCCCGGAGCTGATCCCGATCACGTCGGGCGAGGCGAGCGGGTTGCGCAGCATGGTCTGGAACGTGGTGCCGGCGATGCCGAAGCAGGCGCCGGTGAGCACCGCCAGCACGGTCCGCGGCAGCCGCAGCTCCCCCACCGTGAACGACGCGCCCGGCACGACCTCGCCCATGATCACGCGGAGGACCTCACCGGGTCCGTAGAAGGTCTGCCCGACCATCAGGCTCACCGCGAACAGCACCACGGCGATCACGGCGAGGTTCACGCTGGTGAGGGCACGGCGGCGACTGCGGCGTACCCGCGACTGGGCCACGGTCCGGGCCGCCGAGTCGCGCACCGTCTGGGCACTCACAGCGCACGCAGCTTCTGCCGGCGGACGATCGAGATGAACACCGGGGCTCCGATCAGCGCGGTGACGATGCCGACGTCGATCTCGGTGGGCCGGGCCACGACCCGGCCGATGACGTCGGCGGTGGTGAGGAGCAGCGCGCCGACCACGGCCGAGCTCGGCAGCAGCCAGCGGTGGTCGATGCCGATCACCAGGCGGCACACGTGCGGCACGATCAGGCCGACGAACGCGATCGGCCCGGCCACCGCGGTGGCCGCACCGCACAGCGTGACCGCCCCCAGGAACGCGATCACGCGGGTCCGGGCGACGTGCTCGCCCTGTCCCGCGGCGACGTCGTCACCGAGGGCCAGGGAGTTCAGGCCGCGGGCCGTGGCCAGGCAGATCACCGCGCCGACGACGAGGAAGGGCAGGACCTGGCCCAGCTTGGAGTACGACGCGCCGCCGACCCCGCCGATCTGCCAGAACCGGAACTGGTCCATCACGTCGATGCGCGGGAGCAGGATGGCGCTGATCAGCGAGGTGAGCGCCGCCGAGGTGGCTGCTCCCGCGAGGGCGAGCTTGAGCGGGGTCGCACCGCCCCGTCCCAGGGAGCCCACCGCGTAGACGAACAGCGCCGCCAGGGCGGCACCGAGGATCGCGACCCAGATGTAGGAGGTGGACGACGAGAGCCCGAAGAAGGCGATGCCCGTCACCACGGCCAGCGAGGCCCCGGTCGTCACCCCGAGGATGCTGGGGTCGGCGATCGGGTTGCGGGTCACGCCCTGCATCACCGTCCCGGCGGTGCCCAGCGCCGCGCCGACCAGCATCGCGAGCAGGGTGCGCGGGATCCGCTTCTCCACCGCCGCCTGGGCGAGACCGTCGCTGCCGGCTCCCAGGGCGGCGAGGACGTCGCCTAGGGAGACGACGCGAGCGCCGAAGGCGACCGAGGCGAGCGCTGCGAGCGCCAGCAGCCCGAAGGCCACCACGATCCACAGCGCCCGCCCTGCCGCGGGACGCCGCCCGGGGGCGACGTCCCGCGGCATCGTTCGCAGGGGTGTCTGCGTCACGCCTTTTCAGCAGCTGCGGCCAGCAGGGCGAAGTACTTGTCGATGCCCCACGGGATGGACAGCGGCGAGGGGTTGGCCGAGGCCGCCAGCGGGGTGTTCTCCTCGAGCACGGCCACGGCGCCCTTCTTGATCGCCGGGATCTGCTTGAGCAGGGCGTCGGACTGGATCCCCTTGAGGATCTTGCCGTCCGGGTCGCCGTAGGTCACGAAGACGTCGACGTCGTTGAACTGGTCGGCGTTCTCGGAGCTGACGCTGCCCAGGAACTCGTCGCTGCCCTCGGAGGCCTTCGTCACCGCGGCGGGCATCTTCATGCCGACCGACTCCATGAACCCCGGACGGGTGTCGTTGGTGGTGTAGAAGCCGATCTTGCTCATGTCGGCGGGGTCGAAGTAGGAGAAGATCAGGCTCTTGTCCTTCAGCACCGGGTACTTGGCGAAGGCGTCACCGACCTGCTTGTCGAGGTCCGCGATGAGCTTCTCGCCCTCGGCCTTCATCCCGAGCGCCGTGCTGTTGAGCTCGATCATGTCCTGGACCGAGGTGGCCCAGGCGATCTCCGGGTAGGCCACCGTGGGGGCGATCTTGCTCAGCGTCTCGTAGTCCTTGTCGGTCAGGCCGGAGTACGACGCGAGGATCACGTCGGGCTTGGTGTCGGCCACGGCCTCGAAGTCGATGCCCTCGGTCTCGTCGAAGAGCACCGGGGTCTTGGCGTCGAGCTCCTCGAGCTTGTCCTCCACCCACGGCAGGACGCCGTCGGCGTCGTCGTCGCCCCAGGTGGCCTTGCTCATGCCGACCGGGACCACCCCGAGTGCCAGCGGCACCTCGTGGTTGGCCCACGCCACCGCGGCGACCCGCTTGGGCTTGGACGTGATCTCGGTCTTGCCGAGGGCGTGCTTGATCGTGACCGGGAAGGCGTCGGACCCGGCGTCGGACCCGGAGCCGGCGTCCCCGTCGTCCGACGAGCTGCCACAGGCACTGAGGGTCACGGCGAGGGCGACCGAGGTGGCCACGGCCAGCAGGCGCGGTGTGCGCATGATGGTGCTCCATTCTGCTAAGTAGGTAAGGCAAACCTAACCTACCGCGGACCTACCGCGGAGCGAGGACCATCCTGTGGTCCACTTCGCGACGTACGGCGTCGCGGCCGAAGGCCCAGCGCAGGGTGCGCCCCGACGCCCACAGCGGGGTCTGGTCGCGGTAGTTCCCCGAGGCGGGATGGCCCGAGGCACCGGTGAGGTTCACCCACCGCGAGCGGTCGAGGTCGTCGAGATCGACCACCATCCGCATCGACGGCGCCGAGGTGACGGTGTACCCCTGGCTGGCGTCCCAGTTTGTCGCGTCCACGGCGGCGCTCCCCCCGGCGGCCGCGAACGGCCCCCGGTTGAACAGCGCCTCCACGAGGCCCACACCGCTCTGGCCCAGCGACTGGTTCTCCAGCTCCAGGCGGTGCAGCCGGCCCCACTCCCACCGGTTGGGGCTCAGCGCCACCTTGCGGGTGAGCTCGTCGCGGGCGGCGAGCATCGCCTGGGACAGGATCATGTCGCGGTCCTCCACGACGTCCTCGGTCTTCGAGTCGTCCCACCACTGGTTGTCGGGCTGGCGCAGCAGGTTGCTGACCACCGCCATCCAGCGTTGTCCGCCCTCGGGCCACAGCGCCTCGGGCAGCTCGTCGTGGAAGGTCCGGCGCAGCAGGTTGCTCCAGACCACGTTGAAGTAGGCGGCCGGGGCGGAGTCGGCGGGCTGCGAGTAGTCCCAGTCGAGCAGCAGCCGCTGGCCGTCGGCGTAGTACTCCGAGGTCATCAGCTGGCGCAGCAGGTAGGGCACCAGCACCGGCGCCATCGGGTTGCGGTCGTCGAGCTGCAGGGCGCTCATGTCGCCGACGTCGAGCCGGGCCCCCTCCTCGAAGCGGCTCATGAGCACCGACCGGATCCGCTGGCTGCGGTAGCCGTGGTCCGGGGAGTCGCTGAGGTAGTGCTCGTACGACGGGCCGGTGACCGCCTGGTTGGCGGTGACGATGAACCCCTCGGCCGGGTTGAGGACGTTGGGCAGCTCCTCGAACGGCACGTAGCGGCCGCTCCAGTCGTTGGCCGAGCGCCAGCCCTCCGCCGGGTAGGCCCCGCTGCGGTTTCCCTTGCGGATCGGGATCGCTCCCGGTGCCTGGTAGCCGATGTTGCCCGCCCGGTCGGCGTACACCAGGTTCTGGCTCGGCACGGCGAACTTGGAGGCCGCCTCGCGGAACTCCCCCCAGTTCCTGGCCGCGTCGATCATGAAGATCGCGTCGGCCGTCGGCCGCGGGGTCAGGGCCGTCCAGGCCAGCGCCACGGCGTAGCCGTTGTCCCGCTCCGGGGAGTCCGCCCCCACCTTGGCGTTGGCGCCCACGCTGGAGAGCTCGGCGGAGACGTCGGAGAGCAGCGGTCCGTGGCGGGTGGAGCGCACCGTGATCAGCCGCGAGGACGAGCCGGCGACCCGGATCACCTCGTCGCGCTCCTCCAGCGGCACCTGCTTCCCGTCGTAGAGGTAGCTCTTGCCGCTGACCTTCTCCAGGTAGAGGTCGGTCACGTCGGGGTCGAGGTTGGTGAACCCCCAGGCGATGTCGCGGTTGTGGCCGATCACCACGCCGGGCATCCCGGCGAAGGTGAAGCCACTCACGTCGAAGGGGCACTCGGCGGTGACGGTGTTGCAGTGCAGGCCCATCTGGTACCAGATGCCGGGGATGGAGACGCCCAGGTGCGGGTCGTTGGCGAGCAGCGGCTTGCCCGAGACCGTGTGCTCCCCCGAGACGACCCAGCTGTTGGAACCGATCCCGCCTCCCTTGCCGAGCAGGTCCGGGATCGCCCCCACCCCCCGCTCGACCGCCTCGAGCGCCTGCAGGGCCGCGCGGCTCGGTGCCGGCCGCGGGTTGCCCTCCGCCAGTCCGCCGGACGACTCCTCGGCGTCGCGGACGATCGGGCGGTGCCGGTCGTAGGGGTAGCGCGGGTAGAGCTCGTCGACCTGCTCGGGGGTGCGGTTCACCGCCAGCCGGGTGCGGGCGATCTCCTCGCTCATGTTGCCGCGCAGGTCCCACGCCATCGCCTTGAGCCAGGCCAGCGAGTCGACCGGCGTCCACTTCTCCGGCTTGTAGTCCAGGCCGGTCGCGCCCAGGACGGTGTACTCCACCGCCAGCTCGGTGGCCGTGCGGCCCTCGAGGTAGGCGTTCACGCCCTCGCTGTAGGCCTCCAGGTAGGTCCGGGTCTCCGGGGCCAGCAGGTCGAGCTCTTGCGCCGCCACCCGGCGCCACCCCATCGTGCGGATGTACATGTCGGTCTCGACGGTGCTCTCGCCGAGCAGCTCACTGATCCGTCCCGCGGTCACGTGACGACGGAAGTCCATCTCGAAGAACCGGTCCTGCGCCTGCACGAACCCCTGGGCCTTGAACAGGTCGACTGCAGTGTCGGCGTACACCGAGGGGATGCCCTGCTTGTCGCGCAGCACCTCGACCTCGCCCGAGAGTCCCTCGATGCGCTGGACGCCCTCGGTGTCCGGGAGCGGGCGCCGGACCATGGCGATCCCGGCCACGAGACCGGCCACCAGGACGAGCACGACCACCATCGCGACGTACGCCGAGGCGCGTGCCCATCCGGGCCAGTCGCTGATGGGGTGCTTGGAAGTCACCTCAGGCATTGTGCCGTAGCATTCGCAGTCGACGACCACGAGTGCCAACCCCTCGTCCCGCACGACCCCCGGAGGACCAAGCAGTGCCCACGTACCAGTACTCCTGCACCGAATGCGGCCACTTCTTCGAGATCTTCCAGAGCTTCTCCGACGACTCGTTGACCGTCTGCCCCGAGTGCGAGGGACGGCTCCGCAAGGTGTTCAACGCGGTGGGCGTGGTCTTCAAGGGATCGGGCTTCTACCGCAACGACAGCCGCGGGCAGCAGAGCGGCGCCGACGCCCCCAGCGCGCCCAAGGAGTCCTCGGGCTCCTCGGAGAAGACCGGGGACACGGCCGCCAAGACCTCCACGCCGGACAAGCCCAAGGCCGCCACCCCCTCGTCGCCGGCCACCACCTCCTCCTGACCCTGTGGACGACCGGCGCACGCGCTGAGCGATCGTCCTACCGTCGGGGGCCATGAACCCCCTGCACCCGGTCCTGGGCCCCGTACTGGGCCCCGTCCTGCTCCGCCTCGGACGGCTGCGCCGCCGTGTGCTCCTGCACCGCCGCCCACTCGCGGCACTGCTCGCCGGGGCCGCCGTCCTGGCGGCCCTGCAGGCGACCTCTCCCCCACCGCCCGAGACCGTGCGGGTCTGGACGGCGAGCCGGGACCTGCCCGGCGGCACCGTGCTTGAGCCCGCGGACCTCGCGGACGTCCGGTTCGAGCCGGGCTCGGTGCCCGCCGCGGCCGTGCGCGACCCGCGTTCGGTGCTCGGACGCCCCCTGGCGGCGCCGATGGGGCGCGGCGAGGTGGTCACGGCGCTGCGCACCGTCGGTGAAGGGCTGCTCGCGGGCTACCCGGGCCGGACGGCGGTGCCGCTGCGGGTCACCGACGGCGCAGTCGTCGACCTGCTGCGCGTGGGCGACCGGGTCAGCTTCGTGGTGGCCGACCCCGAGGGCCGGACCGCGCCCCTCGTGCTGCTCGAGCGCACCCCCGTCGTGGCGATCCCCGCGGAGCCGGACTCCCGCTCGGACACGGGGCAGCCCGGGCGCCTGGTGGTCGCCGCTGTGCCGAGCAGCCGGGCCGGCGAGGTCGCCGCGCGGGCCGCGACGTCGATACTGATCCCGGTATGGGACCAGTAGCGTTGTTGAGGACTAGGAGAGGGCGTCCGAACCGGTCGGGTCCTCAACCAGGAGGAATCACCATGAGCGGCTTCAAGAACTTCATCCTGCGCGGAAACCTGATCGAGCTCGCCGTGGCCTTCATCATGGCCACGGCGTTCGCGGCGGTGGTCACCGCCACCGTGGAGCTGATCATGTCCCTGATCGGCAAGCTCGGCGGCCAGCCGGACTTCAGCGCCTGGCGGCCGGGCGACCTTCCCGTGGGCGCGTGGATCACCGCAGTGGTCTCGTTCCTGATCATGGCGGCGATCGTCTACTTCCTGATCGTCAAGCCCTACACCGCGGCCAAGGACCGGTTCTTCCCTGCCGAGGAGACCGGGACACCGGCCGACATCGCGCTGCTGGAGGAGATCCGCGACCTGCTCGCGACGCGTTCCGGTCCCGCCTGAGGGAGCTACTGGCCGTGGTGCGGCGGCACCTGTCGTCGCAGCCACTCGTCGCTGCTCTCGGAGGTCGTCCCCGACTCGTCGGCGTCGTCGTTGGTCTGCTCGGGAAGCACCTCGCCGAAGACCTCGGCGAGGCGGCGGCGCCTCGCCGCGCGCTCCGCGGGGGTCAGCTTGTCGTCGCTCATCGGCTCACGCCGTAGCGCTCAGGCACACAGGCCTGCCTCGGCGGCCGCCCTCTTGCGGGCCTCCTCCTGCGCCTCCGCGTCCGGCGAAGGGGCCTGCGACGGGCTGGCCGAGGCGGAAGGTGACCCGGACGGGGACGGGGTGGCCGAGCCGCTGGGGGCCTCTCCGGGCTTGCGTCCGGGGGTGACCGCGTCGGCGGCGAGGCGGCCGAGCGGCTTGTCGAATCGCACCTTGCGCCACACCTCGTCGGCCTCGGGCGCCCACTCGAGGCGGTTGGGATCGGGCGCGTAGGGCCGGTTGGGCACGGTGATGAACTGGATGTTGTCGAGCCCGATGTTCTTCAGCGACGACCCCAGCGAGGTGAGCTCCTGGAGGTGCGCGAACCCGGTGTCGGTGGTCAGTGACTCGGTGGCTGCGTCGAGGAAGCGGTAGAGCCGCACGGGGTTGGCCAGGGTGCCCTTGGAGACGACCTTCTCGATCATCGCCGCGATGAAGGCCTGCTGGCGCTTCATCCGGCCGATGTCGCCGTTGGCCGCACCGATGTCGTGGCGCACCCGGACGTAGTCCAGCGCCTGGGCGCCGTTGACCTTGTAGGTGCCCGCCGGGAGGTGGATGTGCCCGATGTCGTCGTTGACCTCCTTGGGCACGCAGACCTGGACACCCTCGATGGCGTTGACCATGTCCTTGAAGCCGGCGAAGTCGATCACCACGAAGTGGTCGATGCGGACGTCGGTCAGCTGCTCGACGGTCTTGATGGTGCAGGCCGGGCCGCCGACGGCGTACGCCGCGTTGAACTGGGTCAGCCCACCGGGGATGGTGCGCTTGCCGTTCTTGCTCACGCACTCGGGTCGCTCCACCATCGCGTCGCGCGGCAGGCTCACCCCGTAGGCGCGCTTCCGGTCGGCGGAGAGGTGCAGCAGGATCGTGGTGTCCGAGAGACCCGGGGTGTCCCCACCGATCTTGGTGCCGTCGCGGTTGTCGGAACCCATCACCAGGATGTTCAGCGGCCGGGTGGGCCCGTCGACCACCTGGTCGGGGCGGTCGTCGCCGAGCTGGTCGCCGAGCGTGACGGCATTGATGTTGCCCTCGAGCTTCTTGTAGGCCACCAGCAGCACCGAGGTGAGGACGAGGAAGAGGACGCCGACTACGATCACGACGCGTTGGGCGATCGTTCGGCCACGAGACCTGCCCTTGTGGCGCGGCGCTTCGCCGGGCGACTCATCCTCGGACAATGTGACCTTCGATCTCGACAGTGACCCCCCATTGTGACCGTGCGACCTCGGGTCGCCCAAATCATGACATGTGGCAGGTGGGGAACGGTGCACGTTCGTCCGGACCGTCGCGAACCGCCGACGGCCCAACGGCACCGCCTCGTCCCCGCATGGCAAACTTCTGCCGAACGCGCCGGAGACACTGCTTTCCGGACGCGTCCCGCCCCAGTAGCTCAGTGGATAGAGCAGCCGCCTCCTAAGCGAAAGGTCGCCAGTTCGACTCTGGCCTGGGGCACCACGGCTGGAACCGCTCTAGTCCAGTGGGGAGCAGTTTCAAGCGTGAAACCGAGGTGGAAGTCTCCGAGAAACGCCCAATTTGGAGCAGATCACCTTTTGACCATCCGAGTCCCAATATTTCGGGCCTATCCTCGGCAGGTACCTTCGGGGGAGATGAGGAACCGATGACCCAGCACCAGACCGCAGAAGAGCTGCTCACACCGGCAGAGGTGGCAGCCATGCTCTTCGTGGACCCCAAGACCGTGACCCGGTGGGCACGGGCCGGCAAGCTCGACGCGATCCGGACGCCCGGCGGTCACCGCCGCTACCGGACCAGTGATGTCCTCGCGATCATGGCGGGTGACTACAGCAACGAGATCGAGTCCGGATTCGAGACCCCCAGGCCGCTCGTCGCGAGCGTGGACGACGCCGAGCTCGGCACGGACGAGGCGACCGCACGCGCTTTCGAGGCCGAGGCCGACCGCGCCACCCGCCACGTCCTCGAGGCAGCTGCCGCGGTGACCGCGGCCGCGGAGAAGGCGGCCACCGCGGTCGCCCGCGCCCGGGCCGCACGCGCCCTGGTCGGCTCGCCGGCCCCAGCGGATGTCCAGGCGGATGTCCAGACCGGTGTCCAGTCGACTCCGGAGCCGGCTCCGGCCCGCCGCCGGCCCACCACGGACCTACAGGTGCCCTCGCAGCGCGGGAGCACCCACCAGGACGCCCACACCGCCTGACCGGCGGCGACGCGGTCCGTTCTCGCAGACCGTTCTCCTGGCCGGGCTCGGGCCCGGACGCCTTTTGCGCACCGGGTGGGGCAGGTTTACCTTAGCGAGGTAAGCCTTACTTCACTCCGGAGCCTCGATGTCCTCTTTCCCGCTCGGCAACTACCTGATCGGGTTGCGCGAAGGACTCGAGGCCAGCCTGGTGGTGGTCATCCTGATCGCCTACCTGGTGAAGTCGGGCCGAACGCACCTCCTCCCCCGCATCTGGGCCGGGGTCGGGGTCGCCGTACTCATCTCGCTGGCCTTCGGTGCGCTGCTGACCTACGGGCCGCGGCGGCTCACCTTCGAGGCGCAGGAGGCCATCGGCGGCATCCTGTCGATCGTCGCGGTCGGCTTCGTCACCTGGATGGTCTTCTGGATGGGCTCCCACGCCCGCGGGCTCTCCGGTGAGCTCCGCGGCAAGATCGACGTGGCGGCCGACGCCGGCCGGTTCAGCCTCGCCTTCGTCGCCCTGCTCGCTGTCGGGCGCGAGGGGCTGGAGACCGCGCTGTTCCTCTGGGCCGCGACGCAGGCGGCCACCGGGTCGGAGGGGTCCACGCTGACCCCGCTGCTCGGTGCCCTGCTCGGCATCCTCACCGCGATCGCGATGGGCTTCGCCTTCTACAAGGGCGTCCTGAAGATCAACCTGTCCAAGTTCTTCACCTGGACCGGCGCCATCCTGATCGTGGTCGCCGCCGGCGTCCTGGCCTACGGCGTGCACGACCTGCAGGAGGCCGGCATCCTCCCGGGGCTGAACAACCTCGCCTTCGACGTCAGCGCCCAGGTCCCGCCCGACTCCTGGCGGGGCACCCTGCTGAAGGGGACGCTGAACTTCTCCCCCGCCACCACGTGGTTCGAGGCCGGGGCCTGGCTGGCCTACCTCGTCCCCACGATGACCCTGTTCCTCCTCCGGATGCGCACCCCGCGCCCACCGGCCTCCTCCGCTCCGGCAACCTCGCCGGCGCGGGCCGCCTGACGAAAGGCTCCACCCCGTGAACCGACTGATCACGACCTCATTGGCGGTCGTCCTGCTGGGTGCGGGCTCGGCGTGCAGCCTGACCGAGTCCAACGAGCCCTCCTCCAGCGGGGGCAAGGGCACCATCGAGGTGGACTCCTCAGCCAAGGACTGCAAGCTCACCGCCACCGAGGCCCCCTCGGGCAACGTGGTGTTCAAGGTGAAGAACACCGGCAACCAGGTCACCGAGTTCTACCTGTACGCCGAGGATGGGATGCGGATCGTCGGCGAGATCGAGAACGTCGGGCCGGGCCTGTCGCGCGACCTCGTCGTACGCACCGCGCCCGGTGACTACGTCACCTCCTGCCGCCCGGGGATGACCGGCAAGGGGATCCGCTCGGACTTCAAGGTCACCGACTCCGGCAAGGACACCAAGATCACCGGGGTCGACCAGGCCACCATCGACGCCGCGACCACCCAGTACGCCGCCTACGTCAAGGACCAGGCCTCCCAGCTCGTCGACGAGACCGAGGCGTTCACCACCGCCTACGAGAAGGGCGAGGACGAGAAGGCCCGCGCCCTCTACCCGCAGGCGCGCGGCTACTGGGAGCGGATCGAGACCGTCGCGGAGTCCTTCGGCGACCTCGACCCGAAGATGGACCTGCGCGAGGCCGACCTCGAGGAGGGCCAGAAGTGGACCGGCTGGCACCGGATCGAGAAGGACCTGTGGCCCCCGGCGTCGGGCTACAAGCCGCTCACGCCGGCCCAGCGGGCGACGTACGGCGACGACCTGCTGGCCAACACCAAGACGCTGGATCAGCGGGTCCAGACCCTCGACTACACGGTGGACCAGATCGGCAACGGCTCCAAGGGCCTGCTCGACGAGGTGGCCGCCGGGAAGATCACCGGCGAGGAGGACATCTGGTCGCACACCGACCTCTACGACTTCCAGGCCAACGTCGACGGCGCCCGGGTGGGCTTCGAGGGCCTCGAGCCGCTCCTGGAGGTCAAGGACCCCGAGCTGGCGAAGCAGATCGAGTCGGCCTTCGCCGCCCTGCAGACCCAGCTGGACAAGTACAAGGTGGGCAAGGACGGCTTCGTCTCCTACGACAAGGTGACCGAGCCCCAGCGCAAGCAGCTCTCCGACGCCGTGAACACGCTCGCCGAGCCGCTCTCGAAGATGACCGGGGCGATCACGCTGTGACCCAGGGCCGTCCCCCCGGCAGCGGGCTCTCTCGCCGGCGGCTCCTCGGAGCAGCCGGCGCGGGAGCGCTCGCGGCGGGCGCTGCGGGGGTCGGCGGCTTCGCCTACGGCCACGAGTCGCAGGAGCCTGCTGCCGGCGGGGTCGACCGGGCGGCGTACCCCTTCGGCGGCAAGCACCAGGCCGGGATCACCACCCCCGCCCAGGACCGGCTGCACTTCGCCACCTTCGACGTGACCACGGACTCCCGCGAGCAGCTGGTCGCGCTGCTGCGGGAGTGGACCTCGGCTGCCCGTGAGCTGACCACGGGGGTGGCGGTCGGCGACGGCCTGCCCACGTCGTACGACGCGCCCCCGACCGACACCGGTGAGGCCGTCGGGCTCGACGCCTCGGGGCTGACCCTGACGTTCGGGTTCGGTCCCACCCTGTTCGAGAAGGACGGCAAGGACCGCTTCGGGATCCGGGAGCGGCGCCCCGCGGCGCTGCGCGAGCTGCCGCACTTCCCGGCCGACAACCTCGACCCCGCGCGCAGCAACGGCGACCTGTGCATCCAGGCCTGCGCGCACGACCCGCAGGTGGCGGTGCACGCGATCCGCAACCTCGCCCGGATCGGCTTCGGGACGGTCGCGATGCGCTGGACTCAGCTCGGCTTCGGGCGGACGTCGTCGACCTCGACCCGGCAGGCGACCCCGCGCAACCTGTTCGGGTTCAAGGACGGCACCGCTAACCTCAAGTCCGAGGACCCGAAGAACCTCGAGGAGTTCGTCTGGGTCCACGAGGACGACGACGCAGGCGCCACCTGGCTCGCCGGCGGCTCCTACCTGGTCGCCCGCCGGATCAACATGCACATCGAGACCTGGGACCGCACCAGCCTGCGCGAGCAGGAGACGCTGGTGGGTCGCGACCGCACCGAGGGCGCACCGCTCTCCGGCGGGACCGAGTTCACCGAGCCCGACTTCAAGCTCAAGGGCCGCGACGGACCGCTGATCGCGACCGAGTCGCACGTGCGGCTGGCGCACCCGACGCAGAACAAGGGCACCAAGATGCTGCGCCGCGGCTACAACTTCACCGACGGGAGCACCTCGCTCGGGCGCCTGGACGCCGGGCTGTTCTTCATCGCGTTCGTGCGCAACCCCGACGAGCACTACATCCCGATGCAGAACACACTCTCGGCGAAGGACGGGTTGATGGAGTACCTCCAGCACACCGGTTCCGGCCTGTTCGCCGTACCGCCCGGGGTCACCTCGAGGAGCGGCTACATCGGCGAGGGCCTGTTCGCCTGAGGCCCGGCTGAGGTTCGGCTAGCCGACGACCTCGAACTTCATGCCGGCCTTCTGCAGGCGGGAGAGCAGGTTCTCGGCCATCGCGGTCGCGGTGGTCACCTGCCCGGCCGTCGTGGGGTTGTCGTCGAGGACCAGGCACATCGCGGACTCCGCGAGCATCTTCGCGGTCTCGGTGTAGCCGGGGTCGCCGCCCGAGACGCGGGTGTGCACCGACTTGCCGGCACTCGTCCCGACGAAGTCCACCGTGAACCACGACTTCTCCCGGCGCTTCACCGAGGGTCCCTCGCCCTGCTGGAACTTGCCCTGGAGGAGGTTGCGCACCGGCTTGACCTGCGCGGCGAGGGCCAGCGCAGAGACCGCGGCGACACCGCCCACGGCGTACGGCAGGGTCTTGAGACCGGCGTAGTGGCTGTAGCGGAAGTCCGGGCCGTAGCTGGCCAGGGCCGCACCCGAGCGGGCCACCACGAACGGGTCGATCGTCGGCAGCGGCAGCAGCCACAATCCGAGCTCACGGTCCCGGCCCGGCTTGCCGGAGACCGCACGCGACTTGCGACCCTCCGGCCGGCCCTCCTTCTTGCTACGGGCGACCATCGCCTCGCGCATCTGCTTGGCCCGGCTGATCTGGCCCAGCGCCGAGGCGAGGGTGCCGCCGGAGAACTGCGCGCCGGCACGTACGGCGCCGCGCAGCGTGATCGGGTCGCTGGAGCCGAGCTGCTGGACGGTGAACCAGGCGCCGAGGTCGTGCGGGATCGAGTCGAACCCGCAGGCGTGCACGATCCGCGCCCCGGAGGCGACCGCGGCGTCGTGGTGCGCGAGGTACATCCGGTCCACGAACTCCGGCTCCCCGGTGAGGTCGACGTAGTCGGTGCCGGCGGCGGCGCACGCGGCGACCAGCGGCTCGCCGTACTCCAGGTAGGGACCGACCGTGGTGACCACGACGCGCGTGGACTCCGCGAGCGTGCGGAGCGAGGCCGCGTCGGTGCTGTCCGCCTGCAGCAGCGGGAGCTCGGTCAGCGCCGGGTCGATCTTGGCGAGCCGGGCCCGCACCACCTCGAGCTTGGACTGGTTGCGCCCGGCGAGCGCCCACCGCAGCCCGGCTGGGGCGTGCTCGGCGAGGTAGGCGGCGGTGAGCTCACCGGTGAAGCCGGTGGCCCCGAGGACGACGATGTCGTGTGCGCGATCAGGCAAGGTCACTCCTGGGTCGGTTACGAGCTGGTCCCCCATCCTCACCCATCCGCACGCCCCGCCGCCCCCACGGTCCGCGATGCGGTGCCCCAGCCGCCCCAGGGGGTCGAGCAGCGAGCGGTAGAACTCCCGGGCGTACGACGGCAACGAGTCGGACGTACGAGGGGCACGACCACAAGGTGGTCGAGCAGCGAACGCAGTGAGCGGACAGCCGAGACCACACAGGCGACCCGGGAGCCAGACGTACGACGGCACGAGGGCCCGCACTCGCACGTACGACGGGTACGACCACAAGGTGGTCGAGCAGCGAGCGCCAGTGAACGGACAGCCGAGACGAGCGGACAGTCGAGACCACCATGGGGGTCGCGCCCTACGGGGCGTACCCCCGCCCTCGGCGTACGTCTGGCTCTTGGCTCACCTGACGTGGTCTCGACTATCCGCTCGCTCCGCTCGCTGCTCGACCACCTAGTGGTCGCGTGCACCGGCGTACGTCTGCTTCCCCGCTCACCAACGTGGTCTCGACTAGCCGCTCGCTTCGCTCGCTGCTCGACCACCTAGTGGTCGCGCGCCCCGGCGTACGTCTGCTTTCCCGCTCACCCGGCGGGGTCTCGACTGTCCGCTCGCTGACGCTCGCTGCTCGACCACCTTGGGCGCCGCGGAACTGCTCGACCGGTCGGGAGGGGGCGCCTAGACTCGAATTATGTGCCGCAACATCCGCACCCTGCACAACTTCGAGCCGCCGGCGACGCGGGACGAGGTGCACGCTGCTGCGGTGCAGTACGTCCGGAAGATCAGTGGGTCCACCAAGCCGTCGCAGGCCAACCAGCATGCGTTCGACCACGCTGTCGCGGAGGTCGAGGCGGCGACGCGGCGGCTGCTGGAGAGCCTGAGCACCAGTGCGCCGCCGAAGAACCGCGAGGAGGAGGCGGCCAAGGCCCGCGCTCGGGCCGAGGTGCGCTACGCGCGTGGCTGATCCGGTCGGCACGCTGCTCGGCGGGCGCGTCGTCGTGCTCACCGGCGCCGGTCTCTCCACCGACTCGGGCATCCCCGACTACCGGGGCCCGGGGGCGCCGGTGCGGATGCCGATGACCTACCAGGATTTCGTCGCCACCCCGGACAACCAGCGCCGCTACTGGGCCCGCGCCCACGTCGGCTGGTCCCGGATGGGCGAGGCCGAGCCCAACGAGGGCCACCGCGCGCTGGCCCGGCTCGAGGCCGCCGGACGCGTGTCCTTCCTGATCACCCAGAACGTCGACGGCCTCCACGAACGCGCCGGCAGCCAGCGGATGGTCGCCCTGCACGGCCGGATCAGCGAGGTCGTCTGCCTGGACTGCCGCGGCCGCACGCACCGTACGGCGATGCAGCGACTGCTGAGCGAGGCCAACCCCGGCTGGCTGCAGCGGCACTCAGAGGTCCTGTCCCGACCGGACGGAGACGTCGAGCTCGACGACACGCACGCGTTCGTCGTCCCCGGCTGCTCGGGCTGCGGCGGCCGGCTCAAGCCCCACGTGGTCTTCTTCGGCGAGAACGTGCCCAAGGACCGGGTCCAGCGCTGCTACACCGCTCTCGAGTCGGCCGATGCCCTGCTGGTCGCGGGCTCGTCGCTGACGGTGATGTCCGGCCTCCGCTTCGTGCGGTACGCCGCCAAGGCCGGCCTTCCCGTCGTGATCGTGAACCGCGGCCCGACCCGCGGGGACCCGCTGGCCACCGTGAAGATCGAGGCCGGCTGCAGCGAGTGGCTCACCGCCTGGTCGCTCAGTGCCGGCGACGCAGAGCCCTCAGGAGGGCGTCACGAAGATGTGCTCGGCCGCCTCGGTCACGATCTCGGTCGTCTCGCCTGAGCTGCCCAGCAGCACGCCCTCGGGGGTGGAGACAGCGGCGATCACGGCGCCCGGGATCGCGCCCGCACGGCGCAGGGCGCCCATCAGCACCTCGTCCTTCTGCATCTCCTCGCTGATCCGGCGTACCCGCACCCGCCGCGACTCCGGGCCGACCACGGAGCTCAACGGTTCGACCCCGTCGCGGAAGTGCTCGCCCTCGCCGCTCTGGCCCAGCTCGGCCAGCCCGGGGATCGGGTTGCCGTAGGGCGACTCCGTGGGGTGGTCGAGCAGCTCGAGCAGGCGGCGCTCGACGGTCTCGCTCATCACGTGCTCCCAGCGGCACGCCTCCTCGTGGACCAGCTCCCAGTCCAGGCCGATCACGTCGGTCAGCAGGCGCTCCGCGAGGCGGTGCTTGCGCATCACCCGGGTGGCGAGGCCGTTGCCCTTCTCGGTCAGCTGGAGGTGCCGGTCACCCTCGACGGTCAAGAGGCCGTCGCGCTCCATCCGGGCGACCGTCTGGCTCACCGTGGGCCCGCTCTGGTGCAGCCGCTCGGCGATCCGGGCGCGCAGGGGCACGATGCCCTCCTCGACGAGCTCGTAGATCGTGCGGAGGTACATCTCGGTGGTGTCGATCAGATCGCTCACCCACTCATTCTGGCACTGTTCGCATGACGAGCGGGTGCCCACCTCGCTGCCGCGGACGCCGGGCGGCGCGAGCGCGACCCGGGCCCGGCGCTCTCAGCACGTGGACGCCAGGCGCGCCCTGAGGCGCCAATTCCCGCGTTTTGTTCCGCGCCGTCCCCCTTTGCGGATACAACTGAGCGTGCACTCATCGGGGCCCCATCGAGTCTTCCTCCTCGACGAGAACGAGATCTTCCGTCTCGGGGTCCGTTCGGTGCTCTCCGACAGCGAGGCCCTGCACGTCGTCGGCGAGACCGGGAGCCCGGAGCAGGCGATCTCCCTGGTGGCGGCCGCCCGCCCGCACGTGGCCGTGGTGGGTATCCGCGAGGACGGGGTGTCCCTGCTCGAACAGCTGCCCGAGCTCAAGGAGCGGCACCCGCCGATGCGCGTGCTGGTGCTGAGCCGCGCCGACAAGGACGAGCTGCTGGACGCAGCCCTGCGGGGAGGTGCCGACGGGTACCTGTTCACGAACCTCCACGCCGAGCAGCTCACGGCGGCGGTCTGCGCCATCGCCGAGGGCCGCACCCTGATCGACCCGGCCGTCGCCGTACGCCTGGCGACCCGCCGGCAGCGCGCACCGGAGGCCTCAGACGCGGCGGACGCGTTGCAGCTGCTCACGCCCCAGGAGCACAAGATCCTGGCCCTGATCGGCGAGGGGCTGACCAACCAGCAGATCGCCGACCGGCTCTACCTGGTCGAGAAGACCGTGCGCAACCACGTCACCCGGCTGCTCGCCAAGCTCGGGGTGCAGCGCCGTACGCAGGCCGCCCTGCTGGCGGCACGGCTCGGCGTGGGTCCGCACACGGGCAGCTGAGCGGCACCGGCCCTGCGTGAAAAGCGGGTCAGAGACCGCGCTGGCGGCGGATCGCCTCGCTGAGCGACTCCACCGTCTCGTCGCTGGGTGAGGCGGCGTCCTGGTTGGTGCTCTCCAACTGCGCCAGCAGCTCGGCGCGGTGCACCGCCACCGACCGTGGGGCGGCGATCCCCACGCGCACCACGTCGCCGCGCACCTCGAGGACGGTGACGACGACATCGTCTCCGATGGCGACGCTCTCACCTACGCGACGGCTCACAACCAGCATGCGCCCACGCTACCTGCCGAAGGACTCCACGGCAGGCACGTGGCTCAAGCGGCGCTCAGCGGCGTGGTCAGCGAGAGGGCGGGATCGTCGAGGACGACCTGCTGGGCCCGCCTGGTCGAGGTGTTCACCAGCAGGGGTGCCGCGAGGTTGGCGGTCGAGTCGGACAGCGAGGCGCCGGCGTTGACCACCACCAGCACGAGGACGTCCTCCGGGCCGGCGATGCCGAGCTCACGGACCGTGTCCTCGTCGACCTCGGGCACGTAGTCGGGGAAGAAGGCCGCCGGCGGCATCACCAGGAAGCGCAGCTCGGGCTCCTCGATCGAGCGGAGGGCGCAGAGCAGCCCGTCGTCGTCGAGCTGCACCAGCGCGAAGCGGCGCAGGGCGGGGAAGCCCGGCATCGGCTGCACGAGCTCGATCAGCGGTACGTCGGACATGTGACTCCCTGGTGAGTGGGCGGTCCTGTCGAGGTCGGTGACCTTGTCAGTGACCGGGGGCGCGTAGTCGATGGTCATCGCAAGAAGTCCAGGAGGCTCGGCTGCATCACGCGGGCCGTGGCCGCGAGGGCGGCCTGGTAGGCGGTCTCCTGCAGCTGCAGCTCCACCATGACCTTGGGAAGGTCGGCGTTCTCGACCTCGGAGAGCGAGCTCCTCAGGCGCAGCTCGAGGTCCGCGGAGGTCTGGGTGGCGGCATCGACCTGCTTGGCGCGCGTGCCGACCCCGGCGTGGGCCGTGTTCAACCGGTCGAGGTCGGCGTTGAGGTTGGTGATGCCTGCCTGGATGCCGGCCTGGTCGCCGTCTCGCAGCGCGGTCGAGAGCGCGGTGAGGTGGTCGAAGACGTTGTCGCCGGCCGGGCCGAACACGGCGTCGGCATCGGTGTCGACCCGGACCTGCACCCCGTCGGCGATGGTCCGGTTGACGGCGCCGGGCGTGCCCACGAAGGTGCCGGAGGCGTCGTACGCCTTGTCGCCGGCGGTGATGCCACCGAAGACCGGGCGACCGAGGTAGGTGGTGTTGGCCGCGGCCAACAGATTCTTGCGCAGCTCGTCGACCGTCGTGGCGAGGGCATCGCGAGCGGACTGGCCCACGGCGCCCGCATTGGCGCCCTGGAGCGCGAGGTTGCGCGCCTCCCGGGTCTGGTCGGTCACCGAGGTCATCGTGTGGTCGATGGTCCCCAGCCAGGCGGCGCCGTCCTGGGCGTTGCGCTGGTACTGGCGGGCCGCCGCGAGGTCGTCGCGCAGCCGCATCGCCGTGGTGGTCCCGCTCGGCGAGTCCGAGGGCCGGTTCAGCACACGGCCGGTGGACAGCTGCTCCTGGAGCCGGCCCATCCGGGACATGTTGGCCTGCAGCGACTCCAGCGAGTTGCGGGTCAGCATGCTCTGGGTGACGCGAGTGATGGCCATCAGCGCAGCAACCCGGTCCGGTTGATCAAGGTGTCGAGCACGGAGTCGACCGTGGTCATCACCCGGGCGGCCGCCTCGTAGGCCCGCTGGGCCGCGATCATGTTCACCATCTCCTCATCGAGGTCGACGCCGGCGAGCTGCTCCCGTGCGCTGTCGACCTGGCCGGTCAGGACCTGCTGGTTGGCGGCACGCCGCCGTGTCTCGATCACCTCGGTGCCGAGCCCGTTGACGAGCCGCTGGTAAGCCCCCTCCACCCCGGGTGCGGTGGCGAGCAGGTCAGCGTTCCCGGTGTCGGTGCCGCCCCCGGGGACCGAGGAGGCGGCCACGAGCCGGGGGTCGGTGAGGCTCACCGCGAGGGTGCCGAGGACGTCGGCCGGGTCGTAGGAGAACACCGCGAGGCCCGGGTCGCCGGCAGCGTCGTACCCCGCCTGGTGGCGGGTGTTGATGCCGTCGGCCAGGTCCTTGGCCACGGCGGAGAGCCCGGTCAGGTAGCCGGGCAGGGTGGTGGTCAGCAGGTCGGTGAGGCCGCCGAGCTCGCCGCCGATCCCGGCCGGGACCGCCGTGGTGCCGGACGCGTCCACGACGGCGAAGGAGACCGGGGCACCGTCGCTGTCCCCCGTCGGCGTGACTCCGCCGGCGACGGTGAGGCTGCCTGCCCGGCTGCCGGTCACGAGGGGTACGCCGTTGACCGTCACGTCCGCGCCGCCGTCGGCCCGCACGGTGGCCTTGGCGCCGGTGAGCTCCGCGAGCCGCATGGTGAGCTGGTCGCGCTTGTCGAGCAGCACGCCCACGTCGGAGCCGTTCATGGTGCCGGCCGCGATCGCCCGGTTGGTGTCGGCGAGGCCCCGAGCCACGGTGTTGGCCTCGCTCACGTCGCCGAGCAGGCGGACCCGCTGGTCCCCGGCCTCGGTCTCGACGTGGCGCGCCTGGACCCGGATGGCGTCGAGGACGTTGCGTGCGCTGGAGAGGACCTGTGCCCGGGCGGACTCGCTGGTCGGGCTCTTGGCGAGCTCGGACCAGGCGTCGCGCAGCTCGGCCAGCGAGGCGGCGATCCCCGCGTCGCCGGGCTCGCCGAGGCCGTCCTCGATCCGCTCGAGGCTGGCCGTGCGGACGTCGAGGTAGGCCTGGTTCCCGTGCTCACGGCGACCGCGCACGTTGAGCAGCTCGTCGGTCATCCGGGTCACCCCGGAGACCTGCACGCCGTCACCGGCACCGTCGTAGCGCGACCACATGGCCGGCTGGGTCGGCCCTCCGATGGCAGCCGCCTCCACGCGGCGCCGGGCGTATCCCTCGGTGGAGACGTTGGCGATGTTGCCGCCCGCGACGTCCATGGCCACGCGGTTGTACCGCAGCGCCGACAGGGCCGTGTTGAGGGAGGAGAAACCGCCGGACACCGCTACAGGCTCCTGTCGACCAGTCGCGGGACGGTCTCGGTCATCACGGCCGCTCCGTCGGGCGAGTAGCCCTGGGCGACGCGCTCGAGGCTCAGCAGCGCCTCGCGCGCGGAGCGCAGGCCGGTGGTGAGCAGGTCGCGGTTGGTCTCGGCCATCGCCGTGATCTCGCGGCTGACCTTCTCGAAGGAGTCCTTGTGGTCGAGCAGGATCGAGCGCCACGGCTCGTCGACCGCCTCCGCGAGGGCGCGCAGGCTCGGGTTGCTGGACAGCCCGATCGAGTCGGCGGCCTCGTCGGCCGCGACCGCCCGCAGGATCTCGGTCTCCCGCAGCATCTCCAGCACCAGGGCGACCTCCTTGGCGGCCCGGGACAGCCAGCGCGTACGACCGCTCGCGAGCACCAGCTGCTCCATCTCGAGCTTGAACAGCAACGAGTCGAGGAGCTCACGCTCGCGCCACAGGATCTGCGACAGCTTGTCCACTGGTCCTCTTCTCCTCGTCCGGTGCGCACTTCCCCAGGTCGGCCCCAGGACGGCGATGTCCCTCTCATCGGCGGCGAGCGGCCCGGCGTGAGCAGAACGAGCAAGAAATTCCGGCGCGATCGGCACGAGCTGGTCTACAAGGTGGACCTGTTTCGCTGGCCGCCGCGGAACCCCGAGTAGTCCCACCTAGCTATGCCTACTAGGGACATACGTCCCGAATCTCGCGACTCGCCCGATTTATCCCAAGAAACCCACCAGAAGGGACATAGAGCGCAAGAAGGTACGTCTCGTGACCAACGCACTCCAGTCCCCCGCCGTCTCGTCGGCCGACGAGATGATCACCGCGCATCTGCCCCTCGTCGCCCACGTGGTGCGCGAGACCATGGGCCGGGTGCCGGGCCACGTCAACCGCGACGACCTCACCTCCGCCGGCATGATGGCGCTGGTCCAGGCCCAGCGTGCGTACGACGCCAGCCGGGGCGTTCCCTTCGCCAGCTACGCCACCACCCGGATCCGCGGCGCCGTGCTCGACGAGCTGCGCAGCGTCGACTGGGCCTCCCGCTCGGTACGCCGCCGGGCCCGCACCCTCGACGAGACCCGTACCCACCTCGCCACGTCCCTGGGCCGGATGCCGAGCGCCCAGGAGGTCGCCGCCGCCGTCGGCCTGACCGCCGATGAGATCGCCCGCAACCAGGACGACATCGCGCGGGCCCAGGTCCTCTCGATCCAGGGCTCCGAGCAGTCCGACCTCGAGCACCTGCTGCCCACGGCCGGCGAGACCCCCGAGCAGGTCGTGGAGAACCGCGAACAGCTCACCTACATGGTCGAGGCCGTCGCCGAGCTGCCGGAGCGGCTGCGCACCGTGGTGGAGCAGTACTTCCTCGTCGAGCGCCCGATGGCCGAGATCGCCGCCGAGCTCGGGGTGAGCGAGTCCCGCGTCTCCCAGATCCGCGCCGAGGCGCTCGTCCTGCTCCGCGGGGCGATGGAACGCGCCCTCGCGCCCGAGCAGGTCGCCGAGACCGGCCGGGCGACGGGCTGCGCAGCTCGCCGCCGCGAGAGCTACTACTCCGCGGTCGCCGCCCGGCACGCCGCCGGCGGCAGCCTCGCGATCGGGGCCCACGCACACCCGGTCTCGCTCGACGAGACCGCGTGAGAAAACTTCTGTAAAAACATCTCAGGAGGTCGGCGGCCACGCCGATGAGACAGCCACGGAACCCAAGGACGGGGACCGGCACCACGACTCAACATCCAGGAAGGAAACCATCATGAGTCTTCGCATCAACCAGAACATCGACGCCTTCAACAGCTACCGCAACCTGTCGGTGACGCAGGGCCAGATGTCCAAGTCGCTGGAGAAGCTGTCCAGCGGATTCCGCATCAACCGCGCTGCCGACGACGCCGCCGGCCTCGCGATCTCCGAGGGCCTGCGCTCGCAGGTCGGCGGGCTCAAGGTGGGCGTGCGGAACGCCCAGGACGGTATCTCCGTCGCGCAGACCGCTGAAGGTGCCCTCACCGAGGTCCACTCGATGCTGCAGCGGATGAACGACCTGTCCGTCCAGTACGCGAACGGCACGCAGAACACCGAGTCGCAGGCCGCCCTCTCGGCGGAGTTCGACGCACTCAGCACCGAGATCGGCCGGATCAAGGACAACACCAAGTTCAACGGGGTGGAGCTCTTCTCCGGCGGCGCGCTGGCGTTCCAGGTCGGCTACGACAGCGGGGACACGATCGAGATCTCCGCCACCGCCCTGGCCGACTTCTCGACGGCCACCGCGATGGCTGCGATCGACATCACCGACAGCAACACGCTGAAGGCGGCCGTCACCGAGGTCTCCACACAGCGTGCCGCCCTGGGTGCTGTGCAGAACCGGTTCGAGCACACGATCAACAACGTGAACGTTGCGATCGAGAACCTGTCCGCCTCGGAGAGCCGGATCCGCGACACCGACATGGCCTCGGAGATGGTGAACTTCACCCGCTCCCAGATCCTGTCGCAGGCCGGCACCGCGATGCTCGCTCAGGCCAACCAGGCCCCGCAGAGCGTGCTCAGCCTGCTCCGCTGATCGACCACCGTCTGATCAGCACAGGCAGTACCAGCAGCTCCGGCGAGGGGGCGAGACCCCCTCGCCGGAGCTGTTCCACCTAAAAGCAACGACCAGCCAGGGAGGGGACGTCAGATGGCCACCGCATCGATCAGCGGACTCTCGAGCGGGCTCGACACCGCCACGATCATCGACCAGCTGATGCAGCTGGAGTCCGCCCCCCAGACCCGGCTCCGGACCACCCTGACGGCGGAGCAGAGCAAGGTCGCCCAGCTCCAGTCGATCAACACCAAGGTCGCCGCCCTGATGACGCAGGCCAAGGACCTGGCCGCCGGCACCGGGTGGAACGCCCTCACCGCCACCTCCTCGAGCACCGGCGTGGCCGTGAGCACCACCGGGGGCACGGCGGTCGGCAGCTTCGCCTTCACCGTCGACGCGACGGCCGCAGCCCACCGGCTGACCTTCGCGACCACGTCCGCCGCGAGCACCACGGTCGTCTCCGGTGGCACGACAGTCCAGCTCACCTCCGGTGGAGTCACCCAGAGCCTCGAGACCGGCGACGGCACCCTGGACGGCCTGGTCAACGCCCTCAACGGCTCCGGCACCGGCGTCACCGCCGCCAAGGTCAAGCTCGACGACGGCAGCTTCCGCCTGGTCGTCAGCGCCAGCAGGACCGGCGCCGCCGCAGGCTTCACCCTGACCAACGCCGACGGCTCGGACCTGCTCGGCGGGGCGAGCGTCACCGCCGGCCGCGACGCCGCCATCACCATGGGCGCCGACACGATCCACTCCCCCACCAACACCTTCACCGGAGTCGTCCCGGGCGTGGACCTCACCGTCTCCAGCGCCGCCGTCGGCACCTCCGTCGAGGTGTCCGTGGCGCGGGACAGCAACAAGGTCAAGGACAACGTCAAGTCGCTGGTCGACGGGGTGAACGCGATCCTGACCCAGATCGACTCGCTGACGGCGTACAACCCCACGAGCAAGACCACCGCGCCGCTCGCCGGCGACACCGGCCTGCGGGAGCTGCGGACCCAGCTGCTCAACTCGGTCTACCCCGGCGACGGGACCTCGATGGCCGAGATCGGCCTGCAGACCGACCGCTACGGCAAGCTCGTCCTCGACGCCACCAAGTTCGCCACGGCGTACGCCGCTGACCCCGCACGGGTCGCCGGCGCGTTCACCCGTGACTCCGGTGACGGGTTCGCGGCCCGGATCGCGACCATCGCGGAGAAGGCGAGCGACAAGTACACCGGCACCATCACGACCGCGATCACCGGCCGCAACTCCGCGATCGGGCGGCTCAACGACAGCATCGACAACTGGGACACCCGCCTGGAGCTGCGGCGCACCACCCTGACCCGTCAGTTCACCGCCCTGGAGACGGCGCTGAGCCAGATGACCAGCCAGTCCAGCTGGCTCGCGGGACAGATCAGCTCCATGACCGGATCATCGTAGAAGCCAAGGAGGGCACGAAGATGATGATGATGACCAACGCACGCGCCGCATACATGGATGCATCGGTGGCGACGGCAGACCCCAGCAGGCTCCTGCTGATGCTCTGCGACCGGCTGGTGCTCGACGTGCAGCGCGCGCACACCGCCCAGGTCGCACAGAACCACCAGGCCGCCCACGACCAGCTCCTGCACGCGCAGGCGATCGTCAGCGAGCTGCGCACCAGCCTCGACCCTGCCGGGTTCAAGGGCGGCGTCGAGCTCGCGGCGCTCTACGACTACCTCTACCAGCAGCTCGTCGTGGCCAACATCCGCCGCGACGCCGAGGTGACCGCGCAGTGCGAGCAGATCGTCGTCCAGGTCGCGGAGACCTGGCGCCAGGCAGCGCTCTCGCTGGCCAGGACGGCGTGAGCACGATGAGCGCGATGGCACGCGACGAGCGCCACGACGTGGCCCTGGAGTGGGAGGTCGAGCTCGACCGCCTCGACCTCGAGGTGATCAGGGTCGAGCGGCTGCTCAAGGCGATGAAGCCGATGGAGCACCCGGACTGGGTCGCGCCGTCCCCCTCCGGCCCGATGCCGCCGCACCTGCTCCCGCGAGCGATGGAGATCCACCGCCGGCAGACGGCGATGCTGGAGCGCGTGCTCCGCGCGATGCGGAGCACCACGCTGCACCGCACCTACGTGGAGACCCTCGCGGATCCGAACGACGCGGCGCCGCGCTACGTCAACGTGACCGGCTGAGTGGCAAATCCGCGATATTAGGGACATTTGGCCCCAATATCGGATTTTCTCCTTAACCCCGGCCTAGTCCGGCCGAAAGAACCAGCGAGCACGGATTGCTCGCCACTGCCGAAGGACCGGCGCCCCATCGCCATCTCCGGAGGCATGTCGTGTCCTTGGCCGTATCCGACGCTGTGAGCCGTGTGCTCGGAGTCGCCCTCGAGGGCGTCACCCTGCGCCAGAAGGTGACCGCCGACAACATCTCCAACGTCGACACCCCGGGGTTCCGGGCGACCAGCGTCGACTTCGAGACCTCCCTGCGACAGGCGGTCGAGGGCGGCAAGATCACCGCGAGCTCCAGCGGTGGCGTGAGCGTCGAGACGAACCCGACCGACACCCCCGTGGGCGCCAACGGCAACAACGTGGACCTGCGCAAGGAGACCCTCGCCGCGGTCCAGACGCAGTACCAGTACCAGATGCTCTCCCGCGCCGTGAACGACCGGTTCACCCGCATCCGCGACTCCCTCGGCGGCATGTGATGGGCGCCTTCGACGTGCTGCGGATCGCCAGCTCCAGCCTGGGCATGCACCAGACCTGGCTGGACACGCTCGCCAACAACATCGCCAACGTGAACACGGTCAAGCCGACCAGTGAGGACGCCTTCACGGCGCAGTCCGTGATCGCCGAGGCCCGCCAGGGCGGCGGCGTCCAGGTGGGCGGCATCGTCGAGGGTGACCCGGCCGGTCGCCTGGAGTACGCCCCGGACCACCCGCTGGCCGACGAGCAGGGCTACGTGCGGACACCCGAGGTCGACATGGCCAGCCAGATGAGCCAGCTGGTGATGGCCCAGCGCGGCTTCCAGGCCTCGGTCCAGGTCACCAAGGACGCCCAGGAGACCTACCAGTCCGCCCTGTCGATCGGACGTGCCTGATGAGTGTCTCCGGGATCGAGTCCATCGGGTTCACCCCGCTCGCCACCCCCACCCTCGACGCCGGCAGCGGCGTCAAGGGAGCTGCCGCCAGCAGCTCCGTCAAGGGTTCCGGCGAGTTCGGGGAGCTGGTGCTCGACGGCATCGACCGGCTGGAGTCGGTCCAGGCCGCCAGTGACCAGCTGGCCGTCAAGGCCGCGACCGGTGACCTCCAGGCGATCCACAACTACACGATCGCCGCCACCGAGGCTGCGGTGACCACGCAGCTGACGGTCGCTGTGCGCAACAAGGCCCTCGAGGCGTTCAACGAGATCATGCGGATGCCGGTGTGATGAAGGATCGAGTACTGCAGAAGTTCTCCGGGTACCAGCAGACCTTCTCCGGCTTCACCGCCGCGCAGAAGGTGGTCGCCCTCCTCGGGACCGGGGCCCTGCTCCTTGCCGCGGTGATGGTGTTCCGCTGGGTCTCCCAGCCCGACTACGCCCCGCTCTTCAGCAACCTCTCCTCCGAGGACGCCTCGGCCGTGATCGAGCAGCTCGACGCCCAGGGCATCGACTACGAGCTCGGCAACGGCGGCAACAGCGTGCTGGTGCCCCGCAACGACGTCTACAAGACGCGCATCCAGCTCAGCGGCGAGGGCCTGCCGAGCGGGTCCAAGGGCGGCTACTCGCTGCTCGACGAGCAGGACCTCTCCACCTCGCAGTTCAAGGAGCAGACCGACTTCAAGCGGGCCATGGAGGGCGAGCTCTCCAAGACGATCGAGGCGATGGACAGCGTCCAGTCGGCCGTCGTCCACCTCGCCATCCCGGCCAAGCAGGTCTTCGCCGACAAGCAGGACCCGCCGACCGCGTCGGTCCTCGTCGGCACCCGCCCGGGCTCCACGCTGAGCAACGAGCAGGTCCAGTCGGTCGTGCACCTGGTGGCCGCGAGCATCGACGGCATGGACGCGGAGAAGGTCACCGTCGCCGACTCCACCGGCAAGCTGCTCTCGACGAACGGATCGGTCGGAGGCGCCGCGGCGAGCACGCGCAGCCAGTACGTCACCGACTTCCAGAACGAGATCAACGCCCGTGTCCAGGCGATGCTGGACCGCGTGCTCGGCCCGGGCAACTCCAACGTCCAGGCCACCGCGGACCTCAACTTCGACAAGACCGTCACCGAGTCCCGCAAGTACGCGCCCGCCGACCCCGAGGGCCTGGAGCTCTCCTCCACGACCAACACCGAGGACTACACCGGACCGGCCGGCTCCGCCGCCGCCGCCGGCGTGGTCGGCCCGGACGGCCAGATGGACACCTCCGCGGGCGGGGACGGCTCCGGCTCGAGCTACGCCAAGAAGTCCGAGACCAAGGACAACGCGATCAACAGCACCACCGAGCGCCGCGAGGCCGCCCCCGGTGCGGTCGACTCCCTGCACATCGGCGTCGCCCTCGACCAGGAGGCCGCGGCGAGCAACGACCCCGAGGAGATCCAGCAGATGATCGCCTCGGCCCTGGGCATCGATCCCAAGCGCGGCGACACGGTGCGCGTCTCGGTCCTGCCCTTCGACCGCAGCGCCGAGGAGGCTGCCGCCAAGGCCGTCAAGGCCGAGGCGGCCGCCGCCGAGAAGGCCGGCCGGATGGAGCTGCTCCGCAACGTGTCCATGGGCGTCATGGTGCTGCTCGCGCTCCTCGCCGCCTGGATCACCGGGCGCCGCCGCAGCAAGAAGCGGCAGGAGGCAACGACGTACGTCGTCGAGCAGCTGCGCAACGACGCCGCCCGCCGCGACGAGGGCCGTGCCCTGGAGAGCCCGGCGAGCGCACTGCTGAGCCTCGAGGGTGCGTCCTCGCCCGAGGACGACATGCGCGCGGAGCTGATCGCCCTCGTTGAGAGTCAGCCCGAGGACGTCGCGGCCCTGCTACGCGGATGGCTGGTGGAGCGCTGATGACGCCGTCGGTTGCCACCATCGGGGTCCGCAAGGCCGCGATCGTGCTGATCCAGCTCGGCCGCGAGCGCGCGGCCCTGGTGCTGAGCAAGCTCAGCGAGGCCGAGGTCGAGGCGGTCAGCGCCGAGATCGCCCGCCTGGACTCGATCACCCCCGAGGAGAACTCGGCGGTGATGGGCGAGTTCCACGACCTGATGACCGCCCGGTCGCACATCGCCCAGGGCGGCCTGGAGTACGCCAAGCACCTGCTCGAGCAGTCCCTCGGTCCCGAGCGCGCCTCCGAGATCATGGACCGGCTCAACGCCGCGGCCGTGCAGCTGCCGTTCCAGTTCCTGCGGCGGGTGGACCCGGCCCAGCTGCGCTCCTTCATCGTCGACGAGCACCCGCAGGTGATCGCCCTGGTGCTGGCGCACATGTCCGCGGAGAAGGCCTCGCTGCTGCTCTCCGGGCTGCCCTCGGACCAGCAGGCCGAGATCGCGCACCGCATCGCGGTGATGGACCGCACCTCCCCCGAGATGATCAAGGCCGTCGAGAGCACCCTGGAGCGCAAGCTCTCCTCGATGCTCCAGCCGTCCGACGTGTCGCGCGTGGGTGGCGTGGACCCGCTGGTCAACATCATCAACCGCTCCGACCGGTCGACCGAGCGCCAGATCGTCGAGGGGCTCGAGGCCCTCGACGCCGCTCTGGCCGAGGAGGTCCGGAGCCGGATGTTCATGTTCGAGGACATCGTCCAGCTCGACGACCGCTCGGTGCAGCTGGTGATGCGCACGATCGACACCGGCAGCCTGGCGCTCGCCCTGAAGGGTGTCTCCGAGACGGTGCGCAGCAAGATCACCACGAACCTCTCCCAGCGTGCCGCCGCCGACCTGATCGACGAGATCGAGATCCTCGGCGCGGTCCGGCTCACCCAGGTCGAGGAGGCCCAGCAGGGCATCATCCGCTCGATCCGCGAGCTCGAGGAGCAGGGCCAGATCATGCTGCGCCGCGGGAACGACGATGACTTCGTCGTCTGAGCCGCGCGTGCTGCGCGCCGGCCAGGCCGGATCGGCGTACGCCCCGAGCACGCCGGACCTCCGTGCCGGCACCTGGACCCGGCTGGGGTCCAACAGCACCTTCGGCGACCTGGTCACCGAGGACACCCTGTCCGGCCTTGCCGAGCGCACCCGCTCGACCGCGGAGGCACAGGGGTACGCCGTCGGCTGGACCAAGGGCGTCCGCGAGGCCCGGGCCGCCGAGCAGGCCGCCCGCAGCGAGCAGGAGGAGCAGCTCCGTCTCGACTCCGAGCGCCGCGAGGCCGAGCACGCCAACGCCCTCGCCGCCCTGCGCGCCGCCGCCACCAAGCTGGGGCAGGCCCGGGCCGAGCTGGTGCACCGCCTCGAGGAGCAGTCCGCCGCCCTCGCCGTCGCGGTGACCACCGAGGTGCTGGGCCAGCGGGCCGCGGAGCAGACCCCCGTCGAGGTGGTACGCCGCGCGCTGGACGTCCTCCCCGAGGGCGCCCTGGCCACCGTGAGACTGAGCCCTGCCGTGGCCTACCACGTGCTCGACGCCGAGCTGCCCGCCGGCGTGACGATCGCGGTCGACGCGACCCTCGCGCAGGCCGACGCCCTGGTCGAGCTGCACGACCACGTCCTCGACCTGCGCATCGACCGCGCGGTCGCCCGGGTGCGGGAGGCGCTGCGATGAGCCTGCTCGCCACCTCGATGCTCGACCTCGCCAGGGACGCGGCCCGCCCCGCACGCCTGGGCCGGGTCTCCGAGCTGCTCGGGCTGCAGCTGCGGGTCACCGGCCTCGACGCCGCGGTCGGCGACCTGCTCTCGGTCGAGGGCGCCTCCCCCGTGCTCGCCGAGGTCGTCGCCAGCGGGCCGTCGGGCCTGGTGTGCCTGCCGTTGGGCTCCACCTCGGGCCTGAGCATCGGGGCGCCGGTGCACCCTGCCGGCGGGCCGCTGCGGATCGGTGTCGGCGACGCCCTCCGGGGACGGGTGCTCGACGGCCTCGGACGCCCGATCGACGGCGGACCCTCGCTCGACTCCCTGCCTCGCGTCACGGTGGAGCACGCTGCTCCCGGCGCCCTGGCCCGCCCGCGCATCGACCACCAGGTCGGGCTCGGGGTCCGTGCCCTGGACGCGCTCGTCTCCTGCGGCCGCGGCCAGCGTCTGGGCATCATGGCCGGCTCCGGCGTCGGCAAGTCCAGCCTGCTCTCGATGGTGGCCCGCGGCACCGACGCCGAGGTGTCGGTGATCGCCCTGGTCGGTGAGCGCGGCCGTGAGGTGCGGGAGTTCATCGAGAACGACCTCGGGCCCGAGGGCCTCGCTCGGTCGGTGGTCGTGGTGGCCACCTCGGACGCTCCTCCGGTCGAGCGGCTGCGCTGCGCCTTCGTGGCGACCCGCATCGCCGAGTTCTTCCGCGACAGCGGCTCGCACGTCGTACTGATGATGGACAGCCTGACCCGGGTCGCCATGGCGCAGCGCGAGATCGGCCTCTCGGCGGGCGAGCCCCCGGCCACGCGCGGCTACCCGCCCAGCGTGTTCACCCTGCTGCCGCGGCTCCTCGAGCGCGCGGGCACCAGCCCCGAGGGCAGCATCACCGGGCTCTACACCGTCCTGGTCGAGGGCGACGACCTCCAGGACCCGATCGGCGACAGCGCGCGCTCGATCCTCGACGGCCACGTGGTGCTCTCGCGGCGGCTCGCCACCTCGGGGCACTTCCCGTCCATCGACGTGCTCGAGTCGATCTCGCGGGTCACCGGCGCCGTGACCACCCGCGAGCAGCAGGAGGACGCCCGTCGGCTGCGCCGGCTGCTCGCCGCCCACCGGGAGGTGCGCGACCTCGTCGAGATCGGCGCCTACGTCAACGGCGCGGACCCGAACGCCGACCAGGCGCTGGAGCTGATGCCCCGCATCGAGGCGTTCCTGCAGCAGTCGATGGACGACCCGACCGACTGCGCCACCACGTGGGAGCGACTGCACGGGCTGGTGAACCGATGACCGCACGCGACGTGCACTCCCTCGACGCCGTGGCCCGGGTGCGCCGGGTCCGCGAGCGCGACAGCCTGGCCGGCCTCCAGATCGCCCTGCGCGAGGTGGAGACCTCCCGCATCGAGCTCGCCTCCGTCGAGTCGCGGCTCGCGGGCCTCGCCGGCGAGCACGCCTCCTCCCCGCTGGAGTTCGTGGCGCTGCGCCAGACCATGCTGGCCCTGGGCCAGGCGGTCGCGACCGCCCGCACCCGGCTCGAGTCGGCGGGCAGCCTCGCCGCGTCCGCACAGTCCCACTGGCAGCACGACCGCACCCGCCTGCGCACGATCGAGATGCTCCAGGAGCGACGCCTCGACGAGGCCCGCGCCGAGGCCCTTCGTGCCGATGCGAAGGTCCAGGACGAGGTCGCCACCCAGCTGTGGCGGCGTACCCGTGCGCTCGGGGAGGCATCGTGAGCGTCGGCGACGTCACCTCCCGGATCCAGCAGCTGCAGTCCCAGCTGGCGCTGCTCAGCCCGGTCCGCACGTCCTCGGTGGACGCGGCCAACGGGACCGCGTTCGCGCAGGCGCTCGGCACCGCAGGCACCGGCACCGGCGCGGTCACCGGCAACGACATCGTCAACGAGGCCAAGGAGTTCCTCGGCCTCCCCTACGTCTGGGGCGGCAACTCCAAGGAGCGCGGCGTCGACTGCTCCGGCCTGGTCCAGCAGGTCTACCAGAAGTTCGGCTTCGACCTCCCCCGTCTCTCCGCGGACCAGGCCCGCCAGGGGCGGCCCGTGGCCAGCCTCGCCGAGGCCAAGCCCGGCGACCTCCTCGCGTGGGACAACTCCAGCCGCAACAACGGCGCCGACCACATCGCGATCTACGTCGGCAACGGCAAGATGATCGAGGCACCCCGCACGGGACTCGACATCCGCATCGTCGACGTGCCGAAGACGCCCGACATGATCCGCCGGATCCTGCCCGACTCGGCCGTCTCGGGAGTCTCCCCCGTGGCCGCCGCCGGCGTCGCGGGTGGCGGCACCGTCTCCGGCGTGCCGTACGCCGACCTGTTCAACCAGGCAGGCGCGAGGTACGGCGTCAGTCCCGCCCTGCTCTCCGCGGTGGCCAAGCAGGAGTCCGGCTACCGCCCCGACGCCGTCAGCCCCGCCGGGGCGCGCGGCCTGATGCAGCTCATGCCCGGCACCGCGAAGGGCCTCGGCGTCACCGACTCGATGGACCCGGCCCAGGCCGTCGACGGAGCCGCCCGGATGCTCCGCGACCTGCAGAACCGCTTCGGCAGCACCGAGCTCGCGCTCGCGGGCTACAACGCCGGCCCCGGTGCGGTGATGAAGTACGACGGCATCCCGCCGTACGCCGAGACGCAGAACTACGTACGCAACATCATGTCGATGTTGGGGAGGACCGCATGACCCAGATAGCAGTCGAGTCCTCGGTCTCCGCCCTCCCGGCAGGGGTCCTCGGGAACCCGCCGGCCGTGGGGATCGGCGCCGCGGAGGCCTTCTCCGTGGCCATCCGGCTCGCGCTCGGAGTGCTCACGGCTCCGGCGACCACCGGGACCGCTCCCGGCGAGCAGGAGGGCGCCCAGGAAGGTGGCCAGGAGGGTGCGCAGGAAGCACCCGCCGATCTCCTGGCCGACCTCCTGGCCGGCTTGCGGCCAGGTCTCCAGGCCGGCGCCGCCGCGCTCTTCCCGGGCCCCCTCGGTGGCAGCCCCTCCGGGGACGCCACCGAGACCACCGACCCCGAGGCCGACGCCACTGCCGGTCCCGCTGTCGATGCTGGTGCCGTGCTCGGCCTCGCGTTGGCGCTGGACGGACTGCTCACGGTGCCGGTGCCCCCGGCACCGGAGGCCATCGCACTGTCGGGCGACGCGGGCACGGGCAACGGCGTCAGTGCCGACCTGGTGGTCCCGCCGGCCGACGGCCCGTCCGCGGACGCCCCGGCCGCCGCCACCCAGGCAGCGGACAACCGGTCCGGCGCCCAGACCACCGGCACCCAGCCCACCGGCACCCAGCCCACCGGCACCCAGCCCACCGGCACCCAGCCCACCGGCACCCAGCCCGTCGACGTACAGCCCGGCGACGTACAGCCCGGCGACCACCAGGCCGAGGCCGTCCCCGCGCCCTCCGGCCCCACGGGCAGCCAGGCCGTTGCCGGACCGGCGCAGGTCGCACCGGCGCCGGACCTGCCCACGACACCCGTCTCGCGCGCGGTGGCCGGCCAGGTCGTCCCCGAGGTGACCAAGCTGTTCAGCAACGGCGAGGGCGTCCACCGCGTGACCCTGGAGCTGAACCCGCGCGCGCTCGGCGAGGTCCGCGTCGTGCTGACGGTGCGCGACGGCGACGTGCACGTGCGGCTCGCCGCCGGCAGCGAGGCCCGGGAGGCGCTCGCGCTCTCCGCCCGCGACCTGACCCGCGCGCTCGAGCTGATCGGCGTCAAGGACCACAAGCTCACCCTCGCCGAGCTCCCGGGGGTGGCCTCCTCGAGCGGCACCCAGTCCGGGTCGCTCGCCGACACCCCGGAGAACCGGGACCAGCAGGCGGCCTTCACCGGTCGCTTCGACACCCAGCAACACCACGGATCGCGTCACTCACGGATGGGCGACGACAGCCATGCCACGGACGGCACCGACCACGACCACGGCTCCCGCTCCCGCGGGGACCGTTCGATCCACGAGGTCAGCCACGTCCCCAGCCGGGGCGGGGTCGACCTCCGGATGTGAGGAGGACGCATGTCCATCGGAGCCACCGAGCCGCTGACCTACACCGGCATCCTCGGCACCGGACCGACGACCGGTGCCGCCACCGGACCCACCACGACGACCAGCACCTCGGCCGACAAGGACATGTTCTTGCAGCTGCTGGTCGCCCAGATGAAGTACCAGGACCCGATGAACCCCACCGACTCCAGCCAGTTCCTGGCGCAGTCGGCGCAGTTCACCGCCCTGGAGAAGATGCAGGACGTCGCCGACCAGACCGCTCAGCTCGTCGCCAGCCAGATGGCCTTCGGTGCCAGCGGGCTCGTCGGGCGCAGCGTCTCCTGGACCTCGGCTGACGGGGCCCTCCAGAACGGCACCGTCAACGGGGTCACCTTCGGCAGCGACGGGCCCGTGCTCGACGTCGCCGGCAACCAGGTGCCGCTGGCCCAGGTCCAGTCCGTGACCTCGGGTACGCCGTCGACCGCCATCAGCAGAACCGATGGCAGCAGAACCGATGGCAGCAACACCGACGGCACCGAGAGCCCCATCACCGCGTAGCACCGCCGGCCCAGGGGCCGGTGCACCCATCCATCGAGAGGAACCCATCCCATGCTTCGCTCACTCTTCGCCGGCATCAGCGGCCTGCGTGTCAACCAGACCATGCTCGACGTCACCGGCAACAACATCGCCAACGCCAACACCGTCGGCTTCAAGTCCAGCACCACCGTCTTCTCCGACACGCTGAGCCAGATGCTCACCGCGGCGTCGGGGTCCAACGCCGCCCGCGGCGGCACCAACCCGGTCCAGGTCGGGCTCGGCGTCCAGGTCGCGGGCACCACGACCAACTACAACCAGGGCTCCGCGCAGAGCACCGGCCGGGCCACCGACCTGATGATCCAGGGCGACGGCATGTTCGTGGTCCGCAAGAACGGCGAGCAGCTCTACACCCGCGCCGGCTCGTTCACCTTCGACGAGACCGGCGGGCTGGTCAACCCGACCGGCGGCCGGGTCCAGGGCTATGCCCTCGACGGCAACGGCAACCCCACCGGCGGGCTGATCAACGTCTCGCTCGACTTCAGCGGGCTGACCCCGCCGGTCCCCGCGGGGGTGCAGATGACGTCGTACAACATCGGTGGCGACGGCAAGCTGCGTGGGGTGTTCTCCGACGAGACCCAGCGCGACATCGCCCAGCTGGCGATGGCCAACTTCAACAACCCGATGGGGCTGGAGAAGGTCGGCGAGACCTCCTTCCGGGAGACCGCGAACTCGGGCGCGCCCCAGGTCGGCCTCCCCGGTGCCGGCATGAACGGCGACCTCGTCGGCGGCATGGTCGAGATGTCCAACGTGGACCTCGCCGTGGAGTTCACCAACCTGATCCTGGCGCAGCGCGGGTTCCAGGCGAGCTCGCGCGTGATCACCACCTCCGACCAGGTCCTCGAGGACCTCGTCAACATCAAGCGCTGACCCTGCCGAGAGCACCCTGGCGCCCCGCGAGTCCGCGGCGCCAGGGTGCTCTCGTACGTCCGCCCGGCTCCTCCCCGCGCCACTGCTGCGACAACTGCTTCGGCCACCCTGCACAAAACCGCCTTTTTCGGACACCTTTTTCGGATCAACGGCTCAGGTCGGGGCGGGCACGGCCGATGGATCAGGTACCTGGCCACGGATGGCCGCTCACAGGTGTAGGCACAAGGAAGGTGCGTCGTGATAGCGCTCACGCGAATCTCAGGTCAGCCGTTCGTCTTGAACTGCGACCTCATCGAACGAGTCGACTCGACGGCCGACACCGTGATCACGCTGGTCGACGGCAAGAAGTACGTCGTCCTGGAGTCCCCCACCGCCGTGACCGAGGCGATCCGGCGCCACCGCAGCGAGATCATCACGCTGAGCCGCTACCTGCAGCCGGTCGACGTCGGCCTGGACGCCGACGGCCACTGCGGTGAGCCGACCCCCTCGGTCCCGCACCTGTCCCCGGTCACCCCGATCTCGCGGGAGGTGTGATGGATCCGGCACCCGCCATCGGCATCGGCGCCGCCTTCGCCGTCGTCGTCACCGCGAACGTGCTCGAAGGGGGCGACCCGACGAGCCTGTTGCTGCTCCCGCCGATCCTGCTCGTCTTCGGCACCACCCTGCTGGTCACCATGGCCGGCGGCACGATGCACGACGCGAAGACGGCCGTCTCCTCGGCCAAGCGCGCCTTCACCGGCAAGGCCGAGTCCCCCGAGGACCTCGTCCCGCAGGTGGTCACCCTCGCCGAGCGCGCCCGCCGCGAGGGGCTGCTGGCCCTGGAGGACTCCGTCAAGGAGGTCGACGACGACTTCCTGCGCCGCGGCGTCACCATGGCCATCGACGGCACCGACCCCGAGGAGCTGCGCGAGATCCTCGAGTCCGAGGTCTATGCCAAGCGTGCCGCCGACAAGCAGGCGGCGAAGTTCTACGCCGACGCCGGCGCCTACGCGCCCACCATCGGCATCATCGGCACCGTCATGGGCCTGGTGCACGTGCTGGAGAACCTGGCCGCGCCCGAGGAGCTCGGGCACCTCATCGCCGGCGCGTTCGTGGCGACCCTGTGGGGCGTCACGTCCGCCAACGTGATCTTCCTGCCGCTCGGCAACCGCCTCAAGCGGCTCGGCGAGCTCGAGGCGGCCCGGATGGAGGTCACCATCGAGGGCGTCGCGGCCATCCAGGCCGGGTCGAACCCGCGCGTGGTCGCGCAGAAGCTCCGCTCGCTGATCATCGGGCGCAGCCAGGAAGAGGCGGCCTGAGATGAGCCGCGGCAAACGTCAGGCTCCGCACGAGGAGCACGAGAACCACGAGCGCTGGCTGGTCACCTACGCAGACATGGTGACGTTGCTGATGGTGCTGTTCATCGTGATGTTCGCGATGAGCCAGGTCGACGAGAAGAAGTTCAACGCCCTCAAGGTGGGTCTCGCGGCCGGGTTCGGCCAGTCGACCTCCCTCCTCGACGGGTCCAGCAGCCTCCTCGAGCAGCCCGGCACCGCCATCGCGGCGCCGATCGCCCCCGCGGAGCTCGCCAGCGACCTGCCGCCCAAGCAGCAGGCCGCGGTCGCCCAGGCAGTGGAGCGCAACGACCGTCTCCGCCAGCAGCGTGAGTACGCCGACGCCGAGGTGGAGGTCGACCGGCTCGAGGGCATCCGCAAGCGGCTCTACGAGGCCCTGAAGAAGGCCGGCCTGCAGGACGACGTACGTACCGCGCTGGACGAGCGCGGCCTGGTGGTCAGCCTGGTCTCGCGCCACGTGGTCTTCCAGAACGACGTCGCCGAGCTCTCCCCCCGTGGCCGCAGGGTGGTCGACACGATCGCCCCGGTCCTGGCCGAGCTCGACGAGTCCCTCTCCATCGACGGGCACACCAACCAGGTGAAGGTGAAGCCGAAGTACTTCCCGACCGACTGGGAGCTCTCGGCCGCCCGGGCCGTGCGGGTGCTGCGGTACCTCAACGAGACCTGGAAGCTCCCCAACAAACGGATGACCGCCAGCGCGTTCGGCCCCGAGCGGCCCATCCTCGACCCGGCCAAGCCCGGGTCCCAGGAGGTCAACAAGCGCGTGGACATCGTCATCCACTCGTCGCTGCCGGCCCAGACCCGTTCCCTGATCAAGCAGGTCCTCAGCACCCACGACCTCCCCGGAGGAGAGCCCTCATGACCATCACTGCCATGCCCACGAGCCCGCCGGCCCAGGGCACCGACGGCGCGGCCCCGGCCGAGAGCAAGAGCCGGAAGAAGATCGTCGTCATCGTCCTCATCCTGGTGCTCGCCGCCGGCGGCTACTGGAAGTTCCGGCCCCAGCCCCCGGCCCCGCCGAAGCCCGGCGAGGTGATGACGCTCGACCCGATCCAGATCAACCTGGCCGGTGCGCACTACCTGCGCCTGGGCCTGGCGCTCCAGCTGTCCGACAAGGCCCACGAGGCCGACGGCAGCAAGGCACTGGACGCGGCGATCAGCGAGTTCAGCGGGCGCGACCTCGCCGAGCTCACCGACCCGAAGAAGAGGGAGAAGCTCAAGAAGGACCTCGAGCACGAGCTCGGGGAGCGCTACCACGGGGACGTGATGGAGGTGTACTTCACGGAGTTCGTCACCCAGTGAGCTGAAAAGGCTCAGGTCAGGTCCACGCCGGTCGATACGACGGGCGTGAACCCCGCATCCTCACCCTCCCGCGCCACCGGGGGTTCCGTCCTGCCCGAGGGCCGCGAGCGGCCCGCAGCGGTCGCCTACGACTTCAGCCGGCCGATCCAGCTCTCCCGCGAGCACGCCCGCATCCTGCAGGTGGGCCTGGACAGCTTCGCGCGCCAGGCGACGACCCTGTTCACCTCGTCCCTGCGGACGGTGTGCTCGCTGACCCTGCTCTCGGTCGAGCAGCGCAACTACGGCGAGTACGTCCACGGGCTGCTCGCGCCGACGTACATGACCATCTTCACCGCGGACCCGCTGGCGGGTCGCGGCGTGCTCGAGATGCCGGTCAAGGCCGCGATGACCTGCATCGACCACATCCTCGGCGGGCCCGGCTCCGACTCGCAGCCGCTGCGCACGCTGAGCGAGATCGAGAGCACCGTGATGACGCGGCTCATCGAACGCCTGCTGGCCGAGATGCGCTACTCGATGGGCAACGTGCTCGAGTTCGACCCCGTGATCCAGGGCGTCGAGTACAACCCGATGTTCGCCCAGCTCGCCGGCGCCTCCGACGTGGTGGCCGTCGCGACCTTCGACCTCCGCATCGGCGAGCGGCCCCACCGGGTGACGCTGTGCCTGCCGTTCAGCGAGCTGCTCCCCTACCTCGTCGCCGCGGCGGCACCGGCTCCGGTCTCCGACCGCGAGCGCGCCACCCGGGTCCGCTCGGCCGAGCTTCTGCGCCGCCAGTTCGAGTCGGTCCCGGTCGACATCGCCGTCCGCTTCCGGACGACGCACGTCTCCCCCGACTCGCTGGGCGAGCTGGCCGTCGGCGACGTCATCCGGCTCAGCCACCCCGCCGCCGCACCCCTCGACGTCACCACCGACGACACCGTCTTCGCCCACGCCACCCCGGGCTCGAAGGGTCCGAAGCTCGCCGCCCTCGTCGTGGGCGCCCCCAAGGAGGACCGATGACCACCCAGCTCCCCACCGTCGACACCACGATCGCGATCGCGGCCGCCACCCTCGCCTCGGGCGTGCTGCCCTCGGTGCAGCCACTGATCGTGGCAGGCGCCCAGGTCGGCACCGCCGAGGTCGGCGCCGGCTTCCCCGGCGCGGTGGTCGCCCGCCTCACCGGTCACCCCACCGCCCGGATCGGGATCCTCGTCGGTGACGAGCTCGTCGGCGCCCTCGCGTCCAGCCCGACGCCGGGGCTGCGACTCGCCGCCGCGGTGCAGCCCGCCGTGGACGCCGTGGCCCTCACCGTGGGCGCCACCGCCGAGGCGGCCACCGACGTCGACCCCGCCTCCCTGGCCGCCGAGCTCGGCGGGCCGTTCACCGTCGTACCGCTGATCGGCGCCGGCGCCGCCGCCGCGATCGCCGTGACCAACGACGTCCTCGTCGCCGCGACCACCGAGACGGGTCAGTTCTCCACCGCCACCAGCGCGGCCGCCGCGAACGCCCCGACCGTCCCGCCGGCCGCCGTCACGCACCAGCCACTGACCGGGAACCCACAGCCCGGAGTGGCTCCGCGACGCGGCATCGAGATGCTGCACGGCGTCGACATGGAGCTCACGGTCGAGCTCGGGCGCACCCGGATGGCCGTGCGCGACCTGCTCGCCCTGGCACCCGGCGACGTCCTCGAGCTGGACCGCGCAGCGGGCAGCCCCGCCGACCTCCTGGTCAACGGCCGATTGATCGCCCGCGGCGAGGTCGTCGTCGTGGACGAGGACTTCGGACTCCGGATCACCCAGATCCTCGACTCCAGCGCTGGGTGACCATGGTCGAGCTGGCAGTACGACTGGTCTTCTCACTGGCCGTCGTCATCGGTCTCCTCCTCGTCACCGTCAAGGTGGGAGGACAGAAGTTCCGTCCCCGCAACGGCGCCCTGGTGCGCGTCGTGCACCGTCAGGCGCTCAGCCGGGGAACCGCGGTCGCCGTCGTACAGGTCGGCAGCCGCGTGCTGGTGCTCGGCACCACCGAGCACCAGGTCAACGTGCTCGCCGAGCTCGAGGAGGGCGAGCTCGGCGAGCCGGCAGAGGTCGTCACGGCCCCGGCCGCGCGCGACGACCACGCCGAGGTCACCGACCTCGACGACGTCGCCGCCAGGCAGCCCCTCCCGTCCCTGCCGAAGGAGCGGTCGCTGGCCGCCACCGGCCCGCTGGCCGGCTCGGTGCTCTCCGCCGAGACCTGGCGCCAGGCGATGGCCGTCGCCACCGGACGCGCCTCGTGAGCACGGTCCGGCGCGCGCTGCTGCTCCTGTCGCTGCTGTTCGCCGGGTTCGTCGTCTCGATCGCCGTACTGCCGGCCACTGCCGGCGCGGCCACCAGCCCAGCCGTCAGCCCAGCCACCAGCACGGCCGGCGTCGGCCAGGTGAGTACGCCGAGCCTGCTGCCCGCCGCGCCCGGTGACCCCGGCGAGCCCGACGGCCCGGAGGGGCCGGACGGACCCGCGGAGCGAAACCAGACCGACGTCAACGTCAACCTGAGCGGGCTCACCGACAAGCCGAGCACCTCGGTCTCGGTCATCCTCACGATGACCCTGCTCTCGCTGCTGCCTGCGATCGTGCTGACCTGCACCAGCTTCACCAAGATCCTGGTGGTGCTGGGCCTGACCCGCAACGCGCTGGGGCTGCAGCAGTCGCCGCCCAACCAGGTGCTCGCCGGCCTCGCGCTGTTCCTGAGCCTGTTCATCATGACCCCGGTGCTCAGCGGCATGAACGACGCAGGGCTCAAGCCCTACATGGACGGCGACAAGACCTCCGCGCAGGCCTGGGAGGACGGCTCGGAGCCGCTCAAGGAGTTCATGCTGGACAACACCGAGGACGAGCAGCTCGAGCTGCTCACCAACGTGGCCAAGCGGGAGCTGCCCAAGAACCGCGCCGACGTCGGGCTGAGCACCCTGATCCCCGCGTTCGTGCTCAGCGAGCTCAAGCAGGCCTTCATCATCGGCTTCATCGTGTTCATCCCGTTCCTGGTGATCGACATCGTCGTCGCCGGAGCGCTGATGGCCCTGGGCATGATGATGATGCCGCCCGTGATGGTCTCGCTGCCCTTCAAGCTGCTGCTCTTCGTCCTCGTCGACGGGTGGGGACTGCTGATCAAGTCACTCATCTCGAGCTACGGGTAGGTGCCTCGATGACAGACACCACGATCATCGAGCTGGCGATGAGGACCATGATGGTGGCGCTGAAGCTCTCGGCACCGATCCTGGTCACCTCGCTGGTCATCGGCTTCGTCATCTCGATGTTCCAGTCGATGACGCAGATCCAGGAGTTCACGCTGTCCTTCGTGCCGAAGCTGATCGGCGTCGGGATCGCGCTGCTCGTGTGCGGCAACTGGATGCTGCACACGCTGATGACCTTCACCATCGACCTGTTCGAGGGCCTTCCGGCCATGCTGGGCTGACCGATGGAGATCACGGTCCCGGGCGACGCGCTCATCGGGTACCTGCTCGCCTCGGTACGGATCGTGTCGTGGCTGGCCGTCGTACCCCCGTTCTCCTCGCGAGCGGTGCCCAACACCGCCAAGGTGATCCTGTCCCTGGGACTGGCCTTCGCCGTCGCCCCCGCACTGAAGGACACCGCGCTGCCGACCACGGCCCTCGGCCTGGCCGCCGAGACCGCGACCCAGGTCGCGATCGGGGCCTCGATGGGCTTCGTCACCTTCATGCTGCTCGCCGCCATCGCGGCCGCCGGCGCCATGATCGACGTCTTCGGCGGCTTCTCGCTGGCCCAGGGCTTCGACCCCCTCGGGATGAACTCCAACACCGTCTTCGGCACCTTCCACCAGATGCTCGCGACGAGCATCCTGTTCGTCACCAACGGGCACATGCTCGTGCTGGGCGGCCTGCTCAGCACCTTCCGGTTCCTGCCGGTCGGCGCCAACCCCGACACCACGCACGCCACGGAGGTGATCGGGTCGGCCTTCCGGGTCTTCTTCACGACCGCCGTGCAGATCGCGCTGCCGCTGATCGCCGTGCTGTTCATCGCCGACCTCGGGCTGGCGCTGCTGACGAAGGTCGCGCCCCAGCTCAACGCCATCAATGTGATGTTCCCGGCCAAGATCGGGCTGACGCTGCTGCTGCTCGGGCTCTCCTTCCCGGTGCTGCCGCCCGCCGTGGCCAGGCTGACCGACCTCGCCCAGCAGGCGATGGCCGTGATGTCCGGGGCGGGGTGAGCGATGAGCGCAGGTAGCGGCGGCGGGGAGAAGACCGAGAAGCCCACTCCCAAGAAGCTCAAGGAGAGCCGCAAGGAGGGCCAGGTCGCACGGACCCAGGACCTGGGCGGCTGGGCCTCGATCCTGCTGTTCGGGCTGGCCCTGCCGATCCTGCTCAAGCACGAGCTCACCGCGCTGTGGGAGCTGCTCGAGCGGACCCTCGCGCTGACCGAGAACCCCTCCACCTCGGTGGCGCTGGACCTGCTCGGCGAAGGCGCCCGGCACGCGTTCTTCGCGCTGGTGCTGCTCGGCGGGCTGGTGATGGTGGTCGGCGTGGCCTCCGCGGTGGCCCAGGGCGGGTTCGTGCTGGCGACCAAGTCCGCCAAGCCGAGCGCCGCGAAGCTGGACCCGATCAAGGGGGCCAAGCGCATCTTCGGCCCGCAGGCCGCCTGGGAGGGCGTGAAGATCCTGCTCAAGAGCACGGTGGTCGCCCTGCTCGCCTATCTCGCCATCCGTGACCTGATGCCCCTGGTGGGCGGCCTGGTGCCGATGCAGGCCACGCTCGAGCAGCTCTCGCAAAGCGTCTTCGCGATGATTCGCAACATCGCCCTGGCGGGTCTGGTCCTGGCCGCCGCCGACTACGCGATGCAGCGGCGCCGCGTCGGCAAGCAGACCAGGATGAGCAAGGAGGAGGTCAAGCAGGAGCACAAGCAGGCCGAGGGCGACCCGATGCTCAAGGGCGCGATCCGGTCACGCCAGCTCGCCGCCTCGCGCAACCGGATGATCGCCGACGTGGCCACTGCCGACGTCGTGCTGGTCAACCCCACCCACGTAGCCGTCGCGCTGCGCTACGAGTCCGACAAGGGCGCACCGCGGGTGGTCGCCCGGGGCGCCGGCGCCATCGCGGCCAGGATCAGGGAGCGTGCCGTGGAGGAGCGGGTCCCGCTGGTCAGGGACATTCCGCTGGCCCGGGCGCTCTACTCCTCCACCCAGGTCGGCCAGACGATCCCGGGCGAGCTGTTCGCCGCGGTCGCCACGGTCCTCGCGTTCGTGATCAGCAGGCGCACCACCGGTCAGTACGGCGGCGAGCACCGGTCCCCCCGGCGCCAGGACGACCTGCCCGCCGTACTCCCCAACGGACGACGTCCCCGGATCTCCTCAGCATCTCCCCCGGCCGGCCGATAGGACCCACGTCGCCAGGACGGCGGGCACCGGCGCCAGGACGGCGCAGCGATCTCCGTTGTCCCCCGAAAGGCTCTCCGTGCCGCTGAAGCGTCTGACCCAGCTGGGCGTGCCCGTCGGCGTCGTCCTCATCGTGGTGATGCTCGTCGTACCGCTGCCCGCGATGGTCCTCGACCTGCTGATCGCGCTGAACATCGTCGCGGCGCTGCTGATCCTGCTCACCGCGATGTTCATCCACCGCCCGCTCGAGTTCGCCGCCTTCCCGGCGGTGATCCTGGTGATGACCCTGTTCCGCCTCGCCCTGAACGTGAGCGCGACCCGGCTCGTGCTCCTCGACGGGTACGCCGGCAAGGTGATCGACACCTTCGGGCACTTCGTCGTGGGTGGCTCCCTGATCGTCGGCCTGATCGTGTTCGCGATCCTGCTCGTGATCCAGTTCGTGGTCATCACCAACGGCGCCGGCCGCGTCGCCGAGGTGGGCGCGCGGTTCACCCTCGACGCGATGCCCGGCAAGCAGATGGCCATCGACGCCGATCTCAACTCCGGCCTGATCGACGAGGACGAGGCGCGCAGGCGGCGTCGTGAGGTGCACGCCGAGGCCGACTTCTACGGCTCGATGGACGGTGCCTCGAAGTTCGTCAAGGGTGACGCGATCGCGGCGATCATCATCACGGTCGTCAACCTGCTCGGCGGCTTCGCCGTCGGCGTCGCACAGAAGGGGATGCCCTTCGGTGAAGCGGTCGAGACCTACAGCCTGCTCACCGTCGGCGACGGCCTCGTCTCCCAGATCCCCGCACTGCTGCTCTCGGTGGCCACCGGCCTGATCGTCACCCGCAACACGGGCGAGGACGACATGGGCTCGGACATCCTTCGGCAGGTCACGGCCCAGCAGGTGCCGCTGCGGGTGGCCGGCTTCGCCGGGCTCGCCCTGTGCCTGATCCCGGGCCTGCCCAAGCTGCCGTTCATCGTCGCCGGTGGGGTGATGCTGCTGGCGTCCACGCGAGCGGGCAAGAAGCCCGAACCACCGGAGCCCGAAGCCGCCCTGGCCCTCACGTCCGGGGAGCAGGAGACGCCGGAGGACCTCGCCCTGGAGATCCAGGTCGACCCCCTGGCCCTGGACCTCTCCGCCGACATCGTCGACCTCGTGGACCCCAACGTGGGCGGCGACCTGCTCAGCCGGGTCAAGGCCCTGCGCCGCAAGATCGCCGCGGACATCGGCATCGTGATCCCACCGCTGCGGACCCGGGACAGCCTCGACCTGCCCGCCCAGACCTACGCGATCAAGCTCTTCGGCGTCGAGGTCGCGCGGGGCGAGGCGCCGCGCGGACAGGTGCTCGCGATCGGCGAGTTCCTCGGCTCCCTTCCCGGTACGCCGACCCAGGAGCCGGTCTTCGGCCTGGACGCCAAGTGGATCGCCTCCGAGCTGCGCAGCCAGGCCGAGCTCAGCGGTGCCACCGTCGTCGACCGGCCCTCCGTGATCACCACCCATCTCGCCGAGGTGGTGCACCAGCACGCCGCGCGCCTGCTGGGACGCGAGGACGTGCGCCTGCTGACCGACGTCGTCAAGCGCAGCCACCCGGTGGTCGTCGAGGAGCTCACCCCGGCCCAGCTCAGCCTCGGCGAGGTGCAGCGCATCCTGCAGGCCCTGCTCGACGAGGGCATCTCGATCCGCGACCTGGTCCGCATCTTCGAGGCGATCTCGCTGCGCGCGCAGAGCACCAAGGACCCGGACACGCTCGTGGAGAGCGCCCGGGTGGCGCTCGGCCCCGCGATCGTGGCCCAGCACACCAGCGCCGACACCGTGAACGTGATCAGCCTCGACCCCCGGCTCGAGCAGCAGATGCTCGAGGCCCAGCGCCAGACCGAGGCCGGCACCATCCTCGCGCTCGACCCCGACACCGGCCAGCGCGTGCTGACCCAGGTCGACCAGCTCGTCCGCGAGGCCCAGAACGCGAACACCAACCCCGTCGTCGTCTGCGCCCCGCAGATCCGGGCGTCCCTGCGCCGCTTCCTGCGGCCGACGATGCCCCGGCTGCCGGTGCTGTCCTACTCGGAGCTGATCGGCACCGGGCAGGTCCGCTCCGTCGGCGTGGTCGTCGTGGAGCGCCTGGCGGTCACCCGATGAGCGCTCCCCTCGGCCTGGTGCTCGGCACCAGCCTGGTGGTGGCCTCACCGGTCCTGTGGATGGTGCACGAGGGCAGCCTGAGCGCCACGGTCGCGCTGCAGCGCTGGGGCATCTGCCTGGTGGTCTGCTGGGTCGCGATCTCGGTGATCGGCGGCCTGGCGTTCCCGGACACCCGCAAGGGCGCGGCTGCCGCCGTACCGCCGGAGTCCGCGCAGCCGGAGACCGAGCCCACCGTCGCCGTGTGAGATCGGTCAGAGCGGGTGGGCACGGCTTGCCTCGGTCCGGGTGTCACGGGCAGGGTGGCCCGATGGAGGACGTGTTGCTGGTGCCGTCGCGCTACTGCGGGCCGGCGAAGTCGGGCAACGGCGGCTACGTCGCCGGAGCCCTGGCTGCCGAGCTCGGGGACACCGCGGGCCGAGCCGTGACGGTCAGGCTCCGCCAGCCCCCACCCCTGGACGCCACGATGCGGATCGTCCGCGCCGATGACGGGCTCGAGCTCACCTTCGGCGGCGCCGTGGTCGCACAGGCAGCCGGGTCCGAGGTCGACGTCGAGCCGGTCGAGGCGGTCCCGTGGGACCAGGCGGTCGCGGCGAGCGCGTCGTACCCCGGGCACCGCTCGCACCCGTTCCCCTACTGCTTCTCCTGCGGCACCGAGCGGATCGACGGGCTGCGGATCTTTCCCGGCGAGGTGCCCGCCGTCCGCGACGGACGCACGCGGGTGGCCGCACCCTGGGTGCCCGAGGACACCTCGGGCACTCCCCTGCGCGAGTACGACGACACCGCCGCCCGGGCCTGTCTGGCCGTGACGTGGTCGGCGCTGGACTGCGTCGGGGGCTGGGCCGGGGACCTGACCGAGCGGCTGATGGTCCTGGGGCAGATGACCGCCATCGTCGACGACCTTCCCGTCACCGGGGAGCCCCACGTGGTCACCGGTGAGCACCGCGGCTCCGAGGGACGCAAGACCTTCACCGCCTCGACGCTGCACGACTCCGACGGGCGCATCGTCGGGCGGGCCGAGCACACCTGGCTCGCCGTCGACCCGGCGACCTTCAACGGCCCCTGAAACGGCCCTGACGGCCCCTGACGGCCTTCAACCGCTGAGGGGCTGAGGGTCACTCCAGGGTGGCGTTGTAGGCCGTCAGCGAGCGCACGAACTCCCGCAGCTCCTCGTCGGTCCAGCCGTGCAGGCGCTCCCCGAGCGCCTGCCGACGGACCTCGGCGATGTCGGCGAGGCGCCGGTGCCCCTCCTCGCTGACGGTGAGGATCATCGCGCGCCGGTCGTCGCTGTCGCGGGCCCGCTCGATCAGCCCGAGGTCGAGCAGCACCTGGACCTGGCGGCTCACCGCGCCCTTGTCGATCGAGAACACCTCGACGAGGTCGCTGGCCCGCCGCGGCCCCGAGTCGTGCAGGGCCATCAGGATCGAGTAGGCCACCGGGGGCAGATCCGGGTGCAGCATCCGGGCGCGGTCCGCGATCACCCGCCGCAGCCGGCGCGCGAGCACGCTCATCTCGTGCTCGAGGGCTCGCAGGGTCTCGTCGTCGGCCACGGCCTCACCCTACAAATGTGTGCGGAATGCAGCGACCCGCAGGTGTGGCTTCGAGAAGCCGCTCGGGGGACGTTCCCGATTCACCTGCGGGTCGGGTGACTGCTTTGGATTCACCAGCGCGCTCTCGCACGGCTGGCCGGCGGGCTGCTAGCGGGCAGCCACCTCACGCGTCCTTGAAGAAATCATTCTTCGGACCACCTCCTTTCCCGTGTCCCACCACCGTAGGTCGTCGCGAGGCGTGACTCAACGGGTTTTCGGGTATGCACCCACGCATGAGCGAACAACCAGCAGACGCGACCGCCGACTCCGCGCCCGAGCCCGACGCCGGCAGCGACTCCGAGGAGTCCAGCTCGATCGAGCTCGAGGAGAGCGAGCCCGGCGAGGTGGGCGACGACAAGCTGCCCGAGGACCTGCAGCCGACCGAGGACAACCCGCTGGCCCGCCACCCCGGCCAGACCGGGAACGACGAGGACAAGATCGGCGCCGACGTCGAGGGCACCGACGCGGGGAACCCGTCGACGAACACCACCTACGGCAGCGGCCCCGACGACGGCGGCGCCTCGCAGGCGGAGCAGGACTCCTCCGACGACGCTCCCGGTGAGTCCGAGAACAGCGAGGTCAAGGCGGAGGAGGACGACGGCTCCTCGACGCTGGACAACGGCGGCGGCGGAGCCGGCTGACCCCTACCCGCCGGTGGCCGTGGGTGCGGCGAACTGGGCGTTGTAGAGCCGGGCGTAGGCGCCGTCGGCCAGCAGGAGCTCCTCGTGGGTGCCCTGCTCGACGATCGCCCCGTCCTCCATCACCAGGATCAGGTCCGCGTCGCGGATCGTGGAGAGCCGGTGCGCGATCACGAACGAGGTCCGGTCGCTGCGCAGTGCCGCCATCGCCTGCTGCACCAGCAGCTCGGTCCGGGTGTCCACCGAGCTGGTCGCCTCGTCGAGGATCAGCAGTGCGGGATCGGTCAGGAACGCGCGTGCGATCGTGACCAGCTGCCGCTCGCCGGCGGAGAGGTTCGAGCCCTCCTCGTCGATGACGGTGTCGTAGCCCTCCGGCAGCGAGTGCACGAACCGGTCCACGAACGTCGCCCGGGACGCCTCGAGGATCTCCTCCTCCGTGGCGTCGGGACGGCCGTAGGAGATGTTGTCGCGGATCGTGCCCTCGAAGAGCCAGGTGTCCTGGAGCACCATCCCGATCTGGCTGCGCAGCGCCGCCCGCGGCATCGTGGAGATGTCCACCCCGTCGAGGGTGATCCGGCCGCCGTCGACGTCGTAGAAGCGCATCACCAGGTTGACCAGGGTGGTCTTGCCGGCGCCCGTGGGGCCGACGATCGCGACGGTCTCCCCCGGCCGGGCGACCAGGGAGAGGTCCTCGATCAGCGGGACGGCCGGGTCGTAGGAGAACGTGACGTGCTCGAAGGACACCTGCCCCCGGCGCGAGCCTGCCGGTGCCGGAAGACTGTCGGAGTCGGCCGGCTCCTCCTCCGCGTCGACGAGCTCGAAGACCCGCTCCGCGGACGCGACCCCCGACTGGAGCAGGTTCATCATCGAGGCCACGGTGGTCAGTGGCTGGGTGAACTGGCGGGTGTACTGCACGAAGGCCTGCACCTCCCCCAGGGACAGGGATCCCGAGGCGACCCGCAGCCCGCCGATGACCGCGATCACGACGTAGTTGAGGTTCCCGATGAACATCATCGCCGGCATGATCAGGCCCGAGACGAACTGGGCGCCGAAGCTGACCTTGTAGAGCTCGTCGTTCTCCTCAGCGAGAGTCCGCTCCACCTCCTGCTGCCGGCCGAAGACCTTCACCAGCGCGTGGCCTGAGTAGGCCTCCTCGATCTGCGCGTTCAGTCGTCCCGTACGGCGCCACTGGGCCACGAACTGTCCCTGCGAGCGCTTCATGATCGCCCGCGTCAGCAGCAGCGAGACCGGCACCGAGACCAGGGCCACCAGCGCCAGCAGCGGGGAGATCCAGAACATCATCCCGAGCACGGCGAACACCGTGAGCAGCGAGGTCATCAGCTGGCTGAGCGTCTGCTGGAGGGTCTGGCTGACGTTGTCGATGTCGTTGGTGACCCGGCTGAGCAGCTCGCCGCGCGGGGATCGGTCGAAGTAGTTCAGCGGCAGCCGGTTGATCTTCTCCTCGACGTCCTGCCGCATCCGGTGCACGGTGTTCTGCACGACCCGGTTGAGCACGATGCCCTGGAGCCATCCCAGCAGCGCCGCCCCGACGTACACCGCGAGCACGGTGAGCAGCACGTTGCGCACCGCGACGAAGTCGACGCCCTGGCCGGGCACGATGTGGTCCATCCCGGCGAGCACGTCGGCGAGCTTGCTCTCACCGCTGTTCCGCAGCCGCTCCACCGCCTGCGCCTGGGTGGACCCGGCGGGGACGAAGTTGCGGCTGAACATGCCGGAGAACACCAGGTCGGTGGCGTGGCCGAGGATGCGCGGGCCGACCGAGAGCAGCAGCACGCTGCCCACGCCGAGGAGCACCACCACCACGGCCTTGGCGCGGTCCGGGCGCATCTGGGCGACGAGCCTCTTGGAGGACGGGATGAACGTCATCGCCTTCTGCCCGACCATGCCCCCGCCCATGGGGCCGCGGCCGGGGCCGCCGGCGGGCGCCTCGATCCGCTCGGTGGCCTCGAAGCCGGCCTGCTTGTCCTTCACGGCCGGGGCCTCGACCGGGGCCTCGACGGGGGCCTTCTCGCCCGGGCTCATGCCGCCTCCTCCGCGGTCAGCTGCGAGGTGACGATCTCCTGGTAGGTGCCGCAGGTCTCGAGCAGCTCGTGGTGGGTGCCGCGTCCCACCACCCGGCCGTCCTCGAGCACCAGGATCAGGTCGGCGTCGATGATCGTGGTCACCCGCTGGGCCACGATCAGCGTGGTCGAGTCGCGGGTCGTCGGTCGCAGCGCCGCCCGCAGCCGCGCGTCGGTGGCGAGGTCGAGGGCAGAGAACGAGTCGTCGAACAGGTAGATCCCCGGCTTGCGGACCAGGGCCCGGGCGATCGCGAGGCGCTGGCGCTGGCCGCCGGAGAAGTTCGTGCCTCCCTGGACCACCGGCGCGTCGAGCCCCTCGGCGAGGGACTCGACGAAGTCGCGGGCCTGGGCGATCTCAAGCGCGGCCCACAGCTCGTCCTCGGTGGCGTCGGCCTTGCCGTACTCCAGGTTGCTGCGGATGGTCCCGGAGAACAGGTAGGCCTTCTGGGGCACCAGCCCGATCTGGGACCAGAGCGCGTCCGGGGCGATCCGGCGTACGTCGGAACCACCCACCCGGACCACGCCCGAGGTCGCGTCGAAGAGCCGCGGGATGATGTTGACCAGCGTCGACTTCCCGGCACCGGTGGAGCCGATCACCGCCACGGTCTGTCCCGGTCGAGCGGACAGGGACACGTCGCTGAGCACCGGGGACTCCGCACCGGGGTAGGAGAACGTCACGTCCTCGAGGTCGAGCCAGCCGCGCCGGGCGGGGTCGGGCAGCTCGGGGTCCTCCGGCGGCGGTACCGAGGTCTGCGTGTCCAGCACCTCGACGATCCGGTCCCCGCAGACCGAGGCCCGCGGCACCATCATCAGCATGAACGTCGCCATCATCACCGACATCAGGATCTGCATCAGGTAGGACAGGAACGCGGTGAGCGCCCCGACCTCCATCTGGCCGTCGTCGACGCGGTGCCCGCCGAACCAGATCACGGCGACGCTGGAGACGTTCACCACCAGCATCACCAGCGGGAACATCGTGGCCATCCACCGCCCGGCCCGGACCGAGACGTCGGTGAGGTCGTCGTTGGCGCGACGGAAGCGGGCGGCCTCGTGGGGCTCCCGGACGAACGCCCGGATGACGCGGATGCCGGTGATCTGCTCGCGCAGGATCCGGTTGACCTCGTCGATGCGGACCTGCATCCGGCGGAAGTTGGGCACCATCCGGCTGACCACGAGGCCGACGCTGAGGAACAGCGCGGGCACGACCACGGCGAGGATCCAGCCCAGGCCGAAGTCCTCGCGCAGGGCCATCACCACGCCGCCGACCATCATGATCGGGGCGGAGACCGCGATGGTGCAGGCCATCAGCACCAGCATCTGCACCTGGGTGACGTCGTTGGTGCTCCGGGTGATCAGCGACGGGGCCCCGAACTCCTGGACCTCCCGCGCGGAGAACGTGCCCACGCGCCGGAACAGCGCGGCCCGCAGGTCGCGGCCCAGGCTCATCGAGGTCCGGGCGCCGAACCAGACGGCGCTGACCGAGCTGGCCGCCTGGACCAACGTGACGGCGAGCATCACCCCGCCGGCACGGACGATGTAGCCGGTGTCGCCGGTGGCCACCCCGCGGTCGATGATGTCCGCGTTCAGGCTGGGCAGGTAGAGCATCGCCACCACGCCGACGAACTGCAGGACGACGACGGCGGCCAGCCAGGACCGGTAGGGCTGGAGGTACTCGCGGACGAGGCGCAGCAACATCTCAGCCCTTCCTTCCCTGGTCCCCGGGAGGCGTCACGCCGGTCTCGCGCCTCATTCGCTCACTGCGGGTCACCTGACCACACTAGGGAGCAAGGCGCGACGTGCTCCAACCATTTGTCCCGCGCCGGTAGACCAGACGGTCGTGCAGCCGGCCCTTGCGTCCCTGCCAGAACTCCACCAGGTCCGGCAGCACGCGGTAGCCGCCCCACCGGGGCGGGAGCGGGACCGGGTCGGCGTCGGCGAACCTGCCCTCGACCTGCGCGTACAGGTCGTCGAGCTCGTGTCGCGAGGACACCTCCTGCGACTGCGGCGAGGCCCACGCGCCGAGCTGGGACTCGCGCGGCCGCACCGAGAAGTAGGCCTCGCTCTCCTCCTGCGAGACCGGGGTCGCGGTGCCCTCCACCCGGACCTGGCGCTGCAGGTCGTGCCAGGGGAAGAGCAGCGCGACCGCGGGGTTGGCGGCGAGGTCGTGGCCCTTGCGGGAGTCGTAGTTGGTGTAGAACACGAAGCCCTCGTCGAGCCCCTTGAGCAGCACCATCCGGGACGACGGGCGTCCCTGGTCCGAGACGGTGCTCACGACCATCGCGTTGGGCTCGTGCACCCCGGCCGCGACCGTGTCCTCGAGCCAGGCCCGGAACATCTCGACGGGGTCGGGCCGCAGGTCTGGAAGGTCGAGCCCGCGGTCGCCGTACTCCCTCCTGAGGGCGGCAAGGTCGGCACCGTTCGGCTTCTCGCGCATCCTCCGAACCTAGCGCCAGCGCCCCGGCCGAAGTCCGCAACTGGGTACCCAGCGTGACGGCGCGCACAGGAGTAGGCATGATGTGACAGTCCGCGACACTGCCGGACAGCCACTCGAAGGAGTCGTCACCAATGACCGAGGTACACCACGGCCTGGAGGGCGTAGTCGCCTTCGAGACCCAGATCGCCGAGCCCGACAAGGAAGGGTCCGCGCTCCGTTACCGGGGCGTCGACATCGAGGAGATCGTCGGCCGGATCCCGTTCGAGAAGGTCTGGGGCCTGCTCATCGACGGGTCCTACGACCCGGGTCTTCCCCCCGCCGAGCCGGTCAACCTGCCGATCCACACCGGCGACGTCCGCGCCGACGTCCAGGCCGGTGTCGCGATGCTCGCACCGATGCTGGGCATGAAGCAGACCTACGACATCTCCGACGAGGAGGCCCGCACCGACCTCAGCCGCGTCGCGGTGATGGTGCTGTCGTACGCCGCCCAGTCCGCTCGTGGTCTCGGCCTGCCGATCGTCCCCCAGCGCGAGGTCGACAAGGGGAACACCCTCGCCGAGAAGTTCATGATCCGCTGGAAGGGCGAGGCCGACCCCGCCCACGTCAAGGCGATCGACGCCTACTGGAGCTCGGCCGCCGAGCACGGGATGAACGCCTCGACGTTCACCGCCCGGGTGATCACCTCCACCGGCGCCGACGTCGCCGCGGCGTTCTCCGGCGCGATCGGCGCGATGAGCGGCCCGCTGCACGGCGGCGCCCCCTCCCGCGTGCTTGGGATGATCGAGGACGTCGAGAAGACCGGCGACGCGAAGGCCTACGTCAAGAAGCTGCTCGACGACGGTGAGCGCCTGATGGGCTTCGGCCACCGGGTCTACCGCGCCGAGGACCCCCGTGCCCGCGTGCTGCGCCGCACCGCCAAGGAGCTCGGCGCCCCTCGCTACGAGGTCGCCGAGGAGCTGGAGAAGGCCGCGCTCGCCGAGCTCAAGGAGCGCCGCCCCGACCGCGTCCTGGAGACCAACGTGGAGTTCTGGGCGGCGATCGTCCTGGACTTCGCCGAGGTCCCGGCCAACATGTTTACCTCGATGTTCACCTGCGCCCGCACCGGCGGCTGGTCGGCGCACATCCTGGAGCAGAAGACCACCGGCCGGCTGATCCGGCCCTCGGCGATCTACGTCGGCCCGGGCGAGCGTCCGGCCAGCGACATCGAGGGCTGGAACCCTGCGTGGGGCGACACCGACGCCTCCGAGGAGCCCGTCGCCTGATCGTCCGACGGCCCGGGGTCAGGTGCGGCGATCGCCCTGCCCCCGGGCCGTTGCGCGCTCCGGGGTGGGCGCCAGGCTGCGTGCGAAGCAGCGCGAGAGCGGCGCGTCCTTGTAGAACCCGAACCCGGGGATGCGCACGTAGCCCGAGGACTCGTAGAGCGCGATCGCCTCGGGCTGGCGGATCCCGGTCTCGAGCACCATCACCTGCGCCCCGGCTTCGCGGGCGGTCTGCTCGAGATGGGCCAGCATCTCGCGGGCGAGGCCCAGGCGCCGGCCGCTGGGGGCGACGTACATCCGCTTCACCTCGGCGCTGAGCCGGGTGCCGTCCACCTCGACGTCCTCGCGCCGGCGCCAGGCTCCGGTGGCCACCGGCCGGTCCTGGAGGTAGCCGACGAAGAAGGCGCCCATCGGCTCCTCGAAGTACGTCGGGTCGATCGGGGTCTCGTCACGCCCGCCGTAGCGCCGGACGTACTCCTCCTGGACCTCCTCGACGAGGACGGCCGCGTCCGGATGGGTGATCGGCAGCCGTTCCACCCGCCAGCCCGAGAGGTCCACCATGACTGACAGAATAGTGACCGTGACCGACATCGTGATCCCCGAGGAGCTCAAGCCTGCCGACGGACGATTCGGAGCCGGACCCTCGAAGATCCCTGTCGGCGCCCTGGACGCGCTGGCCGCGACCGGCACCTCCCTGATGGGCACCTCGCACCGGCAGGCTCCCGTGCGCAACCTGGTCGGGCACGTCCGCGAGGGACTCGGTGACCTGTTCTCGCTCCCCGACGGCTACCAGGTCGTGCTCGGCAACGGCGGCTCCACCGCGTTCTGGGACATCGCCACCTTCGGGCTGATCCGGGAGAAGAGCCAGCACCTGAGCTTCGGCGAGTTCGGCTCGAAGTTCGCCCAGGCCGCCACTGCGGCCCCCTTCCTCGCCGACCCCACGGTGATCAAGAGCGAGCCCGGTTCGCGGCCCGAGCCGGTGGCCGAGGAGGGCGTGGACGCCTACGCGTGGGCGCACAACGAGACCTCGACCGCGGTGATGGCGCCGGTCCGGCGGGTGGCCGACGACGACTCCCTGGTGCTCATCGACGCGACCTCCGGCGCCGGAGGGCTTCCGGTGGACCTCAGCGAGGCCGACGCCTACTACTTCGCGCCACAGAAGGCCTTCGCCTCCGACGGCGGCCTGTGGATCGCCCTGATGTCGCCGGCCGCCCTGGACCGGGCGGCCTCGATCGCGGCGAGCGGCCGCTGGATCCCCGCGTTCTTCGACCTGCCCACCGCCATCGAGAACTCGGCGAAGAACCAGACCTACAACACCCCCGCGGTCGCGACGCTGTTCCTGATGGCACAGCAGCTCGACTGGATGAACGGCCAGGGCGGACTCGACGCGATGGTCGCGCGGACCACCGCTTCCTCCCAGGCGCTCTACGGGTGGGCCGAGCGCACGTCGTACACCACGCCGTACGTCGTCGACCCGCAGCACCGCTCGCTGGTGATCGGCACCGTCGACCTCGACGAGGCGATCAGCGCCGACGCGGTCGCGGCGACCCTGCGGGCCAACGGCATCGTGGACACCGAGCCCTACCGCAAGCTGGGGCGCAACCAGCTCCGGATCGCGATGTACCCCGCGGTCGACCCGGCCGACGTCGAGGCGCTCACCGCGTGCGTCGACTTCGTGGTCGAGCGCCTCTGACCTGACCCGACCCCAGCTCGCGGCCGCCGCACCGGGGCAGGGTCAGTCCGACCGGTGGCGCAGGCCCAGGCCGATTCCCGAGGCGCCCACGCCGACGACGCCCAGGATCGCCCACATCAGCCAGGGGTCGGGCATCTCGAACCCGGCCCGGTCCTGCTCGCCCGGCGGCGGCTCGGGTGTCGGCACGGGACTGGCCGTGGACGAGGGGGTCGGGGCGGTCGGGGTCGCGGAGGCCGACGGGCTCGCCGAGGGCGTACCCGAAGGGGTGGCCACCGGGGTCGCTGCCGAGGTCGCCGCGGGTGCGGCAGCCGGCTGTCGCATCCGCTGCACCACGGCCGCGGGGAGGGACACCTCGTGCACCACCGCGCGCACGCCCTCGCTGCTCAGCCGGATCCGCCCGGTGGGCCCCACGGAGATCCCCTCGCCCTGGGGCTGGGGTGGGAGCGCGAAGGTCCCGACGGGTGCGAAGCCCGGGAAGGTGTAGACGCTGGCCTGTCCGGGGCCACGCACGATCACGTGGCGCCCGTCGGGCAGCATCGCGGCGTCCGTGGCGAGCTCGGCCACCCGGCCCACCGGCTCGAGCCGGTTCACCTTCGTGCGGCTCAGCCGGGCCGGGGCCCGGAAGACGGCGCCGCCGGAGAACGCCTTGGTGATCACGTGCAGGCGACCGGAGCGGTCCGCGAACAGGGACTCCGCGTCCCTGGAGCCACCGGGGTAGGCGAAGCGGTAGGTCGCGGCGACCCGGGTGGTCCGTCCGGGCAGCAGCTGGACTCGGTGGACGCTGACCCACTTGCGCCGGGCGCGGTTGTCCCCGATGTCACCGACCCAGACCGACCAGCCCCCGGCTGGGGCGAGGGCCTCCACGTCGACCAGGTCGGCGCGGTACCTCGTCGTGGCGACCGTGGCGCCGGTCGCCGCGTCGAGGAGGTAGAGCACCGGTCGGCCACCGGAGTCGTTGGTGGTGACCATGGCAGAGCCCAGGTCGACGAGCCCGCTGGACTCGTCGATCCGGGTGTCGCTGAACGCGAAGGCAGGACCGTCGTTGCCGTGGGCTGCCGACGCAGGGACCGACACCATCCCCCCGGTCAGCAGCGCAGCGATGAGCATGCGCCACCTCAATGCGGATCCCCCTCGTTCAGCAGCTCCGCCAGCTGCGGTGTGAGGTGCCACGAGGACACCAGCACGTCGTACTCGTCCTGGGCCTGCCTTGACGGAGCAGTCCCCGTACGCACGGCTCGCAACAGGGTGTTGCGCGGAGTGTGCACGCTGTCGACGAACTCGACGACGTCGACTCGGTAGCCGACCTGTCGGAGAATCCCTGCCCGCAGGGCGTCGGTCAAGGTATCGGCCAGACGTTCGCGAAGAATGCCGTCTCGGGTCAAACTGGTGTAGCCCACCGGTGTCGGATTTTCCCGTAATTGTCGAGAAATATCGTGATGACAGCACGGTGCTGCTAGCACCAGTTCCGCCTGCCAGCCGATGGCCCGGAACAGGGCGTCGTCGGTGGCCGTGTCGCACGCGTGCAGGGCCAGCACGACGTCGGGATGCTCCTCCAGGACCACGTCCCGGATGCCCGCGGTGAGGAAGGTGAGCTCATCGGCCACGCCGAGCTGCTCGGCGACCTCGGTGTTGTGCCGACGCGACTGCTCCTTGACGTCGACCCCGATGAGGTGCACCGGCAGCTGCTCGCGCAGCCAGGCGTGAGCGGCGAAGGTCAGGTAGGCGTTGCCGCAGCCGAGGTCGACGACCCGCAGCGGGTTCTCCGGCGTCGGGGTGCGCAGCCTCCCCGCCCGGGTGGCCTCGTCGATGGCCGCCGAGAGCGAGCGCAGGAACTCCTCGACCTGGCGGTACTTCGCCTGGCGCGACGGCTTCACCCGCCCCTGGGCGTCGGAGATGCCGAGCGCGCGCAGCACCGGGTGGTCACCGGGCAGGAGACGCTGCTTGGCGTGGTCGTGGCCGCGCTCGGGGACCACCGGCTGCTCCCGGTCCGTGGAGTGCGTCAGCGGCCGCCCCTTCTTGGTCACCCGGAGCTGGTGGGTCTGCGTGGTGGTCTCGACGTGCCAGTTGGCGAAGGGCTGGGCGAACAGCTCCTCGAGGGCGGCTGCGACGTCCTCGTGGTTCGTGACGTGGGCCTGGGTGTCGTCGTACGCCGTGACCTGGAGGCGCCTGCCGGCCTTCAGGTCGACGTAGCGCAGCTCCACGCGGCGCCACCGGGGCTCCGGCTCCCCGCGGCGCCGGCCCGAGGCCAGAGCGCGGACGAGGTGCTCCTCGTCGGCCACGAGGTCGCGCAGCCGGGTGAGTGCCAGCGAGAGTTCCTCGGCCATCACAGCCCTCGCTCTACTTGCTCAGGGCTGCGATCACCACGATGAGGATCAGCCCACCCAGCGCGACCGGAATCACCATGCGGCGGTAGCGGGGGTTCATGCCGGCGAGTCTATGGGCTCGGCAAGCGGCGCCCGACCGACCGTCACCTGGGGCTCGACGAAGCCCCGGCGGCGGGTGAAGATCGCCATCGCGAGCAGCACCCCGAGGATGGTCAGCCCGCCCCCGCCGATCAGCGTCCACCGGGCGCCGAACTGCTCACCGATCCAGCCGATGAACGGCGAGCCGATCGGCGTACCCCCCATGAACACCATCAGGTAGAGCGCCATCACGCGGCCCCGCAGGTGGGGTGCGGTGGCCAGCTGCATCGTGGTGTTCGCGGCCGTGATCATCGTCAGCGCGCTGAACCCGAGGAGCGGGACGATCAGGGCGAACGTGAGGTACGTCGGCACCAGGCCGGCGAGGATCTCGACCACCCCGAAGACCAGCGCGGCGCCGGCGACCAGCCGCAGCCGGATCCGGACCCGGCGAGCGGCCAACAGGGCTCCGGTGAGCGATCCGACGGCCATCGCGGAGCCGAGCAGGCCGTACTCGGTGGCGCCCTTGTCGAAGACCTGGGTGGCCATCAGCGCGGAGGTCATCTGGAAGTTCAGGCCGAAGGTGCCGGCGAAGAACACGATGGTGAGCACCAGCATCAGGTCCGGGCGACCGCGCAGGTAGCGCACGGCGTCGCGGATCATCCCCTTGTGCCGTGGCTCGGGCGGACTGGTGTTGAGGTCGGCGACCACCATCCGACGCAGCGCGAACACCACCGCCGCGTAGCTGAGGCCGTTGAGCAGGAACACCCAGCCGGTGGCCTCCGCTCCCCCGCCCAGCGCGCCGATCAGCAGCCCGGCGATGGCCGGCCCGGCCACCCGGGCGGCGTTGAAGGACGCGGAGTTCAGGCCGACGGCGTTGCTCAGGTCGTCGGGGCCCACCATCTCGCTGACGAAGCTCTGCCGGGCCGGGGCGTCGAAGGCCGAGCCGACCCCGAAGACGAACGCCAGCACGTAGACGTGCCAGACCTCGACGGTGCCGGTCACCGCGAGCGTGCCGAGCAGCAGCGCGGTGAGCCCCATCACGACCTGGGTCACCTGGAGCAGCCGGTGCTTGGGGAACCGGTCGGCGACCAGCCCGGCGTACGGCGAGAGCAGCAGCGCGGGCAGGAACTGCAGCCCCGTGGTGATGCCCAGCGCGACACCGTCGTTGGTGGCCAGCACGACGACCAGCCAGTCCTGGGCGACGCGCTGCATCCAGGTGCCGGTGTTCGACACGACACCACCCGTGGCGTACAGGCGGTAGTTGTGGTTGTGCAGGGAGCGGAACGTAGGACTCAAGTAGTGGCCAACCTCTGGATCAGTGGCGCGGCCTCACGCAGGAGGGCGCGCTCGTGCGGAGTGAGCTCGCGCAGTCGCTGGCTCAGCCAGGCGTCGCGCCGCCGGCGGCCGGCAAGCACGGCCTCCCGCCCCTGATCGGTCAGGTCGACGAGCACCTGCCTGCCGTCGCTGTCGTGCGGCCGGCGGACGACGTACCCCTGCTCGACCAGCCAGTTCACCGTCCGGGTCATCGACGGCGGCCGCACGTTCTCGTGCGCAGCGAGCGCACCGACGGTGCACTCGCCCTCACGGAACAGGATACCGAGCGCGCTCGACGCGGTGCTGGTCAGCGGGTCGTCCGGGTCCCGCTCGTTGCGCAACCGTCGGGACAGCCGCGCCACCGAGAACCGGAGCTCACTGGCCAGCCCACCCTCGGACCGCGACGTCTGCGGCCGGGGCTGCGGCGACTGCGTGACTGAAGACATATCGTTAGCATAAGTCATTACCCCCGCTAACCATTCCCTCAGCGCACAAACTTTCCCGCCGCCCGCCGAGCGGCGGCTGTGGCGCAGACGCGCGGACACAAGTTCTCGTTTCGCGGGAGCACGCACGCTCAGCCGACGCGGTCGACCCGACTTGTGTCCGCGCGTCTACGAGGCTGGGCCGGGACAGCTGGGCCAGGACAGGAGTGCCCGGTCAGCGTGCTCAGGTGAGGAGGTTGGTGAGCGGGTCGATCGCGAAGTAGGCGACGAACATCACGCTGATGCCCCACATCAGGGGGTGGATCTGGCCGATCTTGCCGCGGACGACCTTGATCAGGACGTAGGACAGGAAGCCGGCGCCGATACCGGCGGTGATCGAGTAGGTGAACGGCATCAGCACGATGGTGAGGAACGCCGGGATCGCGATCTCGATGTCGTCCCAGTCGATGCCCCGGACCTGCTGCATCATCAAGAAGCCGACCAGGACCAGCGCGGGTACGGCGGCCTCGCTCGGGATCACCTTGACCAGGGGGGCCAGGAAGATCGAGAACAGGAAGAGCACGCCCGTCACGACGGCGGCGAGACCGGTGCGGGCGCCCTCGCCCACGCCTGCCGCGGACTCCACGTAGGAGGTGTTCGAGGACACGCCGCCCGCGCCACCGGCGACGGCGGCGAGGGAGTCCACGACCAGGATGCGCCGGGTGTTCGGGGGTGCGCCTTCCTCGTCGAGCAGCCCTGCCTCGGCGCCGATGGCCGTCATCGTGCCCATCGTGTCGAAGAAGTCGGCCAGCATCAGCGTGAACACCAGCAGCACGACCGCGACGACGCCGATCGACTCGAAGGAGCCGAGCAGGTTGAACTCGCCGAGGGTGCCGAAGTCGGGTGCCTCGAAGATGCTGTCCGGCAGCGCCGGCACGGTCAGGCCCCAGCCGGTGGGGTTGTCGGCGCCCGCGGGGCCGAACTTCCCGAGGGTCTCGACCACGATCGCGATCACCGTGGTGGCGAGGATCGAGATCAGGATCGCGCCCCTGACCCGCAGCACCCACAGGGCGATCATCAGCACCAGGCCGATCACGAACACGGCCACGGGCCAGCCCTGGAGGCTGCCACCGTTACCGAGCTGGACCGGCACGGTGCTCATCGCGGCGTCGGGGATCCGGCGGACGAAGCCCGCGTCGACGAAGCCGATCAGGGCGATGAACAGTCCGATGCCGACCGAGATCGCGACCTTGAGCTGCGCGGGGACAGCGTGGAAGACCGCTTCCCGGAAGCCGGTGAGCACGAGGACCAGGATCACGATCCCCTCCATCACCACCAGGCCCATCGCGTCCGCCCAGGTCATCTGGGTGGCGATCGAGACCGCCACGAACGCGTTCAGCCCCAGTCCGGCGGCCAACGCCAGCGGATAGTTCGCGAACACACCCATCAGGATGCTCAGCAGGCCGGCCACGAGCGCCGTACCCGCGGCGATCGCCGCGAGGTTGCCCGGGGCGGCTCCTCCGAGGAGGTTGCCGTCGGTGTCCTCGATGAAGCCGAGGATCAGCGGGTTGAGCACGATGATGTAGGCCATCGTGAAGAAGGTGACCACACCACCGCGGATCTCCTGGGCGACGGTCGATCCACGTTCGGTGATCTTGAAGAACTTGTCCACGCGCGGAATCCAACCACGATGTCGGCTCCGGCCACGAACGGAGTCCCCAGCGGGGCTAGATTGGGGGCATGCAATCCGCCGACGACCAGCCCATGGTCCACGAGATCGGCAACCACACCTACGTCGTCGCGCCGGTCGATCCGCTCGACCTCGACGGGGTCCGCACGATGCAGGTCGGCACCGCCATCTGGGCCGTCGCCTTCGTCCTGCTGCTGCCGTTCTACAGCCGCCTCGAGGAGGCGGACAAGCTCTGGTGGCTGTGGACCTGCCTGGCCGGCTTCGGGCTCGGCCTCGTCGGCTGGGACCACGTACGCCGCCGGCGCAATGCCCGACAGCAGCCCACGGAGCAGCAGCTCACAGACCAGCAGCTCACCGACCGGTAGCCGGCCGGCGCGGCGACCGGGAGCGAGCTGCCGGGCCCGGCCAGGTTGTCGACGAGGGCGACCCCATCGCGTGGCACCGGCGTCGCGCAGGAGGCGAATGATGACCCGCACCGTCTACTACACCGCCACCACCCTCGACGGCTTCCTCGCCGACGAGCACGACTCCCTGGCGTGGCTCTTCGAGCAGGACATCGACCAGGCCGGACCGGGCGGCTACGAGCCGTTCATCGCCACCGTGAGCGCCCTCGTGATGGGTACGACGACCTACCGCTGGATCGGCGACCACATGCGCGCCCACGACGAGTCGTGGGCCTACGACATCCCCTGCTGGGTCTTCACCCACCAGGAGCTCGAGCCGCTGGGTGACGACATCACGTTCGTCTCGGGCGAGGTGGCCGAGCAGCATGCGGCGATCACCGCATCGGCGGGCGAGCGTGACCTCTGGGTCGTCGGCGGCGGCGACCTCGCCGGTCAGTACGCCGACGCGGGGCTGCTCGACCAGGTGATGGTCGCGATCGCACCGGTCACGCTGGGCGCGGGGCGTCCGCTGTTCCCGCGCCGGCACGACCTGGAGCTGGTCGAGGTGGGCCGCAACGGCGACTTCGTCGTGGCGACGTACGACGTCCGCGGCCCCCGCAAGGACTGACCGGGACCCAGCGGCGGCTCAGAACTGCTCGAAGTCGTCCACGCTCAGCGAGTCGAACACGTGGTCCGGCAGCGGGGGCGGCAGCTGCTTCTTGCGCAGCTGCGCCTCGGAGTGCGCGCCGCAGCCGTGGTCCAGGGAGACCACCTGGCCGTCGTCGTTGGCGAACTCGTTGGCGCACACGCCGAAGGTCTCCGACAGTGGGCCGGCGAGCCGGACCAGGAAGCCGCAGCCCTCGCAGCGGCCGGGGGCCGACTGCGCGATCGGCGTGTTCGGGCCGCGCTCGCCGTCGTACCACCGCTGCGCCGCCAGGTCACGGCCCTCCGTGGAGAGCACCCGGGAGCGGCCCAGGCCGAGCTCCTCGATGACGGCGCGATCCCACTGGTCGACGTCGCCGGCGAAGTAGGCGGGGACCAGGCGGGGGTCGTCCTCGTCGGTGGGCAGCAGGTCCCCCGGCGACAGGTCGCCGGACTGGATCCGCTCGCGCCACGGCACCCAGGCGGGCGCGAGGATGGCGTCGTCACCGGGGAGCATCACGATCTCGTCGATGGTCACGCGGTCCGACCCCGGAGCGTGGGCGACGGTGACCGCCCAGGCCCAGCCCGGGTAGCCGGCCTCGGTGCACGCGAAGCTGTGCGTGACGACGCCCTGCTCCTCCGGGGTGGCACCGAGGTGCTCCCCCACGACGTCGGCACCCACCTGCTCCACGAGGGCGGCTCGGGCGGTGTCGACTGCCTCGAGGGCGGACGGGTCAACTTGGGTCATCACGACCCCATTGTCACTCATGGGCAAGGGCTGTGTCCGTTGTGCCCTCGGAGTTGACAAGATGTGGACATGCATGACGAGGGGGCTGCGCCCGAGACCGAGGAACCGGCCCCGCCCGCGTCCGCTCCGCCGCGCGGGCGCCGGGTCGCCGGCGCGACCGGCCGCGGCCTGAAGCGGGCGGGTACGGCGACCGGCTCCGCCGCGACGTACACCTTCCGTCAGGCGCGGCGCGCCTCGCACGCCGAGGGCGCCGGCGACTCCGGCCTCTACCGGCTGATCGAGCTGCACGCGTTCAACGCCGCCGGCGACGCCGCGGTGGCGATCTCGCTGGCGGGCACCCTGTTCTTCGCCCAGCCCGGCGAGGCCCGTGGGCAGGTGGCCCTGTTCCTCGGCCTGACGATGCTGCCGTTCGCCATCGTCGCTCCCCTGCTCGGCCCGTTCCTGGACCGGTTCAGCCACGGCCGGCGCTGGGCGATCGGCAGCACGATGGCCCTGCGCGCGTTCCTGTGCTGGCTGATGGCCGACGCCGTCGCCACCCAGTCCCTGGCGATGTTCCCCACCGCCCTCGGTGTGCTCGTCTCCTCCAAGGCGTACGGCGTGGCCCGCGCCGCGACGGTCCCCCGCCTCCAGCCACCGACGCTGACCCTGGTCAAGGCCAACAGCCGGATCTCGCTGGCCGGGGTGGTGGGCGCCGGGATCGCGGCGCCGTTCGCGGCGGGAGCCGCGACCTTCGGCGCGCAGTGGTCGCTGCGGTTCGCGTTCGTGGTCTTCGCCGCCGCGACGATCCTCTCGATCCTGCTGCCCGCGAAGGCCGACGCCCACGGCGGCGAGCTCGGGGTCAGCCTGAGCGGCGGTGACAAGAAGAAGTTCCGCGTTCCCGCCGACCTCGTCTTCGCCCTGCGGTGCAACGCCGGACTGCGGATGCTCTCGGGCTTCCTGACGATGTACATGGCCTTCCTGCTGCGCCAGCACCCGCTGCCGGGCTGGGAGAACCGCACCACGCTGTTGATGGCGCTGGTGATCGGCGCCGCGGGGTTGGGCAACACCGTCGGGATCGGGCTCGGGTCCATCCTCACCCGGCTCAGACCCTCGGTCACGGTGGTCGTGGCGCTGCTGGCGGACGCGACCGCCGCGGTGGTCGTGGCGCTGTTCTACGGGCTGGTGCCCGCCGTGATCCTCGGCCTGACTGCAGGCATCGCCCAGGCGATGGGGAAGCTGGTGCTGGACGCGACGATCCAGCGCGAGGTGCCCGAGCGCAACCGCACCTCCGCGTTCGCGCGCTCCGAGACCCTGCTCCAGCTGTCCTGGGTGGTCGGCGGCTTCATCGGGATCGCGCTGCCGCTCCAGGTGGGCGGCAAGGTGGTCCCCGAGCTGGGCCTGGGCGTCCTGGCCACCCTGATGGTCGGCTGGACGGTGTTCGTGCTGCTCAAGCGGCCCGGACGGGCCTCGGAGGAGCCTGCGACCGCAGGCTCCGGGCCGCAGCCCGGCTGAGGGTGCCGCTCACCGCGAGCGGCGCCCAGAGCTCGCTGCCCAGAGCTCGCTGCCCAGAGCTCGGGCCTAGAGCTCCAGCTCGTCGGCCAGGCCACGGAGCAGCTTGGCGGTGGGCCGGGCGGTCTTGGCGTCGGGGCGGCGGCCGTGACGGTAGGCCTCCTCGACACCCTCGAGGAGGCGGATCAGGTCCTCGACGATCCCGACCATCTCCTCGGGGTTCTTGCGCTGCGCCTCACGCCGGTTCGCGGCGACCGACGGCGGGGCGTCGAGCACCTTGACCTGGTGGGCCTGCTCGCCCTTGCGGCCCGAGAGGATGCCGAACTCGACCCGGGTCCCGGCCTTGAGCGTGGTGAGCCCGTCGGGCAGGGAGGAGGAGCGGACGTAGACGTCGTCTCCGTCCTCGCGGGAGAGGAAGCCGAAGCCCTTCTCCGCGTCGTACCACTTGACCTTTCCGGTGGGCACGGCACTGCCTTTCTGTCTTGCTCGTCATGACTGGGCCGATGTCTGCCGGCCCGGGGAGTGCACAGCGTACGTGCTGCCCCCAGGGCCCACGAACCAGTTTCGGACGCTGGGCGCGTCTTGACCAGCCCACCGGGCAGGCGTCCGGCCCGGCAGCGGGGACGCTAGCCGCCCTGCCGCTCGCGGGGGCCCTCGACGAGGCGCTCGAGGACGAAGGCGTCCAGCCAGGCCGGGAACTCCGCGAGGTCGGTGAGCACCACGTCGGTGCCCGCCTCCACGAGCTCGTCGCGGGTGCAGCCACCGGTGAGCACCGAGACGCTCACGGCGTCCGCCGCCAGGGCGCCCTCCACGTCGTGCACGTGGTCGCCGACGTAGACCTGGGCCCCGTGCCGCCGCAGCACCTCCCCCTTCCCGGCTCCCCAGACCCGGCCCTCGACGACGTCGACGTCGAGGCCGAGGTGGTCGACGTGCAGCTGGGCGTTGGGCGTGTGCTTGCCGGTGACCAGGACGATGCGCCCGTCGTGACGGCGTACGGCGGCCAGCGCATCGGCCACCTCGGGGAACGCGGGCGTCGGCTCGACGGCGAGGTCGGGGTAGATCTCCCGGAACCGGTCGGCGGCCGCCTCGATCCGGTCAGGGTCCAGGTGCGGCTGCAGCAGCATCTCCAGAGGCGGGCCGAGCCTGGTGGTCATGTCGGTGGTGGGGAACTCCACCCCCAGCTCGGCCCCGAGGGCCTCCAGGGTCGCGGCGAAGCCCACCACGGTGTCGATCAGCGTCATGTCGAGGTCGAACCCCACGACCAGCCGGGCACGCATGGCGCCAAGGCTACGGGGTTCCGTCCGCGATTCCGGCGGCACTCTGGGGGTCCCGGCGCCGCTTGGTTAACCTCTTCTCGTGACGGCGCTCGAGAACAAGCCCCAGAACCAGGTGAGCCACCTGACGGCCGAGGACGTCGAGGCGCTCGGACGCGAGCTCGAGGACATCCGCGAATCGGTGCTGGAGAGCCGCGGCGAGGTCGACGCGGCGTACATCCGCCGGGTGATCGACACGCAGCGCAAGCTGGAGATGACCGGCCGGGCACTGCTGCTCGCGAGCCGCTACCGGCCGGCCTGGGTGCTCGGCACCGCCTGCCTGGCGCTCGCCAAGATCCTGGACAACATGGAGATCGGCCACAACGTCATGCACGGCCAGTGGGACTGGATGCGTGACCCGAAGATCCACTCGAGCACCTGGGAGTGGGACCACGCCTCACCCGCCGCGCAGTGGAAGCGGGCGCACAACGTCCAGCACCACACGTTCACCAACATCCTGGGCAAGGACAACGACCTCGGCTACGGCATCATGCGCGTCGACGAGGACCAGCCCTGGAAGCCGCGCTACCTCGTGCAGCCGCTGTGGAACTTCCTCAACGCCTGCATCTTCGAGTACGGCATCGCGATGTACGACATGGAGATCGGCGACCACCTCCGCCAGAAGCGCGGGGTCACCCCCGAGCTGCGCGCGAGCATCCGGCAGACCGCCGGGAAGGTCGCCCGCCAGGCCGCGAAGGACTACGTGCTGTTCCCCGCCCTCTCCGGGCGCGCCTGGCGCCGGACGCTGGCCGCGAACATCACCGCGAACGTGGTCCGCAACGTCTGGTCGCACTCGGTGATCATGTGCGGCCACTTCCCCGAGGGCGTGGAGACCTTCGAGCAGGAGTCGCTGCCGGTCACCGAGACCAAGGGCGAGTGGTACCTGCGCCAGATGCTGGGCTCGGCCAACATCACCGGCAGCCCGATGATGCACCTGCTCAGCGGCAACCTCTCCCACCAGATCGAGCACCACCTGTTCCCCGACCTGCCGAGCCGGCGCTACGCCGAGATCGCCCCGCGCGTCCGGGCCGTCTTCGAGCGCCACGGGCTGCGCTACCACGCCGCCCCGCTCGTGCGGCAGGTCGGCAGCGCGTGGCACAAGGTGGTCCGGCTCTCGCTGCCCAACGACTGGCTGGCCGAGACGAACGTGCGCACCGCCCCCCGACAGCTCGCCCGGCTGTTCCGCAGCGAGGTCCCTGCCTGAGCGACCCTCCGCCCCAGCCCGTGGCTCAGCCGGGCAGGCGAGAGCGGACGACGGCGTCGAGCACCCCCAGCGGGAGGGACCCGGAGTCCAGGACCGCGGAGTGGAACCGCTTGACCTCGAAAGCAGCCCCCTGCCGTGCCTGCGCGTCGGCGCGCATCCGCTGGATCTCCAGGCGGCCCACCATGTACGACGTGGCCTGACCCGGCAGCACGACGTAGCGGTCGATCTCCGGCCGGACCACGCCCTCGGCCAGCGGCGAGTTCGCGAGCATGTACTCGACCGCCTGCTCGCGGCTCCAGCCCAGGGCGTGCAGCCCGGTGTCAACGACGAGGCGGCAGGCACGCAACGAGTCGGCGGCGCACATCCCGATCCGGTCCACCGCCGTGCTGTAGAGCCCCATCTCGTCGGCCAGGCGCTCGGTGTAGAGCCCCCAGCCCTCGGCGTACGCCGAGTTGTTCAGGTGCTTGCGGAACTCGGGGACGTCGTCGAGCTCGCTGGCGATGGCGATCTGCAGGTGGTGGCCGGGGATGCCCTCGTGGAAGGCCATCGACTCCAGCTCGAAGGTGCCCCAGGCGGTGGGGTCGGAGATGTTGACGAAGAAGGTGCCCCCGCGGCTGCCGTCGCTGGCCGGTGGGTAGTAGAACGCCAGCGGGCCGGTCATCGTGGACTGCACGTCGCACGGCGCCTCGGGCAGCACCTCGAACCACTCCGGCATCGCCTCCCAGGCGCGGGCCATCGCCACCTCGGAGTCGTCGACGATCTGCTGGCCGGACTCGAAGTGCAGCCGCGGGTCGGTCCGCATCGCCTCGAAGATGCCGGCGAGGTCGTCGGTGCCGACGACCTCGGGGCCGAGCGCCCGGTACTCCTCGGCGAGCTTCGCGACCTGCTCGAGCCCGATCTCGTGGATCTCCTGCGCGGACTTGTCCGTGGTGGTGAACAGCCGCAGGCTGGAGGCGTAGGCGGCCTCGCCGTCCTCGACCCAGCTCAGGCCGCAGCGGTCGTCGGGGCGGCTGACCGGCAGCACCTCGTCGCGCAGGACGTCGCGGTAGGCCCGCATGCCGGGGCGGACCTCGGACTCCACGACCGCGCGCAGCCGTGCCTTCCACGCGTCGGCGTCCATCCCGTGCGGCGGCGAGCTGGTGACCAGCAGCGGGTCGTCGGCGACCGGCTTGGCCAGCAGCTCGTCGAGCTGGGTGAGCGTGTCCGCCGTCGCGAACCTCGCCGGGACGCGGCCGGAGGCGACGCCCTCGCGGTGCCGCTCGGCGAGCTGGCGGTAGTAGCGGGCCAACCCCCGGAACTTCTCCACGAGGGCGTCGGCGACCTCGGGGTCAGGCAGCGCCAGCATGCCGACCACAATCGGCATGTCCACCTGGATGCCGAAGACGGGGTCGACGGCGAACTCGGTCAGGCGGTGCTCGATCAGCTCCGCGCGGGTGGTGGCGTCGGAGACCAGCACGTCGCGGGTGACCCGCTGCTGTGGGTCCAGGTCGTCGTCCGCGATCGCCCGGGCCCGGTCCACGAACCCGCGCAGGGCAGCGACGTCGCGGTCCTCGTCCTCCCGGGTCACGGCCTCGAACCGGTCCGCCCGACGGTAGTCACCGAGCATGTGGCCCTCGGTGGGGTGCGTGTCGAGGTAGTGCTCCCAGTACGCCGCGGCCAGGGTCTCGATCTCGCTCATCGCTCGTCCTTCGTGTCGGTGGTCCCGAGGCCGAGGATCTCGTAGGTCTCCTCGCGCATCTGCACTTTGCGGATCTTGCCGGTCACCGTCATCGGGAACTCCTCGACCAGGAGCACGTAGCGCGGGATCTTGTAGTGCGCCAGCCGGCCGGAGGCGAACTCCCGCACCTTCGCCTCGTCGAGGGGCTGGGCGCCGGCGCGCAGCTTGATCCAGGCGGCCAGCTCCTCGCCGTAGCGCTCGTCGGGTACGCCGATGACCTGCACGTCCTCGACGTCGGGATGGGTGTAGAGGAACTCCTCGATCTCGCGCGGGTAAATGTTCTCCCCGCCCCGGATCACCATGTCCTTGATCCGGCCGACGATGTTGCAGTAGCCGTCCTCGCGCATCTCGGCGAGGTCACCGGCGTGCATCCAGCCGTCGGCGTCGATCGCCTCGGCCGTCTTCTCCTGCCCCTCGGGGTCGTCCAGCGGCCAGTAGCCGAGCATCACCGAGTAGCCCCTGGTGCAGAACTCCCCCGGCTCGCCGCGTTCCAGCGTCTCGCCGGTGGCCGGGTCGACGATCTTGACCTCCACGTGCGGGTGCACCCGCCCGATCGTGGCCGTACGACGGTCCAGGTCGTCGTCCGCACGGGTCTGGCAGGAGACCGGCGAGGTCTCGGTCATGCCGTAGGCGATCGCCACCTCCTCCATGTGCATGTCCTCGATGCAGCGCTTCATCACCTCCACCGGGCAGATGGAGCCGGCCATCACACCGGTGCGCAGGTGGGAGAGGTCGTGGTCGGCGAAGCTCGGGTCGTTCTGGATCGCGATGAACATCGTCGGCACGCCGTACAGGCCGGTGCACCGCTCCGCGGCCGTGGCCTCGAGCGTGATCGCGGGGTCGAAGCCGGGCGCGGGGATCACCATCGTCGCGCCGTGGGTGGTGCAGCCGAGGTTGCCCATCACCATGCCGAAGCAGTGGTAGAAGGGCACCGGGATGCACAACCGGTCCTCGTGGGTGAAGTTGATCAGCTCGGTGGTGAAGAACCCGTTGTTGAGGATGTTGCGGTGGCTCAGGGTCGCGCCCTTGGGGTAGCCGGTGGTCCCGGAGGTGTACTGGATGTTGATCGCGTCGCCCGGGTCCAGGGTCGCCATCCGTGACGCCACGGCGTCCTCGGGCAGCCCCTCGCCCTCGGCGAGGAGCGCGGCCCAGTCCTCGGTGCCGATGTGGACGACCCGCTCGAGGCTGCCGCCGTTGGCCGAGCCGGCCGAGACCTGGGGCCACACCTCCTCGACCATCGCCCGGTAGTCGCTGCTCTTGAACGACTCGGCGCTGAACAGCAGCCGCAGGCCGGACTGGTTCACGGCGTAGGAGAGCTCGTGGGTGCGGTAGGAGGGGTTGACGTTGACCAGGATCGCCCCGACCTTGGCGCTGGCGAACTGCGCGATCGTCCACTCCGCACAGTTCGGCGCCCAGATCCCGACCCGGTCGCCCTTCTCGATGCCCGTGCCGATCAGCCCGCGGGCCAGGGCGTTCACGTCCCGGTCGAGCTCCGCGTAGGTCCATCGCCTCCCCGTGGCGAACTCGACCAGCGCCTCGTTCTCGCCGTGCTCGCGCACGGTGCCTTCGAAGTTGGCGCCGATGGTCTCCTCGATCAGGGCCGGGCTGGTCTCACCGGCGGCGTAGGACTCCATCCCAGGAACCTACCGAGGCGACCGGGGAAGCGACAGGATCGACTCAGCCCATGCCGCCGTCGACGGCGAGCACGGCGCCGGTGACCATCCGAGCCTCGGGTGAGGACAGGTAGCGGATCGCGGCCGCGATCTCCGCCGGCGCGATCGTCCCCGACAGCATCATCATCAGCCGGTCCGCGACCCGGGTGTCGAGGTCGTCGGTGATCTTCTCGAACACCTCGGCCACGATCGGGGTGTCGACGGTTCCCGGGCAGATCGCGTTGACCCGGATGCCCTCGGGCGAGAGCTCGAGGGCCAGCGCGCGGGTGAGCATGGTGAGTCCGCCCTTGGCTGCGGCGTACGCCGTCGTGTAGGGCTGTGGCACCCGGCCCGCGACCGACGAGACGTTGACGATGTTGCCGGTGCACGCGCGGACGAGCGGCAGCGCCGCCTGCATCACCATGAACGGGCCCTTGAGGTCGATGTCATGCACCCGGTCCTACTCGGCGTCGGTGATCGTCTCGAACCGGCCGAACTGCACCACCCCCGCGACGTTGGCGAGCACGTCGATCCGGCCCTCGCCCGAGCAGGCCGCGATCGCGGCGTCCACCGACGAACGGTCACCCACGTCGCACGCGACGTGGGTGACGCCCTCGGGGACGCTGTCGCGCAGGTCGAGCCCGTAGACCCGCTCCCCCATCTCGGCGAACATCGCGGCAGTTGCGTGGCCGATCCCCGAGGCGGCTCCGGTGACGACGACGACGCGTGGCTCGGCAGTGCTCAACGGATGCCTCCTGGACCGTGGGACCGACGGTCAGGGCACTGCGCCGTCGGTAGGCCCGGACGCTACCAGCGACCTAGAACGTGTTCTAGGTTCGTTCGCGGGACACCGACCCGCTCCAGGTAGGCCGACGCCTCGCGCTCGGTCCAGTCGCGGCTCTCCCGCAGGCCCTCGGCGAGCATCGCGACGTACGCCGCCGACGGCTCGGTGCGCTCGACGTGGTCGAGGCCGTGCGGCGCCGTGAACAGCAGCATCGGGGCGCCCTCGAGCCGGCCCACCTCGACGAGGGTCTCGTAGCGACCCGGCCCGGCGCTGTGCCGACCACCGTCGATCCCACCGATCAACAGCTCCTCCAGCGGGTCGTCCTCCTGCGGGAGGCGATACATCTCCTGCGCCGCGATGTCCGCGAACTGCTGGGCGGTGACCAGGTAGGCGCGCGCCGCGGTGGGCGCTCCCCGAGCGGGGTCCTGGGTGTCGTGGTCGTAGAAGGCGACACCGCCGCCCCACTGCCGCGACTCGCCGGCGAAGTACAGCGTGCCCGGGAGGTCCACCGGCACGCTCCGGGTCGGCAGACGCCGATTCCGGGCGCCGGGGTTGGCGCGGCTGCCGCCCGGCGGGACGCCGCCCTCGAGGTAGGCCGCGAGCCGCCCGGCCGCCATGTTGGACCCGTAACTGACGTACCAGACCTCGCCGTGGACGGGCAGCTGTTCGGCGGCAGGATCCTCAGGCATCGCCCTCGACGTTACCGAACGGCCTTGCAAGCGAACGGTGTGGTCACCGAACCTTGACCGATGAGCAGTCCCGATGCCGAGCGCGTGCACCCGGAGACGGCGCAGGAGTGGCGGGCGTGGCTCGATGCCCACCACGAATCGTACGCCGGGGTGTGGCAGGTCTCGTGGCGCAGGCACACCGGGCGCCCCACCGTCAGCTACGACCAGGCGGTCACCGAGGCGCTCGCGGTCGGGTGGGTGGACAGCAAGGGGCAGCGCCTCGACGAGGACCGGACGATGCTGTGGTTCGGCCCACGTCGGGCCACCAGCGGCTGGTCACGCCCGAACAAGCAGCGCATCGAGCGGCTGTACGCCGAGGGCCGGATGGGCCCGGCCGGCCAGGCCGCGATCGACACGGCCCGGGCGAACGGCACCTGGACCCTGCTCGACGCCGTGGAGGACCTCGTCGTACCCGAGGACCTGGCTGCGGCGCTCGCCGCACACCCCGGCGCGCACGAGACCTGGGAGGGCTTCCCGCGGTCGGTCAAGCGCGGTCTCCTGGAGTGGATCGTCACCGCGAAGCGGGCGCCCACCCGGGAGGCCCGCATCGCCGAGACGGCCGAGAAGGCGGCGCGGGGCGAGCGCGCCCACCGGCTGTAGTCGCTCAGTCGTGCGCGCCCCGCACCACCCGGTCGTGGCGCAGCGAGGACGCCTTGGTCTCCTTGGCGAACAGGACCGCCACGATCGTGATCAGCGCGGCGACCGCGACGTAGACCCCGACCGCGAACGTGTCCTTCTCCTCTGCCGACCCGAGCAAGCGCACCGCGATGATCGGCGCCAGCGCACCGGCGAAGATCGAGGCGAGCTGGTAGCCGACCGAGGCACCGGTGTAGCGCACCGAGGTACCGAAGAGCTCGGAGAAGAACGCCGCCTGCGGCGCATACATCAGCGTGTGGAAGAACAACCCGACCACGACCGCGAGCAGGATCTGCCCCGGGCTGTTGGAGTCGAGCAGGCCGAAGAAGACGAACCCCCAGACCCCCACGCCGACGGCTCCGGTGAAGTAGAGCGGCCGCCGACCGACCTTGTCGGAGAGCGCGCCGATCGCCGGGACGAGGAAGAACTGCAGGGCGGCACCGATCAGCAGCATCCTCAGGATCACGTCGTTCTTCTGGTCCAGGTAGGTGGTGACGTAGGTGATCGAGACGATCGTGAAGATGTAGTAGCTGATGTTCTCCGCCATCCGCATCCCCATCGCGATGAAGACCTCCTTGGGGTAGGTCCTGATCACCTCGACGATCGGCATGTGCGAGGACTCGTCCTTCTTGGCCGCGATCTCGGCCTTGGCCTCCTTGAAGACCGGCGACTCCTCGAGCTGGAGCCGGACCCACAGCCCGATCAGCACCAGCACGGCGGAGAGCAGGAACGGGATCCGCCAGCCCCAGGCCTCGAAGTCGGCGTCACTCTGGAAGGCGGCCAGCACGAACAGCACCCCGGTGGCCAGCAGGTTGCCCAGCGGGACGCCCGCCTGTGGCCACGAGGACCAGTACCCGCGGCGTGCCTCGCTGCCGTGCTCGGCGGCCATCAGCACCGCTCCGCCCCACTCCCCGCCGACGGCGAAGCCCTGGAGCAACCGGCACACCAGCAGCAGGATCGGTGCACCGATGCCGATGGTGGCGTACGTCGGCAGCAGCCCGATCGCGAAGGTCGCGGCGCCCATCAACATCAGCGCGACCACGAGCATCTTCTTGCGCCCGACCCGGTCACCGAAGTGGCCGAAGACCACCCCGCCGAGCGGCCGGGCGACGAACCCGACGGCGTAGGTGCCGAACGCCAGCAGGGTGGCGTTGACCGGGTCTGCGTCCGGGAAGAACAGCTTGCCGAAGACGAGCGCGGCAGCCGAGCCGTAGAGGAAGAAGTCGTACCACTCCACGGCCGTGCCGACCAGGCTGGCGAAGACGACCTTGACGATGCCGTTCTCCTCGCCGCGGGACTGCTCCTCAGGGTTCAGGGGGGTGCTCATGGTGGACATCTGCGGCTCCTGGGGGGTGCGGCGGGTGGTTCGGTCAGGCGGCTGTCCAGCCGCCGTCGAGCAGGTAGGAGGACCCGTTGATCGAGGCGGTGCCGGGTCCGCACAGGAACGCGACCACCGCGGCGACCTCGTCGGGCTCGACAAGCCGCTTGACCGGCGTACGCGCGAGCAGGACCTGGTCGAGCACCTCGTCCTCGGCGATGCCGTGGCTGCGCGCCTGGTCGGCGATCTGGCCCTCGACCAACGGCGTGCGCACGTAACCGGGGCACACGGTGTTGCTGGTGACCCCCTTCTCGGCCCCCTCGAGCGCGATCACCTTGGACAGCCCCTCGAGCCCGTGCTTGGCGCTGACGTAGGCGGACTTGTACGGCGAGGCACGGAGGCCGTGCACGGAGGAGAGGTGCACGATCCGGCCCCAGCCGGCGGCGTACATCCCCGGCAGCAGCGCGCGGGTCAGCAGGAACGGCGCGTGCAGCATCACCCGGTGGATCTGGGCGAACCTCTCGGGGTCGAACTCCTCGATCGGCGCGACGTGCTGGATGCCGGCGTTGTTGACCAGGATGTCGATGCCGCGGTCGCCGAGCCCGAGGCCCTCGATCGAGCCGGCGTCGGCGAGGTCGGCGACGAGGTGCTCTCCGCCGACGTCGGCCGCCACCTGCTTGACCCCGTCCTCGTCCCGATCGAGGAGGAGGACGTGGGCACCGTCAGCGGCGAGGCGGCCGGCGACGGCGCGGCCGATGCCGCTGGCGGCCCCGGTGACCAGCGCGGTGTGTTCTCCGAGCGTGCTGTCCATGGATCAGGACGCTACGTGACGAAGATCACTCCCGCTACCGCTCGGCCACCCCGGATTCACTTGCGGCGCCGTCGGGGTCTGCGAACTCTCGCCCCGCACCGGGCGCCACCGTAGGATCGGACGGATGCCCACCCCCGCCCCGCGCACCCTCGCCGACCAGTTCCGCAGCTGGCCGGACGCGAAGCTGGCCGCGCTGCTGGAGGCCCGTCCCGACCTGGCCACCCCCGCACCGCACGACTCCGCGCAGCTCGCCGCGCGAGTGGTGGTCAAGGCCTCGGTGCTGCGGGCGCTCGACGGCCTGGACGCGCTCGAGCTCACCGTGCTCCAGGCGATCGTCCAGGAGGACGACCCCGCCGGCCTGCCGGCCCGGCCGGCGGCCATAGCCGAGGCGATCGAGCGGCTGGAGCAGCTCGCGCTCGTCTGGGGGTCGCCGCCCAGGCCGGTCCTGGTCGTCGGCGACCTGCTCCGGCTCCCGGCCGGCCCGCCTGCCGAGGAGGCGGCCCGCCTGCTCGAGGCCGCCGCACCACCGGCCCGGGCGATCCTGGACCACCTGGACGAGAACGGCGTCGACGGCAGGTGGAGCGGCGGTGCCGGCCCGACCGCCGATCTCGTCGCCGCCGGCCTGCTCGCCCGCACCGACGAGCGCCACGTGACGGTGCCGTGGTCGGTCCGGCTGGCGCTGCGGGTCGCGAGCGGCCGGCCGCTGGACGAGCCACCCGGGCTGGCCACCTCCGGGCGCGACCAGTCGATGATCGACCGGGCTGCCGCCGGCGCCGCCTTCGAGCTGGTACGCCGCGTCGAGCTCCTCCTCGACCGCTGGGGCACCCACCCCCCGGCGGCGCTGAAGGCCGGCGGTCTCGGCGTACGCGAGCTGCGCGCGGCGGCCACCCTGCTCCACATCGAGGTCGGCGTGGCAGCGCTGGTGATCGAGACGGCGGCGGCCGCGGGGCTGCTGGACCAGGGCCTGGGTCCCTCGATGAGCGGCGAGAACGACGCGGCCTGGTTGCCCACCGAGGCGTTCGACGCCTGGCAGCTCGGGTCGAGCGCCGAGCGCTGGGTGGTGCTGGCCCGCGCCTGGATGACCAACCCCCGACTCGTCTCCGCGGTCGGTGGCCGCGTGGCCGACAAGCCGGTGAACGCACTCTCCCCCGACCTCGCCCGGACCTGGCAGGTGGGGCTGCGCGCCGACGTGCTCGAGGAGCTCGGCGGCCTGGACGAGGGCCAGGTGCTCGCGAGCGGTACCGGTGTCCCCTCGCTGATCGACCGGATGCGCTGGCGCCGTCCGCGCCGCCCGGCGATGCGGCTCAACCAGGTCACGCCCACCCTCGAGGAGGCGGCGCTGCTCGGGATCACCGGGCTGGACGGCTACTCCACCTTCGGTCGCGAGCTGGTCGCGGGCAACGACCCCACCAAGGTGCTCGACGACCTGCTCCCGGCCCCCGTGGACCAGGTGCTGCTCCAGGCCGACCTCACGGCGATCGCCCCGGGACCGCTGGAGCAGGAGCTCGCGCGGAAGCTGGCGCTGGTCGCCGACGTGGAGTCGCGCGGCGGGGCGACGGTCTACCGGTTCGCCGCGTCGTCGGTCCGGCGGGCCTTCGACGCAGGCTGGTCGGCCGCCGAGGTGCACGAGTTCGTCGCCGAGACCTCGCGCACGCCGGTCCCGCAGTCGCTGACCTACCTCATCGACGACGTCTCCCGCCGCTTCGGCACCTTGCGGGCGGGACATGCGGAGTCGTTCCTGCGCAGTGACGACGAGACCGCGCTGACCGAGCTGCTGCACGCGGCCGGCGCCGAGTCGCTGCGCCTGCGCCGGATCGCGCCGACGGTGGTGATCTCCGACGTACCCCTGGGCACCCTGCTCCCCCGGATCCGCGAGCTCGGGCTGGCGCCGGTCGTGGAGGCCGCCGACGGCACCGTCCGGGTCGCGCGGCCCGACGTCTTCCGCGCACGGTCCCCGCGCCGCAAGCCGACCGCTCCCCCGCGGGTGCGGGCCGTCGCGCACACCACGGCCGTGGTGGCAGCGGTGCGCGCCGGGGACCGGGCCGCCGCCTCCCGGCCGACCCGCGGGGCCAGCGCCTCCAGCCCGACCGACGTGATCGCGATGCTGCGCCAGGCCGCCGAGTCCCGCGAGCAGCTGCTGATCGGCTACGTCGGCAACGACGGCACCGTCGCCGAGCGGGTGGTCAGCCCCGAGCGCGTCGAGGGCGGTCGCCTCACGGCGTACGACGAGCGCAGCGACGCGTCCCGCACCTTCGCCATCCACCGGATCACCGCGGTGTCCAAGCCCGTGTCCTGAGCGCCGCTGCGCGGATCGCTGCGCCGGGTCTTGACTGGTCAGTGAGGCTGGTGGGGTGTCGCGTCCCCGATGCCTGATCTCGCTGTTGGTCTGCCTCGTCCTGACCGGCTGCTCCGGCACCGGTGACCAGAGGGAGCCCGACCGCGCCGAACAGGGATCCCCTACACCCGGACCCGCGAAGACCGAGCTGCCGGAACCGCTGGCGCAGGCTCTGTCGGGCCGCCCACCGGTCTCCACCTCGCCGAGACAGCTGGTCGCACACGTCGTGGCCGCAGAGGGGGCGATCGACCAGCCGTCCACACCGCCCCATGTGCTCGCGGCGGCCGGCCACCTGCAGCAGGTGGCCTACCGGACGCTGGCCAGCCGGCCGCAGTGGGACGCGAAGGTCCGCCGCGCCCTGCCACCCGGGCTGGTCCGGGTGGTCGCCGACAACGTCGCCTCGCGCCGGGCGTTCCGGTCGATGCACCCCACCGCACGGGCCGACCTCCACACGGACCTGCCTGCCTGGCGGATCGTCCCGGCAGCCCCAGCCGCCGAGCTCCTCGGCCACTACCGCGCCGCGGAGAAGCGGTTCGGCGTCGACTGGGCCTACCTGGCGTCGATCAACCTCGTGGAGACCAGCATGGGCCGGATCCGGGGCACCTCGGTGGCCGGCGCCCAGGGACCGATGCAGTTCCTGCCCACGACGTGGGACATCTACGGTCGCGGCGACATCAACTCCGTGCGCGACTCGATTCTGGCGGCGGCCCGCTTCCTGCGCGCCCACGGGTTCAACGAACCGGGCGGCCGGCCGGGCGCCCTGTATCGCTACAACAACTCCAACGCCTACGTGCGAGGGGTTTCCCTCGTGGCCAGGCAGATCCAGCAGCGCCCCCGCGCCTTCCACGGCTACTACCACTGGAAGGTCTACTACCTCACTCGCCAGGGCAGCGTGCTGCTCCCGGAGGGGTTCTCCTCCACCCGCCGCATCCCCGTGCGCACGTGGCTGACGCAGAACCCGGACTCGCGCCCCTCCGACCCGTGAGCTCGGAAGCCCGGGCTCAAACCATGGCCTGAGACGGGAGCTGCTCAGGCACTGGACCACGGGGGGCATCCGCCCCTGCCTCCGACGTATGTTTGACCGCATGCCTTATGCAGACTGGGCGTCGGTCACGCGTGCCCTCGACACCACGCTGGAGCGCCTCACCGACGGGGAGTTCCTCATCCTCGGCGAGCCGGTCTCCTTGCGCAGACCCAGCCGCGGCCAGTTCCCTCTGCCCCACCGCGAAGCCAGCACCCGCTACGTGCAGGTGCTCCGGGTCGGCGAGGTCCTCTCGGCCGAGTGCGTGGGCGCCACCTCGATGGGCGGCACCTGGACCATGGCCCAGCACACGATCGAGCAGCTCCGCGGCCTCGGCTGGCTCACCCCGGCGGAGTGCCTGGTCGAGTTCGGCACCGTGACCCCCAACTTCGGCCAGTACGTCGACGTGGAGACCGCAGGCGCCCTACCCGACGTACTCGCCGCCAGCCTGGCCGTGCTCGGCGCCCGCCCCGAGTCCCTGGTCCTGGAGCACGCCGGCGGACTCGTCCGGCAGCCGATGGTCCCCTCGCAGGAGCGTCGGCGGCCGCTGGGCGAGCGCCCCTGGGCCTAGGGTCCCCGCCTGCGCTCGCCTCGAACCGCCGCCGAGGACACCGCGCCCAGCGGCCCGAATGGTGCTGCCGCGAGGACCGGTCCGTAGACTCGGCCTCCTATGAGCGACGGCCCCCTGATCGTCCAGTCCGACAAGACCCTGCTGCTGGAGATCGACCACGAGCAGGCCGACGCCTGCCGCAAGGCGATCGCCCCGTTCGCCGAGCTCGAGCGCAGTCCGGAGCACATCCACACCTACCGGCTCACGCCGCTCGGCCTCTGGAATGCGCGGGCCGCCGGGCACGACGCGGAGCAGGTCGTCAACGTGTTGCTGACCTTCAGCCGGTACGCCGTCCCGCACGCGCTGCTGGTCGACGTGGCCGAGACGATGGCGCGCTACGGAAGGCTCCGGCTCGACAAGGACCCCGTGCACGGCCTCGTCCTGAGCAGCGTCGACCGCGCGGTCTTCGAGGAGGTCGTCCGCTCCAAGAAGATCGCCGGGATGCTCGGTGAGCGCCTCGACAACCTGCCGGGCCAGGAGGGCAGCGTCGCGGTCCACCCGAGCCAGCGCGGCAACCTCAAGCAGGCGCTGCTCAAGCTCGGCTGGCCGGCCGAGGACTTCGCCGGGTACGTCGACGGCGAGGCCCACCCGATCGCGCTCGACGAGTCCGGGTGGACGCTGCGCCCCTACCAGCGCGAGGCGGCCGAGTCCTTCTGGCACGGCGGCTCCGGGGTCGTCGTACTCCCCTGTGGCGCCGGCAAGACGCTCGTCGGAGCCGCTGCGATGGCCGAGGCGCAGGCCACCACCCTGATCCTGGTGACCAACACGGTCAGCGCGCGGCAGTGGAAGGCCGAGCTGGTCAAGCGCACCAGCCTCACCGAGGACGAGATCGGGGAGTACAGCGGCGCGAAGAAGGAGATCAAGCCGGTCACCATCGCGACGTACCAGGTGCTCACGATGCGCCGTAAGGGCGTCTACCCCCACCTCGAGCTCCTCGACGCCAAGGACTGGGGCCTGATCGTGTACGACGAGGTCCACCTGCTCCCGGCTCCCATCTTCCGGATGACCGCCGACCTCCAGGCGCGCCGGCGGATCGGGCTGACCGCCACCCTGGTGCGCGAGGACGGCCGCGAGGGCGACGTCTTCAGCCTGATCGGCCCCAAGCGGTACGACGCGCCCTGGAAGGACATCGAGAGCCAGGGCTGGATCGCGCCCGCCGACTGCGTCGAGGTGCGGGTGACCCTGCCCGAGGGCGAGCGGATCGCCTACGCCACCGCCGAGCCCGAGGAGCGCTACCGGCTGGCCAGCTGCACCCACGCCAAGGTGCTGATCGCCGAGCAGCTGGTCAAGAAGCACCAGGGCGAGCCCACCCTGGTGATCGGGCAGTACCTCGAGCAGCTCGACGAGCTCGCCGAGCACCTCGACGCCCCGGTGATCAAGGGTGAGACCAGCGTGAAGGAGCGCGAGCGGCTCTACGCCGAGTTCCGCTCCGGCGAGATCGACCTGCTGGTGGTCTCCAAGGTGGCCAACTTCTCCATCGACCTGCCCGAGGCTGCGGTGGCCATCCAGGTCAGTGGCTCCTTCGGCTCCCGGCAGGAGGAGGCCCAGCGGCTGGGCCGGTTGCTGCGGCCGAAGGCCGACCAGCGGACCGCCCGGTTCTACACGATCGTCAGCCGCGACACGGTGGACGCCGACTTCGCCCAGAACCGGCAGCGGTTCCTGGCCGAGCAGGGCTACGCCTACCGGATCGTGGATGCGGACGACCTGTGAGAAATCCGCCCTCGTAGGCTGGCAGGGTGAGCAAGCACCAGGTCCTCCTCCTCGAGAACATCCACCCCGCCGCGACCGAGGTCTTCGAGCGCAACGGGCTCGTCGTACACACCCGCCCGGGATCGTTGGGTGAGGACGAGCTGATCGAGGCGCTCCAGGGCATGTCGATGGTGGGGATCCGGTCGAACACCAAGGTCACCGAGAAGGTCCTCGCCAGCGCCCCGGACCTGCTCGCGGTGGGCGCCTTCTGCATCGGCACCAACCAGATCGACCTCACCGCCGCCGCCCAGCGCGGCGTCGCGGCGTTCAACGCGCCTTACTCCAACACCCGCAGCGTGGTCGAGCTGGTGATCGGCGAGATCATCGCGCTGGCCCGCCGGCTGACCGAGAAGACCCAGCGGATGCACGACGGCATCTGGGACAAGTCGGCCGAGGGCAGCCACGAGGTCCGCGGGCGCACGCTGGGCATCGTCGGCTACGGCAACATCGGCACCCAGCTCTCCAACCTCGCCGAGGCCCTCGGGTTCCGGGTGATCTTCTTCGACAAGGCCGACCGGCTGGCCCACGGCAACGCCCGCCGGGTGAACACGCTCGAGGAGCTGCTCGAGCAGGCCGACGTGGTCAGCCTCCACGTGGACGGCCGCCCGGGCAACGCCGGCTTCTTCGGCGCCGCCCAGTTCGCCCGGATGAAGCCGCGGTCGCTGTTCATCAACGCCGCCCGCGGGATGGTCGTGGACGACGTCGCCCTGCGCGAGCACATACTGTCCGGACACATCGCCGGCGCCGCCCTCGACGTCTTCCCGATCGAGCCCAAGGCCCAGGGAGAGCCGTTCGAGTCGGTGCTGCGCGGCCTGCCCAACGTGATCCTCACCCCCCACGTCGGCGGGTCCACCCAGGAGGCGCAGGAGGAGATCGGCTACTTCGTCTCGGGCAAGCTCACCCGGTTCCTCACCGCCGGGAGCACCGAGCTGTCGGTGAACCTCCCCGAGGTGGCCGCCCCGGCGCTGGAGAGCGGTTCCAGGATCGCGCTGCTGCACCACAACGTCCCGGGTGTGCTCGCCTCGGTCAACCAGGTCCTTGCCGACCAGGACGCCAACGTGACCGCGCAGTACCTCTCCACCCGGGGAGAGCAGGGGTACGTCGTCACCGACGTGACCACCCAGCTGGCGGCCGACGCCCTCGAGGGACTGCGGACGGCCGACCACACGATCTGGCTGCGGACCTACTCGGCCTGATCGGTGCCGCTCAGCGCAGTGAGTGGCGCTGCGCGGCCACCAAGTCGGCCCGCAGCGACGCGGGCAGCCGGTCGGCGGGTCGTGCTGCCCCCGGGCGCCAGGTGGTGAACGCCTCCGAGGGGGGCGGCAGCCGTGGGCAGGCCCGGTCCGACCGCGTGCCGGGCAGCCTGGTCGGGGTCACCCCGGTGCGCAGGTAGCTCGCCACCGCGTTGTCCACGCACGTCACCCCGGACAGCGAGCTCGCGTGCGTGGTTCCACCCACGCCTGCGACCAGTGACGCCGAGGGGAACAGCCGGCGTACCGCGAGGGCACCGGAGTACGGCGTGGCCGCGTCCCGGGTCTCGCTGATGAGCAGGATCTTCGCCCGCACAGCCTTGCCGGAGACGGGCGGGCGGGACCGCTGGGGAGCCCGCCAGGTCAGGCAGGGCGCGTTGTACCAGGTGTTGCTCCAGGTCAGGAACGGCGCTCGGCGGTGCAGCACCCGTGCGTCGGAGAACGTGCGCGCCGCCGTCGGCCAGGGGGCGTCGGTGCACTCGGTCGCGTTGTAGACGGCGTACCCGTTGTCGTCGCCCATCTGGGCGACCCGGTAGCGGGCCAGGATCCCCTCGCCCTTGCGCCGGCGGACCAGCGCCGAGTAGTCGAGCCCGAGGCCCTCCCAGTCCTGGACGTAGTAGCCGGCCGTCAGCATCGTGTCGGCCAGCTCCGCGGGCCCCAGTCGCCTGCCGGCAGCGGGCTTGCGGTCCAGGCGCCGCAGCGTCTTGTAGTAGCCGCGCTTGATCGCGCGCCAGCGCTTGCCGAGGTGGAAGAGCCGGGGACGCGACGCGAGGTAGCGCCAGTAGACGTCCATGTTGGCCTCGAACGCACGGTCCTGGTCGAGGTTCGCGGCGTACCAGGTGCGGGCGGGGTTCACCACGCCGTCGAGGACGAAGCGTCCGACCCGGCTCGGGTAGCGGGTCGCGTAGACCTGCCCGAGGTAGGTCCCGTAGGAGAAGCCGTAGTAGCTGATCTTCTCCGCACCGAGGGCCTGGCGGATCGCGTCCATGTCCTTGACCGTGTCCAGCGTCGTCAGGTGCGGCAGCAGGGCGCGCTTGGCTGCGGTGTTGGCGCACGCGGCCGCGTAGCCGTTCGACTTGCGCAGCCAGTAGCGGGTGATCCAGCGCTTCTTCGGCACGTAGTTGGGGCGGTCGTAGCCGAACTGGTTCCGCGAGCAGCGCAGCGCCGGGCTGCTGGCCCCCACTCCGCGGGGGTCGAACCCGATCCAGTCGTAGGTCGAACCGACCCCGCCGGGAACGAAGTCGCTCAGCGCCGGCAGCGTCAGGTCGGACCCGCCGGGTCCGCCGGGGTTGGTGAGCAGCACGCCGTTGTAGGTGCGGGAGGTGTGCACCTTGCGGGTCAGGGCGAGCCTGATCCTCGGCCCCGTGGGCCGGGCGTGGTCGAGCGGGACCGCGAGGCTGGCGCACTGCAGCTCGTAGTAGGACAGCTCGGGGTCGGCGCACGGCCGCCATGCCAGCGTCGGTGCGGGGGCCGCTGCCGTGACTATTGTCGCGGCCGGGGGCTGGGCCTGGGAGCCGGCCGGGATGCTCACCAGCGTGACGCCCAGCGCCACCGCAGTGACGATCACCGACCAGCGCAGCACCGTGGTGGTTCCTTCCCGAGGACCGAGGGTCCGTCCGGTGGAGACCCACCAGCTCGCCAGTGCAGCATCCCGCCCGCCCGGGCCCCTGTCCACCCCCTCAGTCGTCGGTCGGGATCCCCAGGGCCCGGTAGAGGGCGTCGTCCAGAAGCATCCGCCACGAGCGGACCCGGTCGGCGTCGACGATCCCGCGGGTCCACGAGCCGCCGGCCCGGGCCGAGGACCCGATCGCGAAGCGGCGTACGCCGGCGCGCACCAGCCAGGGCACGACCTCCGGGGTGAGGGCACCTCCGACGGTGAGCAGCTCGGCCACCCGTGGGTCCCTGCTCGCCCTGGCGATCAGCTCGTCGGCTCCGTAGGCGAGCCCGCGTGTGGAGCCGGCGGAGATCACCGACTCCAGCCCCGGCAGCCCGATCACGTCGCGCCAGGCGCGGTCGGGGTCGAGGACCTCGTCGAACCCGTGGAACATCCAGGGGACACCGCCCAGCTCAGCGCACAGCAGGGCGCAGGTCGGCCGGTCGACCTCCAGGTTGCGATCCAGGTAGCCGTAGGCGACGCCCCGGGCGCCGAGCTCGACGAAGGTGGTGCCCAGGGTCACCAGTCGCCCACCGGGCACGGGCACCGGCTCGCGCCGGTCGCGGAGCACCACCCACACCGGGAGGTCGGTCTCCTTGACGACCGCCGAGACCAGCGCCGGCTCCGGGGACCAGTGCCCGTCCTCGGGATCGGCGCTGAGCAGGAGCCGGTCGGCGCCGCCTGCGGCGGCTGCGTGGGCGTCGCGCGGATGCAGTACGACGACATCGAGCTGGGCACCATCGGTGGGGCCGGCCACTTGGTCGGGGTTCACAATGTTCATCGTGACATCCCATGAAGTCCTGATGACGGCGCGTGCCCTGGTGTTGCACGACCTCGAGGTCACAGGGGTTGCCGGCCCCGAGGCCGTCTCGGCGCTCGAGGCCGCCGTGGTGGACCGCTCCTGGTGGCTCGAGCAGTGGGCGGAGGGTCGCGACTACGTGGTCGGCCTGGTGGCCCAGGACGTGCAGGACGCCCTCCTGGAGACCAGGGGCCGGTGGCCGCTGTGCCAGGTCTGCGACGACGGGGACCCGCACGCCCTCTACGTCCAGCCGGACCTGGGCGGCCCCGACCCCGTCTGGGCGTGCGAGCAGGCCGGCGTCGTGGTGGCGCCCGTCGGGAGGCTCTGACGGCGCTACCCTGCCGCGCATGACCCGCGAGACCCCCGACTCCGACCTCTGGCCGGCGACCCACGCAGCACGCCGTGCCCTGGCCGCGGACTTGTCCGCACTCTCCGAGGCCCAGTGGCGGCAGCCGTCGCTGTGCGCCCAGTGGAGGGTGGAGCAGGTCGTGGCCCATCTCAGCGCGGCGGCCAGCGTCGGGCGGCTGCGCTGGCTGGCGAGCATCGCCGGAGCGGGCTTCCGTCCCGCGGTACACAACGACCGGCGCCTGCGCGAGCACCTCGGCCATACCCCGGCGGAGACGCTGCGCCGCTTCGAGGCCGTCGCCGACTCTGTCACGGCGCCGACCGGGGACACGGCCGCCTACCTCGGCGAGGTGATCGTGCACAGCCAGGACATCAGGCAACCGCTGGGGATCGGCACCGAACCGGATCCGGCCGCGCTGCTGGCGGTCGCGGAGTTCTACTCCCGGCGCGACTTCACGGTGCCGAGCCGGACGCTGACGATCGGGCTGCGCCTGCGCGCGACCGACAGCGCCTTCGTCACGGGCGACGGTCCCGAGGTGGCCGGGCCGACCCTGGCGCTGGTGATGACGATGGCCGGACGGCGCGCGTACGCGGACGCGCTGGAAGGTCCAGGGGTGAGCGTCCTGCTCGACCGGCTCGGCTGAGCCGTTCGACTAGCGCAGGTGCTCTGGGCGCAGCACCGGCACCCACAGGGTGTAGCGGTCGGCGCGGTAGACGCTGCGGGTGACCTCCACGACGTTCTCCCGGCAGAACGCACGCCGGGAGATGTGCAGGACGGGCGAGCCGGGCTCGAGCTCGAGCAGCTCGGCCTCCTCGTCGGTCGCGATCCCGGCCAGCACCGAGTCCTCGCCCCAGGTGGGCATCAGGTCGCGCATCGCCAGCCAGAAGTACAGGCTGGCGGGCAGGGCCTCGTCGAGGAAGTTCGGGAACAGGTCGAGGGAGAGGTAGACGTGCTGGATCGCCATCGGCACCCCGTCGGCCAGCCGCAGGCGCTGCCAGTGGGCGATCGCGGCGCCCTCCTCGACCTCCAGGGCGCGGGCCACGCCCGGTCCGGCGCTCTCCCGACGGGCGAGCAGCGTCTTGGACTCCGGCAGCTTGCCGCGCCGCTCCATCTCCTCGGTGTAGGCCGAGAGCCGCATCTGCATGTCGATGAGCGGCTTGGTCACGAAGGTGCCGCGGCCGGCGACCCGCTCGAGCAGCCCCTGGGCCACCAGCGCGTCGATCGCGTGCCGCACCGTCATCCGGGCGACCCCGAACTGCTCGGCCAGGTCACGCTCGGAGGGTGCCGGCGTACCGGGCTCGGCGCTCACGATGACCGAACGGACGTACTCGCGGACCAGCACATGCTTGCGCCCGCGCCTGCCTCCGCCTCGCGGCGAGTGCTCGTCCACCCGTGAGCTCCTTCTTCAGACTTACCCCGAACCTAGCGGGCCGGGGGGCACCTGGGGGCCGAAGTTCACAAGATTTCACACTGTGCCCCTCCTGGACAGGGGTCTGAGGCCCCCGCTCAGTCGGTGCCGATGGCCTGCAGCACGTCGAGCCGGCCTGCGCGGCGGGCCGGCAACCGGGCCGCGAGCAGCCCGATCAGCACCGACGCCAGCAGGTAGATGCCCAGACTGAGCCACGGGACCTTGGTGACCTCAAGTCCCTCGTCGCGCAGGGAGGCCACCAGGGCGACGCCGAAGACCAGCCCCATCCCGATCCCCATCAGCGAGCCCAGCACGGCGATCGCCACCGACTCCAGACTGACCATCCGGCGCATCTGGCGGCGGTCGACCCCGATCGCCCGGAGCAGCCCGATCTCCCGGGTCCGCTCGATCACCGAGAGCCCCAGCGTGTTGACCACACCCAGGACCGCGATCACCAGGGCGAGCCCCAGCAGGGCGTAGATCATCAGCACCAGCCGGTCGATCGGGGCCCGCTGCTCTGCCGCGTACTCCCGCTGGTCCTTGACCGTGATGATCGGCAGGTCCTCGGTGTCCTTCTCCAGCGCCTGCTTCACCTTCGCCGAGCTGACTCCCGGGTCGAGCTTGAGCAGGAGGCTGGAGTCCTCGGGCTTGAACCCTCCGCCCTGCAGCGCCTCGAGGGTGGTGAGGTAGTTGGCGAAGTCGGCGTCGTGGATGCCGACCACGCGCAGCTTGGTGGGCCCCTTGGGGAACCGGAACGTGATCTCGTCCCCGACCTTGTAGCCCTCGTCCTTGGCCACGTTCTCGCTCACCAGCAGGGTGTTCCCGGTGAGGTCGTCGAGGGACCCGGCGCTGAGGTCCAGGCGCAGCACCTGGCCCACCGTGCGGGGGTCGGCCGCGCTGAGGTAGGTGCGGTCGCCGCCCTGCCGCTTGGCCGCTGCCTGGCGGACCTGGGTCACCGACGCGACCCCGGGCTCCTTCGCCGCCAGCTTGGCGATCTCGGGCGAGAAGCCCTGCCCGATGGCGTTGCTGATCACGATGTCGCCCTGGAAGGTGCGCTCGATGGTGCGGTCGATGCTCGCCTTGGCCGAGGACCCGGCGATCGACATGGTGGTGACCAGGGTCAGGCCGATCATCAGCGCGGAGGCGGTGGCCGCCGTACGCCGCGGGTTGCGCAGGGAGTTCTGCCCGGCCAGGGTGCCGATGCTGCCGAAGACCCGGCGATAGGCACCCGCAGCCACCGAGAGCAACGGTCGCGAGGTCGCCGGGCTGGCCGCGGCCATCCCGAGCATCGCCAGCAGGGCGCCCGCGCCGACCCAGTAGCCCTGCTTCGGCACGTCGGCGAACAGGCCGGTCGCGCCGGCGCCCACCCCGACGACCATCATCAGCGTCCCGACCAGCAGCCGGCGGCGCAGGGAGGACTCCGGCATCGCCACGTCGTCGCGCAGGGCCGCCACCGGCGGGATCCTGCTGGACCGCCTGGCCGGGAGGTACGCCGCGACCATGGTCACGAGCAGACCCACGCCGTACGCCGCCAGCGGGGTGCGCCAGCCGATGACGAGGCTGGTGCCGGCCAGGTCCAGCCCGAAGCTGGCGAACAGCGCGCGGATGCCGATCGCGAGGAGCACCCCGAGGCCGAGGCCGAGGCTGCTGCCCACCAGTCCCACGACGAACGCCTCGAAGAGCACCGACCGGGTGACCTGCCTGCGCGAGGCCCCCAGGGCGCGGAACAGGGCCAGCTCGCGGCTGCGCTGGGCCACCAGCATCGAGAAGGTGTTCACGATCAGGAACGACCCGACCACCAGCGCGATCCCGGCGAAGACGAGCAGGAAGATCGTGATGAAGGAGATCGCCTGGAGCAGGTCGCTGGCCGACTGGTCCGCGGCCTTGTCGCCCGTGACCGCCTGGACCCCCTTGGGGAGCACCTTCGCGACCTCGTCGCGCAGCTCCTCCTGGGAGACGCCCGGCTTCGCGGTCACCCAGGCGTCGCTGTAGACGTCCTTGCCGCCGAGGAACAGGTCCTGGGCGGTCCTGGTGTCGAACATGCTCACGGTGGCCCCGTTGAGCGAGCCGCCCTCCGGGAAGTCGGCGATGCCGACCAGCCGGGGCTGGAGCAGCGCCCGGTCGCCCGAGCTGATCAGCCGGACCTTCTCGCCCAGGTCGAAGTTGGCCCGTCGTACGGTCGCGGCATCGATCGCCACCTCGTCCTTCCCGCGCGGCTCGCGCCCCTCGGTGACCTGGAGGCCCTCCACCCCGTTCGCCGCCGGCGCCGAGCTGGAGTTGATGGCCAGGCCGGGCGCTCCCTGGCCGCCGACCACCCGGTTGTTCTCGCCGATCACGAACACCCCGACGCCGGTCACGTTGCCGTCCGCCCGGGCGGCCCCGGGCACCTTGGCCAGCTTGGCGACCAGGTCGCCGGGGATGGTCAGCGTGGTCTGCGCGGAGCTGTTGGCGTCGGTCCCCACCGGGCGCACCACCACGTCGCCGACGGTGCTGTCGAAGATGGCGGTGAAGCTCTTGTTCAGCGTGTCGGTGAAGATCAGCGTCCCTCCGACGAACGCCACTCCCAGCACGATCGCGAAGGTGCTCATGATCAGCCGCAGCTTGCGGCCGAGCAGGCTCTTCCAGGCAGCGCGCAGCATCAACGACCCGCTTCGCGCGCGGCCATCTGCTCCAGCACCGCCTCGCGAGTGGGCTCGCGCAGCTCCCCGGCCAGGCGGCCGTCGGCCAGGAACACCACCCGGTCCGTGTACCCGGCTGCCACCGGGTCGTGGGTGACCATCACGATCGTCTGGCCGAACTCGGTGACCGAGCGCCGCAGCAGGGTCAACACCTCGGCCCCCGAGCGGGAGTCGAGGTTGCCGGTGGGCTCGTCGGCGAAGACGATCGCGGGGCGGCTCACCAGCGCCCGCGCCACGGCGACCCGCTGCTGCTGGCCGCCGGAGAGCTGGTTGGGCCGGTGGTCGAGCCGGTCGCGGAGCGAGACCGTGTCGATCACGGTGTCGTACCACTCGGCGTCCGGCTTGCGGCCCGCGATCGACAGCGGGAGCAGGATGTTCTCCTCCGCGGTCAGGGTGGGGACGAGGTTGAACGACTGGAACACGAACCCGATCCGGTCCCGGCGAAGCCGGGTCAACCGCTTGTCGTCGAGGCTGCCGATCTCGGTGTCCCCGACCAGGACCTGCCCCGAGGTGGGCGTGTCCAGGGCCGCGCAGCAGTGCATCAGCGTCGACTTGCCCGAGCCCGAAGGCCCCATCACGGCGGTGAACTCCCCCGCACCGATGTCCAGGGTGACCCCGTCCAGCGCCCGCACCTCGGCCATCCCGCTGCCGTAGACCTTGGTCAGGTCCACCACCCGTGCCGCCACCTCGGTGCCGTCGGGAACAGGGGCCGGCACGTTCTCCACCGTCGTCATGAGGACAACCCTCCCAGCCGCCCGGTGATCGCGCACTCCACAATCGCCGTCGACCGGGCACTCGCGTCCCGCCGTAGCTCGCCGACCGGGCAATTGTGTTCCGCCGTACGCCGCCGACCGGGCAAATGTGTTCGCGGGCGACCAGGACGCACCCTGCTCGCTGTGACGTTTCTGCCCGCTCGGCGCAGTACGGCGTGACGTTTGTGCCCGCTCGGCGCAGTACGGCGTGAGGTCAGTGGCGCAGGCGGCGGCGGAGCTGGCGCAGGGCGAGGAGGACCAGGACGGCGGCGAGGGCCTGGCGCCAGTAGGCCTTCGCGATCACCGGGAGCACGGTGGCGCCCAGGTCGAGAGCCTCGTCGTTGCCGGGCCTGTTGACCTCGCGGGGGTGGAGCTCGCGCAGGTTGTCCGTCGACGGCTCGGGGGCTGGGGTACCCGGCCCGGTGACCAGACCCGTGGGTACGGCCGCCGAGGTCTCCGGCTCGGCGCTCGCGCTCTCGGCTGCGGCTGCGACTGCGGCTGTGTCCGCCTCCCTCGCGGCGGCGCTCGCCGCGCTGGAGTCGCCCACCTTCTGCTCCAGGCAGGCGGTGAACTGCCCGAGCAGCTTGTCGCTGACGTCCTGCATCACCCCGCGGCCGAACTGCGCCGGCTTCCCGGTGATGTTCAGGTCGGTCAGCACCTCGACGCGGGTGGAGGTGCCGTCCGCGCCGTCGGGGGTCATCGTCGCCGTCACGTGGGCTCCGGCCGTGCCGTTGCCCCGCTTGTCCTTGCCCTTGGCGTCGATGACCATCCGGTGCGCCGACTCGTCCTTCTCCACGAAGGTGCCCGAGCCGTTGTAGACGAGGGCGATCGGCCCCAGCTTCACCTTGCAGCTGCCGGTGAAGGTGTCACCGTCCACGGATCCCACGGTGGCTCCGGGGAAGCACTCGGCCACGGACTCGATGTCGTTGAACGCCGCCCAGGTCTCCTCGATCGTCGCCGGGACCGTGAACTCGTGACTCAGCTCCATGCCCATGCTCAGCCTCCCGCAGCGGAGACGACGGCACGACGGACCAGGACCGTGGCGAGGTGCCGCCGGTAGTCGGCGTCCCCGTTGAGGTCCGAGGGCGGGTTGGTGCCCTCGGCGGCCAGGTCGCAGGCCTCGCGTACGCCGTCCGCGGTCGCCGGCTGACCGACCAGCGCCTGCTCGGTGGCCGTCGCGCGCAGCGGGGTCGACCCCATGTTGACCAGGCCGATCCGTGCCTCGCTGATCGTGCCGCCGTCGGACTTCACCGCTGCCGCGACCGCGACGATCGGCCACTGGTGGGCGACGCGCACGAACTTCTCGTAGTCGGTGCCCCATCCGTCGTACTTCGGGATCCGGATGTGGGTGAGCAGCTCGTCCTCCCCCACAGCGGTCTCGAAGAGGTCCTGGAAGAAGTCGGCCGCGGCCACGGTGCGCTCACCGCCCTGCCCGGCGATGACCAGCTCGGCGTCCAGCGCCAGCACCGGCGCCCCGCAGTCGCCGGCGGGGTCGGCGTGCACGAGCGCGCCGCCCAGCGTGCCGCGGTGCCGGATCTGCGGGTCTGCCACCTCGGTGATCGCCTGGTGCAGCAGCGAGAGGCTGCTCTTCACGGTGGGGTCGGCCAGCAGCCGGTAGTAGGGCACCATCGCGCCGATCAGCACGCTGTCCCCCTCGTCCACGACCTCCTGCAGCGTGTCGATCGCACCGATGTCGACGAGCAGCTCGGGTGCGTTCAGCCGCATCCGGAGCACCGGGAGCAGCGACTGGCCCCCGGCGATCACCTTGGCGTCGTCACTGGCGGCGAGCGCCGCGAGCGCGTCGGCCACCGAGGTCGGTGCGAGGTAGTCGAACTTGGCGGGGATCACTGGCCCGCTCCTTCCGTGCGGTCGGTCTGGCCCTCTTGGCCGGTGGACTCGTCGAAGTGCGGGGCCGCACCTCCGGTCGTCGGGTCCGATCCCCCGGCATCACCGGAGTGGATCGCGCGCCACACCCGCTCGGGGGTGCACGGCATCTGGATGTCGCTCACCCCGAACGGCCGCAGTGCGTCGACCACGGCGTTGACCACCGCCGGGGTGGAGGCGATCGTGCCCGCCTCCCCGACGCCCTTGGTCCCGAGCGTGTTCGTGGTGGCCGGGGTGGTGTTGTGGTCCACGTCGAAGCTGATCGTGTCGGCCGCGGTGGGCACGAGGTAGTCCACGAACGACGCCGAGACGAGGGTCCCGGACTCGTCGTGAACGGCCTCCTCCCACAGCGCCTGGGCGATCCCCTGGACGAGCCCGCCGTGCACCTGGCCCTCGACGATCAGCGGGTTGACCACGTTGCCGACGTCGTCGACGCAGGAGTACTTGCGCATCTTGATCTGGCCGGTCTCGGTGTCCACCTCGACGGCGCACAGGTGGGTGCCGTGGGGGTAGTTGAAGTTCACCGGGTCGAAGGTCGCGTCCGCGTCGATGCCGGGCTCGATCCCGTCGGGGAGGTCGTGCGCGGCGAAGGCCGCCAGGGCCACCTCGGTGATCGCGACACCCTGGTCGGTGCCGCGTACGCCGAGCCGGCCCGCCTTGAACTCGATGTCGTCCACGTTGGCCTCGAGCATGTGCGCCGCGATCGGCTTCGCCTTCTCGATCACCTTGTCAGCCGCGCGGACCAGCGCCTCACCGCCGACCACCAGGGACCGGGACCCGTAGGTGTCCAGGCCCTTGTGCGCGATCGCGGTGTCGCCGTGCAGCACCTCGATGTCCTCGAAGGGGATGCCGAGCCGGTCGGCCACGATCTGGCTGAACGCGGTCTCGTGTCCCTGCCCGTGGGCACTGGCGCCGGTGAGCACCTCGACCTTGCCGGTCGGCAGCATCCGCACGCTCGCGTGCTCCCAGCCGCCGGCGCCGTAGTCGAGGCTGCCGAGCACCCGGCTCGGCGCGAGGCCGCACATCTCGGTGAACGTGGAGACGCCGATCCCGAGCTGGACCGGGTCGCCCGCCTCACGGCGCCGCTTCTGCTCGGCCCGCAGCTCGTCGTACCCGAAGCTGGACTTGGCCATCTCGGTGGCCACCTCGTAGTTGCCGGAGTCGTACTCCAGCCCCGCGACGGTGGTGAACGGGAACTCCTCGTGCTTGATCCAGTTCTTCTCCCGGACCTCGAGGGGGTCGACGCCGAGCTCGGCCGCGAGCTCGTCCATCAGCCTCTCGATGGCGTACGTCGCCTCCGGCCGGCCGGCTCCCCGATAGGCATCGGTCCACGTCTTGTTGGTGAGCACCGTCTGGACGTTGAACTGGTAGGCCGGGAACTTGTAGATCGCGTTGAACATGAACGCGCCCAGCACCGGCACCCCACCGCCGACGAGGCTGACGTAGGCGCCGAGGTCGGCGAGCAGCTCGACCTTCAGCCCGGTGACGGTGCCGTCCTTCTCCGCGGACAGGGTGAGCTTCTGCCACTGGTCGCGACCGTGGTGGGCGGCCATCAGCGACTCGGAGCGGGTCTCGGTGTACTTCACCGGCTTGCCCAGCCGGCGGGCCAGCACCATCGTGATGAACTCCTCCGGCGTGCTGTTCAGCTTGCCGCCGAAGCCGCCGCCGACGTCGGGTGCGATCACCCTGACCTTCGACTCCGGGATGCCGAGCACGTTGGCGAGCAGGAACCGCAGGATGTGCGGGATCTGGGTCGAGGACCACATCGTCACCTGCTCGCCGGTGGGGTCGACCACCGTCGAGCGGGGCTCCATGAACGCCGGGATCAGCCGCTGCTGGCGGTACTCGCGCTCGATCACGATGCCGTCGCCGCGTGCCTTCTCGATGGCCTGGTCGACGTTGCCGCCGGTGCCGGCCTGCTCGGAGTCGAAGACCCACAGCGCCGACTTGTTGGTGCCGAGGTCGGGGTGCGCGAGCACGGTGTCGGCCGCGGACTCACGCAGGTCGAGGGCGGCCGGGAGCTCCTCGTAGTCGACGTCGACGAGCTCAGCGGCGTCGCGCGCCTCGGCTGCCGTGCGGGCCACGACGACGGCGACGATCTCGCCCGCGAAGGCCACGTGGTCCACCGCCACCGGCGGATGGGCGGGAGTGACCTGGTCGGGGGTGATCGGCCAGGCGTTGGGCAGCGAGCCCTGCTCCTCGGCGACGTCCTTGCCGGTGATCACGGTGACCACGTTGGGGGCGGCCTTGGCGTCCTCGGTGTTGATCGCGGTGATCCGGGCGTGCGCGAAGGGGCTGCGCACCATCGCGAGGTGGAGCATCCCGGGCAGGGTGATGTTGTCGGTCCAGCGGGTGCGACCGGTGATCAGCCGCTGGTCCTCCTTGCGGCGCCGGTCGCGCCCGATCTCCATGCCGGTGCCGCCCGAGCCGTTGGCCGAGCCTGCCGAGGCGTCGACCGACCCGGTCGAGGCGGGAGCGTCCTGGGTGGTGGTCATCTCACATCACCGCCGTCTCGGTCTCGGCGTTCTCGGCCGGGGCCCCGTCCGCGGTCGTGTCCGCGGAGCCGCGGGCCGCGGTCTGCACTGCCTTGACGATGTTGTGGTAGCCGGTGCACCGGCACAGGTTGCCCTCGAGTCCGACGCGGATCTCCTCCTCGCTCGGATCGGGGTTCTCGTTGAGCAGGTCGACCGACTGCATGATCATCCCGGGGGTGCAGAAGCCGCACTGGAGGGCGTGGCACTCGTGGAACGCGGCCTGCACCTTGTGCAGCGCCCCGTTCTCCCCCGCCGTCGCGGCGAGTCCCTCGATGGTGGTCACCTCGCCCCCGTTGGCCTGGACGGCGAGGACATTGCAGGACTTCACGCTGCGCCCGTCGAGGTGCACCGTGCAGGCGCCGCAGTTGCTGGTGTCGCAGCCGATCACCGTGCCGGTCTTGCCGAGCTTCTCGCGCAGGTACTGCACCAGCAGCATCCTGGGCTCGACTTCGTCGGAGACCCGGTCCCCGTCGACGGTGAGTTCGATACGTGCCATGGGCGCACTCCATCATCAGGTGTCGGCTTGTGTGACCCCGCTCACAGTAGGGCGCGCCGGTTGGGGAAAGGTTGGCCCCCGAACCCCCGGGTCGGGTGACCCTCGCTTCACTGCGCAGGTGCGGCGAAGACGCAGAACTCGTTGCCCTCGGGGTCGGTCATCACGGTCCACTCCGGCAGCTCGGCCAGCACGGTGGCACCTGCCGCCAGGAACTCGCCGACCTCGCCGTAGACGTCCCAGTGGATCCGGTTCTTGACGGTCTTGGGCTCAGGGACGGGATCGAAGACCATCGCCTCGAAGGGCAGGCCGGGCACACCACTCAGGGACCACCAGGGATCCCCGTCGTTGTCCGCCTCGCCCCCGAACACCGAGGCCCACCAGCGTGCCTGCGCCTGCGCGTCCCCGCTGTCCACGACCAGCTCGTAGCCTCGGTAGGCCGGCAGCGCACCCTGGCGCACGAAGGCGCAGAACTCGCCGCCCTCCGGGTCGAGCAGCACCGTCCAGGGGTCACCGCCGTACCCGGGTGCAGGCCGGGCCCCCAGGGACAGCAGTGAGTCGACGGAGTCCGTGTGCACGTCGAGGTGCACCCGGTGCTTGACCGTCTTGGTCTCGGGCACCGGACAGATCCCGATGCCCATCCCCTCCTCGGTCCCCACGACATCGCCCGGGTCGCCGGGATCGCTGGGCTCGGCGAATGAGCACCCGGTCACGGCCGCCCAGAACCGACCGAGCTCGGTGCCCGGTCGGGCGCTGTCCATGCACAGCTCCTTGAACCTCGTCACGCCGTTCTCCCCTCACTGGCCGGTGCCTGCCCCACCGGTACCCTTCTGGCCATGTCCTCGCAGTCACCAGATTCCAGCCTGCCCGAAAACTCACGCGCGTGGGGCCACGGCCTGGCCACCATCTCCGATGACGGCACGGTCCTCGACACCTGGTTCCCGGCCCCGGAGCTGGGCACGACGCCCGCCGGCGCGCCCCCGGAGGAGCTGACGGCGCTCGCGCGCAAGCACCCCGAGCGCCGGGTGCGGACCGAGGTCGTCACCGTCGAGATCGACCTGGCCGAGGCACCGAAGGACGCGAGCGACGTCTACCTGCGCCTGCACCTGATCAGCCACCGGCTGGTCCGTCCGCACGGGCTCAACCTCGACGGCATCTTCGGCAAGCTCGCCAACGTCGTGTGGACCAGCGCCGGCCCCTGCTCGGTGGCCGACTTCGAGCAGGTCCGCCTCGCCCTGCGGGGCAACGGCCCGGTCCAGGTGTTCGGGGTGGACAAGTTCCCCCGGATGACCGACTACGTGCTCCCCAGCGGCGTACGCATCGCCGACGCCGACCGGGTGCGCCTCGGCGCGCACCTCGCCGAGGGCACCACCGTGATGCACGAGGGCTTCGTCAACTACAACGCCGGCACCCTGGGGAGCTCGATGGTCGAGGGCCGGATCAGCGCCGGGGTCGTCGTGGGCGACGGGTCCGACATCGGTGGCGGCGCCTCGATCATGGGCACGCTGTCCGGTGGCGGCAAGGCGGTCATCTCCATCGGCGAGCGCTGCCTGCTGGGCGCGAACGCCGGCATCGGCATCTCCCTGGGCAACGACTGCGTGGTCGAGGCGGGTTGCTACGTCACCGCCGGGACCAAGGTCAGGGTCGAGGGCCTGGACTCCGAGCCGCAGGTGGTCAAGGCGGCCGAGCTCTCCGGGGTCGACAACGTGCTGTTCCGCCGCAACTCGCTCAGCGGCGCGGTCGAGGCGCGCCCCTGGGCCGGCGAGGGCATCAGCCTCAACGCCGCGCTGCACGCCAACTAGACCCGCATGCGTTTCCGCTACCTCGTCTTCTTCGTCGTCCTCGCGGTCGTCGTGGGCGTCGGAGTGGCCATGTGGCGCGGGTCCGGCCCACTTCGCGACCCCGAGGGCTGCTCGGCCGCACTCGGCGCCCACCAGGTCGACCTCAGCGTGGAGCAGGCCGAGAACGCCACCCTGATCGCCGCGATCGGCCTGAGCCGGGGCCTGCCTGCCCGGGCCGTCTCGATCGCGCTGGCGACGGCGTACCAGGAGAGCAAGATCGCCAACATCGACTACGGCGACCGGGACTCGCTGGGCATCTTCCAGCAACGCCCCTCCCAGGGCTGGGGTACGCCGCAGCAGGTCCGCGACCCGGTCTACGCGACCAACAAGTTCTACGACGCGCTGGAGAAGATCCCCGACTACCAGAGCCTGCGGATCACCGAGGCGGCCCAGCAGGTGCAGCGCTCGGGCTTCCCCGAGGCCTACGAGGACCACGCGGCGGACGCCCGCACCCTGGCCTCGGTGCTCACCGGCTACAGCCCCGGCGGGCTGTTCAGCTGCGTGGTGCACGAGACCACCGAGCGGAGCACCGCGGACAAGCTGGTACGGCACCTCGAACGCGCGTACGGCGACCTCGACGTGACCCGCACCGGCTCGCGCCAGGACGTCGTGGTCACCGTGGGCAGCGGCGAGGCAGGCCAGCGCCTCGGCTGGTCGGTGGCGCAGTTCGTGGTGGCGCACGGGGTGCGGCTACGCCCCCAGACCGTGACCTACGGCGGGAAGCAGTGGCGCACCGGCCGGGACTCCGAGGACGGCTGGGTGGACGGCGCCGCAGGCAAGCCGTCCCGGGTGCGGGTCAGCCTCGGCTGAGGTCTTCGACAGCACGTCGGTCGAGCCTGTCGAGACCGGCCTTGTGGCCGGCTCAGGCGGTGAGGCGCGCGGCGGCGGCGGCCACGCGCTCGTCCGTCGCGGTGAACGCGACCCGGACGTGCTGGGTGCCGGTGTTGCCGTAGAAGGCCCCGGGGGCGACCAGGATGCCGCGGTCGGCGAGCCAGGCGACGGTGTCCCAGCAGGGCTCCTCGCGGGTGGCCCAGAGGTAGAGCGAGGCCTCGGAGTGGTCGACCCGGAACCCGGCGCTCTCGAGCGCGCCCCGCAGCGCGGCCCGGCGTACGGCGTAGCGGGCGTGCTGCTCGTCGACGTGGACGTCGTCGTCGAGGGCGGCGACCATGGCGCGCTGCTGCGGGCCGGGCATCATCAGCCCGAGGTTCTTGCGTACGGCGAGCAGCTCCGCCACGACCGCGGGGTCGCCGGCGACGAAGGCGCACCGGTAGCCGGCGAGGTTGGACCGCTTGGACAGCGAGTGCACCACGAGGATGCCCTCGGAGGAGCCGCCGGAGATCTCCGGGTGCAGCACCGAGAGCGGCTTCCCCTCCCAGGCGCACTCCAGGTAGCACTCGTCGCTGACCAGCAGCGTCCCGCGTTCGCGGCACCAGTCGACGACCTTGCGCAGGTGGTCGGGGGGCAGCACCCGCCCGGTGGGGTTCGACGGCGAGTTCAGCCACAGGATCCGCGGGGTCCTCGGCCCGATCGCGGTCAGCGAGTCGGCCGCGAGCACGTCGGCGCCGACGAGCCTGGCCCCCACCTCGTAGGTCGGGTAGGCTACCTCGGGGAAGACCACGAGGTCACCGGGACCGACGCCGAGGTGCAGCGGCAGCGACGCGATCAGCTCCTTGGAGCCGATCGTGGGCAGCACCGAGTCCAGCCCGAGGCCGGTGACGCCGTGTCGCCGCTCCAGCCAGTCGGCGCACGCCTGCCGGGTCTCGGGCAGCCCGATGGTCACCGGGTACCCGGGAGAGTCCGCCGCATCGGCGAGCGCCTGCCGGACGACCTCGGGGGTCGGGTCGACAGGCGTGCCGATGGAGAGGTCGACGATGCCGTCAGCGTGCGCGCCCGCCCGGTCGGCGTACGGCACCAACTGGTCCCACGGGAAGTCGGGCAGCCGGGAGGAGACCAACCCGTCGGGGATCGGCCCGGGAATGGCCGTGGTCACTCCGCCTGGGGCTGGGGAGGCAGCGCTGCGACCAGCGGGTGGTCCTTGTCGATCTCACCCATCTTGGCGGCACCGCCGGGAGACCCGAGGTCGTCGAAGAAGTGCACGTTGGCGTCGTAGTACTCCTTCCACTCCTCGGGCGTGTCGTCCTCGTAGTAGATGGCCTCGACGGGGCAGACCGGCTCGCACGCACCGCAGTCGACGCACTCGTCGGGGTGGATGTAGAGCATCCGCTTGCCCTCGTAGATGCAGTCGACCGGACACTCGTCAACGCACGCGCGGTCCTTCAGATCGACACAAGGCTGGGCGATGACGTAGGTCACCTGGGTCCTCCTGAGGTTCGGTCCGGGAGCGGACGGCTGCAAGCCTAGTATCCCACCGTGGCCGACGACGACAGCCCCGAGGTCCGAGACACGGGACCGCGCATCGTGAGCGGCCTCGGGCCCCACGTGGTGGGACAGCGAGTGGTCGTACGCCGGGTGCTGCGCGGCGAGACCGGCCCCTCGGGCGGCCCGGCGATGACCGACGTGCTCGGAGTCTGCGAGTCGTGGGCCGGCGGCGTGCTCACGGTCCGCCGCGAGGACGGCCTCCTGGTGGAGATCGCCACGGCCGACGTCGTCTCCGGCAAGCCGGTCCCGCCCCGCCCCTCGGTGCACCGGCGCCTCGGGGACGCGCAGGCCGACCTGCTGGCGCTGCCCGGCTGGCGCCCGGTCGAGAGCGCCCCCCTGGGCGAGTGGCTGCTCCGGGCCTCCGGCGGGTTCTCCTCCCGCGGCAACTCCGTGCTCGCGCTCGGCGACCCGGGGATGCCGCTCGAGGAGGCGGTGAGGCAGGTGACGCAGTGGTACGACGCCCGCTCACTGCCCCCGCGGGCCCACGTGCTCCCGGGCGGGGCGGAGGCCGCGGCCTTCGAGGCGGCGGGCTGGGCGGCGTACGACCCGACGCTGCTGATGCTCGGATCGGTGGCCCGGGTGCTGCGGCGCCTCGGCCGTGACCAGGTGGCTCTGCCCGGCCACGGAACCCGGGTGGACCAGGGCTGGCTGGCGACCGACGAGCGGGCGACCCGCTACGGCGAGGCCGCGGTGAGCGTCCTCGAGGCGGGCGAGGTCACCTTCGCCACCGTCAGGGACGAGGACGGCACCGTGCTCGCCCGCGGCCGGGGAGCCCTGCACGGCGAGTGGGTCGGGGTCTCCTCGCTGTGGACCCGGGAGGACCTCCGCGGCACCGGGCTGGGCAGCGCGGTGCTGTGGTCGCTGCTGGAGTGGGGCGCGGAGCGTGGGGCCACGACCGCCTACCTGCAGGTGGTGGAGTCCAACGATGCCGCGCGACGCATGTACGAGCGCCACGGCTTCGAGGTGCACCACCGCTACGCCTACCTCGTGGCCGAGGGCAGACAGGCGCGCTGAGCAACCCCTCAGGCGGGCGTGGCCAGCCTGCCGAAGCCGCTGCGGTGGAAGACCAGCGGACGGCGGCTCCCCGGGTCGTTGACCGCGTGCAGCCGCAGCAGCACGATCGTGTGGTCCCCCGCGGCGACCTCCTCGTGCAGGCTGCAGTCGAAGGACGCGACCGCCTCGTCGAGCAGCACGGCCCCCTCCCGGGTGGTGCTCGTCGCGAGTCCGGCGAACCGGTCTGCGGCCGGTCCCGCCAGCTGGCGGCAGGCGCGGTCGTGGTGGTCGGCCAGGACGCTGAGGCCCAGGTGCGCGGAGCGACGCAGCGCCGGCCAGGTCGCCGAGCCGTTCGCCACCGCGAACGAGACCAGCGGAGGATCCAGGCTGACCGAGGTGAACGAGCTCGCCGCCAGCCCGACCGGGTGGCCGTCCACCTCGGCGGCCACGGCGACCACGCCGCTGGGGAACGCGCCGAACGCGGACCTGAGCACGAGCGGGTCGAGCGCCTCGAGGACCGGCGATCCCGTCGTGGCCCGGGTCATGCCGGGACTCCCAGGTGTCGCTGCAGGAGCGGTCGAGCACGGCCCAGCCAGGCGTCGTACGCCGCCGGGTCGTCGTACGCCGAGTCGAGGACGTAGAGCCCACGGGCGGGGACGGCAGCGCCGATCTCGGTGAGCACCGGCCGCAGGGTCAGTTCCGGGGCCAGCGCGTGGGCCGGCCCGGCTCCCAGCATCAGCGGGACCGCCACCCCGGTGATGCCGTCGGCGGCGAACCGGTCCAGGAACAGCTTCAGCAGGCCGGTGTAGGTGCCCTTGTAGGTCGGGGAGGCGACGACCACCAGCTCGGCCGCGCCCACCGCCGCGACCAGGTCGGACACGACGGGGTCCTTCCAGTCCAGCAGCGCGGGGCCAAGGTCGGCGAGGTCGACGACGAGGTCCGGCTCGGTACCGGTGAGGGCCCGGGCGAGCCACTCCGCGGCCGCGCGGGTGCGCGAGCCCGGTTTCGGGTTGCCGACCACCACGGCGATCCTGGGCGCAGGTTCGATGCTCAACGTGTGGTCCTCACCTGGTCGGGAAAAAACTGCCTTATGTTTACTGCCTTAGTAGATTATCAAACGACGGCGGGTTCTGCTCGTCCCCACTCGGTGTCACGGGTGCGGCGGGGCCGCGACCGCGGTCAGGACAGGCAGGACGGCCGGTGGGCCGGGTTCGCCGGGCCCTCGCGGCCCAGGGCGTTGAGCACCCACCCGATGGCAGGTCCGTCCATCGGGATGAGCACGTGGCCGGCAAGATCGAAGGGACAGGAGGCCTGGAGCTTGATGTTCGTGGTGTTGTCCCCCGCGAGGTATCCCGAGGTGTAGGGCAGCACGACCTCGTCGTTGCGGGTGACGATGTTGGTGTAGCTGACCTCGCCCGGGGTCTCGTCGCCCGCGTTGAGGCGGCGCAGGAAGTCCGACCCGGTCTTCTGCTGCAGGCAGGCAGGGCACACGTAGCTCAGGCCCGGGGTCAGCAGGAGCGGGTTGGACGTGCCGTGGTTGGAGGGCGCGAGCCCGACGAGGTCGTCGACCTTGTCGGCTCCCCCGAGGAACTTGATGTAGTACCGCGGCATCATCCCGCCCTGGGAGTGGCCCACCATCGAGACCTGCCGCGCCCCGGTGCTGGCCAGGACCCTGTCCACGAACGTCTTGAGCTGCTGGGCCGACTGCTCGATGGGGCCGGTCGCCCGATTGCCGTAGTCCAGCGCGAAGACGCAGTAGCCGGCCGTCCGCAGGCGTGAGGACAGCCGGCCGAGCAGGCTCATGCTGTCCCCGAAGGTCCCGTGGACGATCACCACCGGCTCTGGGTGCGCCGCGGTCGGCCGGCACGACCACGGGTCAGCGGCCGTTGCCGCCTGCACCGCCACCCGAGGTGGGGCAGCACCCGCGGACGGGGCTGCGAGGATCCCGGTCCCCAGGGCCAGTGCGGTGAGTACGACGGCGATCCTGCGGGTCCGAGCGCGCATGTGGTGATCTCCAGGTCAGCTGCCTCGAGTCGGCTCCACTACGGCTTCGGCGGGGGCCCGCATCGAACGGTGTCACCAGCGATGTAGTCGGTGTGGAACTTCTCCTTGCGCAGCACCTTGCCAGATTCGAGGTCCCGGAAGTAGCGGAAGACGTCGACGCTGAAACCCTGCGTCCCGCTGGCCGGCTCGCAGTCCTCGTCCTGGAGGTACCGCACCTGGGGCGACCTGAAGTTGTAGCGGGACCCGGTGGTGGTGGTGATGTCCCAGCGCTTGGTGGAGTACATCGACACCGTGGCCGACCCCTGGCTGCCCGGGGTTGACTTGACCACGTTGGCCTTGACGAGCACGCCGTACGGCGAGTCGTTGGTGAACTTCAGGTCGAGCGTCGGCCAGGCCACGGTGGCCTCCCGGCCCTCGGGGTAGCGGTCGATGTAGACCGAGTGCGGCTTGTGCTCCACGTCCTTGAGCCCGGCGAAGAACATCGCGTTGAAGGTGGTCGTGGCGATCTGCGAGACGCCTCCGCCCAGGTCCTTCTTGAAGATCCCGTCGGAGACGATGTAGCCCTCGGTGAACTGGTTCTCCGCGGTGCGCTCGCCGACGATCCCGTTGAGGCTGAACGTCTCCCCCGGCTTGAGCAGGGTGCCGTCGATCAGCTCCGCCGCACGCGAGAGGTTGACGTTGCGGTACTCCGCGTAGGGGAAGTTCGTGGTGAAGGTGCTCACCTGCTCGGTGATCTTCAGCGCCTTGGCATCGGCGGTGGTGAACTTCGGCTGGCTGGTCCTGCCCTCGACCTCGAGGCTCCGCTGCGGCCCCGTCGCCACCGCGGCGTCGAGGAACCCGGTCTCGATCTCCTCGGGGTCGAGCTCCACCCCGACTCGTGCGGGGACCACGCGCGGCTTGCCGTTGCGCACCACGATCTCCGCGTCCCGTGGCTCCCGGCCGAGCGTGCGCATCACCGGTTCGAGCGCCTCGAGCATCTGCTCGCCGTCCACCCGCGGCTCCAGCTCGCCTTCGGCGGCCTCCATGGAGAGGGCCTTGCCGAACAGGCGCGGCGGCGCCTTCACCCGCTGGCCGCCGAGGACCAGGGTCACCGGCCCGGACATGGCTGGCTCGGCGAACTCGTCGAGCGCGCGGCGTACGGCCTCGTCACTGACCTCGGGCTCACGCACCGTCGTGGGCAGCTTCTGGGTGCCACCGCGCAGGAACCGGCTCTCGATCACCGACTCGGCCTTGTCGCGGTCGACCACCCGGCCGGGCCGGGCGAGGACCGGGACGGCACGCCCCTGCTTGAACTCGATGTTCCCCTCCACCGGGGGCGAGCCGAGCTTGGTGTCGAGGTCGTCGAACCTCGCCTCCAGCCTCGACCGGTCCACCGCGACCACCGCGGGGTGGTCCTCACCACCGGTGATCACGGCCCACATGCGGCTCAGCCCGAATCCCGAGCCGCCACCGGCCTTCTCGACCGAGGCGGCGTAGTCGACCGTGAGCCCCGCCGCGGCGGGCTTCACCTTCGCGGAGCGCCCGTCCCCGTAGGTCAGCACGACCGGCTGCTCCTCCCGGGGGCCCAGGCGGTCACGGAGTCGCTGCTCCGCCTCGCCCGGCGAGAGCCCGGCGATGCTGATGCCCTCCACCTTGGCGTTGCGGGGGGTCGAGTCACCGGCGACCAGGTACGTCGCCGTCCAGCCGCCGGCGCCGAGGACTGCCAGGCCCAGGACTGTCCATCCGGCGACCTTGGCGCCGAGCTTGTCACTCACCACCGGGCCTCAGCCGAGCCCGGCGAAGAGGTCGGTCTCGAGGCCGTCGGGTCCGACCGGGCCCTGGTGGCCCTTGGCGATCCGGAAGAACTCGGTCCCCCAGATCTCGTTGCCCTGGTTGTTGGAGAGGGCGAAGAACGGCCCGTCCACCGCGATCTGGGTGGCGTGGGCGCGCATGGCCTCGCGCTTGACCCCGGCGTACTCGTCGGCCTCGACCTTCGCGGCGAGCTCCGAGTCAGGAACCATGAACGCCGGCAGGTCGCCGTCGGGGTCCATCCCCTCGAAGGTGGTGGTGTCGCCAGCGGCGCGCAGGTCGCGCAGGCCCTGCCGGACCCGCTCCACTGACATCGCCCCCCAGTAGACCTTCGCGACGTCGTGGGCCTCGCCGAGGTCACGACGGAAGGACGGCACCGCGGCCAGGGCCACGGCGTACGTCGCCACGCGGTGGGCCTGGATGTGGTCGGGGTGGCCGTAGCCGCCGAAGTCGTCGTAGGTCACCAGCACCTGCGGACGGACCTCGCGGATGATCTCGACGAGGTAGCTGGCGGCCTCGGTGAGGTCGGCGTTCCAGAACGCGTTCGCGTGGACGTCGTCGGCCGGGATCGCGTGCCCGTCGGAGTGCCACTGCATCCCGGAGTCGCGGTAGCGCTTGAACCCACCGAGGTAGCGGTGGTCGGTGACCCCGAGCGCCTTCATCGCGTTGGTGAGCTCGATCTTGCGCTGGTCGGCGAGGGTGTCGTCCTTGTCGGCCGCCATGTGCTCCATCTCGGGCACGAGGATCTCGCCCATCTCCCCGCCGGTGCAGGTCACCAGGGTGACCCCTGCCCCTTCAGCGACGTAGCGGGCCATCGTGGCGCCCTGTCCGATGCTCTCGTCGTCAGGGTGGGCGTGCACGAGCAGGAGGTGCTTGTTCATGGGCTGATCCTATGTGGGCGGGAGAGGTGGCTCCCGTTTCAGCCGTCGCGGAGCGTCCGGCAGGACGAGCGGGGAGGGCGCCTCAGGCGGGGCGGGAGGCTCCAGCCAGCCGTCGTACTCCTCCAGGAGGATGTCCAACATCACGTCCGGAGCATCGGTGGTGACCACCCAGGGGTGGTCCTCGTCGTCGTCCTCGCCGGCGAAGCGCTCACGCTCGCAGGTCGCCTCGAAGCCGTTGGTCCGGAGCCGGGCGGCGACCGCACGCGCGTCGTCCTCGTCGAACAGCACCGCACGCATCAGGTGCCTCCCAGCAGATCGGCGAGCGGAGCCAGGAACGGCACGTCCGCCGGCGCCCAGCGCACCTCGTCGAACTGCTCCGCGCCCAGCCAGCGAACCGCGTCGTGCTCGGTGGGGACCGGGTCGCCGTCGACCAGGCGGGCCACGGCGACGCGCAGGGTGAGGTCCTGGCTGATCCGGCTCTCACCGTCGAGCCAGCCGGTCACCGCGATGCCGCAGCCGAGTTCCTCGGCCAGCTCGCGGACCGCCGCCGCCACCGGGTCCTCCCCCGGCTCCACCTTGCCGCCCGGGAGCTCCCAGAGTCCCGCCAGCTCGGAGGGACCCGACCTGCGCGCGGCGAGCACTCGGTGCTGCTGCACCAACGCGACACCCACGACCTCCTGCACCAGCGCAATCTAGCCAACCGCGACCCCCGGGCCCGACACCCGGGGTGAGCCGTTGGCAGGCCGTGGACATGAGTTCGCGGCCAGACGTCAGGGCCCTCGACGGCGACTGCGACGACGCCGGGCGGGTCGACACCCCCGCCTTCGGCGAGGGAGGTCCGTTCTCCGGAACGAAGGCCTGAACCCACGCGGCTCGCTCACTAGGATGCCGGCCATGCCGACGGCCTCCCGTGTCCCGCCAGTCTCGCCCTCCCCTGCCGGGGGAGCAGCGCCGGCGAGGGCGACCGGCCTGCCGCCCGTGCTGCTGCTGCCGTGGCGACTGGCGAACGCGGGTATCACGGTGACGCTCGCCGCAGGCGCTCTCCTGGCACCGCACGGGCCCGTGCGGCGCCGTGGCGGGTACGCCGACCAGGTGGCCGCGCTCTTCGGCGAGGACGGCATGATCGGCAAGCTCGACGCGATGTCGCGCGATCCCGAGAGCCCGCTGGGGCGGATCGCCGCCCTGGCTGAGGCGGCCGGGTCCGCGCGTCCCCTCGGCCGGGCCATCGCGAATGGCGGCGTCCTCGACCGGGTGCTCTCCGAGGACGGCCCCCTGACCCGGTTGCTCAGCGACGGAGGCGCCGTCGACCGCCTCCTGGCTTCCGACGGTCCCCTCGACCGGCTGCTCGCGCCGGGCGGTGCCCTCGACCGCTTGCTGGTCGAGGGCGGCCCGCTCGAGCGCCTCCTGGAGGACGACGGCGCTCTGGACCGGCTGACGCGTGCAGGAGGGGCGCTGGACACGGTGCTGCAACCCGGTGGGCTCCTCGACCGGCTGCTCGACGACCGTGGCTTCGTGGAGAAGCTGGTCGCCGACGGCGGCACCCTGGACCAGCTGGTCGCCCTCGGCCCGATGCTGGAGAAGGTCAATCCACGTCTGCTCGAGCTCGTGGCCCTCGTGCCCGACCTGCGCGACTCGATCGACGTCCTCGCCGCGTCGGTGGGTCCCCTCGGCGACCTGGCCAACCGGCTCCCGGGGCGCCGCAAGGTGCCCCCGACCTGACCTCGCCGTCCCCCGGCTCCCCCGGCTCCCCCCACGCGGGTGGCACGAGCCTCTACGTTGGCACGGTGGACCATCCTGACCAGCCGCACCTCCACCTGCGGCGTACCGACGAGAACTCCGCCGACATCGACGCCGCCGCGGACCAGCTCGGCCGGCGCGTGGGGATCGACGGCGTCCTGGCGAACCTCAACCGGTCGGCGCAGCGCACCCGGGTGCCGGGTCTCGCGGTCCGGCAGGGCTTCCGCTGGGACGACACCGACCAGGCCACGCAGCGCTGGTGGCCCCAGGGGATCACCACCTCGGCCGACGCCAGCGACACCGAGGACATCGGCGGGCGGCGCCTGCTGGTCACCAGCTGGTACTCCAAGAACGTGGACGGCCAGAACCACGGCAGCCGGGTCACGGTGGTCGACATCGACTCCCTGGAGTACCGCCACGTCCTGCTCGTCGTCCCCGAGCGCGGCCGCGACGGCCGGATCGAGCTGAAGCCACTGGTCGTGCACGCCGGCGGCCTGGTGTGGCGCGGCCCCTACCTGCACGTGGCCGGCACCCGGCGCGGGCTCTCCAGCTGCCTGGTGGACGACCTGATCCGGGTGGACTCGACCGAGGACACCTTCGGCTATCGCTACGTGCTGCCGGTGCGGTTCAGCTACTCAGCTGCGGCGACCAACGGGGTGGAGCAGCTGCGCTACTCGTTCCTGTCCCTGGACCGCAGCTGCCAGCCCCCGCGGCTGATCGCCGGGGAGTACGGCGTGCGCGAGATGACCCGGCGCCTGGCCAGCTTCCCGCTCGACCCGGACACGCACCACCTCGCCGCGCACGAGGACGGCACCTCCCGGCCGGCCTGGCTCGACGACCGCGGGATGGGCCACATGCAGGGGGCCGCGGTCGTCGGCGACACCTACTACGTCACCGCCAGCCGCGGCCGGCACCGCCTCGGCCAGGTGTACGTCGGCCGGCCCGGCGACTTCCGCCCCTTCCCCCGCACCTTGCCGGTCGGCCCCGAGGACGTCTGCTACTGGCCCTCGACCGACCAGCTGTGGTCACTGACGGAGTACCCGGGCAAGCGGTTCGTGTTCTCGATGGACCGCGCGCAGTTCCACCGGTGAGCGGGCGACCGGCGTACCCAACCGCCGCCGGTCAACCGACGCGGGGGCTCAGCTGACCGGCCGCGGCAGCAGCGCCAGCTGGCGGGACTGGGCGACGAGGCGGCCGGTGGAGTCCCAGACCTCGCAGTCCTCCTCGAACATGCCGCCGGAGATGTTGCGGCTGGCGTGCCGCACGATCGCCCAGCCGGGCGCGGGCCTGGTCCGCACGTGCGCGGTGAGCTCCAGGGTCGGTGCCCACCCGGGCAGGCCGAGGTCGAAGGTGACCGGAGGCAGCGCGTCGAGCACCAGCAGCAGCGCGATCGGGTCAAGCGGCCGGTCGTCGGCGAGCTTGAACCAGCCCTGGATGATGCCGCTGCGGCTCGGCTCGCCCAGTGCCCAGCCCGCGTACGCCGGGTCGAGGCGGGTGCCGAACCGTGCGAGGAGCGGGGCGACGGTGAGGAAGTCCGGAGGCGCGTCGGCCGTGGCCACGCACTGGTCGACCGGGGGCAGCTCGGGAGGCGGGATCTCCCGCAGCACCTCGCCCGGCGCCTGGTCGAGGTCGCTGAAGACGGCCAGTGCGGTGATCCGTTCGACCTGCCGGCCGTCCTGCTCCTGGACCAGGGTCGCCGACACCGTGGAACGACGCTTGCCCTCGCGCAGCCGGCGTACCTGCACCACCGCAGGGCCCGGCACGGTCGGGGTCAGGTAGTGGGCGGTGACGGTGACCGGGTCCGGCTGGCCCGCCTCGGCCAGCTCCGCTCGGATCGCGTTGCCGATCACGGCGAGCAGGTAGCCACCGTTGAGACCACCCCCGATCCCCCAGCCGGCGCCGAGGGCGACGGCGTACTCCCCGTCGGCGTTGCGGTGGTTGGCGATGCCGCGGTCGAGCTCGAAGTCCATGCGCGGACTCTACGACGGGCGCATCGGCGTACGGCGCGGCCCGCCGCCGAGGCTCATGCGTAGCCGGCGGGGGTCCCCCACGTCGCGCTGCGCGAGGAGCCGTCGGTGATCACCGGGCAGTGGGTGCCGACGAAGTTGGTCGGCATGCAGCGGTTGCAGTGGATGCACAGCGACGGGGTGCTCGCGTCCGCGGCGATCCGGTTCACCAGGTCCGGCTCGCGCAGGAGCGCACGCCCCATCGCCACGAACTCGAAGCCCTCGTCCATCGCGAGGTCCATCGACCGACGGTCGGTGATCCCGCCCAGCAGGATCATCGGCAGGCTGATCTCCTGACGCACCTTGCGGGAGTGCTCGAGCAGGTAGGCGTCCTGGTAGGGGTACTCGCGGATGAACTGCTTGCCCCCGTAGCGCATCACGGTCTTGATCGGCTGCGGCATCACCTCGGCGAACTCCTTGACCGGAGCGCCGCCGCGGAAGAGGTACATCGGGTTGAGCAGCGAGCTCCCCCCGGTCATCTCGAACGCGTCGACGGTGCCGTCCTCCTCGATCCAGCGGGCGGTCTGGATCGCCTCCTCCAGGGTGATGCCGCCGCGCACCCCGTCGGACATGTTCAGCTTGGTGATGATCGCGATCCGGTCGCCCACCACCTCGCGCACGGCGCGCAGGACGCCGCGGCCCACCTTGGCCCGGTTCTCCAGCGAGCCGCCGTACTCGTCCTTGCGGTGGTTCAGCTTCGGGCTCAGGAAGGCGCTGGCGAAGTAGCTGTGCCCCAGGTGCACCTCCACCGCGTCGAAGCCGGCCTCGATGGCCCGGCGCGCCGCGTTCGCGTGCGCCGCGGTGATCCGCTCGATGTCGGCGACCTTGGCCTTGCGCGAGATCCCGCCGGACATGTTCGGGAACCGGGTGCTCGGGGCCAGGGACGGGAGCTTGTTCCCGCGGGCGTCGGCCACCGGGCCGGCGTGGCCGATCTGGGCGGAGATCGCGGCGCCCTCGGCGTGCACCGCGTCGGTCAGCGCGCGCAGGCCGGGCATCGCCTCGTCGGTCCACAGGATCTGCTCGGGGGCGGTGCGGCCGTCGGGCGCCACGGCGCAGTAGGCGACGGTGGTCATCCCCACTCCCCCGGCGGCGTACGCCCGGTGGAAGTCGACGAGGTCCGTGGTCACGCGCGAGGCGTGGCTGAGCCCTTCGTACGTCGCCGCCTTGACCACCCGGTTGCGCAGGGTCAGCGGGCCGATCCGGCCCGGGGTGAAGACTGTCGGCTCTCCTAGAACGTGTTTCACTTTTTAAGGCTAGCGGGTCCTTTTCCGCGCGGAAAGCCGCTGAGACGGGATCTTCACATTTGTCCGGCTCAGCCGTAATTTGGATCAGCGGAGCACGATGAACATCGGTTCCCCCGAACCGGGGTCCGTGGACGAGGGGGCGAGGCATGTCTTCGAGTCCTTGTCCGCCCGTCCGTCCGGCCGACGCCGTGCTCGACATCTTGTCCCGACCCGACGACGCCGAGCTGCTCGAGCTTGTCCGGCTCGCCGCCGAGGTCTGCGAGAGCCAGGCCGCGGGGATCACCATCCAGCGTGGGGACAGCTACCACGTCCCGATCACCCACGGGCTGGCTCCGCTGGTGTGCTCCTCCGACGACACGTTCTGTCGCTACACGATGAGCACCGACGGCGTCTTCTGCGTCGAGGACGCCACCACCGACCCCCGGTTCGCCGGCATCAGCTGGGTGGACGGCCGCCTGGCACAGACCCGGTTCTACGCCTCGGCCCCGATCCACGCCCCCACCGGGGAGATGGTGGGCCGCCTGTGCGTCATCGACCCCGCGCCCAAGGTGCTGAGCAAGCTCCAGGAGCGGACCCTGGATGCGCTCGCGCTCAGCGCCACCCGGGTGATCGAGCTGCGGATGCTCCAGATGCCCCCGGTCACGGCGATCTCCCCCGAGGCCCACCGGGCCGGGGCGATCCCGATGGAGCAGGTCGCCGCCGAGCTGAGCCACGACCTGCGGGTGCCGCTGAGCGCGGTGATCGCCAGCGTGGAGATGCTCCAGGACGTCCTCAGCGAGGAGCCGGAGCGTGCCGTCGGCGCACTGCTCACCAGCGCGATGCGCGCGGCCGATCGGATGGACCGGATGCTCGACCAGCACCTGGGGTCACGGTCCGGTCCGGAGCCGACCCTGGACGAGGTCGACCTCGAGCAGGTGGCGCACCAGCTGGTGCTCGACTCGGCGCCCCTGCTGGAGCCGCTCGGCGCGGTGATCAGGACCGGGGAGCTGCCCGTCGTACGCGCGAACCCCGACGACATGTACTCCGTGCTGCAGAACCTGGTCACGAACTCGGTCAAGTTCGCCCGCCCCGGGCTGCCGCCGGTGGTACGGATCGCGTCGCGGCAGACCCACGGTGGCTGGCGCATCTGGGTCCGCGACAACGGGGTCGGCATTCCCGAGGACCGGCGGGTGGACGTCTTCTCGATGTTCAGCCGGGTCCACGACGACGTGGCCGGGCACGGCATCGGACTGGCCACGGTCGCCCGCATCGTCCGGGCCAACGGCGGCAGGGTCGGCGCGGAGTCGGTGCCCGGTGGTGGCACCGAGATCTGGTTCGAGCTCCCCGACACCGACGCCCGGCACGAGTCCGCGAGCTGACCTTGCTGGAGGCCCGTCGCGGGCCGCGCCCGCAACCCTCGCGGCCCGGACGTGGCCGACCCCCGTGACCTGTGGGCCACGGGGGTCGGAGTCATTGCACTGCGAGTGGACTCAGAGGTGAGCGATCACTTGCCGGGCGTGGTGTTCACGGTGATCTTGGCGGTGCCGACCAGCAGGCCGGGCTTGACCGCGTCGGTCTTGAAGGTCTCGTTGAGCAGCGGTGCGGCGACCGGCGAGATCTTGACCTGGGTGCCCTCGAGGGTCGCGGTGCCGGAGCCGGTCTGCAGCGGCTTCAGCGTGCGGCCGTCGAGCTCGAACACGTAGGCGCTGGAAGCGGCCGTCTTGCCGTTGACGACCACGTCGCCGTACACCCTGGAGACGCCGGGGTCGACGTTGAGGTTGTTCAGCTCGACCTTGGTGTCACCCGCGGTCAGGGAGAGGCCGGAGCCCTCGTGCTGGATCTGGCCGATGACGTACGGCGAGACCGCACCGGGCTTGAACACGGTCACGTTGCCGCCGCTGACCGGGAACACCAGGGCGCCGTCGGTGAGCTTGGCGGTGCCGGTGGTCCCGGGGGTGAGCTTGAGCGTGGTCAGTGCGTCCACGAAGCCCTGGTCGAGGGCGACCTGGGTGTCGTTGCCCTGGAGCGAGACGATCTCGGCCACCGGCTTGGGTGCCGAGGCCTTGCTCGAGGAGGAGGAGGAGGAGGAGGACGACGAGCTGCTGCTGTCGTCGCTGCTGCCGCACGCGGCGGCGGAGAGGCTGGTGGTCGCGACCAGCGCGACGACGGCGAGGGTCTTGCGGGAGAAGATGGTGCTCATGGGAAGTCACATCCTGTGGCTTGGCTTTGGGTTCGAAGCTGTCTCAGGAGGTGGTTCGCCACCAGCAGGGTTACGGATTGGTGCGTCTCAGGGGAGCTCAGGGCTCAGGCGTCGGGGAGCAGCTCGGCGAAGACCACGACGTTCTCCTCGAAGACGTTCGTGCCGGCCACCAGTCCCCCGCAGGTGATCAGCCTGAGTCCCGCGTGGTCGATGTTGCCGTAGACCTTGCGGGTCGGGAACCGGGCCTTCTCGAAGTGCTCGATCCGGGTCACCCGGAAGGTGGCGGTGCTCCCGTCCCTGCGCTCCACGTGGATCCGGTCCTCGCGGCGCAGGTCGGTCAACCGGGCGAAGACACCTGGCTCCACGAACCGGACGTGGCCCACGATGATGGCCGGCCCCAGCTCCCCCGGTGTGGGAGCACCGGTGAACCAACCGGCGGGAAAGGCTCCCGGCGGCGTCTCGAGCGCGCCGCTCTTCTCCAGGTCGAGCGCCATCAGGTCGGAGTCCACCTCGATGGCGGGGATCCGCAACCGGGTGGGGACCGAGCGCGGCATCGACGGCGCGGCGGCCTTCACCGCGGCCGGTGAGGGTGAGCTCGCTGCCGGCGGCTCGGGCACCGCGCGAGGTGTCGGCTCGGTGCTGCCGCAACCACCCAGCGCCATCGCCCCCAGGGCCAGGCACGTCGCCAGCGGGGCCCGCCACCTCCTTGAGCGCAGAGGTGACGGACGTGTGGTGCTCACCCGCGTTCGCGCCCGCGGCCCCGGACGGCGAAGACCAGCGCCGCGAAGATCGCGAACGCCGCGCCGCCCAGCGCCCCGACCGGTGCGCGCTCGGTGCTGACCGGTCCGACGTAACCGGTGTCGACGGATCCGGTGGGAGTCCGCTTCACCTGGTTGTCGGTGAACGTGCCCGTGCCGAACGAGCCGCTCTGGGTCCCACTCTGGGCGCCGGAGCCGGCCGAGCCCCCGGTGGCGCCGGGCGTGGCCGGCACCGGTGCGGCACTGGGTGCCGGGGTCGGGCTGGGGGTGGGGGTCGGCGGAGTGGCGGTGCCGGGGGCCACGGCGGTGTCTCCCGCACAGGTCGGGGTGGTGATCACGTTGCGGTTCAAGTTCACAGCACCGTTGCGGGCCAAAGCGCGGCCCTGGAGTGTCGCGCCGTCGTTCATGGTGATCGTCGTGAGAGCCATGATGGTGCCGACGAACGTGCTGGTTTTCCCCAACGTTGCCGAGCTTCCGACCTGCCAGTAGACGTTGCAGGGGTTGGCGCCGCCCGTCAGGACGATCGAGGCCGCGTCCGCGACGGTGAGCGTGGATCCAGCCTGAAAGACCCACACGGAGTCCGACGTCCCGCCGTCGGTTCTTCCACCGTCCAGGGTCAGCGCACCGGTCAGCGCCATCCCCGCCCCACGGTTGTAGATACCAGCGGTGAGCACCTCGCCGCCCAGCTCGTCGTCGGAGGCGTTCCTCGGCGTCTGGTCGGCTGCATTGACGTAGGCCGCCGTGAGGTGGTCCTTCGCGGTCAACGCCACTCCATCGGCCACGTGGTACGTGCCGCCCACCACCATGCTGCCGTTACCGGTGACCGCCGTGCCGGGGTGCAGTCCGACGTCGCGACTGATGGTCGTGGCCCCGGTGTTGGTCACTGTGGAGCCGGCCAGCACCGAGAAGGCAGAGGCAGTTCTCAGCGGCGGCACCTCCACGGCAGCGTGGGCGGCGCCGGAGAGCGGCCCGCCGACGAGCAGCGCGGCGAGCGCCGCTGCGGAGCTGGCACGGTAGAGATTGGTACGGGTCGGCGACGAGGGCATCAATACGGGTCCTCTGCTTGTGAACGTGGCGCCCTGAGGGATTTCGAGGTGGGGCTTATCCGGCAAAAACGCCGCGATCTGCCCCCAGCATAACCTCTGAAAGAGAACTATTTGGACATTTCTCTCGACGAAGCCCACGAGGCGACCACACCCGCGCCTGGCAACCGGCGACCGGTCGGTCAGCGCTCCCCCGCCAGGAGCGGCTCCAGGGTGAGCTCTGGATGGTCGCGCTCGACCACGCTGATCCGCCACTTGTCCGGCGCGAGCACCAGCAGGGTGCCGTCGTTGCGTTCCATCACCTCGAGACCGCGGATGGAGCCGAGCTCGGCGGCTGACGCGGCATCGGTACGACGGGCCTGGGTGTAGCCGAGCATCTCCAGCCGGATCGGGGCGCCGAACTCGCTCTCCATCCGGGCGACCGCGACCTCGAACTGCATCGGCCCCACGGCCGCGAGCACCGGCGACTGCGCCCCGCGCAGGTCCGAGCGGAGCACCTGGACCACGCCCTCGCCGTCCAGCTGCTCGATGCCGCGCCGGAACTGCTTGAACCGCCCACTGTCGGCCGCCCGCGCCACCGCGAAGTGCTCGGGCGCGAAGGTCGCGATCGGCGGGAAGGTGACCGGCTCGTCGAGGTAGATCGTGTCGCCGATCTTCAGCGAGAGCGCGTTGACGAGCCCGACGATGTCGCCGGGGTAGGCGGTGTCGATCACGGCACGCTCACGCCCGAAGATCGCCTGGGCGTACTTGGTCGCGAAGGGTCGCCCTGTCTGGGCGTGCGTGACCACCATGCCGCGCTCGAAGACACCGGAGCAGACCCGCGCGAACGCCACCCGGTCGCGGTGGTTGGTGTCCATCCCGGCCTGCACCTTGAACACGAACGCGCTGAACGGCGCGGCCACGTCGCGGACCTGGGCCGGACGACCGTCCGGGCCCTCCTCGCCGTGGCGGAACGCCGCGGCCGAGGGAGCCAGCTCGATCAGGGTCTCCAGGATCGCCGCGACGCCGAAGTTGGAGATCGCCGAGGCGAACAGCACCGGGGTGGTGAACCCGCTGAGGAAGAGGTCCTGGTCGTGGTCGGCCCCGTCGCTGGAGAGCAGGTCGGACTCCTCGACGGCCGTGTCCCAGGCATCCCCCTCGCGCGCGGCGGCCGCGTCCGCGCCCATCCGCTCCTCGGGTGCCCGGGTCGCGCCGCCCGCCGTACGCGTGTAGGCGACGTAGTCACCGGTACGCCGCTCCAGCACCCCGCGGAAGTCGCCGGCGATGCCCACGGGCCAGGTCAACGGAGTGGGGACGAGCTTGATCTCGTTCTGGATCTCCTCCATCAGCGACAGCGCGTCGAGGCCGGGACGGTCCCACTTGTTGATCACGGTGATCACCGGGATCCCCCGCGCCTTGCAGACCCGGAACAGCTTCAGCGTCTGCGGCTCGAGCCCCTTGGCCGCGTCCACCAGCATCACCGCGGCGTCCACGGCGGAGAGCACCCGGTAGGTGTCCTCGGAGAAGTCGGAGTGACCGGGGGTGTCGACCAGGTTGACCACGTGGTCGCCGTAGGCGAACTGCAGCGCCGCGGAGGTGATCGAGATGCCGCGCGCCTTCTCCATCTCCATCCAGTCCGAGACCGTGGAGCGCCGCCCGGACTTGCCGTGGATCGCACCGGCCTCGTTGATCACCCGGGCATGCAGTGCCAGGGCCTCGGTCAGCGTCGACTTTCCGGCGTCGGGGTGGCTGATCACGGCGAAGGTACGTCGACGGGCCGCCTCGCGGCGTACGTCCTGCTCGTGGGGCGTGCTGGGGCGGCTGTCTGTGGGCGTGGAAGTCACGGGGTCCTGCATCATCGGGGATCGGCCCGGCGGCGGCACGGGCGGCTGCCCATTCTACGGCCCGCTGGGACCCGGGCCGGCCCCTGCGGCTCGGGCTGCCCGGCCGCCGGCCACCGCCCCGTAGGTGACGAAGCCGAGGACCGCCACGCTGCCGACGAGGACCGCGACCGCCGCCACCTCGATCGAACCGACCAGGAGGGCGACCAGCCCCGCGACGACCGAGCAGCCGGCCGCCGCGACGGTGGGGCGCTCGGCGCGGCGATGCCCGGCCAGCCAGGCCTCGTCACTGGCCATCGTGCTGGGGATGCGGATGCCGACGTACGCGTTGCGTCCGAGCCGCCCGGCGGCCGCAGCGCGCGCCATCCACCACAGCATGGCGCCCGTGCCCAGCATCACCGCGCCCGTCACCAGTCGGACGGCCAGCTCCTCGCTCATGGGCGGGGACCCTAACAACCAGCCCGGCGGCGTACCTGCCTCAGGCCAGGTCGACCGTCAGCGCACGGTGGTCCGACAGTGGCAGCCGCCGTACGCACGAGCCCACGACGCGCTCGGCGATGCCCTGCGTCGCGAGCACGTGATCGAGCTGCGACCACGGTGACCCTGCGGGGAAGGTGCGGCCCGTGATCAGCGAGGTCATCCCCGTGAGGCGTTCGGCCCGCGCCTGCCCCATGTTCAGGTCACCCATCAGCACCAGCGGGCCGGCGCCCGCGTCGAGACCATCGCGGACGACGACCAGCTGCCGGCGGTTCCACCAGCCGAGGAAGGTCAGGTGCGTGGTGGCTACGGTCATCGGACCAACCGGTGTTTCCACCACCGCCGCCACCGCGACCCGCGGCTCGTCCTGGAGCATCGTCGGGAGCCGGCCTCCGGTGAGCCGCATCGCTCCCGTCATCGGTGCCGGCGCGAGCCGGAGCACCTGCCAGGAGCGCACCGGCAGCCGGGAGAGGAGCGCGACGCCGTACGCCGCAACGTCGGGGGTCTCGGTCCCGTCAGCGGGTGTCCACGCCGCCCCCGGTGTCCCGGTGAGGGCGGCGACGAAGCGGTGCTCCACCGCTCCCATCGCCTCGGCGGCCACGGCCGTCAGGTCCGCACCTCCGGAGCGCGGCTGCGAGCGATCGACCTCCTGCAGCGCCAGCACGTCGGCGTCCAGCGACCGCACCGCATCCGCGAACCGACCCACATCGACCCGCCCGTCCCCCGGATCCCGCCCGTGCAGGATGTTGAACGTCGCCAGCCGCATCCCCCGAGTCTCCCCCAGGTCACCCACGGCAGAACCGCATGTAAATCGGGGTTATGGACGCTCATCAAGGCTCGGACCGGGCCCGAAGCGTCCACAACCCTCGCCCAGTTGAGGCTGCCGGGGGGCCGGTACGGCGCTCGGCGCCGTCAGCGCTTCCGGGCGGCGGCGCGGCGCGCGACGTACCGCTCGATCTTCTGGGCGCGCCCGCAGTCGTCCATGTCGCACCACCGCCGGCTCCGGTTCTTCGACTGGTCCAGGAACAGCCACGGGCAGCGGGCGCAGCGCTTGACGCGGCGCAGGTCCGGGGACACCACCAGGTCCGCAGCCGACCACGCGACCGGGTGGAGCGGCGCCACCAGGTCGCCGTCGTCCGGCCAGGTCCAGGCCCGGCGCCCATCCTCGACCGGGTGCAGCTCGGCGGCCGCGAGCGCCGCCGTCGCGAACCCGCGCAGGGTGGTCCCCCACGAGATGGAGAGGTCGCCCTCCCCGGTGGCGACGCCGCCGAAGACCTCGTTGAGGCCGTCACGGAGCTCGTGCGCCTTCCCGAGGGCGGCCCGGGCCCGCCGGGGATGCCGTTCCGCCTCACGGCGCAGGGCAGCGACCCGGGACTCCGTCAGCGTGCCGACCCGCAACGACCAGCGCAGCAGGTCTTCGTAGTTCGAGACGTGGTCGTGCCGCGCCGGCCCCAGGGGGTCGTCGACGGTGTTCGCGTAGTCCAGAGCGAGGTTGCCCCCGATGATCGGCAGCTCTCGCGGTCGTGGTGTTTCCATCGAAGACAGTTTTACCAGTTGACGACCGATGGCACCTCTGCAAGCGTTGCCACCATGGCGGGTTTCACCAGAAACACCTCGTCGGAGCGGGCCGGCTCCACCCGGGTGGTCGCGGTCGCCGTCGTCCTGTGCGCGGTCCAGTTCGTCGACGTCCTGGGTGTCACGGTGGTGACCGCGGCGCTGCCGAGCATGCTGCGCGACCTCGACGCGAGCCCGGCGCAGGGCGCGATGGTCGTGAACGCCTACGCCCTGTTCTTCGGTGGGCTGCTGATGGTCGCCGCCCGCCTCGGGGACCGCGTCGGGCACCGGCGGGTGCTGCTCGCGGCGCTCGGGCTGTTCGCCGCAGCGTCGGTCCCCGGGGCCGTGGCCGGTTCGGTGTGGGTGCTCGCCGCGTCGCGTGCGCTCCAGGGGGTGGCAGCCGCCGCCTCGGTGCCCGCGGCGCTCCGGTTGCTGACGACCGTCGTACCCGAGGGCCCGGCGCGGCGACGGGCGATCGCCGGCTGGAGCGCCGCGGGCGCGGCAGCCGGCGGTGCCGGACTGGTGCTCGGTGGGCTGCTCACGCAGCTGGTGTCGTGGCGCGCGGCGTTCTGGGCCGACATCGTGCTGGGGGTCCTCCTCGCGGCGGCAGTCGTGCGCGCCATCCCGCGCGACGAGCTGTCCGGGGAGTCCGGACGGATCGGCTGGCTCTCGGCCGCCACCCTCACCATCGCCGCGATGGGCATCGTCGCCGGGACCACCCTGCTCGGCGACTCAGACTCGATGACGGCCGCACTCCTCGTGGTCGTCGTGGGGGTCGTGGCTGCGTTCGCCTTCGTCGTCGCGGAACGCCGGGCCACCCACCCGCTGGTGCCACCCCGCGCCCGCCGGTCACCCCAGCTGAAGTGGGGGGCGGTCGGCTCGTTCTTCGTCACCGCCACGTCGAGCGCATCGGTCACCGTGGCCACTCTCCACCTGCAGGACGAGCTCGGCCTGGGGCCTCTGGCCGCGGGAACCGTCCTCGTCGGGTTGAGCGTGCTCGTGGTGGCCGGTTCGGTGGTGGCCCCACGGTTGCTCCGGGCCTTCGGCTGGGGACCGGTGATCGGGGTCGGCCTGGGCACGATCGCCGTCGGCACCGGCCTGCTGGCCGCGTGGCCCCACGTGGTGGTGATCGGTCTCGGCACGGCGCTCTCCGGCCTCGGGGTGGGGATCGGCTCGGTCGCCTCCAACGACCTCGGGACCTCGGTCGTGGAGCAGCTGAAGGGCACCGCCACCGGCGTCCTGAACACGGCCGCCCAGCTCGGCACCGCCGTCGGTACGGCGCTCACGGTGCTGGTCGCCACCACGATCGGACCCCGTCCCGCCTGGCTGTTCGTCACGGCGTACGCCGTCCTGGCGGCTCTGGCCACGACGGCGCGGGGCCCTCGGCGCTCCTCCGCGACGCGGCGCGAGGAGACCGGTGTGACCTGACCTGCCCCGGTCGGAGGCGGTTCAGCCGAGGTCGACCGTGAGTGCGCGGTGGTCGGAAACCGGGAGCTGCCACGCCCACCGGCAGCCGGAGAGCAGCGCGACGCCGCTCCCAGCGACAACCCCTACGGCCAGCACGTAGGTCCCCTGGGCCAGCGTCGTACGCCACCGTGTGCCGGCAGGTCCGCCCGTGGCCCGATCATGTCCGAGCCCCGGCTCTGGCACCCCCGTTCGGCTTCGGTCCCCGTCGCTTGGGCGCCGCCTCGAGCCCGTCTCATTTCCACCAGCGCCGCACTGTCGGAGCCCGGGCCCGGTCACCTAGGATCTGCCCCCTCGGGCCGATTCCGACTGCGGAGGCAGCCATGCCCGATCGATCTCTCCAGAGCCCGGACAGGGACCACGTGGTGGCCGCGATGGCCATCCTCGCCAACCAGGTGGCGAACCTGATGGACGCTGTCACCGACTGGGACACACCGGTCCACGGGAAGCACTCCTGGTCCGTGGCCGACCTGGTCCGGCACATGTCGCTCCTCCCGGAGGTCTACACCCAGCAGGTGGGCGCCGAGACACTCGGCTACTCCCCTTCCGCAGCGGCGATGTCGCAGACCAACGCCGCGACCCTGGCGGCGACGGCGAGCCGGCAGCCCTCGGACCTCGCGGAGAACTTCCGTGAGGCCGTACCGACGCTGCTCGCCCACCTCTGTGACAGCGACCCCCAGGCCCCGTTGCCGTGGCACGCCGGGCTGACCCTCACGCCCGGCGAGCTGGGCGGCATGGCCATCGGGGAATGGCTGGTCCACGGCTGGGAGCTGGCGAAGACCATCGGTGCACCCTGGAACATCGAACCCGCGCACGCTCGCCTGGTCCTTGGCGCCTTCACCGCCATGCTGCCCGCGTGGCTCGACGTCGAGAAGGCTGCCGGCCACACCAACCGCTACGAGTACCGCCTGCGCGGCACCGACGAACGCTTGCGGATGACGTTCACCGACGGAGTGCTGAGCACCCGACACCCGGAGGGAGTGCCGTTCCGCCCGGACACGATCGTCTGGGCAGAACCGACGGCGCTGCTCCTGTACTTCTACGGGCGCACGCCGCTGTGGCGAAACGTGCTGAGCGGCAGCCTCCTCGCAGGCGGACGGCGCCCGCACCGGGCGCTCACGGCGAGCAACCTCTTCCACCCGGCCTGACCCGCTCTGGCGTCATCGACGGCTGACGTGCCTGGACCTGCTCGATGACCGCACCCAGGACGCCTCGCGAGAGCAGGCCGGGGCCCAGTGGTCCGGAGGGGTCCGCGCCCAGCGGCGGCAGCAGGCGCAGCACGGAGCTCTCCTCGTCCGTCAGCTGCGCCAGCTGCCAGTCCACCTCGCCCTGCACGGCGTCGGCACGCGCCGGCTCGGCCAGCGAGACCGCCTTGGCCGCGTACGCGGCAGCCCCCAACGCGTGCGCCCCCATGTGTGCGACGGCAGCAGCCTGGGCAACGGCTCGCGCCGCAGCAGCACCGGCAGGACTCGTGGCCGCACCGGCCGCCTTGACTGCGACCATGCGCAGACGAATCTGCTCGGCCGCCGTGCTCTCACCGCGTGCGAAGGCACGCGCGCGAGCCAGCGCGTCCGGCACGCGTGTGTCATCCGCCGCCTCGGCGCAGAACAGCGGCAGCACGCGCCCGGCGCACTCGGCTGCCCATCGCGCAACCACGCGACGGTCCGCTTCGCTCAGCGACTGCCTGGAGGTCACGCGGCGATCCTGCCACCACCGGGCCGGCGCGCTTTGGCGTACCCGCGTCTGCGCACCCGTGCCGCATTTGCTGGCGAATGACACTCGAGATCGGGCATCGGGATGTCATTTCCCAGCAAATGCGTGCGCGAGCGTCGAGGTGCACGGGAGCACCGGCACCCTCGAGCGTGTCGGCGAGCGGCAGGCACTGGTGCGCCTCGCCGCGCCGGTGCCCGGGATGTTCACCGTCTGCACGCACGACGAGGGCGAGGACAAGGCAGCCGCGAGCGTCCGGGCCTACCTGTTCTCCCCCGACGCGGCCGACCACGTGAAGCGCGAGGAGCCGTCATGGCAGGCCTGGCTGCAGGGACTCTCCGTCCCGGCCTGATCCCGGGGATCCCCCGTCGAAGCGGAGCGGTACGCGGTGAGCGCCGCTGGTCGCGTCCGCCGCAGCACCACGTCACCTGGTCGGACACGGAGTGCCTGATGCCCAAGGGCGGACGGCACGATCTCAGGCCGTCGGGAGTGCTGCCACCACTTTCCTGGCTCTGCCCGCCGCGATGCGCGGGCCGCTGAACCACAGCACGATCCCCGCCAGGACCCACAAGCCCAGGGTCAGTGCCGCAGCGCCTCCGCCGGCGCCGTCGAAGTACGCCACAGCACGGACCAGGGTGCCCGAAGCGCCGGGCGGCAGGAGCTGACCGATCATGGCCACCCCGGAGGGGAGCCACTGCGCGCTGGTCGCGATGCCGGCGAAGGGGTTGCCCACAAACATCATGGACATGGCGGCAATCGTGAAGCCCTTGGTGCCAAAGCACTCATGGAGGCCGGCGAGCGGCAGGGCCAGTGCTGCGATACCCAGGGCGACGCTTGCCGCGACCGGGACCAGAGGACCATCGATGCTGCCGAAGAGGTACTTCAGGACGGCAGCGACCACGAACCCACCGGCGACCGAGAAGCCGGTGAGGCCGGCGAAGATCCACCGGCGTCTCCCGGACAGCATGGAGCGGAACGCCACGGCGGGCACGATGCCGCCGAAGACCAGAGGGAAGGCCAGGCCGCCGATGCCCACACCCGTCGGGTCGTCGGCGGGAAGCGGAACCACGTCCACGATCTCGGCCGTCTGCCCGGTCCTGTCCGCCATCGTGACGCCGACGTCACTGACTGTCCCGGACACCGCGGTCGATCCGGCGCTCGCCACGTACACCTGCATGTCCTGGGGATCTGAGAAGTCGAAACCGCCGGCGATCTCCCGGTCCCGAACTCCCTGCTCCAGGTCGTCGACGCTCTCATAGGCCTTGACGACGAAGGCGCCCGGTGACTGGGACTCCAGGGTTTGCGAGACCGATTCGACCTTCTCCTGCGCCCCGACTACGCCCAGGTCCAGGTCCCGCGGTCCGGAAAGGATGGAGGGTGAGATGAAGAGCATCAGGAGTGCAAGCAGGATGACCGAGAGCCCGACGGTCAGACCCGCCCAGATGGCTGCGTGCTTTCGATGGAAGCCGGGTGCCGGCGGTTGAGCAGTCATGGATCCTTCGAAGATCTATGTGGAGGGATTTCCTCCGCTTCTACCGGACGATGTTCCTCCGGTTTAGACTCGCAGTCAATTCGGAGGGAGCCGGGATGAGGGCTGACGCTGCGCGGCGCAGAGAAGCGATCCTTGCCCAGGCGCGGCACCTGTTCGCCCAGCGGGGCGGCGACGTTGCGTTGGAGGCAGTGGCCGCGGCCAGCGGAGTGGGCATCGCCACCCTGTACCGCAACTTTCCCTCCCGCGACGAGTTGGCCCGAGCCGTGGTCCAGGACACTGTCGAGAGCATCCTGGAAGCCGCGAACGCGGCCCGCGCCGGGCTCGGCACGAACGCTGCAGCGTCGTGGGAGCGGCTGTTGTCGCAACTGACGTCCATGGAGCTGGGTGCGCTGACCGATGGCCTCGCACTGCAGGCCGGTGCCGACCTCGACTTGAACGCCACTCCCCTGGCGCAGGTTCAACGCCCGGCCGTCGAGGCGCTGGATCAGGTGCTGGCCGAGCTGAAGACCCGGGGGGCCGTGCGGCCGGCCCTCACCGCGCTGGAGGTGATCGTTGCGGTGGCGACGATCACGCGCCCGCAGATCTCTCCCATCCGCGAAGCGGCGCCGGAGGTGCAGGCCCAGCTGGCGCAGGCGTACCTGCTGTGGAGCACGACCACACGTTGAAGCGGAGCTCCACCGCATTCCGGAGCGAAGGAACGTGTGACCCGCCCCGGGGAGGGGCGGGTCACACGACGGTCAGGAGACCACGGTGCTGACGATCTCGGAGATGCGCTTCTCCGTGTCCTCATCCACGGTCTCGAAGTACCAGGCAGCTGGCATCAGCGCACCGTCCACACCGCCAGCGGGCCGGAAGTCAGCCTTCTCGGTGATGGCGAGATTCAGGCGTTCGTCATTGCGCAGCGTCACCAATGCCGGCGTGCTCGCCGACAGCGCATAGGCGGGCATCCCGTACCAGATCCGCGGCTTCAGAGCGGGGGCGACGGTCACGATGATGTCGTGAACACGCTGCATGGTGGAGCGCCGTGGCTCGTCCATCTTCGCGATCCTGTCGAGCACCTGGGTGAGGTTCTTCTCGTCCTTCGATGACATGTCATGTCCTCTCGTCGGCCGATGTCGAGCATCGGCGGAATGAAGTCGGCGCGTTGATGCGCCGCACCCCAACCCGGACGTGTCCTGAACTACTCAGGCCTCTCCGCGATGATTCAGGTGGTCTTCACCTGGAAGTGCTGTCGGTGGCGCGAGCCACCGCCCTAAGCGTATCCAGCGCGAGCCGACGACGCAGCAGCTCTCCCCACTTCACCAGTGTTGAACGCTGGAACTGGCCTACACGTTGAACTGGCCTACACGTTGAAGCCGACGCGCGGGCGAGGCTGGCCGGCGCGGTCAGCGGAGCATGACGCTGCCGCCGTCGACCATCAGCGTCTGACCGGTCATGTAGGAGGCGTCGTCGCTGGCCAGGAAGACTGCGGTGCGGCCGACATCGGCCTCGGGATCACCCAACCGTCCCAGCGGGGCGGCGCCCAGCAGCGCGGCCTCCCGCTCGGGGTGCTCAGCCAGGTACCGGTCCACCCCCTCGGTGCGCGCCAGCGGCGAGATGACGTTGACATTGATGTCGTCGCCGGCCCACTCGTGAGCGGCCACCCGGCTCATGGCACGCACCGCCTCCTTCGCGGCCGCGTAGGACAGCTGGGTGGGGTGCCCGGTCAGCCCGGCGCCGGAGGCGAAGTTGATCACCGAGCCGTGGGTGGAGCGCAGGTCCTCGTAGCAGGCACACATCAGCCAGAAGGCCGGGTAGAACCCGGTGTCGAACGAGATCGCGAACATCTCCATCGTGGTGTCCACGAAGGGCGCCTGCCGGCTCACGTGGGCATTGTTGACCAGCACGTGGACAGGGCCGTATGCCGACTCCGCCGCGTCTCGGATGACCTCGGCATTGCCCTGCTGGGAGATGTCGCTCGCCAGGAACTGGGCGGCGTCACCCAGCTCCGCGGCCAGCTCCTCGCCGCGGGCCTCGTCGACATCGACAAAGAGCACTCGGGCTCCCTCGGCGACGAACGCGCGCACGATCCCCTTGCCGATTCCGTTGGCGCCACCGGTGACGATGGCGGTCCTGTCCCGCAGTCGGTCGGCCATGCTCACTCCTGGATGTGTGGCGGTGCCCGGAACGTAGGGACCGAGCACATGGCGCCTTACCAAGGTATCTCTGCGCTCCGCATCGCCGCGCCGGAGAAGCGCTACCGAGCGGCCCCGAGCGGTACGCCAGGAGGACCCGTGCCCGACATCCCTCGGCCACGGACGACCGCAGGCCGGTCATCGCGATGGGGCACGGTTTCGGGGGTGTCCGGGCGCTGCGGCTCTATGCCTGTGCCGAGCGTTTCGTCGCCGCCGGTTATCTGGTCGCGGTCTTACACCTGCGCTGACCTGCGGTCATGCGTCGATTCAGACGTTGAAGCGGAACGAAATCGCCGGTTTTTTCGGCTGCTCTTGATTGTCGCCGGTTTCCGTTGAAACGGGCCTCTGACCTGCGCAAACACGGCCTTGAGGCCGTTGAGCGCCGATGGTCGGGATCGGTCTCAGCGTGACTTCTTGCGGACTGTTTGCGGACCGCTGGCTAGCCGACAGAGCGCCCGGAGACCGTCTCCTCGATCGACGCGGGGTCGCGCCGGACGTTCACGAGTGCGAGTACATCGATCCGGCTCACGCCAACGAGATACACGGCCATGTACGGGAACCCCTTGAGCAGCACTCGGCGGTAGGACTCAAACAGGATGACCCCGGCTCGGGGAACGTCTCGATGCGCTCGACCTGCTCGTCCAGCCGCGTCTCGAACCGACTCGGCAGCGCTGGGTCGAACTGCTCGTAGTGGTCATAGATCGCAGTCAGGTCATCTTCCACGCTGGGGTGGAAGACCAGAGGTAGTCGACTCACGCCCTACGCGCGGCAAGCCGGGCCTTGAGGTCGTCCCACGTCAGCCCCACCGAGGGGTCAGTTTCAAGCTCTGCTGCCCGGGCCCGGATCATCGCCTTCTGATCGTCGGTGACCTCGAGCGGCTCGGACTCGACAGTGCTCTCGATGTACTCGACCAGCTCCAAGCGCTCGTCAAGGCTCATTGCCTGGATCGCGGACTGAAGTGATGGGGTCACCATGATCAAAGGGTACGCCGACCCCGCCTCCGGCCGGCGGCGTTAGCTGGTGGCAGTCGTCCCCTCGGACGCCTGCACGCGTAGCAGCCAACGCACACCAGGCGGCGGATCCGACGTTCGGCGGACTAGTGGTCATGGTCGAAGAGGGGGAGCGCCAACCTTTGCGATGTGCCGCGATGGGAGGTTTTACGGTCCATGGCGAATCACGCCCAAACCCGAGCCAACGCACGCGCCATCTGTCGACCCGGCGCACGCACCCAGCCAGCCCCAAAGGCAGGTTAGGAAACACCTGAAAACGGACTCGCCAGGGCCCCGTGAAACGTAGCCTCGTGGCAACGTCGTCCGCCGCGGCCGACTGTGGCCCCTCCTGGGAGGCGCAATGCGTCCGGACGAAATCGACCTGTCCGCCTACCCCTCGTACCTCGGGCGCCACCCGGACCCCGCGAGCAAAGGCAGCGACATGTCTACTGAGGGAGTGGTGCGTGGCCTGGTCCGCGCGGCCCTCGCGGGCCTGGTCGGGGTGGGGCTGGGTCTGGTGGTCACGCGCGTAGGGTTCGTGTCGATGTCGGGTGGCATGTTCACCGGCGCCCTGACGTCGGCAGCGATGGTCTTGCTGTACACCCGCGGAGCCGGGGCAGCCCCACGGCGTGGCCTGGTCCCACTCATCCTGCTACACCTGATCGTCCTGGTCACGACCTTCACCGCGGTCCTCATCAGCAGGGCGTGGTGGGTCTACACCCTGCTGGACACCGAGCTTGGGGGCATGCCCCCGAGTAGGAGCAACTTCGTCTGGTCCACAGTCGTCGCTCAGCAAAACCCCGGCTATTTCTGGCGCTCGATGCTGTTGCTCACGCTGTACAGCATCTCTGGCAGCTGCCTGGCGCTCTGGTGGGTCTGGCGTCGCGCACGACTAAGCGAGGATCAGCAACACTGAGCGTGGTTGATCGAGCTCACCTGAGGGGACATGCATCACGGGCAAGCCGTGGACATGGACCGTCGGCCGATCGAGGGCCTTGGCCCGGTGTTGACGGAGGTGCGTGGCAAAGGGCGACTTCTCGCCTCGGGGGCTGCACCAACTAGAAGTGAGAGTCGTTGGTGGCGTGCCAAAGGCGGCTCCACGACAGAGCCCACGCCAGGTAGTCATCCGCTCATCGGCTATGTCAGTGCGTTCGCAACGCGCGCCGCGAGGAACGAGACGTGGTGGTGCGCACCGTCAGCAGAGCCCGTTGAGAGCCGTCTCTGGCCTTGGCCGACCAGAGACCACCGCGAACACGAGCTCTGCAGATGACGACACCACGACGCCCGCATTGAACTCCTCGATGTCCCGATGAATGGCTGACGTTGGCTGTCGACGGAACGAAGAATCTCCCTCCAGGACAGCGAAAATCGCTCTCAAATCACTGTCAAAGACGTCGTCAAAGACGTCGGCACGCATGCTACGAATGACGTAGGTGGGTCGCCCGTGGACGGGCGGCCCACGACGCATTTTTGGGCCTGCTGTTGGAAATCGTGGGTGGTGATGGGACGTGCACGGTGGCGTGAAGATCTACCGCGGGAACGCTGCTGCCGCCCGCTCATACGTGGAGGCCGACCACGCGCGCGTTGACGACTACTACCTCGCCGAGGGCAGTGGCCTGGCCGAGCGCTTCGTCGCCTCCCCCGTCGGAGTCGAGCGGGCCGGCGCTCTCGACGGTGACGGCTACGAGGCATGGGTCGCGGGTCTGGATCCGCTGAGCCGCGAACCACGTGGGCGACTGCGGACCGACCCCAAGGCCGTCCGGTTCGCCGAGGTCGTCGTGAACGGCCCCAAGTCCTGGTCGCTCGCTGCGGCGCTGCATCCTGAGATGGCCGCGGCGTACGACGCAGCAATGGATCGAGCCGCCGTGGAGATCGCGGAGTGGCTGGCCGAGCACTCCACGACCCGGGTCGGTCCTCGGGGTCGCCAGGTGCAGGTACCAGTGGCGGGCACCTACCGAGACGAGACCGGCAACGAGCACTCGCGCCACTTCGACCGCAAGGTCGATGCCCAGCACTGGCTGGACCGAGTCACGGCAGCCGTGGTGGCCGGCACCTACGCCGACCCCAAGGCCGGCCGGATCACCTTCGCGGCATTCTTCGGCGAGTGGTCAGCTCGTCGGGTCTGGGCACCCGGCACAGTGCTCGCGATGTCCCTGGCTGCAAGGTCGGTGCCGTTCGCTGGGACGCCACTCCAGCAGGTCCGACACTCGGACGTCGAGTCCTGGATCAAGACCATGGACGCTGCCGGCCTCGCCCCGGGCACGATCAAGACCCGATACGTCAACGTCCGATCGGTGTTTCGAGCAGCCGTCAAGGACCGAGTGATTGGCACGGACCCGACCGACGGCGTACGCCTCCCCCGCGGTCGTCGCGCCGACGCCGCGATGTCGGTCCCCACCCCGGAGGAGATCGGGCAGCTCATGGCCGTGGCCGACGAACGATTCCGGCCGTTCATCGGCCTGTGCGCGTTCGCTGGTCTCCGCCTGGGCGAGGCCGCCGGCGTACGCCTCGGCGACATCGACTTCCTTCGCAAGACGCTCAAGGTCTCGCGTCAGGTTCAGCGCGTCAACGGCGGAGCGATCGACATACGCGCGCCGAAGTACGGCTCCGAGCGAGTCGTCTACCTCGCCGACAGCCTCGTCAACCTGCTGGCCGACCACGTCGCCACCTACGGCACCACGGGGATGGATCGGTGGCTCTTCACCGGAGACAGCGACGACCCGCCGCAACAGAACACCGTCGGCTACTGGTGGCGCAAGACCCTCCGAGACGCGGGGCTGTCAGGCGTCAAGCTCCACGACCTGCGGCACTTCTACGCCTCCGGGCTGATCGCTGCCGGGTGCGACGTGGTGACCGTCCAACGCTCGCTCGGACACGCGAAGGCGACCACGACCCTCAACACCTACGCACACCTCTGGCCGGAACGCGGAGGACCGCACTCGCAAAGCCGCGGAATCGATCATGTCGACGGCCCTCGGACACCAGCCAACGGACATGCTTGCAGACGACGGGTCCCGCCGACACCCATCGTGAGAGTTCGCGCTTTCCAACCAATGCGAGCTTCCGCAACTGCATCCGAACAGCGCATCTGCCCATGACTTCAGGAGGCCTCCGATTGCCCGGGTCGAGAGTGTCTGGGGCGCTGCACATCACCCACTGTGACGCGGCTGGCACACGGTGAAGAACGCCGGAAGGTGTCCCCGTTGAACTGCGCGTTCGTCAGGTGCGGTTCCCTTGGGGCGACCCGCTCGGATCCCGAAATTCAATGCTCAGGCGAGGGACGAGTCGGGGATCCAGTTCCCATGGAATCCCTGCGGCACCCGGACCGGCAGGTGGACCGTGGCCACCGGATGTCCGAAGTCGTGGGCATCGATGATCACCAGGTCGCTGGCGTCGCGCGCGGCGTCGTACACGTAGCCCATGAGCCACCCGTCGTCCTCGCCAGCCGCGCTGCCGGCCGGGACGAACACCATCTCGCTGGCGATGCGGCCGGAGCCCAGGTCCACCTCGACGGTGGTGCCGCCGACAAGGTCGTGCTTGCGCACAGCGGTCCGAGGGTCATCGCCTAGGGCGCCCAGGTCGCGCACCGCGGATACGCCGATCGTGTAGCCGTAGCGGTGGCGGCGGCCAGTGAGTCGTTCGTCCCCGCGTGGGAACTCCGTGCCGCGATCGTCGATCGTCTGGGTGAGAACCTTGCGTGCCTGCGGGTCGATCGTCCAGCGCTCCAGACGGGGGCGATCGGACAAGGGCTCGCCGTCTTCGGCGAAGGCGTGGTCGTGCACCACCAGGTCGATGATCACTCGATCAGCGTCGTCGAAGGCGTTGAGGGGGTGGTACACGAAGCACGGCTCGACGTCGATCCACACGACGTCGGACCCGGTGCCGGCCCGGGGCAGGAGCCCGACCCGGGCCCCGTTGTCGGGGCGCCAGCGGAAGGGCAGGGCAACGCTCTGGAGGGCGAGCTCCAGGTCGAAGAGCACAGGCAGGTCGAAGAGCACGACCCGGGAGGCGGTCAGGCCCATGTCGTGGAGCATGACTGGAGCCGGAAGGTCGATGTCGACAGTGCTGATGAGCTCCCCGGCAGAGTCGATCACGTGATAGCGCAACGCGGGGTTGTCGAAGCCGTAGCTCATCACGTGCATCTCGCCGCTGTTCGGGTCGAACTTGGGGTGAGCGTTGATGCCGGCAGGGAGTGGGCCGCCGAAGTTGCGCGTGGCGACCGTTTCCAGGTCGCCCGTCAGCTCATAAGGCAGCGACCCCTCGGTCACGGCCAGGATCCGGCCGGCGTGGGCGAACACGTTGGTGTTGCCCGAGCCGGAATACCACCCGCCGTCCTCGTGGGGCACGGGGGACTGATCAAGATGCGCGCTGGCCTCGGGGCTACGCACCCAGCGGTTGCGGTACCAGCGTGGCCGGCCGCCGTGCAGGTCGACGCCGTGCACCATCCCGTCGCCCGCGAACCAGTGGTACGTGTCGGCCTGCGCTGCGAACGGGTTGGGCCCGGTGCGGATGTACCTGCCCGCCAGGCTCGGCGGCACCGCGCCCGTGACCTCGAGATCCGTGGCGGTCAACTCAGTGGCCACCGGCGCGAAGTTGCCGTCGAGGTACGTCGCTGCAGTCATCGTCTGCTCCCTGGCATCGAGCCGCCGAGCCGGCCCCACCAATAGACACCCTCTCCGGCTACGCGTCAATCCGCCGCCGGCGTCCCGTCAAATGCTCGTTCAGGATCGTTTGCCCCGCTGCGGTGTGCTCGCGTCTGCGATCGCGGGCGTCGCTCAGCCCAGCACGTTGGCGCCTCGGACGAGGACGGCGACCGGCCGGTCGAGCGCGGTCGGGTCGGTAGCGAGGTCGCCGTCGACGACCAGCAGATCAGCCGTGAGCCCGGCGGCTACCGCCCCGGTCACGCCGGCGAGGCCGACATGCTCGGCCGCGAACGATGTCGCGGTGGCCACCGCCTCCGCGACCGGATAACCGGCCTCCACAAGCGTCTGGATCGCGAGCGTGGTCCCGCCGTGCCGCTTTGGTGGCGCCGCCCCGGCATCGGTACCGGTGACCAGCCGGATGCCGTGCCCGCGGATCCGACGTGCCAGCTCGACCCGCTGGGCGTCCATGGTGCGGAAGTCCATGCCTGTCCGCACCATGACTGCCCGGATATCAGGCGGAATCGTGTCCTCCGGCGGCATCTGGGAGAAGTCGAAGCCCAACGTCATGTCAATCGTTATCCCCGCCGCAACCACCGCCTCCAGCAGCTCCTCCGACACCTCCGGCCCCCTCTCCGTCAGGCAGCTGAAGTGCTCGATCCCGTCCACACCAGCCCGGATCGCGTGCCACACCCCGGCGAGCGCATGCGCATGGGCCAGCACCGTCAGCCCGGCCCGGTGGCCGGCCTCGACGACGGCCGCCAACTCCTCATCGCTGAACTGTGCGGCGAACACATCGGTTCCGGCCGTGATCATGCCGCCGCTGGCCATCACCTTCAGCACATCAACCCCGCGGACGGCATGCTCGGCGACCTGCTCGCGCACGCCGTCCACGCCGTCCGCTACCCCGCCGAGGAAGTGGCAATGCCCGTCCGGCACGGTCAGCGGCGGCCCCGCCGTGCGCACCCGCGGCAGACCGGGCAGGGCGCGCGCCTTCAGCGTCCGATACCTGCGGTCCCCAAGGTCCAGGACGGTGGTGAGCCCGCGTGCGGCGCTGGCGGCCAACGATGCGCGGATCTGCGCGTCCAACTCCTCATCGGTTGCAGCGCCGGCTCGCTCCAACGCCCCCAGATCACCGTTGGACACCAGGTGCACGTGGCAGTCGAGCAATCCCGGCAGCAGCGTCCCCGCGTACGTCGTGACGTCGACGTCGCTCGGCAGCTCCCGGTGCCCCGACTCGACACCCAAGATCCTCTCGCCATCGACCAGCACCGTGCCCGCGCCCAAGAAGGCGGTCCCGTCGAACACTTGACCTGCCCGCATGGCCCGCATGCCACCGAGTCTGCCCCGAAGCCAACGTGCCCGCTAGGCGCCTTCGGACAGACCGACGCTTACCGCAGAGTCCGCCGCCGACCCCGGCTGCCATCCCTAGGAGTGACCGAGCGCAGCGGACCACGCGGCCCGACAGACCTACTGACGCCCGCCCATCTTGGGTGCGTCACATCGCCGCCAAAGCCCGAGGTGTAGCCAAGCCACCGACAGATCAAAGAGCCCACGCGCGCCCTCAGAACAGGCCTTGCGAGCAGGTCACGCTGAAATTCTTGCGGACTCAGTGCGGACCGCAGGGGTTCACACCCCCTCTGACCTGCGCTTTTACACAGATTCAGACGTTGAAGCGAAACTCCACCACGTCGCCGTCGGCCATCACGTAGTCCTTGCCCTCCATGCGGACCTTGCCGGCCGACTTGGCCGCGGCCATCGACCCGGCGGCGACGAGGTCGTCGTAGGAGACGATCTCGGCCTTGATGAAGCCCTTCTGGAAGTCGGTGTGGATCACGCCGGCGGCCTCGGGGGCGGTGGCGCCCTTCTTGATCGTCCAGGCGCGGGCCTCCTTCGGCCCAGCCGTCAGGTAGGTCTGCAGGCCGAGGGTGTCGAAGCCGACGCGGGCGAGCTTGTCCAGCCCGGGCTCCTCGACCCCCATCTCCGCGAGCATCTCGCGGGCCTCGGCGTCGTCGTCGAGCTCGACCAGCTCGGCCTCGAACTTGGCGTCCAGGAAGATCGCCTCGGCGGGTGCGACCAGGTCGCGCATCTTCTGCTTCAGCGCCTCGTCACCGAGCTCGTCGGCGTCGCAGTTGAACACGTAGATGTAGGGCTTCGCGGTGAGCAGCGAGAGCTCGCGGACCAGTGCGAGGTCGACCTTGGTCGAGATGATCGGGGTGCCGGCCTCCAGGTGCTCCTTGGCCTCCTGGGCGGCGGCGAGGTTGGCGGCGATCGCCTTGTTGCCGCGCGCCTCCTTCTCCAGCCGCGGGATCGCCTTCTCCACGGTCTGCAGGTCGGCCAGGATCATCTCGGTCTGGATCGTGGAGATGTCCGACTCGGGGTTCACCTCACCGTCGACGTGGGTGACGTCCTCGTCACGGAAGACCCGGGTCACCTGGCAGATCGCGGCGGCCTCGCGGATGTGCGAGAGGAACTTGTTGCCCAGCCCCTCCCCCTCCGAGGCGCCCTTGACGATGCCTGCGATGTCGACGAACTCGACCGTCGCGGGCAGCAGCTTCGCCGACCCGAAGATCTCCGCGAGCTTCGCCAGGCGCTCGTCGGGCACCGCCACCACCCCGACGTTGGGCTCGATGGTGGCGAAGGGGTAGTTCGCCGCGAGGACGTTGTTCTTCGTCAGGGCGTTGAAGAGGGTCGACTTGCCCGCATTGGGGAGACCGACGATGCCGATGGTGAGTGCCACGGCGAAGGAGTCTACGGCGGCGTACGACGCACCACGAATCGGCCGCGGCAACCGATACGGCCGTTCACCGACAAAGGGTGTGGCGCGCGCCACATCGGGTAGAGGACAAGGTACGAAGCAGCGACCCAGGGGGTCGTGATGCCTCGGACAGACTGTGACTGCCACCGGCACGCATCAGTGCAAGCGACGCTTTGGAGGCGACCGTGACCAACCTGGCCGACAACCTGACCCGAACAGCCGAACAGCACCCTGACCGGCCCGCCGTGAAGCTCGACGACCTGGTGCTGAGCTACGCCCAGCTGCAGGACGGCGCCCGCCGCGTGGCGGCGATGCTGAAGTCGAAGGGGATCGGTCCCGGCGACCGCGTCGGCCTGGTGCTGCCGAACGTGCCGCCCTTCCCGGTGCTCTTCTACGGCGCGGTCTCGCTGGGCGCCGTCGTGGTGCCAATGAACCCGCTGCTCAAGGCGCGCGAGGTGAAGTACTACCTCGAGGACTCCGGCGCCTCGTTGGTCTTCGCCTGGAAGGACATGGCCGAGGAGGCCGACAAGGGCGCCTCGGAGGTCGGCATCGAGTGCGTCGAGGTCGGCACCGACTTCGCGGAGATGCTGGCGGCCCACGAGCCGGAGACCGAGGTGGTCAGCCGCGACGACGAGGACGACGTCGTGCTGCTCTACACCTCCGGCACCACCGGGCAGCCCAAGGGAGCCCAGCTGACCCACCACAACATGATCACCAACGCCGCGACGACCGCCGAGACGCTCGTGGAGCTCACCGAGGAGGACGTCGTGATGGGCTGCCTCCCGCTCTTCCACGTCTTCGGCCTCACCTGCGGCCTGAACGCCTCGGTGCTCAAGGGCTCCTGCCTGACGCTGATCCCCCGCTTCGACCCGGCCAAGGCACTCGAAGTCGTGGCCCGCGACAAGGTCACGGTCTTCGAGGGCGTCCCGACGATGTACGCCGCGATGCTGCATGCCGAGGGCGCCGAGGAGGCCGACATGACCAGCCTCCGCTCCTGCATCTCGGGCGGCTCCGCGATGCCCGTCGAGGTGATGAAGAACTTCGAGAAGACCTTCGACTGCATCGTGCTCGAAGGCTACGGCCTCTCCGAGACCTCGCCCGTGGCCTCGTTCAACCAGCCCGGTCAGGAGCGCAAGCCCGGCTCGATCGGCACCCCCGTGCGCGGGGTGGAGATGAAGATCGTCGACGACGAGGGCCAGGACGTGCCCGAGGGCGAGGTCGGCGAGATCGCGATCAGGGGCGAGAACATCATGAAGGGCTACTGGGGCCGCGATGAGGACACCGCCGACGCCGTCAAGGACGGCTGGTTCCTCTCCGGGGACATGGCGAAGGTCGACGAGGACGGCTACTTCTTCATCGTCGACCGCAAGAAGGACCTGATCATCCGCGGCGGCTACAACGTCTACCCCCGCGAGGTCGAGGAGGCGCTCTACGAGCACGAGGCGGTGGCCGAGGTGGCCGTGATCGGGTTCAAGGACGACCACCTCGGCGAGGAGGTCGGAGCCGCGGTGGCCCTCAAGGACGGCTACGACGTGGAGGGCGAGGAGCTCCAGGCCTTCGCCAAGGAGCGATTGGCGGCGTACAAGTATCCCCGGGCGGTCTGGATCGTCGAGGAGCTCCCCAAGGGGCCCACCGGGAAGATCCTGCGTCGTGAGGTCGAGGCTCCCGAGGAGGCCAGGTCATGAGCGCCACCACCCAGGCCGAGGAGCGCATCCACGCGGCCGACGAGGACGGCAGCAGCAACGCCGCCGCCCCGCTCGACCTCCTGCTCGCCGACGCCACCAGCAGCCCGCTGCGCCGGTTCCTGCCCGGGATGTCCGGCGTCCGGTTCACCGCTGCGCTCGCTCGGCACCCCGGCCGCGTCGCGGGTCGCACCCTCGGGCTCGCTGCGGAGCTGGCCAAGGTCGGCGTCGGGAGGTCCGACCTGGAGGCGGGAGAGAAGGACCGCCGCTTCTCCGACGAGGCCTGGGACCGCAACCCGCTGTTCAAGCGCACCCTGCAGGGCTACCTCGCCCTCGGGGCTGCCGCACGCGGGCTGGTGGAGGACGCCGGGCTCGACTGGGGAGACGACCAGCGGATCAAGTTCATCGTCGACAACCTGGTCGAGGCCACCGCGCCGAGCAACAACCCGTTCCTCAACCCCAAGGTCCTCAAGCGGATGGTCGACACCGGGGGCGGCAACCTGGTCGAGGGAGGCCGCCGGTTCGTGCGGGACTTCGCCAGTGCCCCGCGGGTGCCCTCCATGGTCGAGCCGGACGCGTTCGAGGTCGGCACCGACCTCGCCGTGACGCCGGGTGCGGTGGTGCTGCGCACCGACGTCTTCGAGCTGATCCAGTACACCCCGCAGACCCCCAAGGTCCGGCAGGTGCCGCTGTTGATCGTGCCGCCCACGATCAACAAGTACTACGTGATCGACCTCGCCGAGCAGCGCAGCCTCGTCGAGTACCTCGTCGCCTCGGGGCAGCAGGTCTACTGCATCTCCTGGCGCAACCCCGACGTCCGGCACGCCGACTGGGGCCTGGACACCTACGGCCAGGCGATCATCGAGGCGATGGACGCCTGCCAGTCGATCTCGCGGCAGGACAAGGTCGCGCTCTTCGGGATCTGCTCGGGCGGGATGATCGCCTCGATGCTGCTCGCCCACCTCGCGGAGGTCGGCGACCTCGACCGGGTGGCTGCCTTCAGCCTGGCGGTCACGGTGCTGGACCAGGAGCAGGCCGGTCTGCCCAGCGCGCTGCTCTCCCACAAGGCGGCGGCGGCCTCGACCCGGGCCTCGGCCGAGAAGGGCTACCTGGACGGCAAGGTGCTGGCCGAGGTGTTCGCCTGGCTGCGGCCCAACGACCTGATCTGGAACTACTGGGTGAACAACTACCTGCTCGGGCACGCACCCAAGGCGTTCGACATCCTCTACTGGAACGCCGACCCGGTGCGGATGACCGCGGCGATGCACCGTGACTTCATGGACCTCATGATCAACAACAGCCTGACCAAGGCCGGCGAGGCACGGATGCTCGGGACCGACATCGACCTGGGCAGCATCTACACCGACACCTACGCGGTCGCCGGCATCGCGGACCACCTGTGCAAGTGGGAGTCCTGCTACCAGACCACCCAGCTCTTCGGCGGCGACACGAAGTTCGTGCTCTCCACCAGCGGGCACATCGCCGCCATGGTGAACCCACCCGGGAACCCCAAGGCGAGCTTCCAGACCGCGACCAGCAACCCCCCGGAGACCTCGGATTGGCTGAAGCAGGCCAGCAAGGTCAAGGGCAGCTGGTGGGACGACTACGTCGACTGGCTCGGCGAGCGCACCGGGCCGGAGCGGGCGAAGCCGCGGCGGATGGGCTCTGCCACCTACGAGCCCATCTGCGATGCTCCTGGAACCTATGTCCACGACCGCTGAGGAACGCCCCCTGTGACTGCCGACGACCGCGACCGGATCCGCACGGTCGCGATCCGAGGACTGCAGGCGCGGGTCTCCGTTCGCCCTGCGCGTGGCCGGCTGGCCGACGAGCCCCCGCTGCTCCTGTGCAACGGGATCGGGATCAGCTTCGAGGCGCTGCAGCCGCTCGTCGACGAGCTCGACCCCGACCGCGGCGTGGTCCGTTTCGACGTACCCGGCGTTGGCGGCAGCCCTGCTCCGCCGTTCCCCTACCCGATCGCCGCCCTGTCGTCGTGGGTCACCGCACTGATGGCGCGGCTGGGGCACCAGCGCTTCGACGTGTTCGGCCTGTCCTGGGGCGGTGGACTCGCCCAGCAGCTCGCGATCCAGTCCCCCCGCAAGGTGCGTCGGGTGGTGCTGTGCGCCACGGGGACCGGCGCCATGATGGTGCCCGCCCATCCCCGGGTGCTGGCCCGGATGCTCACGCCCCGGCGGCACCGGGATCCGAAGTACGCCGCCCGGATCGCGCCGGAGATCTACGGCGGCACGATGCGCAGCGACCCCGAGAACGGTGCGGCGCTGCTCCACGGGGCGACCCGTGCCGGACCGAAGCGGGGCTACTACTACCAGCTCGCCTCGATGGCCGGGTGGAGCAGCCTGCCGTTCCTGGGCTTGATCCGGCAGCCGACGCTGGTCATGGGCGGTGACGACGACCCGATCATCCCCGTCGCGAACCCGCGGATGCAGGCCGCGCTGATCCCCTCGTCGACGCTGCACGTCTACCACGGTGGGCACCTGGCGATCGTGACCGAGGCCGACGAGCTGGCCCCGGTGATCGAGCAGTTCCTGAACGACCCGAACGCGACCGAGAGGACCGGCGATGGCTGAGTCGACGGACCTGGGCCTCGAGGACTCCCCGTTCTCGGACTTCCTCGGCTTCGAGCTGCTGCTCGACGAGGCCGACCGCGAGCTGCTGAGCAACGTGCGCGCGTTCATGACGCGCGAGGTGGAGCCGGTGATCAACGACTACTGGACCCGCGCGGAGTTCCCCCACGACCTGGTGCCCGGGATCGCCAAGCTCGGCATCGCCGGGCTGGCGTACGACGGACCCGGCTGTCCCAACCGGGGGGCCGTGGTCGACGGCATGGTGGCGATGGAGCTGAGCCGGGTCGATCCTTCCATCGGCACGTTCATGGGGGTCCACGGCGGCCTGGCGATGGGGTCAATCCACCTGTGCGGCTCCGACGAGCAGCGCGAGCGCTGGCTTCCCGCGATGGCGCGGATGGAGCTGATCGGCGCCTTCGGCCTGACCGAGCCCGACGTCGGGTCCGCGATCTCCCAGGGCCTGGCGACCACCGCCCGCAAGGACGGTGAGGACTGGATCCTGAACGGCGAGAAGAAGTGGATCGGCAACGCCGCCTTCGCCGACCTCGTCGTCATCTGGGCCCGCGACGAGGACGACGGCCGGGTCAAGGGCTTCGTGGTGGAGAAGGACACCGAAGGGATGACCTTCGACAAGCAGGAGGACAAGATCGCCCTGCGCGTGGTGCAGAACGCGGAGATCCACCTGCACGACGTACGCGTCCCGGAGGCCAACCGCCTGCAGAAGGCCGACAGCTTCCGCGCCACCGCCGACGTCCTCCGGGTCACCCGGATGGGGGTCGCCTGGCAGGCCGCCGGCTGTGCGCGCGGCGCCTTCGAGCACGCATTGCGCTACACCAAGGCCCGCGAGCAGTTCGGCCGTCCGATCGCCTCCTTCCAGATGGTGCAGGACCTGCTGGTGAAGATGCTCAGCAACGTCACGGCCTCCACCGCCATGAACGTGCGTGCCTCCCAGCTGCTGGAGGCAGGCCTGCTCAAGGACGAGCACGCCTCGCTGTGCAAGGCCCACTCCACCGTCCGGATGCGTGAGGCGGTCGGCTGGGCCCGCGAGGTGCTCGGCGGCAACGGCATCCTGCTGGAGCACCACGTGGGCAGGTTCGTCGCCGATGCCGAGGCGATCTACTCCTACGAGGGCACCCGCGAGATGAACACCCTCATCGTCGGCCGCGCGATCACCGGCGAGGCCGCCTTCGTCTGAGCGGCCACCGGCTCACGGCTCCGGGAAGAACGCCACCGTCCGGAAGGGTGGCACCCAGGTGCCCGGCGGGAATTGCCGCGCCCAGTCCTCGACGGTCTCCCGATAGGCCGCGGTGTGCGGATAGCCGCTGTGCGTCATCACGAGCGGCCCCGGGTCCCCCGACGGCTCCACCGGCACCTCCGGGACGTAGAGGTCGTGGGTCCCCTCCCCGTTGGAGAAGACCCGGAAGCCCAGGGGGTCCGAGCGACGGAACAGGTTCACCCAGGGCGGTCGCTGCGAGTCGGTCCACGAGGTCGCGGCCAGCAGCCGCGCCCGCAGCGAGCCCGTCGCGTCGGGCGCCGGTGGAGCGGCGTCGGCAGGGAACGCGGTACCCGCCCGGGGTGCGTCGGGCTCGGGGTCCGCGAAGCGCACGGTGCCGCTCGTGGCGGCGTACCCCAGTGGTTCGGGACCGAGCACGGCCGGGAAGATCCGGCCGTACCAGGCGCGGATCTGGCTGCCGTAGGTGATGATCCGGACCCGCTGCAGCTCGGGCATCGTGAGCCTGCTCGCCACGGCCATCAGGATGGCCGACCCCTGGCTGTGCCCGGAGAGCACCACGAGGTGCCGGGTGTCGCGCAGCACCCAGCGGACCCGCACGAGGAGCTCGGGGACCACGCGCTCCGCGTAGCAGGGCGGAGCCAGCGGGTGCGCCGCCCGGGGCCAGAACGTGGTGAGGTCCCACAGGATCCCCACTCCCTTGCGCGTCCCGTCGTCCTTGCGCATCCGGGAGAGCACCAGGACCAGCGCCAGGGAGAAGCCCAGCACCCCCCACAGCGCGAGCTCCGCGAGCGGCCGGAACCCCGACCAGTGCCTCCACGGGGCCTTCCCCGTCGAGGCCCCCACGATCAGCACCAGCACGATGGGGACCGTCATCGCACCAAGCAGGTCCAGCAGGCGCTCGGCACGGTGGACGTACGCCGCCCGCAACCGGGCCCGCACGCACGCGTCCCGGTCCTTGGCCGGGACCGTGGGATCCGCTTCGATCACCGCACGCACCGGCCCGCTCAGGCGGCTGCTCAGCCGCAGCAGGCACACCCCCGCGAGGACCAGCGCGACCAGGAACCACACCACCTGCACGATCGGTGCCCACACCAGGACCTGCGGCAGCACGAGCGGTGCCTGCGGCGGGTCGCTGACCGCGACGTCCACGTCCGGTCTCTTGTCCACCGTCCGCACGCCGACCTCCGCGCCCTTGGTGTCCAGCGAGGCGCTCGCCACGAACCCGGGCTCCTCGACGGTGCAGGTCTCCGGCGGCTCGGTCTCCGTGTCCGCCCCGCTGCGCAGGCAGCCGTCCTGCACCACCAGCGATCCGTCCTCGGGCAGCACGAGCACGGAGTTGTGCATCTCGGTGGTGCCCAGTCGCACCGCCACCCGGCGCGAGTCCGCGTCGGCGCCCGGCAGTACCCGCACCAGGGTGTCCGTCTCGAGCCGGCCCGAGCGCACCACCAGCCGGTCGCTGGAGACGTCGACCACGCCACCGACCACGCGCACGTCACCGCCGAGCCGGTAGACGTAGCGACCGGTGGGGTCCCCGTCGTCCACCAGGTCGAGGTCCTGGGCATTGAGCGCCGATCCCACCTGGGAGGCCGCGTAGTGCGTCTGCAGGTCGGCGACGTCGTGCGCGGAGCCGTTGAGCTGGTCGGCCGCCAGCGTGACCACCGCTGTGGTGAACAGCAGCGCCGTCCAACCGGCGGCGTTGAGCAGCAGCGAGGCTCCGGCGCCGCGCCAGGCCGTTGGGGAGTCGTCTCGGCCGCGGTACTGCCGCAGCAGCATCACCAGCCAGCCGACCAGCAGCAGCCCCCACGCCGACCAGGTCACCTCCCGCGGCAGGCCGATCTCGTCCCCGACGTAGGTGCTCGAGGCCAGCAGCAGCACCGGGACGAGGAAGCCCGCCCCCACGGGCAGAGCGGTCCGCTTGCCGCTGCAGAAGGTCAGGGCCCCGACCGCGGCCAGCCCGACGAGCGTGGCGATGAACCACACGTTGTGCCCCGTCAGGTCACCCCCCTCGTCGAGACGTCCCGGGACCGGTGGCAGCACCAGCAGCGCCAGGTGGACCACGAGCAGGAGCACCGACGCCCGTAGCAGCTGTCCGCCCTGTCCGGTGGCGTCGTCCCCGGGCTCCGTGGCGCACTCCACGTCACCGGGTCGCAGCGATCCCGCGGTCCACACGACGACTGCGCCCAGCAGCGCCGCGGCCGCCAGCACGCCGGCCTGGAGCCAGGTCCACACCGAGGCCTTGTCGCTGCCGAGACCCAGCTGGACCACCGGCGCTCCGGTGTAGACGATGACCACCACCAGGGCGAAGGCGATGTGCAGGCGACGCAGCCGCAGGACCGTGATCCGCCCGTCCCACATCGCCCCGCGCTCCAGCGGGGCTGCCCCTACCCGGCGCTCCGGGCGGTCGGGGTCGCGCACCTCCTCGAGCCGGGCAGCCGAGCGCCCGGACAGCAGCCACAGGCCGGCCACGACCAGCAGTGGGACCACCGACCCCACGGCGATCCGTCGCGGCACTGTCTGCCACGGGTCGCGGGCCAGGAAGTCGAGCAGTCCGGGAAGAGCGCCGCAGCCCGGCGTCCCGCCGCGGTAGCACTGCCACGCGAGCAGGTCGATGCCGAGCAGGCAGGCCGTCAGCACGACCAGGGCCGTCAGCAGGAGCGCGCCGGTGCGCACGTAGCGGGCCGTCCGACGAGCCGCCGCGGTGTTCGTACCGAGCTCGGGGCGGGCCCAGTAGGCGAGGTTGGCGAGCGCGAACGGCAGCAGGAACAGCCACCCTGCACGGCGTACCCATCCCAGGAGCCCGCCGACGCCTGAGGTGAGGTTCCCCCAGGAGTAGGCCTCGACGGCCATGTTCTTGGGCAGCGTGCGGTTGGGGACGCAGCCGTCCGTCGTGCGGTAGAGGCCGGTGAGTCCGTCGCCGGCCACTTGCCCCACGGCGGTCGTGCCCAGCATCGAGGCAGGGGTGGTGCCGTGCACGCCGTGCACCCGGACCTCGAGAATGCCCGCGCCGTCCTGGGGCATGGCCGCCACCACCGATCGATCGCCTGCCCGTCAGCATCCACCGCCGTTCGGTCAGGGGCAATGGCCCGATCCGCTCATGACAACCGGGGCATTCCTCGCAGTGCCGGACGAGTCGGAGAGCGTCGTCGAGCGTCGGGGCCCTAGGTGACGAACTCGAACAGCGGCGACCCGGAGGCGACCTTCTCGATGGTCAGGTTGCTCGCACCCATCCGCTCCATCAGGTCGGGCAGCCCGTCCGCGGACGCGAGGTCGATGCCGATCAGCGCCGGGCCGGTCTCGCGGTTGGACTTCTTGACGTACTCGAAGACCACGATGTCCTCGCCGTCGGCCAGCACGTTGTCGAGGAAACCGCGCAGCGCTCCGGGCTCCTGGGGGAACCCGACCAGGAAGTAGTGCCGGATCCCCTCGTGCACCATCGAGCGCTCGATGATGTCGGCGTAGCGGCTGACGTCGTTGTTGCCGCCGGAGACCACGCACCCGACGCGGGACCCGGGTTCGAGGTCGAGCTGGGCCAGGGCGGTGGAGGCCATCGCTCCCGCGGGCTCGGCGATCACGCCGTCGCTCTGGTAGAGCGCGAGCATCTCGGTGCAGACCGCGCCGGGCTCGACGGTCACGATCTCGTCGACCAGGTCGCGCACGATCGGGAACGTGCGCGAGCCCACGGTGCCGACCGAGGCGCCGTCGATGAACGTGTCGAGCTCGGGGACCGGCACCGGGTGGCCGGCGGCCAGGGCCAGGGTCATGCTGGGCGCCCCGGAAGGCTCCACGCCGACGATGCGGATGTCGGGCCAGGTCTCGCGCAGCCAGACCGACATCCCCGCGAGGAGTCCCCCGCCGCCCACCGGGATCACCACCACGTCGAGCGGGCGGTCGGCGTCGCGGACGAGGCCCACCGCAACCGTGCCCTGCCCGGCGATGGTGCGCTCGTCGTCGAACGGATGTACGTAGGTGCTCCCGTGCTCGGCGGCGTAGAGCAGCGCGGCCGCGGAGGCCTCGTCGTAGGTGCGTCCCTGCATCGTCATCTGGACCCGGCCCGCGCCCAGCTCGCGGATCCGGTCGCGCTTCTGGCGAGGGGTGTTGGTGGGCAGGAAGATGTGACCCTCCGCCTGCAGGCGCGCACAGCTCAGCGCCAGGCCCTGCGCGTGGTTGCCGGCGCTGGCGCACACGACGCCGCGGGCGAGCTCGTCCGGGGTCAGCGAGGCCATCAGGTTGAAGGCGCCGCGCACCTTGTAGGAGCGACCGACCTGCTGGTCCTCCCGCTTGAGCAGCACCTCGACGCCGTACTTCTGCGAGAGCCGCTCCGAGCGCTCCATCGCGGTCGGCCGCGCGATCAGGGGTACGACGGTCGCCGCGTGAGCGACGTCCTCAGGGGTCACGGTCATGCCTCGACCCTAGAAGGTGGCCGCGGTCGGTCGAGCAGCACGGCTAGTCGAGGCAGAACTCGTTGCCCTCGACGTCCTGCATCACCAGGCACGACTCGTTGATCGCGTCCGCCGGCAGTAGGTGCATCCGCCTGCCGCCGAGCGCCACGAGCCGTGCCGCTTCCTCCTCCAGGACCGTGACCCGCTCGTCCCCGGTCAGGCCCACGCCGACGCGTACGTCGAGGTGCACCCGGTTCTTCACCGTCTTGGGCTCGGGCACCCGCTGGAAGAACAACCGCGGCCCGACCCCGTCCGGGTCCTGGCAGGCCCACTTGGAGCCCTGGGCCTCGACGGGAAGCGTGGCGTCGACCGCGTCCCAGGACTCGAACCCCGGCGGGACCGGCGGATCGACGTACCCGAGCACGGCCTTCCAGAACTCCGCGACTGCGCGCGGCTCCGCACAGTCGAAGGTCACCTGTACCTGTCTCACCTGGGCCATCGACCCAGAGTAGAACGCGGAGGCTCAGCCGCCCAGCCGCTGGAACCCGGTGACGTCGAGGACCAGCTCGCCCTCGTCGTCGGAGGCCGCCAGGTCCACGGTCGCCATGATCCGCCAGTCGTGGTCGCCCTCGGGGTCCCCGACGATCTGCTGGACCTCCCAGAACTGCTCGCCCTTCTCGATGAGCAGCATCTGCGGTCCCCGGGCGTCCGGTCCGGTGTCGATCGAGTCGTGCTCGGCGAAGTAGTCCTCCAGCGCCTCGCGCCAGTCCTCGGCCGTCATGGTCGAGGACGCGGCGACCTCGAGCTCGCCGAGCTGCTCCCAGCGACGCAGCGCCGCCAGCTCGACCCGGCGGAACATCGCGTTGCGCACCAGCACGGTGAACGCGCGCTGGTTGGCGGTGATCCGCTCCGGCACCGGGGGCAGGATGTCCGGGGCGACCGGCCCGGCCAGCCGGTCGGGGTCGCTGAGTCGCTCCCACTCGTCGAGCAGGCTGGAGTCGGTCTGGCGTACGACGGCGCCGAGCCACTCCTCGATGTCCTCGAGCTCGTCGGTCCGCACCCGGTCGGGAACGGTCTGGCGCAGCGCCCGGTAGGCGTCGCCGAGGTAGCGCAGCACCAGGCCCTCCGAGCGGGTGAGGCCGTAGTAGGCGACGTACTCACCGAACGTCATCGCGCGCTCGTACATGTCGCGCACCACCGACTTCGGCTGCAGCGCGTCCTCGCCGACCCACGGGTGTCGCTGGCGGTAGAGGCCGAAGGTGTGCTCGAGCAGCTCCTCGAGTGGCTTGGGCCAGGTGACCTCGTCGAGCAGCTCCATCCGCTCGTCGTACTCGATCCCCTCGGCCTTCATCTCCCCGATCGCCTCGCCGCGGGCCTTGTGCTCCTGCGCGGCGAGCACGGGACGGGGGTTCTCCAGGGTCGCCTCGAGCACGGAGATCACGTCCAGGGCGTAGGTCGGAGCCTCGGGGTCGAGGGTGTCGAAGACCGCCAGGGCGTACGCCGAGAGCGGCTGGTTCAGCGCGAACCCCAGCTGGAGGTCCTCGACCAGGCGCACCCGCCGGCCCTCCTCGCCGCGCGGCTCGACCAGCTCGACCACGCCCGCCGCGAGCAGCGAGCGGTGCTGGGCGGCGGCGAGACGCATCAGCCGGCGCTGGGAGCGCTCGTCCTCGTGGTTGTCGCGGAGCAGGTGGCGCATTGCCGCCGCGGGGTCACCCGGCCGGGCGATCACGTTGAGCAGCATCGCGTGGCTGACCCGCATCCGGGAGACCAGCGGCTCCGGCTCGGCGGCGACGATCCGCTCGAACATCTCCTCGGTCCAGGTGACCTGCCCCTCGGGCGCCTTCTTGCGCTGCACCCGCTTGAGCTTCTTCGGGTCGTCACCGGCCTTCTTGACCAGCCGGGCGTTCTCCACGACGTGGTCGGGCGCCTGCACGACGACGGTGCCGGCCGTGTCGAACCCGGCCCGTCCAGCGCGCCCGGCGATCTGGTGGAACTCCCGGGCCTTGAGCAGGCGCTGGCGGCGGCCGTCGTACTTGGAGAGGCCGGTGAACACCACGGTGCGGATCGGCACGTTGATGCCGACGCCGAGGGTGTCGGTGCCACAGATGACCTTGAGCAGGCCGGCCTGCGCGAGCTGCTCGACCAGGCGGCGGTACTTCGGCAGCATCCCCGCGTGGTGCACCCCGATGCCGTGCTTGACCAGCCGCGACAGGGTCTTGCCGAACCCGGGGCTGAACCGGAACCCGCCGATCAGCTCGGCGATCCGGTCCTTCTCCTCGCGGGTGCACACGTTGATGCTGGTCAGCGCCTGGGCGCGCTCCAGCGCCGAGGCCTGGGTGAAGTGCACGACGTAGACCGGGGACTGGTGGGTGGTGAGCAGCTCCTCGAGGGTCTCGTGCATCGGGGTCACCGCCCACTCGTAGCTCAGCGGGACCGGCCGGGTGACGCTGGTGACGGCCGTGGTCTCGCGTCCGGTACGACGGGTCAGGTCCTCCACGAACCGGGTCACGTCCCCGAGCGTCGCCGACATCAGCAGGAACTGCGCCTGCGGCAGCTCGAGGATCGGCACCTGCCAGGCCCAGCCCCGGTCGGGCTCGGAGTAGTAGTGGAACTCGTCCATCACCACCTGGCCGATCTCGGCCTCGGCTCCCTCGCGCAGCGCGATGTTCGCGAGCACCTCCGCGGTGCAGCAGATGATCGGCGCCTGGCTGTTGACCGCGGCGTCGCCGGTGAGCATCCCGACGTTCTCGGGGCCGAACACCTCGATCAGCGCGAAGAACTTCTCCGAGACCAGGGCCTTGATCGGCGCGGTGTAGAACGTGCGCTGCCCGCGGGCGAGCGCCGCGAAGTGCGCGCCGGTGGCGACCAGGCTCTTGCCCGTCCCTGTGGGCGTGGAGAGGATCACGTTGTTGCCGCTGACGATCTCGATCAGCGCCTCCTCCTGCGCCGGGTAGAGCGTCAGCCCCTGGTCGGCAGCCCAGGTCTCGAAGACGTCGAAGAGGACATCGGGGTCGGGGTCACCGGAGGCGGGGGGAAGACGGTCGAGGAGGGGCATCGCCCCGTCATCGTCCCCGAACGGCGAGCGTTAACCCAATTGCGCCCAGACTCCTGCGAGGGTCACCACCGCTTGGTCCGGCCGAAGTCCGCCTTCCGGATCAGGGCGTGGATGCCCGTCGTACGGTCGACGACCTGTGAGCACTGGAAGTCCGACGCGGCGGACAGGTAGGCGTAGGCGACCGGTGCGGCCATCCCGATGTCCTCGGTGAGGAACTTCAGCGCCTGCCGCACGGCGGTCTTCATCGCGATGTCGAGGCTGGTCGCGTTGCCGCCGTTCTCCGGGCCGTCGGGGTCGCTGAGCCCGATCGGGATCCACGACTCGGGTGTCTCGGCGAAGGGGTAGTCGAACGCCGTCCTCGGTGCCCCGCGCTGGCCCTTCTTCACCACGGTCAGCCGGAACGTGGGACGCAGCGACCCCTCCATCGCGGTCAGGGCGACCTCGCCGTCGCCCTGGGCCATGTGCGGGTCACCGGCGAAGAACATCGCTCCGGCGACCTGCACCGGGAGGTAGAGCGTGGAGCCGACCGTGAGGTCGTTGATGTCGATGTTGCCGCCCGCGTCGGTGGGCGGGACGGAGTCGACGACCGCGGAGGTGTCCCGCGCGACTCCCATCAGGCCCATGAACGGGTGCAGGTCGAAGCCGACCGGGACCGAGCCCGGCAGCCGGCCGCGCAGCACCTTCCCGCGGCGCTCCACCGAGGTGAACACGCTGATGTTGCCGCCCTCGTTGAAGTACGGCGCGAACGCGCGCACGCCCTCGAACTTCTCGGGGTACTCCCCCGGGAGCGCTCCCTTGCCGTGCCGGTTGGAGATCACGCCGTAGGGCACGCGCAGCGGCAGGTCGAGCACCTCGATCTTGAGCACGTCGCCCGGCTGCGCGCCGCGTACGGCGATCGGGCCGGTCACCACGTGCGGCCCCGGTCCGTCGTGGGTGGACCGGGCGGCGACGGCGATGGCGTCCTTGAGCACCTGTCGCTCCGGGACGCCGTAGGTCTCGAAGAACGCCCGGGGGTCCTTGCCCTGGTCCTCGAGCAGGCCCTCGTGGGAGATCGTGTCCATCGTGACGACGGACCCCGAGCTCACCACCGCGACCGGGGTGCTGGTTCGGTTGGGCAGCTTGCCCCAGTAGACCTCGTTCGCCTTCGCGGGCACGTAGCGCCCACGGGGTCGCCCGGCGCCGGGTTGCAGCACCGCGGTCGACCGCGATCCGGCCGTTGCCGCCTCGGCGTCGAGCAGTGCCGGCGCCGCTGCGGCCCCGGCGACGGCCGCTCCCAGGAGGGTCCGTCGGCCCAGGCCGGAGGCCGGCTCGGCCAGCGCGCTGGTGGTGGTGTCGTTCTCGAACTGAGGCATCTGGGACTCCCGAGGGGGTGAGGATGGGCTCCTCACGCAACCAGCGCCGTGTTTCAGCCTCAGGCTGCCGAGGTTGCGTCCCGGTTAACCACTCAGCGCCGCAACCGGCTCAGCACACCGCGCACGCCACGCCCGACCGCCTCGTCCTTGCGCCGCTGGCCGCCGTCGCCCGTACCCGGCGTGGTGCCGCCGGCGGGCCCGCCACGACGACCGCCCGCTCCCCCACCACTGCGCGAGCCCATCACCCGGTTCACGATTCCCCTGAGGTTCGCCATGACCCCTCCTGATCTGTCCGGCCGGGCGTCGTTGCCCGACGTACGTCTCGTGCCCCTGCTCCCCCGGATGCATGCCTGCGGACGGCAGCAGCGGTCCGGATCAGGCCCGGATCAGGCCCGGATCAGGCCCGGGCTGCGTCCCGCACGCAGAGCACCGACCACGGCAGCGCCTCGAGGCGTCCCTCAGGAATCTCCTCACCGCACACGTCGCAGCAGCCGTAGGTGCCCTCGTCGAGCTTCTCCAGCGCGCGCACCACGTCGGCGCGCGTCCCCTGGAGACCGTCGTGCACGGCGACCTGGGTGAGCCGGTCCACCGCCATCGAGGTCCCCTCGCCGATGCGCTTGCCGAACGAGATCGAACCCTGGTCCGAAGGCTTCTTCTCCAGGGTCGCCATCTGGTCGTCGATCTCCGCGAGCTTCGCGACGAGGGTGGTGCGGGGGTCATCCATCCCTCCAGCATGCCCCTCCGGCGCTCGCGCAACCCGACTGCCGGGAGACTCGCCTCAGTCCAGCGGGTTCTCGTGCGCCCAGACCGGCGAGTCCTTCGCGGAGAGCAGCTCGTGCCGGTCGGCGGGCGCCATCTCCTCGAGCTCGGCGGCGAGGTGCAACGGGTAGCCGGCCACCTCGTCGGCGTCCGGGAGCGGGACCACCGAGTGCACCACCCGGTCGTCGTAGAGGTGCATCATCGTGAGCGACTGGTGCCCGTCGACCGCCGAGAGCAGGCGTGCTGTCGGCGCCGGGTCCGCGAGGTAGCAGGTGGCCGACGCGACCGAGACCGGAACTCCGGCGAAGGTGGAGTACGACGAGTAGTGGAAGTGGCCGCCGATCACGCCACGCACGTCGGTGCCCGCGATCACCTCCCCCAGCCGGTCCTGGTCGTGCAGCTCGATCAGCGCGGCGGCCCGGGTCATCGGCACCGGGATCGGCGGGTGGTGCAGCGCGACCAGGGTGCCGTACGGCGCTCGCTCGGCCAGCACGTCGCCGAGCCAGGCGAGCTGGTCGGCGGAGAGCTCGCCGTGGTGGTAACCGGGGACGGAGGTGTCCAGGGCGACGATGCGCAGCCCGTCGACCATGTGGACGCGGTCCTGGGTCCTCACGCCGGAGCCCTCCTCACCAAAGAGCTCACGGGCGTAGTGCTCCCGCTCGTCGTGGTTGCCCATCACCCAGACCACCTCGGCGCCGAGCGCGGCGGCAGCCGGCTCCACGATCTCGCGCAGCGCCGCGTAGGCCTTCGGCTCCGCACGGTCGGCGAGGTCGCCGGTGAACACGATCACCTGGGGCGGCATCTCCAGGCGGCCGAGCCGCGCCATCGCGTGCCGCAGGTTCTCGTGGGTGTCGATCGAGTCGTAGAGGCGTCGTTCGGCCAGCAGGTGGGGATCACTCACGTGCGCCACGACATGACGAGGAAGGGGATGCTGCCCCAACGGCTTCACACGGACGAGCATAGGGGTCTCGTCTCAGATACTGACCACATAGGCTCGCCCGATGCGCATCGCCACCTGGAACGTGAATTCGCTCCGCAGCCGGATCGATCGGGTCGAGGCGTTCCTGCAACGGCACGACATCGACGTGCTCGCCCTGCAGGAGACCAAGGCCCGCGAGGACCAGCTGCCGCTGATGGGCCTCTCGGTGCTCGGCTACGAGGTCGCGGCCGTGGGCCACGACCAGTGGAACGGGGTCGCGCTGATCAGCCGCGTGGGCCTCGAGGACGTCGAGGTCGGGTTCCCGGGGATGCCGACGTGGGGCGACCCGGCGGCGGCCGAGGCCCGTGCGATCAGGGCCACCTGCGGCGGCGTACGGGTGTGGTCGCTCTACGTCCCCAACGGCCGCAAGGTCGACGACCCGCACTACCTCTACAAGCTCGAGTGGCTGGCCCGGCTCCGGACCGCGGCGCGCTCGATGACCGGTGACGTGGCCCTGGTGGGCGACTGGAACATCGCCCCGCAGGACGACGACGTCTTCGACATCGCCCAGTTCGCCAGGAGCACCCACGTGACCCCGCGGGAGCGGGCCGCCTTCAACGGCTTCCTCGAGGACGGCTGGGTCGACGTGGTCCGCCCGCACACCCCGGGCCCCGAGGTCTACACCTACTGGGACTACTACCGGCAGCGCTACGAGCGCAACCGCGGGATGCGGATCGACTTCGTGCTCGGCTCCCCCTCCCTCGCAGCCAGGGTGACCGGCGCGTTCATCGACCGCGAGGAACGCGCCGGCAAGGGCGCCAGCGACCACGCGCCGGTGATCGTCGACCTCGCCGACTAGTCACTTCGAGCGCAGCTGGAGCAGCGTCACCTGGGGCGGCGCGCCGACCCGCACCGGCGGGCCCCAGAAGCCGGCGCCGTTGGTGACGTAGACCGGCACCCCGTCCACCCGGCCCAGCCCCGAGACGACCGGTTGCTCCAGTCGGGCCAGCTGTCCGAAGGGGGCCATCTGCCCGCCGTGGGTGTGCCCCGAGACCTGCAGGTCCACGCCGTACTTCGCCGCCGAGTGCGCCTGCACCGGTTGGTGCGCCATCAGCACCACCGGGACGTCTGGGTCCCGGTCGGCGAAGGTCTGGGCGAAGTCGGGGGCGTCGTAGTAGTCCTTGCCGGCGAGGTCGTTGACCCCGGCGAGGTCGAGTGCCCCGCCTCGGAACAGCAGCTGCGTCCGCTCGTTGCGCAGCGTGCGGACGCCGAGCTCGTCGAGGCGCTCGATCCATTCCTCGTGACCCGAGTAGTACTCGTGGTTCCCGGTGACGAAGAACGAGCCGTGGCGTGACCGGATCCCGGCCAGTGGCTCCGCGCCGACGCCCCGATCCTCGACCGAGCCGTCCACCAGGTCGCCGACGATGGTCACGACATCGGCGTCGAGCTCGTTGATGCGGTCGACGATCCGGCGCACGTGCGCCTCGCCCGCCAACGGCCCGAGGTGGATGTCGGAGACGACGACCAGCCGGGTGCCGTCCAGCGAACGCGGCAGCCGGGGAAGGGCGATCTGCCGGCGGTCGAGCTGGGGTGGCCCGAGCGCGGTCCGTACGCCGTACCCGGCGGTGCCGGCGGTGGCCACCACGGCCCCGATCGCGAGGCCCCGGGAGAGAACCACCCTGCGCGTCGGACCGCTCGCCTCCGGCCCGGTTTCCTGAGTCCCGGTTTCTGGCCCAGGCCCAGGCCCACACACAGGCCCAGACGCAGGCACAGTCTCAGACGCAGCCCCGACCGCAGCCTCCTGCCTCTCCTGCCGGCGCCACCACCGCGAGACCGCGAACCGCGGAACCTCCAGGACGACCAGGAACGTGACCAGGTAGAACAGCACCCCGAGCCAGAGGTAGCCGGGCCAGGCCAGCCACTCCGCGACCCCGGTCCCGACCCCCACCAGGGTGGCCGGCACCAGCAGTCCGAGCACCCCGAAGACAACAGCGCCGATCCTGCGCACCCGTCGGTCGAGAACCGTGTCCCGCACCAGTCGTCGCCACAGGTAGAAGTGCACCGCAACGACCAGGAGCAGCGCGACGACGAGGGCTGCCAGGAAGGCGAGGATCACGCTCGGACGCTACGGGGGTGCGCCAACTACCGTGCCCATCCCCTTGACTTCTGGCCCCTGAACGCGCCGGTCAGAAGATTCGGTCCCTCCCGACCGCCCGGCCTGCCTGGGCGAAGGAGGCGAGGCTGCCGGGCCCGTTGGTCAGGTAGAAGTTGCAGCTCTTCCCCCGGAAGGTGCCGTTGGCGTCGAAGCGGACCACTGCCTTGAGGTTGGACAGCTGCCGCAGCGTCGCCGGGATGCCGGCGTGCCACTGCTTGGACCGGGTCTGGTTGGCGTTGTCGTACTGGGTGCCGTACTCGCTGAGCAGGAACGGCTTGTGCGCAAGGCCGATCTTCTGCATCCAGCGGTAGGTGGGCCAGACCTTCTGGCCGAACGTCTGCCAGCCCGTGCCGTTGCACCGGTAGAAGTTGTAGGGGTCCCAGCCCACCCAGTTGACGTAGGCGCCACCGGGATAGCCCTGCCGGATCCGGGCGGCGTTGCCCCCGCCGAGGTAGCCGGTGGAGACCCAGGCCCAGGCGACGTTGGAGACCCGGTAGCGGTTGAACACCTTGACGATGTGCCGGTACGCCGCCACATAGTCGGCCATCGAGCCCTTGTCGCGATGGGAGTCGAACTCCGGGTCGAAGGCGATGAACACCGGCCTCTTGTAGGCCTTCACCCGCTTCGCCGCGTTGTTGACGTAGCGGTCGTAGCGCCCGTTGGCGATGGCCCGCCAGGAGAGGTTCCGGTTGGTGTCGGAGACCCGCGCCTGCCAGGAGATGAACAGCTTGCGGCCCTCGGCGCCGAGGCGGCGCTCGTAGACGTCGGGGAACTGTCCCTGGTGGATGTGGTCGGAGAAGTCGTGGTACCTCAGGCTCAGGTCGAACCTGCGGCCCACCTGGGACTCGAGCCGGCGCACGGACGCCTCCGGGCCGCCGTTGCGGATGCTGTAGACCCCCCAGAGGGCGCCGCACTTCGGTGCGAACTTGGCCTTCGCCCCGCACCGGCGCTTCTTCTTCTTGGCCACGTGGACGACGTCGTCCTTGACGACGGCCTTCGAGCCGTCGGTGTCGGGCTGGGGGCCGGGGACGACCGCTTGGGTCGACATCACCAGGGCGGCGACGGCAGATCCGGCGATGAGGATTCTGCCCAGTCGTAGGGTCCGAGACGTGGGGAACATGGTGCTCCTGTCGATGCGAGTCGATCCGAGCCCCCGTTCGAGCAGGCTAACAAAGGAACCGGTTTCCCATCAGTGCCTCCGAAGACCGGATTGCCCGCGCGCCCGGACTGCCTGCTCGTCGCGACAAGCGGTTGAGTCCGCTGTTGCACACAGATCCGTTGTCACCTCTTGACTCGAACATCTGTTCGAATCGAGAATGGGTGCATGACCTCGCTCCTGGACCGCCGGCCTGACAGTGACCACCCGGTCCTGTCCGGGATGGCCGCCCTGGAGGCAGCGCTGGACCAGCTGCTGGCCGGCGCGAAGCAACCGCTCCCGGATGGCGAGTACTCCCTCCTGGTGACCCGGCTGGAGCGGGACAGCCGCCGCCTGGAGGCGGTGAAGCTCAAGGTGATGGGCGCGGCCGACAGAGCCGGGGCTGCAGCGGCCGCGGGGTTCACCGGGACAGAGGCATGGGTGGCCCGGCAGACCACCACCACCCGCGTCGCCGCGGCCCGGGAGGTGGGGATCGCCCGCGAGCTCGCCGGCGGTGGGCACGACACCACTGCTGCGGCTCTCGACGAAGGGACGGTCTCCCCCGCGCACGCCGCGGTGATCCTCCATGCCGCTCGCCAGCTCCCCGGGGGTGTCAGCGCGGAACAGCGCGAGGTCGTGGAGGCGATCCTGGTCGCCAAGGCGCAGCGGTTCGACCCCGACCAGCTGCGCCGCGAGGCCCGCCGTGCGATCGAAGCGATCGAGCCCGACCAGCAGGTCGTCGACGCCCACGAGGACGCACAGCTGCGCACCGAGGAGGAGGCCGCTACGACTGGGACCACCGCCGTGGTCTCGCGTTCGGCGAGCTGCTCGAGCACCTGCCCACCGACCACCTGCACCACAAGACCGCTGCCACCGTGGTGGTCACCATCGACCACACCGTCCTGACCGGGGCGCTGAAGGCGGCCCACCTCGACACCGGCCACCAGCTCAGCGCCGGTGAGGCACGGCGGCTGGCCTGCACCGCAGCGATCCTGCCCGCCGTCCTCGGCGCCGGCTCAGTGGCGCTGGACCTCGGCCGGGAGAGCCGACTGTTCTCCCAGGCACAACGCATCGCCGCCGGGCTGCGCCACGACACCTGCGCGGCCGAGGGCTGTGAACGTCCCTACGCCTGGTGCGAGCTCCACCATGAGCACTCCTGGAGCCACGGCGGCAGGACCGACCTGGCCAACGCGATCCCGTTGTGCCACTGGCACCACCAACGCATCCACGACTCCGGCTACCTCCACCACCGACAAGCCGACGGCACCCTGCGATTCAGCAGACATCGATGAGGTCCCCGGTGTTGTCGGTGCCTGCTGCCACCCTGATGGGCATGGACCTCCTGCTGCCCGTGCTCACCCTGGTCATCGGCATCCTGCTCGGCGCCGTCGCGGTGCTGCTGTGGTCCCGGCGTGCCGGGGACCCCGACGTGCTGCGGGCGCTCGCTGCCCGCGGTGACGACCAGGCCGTGCTCCGGGACGGCCTCGACCGGCTGCACGAGCGGCTGATGGACGTGGAGCAGCAGCGGGCCTCCTGGCAGGGCCAGCTGCGCCAGCAGGTCGCCGACATGCGGCACAGCACCGACCAGCTGCGGCGGGAGACCGGAGCACTGTCCACTGCCCTGCGCAAGCCCCAGGTCAGGGGCCAGTGGGGCGAGCTGCACCTGCGCAAGGCGGTCGAGCTGGCCGGGATGGTGGAGCACTGTGACTTCCAGCAGCAGGTCCACCTGACCCGGGAGGACGGCGCCCTGCGGCCCGACCTCGTGGTGCACCTGGCGGGGGGTCGCTCCGTGGTCGTGGACTCCAAGGTGCCGCTCGACGCCCACCTCGACGCGCTGGCGAGCGAGGACCCCGAGGAGGTCGAGGCCCACCTGCGCCGTCACGTGCGCCAGGTGCGCAGCCACGTCGACGCCCTTTCCGGCAAGGCCTACTGGCGCTCGATGCCCGGCGCCCCCGAGTTTGTGGTGATGTTCGTGCCGGCCGAGTCGTTCCTGGCCGCGGCGCTGGAGACCGACCCCGGCCTGCTGACGTACGCCGCCACGCGGGACGTGGTCATCGCGACCCCCACGACGCTGATCGCACTGCTGCGCACCGTGGCCCACGGGTGGACCACCGAGGCGCTGGCCGAACGCACCCGGGAGATCCACGAGCTCGGCCGCGAGCTGCACACCCGGGTGGGGGTGATGGGCGCCCACCTCGACAAGATCGGCCGCTCGCTGAAGGGAGCCGTCGAGGCGTTCAACAGCGCGGTCGGCTCGATTGAGAGCCGGGTGCTGGTCACCGCCCGCCAGTTCGAGGACATCGGGGTCACCCGCGCCGAGATCGCCCCGGTCCAGCCGGTGACCCAGGCCCCCCGGCCGCTGACGGCGGCCGAGCTGCTGGACGCCGTGGCCGAGCCACGACCGGAGTTCGGGCCCACCACTGACCCGGTGATGGGTGCCGAGACCGGCGAGTCGCGTCGCCCGAGCGCCTGACTGAGCCTACCTTGTCGCTGTGAGCGCACCCACCGTGTGGGAAGAGGGTCGGATGTCAGCCAGCCGCGTCACGCGGTTGGCGGTCCTGCTCGGCCTGGTGGTGCTTGCCATCGACCTGGCTATCTTCGGCCGGCTCACCGTTCTCTTCGACATCGGGTTCGTCCTGATCTGCATCGCCGCGGCGCTCGCGGTCCGTCCGCGGGACTCCTTCCGCGTCGGGGTGCTGCCCCCGCTGCTGATGCTCGGCTTCATCGCCCTGGTGGCCGTCGTCCATCGCGAGTGGATCGCCGACCCCGGTGACGGTCTCGTCCAGGCCGTGGTCTCGGGCCTCGCGCACCAGGCCAGCGGGCTGCTCACCGGCTACCTGCTGGCGCTGACCGTGCTCGGCGTACGCCAGCGGGTGCGCGTCCGGCGGCGGATTCACTCGAAGCGCGTCGGGTCCCCGGCGCCGACCCGTTCGACCACGGGCACCCCTTCGGACAGGTCGACCACGGTGGTGGGCACCGAGCCCGTCTCCCCGGCGTCGATCACCGCGTCCAACCACTGATCCAGCTCGTCCTTGATCTGCCAGCCGTCGGTCATCGGCTCGGCTTCCCCCGGCAGCAGCAGGGTGCTGGACAGCAACGGCTCCCCCAGCTCCTCGAGCAGCGCCTTCACCACCGGGTGGTCGGGGATGCGCACCCCCACGGTGCGCTTCTTGGGGTGCATCAGCCGCTTCGGCACCTCGCTGGTGGCGGGCAGGATGAACGTGTAGGGCCCCGGGGTGGCCGCCTTGACCGCCCGGAAGGCGGCGTTGTTGAGCTGGACCAGCTGACCGAGCTGGGCGAAGTCGCGGCACACCAGCGTGAAGTGGTGCTTGTCGTCGAGGCGACGCAGCCGCTTGATCCGGTCGAGACCGTCGCGGTTCCCCAGCTGCACCCCGAGCGCGTAGCAGGAGTCGGTCGGGTAGGCGACGAGGCCGTCGTTCCGCAGGAGGTCCACGACCTGCGCGATCGCCCGCGGCTGCGGGTCGACCGGGTGGACGTCGTAGTACCTCGCCACGACGCTACTGCCCGCTCTGGGCCAGAGCCGCCTTGCGGATGTCGCGCCGCAGCTCGGGGGGAAGGGCGAAGATCAGCGACTCCTCGGCCGTGTGCACGGCCTGGGCGTCGGGGAAGCCGCGTGCGGTGAGGAAGTCGAGCACGCCGGTGACGAGGTCGTCGGGCACCGAGGCACCGGAGGTCACGCTGATCGAGCGCACCCCGTCGAGCCACGCCTCGTCGATCTCGCTGGCGTCGTCGATGCGGTACGCCGCCCGGGCACCCGCCTCGAGCGCCACCTCCGCCAGCCGCACGGAGTTCGAGGAGTTCGCCGAGCCCACCACGATCACCAGGTCGGCATCGGGACTGATCGCCTTGACGGCCAGCTGCCGGTTCTGGGTGGCGTAGCAGATGTCGTCGCTCGGGGGGTCGAGCAGCAGCGGGAAGCGTTGCCGGATGGCGTCGACGGTGGCCATCGTCTCGTCGACCGACAGCGTCGTCTGGGACAGCCAGGCCACCCTCGCCGGATCCCGCACGACGATGTTGTCCACGTCCTCGGGGCTCTGCACCAGCTGGATGTTCTCCGGCGCCTCGCCGGCGGTCCCCTCGACCTCCTCGTGCCCCTCGTGCCCGATCAGCAAGATGTCGTAGTCGTCGGCGGCGAAGCGCTTGGCCTCGTGGTGGACCTTGGTCACCAGCGGGCAGGTGGCGTCGATCGTCTTCAGGCCGCGCTCGGCAGCCTGGGTGTGCACCAGCGGGGAGACCCCGTGGGCGGAGAACACCACCGTCTTGCCCTCGGGCACCTCGTCGAGCTCCTCGACGAAGATGGCGCCGCGGGCCTCGAGACCGGCCACCACGTGCTTGTTGTGCACGATCTGCTTGCGTACGTAGACGGGGGCTCCGTAGAGGTCGAGCGCCTTCTCCACGGTGATCACGGCACGGTCGACACCGGCGCAGTAGCCCCGCGGAGCGGCCAGCCGGACCGCGCGGTCGGCCTCCTCTGGAGGCAGGAAGCTCGGCGTACCCAGGTCGGTCATGTGCCTCATCGTAGGTCGCTGGCCTTAAGGTCGCCCAATGGCCATGGACACCTCTCCGGAGCATCCGGCCCCCGTCCGCCAGATCACCCAGGCGATCGGGCAGTGGATCGACCGGCTCGGTGCCGTCTGGGTCGAGGGCCAGGTCACCCAGATCTCCCGTCGTGGGGGGATGAACACGGTCTTCCTGACCCTGCGCGACAAGCTCGCCGACATCTCCGTGCAGGTGACCTGCAACCGCGCCGTGGTGGACTCCCTGCCCACGCCGCTGGTGGAGGGCGCTCAGATCGTCTGCCATGCGAAACCGACCTTCTACGCCAACCGCGGCACGCTCTCGCTCGCGGTCCGCGAGATCCGGCTGGTCGGCGAGGGCGAGCTCCTCGCCCGGCTGGAGCGTCGTCGCCAGCTGCTCGCGGCCGAGGGACTCTTCGCCGTCGAGCGCAAGCGCCCCCTGCCCTTCCTGCCGCGCAACGTCGGCCTGGTCACCGCGCAGAACTCGGCCGCCGAGCGCGACGTCCTCGAGACCGGCCGCCGCCGCTGGCCCGGTGTCCGCTTCACGGTGAAGTACGCCGCGATGCAGGGCATGCACGCCGTTCGCGAGGTGATCGCCGCGGTGGAGGTGCTCGATCGCGATCCGTCGGTCGACGTGATCGTGATCGCGCGCGGCGGCGGCTCGGTCGAGGACCTGCTGCCGTTCTCCGACGAGGCCCTGATCAGGGCGGTGTTCGCGGCGACGACGCCGGTCGTCTCGGCGATCGGGCACGAGCCGGACTCCCCGATCCTGGACCTGGTCAGCGACGTCCGCGCCTCGACCCCCACCGACGCCGCCAAGCGGGTGGTGCCCGACGTGGCCGACGAGTCGCAGCGGGTGATGCAGCTGCGTGAGCGTGGCCGGGCAGCGATCAGCAACCTGGTCGCCCGCGAGCTGCACCAGCTGGCCGCCCTGCGGTCGCGCCCGGTCCTGGCCGACCCCCGGACCGGACTCGACGAGCGGATGGCCGAGGTCGAGGCCTACCGCGAGCGGGCCCGGCGTACCTTCCGGCACCGGATCGACCGCGGCGACGACGACCTCGTGCACCAGATCGCCCGGGTGCGTGCACTGTCCCCGCTGGCCACCCTGCGCCGCGGCTACGCGGTGCTCTCCGACGGGCAGGGACAGGCCCTGTCCAGCGTGGCGACCCTCGAGGCCGGCGACACCATCCACATCCGGGTGGCCGACGGCCGCATCGGCGCCACCACCACCTCGGTCGACCAGATCGACCTGATGCCCGACTCCAGCGACGACGAGGACGACCGTGCCTGAACAGCCAAGCGAGACCGAGCTCTCCTACGAGGACGCCCGCGACCAGCTCATCGAGGTGGTGCGCACCCTCGAGCAGGGCGGCACCAGCCTGGCCGAGTCACTTGCCCTGTGGGAGCGGGGCGAGGAGCTGGCCAAGGTGTGCCAGCGCGCGCTGGAAGGGGCCAGGGCACGGCTCGACGAGGCCCTCGAGGAGGACTGACCCGGTCAGTCCGGCTCAGCCTGTGGCGGGCGGCACGCCCACCAGCGAGCCCGCGAGCTCGCGGACCTGCGCCGGCTTCGCTGTTCCCACCACGATCCAGGACTCCGAGGGCCCCGAGCTCTTGCCGCCGCCCGAGGAGCGGGCGACCGCGTAGTCCCCGCCGGCGTCGGTCCAGGTCTGCCAGGTCTCCCCCGCGATGGTGACGTCCTTGCCGCGTTCGGCATCGATGTCGACGTGGTCCTTGACCAGGTCCTCGATGCTCACCCGCGCCTCGTCGACCCCGACGTACTTGCCCTGGCCGGTCAGCATCCCGAGGTGCCAGCTCGGCGACACGCCGCGGGTGTACGTCGCGCTCGTGGCCCGCCATCCCGCCGGCAGCTGCTTCGGTGCCATCACCAGCAGCTGGCCGTCGGCCCTGGCCTGCTTGACCGAGGCCTGGTAGTCGACGGTGCGGACCGGGGTCGGCTCGTTGTCGGTGAACAGCGAGCGGAACGCTGTGAAGGCGAGCACCGCCAGCACCGTCACGAGCAGGGCGGCCAGCAGGCCGCCGTTGGTGCGCGTGTAGCGAGAACCCCCAGCAGATGGGGGTGTGGGGGTGTCCGACTCGCTCATGCGGCCCATCCTGCCAACCCGGTGGGAGGCTACGATCACTGCCATGACCGAGAGCCATGTCCCAGACTCCCTGTCCGTTGCTCCTTCCTTCCCCGACCGCAACCTGGCGCTGGAGCTTGTCCGGGTCACGGAGGCCGCGGCGATGGCTGCGGGCCGCTGGGTGGGCAAGGGCGACAAGAACGGCGCCGACGGGGTCGCGGTGAACGCGATGCGCACGTTGATCTCCACGGTCGGGATGCGCGGCACGGTCGTCATCGGCGAGGGCGAGAAGGACAACGCCCCGATGCTCTACAACGGCGAGGAGGTCGGCGACGGCGACGGGCCGGAGTGCGACGTCGCGGTCGACCCCATCGACGGGACCACGCTCGCGGCCAAGGGGATGGCGAACGCCATCGCGGTGCTGGCCGTCGCTCCCCGTGGCTCGATGTACGACCCCTCAGCGGTGTTCTACATGGAGAAGCTGGTCACCGGGCCCGAGGCCGCGGAGGTCGTCGACATCCGCTACCCCGTGGCCGAGAACATCCACCAGATCGCCAAGGCCAAGGGCACCAAGCCCGAGGACGTCACCGTCGTCGTGCTGGACCGCCCCCGTCACCAGCAGCTCGTCGACGACATCCGCGCCGCCGGCGCCCGGATCAAGTTCATCACCGACGGTGACGTCGCCGGGGCCATCATGGCCGCCCGCGAGGGCACCGGCATCGACCTGCTGATCGGCATCGGCGGCACCCCCGAGGGGATCATCTCCGCGTGCGCGATGAAGTGCCTCGACGGTGTCATCCAGGGCCGGCTGTGGCCCACCGACGACGCGGAGCGGCAGCGCGCCCTCGACGCGGGTCACGACCTCGACCGGGTCCTGTACACCGAGGACCTCGTCTCCGGCGACGACTGCTTCTTCGTCGCCACCGGCATCACGGAGGGCGAGCTGATGCAGGGCGTCCGCTACAAGGCCGGCGGCGCCACCACCCACTCGCTGGTGATGCGCTCGCGCAGCGGCACGATCCGCTCGATCCACTCCGAGCACAAGCTCAGCAAGCTGCGCGCGTACGCCGACGTCGACTACGAACGCTGACCCGCTCCGATGATCGTCGTCGTCGGTGAGGCGCTCGTCGACATCGTGGTCGACCGGGACGGCGACACCAGCGAGTCCCCCGGCGGCTCGCCGCTAAACGTGGCGGTAGGGCTGGGCCGCCTGGAGGTCCCCGCGACCCTGATCAGCCAGGTCGGGCACGACGAGCGCGGCGGGCTGGTGGTGCAGCACGTGACCGCCAGCGGCGCCGAGATCGTCACCGCGCCGACCTCCAGCGCCCGCACCTCCACCGCCACCGCCAACCTCGACGAGCGCGGTGCCGCCAGCTACGACTTCGACCTGGAGTGGTCCCTCCCGACGCAGGTCCTACCGCCCTGCCAGGCCCTCCACGTCGGATCGCTGGGCACGCTACTCGAGCCCGGGCGCGACAGCGTGCTCGACCTGGTCGAGCAGGCCTGTGCCCGCGACGTCTTCGTCAGCTACGACCCGAACCTGCGCGAGACGTTCGTCGACGACCGCGACCGGGTCCGCCGCGAGGTCATCGACCTGGCGGCCCGGTGCACGCTGGTCAAGCTCAGCGACGAGGACGCCGACCTGCTGGCGCCGGGGCTGGACCCCGACGACCTGGCCCGCGAGCTGCTCGGCGGCGAGCGCACCGAGCTCGTGCTGCTCACCCGCGGCGCCGAGGGGGCAACCGCGTTCACCCCCGCGGGCGAGATCAGCGAACGGCCCGGTCCGGTCGAGGTGATCGACACGGTGGGAGCCGGCGACTCCTTCACCGCCGCCACGCTGGCGCAGCTGTGGGACCTCGAGGCGCTCCGGCCCGCGGGCACGCCCCTGGAAGCCGACGCGGTGGCCCGCCTGCTGCGCGGCGCGGTCGAGGTCTCCGCGATCACCTGCCAGCGACGCGGAGCGAACCCACCTCGGCGTCAGGAGCTGCCTGCTGGCTGGCCCGGGTGACCTGCTGGGCCCGGAGCGCCGTGAGCACGTGCGCCATCACGATCGGGTCCACGGCCATCCCGCAGTGGCTGGTGCGCACCTCGACCTGCTTGGCCGCCGGGTCCAGGCAGGCCCGCCAGTCCACGATGCCGTCGCGCTTGCTGTAGATCGCGGTGAACGCGACCTCGGGATCGAGCGCCTCCTGGCTCTCCTCCCAGGACAGCCGCGCGCAGGTGCCACCGAAGCAGTCGGCGCTCATCATGCCGCCGAAGCCCACCCGGGTGAGCTTGGCGAGCATCTGCGCGTCCCAGGCCAGGATCTTGTGGATGGCTCCCGGTGCGAGCACCGGGCTGCCCATGCTGACGATGCCCTCGATCAGGTCGGGGCGCCGCGCGGCGAGGCCGCGGGCCAGCATGCCGCCGAGACTGTGCCCCACGACGGTGACCTTGCGGTCGCGCTTGATCGCGATCGACTCGATCCGCCGCTCGAGCCGGTCGGCCGCCTCGCGGGTGCACCCGACGTTGAGCAGGATCTGCGAGCGGTAGGTGCGGAAGCCCTGGTGGCGCAGGAAGACCGAGAGCCCCTTCAGGGTGCCGTCGAAGGCCATGAACCCCGGGACGAGGAGCACCGGGTCGTGCGGCGCGACCCGGTGGCTGCCGGCGTACGGCAGCAGGTCGCGGGCGCGCCGGTCGCTCCGGGCCTGGCGGAACAGTCGCGCACCCTCGGTGACGGCGCTGGCCTCGCGGGCGAGCGCCCGCAGGCCCTGGGGCCCCTCGAAGCCGGGGGGTGCCAGGAAGGACCCGATCGGAGAGTTCATTTTCTGAAGGTAGCGTTGCTACCGAGCTGTCCAACGTATTTCATTGATTGTTCCCACATTTCGTCACTTTAGGGTCATACATGCCTGTGCCGGTCTCGAAAGAACTGTTCGCTCCAGTCTCCCCCGGGGTGGAACTGTGCTACCAGACCTTCGGTGGTCCCGGCGGTGATCCGCTGGTGCTGGTGATGGGGTTGGGCGGCCCGATGACGTGGTGGGACCACGACCTGTGCACGATGCTCGCCGAGGCGGGATTCCACGTGGTGCGCTACGACAACAGGGACACCGGCCGGTCGACCAAGGTCCGCGGTCGCGTCTCCCGGCGCCAGCTGGTGGAGTCCTTCGTCGGGCGCCGCAGCGGGAAGGTCCCCTACACCTTGAGCGACATGGCAGCCGACGCGTTCGGGCTGATGGACCACCTCGGCTGGGACAGCGCCCACGTCGCGGGCGTGTCGATGGGCGGGATGATCGTGCAGACCATGGCCGTCGACCAGCCGGCCCGGGTGCGCTCACTGACCTCGATCATGTCCACGCTGGGCAAGCGTACCGTGGGCTGGCAGCACCCCTCGCTGCTCCCGATGCTGCTCGCCAACCGTGGAGCCGGCCGCGAGGCCTACGTGAAGACCTCGGCGAAGATGCAGCAGCTGATCGGCTCACCCGGCTACCCACAGACCGAGGAACAGGTGCGGGCGCGGGCGGAGGAGACCTTCAACCGTGGGATCTCGGCCACCGGGGTGATGCGCCAGATGCTGGCGATCCTGAACCAGCCCAACCGTGCCCGTGCGCTGGGATCGATCCGGATCCCCGCGGCGGTCGTGCACGGGTCAGCCGACAAGATGGTGCACCTCTCGGGCGGTCGCGCCACCGCCCGGGCGATCCCCGGGGCCGAGCTGCTGGTCATCGACGGCATGGGCCACGACATGCCGGCCGAGCTGTTCGCGACGTTCACCGAGATCATCCGTCGTACGGCGGACCGGGCGACGCAGCCGGCCAGGACCGACCGCTCGTCCTGAACCCTTAGTCCGGGAAGCTCTCGCCCGAGCTCAGGACCCCAGCATCCGGCGCTTGCGGGTGCCCGGCTGCGGCCGGCGCTGCACCGTGACTCCGCCCATCAGCGCGAACCCGTTGACCCGGACCAGCGGGGAGTCCGGGCCGAGCTCCGGCTCGACCTTGTCGCGTGCCTGGTCGAACGCACCCATGATGCCGACGCCGTTGACCACCACGCGGGTGTGCGCGTCGACGTAGACGTCGATGCCGCCCCAGATCGTGTACGCCTGGATCACCGTCTCCCGGCTGGTGAACTGCGCTTCCCGGAGGTCGATCTCGATCCCGCCCATCAGCGCGAAGGCGGTGTGCGAGGAGCCGACCTCCCACAGCCCCTTGCGCGAGACGCCGCTCATGATGGCGAGCGAGGTGTCGTAGCGCGTCGCGGGGACGCGAGGCACCTCCGGCCGCGGCCTGGCGACGGGTGCACCGGCCTGGGCGTTGAACGGCAGGTCGGCGGTCAGCGGGACCAGGTCGGCATAGGTCTTGGCCCGGTACGCCGCCTCGAGGCGCTCGTCGAGCTCCTCCATGTCGAGGCGCCCCTCCCCGGCAGCCTTCCGCAGCAGCTCGGAGACCTGGTGGCGGTCGGCATCGGAGATGCGCAGTCGCGACCGTTCGTCGTAGGGGTCGAGATGGCTGGGCATGAGCACAGGTTAGACAATCGGGCGAGCGGAGGGCACCGGGGCGAGCAGAACCCTGGCCGTCGTACCGTGTGGGGACGTCGAGCTCGGGAGGCAGGCAATGACCGGGTACGCCGAGACGGCGCGCGCAGAGTCGGCCCGCGGCGAGGTGGTGCTGCGGCGCCGGATCGAGGAGCATGCCGCGGACACGCTCGAGCTGCGCGTCAACGGGGTCTTCGTGATGGACACGCGGGAGACCACCACCGAGGTCGAGCTCGCGGCTGCCGCCCTCGACCTGGTCGAGGAGCCGCGCTCCGTCGTGGTCGGCGGACTTGGGCTCGGGTTCACCACGCAGCGTGTGCTGGCCGACCCGCGGGTGGAGCAGGTCACGGTGGTCGAGATCGAGGAGGCGGTCGTCGGCTGGATGCGCGACGGCACCATCCCGCACGGCCCCGCGCTGCTGGCGGACAAGAGGGTGCAGGTCGTCAACGCCGACATCGTGATGGCCTTCGCCGAGGCCACGAAGACCTACGACCTGGTGCTGCTCGACGTCGACAACGGTCCCGGGTTCCTGGTCCACGAGTCCAACGCGAAGCTCTACGAGACGCAGTTCCTGCGCACCGCCAGGGAGCTCGTCAACCCCGGCGGAGCGCTCGTGGTGTGGTCGGCGAACCCGGCGCCCGAGCTGGAGGCGGCGATGACCGAGGTCTTCGGCAACTGCACCGAGCACCGCTACGACGTGCTCCTTCAAGAGCGTTCGGAGCACTACCTGCTCTACCTCTCGCGACGTACCTGAGCCACCACCGGTAGCGTCCACCCCATGAGCGCCGAGAACACCGAGACCCGTACCGAGCACGACAGCATGGGCGACATCGAGGTCCCCAAGCACGCGTTGTGGCGCGCCCAGACCCAGCGCGCCGTGGAGAACTTCCCGATCAGCGGCACCACCCTGGAGCCCTCCCACATCGTGGCGATCGCCCGGGTGAAGAAGTCGGCCGCGAAGATCAACGCCGAGCTCGGGATCATCGCCGACGAGCAGGCCGCCGCGATCGCTGCCGGCGCCGATCAGATCATCGGCGGCGACCACCACGACGCCTTCCCGATCGACGTCTTCCAGACCGGCTCGGGCACCAGCTCCAACATGAACATGAACGAGGTGCTGGCCTCCCTCGCCGCCGGTGCCGGCACCGACGCGCACCCCAACGACCACGTCAACGCGAGCCAGTCGAGCAACGACACCTTCCCGACCTCGATCCACGTCGCCGCGGTCGAGGCGAGCGCCAACCTGCTCGTCCCGGCCCTCGACGAGCTCGCCACCTCGCTGGAGGCGAAGGCCGAGGAGTTCAAGAACGTCGTGAAGTCGGGGCGCACGCACCTGATGGACGCCACCCCGGTGATGCTGGGCCAGGAGTTCGGCGGGTACGCCGCGATCGTCCGGATGGGCATCGAGCGGGTCGAGTCGACCCTGCCCCGCGTCGCGGAGCTGCCGCTGGGCGGCACCGCCGTCGGCACCGGCATCAACACCCCCGAGGGCTTCGCCGAGCGCGTGATCGCCGACCTCGCCGCCGAGACCGGCCTGCCGTTCACCGAGGCCCGCAACCACTTCGAGGCCCAGGGAAGCCAGGACGCGCTCGTGGAGCTCTCCGGCCAGCTCCGCACGATCGCGGTCGGCCTGACCAAGATCTGCAACGACCTGCGCTGGATGTCCTCGGGCCCCACCACCGGCCTCTCCGAGATCCGCCTGCCCGACCTCCAGCCCGGCTCCAGCATCATGCCCGGCAAGGTGAACCCGGTCCTGCCCGAGGCGACGCTGATGGTGTGCGCCCAGGTGATCGGCAACGACGCCACCGTGGCGGTCGGCGGGGCCAGCGGCAACTTCGAGCTCAACGTGATGCTCCCGGTGATGGCCCGCAACCTGCTGGAGTCGATCCGGCTGCTCGCCAACGTGGCCCCGCTGCTCGCGCACCGCTGCATCGACGGGATCACCGCCGACGAGGAGCGCTGCCTGACCTACGCCGAGTCCTCGCCGTCGGTGGTGACGCCGCTGAACAAGTACATCGGCTACGAGGAGGCCTCCAAGGTCGCCAAGGCTGCCCTCAAGGAGGGCCGGACCATCCGCGAGCAGGTCCTCGAGATGGGCTACGTCGAGCGCGGCGACCTCACCGAGGAGCAGATGGACGAGGCCCTCGACGTACGGTCGATGACGCGCTCGGAGTGACCTGACACGCGCCGGGTCAGGACGCGGTGTGCGCCACGATCGCCGGGACCACGGTGTCCCACAGCGCCCGTGGCGGCACCTCGTGCCCCATCCCCCGCAACGGGAGCAGGGTCGCGCCACTGATCTCCGCGGCCAGCGCCTCGCCGTGGGCCAGCGGGAACAGCGGGTCGTCGGTGCCGTGCAGCACCAGGGTCGGCGTGTCGACGTCGGCCATGGTGTGCCCTGACTCCTCGCCCGTCCCCACCGCCACCCAGTGGTTGGCCAGGCTGGCGGCCAGGTCGCGGGTCCGTCCCACGACGGTGCGGCTCACGGCACGCACCTCCTCCTCGTCGAGGCCCAGCGACCCGGCGTAGGGCCGCAGCGCCTCCACGTTGGCCGCCACCACGGCGTCCGTGTCCGTCCAGTCCACCTCCGGTGTCTCCGCGGAGAACGTCTCGGCGACGCGTGCCTCGGGCGGCGGCAGCGGCGTCGACGACGTACGCCGGAACGCGCACGTCGTCGCGACCAGGGTCAGGCTGAGCACCCGGTCGCGCTGCCGCACGGCGAGGTCCTGCGCGATCCCACCGCCCATGGACACCCCGACGAGGTGGGCCGCGGCGATCCCGAGACCGTCGAGCACGCTGACGGCGTCCAGGGTGAGGTCGTCGCCGGTGTAGTCGGGCCGGCCCACCGGGGAGGCCGTGGACCGGCCGGTGTCGCGGTGGTCGTAGCGGACGACGAGGCGCCCTGCCTCGGCCAGACGACGACAGAAGTCCGGCTGCCAGTAGTCCATCGACGACGTCGCGCCGCCGATCAGCAGCACGGCCGGGTCACCGGCGCGTCCGAACGTCTCCACGCACAGCTCTGCCCCACGGGTCGGGACCATGGCTTCGGTCATGCCGGTGCCGACTTCCAGCGTCGGCCGAACTCATCGGCCTGCGCATGTCGGCCGAGAACCAGGCCCGGCTCAGTACCAGCCGGCGCCCTGCTTGAAGGACCAGGCGTCGCACGCGGTGCCGTAGCGGTCGTTGATGTAGCCCAGGCCCCAGCGGATCTGGGTCTCGGGGTTGTTCTCCCAGTCGGGGCCGGCCGAGGACATCTTCGATCCGGGCAGGGCCTGCGGGATGCCGTACGCGGAGGACGTGGGGTTGTCCGCGTTCACCTTCCACCCCGACTCCGATGACCAGAGGTTGTCCAGGCAGCTGAACTGCGAGGCCGGCATGTCGAACTCGGGCATCAGGGTGCGGGCGAGCTGCTGGGGGTTGGACCTGGCCCGCTCCAGCGACCTGGAGGCCGCAGCCCGGCGCTCGGCGCGCTTCACGAGAGCCTGAGCCTTCTTCTGGGCCTTCTTCTGGGCCTTCTTGGCCCCTGCCGCCTTGGCCCGTTCGACCAGGGGCTGGCGGTCCCCGGCCGAGCGGGAGACCCGCTCCTCGCGATCATCTGAGGAGGGGGGCGGCGTGGTGGTGGGGCTCACGCCGGTGAACGCCGTGGCCGTGGTCTCGTCGGGCGAGTCCTGCGCGACCATCCCCGAGGCGACGACGAGGCCGGTGCCTGCGACTGCGATCCCCGAGGAGAGGGCGAACTTGCGCAGCCGGCTGCGCAGACGGGCGATGCGGGTGGTTGTGGGCGTGCTTCGGTGGCTTGCGGAGTACTTGTGGAACAAGGGGGACCCTAGCGTTGACGACATGGAAGTCATTCACGCTCAACGTGCTGGGGGGAAGCGCGGAGCGTCAGGCGGGGAAGACCCGTCACCTTTCCCCATCTCCGGGGGTCGTGACAAGGCCAACCACGCCCTGAGCGGCGTGATCTCGTGCACACCCGCCCGACGCCACCCCGGCATCACCCCGGCATCACATGGTCATGTGCTCCAGCATCTCGGTGACCAGCGCGGCGATCGGGGACCGCTCCGAACGGGTCAGCGTCACGTGGGCGAACAGCGGGTGCCCCTTGAGCCGGTCCACCACCGCGACCACACCGTCGTGGCGTCCCACCCTCAGGTTGTCGCGCTGGGCGACGTCGTGGGTGAGCACCACCTTGGAGTTGGCGCCGATCCGCGACAGCACCGTGAGCAGCACGTTGCGCTCCAGCGACTGCGCCTCGTCGACGATCACGAAGGCGTCATGCAGGGACCGTCCGCGGATGTGGGTCAGCGGCAGCACCTCGAGCATCCCGCGGTCGAGCACCTCCTCGACGACGTCGGGGGTGGTGATCGCTCCCAGGGTGTCGAAGACCGCCTGGCCCCAGGGCGACATCTTCTCCGACTCGCTGCCCGGCAGGTAGCCGAGCTCCTGGCCCCCGACCGCGAACAACGGCCGGAACACCACCACCTTCTTGTGCGTACGGCGCTCCAGGACCGTCTCGAGGCCCGCGCACAGCGCCAGCGCCGACTTGCCGGTCCCGGCCCGGCCGCCCAGCGAGACGATCCCGATCTCGGGGTCGAGCAGCAGGTCGAGCGCGATCCGCTGCTCGGCCGAGCGCCCGTGGATCCCGAACGCCTCCCGGTCCCCGCGGACGAGGTGGACGCGCTTGTCCCCCTTCACCCGGCCCAGTGCGCTCCCCCGGTCCGACATCAGCACCAGGCCGGTGTGGCACGGCAGGTCGCGGGCGACGTCGAGGTCGACCACCTGGTCGTCGTACAGGTCGTCGAGGTCGGCAGCGGTCACGTCGACCTCGGCCATCCCGGTCCAGCCTGCGTCGGACTCGTGCACCTGCTCCCCGCGGTACTCGGCCGCGTCGAGGCCCACGGCGGAGGCCTTGATCCGCAGCGGCAGGTCCTTGGAGATCAGCGTGACGTCGTGGCCCTCGTTGCGCAGGTTGCAGGCCACCGCGAGGATCCGGGTGTCGTTGTCGCCGAGGCGGAAGCCCGAGGGCAGCGACGCGGGGTCGGTGTGGTTCAGCTCGACGCGCACGGTGCCGCCGTGGTCCCCCACCGGGACCGGCTCGTCGAGGCGGCCGGCCTGCACCCTGAGCTCGTCGAGCATGCGCAGCGCGGACCGGGCGAAGTAGCCGAGCTCGGGGTGGTGGCGCTTCCCCTCGAGCTCGGTGATCACCACCACGGGGAGGACGACCTCGTGCTCATCGAACCGTCTCAACGCGCCCGGATCAGCCAGCAGCACCGAGGTGTCCACGACGTAGGTGCGTCGACCGGAGGGCTGCGCCGGGGCCTCGGACGTGCTGGTCCCGACGGCTGCGCGCTTCGCTGTTGTCACTGGATCCCCTTGTGACCGGTGCGCGCACCCCTGCGCCCCGGTCCGCTAGCAGTGGTGCACGGACCGGGTGAGGCGTCGGGGGCCGGGGTGCCGACCTCCGATGGTGCTGTGGCCGTGATCTCTCACGAACTTCGCCCTCCTGGTGCGGCCTGCTTCCCCACAGGCCGGTCCGACGAAACTACGTCCGCCGGTGGCGCCATGGTGATCGACACGCCCTAGCCGGGAGGTGAACAGCCCGGTCCGCCTGGCGCCACGACTCAGAGCCGGCGCACGAGGTCGAGGGTCCCGTGGTCGCGGACGGCCGCGCACGAGCGGCGCACCATCGCCGCGAACATCTGGTCACCGCGCTCGGTCCGGGTGCCGTAGGCGCACCCGAAGACGGCCACCAGCGGCCCCTGGACCATCGCGAGGCGGTAGTCCTCCCAGCAGGCCTCGAAGGAGTAGTCAGCGACCCCGTGGCCCACCAGCGTCGAGTGGTAGGCCTCGACGAGCTCGCGCTCGCAGGCACGCCGGTCCGCCACCGGGAGGCTGGTCCCGAGGAAGTAGGCCAGGTCGCGGGCCGGCAGGGCCAGCGACAGCGTCTGCCAGTCCACCGCCCACACACGCACCTCGTCACCCCCGTCGCCCAGGGCGAACATCAGGTTGTCGAGCCGGTAGTCCCCGTGCATCAGCGCGAAGCAGTCCGGGCGCGCCAGCGCCCAGGGCTCGGCGACCTCGACACAGGCTCGGAGCGTCGCGACGTCCTCGGCGGCGATCAGCTCGCCGAGTCCCTCCACGAACAGCTCGGTCGCCGGCCCGTAGAGCTCCGCCAGCAGCGCCGCGTCGTCGGGTCCGTTCAGGGCCAGTCCCTCGACCTCGGTCAGGGCGGGGTCGCACCAGCGCGGCCCGTGCAGCCCCGCGAGGTTGACCACCGCCGCCCGCGCCTGCGCCACCGAGCACCCCGCGACCTGGTCACCCTGCTGCGCCGGAGCCAGGTCCTGCAGGAGGAGGGTGAAGTCGCCGGTGCCGGGGGTGATCAGCGCCAGGTCGCAGCTCGGGACCGTGACGGCGACCGTGCCCGCGAGCTCCGCGTAGAACCTCACCTCGCTGCGGTAGGCACCGGCCAGCAGCTCGCGCATGGCGGGGTCCGCGGCCGGGAGCTTGGCCAGCAGCGTGTGCTCCCCGTCCGAGTCGTCGAAGCACACCCGGAAGCAGGTGCCGATCTGGCCGGTCCCGACCGGCGCGAGGGACCTGACCTGCACCTCATGGCCCAGGGCCGTGCTGAGCCACTGCGAGGTCAGCCCGCCGGGCTCACAGATCACTGACCCGCTCACTGCTGCACCATCCAGCCGGGGTTGGCGGGCAGGGCAGCGAACCGCTCCGGCTCCCGGACGCGGGCCCAGGCCCCGAGCACGGGCTCCAGCTCGGCCGGGGTGGCGCCGTGCAGGATCACGCTGTCGGCCCCGGCGTCGAACTGGTCGGCGACCCGGGCCGCGCACTGCGCGGCGGTGCCGGTCGCGGAGGCCGCCAGCCAGTGCGCCGGCAGCACCTGGTCGCGCAGGTAGGTGAGCTGCTCGGTGGTCCCGATCGCGTCGAAGGCACCGGGGTAGCCGGTCACCAGAGGGTCGCCCCGGAACCTGACCAGGTCGTCGGGGTCCCAGCCGTTGGCGTCGACGAGGACCTGGCCGTAGCCCTGGAGATAGGTCGCCAGCCGGCCCACGGTCTTGCGCAGCGCGACCTCCTCGGGCACCGACTCCTCCACGGTCGCCAGCACGGACCAGACCCGCACCGAGGCCGGGTCACGCCCTGCCTGCTCCGCCGCGGTCCGCACGGTGCCGACGGCAGCGGCGAGCGTCTCGTCGGTGAGGTAGGTGTGCAGCACGACACCGTCGGCCACGCGTCCGGCCAGCTCCAGGGTCCGTGGGCCGATCGCGGTCATCAGCACCGGGATGTGCTCGTCGAAGGAGGGATCCTGGCTCAGGTAGGGGAACGACCCGGCGGGGCCGTCGTGGCCCACGACCGTGCCTCCCGACCACAGGGTCCTGAGGATGCCGACGACGTCCTCGAGCTGTGCGCCGGTCACCCGCGGCAGCCCCATCACGTCGAAGAGCAGGTCGAACCCGCGGCCGAGGCCGAAGGCGTACCTCCCGCCACTGAGCCGGTACAGCGTGGCCGCCATCGTGGCGGTCACCAGCGGGTGCCGGGTGTTGTGGTTCGTGGCCGCCGTACCGATCCCGATCCGGCTGGACACCGCGGCGGCGGCGCCGGCCAGCACGCCGGCGTCCTTGAGGCTGAACCGCTCGGAGAGGAACACCGCCCCGAGCCCGAGCTCCTCGGCCTCACCGACCTCCGCGAGCAGGTCACGGGGGTCGGCGGAGTGGCCGGCCAGCCCGTAGCACCCCAGCTCGGGGAAGAGCATCAGCCGAACGCCTTCATCACGTGGCCGTGGATGTCGGGGTAGCGCTTCAGGTGCGCTCCCCCGTTGATGTCGAGCACCTCACCGGTGATCCACTGTGCCGAGGCCAGGAACAGCACGGCCTCCGCGATCTCCTCGGGTGCGCCGGCCCTGCCCAGAGGCGTGTTCTCGAGGTAGTCGTCCTCGATGCCGGCGATGTCGAGCGCCGGGGCGGTCAACGGGGTGGGCACCAGACCGGGCGAGACGGCGTTGACCCGCACCCGCCGGAGCCCCAGCTCCAGGGCCGTCACCTCGGTGAGCATGGCCAGCCCTGCCTTCGCAGCGCAGTACGCCGAGAGCCCCGACCCGGGCTGACGAGCGTTCAGCGAGGTCAGCGAGATGATCGAGCCACCGTCGTCGACCAGCCGCCCGGCGTGCTTGAGCACCACGAAGCCACCCGTCAGGCAGACGTCGACCACCCGGCGGAACTCCTCGACCGGCATCTCCGTGACCAGCCCCAGCGTGCTCGACCCGGCGCTGTTCACCACCAGGTCCAGCCGACCCTCCTGCTCGCGGACCCCGGTCAGGAACGCCTCCACCGATGCCTCGTCGGTCACGTCGACCGGTGTGGAGCCGGTCAGGTCGGCGACGTGCACGCGGTACCCGGCGCGTTCGGAGGCTGCCGCGATGGCGGCGCCGATGCCGGAGGCTCCGCCGAACACCACCGCCACCGGGGTCTCGGTGGAGCCGGAGGTGGATGTGTCGTAGGTCACTGTCTGGGACATAGCCGGAACCCAAGCAGGTTTCTCCCGGAATTCACAGGTGTTGATAAAAATCGACACGTGCCAGAGGATGCGGTGGTGAACGCACCCACCACGGCTGTCATCGGCGCCGGCATCAGCGGGCTGACCACCGCGAAGATGCTCCAGGACTACGGCCTGCCCTACACCTGCTTCGAGGCCTCGGACCGGGTCGGAGGCAACTGGGCGTTCGAGAACCCCAACGGGCACAGCAGCGCCTACCGCTCGCTGCACATCGACACCTCGAAGCACCGGCTCTCGTTCCGGGACTTCCCGATGCCCGAGGACTACCCGGACTTCCCGCACCACACCCAGATCAAGGCCTACCTCGACGACTACACCGACGCCTTCGGCCTGCGCGAGCACATCGAGTTCCAGAACCGGGTCCTGAGCGCCCGACGGCTCGAGTCGGGCGGCTGGGAGCTCGACACCGAGGCCGGGGAGACCCGCCACGCCGACCTGCTCGTCGTGGGCAACGGGCACCACTGGGACCCGCGCTTCCCGAGCTTCCCCGGCGAGTTCACCGGCGAGGTGATCCACTCCCACGCCTACGTCGACCCCCGCGACCCGCTCGACTTCAGCGGCAAGCGGATCCTGGTGGTCGGCATCGGCAACAGCGCGGCCGACATCACCGTCGAGCTGTCCTCCAAGGCGCTGCAGAACGAGGTCACGCTCTCCACCCGCTCCGGCGCCTGGATCGTGCCGAAGTACATCGCCGGGAAGCCGGCCGACAAGTACTACGCCACCACGCCCTACCTACCGCTGTCCTGGCAGCGCAAGTTCGTCCAGGTGATGCAGCCGGTGAGCACCGGTCGGCCCGAGGACTTCGGCCTGCCCACGCCCAACCACAAGTTCTTCGAGGCCCACCCGACCCAGTCGGTCGAGCTCCCGCTCAGGCTCGGCTCCGGCGACGTCACCCCCAAGGGCAACGTGTCCCGGCTCGACGGCAGCACCGTGCACTTCGAGGACGGCACCAGCAGCGACTTCGACGTGATCATCTACGCGACCGGCTACAACATCACGTTCCCGTTCTTCGACGAGTCCTTCCTCTCGGCTCCCGACAACCGGCTGCCGCTCTACAAGCGGATGTTCAAGCCGGGGATCGACGACCTCGTCTTCGTCGGCTTCGCGCAGTCCACACCGACCCTGTTCCCGTTCGTGGAGTGCCAGGCCCGGCTGGTCGCGGCGTACGCCGCCGGCCGCTACCGGCTCCCCGAGCAGGAGGTGATGGAGCGGGTGATCGTGGAGGACGAGCAGAAGTACATCGGGCACTACAACACCACCGCCCGGCACACCCAGCAGGTCGACTTCTTCATCTACGAGCACGACCTGCGCACCAAGGAGCTCCCCCAGGGGCTGCGCCGGGCGGAACGGCTCGGAGCCCCGGCGCTGACCCGGGCCACGGCGTGAGCCGCCCATTGGCGGGCACGCGTGATCGCCGTCCGCCCCAGAAGGGCGACCAGCGCCGCGCCGCGCTGCTCGAGTCGCTCGACCGGCACCTCCAGGAGAGCAGCCTGGAGTCGGTCAACATCGCCGACATCGCCCGCGGGGCGGGAGTGACGCGGTCCGCCTTCTACTTCTACTTCGAGAACAAGGCCGTCGCCGTGGCCGCCCTGATGGAGGAGATGTACGACGAGGTCGTCGCCGCCTCGGGGCTGGTGGCCACCACCGACGGCCCGCCGGTGATGCGGATCGAGACCATGCTGCGCGGGCTCTTCGACGTGGTCGAGCGGCACCAGCACCAGTTCGCGGCGATGCTCGAGGCCCGGGCCACCACCGAGGCCGTCCGGGCCATGTGGGAGTCGGACCGCCAGTCGTTCGTGCAGCCGGTCTCCGACATGATCCAGCGCGAGCGGGCTGCGGGCCGTGCGCCCACCGGCCCCGACCCGGTCGCGCTCGCCACCGTGCTCCTCGAGCTCAACGACCGGATGCTCGAACGGGTCGCGCTCGGCGGCAGCCTGACCCGGGACCAGCAGATCGAGGCGTTGACCGCCATCTGGCTGCGCACCATCTACGGCACGCTCCCCGAGGAGCCTGCGTCCGAGGAGGACGGCTCATGACGCCCGAACAGCTCACCTTCGACTCCGAGGGTGTCGCCTGCGACGCCTGGCACTTCGCCGCGGGCAGCGACGACCTCACCGGCCCGGCCGGGCGGCCCGTCGTGGTGATGGCCCACGGCCTCGCCGGCACCAAGGACTCCGGCCTGCAGCCGTTCGCCGAGGCGCTGGCCGCCGCCGGGCTCGACGTGCTGGCCTTCGACTACCGCGGGTTCGGCGCCAGCGCCGGGACCCCCCGGCAGACGGTCAGCATGAGCGGCCAGCTCGCCGACTACCGCGCCGCCATGTCGGCAGCCGCCGCGCTGCCCGGCGTCGACCCCGACCGGCTGGTGCTGTGGGGGGTCTCCCTCGCCGGGGGCCACGTCTTCGACGCAGCTGCGGGCCGTGACGACGTGGCCGCGGTGGTGGCCGTGACCCCGCTCGTGGACGGCCTCGCGGCGGGCCGGCACGCGCTGGCCAGCCACACCAAGGCGGAGATGCTGCGCTCGACCGCCGCCGGGTTCCGCAGCCGGGTGGCCGGCCTCCGGGGCCGGGCGCCGGTGATGATGCCCGTCGTCGGCCGGCCCGGCGAGCTCGCGGCCCTGTCGCTGGAGGGCTCCTACGAGGACTACCTCGCGATCGCCGGCCCGACCTGGCGCAACGAGATCGACGCCACCGTGGGCCTGGAGCTCGGCGGCCACCGCCCGGTCCGGAGCGCCAGGCTGGTCCGCGCCCCCGTGCTGGTGCAGATCGCGGACTTCGACCGCAGTGCTCCCCCGCACGCCGCGTCCAAGGCCGCCTTCAACGCCCGGGCCGAGGTCCGGCACTACCCGTGCGACCACTTCGACATCTACCCCGGCAAGCCGTGGTTCGAGCCCGCGGTCGCGCACCAGGTCTCGTTCCTGACGCGCAAGCTGGCGCCGGTCGACGCGGTCTGACGTGGTCACCTTCGTCACCCGCTTCGACTTCCGCGCACCGGGCGCCGATCCCCGGGCCCGCCGGGAGCTGTTCGCCCGCGCGCTGGACCAGGTCACCTACGTCGAGGAGCACGGACAGGACGCCCTGATGCTCTCCGAGCACCACGGATCCGAGGACGGCTACCTGCCGAGTCCGATCGTCGCTGCGGCCGCGCTCGCCGCTCGGACGAGCCGGATCCCGATCTCGGTCTCGGCGCTCCTGGTCAACCTCTACGAGCCGATCAAGCTCGCCGAGGACGTGGCCGTGCTCGACCATCTCAGCGGTGGCCGGGTCAGCTACACCCTGGGGCTCGGCTACCGCCGCGAGGAGTACACCCTCTTCGACCAGCCGTGGTCGACCCGGGGCGCCGACATCGAGGAGACGATCCGGCTGCTGCTCTCCTTGTGGGCCGGCGACGAGGTCGAGCACCAGGGTCGCCGCGTCCGGATCACTCCCTCGCCGTACAGCCGGCCGCACCCGCTGCTCTTCTACGGCGGCGGGTCGCCGGTGGCGGCCCGGCGGGCCGCGCGCCTCGGGCTCGGCTTCGCGCCCCAGGTCGCCGACCGCGAGCTCCGCGAGCTCTACCGCCAGACGTGCCGCGAGCTGGGCCGGGAGCCCGGTTTCGTGATGGTGCCCCCTCCGGGTCCGGCCATCGTCTTCTGCGCCGAGGACCCCGACGCGTTCTGGGCCGAGCACGGCCACGTCCTGCTCGCCGACGCCCGGGCCTATGCCGCCTGGGCCGGCGACCAGCCCTCGGTCGTGCGCGACGACTCCACGACCGTGGCGGGCCTGCGCGAAGCCGGCCGGTACGTCGCGCTCACCCCCGACGACCTCGCCGAGCGGTGCCGGTCGGGCGAGATCAAGCTCGTCACCAGCCACCCGCTCTGCGCGGGGATGCCGGCCGAGCCGTCCTGGGAGAGCCTGCGCCTGATCTGCGAGCAGGTGATGCCCGCGCTGCGGGAGCAGGTCCCCGCTCCCTAGCGCGCGACGGTCAGCGCGATCAGGGTGACGTTGAGCCCACAGATCACGGTGGCCACCGCGGCGGCCGCGATCGTGGTCGGGCGCCGGTTCACCAGGGCGCCCATCACCTTGCGGCGGCTGGTGAGCAGCACCAGCGGGATCAGCGCGAACGGGATGCCGAAGGACAACACCACCTGGGAGATCACCAGCGCCCGCGTCGGGTCGACACCCGCGCCGATCACCACCAGGGCAGGCGCGAGCGTCACCAGCCGGCGCACGACGAGCGGCACCTTGCGGCGCAGGAAGCCCTGCATCACCACCTGGCCGGAGAACGTGCCCACGCCGGAGGCGGCGAAGCCCGAGGCGAGCAGCGCGAGCGCGAACAGCAGCGCCGCCGTGGGGCCCAACGCCTCGGAGAGACCGGCGTGGGCACCCTCGATCGTGTCCACGGGCTCCGGTCCGCCCGAGAGCACCTGCGCGGCGACGACGAGCATGGTCAGGTTGATGACCCCGGCCAGGGTCATCGCGGTGACCACGTCGATCCGCTGGCTGCGCAGCAGCGCCAGCCGCTCCCGCTCGGTGGAGCGCGCGTAGCGGTTCTGCGTGAGCGCCCCGTGCAGGTAGATCACGTGCGGCATCACCGTGGCACCCAGCATCCCGGTGGCCAGCAGCACCGTGTCCGTGCCCTCGAACCGCGGGGCCAGGCCGCCGACGACGCCACCGGCATCGGCCCCGCCGTGGACCAGGCTGTAGAGGAACCCCACGAGCACGACGAGCAGCAGCCCGGTGATCGCCATCTCGAACGGGCGCGCGCCCCGGCTCTGCAGCCCCAGCAGGGCGAACGCCACCGCGGCCGTGATCGCCCCGCCCACCAGGAGCGGCAGCCCGAACAGCAGGTGCAGCGCGAGCGCGCCGCCCAGGACCTCGGCCAGGTCGGTGGCGATGGCCACCAGCTCGGCCTGCGCCCAGAGGCCGCGCGTGACCCGGCGGGGGAAGTGGTCCCGGCACAGCTCGGCCAGGTTCTTGCCGGTGGCGATGCCGGCCTTGGCGGAGAGGTACTGGATCAGCATCGCCATCAGGTTGCTGACGACGACGACCCAGACCAGCAGGTAGCCGAACCGGGACCCGGCGGTGATGTTGGTGGCGAAGTTGCCGGGGTCGATGTAGGCGATCGCCGCGACGAACGCAGGTCCGAGCAGCGGCAGCGGTCCCCGCACGAACGCGACGCTGGCGAACCGTGCCTTGCGCTGGAACATCCTCCGGCTCCGGCTCGCTAGGCGAGCGCGTCCGCGAGCTCGACCGTCTCGAGCTTCTCCAGGTCGTCGCGCGAAGTGCCCTCGAGCTCCTCGAAGACCACCAGCTGCTGGGCCTCGATGCGCTCGTTGACCAGTGTGCTCAGCGCGTAGGCGATGGCGCCGGTCTGCCGCACGGTCAGCTCGTCGACCAGCGGGGTCCGGGCGGAGGTGATCGCCACCCCGCTCGCCGCACCCTGCTCGTCCTGGGTCACCGCGATGGTGAACTGCTCCCGCGGGCTGGAGACCGGGTCCGTGTGCTGCTCGCGCAGCTGGAGCAGGACCTGGTGCCAGGTGAGCACCTCGGTCTCGGGCAGCGCCCGGGTCAGGTCCTCCTCGGTGAGCACCGGCCCCGAGGTGCGCTCGGCGAAGCTGCGCGCGTAGGACAGCAGCGCCATCGTCCAGACCCCCTCGACGACGACCTCGTCGGGGCGCGGGCGGCCGGCGGTCTCGGCCACCAGCCGCTCGCAGCAGCGCAGCACGGTCTGCAGCTCCTCGAAGGTCTCGACCAGGTCGCGGAGCAGGGTCGCGCTCGGGCCCTCGAGCCGTCGTACGACGGCCGGTGGCGGGGGTGGCTCAGGCTGCTCGGGCGTGACGCCGTCGGCCGGCATGGTCCGCCCTCACCCGACCGACGGGCCGAGGCCGAGCGACTGCGGCGTGCTGGAGTCCGGGGAGGGCTGGTGCAGTCCCTCGTCGAGCTCCCCGAACTCGCTCATCAGCGCGCGGCTGCCACCCCAGGGGGTCTGCTCCTCGGCGATCAGCGTGTTGGTCGTGAGCAGCAGCCCGGCGACGGAGGCGCCGTTCTGCAGGGCCGAGCGACACACGCGCAGGGGGTCGATGATCCCCATGTCGATCATGTTCCCGTAGCTGCCCTCGAGCGCGTCGAAGCCCTCGTCGACGCCCATCCCCGCCACCGTGGCCACCACCTCGTGGCCGGGATAGCCGGCGTTGGCGGCGATCAGGTACGTCGGCTCGGTGAGCGCACGCCGGACGATGCCCACCCCGGTCGCGTAGTCGTCCTTGACGTCGAGATCGTCGAGGACGGGCGCCGCGTGCATCAGGGCGACGCCCCCTCCGGCCACGATGCCCTCGGCCATGGCGGCGCGCGTCGCGGACAGGGCGTCCTCGACCCGGTGCTGCAGCTCGGCCAGCTCGGCGTTGGTGGGTGCCCCGACCTTGATCACGGCGACCTTGCCCGACAGGGAGCCGATCCGCTCGCTGAGCACCTCCTCGTCGATACCGAACGTGGCCCGCTCGAGCTCCGCACGCAGCTGGGCGACGCGGAACTCGACCTTCTCCGAGGAGCCGGCGCCGTCGATGATCGTGGTCCGCTCGGCGGTGACCCGCACCTGGCGTGCCCGGCCGAGCTGCTCGATCTTCATCGTCTCCAGGCTGAACCCGGAGTGCTTGCTGTAGACCTCGCCGCCGGTGATCGTGGCGATGTCCTCGAGCTTGCGCAGCCGGCGGTCACCGAACCCGGGCGCCTTGGTGGCCACGCACCGGAAGACCCCGTTGACGTGGTTGTGCACCAGCATGCTCAGCGCCGATCCCTCCACCGTCTCGGCGATGATCACCAGCGGCTTCGGGTTGCGCATCACCTTGTCCAGCAGCGGCATGATCTCCTGGACCTTGGTGATCTTCTCGCTGCACAACAAGATGTAGGGGTCGTCGAGGATCGCCTCGAGGCTGGCCGGGTGGGTGACCAGGTAGGGCGAGAGGTAGCCGTTGTCGTACTCGAACCCCTCGACGAAGTCGACGCTCATCCCGTGCGCGGTGGACTCCTCGACGGTGACGATGCCGGAGTCCCCGACGGCGTGCAGCGCCTCGGCCAGCACCCGCCCGACGGTCTCGTCGTTGTTGGCGGAGATCGACGCGACCCGGGCGTAGTCCTCGAAGCTGACCACGGGGTGGGCGACCTTGCGGAGCTGGTCGACGAGGCTGCCGACCGCGAGGTCGACACCGCGCTTGACCAGGACCGGGTTGCCGCCCTTGCCGATCGCCTCCATCCCCTCGCGGATGATGGCCTGCGCGATCACGGTCGCGGTCGTCGTACCGTCGCCGACGATGTCGTTGGTCTTGATCGCCGCTTCCTTGACCAGCTGGGCGCCCATGTTCTCGAACTGGTCGCCGAGGTGGATCTCGCGAGCGATCGTGACGCCGTCGTTGGTCACCACCGGCGACCCCGTGATCTTCTCGAGGATCACGTTGCGCCCCTTCGGACCGAGCGTCGACTTCACCGCCTCAGCAAGCTGGTCCACGCCGGACAGCAACAGCCGCCTGGCCTCCTCGCCGAATCTCAGGTCCTTGGCCATGAGCGTCCTTCCTTGGTCGTAGCGGTGGTGACTCCGTCGTTGCTGGGTGCTGGTGGGGTGACGTCCTAGGGGACGAGGATCGCCCTGCCTCGGACCTTGCCGGCGTCGAGATCTGCCAACGCCTGCGGGGCTTCGCTGAGCGGATACGTCTTGGTGTGCAAGGTGACCTTGCCGGCCTGGGCGAGCACCATCAGCTCGGCCAGCTCGTTGTAGGTGCCGACGATGTTGCCGATGATGTTCCGCTCCGTGGAGATCACGTCGAGCGTCGGGACGACGAGGGTTCCGCCGTACCCGATGACGAAGTAGGAGCCGCTGGGCCGGGTCATCGCGAACCCCTCGTTCTCCGCGCCCTCCTCGGCCACGAAGTCGAGCACCACGTCGGCGCCCTCGCCGTTGGTGAGGTCCTTGACCGCGTCGACCTGCTTGCCGTCGGCGACCACGGTGTGGTGGGCGCCGAGCTGCTCGGCCAGCTCGAGGGCAGCCGGGTTGCGGTCGACGACGATGATGTTCGTCGCCGAGAGCGCTGCCAGGCACTGGATGCCGATGTGGCCCAGGCCGCCGGCGCCGATCACGACCGCTGTCGTGCCCGGGTAGAGGAGCGGGAGCGCCTTGCGCACCGCGTGGTACGCCGTGATGCCGGCGTCGGCCAGCGCGGCCACGTCCTGGGGTTGCGTGGACGGGTCGAGCTTCACGCAGGCCCGGGCGGAGGTCAGCAGGTACTCCGCCATGCCACCGTCGGTGCCGTCGAGGCCCGGGAACACGCTCTCGGTGCAGTGCATGTCCTGGCCCGCCCGGCACGCCCGGCACAGGCCGCACGTCGGTGTCGGGTGCAGGATCACGGTGTCGCCCACAGCCACGTTCGTCACCGCCGAGCCGACCTCGTGCACCCAGCCGGCGTTCTCGTGGCCGATCGTGTAGGGCAGCGACGGGTTCATCGCCTCGTCCCACTGACCCAGGATGATGTGCAGGTCGGTCCGGCACACCCCGGCTCCCCCGACCTTGACCACCACGTCGAGCGGACCCTTCACGGTCGGCTCGTCGACGTCCTCGACGGTCGGCTCTTCGTTGTACGCGTGCAACCGCACGGCCTTCATCTGATCTCCTCCAGCTGGCCCTCGCCGCGGGTGGCATAGCGGTGGGACAGCATGCCGCGGCACACGCTGCCGTTCGCCTCGGTGTTGACCCGGGTGAGGCGGGCCTTGCGCAGGTGCAGCGGCAGCGCCTCCACGCCGATCGCCGCACCGCTGATCGCGTCCACCAGCAGCGGGGAGTCGTCCCCGGCCGGCAGGCCCAGCTCGGCCCGCCGGTCACGCAGCCGGTCGAGCTCCGCGCTGGGCGGCACGTCACGCAGCCGCATCGCCGCCAGGTCCTCCGCGGTCCGGCCCGCGGCGAGCAGCGGGCGGCAGACCCGGTCCGTCCCCGCGAGCACGGCCTTGCGGACGAAGTCGGCCCGTAGCTCGTCGAGCTCCCCGGCCGCGAGCGCACCGAAGGACTCCGCGAACCCCGACCTCGCCGCGACACCCCGGTTGATGTCGGTGGAGGCGAAGTGGTCGTCGAGGAGCACCTCGGTGCGGCGTACGCCCTCGAGGGCGCTGACCGCGTCGTAGGCATCGGCGACCATCAGGAACGCGAAGTTGGGTGCGCAGAAGTACGTCGGCAGCCGGAGCCGCACCTGCACCTCTCCCCCCGGTGACACGGTGCACGACGAGACGAAGCCGAGCTCGGTGACGGGCTCGTCCAGCTCCGGGTCGCGCACCGTGCCCAACGCGGCGAGGACCCGGTCCCGCTGCGTCTCCCCCCGGCTCACCCCGTGGGTCACTGAAGAGGTCACACCCCGGCTCCGTGCTCCACCAGCTTGGCGTCGTCCGGGGCACCGGGCTCACCGGAGCCCTTGAGCTGGAGCTCGGCAGGCACCTCGATCCCGTAGAGCTCGGCCGCGTTCAGGCCGAGGATCTTCTTCTTGGTGTCGACGTTGACCCGCGGGTAGTCGGAGTACGTCTCGTCCGGGTAGTCCCAGTCGACGAAGCCCTCGATCTGCCACCTGGGCTCCCAGATGTTGTAGTCGCTGCCGAAGGTCATCTTGTCCTCGCCGACCCAGAACAGCAGCTCGCCCATCACCGTGGCGAAGAACTTCGGCCGCGCGTGCATCAGGCCGCCGATCACCACCGAGAGTCCCGCATACACGTTGGGCTCCTGGGTCGCCATGAAGCAGAAGTCCTCGATCCGCGGCAGCCCCACGTGCTCGACGATGAAGTTCAGCTCCGGGAAGTCCGTCGCTGCGTGGTCCACGTCGGAGACGTCGAAGGCGTCCTTGTCCAGCGGCCAGATCGTCGGTCCCTTGTGGACGTGGACGTTCTTGATCCCGAGCTCCTGCGCCCTCTCCAGGAAGCGGTAGGCGTCGGGGTCGCTGAGCTTGTAGCCGCGCGAGCCGTTGTTCCACTCGGCGGTGTAGAGCTTGACGCCCTTGGAGCCCCACTTCGCGACGTTGTCCTCGAACTCCTTCATGCCGGCGTCACCGTCGCGCGGGTCGAACCGCGTGTTCACGATGAACTTGTCCGGGTGCTTCAGGGCCAGGTCGCCGTTGCGCTCGGTGGTGTTGAACCCGTCGGTGTACCACTCCCGGAGGTACGTCGGCTGGAAGATCGCCTTGTCGACGTACCCGTCCTCGAAGACGTCCTTCATCAGGTCGTCCTCGGTGACCTTCTTGAAGTGCTCCGCGGTCTGGTGGGTCTCGGGCGGCCCGAGTCCCTGGTAGGCCTGGAAGCAGTCGATCCAGCCCTCGGCGTAGTTCTCGGCGCCCTTCACCCAGTTCTCGGGACTCGCGTCCCAGTAGTGCATGTGGCTGTCGACGACGAAGTACTTCTCCCCATCCTTCTCGTACATGGGTTCCTCACTTCTTCTCGAACGTGGGCAGGTCGAAGCCGATGTACTCGGCAGCGTCCTCGGGATTGGCGAACATGATCGTGCGGTCGTCCTCGTGGATCATCCGGCCGTAGTGGGTCGACATGTTCTCCTCGAACTGGGCGGCGTCGTAGAAGCCCTCCTCCTCGCCGAGGGCCTCCGAGATCTCGTCGTAGTCGAACTCCATCCGGTTGATCCCGTCGACGCGGATCATCGAAGGGAGCCGCGTGATCGTGACGCCCTCCTTGCTGCTCATCACCTCCGCGACGACGGCACCGACCTGGTTGTTCATCAAGGTCACACCGCACTTGTTCGAGGGGGTGCTGTCCTGCTTGAACGAGCTCTCGGTGGTGGCGTACGACGACTTCGTCGGCTGGTATCCGGTCACTGGGTCAGCTCCTGGGGGTTGTCGAGGCTCAGGTCGGAGAGGATTCCGCTGAACCGGCTCTTGGCACGGTCGAGGCCGTCCTCGAACCGCGGCGGCTTCGCGTCGGGCTGCGACCAGAGCGGCTGCAGCTGGCGGGCCGCGACCAGGCACTTGGGCACCCAGTTCGAGAGCCAGCCGTCGATGATGTCCTTGTTGTGGTCGGCGAACTCCTTGTCGTTCGTCAACAGCTCGAACATCGCCTTGGTGTAGCGGAGGTCGCGCGAGGCGTAGTCCCACTCCCCCGCACCGACGACCGTCGGCGTCACGTAGTCGCCGTTGCCCGGCGAGGCCTGCTGCACCAGCTGGCTCCGGAACAGCTCGCCGATCAACGGCTCGAAGACGACGTTCGCGGCGAAGATCGCCTCGGCCCAGTCGTCGATCACGGTGAGCTCCTCGGCCACCTGCCGCACGCCCTGCCACGAGGGGTCCTCGTTCCAGGTCGCGACGTGCGCCGTCCCGTCGAACCCGTCGATCTCCTCACTCAGCGTGAGGTTGTAGAGCGCCAGGTCCTGGGCGAACCGGATCCGGTGCATGCTGTTCACCGAGATCGCGTTGTTGTGCATGTTGGTGGGTGCGCGCCGCTGGGCGTTGGCGAACAGGTAGAGGCCCAGTCCGTGCTCGACGTGCATCCAGGCGCCGACGTTGCGCTCCACGAACGTGACCCAGTTGGGGTTCCACTGGTCGAACGCCTTGGTCTGCCGGGCCGTCTCCACGTTCTGGTTGATCTGCCGCACGACGTTGGAGTTGTTGCGGTAGAACGTCAGCTCCCACTCCTCGTTCGGGTCGCGGAACTCGTGCCACCCGTGGGCCGGCCACTCGTAGCCCCTGCCACCCGAACCGGGGTAGCGCTCCGGGTCACCCCGGTCCACGCCCCACGCCTTCATCACCGTCCAGTCCAGGGGGTAGCCACCCCGACCGTCGGAGAACCCGTAGAGCCACCCCTGGGCCAGGTAGTGCCGGGGGTCCGGCTGCACCTCGACCGTGACGTCCTCGTAGTGGGACTGCTTGCGCTTCTGCGGCGTGTAGTAGTTGTAGTGCCGCAGGGTGGAGTCGGGGAACTCCTTGGCGCCGGCCTCGGCGTCGGTGAACTCCGGCTTCGGTGAGCTGCGTTCCACTGTGGTGGTCATGGTCCTTCGGCCTCGCCTTCCTTGTTCTTCAGATGAGCCTTATTCGGGTTCGCTGGTGGTGGTGAACTTGTCGTAGTAGATGTTCTTCTCGGGCGCGCCCAGGGCGCCGAGGACCTCCATCGCCGCCTCGACCATCGGCGGCGGGCCGCAGACGTAGGAGTCGACGGCCGAGAGGTCGGTCTCGTACTTCTTGACGATGTCGGTGATCAGGCCGACCTCGCCGTCCCAGGGCTCGCCCTCGACGACCTCCGAGAGCGCCGGGACGAACTTGAAGTTGGGCAGTCGCTCCGAGAGCGCGTAGAGCTCCTTCTCGAAGCAGAGGTCCTGCTGGGTCCGGGCCCCGTAGTAGTACGTCGCCTTGCGGGTGCTCCCCTTCTCGGCGAGCGACCGCAGCACCGAGAGGATCGGCGCCATCCCCGCACCTCCCCCGACGAAGACGATGTCGGAGTCACGACCGTCGCGCAGGGTGAAGACCCCGAAGGGCCCGACCACCTCGATCTCGTCGCCGACCACGAGCTGGGTGTCGAGGTAGTTGGAGAACTCCCCGTCCGGGTAGCACCGGATCACGAACTCGAGGTGCCCGCTGTCCTTGCTCGAGGTGTTCGCCATCGAGAACGACCGGGTCGAGTCGGTGCCGGGGATGGTGATGTCGACGTACTGGCCGGGCCAGAACGCGATCTCCTTCGGCTCGACGAGCTTGAGCACGAGGTGGCGCATGTCGTGGGTGACGCGCTCGTTCGAGACGACCACGGCCCTGCCCTCCTGGATGGGGTGGCCCGAGCGCAGCATCTCCTCGTCGTAGTTGAGGAGCTCGATCGTCACGTCCTCGTAGACGTGCGCCCGGCACAGCAGCGTGTAGCCCTCCTCGAGCTCGAAGTCGGGAAGGGCGAAGGTGGAGTACTTGTCGAGCTCCATGTCGTCACCGTCGAGGACGAACGACTTGCAGGCGGCGCACTGCCCCTCCTTGCAACCGTGCATGAGCGTGATGCCCTGCTCGGCGGCGGCCCGCAGCACCGTCTTCTCCTCGTCGACCTCGATCTCGACGCCCACCGGCTCGAATCGCACGACATGCTTCTCGCCCATGAATCCCTTCCTGGCTGTTCTGGCTTGACCGCTGCTGACACCGGATCGGGGCCCCTGCGAGGAGTGCCGGCCGTTGGGCCGACGCTCCTCGCAGGCCCCGAATCGGTGGGTCAGGCGTCTGCCGGCGCGGGACGACCCGCGGGACCTCCCTTGATGTAGTTCGCGTGGAAGGCCTTCTGCTCGTCGGGAGTCATCTCGTTGAGCAGAACGTTGGGACTCTGCAGCGGAGGCATCCGGCGCAGGTGGTCCAGGTTCCACATCTTCTTGGGGTCGAGGTTCAGGTGCGGCTGCGCCACCAGCGTGTGCCCGTCGTCTCGCACGTAGCCCATGTCGGAGACCACGTCGGCCCAGTTCCAGCCGTGGTAGAGCGTCTCCCACTCGCGCTTGCCGATCAGCTGACCCATGTTGGGGGTCTCTCGTCCCTGGTAGGTCGGGCGGAACGCCTCGACGTCGGTCCAGCGGCAGGCCTCGTGGCAGTAGGTGCGCATCTGCCCGTCGACCTCGGCCATCACCATGTCCTCACGGACCAGGCACGGCACCATGCACGTCCAGCAGCGGTGCGGGTAGTCGTAGTTGACGTCCTCCGCCACGATCGGGTGGTGGCCGTTCGGCGTGGAGAGCCGGTTGTAGTTCTCCCACCAGGCGCCGTACTTGTCGTACCAGCCCGGGTACTTGTACTCGAACCACTCGAAGTCCTTGTCCGTCATCGGGTCCATCCGCCAGTAGTTGGCGACCCACCCGGTGCAGAAGAACTGGGCGACCTCGTGCACGTAGCCCTTGTTCCAGATCTGGTTCCACGACTCCTCGATGAGGTCGTGCGGGATGACCAGTCCGTACTTCTCCAGGGGCACCAGGTAGCTGCGGTAGTAGTCGTCGTAGATCCACCGGCGCCACATCTCCGCGTAGCTCTCCCGGTCCTTGCGGCGGTCCTTGGTGCCGTACTCGATGAACGTGCCGATCGCCGCGTCCACGACGCGGTGGTTGTTCCACCACGCGTAGCGCAGGTCGCGCTCGAGCAGCTGGTGGTTGCCCTCGTCGGCGAGTGCCATCAGCAAGGTGGCGTACCCGTTGCTGATGTGGCGCGACTCGTCGGACTGCACCGAGTGGAACACCGTCGGCAGCAGGTAGTCGCCGTTGGCGGCCGCCTCGGCCGGCATCGCCACGAACAGGGTGTTGGTGAAGGCCGTCTCGGCCACGATCGTGAGGTAGATGCTCGCCGCCGTGATGGCGTCACCGGTGATGAAGCCCTCGGCGAACTGGCGCCCGATCGTGCCGCAGTAGTCGTTCTGGAAGTTCCTCAGGCTGCTGTTGAAGCCGGCGGGATCGATGTAGTTGTTCATGTAGAGGCGCTTGAGGTTCTGCTGGATCGTCGAGTGGCGGACCTCGTCGATCATCTGGATCGCCTGCCCGTTGTGGAGCTCGGGGTTGGGGACCGTGCGGAACAGGAGGGGCATCGCCCGCGCAGCTGAGATCTCCGGCAGCGGGATGATGGACAGGAACAGCTTCTGCCACTCCAGCCACCGCTCCTGGACCTGGCGGAACATGTTGCCTCGGATGGCTCCGTCGGCCGCGCCGTAGACGCGGTGGTCCTTCTCCTCCTGCATCGGGAAGTACGACCGCAGCACCTGCTTGAGCGGATCCTTCTTCTTGGCCTTCTGGAACGTGTAGTCGGTTCCGTACTGGGAAACCGGTTCGTGGTAGAGAGGCTCCCAGGCCAGCTCTTGGATCTTCTCGTGAGCCTTGGCCACGCTTTGGCGAGTCATCACTACTCCTTCCTGTTCGTCGAGTAGTCCGGCTTTCAGTGAAGACCGATGTGGAGCGCCGTCACGTCTCACAATGAGACGAGCCGCCGCGGAGCCACCCGGCTCAGTCGTCCTCGAAGACGGCCTCGCGGATCTGGGCCAGGTGGGCTCGGACGTCGCGGGTCACCTCCCGGTTGCCCTCGGCCCGCGGCTCGATCCCGAGCGCCTGCAGCAGCGCCCGTGCCGGTGGCCCCGGGTCACCGCTCTCGCCGAGCACCGGATGCAGCCCCTGGTCCGAGAGGTGGGTGAACACCAGGTGCACCACGGTCCAGGGGTTGTAGCTCTCGGCCTCCGCGCCGTCGGCTGGGCCCATGTCGCACCTCCACAGATCCGGGCCGGAGGATCCCGCCCGGTCGAGATGCCGGGGACGCTACGCCGACCTCGGAGCCGGGCTGTCTCAATCTGAGACACCCCGTCAGGTGCCCCCGAGCGACACTCGACGGGACATTCGACTCGCGCTTACTGTGGCTGGTGGCCCGGACCTTGCTTCGGATCCACTCGGCACGTGGGTCCCGTGAGCCGCGCGGACATCGACGCTTGGGGGTCGGCTTGAAGCCATCACCGGTCTCATCGGGTCGAGCGGTGCCTGCGCAGAAGGTCGTGGCCGAGGGCCGGGTGCGCTTCCTGACCGACGACACCCCCGAGCCGATGACGGTGCGCGACACCATCCTCGCGTCGTGGCGCCGGTCCCAGGCCATGAAGGTGGCGGCCGACAAGATCGAGATGAAGTTCGAGCCCGACATCCACCTCGACACCCGGCTCACCCGTAGCGCCCAGCCCGTCCTGCGCAGCCTCGGCGAGCAGCTCCAGGGGCAGTCGCTCAGTGTGATCCTCACCGACCCGTCCGGGCTGGTGCTCAGCCGGCTGACCGGCGACGGCGAGCTCGAGCGCCACCTCGACCGCGTGCTGCTCGCACCCGGGTTCAGCTACGCCGAGGAGTTCGTGGGGACCAACGGGATCGGTACGGCCCTGGAGGTGGGCGGGCCCACCCACGTGTTCGGTCACGAGCACTACGCCGAGAACCTCGAGGAGCTGGCCTGTGCCGGCGTACCGATCCACCACCCGGTGACCGGCCGGCTGGTGGGGGCGGTCGACCTGACCTGCTGGCGCAAGGACGCGGGCAGCCTGCTGCTGACCCTCGCGAAGACCACGGCGCAGCAGATCCGGCAGGCGCTCCTGGCCGAGACCAGCGCCTCGGAGCTCGAGCTCCTCCAGGAGTACCTCCGCACCTGCAGCCGCCGGACCGGCATCGTCTTCGCCCTGAACGACGACATGGCGATGATGAACGACCACGCGCGCGCCTCGCTCGCCCACGGCGACCAGGCCACGCTGTTGACGCAGGCCTCGGAGGCCCTGGCCACCAGCGGCCGCGAGACCTTCGACGTCGAGCTGCCCTCGGGGCAGCAGGCACGGATGTTCTGCCGGCGCGTGGGCAGCGGGGACGCCCCGTCCGGGGTCGTGGTGCACGTGCAGCTCGAGCAGGCCGGCAAGCCGGGAGGCGGCGCCCTCGACCTCGCGCCCGCGGTCCCCCTCCCGAGCGTGGTCGGCTCGGGACCACGGTGGCTGCACGCCTGCCAGGAGGTCGAGCGGGTGTTCCGGTCGGGCGAGTGGCTGGCCGTCGAGGGCGAGCCGGGGGTCGGCAAGCTGACCGTCCTGCGCGCGGTCCAGCTGCGTCGTCAGCCGGTCGGCCGGTTCGAGCTCCTCGACGCGCGGAACGCCGCCCGGGAGCCGGACTGGCTGGACTCGGCGCGGCGGGCTGCGCTCGGGGACGCGCAGACGCTGGTGATCACCCACGTCGACGAGCTGACCGCGCCGGTACTGCGCAGCCTGGCCAGCACACTCCAGGACGCCCGGACCCAGGCCCGTCCCCCGTGGGTGGCGGTGACGCTGAACGACCGCAAGGTCAGTCCGGTGCTCGACCCCCTGCTCAGGCTCTTCCCGAGCACCGTCGAGCTGCCCCCGCTGCGACTCCACCTCGAGGACCTGCCGCTGCTCGTCGGCAGTCTGCTCGCCCGGCTCGGCCAGGGGGGCCACCTCAGCTGCTCGCCCGAGGCCCTGCGGCTGCTGATGAGGATGTCGTGGCCCGGCAACACCGAGCAGCTGCGCACGATGCTCCGCGAGGTGGTCCGGCATCGTCGTACGGGCGTGATCACCCCCGAGGACCTGCCGCCCGAGGTGCACGCGATGAGCCGCCGGGTGCTGAGCCCGCTCGAGGCGATGGAGCGGGACGCGATCGTGAGGTGCCTCAACGACGCCGGGGGCAACAAGGTCGCGGCGGCGCGAGCCCTGGGCATGTCGAGGGCGACGATCTACCGCAAGATCCACCTCTACGGGATCCTCACGCCCACCTGAGCGCGTCTCACAATGAGACGTGGGTCACATCCGACGCCACGTAGCGTCCGTGGAGTGGACCCCACTCCGTCCGTCGCGGTGCCGATGCTCCAGCTCGGCGTGCTGATGGGGATCGTCCTGCTCGGCAACGTGCTCGTCGCCAACCGGCTGCCCATCGAGAACGTGCCCGTGGTGCTTCGGCAGCGGGTGCTGCTGTGCAACCGGATGCGCCCCTGGCTGGGGGCCCTGGCGCTGGCGTTCACGGTCGGCGGGCTCGTCCTCCTGCTCGCCTGACGGTCGCTGCGCGACCTCCTCAGGAACCGTAGCGGCGCTCGCGCTCGGCGTAGGCCCGGACCGCGCGCAGGAAGTCCACCCGGCGGAAGTCGGGCCAGTAGGCCTCGCAGAAGTAGAACTCGCTCTGTGCGCTCTGCCACAGCAGGAACCCGCCGAGCCGCTGCTCGCCGCTGGTGCGGATGACGAGGTCGGGGTCGGGCTGTCCCTTGGTGTAGAGGTGCTTGGCGATGTGCTCGACGTCGATGACCTCGGCGAGCTCCTCGAGGGTGTCGCCGAGCCCGGCGTGCTCGTGCAGCAGCGACCGGACCGCGTCGGCGATCTCACGGCGCCCGCCGTACCCCACGGCGACGTTGACCAGCAGCCCGTCCACGTCGCTGGTCGACTCGGCGGCCTCCTTGAGCCGGGTCGCCACCTGGTCGGGCAGCAGGTCGAGGGCACCCACGGGGTGCAGCCGCCACCGACGCTGCTCGGCGAGGGTCTCGACGGCGTCCCCGATGATGCCGAGCAGCGGCTCGAGCTCGGCGGCGGGGCGGTTCAGGTTGTCGGTGGAGAGCAGCCACAGCGTGACCACCTCGACGCCGATCTCCTCGCACCAGCCGAGCAGCGGCTCGATGTTGGCGGCGCCGGCCCGGTGGCCCTGGGCGGTGTCCGCGCCGACGGCCCTGGCCCAGCGCCGGTTGCCGTCGAGCATCACCCCCACGTGCTTGGGGACCCGCGATGCGGGGAGGCGACGGGCGACTCGCGCCTCGTACGCCGGGTAGAGCACCCGACGCAGCCCCCGCTTCCAGTCCGCCACCCGGACGACTCTACTCGGGCGAACCCTTCAGGAAGCTGTGATTCCGCACTCCCGCGCCTCGGAGTCCGGAGCACTACTCGCCGCAGACCGGTAGTTTTGACCCGTGCCCCCCGAACACCCGCTCCCCGAGCGCATCACCGAGAACGCTCATGAAGCGGCCGAGCATGTCCGGACCAAGGTCCGCTACGTCAAGGACGAGGTCAAGCCCAAGCTGCGCGGGTGGCTGCACGCGAGCACCGTGCCGCTGGCGCTGGCTGCAGGCATCGTCCTGATCGCCCTCTCCCCGACCCTGACGACCCGGGTCGGGTCGGCCATCTTCGCCTTCACCGCCCTGCTGCTGTTCACGGTCTCGGCGATCTACCACCGCGGCAACTGGTCTGAGGGCACCTGGGCCTTCCTGCGCCGGTTCGACCACTCGAACATCTATCTGCTCATCGCCGGCTCCTACACCCCGTTCACGCTGATCCTGCTCGAGGGCAGCGCACGCGTGACGCTGCTGACCATCGTCTGGGTTGGCGCTGCCATGGGCGTCGCCTTCCGGATCTTCTGGGTCGATGCCCCGCGGTGGATCTACACCCCGATCTACTTCGCCCTCGGCTGGGTGGCCATCTTCTACGCCGACGACTTCGCCGACGGCGGCAACGCCGTGATCACGCTGATCGTGGCCGGCGGCGCCCTCTACACCCTCGGCGGCCTCGTCTACGGCCTCAAGCGCCCCAACCCCAACCCCGCCTGGTTCGGCTTCCACGAGGTCTTCCACACCTTCACGATCCTGGCCTTCATCTGCCACTACGTGGCGGCCTCGATCGCGACGTACCAGCTGCGCTGAGCAGCGGGATAGTCCGAGACGTTTCCGTCCCCGATCGGCCGGTTCGACGACGGGACTGTCTCGGACTATCCCGAACCGGGGCCTTCAGACCGGGCCCCGGGGCTGGCAGGGTGGAGGGATGAGCGACGCGATCTCGGTTCCGACGTACACCCTCAACGACGGGAGCACGCTGCCGGCCATCGGATTCGGCACCTATCCGCTCAAGGGTGCCGAGGGGGTGGAGGCGATCCTGAGCGCGCTGGAGAACGGCTACCGGCTGCTGGACACCGCGGTGAACTACCAGAACGAGACCGAGGTCGGGGAGGCGCTGGAGCGCTCGGGACTGCCGCGCGAGGAGGTCCAGGTCACCAGCAAGCTCCCCGGTCGCGACCATGCGTACGACGACGCGATCGCCTCCGTGCACGGCTCGCTGGCGCGGCTGGGCCTGGAGTACCTCGACGTGGCGCTGATCCACTGGCCCAACCCCCGGGTCGGGAAGTACGGCGAGGCCTGGCGCGCCCTGGTGCACCTGCGCGAGGAGGGGCTGGTCCGCTCGATCGGGGTCTCCAACTTCACCGAGGTCCACCTGAGCCGGATCATCGACGAGACCGGCGTGACCCCGGCGGTCAACCAGATCGAGCTGCACCCGCGCTTCCCCCAGGACGAGATGCGTCGCGTCCACGCGCGGCTCGGCATCCGCACGGAGGCCTGGAGCCCGATGGGCAAGCGGCAGGCGCCCCTGGAGGAGCCGGCGGTCACCGCACCCGCCGAACGGCTCGGCGTGACGCCGGGACAGGTGATCCTGAGGTGGCACGTCCAGCTGGAGTCGCTCCCGATCCCCAAGTCGAGCACCCCGGAGCGCCAGCGGCAGAACCTCGACGTCTTCGGCTTCGAGCTCACCGAGGCGGAGATGGAGGCCATCTTCGGGCTGGCTGACCCCGGCGGACGGCTCTTCGACGGTGACCCGGACACCCACGAGGAGATGTGATCTCGACCGGCGAACCCGCGATGTGCCCCCTCCTCTGACCGCCCGTACCGTGGAACCCATGGCAACCATCGAGCTGACGGGTGAGAACTTCGAGTCGAGCGTGGCGGAGAACGACGTCCTGTTCGTCGACTTCTGGGCGAGCTGGTGCGGCCCCTGCCGCCAGTTCGCGCCGACCTACGAGGCAGCCTCCGAGGCGAACCCCGACCTGGCCTTCGGGTCGGTGAACACCGAGGAGCAGCAGGAGCTCGCGGGCGCCGCGCAGGTCAGCTCGATCCCGACCCTGATGGCCTTCCGCGAGGGGATCCTCGTCTTCTCCCAGGCCGGCGCGCTGCCGCCCCCGGCCCTGGACCAGCTGATCACCGCGGTGCGCGAGCTCGACATGGAGGACGTACGCCGGCAGATCGCGGCTCAGAGCGCGAGCGAGGCCTGACCCGCGACCCGGCCCGCGGATAGCCTGCGGAGATGGACTCAGCAGCCTGGGACGAGAGGTACGCCGCGACCGAGCTCGTCTGGTCGACCGGCCCCAACCAGTTCGTCGAGCAGGAGCTGGCTGTGCTGCCGCCGGGGCGGGCCCTGGAGCTCGCGTGTGGCGAGGGACGCAACGCCCGCTGGCTGGCCGAGCGCGGCTGGCAGGTCACCGCGATGGACTTCTCCCCGGTCGCGATCGGGAAGGGCCGGCGGCTGAGCGAGGACAGGCGGGTCGCCGTGGACTGGCAGGTCGGCGACGTACTCACCGCGCCGCTGCCCAGCGGGCTCGACCTCGTGCTGATCACCTATCTGCAGGTGAGCGCTCCAGAGCGCCGGACCGTCGTACGCCGCGCCTTCGACGCGCTGGCCGGGGGCGGCACCCTGTTCGTGGTCGCCCACGACTCCACCAACCTCACCGAGGGCACGGGCGGCCCTCAGGACCCGGCCGTGCTGTACACCGCCGAGGACGTGCTCTCCGACCTCGAGGACGCCCCCCTCGACGTCATCCGCGCCGAGCGCGTGCCGCGGCACGTCGCCGGCACCGACGAGCACGGCTCCCGCGGAACAGCCTGGGACGCGCTGGTGCGGATCACCCGGAGGCCCAGCAGCTGAGCCGGAAGCTCGCCGAGCGGCCGCCGGGGCCAACCAGAAGTCAGGGCACCCGGCGCTTGCGGGGCTCGCTGGGCTCGAAGGTGCCTTCGTCGGCGTTGGTGCGCGCCTTGCGGAGGTGGCGGGTCAGGCTCCAGCCAAGCAGGCCGAGCGCCACCGCCAGCCCGATGAACACGAACATGGCCGTCCAGCCGGCCTTCACGTCCTCGGCGACGGGGACTTCGTCCACCCCGGACACGATCAGGGGGATCAGGGACATCAGCGCGTTCATGGCAACAGTCTCTCAGGCGCTCAAGTCGTCGCGCCCGCGGATGCCCGCGAACAGGTCGTCCTCGGGCAGCTCGGTCTCCACGAAGGACCGCGCCAGCTCGTAGTCCTCGGTCGGCCACGCCGCCTGGTGCACCTCGAGCGGCACGTGGAACCACGGGCCGTCGGGGTCGATCTGGGTGGCGTGGGCGAGCAGGGCCCGGTCACGTACCGGGAAGTACTCCCCGCACGGGACCCGGGTGGTGATCCGCGCGTCGTGGGCCGGGTCGACCTTCCAGTCCTTGAGCCGCTCGGCGTACGGCGACTCCAGGCCGCGGCGCAGCATCTCCTCGTGCAGCGCCTCGGTCCGCGGCCGGTTGAACCCGTGGTGGTAGTAGAGCTTCAGCGGCTGCCAGGGCTCCCCGGCCTCGGGGAACCGGTTGGGGTCCCCGGCCGCCTCGAAGGCGGCGACCGAGACGTTGTGGCACGCGATGTGGTCCGGGTGCGGGTAGCCACCGTTCTCGTCGTACGTCGTGAGCACGTGCGGGCGGAAGCTGCGGATCAGGCGCACGAGCGGCTCGGCCGCGACCTGCGGGTCCATCTGCCCGAAGCACCCCTCCGGAAGCGGGGGCTTGGGGTCGCCCTCGGGCCACCCGGAGTCCACGAACCCGAGCCAGTCCTGGGTCACGCCCAGGATCTCGCGGGCCGCCTCCATCTCCTGGCGGCGGATCTCGGTGATGTTGGCCAGCACGTCGGGCCGATCCATCTTCGGGTTCAGGATGGACCCGCGCTCGCCGCCGGTGCAGGTGACGACGTGCACGTCGACGCCCTCCTTGACGTACTTGACGGTGGAGGCGGCCCCCTTGCTCGACTCGTCGTCGGGGTGGGCGTGCACGTGCATCAGGCGGAGCATGGCGCCAAGTCTAGGGATGCGAACATGGTCCTTGTGAACGACGTGAAGACCGACGTGCTGGCGGACCGCTACGGGTCCGCGCGACCCCGCCGGCGCCCCGCCGTGATGGTCGCGTTCGTGCTCGCCACCATCCTGGTGGTGGCCTGGCTCGGCTGGATGGTCTGGGACCGGAGCAACCCGGAGGTGCAGTCCTCGCTGCGCACCTTCGACGTCGTCGACACCCGCACCGTGACTGCCGGCGTTGCCGTCAGGACCCACGGTGACGACGTCTCGGCGAGCTGCCTGCTCCGTGCTTTCGGCGACGACCACTCGGTGGTCGGCGAGAAGAACTTCAAGGTCTCCGGCTCGGAAGGGACCCGGGTCTACGAGGTGGAGGTGCGCACCGAACGGCCGGCCACCTCGGTGGAGCTGATCGGCTGCACGTCCGAGGGACAGTCCAGCCCGCGCTGATCCGGTGACGGGATCTGGCCGATGATTCTCCCTCCGGGGCGTCTCGTTGGTAACATTGTCCACTTGCCCGAATGGCCACACCGATCTGTAGGAGACATCCATGACCGAGCCGATCCAGGGCGATGTCGTCTGGTTGACCCAGGGGAAGTACGACGAGCTGCAGGCCGAGCTCGAGCACCTGCGGGGGGCCGGCCGCGCCGAGGTCGTCAAGAAGGTCAGCGAAGCCCGTGACGAGGGTGACCTGAAGGAGAACGGCGGCTACCACGCTGCGCGCGAGGAGCTCGGCAAGATCGACGGCCGCGTCCAGCAGCTGGTGGACATGCTGCGCCGTGCCCAGGTCGGCGAGACCCCTCCCGACGACGGCGTCGTCGAGCCCGGCATGAAGGTGACCGTGAAGCTGCTCGGCGCCGACCTGACCGAGGAGTTCCTCTTCGGCGCCCGTGAGATGGCCGGCGACGACATCAAGGTCTACTCCCCGCAGTCACCGCTCGGCCTGGCGATCCAGGGCGCCCGTCGCGGCGAGACCGTGACCTACACGCTGCCCAACGGCCGCGACCAGAAGGCCGAGATCCTCGAGGCCGTCCCCTACGTCGACTGAGCGCTACTCGACCACGTGGTGGGCGTGCTCGCGCAGGCGCAGGAGCACCTCCTCGGCATGCTCGAGACCACGGGTCTCCAGCTGCAACCGGACCGCGACCTCGCCCAGATGGAGCGAGGTGGTGGTCCGGTCGTGCATCACCTCGAGCACGTTGGCGCCTGCGTCGGCGAGGTCGGTGAGCAGCCGGGCCAGGCCGCCGGGGCGGTCGGGGATGTGCACCTGCAGGCTCAGGTAGCGCCCCGCCGAGGCCAGGCCGTGCCGGATCAGCTTGCCCAGCAGCAGCGGGTCCACGTTGCCGCCCGAGAGCACGGCCACCACGGGTGTCCCGAACGCCTTCGGCTGGTCCATCAGGGCCGCCACCGCGGCGGCGCCGGACGGCTCGACGACCATCTTCGCGCGCTCCAGCAGCATCACCAGGGCCCGGGAGAGTGAGTCCTCGGAGACGGTGACCACGTCGTCGACGTAGCGCTGGATCGCCTCGAACGGGACGTCGCCGGGCCGGGCCACCGCGATGCCGTCGGCCATCGTCGACATCTGGGTCAGCGCGACGGGCGCGCCCGTGCGCAGCGACTCGGGGAAGGCCGCCGCCTCCTCGGCCTGCACGCCGACCACGCGTACGTCGGGGCGCAGGCTCTTGACCGCGATGGCGATGCCCGCGAGCAGCCCGCCGCCGCCGGTGGGGACCATCACGGTCGCCGCCTCGGGGGCCTGCTGCAGGATCTCGATGCCGCAGGTGCCCTGCCCGGCGAGGATGTCGGTGTGGTCGAAGGGGTGGATGAACACCGCGCCGGTCTCGTCGGCGAACTCCTGCGCGGTGACCAGCGCCTCGGTGAGGGACTGCCCGGAGAAGCGCACCTCGGCGCCGTACCCGCGGGTGGCGTTGGCCTTGGGGATCGGCGCGCCGTGGGGCATGAACACGGTCGCCCTGATCCCGAGGAGCTGGGCCGCCAGCGCGACCCCCTGGGCATGGTTGCCGGCCGAGGCCGCGACCACTCCCCTGGCCCGCTCCGGCCCGGTGAGGCGCGAGAGCCGGACGTAGGCGCCGCGGATCTTGAAGGAGCCGGTGCGCTGCAGGTTCTCGCACTTGAGCAGGACGCGCCCGCCGACGATCGTCTGCAGCCAGCGCGACTCCTCCATCGGGGTGGTGATCGCCACCTCGGAGACCAGGCCGGCGACCGCCTCGATGTCTGTCAGGGCGACACTCACGTGGTCCCCGGTCCAGTGAGCTGCGGGCTGCCCGGGTCGTCGAGGTCGGCCAAGTCCTCACCGGTGGCGTCGCGGGGCACCGTGACGGGATCGTCGTCGGAGGCCTCCTCCGGGTCCTCGCCGACCTCGGTGTAGTTCGCGAGGTGCTGCACCACGGCGTTGAGCGACGCCGCCAGGGGTACGGCGATCAGGGCCCCGGGAATCCCGGCCACGATGATGCCCAGGGCGATGGCGACGATCACGCCGAGCGGGTGCACCGAGACGAAGCGGCCCATCAGGAACGGCTGGAGGACGTGGGCCTCGAGCTGCTGGACGGCGAGGACGACACCGAACATGAGCAGCGCGGTGAACGGCCCCTGGGCGACGAGGGCGACCAGCACGGCGACACCACCGGAGACGAACGCCCCGATCATCGGGACGAACGCGCCGAGGAAGACCAGCACACCGATGGCGCCCACGAAGGGCACGCCCAGCGCGAAGGCGCCGACCATGATCCCGATGGCGTCCGTGGCCGCCACCAGCACGGTGGCGCGCACGAACTGGGTCAGCGAGGTCCACGCCACCCGACCCGAGGAGTCGGCCCGGAGGCGTCCCGCACGGGGGAAGAGGCGGACCATCCAGGCCCAGATCATCGCGCCGTCGGCGAGGAAGAAGTAGGTGGCGAACAGCACGATGAACAGTCCCGCCACGACGTTGCCCACCGCGGCACCCACCTCGGTGACCTTGCCGACGGCGTCCTCGCCGAGGTTCGTGATCTGGGACTGCGCCCGGTCCAGGGCCTCGGTGATCTGGGAGTCGGTGATGTTCAGCGGGCCGGTGAGCAGCCAGTTGCGGATCTGCTCGATGCCGTCGGTGACCTGCTTGGACAGGTCCCCGACCCCGGAGACCACCTGGTTGCTGACGAAGGTCACCATCAGCGTGATCACGCCGATGCCGCCGATCACGACCAGGAGCGCGGCCAGCTTGCGCGGGATCCCGATCCGCTGCATCACCGTCACCAGCGGGCTCGCGAGCGCCGCGATCAGCAGGGCGATCACGATCGGGAGGACGACCACCATGAAGTAGTTGAACAGCCACAGGATCGCCAGCGCCGAGATGGAGATGACGATGAACCGCCAGGCCCAGGCCGCGGCGAGGTCGACGCCGTAGGGCACCTGTGCCCGCTTGAGGTTCGAGGGTCCCCCGGCGATCTCCGGCTGCTCGTTCATGGCGCGGCGGGCGGCGCGCACCTCCGCCCACTGGGCCGCGATCCGCTCGCGCAGCTCGGAGCTCTCGCTCTCGATCTGCTCCTCCCGGGAGTCGCCCCGTGACCGCGCCCGCTCACGCGCCCGGCCGATCAGGTCCTTGGGGATACCTCGCACGCGGACAGGCTACGTGCCAGCGCGCCCGCGGCAGCACGATGACGCTCCGCGAGAAGGCCGACGGCGGCGAGCACGTGCCGCCGGTCCACGACCGCCCTCGGGTCCTCGGGCAGCTGCCACCCCTCGGGCGAGGGGCCGGTCAGCGCGTGGTGCAGACGCTCCAGCGCAGGGTCGGTCGCGTGCCGCAGCACTCCTCCGGAGGTGATCAGCAGGTCCACGGCGCGGAGGTCCTTGCCGCTGCGCTCGACCACCCTCCCGGTGGGACCCACCACGACCCGCGAGCGCCCGACGTGGCGGCGCAGCGCGAGCACGGCGGCGGCCCGGGCGAGCTGCTCGTCCACCTCGCGCTCGAGTTCGCTGTCGGGCAGGAAGGACGGCTCCGTGCTGCGGCGTACGGCCTGGGCGGCGAGCTCCTCGCCGAGCAGGCCCGCCTCGCGCCCGGCCTCCCAGGTGGTCTCCGCGCTCCAGCGCACTCCGAGGTCGGCCTCGACGGTGCGGCTCAGGGGCACGGTGGCGACGACCTCCCTGGACAGCTCCGCGGTCTCCGGGTCGACGCGCACCGCGGAGTGCACGTCGGTGGTGGCGCCGCCGATGTCCACCACGACGACCCCGTTGCCGCCGGTCTCGGCCGCGAGCACCTCGACCCCGCTCAGCACCAGGTCGGGGGTGGCGCCGCGCACCATCGAGACGAAGTCGGCCCTGCGGCTCAGCTGCTTGCCGCCGATCACGTGCGCCAGGAACATCTCCCGGATCGCGCGTCGCGCAGGCTCGGGGTCGAGCACGCCGATCCGCGGGACCACGTTGTCGGTGACCACGACGGGGAGGCCGTCGAGCAGGTCGACCACGTCCTGCTGGGCCTCACGGTTGCCGGCGACCACGACCGGTCCGCGCCAGCCGCTGCCCACGATCCGGCGGGCGCCGTCGAGGACGCCGTCCCGGTCGCCACCGTCGGTCCCCCCGGTGAGCAGCACCACGTCGGGGCGGGCGACCTCTCCGAGGTCGCGGTAGCGGGCCTCGTCGGAGGCCCGGCTGAGCACGGCGACGACCTTGCCGCCGCTGGAGAGCGCCACCCGGCGCCCCGCCTCGGCGGTGACCAGCTCCTCGTTGCCGACCACCGCGATCCGCAGGCCGCCGCCGGCCGACGAGCAGGCCAGCACCTCGGCGTCGAGGACCTCGGGCCGGCCCTCTGCGAGCGCCGAGCGGCAGGCATCCACGCCGTCGAGGACGTCGGTCTCGATCGTGGTCCGGTGGCTGGCCACGGCGAGCAGGGCCCCGGTCTCGTCGTCGACGAGGGCTGCCTTGGTGAACGTGGACCCCACGTCCACGCAGACGACAGCGGTCACCTCGAGCCGTCAGCCCAGGGCGCGGTCGAGGTCCGACAGCAGGTCGTCGACGGTCTCGATGCCGACGCTGAGCCGGATCAGGTCGCCGGGCACCTCCAAGTCGGTCCCGGCCACGCTCGCGTGCGTCATCCGGCCGGGGTGCTCGATCAGCGACTCCACCCCGCCGAGGGACTCGCCGAGCGTGAAGATCTCGGCGCGGCCGCACACGTCGACCGCGTGCTGCTCCCCGCCCGAGACCTGGAAGGACACGATCCCGCCGTACCTCTTCATCTGGCGGCTCGCGACCTCGTGGCCGGGGTGCTCCTCCAGCCCCGGGTAGAGCACCCTGGTGACGGACTCGTGGGCGGTGAGGAACTCCACGACCTTCTCGGCGTTGTCGCAGTGGCGGTCCATCCGGACGCCGAGGGTCTTGAGCCCGCGGAGCACCAGCCAGGAGTCGAAAGGGCCGGCCACCGCGCCGACGGAGTTGTGGTGGAACGCGATCAGCTCGGCGAGCTCGAGGTCGCGCACGACCAGCGCCCCGCCGACGACGTCGGAGTGCCCGCCACAGTACTTCGTGGTGGAGTGCACGACCACGTCCGCGCCGAGGGTGAGCGGCTGCTGGAGGTACGGCGAGGCGAAGGTGTTGTCCACGACCAGCAGCGCCCCCGCCTCGTGGGCGACCGCAGCCAGCGCCTCGATGTCGCCGACGTTGAGCAGCGGGTTGGTCGGCGTCTCCACCCAGACCGCCTTCGTCCGGCCGGGGACGATCGCGGCGCGGACTGCGTCGAGGTCGCTCACGGCGGCGGAGCCGTGCTCGAGGCCCCACCGGCTGAACACCTTGTCGACGAGGCGGTAGGTGCCGCCGTACGCGTCGTCGGGGATCACGAGGTGGTCTCCGGGAGCGCAGATCGCCCGCAGCAGGCTGTCCTCGGCGGCGAGCCCCGAGGCGAACGCGAACGCCCGCTCCCCCAGCTCCAGCGACGCGAGGTTGCCCTCGAGCGCGGTCCGGGTGGGGTTCCCCGAGCGGCTGTACTCGTAGCCGCCCCGCATCCCGCCGACCCCGTCCTGCTTGTAGGTCGAGGTCGCGTAGATCGGGGGGATCACCGCACCGGTCATCGGATCCGGCTCGTAGCCCGCGTGGATGGCGCGCGTCTCGAAACCGGACTTGTTCGTCTGCTCCTGGCTCACCCGCCCGAGGCTACTCGCCACGGAGTGAGCGCTCACCGGCTGCCGGGAAGGTCCGGGGCGCCTAGGTTGTTGGCCTGGTGGCACCCCACGAAAGGCAACTGATGTTCCAGCGAACCAAGAGCACCCTCCCCACCGCCGAGCAGGCCCTCCCCGGGCGTCCCGAGCGGCCCTTCCAGCTCTCCGAGCGGCACAAGGCACTCGACGCGCCCCTGGTCACCGACGAGGTGCCCGAGGGCTACGAGGTGGCGCTGTTCGGCCTCGGCTGCTTCTGGGGCGCCGAGGAGATCTTCTGGCAGGTCCCGGGCGTGTGGTCGACCTCGGTCGGGTACGCCGGCGGCACCACCCCGAACCCGTCGTACGAGGAGGTGTGCAGCGGGCGTACCGGGCACACCGAGGCCGTCCGGGTGGTCTACGACCCCGCCAAGGTCTCCTACGCCGACCTGGTCGCGACCTTCTACGAGGTGCACGACCCGACCCAGGGGATGCGCCAGGGCAACGACCACGGCACCCAGTACCGCTCGGCGATCTACGTCACGTCCCCCGAGCAGCAGATGGTGGCCGAGCTGGTCACCGAGCGCTACCAGCCCGAGCTGACCAAGCGCGGCTACGGCCAGATCACCACCGAGATCAAGCCCGCGGAGGAGTACTACTACGCCGAGGACCACCACCAGCAGTACCTGCTGAAGAACCCGTTCGGGTACCGCTGCCACTCCGCGACCGGGGTCCCCTGCCCCCGGTGAGCCTTCTCACCCGGGGGCCGCAGCGGGTTCGCCTGAGTTTGAGAACGATCCGATTGTCTGCACACTGGGGGCCATGAGCGACCAGACTCCGCCCACCGGCCAGCCCACACCGCCCCCCTCCGAGGGTGTCGGGGAGGGCGTGACGACCGGTCAGGACTCCGCTCCGCCGCCTCCGCCGCCGGTCGACCCGCCCGGGCCCGACGCGACGGGTGCCACGCCCCCGCCGCCGGCACCCAAGAGCCGCAAGAACCTGCTGATCGGGCTGGTGGCAGGCGTGCTGGTGCTGGCCCTGATCGGCGGCGCCGTGGCGACCTACCTGCTCACGCGCGGGCCGGACACTCACTCGATCACCGTGACCTCCAAGGCCGGCGGGATGGAGCGCGACAAGGCCCAGGAGAAGGCGCTCGAGAGCCAGCTCACCGCGACCGAGGACCAGTTCGAGAAGCAGTTCAAGGTCGACACGGTCAAGGCGGGCCTCTACAAGCAGGAGAAGGCCTCGCGCGGCCCCGAGGGGCAGATGCTGTTCGTCGGCTTCGAGTTCAAGACGCCCTCGGAGAAGAACCCCTCCAAGATGATCAAGCAGCTCCGGACCATCGCGGAGCGCAACAAGCTCGAGGCCGCCGACATCTCCACCGGCGACGACGACAGCAAGGCCGTCTGCCTGGGCACTCCCGCCGAGGCCGCCCAGCAGAGCACCAGCTGCTTCTGGTTCACCCAGGACTCCGGCGGCGGTCTGTTCCCCAACGTGGCGGGCTACGACGTGAAGCAGGTCTCCTCGATCCTGCGCGACGTCCGCTCGGACGTCGAGAAGACCGAGTAGTCACCTGCTGACCCGGTGGGGCCGGACGCTCGATCGCGAACGGCCGCTCCCGGAGTACCCCCGCCCGCAGCTGGTCCGCGACCGGTGGGTGAACCTCAACGGGATCTGGGAGCACGCGTTCACCCCGGGCCCGGAGCGTCCCGAGGTCTGGGCCGGCCCGATCGTGGTGCCGTTCTCCCCAGAGGCGGAGCTCTCCGGCGTCGGCCGGCAGCTCGGGCCCGACGAGTGGCTGTGGTACCGAAGGACCCTGGCAGCACCCGACCTCCCGCAGGGAGGACGGGTGCTGCTGCACTTCGGCGCCGTCGACCAGACCTGCACCGTGTGGGTGGACGGGCGCGAGGCCGGGTCCCACACCGGCGGCTACCTCCCCTTCACCCTCGACGTCACCGACCTGCTCGGCCCCGGTGAGCACGTGCTCGAGGTGCAGGTGCGCGACCTCTCCGAGACCGGGGTGCATGCGCGCGGCAAGCAGCGCCTCGACCGGGGCACGATCTGGTACACCGCGCAGTCGGGCATCTGGCAGACCGTGTGGCTCGAGGCGGTGCCGGCCACCCACGTCGCGGGGCTCACCCTGGTGCCCCACCTCGACGAGGGCGCGCTGGAGGTGACCGTGCATGGCGCCGGCCCCGCCGCCGGCGCGGCCCGGGTGGTGGTCACCAGCGGCGCGAGCGTGGTCGCGACCGCCACCGTGCCCGTCGGGCAACCGGCGCTGGTCCCCCTCTCCGAGGTCCGTCCGTGGTCGCCTGCGGACCCCCATCTCTACGACCTCGAGGTGACCCTCGGCGCGGACCGCGTCACGTCGTACGCCGGCCTGCGCTCGTTCGGGGTCGGGACCGACGACCAGGGCCGTCCCCGGCTGCTGCTCAACGGCGAGCCGTGCGTGCACGTCGGCGTGCTGGACCAGGGCTACTGGCCCGACGGACTGATGACCCCTCCGAGCGACGAGGCCCTGGTCCACGACATCGAGGCGATGAAGGCGCTGGGCTTCACGATGCTGCGCAAGCACGCCAAGATCGAGCCGCTGCGGTGGTATGCCCACTGCGACCGGCTCGGGATGCTCGTCTGGCAGGACATGGTCAACGGCGGCGCCCGCTACCGCGCCCTGACCACCACGATGCCCGCGACGCGACCGGTCCGGCTCAGCGACCGGCGCCACACCCTGTTCCACCGCGACGACGCGGAAGGCCGGGCGGAGTTCCGGCGCGAGGTCGCCGAGACGGTGGAGCTGCTGCGCAACGTGGTCTCGGTGGCCGTGTGGACGCCGTTCAACGAGGGCTGGGGCCAGTTCGACGCCAACGAGATCGCCCTCGAGGTGGCCCGTCTCGACCCCACCCGCCAGGTGAACCACGTGAGCGGGTGGGTGGACCAGGGCGGCGGGGACATCCGCAGCTTCCACAGCTACGTGCGGCCGTTCCGGATGCCCGGTAGCTGGCGCCGACGGCTCGGCGGCAGGCGCGGTCGGCGCGTGGTCGCGCTCACCGAGTACGGCGGCCACAGCATGCGGGTGGAGGGGCACGACTGGAGCAGCCGCGAGTTCGGCTACCGGCACGCCGCCGACGCCGCCGAGCTCGAGGCCGGCTTCGTCGCGCTGCACGAGCCGCTGGTCGACGCCGTCCGCGAGGGGCTCTCCGCGACCGTCTACACCCAGCTGAGCGACGTCGAGGACGAGCTGAACGGACTGCTGACCTGGGACCGGGAGGTGCTCAAGCTCGACCCGGCAGTGGTCCGGAAGGTCACCGCGGCGCTCACCGGCGCCGTGGCCCGGGACGAGCCCTTCGAGGAGCCGGGGCTGACCTCGCTCAGGTGACGGCGTCGACCCAGCGCTGGCCGACGACCTGGAGGCCGGCCGTCCCGGCGGTCAGCTCCGCCACGATCTCCTCGGCGGCGGCGCGGGCTCTCGGCGGGATCGCGAAGCGCAAGGACGCCTCGCCGGTGTACCCACCCCGAGCACCCGGGCACCTCGCGAGCGCAGGGCGTGCTCGAGCCGTCCTACGGCGGCGATGTCGACCTCGACCTCGCACAGGTCCTGCAGCATCCGCTCGACCACGCCCACCTCGTCGAGCGCGGCGCGGGTGGCTCCGGCGTACGCCCTGGCGAGGCCTCCGGTGCCGAGCAGGGTGCCCCCGAACCAGCGCGAGGTCACCGCGACGACGTCGCTGACCTCGCGCCCGCGCAGCACCTCGAGCATCGGTGCTCCCCCGGTCCCGGGAGGCTCGCCGGCGTCGTTCGAGTGCGCGACGGCACCAGTGGGGCCCAGCACGTAGGCGGTGCAGTGGTGGCTGGCGCCCCAGAACTGCCGGCGCACCTGCTCGATCACGGCGCGGGCCTCCTGCTCGTCACCGACGCGGGCGACGTCGCAGCGGAACCGCGACCGGCTCTGCTCGATCTCGGCGAACCCCGCCCGGCGGATGGTGAGGTACGACGTCTGGGACACGTCTCCTCGTTCCCCCCGGGGCGGCTTTGGCACGATCAGTGCATGCGTATCGTCTCACTCCTGCCCAGCACCACGGAGATCCTGTTCGCGATCGGCGCCGGTGACGAGGTCGTCGGGGTGACCTTCGAGTGCGACCACCCGCCCGAGGCCCGCCAGCGACGGATCGTCTCGACCAGTGCCCTGCCCGAGGGCCTGGGCCCGGCCGGCATCGACGCCCACGTCTCGGCCGCGATGCGGGCCGGCGAGGACCTCTACCACCTCGACGAGGGGGCCCTGGCCGGTCTCGACGCCGACCTCGTCGTCACCCAGGACCTGTGCGCGGTGTGTGCGGTGGACGTCTCGGTCGTCGACGACGCACTGGCCCACCTCGGCTGCACCGCCGAGGTGCTGACCATCGACCCGCACACGCTCGAGGAGGTGCTCGCCTCGATCACCACGCTGGGTCGCGCCACGGGCCGGGAGCCGGAGGCGCTGGCCCTGGTCGCGTCCCTGGAGGCGCGGCTGGACGCCGTACGCGACGAGGTGGCGCGGCGGGCGGCACCCACCCGCCCGAACGTGCTGCTCCTGGAGTGGACCGACCCGCCGTTCGCCCCGGGGCACTGGGTTCCCGAGATGGTGCTGGCGGCCGGCGGGGTCCCCACGATCGGTGCGGCCGGCGAGAAGTCGGTGCGGGTCACCTGGGACCAGGCGCTGACGGTCGAGCCCGACCTCGTGGTGTGCGCCCCGTGCGGCTACGACCTCGAGGGCTCCACCGAGCTGGCCCGGGCGGTGGTGGAGTCCGGGGCGCTTCCCGCCACGACGCCGGTGTGGGCCGTGGACGCGAACGCGTCGTTCGCACGGCCCGGGCCCCGGCTGGTGGACGGCGTGGAGTCGCTGGCACGCATCTTCGACACGGGAGGTGCGGCGCCGGCGGGCGGGTCGGCAGCGCGGGTGCGCTGAGCCGATCGCGGCCACCGAGGTGGCAGTCCGGAGGTGGTGAGGCAGCCTTGGGATAGCCACCCCACCACCAGGTATCCGTGGGTGATGGAAGTGGAGGGACTCGCTTGCGCGAGCTTTCCATGCCTCGGAACCACACACCGGCTGCGGACGGGAACCACTGGGCCGATCTGCTTGATCAGAGTATGCAGTGCCCCGCCTGGAAGGGGAGACATTTCGGACACAAATATTCCGGCATTTCGGACCTCAGCCGTGGGCCACGAAGCTCAGCAGGTCCTGCCTGGTGAGTACGCCGACCGGCCGACCGTCCTCCTGCACGAGCAGCGCGTCGGCGTCGCGCAGGGCGGCGACCGCCTCGGCCACGCCGATGCCGGCTCCAACAGTGGGCAGCGGCTCGTCCATGTGCAGCTCGACCTGGTCGGTCAGCCGGGCCTGGCCGGTGTAGAGCACGTCGAGCAGCCTGCGCTCGGAGACCGAGCCGGCCACCTCTGCGGCCATCACCGGCGGCTCGGCACGCACGACCGGCATCTGCGAGACGCCGTACTCCTGGAGGATCTTGACCGCGTCGGCGATCGTCTCGGCGGGGTGGGTGTGCACCAGCGCGGGGATGTCCCCCTTCTTGGCGTGCAGCACCTCCCCGATCGTGAGCCCGCTCTGCGTTCCGTCGACGAACCCGAAGCGGCCGAGCCACTCGTCGTTGAACACCTTGGTCAGGTAGCCGCGGCCGCTGTCGGGGAGCAGCACCACGATCACCGCATCGGCACCGCCGGGTGTGGCGTCGAGCTCGTGGGCGAGCTGGACCGCGGCGTGCGCCGCCATCCCCGAGGAGCCGCCCACCAGCAGGCCGTCCTCGCGCGCCAGCCGACGCGTCATCGCGAACGAGTCCCCGTCGGAGACCTCGATGATCCGGTCCGCGATCTCGCGGTCGTAGGTCTCCGGCCAGAAGTCCTCGCCGACACCCTCCACGAGGTAGGGACGCCCGCTGCCACCGGAGTAGACCGAGCCGGCGGGATCGGCGCCGACCACCACGATGTCGGGGTTGCGCTCCTTGAGGTAGCGGCCCACCCCGCTGATCGTGCCGCCGGTGCCCATCCCGGTGACGAAGTGGGTGATCCGGCCCTCGGTCTGCTCCCAGATCTCCGGCCCGGTCTGCTCGTAGTGGGAGAGCGGGTTGTTCACGTTGGCGTACTGGTTCGGCTTCCAGGCGCCGTCGACCTCGCGCACCAGCCGGTCCGAGACGCTGTAGTAGCTGTCCGGGTGGTCGGGCTCCACCGCCGTGGGGCACACCACGACCTCCGCGCCGTAGGCCTTGAGGACGTTGCGCTTGTCCTCGCTGACCTTGTCCGGGCACACGAAGATGCACTTGTAGCCCCGCTGCTGGGCCACCAGGGCCAGCCCGACCCCGGTGTTGCCGGAGGTGGGCTCCACGATCGTGCCGCCGGGCTTGAGCTCCCCGCTCTCCTCGGCCGCATCGATCATCCGGATCGCGATCCGGTCTTTGACCGACCCTCCAGGATTGAGGTACTCGACCTTGGCGAGCACCAGCGGGGAGGCGCCGTCGACGGTTCGGTTCAGCTTGACCAGAGGAGTGTTGCCGATGAGCTCCAGCAGTGAGTTCGCGTACTTCATGTAGCCAACCTACCGGCCCGATCGGCGGCGCGTAGCGGGCCCGGTTTGCAAGCACCGACACGCCTCACGGGTGCATCAAAAATGCACTTCAGCCCCACCCGACCCAAAAAATGGTGCATACTGCTCGAAGTTGCTTACACCGTCTGGGGGCCGTTTTGCGAGGGAGACACGCCGATATGACTAGCCGACGTCCGAAGATCCTGGTTCGGGCCATCGTCGGCCTCCTCTCTCTCGGCGTGGTGCTCACACCTGCTCTCGCCGACGGAGCAGCGAGCGCCGCGAAGACCAAGGACCCGAAGTTCCGGGTGGTCAGCCCGCCCAACGTGTTCTACCCGGTCACCGGGGGCAAGAAGGTCAAGGACCTCAAGACCTACCGCAAGAAGCACAAGGCCACCGACATCCGCACCGGCTGCGGGTCCGTGGCCTGGGCGAGCCACCCCGGCGTCGCCTGGATCTACCGCGACCCCGCCTGGGGCGGCCGCTCCGTGGTGAGCGTCATCAGCGGCAACCCGGGCATCACCACCCGCTACCGCTACCTGAGCCGGGTGCTGGTCAGCAACGGCCAGGCGATCCAGTCCGGCCAGGCACTGGGCAACCTCGGCACCAAGCCGAAGTCGAAGTCCAAGAAGTGCGCGCTCCAGTTCTCCGTCGCCGGCGCCAAGGGCCCGGTGAACCCCTCGAGTTGGTTGAACGCGATGGTCGGCAAGACCCCGCCCGTCTCCGGGCTGTTCAGCATGAAGGGCATCACCCTCGCCTCGTTCAACCTGCTCGGCGCCAGCCACACGGCGTCAGGCTCGCGCGGGTTCTCCACCTTCCCCTCGAGGCTGGCCCGCACGTTCTCCATGTTCAACTCCCGTGCCATCGACGTGGTCGGCACCCAGGAGTTCCAGGAGCGGCAGTTCGACCACTGGACCGCCCAGGGCTACGCGAAGACGTTCGGCGCCTACTACTGGGATCCCGCCGGGAAGCGACGCGACACCGAGAACGCGATCCTGTGGCGCAAGTCGACGATGGAATTCGTCTCCGGGTCCACCTACGACATCCCCTACTTCAACGGCAACATCCGCCGGGTCCCCGTGGTGCTGCTGCGCCACAAGGCGAGCGGCCGCACGGCGTACTTCCTCAACGTGCACAACCCGGCCAACGTCAAGGGGCCGGCCGCCAAGTGGCGCGCCCAGGCCATCGCGATCGAGCGCAAGAAGATCGTCGCGCTGCGGGCCACCGGTCGCCCGGTGTTCATCACCGGCGACTTCAACGACCGCCAGGCCGCGTTCTGCCCGCTCACGGCCGGGAAGCTGATGATCTCGCCGAACAGCCTGCCGAGCACGACCTGCGCCTACCCCAAGCAGGGCTCGATCGACTGGATCTTCGCCGCCGGACAGGCTCGGTTCTCGTACTTCCAGCGCGACACCTCGCCGCAGAAGAACAAGATCAGCGACCACCCCCTGGTCATCACCCGGGCACACCTGCAGAACTGACGGGGCCCTTCCGTAGGATCACCACCGTGAGCACAGGAGCAGCGGCGCGCCGGATTGCCGCCGCACTGGCCTACGGCGGTGGCGGGGCCTCGGTGCTGGGCGCCTCGGTCTACGGCCTGCTGCGGGCCGAGGCGAAGCTCGCCCGACGCACGATCGGCAACGCCGTGGGCCGGACGCCGGACGCCACCGGGTGGTACGGCCGCGGCCGTCCCGGCCCCGCGATCAGGATCGCCCTGCTGGGCGACTCCAGTGCCGCCGGGTACGGCGTGGACACGGTGGAGCAGACCCCCGGCGCCTGGCTGGGCTCCGGGGTGGCCGAGCGCGCCGACCAGCGCGTGCACCTGCGGGAGTTCGCTGCGGTCGGCGCCCAGTCCAAGGACCTCGAGCAGCAGGTCACCCGCGCCCTGCTCACCGACCCGCACGTGGCAGTGATCCTGATCGGCGCCAACGACGTCACGAACACCGTGCTCCCCTCCGCGTCGGTGCGCTTCCTCTCCGCGGAGGTACGCCGCCTGCGGGAGGCCGGCGTCGCGGTGGTGGTCGGCACCTGTCCCGACCTCGGCACCGTCTCGCCGATCCCGTTCCCGCTCCGTCAGGTGGCCAGGACCTGGTCACGACAGCTGGCGGCCGCGCAGACGGTCGCCGTGGTCGAGGCCGGTGGGCGAACCGTCTCGCTGAGCTCCATCCTCGGACCGGAGTTCGCGGCCGCCCCGGCGCTGCTGTTCGGACCCGACCAGTTCCACCCCTCGGCCGCGGGCTACGAGTCCCTCGCCCGGGTGCTGGTGCCCTCGGTGCTCTCCGCCCTCGGCAAGGGCGAGGCCGAGGAGGAGACCCCGCGGGTAGGCCGGGGCGAGGCCGTGCTGCCGATCGGGTACGCCGCGGTCAAGGCGAGCCGCAACCCCGGCACCGAGATCGACGGCACCGAGGTCGGTGGCGCGAAGCGGGGCATGGGTGGTCGCTGGGTGACGCTGATGCGGCGCCGCCTGCTGCCCACCGGCGAGGCGGAGACCCCCGAGGACGGCGTCGCCGACGCCGCAGATGGCCCGGAAAGCCCAGACGCCCCGGCCGACGAATCGACCGAGGCGCCTGCGTAGCTGGCTGGGTGACCCGAGGGTCAGTCGCCGCGCATGATCGCGAGCAGCCGGAGCAGCTCGATGTAGATCCACACGATGGTGACGGTCAGGCCGAAGGCCGCACGCCACGACTCGCGCTCGGGGAGCCCGGCAGCGATGCCCCGCTCCACGTAGTCGAAGTCCAGGATCAGCATCAGCACACCGAGGCCCAGGCCGATCAGGCTGGAGACGAAGCCCATGGGGCCGAAGCCGTTGAAGCCGAAGCTGCTGCCGAAGAAGCCCAGCACCATGTCGAGCAGGCTGACCGCGACGAAGCCGAACAGCGCGCCGATCACCCACATGCGGAACTTGGCGCCGACCTTGATGTTGAAGAACTTGTAGGCGGCGAGGGTGCCCGCGACGGCGGCCATCGTGCCGACGACCGCACCGATCACCAGGCCACCCTGGCTGGAGTCGGGGCTGGCGAACATCGCCTCGATCGCCTTGCTGAACGCACCGATGAAGATGCCCTCGACGGCGGCGTAGGCCAGCACCAGCGCGGGGCTGACGACCTTCTTGAACGAGTTGACCATCGCCAGGACGAAGCCGACCAGCGCGCCCACCAGGGCGAGGCTGTAGAGCGAGCCGAGCGAGGTCTCGCTGGTCACCTCAGGGGTCATGAACCAGGTGATCGCGGCCGTCAGGACCACGACACCCAGCGTGAGGCCGGTCTTCTGCACCACCGAGTCGATGGTCATCCGGCCCTGGTCGACCTGCGGCGCGGGCTGTCCGGGCGCCCCGATCCCCCACTGGGAGGGGTCGTTGCCGTAGCCGGCGTACTGCTGCCCGCCGCCCGGGTAGGCGGCCGCGCCGTTGCCGCGACTGTTGAAGCCCTCGGCTCGGGTGAAGATCGGGTTCTTGCTCTGCATGCTGTGTGTCCTCCTCGGAGGCTGTTGCGAAGCTCCCACCCTGGGGTTCGCGTGACGGGCCCGACCCTACCGGGGCGTCACCTGTGAAACGTCCGGGACCGGGGTGATGTTCCCGGCGCGTTCGTCCGGGTTCCTCACCAGTTGCGCCCCCGAGGCGTCCTGAGCGTGCCCCGGGTGGGACTCGAACCCACACTGAGCGGTGTTTAAGACCGTTTCCTCTGCCGATTGGGACACCGGGGCTGGTCTCGCAGTGCTCGACCACCCCGTGATCATAGGGAGGCGCGACCGAGCTCCGCGGCCCGTCCGAGAACGGCGTCGATCATCGGCTCGGTGAGCCGGCCGGTGAAGGTGTTCTGCTGCGAGGGGTGGTAGCAGCCCAGCAGGGTGAGCGGGCCGGGGCCCGAGGACCCGTCCGAGAACCGCACCTCGGCCGCATGGCCGAACTTCGGCCGAGGGCGCGGGATCGGCACCCCCGCCGACCCCAGGGCCCGCAGGGCGGCGTCCCAGCCGATGCCGCCCAGGCAGACCACCGCGCGCAGCCGGGGCAGCAGCAGCTCGATCTCGCGGGCCAGCCAGGGGGCGCAGGTGTCCCGCTCCTGCGTCGTGGGGAGGTTCTGCGGCGGCGCGCACTTGACCGCGGCGGCCATCCGGGCGCCGATCAGCCGCTGCCCGTCCCCCGCGTGGACCGAGGTGGGCCGGCTTGCGAGACCGACGCGGTGGAGCGAGGCGAACAGCCAGTCGCCGGACCGGTCACCGGTGAAGATCCGGCCGGTGCGGTTGCCGCCGTGGGCGGCCGGAGCCAGCCCGACGATCAGGATCGTGGCCTCCGGGTCGCCCCAGCTCGCGATCGGGCGGCCCCAGTAGCTCTCCCCGGCGTACGACGCCCGCTTCTCGTGCGCCACCTTCTCGCGCCACGCGACCAGCCGCGGGCACGCCGCGCACACGGAGCTGCGTGCCTCCAGGACCGGCAGCGAGGCTCGCGAGGACAGCCGCACCACGCCTGCGGCCGACCGCGCCACCGGCGGTACCGGGGCACCGGGACCGACCGGGTCGTCGGGCCAGCCCGAGCCAGGGGGCACCGGGCTGGGGAAGCCCGCGGGCATCGGCGAGGCGCCGTCCGGCTCAGGCACGACCCTGGTCGCCGGCCGCGTCGGGCCCGGTCAGGGACCACGCGATCCCGTCGAGGATGTCGTGCTCGGAGACCAGCATGGAGCCGACGCCGGTGCGTCGCAGGATGCGGTCCAGGATCAGCCCGCCCGCGCCGATGACGTCGGCCCGGCCGGGGTGCATGTAGGGCAGCGCCTTGCGCTGGTCGACGCTCATCGTGAGCAGCCTGGTGACCAGTCCCTGGATCGCGTCGGGACGCAGCACGCTGTGGTGGATCACGGTGCTGTCGTAGAAGGACAGGTCGAGCACGCCCGCCGCCAGCGTGGTCACCGTGCCTGCGACCCCGATGACCGCGCCCGCGTCGGCGGGGTCCACCGAGCACCGGTCGAGCGCCTCGTCGATGTCCGCGATCGCCGAGGCGATCTGGTCCCGACCGGGCGGGTCGTCGTGGAGGTGGCGCTCGTTGAGCCGCACGGAGCCGATGTCGAGGGACTCCTGGGCGACGATGGTGCCGTCGGCCCGCCCGAGGACCAGCTCCGTGGACCCGCCGCCGATGTCCAGGACCAGGATCGGCTCGCCCAGCGGGGGCAGGTCGCGGGTCGCGCCCGCGAAGCTCATCGAGGCCTCGGCGTCACCGTCGAGGACCTCGGGATCGACCCCGGTGCGCTCGCGGATGCCGGTCAGGAAGTCCTCGGAGTTCTCCGCGTCCCGGGCCGCAGAGGTCGCGCAGAAGCGGATCGCCCGCACGTTGTGCTCCTCCACGACCGCCATGAACTCCTCGACCGCGCCGAACACGCGCGCCAGCGAGGCGTCAGCGATCCGCCCGGTGCGGTCCACCCCCTGGCCGAGGCGTACGACGCGCATCTCGCGGACCAGGTCCGTGATCGTGCCCGCCTCGGCGTCGATGTCGGCGACGAGCAGCCTCAGCGAGTTGGTGCCGCAGTCGAAGGCGGCGACCCGGGTCACTTGCCCTCCTCCGCGGGGACCGAGACGCAGGGTCCGCTGCGCCACCACTCCCCCAGCTCGGCCAGCACCTCGTCACCCAGCGGGTTGGTCCCCGGTCCCTGGGCCAGGGACTGCGCGGCGAGCACGTGCAGGCACTTCACCCGGTCGGGCATCCCGCCGGCGGAGACCCCCGCGATCTCGGGGACCTCGCCGATCTCCGCCCGCGCCGCGAGATAGGCCTCGTGCGCACGACGGTAGCCCGCGGCGAGCTCCTCGTCGTCCTGGAGCCGCTGGCTCATCTCGCGCATCAGCCCACTCGCCTCCAGCGTGCCGATCATCGACGCGGCCCGCGGGCAGGTGAGGTAGAAGGTCGTCGGGAACGGGGTGCCGTCGTCGAGGCGGGGCTCGGTGGTCACCACGTCGGGGTTGCCGCACGGGCACCGGTGGCCGACGGCGTGGATCGCGCGCGGAGGGCGCCCGAGCTGGGCCCGGACCACGGCGACGTCCCGGTCCGAGATGTGCCCCTCGGGTCCGGGGCGAGCGGGCTCGTCCTGGCTCACTGGCCGGGAGTGGGGCTGGGGGTGGGCAGGGGCGCGGGGGTGATCTTGGTGACCGGGGTGGGCGCCTTCTTCGGGTGGTCGGCGGCCTCGAGGGAGCTGTAGACCTTGTCCCACCAGGGGTCGGGCACCGGACGCGCCACCGAGTCGGGGTCGGTCAGCTCGTCGTCGCGCTCCAGCGGCTTCCCGTCACGGTCGATCACCTGGTAGCTGGTCTCCCCCGGCATCACCCAGCCGAACCGCTCCCGGGCCTGGGCCTCGACGTAGGCGTCATCCTTCCAGCGTCGCTTCTCACGCTCCAGCGCGGAGATGTCCCGCTCGGAGGTGACGATCTTCGCGCGCAGGTCGGCGATGTGGGAGCGCTGCTGGAGGTAGGCGCGCATGGAGGAGGCGTAGGACACGACGAGCACCGCGAGGACTACGACCAGGATCGCCATCCGGTTGGTGAACCGGGGCCGCGGGGCGGGCTGGGCCGTCGTACGTGCGCGTTCGCTGCCCCGGGCGCCTGGCCGGTTGTTGCCCGGCAGCCGTCCGGGGCGGCTCCCCTTGCGGGGACCGCTCTGGGTACGACGGGTGGCCATGGCTCAGTCGCCCGGCTCAGGCCTGGTATCTGGGGAACGCGCCTCGGCCGGCGTAGCGCGCCGCGTCGTCGAGCTCCTCCTCGATACGCAGCAGCTGGTTGTACTTCGCGACCCGCTCGGAGCGCGCGGGGGCACCGGTCTTGATCTGGCCGCAGTTCGTGGCAACGGCGAGGTCGGCGATCGTGGTGTCCTCGGTCTCGCCGGAACGGTGGCTCATCATGCAGCGGAACCCGCTGCGGTGGGCCAGGTCGACGGAGTCGAGGGTCTCGGTCAGGGAGCCGATCTGGTTGACCTTGACGAGCAGCGCGTTGGCCTGCCCGCCTGCGATGCCGCGAGCCAGCCGCTCCACGTTGGTGACGAACAGGTCGTCGCCGACGATCTGGATCTGGCCGCCGAGCCGGTCGGTCATCGCCTTCCAGCCGTCCCAGTCCTCCTCGTCGAGAGGGTCCTCGATCGAGACGATGGGGTAGGCGGAGACGAGGTCGGCGTAGTAGTCGACCATCTGCTCCGAGGTCTTCTGCGCACCCTCGAAGCCGTAGGCCTTGTCCTCGAAGAACTCGCTGGCCGCGACGTCGAGCGCCAGGGCGAAGTCGGTGCCGAGCTTGAACCCGGCCGACTCGACAGCCTGCGCGATCAGGTCCAGGGCCGCCCGGTTGCTGGCCAGCTCGGGGGCGAAGCCGCCCTCGTCGCCCACCCCGGTCGCCAGCCCCTGCTTCTTCAGCACGGCCTTGAGCGCGTGGTAGACCTCGGCGCCCTGCTGGAGCGCCTCGCGGAAGGAGGAGGCGCCGATCGGCGCGATCATGAACTCCTGGACGTCGACGTTGGTGTCCGCGTGGGCGCCGCCGTTGAGGATGTTCATCATCGGCACCGGGAGCAGGTGGGCGTTGGGCCCGCCGACGTAGCGGAACAGCGGCAGCCCCGCGCTCTCCGCGGCGGCCCGGGCCACGGCCAGGGAGACGCCGAGGATCGCGTTGGCGCCGAGGTTGGCCTTGTTGGGGGTGCCGTCGAGGTCGAGCATCGCCTGGTCGACGAGGCGCTGGTCGCTGGCGTCGAGGCCGATGATCTCGGGCTCGATCTGGTCCTGCACGGCGCTGACGGCCTTCTCGGTGCCCTTGCCGCCGTAGCGGGAGCCTCCGTCACGGAGCTCGACTGCCTCGAAGGCGCCGGTCGAGGCACCCGAGGGGACGGCTGCGCGGCCCAGCGAGTCGTCGTCGAGGAGCACCTCGACCTCGACCGTGGGGTTGCCGCGGGAATCCAGGATCTCCCGGGCGATGACGGTGTCGATGGAAGCCAAGACGTTTGCTCCTGGGTCGAAGGATCGGCCGTTCGATCGGGCCTGCTGCGCGATCCACCCTAGCGCCGAGCGCCGGTGATCCCGGGCAGCACCCGCGCTCGGTCGGCGGCCGGTCGCACCTTCCGCGCGACCGCTCGGCGCGGCTGCCTCTCAGGTGCCGGTGCCGAAGCGGACCGGGAGCTCGGAGTCGACGGTGGCCACGGGCTCGCAGGAGCGCGTCGTCACCGCGCAGGCCACCAGCTCCGCGGGTCCCTCCCCCGCGCCGGCGAGTCCGTAGAAGGTGTCCGGGCCGGACCAGCCGGCCAGCTCGAAACCGACGGGGACCCGCACCCCGCTGCGGTCCGGGCCCCGGAGCCGGTCCCGGGCGGTGGCGGCGTCCACGTCCTCGGCGGGTACGGCGCGCCCGTCGCCGGTGTCGAAGGCGTGCACCGTCGGCGTGCCGGAGCCGGTCACGGTGACCTTGATCCGGCTGCCGTCGAGGGTGGACTCCAGGGCGGTCACGCCGGTGATCCCGGTGCCCTTGAGGCGCGAGAGGTCGGTGAACCAGAGCTCGCCCTGGTGGAGGAGGTAGATCCCGCCCGGCGCCGCGACGAACGCGTCCACCCCGACCGGCGAGAGGTCGACCTTGCGCCCCGAGACGTGCAGGACGTTGCCCTGGGCCCACACGACGTCCCCGGGCCGCACCACGTCCCGGCCAGCCGGCACCGAGTCCGGCACGGCGGTGGTGGGCGCTGCGGGCGAGGCGGTCACGGTGCGCGTGGGGGCCACCATCTCGTCGTCGTCACCGATCTCGCAGCCACTGGTGAGCGCAGCGAGGGCACCGAGCAGGACCGTGGCGAGCACGAGCCTCGGTCGCGAGGTCATGCTGTGGCCCGGCGTACGGCGTCGCGCAGGGCCTGCTCGGGGTCCTGCCCCGTCTCGCGGGCCTCCGCCACCAGGGCGAGGAGCCGGTCACCGAGGTCCGGGGAGCCCTGCGGCGCCGGCAGCGACCCGGCGCGCTCGAGCCGGTCCAGGACCTTCGCGGCCAGGGTGAGTGCGGGCAGCTCGAGCGGGATGCCGTCGAGCAGGCCGGGACGCTGCTTCTCGGTGGCCTTGAGCCGCTCCCAGTTCGCGTTGATCCGGTCCGGGTCGGTCTCCTGCACGTCGCCGAAGACGTGCGGGTTGCGGGTGATCATCTTGTGCACCAGACCGCGGGCGACGTCCTCGATGTCGAACTCGCCCGCCTCCGCGGCGATCGCCGCGTGCAGGTAGACCTGCAGCAGGACGTCGCCGAGCTCCTCGCGGAGGTGGTCGGGGCTGCCGCCGGTCTCCAGCGCCTCGATGGCCTCGATGGCCTCGTAGGTCTCCTCCAGCAGGTGCTTGACCAGCGAGCGGTGGGTCTGCGCGGCCTTCCAGGCGCACTCGGCGCGGAGTCGGGCCATGATCTCGACAAGCTCGATCAACGGGGACTCGCCCTTCAACGGGGACTCGCCGTTCAGCGGGGACTCGCCGTTCAGCGGGGACTCGCCGTTCAGCGGGGACTCGCCGTTCAGCGAGCCGACCACAGCGTCATCCGCACTTCTGGCTGGCCGGGAGGCCGGCCACCCACTCGGCGTCGGGCTGCTCGATGCTGGAGCCCTTGGCGAAGGCGGAGACCGGCTTGGACACCGAGCCGTCGCTGCCCGGCGTCGGGAACCCTCGCGAGTCGGGGCCGTAGACCGGGTTGGTCTCGATCTTCGCCTCCTTCAGCCAGGCATCACGGGCCTGGAGGCCGGCGTTGAGCAGCTGCTCGAGGTTCTCCAGCGACGTCGGCTGACCGGTCTCCTTGCTGCCGACGGCGACCAGGGTCGCGCGACCCTCGGACCACTTCTGGAACACGTCGGTGAACTCCGTGCGCGCCTTCTCGGGCAGCTGCTCGAAGACCGGCTCGACCTGGCCGAAGAACGCCTGCGCGAGCGCCTTGTCGCCCTTGACCTTCTCGTGCTCGCCGAACTGCTCGCTCAGCTCGGCGTCCATCAGCAGGCTCAGGGACTCCTGGTTGACGCGCGCGACCGAGGTCGCGGGAGCCGTGCCGTCCTTGGCCAGGGTGCCGCGGAGCTCGCACTGCGCGTCGGCGAGGTCGGTCACGTCCCCGGTGGTGATCCGGGTGCCGTTGACCACCGAGGCGGTGCCCGGTTGGATCTCGCCGCACCCGCTCAGCAGCAGCAGTGCGACCACCGCAGCCGGAGCTGCCCATCCCCTGGGGGTGGTTCGGCCTCGGAGCTTCACGATCCGGTCTCCTCACTGCCGCTGGTCGCGGCCCTACGCTGCTGCGTGTCCGGTTCGATCACGCTGTCGATCACCTGACGCGCCCAGTCGAGCAGCTCTTCGTCCCGGGGTGCCTGGGCGCCGAAGCCGGCCGGCTGTGGTCGCGGCACCAGCATCGTACGCACGGGGACCTTGTACAGGCTCTTGGGGTAGAGCCGGTTCAGGCGGATGACGCGTGACTCGGGCAGGTCGACCGGGTGGAACCGGATGAACTTGCCCTGCGCGGTGACCTCGGAGATCCCCGCGTCGCGGCAGCGAGCCCGGAAGCTGGCCACCGACAGCAGCCGGGTGACCGGGGCCGGCGGGGTGCCGTAGCGGTCGACCAGCTCGGCGCGCAGGAGCGCGACGTCCTCGTCGGAGCGGACCTCGGCCATCCGCTTGTAGATCTCGAGCCGCAGCCGCTCGCTCTGGATGTAGTCGTGCGGCAGGTGCGCATCGATCGGCAGCTCGATCTTGACCTCGATCGGCTGCTCGACCTCGGTGCCGTCCTGGCGGAACTCGCTGACCGCCTCGCCGACGAGGCGCACGTAGAGGTCGAAACCCACGTCGGCGATGTGGCCCGACTGCTCGCCGCCGAGCAGGTTGCCGGCGCCCCGGATCTCGAGGTCCTTCATGGCGATCGCCATGCCGCCGCCGAGGTCGGAGTGCTGGGCCAGCGTGGCGAGCCGCTCGTGGGCGGTCTCGGTGAGCGGCTTGTCCGCGGGGTAGAGGAAGTACGCGTAGGCGCGCTCGCGGCTCCGGCCCACCCGCCCGCGCAGCTGGTGCAGCTGGGAGAGGCCGAGGGTGTCGGAGCGCTCGATGATCATCGTGTTCGCGTTGGAGACGTCGAGGCCGGACTCCACGATCGTCGTGCACACGAGCACGTCGAAGCGCTTCTCCCAGAAGTCGAGCATCACCTGCTCGAGCTGGTGCTCCCCCATCTGGCCGTGCGCGGTGGCCACGCGGGCCTCCGGGACGAGCTCCCTGATCCTCGCGGCGGCCTTGTCGATCGACTGCACCCGGTTGTGGATGTAGAAGACCTGTCCGTCGCGCAGCAGCTCGCGGCGTACGGCGGCGGTCACCTGGCGGTCCTCGTAGGCGCCGACGTAGGTGAGCACCGGGTGCCGCTCCTCGGGCGGGGTGGCGATGGTGGACATCTCCCGGATCCCGGTGATCGCCATCTCCAGGGTGCGCGGGATCGGGGTCGCGGACATGGAGAGGACGTCGACGCTGGTGCGCAGCCGCTTCATCTGCTCCTTGTGCTCGACACCGAAGCGCTGCTCCTCGTCGACGACGATCAGCCCGAGGTCCTTCATCCTGATGTCGGGGTTGAGCAGCCGGTGGGTGCCGATGACGATGTCGACGCTGCCGTCCTGGAGGCCGTCGATGACCTCGCGGGCCTCCTTGTCGGTCTGGAACCGGCTGAGCGCCTTCAGGGTCACCGGGAAGCCGCTCATCCGCTCGCTGAACGTCGCGAAGTGCTGGGTGACGAGCAGCGTCGTGGGGACGAGCACCGCGACCTGCTTGCCGTCCTGGACTGCCTTGAACGCGGCGCGAACGGCGATCTCGGTCTTGCCGTAGCCGACGTCACCGCACACGAGGCGGTCCATCGGTACGACGCGACGCATGTCGGCCTTGACCTCCTCGACCGTGCTCAGCTGGTCGGGGGTCTCGTGGAACGGGAAGGCGTCCTCGAGCTCGGTCTGCCACGGGGTGTCCGGCCCGAAGGCGTGGCCCTTAGTGGCCTGCCGGGCGGCGTACAGCTTGATCAGCTCGGCCGCGATCTGGCGCACGGCCTTCTTCGCACGCCCCTTGCGCTTGGCCCAGTCGCCGCCGCCGAGCCGGTCCAGGCTCGGGGCCTCGCCACCGACGTAGCGGGTCACCTGGTCCAGCGCGTCGGCAGGCACGTAGAGCCGGTCCGGCGGCGCGCCGCGCTTGGAGGCGCCGTACTCCAGGACGAGGTACTCGCGGACGGCGCCCTGCACCTCGCGCTGCTTCATCTCCACGAAGCGGCCGACACCGTGCTGCTCGTGGACCACGTAGTCGCCGGCCTTGAGCTCGAGCGGGTCGATCTGCTTCTTGCGCCGCGCCGGCATCTTGCGCATGTCGCGGGTGGTGGCCTTCTGGCCGGCGATGTCCTCACCGGTGAGGAGCACCAGGCCGGGCCGCTGGCCGTCGCCCTCGATGACCAGGCCGTGGTTGATGCAGCCCTGGGTGACCAGGACGAGGCCCGGGTCGAGGTCGGCCGGGTCGGTCGCGGTGATCTCGTCGACCAGGCGCGCGGGTACGTCGCGCTCCCCCAGCACCTCGACCATCCGCTGCGCGGGTCCGTGGCCCTGGTGGAGGGTGACCACGCGCCTGCCCTCGGCGAGGTGGGCCCGGATGTCGGTGACCACGGCCTCGATGTCGGCCCGGTAGGCCTCGGCGGGCTGCGCGGCGACGGTGCGGGTCTCCGGGGCCCGGGGGTCGACCTCGGCGAGCGCGTCGTCGCTCTCGATCCCGAACGGGCTGATCCCCCACCAGCCCAGGCCCTGCTCCAGGACCTGGGTGCGTACCTCGCCGATCGCGCGCAGGGACGCCTTGCCGAGGTCGATCGGCGCGGTCCCGCCCGAGGCGGCCGCGGCCCAGCTGGCCTCCAGGAACTCGTCGCTGGTGGCGACCAGGTCGTGGGCGCGGGTGCGGACGCGTTCGGGGTCGAGCACCAGGACGTGGCTCTGCTCGGGCAGCAGCTCGACCAGCAGCTCCATCTCGTCGACCAGCGCCGGGGAGAGCGACTCCATCCCCTCGACCGCGACGCCCTGGGCCAGCTTGTCGGTGAGCTCGGCGAGCTGGGGGTGCGCGGCGCCGAGCTCGGCGGCGCGGCGGCGTACGTCGTCGGTGAGGAGCAGCTCGCGGCACGGGGGCGCCCACAGTCGCGGCACCGGCTCGAGGGTGCGCTGGTCGGCCACGGCGAAGGCGCGGATCTCCTCGATCTCGTCGCCGAAGAACTCCACCCGCAGGGGGTGCTCCTCGGTCGGCGGGAACACGTCGACGATGCCACCGCGGACGGCGAACTCGCCGCGCTTCTCGACAAGGTCCACCCGGGAGTACGCAGCACCGGCCAGGCGTCGTACGACGTCGTCGAGCTCGACCTCCTGGCCCGGGGTCAGCTCGACGGGCTCGAGGTCCGCGAGGCCCTTGACCTGCGGCTGGAGAACCGAGCGCACCGGCGCGACGATCACCTTGAGGGGACCGTTGTTGGCCTCGGTGCCGGGGTGCTTCATCCGGCGCAGGACCGCGAGGCGACGACCCACGGTGTCGCTGCGCGGGCTGAGCCGCTCGTGGGGCAGGGTCTCCCACGCGGGGTAGAACGCGACCGCCTCGGGGTCCAGGACGTCCTGCAGCTCCTCGGTGAGGTCCTCGGCTTCGCGCACCGTCGCGGCCACCACCAGCACCGTGCGCCCGGCGTCGACGAGCCCCTTGACCACGAACGGCCGCAGCGCCGCCGGCCCGGTCAGGTCGAGCGTCGCCAGACCGGCCCCGGCATCCTTCATCGACGCCGCGAGCGCGGGCTCGCGCAGGACGAGGTCGGCGAGGGACACGGCGTCTCCTTGGGATGGATCGAGGCAGCGCGCAGGCACGCATGCAGGCCCCCAGCCAGGCAGGACAGGGGGTTGCCCCCAGTCTACGAGGTGCAGCGAGTGCCACCGCACGACGGGAACCGAGCAGGCAGCAGCCGACCCGAGGTGGTCGAGCAGCGAACGAAGTGAGCGGACAGTCGAGACCACACCGGGCGAGGCCGGAGCCAGACGTACGACGGATCGGGCCAGACGTACGACGGCAGGGGCGCCTGCACATGGGGCGTACGACGGCCAGGCGACCAGATGGTGGTCGCGTGACCACGGCGTACCCCCGGCCCACCACCCGGCGTAGGTCTGCTTCCCGGCCCACTCACGTGGTCTCGACTATCCGCTCGCTCCGCTCGCTGCTCGACCACCATGGGGTCGCGTGCACCGGCGTACCCCGGGCCCACCATCCGGCGTACTTCTGCCTCCCCGTTCACCCAGCGTGGTCTCGACTATCCGCTCGCTCCGCTCGCTGCTCGACCACCTCGGGTCAGACTGCCCAGGGTCCTTCCGGGGCCTGGACTCGGGCTTCGTCGGCTTCCTGGTCGGTGAGCTTCTCCTGGCTCTGTCGTTCGGCCTCGACGCGGCGGAGGTAGTGGTCGACCTCCTCGTCCAGGCGGGTCTGGTCCCAGCCGAGCTCGGCTGCCATCAGCTCCGCGGCGGGGCGGGCGGCGGCGGTGCCGCGGTCGAAGGACTCCACCGACAATCGCGTACGACGGGCCAGGACGTCGTCGAGGTGCCTGGCTCCCTCGTGGGTGACCGCATAGACGACCTCGGCCGCGAGGTAGTCCTCCGAGCCGGGCAGGAGCTCGGCCAGCTCGGGGCGAGCCCGCACCAGGTCGAGGACCTCGTCGACGAGACCGCCGTAGCGGCCCAGCAAGTGGTCGACCCGGACCAGGTCGAGGCCGCTGGACCGGGCCAGCGCCACCCGCTGGTTCGTGCGGGCCTCGAAGCCCGCCGCCCCGAGCAGCGGCACCCTCTCGGTGATGCTCGGGCCCGCGTTGTTGTCGAGGAACTCCTCGGCCGCGTCCACGGCGTCACGAGCCATCACCCGGTAGGTGGTCAGCTTGCCGCCCGCGATGATCACCATGCCCGGCGCCGGGGTGGCCACGGTGTGCTCGCGGGAGATCTTCGAGGTGGGCTCGGTGGCGCCCTTGAGCAGGGGTCGCAGACCGGCGTACACGCCCTGGACATCGGTGTGGTCCAGCGGCGTCCGCAGCAGCCTGTTCACGTGCTCGAGCACGTAGTCGATGTCGCTGCGCGAAGCCGCCGGGTGGGCGAGGTCGAGGTCCCACGGGGTGTCGGTGGTGCCGATGATCCAGTGGCGGCCCCACGGGATCACGAAGAGCACTGACTTCTCGGTCTTGGTGATGAAGCCGGCCTCACTACGGATCCGGTCCCGCGGAACGACGAGGTGAATCCCCTTGCTGGCCTCGACGTCGAGCGCCCCGCGCCCCCCGAGCATCTCCTGGACCTGGTTGGTCCAGACGCCGCCGGCGTTGACGACCACCTTGGCGCGCACGTCGAACTCCCGGTCGTTCTCGAGGTCCACGGCGCGTACGCCGACGACCCGGTCGCCCTCGCGCAGGAAGTCGATGACCTTGGTCCGCGAGGCCACGTGCGCGCCGTACGCCGCCGCGGTCCTCGCGATGGTCAGCACCAAGCGCGCGTCGTCGACCTGGCAGTCGTAGTACTGGATCGCGCCGGTCAGGTCCTCGCTGCGCAGGTCCGGGGCGATCCGCGCCAGCTGCTTGCGGAACAGGTGCCGGTGTCGCGGCACCCCCATCTCGTGCCTGCCCGCGCGGGCGCCAGCCAGCGCCATCCCGTCGTAGAGCACCAGCCCGGCGCCGACGTAAGGGCGCTCCCAGGTGTGGTGCAGCGGGTAGAGGAACGGCACCGGCCGCACCAGGTGCGGCGCCAGCCGGGTCAGCAGCAGCCCGCGCTCCTCGAGGGCCTCCTTGACCAGGGGGAAGTCGAACATCTCCAGGTAGCGCAGCCCGCCGTGCACCAGCTTGGAGGAACGCGAGGAGGTCCCGCTGGCGAAGTCGCGCTGCTCCACCAGCGCGGTGGAGCGTCCGCGCGAGACGGCGTCCAGCGCGGTGCCGGCACCCACGACACCGGCGCCGACCACGAGCACGTCGAGCTCGCCCGCCTGCATCGACTCCAGCGCCTTCGCGCGCGAACCCGGACCGAGATCAGCCGTCAGCGTCATGCATCCAGTCTGTCAGCGGGGTGTTACTTCCTCGTGGATCAGGAGGTCTTGCGCTTCGCGGCCGACTTCCGCGGCGTCGGGCGTACGACGAGCACCGGGCACGGCGCGTACTGCTGCACCCGCTGGGCGGTGCTGCCCATCAACACGTGCTCGCTGAGCCCGCGACCACCGCTGGCCACCACCACCAGGCCGGCGTTGAGCTGCTTGGCGGCCTTGATGATCTCGTTGGCCGGCGACCCGCTGCGCAGCCGGCGGTGCACCTTGGGGCCCCATCCGTCGAACTCCTCGGCGACCTTCGCCACGGCTGCCTCCGCGGCCTCGCGGAACGTGCGCATGTCGGGGTCGTCGGCGCTCTTCGACGTGCTGATCTCGTCGGCGAAGGAGACGGCGGCCAGTGGCCGGACGACCGCCAGGATGGAGATGTCGGAGATCTTCGCTGGGTCGGCGAACGACTTGAGGTGGCGAGCCGCGCTCAGCGACTGCCGTGATCCGTCGATCGCGATGATCACGTGCATCTCAGATCTCCTTCGGTGCGTTCGAGGTTTCCTTGGGTTCCGGCCTGCCGAAGAAGTACTCCGCCAGGTAGAGCGCACCGCCCAGGGCGAGGAGCCCAGCGCACCACACCAGCGAGAACGGGTCGTCTACGACGACGTAGATCAGCAGCAGGAAGTTGCCCACGATACCCAGATAGAGCAGCGGGCGGGACGCACGGAATGAGTCGTCGTGGTTGTCCTGGTCGCCGAGCTTGAGGCAGGCCAGGATCACCATCACGTAGATCGCCAGGGTCAGCACGACGGTGACCAGCGAGAGCCGCTCCACCACGTCGACTCCCACGCCCGCCTTGTTCAGCGCGGCGCCCACCAGCAGCAGGCCGATGACGACGATCGCCGAGAAGATCAGCGCCACCCACGGGCTGCGGCGCGAGGCGTGGATCTTGGAGAACATGCCGGGCACCACGTCCTCGCGGGCCATCCCGTAGAGGATCCGCGACTGCGTGACCACGGCCACCAGCGTGGTGTTGGTGATCGCGACCATCGCGATCACCGCGAACAGCATCGTCATCACGCCTACCGGCACGGGCAGGATGCCCTCCTTGACCACCTCGAGCAGCGCGGCGTCGGAGTCGGCGAGCGTCCTGGTGGGCACGGTCAGCGCGGCGGTGACCGCCACGATCACGTAGATGACACCGGCGGCGATCATGCCGCCGATGAGCGCACGCGGGAAGTTCTTGGAGGGGTTGATCGTCTCCTCGGCGACGTTGGCGGCGTTCTCGAAGCCGGTCATCGCGAAGAACGCGAGCGCGACGCCGGCGACCAGAGCGAAGACCGGGTTCCCCTCGGCCTCGAACTCCACCAGGCTGCCGAAGTCCGCGTTCCCCTCGGCGACGTAGATGATCCCGATGATCATGATGATGATCAGCCCGGCGATCTCCACGAACGTCATCAGCATGTTGGCCACCACCGACTCGGTGATGCCGATGAAGTTCACCACCGCCAGCAGCAGGATGAACACCAGGCTGATCAGCAGTGCCGGCGGCAGGTCCCACACCTGGGAGAAGTACGCGGAGAACCCGGTCGCCAGGGAGCCCGCGGCAGCGAAGCTGGCGGACAGGAACGTGACGGTGACCAGGAAGGTCAGCGCCTTGTTCTTGAAGGCCTTGTTGACGTAGAGCGCCGCACCGGCGGCCTGCGGGTACTTCGTGACCAGCTCTGCGTAGGCGAGCCCGGTGATCGTGGCGATCGAGACACCGACCGCGAACGCCATCCAGAAGGCCCCGCCGATGGCGCCGGCGACCGCGCCGATGAGCACGTAGATCCCCGAGCCGAGGACGTCACCGAGGACGTAGAAGAACAGCAGTCGACCGGTGATGGACCGTTTCAGCTCACTGTCGGAGCCTGAGTCGGCGGGGTCCGCCCGCTCTGCGGTGGTGTCGGACATGAGCGCCTCGCATCCAGGAGTGGTGCAGCGTGTTTCGCTGACCGTTCCCGAGGAGCCCGAGGAGGAAACCTCCCAGGATCACCCGTCTCGTCGCGTGCCGATCAGCTGACGACGACCTCGATGCGCTGGAACTCCTTGAGATCGGTGTAGCCGGTCGTCGCCATCGCCCGGCGCAGCGCGCCCATCAGGTTCATCGTGCCGTCGGCGACCCGGGAGGGACCGAACAGGATCTCCTCCAGCGTGCCGACCGTCTCGAACCCGACGCGCTCGCCCCGGGGCAGCTCGGCGTGGTGCGCCTCCGCGCCCCAGTGGAAGCCACGGCCGGGAGCATCCGTTGCACGTGCCAGCGGCGAGCCGATCATCACCGCGTCGGCGCCACAGGCCACGGCCTTGGCGATGTCGCCGCTCTTGCCGATCGACCCGTCGGCGATCACGTGGGCGTAGCGGCCGCCGGACTCGTCGAGGTAGTCACGCCGTGCGGCCGCGACGTCGGCCACGGCACTCGCCATCGGTACGGCGACACCGAGCACCTGCCGCGTGGTGTGCGCGGCACCTCCGCCGAAGCCGACGAGGACACCCGCCGCGCCGGTGCGCATCAGGTGCAGGGCGGCCTGGTACGTCGCACAGCCACCGACGATCACGGGGACGTCGAGCTCGTAGATGAAGTCCTTGAGGTTCAGCGGCTCGGAGTGGGCGCTGACGTGCTCCGCGCTCACCGTGGTGCCGCGGATGACGAACATGTCGACCCCGGCGTCGACCACGGTCTTGGCGAACTCCTTGGTCCGCTGCGGGCTCAGGCTGCCGGCGACGGTCACGCCGGCGTCGCGCACCTGTCGGATCCGCTCGGTGATCAGCTCGGCCCGGATCGGCTCGGTGTAGATCTCCTGCATCCGGCGTACGGCGTCGGGACCGGTCAGCCCGGAGACCTCCTCGAGCAGGTCGGTGGGGTCGTCGTACCTGGTCCAGAGGCCCTCGAGGTTGAGCACGCCGAGCCCGCCGAAGGTGCCGAACGCGATCGCGGTCTCCGGCGACATCACGGAGTCCATCGGGGCCGCGAGGATGGGCAGCTCGAACCGGTAGGCGTCGATCTGCCAGGCGGTGGACACCTCCTCGGGGTCACGCGTGCGCCGGCTCGGCACGATCGCGATGTCGTCGAAGGCATAGGCGCGGCGGCCGCGCTTGGCCCGGCCGATCTCGATCTCAGTCACCCCGTGAGTCTTTCACGCCGCTGGTCCACCGAGGATCACCGAGCCTCGCGCGGGCGGACGATGAGCACGTCGCAGGTCGCACGGCGGACGACTTCGGCGACCACGGTGCCCAGGAGCCGGTCGGCGATCGAGGTGGCCTGGTGGGCTCCGAGCACGATCATCACCGCGTCGTAGAAGGTGCCGGTCCGCAGCAGCGCCTCGGCCGGGGTGGAGTCGAGCATCACCGCCGCCATCACGGTCGCCTTCTGCGACCGGGCGATCTCGACCGCCTCCGCCAGGGCCTGCTCGGCCCGCCCCTTCCCGAAGACGTGCCCGATCCTGCTGTCGCCCCCGCTGGTGGCGACCATCCGCGCGTCGTCGCGGCGCGACAGGTCGGAGTAGGCGCACACGATCACCAGGTAGGCCCCGTCCCGGTTCGCCAGCCAGGCCGCCCGGTCCACTGCCGGCCCTGCCAGGGGACCTCCGTCGGTCCCGACCACGATCGTGCGATCGCCGCTCCCCGCGGTCCCCACCTCGGCCCCGGCCGCGGTCATCGCTGCTTGGCCACGAAGACGTCGGGGTCGAAGAACTCGGTGAACACCGCGTCGGTCGTCACCCGCACCTGCGGATCGTCGTCGCGGACCTTCACGTGGTGGTGCCGCCCACCCAGCCGCAGTTCGGAGGTGTAGCTCCCGGGCTCCACGTGCCAGCCGGGGCTGCCGCGCCAGTGGACCGCCTGCTCAGGGTCGGTCCAGGCCTTGAACAACACTGCCCGGGGGACGTCGAACCGTCGTTCCACGACGACGACGACGTTGGTGGTCAATGGCCTGCTCCCGCCGGTCGGCCGCTGTTCCCCCGTCCTTGTCCAGAGTCGCGCGGGGACAAAGGGGTGCAGGCCGGTCCGAGTGGGCGCGGGTCAGCGGCCGCCGTTGACCGCGTGGTCGAGAGCGTCACGCAGCCAGTCGCGGTAGCGCTCCGGGCTCCAGCCAAGCGCCCGGAAGGCCAGGAACGTCTCCGCCGAGGTGAGCATCTGCACCACCGGCACCGCGTCGGGTGAGGGCGTGCCGTCGCGGACCAGGAGGGATACCACGGCGCGCGAGGACCCCAGGCGCCGGAGCTCGGCGCCGTGACGCACGGCCAGCGCGGTGGCGTCGCTGCCGGCGGCCTCGTTGAGTACGGCGACCAGCGGCGCCATCTGCCCCAGCACGTCGCACGCGAACCCGGCCGCCCGCTCCAGGCGCCCCTCGACCCCCTCGACCTCGTCGAGCCGCAGGGCCGAGAGAGCAGCCTGCAGGTCGGGGTGCTTCCCGAAGCTCACCCGACGGATCGCCGCGATCAGCAGCTCGGCGCGGGACCCGAAAGAGCGCGTCACGGTCTCCTCCGGGACCCCGGCGTCACGGGCCACGTCGGCGAACGTGGTGCGCCCCCAGCCGCGTGCGGCGAACTGCCTCGCCGCGGCCCCCAGGATGCGGTCCCGGTGCACGCCGGCGGGTTGAGCGGGAGTCGGGGGCAGCGGTGGCCGCAGGTCCAGGTGCATCACGTGCAGGTCGGCATGCTCGGCGTCGTGGCCCGGGGGCAGCCGGTAGGCGTCCGGGACGGTGCCCACGACGCGGAAGCCCAGCGACTGCCACAGCCGCACGGCGGCGACGTTGGTGGAGACGACTGCGTTGAACTGGATCCCGGCGTACCCGGCCTCCCGCAGCCATGCCACGCCGTACTCCCCCAGCAGCCGGCCGACGCCTCGGCCGCGTGCCGCCTCGGTGACCATGAAGCTCGCGGTGCCGACGTGGGCTCCCTGGGCGGGCCGGTTGGGGCCCATCTTGGCGCTGCCGAGGAGCTCGTCGCCGTCCACGGCGACGACCACGTGCTGGCCGGACCAGAACTCCCGCGTCTGCTCCTGCGAGGCGGGCACCTCCATCGCGTAGGTCTCCCCCGCCGTGGCGACCTCGACCACCAGGTCGTGCACGCTCGGCCAGTCCGAATCGCGGAGGGGCCGGAGGATCACGTCGTTCACGGGAGCAGTCTCACAGCCCGAAGAGCTCGCCGAGCACTGTTGCCACACCGTCGTCGTCATTGGTGGGCGCCACGTGGCTCGCGACCTCGAGGACGCTGGGGTGCGCGTTGCCCATCGCGTACGCCGTCCCGGCCCACGTCAGCATCGCCAGGTCGTTCGGCATGTCCCCGAACGCGACCACCTCATGCGCCTCGACGCCGAGCTCGGTGCTCACCCGCTCCAGGGTGGCGGCCTTGGTGATCCCCGCGGCACTGATCTCCACCAGGCCTTCCATCGACCACGACGGGGTCGCGAGGTCACCGACGGCGGCCGTCACGGCGTCACGGAGCTCCTCGAAGGGCACGTGCGGGTGCCGGACGAGCACCTTGACCGCGGCCTGGTCCCACACGTCCTCGAGCCGGCCGCTCGGGGTGTCGGGCGGGAAGGGACGCCGCCCGGCGAACCCGTCGCCCAGACGCGGTCCGTCGACGGTCTCGATCGCGAACGCCGAGCCCGCCAGCTCGGCGGTGATCGCCTCGACCAGCTCGAGCCCGGCCTCACGCTCGATGCCGGTGACGTCGCGGACCTTCTGGGCGGTCACGTCGTAGACCACTGCACCGTTGGCCACGATCGCCAGCCCGTGGGCGCCGACCGAGCCCCACAGCTCCTCCATCCACCGCAGCGGCCGCCCGGTCACGAACACGACGGGGACACCCGCGGTGTCCAGCTCGACCAGGAGGTCGCGCGTCCGCGGCGAGACGGTGCCGTCACTGCGCAGCAGGGTGCCGTCGAGGTCGGTGGCGACCAGGCGCGGGCGCCTCACCGCCACGAGTAGTTGGGCGCCTCGGCCGTGATCTGGACGTCGTGCGGGTGGCTCTCCTTGAGGCCCGCCGAGGTGATCCGCACGAAGCGGCCCTTCTCGCGCAGCTCGGGGATGGTCCGGGCACCGACGTAGAACATCGACTGGTGCAGGCCGCCGAGCAGCTGGTGGGCCACCGCGGCGAGCGGCCCGCGGTAGGCGACCTGGCCCTCGATGCCCTCGGGGACGATCTTGTCGTCGCTGGTCACGTCGGCCTGGAAGTAGCGGTCCTTGGAGTAGGACTTCTTCCCGCGGCTCGACATCGCGGCGAGCGAGCCCATCCCTCGGTAGGACTTGTACTGCTTGCCGTTGACGAACACCAGCTCTCCGGGGCTCTCCTCGCACCCGGCCAGCAGGGAGCCGAACATCACCGACTCCGCACCGGCCACGAGGGCCTTGGCGATGTCACCGGAGTACTGCAGCCCGCCGTCGGCGATCAGCGGCACGTCGGAGGGCCCACAGGCCAGCGAGGCCTCGTAGACCGCGGTCACCTGGGGTACGCCGACCCCGGCGACCACGCGGGTGGTGCAGATCGAGCCCGGCCCGACGCCGACCTTGACCGCGTCCGCACCCGCGTCGATCAGGGCCTGCGCCCCGCCTCGGGTGGCGACGTTGCCGCCGACGATCTGGACGTGCCGGGTCGCCGGGTCGCTCTTGAGCCGGCCGATCATGTCGAGCAGCAGCCGGGCGTGGCCGTGCGCGGTGTCCACCACGAGCACGTCGACGCCGGCCTCGACCAGGGTGGTGGCGCGCTGCCAGGCCTCGCCGAAGTAGCCGACGGCCGCACCGACGAGCAGCCGCCCGTCGGCGTCGTTGGAGGCGTTGGGGAACTGCTCGGACTTCACGAAGTCCTTGACCGTGATCAGGCCGGCAAGGCGGTCCTGGTCGTCGACGATCGGCAGCCGCTCGCGCTTGTGCTGGCGCAGCAGCGCGGTGGCGTCCTCGCGGCTGATCCCGATCGGTGCGGTGATCAGCGGCATCGGGGTCATCACCTCGTCGACCTTGGTTGTCGCCCACTCGGCCAGCGGGGTGAAGCGCAGGTCGCGGTTGGTGATGATGCCGAGAAGCCGGTTGTCGGTGTCGACCACGGGCAGTCCGGAGACGCGGTACTCACCGCAGATCTGGTCGAGCTCCTCCAGGGTCTTGTCCGGGGTGATCGTGACCGGGTTGGAGATCATGCCGGTCTGGGTGCGCTTGACCAGGTCGACCTGGTAGGCCTGGTCCTCGATGGACAGGTTGCGGTGCAGGATGCCGATGCCGCCCTCGCGGGCCATCGCGATCGCCATCCGCGACTCGGTGACCGTGTCCATGGCGCTGGAGATCAACGGCGTGCGCAGCGAGATCTCGCGCGTGAGCCTCGTGCTGGTGTCGACCTCGCTCGGGATCACGTCCGTCTCACCCGGCAGGAGCAGCACGTCGTCGTAGGTCAGTCCGAGCGGTGCGAACTTGCTGGGGACTTCTGAGGGGACACCTGGTGTCATCGGATCCGGGGCCCTTCCCGTGGAAACGTCTGGACCCTGAGTCTAACGACCGGAAGGGCTGCGATCTTCCCCCGGGACCGGTGCAGCGGTCGTGGAACGGTGCACTCCGGTCACCACGATCCGTGCCCGCAGCAGCCCGTCGCCGGCCTTGATCCTCGCCCGGAGGCCGACCTTGCTGAGCATGGAGACGAAGCCGGAGTCCTCGGGCAGCGCCAGCAGCACGATCTCGTCGGCTCCGGCGGCCGCCGCCTTCGACGCCGCCCGGGTGAGCAGCTGGGTGCCGATGCCGAGCCGGCGCCAGGACGGAGCCACCTCGATGGTCAGGTCGTGGTCCTCGGTGGGGCCGAACGTGGCGACGCCGACGACGTGTCCGCCGATCCGGGCGACCACGCCGCGGGGAGTCTCGTCGTACTCCACGGGGGTGGCGTTCCTGCGGGTCACGGGACGTCCCGCCGAGGAGGCGAGCGCGGTGAGCGCCGCGGCGCGGGAGTGCTCGGTGGCGCTCCACTTCTCCCGGTGCGGACCGAGCAGCTTCTCCAGCAGGGTCGGGAGCAGGTCGGGGTCCGCGACCACGTCGTGCGCCGCGGTCAGCCACCGGGTCGGCTGGTCGATCAGGTCGTGAGTGGTGCAGGGTTCGACGCTCACCTCGTCCCCGCCTGCACCACTCACGAGTTCGGCGACCGCTTTCGCGGTCCAGGTGTCGGGCGCACTGATCACCAGCTCGTCGGTGACGCGACCCAGGTCGGGAAAGATCTGCAGTCCGAGGATGTTCAGGCCGGCGTCTCCGCAGCGCGTGGACAGCAGCGCCAGCGCGCCGGGCCGCTCGGTGAGCGAGGCCCGAACTCGGAAGAACATGTGGCCACAGTGGCGGGAGTGTGTTGCGCGCTCGCTGCGCTTGTGTTGCAGGCATGTCAACAAGTTCGGCAACTCGGGCGGGGCCGGGTGGTTCAGTGGTGGGCATGGATCCGGTCACGGCCGCGTTCGACGCCGTCCCCCGAGCGGACTTCCTGCCGCGCCTGGCACGGCTCCGCTCCGGCCTCGACGCGCCCATCTCGATCGGTCACGGGCAGACCAACTCCCAGCCGCGCACGGTCGAGGCGATGCTGCGCCTGCTGGAGGTGCGAGCGGGGCACCGGGTCCTCGAGGTCGGCGCCGGGTCGGGCTGGGTCACCGCCCTGCTGGCCCACCTCACCGGGGTCACCGGCTCCGTGATTGGGGTCGAGCTGGTGCCGCAGCTGAGCGCGTGGGGCGCGCGCAACCTGGAGCGCCGGGACCAGCCGTGGGCCACCATCCGGCCCGCGGTCCCCTCGGTGCTGGGTCACCCCGAGGGGGCGCCGTACGACCGGATCCTGGTCTCCGCCGAGGCCGCCACCCTGCCCGAGGAGCTGCTCGACCAGCTCGGCGACGGCGGGCGCATCGTGGTCCCGGTCGCCGGCACGATGACCCTGGGAGTACGGCGAGGGGACGCCGTGGAGACCAGCGAGCACGGCAGGTACCGCTTCGTGCCGCTGCTGTGACGCCCGAACCCTCACAAATGTTGGGTTGTGACGTCCGAAACTGCGGTTTCGACATCCCGACCCAACATTTGTGGGGTACGGCGTCGCGCTAGATGACCAGGCCCAGCAGGAGCACGAACACCAGGCCGGTGACCGACAGGGTGGTCTCCATCAGCGACCAGGACTTGATCGTCTGGCCGACCGAGAGCCCGAAGTACTCCTTGACCAGCCAGAAGCCGGCGTCGTTGACGTGGGAGAAGAACACCGATCCCGACCCGATCGCGAGCACCACCAGCGAGACCTCGCCCTGGCTGAGCCCCTCGACCAGCCCGAGCATCAGGGCCGAGGCCGTGATCGTGGCGACGGTGGCCGAGCCGGTCGCCAGGCGGATCAGCACCGCGAGGAACCAGGCCAGCAGCAGCACCGAGACGTTCGCGCCCTTGGCCCAGTCGGCCAGCAGGGTGCCGACGCCCGTGTCCACCAGCACCTGCTTGAACCCGCCGCCGGCCGACACGATGAGCAGGATCCCGGCGATGGCCGGCAGCGAGCTCTCCACCGACTTGGTGATCGCGGCGCGGTCCATCCCGGACCCGCGGCCGAAGGTGAACATCGCCACGACGACCGCGATCAGCAGCGCCATGAACGGGTCGCCGATCACGTCGAAGACCTGCTGCACCCGGTTGTCCTCGTCGTCGATGGCGATGTCGGCGACCGCCTTGGCCATCATCAGCGCGACCGGCAGCAGGACGGTGGCCACGGTGACACCGAACCCGGGCCGGTCGCCCACATCGGTCTCCTCGCGGCCCGAGAACATCTCGGGGGCGGGTACGTCGACCCAGCGGGCGGCCACCCGGCCGAAGAGCGGCCCGGCGACCACGACGGTGGGGACGGCGACGATGATGCCGAGCATCAGGGTCGTGCCCAGGTCGGCGCCGAGGGAGTCGATCGCGACCAGCGGGCCGGGGTGCGGGGGCACCAGACCATGCATCGCGGAGAGCCCCGCGAGCGTGGGGATGCCGATCGCGATCACCGAGAGCTGGGCGCGCCTGGCCACCAGGTAGATCACCGGCATCAGCAGCACGAGGCCGATCTCGAAGAACATCGGCAGCCCGATCAGGGCGCCCACCCCGGCCATCGCCCACGGCAGTCCCGCCTTCGAGGACCGCCCCACGATGGTGTCGACGATCTGGTCGGCGCCGCCGGAGTCGGCGAGCAGCTTGGCGAACATCGCGCCGAGGGCGATCAGGGCGCCGACGCCGGCGGCCGTCGTACCGAAGCCGGTGGAGAAGCTGCCGATCACGTCGCTGAGGTTCTGGCCGGCCACGATGCCCACCGTGAGCCCGCCGAAGATCAGCGCCAGGAACGGGTGCAGCTTGAGCCAGGTGATCAGCACGACGATCAGCGCGATCGCCAGGAGCGTGGCGGTGACGAGCTGCCAACCCGCGGCGACGGGCTCGATGATCGGTGCGGCGTCGGCGAGGGGAACCATCACGTCTCCCGGCGGTGCTGGGCGAGGTAGGACTCCACGATCGCGTCGACGCCCTGGTCCACCTCGATCACGATCCCGTGCTCATCAGGCTCCAGTGGCTCCAGCGTCGCGAACTGCGAGCTGAGCAGCGAGGCCGGCATGAAGTGCCCCGGCCGGCTCGCCTGGCGACGGGTGATCACCTCGGGGCTTCCGTGCAGGTGCACGAACTCGACGGCGGAGGTGTGGCTGCGCAGCTGGTCGCGGTAACGGCGCCGCAGCGCGGAGCAGCTGATCACTCCCCCGGTGGCCTCGTGCTCGTGCAGCCAGCGGCCGATCTCCTCGAGCCAGGGCCAGCGGTCGTGGTCGTCGAGCGCCTCCCCGGCGCTCATCTTCGCGATGTTGGCGGGCGGGTGGAAGTCGTCCGCGTCGGCGTACGGCGCCCGCACCCGCTGCGCCAGCGCCGCCCCCACGGTGGACTTCCCCGAACCGGAGACGCCCATGACCACGACCAGCGGTGGCGGCACGCTGACTCCTCGCAGATCAGACGGTGATGGCGCTCAGTCTGCTGGATGTGGGGCTCCACGGCGAGGGTGTGCGGCGTCCGGTTTCCCGGGTGATGAACCAAAACTGCCTCTTCACACACCGGGTGAGGTGTGTGAAGAGGCAGTTCGGGTTCATCACCTGGGAAACCGTCAGGCCCCCCGGGTCAGTCGATCAGTGGCCGTGCCCGTGGCCGTGACCCGCGGCGGCGGGCTCTTCCTCTTCGGGCTTGTCCACGATCAGGGTCTCGGTCGTGAGCAGCATGCCCGCGATCGAGGTGGCGTTGGTCAGCGCGGACTTGGTCACCTTGACCGGGTCGAGCACGCCCTGGGAGACGAGGTCGCCGTACTCGCGGGTGGCGGCGTTGTAGCCGTTGCCCACACCGAGCTCGCGGACCTTGGCGACCACGACGTAGCCCTCCTGGCCACCGTTCTCGGCGATCCAGCGGAGGGGCTCGTCAGCGGCCTTGCGCACGATGCGCACGCCCATCGCCTCGTCACCGGTGAGGCCGAGGTCGTCCTCGAGCACGCTGACCGCGTGGATCAGGGCCGAGCCACCGCCGGGGACGATGCCCTCCTCGATCGCGGCGCGCGTCGCGGAGACGGCGTCCTCGATGCGGTGCTTCTTCTCCTTCAGCTCCACCTCGGTGGCGGCACCGACCTTGACGACACACACGCCGCCGGCGAGCTTCGCGAGCCGCTCCTGCAGCTTCTCGCGGTCCCAGTCGGAGTCGCTGGCCTCGATCTCGGCCTTGATCTGGTTGACGCGGCCGTTGACCTCCTCGGCGTTGCCACCACCCTCGACGATCGTGGTGTTGTCCTTGGTGACCACGACGCGGCGGGCGGTGCCGAGCACGTCGAGACCGACCTGGTCGAGCTTGAGGCCGACCTCGGGGGCGATGACCTGGCCACCGGTGAGGGTGGCGATGTCCTGCATCATCGCCTTGCGGCGGTCACCGAAGGCGGGAGCCTTGACCGCGACGGCGTTGAACGTGCCGCGGATCTTGTTGACCACCAGGGTCGAGAGCGCCTCGCCCTCGACGTCCTCGGCGAGGATGAACAGCGGCTTGCCGGCCTGGATGACCTTCTCCAGCAGGGGCAGCATCTCGGCGATCGCGGAGATCTTGCCCTGGTGCAGCAGGATGTAGGGGTCGTCGAGGACGGCCTCCATCGACTCCTGGTCGGTGACGAAGTACGGCGAGAGGTAGCCCTTGTCGAACTGCATGCCCTCGGTGAACTCCAGCTCGGTGCCCATGGTGTTGGACTCCTCGACGGTGATCACGCCGTCCTTGCCGACCTTGTCGAAGGCCTGCGCGAGCAGGTCGCCGATGTGCTCGTCACGGCTGGAGACGGTGGCGACGGCCTCCATGTCCTTGCGGTCGTCCACGTCGCGGGCGGCCTTGCTCAGCGCCTCGTTGACCGCAGCGGTCGCCTGGTCCATGCCGCGCTTGAGGCCCATCGGGTTGATGCCGGCCGCGACGAAGCGCAGGCCCTCGTGCACCATCGACTGGGCGAGCACGGTCGCGGTCGTCGTACCGTCACCGGCGACGTCGTTGGTCTTGGTCGCGACCTCCTTGGCGAGCTGGGCGCCGAGGTTCTCGAACGGGTCGTCGAGCTCCACCTCACGGGCGACGGTCACACCGTCGTTGGTGATGGTGGGCGCGCCCCACTTCTTGTCCAGCACGACGTAGCGGCCGCGCGGGCCGAGCGTCACCTTGACGGCGTTGGCGAGCTTGTCGACGCCACGCTCGAGCGAGCGGCGTGCGTCCTCGTCGAACTCGAGAATCTTGGGCATGTGTGCCTCCTACGAAAACAGTTGAAGGCCCGAGCCGGGCAGGACGGGCCTGCGAGCTCTGGACCGGGGGACGTGCGGACTCAGGAGGCTGGGGCACACCGACGGCGTACGTCGGGTGCCCCAGCCGTCCGAGAAATCAGGAGACGACTGCGAGCACGTCGCGCGCGGAGAGGATGAGGTACTCCTCGCCGGCGTACTTGACCTCGGTGCCGCCGTACTTGCTGTAGATCACCTTGTCGCCGACAGCGACGTCCACCGGGATGCGCTCGTCGCCGTCCTCGTTCCACCGGCCGGCGCCGACTGCGATGACCTCGCCCTCCTGGGGCTTCTCCTTGGCGGTGTCCGGGATGACGAGTCCGGATGCCGTGGTCTGCTCAGCCTCGAGGGCCTTGACTACGATTCGGTCCTCGAGGGGCTTGATGTTGACCGACACTCTGATCAACCTCCATTTTCCACACAGTCGTTGGGATGTTAAAAGTTCTCGGCCTGCACTGACGGACGCCGTCGCGGGGCTCGTACGCCGGTACAAACGCAAACACTCACCGGGTGAGTGCCAGTTCAAAAACTAGCACTCGCACCCGATGAGTGCCAGAGCGGGGGCCTCAGACGGTTGTCGTCGAGGAGGCCCGGCGTGCGTGACGCAGACCCAGCAGACCCAGCAGCAGCATCCCTGCGGCTCCCACGAAGGAGGCGATCGCGGCGTAGCCGGCGATGGTGCCCATCGTGGCGAAGGCGTAGCCGTAGAGGAGCAGGCCGCGAAGCGTGTTGCCCTGCAGGAGGCTCTCGCGCAGCGCGCCGGCCTCCTGGCCCTCCGCGGATGCCTTCTGCTCGTCGGTCATGGCCTGGAACTCGCTGCTGACCTCGGAGTAGGAGCGTCCTTCGCTGGAGTGGTTCATGTGGGTCAGGATGTAGTGGTCAGCGAAGGCACGCGCCTCGGGACCGGTGTCCATCTTGCTGCCCGCGAACTCCTTGAGGACCTTGGCGTCAGCGGGGGTGACGCTCTTCAGCGCATCGCCCTCGGGCATCGTGATGTCCTGCATGGTGAGCTGGTCATGCACCTGGTCAGCGATGAACGTGTTGGCCCAGGTGAGGAGCCCACCGGCTGCGAGGAGGACTGCGGCCAGGGCGAGCCCGGTCCACGAGATCAACTTGTCAAGTACAGAACGCATCGGTGACTCCTTGTCATGGCGGTTTCTCCGCCGGTTGTTCTTGTTTGATAAGCCTAGAAGTACGGATATCTACCGCCCAGAGGCGAAATCCCCCTGTTTATAGGGACCTATGGTTCCACCCGATGGGACCTTCACCGCGGTCCAGGACGGCCGTGGCGAGTCGCCCTCGGGGTCGGGTGACAGACTCCGCGCGTGGACCTCGACTCCTTCCGCTGGCTCCTGACCGGGGCCGGTCAACGCCTGCTCGAGCAGGCCGACGAGGTGACCCGCGGTGCGGCGCCCGGTGGCGCGGACAGCCTCCGCGCCCAGTCGGCGCTGCGGCGTGAGGCGTCCCCGGAGCACGTCGGCGCGGCGCTGACCCAGGTGGAGCTGCGCCGCCGTGCGGAGGCGAAGTTCGGTGACCTCTCCGCGCGGATGTACTTCACTCCCGAAGGCCTCGAGCAGGCCACCCGGCTCCCGGTCGCCACCCACCGCGCGGCCCGGGCACACGCCTCCGGGGCGGGCACGGTGATCGACCTCGGCTGCGGGATCGGCGGGGACCTCATCGCCTTCGCCGGCGCGGGCCTGACCGCTGCCGGGGTCGACCTCGACCCGGTCCGCGTGGCCGTCGCCGAGACCAACCTGCAGGTGCTCGGGCTCGGCGGCGCGGTGACCGTGGCTGACGCCACGACGATCGACACCTCCCCCTTCGCCGTCGCGTACGCCGACCCGGCCCGGCGCTCGGCCTCAGGCCGCAGCTTCAACGTCGACGAGTGGACGCCGCCGTGGTCGTTCGTGGAGACCCTGTTCGCCCGCGACTCGTGCGTGAAGCTCGCGCCCGGCATCCCCCACCACCTCGTCCCCGAGGGAGTCGAGGCCGAGTGGGTCAGCGACAACCGCGAGGTCAAGGAGGCCGTGCTCTGGTCGGGCCGCCTGGCCACCACCCGGCGCCGCGCCACGTTGATCGCCGGCGGGGGCCTGGCGACGCTCACCGACGAGGACGACCCCGGTGCGGGGACCGGCCCGGTGGCCCGGTTCGTCTACGAGCCCGACGGCGCGGTGATCCGGGCGGGCCTGGTCACCGCGGTCGCGGCCATGATCGAGGGACACCTCCTCGACGAGCACATCGCCTACGTGGCCTCGGACCTGGAGCGGCGTACGCCGTTCGCGCGGGGCTACCGGGTGGTGGAGGAGCTCCCCTACCGTGAGAAGCCGCTCAAGGCCGCCCTGCGCGCTCGTGGGGTCGGGCGCCTGACGATCAAGAAGCGCGGCGTCTCCGTGGTGCCCGAGGAGCTGCGCAAGCGGCTCTCGCTGCGTGGGGACCAGGAGGCAACGCTGGTGCTGACCCGCGTCGCAGGCAAGGGCACGGCGCTGCTCGTCGAGCCGCTGCCCTGAGCCGGCGGCTCAGGCGCCCAGCGACTCCTTCTCGGCGCCGATCGTGGTGTCGTCGCCGTGACCCGTGTGCACGACTGTCTCGTCGGGCAGCGCGAACAGCTTGGTGCGGATCGACTCGACGATCAGGTCCTCGTCGCTGAACGAGCGGCCGGTGGCGCCCGGGCCGCCCTGGAACAGGGTGTCGCCGGTGAACACGCAGCCGAGGTCGTGCACGTAGAGGCAGATCGCACCGGGCGCGTGGCCCGGGGTGTGCAGCACCTTGAGCGCGGCTCCCCCGACCTTGATCGTCTGGCCGTCCTCGAGGTCGACGTCCCACAGCTGGTCGGGGTGGGTGAGCTCCCAGACCGGCTTGTCCGCGGGGTGCATCAGGATCGGCGCGGTGACGCGCTCCCGCAGCTGCGGCGCGACCCGCACGTGGTCGTCGTGGGCGTGCGTGCAGATGATGGCCTTGACCTGCCGGCCGCCGACCAGCGCCAGGATCTCGTCCACGTCGTGGGGCGCGTCGATGACCACGCACTCGTCGTCGTCGCCGATCACCCAGATGTTGTTGTCCACCTCGAAGGTCTCGCCGTCGAGGGAGAAGGTGCCGCTGGAGACGGCGTGGTCGATGCGTACGGAGCTCATGGGTCGACCCTACGGCGCGTGCGAGCGGCGCCGGCACGGCCGGGTCGCCGGGCGTGAGTCAGGCCAGCGCGATGTTGACGGCCGATCCCTTGGTCGCCTGGTAGCCGGCCGACAGCTCGTCGTACGTCGTCGCGATCCGGGCCATCCGGCTCGCCAGCTCGGGTGAACCGGAGTCACGCACCTGTGCCGCGAGATCGGTGGAGGTGAAGAACTCGTTCACCCGGTTGTAGCGGTCGCGACCGGACGCCGGCTCGTCACGGTCCGGGTCTGGCACCGCAAAGACCGCACTCAGGATGGCCAGGTCGTGCGGGATCGCGAACGACTCGGCGGAGTCCTCGTGGCTGAACAGGTAGCTGAAGTTGTCGAAGCCCGACCACGTGATCCCTGACAGGCACAGCGAGCACGGCTCGTGCGTGGCGAGGAAGACGCAGTCCTTGACGTCGGGCCGACTCGGCAGGGCGAAGAACTCGCGCAGCGCGACGATCTCGCCGTGCCACAGAGGGTTTGCGGTCTCCTCGTTGGTGGCGGCCACCACCACCGACAGGTCGCTGGCGTCGAGGATCGCTGCACCGAAGAGCTTGTTCCCGGTCGCCACCCCCGCGCGGGTCAGCGGGACGATCGCCTGTTCGATCACCTCCAGGAGCCTCCCGACCTCCGCCTCGGACACCGGTGCGCGATCCGTCACGTGCTGCTCCCGTCGTCGGTGGTCCTCGGCCCGCCGCGGAGCGGGTCGGGCGACCTTACGGTGCGGCGCAGCAACGCCGCCAGGCCCAGCGCCACCAGCACCCCGGCGGCGTCCGCGAGGGCGTCGCGCACGTCGCCGTGACGGTTGATCGGCAGCACGGACTGGAGCACCTCGGAGAGGCCGGCGTACGCCAGCAGGCCGAGCGCCAGCGCCCGGACCGGCAGGCCGGCGAGGCGGCCCGAGACCGCCAGCACCGCGAACAGGCAGAAGTGCACCAGCTTGTCGCTGACCTCGATGCCGCTCGGCACGTCGTCCGCCGGTGAGAACAGCATCACCAGGCTGAGCGCGCAGACCGCCGCGAAGACGACCCTGTTGGTGGTCGCCAAGCTCAGAGGATGACCACGGAGCGGAGCACGTCGCCGTGGTGCATCTTCTCGAACGCGGCCTCCACGTCGTCGAGGGCGATCTCCTCGGTGACGAACGCGTCGAGGTCCAGGCGGCCCTGCTGGTAGAGGTCGACCAGCATCGGGAAGTCGCGGCTGGGCAGGCAGTCGCCGTACCAGCTGGACTTCAGCGAGCCACCCCGGCCGAACACGTCGATGAGCGGGATCTCGGGGATCTTCATGTCCGGGGTCGGTACGCCGACGAGGACGACGGTGCCGGCGAGGTCGCGGGCGTAGAACGCCTGCTTCCAGGTCTCGGGCCGGCCGACCGCCTCGATGACGACGTCGGCGCCGTTGCCGTCGGTGAGCGCCTGGATCGCCTCGACCGCGTCGTTGTCCTTGCTGTTCACGGTGTGCGTGGCGCCCATCTTCGTGGCGGCCTCGAGCTTCTTCTCGTCGATGTCGACGGCGATGATCTTGGCGGCGCCCGCCAGTGCGGACCCGGCGATCGCGGCCACGCCGACGCCACCGCAGCCGATCACTGCGACGCTCATCCCCCGGCCCACGTTGCCGGTGTTGATCGCGGCGCCGATGCCGGCCATCACGCCGCAGCCCAGCAGGCCCACGGCAGCGGGGCGGGCGTTCTCGTCGACCTTGGTGCACTGGCCGGCGGCGACGAGGGTCTTCTCGGCGAACGCGCCGATGCCCAGTGCCGCGGACAGCTCGGTGCCGTCCTCGAGGGTCATCTTCTGGGTGGCGTTGTGGGTGTTGAAGCAGTACCAGGGCTCGCCGCGCTTGCAGGCGCGGCACTCGCCGCACACCGCGCGCCAGTTGAGCACGACGAAGTCCCCGGGGGCCACCTCGGTGACGCCCTCGCCGACGGACTCCACGACACCGGCCGCCTCGTGCCCGAGCAGGAACGGGAACTCGTCGTTGATCCCGCCCTCGCGGTAGTGCAGGTCGGTGTGGCACACCCCGCACGCCTGGATCTTCACCACGGCCTCGCCCGGACCGGGGTCGGGGACGTTGATCGTCTCGATGGAGACGGGCTCGCCCTTGGCGCGAGCGACGACGGCCTTGACCTGCTGCATGGTGGTCCTCCTGGGTGGGCGAGTGGAACGTTGGCCGGCGCCGAGCCCTGCCTACACCAGTATCTCGGTCACCGGCATCGAGGAGTCGGCGGGGAGGTCGAGCGCCGAGGGGGTCCGGCCGCGTGCGACCATCTCGGCCCCCAGGGCGGCCACCATCGCGCCGTTGTCGGTGCACAGGCCCGGGCGGGGGACGCGCACGCGGATGCCGTGTACGGCGGCACGCTCCTCGGCGAGCACACGCAGCCGGGAGTTCGCGGCCACGCCACCGCCGATCAGGATGTCCTCGACGCCCTCGGAGACGGCCGCGGCGACCGCCTTGCGGGTGAGCACGTCACACACCGCCTCCTGGAAGGAGGCTGCGACGTCGGCGACCGGGACGGGGTCCCCGGAGGCCTCGCGCGCCTGCACCCACCGCGCGACGGCGGTCTTGAGCCCGGAGAAGGAGAAGTCGAAGCGGTGCCGCTCGAGGTCGCGGTTGGTGGAGAGCCCGCGCGGGAAGTCGATGGCGACCGAGGACCCGGAGGCGGCGGCCCGGTCGATGTGCGGGCCGCCCGGGAACGGGAGGCCCAGGAGCCGGGCGACCTTGTCGAAGGCCTCTCCGGCGGCGTCGTCGATCGTGGCGCCCAGCGGCTCCACGGACGCGGTCACGTCGCCCACCCGGAGCAGCGAGGAGTGACCACCGGAGACCAGGAGCGCCAGGCAGGGCTCGGGCAGCGGACCGTGCTCGAGCTGGTCGACGGCCACGTGGGCCGCGAGGTGGTTCACGCCGTACAGCGGCTTCTCCAGCGCCAGCGCCAGCGACTTGGCCGCCGCGACCCCGACCAGCAGCGCCCCGGCCAGTCCCGGCCCCGCGGTCACCGCGATCGCGTCGACGTCGCGCAGGGACACGCCTGCGGTGGCGCAGGCGCGGTCGAGGGTGGGCACCATCGCCTCGAGGTGCGCACGCGAGGCGACCTCGGGGACGACGCCGCCGAACCGCGCGTGCTCCTCGACCGAGGACGCCACCGCGTCCGCGAGCAGGGTGTGCCCGGAGACGATGCCGACCCCGGTCTCGTCGCAGGAGGTCTCGATGCCGAGGACGAGGGGTGCGGAGGCCGAGAGCGAGGTCACGGCGCCATTGTGCCCGCTGCCCCGCAGGCCGAGGACTTCGTATACACATCCATCGCCGCACTTGCAGGCTAGCGAATCCATTGACGGCGCTCTCGCGACACATGTATACAACTCGCATGTCAGCACGATTCACAGACAAGGTCGTCATCGTCACCGGCTCCGCCTCCGGCATCGGACGCGAGGTCGCCGTCAGGTTCGCCGCCGAAGGTGCCGTGGTGGTGGTCGCCGACGTCGACGCAGCCGGGTCCGAGGGCACCGCGACGCTGATCCGCGAGCAGGGTGGGCGGGCCGAGGTCGTGCCCACCGACGTCTCCGACGCCGAGTCCGTGCAGGCACTGATCGACGGCACGGTCGAGCGACACGGCCGGGTCGACGTGCTGCACAACAACGCCTTCTGGGCCCCGCTGTACCGCCCTCTCGCGGAGACCACCCTGGAGGAGTGGGACCGGACGATGGGGGTCACGCTCACCGGCGTCTTCCTGGGCTGCAAGTACGTCCTCCCCCACATGGTCGCGGCGGGCGGCGGCGTCATCATCAACACCGCATCGGTCGCGGCCTTCAACGTCAACCCGGCCTACGCCGCCTACATGGCTGCCAAGGGCGGCGTGGTCTCGCTGACCAAGTCGGTGGCCTGGGACTACGGCAAGCAGGGAGTGCGCTGCGTCGCGATCGCACCCGGGCTGATCGAGGGCACCGGCGTGACCCTGGAAGTTTTCGAGGACCCCGAGCGCGTCGCGATGCTCAAGGCCAAGCTGGCGCTCGACCACGCCGGCACGCCGGCCGACATCGCGCACGCGGTGCTCTACGCCTCCTCCGAGGAGGCCCGCTACATGACCGGGTCGACGCTGATCGTCGACGGCGGCCGGACGATCGTGTGACCACCCTCGACCCCGCACCACGAACGGAGACCGCATGAGCCGGATCGAGCTGCTGGGCATCCCCATGCAGACCAGCGACAAGATCGACGTCTACTCGGGCGTCGCCCGGATGGCAGGCAAGATCTGGGGGTCGCTGCACCGCGCCGAGTCCCCGTCGAAGACGGTGGCCCTGGTGGTGCACCCTGCCTCGAACTTCATGGGGCACTACCTCCTCGCACCTCTGGCGGCACGCGGGATCGACGCCGTGGGGCTCGCCACCCGCTACATCGGCAACGACAGCACGCTGACGATGGAGAACTGCGTCCTCGACCTCGGTTCGGCCATCCGGTTCCTCAAGGACCGCGGCTACGAGAAGGTCGTGCTGATCGGCAACTCCGGCGGCGGAGGACTCTCGGCGCTCTACCAGAGCCAGGCCGAGTCCCCCACGATCACGGCCACCCCGGCCGGCGACCCACCCGACCTCACCAAGGCCGACCTGCCGCCCGCGGACGCGCTGCTCGAACTGATGGCGCACCCGGGGCGGGCCCAGGTCTTCGTCGACTGGCTCGATCCTGCGGTCCGGGACGAGCACAACCCGTGGGACCGCGACCCCGAGCTCGACCTGTTCAGCGGCAGGTTCACCCCGCCGTACGACGCGGAGTTCATCGCCCGCTACCGGGCGGCCCAGCTCGACCGCAACCGGCGCATCACCGCGTGGGTGCACGACCAGCTGGCCCGCCTCGACGAGGCCGGTGGGGAGCTCTCCGACCTGCCCTTCGTGGTGCACGGCACCACCGCCGACCCGAGGTTCCTCGACGTCACCCTCGACCCCTCCGACCGGACGCCGGGCACGATGTGGGGGCCCACCGAGGTGGCCAACATGATGCCCGCCTCGCTCGGCCACTTCTGCAGCCTGCGCTCCTGGCTGAGCCAGTGGAGCGTCGACGAGACGAACTGCAACGGTCCGCGGCATCTGGCCCGCATCTCCGTCCCGGCGCTGATCATGTACGGCACCGCGGACCAGGTGTGCTTCCCCAGCTATGCCACCGACATGTACGACGCGATCGCCCACGAGGACAAGACGCTCGTGCCGGTCGAGCAGGGCCTCCACTACCTGACCTCGCAGCCGGAGAAGGTCGACTTCGTCGCCGACACGGTCATCGAGTGGCTCGCCGACCATGCAATGCTGGCCTGAGATGGGCTTCGCGGCCCGGCCACGAGACTAGAGTTCGGTCGTGGCACGCGCAGCAGAGGCCGCCTACGCATCCATCCGCGACGGCATCCTCACCGGGAAGCTCGAACGCGGCTCCCGGCTGCGCGAGGAGAAGCTGGCCGCCGCGGCGGGGGTCTCGCGTACTCCCGTGCGGGAGGCGCTGCGCCGTCTCGACGCGGAGGGCCTGGTCGAGTTCTCGCCCAACCGGGGCGCGCGCGTGTCGGCCTGGTCCGCACGTGAGCTCGAGGACCTCTACGAGCTCCGGGCGATGCTCGAGGGTCTGGCCGCCCGGCTCGCGGCCCAGCGCATCTCACCGGAGGAGATCGAGGCGCTCGCCGACCTCGCCTCGCGCATGGAGTCGGCTGAGGACCTGGCGACTGTGAAGACCCTGAACAGCGAGTTCCACTGGCGCATCGTGCGGGCTTCCCGCAACTCCCAGCTCGACACGCTCGTGCGGGGCATCGTGGACACCCCGCTGGTGCACCGCACCTTCGAGCACTACTCCGAGGAGCGCCGGCTCGCCTCGCACGCGCACCACCGCGACCTCGTGGCGGCTCTGCGCGCCGGCAACCCGGCGTGGGCGGAGTCGATGATGCGCGCGCACATCATCGCGGCCCGGGCCACCGTCGTCGTCGCCCTAGGGAGCGCGCCGGACGGGGCCGACGAGCTGCCGGGCTCCGACTCCGCCTGACGCACGGCGGCCCTCCGGTCACCCGAGGAAAGAGGCCTCGAGCCGTCCGCCGTCGTCGAGGAGGCGCTGAGGGTCGGGCTCGTCGATCAGGATCTCGCCCAGACGCAGGACGTAGGCATGCGTGGCGATCTCGAGGATGCGCACACTCTGCTCGACCACGAGCAGCGTCAGCCCGGTTTCCTTGTTGAGCCGGGCCAGCGCATCGACCACGACATCGTTCACCGCCGGGGCGAGGCCGAGGAAGGGTTCGTCGAGCATCAGCAGCTTCGGACCGCTCATCAGGGCTCTACCGATCGCCAGCATCTGCCGCTCGCCTCCGCTCAGCGTGCCGGCCTTCTGCTTGAGCCGGTCGGCCAGTTTCGGGAAGACCTCGGCGACCAGGTCCAACCGTTCCTGGACGAGCGCGGAGTCGCTGACCGTGAAGGCGCCGACCATGAGGTTCTCGGTCACGGTGAAGTCCCGGAAGACACCGCCTGCCTCGGGTACCAGCGCCATCCCCCGCGTCACGTTGGTGGCAACCGAGGGATTGCGCAGCTGCTGTCCGTCGTAGGTGAGCGTCCCGGAGCTGACCTTGACCGACCCCACGAGCGCCCGCAGCGTAGTCGACTTGCCGGCGCCGTTCGTTCCCAGGATGACCGTGACAGCGCCGGTCTCGACCTGGAGGTCGATCCCGTGCAGCACCTCTCGCCGGCCGTAGCCTGCGTGGAGGTCATGGGTCTCAAGCAGCACCGTCGTCCCCTGTCGTCGTCGTGATCGTCGTCTCGGACGCCGTCTCGCTCGGCCGGCCGAAGTAGACGTCCATCACCTGCTGGTTGCCCTTGATCTCCTCGGGGGTCCCGGTGGCGATCACCTGCCCGTGATGGAGCACGACCACGTGGTCGGCGTACGTCATCACGAGGTCCATGTTGTGGTCGACCAAGATCACCGTGCGACCGCGCCCGGCGATCTCACCGAGCACCTTGCCGATCTGGTGCAGGTGCGCCGCGGGCAGTCCCGAGCCGGGTTCGTCGAGCATCAGCAGGCCGGCGTCGGTCGCCAGCAGGCGGGCCAGGGTGAGCATCTTCTGCTCGCCGTAGGAGAGGTCCGCGGCCACGACGTCGGCACGGTCGAGGAGACCGACCTCGGCCAGGATCGCCTTTGTGCGGCGCAGCAGATCGGCCCGCTCCCGCCGGCAGGCACGCGGAGTGAGGAACAGCCGCCACAGCTTCTCCCCCAACGGGGCGGGGAATCCAAGCAGGACGTTCTCGGCCACGGTCAGGCGCTGCATCACCTCCAGGTCCTGGAAGGTCCGGGCCATACCGAGGCCGAGGCCCTGGTGGGCACGCATGTAGGTGATGTCGCGGCCACGCAGGACGACGCGCCCTGTCGTCAGGGGCTGGAAGCCCGAGATCGCCGCCAGCAGCGTGCTCTTGCCGGCCCCGTTCGGCCCGATCAGGGCGGTCACCTTGCCCTCGGGCACGGTGATGGTGACGTCCTTGACGGCATCGAGGCCGCCGAAGCGGACACCCACGCCTTCAACCTCCAGGACCGCGGTGGACGCCTTCTCGGACGCCACGTTGCTGGCACTCACTGTGTAGCCCCTGCCGTCGACGAACCACTTGGTACCGAGGCACCCGCAGCCGTTCCGCTCCCGTCGGGAGACCCGTGCCCGTCGGCCCCGGTTCCGCCCAGGTCGCGACGCCGGCCGAGACGACGGCCAAGACGGATGACGGGTCGCTCGGGCAGGATGCCGCTGGGCCGCAGCGAGATGAAGAGCAGCAGCACGACGCCGTAGATGATCTGGTCGACCGGGCCGGCCAGGTTGGTGGGCACCAGCTCGAAGCTGTTGATCACCTCGGGCACCGAGAGCAGGACCACCGCACCGAGCAGGGCCCCGAGCATGTTGCCGAGGCCGCCGACCACGAGGTAGGCGATGGCGACCACCGAGACCATGATCCCGAACGCGTCGGGCGACAGGAACCCGATCATCGTGGCCTGCAGACCCCCTGCCACCCCGGCGAAGGCTGCCGAGATGACGATGGCGACGATCCGCAGCCGGGTCGTGTTGCGCCCCAGCGCCCGCATGCTGGGCTCACTCTCCCGCATGCCCCTCAGCGCCAGGCCGAACTGGCTCCGGCCGAGGTAGAAGAGCACGATGGCCGAGATGCCGGCGAAGACCATGATCACGGCCGTGAACTGCGGCAGGTCGTACATCGGACCGCCACCCAGCGTTGGCCTGGGCACGCCCGCGAGGCCGTAGGTACCTCGAGTCACCGAGGTCCAGCGACTGATGGCCTCGATGATCACCATCTGGAGCGCGAACGAGGCCAGCGTGAACTCGTCCCCGTCCGTGCTGGCCGTGGCCAGGCCGAAGACGATGGCGACCACGGCGGTGAACACCGCGCCGGCGACGATCGCCCAGACCATGTCGATCTCCAGGCGCATGGCGATCACCGCGCTGGCGTAGGCGCCGACCGCCATGAAGCCCGCGTGGGCGATCGTGACCTGGCCGGTGTAGCCCATGACCAGGTTGAGCGACATCGACAGGACGGCGCCGATCGCCATGAAGATCGCGAGGGTCAGGAAGTAGTCCATCGGCTCATGCCTCCGCTCGTGCGGCGGCGCGACCGGCCGCCGCGTACTTGGCCGTGGTGACCAGTCCCTTGATGCCTCCGGTCCCCTTCTCCCCCGGCCGGAGCACGAGGTAGACGAGCATCACCGAGAAGGCGAGCAAGGTCTTGAACTCGGTGGGGAACTTCCATGCCACCAAGGCCATCAGCAGGCCCAGGCCCAGGCTCCAGGCGGCGACCCGGTTCAGGTTGCCGGCCCCCAGCATGGTGGCGATGAAGGCGAACAGCATCACGTCGAATCCCGAGGAGGGCTTGATACCGGTCTGGGCGACGCTCAACACGCCGGCGACCGCGCCGACGGCCGAGCCGAGGGCGTAGGCGAGCACCTTGATCCGGACGCTGCGGATGCCGACGAGCTCGCTCATGTCCGGGTCCTTCATCACCGCACGCAGCGCCAGACCGATGCGCTGCCGCTCGAGCAGGTTCCAGAGCAGCAACCAGATGAGGAGGAAGGCGACGACCCCGACGAGGTCGATGTAGCGCCCGAGCACCTCCCCGTCATGGCTGAAGGTCTTGGTGACCGCGCTCGGGGAGAGGACCAGGTCGCTGGGTCCGAACTTCATCTGGAGGAGATTCTCGATGATGATCGCGAGCCCGAAGGAGAACAGCAGCACGCCGAGGTGGTCGCGCATCCGTCGGTAGCAGAAGTACTGCACCGCAGCACCGGTGGCCGCCCCGAACACCAGCGCCGCGACCACGGCGACGACGGCGGGCAGTCCGAACGACTCGGCCACGCCGTAGAAGACATACCCCGAGGCCGTGAGCAGTGCTCCGAATGCGAAGTGCAGCTCTTTGGTCGTGTAGAAGATCAGCGCGAAACCGACAGCGGCCAGGCCAATCTGGCTGCCCTCGAACACCCCGCTGGTGAACAGGTCGAGTGGTGGCATGTCATCGCTTCCTGAGAAGCCTCCGGCGGGCCCCGTGGGCCCGCCGGAGGCATGAGTCGGGCTGGGTCAGCTCCAGTCCTGGACGCTGTTGCCGGCGCCGATCTCCCAGAGCTTGAGCGGGATCTCGACCTGACGGTCGGAGTCCATGGAGGTGTTGCCCATGACGGTCGGGAAGTCCTTGACCGAGGCGATGTACTTCTCCAGCGCCTCAGGGTCGTTGCCGACCTCCGCGATGCCCTTGGCGATGACGGTCATCGCCTCGTAGGTGATCGCCCCGTAGATGATCGGGTCCTTGCCGTAGGCCTTCTTGTACCTGTCGGCGAACTCCTTACCGACACCGGTGGTGGCGTCGAAGTTGACGGCAACACCGCGCCAGCCGACCATCGCGTCCCCGGCGATCTTGAAGTTGGTCGGCGACAGCGCGTAGGTGAACCCGAACGTCGGGGTCTTCAGGCCGAGCTCCTTGGCCTGGGCCGCGACGTGGCCGACCTCGGCCTCGCTGGCGCACACCACGACGGCGTCAGGCTTGCTTGCCTTGATCTTGCGGAGCTGGTCACGCATGTCCGTGGCCGCCAGGTCGTGACGCTCCGATGCGATCACTTTGCCGCCAAGCTCCTCGAAGGCCTTCTTGAACTCCGCGGTGGTGTCGATGCCGTAGTCACTGTCGACCATCTCCGTGGCCACCTTGCGCGCGCCCGTGTCGTAGACCTGCTTGGCCAGCTCGACCGCCTCGGCCTTGCCCGTCGGGATGAAGTTGTAGACCGAGGGGTACTTGTCCGTGGTCAGGGTGGGCGACTGCGCTGCGACGTTCGCGAGCATGAGCTTGTTCTGCTCCGCCAACGGCGCGAGCGCGATCACCACCGAGCTGCCACCGGTCATCACGGTGACCGGCTTCTTCGACATCATCGACTGGAACGCCGTCACCGACTTCGCGGGGTCGGCCTGGTTGTCCTCGTAGATCATCTTGATGGTCGGACCACCGTCGGCCTTGGCATCCTCGAGCGCGAGCTTGATCGCGTTGGTCGACTGCTCACCGAAGATGGCCTGCGGCCCACTGAGCTGGCCGATCCATCCCACGGTGACGGTGTCGGAGTCAGAGCCGGAGGAGCCGCCGTCGCTGCCGCAGGCGCTCAGGAGGAGGCTGCCCGCGAGCGCGGTCACGAGCCCAAGATTTCGCATCTTCTTCACGTTCAGTCCTTTGCCTTACCCGAGTCCGATGGAGTGACGCACGTCTCACGACCGTGCGGTGATGTATACACTGGAGGGAGCGTGTCGCCCTGTCAAGGGATCTGCCTAGGTGTCCGAAGAACTTTCGCGGAGTGCGCTTATCCCGCTCAGAACAAGTGCCCTGACGCTCTCGCACCGGAGCAGGCGACGACTGGCATCGGCGTCACGCACGCGCACCTATGGGGGTCATCTCGTATACAAATAGGTCGATGTCTTCGAGATCAAGTCACCACGTCCAGCAGCCGCCGCCGCCCGCCCGTCCGCAGGCTGTCGGCGAGCTCGACCCAGGCCGTGGCCCGCGGCTCGTTGCCGACCTGGAAGAAGGCGCGGAAGTCGGAGTACTCCTGCCACCCGGCCACGTCCCAGACGAGGACCAGTTCCTCCTCACCGGTGCCGGCGGGACTGCACAGCACCTCTCGCAGCGTCAGTCCCCTCCTCTCGGTCATCGGCACGTAGTCGCGGTGCAGCGCCTCGAGGTACGCCGCAGTGCAGCCGGGGCGCAGCACCACGGTCTCGACCATCCGCAGCTCGGACCCGGTCACGACTCCTCCTCCGCGGGGACGCCCGCCGGTAGCGGCGCCGACTCGTCCCAACGCAGGCACACGATCTCCACGACGACGTTTCCCGGGTGCTCGCGGTACATGTACTGGTCGATCACGTTGCAGTGATAGGGGTGGACGAGGTACTCGAGGTAGCCGGCTTCGTCGTCGAAGTCGTTCTCCCAGACCAGGTCCCAGCCGGTGTGCGGGGTGACCTCGACGGAGACCCGTGAGCTGCGCATCGTGGTGATGTGCTGCGGCGTCCGCCGAAGCACGTCGACGAACTCAGCCACGGTCTCGTCGCTGAGCCCCGGCCGGAGCGCGATCGCGTAGGCGCGGCGGTACATCAGTTCCCTCCCACTCGGACGGAGCGAACGACCTCGAGCAGGTCGGCCGGGAGCCGGGGATAGGTCCAGACGCGCCCCGGCGTCAGCGATGCACGCTGCCAGGCGGTCGTCAGGAAGTGGGCATGCAGGACTGTGACGCCAACACAGTCGACGACGGTGGCGCCGTGCACCCGGTGCACCCCGGCCACCCGGAGCACCTCGCTGAGGATCCCCTCTCCCGGAACGATCACGTCGGCGCCTGCGGCGACGCAGGCCGCTGCCGCCCGCTCGAACCGCTCCACCACCGACGACGGGTCCTCGAACGCGGGTCCCGCAAGCTCGTCCTCGAACACCTCGGGCTCCATCACCGTGACCGGCCCCGCCCGGTCGGCCAGGCCGTGTGCCGCGACGTGCTGGCGGATGATCCGCGCGAGGTGGGGGGTGATCGTGACGATGCCGACGCGAGCACCGTGCGAGCAGGCCGCCAGCAGGGTGGCCTCGGTCATGGACGTGACGGGCACGTCGAGCAGCGAGCGGACCTCGTGCAGATGCGGCTCGGTGTAGGAGCCCAGCACGTAGCAGTCGAAACCCTCTTGCTCGGCCTGCAGCGCCAGCTCGGGGATCACCTGCATCAGCCGGTGCGAGGCGTAGGGGTAGCGCAGCAGCTGCATGGGCGGGTGACCGCCGAAGGCGCCGGCCGGTAGCCCGTGCAGCTCGAAGGTGGCGAGGTCGCCGAGCACCTCTCGGGCGTGCTCGACGAGATGATCGCGGTAGGGGCCCGTCCAGTCGGGTCCGGAGAGGGACTGCCACCAGATCCGCATCACGCACCGCCTACTGTCATCGGCGCGTCGCCCGGGTCGGCGAGCAGCTCGGCACGGACCTCCACGTCGTGCTGCCCGTGGTCCGCGCCGCCCCACCGGACACCGCCCGGGGTCCTCGACAGTCGCGGGGCCACGTTCTGCATGGGCACGGCTCCGAGCACGTCGTCGTCGACCTCGATGATGCTGTGCCGGGCACGGAATTGTGGATCGGCGAGCATGTCCCGGGCGACGTACACCCGGCCGACGGGCACCGCGTGCTCCTCGAGCAGGGCGAGCACCTCGTCGGTCGGCAGCGACCGGGCCCACGCCTCGATCAGCTGGTCGAGCTCGACCTGGCGCTCGCCCCTGGCACCGTGGGTGCCGAACTCCGGGCACGTGCCCAGCTCGGGGCGCCCCATGGCGGTGGCCAGCCTGCGGAACACGGTGTCCTGGTTGGCCGCGATCAACAGCTCGTCGTCGTCGGCGGTCCGGTAGACGTTGCTTGGCGCGACGCCGGGCAGGACCGGACCGGAGCGTTCGCGAGTCACCCCCGAGATCGCGTAGTCGGAGACCAGCGACTCGGTCAGGGCGAGCACCGACTCGTAGATCGAGACGTCCACGACCTGGCCCTGTCCGGTGGCATCACGCACGCGCAGCGCCATCAGCGTGCCCATGGCCGCATGCGTGCCGGCGAGCAGGTCCCCCATCGACACCCCGATCCGGGCCGAGGGTCCCGAAGGATCCCCCACCAGGTGGCGCAGTCCGCCCATCGCCTCGCCGATCGAGCCGTAGCCGGGACGGTGCGAGTACGGCCCGTCCTGGCCGAAGCCGCTGACGCGGGTGAAGACGATCCCCGGACGGACGCGCTCCAGCTCCTCGTACCCGAGGCCGAAGCGCTCCATGGTCCCGGGGCGGAAGTTCTCCACCACGACATCGGCCTCGGCTGCCAGCCGGAGCACGAAGTCCCGGCCCTCCGGGGTGCGGAGGTTCGCGGTGACGCAGCGCTTGCCCCGGGCGATGACGTTCCAGGACAAGGACTTGCCCTCGGCGATCACGCCCCAGGAGCGCATCGGGTCACCCCGGTCCGGCTCCTCGATCTTGATCACGTCTGCACCGAAGTCCGCGAGCAGCTGGCCGCAGAAGGGGCCGGCGATGAGCTGGCCGAGCTCCAGCACGCGGATCCCTGCGAGGGGTGCGGTGGTCGTGGTAGGTGACATGGGGCCGCCTTCGGACGAGTGATCGGTGGTCGGACTGGACGTGCAGGCTCAGCCGATGTCGTGGTGTCCGAGCATCCGGTAGTAGGAGTGCCCCTGCGGCTCCGCGAGACCACCGAGGAGGTCGTTGATCAGGGCACCGTTCTCCCCGTGCTGCGGGCTGTTCTGCGCGCGCTCGAGGTCCTCCTCGGAGTCCCAGCCCGAGAACGCCTGCACGGTCAGGCCGTCGGTCGAGATCATCCACTCGATGCTCCGCATGCCCTCGAGCGTGGCGGCCTTGGGCAGGATCTCCGTCTCCAGGACCGATAGCAGCTTGGCGACGGTCTCCTCGCTGGCCGGGGTCAGCAGGCGGCGGGTGGTGTTCAGGTAGTACATGGAGGAACCTCTCGGTGGTGGTGGGTGGTGAATGGGTGGGTCTTCAGGCGGGGACGATCCCGGTGGCGGCGTGCCGGCCGGCAGTGGCGCCGTTGACGAGCGCGTTGGCGATCGAGTTGCCACCGCCGACGTAGCGGACCCCGAGGAGCCCGCCGGCGGCCTCGCCCGCGGCGTACAGGCCGGGAATGCGACGCCCGTCGTGGTCAAGCACCGCGGCGGTCTCGTCGATCTGCATGCCGGCGTGACTGACCGCCAGCTCGGCCGGCAGGCACCGGACGGCGTAGAAGGGCGCCGTGCTGATCGGGACCAGCGCCGGGTCCTTGCCCTTGGCGACCAGCGACTCGTGCCGGAGGAACTCCGGGTCCTCGCCCCGGACGAGGGTCTCGTTCCAGCGATCGAGGGTCGCTGAGAGCGCGGAGACAGGGACCTGCATCGCGGCCGCGAGCTCTGCGACCGACCCCGCGGCGAGGGTGCGTCCCGCCGCCACCTCCTCGGCGATCCGCTCCGGCGTCCAGTCGACGAAACCGGTCGGCAGCTCGAGCCGGGCACGCTCGTCGAAGACCATCCAGGCCTGGTTCCCGTGGTCGGCCACGATCCCCGCGGCGACGGCGTAGGAGGCGTCCTCGTCCATGAACCGGCGCCCGGTGTCGTCGACCAGGACCCGTGAGGCGGGCGGGAAGCCCGACTCCCAGTGGTGCCGGGTCTGGAAGTACGCCGTGACCAGGAGCATCCCCCAGCCCTGTCCCACGATCGGGCTGCCGACCTGCTCGGCGAACCCGATGTGGTCCCCGCGGGAGCCGGGCGCCGACACCACGAACAGGCTGTCCCCCGCCAGCAACGAATCGGGGTAGTACCGGGCCAGCAGATCGGGGTTGCGAGTGAGCCCCCCGGAAGCGACGACGACGGCGTCGGCCTCGACCTCAATGCCGTCCACGAGCACACCGCTCACCCGGCCCTCGGAGACCAGCAGCTGCTCCACCCTCGCGTGGAGCACGACCTCGACGCCTCGTTCCCGGCGAGCCCGGTCGAGCGCCTGGACGAGGCCGTACCCCTCGCCCGCCGGGACGTGCCCACGCCAGGTGTCCTCGACGCCGGCGCGGCACAGTCCTGGCATGTGGGCATTCGTCGAGCGCTGCGCCGGGATCTCCACGCCGATCTCGAGCAGCCACTCGAAGGTCTCGCGGGACCGCTCGCAGAAGCTGCGGACCAGGCCGGGACGCAGCCGCCACTGGTTGAGGTCCATGTAGTGCTGGAAGTAGCGCTCCGGTGAGTCCTCGATGCCCAGCGCCGCCTGGACGCTGGTGCCGCCGGCGGTGAACATCCCCGCGGACAGGTTCGTCGACCCTCCGATGTCGCCCTCGGACTCGAAGACCACCACGCGACGACCCGCCTCCGCGGCGGTGATCGCGGCGCTGAGCCCGCCCCCGCCGGCGCCCACGACGACGACGTCCCACTCCCGGTCAACCATTCCGCACCTTTCTTCCCGCGCATCGCACGCAGCCCCGTCCCACAAGATGCTTTTGTATACGCAAGCGTCGTGCTTGAATGACGCAGATCACACACTCAAGCGCGTCTCCGCGTCAAGGGTTTCAGTCTTTGTACACAAGCAAAGGTCCTCATGAAGCGCACAGATCCGTTCGCCGACCTGGGCGGCCGCACCGCCGTCGTGACCGGTGCCGCCCGCGGAATCGGCCTGCGCATCGCCGAAGAGCTCCAGAGCGTGGGCATGACCCTGCTGCTCGTCGACCGGGACGGGGACGAACTCGAGCGCGCCTGCAACGGACTCCGGGCAGGCGGCGAGGTCCACGGCACCACGACCACGTTGAGCACCGAGGAATGCGTCGAGCCGATCGAGACGGCGCTGGCCGGCCTGCCGCCCCTCGCCGTCTGGGTGAACAACGCCGGCCGGGTGAGCCACGCCGACGCGGCCGACGTCGACCTGGCCGAGTTCGAGGCGGTGCTGCGCGACAACACCTCCAGCGCACTGCGCGGCAGCCAGATCGCCTACCGGGCGATGACGACCCTTCGCGACGGCGTACCGACCGGGGGCGCAGTCGTCAACGTGACCTCGCTCGTCTCCGCGCGCGCACTCCCCGAGCGCCTCTCCTACGCGACGTCAAAGGCGGCCCTGGAGAACGTGACCCGCTACACCGCAGCCGAGTGGGCGCCCCACGGGATCCGGGTCAACGCGGTCTCGCCCGGGTACGTCGACACCCGGCTGACCGCCTGGCCCGACGACGACCCCCGGGCGATCGCGAAGAAGGCGACCCTCGCCGCCCTGCCGATGCGGCGCGCCGGCAGCGCCGGGGACATCGCCCGTACCGTGCTCTACCTCGCCTCGTCGTTGTCCGCGTACACGGTCGGCCAGACCGTGTACGTCGACGGCGGCTGGCATCTCGTCTGAGCGGCCCGGGCCGCTCACAGCAACCGCCCAACCAGGCACAGGAGGAACGATGGTCTACTACCGCAGCATCGGACAGGTCCCGCCCAAGCGTCACATCCTCCACGAGGTCGACGGCGAGCCGACCTTCGAGGAGTTCATCGGCGAGGAAGGGTTCTCGAGCACCGGCTCCCTCCTCTACCACCGGGGCGTGCCGTCGAGCCTCGTCGACCACCGCGAGTGGGACCTCGGGGACACCAGGACGGTCGACAACACCCCACTCGGCCCGCGCCACTTCCGCCTCCCCGACCTGTTTCCCAAAGCTGCCGAGAAGGGCACGGACGTCGTCCGGGGTCGGCGCACGATCCTGGCCAACGCCGACGTGCGGATCGGCTACGTCGTTGCGGACACCCCGTCGCCGCTCTACAGCAACGGCATCGGCGACGAGTGCGTCTACGTGGAGAGCGGCTCGGCCGTCGTCGAGTCGGTGTTCGGCTCGATCGAGGTCCACGCCGGCGACAACGTCGTCATCCCTCGGGTGACCATCCACCGGTGGGTCCCGCAGGACGTGGCGCAGAACGGCCCCCTCAAGTGCTTCACGGTCGAAGGTTCGGGTCACATCCGCTTCCCCAAGAAGTACCTCAGCGCCTTCGGCCAGTTCCTCGAGGGTGCGCCCCTGTGCGAGCGAGACCTCCGGGTGCCGACGGGCGCGACCTGCGTCGAGGAGGACGCGCTCTGGTCCGACACCGAGGTCTACGTCAAGCACCGGGGCGGGAACGGGGTCGTCGGTAGCGTCGTCACCTACGACCACCACCCCTTCGACGTCGTCGGCTGGGACGGCTGCCTGTACCCCTACGCGTTCAACTATCGGGACTTCTCACCGGTGACCGGCGAGATCCTCCAGCCGCCGCCGACCTACCAGATCCTGGAGGGGCACAACTTCGTGGTGTGCAACTTCGTTCCGCGCCTGCTCGAGACCCACCCACGGGCCCTCAAGGTGCCCTACTACCACTCCAACGTGGACTCCGACGAGGTGATGTTCTACCACGCCGGGGAGACCGCTGCCCGCAAGGGATCCGGCATCGGAAACGCCTCGGTGTCGCTGCACCCGGCCGCCTACACCCACGGGCCGAACCGGCAGGCTTACCTCGACTCACCGTCGCTGACCGAGAGCAACGAGAACGCCTTCATGGTCGACACCTTCAGCCCGCTGCAGCTCGGCGAGGGTGCCCTGGCGTGCGACGACCCCGAGTACCCGTGGAAGTGGTCCGGCCGTGGGCCGGGCCTGGGTCGAGGCGGCCGGTGAAGCTCCTGGTCCTGCTCGCCAGCACCCGTCCCGGCCGGCTCGGCCCCGCGATCGCACGATGGGGCGCCACCCACCCCCGTGCCGGCGAGCTCTTCGACGAGGTGGACCTCGTCGACCTCGCCGAGGTCGGGCTGCCGGTGCTGGACGAACCCCACCATCCGCGGCTCTCGTCGTACACCCAGGCGCACACGCACGCGTGGAGCGCCACCGTGGCGCCGTACGACGCCTACCTCTTCGTGACGCCGGAGTACAACCTGACGCCGCCGCCGTCCCTGGTGAACGCGATCGACTACCTGCACAACGAGTGGCGCTGGAAGGCGGCCGCGATGCTCAGCTACGGCGGTGCGGCCGGGGGCGTGCGGTCGGCGCAGATCGTCAAGCAGATGCTGGCTTCGATGAACTGCTTCACCGTGCACGAGGCCGTGATGGTGCCGCTGGTCCACGAGAAGGTCGACGGCGAGGGCCACTTCGAGGTGCCGCCCGGCGCCCACGAGGCCGCCGGCGTGATGTTCGAGAACCTCGCCGTCCTGGCGGGGGCGCTGCGACCGGTCAGGGCCAGCGTCTGACCGGTCGCTGCACCCGGCTGATCAGGACAGCCGCGCCGCCGAGAGCTGGTGGCCGGTGGTGTGCTTGACCAGCTGCTCGCGGATCTCCGGGCTGACCATGGGGTACTCCCAGCGCCGGCCCTGGATCAGCCCCGTGCGCTGGTGCAGCACGGCCATCGCCTCGGCCTGGAGCACCGTCACGGCCACGCAGTCCATCACGCTGACGCCGTCGATCGAGCGGACACCGTGCTGGGCGAGCACCTGGGTGAACAGCCCTTCGGCGGGGATCACGACGTCGGCGAAGTCGTCGATGCAGCGCCGCGCCGCGGCGGTGAACGCCTCGATGACGACCTCCGGCTCCTCGAAGGCCCGGTCGAGCTGGTCCTCGAGGAGCTCGGGCTCGATGGTGCGGATCGGCGTGAACCGGGAGCGCAGGTGGTGCGCGTCGAGATGGTGCTCGATCATCCACTGAACCGACTTGGTGATCGTGACGACGCCGACGCGCTTGGCCAGCGTGCACCCCACGAGCATCGTCGTCTCGGCCAGGGACACCACCGGGATGTCGACCGCGCTGCGGATCGTGCGGAGGAAGGGCTCGCTGTAGGAGCCGAGGACCATCACGTCGTACCCCTCCTGCTCGGCGGTGATCGCGTTGCCGATCACCTGGTCGAGGAGGGTGTGCGAGGCGAACGGGTGGATCGAGACCGAGGCCGGCGGCAGGCCGCCGTACGTGCCCGGGGCGACGCCGTGCACCACCACCTCGGTGTCCGGCCGCGCCACCTCGGACGCGGTGCGCACCAGCGCCTCGCCGTACGCCGGGTAACCGGCCACGTCGGTCATGGTCTGGTACCAGACGCGTACGCCCATGGCCCGGCCTCCTCAGGCTTCCGCGGGCGCGGCGAGACCGGCAGGCGAGGCCGGGATCGGGCACACCGGGTTCTCGAGGCCGAAGACCATGACCAGCCGACCGAAGCCCAGGAACTGCGCGCAGAGCATGCCGATCTCCACGACCTCCTCCTCCGTGTAGTGGCGGCGGAGCTCGACGAAGTCGGCCTCCCCGATCGCGAAGTGGTCGGCGCCGAACTTGGTGGCGAACGAGACCACCGCCAGCTCGGCGGGGGTGAAGGACTCCTCGTCGGGGGCGACGATTGCCGCGATCTGCTCCTCGGTCATGCCCTCCTCGAAGGCATCGTCGCGACGCCCGGCCAGGCAGATCGGGCACTGGGTGGTCTGGGCCATCGCGAGCCGGAGGAGCTCGCACGTCTTGGCCCCGATCAGGGTGTTGAACCGGAGACCGTTGTAGTAGGGCAGGAGTCGCTCAGCATGCTCGGGAGCGTGCGTCACGGCTTCCACGAAGTGCTTCCCGCCGGGAGAAGCCGTCTCCCACGCCTGACGGGCGATGGGCAACATGTCATCGGGAGCTACGGGGCTGACGTACACGGCAGGACCTCTTTCCTCGTGGAGGGCCTCAGTTTGTATGCAACTACTTGAGATTGACAAGAGGTTGAGCCTGCTTCATTTGACTTGAAGCCATGATTGTGTACGAGTCAATCCACTCGTTCAGTCCCCGATCCTCCCGCAGCCGCGGCCCAGGCCCAGCCGGAGCACGACCGCGGTGGCCCCGTCGGTGTAGTAGCGCGGACGCCGGTCGATCTCCACGAACCCGCTCCTGGCATAGAACGCGAGGGCGCCTCGGTTGTCCTCGCGGACCTCGAGCAGCAGCCGGTCGGCTTCGGTGCGCGCTGCGGCCGCCACCACCGCTGCCAGGAGGGCCGAGGCGACGCCGGTACGCCGGTGGGCCGGGTCGACGGCGATCCGCTGGAGCTCGGCGATGTCGCCCGCCGCCGAGGTGACCGCGTGGCCCACCACGACGCCGTCGGCCTCGGCCACGAGGTAGCTGACGGTGGGCAGCGTCCCGGCGATGCCCTCGGCGACCAGCCCCCGGCTCCAGGCGTCGGCGCCCAGGCACTCCGCCTCCAGGCGTGCGACCGCCTCCACGTCCTCGGGCTGCGCGGGCCGGACCGGGACGGGCGGAGTCACGGCGGGGGCGGGCACGCGCCCATCCTGCCTCGCCGCCGCGGGTCGGCTCACCCCGGCCGCCGGGCCGTCCCGAAATCTCCGGTCCGTCACCAATCCGCGGGAGGCGGCACTCCGAATCACCTGCGTGACCAGGCCTGCACATGTTGAGAAAGTGAGTCCGTGAACCCGATCAGTCCCGATCCCGCCGACCCCCCGCCCCGGGGTCGACCGGGCTCGTTTCCGGGAAGCACCGGTGACGCCGGCGAGCTCGCCGCCCTGCTCAGGCTCTCGGGCCGCGGCGACGAACAGGCCTTCGCCCGGCTCTACGACGCGACCGCGGCACGTGCCTACGGGTTGGCGTTGCGAGTCGTCCGGGACCCGAGCCAGGCCGAGGAGGTCACCCAGGAGGCGTTCCTCGAGATCTGGAGGACTGCCGGGAGGTACGACGCGGGCCGCGGCAGTGCGGTCTCCTGGATCCTGACGCTGGTCCACCGCAAGGCAGTGGACCGGGTCCGGTCCGCGGAGGCCAGCACCCGTCGCGACACCAGGTACCACGCGGGAAACCAGTCCGTGGAGCACGACTCGACGGCCGAGGCCGCCCAGGCCTCGCTCGAGGCACGACGGGTCCGGCAGGCGCTGGACTCGTTGACCCAGGTCCAGCGCGAGGCGCTGGAGCTGGCCTATTTCAGGGGCTACACCCACACGGAGGTGGCGACGATGCTCGACCTACCGGTGGGGACGGCCAAGACAAGGATTCGAGACGGCCTGATCCGTCTCCGCGACACGATGGGAGTAGGACAGTGAACGAGTCCCTGCACGCGCTGTCCGGCGCCTACGTCGTCGACGCGCTCGACGACGCCGAACGCGCCGCCTTCGAGCAGCACCTTCCCGATTGCCTGGATTGCCAGCGCGAGGTAGCCAGCCTCCGTGAGGCGACCGCCCTGCTGGCCGACGGGGCCGCGACCACCCCGCCCCCGTCCCTGCGCGACTCGGTGCTGGCGGAGATCACCACGATCCGTCCCCTGGCCCCGGAAACCGGGTCCGGAACAGATTCGGCGACTGATCCGGCGTCGGGCCCCGCGCCCGGTGCCGGCCCGGCCGAGGAGGACACGAGCCCGGACCAGCGCGCCAAGGTGCTGCCGTTCCGGCCGCGTGGTCCCCGGGTGGCGAAGCTGCTGGTCGCCGCCGCGGCCGTGGTGGCGATCGCGGGTGGGGCGATCTACCAGCCGTGGCAGGACGCGAACCCGCCCACCCAGACGCTGAGCGCCGCAGACCGGGTGCTGGCCGCGTCCGACGCCAAGCACTACTCGATCGACTTCAAGGACGGCTCCAGCGCCACCGTGGTCCGTTCCATGAGGGAGGGACGCGCAGTGCTGCTCACCCGGGACATGGCCGCTCCCCCGGCCGGCAAGGCGTTCGAGATCTGGTTGCAGGACGACAAGGGGACGATGCTGCCCGCTGGGATGATGAAGACCGAGGGCGACCACAAGGTGCTCCTGGAAGGTGCTGCCGACAAGGCGACCGGCGTGGGCATCACCGTGGAGCCCGCGTCCGGATCCAAGGAGCCGACCAGCCCGCCGATCGCGCTCTTCGAGCTCGACAAGGGCAGCGCATGACCCTTCCCCCGACGCGACGCGTTGCCGTGATCGGCAGCGGGGTCGCCGGACTGGCGGCTGCCCACGTGCTCAGCGGCGAGGCCCGGGTGACGCTCTACGAGGCGGACGCTCGGCTTGGCGGCCACGCCGACACCCACGTGGTCGAGGGCCCGGGAGACACGTCCTGGGCGGTCGACACCGGCTTCATCGTGCACAACACCCGCACCTACCCCCACCTGGTCCGGCTCTTCGACGAGCTCGGCGTGCAGACCCAGGAGTCCGACATGTCGATGTCGGTGCGCTCGGACGCCGACGGCCTGGAGTGGGCCGGGGCGCTCGGGCTGCCGGGGCTGTTCCCCACGTGGCGCAACCTGCTGCGTCCGGCGTACCTGCGGATGCTCACCGAGATCCCCCGCTTCCACCGGATGGCACGGCGGGTGCTGGCGGAGGTTTCGACAAGCTCAACCACCGACGGAGCAAGCTCGACCACCGGTGCCGGCTCGACCACCGGTGCCGACGAGACGCTGCGGTCGGTGCTCGAGCGGGGCCGGTTCTCGCCCGCGTTCCGCACCCACTTCATGGAGCCGCTGGTCGCCTGCGTGTGGTCCTGCGACCCGGCACTGGCCCTGGACTACCCCGCGCGCTACCTGTTCACCTTCCTGCAGCACCACGGCATGCTGCAGGTCTTCGGCTCCCCGCGGTGGCGCACCGTCACCGGCGGGTCACAGGAGTACGTCGGGAAGGTGGCCGCCCGCCTTCCCGACGTGCGCACCTCCACCAAGGTGACCACCGTCCTCGAGACGCCGACCGGGGTGCAGGTCACCGACGGCAACGGCCACGTGGACACCTTCGACGCCGTGGTCATCGCGACCCACCCCGGACAGGTCCTCGCGATGCTCGCGCAGCCGACCGCGGTGCAGCGCGAGCTGCTCGGCGCGATGCCGTACTCCGCGAACATCGCACAGCTGCACACTGACCAGGGCGTGCTTCCCCGCAACCCTCGAGCGCGCGCCTCGTGGAACTACCTGCGGCGGGTCTCGACAAGCTCGACCGACGGAGCGGGCTCGACCGACGGCCCGCAGGCGGTGACGGTCAGTTACGACATGACCCGGCTGATGCGCCTGCCCGTGCCCGAGGACGGGCGGCGGTTCATCGTGACGCTGGGTGGCGCCGACCTCGTGGACCAGTCCCGGGTGATCGCGACGATGGAGTACGAGCACCCGATCTACACCCCAACCTCGGTGGCCGCCCAGCGTCGCCTGTCCGAGTGCGACACCGACCGGGTGGTGCTCGCCGGCGCCTGGCACGGCTGGGGCTTCCACGAGGACGGCGCCCGCTCCGGTGTCGAGGCGGCCGCGAAGCTGGGCGTGGAGTGGAGCAGGAGTACGCCGCCGCCGACCGAGCTCACGACGTACGCCACCACAATCCGGCACCTGCGCCGCCGGCCGTTCCGTCGCAGCTTCACGCACCGTTCCCGGACGATGCTCGTCGACCTCGACCACCTGCCCGACGACGGGGTGCTGGGGCGCTTCGAGGCGCGCGACCACCTCGGCGACCCGGGCTCGACGATCAGGGCGAACGTCGAGAACTTCCTTTCCCTCAACGGGGTCGAGGCCGACGGCGGCCGCATCCTGATGGCCGCCAACGCCCGTGCCCTGGGCCACTGCTTCAACCCGATCAGCGTCTTCTGGTGCCACCGGGTCGACGGCGACCTGGCCGCGGTGGTGGTCGAGGTGCACAACACCTACGGCGACCGGCACGCCTACCTGGTGCACCCCGACGAGCAGGGCCGGGCGCGGACCGAGAAGCAGATGTACGTCTCCCCGTTCCACGGCATCGACGGCCACTACGAGATCGCCGTACCGCAACCGGGAAACCGCCTGCACGTCACGGTGTCGCTGCACACCGACGACGGCGCCGTCTTCACGGCCTCGCTGGACGGCCGGCCCACCCGTACCTCCGCACTGCGCAGCGCGCCCTCTGCCCTGCGCGGCACCGTGCTGATCCATGCCCACGGCATCTGGCTGTGGGCCCGGCGACTCGGGATCCGGGCACGACCCGACCATCCCCGACAGGAAGGCGTCTGAGAGATGACGACGACTCCCCTCCACCGGCCCAGCACCCGCTGGGCCGGGCTCGACGACCCGCCCACCGGGCTGGTGTCCGACGTCTCCACGCGGGTCGCCCGGCGGCTGTTCCGGGCCGCAGTGAACCGACTCCCGGTCACCGTGCGCGTGGGCAGCGACTCCGCCACGACCTGGGGCACCGGTGGGCCCGAGATGACGATCCAGCGCCCCACCGAGTTCTTCGCCCGGCTGGGCCGCGACGGCCTGATCGGCTTCGGCGAGGCCTACCTCACCGGCGCCTGGGACGCCGAGGACCTCGGCGGCTTCCTCACGGTGCTCGCGGCACGGATGCCGACGCTGGTGCCGGCACCGCTGCAGAAGCTGCGCTCTGCCTACGTACGCCGCCCGCCGCGCGCCCAGAGGAACACCCGGGGCAACACCCGCGGCAACATCGCGCACCACTACGACCTGTCCAACGAGCTCTTCCAGGAGTTCCTCGACGAGACGCTGAGCTACTCCGCGGCGCTGTTCGACACCTCGGTGGTCGACCGCGGCGACCGGCTCCAGGCCTCGCCGCCCGACCTCGACCACCCCGAGCCGCTGGCACAGGCGCAGGCCCGCAAGATCGAGCGCCTGCTCGACGAGGCCGGTGTCGGTGCGGGCAGCCGGGTGCTCGAGATCGGCACCGGCTGGGGCGAGCTGGCTGTCCGTGCAGCGCGCCGCGGCGCCAGCGTCCACTCCGTCACCTTGTCCAGCGAGCAGCTCGAGCTCGCCCAGGATCGCGTCGCGGCCGAGGGTCTCGCCGACCTGGTCACCCTCGAGCTGTGCGACTACCGCGACGTCCGGGGCAGCTACGACGCGATCGTCTCGGTGGAGATGATCGAGGCGGTCGGGCACGAGTTCTGGTCGACGTACTTCTGCGCGATCGACCGGCTGCTCGCCCCGGGCGGGCGCGTCGGGATCCAGGCGATCACGATGCCGCACGACCGGATGCTCGCGACCCGGAACACGTGGACGTGGATCAACAAGTACATCTTCCCCGGCGGGTTCCTGCCCTCGGTCACCGCGATCGACGAGATCACCAGGGCGGACACCACCCTGCGGCTCACCGGCCGGCTGTCCTTCGGCCAGCACTACGCCGCGACGCTGCGTCGGTGGGACCGGGCGTTCGGAGAGGCCGAGGACAGGGTGCGCGAGCTCGGCTTCGACGCGACCTTCCGGCGGATGTGGCACTTCTACCTGGAGTACTCCCGGGCCGGGTTCGCGTCCGGCTACCTCGACGTGCAGCAGCTGACGTTCTCCAGGGAGGGCTGATGACCACCACCGTGTCCCGCCCCGCCGAGGCGCCGAGCCGCGCGGGCGGGGTCGCTGCCCGGCTGGAGGACGCGTTGCGCCCGTTCGTGGGAGGCGACCTCCCCGTCCGGCTGCGTGCCTGGGACGGCTCGGAGGCAGGCCCGGCGGAGGCTCCGCTCGTCGAGCTGCGCTCCCCCGACGCTGTACGCCGACTGCTGCTCCATCCCGGTGAGCTCGGCGCCGCCCAGGCCTACGTCACCGGCGAGATCGAGGTGCACCACGACCTGGACCGAGCTCTGACCCACGTCTGGTCGGTCGCCGAGCAGCGGGGGCTCAGCGGCGTCCGACCCTCGCCCGCGGCCTTCGCGCGGGCCCTGCACACGGCGATCGCCGTCGGCGCGCTCGGCAGACCGCCGGCGACTCCGGCCTCGCAGGCGCGAGTGCGGGGGCGGCTGCACAGCAAGCTGCGGGACCGGAGCGCGATCAGCCACCACTACGACCTCTCCAACGAGTTCTACTCATTGATCCTCGACCCGCAGATGGCGTACTCGTCGGGCTACTGGCGGTCCGCGGAGCCGTCGTACACCGTGGAGGACGCGCAGCACGACAAGCTCGACCTCGTCTGCCGCAAGCTCGGGCTGGGCCCGGACATGCGCTTCCTCGACGTCGGCTGCGGCTGGGGCGCCCTGTCGCTGCACGCGGCCCAGCACTACGGGGCGCGGGTCACCGGCGTCACGATCGCCGCGGAGCAGAAGCGGTTCATCGACGGGCGGATCCGCGAGCGCGGGCTCGAGGGCCAGGTCGAGATCCGGCTGCAGGACTACCGCGAGATCCCCGAGGTGTCGGCGTCGGGTCTCAGCGCGGGACCCTTCGACGCCGTCGGCTCCCTGGAGATGGGCGAGCACGTCGGTGAGCAGAACTACGGCACCTACGCGCAGGTGCTGCACGACGCGGTCCGACCCGGAGGTCGGGTGCTGGTGCAGCAGATGTCCCGTGCCGGCGGTCGTCGCTCGCACCCTGGTGGCGGTCCGTTCATCGAGTCGTTCATCGCACCCGACATGCACATGCGGCCCGTCGGCGAGACCGTGGCGTTCCTCGAGCGTGCCGGGCTGGAGGTGCGCGACGTCCACGGAATGCGTGAGCACTACGTGCGCACGGTCGAGGGATGGCTGGCGAACTTCGAGGCCAACCTCGGCCGGCTCACCGACCTGGTGGGCGAGGAGGTCGTGCGGGTGTGGCGGCTCTACCTGGTCGGGGGCTCGATGGCCTTCCGGGACGGCCGGATGGGCGTGGACCAGCTGCTGATGGTCCGGCCGGGCGCCGGCCACTCGCTGCCCCCGGTGAGGAGCTGGTGAGCCTGCTGGGCGTGCTCCTCGCGAACGCGCTGGCCGTCACCGCGCTGATGACGGTGACCGCGCTGGTCGCCCACCGCATCGGACGGGTCGCGGTGGTCGACCTGGCGTGGGGCCTGGGCTTCGTGCTGGTCGCGGCGGTCAGCGCGCTGCTCGGCGAGGGTACGCTGCGGTGGCTGCTGCTCGCGATGGTGGCGCTGTGGGGCGGCCGGCTGGCCTGGCACGTGGGCCGCCGGGTGCTCGCCACCGACGAGGAGGACCCGCGCTACGCCAAGATGCTCGACGGCAAGCCGTTCTCCTTCGCGGTGACCCGGGTCTTCGCGACCCAGGGCGCGGCGATGTGGTTCGTGTCGCTGCCGGTGCAGGTGGCCTCGGTCGCCGAGCAGGAACCGTGGCCCTGGCTGGTCGCGGCCGGTGTGCTCGTCTGGGCGGTCGGGCTGGTGTTCGAGGCGGTCGGCGACCAGCAGCTGGCGGCGTACAAGCAGGATCCGGACCGCGGCCCGGTGATGGACCGCGGGCTGTGGCGCTACACCCGGCACCCGAACTACTTCGGCGACGCCTGCGTGTGGTGGGGCATCTTCCTGGTCGCCGTCGGGGACAGTCGTCTCGCCCTCACGACGGTGCTCTCGCCGGCCGTGATGACCTACTTCCTGGTGTTCGCGACCGGCGCCAGGCTGCTGGAGCAGACGATGATGAAGCGCCGCGGCTACCCGGAGTACGCCGAGCGCACCTCGATGTTCTTCCCGCTGCCGCCGCGCAACCGGGTCAGCTGACCCGCTTCGGCTTCCCGGGCTCGACCGCGTCGGGGCGGCGCAGGTAGAGCGGGTTCGGCTCGGTGAGCTCGAACCGCTGGTTGACCACGACGTCGCACAGCACGGCGGCCGAGGGGTGCTCGGGGCCGGTGGCGTGCGGGAAGGCCTCGGGGTAGAGCACCGCGCCCCGACCCACCGTCGGCTGGTCGGTCGCGGCGTCGACGGGCTTGAGCACTTCCGGGCCCGAGACGCGTCGCCCTGCGGCGTACGACGCGATGTAGACCTCCTTGCGGCGAGCGTCCGTGGCCACCGCGAACTCCGTGAGGCCCAGGTCGATCGCCTCCGCAGCGAGGATGTCGAGCGAGCACACGCCGTGGACCGGGATCCCGCGCGCATGGGCGAGCGTCCGCGCGGTGACCAGCCCGACGCGGAGCCCGGTGTAAGGCCCCGGCCCGACCCCGACCGCGATCGCGGTGAGGTCCGCCGCCCTGGCGCCGGCCTCGTTGAGCACGTGCTCGATCCCCGGCGCCAGCATCTCGCCGTGCCGCATGGACTCGGTCGAGACGAACCTCGCCACCACCGACGTCCCGTCGTGCAGGGCGACAGTGACGTGAGGCGTAGCGGTGTCGAAGGCAAGCAGCACCCCCCGACCCTAAGCCGCCCCCCCTCCCCACGCTCGGCAGGTGGTCGAGCAGCGAGCCGGCGGACGAAGGAGCGGTGGGTGAGGGATGTACGCCGGGGGCCGACCCCAAGGTGGTCGAGCAGCGAGCGCAGCCGTGCGTCGAGCAGCCCACCCCAAGGTGGTCGAGCAGCGAGCGCCAGCCTTGCGTCGAGCAGCGAGCGCCAGCGAGCGGACAGCCGAGACGAGCGGACAGTCGAGACCACTCGGGCGAGCCCGCAGCCAGACGTACGACGAGCAGCCCACCCCAAGGTGGTCGAGCAGCGAGCGCAGCCTTGCGTCATGCCCCGGGTCGGTTGGGCCCCTTGCGCGGCTCGGGTCTGCTTGCCGGGTCACCCGGCGCGGTCTCGACTGTCCGCTCGCTCCGCTCGCTGCTCGACCACCTTGGGTCGCGTGCCACGGCGTACCCTCGGCCCACCACCACCCGGCGTACTTCTGCTTGCCGGGTCACCTTGCGTGGTCTCGACTATCCGCTCGCTTCGCTCGCTGCTCGACCACCTTGTGGGTCGCGGCCCGCCGTACGGCCCGGTCGAACACCTTCAAGCTCACCCGCTGGTGAGTGATCCCACCGGCCCGAGGTCGAACTCTCGCCAGCGGGGGCCGACGGGGGTGAGGGTGATGGTGCGCTGGTCGTCGGGGGCTTGCTTGAGGCTGAGCTCGAGGCGGTCGACGGAGAGGGCCTCGGCCAGGCCCTCGCCCCACTCCACGACGGTGACGGCCTCGTCGAGGTCGGTGTCGAGGTCGAGGTCGTCGAGCTCGGCGGTGCCGCCGAGGCGGTAGGCGTCGACGTGAACCAGCGCCGGGCCGTCGGTGAGCGAGGGGTGCACGCGCGCGATCACGAACGTGGGCGAGGTGATGTCGCCGCGGACCCCCAGGCCCGCGCCGATCCCCTGGGTCAGGGTGGTCTTGCCGGCGCCGAGGTCGCCGGTGAGGATCACCAGGTCACCGGGGCCGAGGCGAGAGGCGAGGTGCTCGCCGAACTCACGGGTCTCCTCCGGCGTGTGCAGGGTCGCGGTGATCGGCAGCATCCGCAGCATGGTGAGGCGGTTGCCGTTGCGGTCCGCCTCCACGTAGCCGAGGTTGCGCCAGAAGTTGATCGTCCCCGGCAGCTCCACCCGCGCCTCGAGCTCGAGGCCGGTGAACCCGAGGTCCTGGGCGATCTCGCGGGCCCGGGAAGCCATCTGGGCAGCGACGCCGAGCCCCCTCACCTGGGGCAGTACGCCGACCCGGCGCAGCCCGAGCAGCCGCCCCCGCGGCTCGAACAGCAGCGCTCCCACGGGCGATCCGTCGTGCTCGACGAGCAGGCCACCGTGGGCGTCGAGCGCCTCGCCGATGGACTCGACCGACTCCTGCAGCGCGGTCGCGGGCGGGTCCAGCGGTGGACGGTTCGCGAACGCCTGGTGCACGATCTCGAGCACGTCTGCTGCCCGGGAGCCGTCCACGGTCTCGATCGTGGTCTCGTCGCTCATCGCCGCTCCCCCGCTAGCTCCTGGAGTGCCGAGCTGATCGTCTCGTGGGCCTCGAAGATCACCATGTGTCCCGCGCCCTCGCACTCCACCAGCCGCGCCTCCGGCATCCGGGCAGCCATCTTGCGGCTGTGCCCGATCGAGGTGAGCTTGTCCCTGGTGCCGCAGATGATGGTCGTCGGGATCCTCGCGAACGCGGTGAGGTGCTCGAACTTGTCGAGGACCGAGAAGTTCGGGAAGAACTCGGCCAGCACGTCGAAGGACGTGCCCGCCAGCATCTCGTCGAGGAACTCCACCTGCGCGGCCGGGACGTCCTTGCTGCCGAACGCGAACAGGTCCGCCACGATGAAGCCGATGTTGGAGCCCGAGCGGCGCGCGGAGTCGACGAGCTCGGGTGCGCGCGCCAGCGCCGCGATCACCCGCGGGGCGAGCACCTCCCCCAGGCGGTCGGGGATCCAGCGGCCGAGCGTGCGGTGCGGCCGCAGGCCGCCGGCAGTGGTCGCGATCAGGGCCACGCCGCGCACCCGTCCCGCGAACAGGTCCGGGTGCCGCTCCGCGAACGCGATGATCGACATCCCGCCCATCGAGTGGCCCACCAGGATCACGTCGCCCTCGGGCGCGAGCGTCGAGATCACGCTCTCCAGGTCGTCGCCGAGCTGGTCGATGGTGGCGTGCTCCCGGTCGGAGCGCTGGGACCTGCCGTGGGAACGCTGGTCGTAGAACGCCATCCGGTACTTCCCGCGCAGGGCCTCGCGCTGGAAGTGCCAGCAGTCCAGGTTGAGTGCGTACCCATGCACGAAGACCAGGGTCACGTCGGCGCGCGGCGACCGGTTGCCCCCGGCGTACGGCGCGATCTCGTCGACCTCGGCGTGGAGCACCGTGCCGTCGCTGCAGGTGACCTCCACCGGCGCCGAGCGCAGCGCGCCGAGCCGATCGGCCTCCGCCGCCCCGGCACGGCGGGCCTGCACCACCCGGCGCTCGAAGGCGACCCCGGTCGCGGTGGCGGCCAGGACCGCGGCGCCGAGGCCACCGGCTGCGTAGGCGAGGGAGCGTCGCTTGCTCATGCCTCTCCGATCCAGATCCGGTCGTGGCGACCGCCCATCCGGGTCACGATCTCGTAGTTGATGGTGCCGCACCATCGGGCCCAGTCGGTCGCGGTCGGCTCCCCCTCGGTGCCGGGGCCGAGCAGCACCACGTCGTCGCCGGGCTCGACATCCGCTCCCTCGACGACGAACTGGTCCATGCAGATGGTGCCGAGCACGCTTCTCCTGCGCCCGCCGATCCAGACCTCCGCGGTCGAGGAGGCCGCACGAGGGACGCCGTCGCCGTACCCCATCGGGACGAGCGCGACCTGCATCGGCCCCGGGGCGACGAACCTGTGCCCGTAGGAGACGCCGTCCCCGGTGTCGAGCTCCTTGGTGAGCACGACGGAGCCGCGCACCGTCATCGCGGGGACCAGCCCGAGCTCGTGGGCGGTGCTGATGTCCGGGGCGGGACTGAGCCCGTAGACCGCGATCCCGAGGCGGACGAGGTCGTAACGGGTGCTCGGCCCGAACAGTGCTCCGGCCGAGTTGGCCAGGTGCCGCAGCCGCGGGTCCAGCCCGATCTCCTCGCAGACCGCCAGGGCGTCGTCGAAGGCAGCCAGCTGGGCCGCGTTGGCGGGGTGGTCGGGATCGTCGGAGCAGGCCAGGTGGGACCACACCCCGGTGACCACGAGCGAGCCATCCTCCTCGGCGGCACGGGCCGCCTCGACCAGCGCCGGCCACTGCGCACTCGTCGCACCGCCACGGGAGAGGCCGGTGTCTATCTTCAGCTGCACCCGGGCGACCACACCGGTGGCCCGGGCGGCGTGGAGGATCTCCTCCAGCTGGGACACGGAGTAGGCGGTGATGTCGACGCCCGTCGCGACGAGCCCGGTGTAGTCGGCATCGGGAGCGGCGAGCCAGCACAGGATCCGCCCGGTGTCGCCGGCGACGCGCAGGGAGAGGGCTTCGGCACCCGTCGCCACACCGAGCCACTCGGCACCTGCGGCCCGAGCCGCCCGGGCGACCTGGATCATCCCGTGCCCGTAGGCGTCGGCCTTGACGACCACCATCACCGCGGGACCTGCCCCGGGCTCGGCGCCCTCGGAGACCAGCTCTCGCAGCCGCGTCACGTTGTGCCGGATGGCGCCGAGGTCGACGACGACCTGGGCGTGCGCGCTCGGCGAGGAGTTCATGGCAGCGCCATCATCCCATTCTCACCGGAGCAGGCTGCGCACGACCTGCGGCACGGCCTCGGCCACGCCGCTCGCGGTGAGTGGTCCCCCGCCTCCGGCGACGGCTGCGGCAGCGCCGTGCAGCCAGGAGCCCACGGCCGCTGCGTCCCACGGCTCCAGCCCCGAGGCGAGCAGGGCGCCGATCACCCCGGACAGCACGTCCCCCGCTCCTGCCACGGCCAGCCATGGGACGCCGCTGGTGGTGACGCGGACGCGTCCGTCGGGGCGCGCGACGAGGGTACGGCGCCCCTTCAGCAGCACCACCGCGTCGTACTCGGCCGCGGCCCGCCGCGCGAAGCCGAGCGGGTCGGCCTCGATCTCCTCGCGCTCCACCGAGAGCATCCGGGCCAGCTCCCCGGCGTGCGGCGTCAGCACGAGGCCGGGGGTGCCCGCCTCGACGTGGACCAGAGCGTCGGCGTCCACCACGGTGGGGACCCCGTCCTCGAGCGCGTCGGCGAGGGCCTGCCGGGCGTCCGAGTCGCCGCCGGACCCGACGACCCACGCCTGGACGCGGCCCGCGGAGGCCACGACCTCGGGGTGCCGGGCCCGGACCGCGTCCGCGGCGGACCCGAGGTAGCGCACCATCCCGGCGAGGCCGCTGACGGCGCCCGACGTGCACAGCACCGCCGCCCCGGGGTAGGTCTTCGAGCCGGCGCGGACGCCCACGACCCCGCGGGTGTACTTGTGCTCGAAGGGACCCGGCACGCGCAGCAGGACGGCTACGTCCGCGGGCTGCGGCGCCTCGACGGGGGCCTCCGGCAGGTCGAGACCGATGTCCACGAGGTGTACGACGCCGCTCGCCTCGGCAGCCGGGTCCACGAGGTGGGCGACCTTGTGGGTGCCGAACGTGACCGTCACGTCGGCGCGCACGTGCGCCCCCTCGAGACGGCCGGTGTCGACGTCCACGCCCGAGGGCACGTCCACGGCGACCACGGCGGCCTCCGGGAACGCCGCCAGGGCTGCCTCGGCCTCCGGGCGAAGGCCCGGCTGTCCCCCGATCCCGACGATGCCGTCGACGACCACGTCCGGCCGGTGGGCCTCGTCGATCGAGACGACGCGGCCGCCGCTGCTCAGCAGCGCCGCCAGGCCGTCCGGGCGGGCCTTCTCCGAGAGCAGCACCGCCTCCACGGCCACGCCGCGCCGGGCGAGGCGGGCCCCGGCCCACAGCGCGTCGCCGCCGTTGTCCCCCGATCCGACCAGCAGCAGCACCCGGGCGGCGTACGACGAGCCCAGCAGGTCGGTGACCGCGACCGCCAGCCCCGTCGCGGCCCGCTGCATCAGCGTGCCCTCCGGGAGCTGCGCCATCAGCTCGGCCTCCGCCGCCCGCACCTGCTCGACCGTGTGTGCGCTCCGCATGACCTCAAGTTATCTCGCGCCGCCCTCGCGGGCGGGTCTCAGCGGCCCGACTCGAGCACCACGAACGCCACTGCGGTGCCTCCGTCATGGGAAAGGGACAGGTGCACCCGCTCCACGCCCAGCTCGGCAGCCCGGGCAGCCACGGTGCCGCTGAGCTCGAGTCTCGGGCGGCCGTCCTCGTCCACGACGACCTCGGCGTCACGCCAGGACAGCCCTCCGGGGGCTCCGAGCGCCTTGGCCAGCGCCTCCTTGGCGGCGAAGCGTGCCGCCAGGGACTCGGCGGGGTGGTCCGCCTCGGCCGGGGTGAACAGCCGCTCGCGCAGCGTCGGTGTGCGATCCAGGGCCGCGCTCAACCGGGCGACCTCGACCAGGTCGGTCCCGACGCCCAGGATCAACGCGTGGTCACTCGACCGTGACCGACTTGGCCAGGTTGCGCGGCTGGTCGACGTCGTGGCCCATGGCCGTGGCCATCTCGCAGGCGAACAGCTGGAGCGGGACGGTGGCGAGGATCGGCTGCAGCAACGTCGGCACGACGGGCAGGGTGATCATGAAGTCGGCGTACGGCGCGACCTCGTCGTCACCCTCCTCGGCGAGCACCAAGGTGTTCGCTCCACGGGCCCGGATCTCCTGGATCGCGCTGATCATCTTGTCGTGGAGCTGGTCGCGTCCCCGGGGCGGCACGATGCAGAACACCGGCAGCCCGGGCTCGACCAGGGCGATCGGGCCGTGCTTGAGCTCGCCGGCGGCGAACCCCTCGGCGTGGATGTAGGCCAGCTCCTTGAGCTTGAGCGCCCCCTCGAGCGCCACCGGGTAGCCGGCGTGCCGGCCCAGGAACAGCACCGACCTGGCGCCCGCCAGCTCTCGTGCGAGGCCGTAGACCCTCTCGGCGTCGTCGAGGACGGCCTGCACGTGGTCGGGCATCCTCTCCAGCTCGCGGAGCACGTCGGAGATCTCGTCGCCGTACTTCGTGCCGCGCACCTGCGCCAGGTAGAGGCCCAGGATGTAGCAGGCGACCAGCTGGGTCAGGAAGCCCTTGGTGGAGGCGACCCCGATCTCAGGGCCGGCGTGCGTGTAGAGGACCGCGTCGGACTCACGCGGGATCGTGGAGCCGTTGGTGTTGCAGATCGCCAGCACCTTGGCCCGTTGCTGGCGCGCGTAGCGGATCGCCATCAACGTGTCCGCGGTCTCACCGGACTGGCTGATCGCGACCACGAGCGTGTGCCGGGTCAGGATCGGGTCGCGGTAGCGGAACTCGTGGGCGAGCTCGACCTCGCAGGGGATCCGGGTCCAGTGCTCGATGGCGTACTTGGCGACGAGGCCGGCGTAGTGCGCCGTGCCGCAGCCGATGATGATGATCTTGTCGACGTCGCGCAGCTCGTCCTCGTTGATCCGGGCCTCGTCGAGCTGGAGCTGACCGGCCCCGTCGTGACGACCGAGCAGCGCGTCCGCCAGGGCCCGCGGCTGCTCGAAGATCTCCTTGCGCATGAACCAGTCGAAGCCGTCCTTCTCCGCCGCGGCGAGGTCCCAGTCGACGTGGAACGGCTTGCCCTGCGCCTCGACACCGTCGAAGTCGGTCACGCGTACGTCGTCACGGGTGATCGTGACGACCTGGTCCTGGCCGAGCTCCAGTGCGTCGCGGGTGTGCTCGATGAACGCGGCGACGTCGGACCCGAGGAAGTTCTCCCCCTCACCGAGCCCGACCACGAGGGGCGAGTTGCGCCGCGAGGCGACCACCCGGTCGGGGTCCAGGGCGTCCACGGCGACCAGGGTGAACGCGCCCTGGAGGCGGCGACAGACCGCCTGCATCGCCGAGGTCAGGTCGCCCCTCTCCTCCAGCTCGATCTCCAGCAGGTGCGCCGCGATCTCCGTGTCGGTCTCCGAGGTGAACTCGTGCCCGATCCGCTCGAGCTCCTCACGGAGCCGGGCGAAGTTCTCGATGATCCCGTTGTGCACCACCGCGACCCGTGCGTGCTGGCCGAGGTGGGGGTGGGCGTTGGTGTCGTTGGGCGCGCCGTGCGTGGCCCAGCGTGTGTGCCCGATGCCGGTCGTGGACGCAGGCAGCGGATTCTCCAGCAGCGCCTTCTCCAGGTTGGCGAGCTTGCCGGCCCGCTTGTCGCAGGCAAGGGCCCCGTCGGTGACCACCGCGATGCCCGCGGAGTCGTATCCGCGGTACTCGAGGCGTCGCAAGCCCTCCACGACCACGTCCTGGGCCTGCCGCTGACCGACGTACCCCACGATTCCGCACATGCGCGCCAGTCTAGGGTGGCGCGCATGTCCAACGGACAACCGAGCGAGAGCTCGCCGTACGTCGAGCTCGACCGGGATGCCTGGGCAGCCCTGGGCCGCGCGACCGAGCAGCCCCTGTCACCCGAGGAGATCGACCGTGTCCGCGGCCTCGGGGACGAGCTGGACCTCCAGGAGGTCCAGCAGGTCTATCTGCCGCTGTCTCGCCTGTTGAGCCTCTACGTGGGCGCCGCGAGCCAGCTGCACCGCAGCCAGGAGGAGTTCCTCCACCAGCGGCAGCCACCGCGTACGCCGTTCGTCATCGGCCTCGCCGGGTCGGTGGCCGTGGGGAAGTCGACCACCGCGCGCGTGCTGCAGCAGATGCTGGCGCACTGGCCCGAGCACCCCCGCGTGGCGCTGGTGACCACCGACGGGTTCCTGTTCCCCAACGCCGAGCTGCGCCGCCGCGGGCTGATGCACCGCAAGGGCTTCCCGGAGTCCTACGACCGCCGGGCGCTGCTGCGGTTCGTGATCGACATCAAGTCCGGCAAGGACGAGGTGGAGGCGCCGACGTACTCCCACCTGGTCTACGACGTGGTGCCGGAGGAGAAGGTGGTGATCAGCCACCCCGACATCGTCATCATCGAGGGCCTCAACGTGCTCCAGTCCGCGGGCCCGCGGCCCGACGGGCGGCACGGGCTGGCCGTCAGCGACTTCTTCGACTTCTCGGTCTACGTGGACGCGGCCACCGCCGACATCCGTCGCTGGTACACCGACCGGTTCCTGCGACTGCGCGAGACCGCGTTCCGGGACCCCGCGTCGTACTTCGCCCGCTACGCCTCGCTGTCCCACGACGAGGCCGTGGACGAGGCCAGCCGGATCTGGGACGAGGTCAACGGCCCCAACCTGAAGCAGAACGTGCAGCCCACCCGCTCCCGCGCCACCCTGGTGCTGCGCAAGGACCACGACCACTCGGTCAGGTGGGTCCGGCTGCGCAAGCTCTGACCCTGCTCGGGCGGGTCCGGTGGACTGGTCGGTTCGCTGGTCTTGACCACCTGGCCGTGCCCGGAGCCATCGGCTGCCCGCGACCCTAGGGTGAGCAGGCATGGCACAGGTGAGCATGAACAAGGTGATCCATGCGGCGGTACGCCGGGACCTCGACCGGTTCCATGCGGCGCTGACCGCCTTCCCCGACGGGGACGCGGACCGGGCACGAGCCCTCGGGCGGGCATGGGACAACTTCGAGACCGAGCTCACCCATCATCACGAGGGCGAGCACGAGATCGCCTGGCCCGCGCTGGAGCAGGTCGGCGTGGACCGTGTGACGCTCGAGCAGATGGACGCCGAGCACCACGCGATGGCCGCCGCGATGACCGGAGCCGGGACCGCCATCAGCCAGCTGCAGGCGTCGCCGGGAGCCGACCAGGCCGCGGCGGCCGCCACCGCGATGGACCGCCTGCGCGAGGTCACGGTGCTCCACCTCGACCACGAGGAGCAGGTGATCGAGCCGACCTACGTCGCCAACCACGACTCACCCGCGATCAAGGCGATGAGCCGCAAGTTCTCCCGCGCCCAGTCGCTGCCCGAGGCGGGCCGCTTCATGGCCTGGCTCACCGACGGCGCCAGCCCCGAGGAACGGGCGGCCCTCGCCCAGAACGTCCCCCGTCCCGTCGTGGCGGTCCTCAGCGGCCTGTTCGGCAGGAGCTACCGCAAGCAGGTCGCCCCCACCTGGACCTGACCGGGTCAGGCCAGGGTGAGCTGGTCGCGTACGACGAGGGCCAGGCGGTCGGCGATCGCCTGGGCCTGCTCCGCGCTCGCGGCCTCGACCATGACGCGCACGAGCGGCTCGGTGCCGGAGGGGCGCAGCAGCACGCGGCCGGAGTCGCCCAGCTCGGCCTCGGCGTCCGCGACCGCCGCGGCGAGGACGAAGTCGTCCTCCGCGCGGGCCTTGTCGACGCCGGGGACGTTGACGAGCACCTGCGGCAGCCGGCGCATCACCCCGGCGAGGTCGGCCAGCGAGCGGCCGGTGGCGACCATCCGGTCCAGGACGTGCAGGGCGGTGAGGATGCCGTCACCGGTGGTGGCGTACCTGCTCATGATCACGTGGCCGGACTGCTCGCCGCCGAGGGTGAACCCGAGGTGCTTCATCGCCTCGAGGACGTAGCGGTCGCCCACCTTGGTCTGTCGTACGCCGATGCCGGCCGCCTTCATCGCCTGGACGAAGCCGAGGTTGCTCATCACGGTGGCCACGACCGTGTCGTCCTGCAGCTCACCGGACTCGCGCATCGACAGGGCCAGGATCGCGAGGATCTGGTCACCGTCGACGATCTCCCCGGACGCGTCCACGGCCAGGCAGCGGTCGGCGTCACCGTCGAGGGCGAAGCCCACGTCGGCGCCGTGCTCGAGCACCGCGCGCTGCAGCACGTCGAGGTGGGTGGAGCCGCAGCCGTCGTTGATGTTCAGCCCGTCGGGCTCGGCGCAGATCGCGACGACCTCGGCGCCGGCGTCGCGCAGCGCCCGGGGACCCGCCTGCCAGGCAGCGCCGTGGGCGCAGTCGAGGACGACCTTGATGCCGGCGAGGGGGTGCTGGATCGTGGAGACGAGGTGCGCGGCGTACTCGGCCACGGCAGTGGTGTGCTCGCGGACGCGGCCCACGTCGCCGCCGGTGGGGCGGTGCCACGGCTCGCGCAGGCGCTTCTCGATGGCCACCTCGATGGCGTCGTCGAGCTTGACCCCGCCGCGGGAGAGGAACTTGATCCCGTTGTCGGGCATCGCGTTGTGCGAGGCCGAGAGCATCACGCCGAGGTCGGCGCCGAGCTCGGCGGTCAGCCAGGCGACGCCCGGGGTGGGCAGCTCCCCGAGGAGCAGCACGTCCACCCCTGCAGAGGCCAGGCCGGCGACGACCGCGGCCTCCAGGAACTGTCCCGAGATGCGGGTGTCGCGACCGACGACCGCTACCGGTCGGTGTCCGGCGAAGATGCCGCGCTCGCCCAGCACGTGGGCAGCCGAGACGGACAGGTCGAGGGCCAGCTCGGCGGTCAGGGACCCGTTGGCCAGGCCCCTGACCCCGTCCGTTCCGAAGAGACGCGTCATCGCACCTTCTCCGGGTGGATCAGCGCTTGCTGAACTGAGGTGCCTTGCGCGCCTTCTTCAGACCAGCCTTCTTGCGCTCGATGACGCGGGCGTCACGAGTCAGCAGGCCGGCCTTCTTCAGACCCGGGCGGTTGGCCTCTTCGTCGAGCCAGTTCAGGCAGCGGGCCACGCCGAGGCGCAGGGCGCCGGCCTGACCGGTGATGCCGCCGCCGTGGATGCGGGCGATGACGTCGAAGCGACCCTCGAGCTGCGTGGTGGCGAACGGCTCGTTCACGACCTGCTGGTGCAGCTTGTTGGGGAAGTAGCTCGCGAGCTCGCGACCGTTGACGATCCACTTGCCGGTGCCGGGGACGATGCGCACACGGGCGACCGCCTCCTTGCGGCGGCCGGTGGCCGCGGCGGGACCGATCGTGGCCGGCTTGAGGGGCGCGTCGGCGCTGGGGGCGCTCTCGGAGGAGTAGGCGATGCCCTGCTCGTTGACCTCGAAGGTCTCGGTCTCTACGTCAGCCACGGTGTTCCTTTGCGGGTTCGTCTCGGAAGATGAAGAAGTAGTCACTGGGAGATCTGCTTGATCTCGAAGGGCTTGGCCTTCTGGGCGGTGTGCGGGTGGTCGGGCCCGGCGTACACCTTGAGCTTCTTGAGGATCTGACGCCCGAGACGGTTCTTGGGCAGCATCCCCCACACGGCGTTCTCGATCGCCCGGCGGGCGTCCTTCTCCAGCAGCTCGCCCATCGGGATCGAGGAGAGGCCACCGGGGTAGCCGGAGTGCCGGTAGGAGAGCTTCTTGGTCGCCTTGTCACCCGAGAGGGACACCTTGGAGGCGTTCACGACGATGACGAAGTCACCGGTGTCGGCGTGGGGGGCGAAGATGGTCTTGTGCTTGCCGCGGAGGAGTCCGGCGACCTGGACGGCGAGCCGACCGAGTCGGACGTCGGTGGCATCGATCACGTGCCACTCGCGCTGGATGTCGCCGGGCTTGGGGCTGTACGTACGCAACGTCGTAGGCCTATCACTCGTTCGTGTCCGTCCCGGGCTGATTCCCGGGCCGGTGGTGGTACCGCGTCTTCTGACGAACACTGCCCGCACCCACGGTCCAGTGGACCGACGGCGAGTCTGCGACGGGGCCACAACGAAGGAGCCCTGACGCGGCAGGAGACGCGACCCTTGAGATTACCGGCCGTGCGGGGCGCCCGTCAAAACAGGGCGGGCTGGCCGGTCCCGACTGGGCTGGCATAGGTTGATCTTGGTGTACGCCGGGCATCCTCGACGTCGCCGCACGATCATGACATCGGGCCCACCGCCCCCCGACACGAGCACCCCCGAGGAGCCGACGTGACACCCACCGGTGACAACACCCTCACCGTCCGAGACAACCGGACCGGCAAGGACTACGAGATCCCGATCACCGACGGCACCATCCGCGCCGGCGACCTGGGACAGATCAGGATCGACGACGACACCCCCGGCCTGGCCACCTACGACCCCGGCTTCACCAACACCGCGTCGTGCAAGAGCTCGGTCACCTTCATCGACGGCGAGAAGGGGATCCTGGAGTACCGCGGCTACCCGATCGAGCAGCTGGCGGAGAAGTCCAACTTCCTCGAAGTGGCCTACCTGCTGATCCACGGCGAGCTGCCCACCAAGGAGCAGTACGACACCTGGGTGCACGAGATCACCCACCACACGTTCCTGCACGAGAACGTGAAGACCTTCATGCAGGGCTTCCGCTACGACGCCCACCCGATGGGCATGCTGATGGCCTCGGTCGGCGCGCTGTCCACGTTCTACCCCGAGTCGGGCAACATCCAGGACGCCGACAACCGGCACATGCAGATCGTCCGGATGATCGCCAAGATGCCGACGCTGGGCGCCTGGGCCTTCCGGCACGCGCAGGGCAAGCCCTACGTCTACCCCGACAACGAGCTCAGCTACACCGCCAACTTCCTCTCGATGCTGTTCAAGATGAGCGAGCAGAAGTTCGACGCCGACGAGCGCCTGGTCAAGGCCCTCGACGTGCTGTTCATCCTGCACGCCGACCACGAGCAGAACTGCTCGACCAACGCGGTCCGCTCGGTCGGTTCCTCGCAGGTCGACCCCTACTCCGCCGTCTCGGCCGGGGTGGGCGCCCTCTACGGGCCGCTGCACGGCGGCGCCAACGAGGCCGTGCTGCGGATGCTGCGCCGGGTGGGCAGCAAGGAGAACATCCCCGACTTCATCAAGGGCGTGAAGGACGGCAACGAGAAGCTGATGGGCTTCGGCCACCGGGTCTACAAGAACTACGACCCGCGCGCCACGATCATCAAGAAGGCCTGCGACGACGTCTTCGAGGTCACCGGGGTCAACCCGCTCCTCGAGATCGCCCAGGAGCTGGAGAAGATCGCGCTCGAGGACGAGTACTTCGTCAAGCGCAAGCTCTACCCCAACGTGGACTTCTACTCCGGCCTGATCTACGAGGCCTTCCAGTTCCCGCCCGAGATGTTCACCGTGCTCTTCGCCATCGGCCGTACGCCGGGCTGGCTGGCGCAGTGGCTCGAGCTGGTCCAGGACAAGGACCAGAAGATCGCCCGTCCCAAGCAGATCTACACCGGCGACCGCACCCTGGACTTCGTCCCGGCCTCCGAGCGCTGGAAGTGAGCTGAGAGGTCCCGGCCGGTCGACCGGCCGGGACCTCCCCGCAGATCCCACGCCTTGGATCACTCGGTGGCACGGGCGAGCGCGGCGCTCTCCTGCTCGAGCAACGAGGCGCTGCGTCGCGCGGCGACGAGCGCCGCATCACCACCCCGCAGGCCGAACAGCCGCTTGGTCCACAGCAGGTAGGCCACGGCGAACACGATGACGGCGCCAGGCCTCACCCACGGCGGTCTGGGCGCAGAGCCGGTCGGCGAGCGCCCGGTCTTCCGGTCGGTAGGTCACGTGCCCCCGCCAGCCGCAGCACAGCGCATTCCAGTCGAGCTGCGCGCGCGGGCGCCTCATCACTGCAGCGTAGGCAGGCACTGTCCACGGAGTGGGAAGTGCCACAAACGGCGCCAACACCGGGCGTAGTTGCCCAGTTCGGGCTGAAACCGTGGCTACCATCAGCCCCGTTCTGAACAGCAACTGATGCCGTCCAAGGAGTACGCCGTGCGCGAGAACGTCCTGGACAGAGAACTGTCACCGACCTTCACGTTGATCTCAGCGGTCTACAACGTCGAGAAGTACCTCGAGGAGTTCATCGCCTCCGTCGAGGCGCAGGACTACCCACTGAGCCGCGTCCAGGTCGTGATGGTCGACGACGGGTCGACCGACACCACCCCGCGGATCCTCGCCGAGTGGGCGGCTCGCCGGCCCGAGCTCGTCACCGTCATCACCAAGGAGAACGGCGGGGCCTCCTCGGCCCGCAACGCCGGCCTGCCCCTTGCCCGGGGCGCCTGGGTCAGCTTCCCCGACCCCGACGACCAGCTGGCGCCCGACTACCTGACGCAGGTGGCTGCCTTCGTGCACGGCCGGCCCGAGGTGGCCATGGCCGTCACGGTCCGGACGATGTTCTCCGAGGCCACGGGCGCCCGGACGCTGCACCCGCTGACGCAGGTGCATTTCCGCGGAGGCAACCGGGTCAGGAACCTGGACGAGGAGCCCGACTTCTTCCACGAGAGCGCGCCCACCGCGTTCTTCCGCACCGAGATCGTGGCCCGCACGGGCCTGCGCTTCGACGAGCGGGTCCGGCCCGCCTTCGAGGACGGGCACTTCTGCGTCCGCTACCTCCTGAGCCTGGAGCACCGTCTGGTCGCGTATCTCCCGAATGCGCACTACGACTACCGCAAGCGGCTCGACAAGAGCTCGGCGCTGGACACCAGCTGGTCCGACCCGGACCACTACACGGCCCAGCTCGAGTTCGGTTACCTCGACGTCCTCCAGCAGGCGCGGGCGCGGTTCGGGCACGTGCCGCACTGGCTCCAGACGAACATCCTCTACGGGCTCTCCTGGTACTTCCAGCACGACACGAACGGGCGCCCGATGGCCACCGCCCCTCACTGCGACATTGCCGGTGAGTTCCACCGGCTGCTGGGCCAGATCGCGTCGTTCCTCGACCCCCTGGTGGTGCAGACCTTCAGGCTGCGCCGGTTCGACCTGGCCTGGCGCACGATCCTGCTGCACGCCTACCGGCCCGAGCCCTGGCACTCCGACTTCGTCTTCATCAGCAAGCTGGACACCTGGCACCGGCTCGTGCGAGTCAGCTACACCTACACCCACGAGGCCCCGCACGAGGAGTACTTCAGCGACGGTGTGCCCGTGGAACCGGTCTTCGCGAAGACCCGGAGCGTGGTCGCCTTCGACCGCACCCTGATGTTCGAGCGGATCGTCTGGCTGCCCTCGGGGGCGATCCGGGCCCGACTCGACCACACCGAGGTCGAGGCGCGGCTCGGTGGGCGGGAGGTGCCCCGGCACTCGCTGCCGCTGGCGGTGATCCGGTCGCGGCTGGTGCCGCGACTGGTGGCCAGGCAGCGAGACCGCGCACGGGCGAGCGCCCGGCGGGAGCCGCTGAGCGCCTTCGAGCGATTCGTGGTCTGGCTCTCCGCCACCGCGCTGGTGCGACGCTACTTCGGCAACGCCTGGGTGCTGATCGACCGGATCGACAACGCAAACGACAATGCCGAGTTCCTCTTCCGCTACATGCGCCGGCACCGGCGGAAGACCAACGCCTGGTTCGTGATCCGCAAGGGCACCGCGGACTACCGGAGGCTGCGCAAGGACGGCTACCTGCGGATCATCCCGCACGGTTCACTGCGGTGGAAGCTGCTGATGCTGAACTGCCGCCACCTCGTCTCCTCCCACGCCGACCCGCCGATCGACCGGCCGCCCGCGATCACCCGGCTGCGGCCACCCCGGTGGCGGTTCTCCTTCCTGCAGCACGGCGTGATCAAGGACGACCTCTCCAGGTGGCTCAACCCCAAGGACCTGGACCGGTTCTTCACCAGCACCCGTGCCGAGTACGAGTCGATCGTCGGCCACGGCTCGCCGTACCGCTACACCGAGCGGGAGACCAAGCTGACCGGCATGCCACGGCTCGACGTGCTGCGGGCGGCTGGTGAGCGTGTCGGGCCCGACGACCGCGACCTGCTCCTGCTCGCCCCCACCTGGCGCCGCTGGCTGATGACCTCGAGCACCGAGAGCGGAACCGGACAGCAGCCGATCGACCTGGCCGACTTCGTGCGTACCGAGTTCGCCCAGAACTGGCTCGGCCTGGTCACCGACCCGCGGCTGAAGCGGCTCGCCGAGGACCAGGGGGTGCGGGTGGGGCTGCTGATGCACCCGAACCTGCAGCCGCTGAGCGGCGAGCTGGACCTGCCCGAGCACGTCCAGGTGTTCACCTACGACGGCCAGGACATCCGCACGCTCTTCGCGCGCGCCCGCGTCCTGGTCACCGACTACTCCTCGGTGTCCTTCGACGCCGCCTACATCGACCGCCCGGTGGTCTACTTCCAGTTCGACCGGGACCGGGCTTGGAGCGGCGAGCACCCCGGCAGACCGGGCTACTTCGACTACGACCGCGACGGGTTCGGGCCGGTGGCCCTCACCGTCGGCGACGCCGTCTCGGCGATCATCGAGACCGTCGAGCACGGCCCCGAGCCGCGCCCGGAGTACCTCGCGAGGATCGCGGAGACGTTCCCGGTGCGGGACGGGCGCTGCACCGAGCGGGTCTTCCTCGAGATCCGGCAGTCCACCCGCCGCGCGCCGAAGGTCGAGGCGTCGTACCCCGCCGCGGCCCTGGCGCAGCCTCGTGAGCTGGCCGAAGTCGGCAGCTCGCGGCGTGCCGTCCTCCGGGGAATAGCCGTGCATGACCTCACGGAGGTCGAGGCCGGGCTCATGACGCGCTCCGAAGAGGAAGTGCGACGTGTGGGCCGCGGCACGCGCCAGGCTCCGGAGCCCCAGGACGAATCCGCCTGACACCAACCCGGCCGGGCCAACCGGCCCGCGAGCCGCTCGCTCAGACCGTGGAGCGGTCGCGCCCCTCCCAGTAGGGCTTGCGCAGGTCGCGCTTGAGGATCTTTCCGGTCGGGTTCCGGGGCAGGGCTTGGAGGATGTCGACCGACTTGGGGCACTTGAAGCTCGCCAACTGCTCGCGGCACCACGCGATCAGTTCGTCCTCCGTGGCCGAGGTGCCGGGCTTGAGGGCGACCACGGCCTTGACCGTCTCCCCCCAACGCTCGTCGGGCACGCCGATGATCGCGACCTCCATCACGGCCGGGTGCTCGGCGAGCACCCGCTCGATCTCCGGGGAGTAGATGTTCTCGCCGCCGGAGATGATCATGTCCTTGAGCCGGTCCTCGACGTAGACGAACCCGTCGGCATCGACCTTGCCCATGTCCCCGGTGCGGAACCAGCCGTCCTCGGTGATCACCTGGGCAGTGTCCTCGGGCCGGTTCAGGTAGCCCTTCATCAGCTGCGGCGTACGGAACCAGAGCTCACCGTGCTCACCGGTGGCGACCTCCCGCTCGGTCTCGGGGTCCACCACCTTGACCTCGGTGCCCGGGATGCACTGGCCGGCGCTGACCAGCCGCTCCGGGTGCTCCTCGTCGCGGTGCGCCTCCGGCATCAGGTGGGTGATCACGCCGCAGACCTCGGTGAGGCCGTAGACCTGGATGAAGTCGGTGTCGGGCCAGGCCGCGATCGCCGCGCGCAGGAGCGGCAGCGGCATCGGCGCCGCGCCGTAGCAGTAGGTCTTCAGGTTGCCGAAGAGCTTGATCGCGTCGTCGCCGGACTGGAGCACCTGCGCCAGCACCGCCGGCACCAGGAAGGTCCGGTTGGCGCCCTGCATGATCGCCCCGGCCAGCGACGCGCCGTCCGGGTCGCGCGTGACCACGCTCGGGACCCCGTCGTGGATGCCGAACAGCACGTACGACGAACCGCCCACGTGGAACAGCGGCATCGAGACCATGTTCTTGTCGCCCTCGTCGAACGCCCAACCGTCATGGGCGTTCACGGTGTGGGCGATCATGTTGTCCTGGGTGAGAGCAACGCCCTTGGGACGGCCGGTGGTGCCCGAGGAGTACATCACCAGGCAGACGTCCCCGGGCTCGACCTCCGGGTCGCGCCCGACCGGCTCGGCGCCCGCGAGCAGGGCCTCGTACTCGTCGCCGTCCGCGCCGTCGGGGGTGAGCTCGATGACGTGCTCGACCGTGGTCAGGCTGTCGCGGATCTTCTCCACCAGCGGCATCAGCTCGGAGCCGACCACCAGCACCTTGGCGCCCGCGTCGTTGACCGCGTAGTCGACCTCCGCGCCGGCGAGGCGGAAGTTGATGATCGCGTTGGCCGCCCCGAGGCTGGCCGCGGCCATGGTCAGCTCGACGCAGGCCGGGTGGTTCTTGTCCAGGAACGAGACCACGTCGCCGCGACCGACGCCCATGGCCTTGAGGGCACCCGCGAGGCGGCGTACCCGCTCCTCCCACTGCGCCCAAGTCCACGTGCGGCCCAGGTAGGTGAACGCCTCACCGTCGGGGTTGGCCGCCGCCCAGTGCGCCAGTCGGTCGTCGAGGAACCGGGGCGTGGCGAGCTCGGTGGCGGCGACGGTCATGGGCGTGCTCCTCGGTCCGGGGGTCGGGGTGCGCAGCAGCGTGACACACGTCACGTCACCGGGCAAACGACCCCCGGCCACCGGCACGTGTCAGGTCATCTCGATGTGTCCCGGCTCCTCCGGACGCCGCAGGCCCATCACGATCGCGCTGGCGAGCACGACGAGTGCGAGGCCCAGCAGCTGCAGTGGTTCGAGGCGCTGACCCAGCAGGAGCAGTCCGGCCAGTGCGGCCACCGCGGGCTCCAGGGACAGCAGGATGCCGAAGACGGCAGCGCTGAGCCGGCGCAGGGCGAGCAGCTCCAGCGAGTACGGCAGCAGCGAGGACAGCACGGCGAGCCCGAGCCCCTTGAGGAGGTGCTCGGGTGTCCAGAGGTCGGTGCTCCCGAGCCCGGCCGGGAGCACCACGACCGTCGAGACCGCAAGCGCGAGCGCCAGTCCCTCGAGTCCCTCGAACGCGGCGCCGGTACGCCGGCTCAGCAAGATGTACGCCGCCCACAGCGCCCCAGCGGTCGCCGCGAGCAGGAGGCCGATCAGGCTGAGCTCGTCGAAGGGGACCGTGAGGGCACCGGAGATGAGCACGACCCCGCACGCGGCGGCGGCGACCGCCAGGAAGTCGAGTGGTCGCCGGGAGAGCACCGTGGTGAGCACGAGCGGGCCCAGGAACTCCACGGTGACCGCGACGCCGAGCGGCAGGTGGGCCAGGGAGCTGTAGAAGCTCCAGTTCATCAGTCCCAACGTGGTCCCGAACGCCACCACGGTGAGCCAGGCACCGCGCGAGTGCGCTCGCAGCCGCGGCCGGGCCAGGGCGAGCAGGATCAGCGCCGAGATCGTGATGCGCAGCAGCACCGACCCGCCGGCCCCGATCTCCGGCACCAGCGTGGCCGCGAGCGCTCCGCCGAACTGCACCGAGACCACTCCGCCCAGCACCAGGAGGGGGGCCGGCACGGAGGCGGCCGACGGGGCACGACGAAGCACGCAGGCCAGCGTAGGACCGCTCCCCCGGTCCTCGTCGAGAGGGCGGCGTCAGCGGCCGCGCCGGACGCGACCCTCGTCCCAGACCGGCCCATCGGACTCGTAGACCGACCCGTCGGCGCCGTGGACCAGTTAGCGGTCGAAGTCGGCTGGTTGACCGCTGCGAGGGGTCTCGACTGATCGCTCGCTGCTCGACCGCCTAGGACCTCACTCGCAGTAGGTCTCGCGCTCCACCGACATCAGCCCGAGCTGGAGCATCAGCTTGTCGCGCGGATCGGCGAGGCTGCGCCCGGTGAGCTGCTCGATCTGCTTCATCCGGTAGATCACCGTGTTCCGGTGGCAGTAGAGCTCCTCGGCCGCGTGCTTGGCCGAGCCGTCGTGCCGCAGCAGCGCCGACAGGGTGTCCAGCAACGTCCGTGTGTGTCCGTCCGGCTGCGCCAGCAATGGGCCCAGGGTCCTTGCCAGGAGAAGTGGCGCGATCTGGGGACTGCCGGCGAGCAGGACCTCCGGCAGCCGGTCCAGCACGGAGACCACCTCGCGCTTTCCGTGCGCCACGGTCTCTGCGGCCCGTGTCGCCAGCTGGAAGGCGGTCGCGAAGCCGGCGAGGCCCTCCGGTGACGCGGCGACGCCCACTCGGCCCATCGAGTGCGGGGTGAACAGCTCCACCAGGCCAGGCTCATCGGGCAACGGGCCTGCCAGCAGCCCGAAGTAGACGCCGGCCCGGACGTGCCAGAACGACGCGATACCGAGCCGCTCCAGCCGGTCCTCGGCCGGGGTGAGTGGTTCGTCAAGCGCCCCGTCGAACAACGCCACGACACAGGCGATGGCGGCGTCGCCGCCGATGCCGAGAGCCTCGCGAGCGCCGGCATCGAACTCCAGATCGGCACCGCGCCCCTCGACCAGGGCGTCCAGGATGCTCTGCTGGCGCTGCAGGTCGCGACGCTGCAGCCGGGCGCTCTCTCGCCGGTACCCGTCGATCATCACGGCGTTCTGCACGTCGAGTGCTCCCCACACCGCCAGTCCCGCCTCCAGCAGGACGGCGTCGTCGATCTCGCTCCTCCGGGACTCCTCGACGAGGCTCTGCCACAGGATGCGCGAGCCCAGGGTGTAGGCACTGAGCACCAGCTCCAGAGGCACGCCTTGACGAGCCCGGCGACGACCCGTCTCGCGCCACAGTTCGACGGTGGAACCCTCCTGCACCCCGGTCTCCGAGAGCACCTCGAGTCCGCGACGGATGTGCACCCGGGTGCTCTCACGCACGTCGGCGCGCAGGTCGGGACCCACCCGGTCGTAGGTGTCCCGGTCGCGCTCGAACAGCACTGCCGAGATGGCGTCGGCGATCGCATCCGCCCGCGCGAACAGCAGGCCCCAGGCGGACGCCACTCGGGCCCGCGTCGGAGGCACTTGGGCCGGGCGCATGACAGCACCGTTGCACTCGTGGCCCGAACTGACCAGCACCTGCCGCCGATTCGAGCTCGGTCACCAAGCATTTTTGGGCGTTCGGCCCAATGCGCATTCTGTGCTCTGGGACCAAAGTGGTCCACATCACATGCAAGGCACCCGTCCCACGGGAAGGCGACCGGAATGGACCCGACGCACGCCCAGGCCGCTCCCGGCCCCGCGAGCCAGGCCCCCGGGTTCGACCTGCGCGACGTCACGGTCACCTACGGTGGCCTCACCGCCCTCAGTGAGGTCAGCCTGAGCGTCTCCCGGCACCAGGTCCACGGCGTGATCGGGCCCAACGGGGCCGGCAAGACCACGCTGTTCAACGTCGCCTGCGGGTTCACGACACCGGACAGCGGTGTCATCGCCTGGCACGGGCAGGAGCTCAGCCGGCTCCGACCGCACGACCTCGCCGGGCTCGGTATCGCCCGCACCCTGCAGGGCGTCGGCCTCTTCGACCGGATGAGCGTGCTGGAGAACGTGGTCCTCGGTGCCGACGCGCACGCGAGAGCCGGCTTCCTCAGCTCCCTGTTCGGACTGCCCCGCTCGGCCCGGGAGGAACGTCGCCTGCACGCGAACGGCCTGGAGGTCCTCGACCGCCTCGGCATCGTGGAGTACGCCGACCGGCAACCCGCGAGCCTGCCCTACCCGGTCCGCAAGCGTGTGGCTCTTGCCCGAGCCCTGGCGGCCCAGCCCGAGCTGCTGCTGCTCGACGAGCCGGCGAGCGGGCTCTCCGCGGAGGAGATCGACGAGCTCGGCGCCCTCGTCGGTGAGCTGACCGGGGAGATGTCGGTGCTGCTCGTGGAGCACCACATGGACCTGGTGATGTCGGTGTGCCACGAGCTCACCGTCCTCGACTTCGGCCGGGTCATCGCCCAGGGGACTCCCGCGTCCGTGCGGGACGACCCGGCCGTGCTCTCGGCGTACCTCGGCACTGCGGTGGAAGGGACCTGAGGTGCTCACGATCCAGGGGCTGAAGACGAGCTACGGACCGGTGCGTGCGCTCGACGACGTCAGCCTCACCGCCGAGCGGGGCAAGGTGACCGCCGTGCTGGGCGCGAACGGCGCGGGCAAGACGACCCTGCTGCGCACCGTCTCGGGGCTGGTGCGACCCCAGGCCGGCAGCGTCCGGTTCGGTGACCGGGACATCACCCGGACCCCGGCCGAGCAGCTGCCCGCCATGGGGCTGGCGCACGTCCCAGAGGGGCGCGGGGTGATCACCGAGCTCACCGTCTCCGAGAACCTCCACCTCGGCGGTCTCGGCCGCGGCCGGTCGGTGGCGAAGTCGGAGTTCGACCGGGTCTACGACCTCTTTCCGGTGCTCGGCGAACGCCGGTCGGCGAAGGCGCACACTCTCTCGGGAGGCGAGCGCCAGATGCTCGTGGTGGGACGGGCCCTGATGGCGCGGCCGACGCTGCTGCTGCTCGACGAGCCCTCACTCGGCCTTGCCCAGCGGATCGTCACCCAGATCTTCGAGCTCCTCCGCGGGCTGGTGCAGTCCGAGGGGCTGACCGTGCTCCTGGTCGAGCAGAACGCACGCAGCGCCCTGTCCCTGGCCGACCACGGCGTCGTGCTCAACCTCGGTCGGGTCGTGGCCGACGACCACGCCCACGTGCTGGCCGGCGACGACCAGCTCCGGCACGCCTACCTCGGGTTCTGAAGGCGGAGACCATGCAGCAGTTCATCAACACCGCGCTCGGCGGGCTCACGCTCGGCATGGTGTACGCCGCCTTCGCACTCGCGCTGGTGCTGATCTGGCGGTCCACCCGGATCGTCAACTTCGCCCAGGCGCCGATGGCGATGATGAGCACCTTCGTGGCACTCACGGTGATCGACGCCGGCTACTCCTACTGGCTCGGCTTCGCCGCCGCGCTGGTCTCGGGGCTCCTGATCGGCGCCTTCGTGGAACGAGTCGTGATCCGACCGGTCGAGGGCGGTTCCGAGATCAACGCCGTGATCTTGACCTTGGGGTTGTTCATCGTGCTGCACGCCCTCGCCTCGCTCCTGTTCGGCAACCGTTACCGCTCCTTCCCGGCGCCGTTCGGGATCCGCGGCCTGGAGGTTGGTGACACCACGATCGCGCTGACCGGGTCCGGCATCTTCACGATCCTCTCGGTGCTGCTCGTGATGGGCCTGCTGGTGCTGCTCTTCCGGTTCACCGACATCGGCCTGCGGATGCGGGCCTCGGCCTACAACCCCGAGGTGGCCCGCCTGCTCGGCGTGCAGGTGGGACGGATGCTGACCCTGGGCTGGGCACTGGCGGCGCTCGTGGGGTCACTCGCCGGACTGCTGATTGCCGGCGGCAGCCTGGTGCACCCGGGATACATGGACTCGATCGTGGTCTACGGCTTCGTGGCCGCGGTGCTCGGTGGGCTCGACTCACCCCTCGGCGCCGTGCTCGGCGGACTGCTGCTGGGGCTCTCGCTGAGCTTCGTCAGCGGCTACCTGGGTTCGGAGCTGGTCGCGCTGGCCTCTCTCGGGATCCTGATGGTGGTGCTGCTGCTGCGGCCCGGGGGCCTGTTCTCCCAGCCCGAGGAACGGCGGGTGTGATGAGCCGTCTCGCCCGTCGCGTCTGGGACCACTCGGCCAGCCGCCACCTGCTGGTGGCCGTTGTCGGGCTGCTCGTGGTCGTGCTCGTCCTCGAGAACGCCAGCGACTTCCGCAGCGTCCAGCTCGCCTCGATGGCCTACCTGGGGATCGCCGTCGGCGGGCTGACCGTGCTGACCGGGCTGAACGGCCAGATCTCCCTGGGTCACGGCGCCCTGATGGCGATCGGCGCCTACACGGCCGCACTCCTGCTGCAGGACACCGAGCCCGCGCTCCCCCTGCTGGGCATCGTCGTGGTGGCGACCTTCACGACCGTCGTCGTCGGAGCGCTCGTGGGGGTGGCGGCCGCACGGCTGCACGGTCCCTACCTGGCCGGCGCGACCCTGGCCCTGGCCGTGGCCGTCCCCGGGCTCGCACTCAGGTTCAGCGAGCGGCTCGGCGGTGAGGCCGGCCTCCGGGTCCGGCTGCCGGAGATCCCGGTGTGGGTCCTCGACGCGGCGTACTTCGTCACCGGCAACGAGCTCACCCGCAGCCGGTACGTCGCCTACCTGGCCTGGCTGGTGCTGATCGTGACCTTCGTACTGCTGGCCAACCTCTCCCGCAGCAGGGTGGGGCGCCGTTGGCGCGCGGTGCGCGACGACCAGGTGGCCGCAGAGCTGGCCGGGATCAACCTGGGCCGCGCCCGGGTCTCGGCTTTCATGGTCAGTGCCGCAGCCACAGGTGCTGCCGGCGCCGTGATGGCGTTCGCGGTCCGCCTCGCGGCCCCCAGCGGGTTCACGCTCACCCTCAGCCTGACCCTGCTCGCCGCAGCCGTCCTCGGCGGCCTCGGCAGCCTCACCGGCGCCCTGCTCGGCGCGGCGCTGCTGACCTTCCTGCCCGACGTGGCGGCCGACGCCGGACGCAGCGCCGGCCTCAGCGACATCAAGGCCGCCGAGCTCGCGCCGCTCGTCTACGGCCTGGTGATGGTCGCGGTCGTGCTGGTCGCCCCCGCGGGCATCGTCGGCTCGCTCCGCATGCTCGCCGCCCGGACCAGGGCCACCCGGCGCGGCGCCCGTCGTACCGCACCCACCACCGCGCCACCGTCCGGTGCCGCGGTCACCTCGAAGGGAGAAGCCCGATGACCCACGACCAGGCCAGGAGGCCCCGCGCCAGGGGTAGGCGAAGCGCCGTCCTCGCAGGACTCGCTGCCGCCACGCTGCTGATCTCCGCCTGCGGCGGTGACCGCCCCGAGGGTGGCTCCTCGAGCCCCGGCGTCACCGAAAGCTCGGTCAAGATCGGCGGGCACTTCCCCCTGACGGGCGTGGCCGCCCCCGGGTACAGCGAGATCCCCACCGGAGCGCAGGCCTACTTCGACTACGTCAACGCGGCAGGTGGGGTGAACGGGCGCAAGATCGAGTACCTCGTGCGCGACGACGGCTACGACCCGACCAAGACGAGCACGGTCACCAACGAGCTCGTCCTCAAGGACAAGATCTTCGCCATGGTCGGCGGCCTGGGCACTCCGACCCACGGGGCGGTCGTGGACTTCCTCAACGACGAGGGGGTCCCCGACCTGTTCGTCTCGTCGGGGTCCCTGGCCTGGGGCCAGGACCCGAAGAAGCACCCGTGGACGTTCGGGTGGCAGACCGACTACGAGAGCGAGGGGAAGGTCATCGGGAAGTACATCGCCGACAACCTCCCCGACGCCAAGGTCGGCCTCTTCCTCCAGGACGACGACCTCGGGGCCGACGGTGAGAAGGGGCTGCGGCAGTACATCGACGACCAGATCGTCGAGACCCAGAAGTACACCAGCGGCAACACCGACGTGGCCCCGCAGGTCTCTGCCCTGCAGTCGGCCAAGGCCGACCTCGTGGTGGGCTTCAACACCCCGTCGTACACCGCGCTCACGCAGCTGACGGCACTCAAGCTGGGATACAAGCCGCAGTGGTTCTACACGAACGTGGGCTCGGACGCGAACCTCGTGGGGGCACTGCTCTCCCGGTTCTCCGAGGGAGCGGTCAAGGGCAGCGCGAGCTCGCTGGACGGCGTCCTGACCACCAAGTACATCGACACCGTCGACGACACCGACAGCGCGTGGATCAAGCTGTGGAGCAAGGTGTGGGAGCAGGAGGGCGACAGCCAGCCGCTGACGAACTACCGGGTCTACGGGATGGCCCAGGCCTACACGTTCGTCCAGGCGCTGCAGGCCGCCGGCAAGGACCTCACTCGCCAGGGCATCGTGGATGCCGTGGAGGAGCAGGGATCCGACTTCGAGGGTCCGATGCTGGCCCCCTTCGCGTACAGCAAGGAGAGCCACATGGGCACCACGGGGATGCGGGTGGCGAAGCTCGAGGGGGCGCTGGTCCAGCCCGCGACCGAGGTCCAGGTCACCGAGATCGGGGACAACCCGATCGAGGAGGACACCTCCGCGGCCGGGAAGGACGCACCCCCGGCGTCCGGCATCCCCGGGAGCGAGTGAGTCCCGCCGGAAGTGGCTGGAGGCGCGCTCAGCCCCGGCGGGTCTCCAGCACCCGGAACCCCTTGGCGCTCGCCGACTTCTCGGTCGGGTAGCCCTGCTCCCCCAGCCATGACGTGAGGGAGTCCGACCCCAGGTTCTTGCCCACCACGAGCACGGCGCGGCCCTCGGGACGCAGCCGCGGCAGCCAGCGCAGCAGCAGCTCGTGCAGGGCCTCCTTGCCCACCCTGATCGGGGGGTTCGACCAGATCTCGTCGTACGACGCCTCGGGATCGACCTCGTCGGGGAGCATCGCCCGGAACCGGTCACTGACCCCGAGCCGCTCGGCGTTCTCCCGGGCGAGGAGCAGCGCGCGCTCGTTCACGTCGATCGCGGTCACGCGGACCTCGGGGACCGCGACGGCGATCGCCAGCCCGATCACGCCGTACCCACAACCGAGATCGAGCACCTCGCGCGCCCCCACCGGGGGTGCCGCCTCACGCAGCAGGACGCCGGTGCCGGTGTCGAGGCGTCCCTGGGCGAACACCCCGGACCCCGAGGTGAGCTCGAGCCAGTGCCCCCAGACGTTGGCGCGGACCGGGACCCGCTTGAAGGTGGAGGCCGGGTCAGCGGTGAAGTAGTGCTCGTCCACTGCTGTCCTCTCGACCCGTTGGCGCCCACAGGGGGCCAGAACCGCCAACCTATCCCCAGCCCCAGGGCTTCCCATGTCCGGGGAGGCCGCCGCCGCAGTGTGCTGGGCCCATGACACGTTCGGCCCCGGCCCCCGCCCACACCCCCGTCCCAGCGACCGATCCCGGTCCCGAGTCCCGCAACGAGGTCACGCTCGTCGGTCGGGTCAGCGCACCACCCGAGCGCCGTGAGCTGCCCAGCGGCGACACCCTCGCGACCCTGCGCCTCGTCGTCGACCGGCCCCCGCGCAAGGGCACCACCAAGCGGGCGGTCGACGTGATCGACCTCGCCTGCTGGACCAGGCGCACCCAGCGCGCGGCGGCAGCCCTGGTCGCCGGCGACGCCGTCCGCATCGAGGGGTCGCTGCGGCGCAGGTTCTACGCAGCGGCGGGCGCCCGGGCCAGCCGCTACGAGGTGGAGGTGACCCGGCTGGTCCGGCTCAGCCGGCGTCCGGGGTCGGGCGCGCGCTCTGCCCAGGGCCAGGATCCGCGCTGAGGGTGCGCACGGCCCGGGACTCGCGGGCTCGCGCGGCCAGGTCGGTGTCAGCGGGGTACCCGACCTCCTCGAGGGTGAGTCCGTGCGCACGCGCGACGGTGACGGCCGGGTGGCGCTGGCGTCCGGCCAGGACCTCGGCGGCCCACGACGGCTCTTGTCGCCCCTCCCCCACGACGATGAGGCAGCCGACCAGGGCACGCACCATGCTGTGGCAGAACGCGTCCGCGCGCACGGTGGCGATCGCCCGGCCCGCGGGGTCCCGCTCCCAGTGCAGGTCGAGCAGCGACCGGATGGTGGTGGCTCCCTCCCGCTTGCGGCAGAAGGCAGCGAAGTCGTGCTCACCGAGCAGGCCCGCCGAGGCGACGTTCATCGCCTCGAGGTCCAGGACTCGCTGGTGGGTGAGCACGAACCCGCTCACCAGGGGATCGACGAGCTCGGGACGGTCGGCGATCCGGTAGACGTATCGGCGCCAGATCGCCGAGAACCTGGCATCGAACCCCTCCGGCGCCTCGCGCACGCGGCGGATCCGGACGTCGGCGTCCAGGAGGCCGTTGAGGCGTCGCCGTACGGCGTCCAGCACCGGCTCGTCGCTGCGCCCGGCCGCCGTGACCACGGCGTCCGGGTCCACGTCGAGGTGGCAGACCTGCCCCCGGGCATGGACACCGGTGTCGGTGCGCCCGGCGACGGTCAGCGAGCTCCCGCTGGTCCGCAGCACGGTGTCGAGGGCCTTCTCGACCTCCGCCTGCACCGTGCGCAGGGACACCTGGCGAGCCCAGCCGTGGAAGGCGGATCCGTCGTAGGCGAGGTCGATTCGCAGTCGCACCGACCCAACCTACCGTCAGCCGCAGCCAGCCCGTCTGGGATGCTGCCCCGGTGCCAATCCCCTCCCCGCAGCGCCTGCTGCAGCTCGTGCTCGGCTGTCTCACCCTGGGGCTCGGGGTCGCACTGCTGCTCACGGCCGACCTCGGTTCGGATGGCTACTCCACCCTCGTCAACGGGGTCTCCATCGGCGCGGACATCCCGTTCCTGGTCTCCAACATCTCGATCAGCGCGGCGTTCCTGGCACTGGCAGCGGTGCGTCGGCTGCGCCCGGGCATCGGCACGATCGTCCAGATCGTGGTGGTGGGCTTCACCGTTTCCTGGCTGCTGCCGGCGCTCGAGACCCCCGGCTCGCTGCTGGGACAGGCGCTGATGCTGCTGGCTGCGCTCCCCGTGCTCGCGATCGGGATCGCGGCCTACCTCGGCACGCACCTGGGTGCCGGACCGGCCGAGGCGGCCGCGCTCGCCTGGGACCCGCCGCTGCCGTTCAAGTGGAGCTACAGCGTCGTCCAGGGGCTCGGTGCCCTCGTCGGGTGGGTGCTCGGCGCCACCATCGGCCCCGGGACGGTCGCGGTGATCGTGCTGCTCGGGCCTGCGGTCGCACTCGCCGGACGGCTGCTGCGCCTCGACGTACGCCAGGACCGGGCTTGAGCGAAAACCGGCTGACCGCGAGCCCCGCTGCTGGCTAGCATCGGCCGATGGACTCCCCGGCCCAGCCCACACCGCCCACGCAGCCACAGGGACTCCGCGCGCGCCTGATCGCAGGTCTCCCGGTGGCGATGAAGGCCCGTGACCGGTCAGCGGTCACCGCCATCCGGTCCGTGCTCGGCGCCCTCTCCAACGCCGAGGCCCAGGGGCTGGGCGCGGACGCCGACGGAGCCGGTGAGCAACCCGCGGGATCCGCCGACGTCGCCGGTTCCACGCTGGGCGTCGGCAGCACCGAGGCCCTGCGCCGAGCCCTGGCGGAATCGGAGGTGACCGCGATCGTGCTCGCCGAGGCGACCGAGCGCGAGGAGGCCGCCGGCGTGTACGACGACCGGGGCCATCCCGAGCGCGGCGACCGGTTGCGCGCCGAGGCAGCCGCGATCAGGGCCTTCCTCGACTGAGTCCGGCCGGACATGCGCGGACATGCACCAGGACATGCGCCAGGACATGCACCAGGGCCCGCCACCACGAAGTGGTGACGGGCCCTGGGGCGTTCTGTGCTTGTGCTGAGCCGGGACTCAGGCCTTCGCGTCGTCCTCGGACTCGGCGTCTGCCTCCGGTGCCTCAGCCTCAGACTGGGCCTCGGCCGACTCGACGTCGGTCGACGAGGTGTCCAGCACCTGCTCCTCGCCGCTCGCGTCGGTCGCCTCGACCTCGGCAGGAGCGACGTCGTCGGCCTTCTCGACCTCGGCCACCGGGGCGGCGGCTGCGGTCTTCTGCGTCTTCGGAGCCGAGGGCTTGAACTCCTCGTTCACCAGCTCGATGACCGCCATCGGGGCGTTGTCGCCCTTGCGCGGGCCGAGCTTGGTGATCCGGGTGTAGCCGCCGGGACGCTCCGCGAACTTGGGACCGATCTCGGTGAACAGCGTGTGCACGACCGACTTGTCGCGGATGGTCTTGAGGACCTCGCGCCGGTTGTGCAGGTCGCCCTTCTTGGCCTTGGTGATCAGCTTCTCCGCGACCGGACGCAGCGTGCGCGCCTTGGCCTCGGTGGTGGTGATCCGGCCGTGCTCGAACAGTGCCGTGGCGAGGTTCGAGAGGATCAGCCGCTGGTGCGCCGGGCTACCGCCGAGACGGGCACCCTTCTTGGGAGTAGGCATTTGCTTCTCTCACATTCTCCCCGGCCGTGTCAGGTACCGGAGTAGATAGATCGTCTGGTTCAGAGCTGGGCTTGACCACGGTTTCGGAACGCAACCATGGACGGGGGTCCGGGGGGCTTCATCCCCCGGTGTCGGGCATGAGCGAAGCTGATTCCGTTAGTACTGCTCGTCCTCGACGAAGGAGTCGTCGTCGTCGTCGTAGGCCGCGAGGGCGGTTGCCGGGTCGAAGCCGGGCGCGCTGTCCTTGAGGGACAGGCCCATCTCGACCAGCTTGGCCTTGACCTCGTCGATCGACTTCGCACCGAAGTTGCGGATGTCGAGCAGGTCCTGCTCCGAGCGCGAGATGAGCTCACCCACGGTGTGGATGCCCTCGCGCTTGAGGCAGTTGTAGGAACGCACGGTCAGGTTCAGGTCCTCGACCGGGAGGGCGAGGTCCTGGGCCAGCTGCTCGTCCACGGGCGAGGGGCCGATGTCGACACCCTCGGCCTCGACGTTGAGCTCACGGGCCAGGCCGAACAGCTCGACCAGGGTCTTTCCGGCCGATGCGATGGCGTCGCGCGGGGTGATCGACGGCTTGGTCTCGACGTCGATGACCAGCTTGTCGAAGTCCGTGCGCTGCTCCACACGAGTGGCCTCGACCTTGTAGGTCACCTTGAGCACGGGGCTGTAGATCGAGTCGACCGGGAGCCGGCCGATCTCGTTGTCAGCGCCCTTGTTCTGGACCGAGCTGACGTAGCCGCGGCCCCGCTCGACGATGAGCTCCATCTCGATCTTGCCCTTGGCGTTCAGGGTGGCGATCTTGAGGTCGGGGTTGTGCACCTCGACGCCCGCGGAGGACTCGATGTCCGCCGCGGTCACCACGCCGGCGCCCGACTTGCGGAGCACCATGGCGACCGGCTCGTCGTGCTCGCTGGAGACGACGAGGCCCTTGAGGTTGAGGATGATCTCGGTGACGTCTTCCTTGACGCCCTCGATCGTGGAGAACTCGTGCAGGGCCGTGTCCACCTTGATGCTGGTGACCGAGGCCCCCGGGATCGAGGACAGGAGCGTACGGCGAAGCGAGTTGCCGAGCGTGTAGCCGAAGCCGGGTTCCAGCGGTTCGATCACGAACCGCGAGCGGAACTCGTCGACGACATCTTCCGACAGGGTCGGGCGCTGAGCGATGAGCACTATTTTTTCCTTTCCGAGCCCACCCGATATTTGACGGACTCGAACTTCATGCAGCGGTGGGTGGAGTTGTTACTTCTTCGAGTAGTACTCGACGATGAGCTGCTCCTGGACCGGCAGCTCGATCTGCGCGCGCACCGGCAGCGAGTGCACCAGGACCCGCATCCGCGAGGGGATCGCCTCGAGCCAAGCGGGGACGATCCGGTCGCCGTGGGTCTCACGAGCCACGATGAACGGGGTCATCTCCAGGCTCTTCTCCCGCACGTCGATGATGTCGTGCGCCGCGACCTGGTACGACGGGATGTCGACCTTCTTGCCGTTCACCCGGAAGTGACCGTGCACGACGAGCTGACGGGCGTGACGACGCGTGCGGGCGAACCCGGCGCGGTAGACCACGTTGTCCAGACGGCACTCGAGGAGCTGCAGCAGGTTGTCACCGGTCTTGCCGGGACGGCGGCTGGCCTCGTCGTAGTAGTTGTGGAACTGCTTCTCCATCACTCCGTAGGTGAAGCGGGCCTTCTGCTTCTCCTGGAGCTGGTTGCGGTACTCGCTCTCCTTGATCCGCGTGCGGCCGTGCTGGCCGGGCGCGTAGGGGCGCTTCTCGAACGCCTTGTCTTCACCGACGAGGTCGACACCGAGACGGCGCGACTTCTTGGTCATGGGGCCGATGTAACGAGCCATGGGTCAAAGTCTCCTTTTCAGTCTCGGGTCAGACGCGCCGGCGCTTGGGCGGGCGGCAACCGTTGTGGGGGGTGGGCGTGACGTCCTGGATGGTGCCGACCTCGAGGCCGATGGCACCCAGCGAACGGATGGCGGTCTCGCGGCCCGAGCCCGGGCCCTTCACGAAGACGTCGATCTTCTTCATGCCGTGGTCCATCGCCCGGCGACCGGCGGCCTCGGCGGCCATCTGCGCGGCGAACGGGGTGGACTTGCGCGAGCCCTTGAAGCCGACGGTGCCGGCAGAGGCCCACGAGATCACTGCGCCCGTGGGGTCGGTGATCGTGACGATCGTGTTGTTGAACGTGCTCTTGATGTGGGCTTCGCCCTGAGCGACGTTCTTCTTCTCCTTGCGGCGCACCTTCTTGGCGCCGGCCGCGGTGCGGCTCTTGGGGGGCATTCACAAACTCCTGGTGTGTGTTCGGTAGCTGAGGTGGGGGCGGTGAGCAGGCCTACGTGCGGTGACGTGGCCTGGGGTCACTTGGCCTTCTTCTTGCCGGCGACGGTGCGCTTGGGGCCCTTGCGGGTGCGCGCGTTGGTCTTGGTGCGCTGTCCGCGAACGGGCAGTCCCTGGCGGTGTCGGCGGCCCTGGTAGCTACCGATCTCGATCTTGCGGCGGATGTCGGCCTGGACCTCGCGACGGAGGTCACCCTCGATCTTGTAGTCGGCCTCGATCGCGTCGCGGAGCTTGACCAGCTCCTCGTCACCGAGGGTGTGCACCCGAGCGTTCGGGTCGACACCGGTGACGGCGAGGATCTTCTGGGAGCGGGTACGGCCAATGCCGTAGATGTAGGTGAGTGCGATCTCGATGCGCTTGTCGCGCGGGAGGTCAACACCAACGAGGCGTGCCATGAATGGCGGTTCCCTTCAAGTGGGTCACGGTGGTCTGGTCGTGTCGCGTCCCCCGCATCAGCAGGAGCTCCGGCCATCCGTTCCGGAGGTGGTCCGGGTCCCGACGGTGGAGCTGTCGAGTCCCTTGAGCGAACACGTAGTGGATGTCTTCAGTTGTGGAGCACAGCGGCTGGGCTCAGCCCTGGCGCTGCTTGTGACGCGGGTTCTCGCAGATCACCATGACGCGGCCGTGGCGACGAATCACCTTGCACTTGTCACAGATCGGCTTGACGCTCGGGTTGACCTTCATGTCAGCCCTTTCTCATTGGTCGGCTGGTTTGGTTACTTGTACCGGTAGACGATCCGACCCCGGGTCAGGTCGTAGGGGGACAGCTCCACCACCACGCGGTCCTCGGGGAGGATCCGGATGTAGTGCTGGCGCATCTTGCCGCTGATGTGGGCGAGCACCTTGTGTCCATTGCTCAGCTCCACTCGGAACATCGCGTTGGGAAGGGCCTCCACGACGGAGCCCTCCATCTCGATCACGCCTTCCTTCTTCGGCATGTCCTCCACAATCTGGTCGCTGGTGTTGGTTGTCTACCGTTGGCCCGGGAACCGCCTGCCACGACCGGCGGACCGGGCGGGCAGTGGACGTCGTGGGCCGCCCAAGGAACCTCAACCCCGGGCACGCACAGACCCATTCCTTCGAGCGAGTCCGCTGGTGTCCGGGCAGCCGCGAGGCGCCACAAAACGAGCCCACGTTGGGCCGACTCCCCAGTCTAGGACGAAAACGGGGTGGAGCGTTAATCCGTCCGGCGCCGGCCGACCAGGGAGGCGGGGTTGAACGGCGCCCAGATCCGTCGTCGCAGCGGCTGGGTCCGGCCCAGCGCGGCGCGCTCCCCCAGCACCTGCTCCCAGTAGGCACCCACAGTCTCCTCCTCGGGCTCCACCGCGGCGAACACGCCCTCGTCCCCCTCGCGGGACAGCGCCCCCGCTCGCGCGAGCACCCGTGCCTGCGCCGGGCGGGAAGTGTGCCGCGGCACGGGGATGCCGAGGTCGCGCGCGTGGTCGACGAGCTCGTTCCAGGCGCCGGCCATCTGGTCGGAGGGGCGTCCGCGAGTACGACGCAGCCGGCGGCGGACCAGCTTGGCCGCGGGGACCAGCAGCGCCAGGAGGAGGGCGAGCAGCCACGGCAGCGTGCGCACCACCGTGCCGCGGGTCTGGTCCTCGGCACGCTGCTCGGCCTTGCGCTTGGTGGCCCGGTCCCGCTTCACCAGGTCCTGCTTCTGCGTCTCCGTGCTCGCCGGCATCTGGGGCGGCGGCGGTGGCACGGGCGCGAGGTCGCGCAGCGGGGGCCGGCGGCTCATGAACTGCTCGGTCGGCAGCGTGCGCCAGATCCCGTCCACGGTGCGGACCTCGACCCACGCCCGCACGTCGGAGCCTCGCACCCGGCCGTCCTTCGGGACGACCGCGCCCACCACCACCCGAGCCGGTACGCCGACCCGGTTGGCAAGCACTGCCATCGCCGCGGCGTACTGCTCCTCGTTGCCCACCATGAGCGGGGCGAACAGGAACCCCTCGAAGAGCCGCTTGCTGCCGTGGCCCGCGGTGTACTGCTGCTCGCCGGGGAAGGCGCCGTTGCTGTACTGCCCGACGTCGCGCAGGTACTTGGCGAGCACGAACATCTTGCGCATCGGCTCGGCCGGGCTCGCCAGCAGCCGCTGCACGAGGGGGTCCGCCTTCTCCGCGTCCTCGACCGTGATCAGGTCACCGGGCCAGGCCCGCATGGACCGGGTGAGCCGCTGGTCGGGGATCACGGCAGTGAACTCGTAGGTGTTGCGCGGCTTGAGCCCGGCGGGGATCACGGCCGAGGAGGTCTCCAGGTCGTAGCGGACCTCGGTGCGCCGGGCCAGCCGGTCGGCGTTGAGGAACCGGAAGGACGTCAACGAGCCGACGGTGGGGATCCAGGCGCTGCGGTAGGCCCGGGTCACCGACACCCGCATGCGGTACTCACGACCGGGGGTGGAGTTCTCGATCCGGCTGTCGATCCGCAGGAAGCGGTCCAGGAGCGTGTCCGGCATGGTGTCGTTCTCCGCGCGCCACTCCTTGCCGTCGTACCGGTCCAGCGTCACCATCCTGATCCGGCTGCCCCGGGGCGCACCCGTGACGCTGAACAGCAGCTTCTGCCGCACGTTCTGCGGAGTGTCGGGCGGCTGCTCGGTGAAGGAGCGGAAGCGGCGCAGCGGCGAGTCGAGGGCGGCGACGTCCGGGACCTGGCCGATACGGCCCTGCAGGCTGGCGCCGGCCAGGCTGTCGCTGCCCGAGGTGACCACCGCCGCGATGGTCAGGGCGACCGCCGCGACCACCACCGCGGCTACCCCGCGCTGCCCCCGTCCGTGCGCTGCGCCGGCGACCTGCCGGGAGTGGGGCGCCAGGCCGAGCCCGCGGGCCACCACCCACACCACGGACACCACGGCGAACGCGGCCGGTGCCCAGTCGTAGGGGCCGCCGTCGGTCCGGCGCAGCAGCAGCACTACGACCAGGACGGCGATCAGGGGCAGGAGGGGACCTCCGACACTCCTGGTGCGCAGCGCCACCGCCGAGGCGGCCGCGCCCCCGAAGAGTCCGAGCAGGAACGGCACCAGGGCCGGGGCCCCGGCCAGGTCGACGCCGGGCAGGGTGGTGAGCAGCTCCCCCCAGCCGGTGACGCTGCCCTGCATCACCTCCACGAGCACGCCCAGGTCAGGGATCCCGGCGCCGAACCCCCCGCTGCGCAGCGCCATCGGACCGGCGAGCAGCAGTCCCCCCAGCGGGACGGCGGCGAGCAGCACGACGACCGACTGGCGCAGGGTGAGCAGCACGAGGGCCACCCCCGTCGCGGCCGCGGCCGCTCCCAGGACGAGGTAGCCCCAGCCGGCGAAGATCGTGTGCAGCCCGAGCAGCGCCAGGATCACCAGCACGAGCACCGCGACCAGGTCGGCCACCCCCACCGCGAGGCGGTACGGCGTCATGGCCGGGCTGCTCGTCAGGCCGCTCTCCGGGTGGCTCTCCGGGTGGCTCTCCGGGCCGCTCATCGGGCCGCCCCCGCGGCCACGGCGCGCACGGCACGCGACAGCTCGTCGAGGGTGCGCAGACCGACCAGCATCGCGTTGCCGGCCGCGGAGACGCTGGTGCTCGCCGTACCGTCCGCCCGGACCAGGAGGAGGTGGACCTCGGGTGGAAGCACGATGCGCAGGGCGCTGGTCAGCCCTTCGTCCGCGGCGCTCCCGGTCAGCAGGGCCAGCCAGCTGGTCTCGGGTGCCAGCCGCAGCGCCTGTCGGGCGGCGACGACGGGGTCGGAGGAGCTCGCGAGCTCGATGCGGCAGCACGCGTCCAGCACCCCGTCGAGACCGCGTCCGGTGACGGCGTGCTCACCGCACAGCATGGAGAGGTCGACCCCGTCCTGGTGCGCGCGGGCGGCGAGCGAGGCCGCGGTCGAGACCACGGTCTCGAAGTCCTCCGGGTCGAGGTAGGAGTCGCGGTTGTCGTCGATCACCACGGTCAGGTGGCTGCGCCTGCTGTCGTGGTACTGGCGGATCTGGAGCTTCCCGGCCTTCGCCGAGGAGCGCCAGTGCACGTGCCGCAGCTCGTCCCCCGGCGCGTACTCCCGCAGGGCGTGGAAGGCGAGGTCGCTCATCGAGACCTCGTCGCTCGGCGTCCCCTCCTGGTCGCGGATCACCCCGGCGCCGACGGAGTCGACCGGCACCATCCGCGGCAGCACCAGGAGCTCGGTCGCCGGGGACCACCGCTCGGTCCACTGCAGCAGCCCGAGCGGGTCGCTGCGCCGCGCGATGACCGGGCCCACCGGCACCACCCCCCGGCGCAGCTGGGACAGCTCGATGCGCTCCTCGACGACCTTGTCCCGGCGCAGGACCGGCAGCCTGATCAGGTGCTCCTCGGACCCGACGGGCACGTCGACCACGGGGCCGAGGATCCGGAGCCGGCCGACGCTCGTCGCCCCGAGCACCACCTCCGCGACGTCTCCGGCCACCGCTCGCGGCGGCGAGACCGTGAGGTCGACCCGGGCCCGCGTGGGCAGGAACACCGATGCCACTGCCAGCAGGCCCATCACCAGGCAGGCCACCCACATCAGCTGGAAGACCGACCAGCTCCCCACGGCGTCCATCAGGTAGCACAGGAGGGCGACCAGGAGCAGCCAGCGCCCCGAGGGCGTGACCACCCGCAGAGGCGCCGGGAGCTTCACGACCTACACGCGTACCGAGGGGACCGGGACGCGGGCCAGCAGGTCGTCGACGACGTCGTCGATGCTCACGCCGCGGAACTGTGCCTCGCCGTCGAGGATCAGCCGGTGCCCCAGCACGGGGTGGGCGAGCTCGGCCACGTCCTCGGGCACGACGTAGTCCCGGCCGTCGGCGGCCGCCCAGGTCTTCACCACCCGCATCAGGGCCAGGCAGCCGCGCGCGGACAGGCCGAGCCGCACGTGCTCCATCTCCCGGGAGGCCTCCGCCAGCTGCCGGATGTAGGTCACGATCGAGCGGTCCACGTGCACCTCGTCGGCGATCCGGCCCATCTCCTCCACCAGGGCGATCGCCATGATCGGCTGGACCAGCGTGGCGCGGTCGCGCAGCCGCGAGTTGAGCAGCAGCTCCTCGGTGGCCTCGGCGTCCGGGTAGCCCACCGAGGTCTTCATCAGGAACCGGTCCAGCTGGGCTTCGGGAAGGCGATAGGTGCCGGCCTGCTCGATGGGGTTCTGGGTGGCGATCACGATGAACGGGTGCGGCACGTCGTGGGTGATCCCGTCGACGGTGACGTGCCCTTCCTCCATCACCTCCAGGAGCGCGGACTGGGTCTTCGGCGAGGCACGGTTGATCTCGTCGGCCAGCACGATCGAGTGGAAGATCGGGCCGGGGTGGAAGGTGAAGGTCCCCTTGTTCTGCTCGTAGACGGTGATGCCGGTGACGTCGCTGGGCAGCAGGTCGGGGGTGAACTGGACGCGAGCGTGCGATCCCTCGAGCGTCCCGGCCAGTGCCCGCGCGAGCATCGTCTTCCCGGTGCCGGGGAAGTCCTCGAGCAGCAGGTGCCCACCCGAGACCAGGCAGGTCAGCGTCAGCCGGATCACGTGCCGCTTGCCGAGCACGGCGAGCTCGATGTTCCCGGTGAGCGCCTCGAAGGTCTCCTGGAACCACTCCACGCGCTCAAGGCCGATCGTCATGGCCGTCATCGTAAGGGACCCCGAGTGCCCCGCATTGGGCGATACGCCCGATCAGCGCCGGTGCAGCCGCACGAAGTTGGCGAGCATCGTCATCGGGTGGACGACCTCGACGGCACGGGAGGCCTCCTTGAGGCTCTCGGCCTCGCCGGGGTCGAAGTAGCCGGCGTCCTTGTACACCTCGATGCGGGTGCAGATCCCCTCGTCGTCGAGCTCGGGGTGGAACTGGGTGGCGTAGACGTTGTTGCGCACGCGGAAGGCCTGCACCGGGCAGGCCTGCGAGGTGGCGAGCTGCACCGCGCCGGGTGGCAGTCGCAGCATCGACTCCTTGTGACCGCCGTACGCCGCGAACTCGACCGGCAGGCCGGCGCACACCGGGTCAGCCTCCCCCTCCGGGGTCAGGCTCACCGACAGGGGGCCGACCGGCTCGGGCCAGCTGCGGTCCACCACCCCGCCCTGGTGCAGCCCCAGGGTGCCGATGCCGTAGCAGGCACCGAGGAACGGGAAGTCACGGCGGACCACCTCGTCGAGCAGCGCCGAGATCGCCTGCTCGGCGCGCACCTGCTCAGGCGACTTGGAGTCCTGGGGGTCGCTGGCGTTCCACGGTCCCCCGCCGAGCAGGATCCCGGACCAGTCGTCGAGGTCGATGCGGGGCAGGTCCTCGTGGGCGAGGTTCACCAGCGGCAGCTGGGCCTCGGCCAGGCCGGTGAAGCGCCGGAAGGAGTCGTACTCGTTCGCGGCGGCGGCTTCCTCACCGCGGATCGAGAGCAGCAGGAAGGGTCTGGTTTCGGGCATTCAGTCCCCGCCGTACGGGACCCCGAGCTCGGTCAGCTTCGCCTTGCCGCCGTCGACAGCGGTGAGGATCCACGCGCCGTCCGGGGTCAGGGTGAAGCTGTGCTCGAAGTGCGCCGCCCAGCTGCCGTCGTCGGTGACGACCGTCCACTCGTCCTCGGCGATGTCGGTGTACTTGCTGCCCAGGGTGATCATCGGCTCCACGGCCAGCGCCAGGCCGCGCTCCAGCTTGGGACCGCGACCGGCACGGCCGTAGTTCGGGACGTTCGGCGGCTGGTGCATCGCGGTGCCGATGCCGTGCCCGGTGAAGTCCTCGAGGATGCCGTACTCGCCGCCACCGGGGTGCGGCTGGGAGCGCACGTAGCTCTCCACGGCGTGCGAGATGTCGGTGACCCGGCCGCCGAGGCGGGCCGCGGCGAACCCGGCCCACATGGACCCCTCGGTCACCCGCATCAGCTCCAGCACGTCGGGCCGGACCTCGCCGACCGCGACCGTGATCGCGGCATCGCCGTGCCAGCCGTCGACGATCGCGCCGCAGTCGATGGAGATGACGTCTCCGTCCTCCAGCGTCCGGGCCCCCGGGATGCCGTGCACCACCTCGTCGTTGACCGAGGCGCAGATGCTGGCGGGGAAGGGCGGGTGCCCGTAGCCGAGGAAGGAGGGTACGCCGCCCCCGGCCCGGATGTTCTCCTCGGCGATGGCGTCGAGCTCGCCGGTGGTGATGCCGGCCCGTACCGAGGCGCGCAGCAGCTCCAGGGTCTCGCCGACCAGGAGACCGGCGACCCGCATCTTCTCGATCTGGGCGGGTGTCTTGATCTCCACCCCGCGGTCACGGAAACCCATGATCAGCTCTCGTTGACGTCCTGGAGCGCCTTGAAGATCCGCTCGGTGACCTCGTCGACCTCACCCATGCCGTCGACCTCGATCAGTCGTCCGCGCTTGCGGTAGACCTCGATCAGCGGCTCGGTCTGCTCGACGTAGAGCTCCTGGCGGCGCCGGATGACCTCTTCGGTGTCGTCGGAGCGGCCATCGGTCTCCGCGCGCTGGAGCAGCCGCTGGACGAGCTCCTCGGGGTCGACGGTCAGCACCACGACGGCGTCGAGCTCGTGCCCGGTGTGCTTGATCATCCCGTCGAGCTCCTCGACCTGGGCCACCGTGCGCGGGTAGCCGTCGAGCAGGAACCCCGGTGCGGCGTCCGGCTCGTCGATGCGGTTGCGCACCATCAGGTTGGTGACCTCGTCGGGGACGTACTCCCCCGCGTCCATGAACTGCTTGGCCTTGACTCCGAGCTCGGTGCCCTCGGAGACGTTGTGGCGGAAGATGTCGCCGGTGGAGATGGCCGGGATGCCGAAGTGCTCAGCGACGCCCTTGGCCTGGGTGCCTTTGCCGGCCCCGGGGGGGCCCATCAGGATGATTCGCATTTATCGCAGGAACCCTTCGTAGTTGCGCTGCTGGAGCTGGCTCTCGATCTGCTTCACGGTGTCGAGTGCGACACCGACCATGATCAGCAGGGAGGTGCCACCGAAGGGGAAGTTCTGGTTGGCGCCGACAAGGACCAGGGCGACCAACGGGATCAGCGACAGCAGACCCAGGTAGAGCGCACCCGGCAGCGTGATGCGGGACAGGACGTAGGAGAGGTACTCCTCGGTCGGCTTGCCTGCCCGGATCCCGGGGATGAAACCGCCGTACTGCTTCATGTTGTCCGCGACCTCTTGGGGGTTGAAGGTGATCGCGACGTAGAAGTAGGTGAAGAAGATGATCAGCAGGAAGTACGCCAGCATGTACAGGGGGTGGGATCCGCTGACGAAGTAGGTGGAGATGAAGCGCACCCAGGGCGACGTCGAGTTCTGGTTGAACTGCACCGCCATCGCTGGGAGGTAGAGCAGGCTCGAGGCGAAGATGACCGGGATGATGCCGGCCTGGTTGACCTTGAGCGGGATGTAGGTGGAGGAGCCGCCGAACATCTTGCGGCCGACCATCCGGCGGGCGTACTGCACCGGGATCCGGCGCTGCGCCTGTTCGATGAAGACCACGGCGGCCATCACCACCAGGCCGATCAGGAGCACGGCACCGAAGATCCAGGGGCCCTTGGCCTTCTGCACGCCCCACAGGGAGGCGGGGAAGGTGGCGACGACCTGGGTGAAGATCATGATCGACATGCCGTTGCCGATGCCGCGCTCGGTGATCAGCTCGCCGAACCACATGATGATCGCCGTGCCGGCGGTCATGGTGAGCACCATCAGCATCGCGATCAGCGTGGTGTCCTCGTAGAGCAGCGGCTTGGTGCACCCCTGGAGGAGGTTGCCGGTGCGGGCCAGCGCGACGATGCCGGTGGCCTGCAGGATCGCCAGGGCAAGGGTGAGGTATCGGGTGTACTGGGTGATCTTCGTCTGCCCGGACTGGCCCTCCTTCTTCAGGGCCTCCAGGCGTGGGATCACCACCACCAGCAGCTGCAGGATGATGCTCGCGGTGATGTAGGGCATGATCCCGAGCGCGAACACGGTCAGCTGCAGCAGCGCGCCACCGGAGAACAGGTTGATCAACCCGTAGATGCCGCTGTCCTTGGTCTGGTCGAAGCAGGCCTGGACGTTGGGGACGTGCACACCCGGCGTCGGGATCTGTGACCCCAGACGGAAAAGGGCGACGATGAACAGCACGAACAGCAGCTTGTTGCGCAGGTCCGGTGTCCGGAAAGCGTTGGCGAAGGCGCCTAGCACGTGCTCCTCTTTCGGAAATCGACTGGTCTAGCCGGCGGACTGACCCGCAGACAGGTTCAGTCGGGACCGAACCCGTGGAAGCCTAACAGGGCGGGAGGATCATCACGGGTCTAGGTGTGATGATCGTCCCGCCCTGTCGGCGATTGACGTCTCGCGCTCAGCGCTCGGTCGCGGTGCCACCGGCAGCCGCGATCTTCTCCTTGGCAGAGCCGGAGAAACGGTCAGCAGTGATCTGGACGGCCACCGTGATGTCGCCCTGGCCCAGCACCTTGACGGGCTGGCCCTTGCGGACGGCACCCTTGGCGACCAGGTCGTCGACGCTGATGGTGCCCCCCTCGGGGAACAGCGCGCTGACGCGGTCCAGGTTCACCACCTGGAACTCCACCTTGAACGGGTTCTTGAACCCGCGCAGCTTGGGGAGACGCATGTGGATGGGCATCTGGCCGCCCTCGAACCCTGCCGGGATCTGGTTGCGGGCCTGGCTGCCCTTGGTACCGCGACCGGCGGTCTTGCCCTTGGAGGCCTCACCGCGACCCACACGGGTCTTCGCGGTCTTGGCGCCGGGGGCAGGGCGCAGGTGGTGCAGCTTCAAGCTCATTTGGAGTCAACCTCTCCGTCAACTTCCGTGACCGTCACCAGGTGACGGACGGTGTGGACCATGCCCCGGAACTCGGGGCGGTCCTCCTTGACGACCACGTCACCGATCCGCTTGAGACCCAGCGAGCGCAACGTGTCGCGCTGGTTCTGCTTGCAGCCGATGGTGGACTTCATCTGCTCGACCTTCAGGCGGGCCATCACTGCACCCCTGCCTTCTCGGTCCGGGCGGCCTCGATGCCCTCGGCCTGAGCCCTGAGCATCGCAGCCGGGGCAACGTCCTCGACGCGCATTCCGCGCCGGGCGGCGACGGCTGCGGGGTCCTCGAGGGAACGCAGGGCCTCCATCGTGGCGTGCACGATGTTGATCTGGTTCGAGGAGCCGAGCGACTTGCTCAGGACGTCGTGGATGCCGGCGCACTCGAGCACCGCGCGCACCGGGCCACCGGCGATCACACCGGTACCGGGGGACGCGGGACGCAGGAACACGACGCCGGCGGCCTTCTCGCCCTGGACGGGGTGAGGGATGGTGCCCTGGATGCGGGGGACGCGGAAGAAGGACTTCTTCGCCTCCTCGACACCCTTGGCGATGGCCGCGGGAACTTCCTTGGCCTTGCCGTAGCCCACGCCGACCATGCCGTCGCCGTCACCGACGATCACCAGGGCGGTGAAGCTGAAGCGACGACCACCCTTGACGACCTTGGCGACGCGGTTGATGGCCACGACGCGCTCGATGTACTGGCTCTTCTCCTGCTGGCCGCCGCGACCACCGTCACGGCCGCCGCGGCCGCCACCTGCGCGCTGACCGCGCTGCTGGGATCCGCTCATGAGATAACTCCCTTGAATGTCATGTCTGCACCACTCGCCATCAGAAGGTCAGGCCGCCCTCACGGGCGCCGTCAGCCAGGGCCGCGACGCGACCGTGGTACTTGTTGCCGGCGCGGTCGAAGACCACGCCCTGGACTCCGGCCGACTTCGCGCGTTCGGCCACGAGCTCGCCGACCTTGCGAGCCTTGGCGGTCTTGTCGCCCTCGCTCGAGCGCACGTCGGCCTCCATGGTCGAGGCATACGCGATGGTCTTGCCCACCAGGTCGTCGACGAGCTGCACGGTGATGTGCTTGGACGAACGGGTGACCACCAGGCGGGGACGCTCGGTGGTGCCGCTGATCTTCTTGCGACCACGGATCTGGCGACGCGTGCGCGAGGCGACGCGAGCCGACGTGTGCTTGCCAGTCTTGAGTGCGATAGCCATCGTCACTTACCAGCCTTTCCGACCTTGCGGCGAATGTGCTCTCCGGAGTAACGCACGCCCTTGCCCTTGTAGGGCTCCGGCTTGCGCAGCTTGCGGATCTTGGCCGCAGTTTCGCCGACGAGCTGCTTGTCGATGCCCTGGACACCGAGCTTCGTGGGTCCCTCGACGGTGAACGTGATGCCGTCAGGGGCGTTGAACGTGATCGAGTGCGAGTAGCCGAGCTGGAACTCCAGCTGGGTGGGGCCCTTGGAGAGCACGCGGTAACCCACGCCGACGATCTCGAGCTTCTTCTCGTAGCCGTCGGTGACACCGATGACCATGTTGTTGATGAGCGTGCGGGTCAGGCCGTGAAGGGACCGACTCTGGCGCTCGTCGTTGGGACGCTTCACCTCGAGGGCTCCGTCACCGTTCTCGACGGTGATCGGGGAAGCGACCGTGTGGCTCAGGGTGCCCTTGGGCCCCTTGACCGTGACGGTCTGGGAATCCACCTGCACGTCGACACCGGACGGAACCGGGACGGGCAGCTTGCCAATTCGTGACATTGCTATTCCTCCTGGTTCCTGGTCACCAGACGTAGGCGAGGACTTCCCCACCTACGCCCTTGCTGTTGGCCTGACGGTCGGTGAGCAGACCCTGGCTGGTCGAGATGATTGCGACGCCGAGGCCGCCGAGCACCTTCGGCAGTGCGGTGTGCTTGGCGTACACGCGCAGGCCCGGCTTGCTGATCCGGCGTACGCCGGCAATCGAGCGCTCGCGGTTGCGGCCGTACTTGAGCTGGATGTCGAGCGTCTTGCCGACCACGTCCTCGTGGTCGTGGACCTCGAAGGAGGTGATGTACCCCTCCTGCTTGAGGATCTCGGCAACGCCCTGCTTCAGCTTGCTGTAAGGCATCGACACCGAGTCGTGGTACGCCTGGTTGGCGTTGCGCAGACGCGTGAGCATGTCTGCGATCGGGTCAGTCATTGTCATGGCCGTCTCGGCCCTTTCTCCACTCCGGTTTCGCCCTGCGTCTCAGGGCGACCTGTAGCGATCATTGGTTGGTGGTCAGGCGGTGATCGAGCGGGTGGGGATCACCAGGAGCTCTTGGTCACGCCGGGCAGCTCGCCGGCGTGCGCCATCTCCCGCAGGCAGATCCGGCAGAGGCCGAACTTGCGGTAGACGGCCTTGGGCCGCCCGCACCGCTGGCACCGGGTGTAACCGCGCACCGCGAACTTGGGCTTGCGTGCGGCCTTGACCTTCAGTCCGGTCTTTGCCATGTCAGTTGCCTTCCTTGAACGGGAAACCGAGCTTCTTGAGCAGTGCCCGGCCTTCGTCGTCATTCGTCGCGGTGGTCACCACCGTGATGTCCATGCCGCGCGAGCGGTCGACCTTGTCCTGGTTGATCTCGTGGAACATGACCTGCTCGGTCAGACCGAAGGTGTAGTTGCCACGGCCGTCGAACTGGCGGTCCGAGAGTCCACGGAAGTCGCGGATACGGGGCAGCGCCAGCGCGAGCAGGCGGTCCAGGAACTCCCACATGCGGTCGCCGCGAAGCGTCACGTGGGCGCCGATCGGCATCCCCTCGCGCAGCTTGAACTGGGCGATCGACTTGCGGGCCTTGGTGACCTGCGGCTTCTGGCCGGTGATCGCGGTGAGGTCCTTGACGGCGCCCTCGATCAGCTTGGAGTCGCGAGCAGCCTCGCCCACGCCCATGTTGACCACGATCTTGGTCAGGCCGGGAACCATCATCACGTTGGCGTAGCCGAACTGCTCGCGCATCGCGGGGATGATCTCCTCGCGGTAGCGCACCTTCATCCGCGGTCCGGCAGACGCCTCGGCCGACTGGTCGCTGTTGATCTCGGTCATTGCTTCACTCATCAGATCTCTTCTCCGGACTTCCGGGAGATGCGCACGCTGCGCTCGGCCTGGTAGGTCGAGCCGTCGGAGCGGCGCTTCGTCGTCTCCACCCGCTTGGAGCCGAGGCGGGTGATCCCGTCGCCGTCGACGACCATCACGTTGGAGATGTGGATCGGCGCCTCGGCGGTCACGATGCCGCCGGTGCTTGCCGCACCGCCCTGGTTCACGACCTTGGTGTGCTTCTTGACTCGGTTCACGCCCTCGACGATCACCCGCTGCTCCTCGCGGAGCACCTGGATGACCTTGCCCTCGGCGCCCTTGTCCTTGCCGGCGATCACCTTGACGGTGTCACCCTTCTTGATCTTGACGCTCATCTCAGAGCACCTCCGGTGCCAGCGAAATGATCTTCATGAACTTCTTCTCGCGCAGCTCGCGGCCCACAGGGCCGAAGATGCGCGTTCCACGGGGTTCCCCGTCGCTCTTGAGGATCACTGCTGCGTTCTCGTCGAAGCGGATGTACGAGCCGTCCGCACGACGACGCTCCTTGACGGTGCGCACGATGACGGCCTTGACGACGTCGCCCTTCTTGACGTTGCCGCCGGGGATCGCGTCCTTGACGGTGGCGACGATGACGTCGCCGATGCCGGCGTAGCGCCGACCAGAGCCGCCGAGCACGCGGATGCAGAGGATCTGCTTCGCACCCGTGTTGTCGGCGACCTTGAGTCGCGACTCCTGCTGGATCATGTCTTAGTTCTCCTACTTCGCCTTCTCGAGGATCTCCACGACGCGCCAGCGCTTGGTGGCGCTCAGCGGACGGGTCTCCATGATCCGGACGCGGTCACCGATGCCACAGTCGTTCTGCTCGTCGTGGGCCTTCAGCTTGCTCGTGCGCCGAAGGACCTTGCCGTACAGCGCGTGCTTGACGCGGTCCTCCACGGACACGACCACGGTCTTGTCCATCTTGTCGCTCACGACCAGGCCTTCACGGACCTTGCGCGCAGAGCGCTCCTCCACGGAGCCCTCGACTACCGGGTTCTCGCTCATGCGCCAACCTCCTCAGACTGTGCCTTGGAGCCCGGGGCCGTCCGGATGCCGAGCTCGCGCTCACGCACCACGGTGTAGATCCGGGCAATGTCCTTCTTGACCGCACTGAGGCGGCCGTGGCTCTCGAGCTGACCGGTGGCGGCCTGGAACCGGAGGTTGAACAGCTCCTCCTTGGCCTCACGCAGCTTCGACTCGAGGTCGACGTCGTTCAGGTCGTCGAGCTCATGGGCTGTCGCCATCAGAAATCACCTGCTTCACGGCTGATGAACCGGCACTTCATCGGGAGCTTGTGGATCGCGCGGCGCATCGCCTCGCGGGCGACGTCCTCGTCGACTCCGGCCAGTTCGAACATGACACGGCCGGGCTTGACGTTGGCCACCCACCACTCGGGCGAACCCTTACCGGAACCCATGCGGGTCTCGGCGGGCTTCTTGGTCAGCGGACGGTCGGGGTAGATGTTGATCCACACCTTCCCGCCACGCTTGATGTGACGAGTCATCGCGATACGCGCCGACTCGATCTGGCGGTTGGTGACGTACGCCGGCTCGGTCGCCTGGATGCCGAAGTCTCCGAAGGAGAGCTTCGTGCCGCCCTTGGCTGCGCCGGTGCGCTTGGGGTGGTGCTGCTTGCGGTGCTTGACCCTGCGGGGCATCAACATGGGACTCAGGCCTCCGTTCCGGTGGTCGCGGCGGCCGGTGCCTCGGCGGCGGGAGCCGCAGCGGTCTCGGTCGCGGGGGCGCCCGCACGGTCAGCGCGGGTCGGGCGGTCTCCCGCACCGGCGCCGCGGGAACCGCGGGTCGGGCGGTCGCTCGCACGGTCTCCCCTGGCGCCGCCGGCCGCTCCGCGGCCACGGCCGGGAGCACCTGCACGGGCAGCTGCCTGGGCCTCGCGCTCGGCACGGGTGCCGGCGACCTCGCCCTTGTAGATCCACACCTTCACGCCGATGCGGCCGAAGGTGGTGCGGGCCTCGTAGAAGCCGTAGTCGATGTCGGCGCGCAGCGTGTGCAGGGGCACGCGGCCCTCGCGGTAGAACTCCGAGCGCGACATCTCGGCGCCGTTGAGACGGCCCGAGCACTGGATCCGGATGCCCTTGGCACCCGAGCGCATCGAGGTCTGCATGGCCTTCTTCATCGCGCGACGGAACTGCACGCGACCGGAGAGCTGCTCGGCGACACCCTGGGCGACCAGCTGTGCATCGATCTCGGGCTGCTTGACCTCGAGGATGTTCAGCTGGACCTGCTTGCCGGTCAGCTTCTCGAGCTCGCTGCGCAGGCGGTCGGCCTCAGCGCCACGGCGACCAATGACGATGCCCGGGCGAGCGGTGTGGATGTCCACCCGCACGCGGTCCCGGGTGCGCTCGATCTCGACCTTGGAGATGCCGGCCCGCTCCATGCCCTTGGAGAGCAGCTTGCGGATCGCGACGTCCTCGCCGACGTAGGACTTGTAGAGCTTGTCGGCGTACCACCGGCTCTTGTGGTCGGTGGAGATACCGAGGCGGAACCCGTTCGGGTTGATCTTCTGACCCATCAGGCGGTCCGTCCCTTCTTCTTGGTCTGCTGCGTGGTCGACTCGACTGCGGGCTGCACCACCAGGGTGATGTGGCTGGTGCGCTTGTTGATCCGGGTGGCCCGGCCCTGCGCACGCGGTCGCCACCGCTTCATCGTGGGGCCCTCGTCGACGGTCGCCTTGCTGACCACCAGAGTGCCGCGGGCGAGGTCCTCGGTCGTCGTGGCGTTGGCCACGGCGCTCTCGAGCACCTTGTAGACGGTTTCGCTGGCGGCCTGCGGCGCGAACTGCAGCAGTGCCAGGGCATCGTCGACAGGGAGCCCGCGGACCATGTCCACGACTCGACGCGCCTTCATCGGGGTGATCCGGACGAAGCGCGCGCTGGCGAAGGCGCCCGGCTGGTCACCGAGCAGCGAGTCACGTCGGGCGCTCGTGCGCCTGCGATCTGTAACGCTCATTGCTGTATCTCTCCTTGCGACGCCGCGTCAGCGGCGGCGGCTCTTCCGGTCGTCCTTCACGTGCCCGCGGTAGGTGCGGGTCGGGGCGAACTCGCCCAGTTTGTGGCCGACCATCGAGTCGGTCACGAACACCGGGACGTGCTTGTGTCCGTCGTGCACGGCCAGCGTGTGACCGATCATGGACGGCACGATCATCGAGCGGCGCGACCAGGTCTTGATCACGGTGTGGGTTCCGGCGTCGTTCTGCGCGTCCACCTTCTTGATCAGGTGGTCGTCGACGAACGGGCCCTTCTTCAGGCTGCGAGGCATCTCTGGGCTCTACCTTCCGCGCTATCTCTTAGCGCTTCTTGCCGGACTTGCGGCGACGGACGATCAGGGCATCGCTGGCCTTGCGCTTGCGCGTGCGGCCCTCGGCCTTGCCCCAGGGTGAAACCGGGTGGCGACCACCGGAGGTCTTGCCCTCGCCACCACCGTGCGGGTGGTCGACCGGGTTCATGACGACACCACGGACGGTCGGGCGGCGGCCCTTCCAGCGCATCCGGCCGGCCTTGCCCCAGTTGATGTTCGACTGCTCGGCGTTGCCGACCGCGCCGATGGTGGCACGGCAGCGGACGTCGACGTAGCGCATCTCACCGGAGGGCATCCGCAGCTGTGCGCGGGACCCCTCCTTGGCGACGAGCTGCGCGCTGTTGCCGGCGGAACGGGCGATCTTGGCACCGCCACCGGGCCGGAGCTCGATGCAGTGGATCGTCGTACCGACGGGGATGTTGCGCAGCGGCAGGTTGTTGCCGGGCTTGATGTCGGCGGTGGGACCGGCCTCGATCGCGGTGCCCTGGCTGACGCCGAGAGGAGCGATGATGTAGCGCTTCTCGCCGTCGGCGTAGTGCAGCAGCGCGATGCGTGCGGTGCGGTTCGGGTCGTACTCGATGTGGGCGATCTTCGCCGGGACGCCGTCCTTGTCGTAGCGACGGAAGTCGATCACCCGGTAGGCCCGCTTGTGGCCGCCACCCTGGTGCCGGGTGGTGATCCGGCCCTGGTTGTTGCGGCCGCCCTTCTTGGGCAGCGGCTTGACCAGGGACTTCTCCGGCGTGGTCCGGGTGATCTCGACGAAGTCAGCGACCGACGAGCCACGACGGCCCGGGGTGGTCGGCTTGTACTTGCGGATTGCCATGTCTTTACCTCAGTCAGTTCTCAGCGGATGCCGGTCAGGAGACCGGTCCTCCGAAGATGTCGATGCGGTGACCCTCTGCGAGGCTGACGATCGCGCGCTTGGTGTCCTTGCGCTTTCCGGTGCCGGTACGGGTACGCCGGGTCTTGCCGGTGCGGTTCATGGTGTTCACCGAGGTGACCTTCACGTCGAAGATCTTCTCGACCGCGATCTTGATCTCGGTCTTGTTCGCGTCCGGGTGGACCAGGAACGTGTACTTGTTCGCGTCGAGGAGGCCGTAGCTCTTCTCGCTCACGACCGGTGCGATCAGGACGTCGCGGTGGTCCTTGTGCAGGGTGCTCATTTCTCGTCCTCCACGGGCGTCTCAGCGGGGGCGTCCTCGATGACCGCGTCGTTGGCCGGGGCCTCGACGATGGTCGCCTTGCGAACGCTGGACGACGCGGTGCCGTTGACGAAGGCGTCGTAGGCGTCCTGGGTGAAGATGACGTCGTCGGACAGCAGCACGTCGTAGGTGTTGAGCTGGTCGACGGCGAGCAGGTGCACCGAGGCCACGTTGCGCAGCGAGAGCCAGGTCAGCGCGTCGTCACGCACGAGCACGACCAGCTGGCGACGCTCGCCGGCGAGGCCGGCCAGCGCTGCGACGGCGTCCTTGGTCGAGGGCTTGTCGCCACCGACGAGGGACTCCACCACGTGGACGCGTCCGGCGCGGGCCCGGTCGGAGAGGGCACCGCGCAGGGCGGCGGCCTTCATCTTCTTGGGGGTGCGCTGGTCGTAGTCACGCGGCTGCGGGCCGTGGACGACGCCACCACCGACGAACTGCGGGGCGCGGGTCGAGCCCTGACGGGCGCGGCCGGTGCCCTTCTGCTTGTGCGGCTTGCGGCCACCGCCGCGAACCTCGCCGCGGCTCTTGGTGGAGTGCGTGCCCTGACGGGCCGCTGCCTGCTGGGCCACCACGACCTGGTGGATCAGCGGGATGTTCGTCTCGACGTCGAAGATCTCGGCGGGGAGATCAACCTTGACAGTCTTCGCGGTCATGCGCCGGCCTCCTGGGTCTTCTTGGCTGCCGAGCGGATGATGACCAGCCCACCCTTGGCGCCGGGAACGGCACCCTTGAGGAGGATCAGGCCCTTCTCCACGTCCACGGCGTGCACGGTGACGTTCTGCGTGGTCACGGTGTCGCTACCCATGCGACCAGCCATGCGCGTGCCCTTGAAGACACGGCCCGGGGTCGCGCAGGCGCCGATGGAGCCCGGCTTGCGGTGGTTCTTGTGGGCACCGTGAGAGGCACCGACGCCGTGGAAGCCGTGCAGCTTCATGACGCCGGCGTAGCCCTTGCCCTTGCTCGTCCCGGTGACGTCGACCTCCTGGCCGGCGGCGAACAGCTCGGGGCTGAGCTCCTGGCCGACCTCGTAGGTGGGGGCGTCACTGGTGCGGATCTCGACGACGTGGCGGCGTGGGGTCACGCCTGCCTTGCCGAAGTGACCAGCGGTCGGCTTGTTGACCTTGGCGCCGTCGATCTCGCCGAAGCCAACCTGGATGGCGTTGTAGCCATCCTTCTCGGGGGTCCGGACCTGGGTCACCACATTGGTGCCGGCCGCGACCACGGTTACGGGGACGACGCGGTTGTTCTCGTCCCAGGTCTGGGTCATGCCGAGCTTCGTGCCCAGCAGTCCCTTGACGTTGCGTTCGAAAGTGCTCACAGGAACCTCAGAGCTTGATCTCGATGTCGACACCGGCAGGCAGGTCGAGACGCATCAGCGAGTCGACCGTCTTCGGTGTGGGGTCAATGATGTCGATGAGGCGCTTGTGCGTGCGCATCTCGAAGTGCTCGCGGCTGTCCTTGTACTTGTGCGGCGAGCGGATGACGCAGTAGACGTTCTTCTCGGTCGGCAACGGCACCGGGCCGGCGACCTTCGCGCCCGTACGGGTCACGGTGTCCACGATCTTGCGCGCCGAGGTGTCGATCACCTCGTGGTCATAGGCCTTGAGCCTGATGCGGATCTTCTGTCCCGCCATCAAACAACGTCCTTACTTCGTAGTCCTGCGACTGGTCTCCAGACGTCCTCGGTGAGGATGTCCGCGCTGCTGCCACCCCGTCTCGTCCGACCCCCGCGGTCGGGCGTGTCGTGCGTCTTGACGAGCGCGCGACACACACAGAACTCGTGCGGGTCGTTGTTTCGGAGTGGTGCCCGGGGGTCCGGGCTGAACGGGATCTCCTGATGCGGCGCGAACGCGCAACCACGTCTGCTGCGATGAGCAGCTCAGGAAAACCTGTTCAGTGGTCAATGTCCGCGCCCCGGCAATCCCGCCGGAGCAACCTGACTATCTTGTCAGAGACACCCGCCCTGCGCCAAATCGGGTGCACGCGGGGGCCTCGTGGGGGCTGCCGGAGAGCTCAGATCTGCGGGTTCTCCTGGCCCACCTCGTCAAGGATAGCGCCGTGGGTGGCACGCATCCTGGGGATGGTCATGCACAGCAGCGCCGCTCCCAGGCACATCGCACCCGCGGTCACCCAGGCCAGGAAGTAGTCGCCGGTCCCCTCCCGGATCCAGCCGGCGTACGACGCGGCGACGCCCGCTCCCACCATGTGCGAGGCGAACACCCACCCGAAGACGACGCCGGACCGCTCCAGGCCGAAGTGGTCGCGGCACAACGCCACGGTGGGCGGCACCGTCGCCACCCAGTCCAGGCCGTAGAACACGATGAAGAAGAACAGGCTGGGCGCGACCTCAGGCCCCAGGAGCGAGGGCACCACGAGCAGCGAGAGCCCGCGCAGCGAGTAGTAGGCGAACAGCAGGTAGCGGGGATCGACCTTGTCGGTGAGCCAGCCGGACGCGACCGTGCCCACGATGTCGAAGACGCCGATCAGGGCGAGCAGCCCGGCCGAGGTGGTCGCCGGCATCCCGTGGTCGTGCGCCGCCGGGATGAAGTGGGTGCCGATCAGCCCGTTCGTCGACCAGCCACAGACCCAGAACGTGAGGAACAGCACCCAGAACGTCCACGTGCGGCCGGCCTCCCGCAGGGTCCGGACCGCCAGGGCCGCGGCACCCGAGCCGGCACCGGTCGCAGCGGGCGGCTCGACGTACGACGGTGGCGCGCCGTAGGGCACCTCCCCCACGTCGGAGGGCCGGTCGCGCAGCACCAGGAGCACCAGCGGGACCAGCAGCAGCGCGAACGCCGCGACCAGGCCGGCCGCCCAACGCCACCCGGGCCCGGCCGCGAGGTGTGCGATCACCGGCAGGAAGACCAGCTGACCGGTCGAGCTCGCCGCCGAGAACAGCCCGGTGACCAGGCCGCGGTGCCGGACGAACCAGCGGTTGGCCACGATCGCGCCGAAGACCAGCGCCATCGCCCCGGTGCCGAGGCCGATCGGCACTCCCCACAGGAACCACAGCTGCCACGCCTCGGTCATCACGAGCGTCAGGCCCGCCCCCAGCGAGACCAGGGCGAGCGCACCGGCCACCACCCGTCGTACGCCGAACCGCTCCATCACCGCAGCGGCGAACGGCGCGGTGAGGCCGTAGATGACGAGGTTCAGGGTGACGGCGCCCGAGGTCATGCCCCGGGACCAGCCGAACTCGTGCTCCAGCGGCTCCAGGAGGGCCCCTGTGGAGGAGCGGAAGCCCGCCGCGGCCACCAGGGCCGCCATCGTCGCCGCGGCGACCCACCAGGCCCGCCCGCTGATCCGGGCGTCGGGCACCACGACTCCGCTCACCCCCGAAGTCTAGGAACACCCATGCCCGGGGCGCAGGCACGACAGCTGCCGGCTTGCACCGGTCCGGCGTCCAGACCAGCCTTGTCCGGGCCGCGATCGCGGCTTAGCGTCGCCTCATGGACGCCACCGTCCTCATCGGCTTCGCCAAGGTCATCGGGATCTCCCTGGTCCCGGTGGCCCTGTTCGCGGGCGCCCTGCACGCCCGTGCCGCGGTGGAAGGGTGCCGCTCGCTGGGCAGGCGGGCGAAGCTGCTCCCACCGGCACCCGATCCCTCGCCGCCACGGCCGCCGCTGCAACGACTGGCCGCGGACCTGCGCCGGCTGCGTCCTGAGGTGCGCTCCCCCCGCGCCGGGGTGGCGATGGCCCGCCAGCGCGGGGTGGTCGCCGCCTACGACAGCGTGCTGATCAGCACCGCCGAGGCGCTGGACGTGCCCACGCTCCTCGGCGAGCTCACCGATGGCCTCGACCGCGAGGCGGAGCGGCTGCGGCTCGAGCACGCCCTCGAGCGGGCCGGCCTGAGCTGGCAGGTCGAGGACGGCTGAGCACAGGCCGCTGGGGGCGGATCAGCGCCGGCGGTAGGCGAGGTCGACGATCTCCCGCTCAGCGGCCACGCCCTTGCGCTCGAACTTGGTGACCGGCCGGTCCTCCCAGCGCTCGACCCGGCCACCCTCCAGGGCGGGCTCCTGGTCCAGGACCGCCCGCATCTGCTCGGCGTACTCCGCCCAGTCGGTCGCCAGCCGCCACACGCCGCCCGGGCGCAGCCGGGAGGCCGCCAGCGAGGCGAACTCCGGGGTGACCAGCCGCCGCTTGTGGTGGCGCTTCTTGGGCCACGGGTCGGGGAAGAACGTCCACAGCTCCTCGACCTCGCCGGGACCGAAGAGGTGCTCGAGGCACCAGACCGCGTCCACCGACAGCAGCCGGACGTTGTCCGCCCCCGCTTCTGCCAGCAGCCCGAGCGTGTGCGCGACCCCGGGGCGCCAGACCTCCAGCGCCACGATGTTGCACTCCGGCCGCTGGGCGGCGAGCACAGCCGTCGCCTCCCCCACCCCGGACCCGATCTCCACGATCAGCGGCGCCGTCCGCCCGAACACCTCGCTCCAGCTGAACGCAGGGTCGTCGACCGCCTCCTCCGGAATCACCCAGTCGCGGTGGTGCGCGTCCCACGACTCCTGCTGGGAAGGCGTGAACCTCCCACCCCGCCGGGAGTAGGTGAGCACCTCGCGCATCCGCGTCCCGTCCTCGGTGTACTTCTGGCGCGGTCGAGCAGCAGGAAGGGTGTTGTCCACGCAGCACATTGTGTCCGACGGGGGCGAGCCGTTGATCGGCCGGTTGGGGGTCGGGTTGGGCTCGGCAGTTGGGCTCGGCAGTTTCCCAGGTCATGAACCCGAACTGCCTCTTCACACATGGGGTGGGGTGTGTGAAGAGGCGGTTGTGGTTCATAACCTGGGAAACCGGCAGCTGCGACGCCCTAGATTGCGGGGATGATCGATCGTCAGCACCTGGCCGAGCTCCGCAGCGTCGAGGAGCAACGGTTCCGCGAGCTCCATCCGCGTTCGGCCGAGCTCGCGGGGCGGGCCCGGGGCCCCTTGCTTGCGGGGGTGCCGATGCCGTGGATGACCCGGTGGCCCGGGGCGTTCCCGCTGTTCTTCGACTCCGCCGTCGGGGCGCGCCTGACCGACGTCGACGGCATCGAGTACGTCGACCTCTGCCTCGGCGACACCGGCGCGATGACCGGGCACGCCTTGCCGCAGGTCGCGGAGGCCGTCGCCCGTCAGGCGTCGCGCGGACTCACCACGATGCTGCCTTCGGCCGACGCGGTCTGGGTCGGTGAGGAGCTGGCACGCAGGTTCGGGTTGCCGACCTGGCAGCTGGCGATGTCGGCAACCGACGCCAACCGGTTCGTGCTCCGGTTCGCCCGTTTCCTGACCGGTCGACCCCGGATCGCGGTGATGGACTGGTGCTACCACGGCACGGTCGACGAGACCCTCGCCGTGCTCGACGGTGACCGGGTGGTCCCGCGGCCCGGGGCCCTCGGACCGCAGGTCGACGTGGCGCAGACCACCGCGGTCGTGCCGTTCAACGACCTGGACGCCCTGGACCGCCGCCTCGCCGAGGGCGATGTCGCCTGCCTGCTGATGGAGCCGGCCCTGACCAACATCGGCATCGTGCTTCCGGAGGAGGGCTACCTCGCCGGGGTCCGCGAGGTCACCCGACGGCACGACGTCCTGCTCGTCGTCGACGAGACGCACACCTTGTGCGCCGGTCCGGGCGGGTGCACGCGCGCCTGGGGGCTCGAGCCCGACTTCGTGGTGCTCGGCAAGCCGATCGGCGGCGGGGTGCCCTCAGCGGCGTACGGGATGAGCGCCGAGGTGGCCGATCGGCTCTCCGGGCCCATGCTCGGTCACGAGATCGACGTCGCCGGCGTCGGCGGCACGCTGACCGCCAACGCGCTCTCGCTGGCGGCGATCAGGGCGACCCTGTCCACGTGCCTGCGCGAGGAGGACTTCGCGGTCGCCGTACCCCTGGCCCAGCAGTTCGCCGACGGCGTCGCCGGGGTGATTGCCGAGCACGACCTGCCCTGGCACGTGCAGCGGCTGGGCTGCCGGGCGGAGTACTGGTTCTGTCCCCCACCGCGTGACGGCGCCGCGGCCGCCGCAGCCGTCGACGAGGACCTCGAGGGCTTCATGCACCTGTGGGCCCTGAACCGCGGTGTTCTGCTCACGCCGTTCCACAACATGGCGCTGTTCAGCCCGCAGCACAGCACGGCGGACGTGGAGCGCCATAGGGAGGTCTTCGCAAGCGCGGTCGCGGCGCTGACCGCCTGACCGGCCACAACGAGGAGCGTCAGTAGGACTCCTCGGCCTCGGCCTGGCTCGCCACGCAGAAGTGGTTGCCGTCGGGGTCCGCCAGCGTCACCCAGCTGAAGCTCTCGTCACCCCGCCGTGCGACCAGCGTCGCTCCGGCGTCCAGCAAGCGGTCCACCTCGGCTTCGACGTCTGGAGCCGTCACGTCGAGGTGGAGGCGGTTCTTGCCCGGCGTCGGGTCGGCGACCTTCTGGAACGCCAGCAGCAGCGGCAGGCTGCCCCCCGCGACGACGACGAACTCGCCGCCGTGGTTCTGCACGATCTGCGCGCCGGTCTGCTCGGCCCACCACCCGCCGAGCGCCTCGGCGTCGGCGGTGTCGAAGTTGATCATCCCCATGGTCAGTGTCATGGAGCGACGGTAACGACGGCCACCGACATTCGGCACTGGCGACGGTTTCCGGCAGCCGGAATAGCAGAACGGCCCCGGACCGTGAGGTCCGGGGCCGTTCGGTGAAGCGCTAGATCACTTGGTGATCTTGGTGACGCGGCCGGCGCCGACGGTGCGGCCACCCTCGCGGATAGCGAAGCGGAGGCCGTCCTCCATGGCGATCGGCTGGATCAGCTCGACGATCATGTCGGTGTTGTCACCGGGCATGACCATCTCGCGGCCCTCGGGGAGGGTCACGACGCCCGTCACGTCCGTGGTGCGGAAGTAGAACTGCGGGCGGTAGTTGTTGAAGAACGGCGTGTGACGGCCGCCCTCCTCCTTGGAGAGGATGTAGACCGAGGCCTCGAAGTTCGTGTGCGGGGTGGTGGTCCCCGGCTTGATCACGACCATGCCGCGCTCGACGTCCTCGCGCTTGGTGCCACGAAGCAGCAGCCCGACGTTCTCGCCGGCCTCGCCGGTGTCGAGGAGCTTGCGGAACATCTCGATGCCGGTGACGGTCGAGGTCTGCTTGGTCTCACGGATGCCGATGATGTCGACGGTCTCGTTGACCTTGACGATGCCGCGCTCGATGCGACCGGTGATGACGGTTCCACGACCGGTGATCGTGAAGACGTCCTCGACGGGCATCAGGAAGGGCTTCTCGGTCTCGCGCACGGGCTGCGGGATGTAGGTGTCCACCGCGTCCATGAGCTCGAGGATCGAGTTGCCCCACTTCTCGTCGCCCTGGAGCGCCGGGAAGGCCGCGACCTTGACCACGGGGATGTCGTCGCCGTCGTACTCGTACTCGGAGAGGAGCTCGCGCACCTCCATCTCGACGAGCTCGATGAGCTCCTCGTCGTCGACCATGTCGCACTTGTTCAGCGCGACGACCAGGGCGGGGACGCCGACCTGGCGGGCGAGCAGCACGTGCTCACGGGTCTGCGGCATCGGACCGTCGGTGGCGGCCACGACCAGGATCGCGCCGTCCATCTGCGCGGCACCGGTGATCATGTTCTTGATGTAGTCCGCGTGACCGGGGCAGTCGACGTGCGCGTAGTGGCGCTGCTCGGTCTGGTACTCGACGTGCGCGATCGAGATGGTGATACCGCGCTGACGCTCCTCGGGGGCCTTGTCGATCTCGTCGAAGGCCGAGGCGGCGTTCAGGTTGGGGTACTTGTCGTGCAGCACCTTCGTAATTGCAGCCGTCAACGTCGTCTTGCCGTGGTCGATGTGACCGATGGTTCCGATGTTGACGTGCGGCTTGGTCCGCTCGAACTTCGCCTTAGCCACTGGGGCTCCTCCTGTTGATGTACTTGATCGTCTGATTGAAAAGTTACGGGTGAAACTGTGCTGCCGACGGTGCGGGGAGAACCCTACTCGCCGCGGACCTTCTTGATGATCTCGTCGGCCACGTTCTGGGGAACCTCGGCGTACGAGTCGAACTCCATCGAGTACGACGCCTGACCGGAGGTCTTCGACCGCAGGTCACCAACGTACCCGAACATCTCCGAGAGCGGCACGAGGGCGTCGACGACGCGGTCCCCGGAACGCTCCGACATCGCCCGCACCTGACCGCGACGCGAGTTGATGTCACCGATGACGTCACCCATGAAGGTCTCAGGGGTCACGACCTCGACGGCGAACATCGGCTCCAGCAGAACTGGCTTGGCCATCCGCGCCGCTTCCTTGAACGCCTGGTTTCCGGCGATCTTGAAGGCGAGCTCGGAGGAGTCGACGTCGTGGTAGGCGCCGTCCTCGAGGGTGAACTTGACGTCCACCATCGGGTAGCCGGCGAGCACGCCGAACTCCATGGCGTCCTGTCCACCCTGGTCGACCGAAGGGATGTACTCCTTCGGGACGCGACCACCGGAGACGTTGTTGACGAACTCGTAGCCCGCGCCGTGACCGGTCTCGGGGTCGATGTTCGGCTCGAGGGAGATCTGCACCTTCGCGAACTGGCCGGACCCACCGGTCTGCTTCTTGTGGGTGTAGCCGTGCTTCTCGACCTTCTTGCGGATGGTCTCGCGGTAGGCGACCTGCGGCTTGCCGACGGTGGCCTCGACGCGGAACTCGCGCTTCATCCGGTCGACGAGGATCTCGAGGTGGAGCTCGCCCATGCCCGCGATGATGGTCTGGCCGGTCTCCTCGTCCGCCTTGACGGTGAACGTGGGGTCCTCGTCGGAGAGCCGCTGGATCGCGGTGCCGAGCTTCTCCTGGTCACCCTTGGTCTTGGGCTCGATGGCCACCTCGATCACGGGTGCCGGGAACGTCATCGACTCGAGGATCACCGGGTTCTGCGGGTCACACAGGGTGTGCCCGGTCTTGGTGTCCTTGAGGCCCATGACGGCCACGATCTGGCCGGCGCCGACCGACGCGATCTCCTCACGCTTGTTCGCGTGCATCTGGTAGACCTTGCCGATCCGCTCCTTGCGGCCGTTGACCGAGTTGAGCACCGAGGTGCCCGCCTCGAGCTTGCCGGAGTAGACGCGGACGTAGATCAGCTTGCCGAGGTGCGGGTCGGTCGCGATCTTGTACGCCAGGCCGGAGAACGGCTCGTCGTCGGACGGCTGGCGGACGATGACCTCTTCCTCGTCCTTGACCGAGTGCCCCTGGATGCCGTCGATGTCAAGCGGCGAGGGGAGGTACTTCACGACGGCGTCGAGCAGGGGCTGCACGCCCTTGTTCTTGAACGCGGTGCCGCACAGGACGGGGTTGATCTTGTCGGCGAGCGTGGCGCGACGGATCGCGGCCTCGAGCTCCTCGACGGTGAACTCACCCTCCTCGAGGAACTTCTCCATGATGGCGTCGTCGGCGTCGGCGAGCGTCTCGAGCAGCTTCTCGCGGTACTCGGCGGCCTGGTCGGCGAGCTCGGCCGGGATCTCCTCGACCTCGTAGTCCTCGCCCATCTTGGTCTCGCCGCGCCAGGTCAGGGCACGCATGCCGACCAGGTCGACGACACCGATGAAGTCGCCCTCGGCACCGATCGGGAGCTGGAGGACCAGCGGGGTGGAGTTGAGCCGCTCGACCATCATGTCGACGCAGCGCCAGAAGTCGGCACCGGTGCGGTCCAGCTTGTTCACGAAGCACATCCGGGGCACGGAGTACTTGTTGGCCTGGCGCCACACGGTCATGGTCTGGGGCTCGACACCGGCGACACCGTCGAAGACGGCGACGGCGCCGTCGAGGACGCGCAGGGAGCGCTCGACCTCGGCGGTGAAGTCGACGTGCCCGGGGGTGTCGATGATGTTGATCTGGTGGTCCTTCCACCAGCAGGTGGTAGCGGCGGACGTGATCGTGATGCCGCGCTCCTGCTCCTGCTCCATCCAGTCCATCGTGGCTGCGCCCTCGTGGACCTCACCGATCTTGTACGTGATGCCTGTGTAGAACAGGATCCGCTCGGTGGTGGTGGTCTTACCGGCATCGATGTGAGCCATGATGCCGATGTTGCGGACCTTGTTCAGGTCCGTGGTGATGTCGACTGCCACTGAAAGTCAGTTTCCTTAAGGTAGAGAAAGTCTGGGACTCGGGAGGAGAACGCCTGCGAGGAGCGAAGTGTTCCCCTCCCGGCGATCACCAGCGGTAGTGCGCGAAGGCCTTGTTGGACTCGGCCATCTTGTGCGTGTCCTCACGCTTCTTCACAGCGGCGCCGAGGCCGTTGGACGCGTCGAGGATCTCGTTCATCAGACGCTCGGACATCGTCTTCTCGCGGCGAGCCGCGGCGTAGCCCACGAGCCAGCGGAGCGCCAGCGTGGTGCTGCGGTTGGGCTTGACCTCGATCGGCACCTGGTAGGTCGCGCCACCGACGCGGCGGGACTTGACCTCGATGGCCGGCTTGACGTTGTCGAGCGCGCGCTTGAGGGTCACGACGGGGTCGGTGCCGGTCTTCTCGCGGGTGCCCTCGAGGGCGCCGTACACGATGCGCTGGGCAACCTGCTTCTTGCCGTCCTGGAGCACCTTCGAGACGAGCTGCGAGACGAGCTGCGACCCGAAGACGGGGTCCATGTCGATCGGCCGCTTGGTGGCCGGGCCCTTGCGAGGCATTAGCTCTTCTCCTTCTTCGCGCCGTAACGGCTGCGGGCCTGCTTGCGGTTCTTGACACCCTGGGTGTCGAGCGAGCCGCGGATGATCTTGTAGCGGACACCGGGAAGGTCCTTCACCCGGCCGCCGCGCACGAGCACGATGGAGTGCTCCTGGAGGTTGTGGCCGACACCCGGGATGTACGCCGTGACCTCGACGCCACTGCTCAGGCGCACGCGGGCGACCTTGCGGAGGGCGGAGTTCGGCTTCTTGGGGGTGGTCGTGTAGACGCGCGTGCAAACGCCGCGTCGCTGGGGCGAACCCTTCAGGGCAGGCGTCTTGTTCTTCGACACCTTGTCCTGGCGGCCCTTGCGGACCAGTTGGTTGATCGTGGGCACCTGGTTGGTTCCCTTTCTTTTCTGCTCTCAGTACACGGCGACTTGCCGGCACGAAAATACTTCGTTCCTTGGTGCAGTGGAGTGCGACGCCATCAGGGCACGCAGACAGGTCTGGAGATCCAGACACAAGGATTGAGATTACCGGGTCCCCGGTGATGGGTCAAAACGAGCGCTGCCGCACTCGATTTGCCCGCGGGCCCGGATGTGCCGGAGGCTGCGCTCATGGCACTGACCTGGAAGCTGCACGGTGACGGACGCACGATCACCGAGGGCGAGATCGTACGTCCCGACGAGCGCCTGGCCTGGCCGGCCACGATCGGCCTCGGCCTGCAGCACGTCGTGGCGATGTTCGGCGCCACCTTCCTGGTGCCGCTGCTGACGGGCTTCCCGCCCACGACCACCCTGTTCTTCTCCGGGGTCGGCACCATCTTGTTCCTGCTGGTGACGCGCAACCGGCTGCCGAGCTACCTGGGTTCCTCGTTCGCGTTCATCGCCCCGATCACGGCCGCCACCGCCTCCGACGGACCCGGCGGGGCGCTGTTCGGGATCGTCGTGGTCGGACTCATCCTGGCGCTGGTCGGAGCCCTGGTGACGTTCACCGGCACCGGCTGGATCGACGTCCTGATGCCCCCAGTGGTGGCCGGCGCCATCGTGGCCCTGATCGGGCTCAACCTCGCGCCGGTCGCGAAGGACAACTTCGTCAAGGCTCCCTGGGTGGCGCTGATCACCCTGGTGGCGGTGATCGTGTGGACGGTCGCGTTCAAGGGGCTGGTGGCCCGCCTCTCGATCTTCTTCGGCGTGATGATCGGCTACGTCGCCGCTGTGGTCGCCGGCCAGGTGAACTTCACGCCGGTCGAGGACGCCGCCTGGTTCGGCTGGCCCGAGCTGTCCTCCCCCACGTTCGCGTGGTCGGTTCTTCCCGCGTTCATCCCCGTGGTCCTGGTGCTGGTGGCCGAGAACGTCGGGCACGTGCGCAGCGTCGCCCACCTCGCGGACCCGAAGCTGAACGCGCTGACCGGCCGAGCGCTGCTCGCCGACGGCGTGGCCACGACGGTCGCGGGCCTCGGCGGCGGGTCGGGCACAACGACGTACGGCGAGAACATCGGTGTGATGGCGGCCACCAAGGTCTACTCCACGGCCGCCTACTGGGTCGCAGGCGTCTTCGCGATCCTGCTCGGGTTCCTGCCCAAGGTCGGGGCGCTGGTGAACACCATCCCCTCCGGTGTGCTCGGCGGCGTCACCACCGCGCTGTACGGGCTGATCGGCGTGATCGGCATCAAGATCTGGATCGACAACCACGTGGACTTCTCCAAGCCCCGTAACCAGTTCACGGCCGCCACGGCGCTCATCGTGGCCATCGCCGACTTCACCTTCACCGCAGGCGACCTGAGCTTCAACGGCATCGCCCTCGGGACGGTCGCAGCGATCGTGGTCTACCACCTGATGGCAGGGGTGGAGCGCCTCCGCGCCTGATCCCGGGAGCTCGGGCGGCCCCACGGCGGGTCGTCCCCAGCGACGCAGGGGTGTTGTTCCCATAGCATTAATGCTACAAATGGTGGCATGGGTCGGCAGCCGCGAGACGAGCCGGACCAGGTGCACCACCGCATCGCCGTCCTGCGCGCCGAACGAGGGACGAGCCGCAAGGAGCTCGCTGACAGCGTGGGCGTGCATCCCCAGACGATCGGCTACCTGGAGCGCGGGGAGTACAACCCCTCGCTCGCGCTGGCCCTGCGCATCGCCCGGTTCTTCGAGCTCCCGGTCGAAGCCGTCTTCTCCCTCGACCCGCTCCCATCGCTCAGCCACGAGATCTACCGGAGGCCGTCGTGAAGACCATCGACCAGCGCACCTCGCTCACCGACACCTTCGACGACCAGCGCTACGCGTGGACGCGGAGCCGGCGCCTACGTCGTCGTCTCGTCGCCGCGGAGGCGCTGCTGCTGGCGGCACTGACCCTGGTGGTCCTGGTCGCGAGCGGCATCACCGAGGAGCCGCACACGGTGGCTCTCCTGGTAGTGGCCGCCGGCCTCGTCGGCTTCATCCCGCTGCACTCGCTGCTCAACCTCGGCATCCGGGGACTCTTCGACCGCGGGCGGGCCACGCTCGACGAGCACCAGCGCGGCACCCGGGAACGCTCGGCCAGCGCCACGAGGTCGGCCAACGCCGCCCTCACGCTCACGGCATGGCTCGGAGGTGTCGCCGTGGTCGCCGCCACCGGCCACACCGTGCTCGGCCTCTTCACGGGGTTCCTGCTCTGGTTCACCGCCGGGCTGCTGGCCTACTGGCACCTCGCCTGGACCCTGCCCGACGAGGTGCTCGAGACCGAGGACTGACCCGGCTCAGCGCCGGGCGCCCCGCAGCAACAGCTCGGCGAGGTGCACTGCCTGACGCCCGGCGAGGTCCTCGAGCTGGGTGCGGCAGGAGAACCCGTCGGCCAGCACCACGGCCTCCGGCCCCGCAGCGCGTACGGCGGGCAGCAGGTCGTGCTCGGCGATGGCGACGCTCGTCTCGTAGTGCCCGAGCTCCACGCCGAAGTTGCCGGCCAGCCCGCAGCACCCGCCCACCCGCTTGACTGTCGCGCCGGTCCGGGCGAGCAGCGCCGCATCGGTCTGCCACCCGATCACCGCGTGGTGGTGGCAGTGCGGCTGGGCGACGACCTCGACCCCGGAGAGGTCGGGCGGGGTCCAGGTGCCGGCGGCCACGCGCCCGGCGAGGAACTCCGCCAGCGACTCGATCCCGGCGCTGACCTCGGCAACGCGGGGATCGTCGAGCAGCTGCGCCGCGTCCTCGCGGATCGCGGCCAGGCAGCTCGGCTCCAGGCCGATCACCGGCGTCCCGCTGCTGACGTAGCCGTGCAGCGTCTCGATCGCACGACCCACGATCCGCCGCGCCGCACCCAGCTGCCCGGTCGTGATCCAGGTGAGCCCACAGCAGGCGGGCTCGGAGATGACCGCCGCCCGCAGGCCCATGGACTCCAGCAGCTCGATCGCGGCCCGGCCCGTGTCGGCGGCGAACCGGTCGGTGAACGAGTCGGCCCAGATCCAGACGTCGACGTTGGCCGGCAGCGGCGACGCACCGGAGCGCAACGGCTTCTCGGAGAACTGCGGCAGGCTGCGGCGCTGGTCGACGCCGGCGGCGGCCTTCGCGATCCGGCCGGCGACCTTGCTCCGGAGCATCGCGTTGGCCAGCCTCGGCGGGGCCATCCGCGCCCACCGCGGCAGCTGGCCCAGCGTGTAGTGGGAGCGCGGGCGCACCTTGCCGGCGTACTTCTGGGAGAGCGCCTCGGACTTGTAGGTGGCCATGTCGATCCCGGTCGGGCAGTCACTGGCACACCCCTTGCAGGCCAGGCAGAGGTCGAGCGACTCCGCGACCGCCGGGTGGTCGAACCCGATCACGCCGGTCGCGACGTCCTGGAGCACGTGCGCACGGCCGCGGGTGGAGTCCTTCTCCTCACGGGTCGCGACGTACGACGGGCACATCACCCCGCTCGAGGCGGTGTTGTCGGCGATGCACTTGCCGACGCCGGTGCACCGGTGCACGGCGCCGGAGAACGACCCGGCGTCGTGGGTCAGCCGCAGCGTCGTACGCACCGGCACCGCGGGCCGGGCCAGTCGCAGGTCGGAGTCGAAGGGGGCAGGGGCCACCAGCACCCCAGGGTTGAGCAGGTCCCCGGGGTCGAGGATCCGCTTGGCCTGCTCCATCATCGCGATCGCCTGCGGGGAGTACATCCGCGGGAGCAGCTCCGAACGCGCGCGACCGTCGCCGTGCTCCCCCGACATCGAGCCGCCGTAGGACGCCACCAGGTCCGCGGCGTCCTGGACGAACTCGCGGTAGGTCTCCCGGCCGCGGGTCCCGTCGAGCTCGAAGTCGATGCGCACGTGCACGCAGCCGTCGCCGAAGTGGCCGTAGGGAACGCCGTCGAGGTCGTGCTGGCGCAGCAGGGCGTCGAAGTCGCGGAGGTAGGCGCCGAGCTTCGCGGGTGGGACCGCGGCGTCCTCCCAGCCCGCCTGCGCGGGTCGGCTCAGCGAGCGCGCCGCCAGGCCCGCCCCCTCCTCGCGGATCTTCCAGATCGCCAGCTGCTCCAGGTTGTCGGTGACGATGCGGTGCGGCACCCCCGCCGTGCGGGCGACCTCCAGCGCCAGCGCCTCCGCCTCGGCCGGCGTCGCCGCGGTGACCTCGGCGAACAGCCACCCCGAGCCGGCGGGGAGGTCGGGGCGTCGCGCCACCAGGCCGGCGATGCGCTGGTCCAGCCCCTCCAGGGCCACCAGGGGGTGCTGCAGCAGGGCCGGTACGGCGTCCGCCGCATCGGCCATCGTCGCGTAGCCCAGCACCGCCAGTGCCCGCGCCGGGGCGTCCTCGACGAGCCGGACGGTGGCGTCGAGCACGACGCCGAGGGTGCCCTCGGTGCCTACCAGGAAGCGGTCGAACCGGCGGCCCCTCTCCGGGAGCAGGTGCTCGAAGGAGTAGCCCGACACCTGACGACCGAACCGGCCGAACTCGGTGCGGACGACGTCGAGGTGGGCGTCGACCAGCGCGTTCAGGGCGCCCACCCCCGGGGCGTCCGCACCGGTGCCGGTGGTGACGATGCTGCCGTCGGCGAGCAGCACGGTGAGCGCCTCGACGTTGTCGACGGTGCGTCCGTAGCCGAGCGCGCGCGAACCGCAGGCGTTGTTGCCGATCATCCCGCCGATCGTGCAACGGGTGTGGGTCGAGGGGTCGGGGCCGAACCGGAGGCCGAGGGGGATCGCCTGGCGCTGCAGCGTCGCATGCACGGTGCCGGGCTGGACCCGGGCGGTGCGAGCCTCGGCGTCGATCCCCAGGACCCGGTTGAGGTGCCTGCTGGTGTCGACCACGATGCCGGTGCCGATCGCGTTGCCGGCGATGGACGTGCCGGCCCCGCGCATGGTCAGCGGGACGGAGTTCTCCCGTGCCACCGCCAGCGTCGCAGCGAGCTCGTCGGTGTCGCGCGGGCGGACCACGACCTGCGGCGGTATCCGGTAGATGCTGGCGTCGCTCGCGTACAGCGACCTGGCCAGCTGGGAGTCGTCCACCTCCGCGAGGCCCTGACGCCGCAGGGCGTCGACCACTCCGGCGTTCACGCGCGGGTGCCGGAGGCGAGGACCTGGTCAGTGCTCATGGGACGAATCTAACCGGGACGACGCGACGGCTCTGCCCCAGCACCGGCCGGACCGCTCCACGTCCGCGGCAGCGGGCTCGCTACCCGGTTGCCGGGCGCATCTCCAGCGCCGCCGGCACCAGAGCGGTCACCGCCACCGCGCCACTGCGCACGTCCGCCACCGGCACCCAGGCCGCGGCGTCGGTGGTGCCCCCCGACTCGCGCACCTGCGGTGTGCCGGCTCCGGCCGAGGCCTCGAAGACGAGGTGCACTGCGTGGAAGTCCTCCTCGCGGCCGCTGGGCGCGGTCCCGGTGAACTGCTCGTCGTGCACCCCGAGGAGTGCGCCGACGCTCACCCGCAGGCCGCACTCCTCCCAGGTCTCACGCGCCACCGAGGCATCGGGGTGCTCGCCGTGGTCCACGCCTCCACCGGGCAGGGTCCAGACGCCCGGACGCGGCCCGCGATCGGAGTTGCGGGTCAGCAGCACCTCCTCCCCACGCCTCACAAGGGCGTAGGCCCCGAGTCGCTGGTGGGGCACGGGCCGGTGGCTCGCCAGCGCCTCGCGCACCATCGGGACCGTGGGGACGGTGCCGTCCTCCACGTCACCCAACGGGTGCCAGCGGGCGTCGACGGTGGATCCGTCCACCTCGAGGACCCGCGGCTCGGGCGCGTCGACGGGCACCCAGGCGTCGTACACGATCCGCACGGAGTGCAGCTCCGAGGCCGCCAGCTCCTCGCGGGGCCCGGTGTCGAGGAAGCGGTGCGCCGAGCCGACCCAGATGGGAGACCCCAGCTCACAGTCCAGACCGGTCTCCTCGCGGACCTCGCGGACCACCGCGTCCGCCGGGTCCTCGCCGAAGTCGATCCCGCCGCCGGGAAGCGTCCACTGCTCCCTCGCGGAGATCGCCGGCGCGATCCGGGCGAGCAGGATCTCCCCGGCGCGCACGATCACGGCGTACGCCGCCACGCGCTGGCGGCGACCGGGGACGGTGTCGTCGGACATGGCGGGAAGTCTATGGAGGTCGGTAATTTGTGCGGGTGCAGGACACAGCGCGGACAGCCACCCAGCAACCACCGACCCCTGCCAAGCAGCGCGACCCGTGGTTCGACAACGCCAAGATGGCCCTGGTCGTCCTGGTCGTGATCGGGCACTCCTGGACGCTGCTGCCGGCCGAGCACCGCCTGGACAGCTGGAGCTACGACTTCCTCTACCTCTGGCACATCCCGGCGTTCGTGATCGTCACCGGCTACCTGTCGCGGTCCTTCCAGTGGACCCGCAAGCGGATGTGGCTGCTGGTCACCACCGTGGCCGTGCCCTACGCGCTCTTCGAGGGCCTCTACGCGCTGTACCGCCACGAGCTCGGCGGCGTGCAGTTCGAGCGGCTCTGGGCCAACCCCCACTGGCCGATGTGGTACCTCGCCGCGCTGTTCTTCTGGCGGCTCTCGGTGCCGCTGTTCCAGTGGATCCCGGGGAAGGTGGTCGTCGCGGTCGCGATCAGCCTGCTGGCCGGGCTCTATGCGACCGACCTGTTCGACAACGCCCGGATCCTCGGCCTGCTGCCCTTCTTCGTCCTGGGCCTGAAGATGCACGAGGGCCACTGGAACCTGCTGCGCACCCGCCGGGCGCGCTGGTACGGGCTGGCCACCCTGGTGGCGCTGCTGGTGCTCGCCCGGTTCTCGGGGACCTGGGTGGAGACCGAGTGGCTGTACTACCGCACCCGCTACGACGAGCTCGACCCGGACAACCTGCGCGCCATCGTGATCCGGTTCGCACTGCTGATCACCGGCCTGGTCGGCGCGTTCGCGTTCTTCGCCGTCGTGCCGCGGACCAAGACCTGGTTCAGCGCGCTGGGCGCCGCCACCCTGGTGGTGTACCTGATGCACGGCTTCGTCGTGCTCGGGGCCGAGTTCGCCGGGTTCCCTGCCTGGGCCGAGGGCCACATGCCCTACGCGTGGTTCATCACCACCGCGTGCGCGGCCGCGTTGGCACTGCTGCTGGCCTGGCGCCCGGTCGCCACCAGGCTCAACGTGTTGGTGGACCCTGTGGGGGCGTTGCGTCGTAGGCGTCGAGGTCAGGCCCCCAGCTCGGGGTGACCGCGTTGAACGGCACCACGTCGAGGCCCGCGGCGGCGCGCTGACGGGTGGGTGCGTGCCCGCCGAGGTGGGCGGGGTACCAGGTGGCCACCTCGCCGGGTCGTGGGCGGTGGTGCGGCAGCTGCTGGAGGCCCTCCAGGAGCCCCGTGAGCTCGTGACCGAGGGCATGGGTCCTCTCGGTCAGGTCATCGCCCTTCTCGACGTACACGGGCGCGCCGAAGGCGAGGTCCACCCGGCGCCGGCGCGTGAGGTCGGGCGGCGGCTCGGGCTCGCCCACGGTGAACAGTCGTTGGGCGCCCCAGATGGCCAGCGGTACGACGGGAGCGCCGGTCTCCTGGGCGAGGGCCGCGAACCCGCGCATCAGCGGGCGCACCGTGTAGGAGTAGGAGATCCCGGCCTCGGGGAACCCACCGACCGCCTCCCCCTGCTCCAGCAGCCGCCGCGCCCGCAGGTAGGCGTGCACCGGCGCCTCGCGGTCGACGGGGATGTGCCGCATCCCGCGCAGGAACCGCCCCGCGACGGGGTAGTTCCAGGCATCGTGGCGGCTCATGAAGCGGACGTAGCGACCCCGGCTCACCGCGGCGCGCTCGATGAACACGAAGTCGGGGTAGGAGACGTGCGTCGCCGCCAGGAGCACCGGCCCCTCCAGCGGCACGTTCTCCGCGCCGGTCCACCGCACGTCGACGTCGAGCGCCCACAGCGCCGCCCGGCCCACGCCGTTCACCAACCGATAGACAGCATCCACGCGCACAACCTAGAACAGCCCCCACCGACCGGGCACTCGCGTCCCACGTTGGGACGCCGACCGGGCAGTTGTGTCACGCCGTACGACGCCGATCGGGCACAAACGTCAGCTGAACGGGGGCCGCTCGTCGAGCCGGACCGAGCGCCGACCCGCCCAGCGCCACACCCGTGCCGCCCGGTCGCGGTCCTCGTCGGTGACCAGGTTGCCCATCCAGCGCAGCGCGAGCGTCATCAGCCAGTCCGATCGCATGCCGGCGGGACCCAGCGTGGGCAGCAGCCGGGGGACGGTGACCAGGCCCGCCAGCCGGCGGGCGATCGAGAACGACTCGCCGTAGTGCTCGCGGAGCAGGTCGGGCCAGGCTGTGGCGAGGTCACGGCGCTCACCGAGCAGGTCGACGACGAGCCGGCCACCCTCGAGGCCGTAGTCGATGCCCTCGCCGTTGAGCGGGTTGACGCACCCGGCCGCGTCGCCGACCAGGGCCCAATTCGGCCCGGCGACATTGGAGACCGCCCCGCCCATCGGCAGCAGCGCCGACGCGGGGGCGCGCAGCTCGCCGCGGAGCTGGAACTCGTCACGCCGCTGGTCGGCGTAGAACTGCATCAGCGGGCGCAGCGCCACGTTGGCGGGTCGCTTCTCGGTGGCCAGCGTGCCGACGCCGATGTTCACCTGGCCGTCGCCCAGGGGGAAGATCCAGCCGTAGCCGGAGAGGATCTCGCCGCCCTCGCCGCGCAGCTCGAGGTGGCTGCTGATCCAGGGGTCGTCGTGCTTGCCGGAGTCCACGTAGGAGCGGGCGGCGACGCCGTACGCCGTGTCGCGGTGCCAGACGCGTCCCAGCTTCTTGCCGAGCGTGGAGCGCACCCCGTCGGCGACCACGAGCCGTTCGCAGCGGATCTCGAAGCGCTCCCCGTCGCGCTCGAAGACCACGGCGGAGACCCGCTCGCCGTCACGGCGTACGTCGACGGCGCGGACACCGTCCATGCCCACGGCGCCGGCCTTGATCGCGTTCGTGCGCAGGTGGTCGTCGAGCTCGGTGCGGGCGACCGCGGAGCCGTACGCCGGCAGCGTGCCGCCCGGCCACGGCAACAGCAGCGTCTGGCCGAACCCGTGTGCCCGCAGGCCGTGGTTCACGGTGTGGGCCCGGACCCACTCCCCCAGGCCGAGCCGCTCCAGCTCACCGATGGCCCGCGGGGTGAGGCCGTCGCCGCAGGTCTTGTCGCGCGGGAACACCGCGGCGTCCGCGAGCACCACGTCGAGCCCCGCGCGGGCCGCCCACGCAGCCGTCGCGGAACCGGCAGGCCCGGCCCCCACGACGAGGACGTCGGTGCGCAGATCGGCTGGCGAGTTGGTCACCGGCACATTCTCGCAAGGGGATGTGCGCGGGGTGTGGCGGGGCATCCCCCACCACAGCCGAAACGGCCCCCGGCAAGCGCCGGGGGCCGTTCTCGGTGGAGCGATCGATCAGTTCTGGTAGGACCCGAAGTCGAAGTCGTCCAGGGCCACGGTCTGACCGCTGCCGGAGCCGAAGTAGTCGTCTCCGTAGTTGTCGTAACCGGTGACGGCGTACGCCGCGGCGCGCGCCTCCTCGGTGGGCTCCACCCGGATGTTGCGGTACCGCTCGAGGCCGGTACCAGCCGGGATCAGCTTTCCGATGATCACGTTCTCCTTCAGACCCAGCAGCGAGTCCGACTTGCCGTTGATGGCAGCGTCGGTGAGCACCCGGGTGGTCTCCTGGAAGGAGGCCGCCGAGAGCCACGACTCGGTTGCGAGCGAGGCCTTGGTGATGCCCATCAGCACCGGACGACCCGAGGCGGGCTTGGTGCCCTCGGAGACCGCGCGGCGGTTCTCCTCCTCGTAGCGAACGCGGTCGACCAGGTCGGAGGGCAGCAGCTTGGTGTCACCCGACTCGATCACCGTGACACGGCGCAGCATCTGCCGCACGATGATCTCGATGTGCTTGTCGTGGATCGACACGCCCTGGCTGCGGTAGACCTGCTGGACCTCGGCCACCAGGTGCTCCTGCGCCTTGCGGACGCCGAGGATGCGCAGCACGTCCTGCGGGTCGGGAGTTCCCTGCGTGAGCAGCTGGCCGACCTCGATGTGGTCGCCGTCGGCCACGATCAGGCGCGAACGCTTGCTGACCGGGTACTCCTGGACCTCGGAGCCGTCGTCGGGGGTGACGAGGACCTTGCGGGCCTTGTCGGTGTCCTCGATCTCGACTCGTCCGGCTGCCTCCGCGATCGGTGCACGTCCCTTGGGGGAACGCGCCTCGAACAGCTCGACCACACGGGGCAGACCCTGCGTGATGTCGTCGGCCGAGGCCACACCACCGGTGTGGAAGGTACGCATCGTCAGCTGCGTGCCGGGCTCACCGATGGACTGCGCGGCGATGATGCCCACGGCCTCACCGATGTCGACCATCTTGCCGGTGGCCAGCGAACGGCCGTAGCACTTCGAGCACGTACCGGTCCGCGCATCACAGGTCAGCACGGAGCGGACCTTGACCTGCTCGATCCCGGCCGCGACGAGCTCCTCGATCTTCAGGTCGCCGAGGTCCTCGCCGGCGGCGGCAAGAACCTTGCCGGTCTCCGGGTGCAGGATGTCGACGGCCGCGCTGCGTGCGTACGCCGAGGTCTCGGCGTTCTCGTCCTTGCGGACCACACCGTCCTCGCCGCGCACACCGATGACCTTGGGCATGCCGCGCTCGGTGCCACAGTCGTCCTCGCGGATGATCACGTCCTGCGAGACGTCCACCAGACGACGGGTCAGGTAACCCGAGTCGGCGGTACGCAGCGCGGTGTCGGCGAGACCCTTGCGGGCACCGTGGGTGGAGATGAAGTACTCCAGGACCGAGAGGCCCTCACGGAAGTTCGCCTTGATCGGACGCGGGATGATGTCGCCCTTCGGGTTCGCCACCAGACCACGCATGGCCGCAACCTGACGCATCTGCATCATGTTTCCGGACGCACCGGAGTCGACCATCATGTAGATCGGGTTGTTCTTGTCGAAGTTGGCTTCCATCGCCTTGGCGACCTCGTTGGAGGCCTGGGTCCAGATCTCGATGAGCTCCTGACGGCGCTCGTCGTCGGTGATCAGGCCCAGCTCGGCCTGCGACTGGACCTTGGCGGCCTTCGCGTCGTACTTCGCGAGGATCTCCGGCTTGTCCGCAGGAGTCACGACGTCCTCGATCGAGACCGTCACACCCGAGAACGTGGCCCACAGGAAGCCGGTGTCCTTGAGTGCGTCCAGGCTGTTGGCCACCTCGACCTTGGTGTAGCGCTCGGCGAGGTTGTTCACGATCCGGCCGAGCTCGCGCTTGCCGACGTTGAACTCGGCGTACTCGTAGTTCGCGGGCAGCGTCTGGTTGAACAGCGCCCGGCCCAGGGTGGTCTCGAGGGTGATCGGGTCACCCTCCTCCCAGCCCTCGGGAAGCGTCGTGCCGGCAGGCGGCACCACACCCGTGAGACGGATCCGGATCTTCGACTGGATGGTGATCTCGCCCTTGTCGAGCGCCATGATCGCCTCGGCGACCGAGGAGAACGCACGGCCCTCGCCGGGTGCACCCTCGTCCGCACGGGTCAGGAAGAAGATCCCGATGATCATGTCCTGGGTGGGCATGGTCACGGGGCGACCGTCGGAGGGCTTGAGGATGTTGTTCGTCGACAGCATCAGGATGCGGGCCTCGGCCTGCGCCTCCGCGGAGAGCGGCAGGTGCACGGCCATCTGGTCACCGTCGAAGTCGGCGTTGAACGCCGAGCAGACGAGCGGGTGGATCTGGATGGCCTTGCCCTCGATCAGCTGCGGCTCGAAGGCCTGGATGCCGAGGCGGTGCAGCGTGGGTGCACGGTTGAGCAGCACCGGGTGCTCGGCGATGACCTCTTCGAGCACGTCCCAGACCTCGGGGCGTACGGCGCGCTCCACCATCCGCTTGGCGGACTTGATGTTCTGCGCGTGCGAGAGGTCGACCAGACGCTTCATCACGAACGGCTTGAACAGCTCGATCGCCATGTTCTTGGGCAGACCGCACTGGTGCAGCTTGAGCTGCGGACCGGACACGATGACCGAACGACCCGAGTAGTCCACGCGCTTGCCGAGCAGGTTCTGGCGGAACCGGCCCTGCTTGCCCTTGAGCATGTCGGAGAGCGACTTCAGCGGCCGGTTGCCCGGGCCGGTGACCGGACGCCCACGGCGGCCGTTGTCGAACAGCGAGTCGACGGCCTCCTGGAGCATCCGCTTCTCGTTGTTGACGATGATCTCGGGAGCACCGAGGTCCAGGAGCCGCTTGAGCCGGTTGTTCCGGTTGATCACACGACGGTAGAGGTCGTTGAGGTCGGAGGTGGCGAACCGGCCACCGTCGAGCTGCACCATCGGGCGCAGGTCCGGCGGGATCACCGGGACGGCGTCGAGCACCATGCCCAGCGGGCTGTTCTGCGTCTTGCGGAACGCGTCGACGACCTTGAGACGCTTCAGCGCACGGACCTTCTTCTGACCCTTGCCGTTGGCGATGGTGTCGCGCAGCGACTCCACCTCAGCGGCGATGTCGAAGGTCTCCAGGCGCTTCTGGATCGCCGTGGCGCCCATGAAGCCCTCGAAGTACTTGCCGAACCAGTTCTTCATCTCGCGGTAGAGGAGCTCGTCGCCCATCAGGTCCTGGACCTTGAGGGTCTTGAACGTGTTCCAGACCTCGTCGAGGCGGGCGAGCTCGGCGTCCGAGCGCTTGCGCACGGCCGTCATCTCCCGCTCGGCGCCGTCGCGGACCTTGCGCTTGACGTCGGCCTTGGCGCCCTCTTCCTCCAGGGCGGCCAGGTCGGTCTCGAGCTTCTTGGTGCGCTCCTCGATCTGGACGTCACGACGGTTCTCCAGGCTCTTGCGCTGGAGGCCGATCTTGCCCTCGAGGTCGGAGAGGTCCCGGTGACGGGCCTCCTCGTCGACGCTGGTGATCATGTACGCCGCGAAGTAGATGACCTTCTCCAGGTCCTTCGGGGCCAGGTCGAGCAGGTAGCCGAGCCGGCTCGGCACACCCTTGAAGTACCAGATGTGCGTCACGGGCGCGGCGAGCTCAATGTGGCCCATGCGCTCACGACGAACCTTGGAGCGGGTCACCTCGACGCCGCAGCGCTCACAGATGATGCCCTTGAAGCGCACGCGCTTGTACTTGCCGCAGTAGCACTCCCAGTCCCGGGTGGGACCGAAGATCTTCTCGCAGAAGAGTCCGTCACGCTCGGGCTTGAGCGTGCGGTAGTTGATCGTCTCGGGCTTCTTGACCTCGCCGTGGCTCCACGCGCGGATCTCGTCCGCGGTGGCCAGGCCGATCTTGAGCTGGTCGAAGAAATTTACATCGAGCACAGTGGCTGCTTCCCTCGTTCTACTTCTTTAGCTGAATGTGTGGGGACTGAGGTGCCGGGCGGCGACCAGTGGTTGCCGCCCGGCGACATCTCAGACTTCCTCGACGCTGCTGGGCTCGCGGCGGGACAGGTCGATGCCGAGCTCCTCGGCGGCGCGGAAGACGTCTTCCTCCGCGTCGCGCATCTCGATCGCGGTGCCGTCCTGGGACAGCACCTCGACGTTGAGGCAGAGCGACTGCATCTCCTTGACGAGAACCTTGAACGACTCGGGGATCCCGGAGTCGGGGATGTTCTCGCCCTTGACGATGGCCTCGTAGACCTTGACGCGACCAGGCACGTCGTCGGACTTGATCGTCAGCAGCTCCTGGAGCGCGTAGGCAGCGCCGTACGCCTCCATGGCCCAGACCTCCATCTCACCGAAGCGCTGGCCACCGAACTGGGCCTTACCGCCGAGCGGCTGCTGGGTGATCATCGAGTAGGGGCCGGTCGAACGAGCGTGGATCTTGTCGTCGACGAGGTGGTGGAGCTTGAGGATGTACATGTAGCCCACCGACACCGGGTCGGGGAACGGCTCCCCGGAACGGCCGTCGAACAGCTTGGCCTTTCCGTTCTCACCCACGACTCGGACACCGTCACGGTTGGGCAGGCTCGACCCGAGAAGACCGACGATCTCGTCCTCACGCGCGCCGTCGAACACCGGTGTCGCCACGTTGGTGTCCGGCTCGGCGGTGTCGGCGTGGATCTTGATCAGCCGCTGCTTCCAGTCGGCGTCTGCCTTGTCCTCGTGCAGGTTGAGGTCCCAACCCTGCTTCGCGATCCAGCCGAGGTGGAGCTCGAGGATCTGGCCGATGTTCATCCGTCGCGGGACGCCCAGCGGGTTCAGGATCACGTCGACCGGGGTGCCGTCCTCAGCGAACGGCATGTCCTCGATCGGCAGGATCTTGGCGATGACGCCCTTGTTGCCGTGACGACCCGCGAGCTTGTCGCCCACGGAGATCTTGCGCTTCTGCGCCACGTAGACACGGACCAGCTGGTTCACGCCCGGGGGCAGCTCGTCGCCGTCCTCGCGGTTGAACTCGCGGACGCCGATGACCGTGCCGGACTCGCCGTGCGGGACCTTCATCGAGGTGTCGCGCACCTCGCGCGCCTTCTCACCGAAGATCGCGCGGAGCAGGCGCTCCTCGGGGGTCAGCTCGGTCTCGCCCTTGGGGGTCACCTTGCCGACGAGGATGTCACCGGTGGTGACCTCCGCGCCGACCCGGATGATGCCGCGCTCGTCGAGGTCGGCGAGCAGGTCGTCGCTGACGTTCGGGATGTCGCGGGTGATCTCCTCGGGGCCCAGCTTGGTGTCGCGTGCGTCGACCTCGTGCTCCTCGATGTGGATCGAGGTGAGGACGTCCTCCTGCACCAGACGCTGGGAGAGGATGATCGCGTCCTCGTAGTTGTGACCCTGCCAGGGCATGAAGGCGACGAGCAGGTTGGTGCCCAGCGCCATCTCGCCCTCGTCGGTGCACGGCCCGTCGGCGATCGGCGAACCGACCTCGACCCGGTCACCCTCGGAGACCAGCGGACGCTGGTTGATGCAGGTGCCCTGGTTGGAGCGCGTGAACTTCAGCAGACGGTAGGACTTGTCCCCACCCTCGTCGGTGAAGATCACGACCTCGTCGGCCGAGACCTCCTTGACGACGCCGGCTACGTCGGAGGTGACCACGTCACCCGCGTCCACCGCCGCACGGAACTCCATGCCGGTGCCCACCAGGGGGGCGTCGCTGCGGATGAGCGGCACCGCCTGACGCTGCATGTTGGCGCCCATGAGCGCACGGTTGGCGTCGTCGTGCTCGAGGAACGGGATCAGCGCGGTCGCGACCGACACCATCTGGCGCGGCGAGACGTCCATGTACTCGACCTCGTCGCGCGGGATGTCGACGGTCTCACCGCCGCGGGTGCGGACCAGGACCCGCTCGTCGACGAAGTTGTCGTCGTCGTCGAGCACGGCGTTGGCCTGCGCGATGACTCGCGAGTCCTCCTCGTCGGCCGTGAGGTGGTGGATCTCGTCGGTGACGTGACCGTTGGTGACGACCCGGTAGGGGGTCTCCACGAAACCGAACGGGTTGATCCGCCCGTAGGAGGCGAGCGAGCCGATCAGGCCGATGTTCGGGCCTTCAGGCGTCTCGATCGGGCACATGCGGCCGTAGTGCGACGGGTGCACGTCGCGCACGTCCATCTGGGCGCGGTCACGGGAGATACCACCCGGGCCGAGCGCGGAGAGACGACGCTTGTGCGTGAGGCCGGCGATCGGGTTCGTCTGGTCCATGAACTGGCTGAGCTGGGAGGTTCCGAAGAACTCCTTCAGCGCCGCCACCACGGGCCGGATGTTGATCAGCGACTGAGGCGTGATCGCCTCGACGTCCTGGGTCGTCATCCGCTCGCGGACCACCCGCTCCATCCGGGCGAGGCCCGTGCGGAGCTGGTTCTGGATCAGCTCGCCGACCGTGCGCATGCGCCGGTTGCCGAAGTGGTCGATGTCGTCCTTGCGGACCTCGATCGACTCCCCGTTGGCGTTCTTGACCTCGTTGCCCTGCGCGTCGACGAGGTGCTTCTTGTCGGCGTGCAGCTGCACGATGTAGCGGATCGTCGCCACGATGTCGTCGATGGTCAGCGTCTGCTGGTCGAAGGCCTCGTGGGTGCCGAGCTTCTTGTTGATCTTGTAGCGACCGACCTTGGCCAGGTCGTAGCGCTTGGGGTTGAAGTAGTAGTTCTGCAGCAGCGTCTGCGCAGCCTCACGCGTGGGCGGTTCGCCCGGGCGGAGCTTGCGGTAGATGTCGAGCAGCGCGTCGTCCTGAGCCTCGGTGTTGTCCTTCTCGAGGGTCAGCATCATCGACTCGTACTCGCCGAACTCTTCGCGGATCTGCTCGTTGGTCCAGCCGAGGGCCTTGAGCAGCACCGTGACGTTCTGCTTGCGCTTGCGGTCGAGGCGTACGCCGACCATGTCGCGCTTGTCGATCTCGAACTCCAGCCACGCACCGCGCGACGGGATCACCTTGGCGGTGAAGATGTCCTTGTCCGAGGTCTTGTCAGCCGAACGCTCGAAGTACACACCGGGCGAGCGGACGAGCTGGGAGACCACGACACGCTCGGTGCCGTTGATGATGAAGGTGCCCTTGCGGGTCATCATCGGGAAGTCACCCATGAAGACCGTCTGGCCCTTGATCTCGCCGGTCTCACCGTTGGTGAACTCGGCCGAGACGTAGAGGGGCCGGGAGTAGGTGAAGTCCTTGTCCTTGCACTCCTCCTCGGTGTACTTCGGGTCGAGGAACACGGGGTTCTCGAACGAGAGCGACATCGTCTCGGAGAAGTCCTCGATCGGGGAGATCTCCTCGAAGATCTCGTGGAGTCCCGACTTCTGCGAGAGCTCCTCGCCGAGACTGCGGCGATCCGCGACCTTCTGCTCCCACTTCTCGTTGCCGATCAGCCAGTCGAAGCTGTCGGTCTGGAGGGCCAGCAGCTGCGGGACCTCGAGTGGTTCGGAGATCTTTGCGAAGGAGATGCGTCGGGGGGTCTTGATGTTGCTGTTCTTGCGGCGCGAGGCGGCCAAGAGTGGTCCTTCCGAGGCTCACATGTGTGGCGGCGCCGTCCCACCACGAACCAAGCCACCGGGCAGGCAGGACGTATTTGAGGGAGGGCGCAAAGATTCAGATTACAGTACGCCCCAAGCCAGACACAACCCGGGTCTTGCAGCGGATCAGCCTGGCGCCTCTTGGCCGAGACCCTACCCCGTCAGTAGCTCTTGAGATCGCCGACAAGCCAGTTGTTGCCGGCCTTCTCCATCGTCATCGCGACCCGGTTCTGGAAGATCTGGGGGTCGCGGCCGGGCCGGGTCGAGGTCTGGTTGACGTAGACGAGGACCTCGACGACCTCAGCCTCCGCCTTCATCACGCCGGAGCCGAGCACCGCCGCGGTGACCGCCGTCTTGCTCTGCACGGCTGCACCCGGGGTGCCGTCCTTCTGCTTCTCGAGCAGCTCGAAGTTCTCGAGGTAGTCCTTGGCGAAGTCGTCGGTCAGGAAGGCCTCGGCCCGCTTCCGGTCCGCCGGCAGGTTCTTGTAGTCGTAGGCGAGCATCGCCTTCGCGGCCCGCTCGGCTGCGGCCGGGGCCTGGTCGCGCGCGTCGGCCACCCGGGCGTTCTCACGCACCTCGAGCCCGAACCAGCCTGCCGCGACCAGCATCGCGACGGTGAGGACGGCAAGCACGGCGGCGAGGATCACCGAGCCGCGCGTCGCCGGCTGCCCCGGTGGCCTCGCGGCTCGCGGAGCCCGCTGCTTGCGGTCCAGGCGGGGCTTGCGCCGCGTGACCGGCGCAGTGTCCGGTCCCTCGACCGGCGCGACAGGCGCCGGGGCAGCCTCGGCAGATCCGGAGTCCTCGACCTCGCGCCACGGGCGCTTGGCCAGGTCGACCGTCGTCCCGCCGGCGGGCGCCCCGAGGCTGCGGTCGTACGCCGCCCGGCTCGCCGGGTCCAGCAGCACGTCGGCGGCCTCGTTGAACAGCCGGAACTGCCCGGATCCGGAGCCGGGCTCGAACCGGTCGGTCGAGTTCCGCCAGGCGGCCTTGATCTGCTCGGGCGTCGCGTCCGGCTCGACGCCGAGGACGTCGTACCAGGTCGGGTTCGTGGAGGAGGTCATCTCGTCAGCTCACCGGGTTGAAGTCGTCGACGCGCCAGGATCCGTCCACCTTCACCACGTCCACCGTCCAGCGGTAGTGGTGCTGGAGCTTGCCCTGGGTGGTGGTCACCTCGGCGTCGTGGACGACGAGCACCGTCGCGGAGTCGTCGTCGGCACTGCCGACACCGGTGAGGAGGACCTTGCCCGAGCCCTTGACCTTGGCGGCCTCGTAGCTCTGCTTCATCACCTTGAAGACCTCTGAGTTCTTGGTCTGGGCCTTGGTGGTGAGCAGCTCGTTGACCTGCTTGATGTAGTCGTCGAACTTCGCTCCGTCCACCTTGTCCATCCGCAGCGCGAACTGGGTCGCGACGTTGACCGCGGCCGTGCGCTCCTTGTCCTGCTCGCGTTCGTCCCGGACCTGCAGCCCCAGCCAGACCGCCGCGACGGAGCCCGCGACGAGGAGCACCGCCAGCACCAGGCTGAGGATGCGGATCGGGCGCGCTCCGACCCGGGCGCGTCCACGACGCGGAGGGGTGCCGAGGTCGTCGACCTCGGCACTGGTTGCCTTGCTCAAGAACTACTCCTGGTCTGCCATCGCCGGCTTCAGCAGCAGGGACTTCCAGGAGTCCTTGCCGTAGAGCTGGGCGGCACCGCCGTCGTAGGCGATCCTGGCGCTGTCGTCCTGGTCGGCCCAGGCTGTCTTGCCGGTGGCCGCATCGTACGTGGCCACCGGTGCCCGGTAGCCGGCGCCGGTTCGCCCGACCGGGGTCTTCTCGGCCCCTCGGTACGCCTTGCCCGGGTTGGTGCAGCCTGCCTTCACGTTCATCGGACGGTCGGCCGTGTCCTGGGGCTCGCGGCGGTCCGTGGACTCGTAGCCCTCGCGGCAGACCTCCGGGACGGGGTTGAGCACCAGTCCGAACTGGGCGTCGTAGCGGCCTTCACGATTCTTCTTGGAGACGGTGTAGCCGCCGGCGACCACGTAGGGGTAGATGATCAGCAGCTGCTTGATGCCCTTGAGGTGCTTGACCACCACCTCGCCGGTGGTGACCAGGTTGTTGAGCAGCTCGCCGAGGTTCACCTGGTTCTGCTCCAGGAACGTGCGCAGCTCGTTGGCCGTGGCCGAGCCGTTGTCGATCACCGAGCGCAGCGAGGCGTCGTTGTCGGCGAGGGTCCCGGTGAACAGGGACAGGTCGCGGGAGAAGCTCCTGATCGCCGACCCCTTGTCCACCTGGGTCTGCAGCACCACGCGCGCATCACGGATCAGCGCAGTGGTCACGTCGAAGTTCGCGTTGGCAGTGTCGATGAACGAGGTCGAGGTGTCGATGATCTGGCCCAGGCTGGGGCCGGCGTCCTTGAACGCGGTGCCGGTCTCGGAGATGACGGTGCGCAGGTCGGCCTGAGGCACCGAGCGCACCAGCTTGCTGAGGTTGGTGAGCAGCTCGGTGGTGGAGACCGGGGTCTCGGTCTTCTCCGCGGCGATCTCGGAGTCGTCCTCGAGGTAGGGACCCTCGTCGGTCTGCGGCTGCAGCTCGACGTACTGCTCACCGACCGCGGACTTGTTCCCGACCAGGGCCAGGGTGTCCTTGGGGATCTTCTCGCTGCTCTTCTCGATCGAGAGGAGCACGTCGACCCCCTCCTCGGTCAGCTTCATCGCCGAGACCTGCCCGACGCCGACGCCGCGGTAGGTGACCTCGGCCCCGGTGAAGATCCCGCCGGACTCCTTGAGGTGCACCTTCACGGTGTACGCCGAGTCGTAGAACAGCCTGTCCAGGCGCGCGTAGCGGGCGCCGACGAAGGTCACTCCCACCAGCGTGAGGATGACGAACGCGATCAGCTGCTTCTTCGTGCGTGAGGTGATCATCGGACCTCAGCCACCCCCTGCAGGAGCATCGTGCCGATCCCGGGGTGCCGGCCGTGGGCAGCCAGGCCGAACGGGTCGAGCGGACCGGAGGTGTCGCCCGGCGCGACCCGGGGTCGCAGTCCCAGGCCGCCGGTGAGCCCACCGAGGAGCCCGCCGTTGGACTGGTTGCCGTTGGCCTTGTTCCCACCGAGCAGGCCACCGGCGGTGCCGCCCCTGATCGTGCCACCGGTGGTGGCGCCGCCCTTGGTCAAGTTGGCAAGCGCATCTCCGAGCGGGCCTAGGAGGCCCTGGAGGAGCTGCTGGATCTGCGGGGGCGTGAGGATCTCAAGCGTTTTCAGCAGGTCCTGGACCAGGGTGCCCACGCTGCCGAGGAGCTTGGTGGGGTCCGGGGCGCGGCACTGCTTCTTGGCCTGCGACAGCGCATTGGCCAGCAGCCGGTCCACGATGGCGGCCCGCAGTTCTTCCCGCTCGTCGTCGGTGATCAGAGGGTTGGGCGGGAGCGCGTCGACAAGGGTCCTCGCCACCTGCCGCACGGCGGCCTCGGTCTGGTCGACCACCTCGTCGAGGATGTTGCACACCGGGGCGAGCACGTCGCCGAGCGTCTCCAGGCTGAGGTCGAGGTTGATCGAGAGGTTGGTGTAGTCGCCCATGTGCAGGTTGCGCGCCACCTCCGGGTCACGGCCCACCGCCTCGTCCACGAAGGGATAGGTCAAGAAGACCTGGAAGGCCTTGGGGAGGTACTCCCCCGCCTTGGCGAAGCCGTCGAGCACGGGCGCGAGGTCGCGCAGGCTGTTGATCGTGGACTCCTTGGAGGCCTGGATCACCCGGACCCCGACACCGCTGAGGCGGTTCAGCGCCTCGAGCAGCTTGACGAGGTCCTCGCGCTGCCGGTTCACCGAGCGCAACGTGTCGGGCACGTTGTCCAGGGCGCTCTTGATGGTGGCGTCCTGGCGCTTGAGCTGCACCGCGAGCCGGTTGGTGTTCTCCAGGGCCTGGACGATCGCGCCCTTGTTGCGGTCGAGCTGACCCATGAAGGAACGGATCTGGTCGAGGACCGAGCGCACCTCGGACTCGCGTCCCTCGAAGGTGTTGTTCAGCTCGGAGACGATCGTCTTGAGCTGGGCGACGCCACCGCCGTTGAGCAGCAGCGACAACGCGCCGAGGACTTCCTCCACCTCGGGGTTGCGCCCGGTGCGGTCGAGGCCGATGACGTCCTTGTCGCCCAGCTTCCCGCTGCCGGGCTCCTGCGGCGGGCTGAGCGACACGAACTTCTCGCCCAACAGGCTGGTCTGGCGGATCTCGGCGCGCGCGTTGTTGGGCAGGTCGACGTCCTTGCGCATCTCGATGGCGACCTCGGCGACGTACCCCTTGAGCTTGACCGACTTGACCTTGCCGACGGTGACGTCGTCGACCTTGACCGTGGACTGGGGAACCAGGTCCAGGACGTCGCGGAACATCACCGTGACCTTCATCGGGTCGTCGCCGGTATCTGCTCCACCGGGCAGCGGCACGTCGTAGACCGAGCAGCCGGAGAGCACCAGCGCAGCGGAGACGGTGCCGACCAGGCCGGTGAGGGCGCGCCGCCCCCACGAACGGTGCGGTCGGGGCGTGCTCATCGCGACACCTCCATCAGGCCACCGAGCGACCGGTCGATCGGCTCCAGGACGCGCGGCTCCATCTCGACGCCATTGCCGGCGAAGGGTGCCGCACGGTTGAGGGCGCCCGGCTTCAGGACGGTCTTGATCAGGTCGCAGGCACGGTCACCGAGCCCGTCGTTGCCGTCCAGCTTGACGATCCCGCACAGCACGGAGGCGGGATCGGCGCTCAGCTGGCTGAACGTCTCGCCGATGTTGAGGCGGGTGTCCAGGGTGCCGTTGCGGACGTTGCCGGACAGGTACAGGTTGTTCAGCGCGCCCGGAGCGATCCGCAGGATCTCGTCGAGTGCGGAGCGCCGCTTGACCAAGGTCTTCGAGAGCTGGTTGAGCCCGGAGATGTTGCTGGTCAGGGAGTCGCGGTTCTCCCGGACGAAGCCACGGACCTCGCGCATCGCCACGCTGAGGTTGCGCAGCGCGGTGGCGAGCTCCTCGCGCTCGTCGGCCAGCAGGTCGGCACCACTGGCCAGGGAGTCGTTGAACTTGCGCACCGTGGTGTCGTTGTCGGCCAGGGTCTTGGTGAAGTCCTCGACCTGGGCGATGGTCCCGAACAGCGCGTCCTTGTTGTCCGCGAGCGTCTTGGTGAACGCGCCGAGGTCCTTCAGCGTGGTGTTGAACTGCGCACCCTGTCCCCCGAAGTTGCGCGCGGTGGAGTCCAGGAGCCGGGTCAGCGGCCCGACCCCGCCCTCGCCGGGCTTGTTGGCGCCGTCGGGGCCCAGCGCGATGTCGAGGTCGTTGAGGCTGCCGAAGATCTCGTCGAGCTCCAGCGGCGTGCCGGTTCGGTCCAGGCCGAGCTTTGCCTTGTCGGCAAGCACTGGTCCGGAGTCGTAGGCGGGCGTCATCTGGACGAAGCGGTCGCCGACGATCGAGGGCGAGATCACCGCCGCCTGCACGTCCTCGGGCAGCTTGTGCTTGGCGTCGTAGGTCATCTCGACCCGCACCTTGGTGCCTATCGGGGTCACCTTGTCGACCTTGCCGACCGCGACGCCCAGGATCTTCACGTCGGAGCCCTCGTAGAGGGAGACCGTGCGCGGGAAGTCGGCGGTGACCGTCCTGGTCTCCGCGCCGGGCCAGAACGCGACGAGCAGGGCCGCCACCAGCGCCACCGCGAGCAGTACGCCGAGGATCGGGTTCACCTTGCTGAAGATCTTCATCGTCCCCCCACCCCCGCTGAGGGGACCCCGATCGGGTTGGTCAGGTTGGCGAGCCAGACGTCGAACCAGGGACCGTTGCCGAGGGTGTTGGCGAAGACCCGGTAGAACGGGGCCATCAGCCGCAGGCTCTCGTCGAGGTTCGACTGGTTCTTCAGCAGCACGTTGACCACGCCCTGGAGGTTGGTCAGGGCCGGCTTGAGGTCGGCACGGGTCTGCCGCACCAGCAGGGTGAGCTCGTTTGAGAGCCTGCTGGTGGACACGAGCAGCTGGTGCACGGCCTCACGCCTGGCCACCAGCGCCCGCAGCAGCACGTCGCTGTCCTTCATCAGCGCGACGATGTCCTTGTCGCGCTTGGCCAACGTGCCCGAGACGGTGTTGAGGTTCTTGAGCAGCTCGCCGATCTGGTCATTGCGGCTGGCGACGGTCTCGGAGAGCCGGGAGAGCCCACGCAGGGTTCCCTGGAACGCCGCCGGGGTGTCCTTGGTCAGCTCAGCGAGGGTGTCGATGGACTCACTGAGCTGGTCGACATCGATGTCCTCGGCGCGTTCGGCGAGGCCGGAGAACGCGTCCACCACGTTGTACGGCGAGGAGGTGCGCTCGACCGGGATGGTCGAGTCCTCCTTGAGCTGGCCGGACCCGGCGGGCTCCAGGGCGACGTACATGGCGCCGAGGAGCGTCTTGACCTTGATGGCCGCTCCCGTCTCCTTGCCGAACTTCGAGGGCGTGTCGACCTTGAAGGTCGCCTTCACCTGGTTGCCGTCGAGCTCGACGCCGGTGACCTTGCCGACCCTGACCCCGGCGATGCGTACCTCGTCGTCGGGCTTGAGCCCACCCGACTCGGCGAAGGCAGCGTGGTAGGTGTCGCCGCCGCCGATGATCGGCAGGTCCTGGGCCTTGAAGGCGACCGCCATCAGCAGCGCCAGCACGGCGATGCTGATCGCGCCGATCGGCACTGGGTTGCGTTCGCGGAATGGCTTGCTCATCCGAGGTTGCACCTCGATTGCGCGATGTCGTACTTGATCTGGAACTCCGGCAGCGCGGGCAGGCCGGGAATCTTCGGCGGGACCACGTTCCCCTGGAACTTGCACAGGAAGAAGTTGAAGAACGAGCCGTAGATCGCGGTGCGGCCGATCTTCTCCAGCTTGATCGGCAGGACCTGCATCGCCCGGTCCAGCTCGGCCCGGTCCTTGTTCAGGTTGGTGGCCACCTGGCGCAGGCCCTTCACGTCCTTGACCAGCGAGGGCCGGATGCCCACCGCCAGGTCGGAGGTCTCGTCGGCCAGCGTGGAGATCGACTCCAGGGAGCCGAGGATCGCGTCCTTGTCCTCCACCAGCCCGGCCATGAACGTCTGGAAGGTGGTGATCAGCTCGTTGAGCTGCTTGTCCCGCCCGGCGAGGGTGACCAGGACGTCGTTGAGGTTCTCGATCACGTCGCCGATGACCCTGTCGCGGTCGGCCAGGGTGTTGGTCACCGACGCGGTGCTCTGCAGGAGGGCGTTGAAGTTGCCGCCCTCACCCTGGAAGACGGCGATCAGCTCACTGGAGAGCTTGTTGATGTCGGCCGGTGACAGGGCCGCGAACAGTGGCTTGAACCCGTTGAACAGCACGGTGAGGTCCAACGCCGGCTCGGTGCGGTCCATCGGGATCGTGGTCTGCGCCGCCATCGGCTGCAGGTCACCGACTCCCTGGGTGAGCTGGATGTAACGCTGGCCGACCAGGTTGCGGTAGCGGATGGTCGCGGTGGAGCTCTTGGTCACGATCGAGCTCTTCGCCACGTTGAACGACACCAGCGCCCGCTCCCGGTCGATCACCTTGATGTCGGTGACGCTGCCGACCTTGACGCCGGCGATCCGGATGTCGTCGCCCTTGACCACGCCGGTGGCGTCGGAGAAGACCGCCTTGTAGTCCCGGGTGGAGGTGAAGCTCAGGTTGCCGATCAGCACCACGAGCACGCCCGTGGCCATCGTGGTCACCAGGATGAAGATCACCAGCTTGACTAAGTCGGCGCCGGTCTTCTTGTCCAGGATGCTCATCCGACGCTCACCTCCGTGCCGGCGAGTGCGGGCACGAACAGCAACGAGGCGACGTCGGCCATCTCGTCGACGGGAACGCCCACCGAGGGACCCACGATCGAGTTGATCAGGGCCTTCTGCGAGGCGGTGCCCGAGGTGCCGACGGTGAGACCGGCGGGCTTCGCGGGCTTGTCCGTGGACTGTCCGCCGGCGAACCCGGGGGCGACCCGCTGGTTGTCGCCCTTGCCGATGTTGTCGCTGCCGTCGTTGAGGTTGGGGAGGTCTCCCATCGCCGGGTAGTACGGGATCGGCGGGCTGGGCAGTCCGGCGCAGTTGGGGTCGTTGTCGGCGCCGTACACCGGACGGTCGCTGGCGTTGTAGCCGCGCGGGCCGAAGGTCAGCGTCGTCGGCAGGACCACGACGTTGATGTGGAAGATGAAGTCGCGGAAGGTGTCGGCCAGCCGCGGCGCCTGCTTGACGATCCCCTCGAGCAGGCACGGGAAGGTGCTGGAGTAGCGCTTCAGCAGCGCTATCGTCGGCTCGCTGAGCTTGCCCAGCCGGATGACGTTGTTCCCGTTCTTGTCCAGGAAGCCCTTGGCGGTGTTGGAGAACGAGGTCAGGTCGGTGAGGAACGCGTTCAGCTTCTCCTCCTTGGTGACCAGGGTGTTGCCGGTCTTCACCGTGTTGCGCAGCGTCGCCGCGAGCTGCGGGACCACGTCGGCGTAGGTGTCGGTCACGGTCGCCAGCAGCTTGATGTCCGCGATCAGGTCGGGGATCCGCGGGTTGAGCCGCTTCAGGTAGCCGTCGAGGGTCACCAGGGACTCGCCGACCTTCTCGCCCCGGCCCTCGAGCGCGGTGGCGAGCGCGTTCAGGGTGTAGTTGAGCTCGGCCGGCTGCACCGTGCGCAGCAGCGGGTAGAGGTCGTTGAGCACCCGCTCCACCTCGATGGGGAGCTTGGTCTCGGAGATCTCGTCACCGGCCTTCAGCGACTTCGAGGAGGGCGAGGAGGGGATGGCGAGGTCGACGTACTTCTCGCCGAACAGGGTCTTGGGCAGCAGCGCCGCCGTGACGTTGGCGGGGATCGTGTCGATCACCTCGGGCTTGATGCCGAGCTTCATCGTGGCGCCGCCGCCCTCGGACTTGACCTCGTTGACCTGGCCGACGATGACGCCGCGCACCTTCACGTCCGCCTTGGCGGGCAGGTTGAGGCCGACCGTGCTGGACTTCAGGGTCACGGTGTCGAACGAGGTGAACTTCTGGGTGAAGACCCCGTTGACGACCCAGACGGAGAGCACGAGGAGGGCGACGAAGACGACGCCGAGGATGCGGTGATGGTCCAGAGGTCTCATCTCAACCCGCCAACCTGACGGTGGTCGCCGAGCCCCAGATGGCCATCGAGAGGAACAGGTCGATCACGTTCACGGCCACGATCGAGGTCCGGACGGCACGGCCCACGGCCACCCCCACACCGGCGGGGCCGCCGCTGGCGGTGTAGCCGTGGTAGCAGTGGATCAGGATCACCACGACGGCGAAGACCAGCACCTTCCCGAAGGACCACAAGACGTCACCCGGTGGCAGGAACTGGTTGAAGTAGTGGTCGTAGGTGCCCGGACTCTGGCCGTAGAACTGCGTCACGGTCAGCCGGGTGGCGAAGTAGGAGGAGAGCAGGCCCACGACGTAGAGCGGCACGATGGCGACGAGCCCGGCCACGATCCGGGTGGTGACCAGGAACGGCATCGAGGGGATCGCCATCACCTCGAGGGCGTCGACCTCCTCGGAGATTCGCATCGCCCCGAGCTGGGCGGTGAACCCGCAGCCCACGGTCGCCGCGAGCGCGATGCCGGCGACCAGCGGGGCGATCTCCCGGGTGTTGAAGTACGCCGAGATGAAGCCGGAGAACGCCGCGGTGCCGATCTGGTTCAGGGCGGCGTAACCGGACAGGCCCACCTGGGCGCCGGTGAAGAACGTCATCGCGGTGATCACCCCGACGGTGCCGCCGATGACCGCCAGCGCACCCGAACCGAGGGTGACCTCGGCCAGCAGCCGCAGGATCTCCTTGGGGTAGCGGGTGACCGAACGCGGCGTCACCCGGATGGCGCGCAGGTAGAACGCCAGCTCCTCCCCCATCGTGTCCAGGGAGGAGAGCGGCTTCTCGTAGATGCCCTTGAAGTTCGCCATCGCCTCAGCCCGTCTTCGGCGGGATCAGCTGGAGGTAGAGGGCGCTGATGATCAGGTTCACGATGAACAGCAGCAGGAACGTGATCACCACCGACTCGTTGACCGCGTCGCCGACGCCCTTGGGGCCACCGCCCGCGTTCGAGCCCTTGTAGGCCGCCACGATGGCGGCGATCATCCCGAAGATGAGCGCCTTGATCAGGCCGACCCACAGGTCGGGCAGCTGCGCGAGCGCGGTGAAGCTGGCGATGTAGGCACCTGGCGTGCCGTCCTGCAGGACGACGTTGAACACGTAGCCGCCCGCGACGCCGACGACGGTGACCAGGCCGTTGAGGAAGACCGCGATCATCATGCACGCCAGCACGCGGGGTACGACGAGCCGCTGGATCGGGTCGATGCCGAGCACCATCATCGCGTCGAGCTCTTCGCGGATCTTGCGGGCACCGAGGTCAGCCGCGATCGCGGACCCGCCGGCACCGGCGATCAGCAGCGCGGTGGCGATCGGCGCCGCCTGCTGGACGACCGCCAGCACGGAGGCGGAACCAGTGAACGACTGTGCGCCGAACTGCTTGATCAGGCTGCCCACCTGCAGCGCGATCACCGCACCGAAGGGGATCGCGACCAGGGCGGTGGGCACGATCGTCACCGAGGCGATGAACCAGGCCTGCTGGATGAACTCGCGAGCCTGGAACGGTCGCTTGAACAGGTTGCGCGCCACGTCGAGCGCGAATGCGAACAGCTTCCCCGCGGTTCCGATCGGTGAGAGAACGCGGGTGGCCACAGCGGAGGCCATCAGCAGATCATCCTCCGGTGGTCATGGACATGTTCTCCTCGAACGAGCCGGGAGGCGGCTCCACGCCGTTCTCCCGGCACCAGGCACCGGGCTCGCGCTGGCTGCGCCGGGGCTGTCCGTTGGAGGGCTCGATCTGGAGGGGGATCGGCGGCAGCGGCGGCAGCTCCATGTCCTTCTCCGCCTCGAGCTCGTCGGCGTCCTTCTCCTCCGACATGCCGATCGGGCCCACGACCTGGGCGTTGAGGAACTGACGGACCACCGGCTCCTCCGAGGAGAGCAGCATCTCGCGGGGGCCGAACATCGCCAGGTGCTTGTGGTAGAGCAGGCCGATGTTGTCCGGCACCATCCGGGCGGTGTTGATGTCGTGGGTCACGATCAGGAACGTCGCGTCGATCTGGGCGTTGAGGTCCACGATCAGCTGGTTCAGGAAGGAGGTGCGGACCGGGTCGAGGCCGGAGTCGGGCTCGTCGAAGAGCACGATCTCCGGGTCCAGCACCAGCGCACGGGCGAGGCCGGCGCGCTTGCGCATCCCGCCGGAGATCTCACCGGGCAGCTTGTCCTCGGTGCCGAGCAGCCCGACGAGGTCGAGCTTCTCCATCACGACCTCGCGGACCTGCGACTCGGTCTTCTTGGTGTGCTCGCGCAGCGGGAAGGCGACGTTGTCGTAGAGGTTCATCGAGCCGAACATCGCGCCGTCCTGGAACAGCACGCCAAACAGCTTGCGGATCTCGTAGAGCTCCTTCTCGGGACACGTCGCGATGTCGGTGCCCTGGATGACGACGCTGCCACGGTCGGGCTTGAGCAGCCCGATGATCGTCTTGAGCAGCACGGACTTGCCGGTGCCGGAGGGACCGAGCATCACGCAGATCTCGCCCGCGGGAACGGTCAGGGTGACGTCGCCCCAGATCAGCTGCTTGCCGAAGCTCTTGGTCAGATCCTTGATCTCGATCTCAACACCCATCGAAGGGCCTCCCTGTGCCTCGTCGAACAGCAATCCATGACTGGGCGTCGGCCAGCGCGCAAGCCTCCCCACCTACGCGTACCAACGAGTAGCCCGAGGACAAGTTACGCGTTCTAGTGTCGTGCGTCACCCCGGTGTGCCGGGAGTCTCATGAATGACCGCACTCGTCCCCGAGATTGAGTGAACGACCGTACACGATTCCGGGGACAGCGCAACGGCCGCTCCGGACCCGGAGGTCCGAAACGGCCGTTGCAGATGGTCCCGACCTGCCCGAGCAGGTGCGACCGTTATTCAGCTGTTGCTGGGGAGCAGCGTCACTTGAGGGTGACGGTGGCGCCGGCGCCCTCGAGGGACTCCTTGGCCTTCTCCGCGGCCTCCTTGGTGACCTTCTCGAGGATGGCCTTGGGGGCCGCCTCGACGAGGTCCTTGGCCTCCTTGAGGCCCAGGCTCGTGAGGGCGCGGACCTCCTTGATGACGTTGATCTTCTTCTCGCCGGCAGCCTCGAGGACGACGTCGAACTCGTCCTGCTCGACAACTTCCTCGGCAGCCGCGCCGCCGCCTGCGCCGGGGGCCGCCTGGACGACGGGGGCCGCAGCGGTGACGCCGAAGGTGTCCTCGAACTGCTTCACGAACTCGCTGAGCTCCAGGAGGGTCATCTCCTTGAAAGCGTCGAGCAGCTCGTCGGTGCTGAGCTTCGCCATGGTGGCGTTCCTTTCAGTGGTGCTTATGGCTTCTGCCACGAGCAGGTGGTCAGGCCTCGGGGGTCTCGGGGGCCTCGGTGGTGGTCTCCTCGGCCGCGGGTGCGTCCTCGGTTGCCTCTGGTGCTGCGTCCTCGGTCACGGCCGCCGGCGTACCGGCACCGCCTCCCAGGACACTCGGGTCCTGCTGGGCCTTGGCCTCCAGGGCGCCGGCGAGCCGGGCAACCTGCGAGATCGGGGCCTGGAGCAGGTAGACGGCCTGGCTGAGCGAGGCGAGCATCGCGCCCGCAAGCTTGCCCAGGAGAACCTCGCGGGACTCGAGATCGGCCAGCTTGGCGATCTCGGCAGCCGCCATCGGGGCACCGTCGACATATCCACCCTTGACGACAAGGGCGGGGTTAGCCTTGGCAAAGTCACGCAGACCCTTGGCCGCTTCGACCATGTCGCCGTTGATGAAGGCGATGGCGGTCGGGCCGTTGAGGAGGTCGTCGACGCCGTCGACACCCGCCTGCTTGGCAGCGATCTTGGTCAGCGTGTTCTTGACCACGGCGTAGTGGGCGTTCTCGCCGAGAACTCGCCGCAGTTCCTGCAGCTGCTTCACGGTGAGACCGCGGTACTCGGTCAGCACAGCGCCGGTGGAGTCGTTGAACGAGTCGACGATCTCCGCGACGGCTGCTGCCTTGTCTGGCCGCGCCATGGGTCTCCTTCCAGCTTGAGCACTGATGTGTGCACGGACGACGCGCGGGTTGCACGGCGTCCAGAAGCCGGGACCGACATGAAAAACGCCCTGTGCAGGTGCACAGGGCGGATGACGACTTCGTCGTCTCACTCGGTGTCACCTGGGCAGGTCGTCCGCTTGTCGCGAACCTTCGGATCCTTCCTGTGAAGGAGGGACCAACCGGCTGTCTTCGGCTTCAGGGAGTGACTCTACGGGCTGGGGGTGCCGGTCACCAAATCACGCTGGTGCCGGCCCCCCGGCCGTGGCTCACTCGTCGGCGGCAGCGACGTTCTTGGTGCGGTTGGGGTCGACCTGGATGCCGGGGCCCATGGTCGTGGAGACCACGACCTTGCGGATGTAGCGGCCCTTGGAGCTGGCCGGCTTGAGCCGCAGCACCTCCTCGAGGGCAGCGGCGTAGTTCTCCGCGAGCTGGAGCTCGCTGAAGGACGCCTTGCCGATGATGAAGTGCAGGTTGGCGTGCCGGTCGACGCGGAACTCGATCTTTCCGCCCTTGATGTCCGAGACGGCCTTGGCGACGTCAGGGGTCACCGTGCCGGTCTTCGGGTTGGGCATCAGGCCACGGGGGCCGAGGACGCGGCCGAGGCGGCCGACCTTGCCCATCATGTCCGGGGTCGCGACGACGGCGTCGAAGTCGAGCCACCCGCCGTTGACCTTCTCGATCAGCTCGTCGCCACCGACCACGTCGGCGCCGGCCTCGCGGGCGGCGTCGGCCTTGTCACCGTTGGCGAACACGAGGACCTTGGCGGTCTTGCCGGTGCCGTGCGGGAGGTTGACGGTGCCGCGGACCATCTGGTCGGCCTTGCGGGGGTCGACCCCGAGGCGCATGGCCACGTCGACGGTCTCGTCGAACTTCTTCTTGGCGCCGTCCTTGGCGATCTTGATCGCGGCGAGGGGGGCGTGGGTCTCGTCCTGGTCGAACGACTTCGCCACCTCGCGGTAGGTCTTGCTGCGCTGCATGTCTGGTTCCTTTGCTTTCCAGTTGTGGTCTACGTGGGCCAGCGCGGCCCTGCCACTCTTGCTTGTCTGCTCGTGCCTGTCGGATCCGGGCGAGCGCCCGGGACCGGTCTCAGTCGGTGGTGATGCCCATCGAGCGGGCGGTGCCCTCGACGATCTTCATCGCCGCGTCGATGTCGTTGGCGTTGAGGTCGGGGAGCTTGGTGGTGGCGATCTCGCGCACCTGGTCCTTGCTCAGCTTGCCGACCTTGTCCTTCTGCGGGACGCCGGAGCCCTTCTGGATCCCGGCAGCCTTCTTGATCAGCTCGGCGGCCGGCGGGGTCTTCGTGATGAAGGTGAAGGACCGGTCCTCGTAGATGGTGATCTCGACGGGGACGACGTTGCCGCGCATGGCTTCGGTCTGGGCGTTGTAGGCCTTGCAGAAGTCCATGATGTTCACGCCGTGCGGGCCGAGTGCCGTACCGACGGGCGGGGCGGGGGTGGCCGCGCCGGCCTTCAGCTGCACCTTGACCAGCGCTGCGATCTTCTTCTTGGGAGGCATTGCTTTCTTCTTTCTCTTCTCGTGGTCAGGACGAGGGCCATGTGCCCTCTGCCACTGGTGTTTCGCGTTGCGGTGTTGCGGGTCAGACCTTCTGGATCTGGGTGAAGCTGAGCTCGACCGGCGTCTCCCGGCCGAAGATCTCGACGAGGGCCTTGACCCTCTGGCTCTCCGCGTTGATCTCGGTGATCGTCGCGTGCAGGGTGGCGAACGGGCCGTCGACGACCATCACCGAGTCGGAGACGTCGAAGTCGGCGACCGCGACCTGGGTGCGGGTCGCGGTCTTGGCGGGAGCAGGTGCTCCCGACTGCGCCGCGGCCGCAGCGGCCTCGGCGTCGGCCTCTGCCTGGACTGCGGGGCCGAGCATGTTCTCGACCTCCTCCAGGCTCAGCGGGACGGGCTGGTGGCTGTGCCCCACGAACCCGGTCACCGACGGCGTGTGGCGTACGGCGGACCAGGACTCGTCGGTCAGGTCCATCCGGACCAGGACGTAGCCGGGGAGCACGGTGCGGCGGACCAGCTTGCGCTGCCCGTTCTTGATCTCCGCGACCTCCTCGGTGGGTACGACGACCTCGTGGATGTAGCCCTCCATGTTCAGCGAGGTGATCCGGTTCTCGAGGTTGGCCTTCACCCGGTTCTCCATGCCGGAGTAGGTGTGCACCACGAACCAGTCGCCCTCCTTCTCGCGGAGGGACTGGCGGAACGCCTCGAGCGGGTCGACGGCGGCGTCGTCGTCGTCGGCTGCCGCCTCGTCGGACTCGTCGGCTGCGTCCTCGACCTCGTCCTCAGGCGTGTCGGTAGCCTCGACGGGCCCGCCGAGGACCGTCACGGTCTCCCCGGTCTCGGGGTCGGTGAGGACCTCGTCGGTGGGCTCGGTCGACTCGTCGACCGGCTTCTCGTCGTACTGCTCAGACACGATTGCTCCGTAACTAAATCCAGCTGGGAAAACTTCCTCGCGGCCCGGGACCCGGGCTCACGCGTGTGGCTACTCGCCGCCGAAGATCGCGAACACGGCCTTGCCGAAGCCGAGGTCGAGGAGCGATACGTAGGCGATCATCACGAGCACGAAGACCAGCACCACGATCAGGTAGGTGACCAGCTGCTGTTGGGTCGGCCACACCACCTTGCGCAGCTCGGCGACGACCTGCCGGTAGAACGTGACCGGGTTGGTGCGCTCACGCTTGTTCCCCGAGCGGGTTGGTGAGCTCTCCGACACGTTCTTCCTTCTTTCGTTGCCCCGATGACCTGGGTGACGAGGTTGGCTTGCCTGCTGCCTGGTGCATGGATCTGTGTTCGTGACTTCTCGCAGGGCACGAGGGACTTGAACCCCCAACCTTCGGTTTTGGAGACCGATGCTCTGCCAGTTGAGCTAGTGCCCTAGGGCGTATTCCGGGCATAGGAAAAGATTGGCCGGATTCACCAAAACGCGAGTCTACGGGGACGGTCCACCCAAAGTCGAACCGGGAGGCCCTTCCAACCGAAGGATCCGGCAGGCACCCTGCCCTGCCCGTGGCGGCCTCTGCGAACATGGAGGCGTGACCGAGCAGAGCCAGCAGACCCGTCCCCTCGCAGACCTCGACCCGGCGGAGGTGGAGAAGTTCCACGAGGAGCAACGAACAGCCTACGAGGCGCTGCGTGAGCAGGGCCTCAAGCTCGACCTCACCCGCGGCAAGCCCTCGGCTGCCCAGCTCGACCTCTCCGACGGTCTGCTGACGCTGCCCCGCACCACCAAGGACCCCGACGGCGTCGACGTGCGCAACTACGGCGGCCTCGAGGGCATCAAGTCGATCCGGGCCATCTTCGCCGAGCTGTTGGGCATCGAGACCGAGCAGATCGTCGCCGGCGGCAACTCCAGCCTGGTGATGATGCGCGAGGTGCTCACCGACCTGTGGCTCAAGGGCGGCGTGGACAGCCCCCGCCCCTGGGGAGCCGAGGAGAAGGTCACGTTCATCTGCCCGGTGCCCGGGTACGACCGCCACTTCACCCTGCTCAGCTGGTTCGGCATCGACATGGTCACCGTGCCGATGACCGATGACGGACCCGACGCCGAGGCCGTGGCGGAGCTCGCGGCGAGCGACCCGAGCATCAAGGGGATCTGGGTGGTGCCGACGTACGCCAACCCGACCGGCTCGGTCGTCTCCCCCGAGGTCGCCTCCCGGCTGGCGTCGATGGAGACCGCGGCGCCCGACTTCAAGATCTTCTGGGACAACGCCTATGCCGTGCACCACCTCACCGACGAGGAGGCACGCAGCGCCGACATCCTGGGCCTGGCCGCCGAGGCCGGGCACCCGCACCGCCCGGTGATGTTCGCCTCCACCTCCAAGATCACCTACGCCGGTGCCGGCGTGGCGTTCCTGGCCGGCTCGGTGGAGACCGTGCAGTGGTACGTCGGTCACCTCGGCAAGGGCGCGATCGGGCCCGACAAGCTCAACCAGCTGCGGCACGCGGAGTTCTTCGGCTCCGCGGACGGCGTGCGCGAGCACATGGTCCGGCACCGCGAGATCATCGCGCCCAAGTTCGCGGCCGTCGACGAGATCCTCACCGAGCGCCTCGGCGGCCTGGGGATCGCCAGCTGGACCCGCCCGACGGGCGGCTACTTCGTGAGCCTCGACGTCCAGGACGGGACGGCGTCGCGCGTCGTGGAGCTCGCCAAGGAGGCCGGGATCTCCCTGACCCCCGCGGGAGCCTCCTTCCCCGACGGCAACGACCCCCGCGACCGCAACATCCGCCTCGCCCCCACCTTCCCGGGCCTGCCCGAGGTCCGCGGGGCGATGGAGGCCGTCGCCACCTGCGTGCTGCTGGCCGCTGCCGAGAAGGCCCGCGGCTAGTCGGATGGACTCGGCCGGACCAGACGCACCCCGACCCGGCCACGACGAGGGAGCGCAGCAGCCCACGACGCGCTTCCGCGACCTCGAAGAGCTTCCCAAGGCGCATCTGCACCTTCATTTCACCGGGTCGATGCGGCACTCCACGCTCCTCGAGCTCGCGGAGCGTGACGGGCACACCCTGCCCGAGAGCCTGGTCGAGGACTGGCCGCCGCAGCTCTCGGCGGCCGACGAGAAGGGCTGGTTCCGCTTCCAGCGGCTCTACGACGTCGCCCGCTCGGTGCTGCGCACCGAGGACGACGTACGTCGCCTCGTCCGCGAGGCCGCCGAGGACGACAAGCGCGAGGGCTCCCGGTGGCTGGAGATCCAGGTCGACCCCAGCGGGTACGCCGCCCGGTTCGACGGGGTCACTGCGTTCACCGACCTCGTCCTGGACGCGGTGCGGGAGAGCAGCCGCGACGTCGGGATCGGCATCGCCGTGGTCATCGCCGCCAACCGGACCCGGCACCCGCTGGACGCGCGGACGCTGGCCCGGCTCGCCGCGCAGTACGTCGGGCGGGGCGTGGTGGGCTTCGGGCTCTCCAACGACGAGCGCCGCGGCAGTACCCGTGACTTCGCACCGGCCTTCCGGATCGCCGAGCGGGCCGGCCTGATGCTCACCCCCCACGGCGGGGAGCTGCTGGGCGCCGACGCGGCCCGGCTGTGCGTGGAGGCGCTGCACGCCGACCGCCTCGGCCACGGCATCCGATCGGTCGAGGACCCCGCGCTGCTCGACCTGATCGTCGCCCGGGGGATCCCCCTGGAGGTGTGCCCGGTCTCCAACGTCGCCCTCGGGGTCTACAGCGACCTGTCCTCGGTGCCGCTGCCGGAGCTGATGGCTGCCGGGGCCACCATCGCCCTCGGCGCGGACGACCCGCTGCTGTTCGGGTCCCGGCTCGCAGGGCAGTACGCCACGATGCGCGCGGCGCACGAGCTCAGCGACGTACAGCTGGCCGAGCTGGCGCGGTCCTCGGTCCGGGCCTCCCGCGCCACGGACGAGGACAAGTCGACGTGGTTGGGTGAGATCGACGCCTGGTTGGGGACAATGGCCCCATGACCTTCCCCACAGTGGCCTGCCTGCGCCCACAGCCGTCCCGGACGCCTCGATGAGCACCTACCCCGGGGAGGACCCGCAGGAGCCCCGTGGGGAGCAGTCCGCCGAGGGCACCGGCACGGAGCCGACCCAGCCCGTGGGCTACTGGGAGCGGCTCGCCGCCGAGCAGGCGCAGTCGGGCCAGAGCGACGCCTACGGCCAGAGCGACACCTACGGCCAGGGCGACGCCTACGGCCAGGCCCCCACAACCACCCCCTACGGCACCTACCCCGCCGGGCAGCAGCCCTACGCCGCTCCGGCACCGGGCGCTCCCGCCAGTGGACAGGCGGGCGGCCAGCAGCCGTGGTACCCGCCGGCGCAGCCGCAGGCCTTCCCTCCCCCGCCGCCCGGCTACGGCGGGTACGCCGCAGCGCAGCCGGAGCATCCGCAGGCGACCCTCGCCCTGGTGCTCGGGCTGGTGGGCCTGGTCGGCGGTCTCGCCGTGTGCGGCCTCCCGCTCGTGGTCGCGCCGTTCGCCTGGGCGATCGGCCGCAAGGCGCTCAACGAGATCGAGGCCTCCCAGGGGCGCCTCGGCGGTGACGGCCTGGCGCGGTCCGGGATGATCATGGGCATCGTCGGGACGATCTTCCTGGTGCTGGCGATCATCGCCGTGATCGGGTTCGTGCTGCTGATCGCCGCGGGGCTCTGGACCGGTGGCAGCACCGTGAGCCAGGTCTGACACAGCACTGGAGCAGGCCTGTGGGCCCGCTGCGGGCCCGTCAGAGCGAGCAGCCCACCAGGACGGGCTCGTTGACCAGGGTGATCGCGAAACGCTGCTCCACGCCGGCGCGCAGCTCGCGGGCCAGCTCCAGCAGCTCGGCCGTGGTGGCGCCGCCGCGGTTGGTCAGCGCCAGGGTGTGCCGGTGGGAGATCTGCACCCGCTCGGTGCCGTAGCCCTTGGCGAACCCGGCCTGCTCGATCAGCCAGGCGGCGCTGGTCTTCACCTGCCCGTCGGGCTGCGGCCACGCGGGGGCGCCGGGCGGGACCCGGTCGGCCGGCACCACCGGGTTGGTGAAGAACGAGCCGGTGCTCCACGTGTCGTGGTCGGCCGGGTCGAGCACCATGCCCTTGCTGCGGCGCAGGGCGAGCACCGCGGCACGTACGTCGGCGGCGGGGGCACGCTCCCCCACTGCCACCCCGAGGGCGCGGGCCAGCTCGGCGTACTGCACGGGCGCGCCGAGGTCGCCGAGCCGGAACGCGAAGGTCACCGAGAGGACCACGTGACGTCCGGGCTCCTCCTTGAAGCGGCTGGTCCGGTAGCCGAAGCCGCAGTCGGCGGCCGCGAAGGTCCGGACCTGACGGTCGACCCGGTCCCAGGTGCGCACCCGCGCGATCGTCTGGGCGACCTCCTGGCCGTAGGCGCCGACGTTCTGGATCGGGGTCGCACCGACGGTCCCCGGGATGCCGGAGAGCGCCTCGATGCCGATCCACTCGCGCTCGACGGCCGTGGCGACCAGGTCGTCCCAGCTCTCTCCCGCGCCGACCTCGACGTAGGCCCCGCCGCACAGGTCCGACTCGGCCTGCAGGCCCCCGTTGCGGACCACGAGCACGCGCCCGGCGTACCCCTCGTCGGCGACCACCAGGTTGCTGCCGCCCCCGACGACCAGGAGCGGCGTCCGGGCGTCGTCGGCCGTGCGGACCGACTCGACGAGCTCGGCCTCCTCGCGGGCCTCCACCAGATCGGTGGCGGGGCCGCCGAGCCGCAGGGTGGTCAGGTCGGCCAGCCGCGCCCCGGACGCAGTGACTGGCTGGGAACCGGGCTCGGGGCCGGGCTCGGAGCCGGGCTCGGGACTGGGCTGGGAGCGCACGCTCATGACGCTAGCCGGAGCGGGACCCGGGATACACAAAACGGCCCCGGCCGAGCCGGAGCCGTCTGTGCGATGGGTCGATCCGCTCGGATCAGCGGGTCTCGCGGTGGTCGGTGTGCGTGCGGCAACGCGGGCAGAACTTCTTCAGCTCCATGCGGTCCGGGTCGTTGCGGCGGTTCTTCTTGGTGATGTAGTTGCGTTCCTTGCAGTCCACGCACGCCAAGGTGATCTTGGGGCGGACGTCAGAGCTCTTGCTGGCCACTTTCGTGCCTTCTTCCTGGCTTGTGATGCTTGCTGCGTTCGACGAATCCGTAGCGGGGGCGGGACTCGAACCCGCGACACCACGATTATGAGCCGTGTGCTCTAACCACCTGAGCTACCCCGCCATAGGAACACGCCCGAGCACCCACACATTCCTGCTCGTCGTGTGGGTGGACCGGGCGCCACTTCCCTGAGCCCCTTTACGGAATCGAACCGTAGACCTTCTCCTTACCATGGAGACGCTCTGCCGTCTGAGCTAAAGGGGCGTGACCGTAGGGCCAGCGAGAAGACTACACAGCCTCGGTGGGATACCTGAAATCGGGCCCGGTCTGCCTTGACCTCGACGGGATGATCGAGCTGTGAACCCGCCTGCCACCACCTGGTACGAGCCCCTCGGAGAGGGGCGTTTCCTCTCCACCGAGGCCACCGCCGGCCCCTGGAGCCCGGACGCCCAGCACGGCGGTCCACCGGCGGCCCTGCTCGGCCGGGCCCTGGAGACCCTGCACGAGGGAGCCGACGGGAACGAGGGGCAGCCCCGGGTGATCGGCCGGTTCACGATGGACCTGCTCGGCCCGGTGCCGGTGCAGGAGCTGCAGGTCACCACGTCGGTGCTGCGCCCCGGCCGGTCGGTCTCGCTGCGCCAGGCCGAGCTCAGCGACCTCACCGGGCGCGTCGTGGCACGTGCCCAGGGGTGGGCCTTCCCCGCGGGAGCTGGGGACACGGCGGAAGGCGGCGCCGCCTCCGCGGTGACACCATTGCCGCACCTCCCGCGCGACGGGCACCACGAGGAGCCGCCCGCGACCTGGTCCCGCGGCTACCTCGACTCCGTGGAGTGGCAGTGGATCGACGGAGCCGTCACCCGCCCCGGGGCGGCCGTGGTCTGGATGCGCCCCCTGCTCCAGCTGGTCCCGGGCGAGGAGATGAGCCCCCTCCAGCGGCTGCTCGGGTGCGTGGACTCCGCGTCGGGCGCCTCGGCGGTGCTGGACCCCACCCGGTGGAACTTCCTGAACACCGAGCTCACCGTGCACGTGCTGCGCCCACCGGTCGGCGAGTGGGTGTGCCTGAGTGCCGAGACCACCATCGGTCCCGGCGCCGTGGGGCTGGCCTCCTCCGAGGTGTACGACGAGCTCGGGCTGGTCGCCCGGTCGGCCCAGGCGCTGCTCGTCACACCCAGGAGCCGCTGAGGCGCTACCCGGCGAGGTGGCGCCCGACGAACCGCAGCTGCGCCGGGGCGATCCGGCGCCAGTAGGCCAGGTCGTGGGCGCCCCGCTGGAACCTGACCCGGAGGTCCGGCCGCTCGGAGAACCCGGCGACGTAGCTCCTCGTGGCCGGGTAGAACGGGTCGCCGGTCCCGCAGTCGATCCGGACCGGGATGCCGGCGAGCTCGTCCTGGTGACCGAAGACGCTGAACTCGGCGTACTCCTCGGCGTCGCGGAACCCCGACCTGGAGGCATCGGCGCCGTCGGTCCACAGCGCCGGGCTCGCCGCGACCACCACGGCGCACCGTTCCGGGCCCAGGACGGCGCCGAGCCGCAGGGCGGCGTACCCGCCCATGGACCAGCCCAGGAGGCCGATCCGGCCGGTCTCCAGCCCGTGCCGGGCCAGGAGTGGCACGAGCTCCTCGAGGACCATGGCGCCGGCGTCCTCGCCGTCGGGCCGCCGGTGCCAGTAGCTCCGCCCGCCGTCGACGGACGCGATGGCGAACGGCGGGAGGGCACCCCGCTCCCCGGGTCGATCCTTGCGCCGTACCCCGGCCGCGAGGAAGCGGTCCAGGCCCAGGCGCGGGGCCAGCGCCGTGCGGTGGTCACCGCCGAGGCCGTGCATCACCACGAGCACCGGAAGCGGCCCGTCCGCGGGCACCGACGGAGGCCGGACGATCGCCCACCCGGTCGGCACGCCACCGCGTGCCCTGGAGACGAACGACCCGGTGACGACCTCCCCGGATGAGACGGCCGGCACCCGGCCCGGCTCCCCGTTGAGCCCGAGCCGGTCCTGCACCCAGGGCCTGCCCGGAGCCACGCCCCGCTCCACCGCGAGCGCCAGTCCTCCGAGCCCTGCCACCCCGGCTCCCCCGCCCAGGAGGACACCTCGGCGGCTCACCCGGGTCATGGTCGGCCCCGCCTCAGGCCCGGTCCTGGATCCTCGCGAACGGCTGGGCGGCCTCGAGCTCGTAGGCGACCTGCAGCAGGCGGCGGTCGCGCCCCCGCTCGGCTGCCAGCTGTACGCCGATCGGGAGTCCCTTCGAGGACCGGCCCATCGGCAGCGAGATCGCGGGGTCTCCGGTGGCGTTCTGCAACGGCGTGAAGCAGACCCACTCCAGCAGGTGCTCGATGATCGTCTCGTAGGGCTGGGATGGGTCCAGCCAGCCGAGCTCGGGAGTCACCCGCGCGAGCGTCGGGGTCAGGACCACGTCGTGCTCGGCGAAGAACCGGCGGCTGGTGCGGTAGGACCTGTTCAGCCGCACGATGGCCCGCGGCAGCTTCAGGGAGTTCCGCAGCGCGTGCCGGGCCAGGCCCTTGGTGAGGTTGTCGTTGCGGCTGCGCTCGTAGCTGCGGTTGAACCGCTGCTTGCCGGTGCTGCTCAGCGCGAGCGCCAGAGAGCTCCAGTAGAGCAGGAAGTCGTCCTCGAAGCTGGCGGGCACCGGGGCCGGGACCGGCTCGATCGTGTGCCCGAGGCCCTCGAGGAGGGACGCGGTGTGCAGCACCGCAGCGGTGGTCTCCTCGTCGGTGGTCCGGCCCCCGATCGAGTCGGTGACCAGGGCGACCCGCAGGCGCTTCCTGCCGGGGCCTGTGACGTCGCCCACCGGCGGGAGACCCACGTCGCGGTAGACGCGCTCGGACTCGCGCAGGAAGGCGGCGGTGTCGCGCACCGAGCGGGTCACCACACCGTCGTGGACGATCTTGACCGGCATCTCGCGGTTCGACCGGTCACCGGGGACGCGGCCCCGGGTGGGCTTGAGGCCCACCAGCCCGCAGCAGGCGGCCGGGATCCGGATCGACCCGCCACCGTCGTTGGCGTGCGCGATCGTCACCGCACCGGCTGCCACGAAGGCCGCCGACCCGGCCGAGGACGCCCCCGAGGTGTGCCCGGTCTGCCACGGGTTGCGCACCGGCGGGTCCTCGACGAACTCGGCGCTCGCGCTGAAGCCGTACTCCGAGAGCCGGGTCTTGCCCAGCGTGGTGGTGCCGACCAGGCCGTACATCCGCGCGAAGTCCCCGTCGGCGCGGGCCGGCTCGGCCACGTAGGCGCGGGTGCCCTGCTGCGTCGGCAGTCCGGCCACGTCGCTGTTGTCCTTGACGAAGCTGGGCTGACCGGCGAAGAAGCCGCCGTGCGGGGCCGCGGCCTCGGTCCTCGCGGCGCCGAACCGGTCGACCGCCAGGCCGTGGAGATCCGGGTCGAGCAGCGTCGTACGCGCGATCGCCGCCTCGACCGCCTCCTGGCGGGAGACCCTGCCGGAGCGGATCTCCTCGGCGAGGCCGACGGCGTCGTGATCGCCGAGGGCGTCGTCACCGAAGGCGTGGACACGGGACTGCGAGGCCGCTGCGACGTCGGGCATGGGCCGAACCGTAGCCCGTCGCCGGGGCGTTTCGCGGCGGCGACGGGCGCCGTCCTCGGGCGTCACCGGGCGATGCCCCTGCGGTGGCAGCCGACGAGGTGGGTGTCCACCATCCCGGTGGCCTCCATCAGCGCGTGCACGGTGGTCGGCCCGACGAAGCCGAACCCACGTTTGCGCAGGGCCTTGGACAGCGCCGTCGACTCCGCCGAGAGGGTCGGGACCTCCGCGGCGACGTGCGGCTCGGGGTCGTGCTCGGGGGCGTAGCCGTCGAGGAACGCCTCCAGCCCGCCGTCCGCACGCAGCGTGATGGCAGCGGCGGCGTTCTTGCGGGTGGTCAGGATCTTGGCGCGGTTGCGCACGATCCCGGTGTCCTGCATCAGCCGGTCGAGGTCGGCGTCGGTCATCGCGGCGACCTTGTCGACGTCGAAGTCGTGGAACACCTCGCGGAACCGGTCGCGCTTGTTCAGGATCGTGGACCAGGACAGCCCCGCCTGGAAGCCCTCGAGGCTGAGCCGCTCGAACAGCCCCCGCTCGCCGCGGACGCGCACCCCCCACTCGGTGTCGTGGTAGTCGCGCATCGTGCCGGGCCGGCTCGCCCAGGGGCAGCGTGCGACCCCGTCCTCACCCACGACGGGCCCCTGGCTCATCCCCGCCCTCGGCCGATCGCCCGGCTGATGGCACTGATGTGTGTGGGGGTGGACCCGCAGCAGGCACCGATCAGGTCCACCCCGAGGTCGCGCAGCTCGGCCGCGTGGGCGGCGAGGTCGTCCGGCGTCGCGTCGTACTCGAAGTGGTCACCGACGACCTGAGGCAGCCCGGCGTTGGACTGCGCGACGAGCAGCAGCCCCTCGGGCCGCGCCGCGACCATCTCGGCGGCGATCGCGGCCATCTCGGCGGGTCCGCGGCCGCAGTTGGCGCCGACCGCATCGGCTCCGGCCGCGGCCAGGGCGACCACGGCCTCCGCGGGCCGGACGCCCATCATCGTGCGCAGGTTGGTGTCGAAGCTCATCGTGGCGACCACCGGGAGCCCGGGGACGACCTCGTGTGCCGCAGCCACGGCTGCCTCGGCCTCGGCCAGGTCGCTCATCGTCTCGATCAGCACCAGGTCGATGCCGCCGTCACGGAGCCCCTCGAGCTGCTCGGCGAAGAGCGCCTGCGCGGTCAGCCCGTCCATCGTGCCGAGCGGGGCCATCAGCTCGCCGGTGGGACCCAGGCCACCCGCGACCAGGGCGCCGTACTGCTCGGCGACCTCGCGGGCGATCCGTGCCCCCGCTTCGTTCAGCTCGTGCACCCGGCCCCCCAGCGCGTGCATGTCCAGCCTCGGACGGGTCCCGCCGAACGTGTTCGTGGTGAGGATCCGCGCCCCGGCCTCGGCGTAGGCCCGGTGCGCGTCGCGGACGGCCTCGGGGCGGTCGACGTTCCACAGCTCACCGGAGCCGCCGTCGTCGAGCCCGAGGTCCTGCAGCAGCGTCCCCATGCCGCCGTCGACCACGACGGGACCGCGGGAGGCGAGGTCGGCGAGCGTGGGGCGGGTCTGGCTCAGCTGGTCATCGGTCACGAACCGAGCCTAGGGTGCCGCGGCAACACAGCCCGGCTCCGCGGTTCCCGCTAGTAGGAGTCGCCGGGGACCACCGTGCACGGCTTGACCGGACCGGCAGTCACGTCGAACTCCGTCCAGCCGCTGAAGCCGCCGAGATCCGTGCCGCTGGCCCCGGACTCCTCGCCCGACGGCGGGAGGGGCTCACCCGAGACGGCCATCACGAAGGTCCCCCGTCGCGGACCGTGCCCGGGTGCGCACTCCTGGTGCCCGGGCACGTAGGTGACGTCCGCGGCGACGCCGTGCTCCCGGAGCGCGGCCTTGAGCCCCCCAGCGTCCTCGAGCCGTCGCACCTCGACACGAAGCGCTGCACCGCCTCCAGGTGTTCGCGGTAGAACGCCTCCAGGGCATCCGGGTCTCGTCCGGTCTCGGCGAGACCGGCAACGGTCGTCATGCCTGATTGTGGTCGCAGACCCCGATCGCGTTACACCTCAGGGACCGCGCTGGACCATCCGGGCGTTGGGCAGGGGCGGGGAGTGCAGCGCCTCGAGGGGGTCGTCCTCCGGCAGGGAGAACCTGTCGCTGGCGCCCTCGTCGAGGAGACGCTCCCAGTCGGCCCGGTAGCCGACCACCTCGTCGTGGTCGCGGCCGATGTAGTTCCACCACATCACGATCCGCTCGCCGAACGGCGGCCCGCCGATGAGCAGCAGCCTGGTCGGCTCAGTGGCGCTGAGCTCGATCGAGTCCTGCCCGGGCGCCAGGAAGCCGAGCTCGTGGGCGCCCAGCGGCTCGCCGTCGACGCTCACGTTCCCGTGGTCCACGAGCACGCCCAGCTCGTACGCCGGGTCGACCGGCACCTGCAACGTCGTACCGACGTCCAGGGTGAGCTCCGCCCCGAGCAACGGGCTGAACGTCCGCACCGGGGAGGTGGACCCCAGCAGCGAGCCGATGAACACGCGAGCCTCCCAGCCCTCGCCACTGACCGGCTCCGGAGCGTGGTGCTCGAAGGCGGGATCCACCTGCCGGTGCGCGTCGGGCAGGGCCAGCCACAGCTGGGCTCCGTGCAGGATGGTGGTCTCGGGCGTGGAGTACTCGCTGTGGCTGATCCCGCGTCCGGCGGTCATCAGGTTGAGCTCGCCGGGGCGCACCGTCGCGTGGTGCCCCGCGGAGTCCCGGTGCTCGATCTCACCGGTGAACAGCCAGCTCACGGTCTGCAGGCCGGTGTGCGGGTGCGGAGGCACCACCATCCCGCCCTCAGGCGCTTCCCGCGAGCCGGTCGAAGGGACCTCGTCGGGACCGTAGTGGTCCAGGAAGCACCAGGCGCCGATCAGGGAGCGCTGCCGCTGCGGGAGCGTGCGCCGCACGTTCATCGCACGCAGACCGCCGAGCGGCACGTCACGCGGGGTCAGGATGTCCATGCGCCACAGGGTGACACGGACACAAAGACACCGAGGCGGCTCGCGTCCGATCGCTGGCGAGAGCGTCGGACGGACGAGCCGCCTCGGTGGGTTCTGGGGGGATCAGCGCGTGCGGCCGCTGAACCCTGCTGCGCTGTGGCCGCTGCCCGAGGAGCTGCTCGAGGAGCTGCTCGAGGAGTAGGCCACGGACGAGCCAGAGCCGCCACGGCGACCGCCGGAGCGACCGCTCTGGCCGCCGGAGCCGCCGGAGCGGCCACCCTGGCCACCGGAGCGCGGCTGGCCCTGCGAGCGGCTGCGGCCGCCGCCGCCACCGCTGCGACGACCGCCGCCACCGGAGTTGCTGGACTGGACGGGACGCTCGTCGGGCAGTCCGCCGGCGACGAGGACCCGCTCGCCGGGAGCGAGCTGGCGCAGCAGCGCGTGCTCGGGACCCGAGACCTTGGTGGTGGTCGGCTTGATGCCGGCGGCACGCGTCAGCGTGCGCACGTCGTTGACCTGCTGGTCGGTCATCATCGTGATGACCGTGCCGGCGGCACCGGCGCGGGCCGTGCGACCGGAGCGGTGCAGGTAGGCCTTGTGCTCGGCGGGCGGGTCGGCGTGGACCACGAGGGCCACGTCGTCCACGTGGATGCCGCGCGCGGCGATGTCGGTGGCCACGAGGGTGCTGGCCTTGCCCGACTGGAACGCCTCCATGTTGCGGGTGCGGGCGTTCTGCGCGAGGTTGCCGTGCAGCTCCACCGTGGGCACGCCGCGAGAGTTCAGCTGCCGGGCGAGCGCCTTCGCGCCGTGCTTGGTGCGGGTGAACACGATCGTGCGGCCGGGCGCGCTGGTCAGGTCGACGAGCACGGGCACGCGCTGGTCGCGGTGCACGTGCAGGACGTGGTGGTCCATCTTCGCGACCGGCGACTGGGCGGAGTCGGCCTCGTGCGTGGCCGGGTTGCTCAGGAACTTCTTAACCAGGACGTTGACGCCGGCGTCGAGGGTGGCCGAGAACAGCATCCGCTGCCCGTTGCCGGGCGTCTTCTCCAGGATGCGGCGTACGGCGGGCAGGAAGCCCAGGTCGGCCATGTGGTCGGCCTCGTCGAGGATGGTGACCTCGACGGCGCCCAGGTCGCAGGCACCTTGCTGGATCAGGTCCTCGAGGCGTCCCGGGCAGGCGATCAGCACGTCGACACCGGCTCGCAGAGCCTGCACCTGCGGGCCCTGGCCGACCCCACCGAACACGGTGCGGGTCTTGAGGCCGTTGACCTTGGCCAGCGGCTCGAGGGCCGCGGTGATCTGGGTGACCAGCTCCCGGGTGGGGGCGAGGATCAGGGCGCGCGGGCGCTTCGGCGTACGACGGGCGCCGGACTTCTCGAGCCGGGCGATCATCGGCAGCAGGAAGGCGAGCGTCTTGCCGGAGCCGGTGCGGCCACGCCCGAGGACGTCGCGACCCGCGATCGAGTCAGGCAGCGTCGCCGCCTGGATGGGGGTCGGCTCGGTGATGCCCTGGGAGGTGAGGATGTCGCTGAGCCCTGCGGGTACGCCGAGCTCGATGAAGGATGTAGACAAGGGAATTGGTATCGCTAACTGTGTGAATGTCTCGCCACAGTCACGTCGAGGTTCTCGTCGTGATGACTGGGCGTCGTGGAGCACTGGTGCCCGAAGGTCCGTGGAGCTGCAACACGCATCAGGGTCGAGGCAAGACTGGACGACCCTTGTGGTTGAACTGTAGGGCACGCGGGCCCGGCGGGTCGCATTTCGGGTGCCCGTGGCGAGTGTGACGTGGGACTCGCCGGGCGTTCGCACGGCCCGGCGGAGGGCTCAGCGGAAGGCGTCCTGGCCGGTCAGCGCCTTGCCGAGCACGAGCTGGTGGACCTCGGAGGTCCCCTCGTAGGTGAGCACCGACTCGAGGTTGTTGGCGTGGCGCAGCATCGGCCACTCCAGGGTGATCCCGGCGGCGCCGAGGATCGTGCGGCACTCGCGGGCGATCGCGAGCGCCTCACGGATGTTGTTCAGCTTGCCGAAGCTGACCTGCTCGGGGGTGATCCGGCCCTCGTCCTTGAGCCGGCCGAGGTGCAGCGCGAGCAGCATCGCCTTGCCCAGCTCCACGGTCATGTCGGCGAGCTTGGCCTGGGTGAGCTGGAAGCCGCCCAGCGGCTTGTCGAAGATCTCGCGCTCGGCGGCGTAGCGCAGGGTCGCCTCCAGGCAGTCGCGGGCCGCACCGACGGAGCCGAAGATGATCCCGAACCGGGCCTCGGTCAGGCAGCTGAGCGGACCCCGCAACCCGGTGACGTTCGGCAGCACCGCGTCGGCCGGGAGCCGCACCCCGTCGAGGACGAGCTCGCTGGTCACCGAGGCGCGCATGGACAGCTTCTGCTTGATCTCCGGGGCGGAGAAGCCCGGAGCGTCCGTGGGTACGACGAACCCGCGGATCCCGGCGTCGGGCCCAGTCCCGTCGACCCGGGCCCAGACCACCGCGACGTCGGCTACCGAGCCGTTGGTGATCCACATCTTGGTGCCGTCGAGGATCCAGTCGGCGTTCTCCCCCGACCCGTCGCGCCTCGCACGCGTACGCATCCCGGCCGGGTTGGACCCGAAGTCGGACTCGGTCAGCCCGAAGCAGCCGATCTTCTCCCCCTTGGCCATCTCCGGGAGCCACTGCTGGCGCTGCTCCTCCGAGCCGTGGGCGTGGATGGCATACATCGCCAGGCTGCCCTGGACCGAGACCAGCGAGCGGATCCCGGAGTCCCCCGCCTCGACCTCCAGGCAGGCCAGGCCGTAGGCCGTCGTGCTGGTGCCGGCACAGCCGTAGCCCTCGAGGTGCATGCCCAGCGCCCCGATCGACCCGAGCTCGCGGGCCAGCTCGCGCACCGGCGTGCTGCCGTGCTCGTACCACTCCGCGATGTCGGGCCGGATCCGCTCGTCGACGAACCGCCGGACGGTCTGCTGGATCGCGCGGTCCTCCTCGCTGAGCAGCGAGTCGGTGTCGAGCAGTCCCAGGGGAGAACGATCAGCCATGCACCCTTTCTACCCGCCGGGGCCGCTGTCTGCTCGGCGTGCGACCGACCTCAGGCGCTGGCGCCCGCCCGCTTGAACGCGCGCAGGGCGATCGGGTGCATCCGGCGCCGGGCGGGGAGCCGGCGGTAGAGCGGGTCGAGGGCGCGGCACACCGCTGCGAAACGGCGGTAGCGCCGCTCCTGCGCCTCGGTCCAGGGCAGCCCGAGGATCTCCCGGCCACGCGGCGGCATCCCGCCGATGGTGATCGAGGCGCTGACCGCGTTCACCGGCCGCTTGACCAGCCACCAGACCGGCTTGGGCACCTTCGCGGGCCGGGGCCAGCCCTTGGTCGCGTAGCCCACGCCGTAGGACGCGGTGCGGTGGGCGACGAGTCGCTCGCTCAGCGCCTGCTCGAAGTAGGCCTCGAACTCGGCGTACGTCGAGGGCGTGCCGCGGGAGGAGACGCCGTACCGCTCGAACCAGGTGATCGACTCGGCGAAGATCTGCTCCCTGTCCGCGCGGCTGAGCCGCCGGATGAAGGTGTCGGTCGCGGTGATCAGGTGCTCGACGAAGCAGGCGTGCGCCCAGTAGTAGGTGTCCGGGTTCAGCGCGCTGTAGGGGGATCCGTCGGGGAGCTTGCCCTTGATCGGGCGGTGGAAGTCGCGCACCTCGTGGCCGCTGGACTCCGGGTCGGCGCCGTAGACGGTGTTGAAGATCGGCGGGATGCTGCGCTGCAGCCGGGCCAGGGTCTCCGCGAACCACACGGAGTGGTCCTCCACCCCCTGCCCCAGCGAGGGGAGCATGTTCTGCAGCACGGCCGCGCGGGGCCCGAGGAGCACCTGCCGGTTGTCGGCGAAGTACCTCCAGGTCAGCGACTCCGGGCCGAGCGGGAGGGGCTCGGCCGTGGCTGCGGCGGCGTGCTGGAGAGAGGTCATGGTGATACATTGAAACAGATTTGTCTCATCATTCCAACGCCTCTGTGCGAGGCCGCATCCTCAGACCCGGAGGTCACCACCGGATGACTACGACGACACCCACCGCCCCGCGGAAGGTCCGCGGGCCGCTGCTCGGCATCCCGCATCTGCTCCAGCTGCGGGCGAACCCGATCGGGCACAACGAGTTCCTGCGGGAGTCGTACGGCGAGGTCTACCGGCTCAACGTGTTCGGCGTGAGGGTCTTCGTCACCGCGGGGGCCGACATGGCCGAGCAGGTGCTGGTCAACCGCGACCGCACCTTCGCGAACGGGCCGGCGTGGTCGCACTTCATCGGGCCGTTCTTCCACCGCGGGATCATGCTGCTCGACTTCGACGAGCACCTGCACCACCGCCGGATCCTGCAGCACGCGTTCACCAACGACGCCCTGCGCAGCTACCACGCGGTGATGGCCCCGCACGTGCGCCGGAACCTCGAGACGTGGAAGGACGTGGAGAACCCGCGCCTGCACCACATGTTCAAGGAGCTCACCCTCGACCTCGCGCTGGAGACCTTCGTGGGCGTGAAGCTGAGCGCCGAGGAGCAGCGGGAGGTGAACAAGGCGTTCATCGCCGCGGTCCGCGCGGGCACCTCGCTGGTGCGCAAGAACATCCCCGGCACCCCGTGGGCCAAGGGCCTGCGGGCGCGCAGGTTCCTCGAGGACTTCTTCCGCTCGCACCTGCCGGCCAAGCGGCGCGACGGTGGCGACGACCTGTTCGCCCAGCTGTGCCAGGCGCAGAGCGAGGACGGCGAGCAGTTCAGCGACGACGACATCGTCAACCACATGATCTTCCTGCTGATGGCCGCACACGACACCACCACGATCACGATGAGCTCGATGGCCTACCACCTGGCCACCCACCCCGAGTGGCAGGAGCGGGCGCGCGAGCAGTCGCTCGCCGTCGGCGAGACCGACTACGACGGCATCATGGGCCTCGACGTCCTCGACCGGGTGATGAAAGAGGCGCTGCGGCTGTGCTCGCCGGTACCCTCGCTCCCCCGGGTGGCCACTCGGGACACCGAGATCGCCGGGTTCGCGGTCCCTGCCGGCTCGTTCGTCACCGTCTCGCCGTACATGAACCACTACCTGCCCGAGCTGTGGCCCGACCCCACCCGGTTCGACCCGGACCGGTTCGCACCGGACCGGCGTGAGGACCGCTCGCACCGGCTGGCCTACGAGCCGTTCGGCGCGGGGGTGCACAAGTGCATCGGGATGCACTTCGCCGGGATGCAGGTGCGCGCGATCTTCCACGAGCTGCTGCGCAGCTACAAGTGGTCGGTGCCGGAGGGCTACGAGTGGCCGATCGACCTCACCGCGCTCCCCTACCCCCGCGACGGCGTACCCGTGACCCTGGAGCCGCTCACCGAGGGGGAGAAGATGCCCTCGTGACCACTGCGATCCTCGATGCCGCACAGCAGGTCTTCGAGCAGTACGGCGCCCGCCGGGCCAACGTGGAGGACGTGGCCCGCACCGCGGGGATCAGCCGGAGCACGCTCTACCGCGCCTACCCCAACAAGGAGGTGCTGCTCGAGGCGGTGCTGCTGCGCCAGCTCGACGACTTCCTGACCGCCCTGGACCGCGTCGCCGCGGACCTGCCTCCCCGGGAGGCCGTGGTGGAGTGCTTCACCCGCGGCCTGGCGCTGACCCGCGAGATCCCGCTGCTCGCCCGGCTGGCGCAGAGCGAGCCCGACGTCGTCAGCGCCGCGGGCGCCGCCTCCCAGAGCACGCTCGTCCTCGGCTCGGCGTCCCGCGTCGTCGCCACCCTGCGCCGCAGCGGCGCCACCATGCCCGACGACGAGCTCGCCACCGTGGCCGAGCTGATGCTCCGCGTCTCCTGGACCTACCTGCTCAACCCCCGCGGCGGCCTCGACGTCACCGACGAGCACGCCGTACGCGAGTACGCGCGGAAGTACCTCGCGCCGCTGGTCTACTGAGGCGATCCGGATAGTCCCTGACGTTCTGGTGGGCCGATGTCCGGTTTGGGCGACCAATTCGTCAGGGACTATCCGGTGGCCTGGGCAGTAGCCGCTCCGGCACCAGCTCCTCGAGCGCCTTGCGGAGGGGTGCGGGGGCCCTGAGCTTTCCGTGCGCGAAGGCACGCATCAGGTCGACGACCTCGTCGCTGCCCTCGGGGGTGGGGGTGGGGGTGAGGGTGTAGTCGACGGCGCCGGCCCCGTTGGGGGTGGAGCGGAGCTCACCGCCGAGGTCGTGGAGTACGGCGACCATGGCCGCGTTGTCCGCCGCCACGAGCGCGGTGAAACGCCGGATGCCGTTGCCGGGGGCGAGCCGCATCAGCTGGGTCAGGAGCTCGGTGCCCAGCCCGCGTCCCTGCCAGCTGTCGACCACCGACACCGCGATCTCGGCGACTTCCGGGTCCTCGGTGTCGCGGATGTAGCGGGCGATACCGACCGCCTGGCCGTCGACCTCGTCCACAGCGCCCAGCGCCTCGTGGTCGTAGTGGTCGACCTGGGTGAAGTAGCGCAGCTCGCGCTGGCTGAGCCTCGCCTTCCCGGAGAGGAACCGAAGCCGGCGGGACTCCTCGCTGAACCTCGCGAACCCCTCGGCCAGCAGCGGCGCGTCCTCGCGGTGGACCTGACGGATCACCACTCCGGAGCCGTCGCGGAGCACCACATGGCTGGGGTGGCGCGGGCCCATCTCGCTCATGTCAGCTCGCGTCCCTACGTCGTCGGGTTCCTCCCAGCCTAGGGCTTATGTCCCGAGCCGGGACAGCTCGGTCGCGACCGTGGCGGCGACCGCGGTGGCGAGGGACTCGGCGTCGTCGTCGGGCAGTTCGGGTACGACGCGGTGCACGATCCCGGCCTCGACCAGCCTGGCCGAGCCGATCCCCTGGGACTCGGCCATCTCGGCGGCGTGCTCGGTGTCGCCGAAGCGGATCACGCTGGCTCCCTCGGGCGGGAGCGGGGAGAGCCAGGCGTTCTCGGTCGCGAGGACGACCCGGGCCGGGAGCAGGGCGAGCGCTCCCCCGCCGCAGCCCTGACCCAGGATCACCGAGACCGTCGGGACCGTCATCGTCACCAGGGCGGCGATGCAGCGGGCGATCTCGCCGGCGACGGCGCCCTCCTCGGCGGCCGCGGAGAGCTCGGCTCCCGGGGTGTCGATCACCGTGACCAGCGGCAGGCCCAGCTCCTCGGCGAGCCGCATCCCGCGGCGGGCCTCGCGCAGCGCGGCCGGTCCCAGCGGGGTGGCCGGGGTCTGCTGGTGCCGGTCCTGTCCGACCAGGACGCAGGGCTGCCCGTCGAGGCGGGTCAGGGCCACGAGCACGGCGGCGTCCTGCTCGCCCTCCTCGGTGCCGTTGAGCTCGAGGGTACGGCGGGCGCCGTACCTCAGCAGCTGGCGTACGCCGAGCCGCGAGCCGTCGCGCGTGTGCGTGACCGACTCCCAGACCCCGAGGCCGGTGCCGCCGCCGGAGGGCCGCGGCTGCAGCGCCGGCGGCACCGGCGGGTCGACCAGCACGGCCAGGGTGCTGTCGATCAGCGCCGGGAGGTCCTCGGTCGCCACGACGGCGTCGATGACGCCCTTCTCCGCGAGGTTCTCCGCCCGCTGGACGCCCTCGGGGAACGGCTTTCCCTCCAGCGCCTCGTAGACCTTCGGGCCGAGGAACCCCACGAGCGCACCGGGCTCGGCGACCGTGACGTGACCCAGCGACCCCCAGGACGCGTAGACCCCGCCCGTGGTCGGGTGCCGCAGGTGCACCAGGTAGGGCAGCCCCGCCGCCCGGTGGTCCATTACGGCGCGGGAGATGTCGACCATGGTGAAGAAGGCGGGCGTGCCCTCCTGCATCCGGGTGCCGCCCGAGGCGGTCGTCGCGAGCAGCGGCAGTCCCTCCGCGGTCGCCCGGCGGACGCAGGACACGATGCGTGCCGCGGCGTCCCTGCCGATGGAGCCGCCGAGGAAGGCGAACTCGTTGACCACGACCGCGACCTCGCGCCCGCGCACCAGCCCCCGGCCGGTGAGCACCGACTCGTCGGTCCCCGCCCGCTCGGACGCCGCGCGCAGCTCGGCCCGATAGGCCTCGGAGTAGCCGCGAACGTCGATCGGCTGGTCCCAGGACTGGAACGACCCCTCGTCCAGCACCAGGTCGATCAGTCCCTGTGCCGACCACCGCTCCGCCATCAGGACTCCTCTCGGGAGGTCTCGTCGAGCCAGGCGCGCACGGTATCGCCGTGCTGGTCGAGGACGGGCGGTGCCTGGTGGCCCGTCCGGGTCACCTCGGTGCCGTCGCCCTCGAAGAACCGCAGTGGCGGGCCGGGGAGCGTGACCGGCCCGAGCACGGCGTGCTCGACGTCGACCAGCAGGCCCTGGCTGCGGGTCTGGTCCCAGGCGTAGACCTCGTCGATGCTGCGCACCTTGCCCGCGGGCACACCGACCTCGGCCAGGCGCGCCAGCAGGGGCTCGGGCTCCCAGTCGGCGAAGACCCCCTCGACCACCTCGATGGTCCGCTGCCGGTTGGCGACCCGTTCGGGGTTGGTGGCCAGCCCCTCGACGGCAGGGTCGAGACCGAAGCCGTCGCAGAACCTCCGCCACAGCCCCTCGCTGCCCACGGAGATCTGCACGGCGCCGTCGCGGCAGCGGAACAGGCCGTAGGGGGCGATCGAGGGGTGGTGGTTTCCCTGGGCCCGGCCGACCTCGCCGGCCACGGTCCAGCGGGTGCCCTGGAAGGCGTGCACGCCGACGGTGGCGGCGAGCAGCGAGGTGCGGACCACCGTTCCGCGGCCGGTGCTTTCCCGCTCGTGCAGCGCGGCCAGCAACCCGTAGGCGCCGTACATCCCGGCGAGCAGGTCGGCGATCGGGACCCCCACCCGCTGCGGGTCCTCGGGCCCGGAGCCGGTCAGGGACATCAGCCCGGCCTCGCCCTGGGCGATCTGGTCGTAGCCCGCGCGACCACCTTCCGGGCCGTCGTGGCCGAAGCCGGTCACGGAGAGCACGACGAGCCGTGGATTGCGCCGCTGCAGCAGCTCGAAGCCCAGCCCCAGCCGGTCCAGCACGCCGGTGCGGAAGTTCTCCACCAGGACGTCGGCGCGGTCGACGAGCCGCAGCAGCACGTCGCGGTCGGCCTCGTCCTTGAGGTCGAGGGTGATCGACTCCTTGTTGCGGTTGGCGGAGAGGAAGTACGTCGACTGCCGGTCGTCCTCGGGCCCGACGAACGGCGGCCCCCAACCACGGGTGTCGTCGCCGTGCCCCTTGGCCTCGACCTTGATCACCCGAGCCCCGAGGTCGCCGAGCATCATCGTGGCGTGCGGGCCGGCGAGGGCCCGGGACAGGTCCACGACCAGGACGTCGTGGAGCGGTCCGCGTCCGGTGGAGCCGGTCATCGCGCTCACCACCCCGGCAGCACGAGGGCCGCCCAGACGAGGAGAGGTCCGACCAGGGTGACGATCACGCTGTAGGTCAGGACCTGCTTGTAGTAGACCGGTTCCTCGATGGTGTCGGGCTTGTTGGCCAGCATCAGGGCTCCGTTGGTGGAGAACGGGCTCACGTCCACGATTGTCGACGACACCGCCAACGCGGCCACGAACAGTGCGGCGTTGATGCCGCCGTCGGCGATCAGCGGCACGGCGATCGGGATGATCACCGGCAGCAGCGCGGTCGAGGAGGCGAAGGCCGAGACCACACCGCCGACGTAGCACAGGACCAGGGCGCCGATGGCGATCGCGCCGAGTCCCGCGGCCCAGCTGCCGACGAACTCCGGCGCCTCGGCAGTGGTCAGGATCGTGGCGTAGGTGCTCACCCCGGCGACCAGGAGCACGGTCGGCCAGGCGATCTGCCGCACGGCGTCCTTGTGCTCGTTGGGGGCCAGCATCGCGAGGATCACGGCTGCGGTGATCGCCACGAACCCGATGTTCTTGTCGAAGGCCAGCGCGATCACCGCGACCGCGACGAAGGCGACGAGGGTGAGCAGCTGGTCACGGCGTACGCCGAGCGCCTGCGTGCCGGTCGGGGCACTGGCACCCATGCCGCGGGCCGGGACGGTCGCGCCGCCCCGGTGCAGGTCCTCGGCGAGCGTGTCCGGGTCGTCGGGGTCGAGCCGAGCGGCCATCAGGTCCCGCCCGCCCAGGGTCACGAACAGCACGGAGGCGAGGACGAGGTTCACGACCAGGCTCGAGAAGAACACGGCCAGCTCGCTGGACGGGAGGCCGGCGTCGCGCATCACCGAGTTGGTGATCGTGCCGTAGATGCTGATCGGCGAGAACCCGCCGGCCTGGGCGCCGTGGACCACCATCATGCCCATCATCAGCGGGCTGATCCGGTACCTGCCCGCGAAGCCGAGGGCGATCGGGCCGATGATCGCGCACGCCGCGGGACTGGCCGCGCCGATGGCGGTGAGCAGCGCCGTGACGAAGAACATCACCCACGGGATCAGCGCCACCCGGCCGCCGACCGCCTTGATCGCGCTGCGCACGATCAGGTCCACGGTGCCGTTGTTCTTGGCGATCGCGAACAAGTAGGTGACCCCGATCAGCGTGAGGATCAGGTCACCGCTGACGCCGGCGAGGATCTCCTTCTCGTCGAGGTCGAGCGCGTACATCCCGACCAGCCAGGCGGCGACGTAGGCCAACGCCCCCATGTTGATCGGCAGCACCGTGCCGATGACGAACAACGCCACCAGCGCGGTGATCGAAACCCATTCCGGTCCCATGCTTCTTCCTTCCGGTGCAGAGCCACCGGGCCGGCACGTCTGTGATGCCGATCACCCCACTGGTTCAGTGGCCTAGCCAATAGGTCAGTCGGCCACCTGTCAATAGACTCGTCCACATGGACTCCACCTCGCGCCGACCGATGCCGGTCTTCCCCGAGCGACTGGTGCGCACCCGCCTCTACGAGCAGGTGGCCGAGCAGATCACCACCTGGATCGCCGAGAACGGCCTCGCCCCCGGCGACCGCCTCCCCCCTGAACGCGAGCTCGCGACCCGGCTCGGGGTCAGCCGCGCGACGCTGAGCCAGGCCCTGGTCGCCCTCGAGGTGATCGGCGTGGTCGCGGTGCGCCACGGCGACGGCACCGTGGTCACCCAACCGCGGACGCGCCGGATCGTGGAGGCGATCCGCGAGCACGCCGACCGCCTCCCGGAGATCATCGAGACCCGGGACGCGCTGGAGACCAAGATCGCTGCCCTGGCCGCCGTACGCCGCACCGACGAGGACCTGCGTCGCATCGACGAGGCCCTGGACGCGATGGCCGCCGACATCGACGCGGGCGGCCGCGGCGTCGAGGGTGACGAGCGCTTCCACGGCGCCGTGACCACCGCCGCGCACTCCCTGCTGCTGGCCCGGCTGATGGACGAGATCGGCGAGCTGATCAAGGAGACCCGGATCGAGTCGCTGTCCCAGCCCGAGCGGCCGCGTGCCTCCCTGGCCGGGCACCGCGCGATCGCCGAGGCCATCCGCGCCGGCGACCCCGAGGGCGCCTCCGGCGCGATGCACGCGCACGTCGTCCTGGTCAGCGACGTGGCCCTGCTCCGCGACGACCGGTGACCGGCGCGGAGCAGCTGGCGGTCCTCGCCGCCGGCCTGGGTGCCGGCGTGCTCACCTCCACGGTGGGCGTGGCCTCGCTGCTCAGCTTCCCGGTCCTGGTCGCCGTGGGGCTGCCACCGGTGGTGGCCAACGCCTCGAACACCATCGGCATGACCCCCGCCGGCCTCAGCGGCTCGTTCGGCTACCGCCGTGAGCTGCGCGAGCACCCGCGGATCACCTTCCTCGTCCTGGTCCTGTGCGCCGGCGGCGCGGTGCTCGGCGCACTGCTGCTCCTGGCCCTGGACCCGGGCGTCTTCGAGGCCGTCGTCCCGTGGCTGATCCTCGGCACCAGCCTCCTGGTCGGCGTCCAGCCGCTGGTGACCAGGCGACTGCGCGCCCGGCGCGGCCCGGACGCCGCCGACCGCGTGCAGATGTCGCCCGCCACCGGGTTCTGGGCCGCGCTCACCGGGGTGTACGGCGGCTACTTCGGCGCCGGCTCGGGGGTGATGATGGTCGCCGTGCTCGGGTTCGGGCTCGACCTCGAGCTGCGCATCGTGAACGCACTGAAGACGCTGGCGGTGATGTCGGCCAACATCGTGGCCTCGGTGATCTTCCTGTTCCTCGCCGAGCTCGACTGGGTCGCGATCGGCCTCCTGGCCGCGGGATCGGTGTTCGGCGGCTACCTCGGCGCCCACATCGGCCGCCGGCTGCCGCCTGCGGTGTTCCGGACGCTGATCGTGCTCGTGGGGGTCACCGCGGCGACCCTGATGCTGCTCGAGGGCTGACCGGGTCGGGGGCGGTCTGGGAGACTGGAGGGCGCTGCGGATCATCGGCACCCCCGGGATCGGAGACCCACATGACTGAGGACCACCTGCCCGAAGGCATCGACGTGGCCGCCCTGCCCAGCGGCACCGGGTGCGCGGAGTGCGACGCCGCCGATCCGGCGGGCTGGTGGGTGCACCTGCGCCGGTGCGCCGAGTGCGGGCACATCGGGTGCTGCGACTCCTCCCCGGGGCAGCACGCCACCGCGCACGCCGAGTCCAGCGGTCACCCGGTCATCCGCAGCTTCGAGCCGGGTGAGGACTGGTTCTACGACTACGAGACGGGCCAGCCCTTCGACGGCCCCGTCCTCGCCGGGCCTGAGTCCCGGCCGGTCGACCAGTCGGCACCGGGCCCCGCCGGGCGCGTCCCCCCGGACTGGTCCCAGCGCATCCACCCCTGAGGTCAGGCCAGCACGAGGGCCACTGCCGAGGCCACGGCGAGTCCAGCGATCGCAACAGCCAGACAGGTGAACGCGGTACCAGCGGGACGGATCCGATGGTCCGGCGTGGAGACCAGCCGGCCCCGTCGCCTCGAGTACGCCAGCACCAGCACCCCGAGGGCCACCCAGACGCCGGCGAGGGCGACCGCGAGCGGCATCGGGAAGGCCCGGTCGTGGCGGACCAGCACCAGTCCGCCGTTGGCGAACATGGCCAGCGAGGTCCGGGACCACGCGAGCACGGTCCGCTCCCGCTGCAGGCCGCTGTCCAGGGCCATCGCGGCCGGCCTCAGCCCAGCAGCTCGACGAGCAGCACGACCAGCACACCGATGCTGATCGCGGCCAGCCCGATGCCCAGCAGCACGGGGAGTCCGCCGACCTTGAGCCGCCCGCCCCGGGCCATCGCCTCCTGCACTGCGCGCCAGCGCCACAGGCCGCCCAGGCAGACCCCGCCGGCGAGCGCGGCCAGCACGATGCCGGCGGCGTCTCGGAAGACGTCGGATCCGAGGTCGGGGGCGAACTGGTCCAGGGCCACGGCCGAGGCGATCAGCGCCAGCCCGGTGCGCATCCAGGCCAGGAAGGTGCGCTCGTTGGCGAGGGTGAACCGGTAGTCGGGCTCACGGCGCTCCCCCGTGTGGTGCTCGTCCTGCTGCTCCTGCGACATCCCGCTCCTCTGCGTGGCCGGACCGACGACCCTAGACGGGTGGGACGCCCCCCAGGATGCCCCGCTCGTAGGCCGTCGCGACCGCCGCCGCACGGTCGGTCACCGCGAGCTTCTCGTAGACGTGCACCAGGTGGGTCTTCACGGTCGCCTCGCTGACGAACAGCTCCTGGGCGATCGCGCGGTTGGAGTTGCCCTTGGCGACCAGTGCGAGCACCTCGCGCTCACGGGCGGACAGCGCGGCGCCGCTCGGCGGGCGGCGTACGTGCGAGGCCAGCCGGCTGACCACCGCCGGGGAGAGCACCGTCTCCCCGGCCGCGGTGGCGCGCACCGCGGCGAAGATCTCCTCCGCAGGGGTGTCCTTGAGCAGGTAGCCGGTCGCGCCGGCCTCGATCGCCGCGACCGTGTCGGAGTCGGTGTCGTAGGTGGTGAGCACCAGGACCGCGGCCCGGGAACCCTGGGCCCGCAGCGCGCGAACGGCCTCGACCCCGCCTCCGCCGGGCATCCGGAGGTCCATCACGACCACGTCGGGATCCAGCTCCAGCACGCGGGCCACCGCCTCGGGACCGCTGGCGGCCTCGCCGACGACCTCGAAGTCCGCCACCGAGCTGAGCATGCTGCGGATCCCGTCGCGTACGACGGGATGGTCGTCGGCGACCACGATCCGGATCGTGCTCACGCGGCCTCCCGGGGCAGCGCCGGGAGCCGGAGCGACACCGCGGTGCCGCCGCTCCGGCTCGACTCCAGGGTCAGGTCCCCGGCGAGCCGCTCGGCGCGCTGCCGCATGCCGCGTACGCCGAAGGAGGTGTCCTTGGCCGGCTGGCCGGGGTCGAACCCGGCCCCGTCGTCGCGCACGTCGAGGAGCACCTCCTCCCCCTCGTAGGAGAGCGTCACCCCCACCCGTTGCGCAGCGGCATGGCGGGCGACGTTCGCCAGGGCCTCCTGCACCACCCGCAGCACCGTCGCCTCCACCTCGGGATGCAGCGGCCGGACGTCGCCGGTGACGACCACCTCGGCGCGGGCGGGGTGGTCGGAAGCCCACGCGGACACGATCGCCTGCACCGCCTCCGGCAGCCCGGTGTCGGCGAGTGCCGCCGGGGCCAGGTCCATCACCGACCGGCGGGCCTCGGCGAGCGCGGCGCGGGTCAGCTCGGTCGCCCGGGCGATCCGGGCGCCGGGATGCGCCTCCTGGCCGGCTGCCTGGAGCTGGGCGAGCACCCCCGCGAGCGACTGCGCGATGGTGTCGTGGATCTCGCGGGCCAGCCGCTGCCGCTCCTCGTGCACGCCGGCGACCCGGGCCTGGGCCACCACGGTGTCCTGCAGGGACTCGTTGCGCTGCAGGGTCTCCTCCAGGGCCCGGTTGACCCGCTCGAGCTCGGCGAGCGCGACCGCGCGCTCCTGGTGGGTCTGGTCGACGTGCAGCGAGTAACGGCCCATCGCGGCCGCGAGCCCGAAGTTCACCGCCATCAAGACCAGGAAGAACGCCAGGGAGGCTGCGACGCCCTCGCGCACGCCGCTCGACTGGCCCAGGGCCATCACCGCGGCCGTCGCGCCGAAGGCCCACCACACCCGTCGGCCCTTGAACGTCTCGGTGGCGTCGGCGAAGCCGATCCAGGCGAAGATGCAGAACAGCGGGTTGAGCAGGGTCAGCGCGAACGCGAGCAGGGTGCGGACGACGTAGCGCCGCGGCGTGGGCCCGCTCTGCGTGTGGCGTGCGCCGTAGGTCGTCCAGGCCAGCCAGGCCGCGGTGAGCGCGGCCAGCACGAGCTGGGCGGCCAGGCGCCATCCCGGGGACGTGGCGCCGGTCGCCGGGCCCGTGGCCAGGGCCACCACCGTGACCCCCGCGAGCAATCCCAGCGGCAGGTGCCGGAACCAGCGCTGCCAGTCCAGGGGGTCCGCGACGGTCGTGCTCACGCGTCGTACCCTCTCACTTCCTGGCTCACTTCCGGCTCACTCATGCACTCACTCCCAGCGGAAGCTGCGCACCGCCACGACCGAGAGCACCGCTGCCCAGGCCGCGACCACCAGCAGGTGGCCGACGCCGGGGAAGTCGCCGGCCATCGCCTCGGTCATCGCCTCCGCCGCGGCGGTCAGCGGGGTGTAGCCGAGCACCTCCCGCAGGGTGTCGGGCAGCACCTGCACCGGCACCCAGAGGCCGGCAGTGAACATGGCGGGGAAGAACACGATGGTGCCGATCGCGGTGCCGATCCGCTGGTTCGGGGAGACGGCCGTGACCACCGCGCCGATGGAGAAGGCCGCCACCAGGACGAGCAGGTAGGCCAGCGCGTAGCCCAGGACGGACGCGGGCAGCGGGGTGCCGAAGACCACCCTTCCCACGGCCAGCACCAGCACGGTGGAGACGAGGACGGCCGCGGCGTGCAGCAGCACCTGCGCCCCCAGCACGGTGGCGGGACCCAGCGGGGTGGTGCCGAGCCGGCGGAGCACGCCGCTCTCGCGGTAGGCGAAGACCACCGGGGGCATCGCCATGATCGCCGCCATGATCATCGAGAGCAGGATCATCACCGGGAGGTAGACGTCCACGGTGCTCAGCCCGCCGAGGTCCGCGTCCGGCTCGCGGAAGCTCGGGATCGCCCCGAGGATGCACAGCAGCGCCGTCGGGAAGACCAGGATCCAGAACAGCGATGCCAGCTCGCGCGTGAACAGCCGCGCCTCGACACGTACGACGGCAGCGGCACCGGGCCGGGTCAGGGTGCTCATGCCGGCTCCTCCACCTGGTCGGCGGTCAGGCCGAGGTAGGCGCTGTCCAGCGAGCCGGAGCTCACCTGCAGCCCCCGGGGCGCGACTCCCTGCTCGCTGAGCCAGGTCAGCGACGCCAGCGCCACGTCCTCCCCGCCGGTCACCACGACCAGGCCGTCCTCGCTGCCGACCGAGCGGACAGCCGGGAGCAGGCCCAGCGACTCCAGGTCCACCGGCACCTCGGGCCGGAAGCTCATCACGGTCTCCTCCCCCGCGGTGCGGATCAGGCCCTCGGGGGTGTCCAGGGCCCGGAGCCGGCCCCGGTCGACGATCGCGATCCGGTCGCACAGCGCCTGGGCCTCCTCCATGGAGTGGGTCACCAGCAGCACGGTGACTCCCTGGTCACGCAGGTCCCGGACGATCTGCCACACGTCGCGCCGGGCCCGGGGGTCCAGCCCGGTGGTGAGCTCGTCGAGGATCACCACCTGCGGGTTCGCCACGAGCGCCAGGGCGATGGAGAGCCGTTGCTGCTGGCCACCGCTCAGCGTGCCGAAGCGGCGGCCGAGGTGCTCGACGAGGCCGAGCCGCTCGGCGACCTCGCGCCAGGGCACCGGGTCGTCGTACAGCGCGGACCAGAGCTCGAACGCCTCCTGCACCGTGATCTTGGCCTGCAGACGGCTCTCCTGGAGCTGGATCGACAGCACCCGGGTCAGGGCGTCGCGGTCGGTCCACGGGTCGATGCCCAGCACGCGTACGGCGCCGGCGTCGCCGGTGCGCAGCCCGGCGATCGACTCGACGAGGGTGGTCTTGCCGGCACCGTTGGGCCCGAGGATCCCGAAGATCTCCCCGCCCTCGACGGTGAGACTGATGTCGTCGACGGCGACCTTGGTGCCGTAGGCCTTGCGGAGACCATCGACCTGGACGGCGTGCTGTGCGGACGTGGTTGGAGGCATGCGCCAACACTCGCTGCTCACCCCACCCCGGCACATCGGGCACCAGGCGGAGTCGCAGGGTCAACCGATCGGTTGACCCCGCGGCCGCGAGATCGTCAGCGTCAGGGGGCGATGCCGACGTACTTGACCGAGAGGTACTCCTCGATGCCCTCGGGTCCTCCCTCGCGGCCGAAGCCGGAGTGCTTGACCCCGCCGAAGGGAGCCGCGGGGTTGGACACGATCCCCTGGTTGATCCCCACCATCCCGAACTCGAGGCCCTCACTGACCCGGATGGTCCGGCCGAGGTCGGTGGTGAACGCGTAGGCCACCAGGCCGTACTCGGTGTCGTTGGCCATCCGGACCGCCTCCTCGTCCTCGGAGAAGGTGACGATCGGGGCGACGGGACCGAAGATCTCCTCGCGGAACAGGTCTGCGTCCGGGGACACGTCGGTGAGCACGGTGGGCTCGAAGAAGTAGCCGGCGTCGCCGGTGGTGGAGCCGCCGGTGACCACTGAGGCGCCCCTGCCCGTGGCGTCGCCGACCAGCTCGGCGACCTTGTCGAGCTGCTTGGCGTCGATCAGCGGGCCGACGGTGACGCCGTCCTCGGTGCCGCGCCCGACGACCTCCGCCGACATCTTCTCGGCGAACCTCGCGGCGAACTCCTCGGACACCGACTCGTGGACCAGGAACCGGTTGGCGGCCGTGCAGGCCTCGCCCATGTTGCGCATCTTGGCCAGCATCGCGCCCTCGACTGCCTTGTCGAGGTCGGCGTCGGCGAAGACCAGGAACGGCGCGTTGCCGCCGAGCTCCATCGAGACCCGCAGCAGCTGGTCGGCGGACTGGCGCACCAGCGTCTTGCCCACGGGCGTGGACCCGGTGAAGGTCAGCTTGCGCAGCCGCGGGTCCCCGATCAGCGGCTCCATCACCTCGCCGGTGTGCGCCGTCGAGACCACGTTGAGCACGCCGTCAGGGACGCCGACCTCCTTGAGGAGGTCCGCCAGGGCGAGCATGGTCAGCGGCGTCTGGGAGGCGGGCTTGACCACCATCGTGCAGCCGGCGGCGATGGCCGGGCCGATCTTGCGGGTGCCCATCGCCAGCGGGAAGTTCCACGGCGTGATCATCAGGACCGGGCCGACCGGCTGCTTCATCGTCAGCAGCCGGGTGTTCCCGTCCGGTGAGGAGGCCCAGCGGCCGGCGATCCGGACGACCTCCTCGGAGAACCAGCGGAAGAACTCCGCCCCGTAGGTCACCTCGCCCCGGGACTGCGCCAGGGGCTTGCCCATCTCCAGGGTCATCAGCATCGCGAAGTGGTCGGCCCGCTCGGTGAGCAGCTCGAACGCGGACCGGAGCAGCTCGGCGCGCTCGCGCGGGGCCGTGCGCGCCCAGTCGGCCTGCGCCGCCACGGCGGCGTCGAGGGCGGCCTTGCCGTCCTCGGCGGTGGCCGAGGCCACGCTGGTCAGGGTCTTGCCGGTGGCGGGGTCCTCGACGTCGAGCGTCGAGCCGTCGGAGGAGTCACGCCACTGCCCCCCGATGAAGAGGCCGGTGGGGACGCTGTCCAGGGTTTCGTTCTCGGTCATGGTCCCAACCTAGGACAGGATCGGTGGCGCCACGAGGGATGAGCCCGACCACCCGGTCGTCGGGCCCGGTGTCACTCCAGCCCGCGCGGGTCGGTCGGTACGTCCACGGCGTGCAGGCGCAGCGCGGACAGCGGCACGATCTGCAGGACCGCCTCGTTCGTGGAGGCGAGCACGACCGGGGCCGCGGCGCCGTCGAGGTGCGCCCGGGCCCAGTTGACCGCGGTGACGCACCACCGGTCGCCGGGCACGAGCCCCGCGAAGCCGTACTGCGGCATCGGCGTGGAGAGGTCGTTGCCGATGCTGCGCTGGTGCTCGAGGAACTCCGCCGTGACGACCGCGCAGATCGTGTGGCTGCCGCGGTCCTCGGGGCCGGTGGCGCAGCAGCCGTCGCGGTAGAACCCCGTCATCGGGTCCGTCCCGCAGGGCTGCAGCTCCTCGCCCAGGACGTTGCGCTCGGTCACTGGCTCCGGGGTCATCGGCTCCTCCGCTCCTTCGACCGGCTCCCACCGGCCGGGGACCGGAGCAGCTCGCGGTCGAAGGTCTGCTCGATGCGCTCGGACATCACCAGCTCGAAGGCGCCGAGCAGCGCCTCGGTGGCCAGGGTCCGGACCTCCTCGAGGGCACGCTGCACCTGGTCCCACTGCTCCTGGGGTCGACCGGCGTCGACGAAGGGCGTCCACACCCGCTTGAGGTAGAGCTCGAGGTAGACCCGGGCCACGCCCTCGGCGTGCTTGCGCAGCTGCCCGACGACGTCGAGGGCCTCCTCGAGCCCGAGGCCGAGGGTCTTGATGGCGTGCTCGCCGGCCTGGAGGAGTCGCGGGGCGAGCTCCTCGTAGGTGTCGTCCCCGACGGGACGGATCAGGCCGAGCTTCTCCACCCGGGCCAGCACCGGCGCCGCGGCGGCGGGGTCCTCGATCCCGAACCTGCGCACGAGGTCCTCGATCGTGGTGACCTGCCCCTCGGTGGTGCTGAACAGGCCGCGCACCGAGCGGGTGAACCGCAGCAGCTCTGCGTCGGAGAGACCGCCCTCGTCGAGCATCCTGGCGAGGCTGTCGAGCTTGAAGCCCTCGCTCTGCAGGTCCTTGATCAGCTCGATCCGGGCCACGTGCCGGTCGTCGTAGTACCCGGTCCTGCCCCGCACCTGCGGCGGTGGCAGCAGCCGGCGTGACTGGTAGGAGCGCAGCGAGCGCACCGTCATCCCGGTACGGCGGGAGAGCTCCTCGATCGTGAAGTCCTCCGCGCGTGCCTCGTCCGTCACACCCCGCACGCTACCCCTTGCTATGTGCCATTGAATATTGTTACATCCACGCATGACATCGTTCGGTCTCCTCGTGACCCAAGCCGACTCCCGGCCGGCGGGCGCCGCCCCGATCGACCAGATCGTGCTCGCCACCGGCGCCGCCGTGGTCCTGATCGGCCTGCTGGGGGTGCTGGCCATCGGCCACCGCACCGGGCGCATCGACGTCCTGCAGCGACTGATGGACCGCACCGAGAAGTCCTGGTTCGGCACCGGCCTCGCCGGGTGGGCGATGTTCCCCCTGCTGCTGGCGATGGCCTCGCTGGTGACCGCCCTGCTCGGGATGTACTGGGACATCTCGCTGCACATCGGGGTCGGACGCGACGAGGGCCCGCTGGCGAACCCCGCGCACTACCCGATCATGTTCGGCCTGTTCGGCATCTCGGCCTCCGGCGTGCTCGCGTGCGTTCTGGCCCGCGACGAGAAGCCCGGACCCGCGTCGGTGCGGCTCAGCCGCACCCTGCACGCCCCCGTCGGCGGCGTGCTGCTCACCGGCGCCGGCTCCTACGCCCTGCTGGGCTTCCCCCTCGACGACGTCTGGCACCGGATCTTCGGCCAGGACGTCACCCTGTGGGGCCCCACCCACCTGATGCTGATCGGTGGCGCGGGCCTGTCCCTGGTCGCGATGGCGATCCTCTACGAGGAGGGCCGCGACGCGCGTGACCCCTCGGCGACACCGGGCGGGACCCGCGTGCGCACCTACCTGCACCGCAGCTTCATCATGGGCGGGATGCTGATCGGCCTCTCGGTCTTCCAGGCCGAGTTCGACTTCGGCGTACCCCAGTTCCGCCTCGTGCTGCAGCCGATGCTGATCGCCCTGGCCGCCGGACTGGCGCTGGTCGGAGCACGCCTGTGGATCGGCCGCGGCGGGGCCGTCGCCGCGGTGCTGTTCTACCTCGCGGTGCGCGGCGGCGTCAGCGTCGTGGTGGGCCCGGTGCTCGGTGAGCTCTGGGCCGCGGTGCCGCTCTACCTCGCCGAGGCGGTCATCGTGGAGATCGTCGTGCACCTGCTCCGGCAGCGCCCGGTCGTGGCCGGAGCCGTCAGCGGGCTGCTGATCGGCACCGCGGGCTTCTGGGCCGAGTACGCCTGGACCCAGGTCGCGTTCCGGCTGCCCTGGACCGGCGACGTCGCGCTCGAGGGGATGGCGATGGCCGTCGTCGGCGGCGTCAGCGGAGGCGTCTGCGGCGCGCTCCTGGTCCTCGGACTGCGTGGCCAGCTGCCCGTACGACGTGCACCCGCGATCGCGTTCGGGCTCAGCATCCTCGCCGTCGCCGCTGCCGCGACCAACGGCCTGGTCGTGACCCGGCCCCAGGACCTCGGCGCGACCATGGAGATCAGCCCGGTCGGCCAGGACGGCGCCCGCGCGAACGCGTCGTTCGAGTTCGACCGGGCCCCGGTCGACGGCGCCCCGGCCTGGATCATGATCACCGGCTGGCAGGGCGGCGGATCCAAGGGCCTGCACATCGACCACCTCGAGAAGGTCTCCTCCACCACCTACGAGACCACCAAGCCGATGCCGGTCGCCGGCAGCTGGAAGACGATGGTGCGGATCCAGGACGGCCGCCACATCGCCGCACTACCCGTGTTCCTGCCCGAGGACACCGCGCTGGACAAGCCCGAGGTCAGCGCCACCGACGGCGCGCAGCGCGAGGTCGGCAACGAGAAGCTGCTGCTCCAGCGCGAGCTCAAGGAAGGCGTCCCCGGCTGGCTGTGGCTCGTCGCCGGATTGGTGGTGCTGGCGTGCTCGCTGGTCCTGGTCCTCGCGCTCGGCTGGGGGGTTGCCCGCTACTCCGCACTCCGGGCCCGTCCGGCCGGCGCAACCGAGCCCGTTCCCGCGCCGGATGACGGGCCCAGCGTGGGCGCTTCCCGGTGAGCGCCGCCGGGAGCCTCCCGGTGGCCGTCGGGGTGCCCCAGCACATGGGGCCGATGCACGGGTTCGAGGCGGCACTGTTCTACCTGCTGGTCTTCGGGCCGCTCCTGGCGCTGGCGATCACCCTGGTCGTCGTACGCCGCCGCGACAGCAGGCTCGAGGAGACCGAGCCCGAGCACCACGGCTGAGCCGGACGGGCCTGCCCGCCGCCGCGGAAACTGGGCACCGCCGCCTGCCCGAAGTCGGCCTACGCTGGAGAGCGTGGCAGAGCCGACCATCGTCCTCGTCGCAGAGCACCACACCGACGTGCTCCTCGAGGAGTTCCGGAGCAGGTACCAGCGCGACTACGACCTGCGCACCGCGACGGACGCCAGCGAGGCCGAGGAGACCGCCCGCGCGGTCCTCGACGCCGGCGGCCAGGTGGCGATGTTCGTCACCGACTCGCGGCTGCCCGACGTCGAGCACGTCTTCGAGGCGCTCCACCGCTGGCGCCGGCTGGTGCCCACAGCCCGGCGGGTGATCGCCGCCCACCTGGACCACTTCCTCGCCGATGCCCCCGCCCTCCGCGTCGGCCTGGCCAAGGGCAAGTACGACGCCTACCTGCTGATGCCCCGCGGCAAGCGGGACGAGGAGTTCCACGGCGCGATCACCGACCTCCTCTCGGAGTGGACGGCCACGGTGCCGCGCCCCGAGGTCGTCACCGCCAAGGTCATCTCCCCGGCCCACGACTCCCTCACGATGGCGATCCGCGACTTCCTGGACCGGATGGGGATGCAGAACCGGGTGCACCACCCCGACGACCCGGAGATCGCCGAGTACCTGGTCGGCGTACGCGAACAACTGGGCGTCGAGGACCTGCGCTGGCCCGTCGTCGTCTCGGCCAACCGCACGCCGATCGAGGCGACCAGCGTGCGCGACGTGGCGATCTCGATCAACGGCAAGCCCGGCGACCTCAGGCTCGAGGAGGTCGTGGACCTCGCCGTGGTCGGCGGCGGACCGGCAGGACTGGCAGCAGCGGTGTACGGCGCCTCCGAGGGCCTCTCGGTCGCGGTGCTGGAGGCCGAGGCCGTCGGGGGCCAGGCCGGCACCAGCTCGATGATCCGCAACTACCTGGGCTTCCCCCGGGGCATCTCCGGGATGCGGCTGGCCCAGCGCGCCCGCAACCAGGCACTGCGCTTCGGCACCCGGTTCCTCACCGGCTGGGAGGTGACCGGCCTGGAGCCCGGCGCCGACGGCACTCCGCACCTGCTGCGCACCGAGGGGGGCGAGGTGCACGCCCGCACCGTGCTGATCTCCAGCGGCGTCACCTACCGCAAGCTGGGGGTGCCCGCGCTGGAGGACCTGGTCGGCTCGGGGGTCAACTACGGCGCCGCCATGACCGCGGCCCGCGAGATGGAGGACCGCGACGTGATCGTGGTCGGCGGCGGGAACTCGGCCGGGCAGTCAGCGCTGCACCTGGCCCGGTTCGCGAGCACGGTCACGATCGTGGTCCGGCGGTCCGGCCTCGCGGAGACGATGTCTCGCTACCTGATCGACGAGATCGGCTACAGCGAGCGGATCCGGGTGCGGCCCTGCACCCGGGTGGTCGACGGCGGCGGCGACGGGCAGCTGGAGTGGCTGTGCCTGGAGGACACCACCACCGGCGACCGCACCACCGAGCCGGCACAGGGGCTGTTCCTGCTCCTCGGTGCAGAGCCGCGCATCGACTGGCTGCCCCCGGAGCTGGCCTGCGACCGCGACCGCTTCATCCTCACCGGCCGCGACGTCCCCCGCGATCGCTGGATCGACGGGCTCCCCCCGGCCAACCTGGCCACCACCGTCCCCGGGATCTTCGCTGCCGGCGACGTCCGCTCGGGCTCGATGAAACGGGTCGCCTCCGCCAGCGGCGAGGGCGCCTCGGCCGTCCCGCTCGTGCACGCCTACCTCGCCCCGGCACCCGAGGACGGGGCCGCCACGATCAACCCGCCGTTGTCCTGAGGCGGGACCGGTCCGCGCTAGAAGATGCTCTTCGGGTCGTAGTACTCCTCGATGTTCGCGCAGCCGATGCCCACCGCCTTGGTGAACGACTCCTCCGGGTAGTCGGCCGGCTTCTTGGCGCCGGTGCCGATCTCCAGCGCGATCTGCAGCGCCTTCTCGGCCGCCAGCGTGGGCGAGTTCAGCCCGGTGGAGATGTAGCGCCCGTCGCACCCGCCGTCCTTGATCAGCTTCAGGCCCTCCTTCTGGCCGTCGGCCGCGGCCGCGACGTACACGTCCTTGTAGCGCTCCTTGCCCTTGATCACGTTGTAGGCACCCAGGGCCATCGAGTCGTTCAGCCCCACGACCAGGTCGGTGTCCGGGTTGGCCGCCAGCATGTTCTCCGCGGCCACCTGCCCCTTGTCCTGGGCGTAGTCACCGCTCTGCGACCCCACGATGTCGTACTTGAGCCCACCCTCGTCCAGCCCGGACAGGAAGCCCTTGCGCCGCGCAGGGCCGACGAACTCGTCGGTCGCCGGGCCGGTCAGCAGCGCCAGCTTGATGTTCTTCTTGCCCATGTCCAGGAAGCGCTTGGCGGTGATCTTGCCCGACTCCCGGCCGATGGTCAGGTTGTCGGACTGCACGCTGGTGGTCCCCGTGCCGGGCACGCTGGTGTCGATGTAGACGACCGGGATCTTGGAGGCGATCTGGGTCATCATCTCCTTCTGGCCCTTGACGCTGGTGGCGTTGACCACCAGGACGTCGGCGCCCTGGGCGAGCATCGCCTGCATCTGGTTCATCTGGACCACGGGATCCTTGTTGGCGGCCTGGAAGAGCAGCTTGAAGCCCTTCTCCCGGGCGATGTCCTGGGCCTTGACCTGCATCGCCGCGAAGTACGGCGCCTGCAGCTGCTGCTGGGCGAAGCCCACCACCACGTCCTTCGGATCCGACCTCACCCCGTTGGCCGGCGCGGACGCCGGCTTGCTCGACGGGTAGATCTGCCCACCGCAGGCCGAGAGGAGCACCAGCGCTGCGATGACTACGCCCGCACGCCCGGTCCCACGACGCCGTCTGCCTGCCTGCATGTCCGTCTCCCTCACCTCGCCGGCTACTTGGTCGCGGGCTGGGTCGAGTCGGTCTTCTTCCTCGACTTGATCTGCACCGTCGCCAGGGTGACCGCCACCAGGATCAGCGCACCGCGGAACGCGTCCTGGAGGAACGTGGAGACGTTGAGCAGCGAGAGCAGGTTGGCGATCACCGCGAAGATGATCGTGCCGACGACCGCGCCGAAGACCTTTCCGTAGCCACCCGCGAGCCGGGCACCGCCGATCACCACCGCCGCGATCGCCTCGAGCTCGAGGAGGTTGCCGGCCGTGGAGGTACCACTGGCGAACCGGGCGAGGAACATCCAGCCGCCGAGCCCGACCAGCAGCCCGGCCAGGATGTAGACCGACCACAACGTGGTGCGGACGGGGATGCCGGAGCTCCTGGCCGCCTCCTTGTTGGAGCCGATCGCGTAGACGCGGCGGCCCCACACCGTGCGGTTGAGCAGGAAGCTGACCAGGGCGATCATCAGGATCCAGATCAGCGCCAGCACCGGGATCCCCAGCAGTGTCGCCTGGCCGACGTCGGCGAAGGTCGCCGCGGCCTCGGGGACGATCGGGATGCCGTTGCCGTAGGCGTAGACCAGTCCGCGGGCGAGGGCGAGCATGCCGAGGGTGACGATGAACGGCTCCAGGCCGCGGTAGGAGACCAGCCACCCGTTGACGGCGCCGACCGCGCCACCGATGAGCAGCGCCACGACGAGGGCGAGGAGCACCGAGGGGCCGCCGAACAGGCCGGCGGAGATGACGGCGGCCAGGCCCAGTGCGGAGCCGACACTGATGTCGATGCCACCGGTCAGTACGACGATCAGCTGGGCCAGGGTGACCACGCCGATGATGGACATCTGCAGCAGCAGGTTCGTGATGTTGGTCCCGCCCCAGAAGACGCTCCCCTTGGTGACCGTGGCCACCAGGAGGATCGCGACCAGGATGTAGAGGGCGTACTGGCCCTTGAGCCAGCCGACCAGGGCCTGTCCCCGGGAGTAGTTCTCCTCGTGGTCGTGCACTGCCGGAAGAGCTTCGCTCGCAGTCATGATCGAGTCCTCTGCTGGTGGGGTCGGAGCGGTGGGTTCAGTCCTCGTGGGAGAGGGCGGTGCGGATGAGGTCGTCGGTGTCCGCCTCCTCGGGGTCGAACTCGGCGACGATCTCGCCGTTGCGCAGGACGAGGATGCGGTGGCACAGCGACAACAGCTCCTCGGCCTCGCTGGAGACGACCAGGACCCCTCTGCCGCGGGCGGCGACGCGGTGGATGATCTCGTAGATGTTGGCGCGGGCACCGACGTCGATCCCCTTGGTCGGCTCGTCGAGGACCACGAACTCGGGGTCGGTCTCCATCCACTTCGCCACGACCACCTTCTGCTGGTTGCCGCCGCTCAGGGTGCGGGTGTAGGTCCTGGTGCCGCCCTTGACCTGGTACTCGCCGATCAGCTCCCGGACGCGCTTCTTCTCCTGCGCCGTCTGTACGACGCCGCCCCGGGACAGCTTGGGGAGCACGACCAGGCTCATGTTCTCGCCGTTGTCGAAGTCCTTGACGAATCCCTCCAGCCGGCGGTCCTCGGTGAGGTAGGCGATCCCCTTGGTCACCGCCGTCTGCGGGTTCGGCAGGTCGATCTCTTCGCCGTGCAGCCTGATCGAGCCACTCACCGCCGGGCGCTGGCCGGTGATCGTCCGGGCGACCGAGGAGCGCCCGCTGCCGACCAGCCCGTAGAGGCCGAGGATCTCGCCCTGGTTCACGTCGAACGAGACGCCCCTGGCCGCGCCACCGTGGAGGTCGCGCACCGACATCACCGGGACCTCGTTCTCGCCCACGTCGACCGGGGCCGGACGGTCGAGGGCCTTGAGTGCCTGCCCGATCATCAGCGTGGTGACCTCGTCCGGATCGCTGTCCGCCGCGTCGAGCACCTTGACCAGCTTGCCGTTGCGTAGCACCGCGATCCGGTCGCACATCGCGAACACCTCGTGCAGGCGGTGGGAGACGAAGATGACCGAGGTCCCGGCCCTCTTCTCCCGCTCGACGAGCTCGAGGATGTCGTTGAAGTGCTCCTCGCTCGTCGAGGCGGTGGTCTCGTCGAGGATCATGATCTTGTGGTTGCTCACCGCGGCCCGGCTCAACGACAGCATCTGCCGCTGCCCCGGTCCGAGGTCGCGTGCCAGCTCCCGGGTGGACAGGTGCCCCAGGCCGACCCCCGCCAGGACCTTGCGGGTCTCCGCACTGTTCGTGTCGGTCTTCGTGGCCCACGGGCGGATGTCCTTGCCGGCACGCAGCTTGTAGAGCCAGACGTTCTCCCCCACGGTGAAGTCGTCGATGATCAGGGGCTCCTGGTGCATCATCAGCACCCCCGCCTGCTCGGCCTCCGCGGCGTCGCGGACCGGGTGCGGGTAGCCCGCGATGCTGATCTCGCCGTCGGTCAGCGTCTCGACCCCGGCCAGCAGCTTCGCGAAGGTCGACTTGCCGGCGCCGTTCGCCCCGCACACGCCCAGCACGCTGCCGGCGTACCCCTCGAGATCGACGCCGTCGAGCGCCTTGACACCGGGGTAGTGCTTCTTGACGCCCACCGCCCTGAAGGCCACGGTCCTGCCGTCTGCCTGGGCTGAGTCCTCGTCGAACTGCTGGGCGGTGGTCACGGCTCTCCTCACCTCACCCGGCGCCGCGCTCCCGTGAATCGCAAGCCCACCAGGTGACTCAGGTCACAGGGCAGTCTGCACCCACGGGGCCCGGTGTGGCTATGGGGGCGGGCCCGGACGTGCCTCGGAGGCGCAGGTGGCGGGCGCGGCGGTGGGGACCGCCGGGGCATGTCACCGGGCACGACCGCCCATGGATGCTCCGATTCACCTGCCGAACGTTCGGGACTATCCGGTTTGCTGGCCGGATCCCTGACCCAGGGCCCGGCCGCGCCGACCCCGGCGCAGCACCAGCCATCCGGCCAGCACGAGGGCGGCGCCGAGCGGAACCGGCCACCAGACCGGTCCGCCCGTGTCCGGGAGGTCGTCGGACGACCCCGTGGTGATGGCGGCTGACCCGGCGGCCGATGCCGCAGGATCACCCGGGATCAGGGTCGCCGCCGACACGTCAGTCGCCTGGCGAAGGCGCCAGCCACCCGTCACCGAGGCCACGTTGCGGATCGGGCCCGTGGCAGCGGGCGCGACGGCGGTCGTCAGCAGGATGGTCGAGCTGGCCCCGGCCGCCATGGTGCCCTCGTGCAGGCAGGTCACCCGGCTCCCGATCTGCTGGCAGTCCCATCCCGGGCCACGAGCGGACTCGTACCGCAGGCCCGAGGGGATCTGGTCGACCACGGTGACCGGGTCGACCGTGGCGCTCGGTCCCTCGCTGGTGACGGTCAGTGCCCACGTGGCGCTGGTCGCGCTCTGACGGTGCACCGACTTGTCCAGGGACAGGTCCACCGCCGGGTGCACGGGCGCCTGGTCGGTCGAGGAGTTGTTCGCCGGCTCCGGGTCCTCGGCCGGGCTGGTCACGGTCGCGAGGTTGGTGACGGACGGGTAGGCGGCCGGCCCGACGTCCACCACCAGCTCGACGGTGCTGGTCTCGCCCGCCGCGAGTCCCGCACGCGTGCACGTGACCGTGCCCGCCGGCTCGGCGCAGGTCCAGCCCTTCCCCTGTCCTGAGACGAACGCGAGCCCGTCGGGCAGGGCGTCGCTCACGCTGACCGTGCCCGGCGCCTCGGTGGGGCCGGCATTGTGCACGGTGAGCGTGTACGCCGCCTGCTGCCCGACCTTCATCACCGCGCGGTGCTCCTTGACCAGCGAGAGGTCGGCCAGCGGCGGGACCTCCACCGTGTCCTCGTTGCTCACGACCGGCACCGCGGAGGACAGGGATTCCACCGTGGCGAGGTTCGTGACCCTCGGGTAGGCAGCGGCCGTGACGGCAGCGGTGACCACTACCGGCTCGGCATCCTGCACGGCGGCCAGCGGACCGTCGTGCTCACAGGTGACGGTGGCGCTCGCACCGGCGTACTGGCACGACCAGTCGGGGCCCCCGTCGGCCGAGACGAACTCGAGCCCGGAGGGGACCTGGTCGGTGAGCACCAGTCCGCGTGCGGTGGACGGCCCCTCGTTGCGGACCGACATCGTGAACGCGACCTCCGAGCCGATCCTGCCGTCACCGGTGTGGCTCTTGGTGACCGTCAGGGCTGCTGCCCGGGTGATCGCCACGTCGACGCCGTGCGTGTTGTCGCTGCGGTCCGGGTCGGTGGTGGGGCTGGTGACGCCGGCCTCGTTGCGCGCCGTGGGGGTCTCGTCCGCGTCGGCCGCCACGTGGACCCGCATCCGCAGGGTGGGTGCGTCGGCACCGGATGCGAGGCCCTCGGCCAGCTCGCAGGTCACCACGCGCCCGGCGGGCGTGCAGTCCCAGCCGTTGTCGGCCGCGAGGAAGCTCATCGAGTCCGGCAGCGTGTCGGTGACCACCAGGTCGGTGAGGGCGTCCGACGGGCCGTCGTTGTGGACGTCGATGTCGTACGTCGTGGCCTCCCCCGCCGTGACGGTCCCGGTGGCGTGGGTCTTCGCGATCACCAGGTCGGCGCGGGCGATCACGTCGATGTCGGCGCTGGCGGTGTTGTCCCGTGCATCGTCCCCGCCCGTCGAGGTGGAGATCCGTGCCGTGTTGGTCAGGGTCGAGCCGTCCACGACGGCGGCGTCGACCGCGACCACGACCTGGATCGTGGAGTCGGCCCCGGCGGCGAGGGTGGCGCGGGTGCAGGTGGCGGTCGCCGGCGTACAGGTCCAGCCGGTCCCGCTCATGCTGACCATGCTCATCCCGCTCGGGAGCAGCTCGGTGACCGACACCGAGTCGGCGTCCGAGGGCCCGTCGTTGTGGGCCGTCAGGGTGAACGTCTTCTCGGTCCCGGCGCGCACGGTGTCGCCGTCGGGTGACTTGGCCAGGCTCACGTTCGCGCGGTCCACGACCTCGGTTGGGTCCTGGGCGCTGTCGTTGGTCGGGTCCGTGTCGTCGGGACCGGCCACGAGGGCGCGGTTGGTGAGGGTCGCGGGCCCCGCGGAGGCAGCGGCACGGGCGACGACGACGACGCTGAAGGAGGCGTTCGGCGCCAGCGAGGCCACCCGGGTGAGCTGGGCAGTGCCTCCCTGGCAGGCCTCGCCGTCCACGGTGACGCAGCTCAGGCCCTCCGGCAGGGTGTCGGTCACCCGGATCGGCCCACCGCTCACGGAGGGTCCGTCGTTGGTGACCGTCACCGTGTAGGACACGGTCTCGCCGGCGACGACCTCGCCGACGGGGTGGCTCTTGGTGATCCGCAGGTCGGCGTCGACGGCACCGGTGGTGTCGTCGGTGTCGCTGTTGTTGTCCCGGTCGCCGGCCGGCTCCGGGGTGTCCGCCTGGACCGTGGCGGTGTTGCGCAGGTTGCCGGTGTGCCCCGCGTCCACGTCGACGACCACGTCGAGCACCGCGTCCCCGTCGACACCGAGCGTCCCCGCGAGCTCGCACCGCACGGCGCGGCCCGTGGCCGAGCAGTCCCAGGCGCCCTTGACCGAGGTGGCCCCGGAGTACGCCGTCCCAGCGGGCAGGGTGTCGCTCACGACCACGCCCCGCGCCACCGACGGCCCTGCGTTGCGCACGGTGATCCGGTAGCTGCCCGGCTGCCCGGCGGTGAAGGTCCCCCGGGAGACCTTGTCGACCGACAGGTCGGCAGCGGTGGCCGGGGTGGTGGTGGTCTGGTCGGCGTCGTTGCTGGTGACGCTGTCCGGCGTACCGCTGGTCCGGCCGTCGACCACGGCCCGGTTCACCACGGCCGCCGTACGCGCCGGGTCCACCCGGACCCGCACGCTGACCTGCCCCACGGGACCCACTGCCTGCTCGTCGGTGCGGCTGCAGGTGAGGGTTCCGGCGGCCTCCGCGCAGCTCCACCCCTCCCCGGTGGCGCCGACGAACGTCGTCCCGGCCGGGATCTCGTCGGTGACCGAGATCGAGCCACGGTGGACCGAGGGGCCCCTGTTGGTCACGTCGAGGGTGTAGGTCGCCACGGTCCCGGCGGTCATCGCACCGGTGAGCTCCTTGTCGATCGCCAGGTCCGCGTCGGTGGTCACGGTGACCTGGTTCGAGGTCTCGTTGTTCGCGGGGGCCGGGTCGTACGTCGGTCCGCCGACCGTCGCGCGGTTGGTCAGCTCGGTGCCCGTCGTGGTCCCTGCCGGGATCCGGCCCGTCACCTCGACCGTCGCCAAGGCGCCGGAGTCGAGGCCGGCAGCTCGGGTGCACGTGACCGGCGCGGTGCCGCTGCAGGTCCAGCCCGTTCCCGTCGCGGTGACCGAGGTGAGCTGTGCCGGCAGCGTGTCCACCAGCGTGATCGGCCCCGCGGCCGTGTCCGGACCGTTGTTGCGGACCGTCACCCTCCAGGTGAGGTCCCGGCCCGCCACCGGGGTGCCCACGGCAGCCTTGGTCACCTGCAGGTCCGCGGAGGCGACGCGGGCCACGGCCGTGGCTGCGGGACCGTTGTAGAGGACCCCGTCGGCGCTGGCCCGCTTGCCGTTGACGTCCTCGGCGGTGGTGGACACGGTGTTGGTGTGGGTGGCCGCCATCCCCACTCCCGGAACGGTCGTGACGGCAGCCCCGGGGACCGCCTGGAGGGTGACGACGACGGTGTCGTTACGAGACGGAAGGTTTCCCAGGTCGGTCCAGGCCAGGCGCTGCCCGGTTGCCACCGACCCGCTGATCGTGGGCTCGAGCGCGACCGGCGCCGCCCCGCGCACGGAGACCCGCGCCGAGTCCGGCACGTACTCCCAGTTGGGCGGCAGCGTGTCCTCGACGTCGACGCCGTACGCCGTGGACGCGCGGTCGTTGGTCACCGTGAGCTGCCACGTCTTGGGTGCACCGATGTAGGCGAGCACGCCACCGACGACCGACTTCGCGACCACGACGCGCGGCAGGGCCGCGTTGATCGTGGCAGTTCTGGACTCGCCCGGGTACGCCCGCCCGGCCCCGGGGAGCGACCGGTAGCCGGTGATGCGCGCCGTGTTGGTCAGCTGGCCACTCGGGGTGGGAGTGGCCAGCTGGGCCTGGTAGGTGAGCGTCTGCGATGAGCCAGCTCCGACCTCGCCGCTCAGGGCCCAGGTGATCACGCCGCCCCCGCTGGCGGACGCTCCGGTGATGGTCCCGGCGTGACTGATGCTCGAGGGGTCCACGACGACACCGTCCGGGACCGTGTCGCTCAGGGTGACGTCATGCGCGGCGGACACGTTCGCCCCGGACGAGCTGGTGACCCGGACCGAGTAGCTGAAGACCTGGCCGGGCACGGGTGCGGAGGTGCTGGCGGTCTTGGCGAGGTTCAGCCTGGGCTCGGTGACCCTGACGCTCGCCGCCCCAGGGGAGCTGGCGCGGCCGCTCGTCTCCGAGACCGTGGTCCTGTCCGGCCCGTCGGTCAGGTCCCACCCGAGGACGGCCGTGTTCGCGAGCACGTCCCCCGCCTTGTTGCCGGCGACGTCCTGCACCAGGGCCGTGTAGGTCAGGGTCATGACGCGTTGCGCGCCGGAGGACAGCAGGTCGCCCAGGGACCAGCCGATCCTCTGGCCGTCCCCGGTCAAGGGCACCGGGGCGACGGCGCAGCCGGGTGAGCAGGTGCTCCCGGTGAGGACGACAGTGTCGGCCTCGAGGCCGTCGGGCAGGGTGTCCACGATGGCGCTGTCGTAGAAGTTGATCCCGGGCGGGAGCGTCGCCGTCGTGGTGAACACGGCGCGCTGGCCGATCGTCCTGGTCGGTGTGCTCGTGGACTTGGCCAGGCCCGCTCCGCCCACCGTGATCGTGTTCGAGGCCGAGGCGCCGTAGGAGCGCTCCTCCGGGACGGCGGCATCCGTGCCGTTGCGGAGGCTGGAGCCGGCCAGGGTCACCGCGTTGTGGTAGCTCTGCAGACCGGCGGAGGCACTGGAGACGACCGCGGTGTAGCGCAGCACCTCCGCGCCCGAGAGGTCGCCGACCTGCCACCGGAGCACCGTCTGCCCGGCAGCGCAACCGTTCTGCCCGTTCCCTGCCGTCTGGGTGGTGGTGTCGCCCCCGGGCACCGAGGTGACGCCGGTGAGGGTCAGCCCGTCGGGCACGCAGTCGACCACCCAGGTGTCGTGCAGGATCGGGCGACCGGTCGGGTTGCCGGCGGTCAGCGTGTAGGTGACCGTCTGGCCGGCGACGACCCGGTCGCCGGTGGTGTCGTTCGTCTTTTTGAGCGTGGGCGCCGGCTCGACGACTGTGACGCCCGAGGTCGCGGTCTCCGTCGTCGCGGTGCTGCCGGTCGCTGTGGTCGCCGTGTGCCTCAGGGTCGCGGTGTTGTTGCGCAGCACATTGTGGACGTTGACGGCCGTGGTCGTGGCGCGCGCCTGGATGGTGATCCGGAACATCTGCGGCTCGTCGCTCGAGTTCACGTAGGTGCTGCCGAGCGCCAGCGTCGCGGTCCCCGCGGCCCCGACTCCCGGGACCGGGGAGAACACCACCCCGGAGGGGAGTGTCGCGGTGAAGCTGGGCTCGATGCCGGGCGCGCCGTCGGCGTCGGCTGAGTACTCCACGGCAGCGGAGCGGAGCTCGACACCGGTCGGCATCGGGTCGGTCACCGTCGCGTTGTGGATCGTGGTGTGGGCCGGCACGGTGAGCGAGACGGTGTAGGTGATGCCCTCACCGATGACGACCTGGTTCGCGGCGTTCGAAGGGTCGGGGGGCGTGCTGGTGGGGGTCGTCGCGGTCGTGCTCTCCTTCGCCAGGACCGGTGAGGGAACCACGCCGGTGAACGTGGCACTCGCCGCGATGGTGTCCTCCATCGCGCGCGTGACCGACGTGTCGATGTTCTCGGCCGGGTAGTGCTGGCCGAGGCTCCCCGTGTTGTCGATGGTGGCGAACGACGCGACGGCGGCGGTGTTGGTGTAACTCGTCCCCACACGCGGGTCGGTCGGGATGGTCATCGTGTAAGTCAGGGAGCGGGTCACTCCGGCCTCGATGGTGTCCGTGTCCGGCAGGTTCCAGCGGATCGCGCTGAGGGTGTTGTTGCCGGCGTACGACGGGGGCGAGTCCTGCGGGTCCGTGCACACCCCGAGGTCGGAGATGCCGGTGACGAGGGCGCAGCTGATGCCCGCGGGCAGCACGTCCCACACGTCCGGCCCCACGACCTCGACGGCGTTGCGGGTGGCCACCGACCCGTTGTTGCGGACGCCGACGGTGAACGCCAGGGCCTCGCCCGACCGCACGGTGCCGTCGTTCGCCACGGTGGTGCCCCCGCGGGTGGCCGTCTTGGTGATGGCGAGGGGCGGGTCGGCCGCGATCGAGAAGTCGACCTGGTCGCGCAGGAACCCGACCTCGCCGGCAGTGTCGGTCCAGCTCAGCTTGGCCAGGTTGGCGGTGATGTCGGGGGTCGGGACACTCGACGGCGCGGTGACGATTCCGGCCACGGTGTACTCGAAGACCGCTCCCTTGCCCACGAACCTCCCACCGCCCTCGGGAGAGCCGATGGTCCAGGTGAGGGGGCCGGTGGTGTCCAGGTCGGCGAGGACCGAGTTGTTCGCGGTCGCGGTTGCCGACCCGGGCTCGTAGGCGACGTAGCTGGGCAGGAAGTCGGTGACGACGGCATCCTTGGTCGCGTTGCCCTCGGAGAAGTCGACCCGGATCTTGAAGCAGATCCGGTCGCCCTCGGCGAAGGTCAGCGCCGCACTGTTCGCGGCCGTGCGGTCGTTGTCGGTGTAGGTCCCGTCGAGGCCGCACGCATAGGGGCTGGCGACCGGCTTCATCGTCTTGGTCAGCCTGGGCGCGTCGGAGCTCAGCGAGACCTCGGACTCGTCGCGGACGTCGGTGAGTACCTCCCCCGGCTCGGGTGCCTCGACCTCGGCGCGCATGGTCGTGGTGCCCCGCAGGGAGACCCGGTTGAGGTACCCGTCGCCGGAGACGGTCGGGTCGCCGTTGGCGGCGTACTCCGCACGCATGCGCGCCGGGAACGTCACGGTGGCCGTGCTGTCGTGGGCGAGGTCGATCGGGGCGAACCTGATCGAGTAGGTGCCGTCCGCGTGGGACACCACCTCGTCGAAGGAGGTGCCCCCGGTGGTCGTGAAGCCCGGGCCGGGCGCGCACTCCTCGGGGCTTCCGGGGGCATGGTTGGTGGTCGTGTCCAGGGGGCACAGACCGTCCGGCAGCAGGTCGGTGAGGACGACGTCGGAGGCGTCGGCGTACTCCCCGGTCCGGAGCCGGAAGGTGAAGGTGGCGACCTGCCCGGCCTCGAAGCCGGTCGGGGTGACCGACTTCTGGAGCGCGAGGTCCTCGGCGGTGACCGCGAGCCGCGCGGAGTCGCTGACCGACCTCGACGCTCCACTCGCCACCGGACCCTGGTAGGTCCCGGTCACGGTCGCGAGGCTGGTGAGCGCCTGCTCCGCCGTGCCCTCCCTGGTCGAGGGACCGGTGTTGTTGTCGAGGTTCGCGGCCTGGAGTCGGCTCCCGGCCGAGGGACCGTCGACGAAGGGGACGTTCGCGCGCTGGGGGATGCCTGCGCGGTAGCGGATGGTGGCGCTCGAGTTGGCCCCGAGGTTGGCCAGGCTCCACGTGACGACCGTGTACACGCCCGCGGAGAGACCCTGCGCGTTCCCGCCGGACAGCGTCACCGTGCTCACCGTGGCTGGGAGCGGACAGTCCCCGGCCAGGGACGGGGTGCTGACGTCGAGCCTCGGGGCCCCCGGGTACTCCACGGTGCCTGCGGCGGTGTTGTCGGTGGCGCCGCAGCCGAGGAACTCCAGCCCGGCCGGGAGGTACTCCACGACGCTCACGCCCTGAGTGACCTGTGTGGAGTTGTTCGTGACGCGCAGGGTGTAGACGGTGCTGTGCTCGTGGATGCCGCGCAGGAGCTCGTTCTCGGGACTGGGCTCGCTCTTCTCGATCCGCAGCGCGGTGATCCGGGTGGTCGCCGGGGACGAGCTCGCCGTCTCGGTGTAGCTGCTGGCCACCGGTACGCCGTCGGCCTCGAACCGGGGCAGGGTGCGTGGGTCGCTCTGGGCGAACCCCTGGGCCACGTTGGTGACGGTGGCGCCGACCGGATGGGTCGTGGTGGACGGAGTGGCCCGGAAGGAGAGTGCCGTGCTGGCCCCGACCGGCAGGTCGTTGAGGTTCGACCAGATCAGGGTCTGGACGCCGTTCGTGGCGGTGACCACCCTGGGCTCCCCGCTGGAGCTCGGCGTGGTGGATCCCGCGACGTAGGTGACGCCGGCCGGCAGCACGTCGCGGAAGGAGACGTTGTACTCCGGCCTCGCACCGGTCTGTGCCGGGTTGGTCATCCTCAGCGTGTAGCCGATCGCGCCGCCCAGCAGGACCTGGCCGTCGCTGGTCTTCGCGACAACGATGGCCGGCCCCGCGGCCGCGGCGGGTGAGACCGGCATTAGCGCCAGCAGCGATCCCACCAGCGCCAGCACCGTGACGTGCACGAGGCGGCGCCCGGTACGGCGGGGCAGCGGACGTCCAGCACGGGGGGCGAGCACCGAGGAGAGCTCCTTCTCGAACCGCGATGCGGCCGGAACGGTCTCGCCGCGCCCTGAAGAAGCCACTGATCGGATTGCATCCAATCCTGTCCCAGAGTCAACTGCCTTGTCCGGGGATCGGACGAAATCGCCTAGGTAAGGAGCCCTTGTACGAAACTGCCGGATCACACAGTCATCTGTTTGAACCGGCAGCTCACCGTGAACCGGTGTCTCTTCGGCGCTTCACGCCTGTGTTCTGCGTTCGGGATGGTGCTGGCAGACGAGGACCTGCTCTGCGAGGACATCGAGACCACCACACCACCGGGTTGGGACTCGGCCAAGCAGCGCGACGTTCGCCACCGCACCCGCACACGGTGGCCCCGGCGACGAACGGCGTACGGCGCGAACGACGTACGGAAGTGAGACACCTCACCCCGGACCTCGCCATGCCCCTCGAACGCGAAGACCCGCAGGTCAGCGACCTGCGGGTCTTTCAGCATCCAACTGGTGGCAGGTGCAGGATTCGAACCTGCGTAGGTATACACCGACGGATTTACAGTCCGTTTCCATTGGCCGCTCGGACAACCTGCCATGCGAACCGACCCACTAGAGTGGGCCAGCAGCGCAGCCGAGGATAGCGCAGCAGTGACCCAGAACTTAAATCGCATGGAGGACCCCCCACGATGGCCGATTCGTCGTTCGACATCGTCAGCAAGATCGACCGCCAGGAAGTGGACAACGCCCTGTCCCAGGCCGCGCGTGAGATCTCGCAGCGCTTCGACTTCAAGGGCACCGGCGCCGAGATCAAGTGGTCCGGCACCGAGGCGATCGAGATCTCCGCGAACGCGGAGGACCGGGCCAGCGCCGTGCTCGAGGTCTTCAAGGAGAAGCTGATCAAGCGCAACCAGTCGCTGAAGATCCTCGACGCCAGTGAGCCGCGGGCGTCGGGCCGCGAGTCCAAGATCAGCATCGCGCTCAAGGAGGGGATCAGCACCGAGGACGCCAAGAAGGTCGGCAAGCTGATCCGCGACGAGGGCCCCAAGGGCGTCAAGGTGCAGGTGCAGGGCGACGAGCTCCGGGTGACCAGCAAGAAGCGGGACGACCTGCAGGCGGTGCAGCAGCTGGTGAAGTCGCAGGACTACGAGTTCGCAGTGCAGTTCACGAACTACCGTTGAGCACCCGCGAGGCGCTGGGACCGCTCCAGTCCTACGAGGACATGGTGTGTCCCCACGAGCTCCGCAAGCACCAGCGCGAGGCCCTCGACGCCTTCGAGGCGGCCCGCGCCGGCGGTTCCACCCGCTGGTGGGTGACGATGCCGCCCGGCGCCGGGAAGACGCTGGTCGGCACCGAGGTGGCTCGCCGGCTGGGTCGACGCACGGTGGTCTTCTCGCCGAACACCGCGATCCAGGGCCAGTGGGCCCGCGCCTGGGACGCGTACGACGGCCCGCGGGCGGGCCTGCGGCGCGAGCTGCGCACGTCGTTCACCTCGTTGACCTACCAGTCGCTTGCGGTCTTCGACGACGACGACGGAGCGGGTGACCGCTCCCAGGTGGAGCGGCTGCACCCCAACGGGCGCGCGCTGATCGAGACGCTGCGGGCGGCCGGTCCGCTCACCATCGTGCTCGACGAGTGCCACCACCTGCTCGAGGTCTGGGGACAGCTGCTCCGCGAGGTCCTCGACGAGCTGCCCGAGGCTGTCGTCCTCGGGCTCACCGCCACCCCGCCCGGGGCGATGACCCGTTCCCAGGCCGAGCTCACCGCGACCCTGTTCGGACCGGTCCTCTACGAGGCCCGGATCCCGGCGCTGGTCAAGGAGGGTGCGCTGGCGCCGTACGCCGAGCTGGCATGGCTGACCACGCCCACCGCCGAGGAGGCGACCTGGCTCAGTGAGCAGTCGACCAGGTTCCGGGAGCTCACCACCGACCTGTTCGCCCCCGGCTTCGGGTCCACCCCGCTGCCGCAGTGGCTCACGCAGCGGTTCGTGCGGCCCGTCGCCGACGGCACCACGACCTGGGCCGAGGTCACCGCCCGCGAGCCCGAGCTCGCGGATGCGGCGCTGCGGCTCGCTCACGCCGGGCTGCTCGAGCGGCCCGCGGACGCCATGGTGCACGAGCAACACCGGCGACCACCCTCCGCGGAGGACTGGCGCCGGCTGCTCGACGACTGGCTGGTGAACTGCATCGTGCCGGGCAGCGACGCCGAGGGCGACGCGGGCGCCGGTGACCGCGCCGTGCTCGAGGCCGTACGCCGCACGCTGCCCGCGATCGGCTACGTGTGGACCCGCACCGGCATCCGCACCGGACGCGGCACCGTCGACCGGGTCACGGCGCGGTCGGCCGCCAAGCAGGACGCCGTGCCCGTGATCGTGGCGGCCGAGCACGCCAGCCTCGGCGACCGCACCCGGGCGCTGGTGCTCTGCGACCACGAGCGCGCCACCCCGACCACGCGCCAGCGGATCTCCGACGAGCCGGACACCGCTCCCGACCCGGCCGGATCAGCCATCGGGGTGCTCTCCCGCCTCTTGGCCGACCCCGCCTGCGCCGGGCTCGCCCCGATGCTGGTCACGGGCCGGACCGTCGCGGGCGCCGAGGAGACCCTGGACCGGCTGATCACCTGGATCGACCGCACCCATCCCGGGATGGCCGCCAGCCTCGTCGTGGACGCCTCCGGCGAGGTCCCCACGCTGAGCGGGAGGTGGACCAGCGCGCAGTGGGTCGAGCACGTCACCGCGTTCTTCGCCGCCGGCGGCACCAGGGCGCTGGTCGGCACCCGCGGCCTGCTCGGCGAGGGCTGGGACGCGCCCGCGGTCACCAGCCTGATCGACCTGACCACGGCGACCACCCCCACCGCGGTGGTGCAGACCCGGGGCCGCGCCCTGCGCATCGACCCCGCCGACCCGGACAAGGTCGCCCTGATCTGGTCGGTGGTCTGCGTCCACGACGGCCACGTCGCCGGCGCCAACGACTGGGACCGCTACGCCCGCAAGCACCAGGGCTACTTCATGGTCGACGAGCTCGGCGCTGTCGTCGACGGCGTCGGCGGGGTGGACTCGACGTTCAGCAGCTACCGGCCCCCACCCACCTCGCAGTTCGAGGCGATCGACGCGCGGATGCTGGTGAGGGCGCAGGACCGCGACGCCGTGCGTGAGAGCTGGCGGGCCACCCCGGCGTACGCCGACAGGGTCGAGCACGTGGTGCGCCTGGTCGCGGACAGGCCCGCGGCCTCACCGGCTGCCTTGTCCACGGTGTCCGGCACGCAGGGACTGGTGCCCTGGACCGACCGGGTGCAGCTGCACCCGGGGCGCCGCCTGGCCCTGCTCCCGCTCGTCCCGGTGCTGCTCCTGCTCGCCGCCGTGCTCGCGCTCGGGGTCTCCCCTGCCGTGCTGGTGCTCGCGCTTCCCCTGGTCGCGTGGAGCGTGGCCCTGTGGGGCCGGGACGCGGTGCGCGTGGCCAGCGAGCACCGGGTCAGCCTCGGCCTGGTGGCGGCTGCCGTCGCGGACGGGCTCCGGAACGCCGGGCTCGCGCCGGTCGGCTCCGAGGCCCTGCACCGCTCGGTCTCCCCAGACGGGACCGAGTCGTACAGCCTGGTCAGCGCCGACGAGAGCGCCTCCGCCCGGTTCGCCGAGGCGCTGGAGGAGGTGGTCTCGCCGATGTCGGGGCCGCGCTACGTCGTACCCCGCTGGGTCACCTCGCCGCCTCGGGGCCTGGACGGCCTGCGGCGGGGGCTGCGGTCGCTGCGGGGCGACCGTCCCGACGGCGAGGTCTGGCACACGGTGCCCTCGGTGCTCGCGACGACCCGCCAGCGCGCGGACGCGTTCGCCGCTGCCTGGGGCCACTGGGTCCGCGGCGGCCCGGCCGTCTACGTGCACTCCCCCGAGGGAGCCGGGGCGCTCGCGGCGAGCCGCGGGCAGGACCCGTTCGGCGTCACCTGCGTGATCCGCCGCGTCTGGACCTGAGGTCCCGCGCCCCACGTACTGCATGTAACGCGGGGTTATGGACGCGAACGGGCCGGCAGGGCTCTTGATGAGCGTCCATAACCCCGATTTACATGCGCGGCGGCGCTAGTTCAGCGGACGCATGTTCCCGGGTACGCCGCCACCGCGGTGGATCTCCTCGACCAGCTCCTGGAGCGCGGTCAGCGCGACCCGCTGGGGCATCGGGCCGTAGGAGACGCGGGCGACGCCGAGCTGCTCGAGTCGCTCCAGCGACGGGAGGCCAGGCAACCCGATCAGGGTGAGCCGGCGGGGGCCGAACGCGTCGACCAGGGTGGTGATCTGCTCCTCGTCGAGCTTGCCGGGCACGAACACGACCGGAGCCCCGGCGTCGAGGTAGGCCTTGCCGCGCTCGACCGCCTCGGCCAGCACCTCGGCGGGGTCGCGGTCACCGGCCTTGAGGAACGCGTCGGTGCGGGCGTTGAGGACGAAGTCCGGGACGCCCTCGCTGATCGCCGCGTCCATGATCGCCTTCACGCCGGCGGCCGCCTCGCCGAGCGGGCGCATCTGGTCCTCGATGTTGGCGCCGACGATGCCCACGCCGATGGCCCGGCGGACGGTGTCGACAGCGTCGCCGTACCCGCCCTCGAGGTCGGCGGAGACCGGCAGGGTCGTCGCTTCCGCGATCCGGCCGACGGCCTCGATCATCAGCTCCACGGGGATCTTCTCGCCGTCCTCGTAGCCCAGCGAGGCCGCGATGGAGTGGCTGGCCGTGGCCAGCGCGGCGGTGCCGGGGGTGTCGGCGACCACCTTGGCGCTGATCACGTCCCACACGTTGACGACCGTGAGCAGGGTCGGATCCTCGTGCAGCCGGGACAGCTCCGCCGCCTTGCCCTCCAGGCTGTCTCCCGAGCTGTTCTGCGTGACGTGGTCAGGGCTCATGCGGTGTCTCCTCTAGAGGGGCGGTGAAGCTCCACCGAGCCTAGACCCGGACCCGCTCAGGCCAGGCCGGCTCCCAGCACCTGGTCCACCAGCGGGCCCTTGGCGGCCGTGGTGGTCGCGCCGCCCTCGGGCGCCAGCCAGACGGCCGAGCCGTGGTCGAGCTCCAGGGACCGGGCATGGGCGCGGGTCATCACCACGATGACGTCCTTGGCGCCCTCGACCTCCACGGTCACCCGGACCTCGAAGCCGATCCGCAGCACCCGCGTCACCTTGCCGGCGATGCCGCCGGCGAACGGCGAGACCTCGACCCGGATGTCGTGCGGCCGCAGGATGACGTCCCCGAGCTGGGTGACCTCGCCGAGGAAGCCCATCACGAAGTCGTTGGCGGGCTCGTCGTAGAGCTGGTCGGGCGTGCCGATCTGCTCGATGCGGCCCTCGTTGATCACCACGATCTCGTCGGCGACCTCGAGGGCCTCCTCCTGGTCGTGGGTCACGAAGACCGTGGTCACGTGCACCTCGTCGTGCAGCCGCCGCAGCCAGTCGCGCAGCTCCTTGCGGACCTTGGCGTCCAGGGCCCCGAACGGCTCGTCGAGGAGCAGCACCGTCGGCTCCACCGCCAGCGCACGCGCGAGCGCCATCCGCTGTCGCTGCCCGCCGGAGAGCTGCGAGGGGAGCCGGTGCGCGAACTGGGAGAGGTGCACCAGCTCGAGCAGCTCCTCGACCCGTCGCTTCACCTCGTCCTTGGGTCGCTTGCGGATCTCGAGCCCGAACGCGACGTTCTTGGCGACGGTCATGTGCTTGAACACCGCGTAGTGCTGGAAGACGAAGCCCACGTTGCGTTTCTGCGGTGGCAGCCGGGTGGCCTCGGTCCCCTCGATCTCGACCGTGCCCTCGTCGGCGGAGTCCAGGCCGGCGATGATCCGCAGCAGGGTGGACTTGCCGCCACCGGACGGCCCCAGCAGTGCGGTCAGCTGGCCGGTGGGGATGCTCACGGAGACGTTGTCGAGGGCGACGAAGTCCCCGAACCGCTTGCTGAGTCCCTTGACTTCGATGCTCATCAGTGTTGCTCCTTGGGGCGGAGGACGGCCACGACCACGATGCAGATCACCGAGACGGCCGCGAGCAGGAAGGCCACGGCGTACGCCGAGTCCTGCTGGAAGTTCTGGTACTGCTGCTCGACCACGAGGGTCGCGGTCTGGGTCTGCTGCACGACGTTGCCCGAGACCACCTTGACGGCCCCGAACTCACCCAGTGAACGCGCCAGGGCCAGCACCACGCCGTAGATGACGGCCCAGCGGATGCTGGGCAGGGTGATCCTGCGGAAGGTCTGGACGGCGTTGGCGCCCAGGCTGCGGGCAGCCTGCTCCTGCTCGTCACCGATCTCCTCCAGCACCGGGACGACCTCACGGATCACCAGTGGCAGCGCCACGAACACCGTGGCCATCACGATGCCCGGCGTGGAGAAGATGATCTGGATGCCGAGGTCCTGCAGCGGCCCACCCAGGGTCCCGTCCCGCTTGTAGACCAGCAACAGGGCCAGCCCGACGACGACCGGGGACACCGAGAGCGGCAGGTCGACCAGCGCCGAGAGCGCCCGCTTGCCGGGGAACTCGTAGCGCACGAGCAGGATCGAGATGGTGACGCCGAAGACCAGGTTGATCGCGACCGCCCAGAAGGCGACGATCCCGGTCAGCTGGAGGGCGTCGGTCACCACGGGGTCCGCGAACGCCTCCCTGAGGCTGGTGAGGCCGTCGGCGAAGGTGTTCCTGACCACCAGCGAGACCGGCCAGGCGACCAGCAGGAACAGGTAGGCGACGGCGACCAGGCGCAGCAGCCACTTGATCACCACGGGGGGCCTAACCACGACGGGCCACCCTCCGCTGGACGATGTCGAGCACGACGATCACCAGCAGGGCGATCACCAGCATCACCGTGGCCACCGCCGCGGCGGCGGCGGTGTTGCCGTTCTCGATGTAGCTGAGCACGCGCACCGAGACGACCTCGGTACGGAACGGCAGGTTCCCGCTGAGCAGCACCAGGGAGCCGTACTCGCTGATCCCGCGCGCGAAGGACAGCGCCGCGCCCGCGAAGATCGCGGGCACCAGCGCGGGCAGGATCACCCGGCGGAACGTGGTCAGCTGGCTGGCTCCCAGCGAGGCTGCGGCCTCCTCGACCTCGGCGGAGAGCTCCTCGAGAACCGGCTGCACCGTGCGCACGATGAACGGCAGCGTCACGAACGCGAGCGCCAGGTAGACGGCCTTGCGGGTGTTGGCCACGTCCACGCCCAGCGGGCTCTGCGGACCGTAGAGGGAGAGCAGCACCAGGCCGGCGACGATCGTGGGCAGGGCGAACGGGATGTCGATGACCACGTTGAGGATCGACTTGCCCCAGAACCGGTCCCGGACCAGCACCCACGCGATCAGGGTTCCCATCACCACGTTCACCAGGGTCACCAGGGTCGCCTGGACCACCGTCAGGGTGATCGCGGAGCGGGTCTGCTGGCTGGCGATGACGTCGACGAAGTTCTCCCACCCGCCGGAGACGGTGGTGCCGACGATGGCGGCGAGGGGGATCAGGACGAGCAGGCTCAGCCACATGACCGCGACCCCGAGACCGATGCCCGCCCCGGTGGTGAGCGACCCCGGACGGCCCGACCAGCGCTTGCGCGTGGTCGGGCCGTCAGGAGCGGTGAGGACAGTTGTCACTGCTTCCCGGTCTCAGCCTGGATCTTGGTCACGATGCCGTCCTTCTCGTCGAAGAACTTCGTGTTTGCCTCCGACCAGCCCCCGAAGTCCTTCTCGATGGTGAGCAGCTTCGCCGGGGCCGGGAACGGCTTGGCCGGGTCGTTGGCGCCCTCGACCTCGTAGTCGACGTCGTCGCCCGAGAGCGGCCGGAAGCCGGACTTGCCGAAGAGCGCCTGGGCCTCGTCGGTCAGCACGAACTCGAGCCACTTCTTGGCCTTGGGGTCGGCGTCCTTCAGCACGGCGCCGGGGTTCTCGATGAGCAGGGTCTCCTCGGGCACGACGTAGTCGAAGTCCTCGCCGTTCTGGCGGGCCAGGATGGCCTCGTTCTCGTAGGAGATGAGGACGTCGCCGTTGCCGGAGGTGAAGGCGGTGGTGGCGTCCCGGCCGCCGCCCGGCAGCGCGACGGTGTTGCCGAAGAACTTGGTCAGGTAGGCCTTCGCGTCGGCCTCGGTGCCGCCGTTGGCGATCACGCTGCCCCAGGCGGCGAGGATGTTCCAGCGCGCGGATCCCGAGGAGCCCGGGTTGGGGGTGATGATCCCGACACCCGGCTTGACGATGTCGGCCCAGCTCTTGATGTTCTTCGGGTTGCCCTTGCGGACGACCAGCACGACCGTGGACTGGGAGACGATTCCCTTGTTCTCGCCGGCATTCCAGTCCTTCGCGACGAGGCCGGCGTCCACGAGCCGGGTGACGTCGCCCTCGAGCGAGAAGTGCACGTAGTCGGCATCCAGCCCGTTCTCCACTGATCGGCTCTGGTCGCCGGAGGGGCCGTAGGAGGACTTCCAGGTGACGCCCTTGCCCTCGTCGGTCTTCGCCCAGGCGGCCTCGATGGTCTTGTTCGCGGCCTCGGGAACGGCGAAGCCGACCAGGCTCAGCTGGGTGCCGCCCTCACCGCCGCTGTCAGAGCCACCGCACGCGGCGGTGGCGAGCAGGGCCAGGGAGAGCGTGGCTGCGCTGAGCAGACGGAAGCGTGACGTGCGGGCCATGGGTGGACCTTTCGGGGGGAACGTCGAGGACTCGACTCGGTGCGGAGGAGCAATACTGCTGTAAGTTACTACATTTTAGTGAAGTGCCCGTCTATTGGGACGGCGCGCCGCAGCACGTGGTCCAGACCTGTGCAACCCCGTCTTGGCAGCAGAGACGGGCGTCGAGGGTGCGCGCGGGCCGATTACCGTTGCCCAGGCGGGCATCGCGCCGTACCGGCGGCCCCTGCGGATTAGAACCTGTTCTAGTTCTAGGCGTAGGATCTCCCCGTACCATAGGAACGCGGGGCACTTCTGTGCGCCGCGATTCGCCTCAGAAAGAAGGACACCCAAGGTGACCAAGCAGGTCAAGCAGCTCGACCGCGTGATCATCCGGTTTGCCGGGGACTCCGGCGACGGCATGCAGCTCACGGGGGACCGTTTCACCCAGGAGTCCGCTGCCTTCGGCAACGACCTCCAGACCCTGCCGAACTTCCCCGCCGAGATCCGTGCGCCCCAGGGCACGCTGCCTGGCGTGTCCTCGTTCCAGGTGCACTTCGCCGACCACGACATCCTCACCCCGGGCGACTCCCCCGACGTGCTGGTCGCGATGAACCCGGCGGCCCTGAAGGCCAACCTGCCCGACATGAAGCCGGGCACCTCGATCATCGTGGACAGCCACGACTTCAGCGGGCGCAACCTGATCAAGGCCGGGTACGCCGGCAACCCGCTCGAGGACGACTCCCTGAGCGACTACGCGCTCAACGTCGTGGACCTCACCGGCATGACGGTCGCCGCGGTCAAGGAGTTCGGCCTCTCCCGCAAGGACGCCGCCCGCGCGAAGAACATGTTCGCCCTCGGGCTGCTGTCGTGGATGTACGGCCGCCCGACCGAGACGACGACCGAGTTCCTCACCAAGCGGTTCGCCAAGGCCCCCGACATCCGCGACGCGAACATCACCGCGTTCAAGGCCGGCTGGAACTTCGGTGAGACCACCGAGGCGTTCGCGGTCCAGTACGAGATCAAGCCCGCGCCGATGTCGGCCGGGGTCTACCGCAACATCACCGGCAACCTGGCGCTCGCCTACGGCCTGGTGGCCGGATCGGTCCAGTCGGGGCTGCCGATCTTCCTGGGCACCTACCCGATCACCCCGGCCTCCGACGTGCTGCACGAGCTGAGCAAGCACAAGCGGTTCGGGATCACCACCTTCCAGGCCGAGGACGAGATCGCCGGCGTCGGCGCGGCGCTCGGCGCCTCGTTCGCCGGCCACCTCGGGGTCACCAGCACGTCCGGCCCCGGCATCGCGCTGAAGTCGGAGACCATCGGGCTCGCCGTGATGACCGAGCTGCCGCTGGTGATCATCGACGTCCAGCGCGGCGGCCCCTCCACCGGGCTTCCCACCAAGACCGAGCAGGCCGACCTGCTGCAGGCCATGTTCGGGCGCAACGGCGAGTCGCCGGTGCCGATCGTGGCCCCGCAGTCCCCCGGTGACTGCTTCACCGCGGCGGTGGAGGCGGTGCGGATCGCAGTCACCTACCGCACGCCGGTGATGCTGCTCTCCGACGGCATGCTGGCCAACGGCTCCGAGCCCTGGGCGATCCCGGAGATCGACGACCTGCCGGTGATCGACCCCGGCTTCGCGACCGGACCCAACCACGAGTCCACCGACAAGAACGGCGACCCGGTCGCCGACTTCTGGCCCTACCTGCGCGACGAGGAGACCCTCGCGCGCCCGTGGGCCATCCCGGGTACCGCTGGCCTCGAGCACCGCATCGGCGGGCTGGAGAAGGGCGACGGGCACGGCAACATCTCCTACGACCCGGGCAACCACGACTACATGGTCCGGATCCGGCAGGCCAAGACCAACCGGATCGCCGACTCGCTGCCCCCGCTGGAGGTCGACGACCCGTCGGGTCGGGCCAAGGTCCTCGTGATGGGCTGGGGTTCGACGTACGGCCCGATCGGCGCGGCCTGCCGCCGGGTCCGCAAGGCCGGCATGGACGTCGCCCAGGTCCACCTGCGCCACCTGAACCCGTTCCCCAACGACCTCGGCGAGATCCTCAAGCGGTACGACGCCGTGATGATCCCCGAGATGAACCTCGGCCAGCTCTCCTTGCTGATCCGGGCGAAGTACCTCGTCGACGTGGTCGGCTACAACCACGTACGCGGCCTGCCGCTCAAGGCCGCCGAGCTCGCCGAGGCGATCACCGACCTGATCGAGACCACCGACTCGTCCTCGTCGGTCGAGCCGTCGTCGTCGGTTGAGCCTGTCGAAACCACGACCTCCCAGGAGTCCGCGCGATGACCGCCACCCAGCCGCTGCCCTTCCCCGGCCTCAAGGGCGTTCCCACGACCGACCTCAAGCAGACCGGCAAGGACTTCACCTCCGACCAGGAGGTGCGCTGGTGCCCCGGCTGCGGCGACTACGCCGTGCTCAAGGCCGTGCAGTCCTTCCTGCCCGACCTCGGCCTGCTCCGCGAGAACATCGTGTTCGTCTCCGGCATCGGCTGCTCCTCGCGCTTCCCGTACTACCTCGAGACCTACGGGATGCACTCCATCCACGGGCGTGCCCCCGCGATCGCCACCGGCATCGCCACCGCGCGCGAGGACCTCTCGGTGTGGGTCGTCACCGGCGACGGCGACGCGCTCTCCATCGGCGGCAACCACCTGATCCACGCGATGCGCCGCAACGTGAACATGACGATCCTGCTGTTCAACAACCGCATCTACGGCCTCACCAAGGGGCAGTACTCCCCCACCTCCGAGCCCGGCAAGGTCACCAAGTCCACGCCGGCCGGATCGGTCGACCACCCGTTCAACCCGGTGTCGCTGGCGCTCGGCGCCGAGGGGACCTTCGTGGCGCGCACGATCGACTCCGACCGCAAGCACCTCACCTCGGTGCTCGCGGCCGCCGCCGCCCACCGCGGCACCTCGCTCGTGGAGATCTACCAGAACTGCCCGATCTTCAACGACGGCGCCTTCGACGCGATCAAGAACCCCGACACCAAGGCCGACGCGATCATCCCGCTCGTCCAGGGTGAGCCGATCCGGTTCGGTCTTCAGGACGAGCACGGCAACCCCAGCAAGGGGATCGCCCGGTCCGCGACCGGTGGTGTCGAGGTGGTCGACCTGGCCACGACCGACGAGGCCGACCTGCTCGTCCACGACGCCCACGCCGACGACCCGACGACCGCGTTCGCGCTGTCGCGGCTGACCGACGCGGGCGTGCTGCACCAGTCCCCGATCGGCATCTTCCGCCAGGTCGAGCGGCCGACGTACGACGACCAGGCGCGGCAGCAGATCGCCACCGCCTCGTCCGCTCAGGACGACCCGCGGCAGGCGCTGGGCCGGCTGATCAGCGGCAGCGACACCTGGACCGTGGTCTGACCCCGTTCCCGGGCCGTTAGGCTCCGGAGGTGACAGAGCAACGTCGTGGCTTCCTGCTCGGCGCTGCGGCGTACACGATGTGGGGCGTCTTCCCGCTCTACTGGGGGCTGCTCGAGCCCGCGGGCCCCGTGGAGATCCTCGCGCACCGGATCGTGTGGTCGCTGCTGGTGCTGCTCGGGCTCACGTTCGCCCTGCGGCGTACCTCCCAGCTGCGGGCCATCGCGCGCAGCCCGCGGCTGGTCGCGATGCTGAGCGTCGCCGCGGTCGTGATCGCGATCAACTGGGGTGGCTTCATCTACGGCGTGAACCAGGACAGGGTCGTCGAGGTCTCCCTGGGCTACTTCATCAACCCGCTGGTCACCGTCCTGCTCGGCGTCCTCGTCCTCAAGGAGCGCCTGCGCCCGCCGCAGTGGGTGGCGATCGGGATAGCCACGCTGGCGGTCGTCGTGCTGACCGTCGACTACGGCCACCCGCCGTGGATCGCGTTCATGCTGGCGTGCTCGTTCGGGACCTACGGGCTGGTCAAGAAGAAGGCCAACCTCGAGGCGGTGGAGAGCCTCACCTTCGAGACGTTGGTGCTCACCCCGGTCGCGCTGGGCTACCTGGTCTGGCTGTGGTCCCAGGGGTCCGCCAACTTCGGCGCCCACGGCCTCTCCCACGAGCTCCTGATGGTCTCCACCGGCCTGGTCACCGCGGTGCCGCTGATCTGCTTCGGCGCCGCCGCGATCCGGGTCTCGATGACCACGATCGGCCTGCTGCAGTACCTCGCCCCGACCATCCAGTTCGCCCTCGGCCTGCTGGTCTTCCACGAGGTGATGAGCCCGGTGAAGTGGATCGGCTTCTCCCTGGTCTGGGTCGCCCTGGCCATCTTCACCGTCGAGGCGATCCGCAACCGGTCCATCCAGCTCCGCCTCGCCGCGGAGGCAGCCGCCCTCTGACCCGGTCACGCCCTCAGGCCGGGGAGAGCCAGGTCCAGCCGGGAAGATTGCGCAGTACGCCGAAGGCGAGCACCAGGGCGAGGAGGGTCCAGATCGTCCAGGGCGGCAGGGAGGTGGACCGAGGGGCGGGAAGGCCGGCGACTCGGAGCACCCAGGTGAGGAACGCGAGCGCGAGGTAGGGCACCGCCAGCACCGCGAGGGGGTTGCGGGCCAGTGCGCCCACCAGGTCGCCGTGCAGCAGGTCGTGGGTGGCGCGCAGGGCACCGCAGCCGGGGCAGTACAGGCCGGTGGCGGCCAGGAACGGACAGGTCGGGTAGTGGCCGGGCTCGTTGGGGTCCACCACGAACAGCGTCACGCCGGCAGCGAGGCCACCGAGGGTCACCGCCGCGATCGCCAACGCCCCGCCCCGCCGGCTGCTGCCGACAGGTGCGGGGCGTTGCGCGAGAGCCACGTCGGGCTACGGCGCGGTGGTGGTGTCCATCGACACTGCGCCGACAGCGATCAGCACGATGTAGAGCAGCACGAAGATCGCGCCGATGACCGTGGCCCACAGGGCGAAGGTCTTGGCCTTCTTCGAGGCGGCCTGGGCTCCGGCGACGTCACCGGCGGTGAACTTGCTGTTCACCTGGGCCGAGAACACGATCGCGGCGATACCGAGCGGCAGGCAGCAGAACAGCGTGCTCAGGATCGACCAGACCAGGTAGTTCGGGGGCGGGGTGCCCCCGTAGCCACCGCCGTAGCCGGGCGGCGGGGGCGGCGGGGCCGCCGACCCGTAGTCGCCGTATCCGCCGCCGGGCGGTGGTGTGTTCGCAGACATCGACATCAGTACTTTCTCTCGGACACGCTGCTGGATTCACGTGATCGGGAAACGCACCCTATCCACATCCACCGGTCGCAGCGGACATTTCACCCCGGACACACGGCGGGTCAGCTGGTGCGGAGCGCGACCGCGTCCGCGAAGCCCTCGAGAGCTGTCCGGATGGCACCCTCGGGCAGGACCTTGAGCAGGTCCTTGGCCTGCGCGGCCAGCTCGACGACGTAGGCCTGGGCCTCACGCATGGCCGGGTGGGCGCGCAGCAGCGCCAGCGCCTCCGCGTGCAGCGTGTCGTCGGAGAGGTCGGCGTCGAGCAGCTCCAGCAGCCGGGCGTCGGTCGGGTCCTGCGAGCGCTTGGCGATCAGCACCGGCAGGGTGGGCACGCCTTCACGCAGGTCGGTGCCGGGGGTCTTGCCGGAGTCCTCGGAGTCCGATCCGACGTCGAGGATGTCGTCGGAGAGCTGGAAGGCGACGCCGACCTTCTCGCCGTACGCCGTGAGCGCCTCCTCGACCTCCAACGGGGCCCCGGAGAACCGGGCGCCGTAGCGGGCGGAGGTCGCGATCAGGGAACCGGTCTTGCCGGCCACCACCCGCAGGTAGTGCTCCAGCGGGTCCTGCTCGGCCGTGGGGCCGAGGGTCTCCAGGATCTGTCCCTCGACCAGGCGGCCGAAGGTCTGGGCCTGGACCCGGACCGCCTCCGCCCCGAGGTCAGCGGTCAGCTCGGAGGCCCGCGCGAACAGGAAGTCGCCGGTGAGGATCGCGACGTGGTTGTCCCAGCGGGCGTTGGCCGAGGCCGCCCCCCGGCGCAGGTCGGCCTCGTCCATCACGTCGTCGTGGTAGAGCGAGGCGAGGTGGGTCAGCTCGACGACGCACGCGGCAGTCAGCACACCGTCGGCGTCCGGGTCGCCGGTCTCGGCGGCCAGCAGCACGAGCAGGGGACGGAACCGCTTGCCCCCGGCGCTCATCAGGTGCCGGGCGGCCTCGGTGACGAACGGCGCCTCGCTCCTGACATGGCCGACGAGGGCTTCCTCCACCTCCTCCATCCGCGCCCGCAGCCGTGCCTCGAGTGCCGGATCGACGATGGGGAGGGCCAGGGACGTGCTCACTGGGAGCCCCGGTGGGATCGTGCGGTGATGCTCACCGGATGAATACTCCCACGCGCCCGAGCATGTCGAGCAGGGCACCCGGGACGAGCCCGAGGAGCAAGGTCATCGCGACACCGACGGCGATCACGGTCCCGGTGAGCACGCTCGGGGTGGTGACGCTGGGCCCCTCCCCGACCGGCTCGGCGAAGAACATCATCACGATGACCTTCACGTAGAAGTACGCCGCCACGGCGGACGCGATCACCGCCACGATCACCACGGGCCAGGCGCCCGCCGCCACTGCCGCGGCGAACACGGCCCACTTGCCGGTGAACCCGCTGGTCAGCGGGATGCCCGCCATCGCGAGCAGCAGGAAGGCGAACAGGCCCGCCACGAGGGGCGACTCCTTGCCCAGTCCCTGCCAGCGGGCGAGACCGGTGGCCTCCCCGCCACCGTCGCGGACGACGGTGACCAGCGCGAACGCGGCCAGCGTGGTGAAGGCGTAGGTGGTCAGGTAGAACAGCACCGCCGAGACGCCGGTCAGGCTGCCCGGCTCGACCACGTCGAGGGAGCGGATGCCCAGGAAGCCGGTGAGGATGAACCCGGCGTGCGCGATCGAGGAGTAGGCCAGCAGTCGCTTGATGTCGGTCTGCGTGAGCGCCAGCACCGAGCCGACGACCATCGTCAGGATCGCGATCACCCACACCATCGGGAGCCAGTCCACCCGGTTGGCACCGAAGGCGACGTAGAACAGCCGCAGCAGGGCACCGAAGGCAGCCACCTTGGTCGCGGCCGCCATGAACGCGGTCACGGCGGTGGGGGCGCCCTGGTAGACGTCCGGGGTCCAGGCGTGGAACGGGACCGCGCCGACCTTGAACAGCAGGCCCACGGCCATCAGCGCGATGCCACCGAGGAGCAGTCCGGCGCTGCCGGTGTCGCCGGAGACGGCCTCGGTGATCTCCGCGAAGCCCATCGACCCGGCGTACCCGTAGACCAGGGCGATGCCGTAGACGAAGAAGCCCGAGCTGAACGCACCGAGCAGGAAGTACTTCATCGCCGCTTCCTGGCTCAGCAGGCGACGACGACGCGCCAGCCCGCACAGCAGGTACAGCGGCAGGGAGAGGACCTCGAGCGCCACGAACATCGTGAGCAGGTCGTTGGCCGCAGGGAACATCAGCATGCCGGCGACCGAGAACATCAGCAGCGGGAAGACCTCGGTGTGCTCGAGACCCTTGGTCGACGCCTCGCGCTCGGCATCGGTGCCCGGCAGCGCAGCAGCCTGTCCGGCGAAGGCGGTGACGCCGCCCTCGAGCCGCCGCTCCGCGAACAGCAGCACGCTGAGCAGGGCCAGCACCAGGACGAGCAACCAGCAGAACAGCGCCGGGCCGTCAGCGGCCAGGGCCCCCATCGCGACGACCTTGCCGCTCTTGGGGGTGTCCGCGCCGGGGTCGAGCCGGGCGAACACGATCACGGTGGTGGTGATCGCGGCGACCAGCCCGACCAAGGCGACGAGGACCTGCAGCAGGTACCGGCGGCCGCGCGGGACGAAGGCCTCGATGAGTACGCCGATCACGGCGATCCCGAAGACGATCAGGATCGGCGAGACGGTGAGGTACTCGATTTTCGGAGCTTCGAAGCCGTTCACTTCGCCGCCTCCCCTTCACTCACCCGCGGCTGCGGGTCCTGCAGGCCGACCTCGGACATGGTGTGCTCGACGGCCGGGTTGATCACGTCGAGCAGCGGCTTGGGGAAGAACCCGAGCACGATGATCAGCAGCACCAGCGGCGCCAGCGAGGACACCTCGCGCACGTTGAGGTCCGTCATCCCCGCGATGCCCTCACGGACGGGGCCGGTCATCGTGCGCTGGTAGGTCCACAGGATGTAGATCGCGGCCAGCACGATCGCGGGCACGGCGAACGCCGCCACCCACGGGGAGTAGACGAACGCGCCCACGAGCACCAGCAGCTCCGAGACGAACGGCGACATGCCCGGCAGGGACAGGGACGAGAGCCCCGCCACCAGGAACAGGCCCGCGAGCACCGGGGCGACCTTCTCGACCCCGCCGTAGTCGCTGATCAGCGCGGAGCCGCGCCTGGAGATCATGAAGCCGGCGACCAGGAACAGCGCCGCGGTCGAGAGACCGTGGTTGAACATGTAGAGGTTGGCGCCGGCGAGGCCCTGGCTGTTCATCACGAAGATGCCCAGCACGATGAAGCCGAAGTGCGAGACCGACGTGAACGCGATCAGCCGCATGATGTTGTCCGAGCCGATGGCCATGAACGCGCCGTACAGGATGCTGATGATCGCCAGCACCACGACCACCGGGGTGGCCCAGCGCGACGCCTCGGGGAACAGCTCGAGGCAGAACCGGATCATCCCGAAGGTGCCGATCTTGTCCAGCACGCTGACCAGCAGCACCGAGGTGCCGGGGGTGGCGTTCTCGGCCGTGTCGGGCAGCCAGGTGTGCACCGGGAACATCGGGGCCTTGATCGCGAACGCGATGAAGAAGCCGACGAACATCCAGCGCCCGACCGAGGTGCCGAAGTCGATGTCGGCCAGGTCCGAGATGAGGTACGACGGACCGCCTGCCGTCTTCGAGGACTCGACGTAGAGGCCGATCACCGCGGGCAGCATGATCAGCCCGCCGGCCAGCGAGAACAGCAGGAACTTCACCGCTGCGCGGACCCGGTTGGCACCGCCGTACCCGGCGATCAGGAAGTAGACCGGGATCAGCGTGGCCTCGAACAACACGTAGAACAAGAACACGTCGGTGGCCGCGAAGACGCCGATGGAGAGGCCCTCGAGGGCGAGCACCCAGGCGAAGAAGCCCTTGGCGCCCCAGCGACCCTGGTCGGCGTCGTGCCACGAGGCCAGCATCACGATCGGGGTGAGGATCACCGTGAGCAGCACCAGGATCAAGCCCAGGCCGTCGAGCCCCAGCGCGTAGTGGGCGCCGAAGAGCCCGATCCAGGTGACCTGCTCGGTGTACTGGAAGCCGTCACCGGCGTCGTACCCCAGGGCCAGGGCGATGCCCAGCGCGAGGGTGAGCACGGAGAACCCGATCGCGACCTGCTTGATCGCAGCCGATCCCGGGCGTGCGGGCATGAACAGCAGCACCAGCGACCCGATGATGGGCAGCAGGAGGAGGAAAGTCAGCCAGGGGTAGTTCATGCGAGGTTCACCACCACGAGCGCGAGAAGGACCAGGACGGCGCCGGCGAGCAGCGACAGCGCGTAGGAGCGGACGAAGCCGTTCTGTCCGAGCCGCATCAGGGTGGAGAGCCCACCGAGGGCGCGCGCGGTGCCCTCGACCCCTCCGTCGACGGTGTTCCGGTCGAAGGTGGCCAGCCCCTGGGTGAAGCTCTTGCCCGGGTTGACGACCACGAGGTCGTTGAACGCGTCGCCGTAGAGGTCGTTGCGTCCGGCCCGGGTGAGCACGGAGACCTTCTCGGGAGCCTCGCGGGGCACGTCACGCTTGCCCACCAGGAACCAGGCCAGGGCGACACCTGCGGCGACGACCGCCACGATGAGGATGGTGATGACGATCGCGGGCAGCGGGGGCTCCTCGTGGGGGGTCGCACCGGTGACCGGTGCGAGGAACTTCAGGATCCAGTCGTTCAGCAGCAGGAACCCGCCCAGCACCGACAGCGCGGCGAGGACGATCAGCGGCACGGTCATCACCTTGGGCGACTCGTGCGGGTGCACCTCGGGCTCCCAGCGCTTGTCGGTGAAGAAGGTCATCAGCATCAGCCGGGTCATGTAGAAGCCGGTGACACCAGCGCCGAGCAGCGCGCAGATACCGAGCACCGGGTTCTGGGCCAGGGCCGTCTCGATGATCTTGTCCTTGGACCAGAAGCCGGAGAAGCCGGGAAACCCGATGATCGCGAGGTAGCCCATCGCGAACGTGGCGAACGTGACCGGCATCGCCTTGCGCAGTGCGCCGTAGTGCCGCATGTCCACGTCGTCGTTGGTCCCGTGCATCACCGAACCGGCACCCAGGAACATGTTCGCCTTGAAGAAGCCGTGGGTGATCAGGTGGAAGATCGCGAACGCGTAGCCGGCGACGCCGAGCCCGGAGGCCAGCACCATGTAGCCGATCTGGCTCATCGTGGAGCCGGCGAGCACCTTCTTGATGTCGTCCTTCGCGCAACCGATCCAGGCGCCCATCAGCAGCGTGATCGTGCCGATGATCGCCACGGCGAGCCGGGCGTCGGGGGTGTACTCGAAGATGAACTGCGAGCGCACGATCAGGTAGACGCCGGCGGTGACCATGGTGGCCGCGTGGATCAGGGCCGAGACCGGGGTCGGGCCCTCCATCGCGTCCAGCAGCCAGCTCTGCAGCGGGAACTGCGCGGACTTGCCGCAGGCGGCAAGCAGGAGCAGCAGGCCGATCGCGGTCATCACGCCCTGCGTGGCGCCCTCGGTGAGCCCGCTGACCTTCTCGAAGGAGGTGGTGCCGAAGGTGACCAGGATCAGGCCGATGCCGAGCGAGAGCCCGATGTCGCCGATCCGGTTGATCACGAACGCCTTCTTGGCGGCGGCTGCGGCGGTGGGCTTGTGCTGCCAGAAGCCGATCAGCAGGTACGACGCCAGGCCGACGCCCTCCCAGCCGAGGAACAGCCCGACGTAGTCGGAGGAGAGCACCAGCACCAGCATCGCGGCGACGAAGAGGTTCAGGTAGGCGAAGAAGCGGCGACGACGCGGGTCGTGCTCCATGTAGCCGATCGAGTAGACGTGGATCAGCGCCCCCACCCCGGTGATCAGCAGCAGGAACAGCGCCGACAGCGGGTCGTAGAGCAGCCCGAGCTCGACCGTCCAGTTGCCGGTCTCGAACCAGGTCCACAGGTTCAGGCTGATCTGCCGCTCGGCGGCGTCACGGCCCAGGATGCCGAAGAACAGCACCAGCGAGCACACGAACGAGCCGATGACGGTGGCCGTGCCGAGCAGGTGCCCGAAGCGGTCGGTACGACGACCGCCCAGGAGCAGCACGGCAGCGCCGATCGCCGGCAGGGCGATGACGAGCACCAGCGGAAGTCCCAGCGACCCCGCCGAACCGGGATCCACCACGGGGACGTGTCCCTCGTGGCCCCCTTCGGCGAGGACGCTGATGGCAGATGTGATCACTTCTTTACCTCAGTACTTCAGCAGGCTGGCGTCGTCGACCGAGGCCGACCGGCGGGTGCGGAAGATGGTCATGATGATCGCGAGCCCGATCACGACCTCGGCGGCGGCCACGACCATGACGAAGAACGCCGCGATCTGCCCCTCGAGGTTGCCGTTGACGCGGGCGAAGGTGATCAGGGCGAGGTTGCTCGCGTTCAGCATCAGCTCCACGCACATGAACACCACGATCGCGTTGCGCCGGGTGAGTACGCCGACCGCGCCGATGGTGAACAGGATCGCGGAGAGCACGATGAAGGGTGTGGCGCTCATCGGCCTGCACCCCCGTGGTCGTCACGCGGCTCGACGCTCTCGTCGTCGCCGAAGCTCTCCACCTGCCGGGCGCTGCCGGGGTCGCGGTTGACCGACCCACGGGCGAGCAGCACGCGGGAGATCGACGACTGGGCGACGCTCCCGTCGGGCAGCAGCGCCGGGGTGTCGACCGCGTTGTGCCGGGCGAAGACGCCGGGCGCGGGAAGCGGGCCGAGGTGCTTGCCGTGCTCGGCGTAGTCACGCATCCGCTGGGCGGCGGTCTCCGCCTGTCCGGCCTTCGGGCTGAGTCGCTCCCGGTGGGCGAGCACCATCGCGCCGAGCGCAGCGGTGATCAGCAGTGCCGAGGTGACCTCGAAGGCGAAGACGTACTTGGTGAACAGCAGCTGGGCGATGCCCTGGACGTTGCCCTCCGCGTTGGCGTTCTCCAGACCGGTGATCATGCCGACCGAGACCTGGGCGACGCCGAGGACGAGGATGGCGCCGAACGCGAGCCCGACCAGCACGGCGAAGAGCCGCTGTCCGCGGATCGTCTCGACCACGGAGTCGGAGGCGTCGACGCCCACGAGCATCACCACGAACAGGAACAGCATCAAGATCGCGCCGGTGTAGACGATGATCTGCACCGCGAACAGGAAGGGCGCGTCCTGCACGGCGTACAGCACGGCGAGGCTGATCATCACGACCGCGAGCAGCATCGCGCAGTGCACGGCCTTGCGCGCGAACAGCAGCCCGAGGGCGCAGATCACCATCACCGGGGCGAGGATCCAGAACGCGGTCATGACGTGGTCACGTCCTGACCGTCGTCCTTGCGACGCATCGTGCCGCGGTAGTAGTCGCCTTCGTCGTCGCCGAGCCGCATCGCGTGCGGCGGCGGCTCCATGCCGGGCAGCAGCGGTGCGAGCAGGTCGGACTTCTCGTAGATCAGGTCCGAGCGGTTGTTGTCGGCGAGCTCGTACTCGTTGGTCATCGTGAGCGCACGCGTGGGGCACGCCTCGATGCACAGACCGCACAGGATGCACCGCAGGTAGTTGATCTGGTAGACGCGGCCGTAGCGCTCACCGGGGCTGAACCGCCCCGAGCCGTCCTCGGTATCGACGTTCGAGGCACCCTCGACGTAGATCGCGTCGGCCGGGCAGGCCCAGGCGCACAGCTCGCAGCCGATGCACTTCTCCAGCCCGTCGGGCCACCGGTTGAGCTGGTGCCGGCCGTGGAAGCGCGGCGCTGTCGGCTGCTTGTCCTCGGGGTACTGCTCGGTGACCACCTTGCGGAACATGGTCCGGAACGTGACTCCGAACCCGGCGACCGGGTCCCAGAACTGTTCTTTCAGGGACGCCATCAGCGCACCTCTCTCTCAGGCATGGGGGGCACCGGGTAGCCGCCGGCGAAAGCGTCGAACGGTTCGTCGGAGGTCGTCTCGGCCTCGGCCGGCTTCTGCCGGTCCTCGAAGAAGAGCAGCGCCACCACCAGCACACCGAGCACCGCGGCGATGCCGATCAGCCAGTTGCGGTCGAAACCACCCTGCAGGTCGACCACGCGGATCGCAGCGACAGCGACGATCCAGACGATGGAGATCGGGATGAGCACCTTCCAGCCGAACGCCATGAACTGGTCGTAGCGCAGCCGGGGCAGCGATCCACGCAGCCAGATGAAGATGAAGATGAAGAAGAGCACCTTGCCCATGAACCACAGGAACGGCCAGTAGCCCTCGTTGGCGCCTTCCCAGATGTGGGCGATGCCGAAGGGCGCCCGCCAGCCTCCGAGGAACAACGTGGTCGCGAGCGCCGAGACCGTGGCCATGTTGATGTACTCGGCGAGGAAGAACAGGGCGAACTTCAGCGAGGAGTACTCGGTGTGGAAGCCGCCGACGAGCTCGCCCTCGGCCTCGGGCAGGTCGAACGGCGCCCGGTTGGTCTCCCCCACCATCGCGATCATGTAGATCACGAACGAGGGGATCAGCGTGAACGCGAACCAGATGTCCTTCTGGGAGTTCACGATCTCCGAGGTCGACATCGAGCCGGCGTGCAGGAAGACCGCGACCAGGGCCAGGCCCATCGCGACCTCGTAGGAGATCATCTGCGCGCTCGAGCGCAGGCCGCCGAGCAGGGAGTACGTCGATCCCGACGACCAGCCGCCCAGGACGATGCCGTAGATCCCAATCGAGGCGATCGCCATCACGAAGATGACCGCGACCGGCATGTCGGTGAGCTGCAGCGGCGTACGCAGGTCGGTGAACGGGACGTCGACCACCGGACCGAACGGGATCACCGAGAAGGTCAGGAACGCGGGGATCACCGCGATCACCGGCGCGAGGACGAAGACGACCTTGTCGGCCGCCGTCGGGATGATGTCTTCCTTCAGCGCCAGCTTCACGCCGTCGGCCAGGCTCTGCAGGAGGCCGAAGGGACCGTTGCGGTTCGGACCGATCCGGTGCTGCATCCGGCCGACCACGCGGCGCTCCCACCAGATGTTGAACAAGGTGAGGAGCACCAGGACCACGAAGACCAGTACGGCCTTCACGATCACCAGCCACATCGGGTCGTGCCCGAAGTCCTTGAGCGTGACGCTGGTCTCGAGGGCGACGACTGCACTGGTCACTGGATGCCTCCGGTGATGGTGACGGGACTGCCGGCCGGCCCGACGTGGTGCCGGACCGAGGCGCCGGGGGCGCTGGCAGGCGCCCAGACCGTGCCGGGAGCCAGGTCGGCGACGCCGACCGGTAGCTCGAGGGAGCCCAGCGGGCCGGTCAGGGTGACCAGGTCACCGGCGAGGACGCCGATCTCGGCCAGCGTGGTCTCGTTGACCAGGACCACCGGCTTGCGTGCGGTACGGCGCAGGTCGTCGGCGCCGTCCTGCATCCGGCCGTCGTCGATGAGCTGCTTCCACGAGGCCAGGACGAGGGTGCCGTCCTCGTGCGTGCTCGACTGCCCGGTCGGGCGGTCGAGCGCAGTCCCTTGGTGGTCGGACGTAGTCCCGTGGTGGTCGAGCAGAGTCGAGACCCGCTCGCCGTCCCAGGGACCGACGTGGCCCATCTCGGTCCAGACCTGGTCGGAGGTGCGGAAGCCCAGTCCCTGCGCGAGACCGGTGTCGAGCTCCTCGGCGATGCCGGCGAGCACGCGCAGGTCGGGCAGCGAGTTCGGGTTGTGCAGGACCTTGCCGAACTGGCGGATCCGGCCCTCCCAGTTCACGAACGTGCCGGAGCGGTCGGTGACCGGTGCGACCGGGAAGACAACGTCCGCGGCCCGGGTCACCTCGGAGGCACGGACCTCCAGGGAGACGACGAAGCCGGCGTTGGCGATGGCCTCGCGGGCCAGCGCCGGGTCGGCGAGGTCGGCGGGGTCGACGCCACCGATGACCAGGCCACCGAGCTCGCCGGCCGCCGCGGCCGCGATGATCGCGTCGGCGTCGCGACCCGCCGTCCCCGGCAGGTCCTCCACGCCCCAGACACCGGCCAGGTCGGCGCGCGCCGCGGCGTCGGCCGCGGGTCGTCCACCGGGAAGCAGGTTGGGAAGCGCACCGGTCTCGATCGCTCCACGGTCACCGGCACGCCGGGGGATCCAGGCGACGCGGGCACCGGTGACAGCAGCGAGGCGGGAGACCGCCGAGAGCGCACCGGGTACGGCGGCGAGCCGCTCGCCGACCAGGATGAGGCCACCGCTGTCGAGGGCGACGTCGCCGTCGTGGGCCAGGGCGTCCAGCGCCGCTGCCTCGTCGCCGGGCCGGGTCGGGATCAGCGTGCCGGACATCTTGTGCAGTCCGCGCGAGGTGAACGGGGCGATGGAGTAGATCGGCAGCAGGCGGCCCCGCGCGGTCTTGCGCAGCCGCAGGAAGACGGTGCCGGCCTCGTCCTCGGGCTCGAACCCGACCATCACGATCGAGCGGGCGGACTCGAGGTCGGCGTAGGTCACGGCGCCCGTCTCGGGGACGGTGAGCACGACGTGCGCAGCGAGGAACTCGGCCTCCTCGGCCGAGTGCGGCCGGGCGCGGAAGTCGATGTCGTTGGTGCCGAGGGCGACGCGGGCGAACTTGGAGTAGGCGTAGGCGTCCTCGACGGTGAGCCGACCCCCGGGGAGCACACCGACACCGCCGGCGGCACGGGCGGCGGCGAGGCCGCGGGCTGCCACGAGGAACGCCTCCGGCCAGCTGGCCGGGCGGAGCTCGCCCCGCTCACCATCGGCAGAGGCCTCGTCGCGGACCATCGGGTAGGTCAGCCGGTCGTCGAGCATCGCGTAGTTGAACGCGAACCGGTCCTTGTCGGTGATCCACTCCTCGTTGACGGCGGGGTCGTCACCGGAGAGCCGGCGCATCACCTTGCCGCGACGGTGGTCGGTGCGGATCGCGGAGCCGCAGGCGTCGAGCTCGGCGATCGTCGGCGTGGAGATGAGGTCGAAGGGCCGGGCGCGGAAGCGGTACGCCGAGGAGGTGAGCGCACCCACCGGGCAGATCTGGATGGTGTTGCCGGAGAAGTAGCTCTCGAAGGGCTCCTTCTCGTAGATGCCGACCTGCTGCAGGGCGCCGCGCTCGAGCAGCGCGATGAACGGGTCACCGGCGATCTGCTCGGAGAAGCGGGTGCACCGCGCGCACAGCACGCAGCGCTCGCGGTCGAGCAGCACCTGCGCGGAGATGTTGATCGGCTTGGGGAAGACGCGCTTGCTCTCGGTGAACCGGGTCTCGCCGCGTCCGTTGCTCATCGCCTGGTTCTGCAGCGGGCACTCGCCGCCCTTGTCGCAGACCGGGCAGTCGAGCGGGTGGTTGATCAGCAGGAACTCCATGATCCCCTGCTGGGCCTTGTCCGCGACCGGGGACGTGGCCTGGGTGTTCACGACCATCCCCTCGGCGACCGTGATCGTGCAGGAGGCCTGGGGCTTGGGCATGGCGCGGCCGTTGCCGGCGTCGGGGACGTCGACCAGGCACTGGCGGCAAGCGCCCACGGGCGCGAGCAGCGGGTGGTCGCAGAAGCGCGGGATCTGGACGCCGATCTGCTCGGCAGCCCGGATCACCAAGGTGTTCTTGGGGACCGAGACCTCGACTCCGTCGATGGTCAGGGTGACCTCGTCGGACTTCTCCACCTCGGTCGTCGAGTCCTTCGTGACCGTCATGCGTGTGCCTCCACCTTCGCGAAGATCGTGGACGCCTCACGGTCGAAGGGACAGCCGCCGTGGGCGAGGTGAGCGAGGTACTCGTCGCGGAAGTACTGGATCGAGGAGCTGATCGGGCTGGTCGCACCGTCGCCGAGGGCGCAGAACGCACGCCCCAGGATGTTGTCGCACTGGTCGAGCAGCAGCTCGAGGTCGTTCTCCGAGCCCTGCCCCTGCTCGAGCCGGGCCAGGGTCTGGGCCAGCCACCAGGTGCCCTCACGGCACGGGGTGCACTTGCCGCACGACTCGTGCTTGTAGAACTCGGTCCACCGCAGCACCGCGCGTACGACGCAGGTGGTCTCGTCGAAGATCTGCAGCGCCCGGGTGCCGAGCATCGAGCCCTCCGCCGCCACGCCCTCGAAGTCGAGCGGGATGTCGAGGTGCTCAGCGGTGAGGATCGGGGTGCTGGACCCGCCCGGGGTCCAGAACTTGAGCTCGTGGCCCTCCCGCATCCCGCCGGCGAGCTCGATCAGCTGGCGCAGGGTGATGCCCAACGGCGCCTCGAACTGTCCCGGGTTCGCGACGTGGCCGGAGAGGGAGAAGATGCCGAAGCCCTTGGACTTCTCGGTGCCCATCGAGGCGAACCACTCGGCTCCGCGGTCGATGATGCTGGGGACCGAGGCGATCGACTCGACGTTGTTGATCACGGTCGGGCTGGCGTAGAGGCCGGCGACGGCGGGGAACGGCGGTCGCAGTCGCGGTTGGCCACGGCGGCCCTCGAGGGAGTCGAGGAGCGCGGTTTCCTCGCCGCAGATGTAGGCACCGGCACCGGCGTGGACGACGAGGTCGAGGTCGTAGCCCGAGCCGTGGATGTCCTTGCCGAGGTGACCGGCGAGGTAGGCCTCCTGCACGGCGCGCTGGAGGCGGCGGATCACGTGCAGCACCTCGCCGCGGACGTAGATGAACGCGGTGTTGGCGCGGATCGCGTAGGCGCTGATGATCACGCCCTCGACCAGCGTGTGCGGGGTGGCCATCATCAGCGGAATGTCCTTGCAGGTGCCCGGCTCGGACTCGTCCGCGTTGACCACGAGGTACTTCGGGTTGGGGTTGTCCTGCGGGATGAAGCCCCACTTCATCCCGGTGGGGAAGCCCGCGCCGCCCCGGCCGCGCAGGTTGGAGGCCTTGACGACCTCCACGACGTCGGCCGGCGCCATCGCGAGGGCCTTGCGCATCCCGGCGTACCCGCCCTGCTGCTCGTAGGCAGCCAGGGTCCAGGACCGGTCGGAGCCCCAGTTGTCGGTCAGGACAGGGGTCAGCGTGTCTGTCATGCGTCGTCACCACCGGTGTTCGCGGGGTTGTCCTCGTGCTTGGCCTCGATGCCGGACTTCTCGACCTCGGACTCGGATTCGGTGTGCTCGGCCTCGTGGCTCCCGTCCGCCTTGTCGGCGGCCGTGGAGCCCTCGGCGACGTCCGCCTCGTCGCTGCTCTGCTCGGCCTCCTCGACCGAGGGTGCCGCCCAGCCCTGCTCGCGTGCGATCACGCGGCCGACCAGCGAGGAGGGTCCCGCGGAGGGGCCCTCGTCGGCGAGGTCGTCGGGGAAGCCGGCCAGCACGCGCTCGGCCTCGCGCCAGGTGCCCAGCCGCGGTCCGCGGGTGGAGTGCACCTCCACGCCGGTGCGGAGGTCGTCCACGAGCTGGGTGGCCGACTCGGGGGTCATGTTGTCCATGAACTCCCAGTTGACCGTCATCACCGGTGCGTAGTCGCAGGCCGCGTTGCACTCGATGTGCTCGAGGGTGATCTTGCCGTCCTCGGTGGTCTCGTCGTTGCCGACGTCGAGGTGGTCCTTGAGCCGCTCGAAGATCAGGTCGCCGCCCATGATCGCGCACAGGGTGTTGGTGCACACCCCGACGTGGTAGTCCCCGACGGGACGGCGCTTGTACATCGTGTAGAAGGTCGCGACGCCGCTGACGTCGGCGGCACTGATGCCCAGGATCTGGGCGCAGGCCTCGATGCCGCGAGCGGTGACCCGTCCCTCGGCGCTCTGCACGAGGTGCAGCATCGGGAGCAGGCCCGAGCGCGCCTGCGGGTAGCGGGCGGCGATCTCCTCGAGCTCGGCGTAGGTCTTGGGGTCCAGCGGCGCCTCGCGGGTGACCTCGCTGGTGGAGACCCCGGTCGCGGTGGTGCCGTCGTCGATGCCGGGGATCCGGCCCTCGCTGCTGTCGGAGGTCATCTGTCCACTCCTCCCATGACGGGGTCGATGGAGGCGATGGCCACGATCACGTCGGCGACCATGCCGCCCTCGCTCATCACCGAGGTGCCCTGCAGGTTCACGAACGACGGGTCGCGGAAGTGCGCGCGGAACGGGCGGGTGCCACCGTCGGAGACGAGGTGCGCGCCGAGCTCGCCGCGCGGGGACTCCACGGGGACGTAGACCTGGCCGGGCGGGACCCGGAAGCCCTCGGTGACCAGCTTGAAGTGGTGGATCAGGGCCTCCATCGACTCGCCCATGATGTGCTTGATGTGGTCCAGGCTGTTGCCCATCCCGTCACTGCCGATCGCCAGCTGGCTGGGCCAGGCGATCTTCTTGTCGCCGATCATCACCGGGGCCCCCTCGAGGCCGGCGAGGCGCTCGACGGCCTGCTCCACGATCCGCAGCGACTCCCACATCTCGTTGAGCCGGATCCGGAAGCGCCCGTAGGCGTCCGGGGTGTCCCAGGTCTGGACCTCGAAGTCGTAGTCCTCGTAGCCGCAGTACGGCTCGCTCTTGCGCAGGTCGTGGGGGTAGCCGGTCGAGCGCAGCACCGGGCCGGTGATCCCCAGCGCCAGGCAGCTGGCCAGGTCGAGCTGGCCCACGCCGACGAGGCGGGCCTTGAAGATCGGGTTGGCGTTGCACAGTGCGGCGTACTCGGGCAGCCGCTTCTTCATCAGCGCGATGAAGGACCGGATCTCCTCCAGGGCGCCCGGGGGCATGTCCTGGGCGACGCCGCCGGGGCGGATGAACGCGTGGTTCATCCGCAGGCCGGTGATCAGCTCGAAGAGGTCGAGGACGAGCTCGCGCTCGCGGAACCCGATCGTCATCACGGTCAGCGCGCCGATCTCCATGCCGCCGGTCGCGATCGCGACCAGGTGGGAGGAAAGGCGGTTGAGCTCCATCAGGAGCACCCGCATGACCTGGGCCTTCTCGGGGATGTCGTCCTCGATGTCGAGCAGCCGCTCCACGCCGAGGCTGTAGGTCGCCTCGTTGTAGAACGGGGAGAGGTAGTCCATCCGCGTGCAGAACGTGACGCCCTGCACCCAGGTGCGGTACTCCATGTTCTTCTCGATGCCGGTGTGCAGGTAGCCGATGCCGCAGCGGGCCTCGGTGACCGTCTCGCCCTCGAGCTCGAGGATCAGCCGGAGCACCCCGTGGGTGGAGGGGTGCTGCGGGCCCATGTTCACGACGACCTTGTTGTCGTGCTCCTCGTTGATGCCGGAGACGACGGAGTCCCAGTCCTGCCCGGTGACGGTGAAGACCCGTCCCTGGCTGGTCTCGGACTGCGGGGCGTAGGCGTCTTGTTCGGTGGTCATCAGCTGTAGCTCCTCCGCTGATCGGGCGGCGGGATGGTGCCGCCCTTGTACTCGACCGGGATGCCGCCGAGCGGGTAGTCCTTGCGCTGCGGGTGGCCGGGCCAGTCGTCGGGCATCTGGATGCGGGTGAGCGCCGGGTGGCCGTCGAAGATCAGGCCGAAGAAGTCGTAGGTCTCGCGCTCGTGCCAGTCGGCCGTGGGGTAGGTCGCCACCACGCTGGGCACGTGCGGGTCCGACTCAGGGGCGGTGACCTCGACGCGGATCCGGCGGTTGTGGGTCATCGAGAGCAGGTGGTAGACCGCGTGCAGCTCGCGTCCGGTGTCGTCGGGGTAGTGCACCCCGCTGACGCCCGAGAGCAGCTCGAATCGCAGCTTCTCGTCGTCACGGAGCAGCTTGGCCATCGCGGCCAGCTCCTCGCGGCGGACGTAGAAGGTGATCTCGCCGCGGTGCACGACGACGCGCTCCACGGCCGACTCGAGGCCGGCAGCCCGGGTGGCCTCGGTGAGCGCGTTGGCCACGTCGTCCATCCAGCCGCCGTACGGCGGGTGCGAGGCGCCGGGCATCTCCACGGGACGGGTCAGGCCGCCGTACCCGGAGGTGTCGCCGCTGCCGTGGACGCCGAACATGCCCTTGCGACGGCCGATCTGCTCGCCGGTGCCGTCGTCGGGGAGGTTCTCCGGCATCTTGTCGGTGGAGTCCACCTCGGTGCCGGGGCTGGTCTCGCGGTTGATCTGGGGGTTCTTCTCGGCGCTGTTGTCCGGCTTGTCTTCTGGGCTCACCTCATCAGCCCCTTCATCTGGCTGGAGGGGATCGCCTTGAGGCCGGTCTCCTCGTTTGCCTCGATCTCGGCGAGCCGGTTCACCCCGAGCTTGGTGGCCTGCACCTGGTCGTGGAGCTTGAGGATGGCGTCCATCAGCATCTCGGGGCGCGGCGGGCAGCCCGGCAGGTACATGTCCACGGGGACGATGTGGTCGACGCCCTGGACGATCGCGTAGTTGTTGAACATCCCGCCTGAGCTGGCGCAGACGCCCATCGCGAGCACCCACTTGGGCTCGGCCATCTGGTCGTAGATCTGGCGCAGCACCGGGGCCATCTTCTGGCTCACCCGGCCGGCCACGATCATCAGGTCGGCCTGCCGCGGGCTGGCGCGGAAGACCTCCATGCCGAAGCGGCCCAGGTCGTACTTCGGGCCGCCGCTGGTCATCATCTCGATGGCGCAGCAGGCCAGGCCGAAGGTGGCCGGCCAGAACGACGCCTTGCGGAAGTAGCCCGCGACGCCCTCGACGGTGGTGAGGAGTACGCCGGCCGGGAGCTGTTCTTCAATGCCCATGACTTTCAGTCCCTGCTAGTCGGGAGGTGTCCGGAGATTCGTTCGGAGAGACCCATGCTCAGTCCCATTCCAGGCCGCCGCGGCGCCATACGTACACGTAGGCGACGAAGACGGGCACGATGAACAGCACCATCTCGACGAGGCCGAACAGGCCCATGTCGTCGAAGGCCACCGCGATCGGGTAGAGGAACACGATCTCGATGTCGAAGATGATGAACATCATCGCGGTGATGTAGTAGCGGACCGGGACCCGGCCGCCGCCGACGGGCTGCGGCGTGGGCTCGATCCCGCACTCGTAGGAGTCGAGCTTGGCGCGGTTGTACCGCTTGGGGCCGGTGAGGCTGCTGACCACCACGGAGAAGATCGCGAAGCCGGCCGCGAGGACCATGAGTGCGATGACCGGCGTGTAGAGCGCGTTGTCCATGGTCCTCCTCGATCATGTCGCTTCGTGAACATGTGAATACGTTCACGAACTCTCGACGGTGTCAGCATAGAGGTCTCGATCACATCATGCGAACCCGCCCTGTCCGGGTCGCGCAAGCCTCTGACCAGCGAATTTAGGGCACGTTCGTGTTGCCTATATGAGGCCCGGCGAAGTCGCTGGTCAGGCCCTCGCGCGGTGCAGCGCGACGATGCCGCCGGTGAGGTTGCGCCACTGCGGAGCGCTCCAGCCCGCCGCCGCGATCCGCTCGGCGAGGCCGGCCTGGTCGGGCCAGGCACGGATCGACTCGGCGAGGTAGACGTAGGCGTCCGGGCTCGAGGAGACCGCACGGGCGATCGAGGGCAGCGCCTTCATCAGGTACTCCAGGTAGAGGGTCCGGAACGGCGCCAGGGTCGGCGAGCTGAACTCGCACACCACGAGGCGGCCGCCCGGACGCGTGACCCGCAGCATCTCCCGCAGTCCCGCGTCGGGGTCGACGATGTTGCGCAGCCCGAAGGAGATCGTCACCGCGTCGAAGGTGTCGTCGGCGAACGGCAGCCGGGTGCCGTCGCCGGCCGTGAACGGCAGGTGCGGCCGGTTGCGCTTGCCGACCTGGAGCATGCCGACCGAGAAGTCGCACGGGACGACCATCGCGCCCCGGTCCAGGAACGGCTGGGAGGAGGTCCCGGTGCCGGCCGCGAGGTCGAGCACCCGCTCCCCCGGCTGGGGATCGACCGCCTCGACGACGTCGTGCCTCCAGCGACGGTCCATCCCCAGGGAGAGGACGTCGTTGGTGAGGTCGTAGCGGCGGGCGACGTCGTCGAACATCGCTCGCACCTCGGCAGGCTTCTTGTCCAGGTCAGCGCGAGTCACGACTGCAGCCTATGCAGCGCCGGCGTGAACACCGGGGCTGGTCCCGGGAAAACCGGGTTCGCCACCGCGTAGGCTTTTTCCGTGACCAGCCCCAGCCAGGCGAGCGCAGCTCCCGTCAGCAGGCTCGTCGCGCACACCTTCGAGGTCACCTCCGGCGACACACTGCCCGCGAACCTGCTGGACCTGCTCCCCGCCACGGACCCCGTGGCGTGGCTGCGCAGGGGCAAGGGCCTGGTCGCGTGGGGCGTGGCAGCACGCTGCGTGACCTCGGGCCCGGACCGCTTCGCCGACGCCGACGACTGGTGGCGCGCGGTCACCGACGCCGCCGAGATCCACGACGAGGTGCGCGTCCCCGGCACCGGACTGGTGAGCTTCGGCAGCTTCGGCTTCGCCGACGACCCCGGCGACAGCGTCCTGGTCGTCCCCCGCGTGCTCGTCGGTACCCGCGAGGACCGGGCCTGGGTCACCGTGATCGGCACCGACGAGCGGCCGGCGGTACACGAGCTGGTGCGCCAGGAAACCGTCCCGGCGCCCCGCGGCGTGACCTTCGCCGACGGCGCGATGAGCGGCGCGGCGTGGGAGTCGGTGGTGGCGCAGGCCGTGCAGCGGATCGCCGCCGGTGAGCTGGAGAAGGTCGTGCTGGCCCGCGACCTGATCGCCACCGCGACCGAGCCGATCGACGTGCGCTGGCCCCTGCGACAGCTCGCCGAGCACTACGAGATGTGCTGGACCTTCCACGTGGAGGGCCTCTTCGGTGCCACCCCCGAGATGCTCGTGCGCCGGGAGCGGGGCCTGGTCACCTCCCGGGTGCTGGCCGGCACCATCCGGCGTACCGGCGACGACGATCACGACCTGGCACTCGCCGGGCAGCTCGCCCGGTCCTCGAAGGACCTGGAGGAGCACGAGTACGCCGTCCGCTCGGTCGCCGACTCGCTGGCGCCGTACTGCTCCTCGATGAACGTCCCCGAGGTGCCGTTCGTGCTGCACCTGCCCAACGTGATGCACCTGGCCACCGACGTCGCGGGCGTGGTCCACGCCCCCGCCTCCGGGGCCGGCGGCGCCACCGTCCTCGAGCTCGCCGCCGGGCTGCACCCCTCGGCCGCGGTCGGCGGGACGCCGACGAAGGTGGCGACCGAGATGATCACCGAGATCGAGGGGATGGACCGCGGTCGCTACGCCGGCCCGGTGGGCTGGATGGACGCCGCCGGCGACGGCGAGTTCGGCATCGCCCTGCGCTCCGCCGAGCTCGACGGCAACCAGGTGCGCCTCTTCGCCGGCTGCGGCATCGTCGCGGACTCCGACCCCGAGGCCGAGCTGGCCGAGGCCCAGGCCAAGTTCCTGCCCGTCCGCGACGCGCTGGCGGACTGAGCCCGCCCCCTCTTAGCCGGGGGGTGTTCGCATACGCGCGGACACAAGTCGGCGCGATCCGGGCTGCTGAGCGTCGCGCCACCCGCTTTTCAGGACTTGTGTCCGCGCGTCTGCGAGAAACGGCCTGCGAGAAACAGGCTGCGGGATCCCCGTCCTAGTAGGAGCGGCCGGGTCCTCCGCGGACGCGCGGCCGCGTCCCCACCATGGGCGACCGGGTGCCGGGAGCAGTGGGAGGCGAGATGTCCGGCGGGGCGTGCGGCTCCACGTCGAGGTGCTCGCGCTCGTGGACGGCCCGCTTGATCTGGTCGAGGTTGTTGCGCAGCAGGTCGGCGACCAGCTCGTCCATCCTCGGGTCGCCCAGCATCTCGATGACCACCCGCAACGTGGTCTCGCTGGCCTGGCTGATGATCGTGTCGTAGCCGGGCAGCAGGCCGACCACCCGCGACGCGGGGTCGGCGCGGACCTTCTCGGCCACCAGGGCAACCAGCTCGTCGCGGTTCTCCAGCAGCGCCGCGGAGATGTTCTTGGTGTAGTGGCCCGTCTGGATCACGTCGGCCACCTCGTCGAGCACCGCGACGGTGATCGGCCGCTTGACCAGCTCCACCACCCAGAGCGAGAGCCGGTTGATCCGGCGTACGACGAACGGTGCGCGCAGCCCACGCCGCACCAGGGCCCGCGTGGTCAGGGCGGCACCCAGGGACAGGACGAGGAAGGCGCCCAGCGCCAGCAGCACCAGCTCGACGACGGAGCGGTCCCGGAGCCAGTCGATCACCCGCGGCCGCTCAGAGGTCCTGACCCGGCTCGAGGCGCACGTAGGTCTGCGCGCGCTCGCCCAGGAAGCGGTCCAGCTGCGGGCCGATGACCTTCAGCCCGATCTCGCTGTAGATCGAGTCGTGGATCGCGAGAGAGCGCGGCGCCCCGACGTCGCGGGCGAAGTCGATGCACTCACTGACCTTCAGCCACGGCGCGCTGACCGGGAGCAGCAGCAGGTCGACGTCGACCTCCGGCACCACCAGCGCGTCACCGGGGTGGAAGATCGTCATCCCCTCCACCTCGAGCAGGTAGCCGCTGTTGTCGAAGCGCGGCAGCTCGGGGTGGATCACCGCGTGCTTCTCCCCGACCACCCGGGTCGGCACACCCGGGTCGAGCTCCTGGCCGGGCTCGACCACGTTGACCCGCTCGACGAGGTCGGGGGCGTCCTCGCGGATCTTCGCCGCGACCGCGGCGATGGTGTGGATCGGGGCGTCCGTACGCCGCAGGTGGTCGGCCAGGTAGTGATCGGGGTGCTCGTGGGTGATCAGCACGGCGGTCGCCCCGGCCACCGCCTCGGCGTCGGTGAACGCGCCGGGGTCCAGCACGATCGTGTGGTCGCCGGTCTCGATTCGCACGCACGCGTGCCCGAACTTCGTGATTCTCATGGGGCGACGGTAGCGACCACCGAGGAGAACGGGGAGACCGCGCGCGTCACCGGTCGAGGTTGACGCCGCTCGGCGGTGCCGGGATGTTGGCGCCCACGACGCTCTGCACGTTCAGGCACCCCTGGTTGCCGCCCGCGGCGCACACCCTAGGCGCTGGTGCCGCAGGTGACGTACAGCGTCAATCGTCACCGAGCCAGGGCCCGGAGCCGTTCGTCGAGCTCGCGCCGGTTGTCGCGGCGTACCACGGCCTCGACCACCTCGATCCCGCCGTTCGGGCTGGCCAGGGCGTGCTCGAGCTCGGCCCGCTCGGTGACCCGCCAGTGCGGGGTCCGGGTGGCGGCGCACAGCGCGGCGAGGTCGACCCCGTGGGGAGTGCCGAAGAGCTTGTCGTAGGCGCCGGCGTGCTCGGGTCCGCCCTGCTCCAGGGTCGCGAAGATGGAGCCGCCGTCGTCGTTGGCCACCACGATGGTCAGGTCAGGACGGGCCTCGGCGGGCCCGGACACCAGCGCGGTCAGGTCGTGCAGGAACGTGACGTCGCCGAGGTAGGCGATCGCGCGGCTGCTCCGCGGCCGCCCGAGCGCTGCGCCGATGGCGCTGGACACGGTGCCGTCGATCCCGGCGAGCCCCCGGTTGGCCAGCACCATCCGCCGTTCCCCGACGGGGTGGGCGCTGGCCATCAGGTCGAGGTCGCGGATCGGGTTGCTCGCCCCGACGAACAGCAGCCCACCGGGCGGGTTCGCGGCGTTGACCACCGCGGCCACGTCGTACGGCGTGAGGCCGGGCTGGGCCGCGACGAAGGCATCGACCCGGCGGCCCAGCTCCCGGTCCGCCGTACGCCACTCGTCGAGCCAGCCGTGGTCGTCGCTCTCCGCGACCGAGACGGCGTCGTGCTCGGCGTCCACGGGGAACGGCCGCTGCGGCCACCGCCCCCGAGGGCGCACCGAGACCACCTCGACATCCGCGCGTCCCAGCAGCCGCGACACCGGCCGCGACAGGGTCGGGTGCCCGAAGACGATCGCCCGCTCCACCCGCGCCCCGAGCTCGGTCCCCAGCAGCAGCCGGTAGGTCCGGATCGGGTTCGCCCCCGTCCGCGACCCGCTGCTCGGCTCCGCGAGCAGCGGCCACCCACCCCGCTCCGCCAGGATCCGTGCCGGCGGCCCCGCGTCATCCCCGGCGACCACGACGGTGCGCGGGCCGTGGGCCAGGTCGTGGGGGTGCCCAGGACCCGCATTTGCTGGCAAATTCCGCTGCTCCGGCTCGACAGAGTGAAATTTCCCAGCAATTGCGGGGAGCTGGCCCCCCACGAGCGGCTCGTCCAGCTGCACGTTCAGGTGCACCGGCCCGTCGGGGAGCCAGGCGGCGTCGAGGGCGTCGGGGGACGGGGCGGTGAGGTCGGCGAAGCTGGCGGCGTCGCCGAAGAGGCGGACCTGGTCGGTGGTCTGGTTGGCGCCGGTGCCGCGGAGGCGGGCGGGGCGGTCGGCGGTGATCGCGACCAGGGGTACGCCGGCATGGGCAGCCTCGAGGACCGCGGGGTGCAGGTTGGCCGTCGCGGTGCCGGAGGTGGTGACCACGGCCGCGGGGCGGTGGGAGCTCTTCGCCAGCCCCAGGGCGAGGAAGGCGGCGGTGCGCTCGTCGATGCGGGTGTGCAGGGTGATCCCCGGGTGCGCCAGCAGCGCGAAGGACAACGGGGCGTTGCGCGAGCCGGGGCACAGCACCACGTCGGTCATCGCGCGCTCGACGAGCTCCTCGACCAGCCAGGTGGCCAGGAGCGTCGAGGGGGCGGGCGGCTCGGGAGAGGTCACGAGCGACGATCCTGCCGCACGGCCTCCACCTCGGCCATTCGCAGGCGCCAGTGCTCGACCCGGTCCGCGGGCGCGGCGAACCGCGCCAGCGCGGCCTCGTCGACCAGCGGGCGGCGTACGGGCAGGAACCCGTCGACCGGCAGCAACGGGTCGGCGACCACGTCGCCGCTGAGCAGCTGCACCGTCGCCAGCCCGCAGGCGTGCGGCAGCTCGGGAAGGGCGGCGGCGAGCGCCACCCCCGCGGCGATGCCGATGCTCGACTCGACGGCGCTGGAGACGACGACGGGCATCGCGATGTCCTCGGCGATCCGCAGGCAGGCGCGTACGCCGCCCAGCGGCTGCACCTTGAGCACCGCGATGTCGGCCGCCTCGAGGTCTCGGACCCGGTAGGGGTCGGCCGCGCGGCGGATCGACTCGTCCGCCGCGATCGGCACCGAGACCCGGCGGCGCACCAGGGCGAGGTCCTCGACGGAGGCGACCGGCTGCTCGACGTACTCCAGCCCCCCGGCCGCCCGCTCGAGCGCGGCGATCCGGCGGACCGCCTCCTCCACGGACCAGCCGCCGTTCGCGTCCACGCGGACCATCCCGTCGGGCCCGAGCGCGTCCCGGACGGCCTCCAGCCGCGCCTCGTCCTCACCGGGCTCCTGCCCGGCCTCGGCGACCTTCACCTTCGCGGTCCGGCAGCCGGAGGAGGCGAGCACGATCTCGCGGGCACGCTCCGGCGAGCAGGCCGGCACGGTCACGTTCACCGGCACCCGTGATCGCACCGGCTCGGGCCAGCCGAGGTCCGCGGCCTCGCGGGCACAGGCGAGCCAGGGCGCGGAGGTGGGCGCGTCGTACTCCAGGAACGGGCTGAACTCTCCCCATCCCTGATCGCCCCGGACCAGCGCGCCCTCGCGCACGGTGATGCCGCGGAACCGGGTGGTCAGTGGGATCGCGAAGACGCTCATGCCAGCTCCCGCAGCCGGACCCGGTCCGGCTTGCCGTTGGGCAGCAGCGGGATCTCCTCGACGACGACGAGCTGTCGCGGCGCCCACGTCCGCGGCTCGACCAGGTCGCGCAGCCCGTCCAGGGTGAGCGGGTCGTTGGGGGCCACGAACGCCACCACGCGCTCCCCCCACTCGGGGTCCGGGGCGCCGAGCACCTCCACGGCCCGCACCGCCGGGTCGGCGGAGAGCATCGCCGCCACGGCGGCCGCCGGCACCTTCACGCCGCCACTGATGATCACGTCGTCGGCCCGCCCGGTCACGCGCAGCCGGCCGTCGGCACCGAGCCGGCCGAGGTCGCCGGTGCGGAACCACCCGTCGCGCAGCACCTCTGCGGTCCGCTCCGGGTCGTCCTCGTAGCCATCGAAGAGCATCGGCCCGCGCAGCAGCACCTCGCCGTCCTGAGCCTTCCGCAAGTCACCGGTGTCCTCGGGCTCCTCGATGCGCACCTCGACCCCGGCGAGCGGCTCGCCGTCGTAGACGCAGCCGCCGCAGGTCTCGCTCATCCCGTAGGTCTGCACCACGCGGATGCCGTGGGACTCCGCCTCGCCGCGCACCTCGGGGTTCAGGGGTCCCCCGCCGATGAGCACGGCGTCGAAAGCCGCGAGCGCCTCGACGTCCTCGGCGCTCCCGTCGTTCATGTCGCGCAGCAGCCGGACCAGCTGGGTCGGGACCAGCGACACGTAGCCGCGTCCGGACATGCGCTCCAGCGCCTCGGCGAAGTCCTGCTCGAAGAGCACCGGCTCGGTCCCGGCCACCACCGAGCGGTAGAGCACCTGCACCCCCGCGACGTAGGTCGGCGGCAGGTTGAGCACCCACTGCCCGGGGCCGCCGAGCCGCTCGTAGGTGCCGAGGGCGGAGGCACGCATCGCGTCCCGCGACAGCCGCACCCGCTTGGGCCGGCCGGTCGAGCCGGACGTGGCGATCACCAGGGGCTCGGGGTCGGTCGCGGCGTCCCACTCGCGCAGCAGCGCGAGGATCTCCTCGGCGTCACCAGTCACCGGCCGCAGGCTGCTCACGTCGGCCACGCTAGTCGGACCGGCACCGGCCGGTGGCGGCGCGTGCCCTGACACAATCCGGCCATGCCCTCCCCCGCCCCCTCGATCAGCCAGTGGGTCGCGGGCGCGCGGCCCCGCACGCTGCCTGCCGCCGTTGCCCCCGTCCTCGCCGGAACAGCGATCGCGCTGTGGGAGGACCAGGCGGTGTGGTGGAAGGCGGCGCTGGCCCTGGCGGTCTCGCTGCTGCTCCAGGTCGGCGTGAACTACGCCAACGACTACTCCGACGGCATCCGTGGCACCGACGACTCCCGGGTGGGACCGCTGCGCCTGGTCGGCAGCGGGCTGGCCACTCCCCGCGCGGTCAAGACGGCGGCGTTCGCGGCGCTGGGCGCTGCCGGGCTGGTCGGGCTGGTCCTGGCCGCGACGACCGCGTGGTGGCTGGTGGCGGTGGGCCTGCTCTGCATCCTCGCGGCCTGGTTCTACACCGGGGGCTCCCGCCCTTATGGCTACATGGGGCTCGGCGAGGTGATGGTGTTCGTGTTCTTCGGGCTGGTCGCGGTCCTGGGCACGACGTACGTCCAGACCGAGACCTTCGAGCTCCCCGCGCTGTACGCCGCCGTCGGGGTCGGGGCCTTCGCCTGCGCCATCCTGGTCGCCAACAACCTGCGGGACATCCCGACGGACACCGTCTCGGGCAAGCGCACGCTGGCCGTGGCCCTCGGCGAGGACCGCACCCGTGGCCTGTTCGCCCTGCTGGTCGCCACAGCCGGTGTGGCCCTGGTCGGGGTTGCCCTGACCACCACCTGGTGGACGCTGCTCGCACTGGCCGCCGGCCCCGCCGCACTGCGGGCCACCGCGACCGTGCTCCGTCAGCGAGCGGTCGGGCCCGGCCTGATCCCCGTGCTCCAGCTGACCGGCGTGGCCGAGCTCCTCTACGCAGCGGGGATGCTCGCGGGCGTGGCGATCAGCCGGATCTGAGCGACGCCCCTCGCGGCGGCCGAGGCGGCCCCGCGCTCCGCGTCACGCCCGGGACGGTGGCACACTGGCCGGCATGTGGCTCATCATCCTGCTCGGCATCGTGGTCGTCTGCGCACTCGCCTACACCAACCGCGTCAAGCTGCTCGCCAAGGTGCTCGGTCAGTCCGAGACCCGGATCAACCGGCAGCTCAAGCGCAAGCCCCGCTGACCGGACTCAGTCCGAGTCCTCCTTGGCCCGGTGCTCATCGAAGCTCCGGCTCGCCCGCTTGGCGCGTGCCTCGATCGAGAGTGCCAACCGCTCCCGCTGCGGCGCCAGGAGCTTCAGCGACAGCATCGAGGACCCGATCAGCGCGACCAGGAACGGCACCAGCAGGACGCCGTCCTTGCCGAACAGCAGCACCCAGACGAAGGCAACGACCGCGAAAGTGGTCACGAACAGACTCAGGCGGAGCAGCGTGTAGATCGCGAATGCCTTCACAAGACAAGGCTACAAGCGGCCTCGACCCGGTCTGAGAGCGGCCTACCGCCCACCAACTACATTGGAGCCATGTTGCGGGTCGTTTTCTTCCTTGCCTTGTTCGCGGCGGTCCTCTACGCGTTCTTCTGGCTGCTCGACCAGCGCAAGAACCGTGGCGGCGGCGGTGGCACGGCCGCCAAGCGCACTCCCCCCGGCCCGGTCGGGCCCGACGACGACGAGGAGTTCCTGCGCGAGCTCGAGCGCAAGCGTCGGCACAGCAAGGACGAGGGCTCCCCCTCCTAGCGGCGAGGCGCTAGCAGCGCCGTACGCCCCGGTGAGACTTCGGTGAGTCAAGATCCCGGGTAGTCCCGATCATTCGGCAGGTCTGTACGCCGTCCGGGCTGCGATTCGTTCGGGACCATCCGGTTCGTCAGCAAACCGCCCCGCTCACTCCAGGGTGCGGACGATCGGGAGCGGCTCGGGTGCGGCGTAGGAGTGCTGGCTGGCGCTGCCGAAGAAGAAGTTGATCCCGACGAAGTTGAACCACAGCGTGGCCAGGCCGACCAGGGCCACGATGGCTGCGGAGCGGCCCTTCCAGCCGGAGGTGGCGCGGGCGTGCAGGTAGGCGGCGTACACCACCCAGGTGATGAAGGCCCACACCTCCTTGGGGTCCCAGCCCCAGTAGCGGCCCCACGCGTAGTGGGCCCAGATCGGCCCGGCGATCAGGGCGGCGAAGGTCCAGATCGGGAACGCGAACGCGTGCGTGCGGTAGGCGACGCGGTCGAGCACGCGCAGCTCGGGGAGCCGGGCGAGGTAGCCGCTCGTGCCGGCACCGGGCGAGCGCTCCTGCTTGCGCAGCCAGCGCTCCTTGACCAGGTAGAGCGCCGAGCACATCCCGCCGAGGGTGAAGGCGCCGGTGGCGATGATCGCGGCCACCACGTGGATGATCAGCCACGGCGACTGCAGCGCGTCGCGCAGCGGGACGACCGGGGTGTAGAGCACCAGGACGTCGATCATCAGCGTCACCAGCACGAAGCTGGTCACGATCGGGGACAGCCACGACAGCGAGTACCGGCGGTAGAGCAGCAGGTAGCCCATCGTGACGACCCAGGTGCCGGTCAGGGTGAACTCGTACATGTTGCCCCAGGGCACCCGCACGGGGTCCGAGGCCAGCCCGCGGCTGACGACCGCGATGAAGTGCACGAAGGCAGCGACCACGGTGATCGCGAGGCCGATCCGGCCGAAGAGCTCCGCCCGCTCCGGCTCCTCGGCCGTGGCAGCGCTCACCGGGGCCGCACCGGAGCCGGCACCGGTCTCCGCGGCGCCCACGGCGACGGGCTGCTGCTCGGGCTCAGCGACCGTGCGGCCGGCCGCCCACTGGGCGAGGTGGGCGAGGACGGCCAGCGCGTAGACGACGGCGCACGCCGCGACCGCCTGGTTGCTGAGCACCTCGAACTGTTCGTGGGTCACGACGACTCTCCTGCTGCTGTGGAACCTGGTGGTGTGGCTGTGCTGCCGGGGCTCGCCGCGCCGAGTGCGGCAGCGAGGTCCTCAATCTCCTCGGACAGGTCTCCCCCTGAGCTGCGGTCGAGACCCGCGACCTCGACGGTAGTACGACCGCCCTCGGTGCGTGCACGCACCCAGATGCGGCGGGGCCGGATGAACAGCGAGCCGAGCAGTCCGACCAAGGCGAGCACGACGCCGCCCAGGGCGACCTTCTGGCCCGGGGTGTGGCTGACCTGGAGCTTGACGTAGCGGCTCACCCGGTCGAAGGTCACCGTGCCGAGACCGTCGGGCAGCGTGGTGGTGCCGCCCATCGCGAGGTCGATGCGCAGCGGCTTCCCGTCGGCCTTCTTGATCGGCTCCAGGCCGTCCTTCTTGAGGCCGTAGACCGACTGCGGGGTGCCGTCGTCGAGGCCGAGGTCGCCCCGGTAGGCCAGCATCGAGATCGCGGGGTTCTTGTCGTCGGGGAACGCCGAGAACGGCCCACTGGCCTGGGTGAAGCCGTACGTCGGGTAGAACTCGCCCTCGAGCCCGAGCTGGGTGTTGCCGTCCTTCTGGGTGGCGTCGGGGACCTTGACCACCCCGTAGGAGAGGAACGTGGCGTCCTCGGGGAGGAAGACCACCGGCCCGGAGAACGCGATGCTCTTGTCGGCATTGCGCACCGTGATGTGCGGCGCGTAGCCGTGGCTGATCAGGAACACGTCGGTGCCGTCGAGGGTCAGCGGGTGGTTCACCGCGATCTCCTGGTGCTTCTCCTCCGCGTCGGGCGAGGCCCGGTAGGTCAGGTCGGCGGCGAACTTGTGCGCCATCCCGGCGTCGCGGCCCTCCCGGATGAACGTGACGTCGAAGTCTTCGACGGTGAACTCGAACGGCGCCAGGTTGGCGGGGTCGAACAGCGCGCCGGCGCGGAAGTCGTCGTACTGGCCCAGGGTGTTGGCGAACCCGTCCTTGGTCACCACGATGACGCCGCCCTTGTAGCCCCACAGCCCGCCGATGGCGAACCCGACGAGCACGATCAGCACGGAGAGGTGGAAGACCAGGTTGCCGGCCTCGCGCAGGTAGCCACGCTCCGAGCTGACCGACCCCTCGGCGGTCGAGACGCGGAACCGCCGCTTGCGCAGCAGCGCCCGGGCCCGTTCGACGACGGCGTCGGGGTCCTCGTCGGTCTCGAAGGTGCGGCTGGCCGGCATCCGGGACAGGTGCCGCGGGGGCGGCGGCGGCTGACGTCGTACGCCGCGCCAGTAGACCATCAGCCGCGGGACGATGCAGCCGACGAGCGAGACCATCAGCAGGATGTAGATCGCGGAGAACCACACCGAGTTGTAGACCGAGAACAGGCCGAGCTTCTCGTAGATCGGCGTGAGCTGCGGGTGCTGCTCGCGCCACTGGGAGGCGCGCAGCGAGTCCACGGACTCCTGCGGGACCACCGAGCCGGGGATCGAGGCCAGCGCCAGCAGGAACAGCAGGATGAGCGCGGTGCGCATCGAGGTGAGCTGGCGCCAGGCCCAGCGCGCGAACTCGCGAGGGCGCAGCGGAGGGGCTTCGTAACCGGTGGCGGGCATGTCTTTCTAGACCCCTGACTCGAAGTTGGGGAAGAACCAGGTCTGGATCCAGCCGACCATCTCGGCCCACCAGCCGGTGACCAGCAGCAGGCCCACGACGACCAGCATCAACCCGCCGAACGCGGTCACCCACCGCTGGTGGCGCCGCACCCAGCCGATGGTGCCGAGCATCCGGCGGTAGGCCAGTGCGGCGGCGATGAACGGTAGGCCCAGGCCGAGGCAGTACACGAAGCTCAGCAGCGCCCCGCGGCCGGCGGAGGCCTCGTTGACCGAGAGGGCGAGGACCGCGCTCAGCGTCGGCCCGATGCAGGGCGCCCAGCCGAGGCCGAACAGCACCCCCAGCAAGGGAGCGGCCACCAGGCCGACCGAGGGGACCTTGTGGACGCGCCAGTCGCGCTGCATCCACGGCACCACCCCGAGGAACACCAGGCCGAGCAGGATGGTCAGGCTGCCCAGCGCGATGGTGATCTGCCGCTCGTAGGTGAACAGCCACTCCCCCACGGCCCCGAACAGGGTGCCGAAGGAGACGAACACGAACGAGAACCCGAGCACGAACAGCAGCGACCCCGCCAGCATCCGGCCGCGACGGGCGTCCGCGAGGTCGGCGCCGGAGAGCCCGGTCGCGTAGGAGAGGTAGCCGGGCAGCAGCGGCACCACGCACGGGGAGAAGAACGAGACCAGCCCGGCGAGCAGCGCCACCGGGACCGCGAGCAGCAGGGTGCCGTTGTTCGCAGTGCTCGCGAACCAGTCCCCGAGATCGAGCGGAAGGAGCAGCCCCATCACTTCTTGGGTCACTTCTGCACGTCCCGGATCAGGTCGACGAGGGTCTGCTGGGTGGGGATGGCGCCGAGCACGCTCGCGGCCACGCGGCCCTGCGCGTCGATCACCACAGTGCTCGGGATCGCGCTGGGCGGCAGCGTGCCCCGGAAGGCGAGCAGGGTGCGACCGGAGGGGTCGTAGAGCGAGGGGTAGGGGACCTCGAACCGGCGCTCGAAGGCCAGGCCCAGCTCGGGGCTGGAGTCTCGGGTGTTCACGCCGAGGAACGCGACCTCGTCCCCGAGCTCCCGTGCGGCGCCGGACAGCGCCGGGGCCTCCTTGCGGCACGGGGCGCACCAGGAGCCCCAGACGTTGAGCACGACGACCTTGCCGGCGTACTGGTCCAGCGAGACCTCCTTGCCCTCCAGGGTGGTGCCGGAGACCTCACCGGGCTTCTTGCGCTCATCGGCAGGCAGGCGGGTGATGCCGGAGCCGCTGACGTAGCCCTTGTCGCCGGTGCCGGTCGAGCCACCGCAGGCAGAGACGACCGATGCCAGGAACAGCACGGCGAGCAGGAGACGAACGGGGGCACGCACCTCAGGAACGGGATTCCGACGGAGGCTCCGGAAGCGCCTCCGGGTCGTCGGCGCCTCCCGAGGAGAACGCCTTGTTGCGGTCGGCGACCGGGATCAGGTCACCGGCCGGCTCGGAGTAGCCCACGCTGACCAGCTTGTCGTCCTCGAAGGTGAACGAGGTGACGCTGGCCAGGGTGCAGTGGCGCTTGCGGGGGTCGTGCAGGAAGCCGCGCCCCTCGGCCTTGAGCCGCGTGACCCAGATCGGCAGCTGGTGGGAGACGATCACCGCCTCGTGGCCCCGGGCGGCGTCCCGGGCGTCCTCGACCGCGGACCACATCCGCGCGACGACCTCCTTGTAGGGCTCGCCCCACGAGGGCCGCAACGGGTTGAGCATCTTCGTCCAGACCTGCGGCTTGCGCAGGATCGAGCTGCGGACCCGGAACGGGCTGCCCTCGAAGATGTTGCCCGACTCGATCACCCGGGGGTCGAGCTCCACGGTGAGCCCGCGTACGGCGGCCAGCGGCGCCGCGGTCTCCTGGGCCCGCTCCAGCGGGGAGGAGACGATGTGGGTGATGTCGCGGTGGCCGATCCGCTCGGCCACCCGCTCGGCCATCGCGTTTCCGCGCTCGGAGAGGTGGTAGCCACCCGAGCGCCCGTAGAGGATGCCCTGGGGGTTGTGCACCTCTCCGTGACGGAGGAGGTGGACGACGGTCTTCACGAACGGTCAGTCCCTTCTGGAGCACTGGTCGGTCCGGTCGACGTGCTGGTCGAGCCTGTCGAGACCCGCGCGGCGGCCTCGGCCGCCGCCGGGAGCGCGTCGATCACGTGCTGCAGCGCACGCTCGTCGTGGGCGGCGGAGAGGAACCAGGCCTCGTAGGCGCTCGGCGGGAGGTAGACGCCCTGGTCCAGCATGGAGTGGAAGAACGCCCCGTAGGCCCCGGTGTCCTGCTGCGAGGCCTCGGCGAAGTCGCGGACCGGTCCCGACTCGATGCCGAGGAAGACGCTGAACATGTTGCCGCCGGCCTGCACGACGTGCGGTACGCCGGCCCGGGTCAACGCGTCGCCGGCCGCGGAGGACAGGGTGCGGGCCGCCTCGTCGATCTGGGCGTACACCTCGTCGGTGGCCAGACGCAGGGTGGCCAGGCCGGCGGTGGTCGCGACCGGGTTCCCCGAGAGCGTCCCGGCCTGGTAGACCGGCCCGTCCGGCGAGAGCATCCCCATCACGTCGGCGCGACCGCCGAAGGCAGCTGCCGGGAAGCCGCCGCCCATCACCTTGCCGAAGGTGACCAGGTCGGGCTGCCAGCCCTCGCGGGCGCCGTCGAGGCCCCACTGACCCTGGCGCGAGACGCGGAAGCCGGTCATCACCTCGTCGGAGACGAACAGGGCCCCGTGCATGGCGCAGGTCTCGGCGAGGAACTGGTTGAAGCCGGGCTCGGGCGGGACCACACCCATGTTGCCGGGCGAGGCCTCGGTGATCAGGCAGGCGATCTCGGAGCCGCGCTCGGCGAAGGCCGCCTCGACGGCCTCACGGTCGTTGTAGGGCAGCACCAGCGTGGCCGCGGTGGAGGCGGCGGGCACGCCGGGCGTACCCGGCACGGCGCCCTCGAACCCATGGGTGTCCCCGTGGGTGGCCAGACCGGACCCGGCCTCGGCGAGCAGGGAGTCGACGTGGCCGTGGTAGCAGCCGGCGAACTTCACCACCAGCTCACGGCCGGTGAAGCCGCGGGCCAGCCTGATCGCCGACATGGTGGCCTCGGTCCCCGACGAGACCAGGCGCACCCGCTCCACGGAGGTGCGCGCCACGATCTCCTCGGCGAGCTCGACCTCGGGCCGGGTGGGGGTGCCGTACGACGTGCCGCGGGCCACCGCGTTCAGGACGGCGGTCTGCACGTCGGGGTGGGCGTGCCCCATCAGCATCGGGCCCCAGGAGCAGATCAGGTCGACGTACTCGTTGCCGTCGACGTCGCGCAGCCAGGCACCGGCTCCCGAGGCCATGAAACGCGGCGTCCCGCCGACGGCGTTGAACGCCCTGACCGGGGAGTTCACGCCTCCCGGGGTGACGCGGTGGGCACGCTGGAACCAGTCGGCGGACTGGGTCGCGGGACTGGCGGAGGAAGGGGTGACGGACGCGGGCACCCCCGTATTCTCCCCGACCGCCCAACCGCTCACCAATTGCCTGCCTGAGGGTGATCTGGACAACAGGTGAAATCCTCCCGAACAACCATTTACTGCAACAGGCTCCAGTCCTAACCTGAGGGCCGTGCCGCCCGGAGGCCGCGTGGGCGGTTGTCGGATGTGATCTGGGTCACACGCAAAGTTTCACCGTGACGCCGGGTGGGAATGGTCGTTGGACCACCTGTCGGAACGGCTCGGGGGAGTCCGCGACACGTGATTCACCAGGGGAGAGAGCAGACCAATGACGAGCAAGCCCATGTCGCGCCGGAGCAAGGCACTGACCCTGCTGCCGATCGCCCTGCTGTCCGGGGCCTGGACGGCGAGCCTGATGAGCGCCACCGCCACCGCGAACAGCTCCGCCGAAGGGGCCCCGCTCCCCGACGGGACCACGGTCCCCAATGACGCCATCGAGGTGCCGGCCAGCGTGCCGGTCCCCGGCGTGATCGCCCCCGCGGTCCCCGAGGGCTCGGCCGACTCCGTGGTGAGCGGCGCCTCCAGCAACGGCATCCCGGCCCCCGCGCTCGCCGCCTACCAGCGCGGCGCCCAGATCATCGCCGCCGCCGACAAGTCCTGCAACATCCCGTGGGAGCTGATCGCGGCGATCGGTCGGGTCGAGTCCGACCACGGGCGGTACGGCGGCAACACGCTGACCGAGGACGGCGTCTCCAAGCCCGGCATCTACGGCATCCCCCTGAACGGCAAGAACGGCACCCAGGCGATCAACGACACCGACGGCGGCGAGCTCGACAACGACACCGTCTACGACCGTGCCGTGGGCCCGATGCAGTTCATCCCCTCGACCTGGCAGGTCGTGAAGGTCGACGCCGACGGCGACTCCAAGCGCAACCCCCAGGACATCGACGACGCCGCGCTGGCCACGTCGGTCTACCTGTGCTCGGGCACGGACAACCTGTCCACCCGCAAGGGCCAGGAGACGGCCGTCTTCCGCTACAACCACAGCCGCGACTACGTGAACCTCGTGCTGCGCCTGATGGAGTCCTACAGCTCCGGCGACTACACCGCGGTCCCCTCGGGCACCTACGGCGGCAGCACGTTCTCGCCGAGCTACTCCTCGCAGATCGACAAGTCCTACAAGGTCGCCAAGCAGCGCAAGGCCAAGGCTGCCAAGGAGAAGCGGGAAGCGATCGCCAACGGCACCTACAAGCCCGGCAGCACCGGCTCGGGTTCGGGGTCCAGCGGCACCGGTGGCACCGGCAGCAGCGGTGGCGACACCAACGGCTCCGCTCCAGGCAACGGCAACGGCTCCAGCCCTCTGCCGGGCGGCAGCACCAACACCGGCGCCGGTACGGCGCTCAAGGAGCACGCCGATCAGCAGAAGAACAACGCCAACGAGGTCGGCGAGGCGCTCAAGGGCACGCTCACCCCGCCCACCAAGGCGCCCACCACCGCGCCGGAGATCAAGGACCAGATCTCCCGGGCCGCCGCCAGCACCCTGTGCCTGGTCGAGGTCGGTGTGAAGTCGCTCGCCGGGCTGCTGCTGCCCAAGCAGAAGGCGAGCTACGCGGGCTGCATGTCCCGCTACGGGTACTGACCGGAGTCAGCTTCGAGAATCGAGGAACCCCCGGTCCGGCGACCGGGGGTTCCTCGCGTCCGGGCCCTGGTCGTGTCGCCTCAGCTCCCGCCGAGCTTCCCGGCGAGCCGCTGGTGCCGGTCCAGGCTGGCCTGGTTCAGACCCCGGATCTCGACCCGCTTGCCCCGGGCGGCGTACTTCGTCTCGATCGCGTCCAGGGTCGCGACCGTGGAGGCGTCCCAGATGTGGGACTCGGACATGTCGATGACCACGTGGTCGGGGTCCCCGGCGTAGTCGAACTGGTGCACCAGGTCGTTGCTGGAGGCGAAGAACAGCTCCCCCACCACCTTGTAGACCCGGGTGTCGGCGTCGGTGGAGACGTCGATCACCTCGGTGAAGTGCGCCACCCGGCGCGCGAACATCACCATCGCGGTGAGCACCCCGAACACCACCCCGATCGCGAGGTTCTCGGTGGCCACGGTCACGACCACGGTGGCCAGCATCACCCCGGTCTCGCTCAGCGGCATCCGGCGCAGGGTCCGCGGCGAGATGCTGTGCCAGTCGAAGGTGGCCACCGAGACCATCACCATCACCGCGACCAGCGCGGCCATCGGGATCAGGGCGACCAGGTCGCCGAGGACCACCACCAGGACCAGCAGGAACACCCCGGCCAGGAACGTGGAGAGCCGCGTGCGGGCACCGGAGACCTTCACGTTCATCATCGTCTGCCCGACCACGGCGCAGCCGCCCATGCCGCCGAGGAACCCCGTGACCAGGTTGGCGGCACCTTGCCCCCACGCCTCCCGGGTCTTGCCCGAGCGGGTGTCGGTGATGTCGTCGACGAGCTTGGCGGTCATCAGCGACTCCATCAGCCCGACCAGTGCCATCCCGAGGGCGTACGGCGCGATGATCCGCAGCGTCTCCAGCTCGAGCGGAACGTCTGGCAGGAACAGCCCGGGCAGGCTGTCCGGGAGCGCACCCTCGCCGCCCACGTCCGGTACGTCGACCGCGGCCACCACCGTGACCACGGTGAGCAGCACGATCGCCACCAGCGGCGCGGGGACCGCCGTGCTCAGCCGGGGCAGCCCGACCAGGATCACCAGTCCGGCCAGGACCATCGGGTAGACCGGCCACGGCACGTCGACCAGCTGCGGGAGCTGGGCGAGGAGGACCAGGATCGCGAGCGCGTTGACGAAGCCGACCATCACCGAGCGCGGCACGAACCGCATCAGCCTGGCCACCCCGGCGACCGCGAGGAGGATCTGCAGCACGCCGGCGAGGAGCACGGTGGCGATCAGGTAGTCGAACCCGTGCTCGCGCATCACCGGGGCGATCACCAGGGCGACCGCGCCCGTCGCCGCCGAGATCATCGCCGGCCGGCCGCCGAGGAACGAGATCGAGACCGCCATCGTGAACGATGCGAACAGCCCCACCCGGGGGTCCACCCCGGCGATCACCGAGAACGCGATCGCCTCGGGGATCAGCGCCAGCGCCACCACCAGGCCGGCCAGCACCTCGGTGCGCAGCAACCGCGGCGAGGTGAGCGCCGCGCGGACCGTGGGTTGCGGAGCCTCCGAGGTGGTCACGATGCAACTATCCGCGAGCCGGCCGACACCGCTGCCGCCGGTGCACCGACACTCCCCTGCTGGCGGGATAGTCCGAGACGGTTCCGTCGTCGTACCGGACGAAACGGAACGGAACTGTCTCGGACTACCCGGACTGCAGCGAACACTCAGGCGTGCAGCATCCGGGCGGCGTCGAGGGCCCAGTAGGTGAGGATCACGTCGGCGCCGGCGCGGCGGATCGAGGTGAGCACCTCGAGGACCGCGGCGTCGCGCTCGATCCAGCCGTGGGCGGCGGCGGCCTCGACCATGGAGTACTCACCGGAGATGTTGTACGCCGCCACGGGGACCGGGACCGCCTCGCGCACGGCGGAGACCACGTCGAGGTAGCTCAGCGCCGGCTTCACCATCACGATGTCCGCGCCCTCGGCGACGTCGAGCAGCGCCTCGCGCACGCCCTCGCGGGAGTTCGCGGAGTCCTGCTGGTAGGTGCGCCGGTCTCCCTGGAGCGAGGAGTTCACCGCCTCGCGGAACGGGCCGTAGAACGCCGAGGCGTACTTCGCGGAGTAGGCGATGATGCCGACGCCGGAGTGCTGCTCGTCGTCGAGCGCCTTGCGGATCGCCCCGACCTGGCCGTCCATCATCCCGCTCGGGCCGACGAGGTCGACCCCGGCGGAGGCCTGGGCCCGCGCCATCTCGGCGTAGATCTCCAGGGTGCGGTCGTTGTCGACCCAGCCGTCAGGATCCAGCACGCCGCAGTGGCCGTGGTCGGTGAACTCGTCGAGGCACAGGTCGGACATCACGGTGAGCTCGTCGCCCACCTCGGCGACCACGTCGGTGATGGCGAGGTTGAGGATCCCCGAGGGGTCAACGGCACCCGAGCCGACGGCGTCCTTCTCGGCCGGGAGGCCGAACAGCATCACGCCACCCAGCCCCGCCTCGGCGGCGTCGTTGGCGACCTTCTTCAGCGAGTCACGGGTGTGCTGGAAGACCCCGGGCATGCTCGAGATCTCCCGCGGCTCCGTGGCGTCCTCGGCCACGAACAGGGGCAGCACCAGCTGGCTGGGACGCAGGGTCGTCTCGGAGACCAGGCGTCGCATTGCCGGCGTACGCCGCAACCGGCGCGGCCGGGTCTCCGGGAAGCCCGGCATCAGAGCCGCCCCGCGCTCACTGGGTGCGGACCTTGCGCCGGGTCGCCGGGCGGCGGTCGGACGGCTTGGTCACCTGCTGACCCGACTCGACCAGCGAGGCCCGGCGGGCGGCGCCGAAGTCCGCGAGGGCGTCCACCAGCTCCTCCACCGACGGGTTCGGGGCGAGCACGTCGACGCGCAGCCCGTGCTCCTCGGCCGTCTTGGCGGTGGCGGGACCGATCACCGCGATGATCGTCGAGGTGTGCGGCTTGCCGGCGATCCCGACCAGGTTGCGCACCGTCGAGGACGAGGTGAACACGACGGCGTCGAACTTGCCGCTCTTGATCGCCTCGCGCGTGGGCGCGGGCGGCGGGGCCGCACGCACGGTGCGGTACGCGGTCACGTCGTCGACCTCCCAGCCCAGGTCGACCAGGCCGGCGACGAGGGTCTCGGTGGCGATGTCGGCGCGCGGCAGGAAGACCCGGTTGATCGGGTCGAGCACGTCGTCGTAGGGAGGCCAGTCCTCGAGCAGCCCGCGGGCGGACTGCTCACCGGAGGGCACCAGGTCGGAGTTCAGGCCCCAGTCGCCGAGCGCGGCCGCGGTCTTCTCGCCGACGGCGGCGATCTTCAGGCCGGAGAACGCGCGGGCGTCGAGGCCGTACTCCTCGAACTTCTCGCGCACGGCGCGCACCGCGTTGACCGAGGTGAACGCGATCCACTCGTAGCGGCCCTCGACGAGGCCGCGCACGGCCTTGTCCATCTGCTGGGGGTTGCGGGGCGGCTCGACCGAGATGGTCGGGACCTCCTCGGGCACCGCACCGAAGCCGCGCAGCCGCGTGGAGAGCCCGGCGGCCTGCTCCTTGGTGCGGGGCACGAGCACACGCCAGCCGAACAGCGGCTTGGTCTCGAACCACGACAGCGTCTCGCGCAGGTCGACGACCTGGCCGATGACCGTGATCGCCGGCGGCTTGATGCCACCGTCGCGGGCGTCGGCGGCGATGTGCTCCAGCGTGGAGACGACCGTGTGCTGGGTGGTCACCGTGCCGGTCGAGGTCATCGCCACCGGGGTCTGGGCGGACCGGCCGGAAGCGATGAGCTGCGTGGCGATCTCGCCGATGGATCCGACCGCCGAGAGGAGCACCAGGGTGTCGTGGGAGGCGTAGCAGTCCCAGTCGATCTTGGCGTCGCTGCAGGTCACCACGGCCACCTCGCGGTGGTTCTTGGTGGTCAGCGGGATGCCGGCGTACGTCGGCACGGCGCTGACCGAGGACACGCCAGGGACGATCTCGAAGCCGATGCCGACCTTGGTGCAGGCCTGCGCCTCCTCGGGCCCGGAGGCGTAGAGGAAGGGGTCACCGGCCATCAGGCGCACGACGCGCTTGCCGGACTTGGCCGCGCGCACGACCACCTTGGCGCGGGCAGCGTGCGTCAGCGGCTGGCCGTCCTCGCCGAAGCCACCGTCGACGAAGACCGGGCCGGTCGCCACCTCGGGCTCCTCGCCGGACTCCTCGCCCTCGAAGACCGGGGGCAGTCCGAGGACGCCCCGGACCAGCTCCTCGTGGCCGGCCACCTCGGTGATCACCACCTCCGCGTCACGGATCAGCTCCACGGCGCGAACCGTGAGCAGGCCCGGGTCACCGGGGCCGCTGCCGACGAAGGAGACCCACTTCACCGGGCGGACGCCGGGGGTGGGAGTGCTGGACGTGTTCTGGTTGGTCACGATCGCCTTCTTGCTACGTCGTCGGTGGGGGTTGTCGCATTGATCAGTTCGGCCGCGCCGTCGGCCAGCATCTCGGCGGCGAGCTTCTGCCCCAGGCCGATGGGGTCCTCGAGAGGTCCAGAAGCGGAGCGGCGTACGGACAAGGTGCCGTCGAAGGACAGCGCCACCGCCCGCATCCACAGTTCGTCACCGAGGTCTCCCTCGGCAACTTCGGCGAGGGCGCCGACCGGGGCCGAGCACCCCGCCTCGAGCTCGGCGAGCAGGGCCCGCTCCGCCTCGACACAGGCCCTGGTGCCCGGGTCGTCCAACGCTTCGCGCAGGGTGGAGACCAGCTCGACGCCGGCACGGCACTCCACCGCCAGTGCGCCCTGACCCGGTGCGGGCAGAACCTGCAGCGGGTCGAGCACCTCGGTCGCCTCCCCGGCCCGGCCCAGGCGGGCCATGCCGGCGCGGGCGAGCACGACGGCGTCGAGCTCCCCGGAGGCCACCTTGCGCAGTCGGCCGTCCACGTTGCCGCGGACTCCGACGATGTCGATCCCGAGACCCAGCGCCTCGAGCTGGGCCACCCGGCGAGGTGCACCGGTGCCGACCCGGGAGCCGGTCGGCAGCTCCGCGAGCGTGAGCCCGTCCCGGGCCACGACCACGTCCCGAGGGTCCTCGCGCACGGGTACGGCGGCCAGGACGATCCCCTCGGCAGGGGTGGTCGGCAGGTCCTTGAGGGAGTGCACGGCCACGTCGACCTCGCCGCGCAGCAGCGCCTCGCGCAGCGCGCTCACGAACACCCCGGTGCCGCCCATCGAGGCGAGCGGCGCGGTGGAGACGTCACCCTCGGTGCGGATCAGCACCAGCTCGGTGGGCAGGCCGGTGGCCGCGGTGAGGGCAGCCGCCACGTGCCCGGTCTGGGTCCGGGCCAGGTTGGACGCGCGCGTGCCGATCCGGATGGCCGTGCCCGGGGTCGCCGTGGCGGGGCTCATCTCGGAAGTGGTCTCGGGGGTCACCGGTGCACCGGTCTGCGGGCTCATATCGGCGTCCCCGGCCTGGTGACGGCCTCGACCGCGTCCGCGTCGAGGGCGAAGAGCTCGGCCAGCGCGGCGGCGTAGGAGACCGCCCCGGTGTGGTTCGCCAGCTCCTTGACCCGCACGGTCGGCTGGTGGAGGAGCTTCTCCGCCACGCGGCGGATCGCCTTCTCCACCTCGGCGCGGCTGTCGTCGTCGAGGTCGGGCAGCCGGGTGGCCAGCCTGCCCAGCTCGGCCTCCACCACACCGGTCGCCATGGTCCGCAGGGCGACCACCGTGGGGGTGACGCTCTTGACGCTGCGGGCGGTCAGGAAGGCGGCGAGCTCCTGGGTGACGATCTCCCGGACCCCCTCGACGCCTGCGACACCCTGGGCGCCCTCGAGCTCGGCGGCGAGCGTGTCCAGGGCGATCAGCCGGACGCCGAGGAGGTCGGCGACGGCCGGGTCCACGTCGCGCGGCAGGGCGAGGTCGATCACGGCCAGCGGGCCGGCGGTGGCCGAGCGGCGCGCGGAGAGCGAGTCGGCGTCGACCACCACGCCGGTCGCACCGGTGCACGAGACGAGCACGTCCACGGGGCCGGACTCGGCGACGAGGTCGGCGAGCGGGATCGCCCGGGCGCCGTACTGCTTCGCGAGGCGCTCCGCGTGCTCGTGGGTGCGGTTGGCGACCACGATCGAGGCGGCACCCGCACGGGACGCGGTCGCCACGGTGAGGCTGGCCATCGAGCCCGCGCCGACCACCACGACGTGCTTGCCGGCGAGGTCGCCGACGTGCTCCGCAGCCCGCTCCAGCGCGGCGGTGACCAGGCTCGGTGCGACCCGGTCGATGTCGGTCTCGGCGTGGGAGCGCTTGCCCACCCGCAGTGCCTGCTGGAACAGGACGTTCAGGGTCGGGCCGATGGTGCCGGCGTCCTGCCCGGCGCGCAGCGCCTCCCGGGTCTGGCCCAGGATCTGGCTCTCGCCGAGCACCATGGAGTCGAGCCCGGACGCGACGTGGAACAGGTGCGACACGGCACCGTCGTCGTAGTGGACGTAGAGGTGCTCGAGGATCTCGTCGGGGACCTGCCCCGCCCGCTCACCGATCAGGCGGGAGATCGCCTCGACGCTGCCGTGGAACCGGTCGACGTCGGCGTAGACCTCGGTGCGGTTGCAGGTGGAGAGCACCGCGACCTCGGTGACGTGCTCGTTGTCGGAGATCTGCCGGATCAGCTTGTCCACGCCGTCGGCGTCGAGCGCCACCCGCTCGAGCACCGAGACGGGGGCGGTCTTGTGGGAGATGCCCACGATCAGGACGCTCATCGCTCACCCCCGGCAGGGGCCGCCGCGCGCGGGCACTTCGTCAGGGAGCTCATCCCACGTCCTCCGTCAGCTCGACGACCGGCGCCAGCGCCTGGTCGGTGGTCTTGCGTTGTTCGTGGTAGGCGAGGATCTGCAGCTCGCTGGACAGGTCCACGCGGCGTACGTCGACACCGTCGGGGACCGAGAGGATCGTCGGCGCGAAGTTGAGGATGCTGCGGATCCCGGCGCTGACCATCCGGTCGCAGACATCCTGGGCGGCGACGGCGGGCGTGGCGATCACGCCGATGCCGACACCGTGCTCGGCGACGACCTGCTCGAGGTCCTCGAAGCTGCGGATCTCCAGCCCGGCGACGACCTCGCCGTGCCGGCTGTGGTCGGCGTCGAGCAGTGCGACCGTGCGGAACCCGCGCGAGGAGAAGCCGGAGTAGTTCGCGAGCGCGTGACCGAGGTTGCCGATCCCCACGACGACCACGGGCCAGTCCTGGGTCAGGCCGATCTCGCGCGAGATCTGGTAGCGGAGATACTGCACGTCGTAGCCCACGCCGCGGGTGCCGTAGGACCCGAGGTGCGACAGGTCCTTGCGCAGCTTGGCGCTGTTCACGCCGGCTGCGGCCGCGAGCTCGAGGCTCGAGCAGGTCGTGGTGTCGGCGTCGCTCATCGCGTTCAGCGCCCGCAGATAGACCGGTAGACGGGCGACCGTCGCCTCGGGGATTCGGGTGCTGCTCACGTAATGACACTCTCCAGAGTTGCGAACCTCTGCACTCTAAGAGTTTGTGAACTCGGGAACAAACTGAGACGGGTCCATGGCCTAGCACATGTGAGATGTCTCATGGCAGCGGGGGTACTCTCCGCCCCCGGGCCGGCGATTCAGGTCAGTGCGGCGCGCAGGCGGGCCTCGTCGACGCGCCAGAAGTCGTGCTGCCGGCCGTCGACGAAGGTCACCGGGATCTGCTCGCCGTAGGTCTCCATCAGCTCGGTGGAGCCGGTGATGTCCACCTCGTCGTAGGTGGTGCCGACCTCGGCGCAGACCCGCTCGATCACGGCCCTGGCGTCCTCGCACAGGTGGCAGCCGGGCTTGGCGTAGAGCGTCACGCGCGCGTTCACGGCCTCACTCCAACAGGCCCAGTGCCCGGCGGCGCTCGGTCGCCCGCAGGCGGCCCTTCTGCACCTTCCCGGTCGGGGTGTAGGGGAGCTCTTCGACGACGTGGATCCGCGAGGGCTGCTTGAACCCTGCGAGTCGCTCCTGGCAGTGGCGGCGTACGACGTCCTCGAGGTTGTCGCTTGCCCCGGCAGCGGTCGGCTTCACGTAGGCCACGACCGCCTCCCCGGTGATCGGGTGCTCGACGCCGATCACCGCCGCCTCCGCGACGTCCGGCAGCTCGCAGATCACGTCCTCCACCTCGCTGGGGTAGACGTTGAAGCCCGAGACGATGACCAGCTCCTTGAGCCGGTCCACGAGGTAGAGGTCGCCGTCCTGGTCGAGGTAGCCGACGTCCCCCGTGGCCCACCAGCCGTCCGGGCCCGGGCCGTCGGCCCCGTCGGGCCAGTAGCCGGAGAAAAGGTTGTCCCCGCGCACGTGGATCTCGCCGCCGTCCTCGTCGTGCGGCTCCCGACCGTCCTCGTCGACCAGCTTGATCTCGATGCCCGGCAGCGCGGCGCCGACCGATCGCGGTGAGCCGGGGTTCTTGCTGCACAACGTCGAGGTCACCACCGGCGCCGCCTCGGTGAGCCCGTAGCCCTGGTGGATCGCGACGCGGGTGCGGTCGGTGAACGCCGCGGTCAGCTCCGGGTCCAGCGGCGCCGAGCCGCTGAGCACCAGCCGCACGGGTCCGAGCCTGTCCTCGAGGCCCGGGACCTGCATCCAGTACGCGAACACGGGCGGGGCGACGGGGACCACGGAGATCGCCTCGTCCTCGATGATGTCCAGGGAGCCCTCCGGCTCGAACCCGTCCACCAGGACCAGGCGCGCCTTCTGGTGCAGCGCCTGTCCCAGCACGGCGTTGAGGCCGTAGACGTGGAACAGGGGCAGCACCCCGAGCACCACGTCACGACCGGTGATCATCGGCGGGTCGACCCGGGCCACCTGCTCGACGTTCGCGAGCAGTGCCCGGTGGGAGAGCATCGCGGCTCGTGGCCGGCCGGAGGTCCCGCTGGTGTAGAGGAGCACGGCCAGGCTCTCCGGGTCGGCCCGTCCGGGCATCGGCCGGCCCCGGGTGGCGGTGAGCTGGTCCCAGCCGCGTTCGCCCGGCTCCAGGGTGGTCCCCACGGTGACGATCCGCGGTCGCGCGGCGGCCTCGTAGCCGGCCGCCTCCATCGCCTCTCCCAGACCTCCCGCCGCCTCGCGCACCGAGGAGATCGTCGACGGGTCGGCGATCACCATCCGGGTGCCGGAGTCGGCCAGCATCCGGATCAGCTCACCGGTGGCGCTGCGCGGGTTGACGGGTACGACGACCATCCCGGCGCGCAGCGCGCCGAGGTAGGCGGCCACGAACTCGATCCGGTTCCCGGTCGCGACCATCACCCGGTAGCCGGCCACCATGCCTGCGTCCGAGAGACCCTGCACGACCCGGTCGACGAGCTCGTCGAGGGCGCTGCAGGTGATCGTGCGCCCCGTCGCCGCCTCGCACAGGATCGTCTTGTTCGGCTCCTCGAGGGCCGCACGGCTCAACAGCTCCGCGACGTTGGAGTCCATCGGGTGAGTCTCGCACATCCACGCCTGCCGCCCACGCCCTACTCTGGTCGCGTGACCCCTCCCCCGCCGCGCGCCATGCCGGGTCGCAGGACGCCGTCACGCCCGCCCAACCTCAAGCGCCGCTCACAGCTCGCCGGAGAGGCCGCTGCGGCCATCGCAGAGGTGGAGAGCGCGCTCAGCGTGGAGAACGACGACACCTCCGCCGCCTTCTTCGACGTCGACAACACCGTGATGCAGGGCGCCTCGATCTTCCACCTCGCCCGGGGCCTGCACCGCCGCGAGTTCTTCACCACCAAGGACATCCTCGGTGCGGCCTGGAAGCAGGCCTACTTCCGCATCGTCGGGGTCGAGGACCCCGAGCACGTCGCGGACGCACGCGCCTCGGCGCTCTCCTTCATCGCCGGCCACACCGTGGCCGAGCTCGAGCAGCTCGGCGAGGAGATCTTCGACGAGCGGATGGCCCACCGGATCTGGCCCGGGACCCGAGCCCTGGCCCAGCTCCACCTCGACCAGGGACAGCGCGTGTGGCTGGTGACGGCCGCCCCCATCGAGATCGCCACGATCATCGCCCGCCGCCTCGGACTCACCGGCGCCCTGGGGACAGTGGCCGAGCACGTGGACGGCGTCTACACCGGCGAGCTCGTCGGGGAGATGCTGCACGGCTCCGCCAAGGCGGTCGCGGTCAAGGAGCTGGCCGAGCGGTTCGGCCTGGACCTGGCGCGCTGCTCGGCGTACTCCGACTCCTACAACGACCTGCCCATGCTCAACGTGGTCGGGGACCCCTGCGCCATCAACCCCGACGCCCACCTGCGTGAGTACGCCCGCGAGCACGGCTGGCGGATCCGCGACTACCGCACCGGCCGCAAGGCCGCCCGTGCCGGCGTGTTCACCGCCGCCCTCGCCGGGGCCGTGGCCGGGACCGTGGCCGCCGGCGCCGCCATCCGGCGGAAGATCACCTGACCTGCGACATCGCGTCATCGCAGGGCGTGGAACTGGTCGTTGAATCTGTTCACAAGCGCGCTACTGACGCGTAGCATCGGGCTGGCTCGGAGGGAGCCGACGAGGTCGGTGCGGTGGTCATGGGTATGGACATTCAGGAGCTGGAGCGCGGTCTTGACGCGCTGCGGCATGCCCTGGCGCAGGTGCTGCCGCACCTCGCCACCGGCTTCCCGGTCCCGGCCCATGCCACCCTGTCCGGGCCGTCGGGTCCCGACGTGGCGCGCTCCGCGCCGTGGCTGCTGACCCAGACCAGCGAGCGCTCGGGTCAGACCGCTCCCCAGCCCCGGTCGGGACGGCACGACGACGACTCCGAGCTGGCCACCTCCTCGGTCCAGGACGAGGCCGAGGGCACTCGCCTGATCGCCCTGGTCGAGCTCGCCCGCCAGGGTGACTCGGAGGCCTTCGGGCAGCTCTACGACCACTACCACGTCAGCGTCTACCGGTTCCTCTACTACCGCGTCGGGTCGGTGACGCTGGCCGAGGACCTCACCGGGGAGACGTTCTTCCGGGCGCTGCGCTCGATGAGCACCTTCCGCTGGCAGGGCAAGGACTTCGGCGCGTGGCTGATGACCATCGCCCGCAACCTGGCCACCGACCACTTCAAGGCCGGACGCACGCGGCTGGAGAGCACCACCGAGGACATGAGCACCCTCGACACCACCACCGACGGGCCGGAGGGGGCGGTGCTCGCGTCCCTGACCAACGAGGCGCTGCTGGCGGCGCTCGCCGAGCTGCCCACCGAGCAGCGCGAGTGCCTGGTGATGCGGTTCCTGCAGGGCCTCTCCATCGCCGAGACGGCCGAGGTGCTGGGCCGCAGCGCGGGTGCGGTCAAGCAGCTCCAGCTGCGCGGCGTACGCAATCTGGGACGGCTGCTGCCCGAGGGGATCCGGTAATGTCTCACCCCACGGGATACCTCGAGCGCACCATAACCTCCGCGTTTCACGCCTCGTTGAGAGCGATGTCAACGCGCACGCCGTCGGACCGCACCCCGGCCCGTCGGCCCCGCACGAATCTCCACAGCTCAGGAACGAAGCCATGACACCCCTCTTCCCCGCCCAGCGCGCGGCCGAGGAGTTCGACCAAGTCCTCGGAGGAACGGCCACCCACGCCGTCGCCGATCGCTACGCCGAGCTGCTCGACACGGTCGTCCTGCTGCGCGAGCAGCCGGAGCTGACCCCCCGAACCGACTTCGCCGCCGAGCTCCGCTCACGGCTGATGGCTGCCGCCGAGACCGACCTGGTTCCCGCGCCCCCCGTCCTACGCCCGGCCCCGGCCGCACCCTCCGCCGCCCGCCGCCGGATCAGCACCCTGGCGGCCTCCCTGGTCATCGTCGGCGGCACCGCCGGCATGGCCGCGGCTGCCAACGGCTCGGTGCCCGGCGAGACGCTCTATCCGGTGAAACGCGGGATCGAGACGGCCAGCACCGCGGTCCGGTTCAGCGAGGCCGCCAAGGGCCGCGCCCTGCTGGACCAGGCGTCCACCCGGCTCGACGAGGTGGCGGCCCTGCAGCGGGCTTCCCGTCCCGACACCACCCTGATCACCACCACCGTCGACTCCTTCCGCAGGAGTGCCGACGCCGGCTCGGACAACCTGTTCAAGGCCTACCAGGCCACCGGCGACCCGGCCGACATCTCCGCGGTCCGCACCTTCACCACCGCCCAGATGGGGGAGCTCGCCGCGCTCTCGGACGCCCCGACGAGCTCGGTCCTGGTGGACGCGGCGGACACCCTGGCCGACATCGACCAGCAGGCGCGGGTGCTGTGCAAGTCCTGCGGTCCCGAGCAGCCCCTCGTCCCTCCCGGCAGCCTCAGTGCCGGCGCGGGAGCCGCCACCGTCGAGGACCTGCTCGCACGGCCGGCGAGCCGGGTCCAGGCCGAGTTCGACGCAGCAGAGGCCGAGCGGATCAGGCAGCTGACCAAGAAGGCCGAGGCGGGCGCCGGCAAGGTGCCCGAGCAGGTCAACCCCCTGGTCCCCGTCCCGACCCCGGGCGGCGGCACCGGGCAGGCGCCCGCGCCGGAGGCCGGCCAGCCGGGAACCGAGGACGGCTCCCTGGGCACCAGCAAGGTCGTGCCCCGGGACCAGCCGCTGATCACGACCACCACCACGACGGTCGTCAAGGACCTCGTCTCCGGGGTCACCGGGACGCTCAGCGGCGTGACGGGGACGCTGCTTCCGAACACGCCCGTCTCGGACGGCGTCAAGAAGATCACCGACGCCCTCGACAAGACCGTGGAGAGCCTGCTCCCCCGGACCAGGTGAGCCCGCACCACTGATCGACACCACCGCCCGGACGGGTCGGTGGTCGAGTCACGTCCGCACCCTCCCGCGGAGGGTGGGCGTCAGGAGAAGACCGACTTGCGCTTCATCAGCAGCGAGTAGAGCGTCTGCTGGATCGACTCGCGGACCTGGTCGGTGACGTTGAAGACCAGCATCGGGTCCTCGGCGGCGCCCGCGTCGTACTCGTCGGTGCGGATCGGCTCCCCGAACTCGATCAGCCACTTCGAGGGCAGCGGGACCAGCCCGAGCGGACCGAGCAGCGGGAACAGCGGGGTGATCGGCAGGTAGGGCAGGCCGAGCAGCCGGGCGAGCGAGGACACGTTGCCCACCAGGGGGTAGATCTCCTCCGCGCCCACGACCGAGACCGGGATGATCGGTACGCCGGTGCGGATCGCGGCGGACACGAAGCCGCCGCGACCGAAGCGCTGGAGCTTGTAGCGCTCGCTGAACGGCTTGCCGATCCCCTTGAACCCCTCGGGCCAGACCCCCACGAGCTCGCCGTCGCGCAGCATCCGCTCCGCGTCCTCGTTGCAGGCGAGGGTGGCGCCGCCCTTGCGGGCCAGGTCCCCGATCACGGGCAGCCGGAAGATCAGGTCGGCGCCGAGCGGGCGCAGGAAGCGGCCGGTGTGGTCACGGATGCTGACCGCGGTCATCAGGCCGTCGAGCGGGATCGTCCCGGAGTGGTTGGACACCACCAGGGCGCCCCCCTCGGCGGGGATGTTCTCGGCGCCGAGCACCTCGATGCGGAACCACTTGCGCGCCAGCGGCCGGAACGCGGCCAGCAGGAGCTGCTCGGTGATCTCCTCGTCGAAGCCGAAGTTGTCGACCGTGAAGTCACCGGTGACCCGACGGCGCAGGAAGGCGAGGAACTCGGCCAGCCGGGGCTCCCAGTTCGCGCCGAAGACCTCCTTGGACGCCGAGGTCAGCGCCGCGAGCCACTCCACGGGCGGGATGCCCGGCGTGGGGTGACGGTGGTCGGCAGTGACCGGCGGCCGGGTGGGCAGCACAGTCGGCTGCTCCGGGCCGGCATCGCCCGAGGCACCCCCGGAGTCCCCTACCGGGGGCTCGACGGTCGTGCCGGCGTTGTCGCCCACGCGTGCGTCCGGAGTGGCGGCCGTGGGCAACGGCGAGGCGGCGCCGTTGGCCCTGCGTCCGTTGGTGGCCCCGTTGGCCCTGCGGCCGTTGCTGGCGCCGTTGGTGGTGCCGTCGACCGACGACGAGGCCGACCTCGCGGCGCTCCCGGGGGCGTCCGTCGTGTGGTCGCCCGTCGCCTGGTCGGCCGGGGTCTGGTCGGCCGGGGTCTGGTCGGCCGTGGTCTGGTCGGCCGGGGTGTCCCTCGACTGGGCGCGCTTGCTCCCGTCCCTCTTCGGCTGGTCCTTCGCCGGGGACCTGGGTGCCAGGCTCCGGCTGTTGGCGGACGGCCTCTCCTCGCCGGTGCCCCTGCCGGGCTTGCCCCGGGTCCCGATCGGAATGATCTCTGCGTCACCCACGAGGCTGCCCCCCTGAGGTCAGGGCGCTGACCAGCGCCGTCTCCGCGGCCCGGACCCGGGCCGGTGCGAGGATGCCGGGCGCCAACGACGCGGCGAAGTCCTCGAACGCCTCCGTCGTGCTGAACGAGGGCTCGAACCCGAACATCGTGCGCATCCTGGTGGTGTCCAGCCCTCGGCCGTAGGTCAGGAAGGCCACCTGCTCGGAGGAGAAGTCGGCCACGCGGTTCGTGCGGATGGCCGACCCGAAGGCGGGCAACGCGAAGCCCGGCAACGAGATCGAGGGGCGACCGAGGCGGCGTACCGCCTGGGTCAGGGTGAGCATGCCGTCACCGCTGATGTTGAAGGTGCCGCTCACGTCGCTGCGGGTGGCGTGCTCGAGAGCGGCCAGCGCGTCCAGCTCGTGCAGGAACTGCAGCCTGGGGTTGAACCCGAGCACCGTGGGGATCACCGGCAGCCGGAAGTAGCCCGTCATCGCCGAGGTGATCTCGGGGCCGATGACGTTGGCCAGGCGCAGCGTGGTGACAGCCACGTCGGGGCGACGCCTCGCGAAGCCCCGGGTGTAGGACTCGACCTCGTTGACGTCCTTGGCGAAGCCACCGCCCGGCAACCGCTTGGCGGTCATGTTCTCGGTGAACATCGCCGGGTCCCGGTGCGAGGCACCGTAGAAGGCCGCGCTGGACTTCAGCACGAGCTTGCGGACGTCGGGCGACTGCTGGCACGCGGCCAGCAGCTGCATCGTCCCGATGACGTTGAGCTCCTTGGTGGAGTTGCTCCCAGCCGCGGCAGCGGTCGCTGCCACGCTGGTGTGCACCACGGTGTCCACCCGCTCGCGCACGATGACCTTGGCGATCACCGGGTTGCGGATGTCGGCGCGGACGAAGTCAGCACCGCCGAGGTCGCCCCTAGGCGGCACGACGTCGACGCCGATGACGCGTTCGACGTCCGGCGATCCCGACAGCTGCGCCGCGAAGCGACGCCCAAGATCGCCGGCTACGCCGGTGACGAGGACAACCTGGCCCATGGGACTCCCGGTCGGCCTACTTGCCGAGACGGCGGCGCTGTACGCGCGTCTTCTTCAGCAGCTTGCGGTGCTTCTTCTTCGCCATACGCTTGCGGCGCTTCTTGATGACTGAACCCACGTCTGACCCATCCGTATAAGAGAGAGGGACCCGGCAGGGTCCGTCCGAAGGCCACAGCCTATAGGTCCGGCGCAACGCTGCCGAATCGGGCTGAATGCTCTCGCGAAGTGGTCACCCAAGGGGTGGGCACGGGACGTGTCCCGCGACCCCTACCCGGCGTCGAAGAAGCTGCTCTTCAGGTAGTCGTTGACGTCCTCTTCGCTGACCCGGAACGAGCGGCCGACGCGTACGGCGGGCAGTTCTCCGTTGTGGACCAGTCGGTAGACCGTCATCTTGGAGACGCGCATCACCGCAGCCACCTCGGCGACGGTTAGGAACTTCACCTCGGAGATGTCGTTCGTGGGCATTGCGCACCGCTCTTTCTCTCGCACGCCCCACGGCTTCCCCGCCGCAGACCCTTCGTGCGTCTGTGGGTGAAGAATAGGGGTCATTGGGGCGCATGTGCCAGAGATTCTCCAAAGTGAAAGATGTGGCTCCGGCGTGTCTACTTGCCAAGCCTACTCAGCGACCCCTCAGAAGTGGGGGTCGAGGCCGTGGTGGGGGAAGGCCTCGGCGCGCGTCGCCTGCACCGCACGGTCCAGCCAGGTGTCCGGGTCATAGCCCTGGGACCAGTCCCTGAAGGCCGCGTCCCGACCGTCGGTCATCCGCGATGGACCGCGTACGCCGAGCCGCTCACGGATCTCCTCGCGCCACGACTCCGGGGTGTCCCTGGCTGCCTCCAACGGGGTGCCGGAGACCACGGCGAGCAGGTGGGTCCACGCGCGCGGGACCACGTCCACGACCGAGTAGCCACCGCCGCCGAGGGCCACCCAGCGCCCGGACGCGACCTCGTGCGCCAGGTCGTGCAGCGCGAGGTAGCTGGCCCGTTGGCCGTCGACGCTGAGCGAGAGGTGGGCGAGCGGGTCGTCGCGGTGACTGTCGCAGCCCTGCTGGGTCACCAGCACGTCGGGTGCGAACTCTCGCAGCAGCGGCGGGACCACGGCATGGAAGGCACGCAGCCAGCCCGCGTCGCCAGTGCCGGGCGGCAGCGCCACGTTCACCGCCGACCCGGGGGCCTGCGGGCCACCGGAGTCCGCCGGGAACCCGGTGCCGGGGAAGAGCATCTGGCCGGTCTCGTGCAGCGAGATGGTCAGCACGCGGGGGTCGTCGTAGAAGATCCGCTCCACGCCGTCCCCGTGGTGCACGTCCACGTCGACGTAGGCCACCCGCTCGGCCCCGTTGGCCAGCAGCCACCGGATCGCGATCGCGACGTCGTTGTAGACGCAGAAGCCGCTCGCCCGGTCGGGCATCGCGTGGTGCAGGCCGCCGGCGATGTTCGCCGCGTGGTCCACCTGGCCGGTCCACACCTGCCGCGCCGCCTCCAGGGTGGCCCCGACGACATGACGCGCCGCTGCGTGCATGTTGCGGAAGGTGGGGTTGTCGTCGCTGCCGAGGCCGAAGGCGGCGTTCGTGCGCGTGGGGTCCTCACTGGAGGCCATCACGGCCTCGATCAGCGCCGGGTCGTGCACGGTGACCAGGTCGTCCTCGGTGGCGTCGGGCGCCAGCACCCGCGGCAGCGCCTTGAGTACGCCGAGCTGCTCGGCCAGCGAGACGGTGAGGTCGACGCGCACCGGATTCATCGGGTGGGTGGGACCGAAGTCGTAGGAGGTGAGCGACTCGTCGTACACCACGCAGGCGCGGCAGCTCGGCTCTTCCATGCCGCGGACGCTACTCCTTCTCGGCGCTCCCGCGCCTCTTGGCCACGACCACACCTTCGGCTTCGGCGACCACCTCGAACTCGCCGCTGTCGACCAGCTGGGCGAACCCCTTCCACGCGGGCGTCGGGAGCACCGGCCACCCCCGGTCGAAGGCCACCCACTCGACGCCGTCGAACTCGGAGGCAGGCAGTGGCGGTCCGTCGGGGCTCAGGGTGTCCCCGATCAGGTAGAGCTCGGTGCGCAACGCGATCCGCCCACCGAGATCGTCCGAGGCCGCGACCCGGCTGCCGGACGGGATCTCGTCGAGGACCCGGTCGATCGCCGCGGTGCGTGGTTGGTCGCGCCAGAAGTCGCGGTTCCAGGCCTGGGAGAGCGCCTGCTGCGGGACGAGCAGCAACGTCGCGGCCACGGCGAGGCCGAGGACCAGGTTGCGCAGCCGGGGGCGCAGCAGCCGCGCGCCCTCGATCATCGCGGCGACGGCCACGGGGACGAGGATGGCGTCGTAGTGGAACCACGGCTCCCAGTAGGTCTGCCGGTCCGAGACGAACCGCCACCCGAAGGTGGGCAGTGCGACCAGCAGCAGCATCGGCGCCCGCAGCGCCAGCAGCCCGGTCGGCACCAGCAGGAACAGCACCGTCCGCAGCTTCGACTGCCACCCTTCCGCAAGCGTGCGCAGGGCCTCCACGGGACCGCCCGGGGCGTACTGCTCGGCGAACCCTGCGGCGTCGCCGTTCACGGCGGGCAGCAACCACCAGTGCAGCAGTGCGAACGCCCCGGCCCCGATCACCGTCGTCACCGCGCCGAGGCGGCGTGACCCGCGCAGGAACACCACGGCTCCGAGCGCCGCGACCGACAGGCCGAGGTCCTCCTTGACCAGGATCAGCGGCAGCGCCCACAGCACCGCCGCACGGTGGTCCGAGCGCAGCATCGCCGCCATGCTCAGCGCCATCAGCGGCACCCCGAGCGCGACCTCGTGGAAGTCGAAGCCGATCAGCGCCGCGAGACCCGGCGAGAGTCCGTAGCTGATGGCGACCGCCCACGCGATCCAGCCCCGCCCCGCGGCGCGCATCAACGGCACCACCCCTGCCGCCACCGCCAGCGCCTGGACCCCCAGGATGGTCAGCGGCGACGGGACGAGCAGCACCAGGGGGGCCAGCAACGCCAGGAGGGGGCTGAAGTGCAGGGTCGCCGTCGTGCTGTCGGTCACCTGCAGCTCGGGCAGCCGTCCCTGGGCGTAGTCGCGCACCACCGACTCGAAGAACCCGAGGTCGAAGATGTAGGAGTCCATCCGGTGGTACTGCTGGAACGAGACCGCCGCGTAGAGGACCGAGAGCAGCACGAACACCAGGCCCGCCTGCCAGAACGGCAGGGGTCGCGCTTCGGGTTCGAGGGCCTGCTGCGCTGTGGTCGGGCCCAGGTCACTCATCGCTGGCGGCAAGAGCGACCGAGCGGTCGCGCGCAGCCTCCATGGCCTCGATGAACGCCGAACGCACCTTGTGGTTCTCCAGCTGGCGGATCGCGGCGGCGGTGGTGCCTCCGGGTGAGGTGACCCGCTCGCGGAGCACGGTCGGGTGCTCGCCGGTCTCGCGCAGCAGCTTCGCCGAGCCGACCACGGTCTGCACGACCAGCTCGGTGGCGGTGCTGCGCGGCAGCCCGAGGTGTACGCCGGCCTCGATCATCGACTCGACGACGAAGAACAGGTAGGCCGGCCCGGAACCGGAGATCGCGGTCACCGCGTCCTGCTGCTTCTCCGGGACCCGCATCACGCGGCCGGTGACCGAGAGCATCCGCTCGGCCATCGCGAGGTGCTCCTCGGTGCAGTGCCTGCCGCCGGAGATGGCGGCCATCCCCTCGTCGACCAGCGCCGGCGTGTTCGGCATCACCCTGATCACGGCGATGCCGTCCGGGATGTGCCGCTCGATGTGGCTCGTGGTGATGCCGGCGGCAAGGCTGATCAGGACCTGCCCCGGGCGCAGGTGCGGGCCGATCTCGGTGAGCACGTCGCCCATGTCCTGCGGCTTGACCACGAGGGCCACGGTGTCGGCGCGGGAGGCGGCCTCGGTGTTGGCGACCACGTCGACCCCGTGCCGTTCCCGGAGCTCGGCCGCCCGATCCGGTCGCTTCTCACCGACCATCAGGTCGGCGGGCTCGTGCCCGCCCTTGAGCAGACCGGAGAGCAGGGCCTCGCCCATGACGCCGGCACCGATGATCGCGAAGGTCATGAAGGAAGCGCCCTACTTCTGGGAGACGAGTGAACGCAGGAAGAATGTCAGGTTCTGGGGCCGCTCGGCGAGTCGGCGCATCAGGTAGCCGTACCACTCCTGGCCGTAGGGGAGGTAGACCCGCACCTTCTCGCCGGTGTCCGCGAGCCGGCGCTGCTCGTCGCCACGGACCCCGTAGAGCATCTGGAACTCGTAGGTGCCCGGCATCCGTCCGTGCCGGGTGGCCAGCGCGGCCGCGATCTTGACCAACCGCGGGTCGTGGGTGGCCACCATCGGGTAGCCCTCCCCCGCCATCAGGATCTTCAGGCAGCGCACGTAGGACTTGTCGACGTCGTGGCGATCCTGGTACGCGACGTCCTCGGGCTCCTTGTAGGCGCCCTTGCACAGCCGGACCCGGCTGCCCTCGTGCGCCAGCGCCCGGCAGTCCTGCTCGGTGCGGTAGAGGTAGGCCTGGAGCACGGCGCCGGTCTCGGGGAAGTCCTTGCGCAGCTCGTGCAGCACCTCGAGCGTGCTGCTGGTCGTGGTGTGGTCCTCCATGTCGAGGGTCACCGTGGTGCCGGCGTTGCGGGCAGCACGGCAGATCCGGCGTGCGTTCTCCACGGCGAGCTTGGGACCCACCTCGGGCAGCGCCTGCCCGATCGCGGAGAGCTTCACGCTCACCTCGGCGTCGCGGGCCAGGCCCGCTGCGGCCAGCCCCTCGAGCAGGTCGAGGTAGGCCAGGACCGTGCTCTCGGCCTGTCCCTGGTCCAGGGTGTCCTCGCCGAGGAAGTCGAGGGTGACGTGCAGGCCGTCCTCGATCAGGGCGTTGGTCGCCTCCACGGCCTGCGCGGTCTGCTCGCCGGGCACGAAGCGGTTCACGACGCCGCTGCTGACGGGCAGCCGGGTGGCGATCTCCTTGACCTGGTGGCTCCGGGCCAGCATCAGCAGGACGTGTCGCAGCAAGGGGATCCTCCGTACGTGTGGCTCCCGGCCACGGTACAGCCGACCCCGGACTCAGTCCGACTGTCGACGCAGGGTGAGAGCCCCGAGGCCCAGTGCCACCACGGCGTACGCCGCGACCAGCGCGACGTCGCGCCAGGCGTCCCCGGTCAGGGTGCTCGACGCCACCGTCTGCATCGCCTCCACCCCGTAGGACAGCGGCAGCACGTCCGAGATCACCTCGAGGACCCGCGGCAGGTCCTCTCGCGGCAGGAACAGGCCGCACACCAGGATCTGCGGGATCACCACGGCCGGCATGAACTGCACGGCCTGGAACTCCGTGCGGGCGAACGCCGAGACGAGCAGGCCCAGGGCGGTGCCGAGCACCGCGTCCACGACCGCGACCACCATCAGCATCCACACCGGGCCGGCGACGTCGAGGCCCAGCAACCAGACGCACACCCCGACGGCCAGCGCGGACTGGAGCGCGGCGAGGCTGCCGAAGGCGATCGCGTAGCCGAGCAGGAAGTCGAGCTTGCCCATCGGCATCGCGAGCAGGCGCTCGAGGGTGCCCGAGGTGCGTTCGCGCAGCGTGGTCACCGAGGTGACCAGGAACATGATGGTGAACGGCACCAGGGCCAGGAGCGCGGGGCCCAGCCGCGAGAACCCATCGCCGGGAACGGCCTCGAACATCCACCAGAGCAGGGCCATCAGCGCGCACGGGAGAACCAGGAGCATGGCCAGGGTCCGGTGATCGCGGCGGAGCTGGGTCAGTACCCGCGTCGCGACCGCCCCCGTGACCCGCGGGCTCAGCACGCTCATGACGCCTCGGCCTCGACGAGGGCCAGGAACGCGTCCTCGATGGTCTGTGACCGCGTGCGCTCCAGCAGCCCACGGGGGGTGTCGTCCGCGATCAGCCGACCGGCCCGCATCAGCAGCAGCCGGTCGCACCGCGAGGCCTCGTCCATCACGTGGCTGGAGACCAGCACCGCCGTCCCGGCGGCGGCGAGCTGCCGGAAGGTCCCCCACAGCTCCACCCGCAGCACGGGGTCGAGGCCGACGGTCGGCTCGTCGAGGACCAGCAGCGGCGGCTCCCCGAGCAGGGCCACGGCGAGCGAGACCCGGGAGCGCTGGCCGCCGGAGAGGTGGGCCACGACGCGGTCCCGGTGGCTCTCGAGCGCGACGATCCCGATGCACTCGGCGACCCGGTCGGCGCCCACGCCGAGCACCCGCGCGAAGAACCGCAGGTTCTCGGTGACGGTGAGGTCGTCGTACACGCTGGGCTGCTGGGTCACGTAGCCGATCCGCTCGCGCAGCGAGGCCGACCCTGCCGGGGTCCCGAGCACCTCCACCGAGCCGCCCGCGATGCGCTGCACGCCCACCAGGGTGCGCATCAGGGTGGTCTTGCCGCACCCCGACGGCCCGAGGAGGCCGGTGACCTCCCCCGGGCCGACCTCGAAGTCGAGCTCGTGCAGCACCTCCCGCCCGCCGCGGCGCACGGACAGCTCGCGGACGGCAGCCGCGTTTTTCATCATCTGATGAATTAAGCACGGGCGCCGGACCCCGTCAAGGGGCTTCCGGTCCGTAACGGCTCAGGAAAGGCTCAGGGCAGTGGATCCGCGAGGTAGCGCTGCAGGGTGGGGCCGTAGATCGCCACCAGCTCGTCGGTGCCCATCGAGGCCAGCGGCTCCACCTCGAGGACGTAGCGCAGCATCACCAGCCCGACCAGCTGGCTGGCCACCAGCGGCAGCCGGCGCTCGGGCTCCTCGAGACGCAGCGCCGGCCCGAGCGGGCCCAGCACCAGCGCGAGCAGGCTGTCGCGGAGCACCTGGCGTCCGGTCGGCTCGAAGGCGCCGCGCACCACGCCGAGCAGCGAGACCCGCGCGGCATCGTCGTCCCAGACCGAGAGGAACACCCGCAGCAACCGGTCCCCGGCGCCCTCGAGGCCGCCCTCGAGAACGGGCTTGAGGGCGACCCGCGGGACCACCGGCAGCTCCAGCGCCGCGACGAACAGGTCGTCCTTGGTGCCGAAGTAGTGGTGCACCAGGGACGGGTCGACGCCTGCCTCCGCGGCGATCGCACGGAGCGAGGTGCTCCCGAGGCCGCGTGCGGCGAACAGGGTCCTGGCAGCGGCGAGGATCTCGGCCCTGGTGTCGGGCGCACCGGGCCGCCTCCCCCGGGTCGTCCGGGTGCCGGCGTGGTCTCCGGGCTCGCTGGGGCTCACCCGCGCAGTCTTCCACCGTCGGGAGGAGCCGCCGTCACCTGGCGAACGTGGTCCGGGTCTGGATCTCGCCCACCTCGAGCGGAACGGGCGGGCTGGGCGGGGAGGTCAGTGCCACCGTCTGGGGTCCCTGGCCCGGGAGCACGAAGGTGAGGTCGTAGCTGGTGCTGGTGCTGATCGCGTAGTCGCCGCCCCGGGCGTAGGCGTGCTCCACCGCTCCTGGTGCACCCACCTCGGCGTCCGCGACCCCGTTGCCCGTGGCGGTGGCGCCGTCACCGAAGTTCCAGGTGGTGCCGGTGGGGGCCCAGTGCAGCGGGATGGTCACCCCCAGCAGGGTGAGCGAGGTGTCCACGGTGGGCGCGTCGGTCCAGTAGTTGTTCGGGATGTTCACAGCCGATCGCGTACCGGGCTCCACGTGCGGCGGGCTGGTCGGCGCGACGGCCGACGCGGCGGCCACGACCATCGCCGTCGTGATCTGCGGCGGACCCGGGAGCTCCTCGGTGGCCGGTGCCGCCGGGTCGCAGGGAGTCGCCTCGGCGTACTGCGCGTTCCAGCCGTCCCCACCCCAGGTGCTGCCGCAGGCGTCCACGGCACCGGGCATCCAGGAGAGGTCGGCGTTCGGGTTCTTCGGGAAGGCGTCCGCATAGGTGCCGTAGGGACCGGCGGGAGGGTAGGGCGAGGGAGCCGACACGGATTCGTTGGTGCTGGCGGAGGTGCTGGGCGTGGTCGTGGCGGGAGTCGAGGGGGTCTGGGTGTGAGTGGTCTGGGTCCCGGTGAGGGCTATCGAGCTGGGACTCGTGGTTCCGGCGTCGAACTCGGTCCTGTCCTTGTCTCCCGCATGCGCGGTGCCGGCGACGCCCAGCAGCACGGCCAGGACAGCACTCGTGACCACCCCTCGAGCCCTGCGCCTCATGCGATCAGCTCCCCCCAGAGCTCCACGACGATTTTCTGGGGACTGCATTCCCGCACAGGACGAATGTCAAACCAGAATCGCGTCAACTCTTCCGCTTGTAGATGAAGTCCAGGACCCGCCAGGTCGACTGCTTCTCGACCCACCACAGGTCGACCCAGTAGCTGTAGGGAGCTGGGGTGCCTGTTCGTCGGACCTTGCCGCTGGCCTCGACGTTGCTCACCGCGGGATACACGAACGAGCCGGTGACTCGCACCCCACCCTTCAGCGGAACCGCGCGGAACTTGCCGAGCTCGAGGGGGTCGCTGAGCTGCCAGATGCCATCGCTCTTCAGTCCGTCGACCTGCTTGGCCAGCGCGACACAGTTGGAGCAGCCTGTCTGGTCGAACGCCTCGGCACTGACCACGCGGGAGTCGCGGGTCTCGATGGCGTACTGCACCAGCAGCGCGAAGTAGCGGCCGTACTCCATCGCGCTCTCGGGCGTCTTCGCCAGCTTCTGGGGCTTGGTCGGCTCGACGGCGTCCACCCCCGCAGGCGCCGTGGGACTTGGTGTGGCCGTTGGTTTCGGGGCGCTCTTCGGCGACTCCTCCCCGCAGCCGGCGAGCGTCACAGCCGCGACCAGGACCATTCCGCACACGGCGAGACGTTTCGACATGCCGGGACCATATCGGCCACGGCAGCGATTGGGCGGTCACCGCGAGAACGGTTCGGGAATCGTGACGCTACGTGGCCGCGGCTGCGAAGTGCAGCCGGCTGAAGGCGAGCGCCTCGATCAGGTCGCGCTCCCGGTCCTCACGGTTGCCGGCGCGACGGGTGTTGATCTCGGCCACGATGTGGCCGGTGAACCCCTGCCCGGCGAGGGTCTCGAGGAAGGCGCCGCAGGGCTGGGCGCCGCGGCCCGGCACCAGGTGCTCGTCCTTCGAGGAGCCGCTGCCGTCGGTCATGTGGACGTGGCGGAGCCGCGAACCGAGCCGTTGCGCCATCGCGATCGGGTCCGACTGTGCCGTCGCCGCGTGGGAGAGGTCGATGGTGGTGTTCGCGTAGGACTCCTCCGAGGGGTCCCAGCCCGGCTGGTAGACCTTCAGCTCGCGCCGTGAGGTGGCCCGCCACGGGTACATGTTCTCCACGGCGAACGCGATGCCGGTACGGCGCTCGAGGTCGGCGATCCCGTCGACGAACCCGCTGGCGTACTCGCGCTGCCACCGGAACGGCGGATGCACGACCACCACGTCGGCCCCCAGCGCCTCGGCCATCTCGGCACTCCGCTCCAGTTTCGCCCAGGAGTCGGTGCCCCACACGCGCTGGGTGATCAGCAGGCACGGGGCATGTACGGCGCACACCGGCATCTGGTGGTAGTCGCGCAGCGCCCGGACCTTGTCGATGCTCTGGCTGACCACGTCGATGCCGACCATCACCTCGACGGCGTCGTAGCCCAGCTTGTCGGCGTACTCGAAGGCGTGGCTGGTGCTCTCGGGGTAGACCGAGGCCGTGGAGAGCGCGAACACAGGGGCCACGACGCGAATCAGCCGATCGCGCTGAGCTGGTCGAGACGGTCCAGGATGACGCCTTCCCGCAGCGCCCACGGACAGATCTCCAGCTCCTCGAGATCGAAGATGTCCATCACCGCGGACGCGACCAGCGCGCCGGCGACCACCTGGTGCGCCCGGCCGGTCGAGACGCCTGGCAGCCCGGCGATGTCCTCGCGGCTCATCTCCAGCAGCTTGGGGACCCATGCCTCGAGGTCGCTGGCGCGGAGGATCCGGCGTACGAGCGGCCCCTCGCCCGAGGGCGCCGCCCCGCAGATCCGGGCCAGCGAGCGGAACGTCTTCGACGTGGCGACCGCGTGGTCGGGCGCCCCTCCGCGCAGCAGCATCCCCGCGTCGTGGGCCACGGAGGTCCGGATGTGCCGGCGCAACCGGGCCAGCGACTCCTCGTCGGGGGCCCCGTCGGTGAAGTGCTCCCGGGAGAGGCGTCCGGCCCCGAGCGGCACCGACCACGCGACGTCCGGCGCCTCGTCCTCGCCCGCCGCGACCTCGAGCGAGCCGCCGCCGATGTCGAAGACGGCCAGTCGCCCGGAGGACCAGCCGAACCAGCGGCGTACGGCGAGGAAGGTCAACCGGGCCTCGTCGGCGCCGGGGAGGACCTGGATCTGCGCCCCCGTGCGCTCCTGCACGTGCGCGAGCACCTCGTCGGAGTTCTCAGCGTCGCGGACCGCGGAGGTGGCGAAGGCGAAGACCTCCTCGCAGCCCTTGTCCTCGGCCAGGCGCAGCGCGTCCGCGACGAACTTCGTCAGCGCGTCCACCCCACGCTGGGTCACCGAGCCGTTCTCGAGGTGCTCGGCGAGCCGGAGCGGCTCCTTGTAGGAGGAGGCGGGCATCGGCGCCGCCCCGCGGTAGGCGTCGACAACCAGCAGGTGCCCCGTGTTGGAGCCGATGTCGAGCACACCGAGTCGCATGTAGCGAGGCTACCCGGCTCCCCGTCGCCCCGGAGGCGGCTAAGGTCGAGACGTGCCTGAGGTCGACCCCGTCTTTCCCCGAGCCTGGATCGAGTTCCAGGACCCGACCGACGCCGACCAGGTCTTCCGCTGCGACCTGACCTGGCTCACCTCGAGCTGGACCTGCATCTTCGGCAACGGCTGCGCCGGCATCTACGCCGACGCCCCCGAGTCCGGTTGCTGCACCCTGGGTGCCCACTTCTCGGACAAGGACGACGAGAACCGGGTCGCCGAGTGGGTCGAGCGCCTCGACGACACCATCTGGCAGCGCCGCTCGGAGGCCCTGGGCAGGCGTGGCCAGGTGAAGCGCTCGGGGTGGGTGATTACCGACGACGACGGCGACCGCAAGACCCGGGTCTCCGGTGGCGCCTGCATCTTCCACAACACCCGCGGGTTCGAGGGCGGCTACGGCTGCGCCCTGCACCGCCTCGCGCAGGACGAGGGCGTGCACTTCGTCGAGACCAAGCCGGACGTGTGCTGGCAGCTGCCGCTGCGGCGCTCGTTCCGCAACGTCGACCGTCCCGACGACACCACCTACCTCGAGATCAGCATCGGCGAGTACGACCGCAGCGGCTGGGGCCCCGGCGGCCACGACCTGGACTGGTACTGCTCGAGCAACACCGAGGCGCACGTGGGCCTCGAGCCGGTCTACGTCTCCAGCGCCACCGAGCTGATCGCGATGATGGGGCAGGCGGCGTACGACGTCCTCGCCGCGCGCTGCGAGGCCCACCTGCGCTCGCGTTCGGCGCTCGCGCTGCATCCGGCCTCACCGCCTCCGCACCGCTGAATCGGGGCGTGACCTCGGATAACACCCCACCCCCCGGTGTTCCGTGACGATCGGGTACAGGTCAGAATCAACTATGCGTCTGGACCACATCGTCTTCGCCGCCGGACCCGGTGGCCTCGCCGGTACGACGGAGCGACTCTCCGCCCTGCTCGGCGAGCAGTTCTTCAGCGGCGGCATCCACCCCCGCTTCGGGACCCGGAACTCGATCCTGCCCCTGACCCAAGGGGTCTACTTCGAGGTCGTGGAGGTGCTCGACCACCCGGCATCGGACAAGGCACCGTTCGGCCAGGCCGTGCGTGCCCGCTCCGAGCTCGGCGGAGGCTGGCTGGGCTGGGTCGTCGCGGTCGACGACATCGCTCCCCTCGAGAGCCGGCTCGGACGCGAGGCCGTCAACGGCAACCGGCACCGCCCCGACGGCACCGAGCTGCTCTGGAAGCAGCTGGGCGTCAAGGGGCTGCAGGCCGACCCGCAGCTGCCGTTCTTCATCGAGTGGAACATCGACCCCGCCAACCACCCCAGTGTCGGCGCGACCGGTGACGTCTCCCTGGAGTGCCTGGAGATCGCGGGAGACCCCGACCGGGTCTCGGAGTGGCTCGGGCAGTCCGTCTACGAGCCGCTCGAGGCGGTCAAGGTCGACTGGGTCGCCCCCAACGGCACGCCCGGCATCGTCGCCGCGCAGTTCCAGACCCCCAACGGGCTGATCCGCATCTGACCTGCCACCCGGCGGTCGAGCAGCACGTGGACGGTCCAGGGCCCGAGCTGGCTCCGGGCGCGATCCCGAGCCCGAACATCTGGGCGCACCCGGGCCTCTACGAGCTGGAGAACCACGCGGTGGACCGCGACGGCTCCCTCACCGAGATGGTGACGAGGCTGGCCCCGTGGGCGGGCCGTGACGTCCTCGACGTCGGCTGCGGCACCGGCTTCCACCTGCCCCTGTTCGCCGCCACCGCGCGCTCGGTCACCGGCGTGGAGCCGCACGGAGGCCTGGCCGCGGTCGCACGGCGCCGTACCCGCCGGCTGCCGAACGTCGACGTGCTCCCGGGATCGGCCGCCGCGCTGCCCTTGCCCGACGACTCCGTGGACGTGGCGCACGCCCGCTGGGCCTACTTCTTCGGCCCAGGCTGCGAACCCGGGCTACGCGAGCTCGAGCGCGTGCTGCGCCCCGGCGGCCGCGCCGTGGTGATCGACACCGACGCCTCCCGCTCCACGTTCGGGCAGTGGTTCCGGCGCGGCTACCCCGAGGTCGACCCCGTCCGGGTGGAGCGGTTCTGGGTCGAGCAGGGCTGGGAACGGCACCCGGTGGTCATGGAGCTGGCCTTCGAGACCCGCGAGGACCTCGAGTCCGTGATCGGCATCGAGCTCCCCACCGAGGTCGCCGCACAGGCCCTGGCCGGGCACGAGGGCACCTCGGTGGACTACGCGGTCAACGTGTGGAGCCGCGGGTACTGAGCCGTGCGGCGGGTCGGGTCCGGTCAGCGGGCTGACCCCACAAATGTTGGATCGTGACGTCCAGATCGGCCTTCTCGACGTCCCGATCCCACATTTGTGGGGTCGGGGCGACCTCAGCGAGCCGGCCGTCCTCCCCCCGGTCAGTCCGTGCGCCGGCTGGAGCGGCGTACGACGAGAGCGGGCTGGAGCATCCGGCCACGGTCGCCGATGGGCTTGTGCGCCAGCACGAGGTGCAGGATGCGGACGAGCTCGACGGCCACCTGCTCCAGGGGCTGACGCACGGAGGTGAGGCCGGGCCAGGTCACCTGGGCGGCCAGCGAGTCGTCGAAGCCCACGACCCCGATGTCGGTGCCCGGACGGAGGCCACGCTCGGCGCATGCGTGGAGCACGCCGATGCCGAGCGTGTCGCTCGCGCAGGCGAACCCGGTGATCGAGGGGTCCTGCATCAGGCCGTGGGTCGCCATCCGCGCCGCGTCCACGTTGTCGCTCAGGTGTACGCCGAGCCCGGCGGTGTCGAGCCCGGCGGCGCGCATCGCCCGCTCCCAGCCGCTGCGACGGTCCTGGCCGATCCGTGAGGCGCGCTCCCAGCCCAGCCACGCGATCCGGCGGTGCCCCTGGGCGATCAGGTGCTCGGTGGCGATCTGGGCGCCGTGCGCGCCGTCCACGTCGACCCAGGCGTGGTCGGCGTCCGGCTCGTCCCAGGGGCGGCCGAAGGCGACGAACGGAGCCCCACGCTCCTGGAGGAACGCAGACTGCGGCGTGCCGGCGTAGGTGTCGGTGACCACGAAGGCGTCCACCGCGGTGGAGCGCAGGAGGTCGTCGTACCCGTCGAGCGGGTCGGTGGGGCTCCCGGAGAACAGCAGCACGTGGTGCCCGGTGCGTGAGGAGGCCTCCACCAGGCTGTGCAGGAAGCGGTCCATCAGCGCGTTGCTGGTGCCCTCCTGCGCCTGCTCGAAGCGCAGGCCGATCAGGTGCGAGGAACGGGTGCGCAGCTGGCGGGCGGCCCGGTTGGGCGAGTACCCGAGCCGCTCGATCACCTGCTGCACCCGCTCGAGGGTCTCGGGCCGCAGCAGGTCCGGGTTGTTCAGCGCGTTCGAGACGGTCTGGCGCGAGACGCCGGCCTCGTCGGCCACCGTGGCCAGGGTGGGCGGCACCTGGTGGCGGCCCCGGCTCGCCTCCCGGGCCCCGTCACGGCCGGGGTCCCGGCTGGGATCCCGGCTGAGGTCTGGCCGACTCACCGACTGGCTCATGTCTGTCCCCCGGTTTCTGGATCGTTCAAATCCTAGACTGGACCATACGCGCGAGCACGTCGTACGCGGTATCTGTCGGTGGGCTCGCCTAGCGTTCGGGGCATGGCTCAGTACAGCGGACGCACCTCCCCCAAGCCCCCTCGCTCGACCTACCACTGCACCGACTGCGGCTGGGAGGCGATGAAGTGGGTGGGCCGCTGCTCGGAGTGCCAGGCGTGGGGCACGGTCGTGGAGAAGTCAGCCCCGAAGAGCCGGGTGCAGGCCGGACCCGTCACCGCGCCGGCACGCCCAATCGGCGAGGTGCCGATCGAGGACTCGATGGCGCGCACCAGCGGCGTGCCCGAGCTCGACCGGGTGCTCGGCGGCGGGATGGTGCCGGGCGCCGCGATCCTGCTCGCCGGCGAGCCCGGTGTCGGCAAGTCCACGCTCCTGCTCGAGGTGGCCTCCCAGATGGCCCGCCAGCGACAGCGCGTGCTCTACGTGACCGGCGAGGAGTCGGCCGCCCAGGTGCGGATGCGCGGTGACCGCACCGGCGCGATCCAGGACGAGCTCTTCCTCGCCGCGGAGACCGACCTCGGTGCCGTGCTCGGCCACGTCGAGGCGGTCAAGCCCACCCTGCTGGTCGTCGACTCCGTGCAGACGATCAGCGCCGGTGACGTCGACGGTGTCCCCGGAGGTGTCTCCCAGGTCAAGGAGGTCTCGGCCGCGCTGATCCGGATGGCGAAGCTGCGCAACATCACCCTGGTGATCATCGGCCACGTGACCAAGGACGGCACGATCGCGGGCCCACGCGTGCTCGAGCACCTCGTCGACGTCGTGCTCCACTTCGAGGGCGAGCGCACGTCCAGGCTGCGGATGGTCCGCGCGGTGAAGAACAGGTTCGGCCCTGTCGACGAGGTGGGCTGCTTCGACCTCTCCGCGGAGGGCATCGTGGCGATCACCGATCCCACGGGGCTGTTCCTCGACGCAATGCGCGGCCCCGTGCCCGGCACCTGCGTCGCGGTCGCCCTCGAGGGACGCCGGCCGCTGCTCAGCGAGGTGCAGGCGCTGGTCACCCACACGGCCTCGGACCGCCCACGGCGTACGACGTCGGGAGTCGACTCCTCGCGGGTGGCGATGATCCTGGCGGTCCTGCAGCAGCACGCCGGGGTGCGGCTGCACAACCACGACGTGTTCGTCTCCAGCGTGGGCGGCGCCAGGCTGACCGAGCCGAGCAACGACCTAGCCATCGCCCTGGCGATCACCTCCGCCTCGCGCGGCAAGCCGCTGGGACGCAACGTGGCCGCGATCGGTGAGCTAGGTCTTTCCGGCGAGCTGCGCCGGGTGCGCGACGTCGGGGTGCGACTCGCCGAGGCGGGGCGGATGGGCTTCCGCTCCGCGATCGTCCCGGCCGTCACCTCCGACACGGCCGGGAACAGCCGGATCCTGGACGGGATGCGGGTCGTGGACGTCGACAACATCGCGCGCGCGCTCACCCTGCTCGGCCTCGGCTCGGGCGACACCGTATCGGGCGATTCACGCTCGCAACTGCCCTAGACTTTCGCCGTGGCTCCTCCCGAACGGCTCGACGACGCCGCCCGACTGCGCGAGACCCTTGCCCGGATCGCGCCCGGAACCTCCTTCCGCGACGGGCTCGAGCGCATCCTGAGGGGCCGTACCGGCGCCCTGATCGTGGTCGGGCACGACAAGGACGTCGAGGGGATCGTCACCGGCGGGTTCAACCTCGACGTCCCGTTCACCGCGACCGCACTTCGTGAGCTGGCCAAGATGGACGGCGCCATCGTGCTGGACCGCGACATCTCGCGGATCTACCGCGCCAACGTGCACCTGATGCCCGACCACACCATCCACTCCGAGGAGACCGGCACCCGGCACCGCACCGCCGACCGGGTGGCCAAGCAGACCGGCGCGCCGGTGATCTCGGTGTCACAGTCCATGCAGATCATCGCCATCTACGTCGGCGCGATCCGCTACGTCCTCGAGGACTCCGGGAGCATCCTGGCCCGTGCCAACCAGGCGCTGGCGACCCTGGAGCGCTACAAGGTGCGGCTCGACGAGGTCTCCAGCACCCTGTCCGCGCTGGAGATCGAGGACCTGGTCACCGTCCGCGACGTCGCCGTGGTGGCCCAGCGGCTGGAGATGGTCAGCCGGATCGCCCGCGAGATCGACGACTACGTCAACGAGCTCGGCACCGACGGGCGGCTGCTCTCGCTCCAGCTCGAGGAGCTGGTCACCGGCGTCGAGGCCGAGCGTGGGCTCGTGGTCCGCGACTACCAGGCCGGTGGACGCCGCACCCAGCCCGCCGAGGAGATCCTCGCCGAGCTGGAGGCCCTGCTGCCCACCGAGCTCGTCGACATCGCCGCCGTGGCGAAGGCGCTCGGCCTCGGCCAGGGCACCCACCTCGACGGCGCCGTGACCCCCCGGGGTCACCGGCTGCTGGCCAAGGTCCCCCGGCTCCCGATCACGGTGGTGGACCGGCTCGTGGAGCACTTCGAGACCCTGCAGAAGCTGCTCTCCGCCACGGTCGAGGACCTGCAGATGGTCGAGGGCGTTGGCGAGCTGCGCGCCCGCAGCGTGCGTGAGGGCCTCTCCCGACTGGCGGAGTCCAGCATCCTGGAACGCTACGTCTGAGGCGTACCCCGGCTCGACCGCTCGGGACCGCCTCGGCCCGCTCGGGCCGGCTGCCTCAGGGGCGCTTGCTGGGCTTGGTGCTCGGCTTCGCGCTGGGCTGCGCAGAGGCCTTCGCCGACGGGCTCGCGGTGGCGCTGGGGCGGGGCTTGGGCGTCCGGGTGACGACCGTCGGCTCGGCCTTGGTCACCTCGAACTGCACGTCGCTGGGCGTGGACCCGTAGGCGGCCGCGTAGACGTGGTAGAACCCGGGCAGCGCCCAGGCGGAGAACTGTGCGCATCCCTGGTCCGAGCGTCGCCCGCTCCAGGTCACCGGCACGTGCACGGGCTGGCCGCTGCGGACGACGACCTCGGCCGTCGGGATCGCCTTGGGGCAGTCCTGGCTGGACCAGATCCGGTCCTTGCCGGAGGCGATCTTCACCACCAGGCTCTGCGGTGAGACCTTGAAGGTGCAGGCCGGCTGCGTGCCGTTCAGCCGCAGGTTGATCACCACCGGCGTCCCCGCCCACGCGCGCGAGACCGAGGGCAGCACGCTGACGTCGTCCTCGGGGCACACCCCGTTGGGCGGGATCAGCGGCACGTTGGCCCGGGGGCTCGGCCTGGTCGAGGGCGCGACCGGCCCGAGGCTGACCGGATTCCCGGGCTGGTCGGCAACGGTGCGGGTGCTCGCCTTCGACGCGGTGGGCGGGTCCTCGCCGGTTCCGCCGAGCAGCTTGGCCACCCCGAAGACGAGGAGCAGCGCGATCAGGAGCACCAGGGCCCGGCGTACCCAGTAGACGCGCTTGGGCAGCCGTCCACGCGGTGTGATCGCCGAGCTCATGGGGTCACGGTAGTCAGGCACGGTCCCCGATCCGGGTTGCAACGCCGGGCGCCCGGGTGCGGTCCCCGCCACACCCCCGCCCACCGGGCACAGACGTGCCGCTCATGTACGCCGACCGGGCACTCGCGTCCCGCGCCGACGCGGATAATGAGCGCCGATGAACGCCCTCCACGAGCCCCTGGTCGACTGGTACGCCGAGCACGCCCGCGACCTGCCCTGGCGCGGCCCGGAAGCGACTCCCTGGGCGGTACTGGTCTCGGAGTTCATGCTCCAGCAGACGCCGGTCGCCCGGGTACTGCCGGTCTTCGAGCAGTGGATGAACACGTGGCCGACCCCGAGCGACCTCGCCGCGGCCCCGAGCGGGGAGGCGGTCCGGGCGTGGGGGCGGCTCGGCTACCCGCGACGCGCCCTGCGACTGCACGCCGCCGCGACCGCGATCGTGGAGCAGCACGGCGGCGAGGTCCCCGCCGCCCACGACGACCTGCTGGCGCTGCCCGGCGTCGGCGACTACACCGCCAGCGCGGTGGCCTCGTTCGCCTTCGGCGGCACCCACGCCGTGCTGGACACCAACGTGCGGCGAGTGTTCGCCCGCGCTGTGGAGGGGGTGGAGTTCCCGCCCGCCTCCGTCACGAAGAGCGAGCGCGCGCTGGCGGAGTCGCTGCTGCCCGAGGATGACGCGGCCACCTGGGCGATCGCCGTGATGGAGCTCGGCGCCCTGGTGTGCACGGCGGCCAGCCCCCGGTGCCCGGCGTGCCCGATCAGCGATCTCTGCTCGTGGAACCTCGCCGGCCGTCCGGCGTACGACGGCCCACCGCGGCGCGGCCAGACCTGGGCCGGAACCGACCGCCAGGTCCGCGGCCGCCTGATGGCGGTCCTGCGCGACGCCCCCGGCAGCGTCACCCGGACCCGCCTCGACTCCGCCTGGGCGGACCCGGTGCAGCGCGACCGTGCCCTCCAGAGCCTGCTCGCCGACGGCCTCGTCGTGGAGAGCGACGGCCGCTTCGCCCTCCCCGGCTGAGCCCTGCCTGATCGATCCCGGGAGGGTGCCCGGCGAAGGAGCAACAAGGCGGTGCCGCTGCCGCTACGTGTCGTACTCGACGCCGTCCCACGGTTCGTAGTACACGATGAAATCACCCGGCTCGATGCCGATGGAGAACGTGCCGTCCTCGTACTGCTCGACCTTCCAGCCGAAGGTGACGCCCCTGACCTGCTGGGTGAACGGCGCGACCTCGATGGGCTCGAGGACGTAGTCGCCCAGCTCAGCCAGCCGGGAGGCGACGAGGGCATCCGCATCCGAGGCGCCGGCCTGCCCGGGGGGAAGTCCATCGACTCGGGGGACCTCGTCGATCCTCACCTCGTCGAAGCTCCCGTCGGGCTTCCACAGGAAGAGCCCGACGTACGCCGCCCCCGAATGGCCCGGGACGAACAGCTCGTCACTGAGGAAGAACTTGCGACCGTCCATCGCGGTTCCTGCGTAGGGAACGTGGTAGTCGTCGGGGACGATGGTGAATCGTTCGGGTCTCGTGTTCACGGCAGCTCTCTCCTCCTGGTCCTGTGAGGGGGTTGCGCACCCGGCAAGCGCTGCGACCAGTACGAGCACGACCACGTAACGCAAGGCGAAACGGCGCTGCAGGCGATGCCCGAGGCGGATCGTTCGCTGCTTGGTACCCGGTTGAGTCACAGCGCGGAGCCTAGGTCGCCGCGAAGCTCCTTGTTCACGATCCGCCGCTAGCCCGGCTCGCAGTCTCCGATTTCAGGGGCCAGAAAGCGGAACGGCCCCCCGGGGTCACCGGGGGGCCGTTCAGGTCAGGACGGGTCAGGCGGGGTCGCCCTTGGTGATGTCGACCGGGCCGTCGCTGTCGTCGGGGCCGCCAACGGGCTCGAGGAGCGGGGCGTCCGGCAGGTCACCGCGGACGGTGCCCTCGAAGGTGAACTGCGCCGCGGCGCCTTCGCCCTCGACGCCGACCAGCACGATCTGGCCGGGGCCGACCTCACCGAAGAGCATCTTCTCGGCGAGGACGTCCTCGATCTCGCGCTGGACCGTACGCCGCAGCGGACGCGCACCCAGCACGGGGTCGAAGCCCCGCGTGGCGAGCAGGTCCTTGGCGGCCTGGGTCAGCTCCAGGGACATGTCGCGGTCCTTGAGCCGCAGCTCCACCGAGGCCACCATGTTGTCCACCATGGAGACGATCTGCTCCTTGGTCAGCGGCGGGAACACGATGATCTCGTCGACACGGTTGAGGAACTCGGGCCGGAAGTGCTGCTTGAGCTCCTCGGTGACCTTGTTCTTCATCCGGTCGTAGGTGCCCTCGTCGCCGGACTGGTTGAAGCCCAGGCTGACGCCCTTGGAGATGTCGCGGGTGCCGAGGTTGGTGGTCATGATGATCACCGTGTTCTTGAAGTCGATCACCCGGCCCTGGCTGTCGGTCAGGCGACCTTCCTCCAGGATCTGCAGCAGGCTGTTGAAGATGTCCGGGTGGGCCTTCTCGACCTCGTCGAAGAGCACCACGGAGAACGGCTTGCGGCGCACCTTCTCGGTGAGCTGGCCGCCCTCTTCGTAGCCGACGTAGCCGGGAGGCGAACCGAAGAGCCGCGAGACGGTGTGCTTCTCGGAGAACTCCGACATGTCGAGCTGGATCAGCGCGTCCTCGTCGCCGAAGAGGAACTCGGCGAGCGTCTTGGACAGCCACGTCTTACCGACACCGGACGGGCCGGCGAAGATGAACGAGCCGCCGGGGCGCTTGGGGTCCTTCAACCCGGCGCGCGTACGACGGATGGCCCGGCTGAGCGCCTTGACGGCCTCCTCCTGGCCGATGACCCGCTTGTGCAGCTCATCCTCCATCTTGAGCAGCCGGGTGGACTCGGCCTCGGAGAGCTTGACGATCGGGATCCCGGTCGCCACGGCCAGCACCTCGGCGATCAGCTCCTCATCGACCTCTGCGACGACGTCCATGTCACCGGCACGCCACTGCTTCTCACGCTCACCCTTGGCGAGGATGAGCTGCTTCTCCTCGTCGCGCAGGCGGGCGGCCGCCTCGAAGTCCTGTCCGTCGATGGCCCCCTCCTTGCGGCGGCGCACGTCGGCGATCTTGTCGTCGAACTCGCGCAGGTCCGGCGGAGCGGTCATCCGGCGGATCCGCAACCGGGAGCCGGCCTCGTCGATGAGGTCGATCGCCTTGTCGGGCAGGAACCGGTCGGAGATGTAGCGGTCGGCCAGCGTCGCCGCCGAGACCAGGGCCTCGTCGGTGATCGTGACCCGGTGGTGCGCCTCGTAGCGGTCGCGCAGACCCTTGAGCATCTCGATGGTGTGCGCGATCGAGGGCTCGGCGACCTGGATCGGCTGGAACCGGCGCTCGAGCGCAGCGTCCTTCTCGAGGTGCTTGCGGTACTCGTCGAGCGTGGTGGCACCGATGGTCTGCAGCTCGCCGCGCGCCAGCATCGGCTTGAGGATGCTGGCGGCGTCGATGGCGCCCTCGGCCGCGCCGGCCCCGACGAGGGTGTGGATCTCGTCGATGAACAGCACGATGTCCCCGCGGGTGCGGATCTCCTTGAGCACCTTCTTCAGGCGCTCCTCGAAGTCACCGCGGTAGCGCGAGCCGGCCACCAGGGCCCCGAGGTCGAGGGTGTAGATCTGCTTGTCCTTGAGCGTCTCGGGCACGTCGCCGCGGACGATGTCCTGCGCGAGGCCCTCCACGATCGTGGTCTTGCCGACGCCGGGCTCACCGATGAGCACGGGGTTGTTCTTCGTACGCCGGGACAGGATCTGCATGACCCGCTCGATCTCCTGGCCACGTCCGATGACCGGGTCGAGCTTGCCCTCCTTGGCGGCCTGCGTCAGGTTGCGGCCGAACTGGTCGAGCACCAGCGAGCTGGAGGGGGCGGCCTCGGGCGCCGTGCCCGCGGACTGCTGCTCCTTGCCCTGGTAGCCCGACAGCAGCTGGATGACCTGCTGGCGCACCCGGTTCAGGTCGGCGCCGAGCTTGTGCAGCACCTGCGCGGCGACGCCCTCACCCTCGCGGATCAGGCCGAGCAGGATGTGCTCGGTGCCGATGTAGTTGTGGCCGAGCTGCAGCGCCTCGCGCAGGGACAGCTCGAGCACCTTCTTGGCTCGCGGCGTGAACGGGATGTGGCCGCTGGGGGCCTGCTGGCCCTGGCCGATGATCTCCTCGACCTGGGCGCGGACGGCCTCCAGGGAGACGCCGAGGCTCTCCAGCGCCTTCGCGGCGATGCCGTCGCCCTCGTGGATCAGGCCGAGCAGGATGTGCTCGGTCCCGATGTAGTTGTGCGAGAGCATGCGGGCCTCTTCCTGGGCCAGCACGACAACTCGTCGGGCTCGGTCGGTGAACCGCTCGAACATGGGCTACTCCTCAAGTCTCTGCAGGGTCGACGCGTGCGACCCGCACGGCCGGTTAAACCCTTCCCTCAGCCTACGTGTTCCGCGCGCAGGTGGTTATCGCTCTCAGCGAACACGGCCGGGTGGCCGCTCACAGCACGTCCTCGGGGCGGGCGGGGCGGGTCAGGTGGAACACCTCAGGAGGCCGGCCCCACTCGTCGCCGCCGAGGCGGGAGACCGGCCGGAGCAGGTCCATCGCCGGTTGACCGTCGCGCAACACGTCGTCGCGCACGGTGATCGCGGTGACCTCCCCGAACACGACGTACGCCGAGCCGACCTCCACCACCCGCTCGAGGCGGCACTCGATCGAGGCAGGCGACCCGGCGACCCGCTGCGGGGCGACCGTGTCGGAGGGCTCCATCGCGATCCCGAGCTGCTCGGCCTCGTCGTCGCCGTGGTCGAACGGCGCGCTGCTGGCGTTGACCTGCTCCAGCAGCGCCTCGGAGGTGTGGCTGATCACGAACTCGCCGGTCTCCTCGACGTTGCGCACGGTGTCCTTGTGGCCCAGCGAGCTGAACAGCACCACCGGCGGTCGCCCGCTGGCGACGGTGAAGAAGGAGTGCGGCGCCAGGTTGCCCCGCCCCCGCGCGTCCAGCGTGGAGACCCAGGCGATCGGGCGCGGCACCACCAGGGCGGTGAGCAGCCGGTAGGCGTTCACGTCGGGATCGCCGGGGTCGAAGACCGTGCGCGCGGTGGAGGTGGCCATCGCGTCAGCGTAGAAGGTCAGCGCTCCGGTCACCGCTGCCGTTCCGGGCCTGAACGCCGGGTTGGGCACCGGGCTGGCCGCCGGGCTGGGCCAGTCCGTGCTCGTAGCACCACACCACCGCCTGCACCCGGTCCCGCAGGCACAGCTTGCGCAGTACCTCGGCCACGTGGCTCTTGACCGTCTCGTTGGCGACCACCATCGAGGCGGCGATCTCCGCGTTGGACCACCCCCGCCCCAGCAGCACCAGCACCTCACGCTCACGCGGGGTCAGCGAGCGCCCCGCGAGCGGGTCCGCGCCGGGCTCCCGGCGTACGCCGAAGTCCTCCACCAGCCGCCGGGTGACGCCGGGGCCGAGCAGCATCGACCCCTCGCCCACCATCCGCACCGCCTCGACGAGCCGGTCCCCGGTCACGTCCTTGAGCAGGAACCCGCTGGCGCCGGCCCGGATGGCCTCGAAGACGTACTCGTCGAGGTCGAACGTGGTCAGGATCAGCACGCGCGCACGGTGCTGCGCGGCGATCACGCGGGTGGCCTCGATGCCGTCCATCACCGGCATCCTCACGTCGACCAGCGCCACGTCCGGCTCCTGCTCGGCGACCAGCGCCAGCAGCTGCTGGCCGTCGGCGGCGGTGCCCACCACCTCCAGTCCCGGCTGCGCGTCGAGCAGCGCCGCGAATCCCGCACAGATGATCGGCTGGTCGTCGGCGACCACGACCCTCATGCGGAGGGCTCCGGCTCAGTGACCAGCGCCGGGAGCCTGGCCTCGACCACGAACTCCCCGTCCCGGACGCCGGCCTTGAGCTCCCCGCCGACTGCACGCACCCGCTCCGCCATGCCGGTCAGTCCACCACCGGGTTCGGGCTCCTGGACACCCGGAGCGCGGTTGGAGACCAGCACCCGCACCCCGCCGGCCCCGTCGCCGTGGGCGATCACGTCCACGGGCACGCCGGGCGCGTGGCGACGCGCATTCGTGAGTGCCTCCTGCACCACCCGGTAGGCGACGTAGCCCGGCGTCGCGAGCACGTCGTCGAGCCCCTCCAGGGACGCCGAGACGACGTCGGTGGCCGACTGCGCGTCGAGCACCAGTCGGCTGATGTCCCTCGCCGTGGGCTGGGGGGTCCGGTGCGGCGCACCGTCGGAGCGGCGCAGCACCCCGAGGACGCCGCGCAGCTCGTCGAGCGCCTTGCGGGAGTCCTCCGCGATCTCGGCCAGCACCAGCCTGGCCTCTGGTGAGAGATCGGGACAGGTGTACGGCGCCGTCTCTGCGCGCACGGCGATCAGCGAGACGTGGTGGGCCACGACGTCGTGCAGGTCGCGGGCCAGCCGGGAGCGCTCATCGAGGACAGCCGCGTCGCGGGTCACCTCACGCCGCCGGCGCACCAGCTCGAGGAGGCCACGCTCGCGGGAGGCCTCACGGCGCAGCAGGATCGTCACCAGCATCACCAGCGCCGTGCCCAGGGCGTACATCGTGCAGACCAGGATGTCGTACGACGCGCCCCCCATCAGGCCGGGCAGCCCGAACTCCACGGAGCCGCCGGGGGTCATCATCCGGCCGTCGAGCAGGATCACCCCGATCGGCAGGCAGGTCGCGACGGCGGCGAGCAGCCAGGCGAGCCGGGGCCGGCGCCAGGCCCCGCAGACCGCGACAGCGACCAGCGCGGCGTACGCCGTCCAGGGCCACGCGAGCCCCATCAGGCCACCCGCGACGAGGCGGGGCAGCACCAGCACGACACCGAGCACGAGCGAGCGCAGCGCCGCCAGCGGGGCGAGCGCGAGCAGCAGGCCACTGAGGGACACGGCAGCGTGCACCCAGCCGGCGTAGTTCTTGTCGGTGACCAGGAAGCCACCGTCACCGAGGTAGCGGTAGCGGATGTCGAGCGGCGTCTGGGTCTCCAGGAACGCCAGCAGGAGGGCGGCGGCCGCAGCGACCACCAAGAAGACCTGCGGTGCATCGGCCCAGCGACGCAGTCGGGCGAGGATCTCGGTCATGGGCTCAGCCTCGCGGCCGGCCCGGACGCACGACCACCCCCGGGCGAGCGAACTGCGTCACTCGCGCGGGGGTGGTCGTCGTGGAGCTCGGGATCAGTGCGCGGCTGCGTATGCCTCGCGGACCTCGGCCGAGACGCGCCCACGCTCGGGGACGTCGAAGCCGTTGTCCCGGGCCCAGGCCCGGATCTCGGAGGGGGCGGCACCGCTGGCGGCCGTCTTGGTGGTGCGGCGGCCGCTGCGGCCTCCGACGGGACGCCCGTGGGCGACATAGGGGGCGAGCGCGTCACGCAGCGAGCGTGCGTGCTCGTTATTCAGGTCGATGGCATATTCCTTGCCGTCCAACCCGAAAGTGACCGTCTCTTCCGCATCGCTCTGGTCGATGTCGTCCACGAGTACGATGTTGACTTTTTGAGCCATGTTCCTGACCGTCCTTGCACAAATCGAGTGAGAGAGTTTCCCACTCGACACTAACAGACCACTATGTGAGAACCGCGCCCTCACTCAGGTCGGAGCAGCGGAAAAAGAATCGTCTCCCGAATGCCGGCTCCGGTCAGCAGCATGACCAGGCGATCGATGCCCATCCCCATCCCGCCGGCAGGCGGCATTCCGTATTCCATCGCCTTGAGGAAGACCTCGTCGAGCTCCATTGCCTCGGGATCACCCTGCGCGGCAAGGGCAGACTGCGCCTGGAGCCGTTCACGCTGCACGACAGGGTCGTTCAGCTCGGAGTACGCCGGCGCCAGCTCGACGCCGTTGATGATCAGGTCCCATGCCTCGTTGATACCCGCTTTGTCGCGATGCGCCTTCGCCAGCGGCTTGACCTGCGAGGGGTAATCCATCACGAAGGTCGGATTGATCAGGTCGTCCTCGACGAGCTGCTCGTAGAGCTCGACGAGAATTTCCGCCGCTCCCCATTTCGGCTGCAGTTCCACACCGTGGGTATGTGAATACCCGCGCAGGGTTTCCGCGTCGGTCTCCACCGTCACCTCGGCACCCACGGCCTCGGAGACCAGGTCAAAGATCGAGGCCTGGCGCCATTCGGCCTCCAGATCGATCTGCGACCCGTCCCGTCCGGGTACGACGGTGCGGCCCACGGCCCGCGCGGCGTCGAGCACCAGCGCCCGGGTCAGCTCCATCATCGTGAACTGGTCGCCGTAGGCCTCGTAGGCCTCCAGCATCGAGAACTCGGCGGCGTGAGTGGAGTCGAGCCCTTCGTTGCGGAACGTGCGGCCGATCTCGTAGACCTTGTCGACGCCGCCGATCATCGCCCGCTTCAGGTCGAGCTCGAGCGCGATCCGCAGCAGCATCGGCTGGTCGAGTGCGTTCAGGTGCGTGCGGAACGGGCGAGCCGCGGCGCCGCCGTTGGTCAGCTGCAGGATCGGGGTCTCGACCTCGGTGTAGCCACGCTCGTCGAGGGTCCTGCGCAGGCTCTTGAGCACGGTGGCCTTGGTGCGCACCATCTCGCGCGCCTCGGGGCGGATCATCATGTCGACGTACCGCAACCGGATCCGGGCCTCGTCGGAGAGCGGCCGGTGCTCGTTGGGCAGCGGGCGCAGCGTCTTGGCCGCGAGCTGCCACTGGGTCACCGAGACCGACAGCTCACCGCGGCGACTGGTGATCACCTCGCCGCGCACGGCCAGCAGGTCGCCGATGTCGACGAGCGCCTTGTAGTCCGCGAGGGACTCCTCCCCCACGTCGGCGAGGCTGAGCATCGCCTGGATCTCCGAGCCGTCGCCCTCGCGCAGCTTGGCGAAGCAGAGCTTGCCGGTGTTGCGCTGGAAGATGACCCGGCCGGTGATCGCGACCTGCTCGCCCGTGCGCGTGTCGGGCTCGAGCTCGCCCGACTCCATCAGGGCGTCGTACTTCTCCCGGATCTCGCGGATGGTGTGGGTGCGCTCCACCGTGGTCGGGTAGGGCGCGACGCCCTTGTCGAGGAGCCGCTGCCGCTTCTCCCGGCGTACCCGCATCTGCTCGGGGACATCGTCCGCCGGGAGGGTCCCCGCGGCGTCGGTCTGCGCATTCTCCGGGGCTTTCGCCTGGGCATCGGACTGGGCGCCACCGGGCTGGTCATTCATGTGGCACACGCTACTTTGCTCCCTACCCGACAAGGACAACAGGAGCGTGACGATGAAGGCCGTTGTGTGCCAGGACACGATGCTCGAGGTCGCCGAGCTCCCGGACCCGGTCCCTGGGCCCGGCCAGGTGCTGCTCGAGGTCGTCCGCACCGGCATCTGCGGCTCCGACCTGCACGCCCGCAAGCACGCCGACCAGCTCGCCGACGTGGCCGCGGCGATCGGCTACCACCACGTGATGCGACCCCACCAGTCCGTGGTGATGGGACACGAGTTCAGCGGCCGGGTGCTCGACTACGGCCCGAAGACCCGCAAGCCGTGGTCGGAGGGGACGCCCGTGGTCTCGCTGCCGATGATCCAGATGGGCGAGCAGGTGCAGATGACCGGCCTCTCGGCGCAGGCGCCGGGTGGGTACGCCGAACGCGTGCTCGTGCAGGAGTCCCTGACCATGGAGGTCCCCAACGGGCTCGCCCCCGAGACGGCGGCGCTCACCGAGCCGATGGCGGTCGCGTGGCACGCCGTACGACGCAGCGGCGTACGCAAGCGCGAGACCGCCGTGGTGGTCGGCTGCGGCCCGATCGGGCTGGCAGTGATCCTGATGCTCAAGGCCCGCGGCGTACGCACCGTGATCGCCAGCGACTTCTCGCCGGGCCGGCGTGCGCTCGCCGAGCAGTGCGGCGCCGACGTGGTGATCGACCCCGCCGCCGGCTCGCCGTGGGCCGGCTTCGAGCAGAGCCGCTACATCACCGACGCGAACGGGCTCTTCGACCTCGCCCTCGGCACGATGGGCAAGCTCCGGAAGGTCCCGATGCTGCCGTGGTGGCAGGTGCTGCGCGCCGCCGAGGCTGCCGGAGCCACCCCGAGCGGACCGGTCGTGTTCGAGTGCGTCGGGATCCCGGGGATCATCGACCAGATCGTCAACGAGGCACCGCTCGCCGCACGGGTCGTCGTCGTCGGGGTCTGCATGGAGCCGGACACCTTCCAGCCCGCGATGGCGATCAACAAGGAGATCGAGCTGAAGTTCGTCTTCTGCTACCAGCCCCACGAGTTCCACGAGACCCTGCAGATGATCGCGGACGGCAAGGTCGACCCCACCCCGCTGATCACCGGCACCGTCGGCCTCGACGGGGTCGCGGCCGCGTTCGACGCCCTCGCCGACCCGGAGCGCCACGCGAAGATCCTGATCGATCCGGCGAGCTCAGCGGCCCTGCCGGGATAGTCCGAGACGTTTCCGTCGTCGTACCGGACAAAACGGAGCGGGACTGTCTCGGACTATCCCGAATTCCGGGCGAACACCAGCTCCAGACCCAGCAGCGTGAGCCAGGGCTGGCGGGCGGTGAACACGCGGCACTCGTCGACCACGATGGGGGCGAGGCCGCCGGTGGCGATGACGTGCACGGTCTCGGGCTGTACGCCGAGCTCCTCGATCATCCGGGCGACGATGCCGTCCACCTGGCTGGCGAAGCCGAAGACCAGGCCGGACTGGAGGGCCTCGACGGTGTTCTTCGCGATCACCGAGCGGGGGCGGAGCAGCTCTACCTTGCGCAGCTGGGCGCCGCGGCGGCCCAGCGCCTCCAGGGAGATGTCGATGCCGGGGGCGATCGCGCCGCCGACGTACTCGCCGCGGGGGCTGACCACGTCGAAGGTGGTGGCGGTGCCGAAGTCGACCACGATCGCCGGGCCGTCGTACAGGCTGGCCGCGGCGAGGGCGTTGACCACCCGGTCGGCGCCGACCTCGCGCGGGTTGTCCATCAGCACGGGTACGCCGGTCCGGACGCCCGGCTCGACCACGACGTTGGGCAGCGTCCCGTAGTGGCGCACCAGCATGTCGCGCCACTCGTGCAGCACCGCGGGCACCGTGGCGCACACGGCGATGCCGCTGAGCCCGTCGGAGACGTTGCTCTCGCGCAGCAGCCCCCTGAGGAGCACCGCCCACTCGTCGGCCGTACGACGCTCGTCGGTCGCCACCCGCCAGTGGTCGAGCACCACGCCGTCCGCGAGCAGGCCGAGGACCGTGTGCGAGTTGCCGATGTCGGCGCAGAGCAGGGTCATCAGCTGTCCCGGCCGAGCACGAGCTCCACGTTGTCGATCAGCCGGGTGGGTCCCACGCGGGCCGCGATCAGCAGCCGGGCAGGGCCGCTCTCGGGGGCGGGTCCCAGGTCGGGGTCGCGCAGCTCGAGGTACTCGAGGTCCACGCCGCGGGCGTGCCGCAGCTCGTGGCGCGCGGCGCCGATCGCGGCGGAGGGGCCGTACCGCGCGGCGTTGCGCGCGGCGAACAGGGTGCGCGCGAGGGCCGCGGCACGCCACCGCTGGTCCTCGTCGAGGTAGCCGTTGCGGGTGGACAGCGCCAGGCCGTCGGGCTCGCGCACGGTCTCGGCACCGATCACCTGCACGCCCATGCACAGGTCGTCGACCATCCGCCGGATCAGCACCAGCTGCTGGTAGTCCTTCTGCCCGAAGACCGCCACGTCGGGCCGGACGAGCCCGAACAGCTTGGCGACCACCGTGAGCACCCCGTGGAAGTGGGTCGGGCGCGAGCCGCCCTCCAGCACCGTGGCGAGGGGACCCGGGTCGACGGTGACCTGGGGGTCGCCCCCCGGGTAGACCTCCTCCACCGAGGGCGCGAACACGATGTCGACGCCCCGCTCCGCGCAGACCTGCACGTCGGACTCGAACGTGCGCGGGTAGCGGTCGAGGTCCTCACCGGGGGCGAACTGGAGCGGGTTGACGAAGATCGACGCGACCACGGGGGCCTGCGCACCGACCTCGTCCCGCGCGCGGGCGAAGAGCGCGGCGTGCCCGGCGTGCAGGGCACCCATGGTCGGCACCAGCGCGACGCGGGGGCTCGGCGTGGCCCCGCCGGCGAACCGGTGCAGGGCGTCGTGCAGCTCCTCGCGACTGTGCGCGAGGAGAGGGGCGGACGTCATCGCGAGTCGCTCCTGGTGCGCTGGCGCACGACGGCAGGCGCGGTCCCCTCGACGCGCGCCAGCGCCTCGTCGAGCATCCCGACCAGCCGGACCGCGCGGATGGGCAGCAGCCGGCCGTCGAGGACGGCCCGCTCGGCGGTGGCCTTGGCCATCGCGACGTACGACGGGATCGTGGCGGGCGCGTTCTCGGTGATGTCGTCGAGGTGCGCCTGCACGGTGAGCACGTCTCCGCGCACGATGGGACCGGTCAGTGCCGCGTCGCCGGAGGCCAGCGCGTTGTCGAGCGCCGCGTTCAGCAGCGGCCGCAGCGTGGCCGCCGGGTCCTCGGCGCCCGAGGCTGCGAGGAGCTCCATCGCCTGGCTGACCAGGGTGACGAGGTGGTTCGCGCCGTGCGCGAGGCCTGCGTGGTAGAGCGTGCGCTTGCTCTCCGGCACCCACAGGGGGATGCCGTCGAGGTCGGCGACCAGCGCCTCGGCGTACGCGCGCTCCCCCTCACCGGCCGTCATCCCGAAGACGCAGCCCGAGAGCCGGTCGAGGTCCAGGGCGGTGCCGGTGAAGGTCATCGCCGGGTGCATCGCGACGGGGCGCGCCCCGATCGCGGTGGCGGGCTCGAGGACCGCCAGCCCGTGACGGCCCGAGGTGTGGCACACGACCTGGCCCTCGCGGATCGCGCCGGCCCCCACGAGGGTGGTCACGACGTTGCCGAGCATGTCGTCGGGGACCGTGAGGAGCAGCAGGTCGCTGGACCGGGCGACGTCGGTGGGCTTGGCCACCGGTACCCCGGGCAGCATCGTCGCGATGCGGTGCAGGGAGGCAGGTGAGTCGCCGGCGGCGGCCACGACCTCGTGACCCGCGGCGCGCAGCGCCGCGGACAGGACGGCGCCGACACGACCGGCGCCCACAACTCCGACTCGAGCCATCAGACGACATCCCTTTCGTTCCAGTCCCTGGCGGGTACCGGACTACTCACGAATGGTGCAGACCGAGCGTACGCCCGGCCGACGGGCAGTGGAACCGAAGGGGAGGGGTTAGTTTGGTCACAGCCACGCGCCCTCACCGCCGCCCCTGCGGGCGCAGGCCCAAGTACGATCCACCCGATGAGCGCGACCACCAGGAACCCCGAGGACCTGGGGGTCGGCGATCCGTCCGGGAAGACGTCCGGCAGGCCGCCTCACGGGGCCGAGGGCCGCACCAGCGGGGGCCACGCGCTGCGCACCGACATCCAGGGGCTCCGCGCCGTCGCGGTGTCACTGGTGGTGATCTATCACCTGGTCCCCTCGAGCCTCACCGGCGGCTTCGCGGGCGTCGACGTCTTCTTCGTGATCTCCGGCTTCCTGATCACGCTGCACCTGATGCACAGGCCCCCGGCCGGCGGAGGCGACCTGGCGCGGTTCTGGGGCCGCCGGATCCGGCGGCTGCTGCCGGCATCGTTGCTCGTCCTGACCAGCACCCTGGTGCTCTCCCGGCTGTTCGCCCCGGACACCCAGTGGGCCAACACCGCCTCCCAGGCCCGCGCCGCCACCCTCTACGTCGTCAACTGGCTGCTGGCCCGGGACTCGGTGGACTACCTCGCCGCCGAGAACGCACCCAGTCCCGTCCAGCACTTCTGGTCGCTCTCCGTGGAGGAGCAGTTCTACTTCGTCTGGCCCCTCCTGATCCTCGCCGTCCTCGTCCTGGCCAGGAGGCGTCGCTGGAACCCGGACATCGCGATCCTGTGCGGCCTCGCGACGCTGGTCACCCTGTCCCTGGGGTACTCGATCTGGGCCACCGCCCACGACCCCGCTGCGGCCTACTTCGTCACCCCCACGCGGATGTGGGAGCTCGGGATCGGCGGGCTGCTGGCCGTCGTGGTCGCGGTGCGCCGCCGACGTGACCTCCCCTCACTGCTCCCCGATCGGACCCGGGTCGTGCTGGCGTGGGCAGGCTTCGCGGCAATCGCGTGGACCGCGTGGAGCTACACCGGCGAGACTCCGTTCCCCGGATGGCGTGCCCTGCTCCCCGTGGTCGGCACCGCACTCGTGATCGGCGCGCACGCTCCGATGAGCAGGCTCTCCCCCGGGCCGCTCCTCGCCGTACGCCCGATGCAGTGGCTCGGGGACGTCTCGTACTCGGTCTACCTGTGGCACTGGCCGCTGATCGTGCTGATCCCCCAGGCACGTGGCGACGCGATGGACAACCTCGACCGGGTCCTGGCCCTGGCGCTCACCTTGGTCCTCGCCCACGTGACCAAGGTGTACGTCGAGGACCGGTTCCGCACCCCGGGATGGGGACGTCCCCTGTACAAGCCGTTCCTTGTCGGCGCTGCCGGGATGGCCCTCGTGCTCGCCCTGGCCGGGCTCCAGCAGCTGGAGGTGGACCAGCGCAAGGATCGCTCGGACGCCGAGCTCGCCCGCGCGCTGGCAGACGGTGGGGCCTGCTTCGGAGCCGCTGCCCTGGACGCAGCCGAGCGGTGCGACCCGGTCCCCTCCGAGAAGATCGTGCCGGCCCCCGTCGACGCTGCAGGCGACAAGTCCCGAGCCTACGAGGACGTCCCGGGCGGCAAGAACTGCTTCGCCTACCCCCCGAAGTTCCGCTCGGTGCGCTGCACCTTCGGTGACGTGGACGCCGACACGGAGATCGCCCTGGTCGGCAACTCCCATGCCGGCCAGTGGCTACCCGCGCTCGAGCGTCTCGCCGAGAAGAACCGGTGGCGCGTCACCACCTACCTGGCCTCCCAGTGCGCTGCCGCTGACACCGCGCAGTCCTTCGACACCCCGGCTGGGACAAGGGCATGCCTGGCCTGGGTGGAACGGACCACCAGCGCCGTGGCGCGCAGCGGGCCGGACGCCGTCGTCTACACGAACCGCATCTCGGTGGCGGCCGAGGGCAAGTCCTTCGAGGACAGCGGCGAGGACTACCGCGACGGGATGGAGAGTGTGCTGCGCGAGTGGGGCTCCGAAGACCTGCGGGTGCTGGTGCTTCGCGACACCCCCGCCCCGGGCGCGTCCATCCCGGACTGCCTTTCCGAGCACCCGGACGACCTCCCCGCCTGCGACGGGACCCGCGAGGAGTGGCTGCCCGCGGACGAGTCGGAGAGCGCCGTACGCAGCGTCGGGTCGCCCCGAGCCACGTTCGTCGATCTCACCGACCACATCTGCGAGGAGGAGAGGTGTGGCGCGGTCACCGGCGGCGTGGTCACCTACTTCGACGGCTCCCACCTGACGGCCACCTTCGCCGCCACCCTGCACCCGTACCTGGGACCGCCACTGCGACGTCTGGTACGTGGTGGGTGATCCTTCGTCCCCCGTGTGGTGACCCGGCACCACTCAGGGAGCAGGGACGACCGGCCGCTTGCGCGCGGAAGCCAGGACCGCGTCGGTCACCCGCTCACAGCACCGCCGTGGCCGACGTGACCTCCGCTGCTGACCCGGTCCCGGTCGAACTGGTAGTAGACGACCGCCCGGTCGATGCAGGCGGAGTTGAAGGCCATGGATGAGTAGTCCGTGACGAGGACTGCAGCCCGGGCGAACAGCTCCTGGACGTCGTCGTCGAAGGTGAACCTGCGAATGTGCTCGGGCAGCGTGCCGTCACGCAGGGCATCGTGCAGGTTCGGATGAGGAAGGAAGCCCACCTCCACCCCCAGCTCCGCGGCAGCGTCGCGCAGGCGTGAGGAGCTGAGGATCACCTCGCGGTCGGTGAACACGTAGCTGCAGACCGAGCGTACGCCCGGCGCCACCGGGTGGGAATGGTCGTCTCGGTGTGCTGCATCACAGTGCCGCCCGGCGGCTATGCTCGGGCCCCGCATCCCGTGTTCCCACCTGCCGAAGGACCCGACGAGTGACCCTGTTCCGCCCGTGGCGCACGCGCGCGAGCGGTGTCCTCAGTGACGAGGCGAGCACCGGGTCCTCCGGCTCCGGCCTCTACGCCCGGTACGCCGACCTGCTCCCCGAGACCGACGGTCGCCGAACCGTGGTGATCGTCTCCGACGACGACCCCGACTCGCCGGTCCCCGAGCTGGTCGCACCTCCCTGGCCCGCGCGGGTCATCGTGCTCTCGCCCACCGGCCTGCCGGAGTGGGGGCTCGAGGAGCTCGGCGTGGAGCACCACGCGGCCCCGATCGACGACGTCCACACCGTCAACTGGTGGCTGCGGTTCGTCGGCCCGGTCGACGTGATCGTGGACGCTGCCCGCCGCGAGGCCGAGGAGTACGACGCTCTGTGGTTCCGGATCTTCTTCCACCTGCGCCGCCGAGGCCTGTACGTCGTCGACCGCCGCCGCTCCATCGACGGCCTCGAGCCTCCCCAGATCCTCGACATGGCCCGCACTGCCGGCCTCAAGGCGGCCGACCTCCCGGGAGAGGCCCCCGAACGGCGACGCCGCGCCTCCGTGCACTCGGTCAGGGTCGACGCGGACCACGTCGTGGTGGTCAAGGGCGGGCGCCACGTGCTGAAGGTCCGGGAGAAGGACGCCGACCGCATCCTCGCCCAGCGTGAGCCGCAGCTGCGGGTCCAGCAACTGCTGAGCCTGCCCGGGGGCACCCTGACCAGTGCTGCCACGGTGCACTCGCACGAGTCGGCGGTGCCGATTCCCTGGCTCGAGGACAAGCTGACCTACCCCGAGCACCACCTGCGGCACTACCAGGGCGACATCTCGATGATCTCCAACGCGCTCCTGGTCACCGGCCACTCCGCGCTGCCCGACTCGTTCCGGCACCACCGGGCCCACTACCTGGAGAACCCCGTGCTGCACAGCGTCAACGGGGACTTCGCCAGGACGCGGCCGCGCGACCGGCCCCAGCGGACCCTCGAGGGCAGCTACTACCACCTCGACTCCGAGAACTCCGGTCACTACGGGCACCTGCTCACCGAGGTGATGAGTCGCCTGTGGGGCTGGGACGAGGCCAAGAAGCAGATCCCGGACCTCAAGGCGATCTTCCGCATCCGCTACGAGGACGAGCGCGACCCCGCCCTCGAGCGGCAGATCTTCGGTGCCTACGGCATCTCCGAGGACGACATCTGCTGGGTCCACGAGCCCGTCCGGCTGGAGTCGGTGGTCGGCGCCACCCCGATGTGGCACAACCAGGAGCCCCACTACGTGCACCCGGAGATCACCCGTGTCTGGGACCGGGTCCGCGAGTCGCTGCTCGCCCAGGCCACCGTGCCCGTGCAGGGCTTCGAGCGCAGCGGCGGCCGCCGCATCTTCGTCTCACGGCAGGACATCACCACCAACCGCGCCTGCCGCAACACCCGTGAGGTCGAGGCTTTCTTCAGCGAGCGCGGGTTCGACATCGTCTACCCCGAGAACCACGACATCGCTGCCCAGGCGGCGATCTTCGACCGGGCCGAGGTGATCGCCGGCTTCGGCGGGTCCGCGATGTTCAACATCGTGTACTCCCGTGGCTACCGGGGGGTGATCCTGCTGAACCACGAGGCCTACACCGCGCGCAACGAGCACCTCTACACGGTCCTGCTCGGGGGCGAGGTGCACTACTTCTGGAGCACCCCGGACATCCAGCACCCCGCGGGCGGAGGGTGGAGCCGCGAGGCCTACTTCTCGCCCTGGGCCTTCGACTTCGCCCGCAACGCCGACACCCTCGACGACGTCATCACCACCCTGGGCTGACCCGGCTCAGCGCGCCTTGAGCACCCCGGTGCCGAGCAGCTCCTGGTAGAGGTACGGCGCCAGGGTGCGCGCGTAGGTCACGGTCATGTGGCTGTTGTCGCGGTAGACGTTGGCCCCACCGATCACCACCGGGCACTCGTCCTCGTCGCAGAAGAAGCGGGTCAGGTCGACGAGGTGCGCCCCGGGCGTGCGCTCGACCGCGGCGGCGAAGGGGTCATCGAAGCGGTCCAGGGCCTGCTTGCGGCTCAGGCCGCACTTCTCGTTGGCCTCGGAGATCTCCACCGTCGCGAGGCAGTTGTTGGGGTTGTCCTCGGTCGCGCCGCCGGCGCTCGGGTTGTCCCGGACGGCCACGATCGGCACCTTCATCGCAGCGACCGGCGCCCACGAGGCCACCAGCCCCGGCACCATCGACCGGAGCGGCTTCGAGGTCTTGTTGGTCCAGCCGGTGGTGATCACGAAGTCGTACTGGCGCGCGGTGCTGCGCAGGAGCGGGTCCAGGTCGGCCTTGAAGCTGATGCAGGCGTCGCGCAGGGACTTCTCGAAGATCCGGGGACGACCCTCGCCCCAGACGCAGCCGCCCGAGGTGAACAGGTGCAGGGAGAGCACCCGCTTCTCGGCCAGCTCGACCAGCGCGGGCATCAGCGCTCGGGCGTGGGAGTCCCCGATCACGGCGACGTGCGGGACCGAGGGGTCGTCGACCGCACCGAACTCGCACGGCTTCAGCGGTCGCTGGGTCATCAGCTTCTCGCAGTCGGGGTAGTGCGCGTAGTCGTCGGCCACGGCCGTGACGGCCGGCACCAGGTTGCCCTCGAGCTCGGGGTTCGGGCACTCCTGCGACTTCGGGTCCCGCGCGGCAGCGCCGAAGCAGGCGGGCGCCTTCTCGGTCAGCGACTGGGCGAGGGCGGCGGAGCGGCGTACCTCGTGCTCCACGTCCCACCAGGCGGCGGTGCACGCGCCGACCACCAGCGCCGCCGACAACGCTGCCGCCCCCAGTGCCACGCCGGGGCGCCGCAGGTGCAGCCTCCGGGTGGTGCGCACGGGGTCCTCGACCAGGATCTTGGTCAGCCACGCGGCGAGGATCGTGGCCACCAGGACCAGCACCCGCGCGAGGAAGCCCGGGGTGCGGTCGATGACGTAGGGCAGCAGCACGATCAGCGGCCAGTGCCACAGGTAGATCGAGTAGGAGATGTCACCGAGGAAGGTCGCCGGACGCCAGGTCAGCAACCGGCCCGGGGACCAGGGGAGCTCGGGGTTCCCGGCCCACAGCACCGCGACCGTGGCGGCCACCACCACGATGGCGGCGGTCCCGGGCATCGGGGTGGAGTGCGAGAGCACCAGCGCGGCGCCCGCGATCACCAGCAGGCCGAGCCAGGACGCGGCGGCGGCCAGCCGTGGGGCGGCGACGGTGCGGCTGCCGACGAGGCAGGCGAGCAGGGCGCCCGCCCCGAACTCCCAGGCCCGGGTGAACGTGGAGAAGTAGGCCACCGAGGGGTTGTTCACGGTCTGGTGCAGCGAGAACGCGAGAGAGGCCACGGTGGCCACGGCGAGGGTGACCGTGACGACCCTGAGCAGTGACCACCGGAACAGGTTGGCGAGCAGCACGGCACCGAGCACGAGCAGGGGCCAGCCGATGTAGAACTGCTCCTCCGCGGAGAGCGTCCAGTAGTGCTGCACCGGCGAGGGCTCGTTGGAGGAGGCGAGGTAGTCGACGGCGTCGCGCGCCAGCGACCAGTTCTCCACGTAGAGGACGGCGGCGCCGATCTCCTTGAAGAACTGCTGCCACAGCAGCCGCGGGACGAACAAGAAGATGCCCACGCCCGTCGCAGCGAGCACCAGCAGCGCCGCCGGGAGCAGCCGGCGGACGCGCTTGGCCCAGAACTGGGCCAGGGCCACCCGGCCGGTACGCCGGACCTCCCGGACCAGGTTGCCGGTGATCAGGAACCCGGAGATGACGAAGAAGACGTCGACGCCGATGTAGCCGCCCGGCAGGCGGCCCGGCCAGAGGTGGTAGACGACCACGAGCAGGACGGCCACGGCCCGCAGCCCCTGGATCTCCGGGCGCACCGGGGTCGGCGAGGCGGCGGGGCGGGAGCCGCCCTCGGTAGGTCGGGCTTCCCGCACCTGGGGCGGGCCGTCCTGGCCGGTCACCGTCACGCCGAGCGCTCCACTTCGATCCGTCCTCCGGTCCCCGAGAAATCACGCAGCGCTGCACACCGTCGACCGCGGTCCCGGCGCAGGCACCGACCGCCAACGTACCGTCGCCCGCTCACCGGTCAGAACCACCCGGGCGGCGTGGCGTCGTGTGGGTCACACGGGGAACGCGGGAACCCCCGGCCGCCCGCGCCAGGGATGGTCGAGCTCACCGCCCGCCACCGGCAGCGGCCGGTTCGCGTCGATCCAGGCCAGCAGCGCCTCGAGGTCCTCGCGCCTGTCGTGGCTGACCAGCCACCCCATCAGGCGCTGCTGCGCCGGCACGCGGGTGTCCTCGAAGGGCACCGTGCCCTCGTTCCACAGCTCCCGGACGCCCTCGACCAGCAGCGACCAGTAGTCCTCACCGCAGCCCGGCACCGCGCGGAAGTACTCCCACATGTCGATGGGCAGGACCTCGGCGTGGAAGACGTGGCCCACCTCGGGGCCGGCGTGCTCGCGCACCACCCCGGCGCTGTCCCGCTTGGTCTCCAGCCGGTCCACGAGGTCGTCGAGCTCGTGGCGCTTCTGGGTGATCGAGGAGCGATCCTCGCGGACCGCCCACCGGTAGACCACCTCGGTGAGCACGTCGAAGGTGCGCGCCTGCACGAACGCCCTGGTCAGGGCGGGCTGGTCCTCGTAGCGGGTCCCCTCCGGGAAGCGGAGGCCTGCCGAGGTCCAGAACGACCGCCGGTAGAGCTTGTTCCACGCGAACACGTCCGCGAGCATCAGCGGCGCCTGCTCCAGGTCGGTCGCCGCGCGCGCCACGGCGTGGTTGCGCGCCATCAGCGGGGTCGTCCAGCGGCGTACGCCGTCATCGCGCTCGGCCGAGCCCACGGCGAAGTCCGACCCGGTGCGCTCCAGCGAGGCGAGCATGGCGCTCCACGCGTCGGGGGGCAGCACGTCGTCGCTGTCGACGAAGGCCAGGAAGGTCCCCCTCGCCTGTGCGATCCCGGCGTTGCGTGCCGCACCGAGACCGGCGTTCGGCTGGCGGACCAGCCGGATCCTGCCGTCACGACGCATCAGCCTCTCCACGATCGCCACCGAGTCGTCGGGAGACCCGTCGTCGACGACGATCACCTCGTGGTCCGCGACCGGCTGGGCGCCGATGCTGGACAGGCACGCCTCGACGTACGCCGCCACGTCGTAGACCGGGACCACAACGCTGACCACGGGATCGGGCCGCGCGGGCACCCGACGGCGGAACAACATGCGTGGGATCCTAGTGCGGGGGCCGATCAGGCCCGACGGCTATCATCCGTGTGTCACCCGTACCCGCCCGAGGAGGCTCGATTGCCCCCGATCGACCGCCCGCTGAAGCGGGCACGGGCGGTGGCAGGGCGCCTGCGACGGGCGCCACGGCGGGTCTCCCGAGTGGCCCACCGGGCCCGCGGCAAGGTGGCCAGCCGGCTCCCCGGGCGGAGGCCGGCGCTGAGCGTGGTGGTCCCGGTCTACAACGTCGGGGACTGGATCCGGCCGGCGATGGAGAGCCTGGTGACCCAGACTCTCGCGGACCTGGAGATCATCGTCGTCGACGACGGCTCCACCGACGGCTCCATCGGCATCGTGCGCGAGTACGCCGCCCGCGACGACCGGATCTCGATCGTCACCAAGGAGAACGCCGGTCTGGGCGCGGCCCGCAACACCGGGGCCGAGCACGCCACCGGGGAGTTCATCGCGTTCTTCGACTCCGACGACCTGGTGATGCCCGACGCCTACCAGGCGATGGTGGAGCAGCTGCGGCGCAGCGGCTCGGACTTCGTCACCGGTGTCTTCGAGCGCGGCGACGAGTCCGCCTCGGTCAGGCCCAACTGGGTCCGGCGGACGATGGGACGCAACCGCACCGGGATCACGCTGGTCGACGAGCCCGACCTGCTCCTCGACATCACCGCGTGGAACAAGGTGTTCCGGCGCTCGTTCTGGAGGCGCAACGGCTTCCGCTTCGTCGAGGGCGTCCGCTACGAGGACCAGGTCCCGATCACCCGCGCCTACCTCACGGCGCGCTCCTTCGACGTCCTGCGGCAGCGGGTCTACATCTGGCGGACCCGGCTCGACGGCAGCTCCATCACCCAGCAGAAGTCCTCGATCGCGGACCTGCGCGACCGCCTGCGCAGCCAGGTGGAGTGCGCGGAGATGATGCGCGAGGCGCCCGAGCTGATCCGGGAGACGTGGTACCTCAAGCTCCTGGACTACGACTTCCCCAACTACCTGATGGCTGCCCTCAACGCCGATCCCGACTACGTGAAGCTGTTGTTCGGGCGCCTGGAGCGACTGCGCACCGAGGTCCCCCCGCACGTGTGGAGCAGGGTCGCCTTCCGCAACCGGGCGAAGTCGTGGGTGCTCAGCCACGGCCGGCTCGACCTCGGCGTCGAGCTCCGCGCGTGGTTCGAGCGCGACCAGACCGGGCTGCCGACCGTCGACCGCGGCGACCACCTCGCCTACGCCCCGCCCTTCGAGATCAGCGACGAGGACCTGCCCGACTGGGTGTGCCGCATCTACGAGGTGGACGTGCGGCCCGTGGTCCGGCTGGTCGGCGCGACCTGGGAGGACCACGAGCTGGTCCTGCGCGGTTCGGCGTACCTCGCCCCGCTGCCGCGCGACTTCGGCTCCCCCACCCTGGAGCTCCACCTCGTCACCCCTGAGGGCGAGCGCCTCGAGGTGCCGGTGAGCAGGTACGCCGACCTCGAGCTCGACCACCTCGCCCGGATGGCCTTCGCGGACATGTCCGACACCGGGTTCGAGGCGCGGATCGACGGCGACTGGCTGGCGAAGGTCGCGCCGGAGGGCCAGGCCAGCCTGCTCCTGGAGTTCACCCAGCGGCAGGGCGGCTTCGAGCGGGTCAGCAACCTCACCCACGTCGTCCCCACCTGCAACGGTGCGAGCCGCGAGCCCCGCAACTGCAACGGCCGGATGGTGCGGCTGGCCGGGGTGGTGGACACGGGCCACCGCCTGCTCGTCCACGACACCTGGGCCTGGTCGAGCAGCCACCGCCCCCTCGACGACTCCACCCTCGAGCTCACCCTCGAGGTCCCTGCCTCGGACCCGCCCACGCGGGCCTGGCTCGCCCGCCGCGGCGAGCCCAACACCCCGGTGCCGCTCGAGGTCCGCGGCGACGGCACGGCGCTGGTCCGGCTGCAGCCCGGGTCCGGGCAGCGGCTGCGCACCCGGCACGCGTCCGGCGTGAAGCTCGACGTGTTGTGGGCCGAGGAGCCGAACGTCCTGGGGAGCAACGCGGTCGGGGGCTTCGTGCACCGGGGCCCGGCGCAGAACGTCCTGGTGGGCGAGCCGCTGCCGGCGGCGGCGATCTCCGAGGTGATCGAGGGCGAGAGGTCGCTCGTGGTGCGCGGCACCACCCTCGCCGCCGCGGGCGGGCACCTCCACCTGCGCGGTCCCCGCAGCACCGGCCTGCCCTCGGCCCCGCTGCCCGCGGGTGACTTCGAGGTCGAGCTGCCGCTGGAGCAGGACCCCTGGGGGCTGGGCCGGACCCCGCTCACCGCGGGCCTCTACCTCCTGGCCCTGGAGCCGGCGGACGCCACCGATCACGCTCCCGGCCACCCCGCCGGGGCTCCCTCCGGGGACGCCGAGGAGAGCAGCTACGTGTTCGCCGCGACCTCGTTGCGCCGGCGCCTGCCCCTGGTGGTGGACCAGTCGCCCTTGCACGCCGAGGTCGGGACGTCGCACCTGTGCCAGATCGAGGTCTGGTCCCGGCCGCTCCCGCAGTCCGAGGCCTCGCCCCGGCAGCGACAGCACCTGCGCACCGAGGTCTACCCGGAGGCGATCGCCGCCCCCCGGCTGCCCTGCGTGCTGTTCGAGGCGTTCAACGGCACCAGCACCGGCGACTCGCTCGCCGCGATCGCCCGCGAGCTGCTGCGCCGTGACGCCGGCCTCGACCTGGTGTGGAGCATCGCCGACAGCTCGGTCGCCGTACCCCCGGGGACTCGGGGCGTGGTCCGCCAGAGCCGGGAGTGGTACGAGCTGCTGGGCCGTGCGGCGTACGTCGTCAACAACGCGAACTTCCCGTTCTACTTCCGCAAGGCGCCCGGGCAGGTCTACCTGCAGACCTGGCACGGCACCCCGCTGAAGCGGATCGCGAACGACATGGAGGACACCCGCTACCTCTCGGTGACCTACAGCCGGACCATGGTCTACGAGGCCTCCGTGTGGGACTTCCTGATCTCCCCGAGCCCCTTCTGCTCCGAGATCTTCCCGCGCGCCTTCGACTACCACGGCAAGCTTCTGGAGAGCGGCTACCCGCGCAACGAGGCGCTGGTCGGTCCCGGGCGCGAGGAGCGCCGCCAGGACGTACGACGCCGGCTCGGCATCGCCGAGGACCAGCGGGTCCTGCTCTACGCGCCCACCTGGCGGGAGACCGCCAGGTCCGGCGGCTCCCACTCCAAGGTCCTCTACCTCGACGCCCGCGAGGTGGTCGAGGCGGTGCCGGGGACCGTGGTGCTGGTCCGCGGGCACGCCAACACCTCCGGCTCGGGATCGGTCGCCGGCGACGGGTCCTCGAAGGTCATCGACGTCACGCTCTACCCCGACATCAACGACCTCTACCTCGCCAGCGACGCGCTGGTCACCGACTACTCCTCGGTGATGTTCGACTACGCCCTGCTCGACCGGCCGATGATGTTCCTGGTGCCCGACCTGGTCGACTACCGCGACCGCCTGCGCGGGTTCTACTTCGACTTCGAGGCGACCGCCCCGGGCCCGCTGTTCGCCGACCAGGAGGCACTGGTCCAGCACCTGCGCGACGCAGCGCTCTCCGGCGACGAACACGCCCCCGACGACTACGCCCCCGACGACTACGCAGGGGCCCGAGCCGCCTTCCGGGACCGGTTCACCCCCTGGGACGACACCGGGACCACCGGCCGCGTCGTCGACGCCGTCTTCGGCCCGTCCGCCTGACCCGACTGGCAGCGGGCTCCGGACCGGGGCTCAGAACCGGTCGAGCAGCTGCTCCAGGGCCGGCTGGTCGCGCGCGAAGTCGAACCGGTAGTCCCGGTGCATCCCGGTGATCGGCCGTCCGGTGACGTCCTTCTCGCGCAGGACCGGCTCCTCGGGGCACCAGAACTGGTGCAGCGTGTGCCCCAGCGCCGTGGCCAGGAGGTACTCGTTGTTGGAGTTGTAGGAAGCTCCGACGAACCCGATCACGTCGAGGTGCTCACGGCTGAACAGCTGGCCGTAGAGCTGTGAGCCGATGTAGCCGGCGACGACCCTGGCCTCCCGGAACAGCGCCGCCTGCTCGGCGATCGTGTGCTCCTCGGGCCGCAGCACCGTGAACCCGCGCGCCGCGAACAGCGCCTCGAGCTCGTCGGCGTTGACGCACTCGCGCCAGAGCCCGCGCTGGCGGCTGAGGAAGATGCGCTCGTACCCGGCTCCGTGCACCTGCTCGACACCGCTCTGCAGCCGGCTGTAGACGTCCCTGATCTGCGGGCTGACGTAGCGCCCGATGTGGTACATCGGCATCGCCGCGACCAGCGAGTCGACCCGCACCGCCCCGTCGAAGACCACGACGTCCTCGGGCGGGATGCCGAAGGCCGCGAGCAGCTCGAGCTGGAACGGCACCACCTTGCTGACCAGCAGCTTGAGGCCGGGGTTGGCGGCCTTCGCCTGCGGCCAGCCCCAGAGCCTGCCGAGCCGCTCGGTCATGAAGTGGCCGAAGTGCGCGGGGTACTCGTGGTCGAGGTGGTAGTACTGCCCGACGAGCCGGTCGGGCGACGACACGTCTGGGGCGTGCACGAAGTAGTGCGAGGTGTCGCGCAGCCGGGTCCGCGTCTGCATCGGGCCACCCCACAGCCGGAAGGAGTCGGGCAGGACCAGGTTGTCCTTGACGAGCAGCCCCGCGGGGAGGGCGACGACGTCGTCGTACTCGCGGAGCAGGAGCTTGGGGACCCCGAACCTGACCGGGTAGCGCCTGGCCCGCTGCTCCTCGTCGTTGTGGTGGCCCAGGGCGCTGGAATCGACGACCGTGCGGCGTATCTTGCGCACGACGCGGGACCAGTCGGCACCCTCCCGGCGCCGCAGGATCGGCTCGAGCTCGGTGTGCCGGACCTTGATGCTCACCTCGCCACGACGCCGTACGACGACGAGGTCCCGGGAGACCTCGACGCTCTCGATCGTCCTGGCGAGCTCGCGATCCAACGGGTCCAGGCCCGCGGCGGGTGCGGCTGCGCCACCGGCGGCCTGCGCCAGCCGGCAGGCGAGCTCGACGACGTTGCCCCCGGTGACGTCGGCCCCGTCGTCGGACCAGACCGAGGCCGCGTCGTCGACGACGTAGACCCCACCCGAGCGGACGTGGCCCAGCAGCCACCTCAGCAGGCGGCGCTTCTCGTACTGGGAGGTCGAGCCGTGCTCGACGACGAGGTCGTAGGGGCCCGAGCTCGACATCAGCTGATGCAGCTCGGGCGAGGTCGCGACCGGGTGCCGCGGCCACGGCACCTCCGGAACGCGCTCCCCGGGCACGGCGGGCTTCTCCTCCGACCCCTCACCCAGGACGAACCCGGTCACCGAGGCGCCGTCGAGCAGTTCGCGCAGGGAGGCGTACAGCGCGTCGAGGTCGCCGGGACCCGCCACCATCGCCACGGTCTCGATCCGGAGGCCCGCCAGCGCGCGGCGGTAGGCCGCCAGCCGCGGACCGACCTCGTGGACCTGCGGCTGGACGGACGGACGTGCGAGCTGGACCGGCGTGAACCTGCGCAGCAACGGGGAACGGATGAGCGGCATGGCAGATGGTTACACGCGAGAGCGCCAAACGTAGCGCGCAGCGTCCAGGGTCTATCCGGCTCACCGTGTCTCGGATTAGTGTCCCTGTGCATGTACTACCTCGACTTCTTCACGCAGATGCACGCTCGGCTGCAGCCGCAGACCTACCTCGAGATCGGCGTCGCCGAGGGCAAGAGCATCCGGCTCTCCTCCTGCCGTTCCGTGGGCATCGACCCCGGCTTCAAGATCGTCACGCCGCTCGACGGCGACTACGCCCTGATCCGTACGACGAGCGACGAGTACTTCAGCCGTGAGGACCCTCTCGAGCCCACCGGCGGGCGTCGTTTCGACCTGGCCTTCATCGACGGTCTGCACCTCTTCGAGTTCGCACTGCGCGACTTCATCAACACCGAGCGGCACTGCACGGAGCAGTCCCTGATCGTCTTCGACGACGTCCTCCCGCGCTCGGTCGACGAAGCGGCCCGCGAGCGGCACACGACGGAGTGGACCGGCGACGTCTTCCCGATCCTCGACGTGCTGGCCCAGTACCGCCCCGAGCTCTCCGTGGTGCCGGTCAACACCAGCCCGACCGGGTTGCTGCTGGTGATGGGGCTGGACCCGGGCAGCACCGTGCTCGCGGACAACTTCGAGGCGATCCTGGCCAGCAGGCGGCGGCCGGACCCCCAGGACGTGCCGGAGCTGCTGCTGGACCGCACCAGCGTCTCGTCACCCCAGCGGGTGCTGGACTCGGGGTTCTGGGACGTGCTGCGCGAGTCCCGTGAGGGCAACCCGAGCTTTCGGACCGACCTCAACCAGGCGCTCACCACCAGCCTGGGCCCGGCCTTCGCGGGCCGGGTCCCCGCCTGACCCACGAGGCAGCCTCTCCGGGTCAGCCGACCCGGTCGCCGTACCACCGGCGCAGCGCGGGCACCTTGCGCAGGCCCGCGACCACCGGGCCCGGCACCGCCTTGCGCACCCGGACCAGGACACCCGCACCGGACGTCCCGGCCGCGCCCGGCGCCGGGCCGGACCCCGAGGTGAGCGATGAGGTGAGCGATGAGGTGGGTTCCAGGGACATGGAGCCCACCCCGTCCACGGCGAGGGTCAGGCCCAGCGGCGCCGGCTTCATGTTCCCGAACGCGACGGACAGCGGGTAGCGGCCGGCGAGCCCGGAGAGCCACGCCTGGAGGTGCGTCCCCTCGGCGTCGGTCCGCAGCACCGCAGGGATCCTCAGGCCGCCCAGGAGCAGGGAGCCCGCCAGCTCGTCGGTCCGGGCCACGTGGGGACCCCGGACCGGCAGCACCAGCTCGATGCCCTCGACCGACTCGGTGATCCGCGCCGCGGTGTGGTCGGGCTTGAAGTAGCGGCGCCGGACCCGGTCCACCTGCAGCAGCAGGTCGTCGCTCTGCAGCGTCGGCACCACCGGGCGTCCGCTGATCAGGCCCGCGGCCAGCCGGGTCCGCGGGAGCGGGGACCAGGCGCTGTGCCCGGGTGCAGTGGCGAGGACCCCGACGAGCCAGTCGCCCTCGTCGAGGGGGTGACCGAGCGCAGCGGTCCCCACGTCGAGCCGCCCGCTGAGCACGACCCCGTCCGTGGTGGTCTCGGCCTGCGTCGGCACGGCGTACTCGATCCCGTCCTGACCGCGTACGGCGAAGCGGTACTCCGCCTCGGGCCACGCCACGGAGGCGATGGCGCCCAGGACCAGGTCGACGCCGTCCCAGGTCGCGCTCGGCTCCCGGACCGTGACCTCGTCCTCGACGCCGGCGTCGCCGCCAGCCTGCGAGGCGGCCAGCACCGGGTAGTCCTCCAGGGCCGTTACCTTCTTCGCCTCGGCGAGCAGCGTCTGGTGCCAGCCGTCCAGCCAGCCGGCGGCGGACTCGGCGGACGGCACGGGCACGCCGGCGGCCAGGGAGGCCGACACCAGGGCGACGGCCACGGGTCCCCCGGAGGCCTCCGCGCCCCACGTCGCCTGCCCGACCCGGCGGCCCACGACGAGGTCGTGGCCCTGCTCCGCCACGGCCGTCAGCCGGGCGATCGCCTCGGGATGGAGCAGGTCGCCGATCCTGATCACCAGGAGGCCGTCCGCACGGCTGTGCGTCACCACCCGCTCCATCGCCGGACCCCAGCCGTCGGCCTCCACGGTGACGACCTCGAGGTTCGGCCGCTTCCGGACGAGGTCCTCGAGTCGCTCCCGCGACGCCGGGTCGAGCTCCGGGACCACGTAGGTGACCGAGAAGTCCGGCAGCGGGACCTGCTGGAGGTCGAGGGCACCGGAGGTGCGGGCGAGGTCGTCGAGACTCTCGCACAGCACGGGGACCTGAACGTGCATCGGCGGACTCCTGGAGCTCGGGTGCAGGAACGCCCGATCAGGCTAGCCGAGAATCAGGGTCTGCACCCTTCGCTCACTGGCCCAGTTTTTCGTACTTCGCCTCGGTGGCGGCCTTGCGGGGGCGCCACCAGTCCTCGTGGGTGCGGTACCACTCGATCGTGCTGGCCAGCCCGCTCTCGAAGTCGGTCATGGCCGGCTCCCAGCCCAGCTCGGTGCGGAGCTTGGTGGAGTCGATCGCGTAGCGCAGGTCGTGCCCGGCCCGGTCGTTGACGTGGTCGAAGTCGTCCTCGGGGCGGCCCATCAGGCGCAGCAGGGCCTGGACGACCTCCAGGTTGTTCCGCTCCCCGTCGGCCCCGATCAGGTAGGTCTGGCCGATCTCGCCGCGCTCGATGATCCGCAGCACCGCGGAGCTGTGGTCCTCGGCGTGGATCCAGTCGCGCACGTTGAGGCCGGCGCCGTACAGCCGCGGCCGGATGCCGTCGATCAGGTTGGTGATCTGGCGCGGGATGAACTTCTCCACGTGCTGGTAGGGGCCGTAGTTGTTCGAGCAGTTGCTGATCGTGGCGCGCACCCCGAAGGACCTCACCCAGGCGCGGACCAGCAGGTCCGAGCCTGCCTTGGTCGAGGAGTACGGGCTCGAGGGGTTGTACGGCGTGGCCTCGGTGAACCTGTCCGGCGAGTCGAGCTCGAGGTCGCCGTACACCTCGTCGGTCGAGATGTGGTGCATCCGCAGGTCGTGACGCCGGGCGGCCTCGAGCAGGGTGAAGGTGCCGGTGAGGTTGGTGTGCATGAACGGCGACGGGTCGTCGAGCGAGTTGTCGTTGTGCGACTCCGCCGCGAAGTGCACCAGCACCCCGTCCTCGGCGGCGGTCCTGGCGGCCAGGTCCCCCACCAGCGCGGGGTCCGCGATGTCGCCCACGACCAGCTCGAGCCGCTCGGGCGGCAGCCCCTCCAGGGTGCGCCGGTCCCCGGCGTAGGTGAGCTTGTCGAGCACGGTCACGTGGGCGTCGGTGTGCTCGAGCACGTGACGCACGAAGTTGGAACCGATGAATCCAGCACCACCGGTGACCAGGAAGGACGAAGGCATGCGCCGCACTTTATCGGTCGGCCCCGCTCGCCGGCGGCGCCGGACCCCGTGGGCCCGGCGCCGCCGCTCAGTGGTCCCGTGGTGGGGCCGTGCGGGCTCAGCCCTTCTTGGCGAGGTCCGCGATCGTCTTCAGGTCGAACTTCTCGGCCGTCTCCTTGGTGACCACGACCGCGTCGCTGTCCTGGGCCTCCGACTGCTCCAGCGCGACCAGGTTCGCCGGCAGCGCCTTGGTCAGGGCGGCGTAGACGTCCTCGGGGCTGGTGGCGGTGGTGTTCTTGTCGATGAAGGTCAGGATCGTGCCGGTGTACTCGGGGAAGAGGTCGAGCGAGCCCGACTCCAGCGCCGGGTAGTACTTCTCCCGGCTCCCGATGTTCAGCTTCTTCTTGACCGTGGCTCCCTGCGCCTCCAGCGCCTGCGCGTAGATCTCGGCGAGGATCTCGTTCTCGGTGAAGTTCGCCGAGCCGACGGTCAGCGACACGTCCTTCGCGGAGTCCGTGGTGGTGGTCGGCAAGTTCTCGGCCAGCCAGCTCTTCGCGACCGCGGCGGGCTCCTTCTTCTCGTTGGTGACCTCACCGATCAGGTCACCGACGCCGTCGGTGGTCAGCTTCGCCGAGATCCCGTCGAGGACCTTCTTGACGCCGTCGGTCGCCTTGTCCTTGTTGATGATCGGGACGATGTTCTGCGCTGCGAAGTTCGACTTGGGGTCCTCGAGGATCACGAAGTCGTTCGCCTCGATGGCCGGGTCGGTGGTGAACAGGTCGACCGCGTCGACCTGTCCGCGCTTGAGCGCGTTCACGGTCACCGGGCCGCCGACGTCGGTGACGGTGTACTTGGCGAACTTCACCCCGTAGTTCTTCTCCAGGCCGGGGATCCCGTCGGTGCGGGTCTTGAACTCCGGCGGTCCCCCGAAGATCATCTGGGAGGCGATCGTCCCGCTCCCGCTCTTGGAGCCCGAGTCCGAGTCCGAGTCGCTCGACCCGCACCCGCTCAGGCCCAGGGTCAGGGCGGTGGCGGTCGCTGCGAGCGCAACGAGCTTGGTTCTCATGTTCTTCTCCTGGTGGTTTCCACTGGTGGACAACTTCTCGGCGAGCCGGGCCCTGGTCATGCTGCCTCCGCGGTGAGCTCCTGCTCGAGCACTGCCGTGCGCGAGTCGGGGGTCGCCCCGCCATTGCCGTCGTACCCCTCACGGTCCGCACGACGCGTGCGGCCGGTGATTCCCCGCGATACGGACAGTCGCTGCAGCGCGGCCAGGAGCAGGTCCGCCGCGAGCGCGAGGGCCGCGACCAGCAGCCCGCCGCTCACCATCTGCGGGTAGTCCTGCTGCGCGAGGCCGTCGTAGATGAACCGGCCCAGGCCGCCGAGCGTGACGTAGGCGGCGATCGTGGCGGTCGCGATCACCTGGAGCGTGGCGGAGCGGAAGCCGGAGAAGATCAGCGGCAGCGCGTTCGGCAGCTCCACCCGGAACAGCACCTGCGGACCGGTCATCCCCATGCCGTACGCCGCGTCCCGCGCAGCCGGGTCGACGTTCTGCACCCCGGCAACGGTGTTGGACAGAATCGAGGGGATCGCCAGCAGCACCAGCACGATCTCGGTCGGGATCACGTAGCCGGCGTCGGTGCGGCCGTAGAAGTTGGGCGCGATCATCACCACGAGCAGCACGAGCAGGCCGACGCTGGGCAGGGCCCGGATGGCATTGGCCGCGCTCACCAGCCAGGTGGCGCGGTGGGAGTGCCCGATCCAGAGCCCGAGCGGCAGCGCGAGGACCAGGGCGATCGCGAGGGCGACTGCGGAGTACTCGAGGTGGGCGCCGAGCTGCTCCCAGATGCCGGGGTCGAAGTTCGTGCCCTCCCAGTGCACCGGGTCGGTGAGCCAGTCGAAGACGGAGCCGATCATGCGCTCACCGCCCGTCGCCACGGGGTCAGCAACCGGCTGGCCAGGAGCACCAGGCCGTCGAGGGTGGCGGCGAGGAGCACGCACAGCACGATGCCGAGGACGATCGGCGGGTAGTACGGCGTGTCCGTGGACAGCTTGAAGCCCTCGTCGAAGAGGCGGCCCAGGTTGTCGAAGCCGATCGTGCCGGCGACGGTGACGATGCTGACGTTGGCGACGATCGCGACCCGCAGCCCGGCGGTGATCACCGGCACCGCCATCGGCAGCTCCACACGGAAGAACCGGCCCAGCGGGCGGTAGCCCAGCGCCGTCGCCGCCTGCAGGGTCTCCTGCGGGACGGCTCCGAGGCCGTCAGCGACCACGCGCACCAGCAGCGCGAGCGAGTAGACGCTCAGCGCGATCGGCACCTGGACCGGGCTGAGCGGGTCGAGCCCCAGCAACGGCGGGATCAGCACGAACAGCGCGATGGAAGGGATCGTGTAGAGCAGTCCGGAGATCGACATCATCGGCGGGTAGAGCCAGCCGTGGCGTCGGGAGAGCCAGCCCAGGGGCAACGCGAGGAGCAGCCCCACCACGACGGGGACCACCGAGAGCCAGGTGTGGTCCCACAGGTAGCCGAGGTCCTCGGAGCGATGGTCGAGGAAGTAGCCGAAGAAGTGCCACGGCGACGAGCTCGCGGAGTCCAGAGGGATCACCTCGGCGTCTCCGGGACCCCGGCGGGAGCCTCGATCAGGGCGAGCACCTCGCTCGCCGTGGTCGAGCCGAGCAGCCGGCCGGAGTCGTCGACGACGATGCCGCGCCCCGAGGGCGAGGACAGGCAGGCGTCCAGGGCCGCACGCAGGGTGCCGCCCTGGGTGGCCAGGGTCCCGCCGCGGTAGAGCATCCGGTCCTCGACCACCGTGCCGTGCGGCTCGTCGTCGAGGTTCAGCCACCCCTGCGGCTCACCGGACCCGTCGACCGCCAGCAGCCACTCGCCGTCGCCGCCCGAGGGCAGCGGCTCACCCATCGTGACCGTGGCCTCGTCGTGGGTCTCGATCGTGCCCGCGCTGGTGAACCCGAGGGCCCGGTAGCCCCGGTCGCGCCCCACGAAGCCCGCGACGAAGGCGTCCACGGGTCGCGAGAGCAGCTCTGCCGGGGTGGCGACCTGGGCCAGCTGCCCACCGACGCGCAGCACCGCGACCCGGTCACCGAGCTTGATCGCCTCGTCGATGTCATGGGTGACGAACACGATCGTCTTGCCGAGCTCGCCCTGCAGCCGCAGGAACTCGTCCTGGAGCTGCTCGCGGACCACCGGGTCGACGGCCGAGAAGGGCTCGTCCATCAGCATCACCGGCGGGTCGGCGGCCAGTGCCCGGGCGACGCCGACACGCTGCTGCTGGCCACCGGAGAGCTGACCGGGATAGCGGGTAGCGAACGCAGGGTCGAGGCCGACCCGCTCCAGCAGCTCCATCGCACGCGCCCGGGCCGTGGCCTTCTTGGTGCCGAGCAGGAAGGGCACCGTCGCCACGTTGTCCAGGATCGTGCGGTGTGGGAACAGCCCGGCGTGCTGGATCACGTAGCCGATCTGCCGGCGCAGCTCGTGGGCCGCGATGGTGCCGGTGTCGGTCCCGTCGAGCCAGATCTTGCCGGAGGTCGGCTCGACCATCCGGTTGATCATCCGCAGCGAGGTGGTCTTGCCGCATCCCGACGGGCCGACCAGGACGGTGATCTCCCCCGTCGGTGCCTCGAGGTCCAGCTCGTCCACCGCGACGGTCCCGTCCGGGTAGCGCTTGGTGGCTCGGTCGAAGCGGATCATCCTCGGGTCTCCTCCTGCTCGGGGACCGGGCCCGGTGAGGCGTCCAGCCTCTCGGAGGCGCCGACGCGGCGGAAGGCCACACGCACCTTCGGTGAGCCCTCGGCTGCCGTGCGCCGACTATCGCATTCCGGGCTCACGTTCGGGAAGTCTCCCAGACCGCTCGCCGACCGCGCCGTCGGAGAGGGTTCAGGCCTGCTTCAGCGTGACCTGGGTCTCAGCCTGCTGCTGGGCCGAGCGCTGGGCGCTCTGCTGCGCGTCCCAGGCGACCAGCTCGACGAGCGGGTCGGAGACGGGGACGGCGCTCTCGCCGCGGAGCACGGCGATGCTGTCCTCGAGCACGTGCACCCGCTCCTCGGCCTGCGCGAGCCGGGACTCCGCACGCTGGGCCCGGGTCTCGTGCTGGGTGAGCAGGCCCTCGAGCTCGCGCTGGCACAGGTGGGACTCGGCCAGGCGCTCGGTCATCGCGGTGGTGAACTCGGCGTGCTCGGCCGCCCGCTCACTGAACAGCGTCTTGTAGGCGGCCGCAGCAGCGGCGCGGTCCCTGGCGTTCTCGCGCCGCGACTGGAGCACCTCGGTCCAGGTGATGCGGACGGCGGTCCACCCCAGCACCAGCGAGGTCACCGAGGCCAGGCTGAGCCACAGCGGCGACTGGGTCGGCAGCGAGGCGAGGACCGCGGCCGTGGCCACGCAGAGCAGCGAGACCGCCACGGTGAGCCGGACACTGCGCTGACGACGGCGCATGCGGGTGCGCGGGGCGGCCATGCGCCGCAGCCTAGGTCGCTACTCCCTGGGGCGGGGCACGCGACACGCATGCTCCAGTGCCAGGGCTGCCCCCGTCGCAGCGGCCGCGCCGAGCGCCGCGAGGCCCGAGTGCCACAGCCGGGTGGTCGAGGAGGGGTCGCCGACCCCGAGCTGGCTCACGGCGTACCCGACGTACCCACCGGCCAGCAGCACCCCGACCAGGGCGCACGCCTTGCCCAGCACCAGCCGGTTCACGGCCTGGTGCGTGGCCAGGGCGAAGCGGTCGCGACGCACCGTGCGCCAGGTGAGGTACGCCGTGCCGCCGATGATCGCGGCGGCGAAGAACAGCAGTGCCACCGAGAACAGCGAGACGTCCGGCTCGGCCAGCCCCAGCCGCAGGCACAGCGGGCGGACCGCCCAGCCCACCACCATGCCCACGACACCGGTCAGCACCAGCGGACCCGGCCCGGTCGGCTGGATCCGGCCCTGCTGGTCCGGCTGCTCGGACTCGTCGTCCGGCCCGGACTCCTCGCGGCGTCCGCGGGGCTGCTCGTCGCCGGGCCCGCTCACGGGTGCGGCCTCGAGCAGCGCCTCGTCGAGCCCATGGGCCTCAGCCGAGCTCGAGCTCGATGTCCTCGCGCAGCCGGACACCGTCGCGGCCGGTCTTCTCGACCAGCTCCTTGACGGGGCCGACGCCGGGGATCTCGGCGTCGGGCTCGAGGTCGAGCCACGGCACCAGCACGAACGCCCGGCCCGCGGCGCGAGGGTGCGGCAGCACGAGGTCGTCCTCGTCGGCACGGCGGTCGCCGAGCACGATCAGGTCGACGTCGAGGGTGCGCGGAGCGTTGCGCTCCCCGCCCGCCTCACGGCCGTAGGCGGCCTCGGTCGCGAGGGCCCGCTCGAGCAGGGTGCGCGCGGAGAGCGTGGTGTCGAGCAGCACGATCGCGTTCAGGAACTCCTTGGAGCCCTCGGTAGCGTCGACAGGGTCGGTCTCGTAGACCGGCGACACGTCGGTGACCCACACGTCGGGGGTGTCCGCCAGCGCGTTCACCGCGCCCTGCAGGTTGGCCCGGCGCTCACCGAGGTTGGACCCGATCGAGATCACCGCACGGCGGATCGGGTGCATCTCACCGGTGAGGCTGTCGGTGTCGACGATGTTGGGATTGGGGGACTCGGTCACGTGGAGCTCCGGTTGATGGTCAGGGCGACATCGTCGAACTTCGCCTGGATCGGGGCGTGCGGCTTGTGCACGGTCACTTCTACGTCCTCGACCCCGGCGTGACGCAGACAGGTGTCCGCGATCCGCTGCGCCAAGGTCTCGATCAGGTCGACCGGGTCGTTCTCGACGGCCGACCGGACCTCATCGACAAGAGTTCCGTAGTCGACCGTGTCCTGCAAATCGTCGCTGCGCGCGGCCGCGCTGGTGTCCATGCCGAGCACGAGGTCGATCACGAACTCCTGGCCGTCGCGACGCTCGAAGTCGAAGACGCCGTGGTGCCCGTGGATCGCGAGACCCCGCACCGCGAGGCGGTCCACCGGCTGGCGTGCGGGAACGGTACTGAGCTGGTCGGTCATCGTGGTCAGACACTACCGGCGGGTGCATGGGACCGGAACGGCCGTCCCACCCTGCTCGCCTGCGGCGTCCTGACCTGCGCGAACGCCGCTCTCAGCCGTCTCCGCGCCAGCGGCTGACCACCCGGATGGCGTCCAGGCTGGCCCGGACCTCGTGCACCCGGACCGCCCAGACCCCCTGGATCGCGGCGATGGTGGTCAGGGCCACGTTGGCGTCCTCACGGTCGTGAACCGCCCTCGGGTTGCCGTCGGGATCGGCCAGGAGGGAGCCGAGGAAGGACTTCCGGCTGGAGCCCACGAGGATCGGCGTCCCGAGCGTCTCCAGCTCCGGCAGCCGGCGCAGCAGCTCCCAGTTGTGCGTCGGCATCTTGGCGAACCCCAGGCCGGGGTCGACCACGATCCGGTCGGGGTCCACCCCCGCGGCGACCGCGTCCTCGATGCGCTGCGAGAGCTCGTCGCGGACCTCGACCAGCACGTCGTCGTAGGACGCCAGCTGCTGCATCACCTCGGAGTGGGCCCGCCAGTGCATCGCGACGTACGCCGCTCCGTGCTCGGCGACCACGTCGAGGACCTGCGGGTCCGCCAGCCCGCCGGAGACATCGTTGACCAGCACCGCGCCGGCCTCGAGCGCCGCGTGCGCGACCTCGTGGCGCATCGTGTCGACCGAGACCGCGACCCCGTCGGCGGCCAGTGCCCGGATCACCGGGACGACCCGGTCGAGCTCCTCGGCGGCCAGCGGCCGGGTGGCCCCCGGCCGGGTGGACTCCCCGCCGATGTCGAGCAGGTCGGCGCCCCGGGCGTGCAAGTGCAGGCCGTGGGCGATCGCCGCGTCCGTGGTGGCGTGCTGCCCCCCGTCGGAGAAGGAGTCGGGCGTGACGTTGACCACCCCCATCACCAGCGGACGGGTCAGCACCGGCAGGCCCTCGGCCCACGACTCCCGGCCGGTCATCGCAGCTGCAGCGGCTTCCGGGTGGGCCGGCTCATCGTCGTGCGGCGTTGATCAGGGACATCGCCTCGGCACGCGTGGCGGGGCGGTGCATGATGCCGCGCACGGCGGAGGTGATCGTGCGGGCGCCCGCCTTGCGGACCCCGCGCATGGTCATGCACAGGTGCTCGGCCTCGATCACCACGATCACGCCGCGGGCCTCGAGGATGTCGACCATGGCGTCGGCGACCTGGGTGGTCAGGCGCTCCTGGACCTGCGGGCGCTTGGCGTAGACGTCGACCAGCCGCGCGAGCTTGGAGAGCCCGGTGATCTTCCCGTTCTCGTTCGGGATGTAGCCCACGTGGGCCACCCCGGTGAACGGCACCAGGTGGTGCTCGCACATCGACCACAGCTCGATGTCGCGCACCAGCACCATCTCGTCGTGCCCGATGTCGAAGGTGGTGCTGAGCACGTCCTCCGGCCGCTGGTGGATCCCCTGGGTCAGCTCGGCGTACGCCCTGGCGACCCGGGCCGGGGTCTCCTGGAGCCCCTCGCGGTCAGGGTCCTCACCGATCGCGATCAGCAGCTCGCGCACCGCGGCGGCGGCCCGGTCGTGGTCGAACGCCGCCACCGCCCCCTGCCCCTCGCCGATGGGGTCGACGGTCATGACGAAGGGCTCGGCGGGGCCGGCGGGTTGACCCCGAGTCCCGGTTCCCCGTGGACGTCCCCGCCCGGTCCGGGAGGCGTGATCACCGCCGCGTTCTGGTCCTCGTCGGTGGTGGCGCCCTCGGCGGCCGCCACCCGGATCTTCTCCGGGATCACCACGGGCGGGATGTTCGACGGGTTGCGCTCGGGCGACCCGGTCCACGCGGGACGACGCGCACGGCGGCGCAGGGGCTCGAAGATCTCGGCGATCTGGGCCTTGTCCAGCGTCTCCTTCTCCATCAGCGCGAGCACCAGGCTGTCGAGGACGTCCCGGTTCTCCTCCAGGATGTCGAACGCCTCCTGGTGCGCGGCGGCGAGGAGGTTCTTGGTCTCCTCGTCGACGATGGCCGCGATGGACTCCGAGTAGTTGCGGGTGTGGCCCATGTCGCGGCCCAGGAACGGCTCGCCCTCGGTCTCGCCGAGCTTGATCGCGCCGAGGCGCTCGGTCATGCCGTACTGGGTCACCATCGCGCGGGCCAGCGAGGTGGCCTTCTCGATGTCGTTGCCGGCGCCGGTGGTCGGGTCGTGGAAGACCATCTCCTCCGCTGCCCGGCCGCCCATCATGTAGGCCATCTTGTCCAGCATCTCCGAGCGCGTCTGGGAGTACTTGTCCTCGTCGGGGAGGACCATCGTGTAGCCCAGCGCCCGGCCGCGCGGCAGGATCGTGACCTTGTGCACCGGGTCGGTGCCGGGGAGCGCCGCGGCGACCAGGGCGTGGCCGCCCTCGTGGTACGCCGTGATCATCCGCTCCTTCTCGCTCATCAGGCGGGTGCGCTTCTGCGGACCTGCGATGACTCGGTCGATCGCCTCGTCGAGGGCGTGCTTGTCGACCAGCTTCCCGTTCTCGCGCGCGGTCAGCAGGGCCGCCTCGTTGAGCACGTTGGCCAGGTCCGCACCGGTGAAGCCCGGCGTACGGCGGGCCACGGAGAGCAGGTCCACGTCGGGCGCGATCGGCTTGCCGCGCGCGTGCACCTTGAGGATCTCGAAGCGCCCGTTGAGGTCGGGGGCGTCCACGCTGATCTGGCGGTCGAAGCGGCCCGGGCGCAGCAGCGCCGGGTCGAGCACGTCGGGACGGTTCGTCGCGGCGATCAGGATGACCCCGCCGCGCACGTCGAAGCCGTCCATCTCCACCAGCAGCTGGTTCAGGGTCTGCTCGCGCTCGTCGTGACCGCCGCCCATGCCGGCGCCGCGGTGGCGGCCGACGGCGTCGATCTCGTCGATGAACACGATCGCGGGGGCGTTCTCCTTGGCCTGCTCGAACAGGTCGCGCACGCGGGAGGCGCCGACACCGACGAACATCTCCACGAAGTCCGAGCCGGAGATGGAGTAGAACGGGACGCCCGCCTCGCCGGCGACCGCACGCGCGAGCAGCGTCTTGCCGGTTCCGGGCTGCCCGTAGAGCAGCACGCCCTTGGGGATCTTGGCACCCACGGCCTGGAACTTCGCCGGCTCCTGGAGGAACTCCTTGATCTCACCGAGCTCCTCGATCGCCTCCTCGCAGCCGGCCACGTCGGCGAAGGTCGTCTGCGGCATGTCCTTGGTGATCAGCTTGGCCTTGGACTTGCCGAACTGCATCACCTTGCCGCCGCCGCCCTGTACCTGGTTCATCAGGAACAGGAACAGCAGCACGATCAGCACCAGCGGGAGCAGCGTGGCGAGGATCGAGCCCAGCAGGCTGGGCTTGGGGTTCTTGACGTTGAAGTCCTTGATGGTGCCCTTGTCGACCTGGTCCTGGACCTGGTTGACCAGCTTGACCTGCTGACCGGTGACCCAGGTGGCCATCACCTTCTTGCCGTCGTCCAGCGTCGCCCGGATCTGCTGGTCGCCGCCGTCGACGAAGGTGACCTCCTTGACCTTGCCCGAGTTGATGTCCTCCACCATCTGGGAGGTCTCGACCTCGGTGTACCCACCGTTGGGCACGAGGTACTGGAGGGCCAGCAGGACACCGACCACGGCAACCGGGATCCAGAGCCATGGACTACGCACGATTCGCTTCACCGCGTAATCCTCTCAGGTCACTCCACAGCGTGGAACGAGTCTCCCCATCCGGCTTCCCAGAGGCGTCTCTGCCGCGTCTCTGGAGCGTCTCCGGGGCGTCTCTGGGGCGTCCGGCGCCTATGAATAGACGTGCGGAGCGAGGGTCCCGATGTCCCTGAGGTTGCGGTACTTCTCGTTGTAGTCGAGGCCGTAGCCGACCACGAACTCGTTGGGGATGTCCCAGCCGACGTACTTGGGGTCGATGTTCATCTTCTGCGCGTCCGGCTTGCGCAGCAGCGTGCAGATCTCCACCGACGCGGGGTTGCGCGAGTTCAGGTTGGAGGTCAGCCACATCAGCGTGAGGCCGGTGTCGATGATCTCGTCGACGATCAGCACGTGACGTCCGCTGATGTCGGTGTCGAGATCCTTGAGGATGCGTACGACGCCGGAGCTCTTCGTGCCCGAGCCGTAGGAGGACACCGCCATCCAGTCCATCTCGACGTGGCGGTTGAACGCCCGGCCGAGGTCGGCCATCACCATCACGGCACCGCGCAGGACGCCGACGATCAGCAGGTCCTCGCCCTCGTAGTCCCGCTCGATCTGCCGGGCCATCTCCTGGAGTCGACCCAGGATCTGCTCCTCGGTGAACATGATGTTGACGAGGTCACCTTCGACGTCTGCTGCGTCCATGTGCGAAAGCCTGCCACGTCACCGGTCGCGGGAAGTCTCAGGGTCCCCCGAGCGTTGTGCCGTTCATGCACCTTTCCGTACTCGATCTCGTCCCCGTCCGGACCGACCAGACCACCAGCGACGCCCTCGCGGCCACCCGTCGCCTCGCCCGCGCCGCCGAGGAGGCGGGCTACCGCCGCTACTGGCTCGCCGAGCACCACAACATGCCGGCGGTGGCCGCCACGAACCCGCCGCTGCTGATCGCGATGGTGGCCGCCGCCACCGAGCGGATCCGGGTGGGCTCCGGCGGCGTGATGCTGCCGAACCACGCGCCCCTCGTGATCGCCGAGCAGTTCGCCCTGCTCGAGGCCGCGTACCCCGGCCGGATCGACCTCGGCATCGGCCGCGCCCCCGGGTCGGACCCGGTGACCAGCTGGGCGCTGCGGCACGGCGCCGGCGGGGTCGAGGACGACGCGGTGGCGCGGTTCCCGACGTACGTCGACAACATCGTCTCGATGATGAGCCCCGAGGGAGTCGGGCTCCAGGTCCAGGGCCGGATGCACCCGCTGCTCGCCACCCCGCAGGCCACCTCGGTGCCGCCCGTGTGGCTGCTCGGCTCCTCGGACTACTCGGCGCGGCTGGCCGCCCAGCGTGGGCTGCCCTACGTGTTCGCGCACCACTTCTCCGGCGAGGGAACCGCCCGCGCGCTGGAGCTGTACCGCTCCACCTTCCAGCCCTCCGAGGCGCTCGCCGAGCCGCGCACGTTCCTGACCGTGAACGCGTCTGTCGCCGCGACCCAGGATGAGGCCGACCGGCTCGCGCTGCCGCAGCTCGAGGCGATGGTCCAGCTGCGCACCGGCGGCCAGCTGCGCGCCCAGCGCTCCGTCGAGGAGGCCGAGAAGGACCCGGTCCCGGCCGCCCACCAGGGCCTGATCGACTCCATGCGCACCCGCTGGGTGATCGGCTCCCCCGACACCGCGGCAGCCCAGGTCCGCGAGCTCGCCAGCACCTTCGACGTCGACGAGGTGATGCTCCACCCCGTCGGCGGCGCGTTCCTCGGCACGGCCCCCGACGCCTCCCCCGCCCGCGAGGACACCCTGCGCCTGCTGGCCGAGGCGATCTGATCCGGATAGTCCGAGACAGTTCCGTCGTCTGAACACGCAAATCGGACCGGAAATGTCTCGGACTATCCCGTCGGGCGGAACCGGAGCAGGGGGCCGTCGGCGTACGCCGTGACGTGGCCGGGGAGCTGGACCTGCTTGCCCCTGGTGCCGGCGAGGCGCTGTACGGCGCGGACGTGGGCGTGGGTGAGCTCGGAGGGGATGGCGCCGGCGGCGATCGCGGCACGGCGTACGACGCGGGAGCGGATCGCCTCGGCGATGTCGTTGATCGCACCCAGGTCGAGGCCGTCGTCGGTCCGGGCCCGCTCGTAGGCCTCGAGCTCGAACGGCTCCACGAACTCCAGGTCCTCCCGGAGCTGCTCCGCGGTCCGGGCCAGGGCCGCGGCCACCCCCGGGCCGAGCTCGCGCTCGAGCACCGGCAGCACCGTGTGCCGGATCCGCGAGCGGGTGAACCGGGGATCGGTGTTGTGCGGGTCCTCCCACCAGGTGATCCCCTCGGCGCGGCAGGCGGCCTCGGTCTGGGCCCGGGTGAGGTCGAGCAGCGGGCGGGCGAAGCAGACCCCCTCCTCGACGTAGGAGCGGCGCATCCCCTGCAGCGACCGGCCCCCGGAACCGCGGGTCAGCCCGAGCAGCACCGTCTCGGCCTGGTCGTCGAGGGTGTGGCCGAGCAGGACCAGCCCGGCCCCGAAGTGGGTGGCCAGCTGCGAGAGGGCGACGTAGCGGGCCTGGCGGGCGCCGGCCTCCAGCCCCGAGGGGCCGGTGTCGACCGTGACCCTGATCGAGGCAGTCTCGTCGACCCCGAGCTGCGCCATCTGGGCGACCACCCGGGCGGTGTGCTCGTCGGACCCCGGCTGGAGCCCGTGGTCGACCGTGACCCCGATGACCCGGGTCCCGGCCTTGTGCGCCTCGAAGACGCTCGCCGCGAGCAGGGCCAGCGAGTCGGCGCCACCGGAGCAGGCGACGAGGACGGGGTTGCTCCCGTCGGCGGCGAGGCAGCGGCGTACGGCGACCCGCACCGCGGCCACCGAGGGATCCAGCGCCATGCTCAGCCGTGCACGCGGGCGACCCACAGGGAGGGGTCGAGGATCTCCGCCTTGCTGGGCAGGTTGGCCGGCTCGGCCCAGACCGCGTTGAAGCCCTCCAGGCCGACCTTGTCGACCGCGGCCCGGACGAAGACCGCGCCGTCGCGGTACTGCGCCATCTTCTGGTCCAGGCCCAGCAGCCGGCGCAGCAGCCGGTCGAGGCCGCCGGCACCCTTGCGGCGCTGGGTGAACTTGCGGCGGATCTCGGCGACGCTGGGGATGATCTCGGGCCCGACCCCGTCCATCACGACGTCGGCATGTCCCTCGAGCAGGCTCATCACGCCGGTGACCCGCTCGATCACCGCCTTCTGCTCGGGGCTGGAGAACAGGTCGAGCAGGCTGCCCTCGGACTTGCCGCTGACCACGTCGCCGACGCGGCGTACGGCGTCACCGACCAGGGCGGCCGGGTCGGTCGGTACGGCGTCGATGATGCTGCTCATCTCCGAGCGGAGGTGGTCGGTCATCCACGGCACGGCGGTGAACTGCACCCGGTGGGTCTCCTCGTGCAGGCACACCCACAACCGGAAGTCGTGGGGATCGGCGGCGATCTCCCGCTCGGTGTGCACGATGTTCGGCGCGACCAGCAGCATCCGGCCCTGCTCGCCGGGCACGTCGTGGAAGGGGTCGAACTGGCCGAGCACCTTCGAGCCCAGGAAGCCCAGCATCGCGCCGAGCTCGACACCGGTGACCCGGGAGCCGATCGCCTCGGTCAGCGCCGAGGGCGGGCCCTTCTTGCCCTGGAGCTTCTCGATGAGCGGAGCCACGATCGCGGCGAAGCTGTCGGCGTTGGCCTGGACCCAGCCCGGCCGGTCGACGACGAGCACCGGGGCGGTGCGCGCCTCGGCTACCAGGCCGGTGTACTCGCGGACCAGCGGCGTCGAGCGGGCGGCACCCGCACGGAGCTCCTCGACGGCCTCGACCGCCTCGGCGCGGGAGACCTGCGGCCCCTCGCCCACGAGGCGGGACCCGACCTTCACGGCGAGGTCCCAGTCGATCATCCCCGGCCGTCCCGACTGGCTCGCTGCGCTCATGACGACGACCCTACGCCGCAGGTGCACGCCCCCAGGGCGGCCGCGATCTTGTCGATCAGCACCTGCGCCTCGAGGTTCTTCAGCGGCCCGACCCGGTCAGCGACCACCACGAAGGCCATCCGGCCGCCGTCCGCGCCGTCGGCCACCCCTGCCAGCCCGTGCACCCCGGTCAGCGTCCCGGTCTTGGCCCGCACCCGGCCCCGTGCCTCGTCGGGCCCCTGGTCGAAGCGATAGGCCAGCGACCCGGTGAACCCGGCCACCGGCAGGCCGGTGAAGACCTGGCGCAGGTCGGGGTGGCCGGGCTCCTCGACCACCCGGAGGAGGCCGGCCAGGGTCTGCGGGCTGAGCCGGTTCTCTCGGGAGAGCCCGCTGCCGTCGTAGAGCCGGTCCCCGTCGGTGGGTACGCCGAGCCGGCGCACCACGTCCAGCACGGCCGCGGCGCCCGCCTCGAACGAGCCCTCCTGGCGCTCGGCCAGGCCCACGTGGCGGGCCAGGACCTCGGCGGCCTGGTTGTCGCTGACCGCGAGCGTGCGCTCGACGATCTCGCCGAGCGGCGCGCTGGAGGCCGAGGCCACCTCGACCGCGCCCTCGGGCGCAGTGGCGCGGACCGTCCGCGGACCGACCTGCACCCCTGCACGGCTCAGCGCGTCCCGGAACACCCGGGCCGCCCCGGCGGCAGGGTCGTCGAGGTACCCGGCCCCCTCGGGAGAGGCGCCCTGGTCGACCCACAACGCGCTGATCGGCGGCACCACCGACTCGGGGACGTAGCTCGCCGGCCAGTGCGGGTTGATCGCGGGACCGGAGAAGTAGGAGTCGTCGAAGGCCAGCCGGACCCGGGTCACCTTCATCGCGCGCAGCTTCTGGGCGGCCTGCTGCGCCAGCGTGGCGATGTCGGCCCGTTCGGGGTAGCTGCCCTGTGCCTTGCCCCGGGAGCTGGCCAGGAAGGGGTCCCCGCCGCCGACCAGCACCAGCTGCTGGGTGTCGGGCACCCACCGGACCGTCGTACGGAAGCGCGCCATCGGCCCGAGCGCCTCCAGCGCCGCCGCCGAGGTGACCACCTTGGTGGTCGAGGCGGGCGTGAGCACCGCAGGCCCCTGCTGGAAGACCGGCTTGCCCGTGCCCAGATCGGTGACGAGCACCCCGAAGCTGGGACCGAGCACGCGCTTGCGCAGCAGCGGGCGCACGGCGGCGGTCACGCGCGCCGGGTCGATCGCCCGGGAGGGGCCGGCCCCGGCGACCGGGGGGACCACCCCCGTGGAGGGCAGGCGCAGGCCCTCCGGTGGCTGCACGGCAGAGGGGTCCGTGGCCGGGTCGGCCGGTCCCCAGCCGAACCAGCGCTCCCCGAGGTCGAAGCGGTAGCTGGCGAACGCGCTTGCGAGCAGGACCAGGACCAGGATCTCGGCGGAGAATCCACGAAGAGAGTGGCGTACGTCACCCAAGGTGCCCCGAGCCCCCTTTGATGTGCCGTTCGAGGTCAATGTGCGCGAGACTAGCCCCTGGCACGCTCATGCTCGGGCGTGCGGTGGCCGTGTGGAAGGAAGTTCCGTGGAGTTCGACGTGCTGGTGGAGATCCCCAAGGGTGAACGCAACAAGTACGAGGTGGACCATCTGTCCGGCCGCCTCCGCCTGGACCGCACGCTGTTCACCTCGACGGCCTACCCGGCCGACTACGGCTTCATCGAGGAGACCCTGGGCCAGGACGGCGACCCGCTGGACGCCCTGGTGATCCTGCAGCAGCCCACGTTCCCCGGCTGCCTGATCCGCTGCCGCGCGATCGGCATGTTCCGGATGACCGACGAGGCCGGCGGTGACGACAAGGTGCTGTGCGTCCCCGCGCAGGACCCGCGCCTGGAGCACCTGCGCGACATCAACCACGTCTCGAAGTTCGACCGCCTCGAGATCCAGCACTTCTTCGAGGTCTACAAGGACCTCGAGCCCGGCAAGTCCGTCGAGGGCGCCAACTGGGTCGGCCGCGCCGAGGCCGAGGCCGAGGTGAACGCGTCCTTCCAGCGCGCGAAGGATCACGCCGACGAGGTCGAGGTCAAGAACGACGGCAGCCCACAGACCGGGCGTACGCCGGACAACTGACCGAGTGGGCCAGCTCTGCTACTCCGGGCTGCCCGGCTCCTCGAGCATCTCGGCCCGCAGCATCTCCGGCGGGATGCCGAAGGCGTCCACCAGGTCGGCCGCCAGCGGCCGCAGCTGGCGGCACAGCGACGAGACCTCGCGGCTGATCGCCTTGGAGCGGGCGCTGGAGAGCCGCCCGTGCTCCATCCAGAACGCCCGGTCGGCCTCGATGGTGGACAACGCGTAGAGGTCGCACAGGATGTTCAGGGCGACCTTGTTGTCGCCCTCGCCCAGCGCCGCGGTCTTCTCCACGAAGGCCTCCAGCACGAGCCGCTCGACGTGGGCCCTGCCTGCCGCGATCACGTGGTCCTGGACCTGGCTGAACACCTGGACGGTGTCCATCCCGTTGTCCATCCCGCGCTTGAGCCGGCGGGCCGCCCCGGCGAGGATGTGCTCCTCGCGCCAGCGGAACATCGCGAGCTGGTACTCCGGGTCCAGCAGCCCTGCCTCCTGGTCCCAGTGGTCGTCGTTCCCGCCCGGCAGGACGTCCCTGAGCCGCTCGAGCAGCTTGTGGGCGCTGGTGCGCTCCACGACGGTCTCGACCGCGAGGCCGGCCACGAAGCGGACCATCCCGAGCTGGTCGAGGTCGCCGAAGGACGAGGAGTAGTCGGTGAGCAGGCCTTTGGCGACGAGCTGGAGCAGGATGTGGTTGTCGCCCTCGAAGGTGGTGAACACGTCGGTGTCCGCGCGCAGGGCGCCGAGCCGGTTGGACATCAGGTAGCCGGCTCCCCCGCAGGCCTCGCGGCACTCCTGGATCGTCCTGCTCGCGTGCCAGGTGCCGATCGCCTTGGTCCCGGCCGCGCGTGACTCCAGGGCCCGGCGCTGCCGGTCGGGGGCCTCGGTGGTGGAGAGCACGTTGTGCAGCTCGTGCACCAGCACCTCCTGGGCGAAGTGCAGGGCGTAGGTCTTGGCCAGGAGCGGCATCAGCCGGCGCTGGTGCATGCCGTAGTCGAGGAGCAGCTCCTCCTCGTCGCTGTCGGGCGCACCGAACTGGCGGCGCTTGTTGGCGTACTTCACCGCCACCGCCAGAGCCACCTTGCTGGCGCTGATCCCGGCCCCGCCCACGCACACCCGGCCCTGGATCAGGGTGCCGAGCATGGTGAAGAACCGCCGGTCCACGTTGTCGATCTCGGAGAGGTAGCGCCCGTCCTCGGTGACCTCGGCGTACCTGTTCAGCATGCTCGTGCGGGGCACCCGGACGCCGTCGAACCACAGTCGGCCGTTGTCGACGCCGTTGAGCCCGATCTTCTCGCCGTCGTCCTCGATGCGGACGCCCTCGGCCGGGCGGCCCAGCTCGTCGCGGATGGGGACCACGAACGCGTGCACGCCCTCGGAGCTGCCGTCGATCTCGAGCTGGGCGAAGACCACCGCCATCGAGGCGTGTGCGGCCGCGTTGCCGATGTAGTCCTTGCGCGAGGCGGCGTCGGGCGTGGTGATCACGAACTCGCGGGTCTCGGGCTCGTAGACGGCGCGGGTGCCCAGCGCCTGCACGTTGGACCCGTGCCCGGTCTCGGTCATCGCGAAGCAGCCGAGGAGGTCGCCGCTGACGAGGTCGGCGATGTAGGCGTCGTGGTGGTTCTTCGAGCCCAGCTGGAGGATCGCGCCGCCGAAGAGGCCGAACTGCACCCCGACCTTGACCAGGACCGAGAGGTCACCGAAGGCCATCGTCTCGAAGCCGGCGACCGAGGCGCCGATGTCGCCGCCACCGCCGTACTCGGTGGGGAAGCCGAGGCCGGTCGCACCGGTCTTCGCCATCATCCGGACCAGCTCGAGGACGCGCTCGCGGAACTCGGCGGTCGACAGCTCGATGGCCTCGTCGAGCACGTGGGCGTTCTCGGCGAGGTTCCTGCGCGTCATCTCGCGGACGTCGGCGTACTTGCCGTCGAGCAGGGCGGTGAGGGCGGGTACGTCGATTTCGGGCTGCGCGTGATCGGCCATGGCCGAACTCTGCCGCATTCCGCGCGAGCCCGTCACCCGGTGCCCGAAAGTGGGCAGCCGAGGGGTCAGGGACGGGCCACGAAGTCCGGGTACCAGTTGTAGATCGAGTTGTAGCGGACGTTGAGGCCCGTGCGCGGCGCCTCGATGAACTGCCCGCCACCGAGGTAGATCGCCACGTGGTGGATGCCGCTGGGGCTGCCGTTCTTGGTCCAGAACAGGAGGTCGCCCGGCCGGGCGTCGCTCATCGAGACCCGGGTGCTCTGGGCGAACTGCGCGACCGAGTAGTGCGGCAGCGCGACACCGCCTCGGGCCCAGGCCTGCATGGTGAGGCCGGAGCAGTCGAACCTGCTCGGGCCGGAGGCGGCCCACAGGTAGGGCTTGCCGATCTGGGCCTTCGCGTAGGCGATGGCGCGCTTGACCGCGATCGCCTTGTTGGGGGCCGGGTTGATCATGGGCGGCGGTGCTGCCGACGGCAGCGGGACGCCGACCTGCCCCGACCCGGAGCCGGTCTGCCCCTTCGTCCGCACCTTGCCCGGCTTGGCGGCATGCGCGAGCTTCTTGGCCTTCTTGGCCTCCTTCTGGAGGGCGGCCTGCTCGGCGGCCTCCTGGGCCATCGCGGCCGCCGCGGCCTTCTGGCGCGCGATCCGCTCCAGCGCCGTGTGCCGGGCCCTGGCCATCGCGATCGAGATGTTCTCGGCCTTCGCGAGCGCCTCGATCAGCTGCTGCCTCTGGCCGGCGATCTGGTTGGCCGCGGCACCGGCGGCACTGGCGGCCTGCCCGGCGGCGACGGCGAGGTCCTTGGCCTCCGCGGCGAGCTCCTGCTGGTGCTTGTGCGCCTTGGCCGCGTCGGCGGCGTACTTCTTCGCCTCGGCGGAGGCCACCCTGAAGGCGTCGTAGCGCGCCTCCATGGAGTCGCCGGCGCTGGAGACCACGGCGTAGCGGTTCATCAGCCCGCGGGGGCCGTCGTCGCCCATCATCGCCGTGGCGGTGTTCAGCTCGGTGCCGTTCTGGTAGCTGTCGGTGACCAGCGTGACGATCCCGGCGCGTTGCCGCTCCACGCTCGACGCGGCCTCCGCGGCAGCGGTGCGTGCACGCTGGCTCGCCTTGCGCGCCTCACCGAGGCGCCACATCGCCCCGTTGTAGTTCTCCGCGGCCACGGACGCCTCCAGCGAGGCGGTCTCCATCCGCGCGGTGGCAGCAGCGAGCGCCGCCTCGAGCTCGACCACGGTCCGTCGCTTCCGCTCCACGTCGGCACGTGCCCGGTCGACCTGCGACTGGCTCGGCACCGAGGTGGCCGGGCCGGGCGGGGTGGGCTTCGGCTTCGCGCTCGCCACCCCGGTCGTGGCCAGGGTCAGCGGCAGGGTGAGAGCGACCGCCGTCGCGGCCACCAGGGCCGTACGTAGAGCAGGGTGAACAGCGGGGCGCACCGAGAAGTCCCTTCGTCGTGGGTCTCGCGCCGCTTCTCACGGCCCAGACAAAACCGACGTTAGGCTGCTTCTGTCCCTCGCGGAACACATTTCACATAATTACAGTGATGTAATACGCGTGTCGTCTTGACAACACACCCGCACAACCCGGCAGAAACCTCTCAGGTGTTGGTGGTCGGGGCAGCCTGCCCGGTGGATTCCTCGTAGTCGATCGGCACCATGCTGGTCGTAGTCGTCGGATGCGAGTGCCGCCCGTGCTCGTCGAACTTCTGGCCCGACGCGATCCCGCCGAGGTAGAAGGACATGAACGCGATCACCGCACCGGCGATGTCGTCTGCGATGTAGTGCCAGCCGAAGTAGGTCGTGGAGATCACGGTGATGCCCATGTAGGACCACAGGACGATCTTGATGATCCGGTTGCGCAGGGTGTACTGCGCGACGAGCGCCATCAGCAAGGTGACGGCGACGTGCAGCGAGGCGAAGCCCGCGACCGACTGCACGCCGCTGGTGAACGGGTCGTAGCGCACGTTCTGCCGACCGTAGTAGAGCGCGTCCTGCAACGCGGTCACGCCGGTGGTGGCGAGGTCGCCGTACAGCCAGGGGAAGGCGAAGTTCGGGCCCAGGGTCGGGATCATGTAGTAGCTGGCCGTGCCCAGGGTCCAGCAGATGCACTGCGAGGTGACGTACCAGTAGCCGAAGCTGATGTTGCGCGACCACACCACCCAGATGGTCACCATGACCGGGACCAGGGGCAGGAAGATCAGGTAGAAGAACGACAGGATGTGCGCCGAGAACGTGGTCCCGAGCACGTTGTGCAGCAGGGTCGCTGGGTCGCTGCCGAACGTCAGCCACTGGTCCAGCCGGTGCAGCTCGTAGTCACCCTGCCTGGTCCGGTCCCCGCGGATGAACGGCAGGAAGTTCTTCAGGTTTCGGTAGCTGACGTAGGTCACGTAGAAGCAGACGACCCCGAGCACCACCAGCGTGATCCGCTCCCGGGTCCAGTGCTCGCGGATCAGCACCCGCGCCTCGCCCCGGAACTGGCGCACCCGGCCCCGGGTCCGCCACAGGGTGCGAGGCACGATGTCGACGACGAAGGCCCCCAGGCACAGCAACGGCAGCCGGGTCCACGCCGGGCCGAGGAAGCCGTCCGGGTCGCGCAGCGGGATGTCGAGCGACAGGCTCGTGATCAGGGCCAGAGAGCCCATGACGACCGCAATCGCCACCATTGGTGCATACGCTCGCCGCTTCACAAGGCGACATTCTAGGGTCCCTGAGGCGTCCGGGGCACCGCGGCGATCCGCGACGTGTCCACCGCCACGTGCACCTCCGCACCGACCCGTACGTCGGTCCCGGGATCGGCCACGGCAGGCACCGAGCCGACTCCCTCGACGTCGAGCTGCACCCGGATCTGGTCCGGGGTCACCCGGGCCTCCTGCACGCGCGCGGCGAGCGGGCCTGCGGGGTCCACCCGCAGCGCCGACCGGCGCAGGGCGACCGAGCCCCACGTGGCGCCGGGCACGGCGAGCTCGCGCAGCCGCCGGGCCCGCTCCCCGGTGAGCACCGTGGGGTAGCCCAGGAACTGCGCGGTCCAGGCGTCGGCGGGACTGCTCCACACCTCGTCCAGGGTGCCGCTCTGCACGATGCGGCCGTCACGCATCACCGCCATCCGGTCGGCGACGGCGAAGGCCTCCTCCTGGTCGTGGGTCACCAGCATCGCCGTGACCCCCGCGGCACGCAGGATGTCGTGCAGGTCGCCGGCCAGCCGCTCCCGCAGGCCCCGGTCCAGCGCGCTGAGCGGCTCGTCGAGCAGGAGCAGCCGGGGGCTCACCGCCAGGGCCCGGGCCAGCGCCACCCGCTGGCGCTCCCCGCCGGACAGGGTTCGGGGGGAGCGCTCGGCGTACCCCTCCAGGCCGACCAGGGCCAACAGCTCGGCGACCCGGGTGCGCTGCTCGGACCGGCTGCGGCGCCCCGGTGAGCCGCGCAGCCGCATCGGGTAGGCGATGTTGCCCGCGACGTCGAGGTGCTCGAAGAGCTGGCCGTCCTGGAACATCAGCGCGAACCCGCGCCGGTGGGTCGGCACCCCGGCGAGGTCGACCCCGGCGTAGGCCGTGGTCCCCGCGGACGGGACCTCGAGGCCCGCCACCGTCCGCAGCAGCGTGGACTTGCCGCACCCCGACGGACCGAGCACGGCGACCACGGAGCCGGCGGGCACGTCGAGGTCCACCTCCGCCACCGCGACCGTGGCCCCGAAGCGCACCGTGAGGTCCCGGACCACCAGCCCGGTCGAGCCCCCACCGGTGGTCGAGCCCCCACCGGTGGTCGAGCCGCCTCCACCGGTGGTCGAGCTTGTCGAGACCATCAGAACGCCCCCAGGGATCCCACGCGCAGCCGCTGCACGGCCATCATGATCGCCGCAGCGGTGGCGGCGAGCACCACCGAGGCGGCCATCGCCATCCCGAAGTTCTCCGCCCCCGGGTGGCCGATCAGGCGGTAGATCACCACCGGGAGCGTCGGCTGGTCGTCACGCGCCAGGAAGCTGGTGGCCCCGAACTCGCCGAGCGAGACCGCGAACGCGAACCCGCCGGCGGCCAGCAGCGCGCGCCAGGCGAGCGGCAGGTCCACGGTGAGTACGACGCGCAGCGGCCCGGCCCCCAGCGAGGACGCCGCCTGCCGCTGGCGGTCGTCGATGGAGCGCAGCACCGGCCCCACCGTGCGCACGACGAGCGGCAGCGCCACCATCGCCTGGGCGATCGGGATCAGCAACGAGGAGCTGCGCAGGTCGATCGGCGGCCGGTCCAGGGTGATCAGGAACCCGAACCCCACGGTCACCGCCGAGACCCCCAGCGGCAGCATGAACAGCCCGTCCAGGAGGCCGGCCAGCCGGCCGCCCGCGGGCCGGGAGACCAGGTAGGCCACCACCGACCCCAGGGACAGCGCCATCACGCTGGCCACCAGGGCGATGCCCAGGGAGTTCAGCAGCCCGTCGGTCGCCGGCACCAGCAGCGCGTTGCCGTCCCCGGTGGTCCCCAGCGCCCGGTAGTTCTGCAGCCCCCAGCTGTCTCCCCGGCGCAGCGAGGCGGTGACCAGCGAGGCGAGCGGAGCGGTGAGGAACACCAGCACGACCGTGGTCCAGGCGAGCACCGGGAGGTGTCGTGCCCGCGGACGCGGCACCGGGCGCGAGGTGCGGTCGACCGGAGCGGCCGAGCGGCGTACCCGGGCGGAGACAGCGAGCAGCGAGGTGATCACCAGGAGCTGGAGCACGGAGAGGGCTGCGGCCCCGGTGAGGTCGAGCTCCTGGGTGGTGAGCAGGTAGATCTCGGTCTCCACGTTGGCGTAGCGCAGTCCGCCCATCGTCAGCACCACGCCGAACGCGGTGGCGCAGAACAGGAACACCACGCTCGCGGCGGACACCACCCCCGGGAGCAGGGCCGGCAGCGTGACCGTGCGGAACACCTGCGCCGGGCTCGCGCCCAGCCCCGCGGCGGCCTCCTCGCGACGAGGGTCGATCGCCTCCCAGAACGCGCCGACCGTGCGGACCACGACGCTGATGTTGAAGAACACCAGGGCCGCCACGATCGCGGTCGCGGTGCCGTCCAGGCCGAGTGCCCCCAGCGGGCCCGTGGGCGCGATCAGCTGGCGGAACGCGACCCCGACCACCACGGTCGGCAGCACGAACGGCACCAGCACGATGGCACGCAGCAGGTCACGGCCGGGGAAGCGGAGGCGGTGCAGGGCGAACGCGACCGGCACGCCCGCCACCAGCGCCAGCGCGGTGGCGCTCGCGGCCGACCAGAGCGTGAACCAGAGCACCCGGTGCACCCGTGGCCGACCGAGGACCTCGAGGACCGCACCGGGGTCGAAGGCACCCTCGGGCCAGAACCCCCGCGCGAGCATCCCGCCGACCGGGTAGAGGAAGAACAGGGTCAGCGCGCCCAGCGGAACCGCGGCCAGCGCCACGGTCCCCCACCGAGCCCGCCTCGGTGGTCGAGCCCTCCCCGGTGGTCGAGCCCGCCCCGGTGGTCGAGCCCAGTCGAGACCCGGCGTCACCGGCTGGTGAGGTCTCGCCACTCACGCAGCCACTCGGTACGGTTCGCCGCGATCTCGTCGGCGTCCACCGACAGCGGCCGCGGCGCGGGCGGGGCGTGCTTCGCCCAGGACGCGGGCAGATCCACGGTGGTGTCCACCGGGTAGACGTACATGTTGTCGGGGAGCGCGGCCTGGAACTCCTGCCCGAGCATGAAGTCGATGAACTGCTCCATCCCCTCGGGGTTCTCGGCCCCCTTCAGCACCCCGGCGTACTCCACCTGGCGGAAGCAGGTGTCGAGCAGGGCGTGCGTGGTGGGCGTCGTCCCGCCCTCGGGGATGGTGAACGGCGGCGAGGAGGAGTACGACGTCACCAGCGGCCGGTCCCCCTTGCCCCCGCCGGCGGTGAAGTCCACCTCGTAGGCGTCGGACCAGCCAGAGGTCACCTTGGCGCCGTTGGCCATCAGCTTCTCCCAGTAGTCCTTCCAGCCCTCGCCCTTCGCGGCGACGGTGGCGAGCAGGAAGGCGAGGCCGGGTGAGGACGTGGTCGCGCCCGGCGTGACGAACAGTCCCCGGTAGACGGGGTCGGTGAGGTCGTCGAGGCGGGTGGGCGCGGGCAGCTTCTTCTCCGCGAACCAGGCGTCGTCGACGTTGACGCACACGTCGCTGTAGTCGACCGGGGTGAGCTTGTCGGCGCCCGAGCCCTTCAGCCGGAACTGCGTCGCCGATTCCGGCAGGTCCTTCGCGGCGTACGGCGCCAGCACGTCCTCCTCGACGGCGCGCGAGGCGAAGGTGTTGTCGATGCCGTAGACCCCGTCGGCGAGCGGGGAGTCCTTGGTCAGCACCAGCTTGTTGGTGAGCTGGCCGGCGTCGCCCTGGGGCTGCACCTTGACGGTGATGCCGGTCTTCTCCTCGAAGGCCGACAGCACCTCCTTCGGCATCGCCCAGGAGTCGTGGGTGACCACCACGAGCGTCTTCTGGTCCTGGGAGTCGCCCTCCCCCGACGTACCGCTGGAACCACAGCCGGTCAGCACCACGAGTGCTGCCACACAGGCCAGGAATTGCTTGCGCATGGATCTCCTTCGACTTCCTTCGCCGGTACTAACCGGAGCAGGTTCAAGGGTCTGCGACTCATCGCACTCTCAGCGCCCCCGATGTGATCCCGGGCGCTCCCCTGTCGGACACCGGCACCGTACCCGATGCCGGGCCAAGTGATCACTCGCGGGGTCGGTCGGATAAAGTCCCGCCGACCTCACATCGGTTAATAGCCGGATTTTTCACCCCAAGTCGACCCCGGCGGTGCGCTGCCGGAGGCGAAGAGCACACAGGAGCACCATGAGCGGCACCGATCCCCACGGCACCGACCCCAGGGGCAGCGAGCCACACGGCAACCAGCCGAACGGGGCCACCCCCCACGGCGGTCACGACGCCCCCGGAACCTCGCCCCAACAGGGCCAGTACCCGCCGGCGAACCAGTACCCGCCCACAGGCGGCCAGTTCCCGCCCCCGGCCGGCGCCTACCCGCCGCCGTCGGGCCAGCAGCCGGCCAACCCCTACGCGCCGACCCCGCAGGGCCCCGGCCCCAACGCCTACGGCCAGCCGCCGGCCGGCCCCCCGTCCGGAGGGTCCGGCAACAAGGCGCTGTGGATCATCCTGGCCGCGGTCGCCGGGTTCGTGGTGCTGGCCATGATCGCCGTGGTGGCCCTGGTTGTGGCCAGCGGCGGTGACGACGAGGACGCCAAGGCCAAGACCAGCTCCCAGCCGCAGGTGGTGAAGGCCTACCTGGACGCGGTCGCCAAGGGCGACGCCAAGCAGGCGCTCGCGCTGGCCGCGGTGGAGCCGCTCGAGAAGACCTTCCTCACCGACGAGATGCTCGCCGAGTCCGCGAAGCTGGCGAAGATCACCGAGATCCGGGTCGGCGAGGTGGCCAACGAGTACACCTCCCAGGTCCCCGCCACGTTCAAGATCGGCGACCGCACCGTGAGCCAGAACTTCTCGGTGACCAAGTCCGGGGACGCGTGGAAGATGCGCACCGCGGGCAGCGAGCTGGACTTCACCTCGATGCGCAAGAACACCCTGCCGCTGCTGATCAACGGCAAGCTGCTCGAGGTCGACAAGGTCACCATGTTCCCGGGCACCTACTCGCTCAGCACCGGTACCGAGCACATCAGCTACGGCCCGACCGGCCAGTTCACCGTGCAGGGCACGATGGACTTCCTGCGCAGCAGCGAGATGACCCCGGAGCTCACCGCGACCGGCGCCCAGGCCTACCTGCAGGCCGTCAAGGCCTCGACGCGTGCCTGCCTGTCGAAGAAGGAGCTGGCCCCGGCCAACTGCCCCAACCAGGCGGGCGGCAGCCAGACCTACAAGATCGAGAAGGCCAGCATCAAGTGGGGCCAGCGCGGCGGTACCGACCCGTTCGCGAACCTCAAGCCGCGACTGGACTACCAGAACCCCAACATCGCGACGTCGCGCCCCAACCTCCAGCTGGAGATCAAGGCCGACTGCAACTCCTCGTCGGGCAAGTGCACCCTGAACACCTACAACTCCTTCGAGGCCACGGTCGACATGACCAAGGACCCGCTGGCAGTCACCTGGGTCGACTGACCCGCACGACCGCACCTCACGCCGTGACCGGCGCGTGCCTCACTCGGATCGGGTGGGGGGCGCGCCGGTCACTGCGTTGAAGCGCACGGTCGCGCCGTCGGTGCGGCCGATCCGGCCCTGCAGGGCCAGCAGCTCCAGGTGGGCCAGGGTCTCGAAGGCCGCGAGCACCCCGTCGAAGGGGCCGAGCTCGTCGCGGTTGCGCTCGTGGCGGGTCCACGGGAGCAGGCCGGCCACCTCCCACGCCGTGGCGGCGCCGGACTCCACGGCGGCGAGCGACTGGGCCAGGCGTACGTCGTGGTGCGCCACCAGCTCGTCGATCCGGGCGTGCGAGGACGCGGTCACCGGCCCGTGCGCGGGCAGCAGTGCCATGTCGGGCATGGCGCGCACCTTGGCCAGCGAGGCCAGGTAGTCGCGCAGCGGCTGCTGGACGTAGGCCGGCTCGAAGCCGATCGAGGGCGTGATCGTGGACAGGACGTGGTCCCCCGCGAAGAGCAGCGACGCCTCGGCGTCGGCGAACACGTAGTGGCCCTGGGTGTGTCCCGGGGTGGAGACGGCGTCCAGCCGGCGCGCGCCGAGGTCGATGACCAGGTCGCGGTCGAGCCACTCGTCGGGCATCCCGTAGACGTCCATCGAGGGTGGCCGCGAGGGCATCATCGCCCGCCAGCCCTCGGCGAGCTCCTCGGCGCCGGCAGACCGGAGGCGGTCCAGGTTGGGGTCCTCGTTGAGGGCGTCGTTGTGCATCAGGTCCATCGTGGCCTTGTCGCCGAGGCCCAGCGAGACGTGCGCCCCCACCTCGCGCCCGACCACCGACGCCTGCGTGTAGTGGTCACGGTGCATGTGCGTGACCAGGAACCGGCGGATGTCGCGGGTGGTGTAGCCGAGCAGCTTGAGGCCGGCGTCGAAGGCCTTGCGGGACTCGGGGATCGCCCAGCCGCCGTCGATGAGGACCAGGCCTTCGTCGGTCTCGAGGACGTAGACGTTGACCGCGCGCAGGCCGTCCATCGGCAGCGGGAGCGGCAGCCGGTGCACTCCGGGGGCGACCTCGAAGGCCCCCGGCTCGGCCCACTCACCGCGTCCGGTGCTGTCGCTGGCTGAGCTGGGTCCCGGTTGCGTCGAGGTCACCGCGGCGACGCTACCAACCCGCGTCCGGTGATCATGGGCAGGTCCTTGGCGAAGACCAGTCCGGGGGGCGAGGCGCACACCGCGTGCACGGCGTTGACCAGCCGCATGGCGGTGACGATCATTCCGGAGACGTTGTGGTCGCCGTCCTCGCCGTGGTGGGTGAAGTCGATCCGCATCACCGGCTCGCCCTCCACCTCGACCCGGTAGCAGCCGCCGCCCTCGGGCGGTTGCGGCCACCCGGGCATCTGGTCGACGTGGGTGCGGGTGACGTGGTCGAGGATCACCCGCGGCACGCCGCCGGCCTTCCCGACGACCTGGAAGCGGACCGCACCCATGGTGCCCTCGGCGATGTCCACGCTCGCGGTGTGCAGGTCCCGGTCGGCGGGGACGCGCTCCACGATCTCCTCGAGCTCGGGATCGAGGTCGAGCTCGAGGCCCGCGGCGATCTGGCGCACGACCGGACCCCAGGCGGTGGTCAGGATGCCGGGCTGCCAGAGCATCGCGACGTCGTCCATCGGCGCACCGAAGCCGTAGATGTCGCGCATCACCACCGGCTGGTAGTACGTCGAGTAGTCCGCGATCTCCGAGACCCTGACGAGGTCGATCCGCTGGGACAGCGAGGTCAGCGCGAGCGGGAGCACGTCGTTGGCCCACCCGGGGTCGATCCCGTTCACGTGCAGGCTTGCACCGGTGCGCTCCCCCGCCTCGTCGATCGCGTCGACGAGGTTGTCGAGGCCGAGCCCGCGGGGGTAGCAGAACAGCACCGGCCCGCTGGAGACCACGTTGATCCCGCGCTCGACCATCTCGGTGAGGTCCGCGATCGCCTCGAAGATCCGGTCGTCGGTCATCGCGGTGTGCACGATGCAGTCCGGCTCGAGGGCGTAGAGCGCCTCCTTGTCGTTGGTCGCCACGATCCCGAGGTCGCGCCCCAGGCCCGCGAGCCGTCCGGCGTCCTGGCCCTCCTTGTCCTTGCTGGAGACCCACACGCCCACGAGCTCGAGGTCCGGCCGCGCCTCGATGCCGGCGATGGCGTGCCGCCCCACCGTGCCGGTCGACCACGCGACCACTCGCTTCACCGCTGCACCCGGATCGCTCATCTCGCCTCTCCTGCCTCGAGGTCCGGCAGCCGGAGGTCGAGGTTGGGCTGCTGGAGCCCGCCGTCGAGCTCCAGGATCTTCCCGGTCAGGAACGCCCCTGCCGGGCTGCTCAGGTAGACCACCGCCGAGGCGATGTCCTCGGGCTCGCCCACCCGGCCCAGCGGGGTCTTGCTGGTCATCTCGTGCATGGTGGCCGCGTCGCTCGCGACGAACTCGAGCGCGCTGGTCATCACGCTGCCCACGGCGATCGCGTTGACCCGAATGGTCGGACTCAGGTCCTGGGCGGCCAGCCGCGTGTAGTGCGCCAGCGCGGCCTTCGCGGTGCCGTAGGCGAGGTAGCCGCGCCCGGCGACCCGACCGACCACGCTGGTGATGTTCACGATCGAGCCGCCGTCGCCCTGCAGCATCACCGGCACGGCGGCGCGGGTGAGCGCGTGCGCCGTGGAGACGTTGAAGTGGAACGCCTCCTCGAGGTACGCCGGGTCGGTGTCCAGCAGCGCGTTCGGGATGGTTCCCCCGACGTTGTTCACCACGATGTCGAGGCGGCCGAGCTCCTCGTGGGCCCGCTGCGCCAGGGCGGCCACGGCGTCGAGGTCCATCAGGTCGGCCGGTACGACGTACGCCCGCCGGCCTGCCGCCTCGATCCCCTTCGCGACCACGTCGAGCTGGTCGGCGCTGCGGGCGCTGATCACCACGTCGGCCCCCGCGTGCGCGAGCGCCAGCGCGCTCGCGGCACCGATGCCGCGGCCGGCCCCCGTGACGACCGCGACCTTTCCATCCACCTTGAACCGGTCCAGGATCATCAGCGGAATGTAACAGGTTCTAGTTCTGCGGGGGCAGGCCCGAGGAACGGACCGCCGGGCTGCCTCAGTGGCGTTCGGCCCCGGGGTCGTCCAGCACCTCGCGCCAGGAGTGCTCCGGGTCGAAGCCGAGGAGGTCGCGCGCCTTGTCGATGGCGTAGAACGTCTCGTCCCGACCCATCTCGCGGCGCACCTTCACCCCGTCGTAGAACCGCTCGCGGACCTCCTGCGTCGTGGCGGCGACCGACATGTCGGCGTTGGCGACGTTGAAGACCTGGTAGCCCAGGCCGTCGGTCTCCAGGCAGCGCTCGACCATCTGGCCGAGGTCGCGCGCGTCGATGTAGGCGAACACGTTGCGCCGGCGCAGGGCCGGGTCGGCGAGGAAGGGCGGGAACATCTCGGCGTACTCGTCCGGCTCGATCACGTTGTTGATCCTCAGGCCGTAGACATCCACCCCGGTGCGGGCCTGGAAGGAGCGGGCGGTGACCTCGTTGGCGACCTTGGACATCGCGTAGGAGTCCTCCGGGACCGTCGGGTGCTCCTCGTCGACCGGCACGTAGAGCGGCCGACGCTCACCCCGGGCGAAGCAGATCCCGTAGGTGGTCTCCGAGGAGGCGAACACGATCTTGCGCACTCCCAGACGGGTGGCCGCCTCGAGCACGTTGTAGGTGCTGAGCACGTTGGTGGCGTACGTCGCGGCGTCGGGCCGGAGCAGGATCGCGGGCACCGCGGCGAAGTGCACCACGGCGTCGTAGCCGGGCTGCTCGGGAAGGTCGAGCTCGGCCTGGGTCGCGAGACCGGCCAGCGCGGAGTACACCTGACCGGCGTCGGTGAGGTCGACCGTCAGGTCGGAGACCGCCGGGTGCCGCAGCGGGACGAGGTCCGCGTTGGTTACCTGGTGCCCCTGCTCGGCGAGATGGGGGGCGACGTGTCGTCCGGCCTTGCCGCTGCCGCCGGTGAAGAAGATGCGCATGGCGACGTCGTACCCGCCAGCGTGCGGAGCAGTCCTCGGACCGGACGACCGGCCCGGCGCCAACCCTCAGGCGAGCTCGCCGAGGGGCTGGTCCACCGCGAGGGGCACCTGGAGCAGGAAGGTCGCGCCGTGGCCGGGCCTGGAGTCGACACTGATGCTGCCGCCGTGGCTCTCCACGATCTGCTTGGTGATGAACAGGCCCAGGCCCTGCCCCGGCAGGTGGCTGGTGTGCGGTTCGCGGTGGAAGACCTCGAAGATGCGCTCCCGCCCCCTGCTGCTCACGCCGGGACCCTGGTCGCTCACGGCGATCTTCGCGTCACGGACCCCTCGGTCCAGGGCCACCGACACCCGTGACCCAGGGGGTGAGAACTTGATCGCGTTGCCGATCAGGTTGGTCAGCGCGCGCTCGAGCTTGACCTCGTCCGCGTCCACCCAGCACCCGTGGCGATCGGGCTGCTCCGCGAGCATGAGGAGCTTCATGTTCTTCGCCGCGGCCAGTACCCGGTTGCGCTCCACCACCGAGGAGACCAGCTCGACGAGGTTCACGTGGCGCAGGTCCAGAGCCTCTTCGTCGTCGACGGCGTGACCGTTGCTCAGGTCGGAGATCATCGCGCTCATCGCGATCGCCGAGCGGTGCATCTGCTCCAGCCTGCGGCGGTCGAGCGGGTCGAGCGTCTCACTCTCCAGCAGCATCTCGCTGAGCCCGAGGATGACCTGCGCGGGGCTGGCGAGGTCGTGCACCGTCATGGCGCTGAGCCGCCGCTGGGAAGCAAGCTCCCCGTTGATCCGGCCGAGCTCGCGGACGAGGAGCTCGTGGCCCCGCTGCTCAGGCATCGGGCCGACCCTGCGGTCGGCAGGTGGAGAATGGCGACGATGTCTGGAGCGTGCCCGAAGTGCTCCCTTGTAACGACATGTCCCAAATGTTAGGCCGATTTGTCAGTTAAATCATTGGTGGACCCCAAAGTGTCGGTTATGGTACGCCACAAATACGGACACAATGGGCGTTTCTTCCCTGATTTGTTCCACATGTTGAACATTTGACGGCCTTCATCGCCCGGGCGCCGGCCCGGTGGAGCTCCGGACGACCAGCTGGGTCGCGAGCACCCGCGCGGGACCGCCTGCGGGACGCAGCGGGAGCTGGCCGACGAGCAGCTCGACGGCCCGCATCCCCGCCTCCTCGGTCCGCTCCGCGAGCGTGGTCAGGCTCGGGTGGCAGAAGTCCGAGCCGAAGACGTTGTCGAAGCCCACCACGCTCACGTCGTCGGGGACCGACCGGCCGCGCTCGACCAGTCGCCGCATCAGCCCGATGGCCAGCATGTCGTTGTGGCAGACCACCGCAGTCTCCCCGGACGCGAGCACGGCGTCGGCCGCGGCCGGCCCGCCCTTGAGCGTGGGCTGGTAGGGGCCCGACCTCCGCGCAACCAGGCCCTTGCTGCGCGCGGCCTCCCTCAACCCGTGCCAGCGGCGGGCACCCGACCAGGACTCCGCGGGACCGCCGACGAAGACGAACGACCGGTGCCCCAGCGAGGCCAGGTGGTCGACGATCTGCTGGGTCCCCGAGTCGTAGTCGGCCACGACACAGCTCATCGCCGGCACGGCCCGGTTGACCAGCGTGATCGGCGTACGCTCCGCGGCGGTCGCGAGCTCCTCGTCGGTGAGCCGGGAGGCACTGATCACGAAGCCGTCCACCGCGCGCTCGAGCCGCTGGACCAGACGAGCCTCGGCCACCGGGTTCTCCGCGGTGTCACCGAGGACGAGGGTCAGTCCCGCCAGCGCCGCGGCGCGCTCGGCCCCCTTGATCACCCCGGAGAAGTAGGGGTTGGTGATGTCCGGGACCAGCAGCGCGATCGTCCGGGTCCTGCCGGTCCCGAGCGCCTGTGCGGCGGGGTTGGGGACGTAGCCGAGCGCCGCGGCCACCTCGAGCACGTGCTTGCGGGTGTGCGGGTTCACCCGCTGGGGCCGGGAGAAGGCGCGGGAGACCGTCGAGGTGGCCACCCCGGCCTCCCGGGCCACGTCCGCGAGGGTCGAGCGACGGCCGCGGGCGGGGTCCATGGACACATGATGGCAAGAAATGGCAAACGGTTGTCGTGTGACGCAGGCCACTCCTAGCGTCCGGTGGGAGACAGCACAGCCAACCGAGAGTCAGGCCACCGACCATGGACGCATCCACCGAGACCCGGCGGACCCCCGGCCGCGCGGCGGTCGCCGCCTGGACGGGCAGCGCGCTGGAGTACTACGACCTCGCGATCTACGGCACCGCCGCCGCGCTGGTGTTCCCGAAGATCTTCTTCCCGGAGGGCAACGACTCCGCGGCCTCCGTCGCGGCCTTCGCCACCTTCGGCGTCGCGTACGTCGCCCGCCCGTTCGGGTCGTTCCTGATGGGCCACATCGGCGACCGGCTCGGCCGCAAGACGATCCTGATCGGGACGCTGCTGCTGATGGGGATCTCCACGTTCCTGGTCGGCTGCCTGCCGACGTACGACCAGATCGGGATGCTGGCCCCGATCCTGCTCGTCACGCTGCGCCTGCTGCAGGGGCTCTCGGCGGCCGGTGAGCAGGCCGGCGCCAACTCGATGTCCTTCGAGCACGCCCCCGAGGACCGGCGTGGGTTCTTCACCAGCTTCACGCTCAGCGGCACCCAGGGCGGCCAGGTGCTGGCACCGGCGGTGTTCCTGCCGCTGGCGGCCGTGCTTCCCGAGGACGACCTGCTCTCCTGGGGCTGGCGGGTGCCGTTCCTGCTGAGCGCGGTGGTCGTGGTGGTCGGGATGGTGATCCGGATCAAGCTCGACGAGACCCCGGAGTTCCAGGCCGAGAAGGACAGCGACGAGGTGGCCGCCGCGCCCCTGGGCGTGCTCTTCCGCGAGCACCGGGCCGGCGTGCTGCGGGTGTTCTTCGCGGCCTTCATCGCGATGGTGAACACGATGTTCCAGGTCTTCGCGCTCAACTTCGCCACCTCCGACGACTACGAGGTCGGCTTCAGCTCCACGTTCATGCTCTGGCTCGCGATCATCGCCAACATCGTCGCCATCGGCACCATCCCGCTGTGGGCCAAGCTCTCCGACCGGGTCGGGCGCAAGCCGGTGTTCCTGGCCGGCGTAGTCGGCAGCGCCGTGCTGGTCACCGCGTTCCTGGGGGCGATCGCAGCCGGGAGCCACGTGCTCACCTTCGTCCTCGGGGTGCTCCTGGCGGGCGTCGTCTACAGCATGCCGAACGCCGTGTGGCCGGCCACCTACGCGGAGTACTTCCCCACCAGCGTGCGTCTCTCCGGGATGGCGATCGGCACCCAGTTCGGGTTCGCGCTGGCCGGCTTCACCCCCACCATCGCCAGCGCGCTGATGGACGGTGATGCCGGCAACTGGTACCGCGTCGCCCTGTTCGCCTGCGCCGCGTGCGTCATCTCCGCGGTCGCGGTCCTGTCCGGCCCCCGGGCAACGCACAAGGTGCCCACCAGCGAGCTGGGCCTGGGCCGGACCCTGACCCGCGCCAGGGCAACCCCGGCAGGCAGTGAGGCGTGAGCCCGGGAACCGTGCCGGCGCCGGGCTCCGTCGTCCTCGGACTGGTGGGTGCGGGCATCGGCGCCTCGCTCACCCCGGCCATGCAGGAGCAGGAGGGGCGCGCGTGCGGGATCTCGCTGGCCTACCGGCTCGTCGACACCGACCGTCTGGGACTGGGCGCACCGGACCTCCGCGACGTCCTGTCCTGGGCCCGGCGCCTGGGGTTCGACGGGCTCAACATCACCCACCCGTTCAAGCAGGCGGTGGTGCCGCTGCTCGACGAGCTCTCCGAGGACGCGAACGACCTCGCGGCCGTGAACACGGTGGTGTTCCGCGACGGGCGGATGCTCGGGCGCAACACCGACTGGTCCGCCTACAGCGGTGCGTTCACCGCGATGCTCCCCGGGGCGGTCCACGACCGGGCCGTGCTCGTGGGCGCGGGAGGGGCGGGGGTCGCTGTGGGCTATGCCCTGCTGCGCCAGGGTGCGGAGCACCTCGCGGTGCACGACACGGACCCCGCACGCGCCACCGCCCTCGTCACCCGCCTCGCGCAGCGGTTCGGCGAGCAGCGGGTCTCGCTCGCACCCGACCTGGCCGGCGCCCTCGCGCACGCCGGCGGCGTCGTGAACGCGACCCCGGTGGGCATGCACGGGCACCCCGGGTCCGCAGTCCCGGCCGACCTGCTGCGCAGCGACCTGTGGGTGAGCGACGTCGTCTACTTCCCGCTGGAGACCGAGCTCGTCGCGACCGCGCGCCGCCTCGGCTGCCGGGTGCTCGCCGGAGGCCAGATGGCGGTCCACCAGGCCGCCGGCGCGTTCGAGTACTTCACCGGCCGGTCCCCCGACCCTGCCCGGATGACCCGCCACTTCGAGGAGCTGACCGCCTGATGCGCAAGGGGATCGCCACGGTGTCCATCAGCGGGCTGCTGGAGGACAAGCTCGCCGCCGTCTCCCGGGCCGGGTTCGACGCGATCGAGCTCTTCGACAACGACCTGATCAGCTCGCCGCTGAGCCCCACGGAGGTGGCCGCCCGGTGCGCGGACCTCGGGCTCGAGCTCGCCCTGTTCCAGCCGGTCCGCGACGTGGAGGGCGTGCCCCCCGAGCAGTTCGAGGCAGTGCTGCACCGGCTGCGCACCAAGCTCGGGGTGATGTCCGAGCTCGGCGCCACCACGCTGCTCGCGTGCTCCAACGCACGCCGCGACGCGCTCGACGACCTCGACCTGACCGCGGAGCAGCTGCACCGGGTGGGCGAGGTGGCAGCCGAGTCCGGCGTCACGATCGCCTACGAGGCGCTCGCCTGGGGCCGGCACGTCAACCGGGTACGCCGGTCCTGGGAGGCGGTCCAGCGCGCCGACCACCCCGCGATCACGCTGGCCGTGGACACCTTCCACATCCTCGCCCGCGGCGACGACGGCAGCGCCCTCGCCGGGATCCCCGGCGAGCGGATCGGGTTCCTGCAGGTCGCGGACGCCCCCCGGCTCGAGATGAACCTGCTCGACTGGAGCCGGCACCACAGGTGCTTCCCCGGCCAGGGCACCCTCGACGTCACCGGCGTGGTGGCGGCCACCCTGGAGGCCGGCTACCGCGGGCCGCTGTCGCTGGAGGTGTTCAGCGACGTGGTCCGCGAGGCGGACCCGTTCGTCACGGCCCGCGACGCGATGCGCTCCCTGCTCTTCCTGGAGGACCAGCTCGCGGGCGTCGTACGCACCGTGGAGCCGGGGGTGGTCACCGCAGCTCCCCCACCCGCAGCGCGCACCGACGGCGCCTTCCTCGAGCTCGGCAACCCGGGCGGCGGCTCCGCGCTGCCGGCCCTGCTGGGCTCGCTGGGCTTCACGACCGCCGGCCACCACCGCAGCAAGCCGGTCACCTGGTGGCGTCGCGACGAGGCGCACGTGGTCGTCAACGACGCCCCGGAACCGGCCGGCCACTCCCACCCGCACGCGACGGCGCTGGGCGTCTCGGCGCCGCCGGTCGAGGCGGTCGCCGCCCGCGCGGCAGCGCTGCTGTGGCCGGAGGTGGGCACCTCCCGGGGGGCCGGCGAGGCGATGCTGCCGGGGATCACCTCTCCCTCGGGGATGCACGTCTTCGTCAGCGACACCCCCGGGCACCGCGACCACTGGCAGCGCGACTTCGAACCGGTCCCCGACGCCCCGTGTTCCGGGGAGCACCCCTGGGTCGGGCTCGACCACCTGGCGATCTCGGTGGCGCCGGACCGGCTCAACGAGGAGATGGCGTTCTTCCGGACGCTCTTCGACCTCGTTCCCGGTGCGCCGGAGGAGTTCATGGAGCCGCACGGCCGGTTGCGCAGCCTCGCGCTGCGGCCCCGCGCCGGGGACCTGCGGGTCGTCCTGAACGTCACCGAGGCGGCCAGCCCGGCCCCCGAGCACGGCGTCACCCAGGTCGCCTTCGGGTGCACCGACGTGGCGGCGTCGGTCGCAGAGCTGCGCTCGCGAGGGGTGGGGTTCATGCGCGTCCCCGACAACTACTACGTGGACCTGGTGGCCCGGTTCGACCTGCCGCCCGGGACGGTGGAGCGGTTGCGCGAGCTGCAGCTGCTCTACGACCGCAGCGACGACGGCGAGCTCCTGCACGCCTACACCGACCCGCTGCCCACCGGCTTCCACGTGGAGCTGCTCGAACGCCGCGGCGGGTACGCCGGCTACGGCAGCTCGAACACCTTCGTCCGCCTCGCCGCGCAGCGCCCCCGCTAGGCCTGCCGGCGCGCAGCCCCTCGCGCTACGGTCGCCGGATGAACACGGCGGACCGGAACGGCGACCAGCCCCACGCACACGCGGCCGACACCCACGACCTGATCCGCGTGCACGGCGCCCGGGTGAACAACCTGCGCGACGTGGACCTCGAGATCCCCAAGCGCAGGCTCACCGTGTTCACCGGCGTCTCGGGCTCGGGAAAGAGCTCGCTGGTGTTCGCCACGATCGCGGCCGAGTCGCAACGGATGATCAACGAGACCTACAGCGCCTTCCTCCAGGGCTTCATGCCCAGCCTCGCGCGTCCCGACGTCGACCGCCTCGAGGGCCTGACCACGGCGATCATCGTCGACCAGGAGCCGATGGGCTCGAACCCCCGCTCCACGGTGGGCACCGCCACGGACGCGAACGCGATGCTCCGGATCCTGTTCAGCCGGCTCGGCACGCCGTACATCGGCTCGCCCCTGGCGTTCTCGTTCAACGTCGCCTCGGTGAGCGGCGGCGGTGCTGTCACCTTCGAGCGCGGTGGCCGCGAGGTCAAGGAGCGGCGCACGTTCAAGGTCGTCGGCGGGATGTGCCCCCGGTGCGAGGGCCGGGGCTCGGTCACCGACTTCGACCTGACCGCGCTCTACGACGAGGACCTGTCGCTGAACCAGAGCGCGATCAAGGTGCCCGGCTACAGCATGGACGGCTGGTACGGCCGGATCTACCGGGGCTGCGGGTTCTTCGACCCGGACAAGCCGATCAGGAAGTACGGCAAGCGGGAGCTCGAGGACCTCCTCCACAAGGAGCCGACCAAGATCAAGGTCGAGGGGATCAACCTGACCTACACCGGGCTGATCCCGCAGATCCAGAAGTCCTTCCTGGCCAAGGACGTGGACGCGATGCAGCCGCACATCCGCGCGTTCGTCGAGAAGGCGGTGACCTTCACGACCTGTCCCGAGTGCGAGGGCACCCGGCTGACCAGGGAGGCACGCTCCTCGAAGATCAACGGCAAGAGCATCGCCGACCTGTGCGCGATGCAGATCAGCGACCTCGCGCCGTGGGTCGCGCAGCTCGAGGAGCCCAGCGTGGCGCCGCTGCTCACCGGACTGCAGCACCTGCTCGACTCGTTCACCGAGATCGGGCTCGGCTACCTCTCCCTCGACCGGCCGGCCGGCACTCTCTCGGGAGGCGAGGCGCAGCGGACCAAGATGATCCGGCACCTCGGCTCCTCCCTCACCGACGTCACCTACGTCTTCGACGAGCCGACCATCGGCCTGCACCCTCATGACATCGAGCGGATGAACAACCTGCTGCTGCAGCTGCGCGACAAGGGCAACACCGTGCTCGTGGTGGAGCACAAGCCGGAGACGATCGCGATCGCCGACCACGTGGTCGACCTCGGTCCCGGCGCCGGCACAGAGGGCGGCGAGATCTGCTTCGAGGGCACCGTGGAGGGACTCCGCGCCAGCGACACCGTGACCGGGCGCCACCTCGACGACCGGGCGGGCCTCAAGGACTCGGTGCGCCCCTCCACCGGGACCCTGGAGGTCCGCGGCGCCTCGACGCACAACCTCCGCGACGTGGACGTGGACATCCCGCTCGGGGTGCTCTGCGTGGTCACCGGCGTGGCCGGGTCCGGCAAGAGCTCGCTGGTCCAGGGATCGGTCGCCTCCCGGGACGGCGTGGTGGTGATCGACCAGGGCACGATCCGCGGGTCGCGACGCAGCAACCCGGCGACCTACACCGGGTTGCTCGACCCGATCCGCAAGGCGTTCGCCAAGACCAACGGGGTGAAGCCGGCGCTGTTCAGCTCCAACTCCGAGGGCGCCTGCCCCACCTGCAACGGTGCCGGCGTCATCTACACCGACCTCGGGGTGATGGCCACGATGGAGTCGCCGTGCGAGGAGTGCGAGGGCAAGCGGTTCCAGGCCGAGGTGCTGGAGTTCAAGCTCGGCGGCAAGGACATCAGCGAGGTGCTGGCGATGTCGGTCGCCCAGGCCGCGGAGTTCTTCGGCGACGGCGAGGCGAGGACCCCGGCGGCGCACCGGGTCCTCGAGCGCCTCGCCGACGTCGGGCTGGGCTACCTGAAGATCGGCCAGCCGCTGACCACCCTGTCCGGAGGCGAGCGCCAACGGCTCAAGCTCGCCACCCACCTCGGCGAGAAGGGCGGCGTCTACGTCCTCGACGAGCCGACCACCGGCCTGCACCTCGCCGACGTGGAGAACCTGCTCGGGTTGCTTGACCGGCTGGTGGACTCCGGCAAGTCGGTGATCGTCATCGAGCACCACCAGGCCGTGATGGCGCACGCCGACTGGATCATCGACCTCGGCCCGGGCGCCGGGCAGGACGGCGGCCGGGTCGTCTTCGAGGGGCCGCCCACCGAGCTGGTCGCCTCCCGGAGCACCCTGACCGGCGAGCACCTGGCGGCGTACGTCGGCCACGAGGCGGTTCCCGCACGGTGACCCCACGACGTTCCTGCGACCAGCCCACCTGGAGCGGGGTGCGCCAGCGTGCAGCCGGTCGCTGAGTGCCCCAAGCGGATGGTGTTCGGGCCGTGCGGGGGCGTCAAGGACGACCGCACCTGCGAGATGGGCCCGCACCCGTGCCCGTTCGCCCAGGACGTCCGGCCGGTGGAGTGGCTCGGCACTCCCGGGGACCTCCCGGCCCCGCACAGCGAGCTGCTCGCGGCGATCGCGCGCGGCCCGGTCGTGGTCACCGACCTCACCGTGCCCGCCTTCGACCGCGCAGCCGTCGCCGGCCTCACCGGGCTGCTGCGCGACTCCTGCGACGCCCTCCTGGTCGGTGAGCACCAGAACCGTCCCGACTTCCCGCCCACGCTGATGACCGCGCTGATCAAGGCTGCCGGGGGCGTCCCCTGGGTGACCCTGACCTGCCGGGACCGGAACAGGCTGGTCCTGGAGCAGGAGCTCGCCGGCCTGCGCGAGGTGGAGGCCGACGGCGTCCTGTGCGTCACCGGCGACGGCCGGGCCCAGGGGGTGCGACCGGGCGTGACCCAGGTCTTCGACCTCGACGGGACCCAGCTGGCCGCGCTGGCCCAGGAGATGGGCCACGCGGTGGCGGTGCCCGAGGCCCCGGAGGCCGCCCCCACCGCGCTGCGACCCGGCCGGCTGGTGAGCAAGCAGCGCGCCGGGGCGCACGTCGCGATCCTCAACCACGTGAGCCGTCCGTCCGAGGTCGCCCGGTTCGTCGCGCAGGCGCGGGCACTTGGCCTGGAGATCCCGGTGATCGCCGCGGTCGCGGTGTACACCGACGAGGCCTCGGCGCGGGTGCTGCAACGCTTCCCCGGGCTGCACGTCGATGCGAACGAGGTCGACCGGGTACTGGGCGCACCGGACCCACGGGCCGCCGGGATCGAGACCGCGCTCGCGGAGGCGCAGCGCCTGCTGGCGGTCGAGGGGGTGGCCGGGGTCAACCTGTCCGGGCTGGCCTCGGGTCGTGGTGAGCTCGCCGGCACCGAGGTGAAGGCCGAGATCGGACACCGACTGAAGGAAGAGCAGTGAGCGAACCAGACGAAGCGATGATCGACGAGTTCGACACCGTGGCCCGGTGGACCTCCGATGCGGTGGAGGAGCTCGGCAGCGACCACGCGCTGCCGGCCGCCTGCCGGGGCAGTGGCAGCCCCGCGGCCCTGGAGTGGCTGGGCACGACCATGGGGCTGGGCAGGGACACCTCGCTCCTCGACGTGGGCGCCGGGGTCGGTGGTCCGGCCGAGGCGGCTGCGCGCACCCACGGCGTGAAGCCGGTGCTGGCGGAGCCGATGCTGGGCGCGTGCATCGCCGCGCGCACCCTGTTCGACAACCCGACGGCCGCAGCTGACGGCGGCGCTCTGCCGTTCCGCGACGACTCCTTCGACGCAGTGTGGTCGCTGGGGGTGCTGTGCACCCTGGAGGACAAGGCTCCCCTGCTCGCCGAGGTCACGCGGGTCGTCGTACCGGACGGAGTGGTGGGTCTGCTGGTCTACCTGCGCAGCGTCGAGGAGCTGCCCGACCAGCCCGAGGGGAACCACTTCCCGAGCGAGGACGAGCTGGAGCGGCTGCTCGGTGAGGCGGGCCTCGGGGTCGTCGACTCGGCCCTGCTGACCGACTTCGAGGCAGCCGCGCCGGAGTGGAAGGAGGCCGAGTCGCGGGTCGAGGAGGTGATCGAGCGGGACCACTCCCACGACGAGCGGTGGCAGCGGGCCCAGGAGCAGCAGGACACGATCGTCGGGCTGATCACCGACGGGCTCGTCGTCGGCCGGATGGTGGTCTGCCGGCCGGTGGCGTGACTGCCCGTGCCGGGACCGGGGGCCGCCCACCAGCGGTCGGCTCAGAAGTGCCCGTACTCCACCGGCTCGTCCCCCTTGACCTCCGCGGCCAGCGGCAGCGCGGACACGGCTCGCTCCACCAGCCAGTAGACCCAGAAGCCGACAGCCCCCAGGATCGTCGGCGGAAGCACCCACACCGCTGTCGCCGCCGCGGTCAGCCCTGCGCCGAACTGGCGCCCCCACAGCAGTGAGGCCGGGAACGGCGCGAGCAGGGCGAGGGCGACGACGCTCCAGTCCTGCGCGAACGATCCGTAGACGAGCGCGGTCATCCCTACCACCGAGGCGAGCACCCACAGCAGCAGCACCGGCCGCAGCCGGTCGCTGCGCCACCGGGTCGCGAACGCCACGGCGGTCCACATCATCCAGCGGCGGACGAACCGCACCCCGAGCTCCCGGAGCATGAACCGGAAGAACCGGTCGGCGTCGACCGGGGAGACCCCGAGGTCGTTGGCCCGGCCGACGAGCCGGTCGTGCAGCAGCGCGGCCGGGGTGTGCACGCCGTACGGACTGACGAACCAGCGCAGCGCCGGCGGCACCGAGGCGAGGTCGGTCAGCGCGGGGTCGCCCAGGTCCTCGGGGCGTAGCACGGTGGCCGCGTCGGGCAGGTCCGGCACCCCGGTCTCGCCGAGGTACTCCAGGGAGGACCGGAGCACGAACGTCTTCCGGGTCACCTGCTGCAGCTCGATCACGGCCGGTACGCCGGGCAGGTCGGGGTCCTGGAAGCAGTCCGCCCAGGGCGCGGCAGGTAGGGACGCCATGTGTTCAGGTTCGCTGGTCCGCAGCCGCGACGACAAGACCCCATCGATGAGGATCGAACCGGGCGTTACCTGAGCCGAACGCCGGGTACGGGTTCCTCGCTCGTTTCCAGATGGAGGTGTCCGCGTGTCCAGTTCCGCCACCACACCACAGGACCGGCCGATCCGGAGCCTGATCCCGGCGCGCATGCACGACATGCCGTGGTCCCGGTTCCACTGGATGGTCATCTTCGGGCTGGGCACCGCCTGGATCCTGGATGGCCTCGAGGTGCAGATCGTGGCTGCCGGTGGTTTCGAGAAGTCGCTGGACATGAGCGCTGCCGACGTGGGCCTGGCCGGCACCGTCTACCTGCTCGGCGAGGTGGCCGGCGCGTTGATCTTCGGCCGGCTCACCGACACCCTCGGCCGCAAGAAGATGTTCACGCTGACGCTGACCGTCTACCTGGTCGGGGCCGCGCTGGCCGGCCTGGCGCCGAACATGTGGATCTTCCTGGTGTGCCGGTTCATCTCCGGCATGGGCATCGGCGGTGAGTACTCCGCGATCAACTCAGCCGTCGACGAGCTGATCCCGGGCAAGCACCGCGGTCGGGTCGACCTCGCGATCAACGGCACCTACTGGGCCGGCGCCGCCATCGGTGCTGCCGCCAGCTCGTTCCTGCTGGACACCGACCGCTTCGGCGAGAACATCGGCTGGCGGATCGCCTTCTTCATCGGCCCCGTCCTCGGCCTCGGCATCATCTACCTGCGCCGGCACATCCCCGAGAGCCCCCGCTGGATGCTCACCCACGGCCGGGCCGAGGAGGCGGAGAGGATCGTCTCTCGGATCGAGGAGCAGGTCCGGGCCTCCGGTCTGGAGCTGCCGCACCACGACGACTCGGAGGCGCGGTGGATCAAGGCCGGCTCGGGCCTCACCGGAAAGCAGCTTCTCTTCGTCTTCTTCAAGCTCTACCCGACCAGGACCGTCCTGGGACTGACGCTGATGATCACCCAGAGCTTCCTCTACAACGCCATCTTCTTCACCTACGCCTTGGTGCTGAAGAACTTCTACGGCCTCAGCGCATCCCAGGCGGCCCTGTTCTTCTTCCCGTTCGCGATCGGCAACCTCCTCGGACCGCTGGTGCTGGGTCCGTTGTTCGACACCGTGGGGCGTCGCAAGATGATCGGGGGCTGCTACGCCACCAGCGGCATCGTGCTCGCGATATCGGCGTTCCTGTTCCAGGCCGACGCGCTGACCGCCGGGACCCACACCGCGTTCTGGTGCGTGGCGTTCTTCTTCGCCTCCGCCGGAGCCTCCGCGGGCTACCTCACGGTCTCGGAGATCTTCCCCCAGGAGGTCCGCGGCCAGGCGATCTCCTACTTCTTCTCGATCGCCCAGGTCTTCGGCGCCCTCGGGCCCGTGCTCTACGGCGCGCTGATCGGCGACGGCACGGACCGCAACCCGATGTTCTGGGGCTACCTCCTGGCCACCGGGGTGATGCTGCTCGGGGCCCTGGTGGCGGCGGTCTGGGGCGTCGATGCCGAGGGCAGGTCCCTGGAGGAGATCGCCCCGCCGCTGACCGAGTTCGACGAGGACGGCAACCAGAAGACCCTGCTCCCGGTCTGACCCCCCCAACGACTCACGACAAGAGAGGTTCACCATGCCTGAGCAGCACGAGCACGAGCCGTACACCGTCGTGGTGGGTGTCAGCCCGACGACGAAGTCCCCCACCGCGCTGGCGTGGGCGCACGCCCAGGCCCTGGCCAACCACGGCCGGGTGGTCGCCGTACGCGCCTTCAAGACCGCCAAGGTCCCCGGAGGTCCCTCGGGAGCCGCGCTGCACGTGCCCCAGGACGCCCAGACCCTGCACCAGGAGGTGCTGTCGCAGCTCCAGCAGGACGTCGCCGAGGTGCTCGGCCCGGACCACGGCGTGGAGACCCACGCCGTCCAGGGCGGCAAGCGCCGGGTGCTGCTTGCGGAGGGGAGCAACGCGGACCTCCTGGTGATCGACGCCCCCCGGAAGCCGTCCACGTCTCCACTGCTCGCCCACCACCTCGTCTATGCCGCCCAGTGCCCCGTCGTGGTGATGCCGCCGTCGATCGCCGGGGCTCCCGAGTCGGCCCTGTCCAAGTCGGCCCGCGCCGTCGGCCGGGCGGCTCTGCGCTCGGCCGCGACCAGCGGGCGGCCGGGCTACCGGCCGCCACTGATCACCGACGAGTGAGCGCGACCGCGCTGGCGGTCCCTCAGCTCCAGCCGACCTGGGTGCCGCCCACGCGGTCCGACTCGATCTGCTTCTGGTAGCCGCTGTCCCGGTAGGCCGCCATCGGGTCGCCCGGCAGGCCGCGCTCCTCGCGCCACCGGGCCAGGTCGGCCCGCACGTCGGTGTAGAAGGTGTCCATGAACACCTCGTTGGCCGCGAGCACGTCGCCCTCGGTGCGAGCCCGAGCGAGCGCCTCGGTGTCGAGCAGCAGGGCCCGTGCGGTCATCTCCTGGACGTTGAGCACCGACCGGATCTGCCCGGGCACCTTCGCCTCGATGTTGTGGCACTGGTCGAGCATGAACGCGACCTCGGAGCCGGGGCCGAACCCGCCGCCGCGGATCACCTCCACCATGATCCGGAACAGCTGATAGGGGTCGGCGGCACCGACGATGAGGTCGTCGTCGGCGTAGAACCGCGAGTTGAAGTCGAAGGACCCGAGCTTTCCGAGGCGAAGCAGCTGCGCCACGATGAACTCGATGTTGGTGCCCGGCGCGTGGTGGCCGGTGTCCAGGCAGACCATCGCCCGCTCCCCCAGCGCGCTGACGTGGGCGTACGACGTGCCCCAGTCGGGCACGTCGGTGTGGTAGAACGCCGGCTCGAAGAACTTGTACTCCAGCACCAGCCGCTGGTCCTCCCCGATGTGCTCGTAGATCTCGAGGAGTCCCTCGGCCAACCAGTCCTGACGGTCGCGGATGTCGCCCTGGCCTGGGTAGTTGGTGCCGTCGGCCAGCCAGATCTTCAGGTCTCGTGACCCGGTCTGGTTCATCACCTCGATGCAGTCCAGGTTGTGCCGCACCGCCTTGGCCCTCACCCGCGGGTCGGAGTGGGTGAGACTGCCCAGCTTGTAGTCGTCGTCCTGGAAGGTGTTGCTGTTCACCGTGCCCAGCCGGACGCCGAGGTCCTCGGCGTACGCCCGGAGCGCGCCGAAGTCGTCGACGACGTCCCAGGGGATGTGCAACGCCACCGACGGGCACAGCCCGGTCACCTGGTTCACCATCGCGGCGTCGGCGATCTTCTCCTCCACGCTTCGCGGCGTGCCCGGCGACCCGAACACCTTGAAGCGGGTGCCGGAGTTCCCGTAGGCCCAGGAGGGCACCTCGACGGCGAGCGCCCCGAGGCGGTCGCTGATCCGGTCGAAGGTCTTCATCTCTCACTTCCGTTCATCGCAGGAACGCCTGGGGTACGCCGGAGTCGACCGGGACGATCAGGCCGGTGGTGATCGGCAGGGTGCCGTTGGTCAACGCCAGGGCCGCGGAGGCGACGTGCTCGGGCAGCACCTCGACCTTGAGCACCGTGCGCTGCGCGTAGTACTTGCCGAGGTCCTCCTCGGCCACGCCGTAGGTCTCCGCACGCGAGGCTCCCCACCCCCCGGAGAAGATTCCGCTCCCGCGGACGACCCCGTCGGGGTTGATCCCGTTGACGCGCACGCCGATCTCGCCGAGCTCCGCTGCGAGCAGCCGCACCATGTGCGCCTGGGCCGCTTTGGCCGAGGAGTAGGCGACGTTGTCGGGTCCGGCGAAGACGGCGTTCTTGGAGCAGACGTTGACGATGTCGCCGCCGAGCCGCTGTGCCCGCAGCACCGGCTCGACCGCCTTGCTGGCGAGGAACGAGCCGCGGGTGATGATCGCGTACTGCCGGTCCCAGTCCTCCAGGCTGGTGTCGGCCAGCGAACCCGCCCGGGTGATGCCGGCGTTGTTCACCAGCAGGTCGATGCCCCCGAAGGCGAGGACCGCCGCGTCCACGCCCGCCTGCACCGCGGCGGCGTCGGTGACGTCCATCGCGACGCCGGCGGCCACGTCGGCGCCTCCGAGGTCGGCTGCCACCTCGGCGCACCCGTGCGCATCGAGGTCGGCGACCACGACGTTGGCGCCGTGCTCGGCGAAGATCCGGGCGGTGGCCAGCCCGATCCCGGAGGCACCACCGGTGACGAGCGCGACCCTGCCCGCCAGCGCCCGGGGCCGGGGCCGCCGCTTGAGCTTGTCCTCCTCGAGCTGCCAGTACTCCACCGCAAACTTGTCGGCCTCGGAGACCGGCTGGTAGGTCGAGACGCCCTCGGCGCCGCGCATCACGTTGATCGCGTTGAGGTAGAACTCCCCGGCCACGCGGGCGGTCTGCTTGTCCGCGCCGAAGGAGAACATCCCCACGCCGGGCACCAGGACGATCGCCGGGTCGGCACCTCGCATCGGCGGGCTGTCGGGCGCCGCGTGGCGCCGGTAGTAGCCGGCGTACTCCTCGCGGTACTCCGCGTGCAGCACCGCGAGCCGCTCGACGACCTCCTCGACCGGCGCGTCCACCGCGTTGTCCAGCAGGAGCGGGCGCACCTTGGTGCGCAGGAAGTGGTCGGGGCAGGAGGTCCCGAGCGAGACGAGGTGCTCCAGCTTCTGGCGGGAGACGAAGTCGAGCACGGCCTCGGTGTCGGTGAAGTGGCCGACCTGGCGACGGTCGGCGGAGGCGACCGCCCGCAGGTGCGGGAACAGCTGGGCTGCCCGGGCACGACGCTGCTCCACGGGCAGCGCCTCCCGGCCGGGAACGACCGGGCCGAAGGGCTCCGGGGACGACTCGCGGGAGAGGAACTCCTCCGCCTCGCGGATGATCCGCAGCGAGCGCTCCTCCACCTCCGTGCTCGTCGCTCCCCAGGCGGTGAGCCCGTGACCGCCGAGCACGGCGCCGATGACCTGGGGGTCGCGCGCGAGCTCGGCCATGGCCCGACCGAGCTCCCAGCCCGGTCGCATCCACGGCACCCAGGCCACGACACCGCCCCAGATCTCGCGGACCAGCTTCTCGCCGTCGGCGGCGCAGGCCAGGGCGATCACCGAGTCGGGGTGGAGGTGGTCGACGTGCGGCAGGTCGACGAGGCCGTGCATCGGGGTGTCGATCGACGGGGTGGCGCCACCGTGTCCGAAGGAGCAGTACGCGAACAGGCCCACCATCTCGTCCTCGTGCTCAACGCCGCGGTAGACAGCGTCCAGCGCCACCAGGCGCTCCCTCTCCAGCGCCGCCAGTCCGTCTGCCTGCAGCGTCCCCAGGTCGCCACCGGAGCCCTTGACGTAAAGCACCTCCACCTCCTCGCCCGTTGCAGGGCTGGTGACCGCGACCTTGGCCGAGGTGTTGCCGCCCCCGTAGTTGGTCACCCGCGGGTCCGAACCCAGCCGGTTGGAGCGCTCCAGCAGCTCGCGGGCCTCTTTCGGCAACTGGCCGGTCGCTGTCCTCGTGGTATTCATCGTCGTCCTCCTAGGCAGTCCTGGGTGCGGGAACGTGGTCGAGCAGCCCGCGACGGTGGAGCTCGTCGCGCAACCGGTGGAAGCTCTCCAGGAGGCGGTCCCGCTCATCCTCGAGCGGTTCCACCAGCGCCTGCTCCGCCGGCGACGAGGTGCGAGCGACCACCTCGGGAAGAGTCGCCTCCTCCGTGGCGGCCAGCGCGAGCAGCGCAGCGCCGTACGCACTCGAGGCGCGGCGGGCCCGGATGGTCGGCACCTCCAGGACGGTGGCCCGCAGCCGCGACCACAGCTCGCTGCGGGAGCCGCCGCCGGCCAGGTGGTGCAGCCGCGGCACGACGCCGTGGGACCGCAGCGTGTCCAGGGCGATGCGTTCCACGAACGCGACCCCCTCCAGGAAGCTGCGGTACGCCGCGGCATCGTCGGCGGGCCGGCCGAGCGTGAAGCCGGTCGCGTCCGGGCGGGAGAACGGGAACCGTTCGCCGGTGCCGCGCAGCGGGTAGGTCACCGACGGCGACGGCCCAACGGCACCGACACGTCGCTCCAGGTCGGCGAGGGCCTCGGGCGTGGTGCCCCCGAACTCGTCGCCCACCGCCCCGGCTCCGACGTTCGAGGCTCCTCCGGCCCACCAGGAGCCGTCGGGTGCGTAGTGGGAGTACAGCGCGCCGCCGATCCCGCGCACCTCCTGGGCGGCCACGGCCTTGACGACCAGCGTCGTGCCGAGCACGCCGACGCTGTCCCCTTGTGCAACCGCTCCCGCCGCGATCTGGGCGGTGCACCCATCGGTCATTCCGGCGACCACCACCGACCCCGCGGGCACCCCGGTGCGCTCGCACATCGCGGCCGTCACCTCACCCAGCACCGTGCCGGGGTGCACGAGCTTGGGCACTGCGTCGTCGGGTACTCCGAGGACCCCCAGCGCGGACCCGTCCCAGGTGCGCCGCAGCGGGTCGATCCCCGCCTTCAGCGCGTGCGAGGTGTCCGCTGCGACGACGCGCCCGAGCAGGCCCGCATGCACCACGTCGGGCGTGTGCAGGACCATCTCGGCACCCATCGAGTGGAGGCGGCCGATGCGCGCCATCGGCGACGTGGCCGTCGCCTCGATCCCCGCGCGGCGCAGGCGCGACGCCTCGGCGCCGGACTGCTGGTCGTTGTAGAGCAGGGCCGCTCCGGTCGGGCGACCACGGTCGTCACAGGGCACCATCGTGCCGGAGGTGCCGGTCACCGACATCGTCCTCACTCCGCCCACCCGGGACCCGAGGTCGCTCGCTACCTGGCCGAGGAGCGCCACCGCGGCCTCGAGGTACGCCGCCTGCTGCTCCCTCGCGTCCGGTGCCGGAGAGAGCACAGGGGGCAGCGGGGTGTCCCGCTCGGCCAGGACCGCACCCGCGTCGTCGACCGCGACCACGCGGGCATGTGCCGTGGCCAGGTCGATGCCGAGCGCGATGCTCATGCGGACGCCCCTGCCGGGAGCAGCACCCCGGCCAGTCCTCGCAGGTCCGGGACGGCGAGGTCGGGCTCGGCCAGCTGCTCGGGGGTGGGGTCGTCCGGGGCCTCGCCGCGCAGGACCCACACCGTCGCGAGGCCGAGCTGCCTTGCCGGACGGACGTCGGTGTCCAGGCGGTTGCCCACGTGAACCGCCTCCGCCGCCTCGACCCCCGCCTCCGCGAGCGCCCACCCGAACAGCTCGGGGCTGGGCTTCTCGTGGCCGACGACGGCGGAGATCCCCCACACGTCGACGAGGTCGCCCAGCCCGTCACGCCGTAGCGCGTCCATCACGGCTCGCTCCTGGTTGGCCACGACGCCCACGACGAGTCGGTCGTGCACGGCGCTCAGGAACGGGACCACGTCGTCGTACATCGTGCCGACGGGGTGCACCCAGTGCTCGCGGGTGCGCTCCTGTAGCTCGCCGCGCAAGCCCGGGTCACCGAGCAGCTCCTCTGCCAGTGCCGTGCGCAGCGAGCCGGACTGGGCAGCGCGGATCCGGTCGTAGACGCACCGGAACTCGGCCCGGTCGACGGGCCCGCGGCCCTGGGTCGCCCGGATCTCGTCGAGGGCGGTCAGGGCCGCCCGCACGAAGTTCTCGTCGGAGTAGATCGGGCCCCCGACGTCGAGGAACACCGCGCGCAGGCCCGGTCGCAGCGTCCCGGGCACCTCGCCGCCCGCCGTCACAGCCTGCCTGCCGCGATGTTGCCCCGGCGCTCCGCGACGTCGTCGCGGGCGAAGAACTTCGCCACGGCCTCGTCGCTCAGCGGCGCCAGATCGCCTACGCCGTAGGCGATCCGGCGCACGGCCGCCGCCTTCACGGCCATCTCGGAGATGGCGTCGACGCCGTCCGCGGTCGGGGCGATGGCCACGATGCCGTGGTTGGCGAGCAACACGAGCTGGGGCAGGGTGCCCTCGCGGTCGGCGTACTCGACCAGGCACCGGTGGTAGACCCGCCCGAGGTCGAGCCCCGGTTGCGCGTAGGGGACGAACAGCGGCCGGCCGATCACGACCGCCTCGTCGGAGTACGCCGCCTGCCGGAACGACTCCTCCGCGCGGGTGCTGGCGAGCAGGCCGACCACCTCGGTGGGGTGGGTGTGCCCGACGTACTCCGCCGGGGCGACCGCCTGCACCGCCGCGTGCACCAGGGTCTCGATGGACCCGCGTCGAGCCGGCGCACCCTCCGCGGTGGTCGCCACCAGGGCCGCGGTCAGGTCGGCCTGGGTGGCAGCAGTGTCGGTGACCAGCTCGACCAGCGGCCCGACCTCGACGGTCACGAAGTCCTCGGCCGTGGCGTCACGCATCCGCGCCCCGGACGCCTTGACGACCATGCGTCCGTCAGCGAGGCGCTGGGAGGTGTTGCCCTCCGCCAGGATGACCAGCCCGCGCTCTGGGCGGCCGAGCTCGCGGGTCAGCGCGAGCAGCTCAGGGCTGACCAGCTCGGGCCGGTGCAGCGCCGTCATCTCGTGCCCCCGTAGCGGCGTACGGTCCACGCGTTGAGCAGGGCGGCGAAGACCAGCACCGAGCCGAGTGCGAGCAGCTGGAACTGGGTGCCCTGGTTGCCCTCGAAGTAGAGCAGGATGCCGGCGTTGAGCCAGGTGACCAGGAGTGCGGCCAGCACCACGCCGGAGACCCGTCCGATGCCGCCGGTGATGGCGACACCGCCGAGGACGGCGATGGTGATGGCCGGCAGGGCGAGGCCGTTGCCACTCGTGCCGGCGTCCGGACGGGCGGACGCGAACTGCGCCGTCAGGTAGACCGCGACCAACCCGGAGAGGACCCCCGCGGCGACGTAGGCCACCAGCCGGGTCCGGGCCACGTGCACGCCGCTCCAGGCGGCCGCCACGTCGTTGGTGCCGATGGCGTAGAGCCGGCGTCCGTAGGTGCTGCGGTTGACCACCAGCCACACCACGACGACCGCAGGGAGCAGGAACGTGAACACCCCCAGCGGGATGGGCGGCAGGAACGCGGAGAGCCCGGGGATCTCGACGCTGCGGGTCAGGGAGTACATCGAGGCGATGTCGCCACCGCTGATCGGCTTCTGGTCGTTCACGACGACCGCGAGCGAGCCGAAGGCGTAGTACGTCGCCAGCGTGGCGATCAGCGCCGGGAAGCCCAGGTAGGCGACCAGGACGCCGTTGACCGCGCCGAGGAGCCCGCCGACCACGATCGCCAGCAGGACCGCGGCCGTGAGCGGCCAGCCCCACTCGCCGTAGGCGAACCCGAAGATCATCGCGGTCAGCGAGACGATCGACCCGACGGAGAGGTCGATGCCACCGCGGCCGCTCACGATCACGATCAGCTCGGCCAGCGCCAGCAGCGCCAGTGGGACGAAGTCGATCAGGGCGGAGCCCATGTAGTCGCGGTCGTAGTTGGCGGTCAGGTTGCCACCCCAGCTGAGGTACATGAAGCTCGCGACGACCACGACGAGGAGGACGGCGATCAGCATCTCGCGCTGGGTCACCACGGCCTTGACCACTCGCGCCCCGAGGCCGGGCGACCTGTCGGCGGAGCGCCCGTCGCCGGGCTCGGGCGAGGAGGTGTCGGCGGGGAGGGACGAGGTGCTGGTCATGAGACGGTCCTGGTGCGCTCGCGAATGAGGTCGGCGCCGACCGCGACGATCACGAAGACGCCGACGAAGAGGCTGGAGAGCTGGCTGGGCCAGCCCAGCTGGGTGACGCCCGAGACGACGGTCTGCACGAGCAGCGCACCCAGCACGGTGCCGAGCACCGAGCCGCGGCCGCCGACGATCGAGGTGCCGCCGATGACGACCGCCGCGATCACCGACAGCTCGAGGCCGAACCCGATCGACTGGTCCAGGGTGCTGGTGCCCTTGGCGATGGTGAACACCGCGGCCACACCGACCATCACCCCGGTCAGGACGTAGGCCGTGGCCACCCTGCGGCGTACCTTCACGCCGGCGAGGTCCGCGGCCAGCGGGTCACCGCCGATGGCGTAGTAGTGACGGCCACCGGGGGTCTGTCGGAGGTACCACCACGCGGCACCGGCGACCAGCAGCATCATTACGAACGAGTGCGGCACCGAGAAGGTGCTGCCCGCCTGCCCGCGGCCGAAGAAGTCGAAGGTGCCGGGGATGCCGTTCACGGTCGAGGAGTCGAACACCTGGCGCCCGACCCACTGGAAGATGTTCAGCGTCCCGAACGTGATGATGATCGGGTGCACCCGCCCCCAGGCGATGAGCACGCCGTTGACCAGTCCCAGCGCGGCCCCCACCGCCATCGAGACGAGCAGGGCCGGCAGCAGCGCCAGGTCCTGGTCGACCAGCAGCTTGGCGGTGACCACGCCACAGACCATCACCGCGCTGCCGACGGAGACGTCGATGCCGCCGGCGATGATCACGAACGTCATGCCGACGCCGATCAGGGCGATCGGGGCGACGCCGATCAGCAGGGGGCGGATCGACCCTCCGGTGAGGAACGCCGGCGTGAACAGGCCCAGCACCACCCACAGCGCGGCGATGACCACGAGCAGCACGACCTCCTGCCCGGACACAGGCGGCGCGATGATCCGCTGCTTGCTCCGCCGGCCTCCGGACGCGGCCGAGGGCTTCGTGGTGGTGCTCATGCGCTCACCTCCGACTCGTCCTCGGCACCTGCTGCGGCGGCCAGGACGTCGGCCTGGCGGGCGCCGCGCCCGAACTCCCGGGTGGTGGTGCCGTTGCGTACGACGATCAACCGATCCGCGATTCGCAGGGCCTCCGGCAGGTCGGAGGTGACGACGAGGACGGCCGTGCCCTCGTCGGCGAGCTCGTTGATGATCCGGTGGATCTCCTCCTTGGCACCGACGTCGACGCCCTGCGTGGGCTCGGCCAGGACGAGCACCTCGGGGCGCTCTACGAGCTGGCGGGCGAGCACCACCTTCTGGGCGTTGCCACCGGACAGGTCCCCGATGCTCTGCCGCTGGCTCGGTGTCTTGATCGCGAGCCTGCTGATCATGTCGTCGGCCACCTTTCGTTCGCGGCGACGCTCCATCCAGCCCAGCCTGGAGAGCAGCGGGAGGTGGCCCACCGAGATGTTGAAGCTGATCGCCAGGTGGGCGAACATCCCCTCGACCTTCCGGTTCGCCGGGAGCAGTGCGATGCCCAGTCGCTGCGCGTGTCTGGGGCTGGCCGGGCTGACGGTCCTCCCGTCGAGCCGTATCTCGCCGCCGGAGGCCCGGGTGATGCCGTAGACGGTCCGGGCGATCTCCGCGACGCCGGAGCCGACCAGCCCGTAGAGACCGACGATCTCGCCGGGCCGCACGACCAGGTCGACGTCCTCGTACTCGCCCTCGCGGGTCAGGCCGACGAGCTCGAGGCGTGGGTCGCCTGCGGGCACGCTTCGGGGCGCGGCCGTCTCGTCGAGAGCACCGCCGACCATCAGCTCGGCGATGCGGCGTACGTCGAGCTCGCCGATCGGCCAGGTGCCGATCGTCTCGCCGTCGCGCATCACCGTGACCTCGTCGGCGATGCGGAACAGCTCGTCGAGACGGTGGCTGATGTAGACCACCGAGACACCCGACTCGGCCAAGCGGCGTACGACGCCGAAGAGCACGTCGATCTCGGCGTCGGTGAGGATCGCGGACGGCTCGTCGAGGATGAGGATCCGGGCCTCCCGGGAGAGCGCCTTGGCGATCGAGACCTGCTGCTGTTGGGCGATGCTGAGGTGGCCGACCGACCGCGTGCTGAGCGAGGCCGGCAGGCCGAGCAGCTCGAGCAGCTCGACGACCTGTGCGTTCTGTGTGGCCCAGTCGATTCGCGGGCCCTTGCGCTGCTCCCGCCCGAGGTAGATGTTCTCGGCGACGCTGAGCTCCCCGAACAGCTGCGGCTCCTGGTAGACGGTCGCGACCCCGAGCCGGAGGGCGTCGCCGGTGGTGGCGATGGAGACCTGCTCGCCGTCGATCGCGACGGTCCCGGTGTCGGGGGTGACCGCTCCTGCGAGGACCTTGATCAGGGTCGACTTCCCGGCGCCGTTCTCGCCGACCAGCGCGTGGACGGTTCCCGGCTGCACCTCGAATTCCGCGTTGCGGATGGCGCGGACTGCGCCGTACCGCTTGGCGATGCCGTGCATCGCGAGACGTGCCGCTCCGGTGCTCTCCTGGCTCACACGAGACTCCTGGCCTGGGTGAAGGATGTGGTCGAGCTTCGGCGTCCGGTGGTGGCCAGCAGGTTCCGGCCGGCCACCACCGACGCGCGACGTGGACCGATCAGTAGTCGAACTCGTCCACGTTCTTGGTCGTGATCTCCAGCGGTGGGCCGAGCAGCAGCGTCTTGCTGGCCTCGTCCCAGGTCACGTCGGGGAGCTTCTTCTTCAGCTCGTCGTCGGGCTCGAAGCCCTCCCCCGACGCGGCGCGCTTCCCGGCCCACGCGGTGAGGTAGCCGAGGTCCTCGACGTTCCACAGGATCGAGGCCGAGGAGGACTTGTCGCTCAGGTAGGGCTTCATCGACTGCGGGGTCCCGAGACCGACGGTGAAGACCTTGCCGATCTTGTTCGCGTCCTTCACGGCCTGGGCCACGCCGGGAGCCGAGGAAGTGCACTCGCCCACGAGGCCGGTCAGGTCGGGGTTGGAGTTCATCAGGTCGGTCGCCATCTGGGTCGCCTTGGCCTGGTCCTCGCCGGCGTAGACGATGTCGACGATCTCGGCGTCGGGGTACTTCTCCTTGGTGTAGGCCTTCTGCACGTCGATCCAGCCGTTCAGGTTCTCGGCCGTCTCACCGCAGGAGACGATCGCGTACTTGCCCTTGCCGCCCATGGCCTTGAGGAGCGAGTCGGTCAGTGCTTGGCCGATGCCCTCGGTCGACGCCTGGCTGACGAACGCCTCGCGCACGGAGTCGGGAGCGTCGGTGTCGGAGGTGAGCACCGCGATGCCGGCGTCCTTGGCCTGCGAGAGGATCGGTGCCATCGAGTTGGGGTCGTTCGGCGCGACCACGATCGTGTCGACCTTCTTCTGGATGTAGGAGCGCACGATCTGCGCCTGCGCCGCGGCGTCGGCCTGGGTCGGCCCCTGGTACTGCCAGGTGACGCCGTCGAGCTCCTTCTCGGCGCCCTTGCCGCCGCTGTCCATCGCCTCGAAGTACGGGATCCCCTGCAGCTTGGGCACGAACGCCACGGTGGCCGTGTCGCCGCCCGAGCCGGATCCGGAGCCGGAGCCCCCCGACCCCTTCTGGCTCCCGCATCCACTGGCCGCCATCACGGCGACCAGGCCGATCGCCGCGAGGGCGGTGGTCTTCCTGGTTCTGCGCATCGTCTCTCCTGTGTTCTGGTCCCCGCCCGCGCACGGAGGGGGCTCGTGGGTGCTGCTGTCCTGGTGGAGCGCGGAGGGCCGCGTCAGGTTCAGACCGCTGCCCCCCGTTCCCGGTGGCCGGTCTCGTGGCGGAGTCCCGACTCGGCCTGGTCGCGGCGCCTGAGCCGGGCCACGACCTCGGCCGCGGCGGCCCAGTCGTGCCCGGTCCTCGATTCGCTCGCCGGTTCGTAGGTGACGAGGCCGGAGGAGGCAGCGACGACGCTGCGGATCTCCCCGAGGCCGTCCAGCTCGCCGAGGGCCGCGAGCTGCACGGCCCCGTTGCCCAGGGCGGTCGCCTCGACGGGTCCGCAGCGCACGGGCAGCCCGGTGGCGTCGGCGGTCAGCTGCGAGAGCAGCCCGTGGCTGGCTCCTCCGCCCGTGATGGCCACGGCGCCCGGCGCCTCGCCGGTCACGGCCTCGATGGTCTCCGCGACCGCGCGGTAGCCCAGGGCGAGCGAGTCGATCACGCAGCGCGCGACCGCACCGACCGAGTCCGGGACGGGCTGGGCGCTGCGACGGCAGTACTCGCGGATCCGCCCCGGGAGGTCACCCGGCGCGAGGAACTCCTGGGCGTCGGGGTTGATGACGCTCCTCAGTCCCGGCGCCGCAGCCGCGAGGTCAGCGATCTCCTGGTAGCTCAGCTGCTCCCCCTCCAGGGCCCACTGGCGCCGGCAGCCCTGGAGGAGCCAGAGCCCCATCACGTTGGACAGCAGCCGGATCGTGTCGGCGTACCCGCCCTCGTTGGTGAGGTTGGCCTCGCGCGAGGCCGCGCTGACCACGGCGTGCGGGCGCTCGACACCGACGAGCGACCACGTGCCGGAGGAGATGAAGAGCTCGTGGGGTGCGCGGAACGGTGTGCCGACCACGGCGCTGGCGGTGTCGTGCGCCGCAGGCAGGACGATCCGGGCTCCGGCGAGCGCACCCGAGTGCTCGCCGAGCAGGGCGCCCACGTCGGTGCCGGGCGGGACGACCTCGGGCATCAGCCGCGCGGGGATGCCCAGCCGGTCGAGCAGGGCGGTGGCCCACTCGCCGGTACGCATGTCGAGCGCCCCGGTCGTCGAGGCCGCGGAGTACTCCGTGACGGTGCTGCCGCACAGCAGGTGGTGGATCACGTCCGGGAGCATCAGCAGCCGGTCCGCGGCGACGATCCGGTCGGTGTGGTCGCGCACGTCGGAGACCAGCGAGAACAACGTGTTGATCGCGATCAGCTGCACCCCGGTGGCGTCGTACAGCTCCTCGGGTCCGTGGTTGTCCAGGGCCCACCGCATCGCCGTGAGGTTGCGCTGGTCGCGGTAGCAGGTTGGGGTGTCCACGAGGGCGCCCGAGCCGTCGAGCAGCCCGTAGTCGACACCCCAGGCGTCGACCCCGACCGAGGAGACCGGCTCCTCGCCGGCGTCGACGCGAGCCAGGCCCTCCTCGACATCGCTCCAGATCTGGTCGAGGTCCCAACGCAGGATGCCGCCCTCCTCGGTCGGCACGTGGGTGAACCGGTGGGCAACGTCGAGGTGCAGGCGCTCGCCGTCGAAGGCGATCGTCGCGACCCGGCCGCTCTCGGCACCGAGGTCGACCGCAGCGACGCTGCGCCGGGCGCTCATGCGGAGTCCGGGTGGATCAGGCTCACCTTGGCGCTGGGGCCTGCCGTACGGATCTCGACTCCGGCCTCGCGCCACTCGGCCCGCACGGCGGGAGCGATCCCGGCATCGCTGTAGAGGGCCGTGATCCGCTCGGTCTCCACGAACGAGTGCAGGGCGAACCGGTCGGCCTTGGCGTGGTCGAAGAGTCCGTAGACCTCGTCGCAGGCGGCCGCGAGAAGACCCTTGGTGTGCGCCTCGTCGATGCTGACGTCGAGCAGCCCGAGCTCGGTGGAGAGCCCGACCAGGCCGAAGAATCCCTTGCGGATGCGCCCGCGGCCCGAGAGCAGGTCCCCGATCGGCCCCACCATCGACTCCGAGGAGCGGCGCAGGACTCCACCGGGCAGGACGACCATCGCGTTGCTCCCCTCCATCAGCAGCCTGGCCGTGCGGAGCCCGTTGGTGACCACCACGAGGTTGCGGCGGTCGAGCAGGCGGTTCGCGAGGTAGAAGCAGGTGGTCGAGGAGTCCAGGGCGATGGTGTCGCCGTGGCGGACCTGCTCGGCGGCAGCGGCCGCGATGTCCTGCTTGGCCTCGGCGGAGTGCCGCACCCTCATCGACCAGGCGCCCTCGTCGGCGTTCCCGGCGCTCACCGCACCGCCGCGGATGCGTCGCAGCAGGGAGCGGCGCTCGAGACCGTCGAGGTCCTTGCGCACCGTGACGGCCGAGACCCCGAACCTCGGGACGAGGTCGTTGACCATCACCCGGCCGCTGGATTCGAGCTCGAGCAGGATCGCCTGCTCACGCTCGTACTCGTCGAGACCTTCCATGTCTCACTCCCAAGATCACCGTGTGACTGTTGTGAAACCTGTCACTCGCGCAATCGGGAGGTCAATGAATTGAAAGGAAGCGAAAGTCGTCGGGTTGCGAAGTCGTGCTTCGCACGTGCGTCGGCGCCGGGCAGGGAAGGTGGTTCCCTCGCGGCGCCTGAGCCGAGCCTGGCTCGTACTACGAGAGCGGTGTGGGCCAAGCGCGTCGCGTAGGCCAAGTCAGGTCACGGAGGTCCGGATGGTTTTCCCGCCTCGCGCGGGACGCGAGTCCCGTACGACGGTCAGTCGGCTGGGCCTGCCAGCAGGTGCTCACCGCAGCGCTGGAGGGTGTTCCTGTCGTCCGCCGACAGGGCGTCGCCCAGCGCGTAGGAGTTCAGCACGCTCGCGAAGGCGTGCGCCGTGGCGGGTCGAGTGAGTGGTATGTCGCTACCCACATCGACTTGCCGTGGACTGGGGTCGGCGGTCCCGGAGAAAACATCGGGCAGATCGCACCGTCACCTGTCCGAGCCGTCCCTCTCCCGCGCCGTATCTCTGACCCCTGCCGTGCCATATCTCTGATCGGAGAATGTGGGGTCTCCTGACGACTTCGAGGGCCTACCGCCCGGCCCCGGGCGCTCGAGGTGCCCCAGCAGAGCCACCGGGGCCGGCGGCTCCGTTAGCGTCACCGGACGCCGTCATCGAGACCGAGGAGCACCCCCCATGAAGTTGTCCATCGTCGACCTCGCGACGGTCGCACCAGGAACCACCGAGAAGGACGCCCTGTCCGACGCACTGGACACCGCCCGCCATGCCGAGGAACGGGGGTTCCACCGCATCTGGTTCGCCGAGCACCACCTGAGCCGAGCGGGTGCCTCCCACCACCCCGAGCTGCTGATCGCAGCCGCCGCCATGGTCACCAGCGAGATCCGACTGGGGTCGGGGGCCGTACTGATGAACCACTACAGCCCGTTCAAGGTGGCCGAGATGTTCAAGCAGCTCGAGGTGATGGCGCCCGGGCGGATCGACCTGGGCATGGGCCGGGCCACCGCAGGGCCGGTCCTCGACCTCGCCTTCCAACAGAACCGTGAGAACCCGGCTCAGGTCAATCACCAACAGCAGGTGCTGGAGACACTGGCCTGGTTGTACGAGTCCTTCCCAGACGACCACCCGTTCGCCGAGCACCCCTTGATGACCACCGTGCCCGAAGTGCCACAGACCTGGCTGCTGGGCTCCAGCCCGAACGGGTCGAACCTCGCCGCCGCTCTCGGCATCGGCTACACCTTCGCCGGCTTCATCAACCCGCCCGGTGCCGCACCGGCCCTGCGCCACTATCGCGAACAGTTCAAGGCCCAGGGCTTCGGGCTGGACTCGCCACGGGCGATCCTGGCGGTCAACGTGGCCGTCGGCGAAACCACAGATGAGGGCCTGCGCCTGGCCAACTCCCCCAAGGGCTACTACGCCCGACTCAGCCGCGCCGGCCGGGCCGCAGGTTCGGTGATGGCACCCACTCCTGAGGAAGCCGCCCGGGAGATGACTCCGACCCAGTTGGACGAGCCGACGACGATCGTGGACGGTCAGTGGCCGCGCTTCGTGGCCGGCGGGCCCGACGACGTCCGCGCCACACTGGAAACAATGCTGGAGGAGAGCGGCGCTGACGAGGTCATGGTCCAGGACCTGATCGTCGACCCCGTCGACCGTCGCCGCTCCCACGAGCTTCTGGCGCACGCCTTCGGCCTCCCCCCACGGGGAGCCGCACCCGCCACGGCCACGACGGGCCGGTCCCGTTCGACGACGTGGTGACCGACGACGTCGAGTTCGACCTCACCTGCGCCGGCCCAGCCCAATCACCGGGCACGTGCGCTAGCCACGCGGGCGACCACCAGTTCCGCTTGCCGAGCAGGCCGTCAGTGACGGCACGAGCAGCGAGGTTGGAACGGGAGCTGGTCTGCACCTGGGCAGTCCGGGTTGGCGGGCAGCCTCGTAGGCAGCCAGCGCGGCGGCTGGCTTGACCGTTTCCCCTCAGCGAGCGCCCGAGCGAGGACGACCGCGACACCGCTCGCATCCAGCTCATGGGTATGCGAGACAGGGACCAGCGGCCAGCTCACGTGCGCGTCGACCGGGAGACCCTCACACTGGGCTACGCCGGTGTCTACGGCAGCTTCCTGCGCCACGCCGAGGCGGCAGCTGAGCGCTACGGCGTCGACGTCCGCACCATCCTCATCGAGGTGGGCAAACGCGGCCTCGTCGGCGGCCAGGAAGACATGATCACCGACGTGACGCTAGGACTTGCCGGTCGAGGTGCGGCCTGATGTCTCCGACGTGCGGCACTCACGATCGACCAGGGGCAGGGTGCAGGCGCCGACCTTGAGGTGACCCAAGCGGCGTTACCTGAGCAGCCTGTGCGACATGGACACGCTGTCCTCCCACCGCGGTCGCTGCGACACGGATCGAGTGCACCCGAGAGTCCCTGGCGCCGCAGGCTCGGGGCTGGCAGCGGCAGCCTTCGCGAAGGCGTGCGCGGCCTCGGGCTACGGGGCCGGTGTGCCGAAAGACCGAGAGCCGTTGGTGGGTCGGTGATGAGCCGGCGGTTCGGGCTAGCTAGTCATCAAGTCCATCGAGCGCAATTCCGCGAGAACAGGCAGCCATGGATGTCAGGTCACCCTGTGGCAGGTGCTCACCGCAGCGACTGGACGACGACCCGGGCAGCGTCGGCGACCAGCTGGTCGTCGTACTCCGCGTCGGCGTCCGCGCGGTCGGAGAACACCGCGAGGACGATGGGAGCTGCCCCGGGCGGCCAGACGACCGCGATGTCGTTGCGCGTTCCGCGTCCGCCCGCGCCGGACTTGTCGATGACGCGCCACCCCTGCGGCAGGCCCGCCTTGATCAGCGTCTCCCCCGTGCGGTTGTCGCTCATCCAGCGCTGGAGGGTGTTCCTGTCGTCCGCCGACAGGGCATCGCCCAGCGCGTAGGAGTTCAGCACGCTCGCGAAGGCGTGCGCAGTGGTGGTGTCACGTACGTCGCCGGGGGCGGCCTCGTTGAGCTCGGTCTCCGTGCGGGCGGACACGGTGACGTCGTCACCGAGCGCCTCGAGGGTCTTCTGGAAGCCGGCAGGGCCGCCCAGGCGCTCGAGGAGGAGGTTGCCTGCGGTGTTGTCGCTCTCCCGCACCGCCGCCTCGGCGATGCGCCCCAGGGACAGCCCCGTCCCCAGATGACGTTCGGTGACCGGCGAGTGGGCGACGAGGTCCGAGGCGTCGTAACTGACGACCCGGTCGAGCTCGGCCGGAGTGGTCCGGTCGAGGACGGCGGCAGCCGCCAGTGCCTTGAAGGTCGAGGCGAAGGCGAACCGTTCGTGGGCGCGGTGCGCGACGGTGGCACCGGTGCCCGTGTCGAGCGCGAAGACGCCGAGGCGGGCCGAGTAGCGCTTCTCCAGGGCGCGGAGCCGTTGCTCCGCACGCTCGGACGGCGCGCGGTTCTCGCTCTCCCCGGCGGGGGTCGGGGTGGCTGACACGGTCGGCTCGTCACGACCCTGGGGTGTCTCGGAGGCGCACGCTCCCGACAGTGCTATGGCAAGGACGACCAGGGCTGTGCGCGCTGCATCCCGAGCCGGCGTGCGCTGCGCGGTGGCGACGGGCCACAGACGCATGTGTTCCTCTCAGCAGGTGGAGATGTCGGGTTGACGAGTGTGTCAGCACCGCGAGGAACGGCCGCATGCGGCGTTCGCCCTCGGGCCGGATCTCCCCGGCCTGCGCTCGCGGTCACGACCGGCGACGGGGCCTCGGCCGGCCGACCGTACGCCGGAAGCGTGCGGACATCGCCCTGACGAGGTCGCGCGCCCCCAACGGCGGAGCCGGATCTGCGAGCGACAGCCAGGCAGCGTCGAAGTCGAGCCAGGCGACCTCCGACTCCAAGAGCTCCGAGCCTGCGACCAGCAACGCCTGAGGGTCCGGACCGATGTCGATGACCGAAGCGAACTTCCGGTCTGGTTCCTCGGAGGCGCGTAGTGCTCGATGAACGTCCTCCCCGTAACGCTCCACCACAACCTCCGCACCGTCCCTGCGAATCCTTGAGATCTTCAAACCACGGGGATCGAAGTCATCGGCGACGCGCACACAGAGCACGACCTCCAGTGAAGCCACGAGAATTCGATACCGCTGCCCCCGGGCATCGACGAACTTCGTCAGCGGCAATCCGGCCTCGACGTACTCGCGCTCGGACTCGAACTCCAGGTCGGTCGCTAGATCACTCGGGCTCTCGTAGGTTCGGTCCAGGCCATCTCCGGTGGCTCGGATCGGAGGTACTGGCCCGGTGCCCGCTCCTGCTGCCACGGTCGCCCCCATCCCCTCCCTCGCCAACACGCTGCGCGCCACTTCATCTCCTGCCGCCGTGTTGTCCAGCCATCCGATCGCTCCCGGCGTCGGGACCTCGTCTCCCCAGTTCTCGATCCATTCGCGGGAGATGCGATCGACGGACTCCGCCGAGTCTGCGTTCCAAGGGACGTGCCGGCCAGCCACGATGTCGCCGGCAACCACGAGGCCGGAGCCCAAGAGGTCGGCGATCAGAGCCAGGGTCGAGTCACGCAGCGTGCCGGGATCGACGTCCTCGGACGGTTGTACCGCCCCGGCTGCCCAGCTCACGTCGGTCCAGTCCGTCAGCCCACCGACGAGCACTTCCTCCATGGCCGTCCTGGAGTTCGTCGTCATGGCTGAACACACCTCCTGACCGGATTCCGTGAATACCTGATGCCGAGGGTCCCGTTCACCGCCCTCACGGAGCGGTGTCGACGACCTTCATCTCGACCGATGCCGAGTACATGATCGCGTGGGCCGGGACGGCGCCCACGCGGCCGAGCTGGGTCTGGCGTTGTCCAAGGTAGTCGCCGCTCCCCGGGTCGACGATGACCTCGTAGATCCTTTCCGTTCGAGCTGGGCACGCCGATCGCGGTGCCCGTGCGGCCCTCGAAGCTCGCCTGGTTGTCGGTGATCACCACGCCGGGCAGCAGCGCGATCACGTCGTACATGGCCGCCTGGAGGTCGCGCGGCACCAGTCCCGAACGCAGCAGCGCCGTGACCTGGGACATCACCTTGTCGACGCGGGGCCCCTCGGCACCCGGGGCGTTCTCCAGCCGTTTCAGCAGCTCGGGTCCACTGCGTTGCAACGAAGGCAGGTCCTCGACCCCGATCAGCTGCCCCTCACCGCCGCCGAGCTCCCCGTTGCCGAACGCACCGGACGGGCAGTCGAAGCGCCCGTGTCGGGGCTATAGCGGTTGACAGGCGTCGGAGCTGGGGTCGCCTGTCGGACAGGACCGCCTTTATCGCAGTTCGTCCTCCCGATCCGATGCGGACGCCGGGCTCCTCCTCCTTGCCCGAGGACCTTTGACCCACAACCGGCAGCCAACCGACACTGCCGTGGACAGCGTGCCGGCGAGAACGTGGGGAGCATGGCGCGCTTTGTTCGCAGGGTCGCCCGGACCTCGCTCAGGCACGCTCGCTGCCGCCACTGCGGCCAGGACATCGTGCTGGTTCCGGAGATCGGCTGGCTCGACCCGACCCCGGGAAGCACCTACGACATGTGTCCCGACGCGCCGTACGCCGACCACGAGCCGAGTGACTCCCGAGGCGACATCCCGAAGGTCTAGGGCCCCACGTCGACGAGAACCTCAGGGCACCCACGCCCTGGCCGGGCAGACACCCTCTCGACAGATCCCGCGAGTCCCCGAGTCGGAGTGCATCGAGGCTGCGATGACAACCCTGGATTCGTCGCGGTCGACTGAGACCGGCGATGGTACGAATGTGGACATCGAGATGCCGCACGTCCGGGCCTCGATGCCGCCGAGGAGCTGGCGCGGTTGATGCCGGAGTGCCGGGGTCATCTTGACCACCTTCGGCCGACCCGGCTATCTCCAGCGGGCGATGACAAGTGGGGTCAAAGGCTTCCTGGTCAAGGACCAGCCGGCCGAGGGCCTGGCCGACTCCATCCGGAGGGGTCGCCTCTGGCGCCCCCGTCGTCGACCCCGAGCTTGCGGGCGCCACCCTGCGGACGGCCACGAATCCGTTCACAGCGCGTGAGCGCGACGTGCTCGCGGCGGCCGAGGACGGGTCCGCAGTCACCGACATCGCCCAGGCGCTCTTCCTCAGCGACAGCACCGTACGCAACTACCTCTCGGCCGCCATCGGCAAGACAGGCACCCGCACCAAGACCGAGGCCGCAATTGTCGCGCGCACCCGGGGCTGGCTGTAGCGACCCGAGGGACCCGGGGCGCTGCCGTGGCCAGCGTTCGGCGCCGCCACGACGCCCAAGGGGTTTGTTGGGAGCTTGGCGCTGCTGGGTGCGTGGGGGGTGCGCGCTCGGACCCGGCCAGGAGGGAGCCTCCGGCCCGATAACCAGCCCTCTGCTCGGTGGTGGCCGGGGTCCAGGGTGGCCGGAGGCAATCGCGCAGCGACGCTCTGCGCCCTTGATGCCGGGCGGCAGCGGGCAAACGATTCGGGATCGGGTCGGGGGGTCGGCGGGGAGTGGCGCTCCAGACCTTGACCGCGCGAGTTGCGGACGATGACGCTCGTCTCCTGGTAGGGGGCGGGCGTTTCGATGTGCCTGCACTTGCGCTGGATGGGGTGCGCGAGGACGGCGCGCCAGCGCCGCCCGCAGTGCGCCCTCGCGCCGAAGGCGCGCTTGAACCAGTAAGGCAAGTCGTAACGGCACACGCAGCCGCAGCCGTGGCTCCGTGTGCTCGTCGACCCGCGTGGCGCCCAACTTGGCGGGGTCATGCTCACCACGCGGATCGCGGCCATGAGCGTGCATTCACGACGGACAATGGCGGCCAGTCTGTGGTGTCGAGGAGGCGGCCACGACATGCCAACCAGGCGACCTTCGAGTTCCTCCTATCTCCCGATCGGGTTCTGAAAGCGGCAACCCAGTCACGCGAGCTGGACGCGGGTGTCCGAGTCGTTGGACGCCTTCACGTCACTTTGAAGCCCCCTCCCCCCTCCACCCGGGTGGAGGGGGGAGGGACTGCTTCATTCCAGCGTCGCCCCCGTTGCAATAGCCGCCTCTGTGTCACCCGAGCTCGAGTGCGTGTGGCGGTTAGGAGTCAGGCGTAGACGTGGCCATGCGCCGGGGCACAGTCCTTGTCGTGGTGCTTGTGGCCCGAGTCCTTGTTCCGGTCCTTGTCCCAGTCCTTGTTCTGGTCCTTGTGGCCCCAGTCCTTGTTCTGGTGCTTGTCCCAGTCCTTGTTCTGGTCCTTGTGGCCCCAGTCCTTGTCGTGGTGCTTGTGGCCCCAGTCCTTGTCGTGGTGCTTGTGGCCCCAGTCCTTGTTCCGGTCCTTGTTCCAGTCCTTGTCCCAGCCCTTGTTCCGGTCCTTGTTCCAGTCCTTGTCCCGGTCCTTGTTCTGGTCCTTGTGGCCCCAGTCCTTGTCGTGGTGCTTGTGGCCCCAGTCCTTGTTCCGGTCCTTGTTCCAGTCCTTGTCCCGGTCCTTGTTCTGGTCCTTGTGGCCCCAGTCCTTGTCGTGGTGCTTGTGGCCCCAGTCCTTGTTCCGGTCCTTGTTCCAGTCCTTGTCCCGGTCCTTGTTCTGGTCCTTGTGGCCCCAGTCCTTGTCGTGGTGCTTGTGGCCCCAGTCCTTGTTCCGGTCCTTGTTCCAGTCCTTGTCCCGGTCCTTGTTCTGGTCCTTGTGGCCCCAGTCCTTGTCGTGGTGCTTGTGGCCCCAGTCCTTGTTCCGGTCCTTGT